>NZ_CP143637.1:0-4090000 GCF_036362765.1 Chryseobacterium sp. CP-77
ATGGATGACAATTTAATGATGATATGGCAGAAATGCCTTCAGTTTATGCGTGATAACCTGAACGCTGCTGAAGACAATTCTGACCTTAAAAAACTTGAAAAATCTTTCGATATGCTATTCGATAAGGTTCAGCCGCTTTCATTGGTGGCCAACAACCTTACGCTGATCGTGCCGAGTGATTTCTACAAGGAATATATAGAGGACAATTACCTGTCCTTACTTTCTGCTGCCCTGAAGAAAAATATTGGAAAAGGAGTGAAATTATGGTATTCTGTGATGGAAAACAGACCAAAAGGTGAAGAAAAACCTGTTACCATGAACATCAAGGGACAAAGCGTTCCTACTCCGAAAACACAGGAAACCATGCCGCAAGGTTTTTCTGCTAATATTGTAAACCCGTTTGTCGTTCCTGGAATTAGAAAAGTAAATATAGATTCTAACCTGAAGCCTGACTATTCGTTTGATAGTTATGTAGAAGGAGAAAGCAATAAATTTGCAGCCACTGTAGCCAGATCCATTGCCAAAAGACCTGGAGCAACAGCTTTCAACCCGTTATTCCTATATGGAGGTTATGGAGTTGGAAAAACCCACCTGGGACAGGCCGTTGGTCTTGAAGTAAAAAATCAGTTTCCTGATAAAGTAGTTCTTTATCTGTCTTCTGAAAAGTTTATCCAACAGTTTATCTCTGCGGCTAAGGCTCATAAGCAGACTGAGTTTGCGAATTTCTATCAAATGGTAGATGTACTGATTATTGATGATATTCAGTTCCTATCCGGAAAATCGGCGACACAGGACAGTTTCTTCCATATTTTTGATCACCTGCATCAGAACGGAAAACAGATCATCCTTACTTCAGATAAAGCGCCTGCAGATATTATGGATATCCAGGACAGAATTGTTTCCCGCTTCAAATGGGGACTTTCTGCAGAAATCAAATCTCCGGATCTATCTACAAGAAGACAGATCATTGAAGATAAGCTAAGCAGAGACGGAATTGTTCTTCCTGGCGATATGCTTGACTTCCTTGCTGCTGAAGCCAAAACAAATGTAAGAGAGCTTATCGGGGTTATCAACTCTGTGATTGCATACTCTACAGTATATAAGAGAGACCTTAGTCTTGAGTTGCTTAAAGAAACCATCAACAGAATTGCAGCGAACCAGAAGAAGGTGATCAATATTCCTTATATTCAGGAAGTGGTTTGTGATTATTTTGGAATCAAAAAGGAGCAGCTGCTTTCAAAAACAAGAAAAAGAGAGATTGCATTACCAAGACAGCTTGCAATGTACTTCTCCAAAGAGTTTACCAATTCTACATTTACCAAAATTGGTGAGGAAATGGGAGGAAAAGATCACTCTACAGTAATGTATGCTTGTGATACGATCAAAGACGTTTCAAAAATTGATAAAGAAATCAAGAAATACGTAAAAGACCTTACTGAAAGAATCAAACAATAAATAAGGTTGAGCTTACATAAATTAAAATGAAGGATAGTTTTATTCTTCATTTTTTATTTAGTTTTGTCGTAACAAAAGACTTTTTTTAAAAAAAACAGAATATGAAAATTTTAATGGTTTGTCTGGGAAATATATGCAGAAGTCCATTGGCGGAAGGAATTATGAAAACGAAACTACCGGATCATTATTGGGTAGATTCTGCCGGAACTATTTCAATGCATGAAGGCGAGCATCCGGATAAAAGAGCCATTAAAACTGCAGCTAATCATCATATTGATATATCGCAGCAAAGATCAAGACCTATCACCAGGAAAGATTTTGAAACCTTTGATAAAATCTACTGTATGGATGTTGATGTACTCGGAGATGTTGTTTCTAAAACTAAAAATGAAGAAGAACGTCAGAAAGTATCCTTGTTTTTAGAGGTATTGGGAGATCACAAAAATGCTGAAGTGCCGGATCCTTATTGGGGTGATATGAACGATTTTGAAAAGGTTTTCCAGCTTTTGGATGAAGGTTGTGAAGCTATTAAAAATCAATTATCAAAATAATGAGCATGAATATGCAGAATATTTCCAACACCTTCACTTAAAAAGAACTAAAAAATAATACAATGCTTTTTTTACTCCCTGCTTACTTATCAGAAAATACTTCTATCAACCACTTTTCACCTGTTGTGAAGGATTATATCATGCAGACAGATTATTTCTTTGTGGAAAATGAGAAAACTGCCCGAAAGGTTGTGAAATTTTTTGCTCCTGAAAAAAAGCAGTCTGATCTGAAGTTGTTTTTGTTAGATAAATACACGGAAAATGCAGATATTAAGGAAGCTCAGCAGCTGATGCTGAAAGGGCAGGACTTCGGATTGCTGTCAGAAGCAGGATTACCATGTATTGCAGATCCGGGAAATCTGATGGTGAAATGGTGTCATGAGAAAAACATCAGAGTGATCCCGATTTCGGGGCCTTCATCTATTATTCTTGCTTTGATTTCCAGTGGTTTTAATGGACAGGAGTTTACTTTCCACGGCTATCTTCCCATTGATAAAGGGGAGAAAAAGAAACAGATCATGAACCTGGAAAGTCTTGTACAGAAAACAGGATATTCTCAGATTTTCATGGAAACACCTTACCGGAATAACCAGCTGTTTGAAGATTTGTGTAAGTTTTTGTCACCGAATACAAAGCTTTGTATTGCAGCTAATATCAACGATCCGGAACACGAATTCATCAAAACAAAAACCATAAAAGACTGGCAGAAACAAAAACCGGAACTTCATAAAATTCCTGCAGTCTTCGTACTTGGGAAATAACTCGGATTCTTTGTGAATATAATCTACTGCTGAGAGAATGATCAATTCTCTCAGCTTTTTTATTAAATAGTTTTCAGTACTGCTTACAAATTATATAACTGACATCATTTTATATTTCCATTTTCTCTCCACCTTCTGTTACCAACCAATTCCCATGAAAAATATTTCAATAAAGTGTGATTAATTATATATTTTTTTGTATATTTATGTTTTAACATTTTGTAATTATATGTTAAGGATAAGATGTTATGAATTGTAATTTTATGTTTTAATATCAAATATTGACTAATTCATTTAGTTTAATTTGTTTTTTTTATTAAAAATTCTACAATTCAAATCATTTGATGAATTAAAGCTGTTTTCTTTTCCATTTCTTTAGTTATATCGAGGAAAAGGGTTTCAGAAAATAGTTTTACGGAAGATTGATCAATAACACCAAAATATTTAGTTATGAAGACAAGTAAATTTTTTTTTGCGCTATTGCTGATGCTGGCGATGCTGGTACCATCTTTAATTCATCTGTCTGCGCACGGATATGTATTGAGTCCTGCCTCCAGAGGATATCAGGGTAGCCTTGATAAGGCTGCACTAGGTTATTCTGCTGCATTTAGTATCTATGGATCTGTTATTAATGAACCTGGATCTCTTGAAGCCCCAAAAGGGTTTCCTGCGGCGGGTCCTGCAGATGGAAAGATTGCCTCTGCTAATGGAAGCATTGGTGGAGACACTACACTGGACATTCAGACTGCCGATCGTTGGAAGAAAACCAATATTTCCACTGGTGTGAATGGCTTTATCTGGAAATACTCGGCATATCATGCGACAGCAAAATGGCATTATTATATCACAAAGCAGGGCTGGAATCCCAATCAACCACTTTCCCGTCAGGATCTTGAGCTTATTGGAACTGTTGCACATAATGGGACACCTCCGCAGGATAATGTTTCTCATCAGATTACCGTTCCTGCAAACCGTAGCGGCTATCATATTATTTTAGCGGTCTGGGATGTAGCAGATACCACCAATGCATTTTATAATGTAATTGATGTTAACGTAACCTCCGGAACAGGAGTTTCTGCACCTGCCACCCCGACAGGCTTAGCACAGGTAGGAATAACAAGCACTTCTGCCAAAATAAGCTGGAATGCACAGTCTGACGCGGTATCCTATAACGTTTTCCGCAACGGACAAAACATTCAGCAGGTAACTACGGCTACATTCCAGGATACTGGTTTAACAGCCAATACGACATATACCTATGAAATTCAGGCGAAGGGATCTTCAGGGCTTACTTCAGCGAAAAGTGCACCACTCAATGTAAAAACAAACAGTGAAGGCACTCTTGAAAAGCCTACAGCACCCTCCAACCTGCATTCAATGGCCGTTACTGAAAACTCTGTTTCATTAATGTGGACAGCTTCCACCCATTCGCAGGGAATCAAAAATTACCAAGTATTTGAGAATGGAATTAAAGTAGGAGAGACTGTACAAACAAGCTTTTTACGAACCGGATTGGCACAGGACACAGAATATACTTATACGGTAAAATCTGTTGCAATGAACGATCAGCTTTCTGATGTAAGTAATGAATTAAAAGTCAGAACAAAAAAAATTACATCAGGAAATGGCCAGACCTACTGTGGAGCAGAGCAGTATAATGCTGCCAATGCTTATCCTGCAGCCGGAACGAAAGTTTTTTACTCCTGTAAAATCTGGAAAAACAAATGGTACGCAAATCCGGGAGAAATGCCTGGAATCAATATGGTATGGGAGGAAATAAGTACATGTACTGAAGGGACAGGCTGTGAATCAGGCGGTGCGGTTACCTATTGTGGCGCACAGGAATATAATCCTGCAAAAACATATCCAGCAGCAGGAACAAAGGTTTTCCACGCCTGCAAAATCTGGGAGAACAAATGGTACGCAAATCCGGGGGAAACACCAGGAAATAATACTGTCTGGAAAATTGTAAGCGACTGCAATGAAGGACAGAACTGTCAGACATCAGCTCTTACCAATAAAGAAAATGATCTTTCAGTAATTGTATCCGAACATATGATCAATTTTGCACCGGAAACTTATTATGCTCAAATAAGCAGGGTAGATGTCATTACCCCTCACGGACTTCAGATCATGACTTTTATGAATCCCGATAAAAACAGTATGAACATCAGCCGTCTTCAATCCGGAATCTATTTTGTGAAAATCTTTTATAAGGACGGAAAAAATAGTACTAAAACCATCAGAAAATAACAAAGACGATCTGAAATATCAAAAAAGCCGTCCATATTTTGTGGATGGTTTTTTTGGCAGAATTATAAAAATATTTAACAGCCCTTAACAAGACTATTGCATTATTCTTGTTTTTTAGTATTCATCACTTAAAATTATATGATTATGTCTGATAAAAAATTAGCAGGAATCTGGATTGATACAGAAAAAGCCATTGTAGCCAGGAATCACGATACACAAAATGTTTCTGAATTCATCCTTTGCAAACCGGTGAAAGCAGAGATACAGCACGGAAACTCCAGTGAGAATGCAGGAAATAACGCTGAAATTACCAACAGAAACAAGTTTTTTAAAGAAATTGAAAAGTTGCTGACCAATTCTCAGGAAGTGTATATTACAGGACCGGGTGTAACACAGGAGGAGCTTAAGCACTTCCTTCATGATACGGCTCAGTTCAGAGATTTGAAAATTACATTGGGAACCTCACAGAAAATGGCAGATGAAAAGGTCCTCGAAACAGTAAAAGAATATTTTAATAGTTAAATTGTAGATAATGCAATGAAAATCCGGGCATCGAAGATGCCCGGATTTTTAATAAGTTAATTTTAATCCTTTTTCTTTGATCTCCATTTTCTCCAAATAAAAATAATAACAGGAATAAGCAAAAAGAAAGGCCACAGAGAAATGATTCCAAGCATAAAGCTTATAAAACTGTTCCAGCCTTCTGTTACCGAATCTACAAAACGGCTCCCAAAACCTATTTTTGAAGTGGCGGAACTTCTCACTTTTTCTTTGTATAAATTCAAATTCAGAGTACTGTAATTCACCCGGTCATCAATAAAACGAAGTCTGCCTTCGGCCACATCAATCTCATCTTCCAGTTCACGGATATTTTCCTGGATCTCCAGCATATCTTTTGTGGTAGCAGCACTTTTAAGCATATCACGGTATTTTTCAAGATATATCTTTTTGTTGGCCAGCTTTATCGCTACATCAGTATATTCTTCAGTAACGTCATTGGATGAAATGTTTTTAGACAAAACGGTTCCAACGCCATCTGAAAAAGAATTGATCAGAGCATCAAAGTTTTTATGCGGCACACGAATGATCAGACTAAGATTATCATCCATATCCGTATTTTGAAACTCCTCTTGCTGGATATAAGCATTGTTTTTTCTGATGATTTCATTCACCTGGCTCTGTGTCTTTTTAATATCACCCACCTGAATTTTCATATCTCCGTTTTTGATGATTTTTTTGGAGATCGTATCTGTTTTTTTAGGGGTATAAACGTCCTTGTTGGTGCCATTTTCATCAGAAACTACCTTTTCAGAGATAGGAAGTGGTGGAGGAGGAGGCGCCGCTGCAGGAGAAGGTGCTCTATCTTCAGTTATAACTTCCATCAGGTCGGCTTTCGCTTCATGTTTTTCGCCGCCTGATTTGCTGCAGTTGATCAGAATAAGACCTGATAACAGGAAAATAATTTTCTTCATAAGTTAGTTAGTTTTTATGAGTATGATCAAAAAGTGTGCACAAAACTGATGATGGGTAAGATTGATTAAAATTTAAAAATAATTCGCTGTAAAACCGATCTGAAAATTGCTGAGACTGCTAAATTATTTCTATTTTTAATTCATGAAAAAAAGTCTTTTAGCATTAGCATTTTCTCCATTTCTGATGTATGCCCAGGAAGCTCCGAAACTTACAGACGAAATGGCGATGAAATTATCCGATAAACCTCTTCACTGTATCAACCAGGAGTATCCTAATAAAACTGCCCATATCATTAATAACGCAGGCGAAGTTTCTTTAACTCCAAAAGATCTTCACCCTAGTTTTTATGGATGTTTCGACTGGCATAGCTCTGTTCACGGGCATTGGATGCTGACGAGACTTTTGAAAACGAAACCCAATCTCTCCAATGCCAAAGAGATTGAAAAAATTCTGGATGAATCATTTCAAAAAGAAAAACTTCAGACAGAAGCAGATTACTTTACAAAATATCAGCTGACAGGAACTTTTGAAAGAACCTATGGCTGGGCGTGGATCTTAAAGCTGGATGAAGAACTCACAACCTGGGATCATCCGAAAGCTAAAATATGGCACCAAAATCTGAAACCGCTGACAGATCAGATCCTGAAATCATGGAAAACTTATCTTCCAAAGCAAACGTATCCTAACAGAACCGGAGTTCATCCTAACACGGCATTTGCCATGTCTTTTGCCATCGACTGGGCAAGAGCCAATAAAGATAAGGAGTTTGAAAGCCAGTTGACGGAAAAGGCAAAATACTTTTTCTTGAAAGAACAGAAAACACCTGCTTATCTGGAACCGGACGGATCCGATTTCTTTTCGCCAAGTCTTGAAATTGCAGACCTGATGCGAAGAGTGCTTCCTCAAAAAGAATTTGTACAGTGGCTGAATGCTTTCTATGAAAAAAGAAGTCTGGAAAATGTTGAAAAAATTCCTGTAGTAAGTGATCTGAGCGATTACCAAACTGTTCACCTTGTAGGACTATCTTTTTCTAAAGCATGGTGTATGAAAGGAATTTCAAACGCACTTCCGGCTAATCATCCCCTGAAAAAAGATTTTAAGAAAACAGCAGATGTATTTCTCAATAATGGATTACCATTACTTTTTCAGGGAAATTATGGAGGAGACCACTGGCTGGCCAGTTTTGCGGTATATGCGCTGGAAGATTAATATCTGATTCCTGTCTTTTTAAGAACAAAGCCTAAAAGCCATATGGGTCCTATCAGAAGAAACTGGAGATCTTTAAGGAAAGTAGGCTTTTTTCCTTCAATTTTATGCCCGATAAACTGAAAAATCCATGTGATGATAAACACAGAAAGGTAAACCATCCATGATTGTCTTCCGAAACTAATATTGGTGAGATAAATGAAATGTTCCATGATAAGCATAATCACGATCATTATGAGAGCGATCAATAAAGACAGCCTTATATAGAACAGGGTGATCAGAATAATCACAATAAGGCTTACGATACTGGCACATCCGAAATAGGAAGCGCAGAAATGAGGGGAAGGAATCAGGGAGGCAAACCCCAGAATCGTCCAGAAAATTAAGGGTACACAAATCCAGTGAATGAACTTGTTGGTCGGATTTCTATGGCTTTTACTGTATTCTGCAAATAATAGATCAACCTTTCTCATACTAAAGGGAAATTGGATTCCTGCTAAAATAATAAAATTTTGTAATCACTGGTAAGATTGCTTACATTTGTCTTATGTCTGCCCTGGAAAAATTTGGCGTTGATATTTTTACCGAACATAATATTTTCGAGCGAATCGCTGTAGGTAAACCGTTTCGTCCCGAAAATCCTGCATTTATATTTATTAAATCAGGAACTATAAAACTTCGCCAGCACTTCAGTGATCTGGAGGTTTCTGCCAATATGTTTATGGTAACCGATCCCCAAACCATTTATGAAGTGGTGGGAGTGACTGATGATTTTCAGTCGAGAATGGTTTCTTACAAAAGAGAATTTATTTCTGCCTTATCATTAAAATTCAACCGTCTGATAACATATCGGTATTTCAGACAGCAGATGAATAAAGGAGTTCCTTTTCCTGAGGATGAAATGGAAGTCGTATGGAAAAGTGTCAATTTCCTGAAATATATCCTGGATTCTGATACCGAAATGCTTTATAAGAAGGAAATGGTAGAGCACCTTTTTTCTGTTTTCTGCTATCAGATGGCAGGAATTATTTCCAAGGAGGATAACAGCTCTATGAACCAGATGTCCAGACAGGAAGAAATTGTATTTGTCTTTCTTACCGATCTTGCAGAGCATCACCTTACTGAAAGAACTGTTGAGTTCTACGCCGAACGACAATCAATTACAACCAGACATCTTTCTTCTGTAGTAAAGACCATTACGGGAAAATCTGCAAGTCAGATCATTGCTTTAATTGTCATTAATGAAGCGAAAGTGCTCTTAAACTCTTCCAATAAACCGGTTTCGGAGATTTCCGCTATTCTCGGATTCAGTGATCAATACTCATTTTCTCATTTTTTTAAGAAGCATCTTGAGGTAAGCCCTAGACAGTACAGACATCAGTTCGAAAACTAAAATCTTACATTTGAACATCTTTTTCCAAAAATCAAACATTTGATTGATTTTGTTGCTGACCTAACTTTGCATCTGTAAAACAAGGTAAAATGACAAAGAAAATAAAAACAGCACTATCTGTATTGATAGCAGCTTTTCCTGCGCTGTTTTTTTCACAACAGATCAAACAGATGACCGCAGGTGAGGTGGCGGAACTCGCTGTTCAGAATCACCAGCAACTCAAAGTCTCCGCACAGAATATTGATATTGCAAAACAGCACACCAATGTGGTTAAGCTTCAGAAACTTCCCACAATTACGGCTTCTACAAGCCAGTTCTATTTAGGAGATGCAGTAGCCATTGATAAAGATTTTTCGAATTCCACAAACGTTCCGATGCCGCATTACGGAAGTTCGTATGCGGTACAGGCAACACAGCTGATCTTCAAAGGAGGATTGGTGAATAAGTCCATCGAAATGGCAGGGCTTCGCGAACAACTTTCCGAACTGGATTTAGAGAAAAACAAACAGGATGTGAAATTTTTAGTGATTTCCAACTATCTGGATGTCTATAAAATCATCAATCAGGAAGAAGTATTTCAGAATAACAAAAAACTGGCTCTGGAACGTCTGAAAAATATCCAGAAGTTCTATCAGCAGGGAATGGTAACCCGAAACGAAGTGATTCGTGGAGAATTGGCTATCAAAAACCTGGACCAGGGAATTCTTACCCTTACGAATAATAAGAAAATCCTTAATTATAATCTGAATATTGCCTTAGGATTATCTTCTGACACGGAGATTGTTCCTACAGAAAGTCTGGAGACTAAAGAATCCGGAATTGGCATGGAGTATTATACAGATCTTGCACACGAAAGCAATCCTTTGCTGAAATCTGCTCAAAAAAACATTGCGGTAGCAGATAAGAATATTGAAATCATCAAAACAGACAATTCACCTACGCTGGCCGGATTTGGCGGATATACGCTGCAAAGACCGATCACGACGAGAAATCCTGTTTTGGATATGTATTCAGGGGGCTGGCAGACTGGGGTTTCTCTGAGCTACAACATCGATACCCTCTATAAAACAAAAGAAAAAGTAAAATTAGGGGAATTGCAAAAGAATCAGGCAAATGATGCCATGACTCTGGTGCAGCAGAATGTAGATATGGCAGTGAATGCAGCCTATACCAAATATCAGGAAGCGATTCAGCAGGCAGATATTCTGAATGATTCCAAAAGACTGGCGGAAGAAAACTACAAGATTACGGAAGCCAAATATCTGAATCAGCTGGCCGTGCAGGCGGAAATGATTGATGCACAGAACCAGAAACTGCAGGCGGAGCTTGATTACGCCAATGCTGAAATCAATGTTTTATATCAGTATTACAACCTTTTGAAATCTACAGGAACACTTTAATTTAAAACTGAAAATCAACACAATGGAAAACAAGGGACAAACCACTCAAAATACAACATCTACTCCGGCAGCATCTGCTGCAGAGAATAAGAAAAAGAAAAATAAAACCAATAAAATCAGAGCCATTATATCCAATATCATCGTTTTTCTGGTGATCGGTTTCGGATTATTCTGGTTAATACGCGAATATTTCCATATCGGAAGCAAAACCTATACGGAAGCGGCACAGGTAGAAGAATTCATCAATCCTATCAATACCAGAGTTTCTGCCTATATCAAAGAAATTAAGTTTATTGAACATCAGCGTGTAAAAAAAGGAGATACTTTGGTCATCCTTGACGACCGTGAAATTCTTACGCAACTGGGACAGGCTGAAGCCGCTTATCAGAATGCTATGGCTCAAAAAACAGCTACAAGCTCTTCTGTGAACACGGTTTCCAACAATATCAACGTGATGCAGTCCAATATCGCAGGCGCAAAAGCAAGATTGTGGAATGCTGAACAGAATCTAAACCGATATAAAAACCTTTTGGCAGCTGAAGCCGTTACGAGACAACAATATGATCAGGTGAAGACAGAATATGATGCTCAGAAGGCTGCTTATGAAACCTTAGTCAATCAAAAGCAATCTGCAAACCTTTCTACAGCTGAAGTAAAAAGCAGATTGGGAATCAATGATGCTGAAATTAAAAGAACAAAATCTGCTTTGGACATGGCGAAGATCAATCTTTCATATACTGTTATTACAGCGCCTTATGATGGAGTAATGGGAAGAAGAACAATTTCTGAAGGTCAGCTGATCCAACCAGGACAGCAGGTTGCAACAATCGTTCTGAACGGTCAGAAGTGGGTAACTGCCAACTTCCTGGAAAGCCAGATGCCGAATATCAAAGTAGGAGAAAAAATTTCTATGACAGCGGATGCTTTAGGAGGGAAAAAATTCGAAGGAATTGTGACTGCTGTTTCAGCGGCTACCGGATCAAGATACTCAAGCGTGCCTACGGACAATTCTACCGGAAACTTTATCAAAGTACAGCAGAGGATCCCTGTAAGAATTGAGTTTACAGCTTCCAACAAAAAAGAAGATCTGGATAAGCTGAGCGCCGGAATGAATATGAATGTAAATATCGGCCAGTAATTTAAAAATTTAATCATTGAAAGATTAAAAGATTAGAAAATACACAAGTTAAGCTGAAAACTTCAGTTACTAACTTCTAGTTTCTAACCTCTAACTTCTAAATTCATCATGTACAACAAAGGATTATATAGCGACTGGGTACCCAAGCCCGTACAGCTGCTGCTGATTGTATTACTGCTTGCCGTGGTAATGCCCATCGGCGGGGTGTATACGGGAAATATCAGTTCTCTGGTAAGTGGTACCGGCGCCATGACAGAATATTTTATGTGGGCCAATTACGCCACTACCATTGGGATGGGAGCTTGCATGCCTGTTGTCCTGAGAATCAAAATGAGATTCAAAGTAAGGGACAAAATGGTGTTGCTTCTGGTACTTTTAGGGTTGCTGAGCTATGTGAACGGGACTACTTTACAGCCAATGATTTTTATTTTTACTTCTTTAATGATTGGCTTTATGAAAATGATGGTTACCATAGAACTGTTTCTGCCATTAATGGTTATGATCGGAAATCGTGGAGTATTTTACGGAGCTTTCTATACCTTCGTTCTTGTCATGAACCAGGTGGCAACCTATTATGCCGCTGAGTTTGCTCTTCTTTACAACTGGCAGCAGTTCTATCTGCTCACAGCAGTTTTATGCTTTATTTTAGCATTGATACACTGGATTTTTATGCATGACAAATATTTTGCATTAAAAGTACCGCTACATTATATTGACTGGCTGAGTATTTTGCTTTTCATTTCAACATTCATGTTTTCGGCTTATGTGTATTCATTTGGAAGACAGCAGGACTGGTTCAACTCCAGGAACATCATCTATGGAAGTATTGCAGCTTTTGTCAGCTTTGCACTGCTTTCTATCCGTCAGCTGACTTTAAAACGACCCTACCTTTCGTTTAAAATTTTCACAAAAAATAATGTGCAGCACGGTTTGTTCATGCTTTTCTGGCTGGGAATGTTTCTGGGAACAGCTTCTATTCAGAATACGTTTGCGGTAGGAGTTTTGGGATATGATCAATTGACCAATACCAGGCTGAGTCTACTGATGATCCCCGGAATTATCTTAGCCGGAGCTCTTGCTATTTTCTGGTTTAAAAAAGAAAAGCCATTGAAAATGTATATTTTTTCCGGTTTTGCCGCTATGGTTGGATATGCTATTATTATGTACTTTTCCATGGTGCTGGAGTTCAGTTATGACAACTGGTATCTGCCCATGTTTTTAAAAGGCTACGGAATGTGTTCATTGTTTATCTCCGTATGGTTTTATACGCTGGATAAGCTTGAAATGGATGAAATGCTGGCAGCTATCGGACTTGTTCTGGTTTGGAGAACTTTCCTCGCTGTAGGAATCTTTTCGACCCTGTACTCTTGGTTTCAATACCGTTTTCAGGTTACGGCAATAGGAGATCTTGCCGTTTATATGGACGGAATGACGGTGACTCCTCAGAATGTAGCAGCCAATATGAAAGCCATTCAGCTTAATGCCATTATTATTGCCACCAAGAAGATATTCGGATATATTATTTTAGTCGGATTTGGAGTACTGATTTATGTTGCGACTCATCATTTCGGAGCAAAACGATTCCAATATTTCAGATTTGTAAGAGTTCTTGGCGGTAAATCGGTCATAGCGAGAAGAAGACTTCGCGAAAGAAAAAAAATATTAGAAGAAATAAAAGATGCTGCAGGACCTGCAGTATAAAAAGAAACCTTGTTTTTACCAGTAAAATCCTGGTCCTTCGTTGGGCTGGGATTTTACGTTTTTGCTAGGGAAGCTGGATACTGGAAGAAGGAAGTTCTAAAAGACGATTTATAACTATTTGTTTTAACTTAACATTTTTATTCCAAAAGAGGTTCTTAAAACTTATCTTGATTTACAGGTCATCAATAACTTCCAGCTTCCATCTTCCTCCTTCCATAAAAAAAAGAAAAATCTCCTATTTTATTATTTTTATTCTTTCTAAATAAGAATTATCTTTGCAAGATTATAAAACGTTGAATAGAAAGAATGAAAAAGCAGTACGCGTTCATAGGTCTTTTGGTTTCGGGATTGATGCTTTCCCAGACCGTAAAAGATTCTATTGCCTCTAAAGGTATTGAAGATGTGGTAATCGTAGCCTCCAGAAAACCTACAAAAATCTCTGAAGTTCCGGGAACGGTCTGGGTAGTACAGAAAGAAAAGATTCAGGAACAGGCGAAAAGCGGAGTTCCTATCAAAGAAATGTTGTCGATTCTGATTCCTTCCATGGATATTGGTCCACAGGGAAGAACCAATTATGGTCAGAATATGAGAGGACGTTCTGCCTTGGTGATGATAGACGGTGTTTCTCTGAACAGTATCCGTGCGATCAGCCGCCAGCTGGATGCCATTGATCCTTTTAACATCGAAAGAATCGAAGTGCTTTCAGGAGCAAGCTCAATTTACGGAGGTAACGCTACCGGTGGGATTATCAATATAATTACAAAAATACCTTCCAAAAAAGGAATCAGTGGAGAAACAGAATTGGGCGTACGTACAGGTTTTATGGGAAAAGATGACCATGATTTCCGTGCCGCTCAGTCTATTGCGGCTAAAGGAGATAAGTTCTTCGGAAGACTGGGAGTAGCTTATCAGCAGAATGGTGGAGTGTATGGAGCAGATCAGAAACAGCTTTTTACCGATATTACCCAGACTGACCTTCAGTATAATCAGTCTATTGATATCCTGGCTACCGGAGGATATCAGTTTAACAATAAACATAAAATAACAGCCTCTGTTCAGTATTACAATTCTAAATTTAATGGCGACAGAAGCTTATTTTTAGGAGAAAATCTGAGTGCATTTACAACAAAAAATGCTTCATTACTCGAAATGAGAGATGGGTTTTCATCTGATAAAAATGTAGGTACAGAACGTTATATGGCAACTGTAGCTTATAACGCAAACGGAATTTTAGGCGGACAGGATTTATATGTGCAATTGGCTACGCGAGGTGAAAAGTTAGGATTCTACCCATTCCCGGGAAATGTTACCTTACAGACTGGAAAAATACCTTATATGTCTTCTTCTCAGCAGGATACTTATTATTCCGGGATTAAAGCTTTATTGTCAAAATCATGGAGAGGACTGAACGTTACCTATGGAGCAGATTTCGATTTTGAAAAATTTGAAGGAACTCAATCTGTTTATGACATTGCAAAGACAATGTCCAGCGGTGGTTTAGTGAATGAAACAAAGTACAGCTTGGGAAGATATCCGACTAATCATTCGCAGAGCTATGCAGGATATGTTCAGGCAAAATATAATATTCTGCCGAAATTACAATTGAATGCAGGAATCCGTTATCAGCATATCAACGTAAAAATGGATGATTTTGTAGGTTCTGAACAGCAGACCCAAATTGCAATGGGCTATGGAAGCTCAGCATCTGCAATTCCGGGAGGTGAAAGTTCTTATAATGTAACCTTAGCTAATGCAGGGCTATTATACAAATTTAATGAGCAGCATCAGGTTTGGGGAACTTTTTCCCAGGGAGCAAGTTTAGCTGATCCTGCTAAGTTTTATGGAATCGGGCAGTACAAATTGGTAGGAACAAACTGGAATGTTGTATCCAGCATCAATGTTAAAGAACAGCCGCTGCAGGCCATCAAAACCAATCAGTTTGAAGTAGGATACCGTGTGAACAGAGGGGGGTTAAGAGCGCAGATTGCCGGATTTTTAAGTAATTCTGATAAAACGGTTGCTGTAGATAAAAAGACCTTTCAGATTCTTGTGAATGATTTGAAATTAAGAAATATGGGAATTGAAGCTGAGGTTTCTTATTCTTTAAGCAATGGCGTGTATTTCGGTGCCAGCGGACTTTTGATCAAATCTGAGGTAGATAAAGAGGGAGAATGGCAGAAACAGGAGATTTACAATGCTTCCCCTTCAAAATTGGTGACGTATATCGGATATAATATTAAGAACTGGTCATTCAGATTCCAGTCGTTACAGAATTTCAAGCAGAAAGACGAGCTTAATAATGTTGTTGAGGGCTACAATACCTCAGATCTGATAATGGGATACCGTTTCAACTGGGGAAAATTCAACGTAGGAATTCAGAACCTGTTTAATACCGATTATCAGACGATCTGGAGCAAGCGTTCCCAGGTTTTATATGCTACTTACGGACTTCCGGAACTGTTTAATTATAAAGGCAGAGGGAGAACATTCAACCTTTCCTACACTTTTGAATTTTAAAAAAATGATCGGGATTTAAAATACCCTGATCTGAAAACATATTGTATTTCAAATCCGGTTTCTGAGCTTGATCGGAAACCGGATTTTAATTTAAAAAATCAGTTATGGCTAAAATTTCAACAGGGCAGATTGTTGCCGAAGTCACCAGAAAAGAATACATTACTGACCATTTTATCAGAGTGTACCTCTACTCGCCGGAAGTTCAGGTATTCAAAAATACTGTGGTGGGTGATAATAATAAAATTGCAGTTCCTCCGGCTGGTCTCAATGAGATTCATTTTCCGACGCTGGATGAAAACCATCAGTGGGTGTATCCGCCAAAAGATGTGGCTCCTTCCATCAGAACCTATACCCACAGAGGAATTGATCTGGAAAAAAATGAGCTGATCATCGATTTTGTAGATCATGGAGACGGCGGACCTGCTTCCAGATGGGTAAGAGAAGCTGAAGCAGGCTCCAAACTGGGAGTGATGATGCGTCTGGAAGGTAAAGAGCTCTACCCTGCAGCAGATTGGTACCTGCTGGCCGGTGATGCTACGGCTATTCCGGTGATCAGCGCTATTCTGGAAACACTTCCCGAAACAGCAAAAGGAACCTGTATTATTGAAGTTCATGGAAAAGAAGACGAACAGCTGCTTGAAACCAAAGCTCAAATTGATTTTAAATGGTTACACAATCCACAGCCTCAAATCGGCAGTGAAATTTCAAATGCCGTAAAAAGTATTGAAATTCCGGAATCAACAAAGTTTGGCTATGTAGCCTGTGAATTTTCAAGCGTGAAAGAAATCCGTACCTATCTGAGAAAAGAGAAAAACTGGACTTCACAGGAATTGTACGCCTATTCTTACTGGAAAGCAGGTGTAGCAGAAAATGAATCTCAAGCGGACAGACATGAAGAGAAAGAGTCAATAGGATAACCTGAATTTATTCTTTTAATGCTGGGATCGCAAAGTTTTTTAATCTTACTTGAAAATAATTTCGTTCGCTAAGGCATTTCATTTAGCTAAGATATTTACTGTTTCATTGCTGAGTGAAACGCCTTAGCGAACTTAATGAGTACGCGATCTCAAAAAAAATTGCGATCTATTGCGTTATAATAATGGCACCCAACCGCTTTAATGAAAAACAATAAGAGCTCGTAACTCAAAAACCTGAATCACAAACTTTGAACTTTGCATCCCGAAGACCTATCTTTGCACTATGAAAGATTTAATGGGCAGAGCGATCTGGGATTATTACCACAATGAAAATCCGGAGGATCTGCAGACTGAAACGTCAATTTCTGAGCTGGATGAACTTCCGGTGGATTATTTATTCAGAGATTTTGAAGAAATGAATGATATTGAGCAGAAAGCGCTGCAGTTGTCCAACGGAAAAGTTCTGGATATCGGAGCGGGTGCAGGTTCTCATTCTTTATACCTTCAGAATGAAAGAAATCTTGAGGTGACCGCTTTGGATATTTCACCAAAATCTGTTGAGGTTTGTAAGCTGAGAGGGATTAAAAAGGCAGTTTGCGAAAATATGCTTGACTTTTCAGGAGAAACTTTTGATACGATTTTACTGTTAATGAACGGTACGGGAGTTTTTGAAAGCCTGGCAAAAATAGATACCTATCTTCAGAAACTGCATACTTTAATTAGTGATAAAGGGCAGATCCTGATCGACAGCACGGATATCCTGTATATGTTTGATCGTGATAAAGATGGCGGAGTATACATTCCTGCAGGCGGATATTATGGCGAGCTGGATTATGTGGTTCATTATAAAGGCGAATCTGAAGAACCGATTACCTGGCTGTACCTTGATTTCAATACCTTGAAAAATGCTGCCACAAATAATGGTTTCAAAATAGAAAGAGTATTGAAAGATGAGGATTCTTATCTGGCAAAGCTGACCAAAAAATAATTTATAACAAGTCATTGCTGAAAGCGAAGCAATCTCATGAATTCATACATTGTCATTCTGTACACCGGAATGACTTTTTTTGTACTTATCCTAGCCCCGATAGAAACGGTTACCCCGCAGCAAAGAAGAGGCCCTTCGGCTACGCTCAGGGTGACAGCCGGGAGCGAGGAGTAAAAGTGGATAGCGGGAATCAGCTTCTTAATTATTGTCTGAATATATTGATAACCGTTGCCAGCGGATAAAAAGAAAACCATTCCGGGAAATAGAAATACATCATAACAACGGTTACAACACATAAAATTACCGGAAATACATAAGATTTTGCACGGTAAGGGAGTTTTTGAGGAGTTACTAAAACACTGATGACAAGTAAACCCAAAGCTCCTGCTGCAATGACCCCAATTTCGGGACTGTATCGGGAAGTTGTACCGAAATCAAAATGGGAAAACAGAACGTACTTCTGAAATATAAAAAAAAGCACGCCAAATGCCAGTGTCAGAAAGGCAGGAAAGTATTTTCTGAGTTTTATTAAATTAAGAGATAGTAAAATAGCTCCGGGAATCGTACTGAAAAGAACACTGCTGACAAAAATAGTCATTCGTGAATAAAGCCTGATAGCATCCGGATCTTCTGTAATATGATCTTTCCAGACCTCTACTTCTTCTGCATGTTTTGCTTTCTCTTCCTCTTTTTTACGCTGAATCAGCTGCTGAACAGCCGTTTTTTCCTGCTCGCTGAAAACCCGTCCTCTTTCTTCCAGAATTTCCAAAGCTGCCTGAACGGCCTCCGGAACAAAGCGGTTGCCTTCTTTTAAATATCCTTCTAATTCCAGATTGGAAAGCTTTCTTAAAACATTTTTGTTAACCATAAGCTGTAGATAAAAGAAAGGCTGCTTCCAGAGAAACAGCCTGTGATCTTATAAAGATGGTCATTATCCGATTTCAATACCGTTTTCAACATTGCTGTCGTCCGGTGTAACGAAAGATAACTTTCCGTCTGGTTTTGTTGTTAATAATAACATTCCCTGAGATTCAATTCCTCTGATTTTTCTTGGCGCAAGGTTCAGAAGGATCATTACCTGCTTCCCGATTAATTCTTCAGGAGTGAAGCTTTCTGCAATCCCGGAAACAACAGTTCTTACATCTACTCCTGTATCTACAGTAAGTTTTAGTAATTTATCTGCTTTTTCTACTTTTTCAGCTTCTAAAATGGTTGCTGTTCTAAGATCTATTTTAGTAAAGTCATCAAACGTGATCTCTTCTTTCATAGGGTTTGCGTTAGGGTTTGTTTTTTTATTGTTTTGTTTTGTGTTTTCCAGTTTTTGGATCTGAGCTTCGATGACATCGTCTTCAAT
Source organism: Chryseobacterium sp. CP-77 (assembly GCF_036362765.1). NCBI lineage: Bacteria > Pseudomonadati > Bacteroidota > Flavobacteriia > Flavobacteriales > Weeksellaceae > Chryseobacterium > Chryseobacterium sp. CP-77. Next base: position 19,108 of record NZ_CP143637.1, read on the forward strand.
TTTTGAGAAAAGAAGGGAAGATTCATTGATTTTGTGACCTGTCTCAATTAATACAGATTGGTTTTCAATAGAGTTCCAGTCTTTCTTCTCAACATTGAACATGTTCAATAGCTTATCAGAACTGAATGGCATGAAAGGTTCGCATAACTGAGCCAGAGCAACAGCTATTTGCACCCCAACGAATAAAGATTGAGCCGCTTTTTCAGGATTATCTTTAATCGTTTTCCAAGGCTCTTCCGTCTGAAGATACTGGTTTCCAAAACGCGCAAGGTTCATTAATGCAGTTAATGAATTTCTGAACTCATAATTTTCAAGGAATCCTGAGATTTCTTTTGCAGATTTACTTATTTCCTGCAGTTCAGGGCTGTTTACATCGCCTTGTGGAACAACACCGTCATAATATTTATGAATAAGAACTGCAACTCTATTGATAAAATTTCCGAAGATCCCTACCAATTCAGAATTATTCTTAGTCTGGAAATCCTTCCATGTAAAGTTATTATCCTTAGTTTCCGGTGCTGATGAAAGAAGAGCATATCTTAACACATCCTGCTGTCCGGGGAAGTCTTCCACGTATTCATGAGCCCATACCGCCCAGTTTCTTGACGTTGAGATCTTATCATTCTCAAGGTTCAGGAATTCAAAAGCAGGAACATTAGCCGGCATAATATAATCTCCGTGCGCTTTCATCATCGAAGGGAAAATAATACAGTGGAATACAATATTATCCTTTCCGATAAAATGTACAAGGTCACTTTCTGGACTTTGCCAGTAGTCTTTCCAGTCTTTTCCGTTTTTCTCTGCCCATTCTTTGGTGAAAGAGATATATCCGATAGGAGCATCAAACCATACGTACAATACTTTTCCTTCTGCATTCGGAAGAGGAACCGGAACTCCCCAGTTCAGGTCTCTGGTCATGGCACGAGGCTTAAGGCCATCATTCAGCCAGGATTTAACCTGTCCGTATACGTTAGGCTTCCAGTCATCTTTGTGGCCTTCAATGATCCATTCGTTTAAGAAATCTTCATATTCATTTAATGGCAGATACCAGTTTTTGGTTTCTTTAAGGATAGGAACATTTCCGCTAAGCATTGATTTCGGGTTGATCAGCTCAGAAGGAGAAAGGGTAGAACCACATTTCTCACACTGGTCTCCGTAAGCGTTTTCGTTACCACAATTAGGACATGTTCCTACAATATAACGGTCAGCAAGGAATTCTCCAGCCTGCTCATCAAAATACTGCTCAGAAACTTCTTCCGTGAATTTTCCTTTTTCGTATAAAACCTTGAAGAAATCCTGGCTGGTTTCATAATGCTTCTTAGATGTTGTTCTGGAATATTCATCAAATGAAATTCCCAGATCAGAAAAAGATTTTTTGATGATCTCGTGATATTTGTCCACGATATCCTGAGGAGTTACTCCTTCTTTTTTAGCTCTTATGGTGATAGGAATCCCGTGCTCATCTGAACCACAGATAAACGCTACATCTTTTCCTAATCTTCTCTGAAATCTTGCGTAAACATCCGCAGGAATATAAACACCTGCCAAATGTCCTATATGAACCGGCCCGTTTGCGTAAGGCAAAGCTGCCGTAATCATCTTTCTGTTTGACATTTATAGTAAAGTTTTGACTGCAAAGATAAGGAATATCTGTTGAATACCGCTATTGGTGGTGTTATTATGCTGCAGAATACAAATTTTAAGGGCCGAACACCAAATTAAGTTAAACAATTGTTTAACATTTTCTTAAATTAAAACAAATGTTATGTAATACATAAGACGTTGTAAAATATTGTATCTTAAAAAACTAACTAAAATGGGTTTCGTAATATACATAATTTTAACTAAAATTATATTAAATTTATAATAATTCTAATTTTTTTTTAAATTGCGAGTCTGGCTTGAGGCCTAAACATGACTAAAAAAACGAAACTATAAAAAAATAAGATTGTGAAGAATTTTACAACAGTATTAAAAATCGCGCCCGCTTTTTTACTGGCCAGTACAGTAATGCACGCGCAGAAAAAAGATTCTCTTCCTCAGGAGAAGAAGATTGACGAGGTTGTCTTGATTGGATATGGTAAGCAGAAAAAAACAGATCTTACAGGATCTATTTCTTCTGTGACATCAAAAGATTTCAATGGGGGAGCAGCTACTGCTGATCAACTGATTGTTGGTAAAACTCCTGGGGTACAAATTACCGGCAACAGCGGTGCTCCTGGCTCAGGTTCTACAATTAGAGTAAGAGGAGGTTCTTCATTTATTAATAATGATCCGCTAATTGTTATTGATGGTGTTCCTATTGATTTTAACAATTTAAGCGGAGCAACAAATCCGTTATCATTGATTAATCCAAATGACATCGAGACATTTGATATTTTAAAAGATGCATCTTCTGCAGCTATTTACGGTAATAGAGCTTCGAACGGGGTTATATTAATTACAACGAAAAAAGGTACCGCAGGAAAATTCAAAGTTAATTTCAATACTAATTTTTCTGTGTCTACAAAAATGGGTAATGTAGATGTTTTGGATGCTGATCAGTTTAGAAGTTTTGTGAATACTTTTGGTACAAATGTTCAGAAGTCTTATCTCGGTACTGCAAATACTAATTGGCAGGATAAAATTTATCAACAAGCCTGGGGAACAGATAATAATGTTGCATTTTCAGGTGGTGTAAAAGGTTTGCCATATAGAGTATCTTTGGGGTACAATGAGCAAAACGGGATCGTAAGGACAAATGAATTCAGAAGAACTTCATTAGGGTTAAATTTTTCGCCTAAATTTTTTGATAATCATTTAACTGTTAATGGTAATTTTAAAGGAACTTTTTCTGAGAACAGATTCCCAGATGCTGGAGCTATCGGCGCTTCTATTTATTTTGATCCAACGCAACCAGTATATTCAGGGAATTCTAAGTATGGAGGATATTATGAATGGTTAGATCCTGCCAATACTGCTACAGGTTTAAATGTAAATGGAACAAGAAATCCATTAGGTTTATTATATGGTAAAAGAGATATTTCATCTGTCTTTAGGATTATTCCAAGTTTACAACTAGATTATAAGTTTCATTTTTTACCTGAATTAAGATTGAACATAACAGGATCTTATGATTATGCAAAAAGTGATGGTTCTGTTAACACATATAAAGAATACGCTCAAGGTATTGGAACTTTAGGATCTTATCGTTCATATTCTCAGGAGATTAAAAGTAAATTATTTGAATCTTATCTAAATTATGTAAAAAAGATTAATGCGATTAATACCACTGTAGATATAATTGGTGGTTACTCTTATCAAGATACACGATCGATTACTCCAGCAGCGCCTACATATTATGGAAATGGTCAAAAGACCGATTTTTCAACTGCTGGAGATACGCAGAGAACTTTACTATCTTTTTACGCCAGAGGTATTTTTACCATAGCAGATAAGTATATTATCAATGGTTCTATCAGAAGAGACGGTTCTTCAACATTCTGGAATGGAGCAGATAAGAACCAGTTATGGGGTAATTTCCCAGCAGTGTCAGTTGCATGGAAAATTAATGAAGAAAGTTTCTTAAAAAGTATTTCATCGATTAATTCATTAAAAATAAGAGCAGGTTGGGGTAAGACCGGTCAGCAAGAGACCGGTAATTTCTATCCTGCATTTGGTTCTTATTCTTATAGTAATAGTAGTACTGCACAGTATCAGTTTGGTAATAGTTTCTATACATTACTTCGTCCGGATGTTTACAATCCAAACTTGGTTTGGGAAACAACAACTACTAAAAACATAGGTTTAGACTTTGCGATTTTAAATAATAGAATTAGTGGTTCAATAGATTATTTTGATAAAAAATCTGAAAACCTTATTGCAAAAGTACCTACATGGGCAGGTGATTTAAGTAACTTTAATATTAAAAATGTTGGAATTATTGCCAACAAAGGTTTTGAAGCTAACTTGAATTTGGTTCCTGTAAAAAATGAAAGTATAACCTGGGATGTAAATCTTAATGCTACTAGATTTAATCCTAGGGTTACAAGCTTATCTCAATATGTAGATTCATCATATAAAATTCAAGTAGGGACACTTACCGGTATTAATAACTATATTCAAGCAATTACAGTGGGTCAGCCCCTTAATGCATTTTATGTTTACCAGCAAGTTTATGATAATAATGGAAAGCCTTTAGAAGGAGCTTATGTTGACAGAAATGGTGATGGAAAATCTACTGAAGATGATAAATATTTCTATAAATCTCCAAATCCTGATGTAATCCTGGGTTTTTCTACAAAGGTAAGTGTAAAAAAATGGGAATTTAGCACATCGCTTAGAGCTGTTTTAGGAAATTACGTTTATAATAATTCTGCGTCTAATAGTTCAATTGCAAATATTCAGGCGAATAATTTCTTGAGCAATACAAATTCAAGTGTTCTAACAACACAGTTTGCTACAACACAACTTTTCTCGGATATGTTTATTGAAGATGCATCCTTTCTTAGAATGGATAATTTATCAATTGGTTATAATGCAGGAGAATTTATGGGAAAAGGAACAAATTTAAGAGTAAATGCAATGGCACAAAATGTTTTTGTGATTACAAAATATAAAGGTGTAGATCCTGAGGTATTTGGAGGAATTGACAATGGTTTCTATCAAAGACCGAAAGTGTATTCAGTAGGGTTTAACTTCCAATTTTAATCAACATGAGAAATAAATATTTATATAAAAAAATAATAATAGGGTCTATTACTCTAGGGGCTCTATTCTTTGCAGGTTCTTGTACCCAAGATCTTGAAAGAGAACCAAGTTTAGGATTAACAGCTACAGTGTTATACAAAGATTTTAGTAACTATAAACCTGCCTTAGCTAAAATTTATGCAGGGCTAGCAATCGGGGGGCAGGGAGATCAAAATAATGCAGATGGAAATACGGATATAGGTGGAATCGACGGCGGTTTCTCAAACTATCTTCGTCAAATGTACAGTATGCAGGTTTTAACAACAGACGAAGCTGTTATTGCTTGGGCTGATGCAGGTCTTCCAGATATGCATAATATGACTTGGAATGCTTCCAACCCTTTTGTTGCAGCAATATACTATAGAATATTCAATGTAATTGCTGTAAGTAATGAATTTATTAAAAATACGACTGACGAGAAACTTTCCACAAATGGAATCACAGGAAGTAATCTTACAGAAGCGAAATATATGCGAGCTGAAGCTCGTTTTCTAAGAGCTCAATCTTATTATCATGCAATGGATTTGTTTGGAAATGTACCAATGGTAACTGAGGCTACTGATATCATTAATACTCCTCCTCCGAGAATTGCAAGAGCAGAACTATTCAAATATATAGAGTCTGAGCTTTTAGCTTGTGCAAATGATCTTAAAGATGCTAGAAGTAATGAATATGGCAGAGCAGATAAAGCTGCTGCTTGGTCTTTATTAGCAAGACTATATTTAAATGCACAAGTTTATACGGGCACAGCAAGATATACGGATTGTATTACATACTGTAATAAAGTAATAAATGCTGGATATTCATTAAAGTCAAACTATTCATCATTATTTATGGCAGATAATAATGTAAATAATCCTGAAGTTATTTTATCTGTAAACTACGATGGTACAAGTACAAAAACTTACGGAGGTTCAACTTTTATGGTACACGCTGCAGTGGGAGGTTCTATGCCTGCTTCTGAATTCGGAATCAATGGAGGTTGGGGTGGTATAAGAACTACAAAATCTTTTGTTAATCTATTTGCTGGTTCCCCAAGCGACAAAAGAGGAAATTTCTATACAAATGGTCAAAATTTAGAAATAAATAATATATCAACATTTACAGATGGCTATGCGTTTATTAAGTATAAAAATATAAAGTATTCTAATGGTGCTCCTGGATCAGATGTATCAGGTAATTTTGTTGACGCGGATATTCCTTTATATCGTTTAGCGGATATTTATCTTATGTATGGTGAAGCTGTTTCAAGAGGTGGATCAGGAGGAGATGCAGCCACTGCACTAGGGTATGTAAATGCCTTAAGGACGAGAGCGGGGGGAACTACTGTTGCTTCAGTTAATACCGATTTTTTCTTAGACGAGAGATCTAGGGAAATGTCTTGGGAAGCAACGAGAAGAACAGACCTGATTCGTTATGGTAAATTTACGTCAGGTTCATATCTATGGCCTTGGAAAGGTGGTGTAAAGGAAGGTAAAGGTGTAGATGAATATAGAAATCTTTTCCCTATACCGGCAAATGATATAGTGGCTAATCCTAACTTGGTTCAAAACCCTGGATATTAACTTTTAAACAGAATCTAAAAATGAAAAATTTTTTTAAAATTTTAGCAATAGTATGTATTGGAATTTTTGTTATTTCATGTGAAAAAGATGAAGATCAGGTAATTATTACAGAAACTGTAAAAAGTAAGATTACACCAGATAAGACAACTATTGTTTTAGATAAGGCTAATCCTGACAATGTAGCTCTAAACATCACTTGGAATAAATCAACCTTTAACGTAGCTGTAGTTTATACACAACAGTTACAATTTGCAATAAAAGGGAAAAACTTTAAGGATGCTTCTACTATGGAAGTGACAACTTCTCCTCTGAGCTTTACTAATAAACAGCTTAATAATATAGCATTAGGATTAGGAGCTGCTACTAATGTAGCTGCTGAGATTGAGGTTCGGTTAAGAACTTTGGTTGGTGCTGCACCTTTCTATTCTGATGTTAAGACCTTAACAGTAACGCCCTATCTTTTAGGTCCGGTTTACAATTATAATGATCTATATCTGATCGGGGATGCTACAGCGGCTGGATGGGATAATACAAATACAAATACGAAGTTTCTTCCATTACAAAAAACAGCTGCAGCAGGAGTGTATTCTTATACCGGATATTTTGCACAAGGCGGTTTTAAAATGATTAAAACTCCAGGATCCTGGAATACTCAATATGGAATGGGTAGTATTTCAGGTACATTAAGTACAAGCGGTTCTTCAGGAAATATTTCTGTATCTGCTGCTGGATATTATAAACTGACAGTTGATACCAATACTTTAACATATACCTTTACTTCAATTGGATCTCCAACAGTTACCTATAATACGATTTCAATGATCGGAACTGCATCAGGAGATTGGAATACAGATCTGGATTTACAGAAGTCAACTTTTGATTCTCACATTTGGGTTAAGAAAAATGTTACTCTGAATTCAGGTGAATTCAAGTTCAGGGCAAATCATGATTGGGGAACAAACTGGGGAAAAGCTCAGGAGTTTTTTGGTGTAGCTGAGCTCAGCGGAGGAAATATTCCGGTAAGTGAAACCTTTAAGTATGACGTATATTTCAACGATATAACCGCGGAGTATTCGGCAATTCCAATATTTTAAAACAATTAGAAATCAAACTCAAATAAAGCAAAGTGCTGCTTTACCGCAGCACTTTATTTTTTAAGTTAATAAATAGTCATTATGAAGAAAATTACAGTTGGAGCGCTTTTGCTCTCAATGATGTTTACAGGTGTGAAAGCCCAATCTTTAAAGTCTCCGGACGGGAAGTTCGAAATGAACTTTCAGCTGAAAGAAGGAGTACCTTACTATAACCTAAAGTATAATGGTGCGGTAGTGGTGGAAGATTCTAAATTGGGATTGCGATTATTTAAAGACACAGCCATAAAATTTGCTTCTGAGATTGCCAAACCAGAAGATGCAAAATACGATCTGAACAACGGTTTTGCAAAGACAGATGAAAAAAGAGACTCTAAAAATGAAACCTGGCAGCCGGTTTTAGGAGAAAAGAAAAATTATATCAATCATTACAACGAGCTGGCAGTTACCCTGAACCAGGCTTCTACAGACAGAAGTATTGTGGTAAAGTTCAGATTATTCAATGATGGATTGGGTTTCAGATATGAATTCCCACAGCAGAAAAACCTTAATTACTTTGTGATCAGAGAAGAAGACTCTGAAATCGATTTCCCTACCGATATGAAGGCATGGTGGATGGTTGCCGATTACGACTCTCAGGAGTATCAGTATCAGGAAACTAAAGTATCCGAGATTCCTTCAAAATGGGATAAAGCATATGATGCCAACGCTTCCCAGTCATTGGTGAAAAATGCAGTTCAGTCTCCTTTAATGCTTAAAAAAGAAGGAAAAGAACCATTGTATATTAATGTTGCAGAAGCAGCCGTATTGGATTATCCGGCTTCACATCTTGAGGTAGATGCACAGAATTATAAATTCAAAACGCATTTGACTGCCGACAGACAGGGAGCGAAAGGATATATTCAGACACCGTCAGTAACGCCTTGGAGAACGATTATCGTTGCGCCGAAAGCAGAGCAGGTAATGGATTCCAAAATGATCTTCAATCTTAATGAGCCTACAAAATATACCGACACTTCTTACATTCACCCTACAAAATACATGGGAGTCTGGTGGGAAATGATCATCGGAAAATCACAATGGGCTTATTCTACTGCTGAAAATGTGCATTTAGGTAAAACGGACTTTGCAAAATTAACTCCAAACGGAAAGCATGCTGCTAATAATACAAAAGTTAAGGAATACATTGACTTTGCGGCAGAAAACGGATTCCAGGGATTACTGATCGAAGGATGGAACATCGGTTGGGAAGACTGGTTCGGACACTCAAAAGAGTTTGTTTTCGATTTCATTACTCCTTACCCGGATTTTGATATTAAAATGTTGAATGAATATGCGCATTCAAAAGGAATCAAGCTGATCATGCACCATGAAACTTCAGGTTCTGCCACAAACTATGAAAGATGGGCTGATAAAGCTTTCCAAACCATGAATAAATATGGATATGATGCTGTGAAAACAGGATATGTAGGAGATATCATTCCTAGAGGAGAACATCACTATTCTCAATGGACAATCAACCATTATTATAGAATTGCAGAAAAAGCAAACGACTATAAAATCATGGTGAATTCTCACGAATCCGTGCGTCCTACAGGAGAAAGCCGTACCTATCCGAACTATATCTCTGCAGAAGCAGCTCGTGGAACGGAATATGAAGCATTCGGAGGAAATAAACCGGACCATCAGACGGTTCTTCCGTTTACAAGATGGATGGGAGGTTCTATGGACTATACTCCGGGAATTTTCCAGACAAAACTGGACTATTATTTCCCTGGAGATAATCGTTTCGTAAAAACTACGCTGGTAAAACAGCTGGCGCTTTATGTAACGATGTATATGCCGCTTCAGATGGCTGCAGACCTTCCTGAAAACTACAAAAAGCATATGGATGCGTTCCAGTTTATCAAGGATGTAGCAGCAGATTGGGATGATACAAAAATATTATCTGCAGAACCAGGTGATTATGTGGTGACAGCAAGAAAAGCAAAAGGAACTGAAAACTGGTTTGTAGGAGGTATTACCGATGAAAACAAACGTGAGTATACAGTAGATTTCTCATTCCTGGATAAAGGAAAGAAATATGAGGCAACCATCTATGAAGATGGAAAAGATGCCGATTATATCGATAATCCTCAAAGCTATAACATCTACAAGAAAGAGATTACAGGAAAATCGAAAATTAATTTTAAAATGGCAAGAAGCGGCGGTTTCGCAATTTCTATTAAACCAGTAAAATAATTGTAAGATACACTAAGGTGCCCCGGTTCATTGATTTTTTAATGTTCCGGGGTATTTTTTTAAGTATTTATCCGCAGTCTGGCTGATTTTCACATTTTGTCCAAATCCAATTATTCATGATGAAATCTATATGAAGATACCTAATCTTATCGTTGTTGTAAAAAGAGATCAAAAAATAGACTTTCTCTTATATTTTTCGATGTATATATAAAAATTTAATGCTAAATTGAACACTAATATGAAGACAATATATGCAGCATTCGCCATTTCTATAGCTTCTTTCGCTTTTTCCCAGAAAAACCTGGAAAGAGTAGAACCGGCTTTCTGGTGGAAAGGAATGAAAAATCCTGAACTTCAGATTCTTGTGTACGGAAAAGATGTGGCTAAAAACGAGATTACGCTTTCAGATGGAATACAGATTAAAGACATCCGGAAAGTAGATAACCCCAATTATGTTTTTATTACAGTTGATACCCATGAAATAAACGTCCCGAAGTTTATCATCAATATTAAAAAAGGTAAAAAGAATCTTACTTCGTACACCTATGAATTAAAACAAAGAAATCCCGGATCTGCGAGCCGCGAGTCTTTTACTTCAAAAGACTTTATGTATCTGATCATGCCGGACCGATTTGCCAACGGGGATGAAAAGAATGATTCAAAACCGGAACTTACCGAAAAAGCGAACCGCAGTCTTCCCAACGGCAGGCATGGAGGGGATCTTCGCGGAATTATCAACAACCTTGATTATATTCAGAATCTGGGCGCAACAGCAGTCTGGCTTACTCCTGTAAATGAGGATAACGAAAAAGTGTATTCCTACCACGGCTATGCTCAAACTGATCTCTATAAAATAGATGCCCGCTACGGAACCAATGAAGACTATAAAACATTATCCCAAGAGTTGAATAAACGAAAGATGAAGCTCGTGATGGATTATGTAACCAACCACTGGGGTGGATCACACTGGATGATCAAAGACCTTCCTTCAAAAGACTGGATTCATTGGTTTGATGAAGGAGAAAAAGGATTTAAACGTTCCAACTATAAAACGACAACACAGTTTGATACCAATGCTTCAGATATTGATAAAAAATACGCACTGGACGGCTGGTTCGATACGACCATGCCTGATATCAACCAAAAAAATCCTTTAGTCCTGAAGTATCTGATTCAAAATGCAATCTGGTGGATAGAATATGCAGAACTGGGAGGATTTCGTGTAGATACCTATCCCTATAATGATAAAGATGCCATGGCCAAATGGGCCAAAGCAATCACTGATGAATACCCAAAATTCAATATCGTAGGAGAAACCTGGCTTTATACAGCAGCACAAATTGCAGCATGGCAGAAAAATTCGAAAATAGGAGAAATAGAAGGGTACAATTCAAACTTACCTTCTGTGATGGATTTTATGCTGTTTGAAAATATGCCTAAAGCCCTTCAAGAAAAAGAAAGCTGGGATAAAGGAATGATTCGTATTTACGATTCTTTTACCAGCGATTTCCTTTATCCGGATATCAATAATACGCTTGTTTTCTTTGAAAATCATGATACCGAAAGATGGAACGAAATCTTTAATGCAAATCCAGATGCCTATAAAATGGCACTTACCCTGATCTCGACAGTAAGAGGAATTCCGCAGATTTATTACGGATCAGAAATAGGAATGAGAGGAGACAAAAAGACAGGCGGCGATGCAGATATCCGCAGAGACTTTCCCGGTGGCTGGAAATCTGATGCACAAAATGCTTTCAATCCATCCGGTCAAACTGCGGAGCAGAAAGAATTTTTCCGGTTTACTCAGAAGTTATTGAACTGGAGAAAAGGCAAAGACGTGATACATCATGGAAAAACTAAAAATTTCGTTCCTCAGGATGGTGTTTTTGTTTATTTCCGATATAATGAAAAAGAAACGGTAATGGTGGTGGTCAACAATAATGAAAAAGATCAGACATTAGATATGAAACGGTTTGCAGAATCACTGAATGGATTTACAAAAGGAAAAGAAATCATTTCAGACAAAGAAATTTCATTGCAAAATACAATGAATATTCCTGCAAAAACTCCACTGATTATTGAACTGGAAAAATAATTAATACATATGAAAAAATTAACGACTGCTTATACACTCATCCTTTTTTTACTGGGATTTTCTTTACTTACGGCACAGTCGAAAATCGGATTTGAAAAAGAAAAATCGGAAATCAGTACCATGCTTGATACCTTCAATGCAATGGCGGCAAAAGCAGATTACAATGCGTATTTTAACCTATTTGCGGATGAATCTACCTTCATCGGAACAGATGCTACCGAAATCTGGGATAAAAAAGCATTTATGGTGTGGGCAAAACCTTATTTTGACAAAAAGAAAACCTGGAATTTTAAAGCCCTTAAAAGAAATATTTACTTCAGCAAAGACGGAAAACTGGCATGGTTTGATGAATTACTGGATACCCAGATGAAGATCTGCAGAGGCTCGGGAGTGGTAGAGAAAATCAACGGAAGCTGGAAGGTTAAGCAATATGTTCTTTCTGTGACAGTGCCGAATGAGGTGGTAGATAAAGTGGTTATTGAAAAAGCACCTATTGAAGATGCATTAATTCAAAAACTGAAGTTGTAATGGCAATAATGATGAGGAAATATGATACTGGGAAGGTAGGAAAAAGGAAAAAACCAGACCTATCCATGCTCCAGATTATCAATATGAGCATGGGATTCCTGGGAATTCAAATGGCATTCGGATTACAAAATGGAAATGCAAGCCGTATTCTGGGGAATTTAGGAGCAGATGTTCACGAATTATCCTGGTTCTGGCTGGTAGCTCCCATTACAGGTCTGATTGTCCAGCCTATCATCGGTCACATGGGAGACAATACCTGGAGTCCGTTGGGAAGAAGAAAACCTTATTTCCTGATTGGAGCTGTCCTGTGTGCAATAGGGTTGGTTTTACTTCCGAATGCAGCTTCTGTTACTCAGATGTTTGCGGCCAATGCGCTTTTGTTAGCCGTAATATTTCTGGCCATGATGGATGCTTCGGTGAATATTGCAATGGAGCCATTCAGAGCTTTGGTAGGAGATATGCTTCCCAAACATCAAGGTACGATAGGATTTTCTGTACAAACAATTCTGATTGGAATCGGAGCAGTACTAGGCTCTTATCTGCCGGATTGGTTAACAAAAATGGGAATTTCCAACGAAGCACCAGCAGGATTTGTAGCAGATAATGTCATTTATTCTTTTTATATCGGTGCGGGATTGCTTATCATATCAATTCTATACACCATCATGACAACCAGAGAATATTCCCCACAGGAATTTGCTGATTTTGAAGATGGAAAAGAAGTAGAAAAACATGAGTCTAAGTTTTCAGATATTTTCAAAGACTTTGCAGCGATTCCTTTGCAGATGAAAAAACTGGGAATTGTTCAGTTTTTCTCGTGGTTTGCCTTATTTACCATGTGGGTTTTCACAACCAGTGCACTGGCAACTCATCATTTTGGTCTTTCTCCTGAAGATACCCATTCCAAAGCATTTAACGATGCTGGTGACCTTACCGGAAAGCTTTTCGGAATGTACAATCTCTGGGCGATTCCGTTTGCATTTCTGCTGACTCCAATAGCAAAAATGATTGGTAAAAAGCAGACTCATGCTTTAGCCTTATTGTGTGGAGGTTTGGGACTGGTTTCCATGTATTTCATTAAAGATGTCAACAATTTATGGATCTCAATGATCGGATTAGGCTTTGCCTGGGCAAGTATTTTAGCAATGCCTTATGCAATGCTTATTGAGGTGATTCCACAACGGAAAATGGGCGTTTATATGGGAATATTTAATTTCTTTATTGTGATTCCGCAGATCATCAATGGTTTGTTCGGAGGTCCTATCGTAAGCGGGATTTTCGGAAAACAGGCGATGGATTATGTTGTGGTAGGAGGCGTTTGCATGCTGATCGGAGCCGTAGTAACCATGATTTTTGTGAAATCTGAAGATGAAACTCCAAAGGAAATTGAAGAAGAAATCAAGCAGGTGCATTTTTAAAATTAAATAATTTTAAATATCAATAGGAGCGGGCTTTAGCCCGCTTTTCCTATAAGCACTCATCAATGGCTTTAGCCAAAACTTACATCAATAATGGGATACTACAATCTCCCACAGATTTTCATAAATAACACAGATGTTTGCATTTATACAATTGGTTCAATCCATCAATCTTTAGAAGAAAAAATATTTGACATAAAATTTTACCGCAGATAAAATCCTTGCGCCGTAAAAACATATCAAATGCAAAAAAAATTGCGTCTTTGCGTAATCCAACCTAGCCTATATTTTCACTTTTTGACCCTTTTTACTTCTCCAAATTTCCTTTCTTAACCTACATCAACTTTTTAAACGTTCACATCCCGTACATTTGTACCATAAATAATCACAGAAAATGAAAACAGTATATCATAAAGCAGATTCAAGAGGCCATGCCAATCACGGATGGTTAAATTCTTACCATACATTCAGTTTTGCCAACTATCAAAACAGAGACAGAACAAATTTTGGCGTTTTAAGAGTATTGAACGATGACACCGTTTCTCAGGGAATGGGCTTCGGAACACACCCGCACAGAGATATGGAAATTATATCCATTCCTCTGGAAGGCGATCTGGAGCATAAAGACTCCATGGGGACCACGGCAGTGATCAGAAAAGGAGAAATTCAGGTGATGAGTGCCGGAACCGGTGTTATGCACAGCGAATACAATAAAAATAAAGATGAAGAAGTAAAATTCCTTCAGATCTGGGTGTTCCCAAAAGAACAGAATGTTGAACCGAGATACGATCAGAAAAGTATCAAAGAAGGGGAAAAAATCAATGGATTCCAGCAGATTTTATCTCCCGATAAAAATGATGACGGAGTTTGGATTCATCAGGATGCCTGGTTCAATCTGGCCAACTTTAAAAAAGGAAATGGCAAAAACTATATGCTCAACAAAAAAGGAAACGGAGTGTATGCATTTGTATTAAAAGGAAGTGTAAAAATCGGAGACCGCGTTCTGAACGAAAGAGACGGATTAGGAATCTGGGATACTCAGAGCTTTAATATCGAAGCCGTGGAAGACACTGAAGTATTATTAATGGAAGTCCCAATGGAACTGCCGTCTTATCTTAAATAAAAGACTAAATTTGTAATTTTAAAAAATAAACCTCACCTATGAAAATTTTAGCAATAGCAGGAAGTAATTCAGAAGTTTCAATGAACAAGCAGTTGGTAGCCTATGCATCAACTTTATTTGAAAATGCAGACGTAGAAGTGATCGATTTGAATCCTTTCGAAATGCCAATCTATAAACATGAAAGAGAATTAGCGGGCGGTGTTCCTCAGGAAGCTCATGATTTCGCAGCAAAAATTGACGGTGCTGATGTATTACTGGTTTCTTTGGGAGAGCACAACGGAACGTATTCTACAGCATTCAAAAATGTGTTCGACTGGGTATCCAGAATCAAAGACAGAACAGTTTGGAACGAAGTACCAATGCTATTGATGTCTACATCTCCGGGCGGTAGAGGTGGAGCAGGTGTTTTGGAAGCAGCATCAAAGCGTTTCCCTTTCCACGGAGGAAATGTGGTGGAAACTTTTTCACTTCCTTTCTTTAATGATAACTTTGATAAAGCCGCTCAGAAAATTTCTAATGAAGAGAAAGACAGCGAGTTAAAAGAAAAAATTAAGAAGATTGCAGCCATTGAAACAATCCTTGAAAAATAGAATTTGAATATTCATTTAAAATTACTATTTTTGCAAAAAGAAAAGAGATGAAAATTCAGACCTCCTATAAACAATGTTTTTCTCATAAAGGGAAAGTTGTGGGCTCTGAAATTCTGAGATAAAATAACGGCCGATAATCTGAAAAGATTGTCGGCTTTTTTGTTTTCTAAAATCGAGTATAAAAGTAATTATTAAAATAAAATGTATCAATATACTAATGTACCAGTTTACCAATTCTCCGGTTTCCAAAGTGAAGCTATTGTTACATTGCTAAACTGATATATTGTTACATTATTAAATTATTAAACATGAGCAACACTTACAAATCAGCAGGAGTAGACAAAGAAGAAGGATACAAAACGGTTGACAAGATCAAAAAAGCGGTCGGTGAAACCCACAATTCCAATGTACTGAACCACTTGGGAAGTTTTGGTGCTTTCTATGAAATCGGTGGATACAAAAATCCGGTTCTTGTATCAGGAACAGATGGAGTAGGAACAAAGCTGAAAGTAGCTTTAGATACTAAAAAATATGATTCTATCGGGGTAGATTGCTTCGCAATGTGTGCCAACGATATTCTTTGTCACGGTGCTAAACCTTTATTCTTCTTAGATTATCTGGCTTGTGGAAAGCTGGATTCAGAGATCGCTGCAGAAATCGTTTTAGGAATGGTTGCTGCTTGTAAGGATAACAACTGTGCACTGATTGGCGGTGAAACTGCTGAAATGCCAGGGATGTACCAGCCTGGAGATTATGATGTTGCAGGATTCTGTGTAGGAATCGTAGAAAAAGACCAGATCATTGACGGTTCTAAGATCAAAGCTGGTAACAAAATTATTGCATTGCCAAGCTCAGGATTCCACTCAAACGGATTCTCTTTAGTAAGAAAAGTATTCCCGGATTTTGAAGAGGAGTTTGAAGGAAAACCATTATATGAAACACTTCTGGTTCCTACAAGACTATACTACAAAGATATTCACAAAGTATTGGAAGAAGTAAGAGTAGAAGGAATTGCCCACATTACAGGAGGTGGTCTTTACGAAAACGTTCCTAGAATTATTCCGGAAGGACTTTGTGCTTCTATTGACGAAACAAAAATCAGAATTCCTAGTGTGATGCTTGAACTTGAAAAAAGAGGTGGAGTGGCACGTGAAGAAATGCACGGAACATTCAATATGGGTGTAGGAATGGTAATTGTTGTAGATGCAGAACATGCTGAAAAAGTATTACACCTTTTAGATGACGCTTACGAAATCGGTGAAATCACTGAAGGAGCAGAGAAAATCAATTTGAAATTTTAAATGACATCAGATTTCAGATCTTAGATATCGGACGTAAGTCTGTAATCTTTAATCTGACATCTAACATCTGAATAATGAAGAATATCGTTGTACTCGTATCCGGTTCAGGAACCAATCTGCAGAGAATCATTGACACTATTGACTCAGGAGAAATCCAGAATGCAAAAGTAACTCTGGTGGTAGCAGACAGAGAATGTTTCGGACTGGAAAGAGCAAAGAATCACAATATAGAAAACATACTGATTCCGAGAGGAAAGAACTTCAGCAGTGAGTTGGCTAAAGTAATCCCTGAAAATACAGATTTAATCGTATTGGCAGGATTCTTATCCATCTTAAAATCTGAATTCTGTGAAAACTGGAATGGTAAAATAATCAATATTCACCCGGCTTTGCTTCCGAAATTCGGAGGAAAAGGAATGTGGGGGATGAACGTTCACAATGCAGTTATTGAAGCCAAAGAAGTAGAGAGTGGGGCAACTGTACATTTTGTGACACCAGGGATTGATGAAGGAGAAGCTATTCTTCAGAAGTCTTTCGAAGTAACCGCAGAGGATACTCCTGAAACGCTGGCTCAGAAAGTTCACCAGATTGAATATGAAATATTCCCAGTCGCGATCAATAAGGTCCTGGGAAATTAATAAATATAACCAATGTACCAGTGTACCAATTTACCAATGTTAAAGGTATTGTTACATTGCTAGACTGATACATTGCTGCATTAGCAAATAATCTAAGTAAAATAAAAGTAAGTTCGGAGGTGAAAGACCCGGACACAGTTTGAAATAGCTGTAAAAAGTAAAAAATTGAAAGTAAAATGAGTAAAAAGAGAGTTTTAATCAGTGTTTCTGACAAAAGTGGATTAATTGAATTCGCGCAGTTTTTGGAAGCTCAGAATTATGAGTTGATTTCTACAGGAGGAACGTTCAAACATTTGAAAGACGCTGGTTTAAATCCTATTCAGATTGATGAGGTTACCAATTTCCCTGAAATGTTGGATGGAAGAGTGAAAACTCTACACCCGAAAGTTCACGGTGGATTGCTGGCTGTTCGTAACAATGAAGAGCACATGAAAACCGTTCAGGAACACGGAATTGGTCTGATTGACATGGTGATCGTAAATCTTTATCCTTTCTTTGAAAATGTAAACAAAGACATTTCTTTACATGAAAAAGTAGAGTTTATCGATATCGGAGGTCCTTCAATGCTTCGTTCTGCAGCGAAAAACTTTGATTCTGTAACGGTAATCACTGATGTGGAAGACTATGCAGCAGTGAAAATTGAAATGGAGCAAAACGGTGATACATACATCGAAACCCGTAAAAAACTTGCAGGAAAAGTATTCAACCTTACCTCTGCGTATGATGCGGCTATTTCCAGAATGCTTTTAGATGAAGAATATCCTACTTACCTGAATGCTTCTTATAAAAAAGTAGCAGATCTAAGATATGGAGAGAATCCTCACCAGACAGCAGCTTACTACGTTTCTACTTTCGAAAACGGAGCAATGAAAGATTTCGAGCAGCTTGGAGGTAAAGAACTTTCTTTCAACAATCTTCGTGATATGGACCTTTGCTGGAAAGTGGTAACGGAGTTCAAAGAAGAAATGGCTTGTTGTGCCGTAAAACACTCTACCCCTTGTGGCGTTGCGATCGGAACTTCAGCTTTGGAAACGTATCAGAAAACTTTCGAATGTGATCCGGTTTCCATCTTTGGCGGAATTGTTGCAATGAACTATACAATTGATGCAGCTACAGCTGAAGAATTAAATAAAACTTTCCTTGAAATTGTAATGGCTCCTGAATTTGATGAAGAAGCCCTTGAAATTTTAAGAAAAAAGAAAAACCTGAGAATCATCAAAATCGTAAACCCTGTTTCAGACAAACAGACCTGGGTGAAAGTAGACGGAGGTATCCTTGTTCAGGATAATGACCTTCACTTCTCAGATGATATCAAAGTGGTAACTGAAGTACAGCCTACAGAAGAACAGAAAAAAGCATTACTTTTCTCTCAGAGAGTCGTAAAATATGTGAAGTCAAACGCGATTGTAGTTTCCAACGGAATTCAGGCATTCGGTATCGGGGGCGGTCAGGTAAACAGAATCTGGGCAACTCAGCAGGCTATCGAAAGAGCAAAAGAAAAATTCTCCGGAGATTTAGTACTGGCTTCAGATGCATTTTTCCCTTTCCGTGATGTGGTAGATTTCTGCGCTCAGGAAGGTATCAAGGCGATTATTCAGCCGGGTGGAAGTGTAAAAGATCAGGATAGTATAGAGGCTGCCAACGAGCACAAAATCCCGATGATGTTTACAGGTGTCAGACACTTTTTCCACTAATTAAAATAGAATTAAAAAATAATTAGGGATTGTATTTTTAGCATTCAAAATTATATATTTGTAAAATAAGACTAGATAATAAATAAAGTATGAGAATATTAATCATAGGTGAAGGCGGTAGAGAATCTGCTTTAGCGGCAAAGCTTCAGAATGACCCAAGAATTTCTAAAATGTTTTTTGCCAACGGGAATGCTACTACCGATGTAATAGGGAAAAATGTTCATTTATCAGAAATCAAAGAACTTAGAGATTTCGCGATTAAAGAAAAAATTGATCTTACGATCGTAGGTCCTGAAGCTCCTCTTGTAGCGGGTATCAAGGACGAATTTAAAAAGCATGATCTTAAAGTTTTCGGGCCTACTCAGAAAGTAGCGAGCCTGGAAGGAAGTAAAGCTTTCTCTAAGAAATTTATGCAGACCTATGATATCAAAACAGCTAAGGCTGTCGTATTTGATTCATACAATGATGCTAAAGAATATGTGCAGACACAGCAGTATCCTTTGGTAATCAAAGCTAGTGGTTTAGCAGGCGGAAAAGGGGTGGTTATCTGTGACAACCTTGAAGAAGCTGAAGCTACAATCCACGATTTCATGATCAGAAGAATCTATGGTGATGCCGGTATTCGTTTAGTTATTGAAGAATATTTACAAGGTTTTGAAGCTTCAATCATTGCTTTCTCTAACGGGGAAAAATTGTTCCCTTGTGTAGCGGCAAAAGATTATAAAAAAGCTGGAAACGGAGATACAGGACCTAATACGGGAGGTATGGGTTCAGTAGCGCCAAGCCCGGAATTTACTCAGGAGCACTACGCAGATTTTGAGAAAAATATTCTGGAACCTACTGTTAAAGGTCTTAAAGCTGAAGGTTTCGGATTTAAAGGAATCATCTTCTTCGGATTGATGGTGACGAAAAACGGAGCTTACCTTCTTGAATACAACATGAGATTCGGAGATCCTGAAACTCAGGTGTTGATGGCATTAATGGAAAACAATCTTTTAGATGTTATCCAGGACTGTATGGAAGGGAAAGACATTGAGCTTAAGTTTAAAGACGAAAAAGCAGTTTGCCTTGTTATGTGTTCAGGAGGGTATCCGAGAAATATCGAAATAGGTTTCGAAATTACAGGAGAAGACAAACTGAAACATAGTAAACTTTTATATGCAGGAGCAGTCACGAAAGGTGATAAAGTGGTTTCCAATGGCGGTAGAGTACTGAACATTGTGGCTACAGGAGCTACCTACGAAGATGCCCGCAAAAAAGTTTACGAAGATGCAGCGCACGTACATTTCGATTACGGCTTCTACAGAGAAGACATCGGAAAGTTTTAATAAAAATCGCGAAAAAAGATTTGGAGTCATTCCAAGTCTTTTTTTGTAAAACAGTTAAGTAAGCGATAAGCTTTAGGCTAGAGGCAATATGTGCAGTATAGAAAGCTTATAGCATGAAGCCTATAGCTTAAAGCTTTTAATTTAATCATTTATCAATTATCAAAAATGAACAACGGTATTATTATTTTAGATTTCGGATCCCAGTACAACCAGCTTATCGGAAGAAGAATCCGTGAGATGGGTGTGTACTCTGAAATCTTGCCTTACAATACACCATTACAAGATATTTTAGCAAAACAGCCAAAAGGGATCATCCTTTCCGGTGGACCAAGTTCTGTAAATGCAGAAAATGCCCACCTGGTTGAAAAAGAATTATATGAGCAGGGAGTTCCTGTATTGGGAATCTGCTACGGAATGCAGATGACGGCTCACCTTTTAGGAGGAAAAGTAAACAAAGGAGAGAAAGGAGAATACGGTAAAGCCAATTTAGAGATCGTTAAAGAAAGCTCTTTATTAAAAGGGGTAACTCAGAACTCTGTCGTTTGGATGAGCCACTTTGATGAAGTAGGAGAATTGCCTGCAGGTTTTGAATTAAATGCAAAATCAGGCGTAATTGCTTCTATCTCCAATGAAGATAAAAAAATCTTCTGCGTTCAGTTCCACCCGGAAGTTTCTCATACAGAAGAAGGTGGAAAGATGCTTGAAAATTTTGTTTTCGGAATCTGTAACTCAGAGAAAAACTGGAAACTGACTAACTATATCGAAAAAACAGTTGAGGAAATCCGTGAGAAAGTAGGAGATAACAAAGTAATCCTTGGACTTTCAGGAGGTGTAGATTCTTCTGTAGCCGCTGTTTTGATCCACAAAGCCATCGGTGATCAGTTAACTTGTATCTTCGTAGATACGGGATTATTGAGAAAGGATGAAGGGAAAAAAGTAATGGATCAGTATGGAGAGCATTTCCATATGAACATTAAAATGGTAGATGCTAAAGAAAGATTCCTTTCAAAACTAGCCGGAGTAGACGATCCTGAAGCGAAGAGAAAAATCATCGGAAACGAATTCATCCACGTATTTGACGAAGAATCTCATAAAATTGAGGGCGCTAAGTTCTTAGCTCAGGGAACCATTTATCCTGACGTAATTGAAAGCCAGTCTGTCAACGGACCATCTGCAGTAATCAAGTCTCACCACAACGTTGGAGGACTTCCTGAAGATATGGAATTCGAGTTATTGGAGCCTTTAAGAGAGCTTTTCAAGGACGAAGTAAGAAAAGTAGGAGAAGAATTGGGTATTCCTCATCACCTGGTATACAGACACCCTTTCCCTGGTCCTGGATTAGGAATCAGAGTATTGGGAGCGGTAGATGCTGAGAAAGTAAGAATCCTTCAGGAAGCTGATGATATCTTCATCGAAGAATTATACAAAAATGACCTTTACGAAAAAGTATCTCAGGCATTTGTAGTCCTTCTTCCTGTAAAATCTGTAGGAGTAATGGGTGACGAAAGAACTTACGAATACACAGCGGTAGTTCGTTCTGCTAACACCATCGATTTCATGACAGCAACATGGAGCAGACTTCCTTACGAGTTCCTGGATACCGTTTCCAGCAGAATCATCAACGAAGTAAGAGGAATCAACAGAGTAGCTTACGATATTTCAAGCAAACCGCCTGCAACGATTGAGTGGGAATAATTTTTAACTTGAATTTACTTATATAAATCCTGCCCGCTTTGGGTGGGATTTTTTCGTTAAAACTGTTTTAATGAAAAAACGATCAATAAGATATTTAAAGCAATTAATAAGCAATATATCAGCTTGAAGAGTATATGTTTATGGAAAATGACATAACTTGTTAACATAGTACCTATTAAATAAAAGTAAATAAAACTTTTTGCTTCCTGGGGTTTTATTTCAGATGCTGAAAACAAGTTTAAATTATGCGAAACATTGACTAATGTATCAGCATAAAAGATTCTTAAAATAAACATAATGGTGACGCTTATGAGTAAAATTACTGCGTATGGTTTCATTAGCTAATAAAAAATTTAATGTAATCATTTTAGTCCGATAAAAAGTATAAATACATTGGAAATATCAATACTCATATCATGAATTAACAGGTCGCTCCTCCGTAGCTTTATTTTTATGAGAACTTCTTTTTTCTATTAACAACAGATCCCGATGGGATCAAATCCAGCTCTACTAGGAGCGACCTGTTAATTACGCTTTAATTTTAATCGGATAAGAATGATTTTTAATTTACATTGTAAAAATAAAAATCTTCAGCAGAAAAAACATTCAGGTTTTCCATAAAATCAAAATAAAGCATTATAAATATCAGGATCTACAGTCAAATATGAATTAGATAGTGTATCGACAATAATGTATTCTATATCATGAAATGTATGCAGGATATTTTTTACCTGTAAAGCATATAGCTTTTCTATAAAAATCAGAGGATAATTCAGACAGATATATCCCACAGTTTTATTTCCCAAATTCAGAATAGCAATTTTTTCTGTTTCCTTTTCTATATCAGTGTGATAAGGAAATGAAAGTACCTCGATTACAGAACTGAAATCAGAATGTTTCCAGTAATTATTTGAGTGAACTGCTGCTTGTAAAGTTTCGGTGATATCCACTGTTAAATTTTGTATAAATAGTTGGGGAAGTACTTATCTATAGGGATTTAAGTAAAATATTTTCACTAAATTTAAGTAAAATTACATCAAATGCAAATAGAAACAAGAAACCTGACCCTTCAGGATTATGATGAACTGGCGGAAACGATGAAAAGGGCCTACCCACAGATGTCGGAGTCTATATGGTCCAAAAAAAGTATTGATAAACTGACCAAAATATTCCCTAACGGACAAATTTGTATCACGGTTGATGGAAAACTCGCTGCTGTAGCGCTTTCCATTATCGTCAATTATGAAGAATTCGGGGACGATCATACCTATAGTGATATTACAGGAAATTATACATTCAATACCCATACTTCAACGGGGAATGTTCTCTATGGAATTGAAGTTTTTGTAGATCCTGAGTTTCGTGAGTTACGTTTGGGAAGAAGGCTTTACGATGCACGAAAAGAACTTTGTGAGTTATTAAACCTGAAATCGATTATTCTTGGAGGCAGAATCCCCAATTATCACAAATACAGCCACGAACTTTCTGCAAGAAATTATATCCGGAAAGTAAGAGATAAAGAGATCTATGATCCGGTATTGTCTTTCCAGCTTTCCAATAATTTTCTTCCGATAAAAATCCTGAAAAAATATCTTCCGGAAGATGAAGCTTCCAGAGAAAATGCAGTTCTTTTGCAATGGAACAATATTTATTACAGCAGAAAACCGAATACCATGCAGGACAGCATTATCCGTCTCGGATTGGTGCAATGGCAGATGAGGCATTTTAAAGATATTGAAGCTTTTTACGAGCAGGTAGAATTCTTTGTAAACGTAATGGGAGATTACAAATCTGATTTTGTCCTTTTCCCGGAGCTGTTCAACACACCTTTGCTGGCACCCTTCAATAATCTTTCCGAAAGGGACAGTATGATAGAACTGGCTAAGCTGACAGAGGAAATTAAAGAAAAAATTTCAGAGCTGGCCATCAGTTACAACGTCAATATTATTTCGGGAAGTATGCCTGTTTTTGAAAATAATGAACTGTACAACGTAAGCTATCTTCTTCACCGTGACGGCCGTATGGATGAATATAGAAAAATTCATATTACTCCGAATGAAAAGAGATATTATGGAATGAAAGGCGGAAATGAAATCAAAGTTTTTGATACCGACTGCGGAAAAATAGGTCTTGTCATCTGCTATGACGTGGAATTTCCGGAGTTACCAAGAATTCTGGCCGATCAGGGAATGAAAATTCTGTTTGTTCCTTATCTTACAGACACTCAGAATGCGTATATGAGAGTGCGCCACTGTGCCGCAGCAAGAGCCATTGAAAATGAATGTTACGTTGCCATTGCCGGTTGCGTAGGAAACCTTCCGAAGGTCAATAATATGGATATTCAGTTCGGACAGGCTGCCGTATTTACCCCTTCAGATTTTGCCTTCCCATCCAATGCCGTGAAAGGAGAAGCAACTCCCAATACAGAAATGACCCTGATTGTGGATGTAGATCTGAACCTCCTGAAAGATCTCCATCACAACGGTTCTGTTCAGGTTATGAAAGACCGTAGAAAAGACCTTTACGAAACTTATCTTAAATAATAAAACTTCGGGGCGGCTCCTATGGAGCCGCCCCGAAGTTTTAAGTATTAACACAAACTGAATTATCCTTTCTTAACAGATTCCCTGATTAAATCCTGGTTGTTTTTATACACTTCATATTGCTCAGGACTTAGTACCTTTTTAAAATCTTTATCCAGTGCTTTAAAATCACTGATGATAACCTTTTTTGCCTTATTGCTGTCAGCATCTTCAGGACCTGCATTTTTCTTGTTGAGACGCTTTCCAAAATCTTTCTGAACCTTCTGTACTCCTTTAAAGTTGATCTCATAGGCCTGCTCAACCTGTCTTTCAGTCAGATCCAGAATAGGGATCATAATCAATGTTCTGAAAAGAGCAATCTTTTCTGCTCTGTCTTGTTTTACAATTGCCATCTGCTCAGGAGTAAGGATCTGTTCCATCGCCTGATGACGTTGGGCAATGATGCCTACAAATTCGTCAGCAATAATTTTGTTGTTTTCAGGGCTGTTATTGTTACCGGCTTTGTTATCAAGAGCAATAAGTGCATCTGCTGTAGTATTATTGATCTCTACAACTTTATTCACCTGCGACTCTGTAAGTCCCAAATAACTCATTTCTTTTGTGGCTACTTCGGCAATAGAACGAGCTGATGCTACCTGAGCTTTTATTTGTGTTGTAAACAGAACTGCCGATACAATAAGACCAGCTGAAATAATTTTTTTTAACATAGTGTTGTATTTAAATATTATAAATTTTTTTTGTTCTTCCAGATAGAAATAATGTGCCAGAAATTGAGGTACGTAGGCATTTTTTAGGGCAAAAAAAATACCCGAAGAATATTTCTTCGGGTACTGTATAATTCTGTATAAAATCTGATCTTACATATACTGAGGGCATACTACAGCAGGGCAGATCAGTCCAGGACATTTTGGTCTTCCGTCTGTAGGGCAGCATTGGTTTGAGCAGTTTCCGATAATGATTCCGCTTCCTGCAATTCCTTTTAATTGCTCTCTTGAAAGTTTGTTGTTACGTAAATTTTTCATGTTCTAATACTTTTGATTTGTTTTAATTTGTACGTTGTAAATATATTAATTTTTACAATATATGATGTGTTTTTATTGATATTGGTGTATTTTATTCTTTAAAATGCTGATTATGTGTTGTTATTTTTAATTTTATTTGTTGGCGTTGTTGTCATAATTGTTTTCATAAAGGAACAATTTTTGGAGTAAATTGCACCTACTATTGATACACTATGTTTGATAAACCTCAAAGAAAACTGAAAAGATCCGCAAGACTGATTTCCGTACTCAGTAAATATGGATTCAAAGATCTTCTGGCCAGAATGAACGGGAATAAGCAGGAAGAAACTTCCGGTCATTCAGATGAAATCATCTCAAAAGGAACCGTTTACGAAAGAATTAGACTGGCTCTTGAAGAGCTGGGGCCTACCTTTGTAAAATTGGGTCAGACATTCAGTAACAGGGAAGATTTATTGCCGCCGGAAATGATCCAGGAACTGCAGAAACTTCAGGACAAAGTGGAAACAGTAGATATGAATGTGGAGGAAGCACTGGAAAGTGAATTTAATATTTCCGTGAAAGACTATTTCCGTGAAATTCAGAAAAAACCTTTGGCTACAGCTTCTATTGCTCAGGTTTACAAAGCTGTTCTGCTGGATGGCAGCCCTGTGATTTTAAAATTGAGAAAACCCGATGTACAGTCCGTCATTGAAGATGATTTACTGTTGATTAAAGATATTGAAAAACTGATATCCGCTTATTCGGAAATAGGAGAAAAACTGAATCTGAAACAGGCCATTTCTACCTTTGAAAAATCTTTACTGGAAGAAGTTTCTTTGATCAATGAAAAAAACAATATCCAGCAGTTCCGTGTGAATTTCAAGAACAATAAAGAAACTTATGTTCCCAAAGTGTACGAAGAATTTTCCAACAACAATATTCTTTGTATGGAATTTATCGATGGGATCAAAGTAACCGACAAATCTGTTTTGCTGGCCAATGGTATTGATCCTGTAAAAGTTTCGGAAGAAGGACTAAGGCTTTTTGTATCGCAGATTTTAGATTATGGATTTTTCCATGCCGATCCTCATGCCGGAAATATTCTGGTAAAAAAAGATGGCAGAATTGTTTTCATTGATTTTGGAGCGGTAGGGAAAATTCAGCCAAACGATAAAGAAATTCTTGAAAATCTTATTGTCAGTTTTGTTGCTAAAAATTCGCATAAAATAGTCCGTTCACTCAAAAAAATGGCCATAAGCTATGAAATTCCGGACGAAAGACGCTTTGAAAATGATGTGGAAGAAATTCTGAATTTTGTACACAGTTCATCATTACAGGACATTAATGTACAGGTAATCATCAATAAGATGAAAGACATTTTAAAAGACAACAGGCTTTATATGCCGGATTATTTCTATCTTCTGTTCAAAGGAATCAGCCTGATAGAAGGAGTGGGAAGGAGCATTAATCCTGATCTTGATATTGTTAAAAGTCTTCATCCTTACACCAAAAAGATTTTTACCAAGAAAATCAGCCCTAAAAATCTTTTAAAAACAGGGATGGACCGTATGATGAATTTCACGGATAATGTAGATGAAATTCCGAAAGAACTTCGTTCCGTTCTTCAAAAACTGGATGATAATAAATTCACTGTTTCCAGCGAAATCAAAAATATAGAGAAGACCAACCAGCTCATCAAATCCAGTGTCATCAATCTGATTCTGGCCATGGTTTTAGGAGCGAATATCATTGCCACGGCTATCGTTTTTTCCTCAGAATCCGGACCAAGAATCGGAGAACTGTCGTTAGTTGCAGTTCTAGGTTTTATTTTTTCAATTCTTTTAGTCATTATCCTTCTGCTAAGAGTAACCAGAAAATAAAAAGGAAGTTGACTTTGAACTGGAAGAATGTATAAACGCAAATCCCACACCTCGTAACCCGCAACCCGAATCCCGCCACCCCGTAACTCCAATCCCGCCACCCCGTATTTAAACCAAAAACAATGAAAACACTTATTATAACATCCATCACCTTATTCAGTTCACTTTGTATGGCTCAACAAGGAAATGAAGAAAAACTTCAGGGAGATTTTGACGGAAACGGAACAAAAGAATACGTTTACACAAAAGTCACCGACTGTGGCGACGAATGTGAAGGAAAGTGTGAAACCACCATTTATTTCAGCGATAAAAATATACAGCCGATCACTATTACTCCTGCAAACCAGGGAAGTCTGTATAACTTAGGAGATCTTAATGGTGACGGAAAAGAAGAGATCGGTTTTTATCCCAATTGGTGCACCAGCTGCTGGCATCCGTTCTATGTGTACACTTTAGGTAAAACGGGTTGGAAGCCATTATTGCCTTCTATCTCAACCCATTGTAATCAGTGGGAAGAAGATCAGTTTCCTATTAAAAAAGATCCGAAAAAGAAAGGATATGTTATTGTTACCTCCAGCAAATGGGAAGATGATGATATTAAAATCAGTAGTAAGAGTGTAAAAGTGAACTGATTACAATCGCTTGAGGCTGGAAGAGGGAAGGAAATGACCTGTGTTAATACATTAATCTGTTTCATTGTACATTCAAAAAATTAAAAGAACGCTTGATAATCTTCCAGCTTCAGACTTCGTGCTTCCATACTACAAAATTAAATACCTATCTTTGCAAAATGGAAAAACTCACTTTTGCGGATTTTGACCTTCCGGTTAAAATTCTCGATGTTTTAGCGGATCTGGAATTATTTGAACCTACTCCAATTCAGGAGAAGAGCTTAAAGCCTATACTTTCGGGAAGAGATGTAATGGGAATTGCGCAGACAGGAACCGGGAAAACATTAGCTTATCTTTTACCTGTTCTTAAAACATGGAAATACAGCAAGACAGGAAATCCAACTGTTTTGGTGCTTGTTCCTACAAGAGAACTGGTGGTACAGGTAACAGAAATCCTTGAAAAACTGACAGAAAATATTACGGCAAGAGTAATCGGAATATACGGTGGAAAAAATATCAATACTCAAAAACTATTGTTTAATGATGGTTGTGATATTCTGGTAGGAACACCGGGACGAGTGATGGATCTTTCCATAGACAACGCAATTTCTCTGAAAGAAGTTCAGAAGCTGATCATCGATGAGTTTGATGAGATGCTTAACCTTGGTTTCAGACCACAGCTTACCCACATTTTTGAAATGATGAAGGAGAAGAGACAGAATATTCTTTTCTCTGCAACCATGACGGAAGCGGTAGACGAAATGCTGGATGTTTATTTTGCCAATCCGATTGAAATTTCATTGGCTAAATCAGGAACACCACTTGAGAAAATCGAGCAGATTGGTTACAAAGTAGAAAACTTTAATACCAAGATCAATTTACTGGAGCATTTGCTTAAAAGTGATGCAGATATGTCCAAAGTATTGATATTCAATAACAATAAAAGACATGCAGACCTTCTCTTTACTAAAATCGATGAGCTTTTCCCTGAACAGTTTGATGTGATTCACTCTAATAAATCGCAGAATTACAGACTGAAAGCGATGAAGAGGTTTGAGAACGAAGAGATCAGAGGTTTGATTACTACAGATGTCATGGCAAGAGGTCTCGATATCTCGAACATTACACACGTCATCAATTTTGAAACACCTGATATTCCGGAGCAGTATATCCACAGAATCGGGAGAACAGGTAGAGCAGACAAAGAAGGGAAAGCTTTGGTTTTTGTAACAAAAAAAGAAGAACCTTTGCTTCTTGATATTGAACTGTTGATGGATAAGGAATTGAAATTTAATGAATTCCCTGAGGAAGTTAAAATCAATCCTAAAAAGATTGCTGCCGAAGAAGATCAGGTAGTTATGAAAAATCCTGTACAGGTAAAACTGAACGAAGGAGGAGGAGCTTTCCACGAGAAAAAGGCTAAAAATACCAAAGAGAACTGGGGTGGTCCTTCCAAAAGAAAAGCTCCTAAGAAGTTTGGAGCCAACAGAGCGCAGCAGAAGGCAAAATCCAAATCGAAAAGAAAGAAATAAAATAAAAAAACGATTCCAATTTCAGGAATCGTTTTTTATTTTTAATCGAATTTGATATTATTGTTTTTATCATGGATTGAGCTTACTTCATATAAGGAGTGATCACCTCAGCCCAGATTTTATATCCTTCCGGCTTAAAATGAAGCATGTCTTCCACAAAAATATCTTTTCTTACATTTCCGTTAGCATCTTCCATTGCCTTGGTAACATCAATAAATTCTGCGTTTGGTTCCTTTTTCATAAAAGCAGCAATTTTTTTATTGGCAACTTTCATCTGTGGCCAGATCACTTCTCGGCTCGGCGAATATTTGATGGAGATATAATCTACTTCAATATCAGGAAACCGCTCACGGATTTTTTTGTAGAAAGCTTTGAACCGGTCAACGACTACTTTGGCTTTTAGCTTATGATTATCTGCAAAATCATTTTCACCACAGTAAATGATGATCTGTTTGGGCTGATAAGGCGCTAAAAGGTCATTCGCAAAATCATTAAGATCTGTAAGTCTGGATCCTCCAAACCCTCTGTTAATGATTGTTTTACCAGGAAAATAATCTGCTACATCAGTCCACTTTGTGAATGATGAGCTTCCGATAAATAAAATAGCATCCTTTTGAGGCGGGTTTTGCTGGTCCAGCTTTTTAAACTCCTGGATGTCCTGCCAGAACATCGGTTTTTTCTCCTGTGAAAAGGCAATAGCAAAATACAGCAATAGAAATGCTGATAGAATCTTCTTCATTATATTCAGTTTTAAATTAGATATAAAAGTAATAAAAAACTCCCGATTAGCGGGAGTTATAATTTATCTTTTGTAGGTAACGTAAGGTACATCCGGTATTTTATCTCCATCCATATCAAAGATTCCTGACTGCTGGGCAAGTTTAAGATCTTTGGCTGTCAGAATATCAATTCTGTAGTTTACTGATCCTTCATCACCAAGTTTAATTCCAATGATTTTTGAATCGGCATCGTAGGTAAATGTTCCTTCAGTTTTTGGCGATGGGGTACAGTCTGCACCTTCTCCCGTATACGCTGTATAGCTTACATAATAATCTGTTCTGAAGAAAAGAGTATTTTTAGCTGCACATCCTGTTAAAGTTTCAGTATAAAGCACTGTTTTATTATCTTTTCCGGAAATTACTTCCCTTTTAACTTCCTTCCAATCTCCCTTCATGATTTCCATATCATAAGCTTCGAGATTGTCATCTTTACAAGAAGTAAGCGCCAAGGCAGAAAAGGCAAATAAAAGTAGCTGTTTTTTCATTTTCACAAATTTAAGAATATGCTAAAATATAAATAAATTTGAAATATATGTAATGAAATAATGAATTTTTAAACGAATGTTTGTAAATTAAATAATTTTATGAATGCCGCGATACGAGATACGAGTTTTGGGTTATATATTTTCAACTTGAAAATGAATATAAACATTTTCGTTTTACTACAAACCCATTCACCCAAATCTCGAAATAGCGTAGCTCAAACCTGGTACCGCGAATCCCGCACCCCGAATCCCTTAATAGCTCATCTCTACAATCTTATAAGCATCCTGCGGAGTCAGTTTTTTATATTCTCCAAGGCCTAGCCAGTTTCTGTCTGTAAAGGCTTTTTCAACCTTTTCAGCGGTTCCTTTAAAGTCCTCCGTATATTCAGAAAGCTTGGTTTTGATATGAAGACTGTGGAAAAATTCTTCCAGTTTTTTAATGCCCAGTTCAGCCTTTTCCTCTACACTTCCGTCTTTGATTCCCCAAACTCTTTCAGCATACTGAGCCAGTTTTCCTTTTTTATCTTCAAAGTTGTAACGGTAATGGGATGGAGCAATAATGGCCAGTGTTCTTGCATGATCAATTCCGAAATAAGCGGTCAGCTCATGTCCCATTGCATGCACGGCCCAGTCTGTAATAACTCCTTTCTGGATCAATCCGTTTAACGCCATGGTACAGCACCACATAAAGTTTCCTGCAGCATCGTAGTTGAAATCATCAGCCAATACTTTTGGAGCCGTTTCCTGCAGGCTGATCAGGATGCTTTCTGCAATTCTTTCCTGAAGGTCGGCAGAAGAAGGAGCAGTCATATATTGTTCCAATACGTGAGTATAGGCATCTGTGATTCCGTTCACAATCTGATTTTTTGGAATAGATCTTATTACTTCCGGATCCAGTACAGAAAATTGTGGGAAAAGTCCCGGTCCTCCTGAAGATAATTTCTCATGGGTTTCCCTTCTGGAGATCACATACCCGGAATTCATTTCTGATCCCGTTGCAGGCAGTGTTAAAATACTTCCGAAAGGCATTCCTTCTCCTTCAAAAGTTCTTACCGATTTTCTCAGGATATCCCATGGCTCACCGTCATAATTGGCTGCTGCAGAAAGGAATTTTGTACCATCAATGACAGATCCGCCGCCTACAGCAAGAAGGTAAGTAATGTTTTTCTCTTTAATAAAGCTTAAAGCATTGATCAGAACTTCATATTCAGGGTTGGCAGGAACTCCGCCAAACTCGTATAATTCATGATCTTTTAAAGCCTCTTTTACCTGATCGTAAACACCATTGTTTTTGATGCTTCCGCCACCATAAATCATTAATATTCTTGCGTCTTGAGGAATTTCTTTGGAAATTTTAGCGATTTCGCCTTTCCCGAAAAGTATTTTTGTAGGGTTTTTAAACTCGAAATTAAGCATTGTTCTAAATTTATTTAAGTCAAATTTACGGAATGAAAAAAGAAAAGTAGGTTAATGAAATTTTAAAATTGCTATTATTCCATTTTATGAAAGCTATTGCTTTCAGCTTTTCCGATTCCTATTTCCGATTCTCTTGTAACATGTATTATGTCTAAGAAGAAAGAAAGGCCTTTGCTCTTTTTATAAAAGCTTCCTTATCCTTTTTAATCTCGTCCAGCAATTTTTTCCGGTCATCAGGAATCGTAAGATACTGATCACCCCAAAGATTGATTTCAACGATTACAGGAATCAGGTCAATTCCTTTCTGAGTCAGAAAATAAAGAATCTTCAGCTTACTGTCCGGATGTTTTTTTTTATCAATGATTCCATGGTCCAAAAGGTTTTGAAGTCTTGCAGCCAGAATATTTGTTGCAATTTTTTCATCAGCTTTGAGGAAGTCTCCGTAAGTACATTCCTTTTTCAGCATGAGATCTCTTATGATCAACAGAGACCATTTGTCTCCCCACATTTCAAGTGAGCAGCTGATGGGGCAGTCTGATCTTTTTTTACTCATTTTGTTAATTTAAAAAAAATAATACTTGCAAATTGAAAGTGTTTGATTTAAATTTGCTTTTGTTTTGCAAGTAAATTTAATCATAAAAAATTAATAAATCAAATGGATCATTATGACATTGCCGTAATCGGCTCAGGACCCGGCGGATATGTAGCGGCAATACGAAGCGCTCAGCTGGGATATAAAACCGTGATTATCGAGAAATATGATACTCTGGGAGGAACATGTACCAATGTGGGCTGTATTCCGACTAAAGCTTTATTGGACAGTACACATCATTATTCAGAAGCACAGCATCAATTCAATGAACATGGGATTAAGCTGGATCATATAGAACTGGACTTTTCTCAGATGTACAGAAGAAAAGCAGATGTAGTTTCAAAAAATACAGGAGGCCTGGATTTTTTAATGAGTAAAAATAATATTACAAGATTACAGGGAACGGCTGGATTTATCAATAATTCTACCATCAGAGTTGTAAACGGATCTGAAGTTAAAGAAATAACTGCCCGAAATTATATCATTGCTACAGGCTCAAAACCATCAACTATTCCAGGAGTAGAGATTGATAAAAAAAGAATTATTACGTCTACAGAAGCATTGTCATTAAAGGAAAAACCGGGATCTATGGTAATCATAGGCGGGGGAGTAATCGGGGTGGAAATGGCTTCTATTTTCAACCGCATCGGAAC
This sequence comes from Chryseobacterium sp. CP-77, assembly GCF_036362765.1. Lineage (NCBI taxonomy): Bacteria > Pseudomonadati > Bacteroidota > Flavobacteriia > Flavobacteriales > Weeksellaceae > Chryseobacterium > Chryseobacterium sp. CP-77. The sequence continues at coordinate 52,638 of NZ_CP143637.1, forward strand.
GAAAGTCACTATCCTTGAATATGCTGATCATCTGATCACTGCTATGGATCATGAATTGGGGAAAAGCCTTCAGAAAATCCTGAAAAAAGGAGGTATTGATATCCGCCTTAATCATGCAGTGTATAAAACCGAGAATACCGGATCTGCTGCTAAAGTGTTTTTTAAAGATAAAAACGGAACAGAAGGTGAGCTGGAAGCAGATTATGTATTGGTAGCGGTGGGAAGAAGTCCTTATGTAAAAGATTTGGGTCTTGAAAATACAGCAGTACAGCTGGACGAAAGAGGGTTTATTAAAGTAAATGAAAATAATCAGACATCAGTGCCTGCTATCTATGCAATAGGAGATGTTATTGGTGGAGCAATGCTGGCTCACAAAGCTGAGGAAGAAGGCGTTTTTGTGGCGGAAACAATCAATGGACAAAAACGTCATATTCATTATAACCGTATTCCTTCAGTGGTGTATACCTGGCCGGAAGTAGCTTCAGTAGGCTACACCGAAGAATATCTGAAACAAAATAACATTGCGTACAATGTAGGGAAATTTCCATTTTCTGCCAGTGCAAGAGCCCGTGCTTCAATGGATATGGAAGGTTTTGCGAAAGTTTTGGTGGACCCGAAATATGGCGAAGTGCTGGGAGTTCACATCATTGGAGCCAGAGCTGCCGATTTGATTGCACAGGGTGTCATAGCTCAGGAATATGAAGTGACCGCCGAGGATATGTTCCGTATTTCCTATGCGCACCCAACCTATTCCGAAACGTTGAAGGAAGCTTACCTGATTGCCTCCGGACAAGGCGCCATTAATATATAAAGAAGTCATGCTAAAATTTAAACCATTAAGATCTGTGAAGAGCATAAGAATAATTAAGATTCATCTTAGATGAAGAAAAAAATCTTGCTAAAAAATAGCTTTAGCTATTCCCTTAACTATCCTTATCAACTTAAAAAATCTTAATGGTTTACATTAGCAGTTTGTAAATTTTATCGCAGATAAAATCCTCGCGCCTTAAAGCTGTATGTTGATAAATTAATTTGCGCCTTGGCGTTTTTTTAATTCAGTTACAAAGAAGTACAGTTTTCATCCTTGGCATAAACTCCATTGCTTTTTGCCTCCATTTTTCCTGTCTTTCTGTTGATTTTAACCCAAAAAGATTCTTTCACAGCGGGACAACCCTTAGATTGCATAAGGTACATTGAAATATGACGGTCTTCAATTTTATATGATCCGGTAAAGTGATTGCCTGTATCCACAGAATACCCATATGTTTTAGCCAGTAAAATAGCCTCCGGAAGATTGTCTACTGTTCCGATAAAATCTCTCAGTTGCTGTTCATTGGAAAAATATACTGATCTTTCATTCTTACACGCCAGAATGTATGAAAAACAGTTGTTCCCGATACATTTCTGGAAAAAGCCTCTTTCAGGAACAGGTTCATTGATGGTCATAAAATCAGGAGCCTGGCTTTCATAGATAATTGCTTTTTCATAATCCATATCATTGCTGAGAACACGCCAGTATGCATACCCTTTATCAGGAATAATGAAAGGGTAGAGGTATTCTGCAGTATCAAGAATATCGGGAATTTTTTTATAATCATCGGGAACCTTGATCTGGCTGTAAAGCAGATTGGAGAGAATCAGGGAAAATGCGATGATTACTTTCATAAAGAGTGGGTTTCCGGTGCAAATGTAAGAAAGAGAATTATTCCAGTACAATTTTATAATATCCTTTTTCAGCAGTTACATCAATATCTATACCTGTAAACGTTAATTTATTAATTTGATAGCCATCACAGCCTCCATTAAACTCCGATGACTGGATGGAAAAGTCGATATCTTTAATATTAGAATAAAATTTGTAATTTTTTGTTCCGTTAAAAGCACCTACATTTTCTAAAAGAATTCTGTTCTCGGATGTTTTGGATAATTGTACACCAACATTATTTTCATCCTGAACAGAATACGTTGTTAATGTTCCATTGGTGATAAGATTTTCATTATTGGAATTGACGAACTCAAAAATGACTGGTAATGGTGGATTGTAACAATCTTTTTCACATGAGATGAAAAGAAGGGCTACGAGTAAAAAAGTAAATATTTTTTTCATGGATTATGGATAGCGTTGAAAGTAAAGTTAATCAAAATTATATTAATCCTGAATGAGTAAAACAGATTTCTATGAATTTAAAACTGCACAAATATTTATAATTAATCGTTCGTTTATTCTGAAAAGTACTTATAAAATGTAAATATCTTTTTTTTGATTTTCGTACTTAATTTTTGCCATTTGTCAACTCAACTAATTTGAAAATCGCTTACATTTGTTAGTATGATACATGACCAACGCGCAGAAAAATTCAGGCAGATTGTGGAAAATAAGTTCCAGATCTATAATTCATTATTTATGAGCCTGCCTTATGATAAAATGACGAATATCGGAATGCTGCTTCCATTTCTTTATGAGGAAAGCAGGACCGGCTATGAAGCAGGAAAAACTCCTGAAAATATCGTCGAAGAATTCTTTAAAAACCATACCGATCTTCAGACGGAAGAGCAGAAACTGGAATTGCTTTTCAAGATCATACAATATATAGAAAGACAGGTTGTTTTGTTTGACAGTATTGAGGATGCTGCATTTCCTAATCTTCATTCAGAAAGTGATAATGGAACAGTAACCAATCTTTTTGAACGTTCTTTTCAGGATCATAAAATTGAAAAAGTACGCGAGAAATTAAAGGACTTTAGCGTTAAGGTCGTATTTACGGCACACCCGACTCAGTTTTATCCAAGTTCGGTACAAAGAATTATTCAGGATCTGAGAGGGGCTATTACCAGTGACTCGGTGACGCAGATTGATATGCTCCTGCAGCAGCTGGGGAAAACTCCTTTTGTCAATAAAGAAAAACCTACTCCGATAGATGAAGCGCTGAGCATTATTTCTTACCTGAGATATGTATATTATGATACCATTGGCGAATTGTTTACGAAGATCAAAAAGACTTTCGGAAACGGTCATTTTCATCTTCATGAAGATATTATCCAGCTTGGTTTCTGGCCGGGAGGAGACAGGGACGGAAATCCTTTTGTAACTGCGGAAGTAACGAGAAGAGTAGCGGAAGAACTTCGTTCAGCGATTCTGAAATCATACTACAGCCATTTGAAATTTATCAGGAGAAGATTGAGTTTCAGAGGTGTTTCTGAAGTCTTAACCCAATTAAGTGAAGAATTGTACGCAGCCATTTTTGACGGAAAGAGCATTAAAGCAGAAGATATTTTAAATAAAGCTGCTGAGGCAGAAAAAATATTGGTCAACGAACATAACTCTTTGTTTTTAGATCTTTTGGTGAATTTCAGGGATCGTGTGATGATCTTCGGAACTCACTTTGCTACGCTGGATATCCGCCAGGACAGCAGAATTCATCAGAAAGTGATTGATGAGGTTTATGCGAAAGTATACGGAAATGAAGAGGCTGATTACGAACAGAAATTCAATAAGCTTATTCAGATTTCAGAAACGGTAGCTGCCGAAGATTTTGAAGACATTGTGAAAGATACTTTGTTAACGGTTTCACAGGTTAAGGATATCCAGCATCTGAACGGATTAAGAGGAATGAACCGCTATATTATTTCCAATTCTGATGCCGTAAAGGATGTTATGAATGTATATGCCTTCTTTAAAATCTGCGGTTATCAGGATGAAGCGATCAATATGGATATTGTTCCGCTTTTTGAAACCATGGAAGGACTTGCCAATGCAGAAAATGTAATGAATGAGCTATATCATAATCCTGTTTATAAAAAGCATCTTGAAAAAAGAGGAAATCAGCAGACGATTATGCTTGGATTCTCTGATGGAACCAAAGACGGAGGTTATTTAAAAGCCAACTGGGAAATTTATAAAGCCAAAGAAGTACTGACAAAACTTTCCGAGCAGAATAATATCAAAGTCGTATTTTTCGATGGCAGAGGAGGCCCGCCGGCAAGAGGAGGTGGAAAAACCCACGATTTCTATGCTTCCCAGGGGAAAACGATTGCCAATAATAAGATTGAATTAACCATTCAGGGGCAGACGATTACCAGTATTTTTGGAAACAAAGAGCAGGCAAAATACAACTTTGAACAGCTTCTGACCGCTGGTGTTGAAAATGATGTATTCAAAAATTCTAAAAAAGAACTTACTGAAAAAGAAAGAGCTTTGATTATTGAGTTGGCGGATATCAGCTATAAAAAATATTCAGATCTGAAAGCGCACCCTATGTTTGTTCCTTACCTTCAGGAAATGAGTACACTGGAATACTACGGAAAAACGAATATCGGAAGCCGTCCATCCAAAAGGGGAAATGGCAGCGAACTGAAATTTGAAGATCTGAGAGCCATACCGTTTGTAGGATCATGGTCGCAACTGAAGCAAAACGTACCAGGGTTCTTCGGTTTTGGATATGCGATGCAAAAGATGAAAGAACAGGGGAGATTTGAAGAAGTAAGAGAGCTGTATAAAGGTTCAGATTTCTTTAAAACTTTAGTTCTGAACTCCATGATGAGTATGAACAAGTCTTACTTCCCATTGACTTACTATATCAAAAATAATCCGAAGTTCGGTGCTTTCTGGAATGTGCTTTTTGATGAATATGAGCTTTCCAGAGATATTATGCTGGAACTGACAGGATTTAAAATGCTTCAGGAAGAAGATCCGTTATCCAGAAAATCTGTGAAGATCCGTGAAAAGATTGTACTTCCGTTGTTAAGTATTCAGCAATATGCCTTAATGAAAATCCAGAAAGGAGAAGGAAATAAAGAAGCGTATGAAAAGCTGGTGACCCGTTCTTTATTTGGGAATATTAATGCCAGCAGAAATTCGGCATAAGCTATTTTTAAAACAAGAATGATCATAACGAAATGATAATCCATATCAATAGAAACGGGCTTTAGCCCGTTTTTTTATTATAAACCATTCAATGAGCTTTAGCTCAAATTTATTTTGTAGTAAGACCCAAAATAGTAATATATCTCCCACAGATTGCACAGATGTTTATGTTGTAATCAATCTGCACAATCTGAGGGAAATAAAAAATTACTCTTTTAAGAATTTTTCGTAGAAAACCTTGTCCTTCATCTGAATCTTCAGATAATAAGTTCCTTTGGAAAAATCTTCCACTTTTATTGATTTCTGGTTGTTGCTTTTTCTGATGAGTCTTCCCAGGTTATCATATATTTCTAACGTCTGAACTTCTTGCTCTGACGCAATATTCAGGATGTTTTTTGCAGGATTCGGGAATATGGAGAACCTGTCTTTTTTTACAGTTTCAGAAGTATTCAGAACAAGATTATATAAACTTCCGAAATTAAGAATACCATATCCCATCTGATCGGTATGGGAAGGATATAGTGAAGCCGTTTGTCTCAGCTTTGCTCTCATCTGCTCTCTGTTCATCGCTGGAAATGCCTGAATAAGACATGCAACACCGCCGGCAGCAATAGGAGTAGCAATTGAAGTTCCATTCACAATTAAGGTAGCATTATCATAAACGGTTGTCGTACCGGTTCCCTGGGTACTTCCGTCCGGTTTTACCACCCCGAGAGCATTAGGTCCGAAAGAAGAAATAGCTGAAGCATTTCCGGCTGAATCTACAGATCCGATAGAAAATACTTTAGCGTTATCAGCCGGAGTCATAAGGTAATGCCACGGCTGTTGTCCGGCGTTACCGGCAGCGGCAAGGACAAAAATACCCTTTTCAGCAGCAATACCGGCTCCGCGGGCAATGAAGGACGTGTTACCATCCATATTGGCATACGTATAATTGTAACGGCTTTCATCAAAAACATTATATCCCAATGATGAGGTGATAATGTCAACCCCTTTACGGTCTGCTTCCTCAGCTGCCTCAATCCAGTATAGCTCTTCTTCGGGAATTTCTACAGCCGCATTTTCACTGCGGTAAAGATAAAAATCAGCATCCGGTGCCGCTCCTACAAAAACATTCTGTAGATATCCTCCTATAACTCCTAACACAACAGAGCCATGTGTGCTGAGTGAAGTATTATAAATATCTCCGGTTTTGGTAACAAAATCATAGGAAGCTTTGATGTGATTATTGGTCCATAATCTTGCAAAAGCAGTTCCTGTATTCACCGTTGGGAATCCGGCATCAATCACCGCTATGGAAACTCCTGTTCCTGTATAGCCTGCCAGATGAAGCGGGCGGATATTCACCTGGTCTATTTGTCCGGCTCCGGAACCGTAATTAAAATTGGTAAGTGTTTTATTGATGCTGGCATCGTCCTTCCATTTTCCTGGTGTTGTTTTCACAGTAGTAGAGCTGTTTCTAGCAAAACTTTCAACAGATGAAACATAAGTTTGAGCCTGAAGTAATGTTTTTTGTACAGGAGTGGCATTGACTGCCGCACCATTAAGCCATTTTGAATAATCGGTCACAACAAATCCTAGATTTTGAAGATTCTGAAGGTAAGACTGTTCAATAGGGGCATCCTGATCATTAAGCGGAATTCCCAGCGCAGTGCGTCTGTTGAGTGATTTCTGGCTGAGTTCTGACAGCGGATTGGCGTAAAAAGCAGTTTTATTAGGCTTATCCGTGAAGTAAACAAAAACGAGCTCCGTTTGTGCGGAAATGGTTAGGTAACCTGTTAGGAAACAAAAGAGTAAAAGTTTTTTCATAAAATTTATTTGTATAAAGATAAAAACAAAATCAATAAAATTTTTGATAGGATTTTAAATTCCTTATTTTTACAGAAATATTTAGTATATGAAAAAAATTCAGATGGTTGATTTGCAAAGTCAGTATTACAAAATAAAGAATGATGTAGACAATGCAGTTTTGAATGTAATGGATTCTGCGGCATTTATTAACGGTCCTGAAGTAAAGTCTTTCCAGAATGAATTGGAGTCTTATTTAGACGTAAAACATGTGATTCCGTGTGCCAATGGTACAGATGCATTACAGATTGCCCTGATGGCTTTGGACCTGAAAGAAGGAGACGAAATTATCACGGCTGATTTTACTTTTGCTGCAACAGTAGAAGTAATTCATTTGCTTAAATTAAAGTCTGTATTGGTAGATGTAGATTATGATACATTCACAATCTCTACAGAACAGATTAAAAAAGCAATTACGCCCAAAACAAAAGCAATTATTCCGGTACATATTTTCGGACAGTGTGCCAATATGGAAGAAATTTTAAAAATTGCTGAAGAGCATAATTTATATGTTATTGAAGATAATGCCCAGGCAATCGGTTCAGAATATACTTTCTCCGACGGAACAGTAAAACAGGCAGGAACAATGGCAACAGTGGGAACAACTTCTTTCTTTCCTTCCAAAAACCTGGGATGCTACGGAGACGGAGGTGCCATTTTTACCAATAATGATGAATTAGCTCACCGTTTAAGAGGAATTGTAAACCACGGAATGTATGAAAGATATTACCATGACGAGGTAGGGGTAAACTCACGTCTGGACAGCATTCAGGCCGCAGTTTTAAGAAAAAAACTTCCTCACCTGGATTCTTACAACGAAGCAAGAAGAAAAGCAGCAGATTTCTATGATGAAGCATTTGCTGGTCATCCGAATATCCTGACTCCAAAAAGAGCGGAAAACTCTACTCACGTATTCCACCAGTATACGTTAAGAATTCTGAACGGAAAGCGTAATGAGCTTCAGAAGTTTTTATCAGAAAAAGATATTCCTGCAATGATCTATTATCCGGTAGCATTAAGAAAGCAAAAAGCGTACTTCCAGGAAAGTAATGCTGCAGATTTTGTGAATACAGATAAGCTTTTGGATCAGGTAATTTCTTTACCAATGCATACGGAATTAGACGAAGAGCAGCTGAAGTATATTACGGATGCAGTGCTTGAGTTTATGGGATAATTAATGAAAAGAAAGATATTTAAATATAAGCTGGTATACTATATAGCGGTAATAACCAGCTTACTACTTTTTATAATATCTGCATTTTGGATTCTTGATATATTTAATGACTTTAGCCTATTTAAAATATTATTTATTGTTATTTCGTTAGTTATTAATGCATTTGCATTTGTTAATCTGATTGAAAAATATGATAAAGCAATTTTGTTTCTGAATCTCAGTTTATTATTATCCATAATTGTTTTAGGTTATCCTTTATTGTTTGGATTTTTAAACGGATATTCTGTTTTAAAACATTTTACTTTTAGATTGTTAATCATATTTATATTGTGTTTATTAATTGTAAATGTATTTAAGGTGAAAAAAAATGACGGAGTAAAGGAAATAGAACACATAGGAAAACACGAAGATTAAAAAATAAAAATGGCAATACTTGTTACCGGCGGACTTGGATATATTGGTTCTCACACAGTGGTAGAACTTATTAATAACGGCTTTGAAGTGGTTATTGTTGATGATTTATCCAATACAGAAAGGTTTATTTTAAATAATATTGAGGAAATTACGGGTAAGAAACCTGTTTTTTATCCTTTTGATCTGAGAAGAAAAGAGCTTCTTACTCAGGTTTTTGATGCTCACCAGATTGATGGTTGTATCAATTTTGCTGCCTCTAAAGCAGTAGGAGAGAGTCAGATAATACCTGTAGATTATTATGAGAATAATCTGTTTTCCTTGATTAATATTCTTCAGGAATTTAAAACAAGAAAGATCTCCAACTTTATTTTCAGCTCATCATGTACGGTATACGGACAGGCAGATGTAATGCCGATCGATGAAGATACCCCGTTGAAAACCCCTGAAAGTGTCTATGGGAAAACAAAACAAATGGGCGAACAGATCCTTATTGATTTTGCCAAAGCCTATCAAAGTAAAATATCACTGTTAAGGTATTTTAATCCAATCGGAGCACATCCTTCCGGAAAGCTGGGGGAATTGCCAATCGGGATTCCTAATAATTTAGTGCCTTATGTAATGCAGACGGCTTCAGGAGTGCGTGAGAAACTGAATATCTGGGGCGATGATTACCCTACAGAGGATGGAACTGCTGTTCGAGATTATATCTATGTTGTTGACCTGGCAAAAGCGCACGTTGCAGCATTAAAGAAACTGATAGAAGATTCTTCATCTGATGCGGTGATTGATACCTACAACCTGGGAACAGGAAAAGGTTCATCCGTACTGGAGGTGGTAAAAGCATTTGAAAAAGCCAATAATGTAGAAGTGCCCTATCAGATCTGTGCGAGAAGAGAGGGGGATATTACTATAGCATACGCCAACCCCGGAAAAGCAGAGAAAGAACTCAACTGGAAGTCTGAAACGTCTCTGGAAGAGGCTTTGAGAACAGTTTGGGAATGGCAGAAATATCTGAATACCAGAAATTCGTAAATTAGCATTGAGAAATAATTGCATCAAAACAACAATTTAAACGATCATAAAACAAATTACAAAACATTTTCCTGAAGAGTAAGTGTTATCCTAAAACATTGAATTCAGTGAAGCTTTAATTTTAAATTAGTATGAAGACACAGAGAATAGGTATTACATTTTCGTCATTTGACTTATTACATGCGGGTCACATCAAAATGCTTGAAGAAGCTAAAACGGTATGTGACTATTTAATCGTCGGACTTCAAATTGATCCGTCCCACGACCGTCCTACTAAAAATAAGCCAAGCCAGACTATTGTTGAAAGATATATTCAACTGAAAGCTGTGAATGCTGTGGATGAGATCATTCCTTATTACACGGAAGAAGACCTTTTGGATATTCTTAAATCATTTGTAATTGATGTAAGAATCATAGGAGATGATTATATGGACAAAGACTTTACAGGTAAAAAATACTGTGAAGAAAAAGGAATTGAAATTTTTTTCAACAAGAGAGACCATAGGTTTTCCACCAGTGATCTGAGAAGAAGGATCTATGAAGCTGAAAAAGAAAAATATTCGAAAGCAGAACCTGTAAAATAACAGAAATAAAAAATCCCGAAAGTAACTTTCGGGATTTTTGTTGTATTACATTGGGCCGCCTTGTTCTTCGTCGCCTTTTGTATTGGAATTAATATCTTTTTTAATTTTAGGTTTGGCATCAATTTTTTCACCTTGCTTGAATTTATAAGTGAAGGATAAAGCAAATTGTCTTGGCTGCCATTGCATTTCCATTTCTCGGGTAAACTGAGCATTATCGGAGAAGTTTTTCATTTTTCTGGTATTAAAGATATCTCTGATATTGAATCCTATAATTCCATTACCTTTCCAGATGGTCTGGCTTACACCTAAATCTATACCATACATTGCCTTTCTGTTATTCATAGCCGTTTTCTCAGCAGCTCTGTAGAAACTTTGGACTTGAAGACTTAAGTTTTTTGTCGGTTTAAATGTATTGTTAAAACGAATTCTGTATGAGAAGCCGGAACCCGAGAAATCATTTACAGTTCGCGGATTGTCAGGGAATAGGTTAAAGCTTCCTGTATTTTTATATCCGTAAAGGTCAGCAGAAAGCATTATTTTCCACCAGCTGTAAGGATCATAAGTTCCGTTCAGATCCAAACCATAGTTGGTCTCTGTTCCTACGTTGAAAGGAATTGTGTTGACAGCTCCGGTCTCATCGATGTATTGATATCTGTTTTGTTCGTCTTCAGACTTTTTATAATACAAAGTTGGATTAAACGTGATCTTTTTGTTTGAAAGATTGTATCCAATTTCGAAAGAGTTTTCATACGTCGGATTAAGATCTGGGTTTCCTCTGAAGTAGTTTCTGTCATCATCAAAAGACATAAAAGGTATCAGTGAGAAAGCTCTCGGACGGTTAATTCTTCTTGAATAGTTTAACAAGATCTGATTGTTCTTGGCAAGGTCATAGCTTAAAAATACAGATGGGAAGAACTTTGTATAGTTTTTATTAACTTCCGGAGTATTGGCCGGATTTCCGTTAACATCAAAATTCTGAAAGTTAACGTCAATTTTTGAAGTCTCACTTCTTAATCCTAACTGATAAGCAAATTTTTCTCCAATCTTACTTTTAAACTGTGCGTACACTCCAAGAATATTTTCAGAATATACCGTGTTACTTGTAAAATCAAATCTTGTAAAGTAAGGCTGTCCGTTATTACTTTGGTCTACAAAATAATCGTATGTGTTTCTGTTATAATCATAACGTGCTCCGGCTTCTAATTTTGACTTTTCACCTATAGGAAGTTCGTAATCAATTTTTCCAATGAAGGTATCCGTTTTAGAATCTGTACTTACATTATTAATAACATTACCATTAGGCTGTAAAAGATTATTGATAAAAGTTCTCTGTATAATCTGATTGGTTCCGTCTGTCTTATTCGTCTGATAACTTGCAGATGCGGATAATAACTGTCCATTATCTCCAATTTTCTGATCAAGCCCAAGATCAAACTGAGTGGCCAGGTTTTTGTTATTTCCGTAGCTGTTTCTTTCTCTTACAACATCATTTACAGTAGAGGCATCTTTATAAACCCTTTCATTGTAAGCGTTGATTCCGGTTTGATCCGTATCAAAACTTCTGATCATTCCCGAGAAATTAATGGAAGTTTTATCGTTGAAGTCATGAGTAAAACCAGCAGTCACATTATAAGTATCACTTTCTCTGGTTGTTTTACCATTTTGTTGCGAATACTGAGTAAAAGGGAATGCGGTTGAGGCCAGGCTGCTAATATCATCCTTTCTGGTGGTTGTATTCTTCATAGTACTTTCATTCTTCTGATAACCACCTCCGCCATTTAAAAACCAGGTCCAGTTACCTTTTCTCCAGTTTAAGTTAGCGTTAAGGTTGGTTCTTGGAAGATAACCTATAGTTCCGGTTACGCTACCATTGAATCCCATTTTTTTATCCTTTTTAAGAATGATATTCAGAATACCGGCAGTTCCACTTGCCTCAAATTTAGAAGAAGGATTGGTAATTACTTCGATTCTTTCAATTTGATCAGCGGGAATACTTTGTAAAGCATTGGCGCCATCATCTATTCCAAGAAGAGAAGATGGCTTTCCGTTGATAAGAAATTTTACATTTGAATTTCCTCTCATCGAAACTGTTCCGTCCGTATCCACAGACACTGAAGGAACATTGGTTAAAACATCCTGAAGATTTCCTCCTTTGCTCACAATGTCCTGCGAAGGATCATATGTTTTCTTGTCAAGCTCTACTTTATAAGGTTTTGCTGCTGAAGCAGTAATAACAACACCCTGAATTTCTTTTGTTTTGCCATCAACCGTAGAAGAGGGCTCTGCTTCAATAGATAATGCACCGATGTTACCTGCTGTTGCAATATTTTTGCTGACTACACTTTTTTTGTAATCAATAGCTTCCACTGTAATTTCGTAATCGCCGGGCATAAGTTGCAGCTGATACTGTCCTTTTTCATCAGTCAGCACCGCATCACTTAAAGTTTTGTTGGTCTTATTGCTGAAAGTTACAGAAGCGTAAGGAACGGGTTGATTTTTTTTGTTGACAATGATTCCCGAAACTCCAGCCTTCTCCTGTGCAAAAGCCATTGCTGCCGCTGAAAGTACTAATGTAAGTCCTAAAGTTTTTCTGGTGAAAATAGTGACAATTTCTGTCTTATTCTTCATAGGTTATTTTTTTGTATAAGATCGTGAGAGAATAACCCTTAATATTTTGAATATCCATATCAATTTGATAGCCAAAACATTATGGTTGTTTATTGTTTTCTAACTGTATAAGTTTCCTGGTGCTTTCTAAGCTTATTTTATATTTTTCGAGTTAAGCCAATCCTGATAAGCCTTCGCATTTACAGCGTGTTCTTCTGCACTTGCCGTAAACTTGTGGTATCCAAATCTTGCCGGATCAGCACACATAAATATATAATTGTTGTTTTCAGCATTTAAAACAGCATCTATCGAGTTTTTATCCACTACACAGATGGGCCCCGGAGGAATACCTGCATTGGCATAAGTGTTATAAGGTGAAGGTGTCGATAAATGCTTATATAATACTCTTTTTATAGGTTCTTTAAAATTCGTCTGTTTATTAATCGCATAGATCACCGTAGGATCGGACTGAAGCTTCATTCCTTTTCTGTAACGGTTTAAATATAATCCTGCAATGGTTTTCATTTCATCCTTTTTCCCTCCTGATTCTTTATAAACAATGGAAGCTAAAGCATAGATCTGATCTCTTGTAAGCCCGGACTGCTGCTCCTTGTTCTTTCTTTCACTCGTCCAGAAATCATTATACTGATTTTCGAACTTCGCAAAAAATTCTCTCGGACTTACTGTCCAGAAAAAATTATACGTGTCGATGAAAAAATATTTTTTTAAATCTTCAACATTTTTATAGCCTTTCTCCTGTGCCACGGCATCCAGATCATTCACAAAATGTAATGAATCAATTTCCGTTTTTTTGGTCACCTTACCAATCATCTGATACATATCTCCAAAATCCCCGATTCTGTAAGAGTTGGCTGTCTGGTTACCTGCTTTGATCATATTGACAAGGTTTTTATTGCCTGTTCCGCTCTGGATGTGATAACGTCCTGCTTTGAAATTGGTATCAAGACCTTTTTCTTTAGCCACAGCTTCAAAAGATTCCCTGTCTTTAATATAAGGAGCAATAGAATCCAGGATCTGTTTAAAACCTGCTCTATGAGGAATCAGAACATAACCATCTTTTTCTACGTTGTTTCCTAAATATTTATTATAAAATCTCAAACCAAAAAATCCTGCCACTACAAAAACCAGCAGAATGATAATGAGAATAGCTTTTTTCATTCTTAAATGTTGATTAAAAGTTTTTTGTTTTAAAGAAGATCTGTTTTACCTCTAAAAACTTGCTTTGCAGGACCTTCCAGCCAAATATTCTGGAATGCATCACCGCTTTTTTCAGCATATACCTTAAGGTTACCGCCTAAAGTTTTAACTTTTACAGAGGTTAGATTATGTTTTTGCAGAAAAGTTAAAGCGGAAGCTGTAACTCCTGTTCCACAACTGTAAGTTTCGTCCTCAACGCCTCGTTCATAGGTTCTTACAAAAATTTCATTATCTGAAATTTTTTCTACAAAATTCACATTGATTCCTTTTTCTTTATATTTTTCAGAATTTCTGATGCCATATCCTTCGTCATAAACATCATAATCTTTCAGATTGTCTACATATTTTACGTAGTGTGGAGATCCGGTATTCAGCACAAAGTCATTTCCGTCCTGTGAAACGGTGTTTACATTAATCATTTTTAATTTAATGATTCCGTTATGGATTTCAGCTTCATGTTCACCATCTGTCGCAATGAATTTGCATTTGTCTTCAAAGATGTCAAGGAAAAAAGCAAAAGCGACAAGGCATCTTCCTCCGTTTCCACACATCGTACTTTCTCCGCCATCAGAATTGTAGTACACCATTTTGAAGTCATAATGAGGATCGTTTTCCAATAGAATAAGACCGTCAGCACCTATTCCGAAACGTCTGTCGCATAATTTTTCAATACTGTCTTTATCTTTGGTAAACTGCAGATCCCGGTTATCTACCATTACAAAATCATTCCCTGTTCCCTGATATTTATAAAATTCCATATTTTTTTGTTAAATGAAGAAGCAAAATTACTATATTTAAAATAAAAAACGAACAGTGTTAGCTGTTCGTTTTCTTATTTATAATCGTTTTATCTAAAGCCGCCTCCGCTGCTCTGCTGTCTGCTTGAACTGCTGCTTTGGCTGCCTGAACTATTCCTGAATCCACCGCCGGAAGATTCTGATCTGCCGCTGTTACCATTGGAGTTTCTGAACCCGCTGTTATTCTGGTTTCTCTGGCTGTTCTGATTACCATTGTTCTGGTTTCTGAATCCGCTGTTACCATTGGAATTTCTGAACCCGCTGTTATTTTGGTTACCCTGATTGTTTTGATTACCATTATTCTGGTTTCTGAATCCACTGTTGCTGTTGGAGTTTCTGTTGTTATTAAATCCTCCGTTATTGTTGTATGAACCGTTACTGTTCGTTGTACGCGTATTCTGGAATCCGTTTTCAGGTCTCGACGATGAAGAAGATCTTCTTTCTACGTATACTTTTCTTCTGGAGTTATTATAGCTATCATAGTAATAAGGAATACCATTATCATAGTAATAATTAATATTGTTTCTATAATAGTAGCCGTCATTACCCCAATATCCACCACTTCCGTAATATCCTGACGGAGCATAGTAATATCCGTTGTTATAATACGGATCTCCATACCCATAGCTTCCGTTGCTTCCGTATCCGTCGGTATATGCTAAACAAGAGGTTAAACTGGTAATAGCAAAAATACTGAATGCTATTTTAAATAAATTTTTCATGACTTTATTGTACTTTTTTTTCTTTAAAACTTTTTTTCCAATTGACATATCCTAAGATCGCCATTATAGTAAATACCAAATATTGAACCGAAGTGATTCCAAGTCCCTTAAAAATCATCATTGGGATGCAAATCAAATCTCCGATAATCCAGAAAATCCAGCTCTCAATGCGCTGTTTAGCCATCAACCACATGCCCACTAAAAATATTGAAGTTGTGAAAACATCCATCCAGTTGGCCCAATCCAGATGATACAATCCAAAACTGGTTCCTTCCATCGAAAACTGATTATCAATATAAGGTTTATAATAATAGATAAGGGTAACAAGAGCCAGACTCAGTATAAAAAGCAGGCTGGCGTAAATCCACTCTTTTTTGAAGGCCCAGGTAACATCTACATGAATATGATCTTCAGAGTTTCTGGCCCATAAAATCCATCCGTAGATACTCATTACAGTATAATAAACGTTGATCAGGCAGTCCCCGAGTAACCCGAAGTTGAAAAGAATATAAACATAGATCAGCGTAGAAACAATGCCGGTAGGATATACCCAGATATTTTTTTTAATCGAAAAATAAACACTCAGAGTTCCTAAGACGGCACCCGAAGTTTCCAGCATAATCTGTAAAGTATCATAGCCTTCATAGGGCTTTATGAAAAGATCATATAAATTCATACCATCAAAAATAGAGAAATCTTACTTTTTTTAAAGAACTTCGTTACAGTTTATCAAAAAATAGCAATGTTCCTGTAAAGTTTCCCGGTTTTTGAAGATCCAAAGGGAAGCGCTGTCTGATCAAATAATCTGCTTGTTCCTGATTCTAAGGCTATTGTCAAATCATCATCAGAACGATGTAGTTTTTTAACTATAAGCGTCATTATTTATCCCTACAAATATTTTTTTTATAAAACTACGGATTACGGCATATTTGTATTATTACTGACTTCCTGATTTTGTGGATCAAAATCAGAACGGGAAAACTTCATGTCTGTAGAATACTATGAATAAGGTGCTGGTCAGGTTTTTAAAGTCTTTAATGTAAAATAAATGATGAAATTTTAACGATTAACGTGAGAGTTTCTAAATTTTTTATATTTTCGTAAATCCTTAATAAATAAAAAAACATGTCGAAAATTTGGGTTAAAAAGCCACTAAGTGCCTATGAGGCAGATATGAAGAAAAGTGAGCTGAAAAAAGTCCTTGGAAAATGGAGTTTAACAGCAATTGGAGTAGGTGCTATCATCGGTGGTGGAATCTTTGTTCTGACCGGAACAGGAGCCTATTATCATGCAGGGCCAGCACTTGCAATTTCCTTTATTATCGCAGGGATCGCCTGCGTTTTTGCTGCATTATGCTATGCAGAGTTTGCATCCATTATTCCTGTAGAGGGTTCAGCATATGCTTATGCATACGGAACTGTAGGAGAAATTTTTGCGTGGGCCATGGGATGGTGTCTCATCCTCGAGTATGCCATGGCAAGTATGGCCGTTTCCGTGAGCTGGTCCGGATATTTTAATAAATTTTTGAAAATATTTAATATTCATCTCCCTGCTTATCTTACTTCAGATCCTGCAAGTTATACCGGAGACGGATTTTCAATGAACCTGCCTGCATTTATTCTTGTTCTTTTGATTACTGCATTATTGGTAAAAGGAACTAAAGAAGCTGCAGGAGCAAATAACCTGATCGTTTTAATGAAAACTTCAGCGGTTATCTTTGTAATTATCGCCGGAGTATATATCATTTTCTCTAATACAGATCTTTATAATGCTGTAGATGGGGTTAAAAACTGGAAACCTTTTATTCCGGATCCGATAAAGATCAAGAATTCCGAGGGCGATATGGTCTCCGCATATGGTATTAAAGGGATCATTTCCGGAGCAGCAGCTATTTTCTTTGCCTATATCGGTTTTGATGCTGTCTCTACTCAGGCAGGAGAAGCTATTAATCCTAAAAAAGATGTACCTTTCGCCATCATCGCTTCACTATTGATCTGTACAGCTTTATATATCTGTGTATCCCTTGTATTGACAGGGATGATGCATTATACAGATTTTAATCCTGAAGGAAGATATCCGGATGCCATCAAAGCGCCTGTAGCATATGCTTTTGAAATTGCAGGAAAGCACTGGGCGAGTAATATCGTAACGATTGCTGCTACTGTAGGGTTGATTTCTGTTGTAATGGTAATGATGATGGGGCAGTCCAGAATCTTCATCGGTATGGCAAAAGACGGCTTGATTCCTAAATTCTTCGGACAGCTTCACCCAAAAACAAAAACACCTTACAAAGGAATTATCCTGTTGGGAATTGTGGTGGCTTTAATCGCTGCATTTACACCAATTTCTACATTGGCAGATATGACAAGTTTCGGAACCCTGTTTGCATTTACACTGGTTTGTATCGCAGTTTGGGTAATGAGAAAGAAAGAACCTAATCTGATCAGACCTTTCAAAGTTCCTGCTTATAAAATCGTGGTGGCATTAGGGGTAATTATCAACCTATATTTGATCTTTAACCTAAGTGCTCATGCATTGGAACTTTCTGCAGTATGGTTATTCTTAGGAGGTTTGGTATACTTCCTTTACGGAAAATCAAACAGTAAGCTTAACAACCCTGAAAAATATCAGAATCAGGATTAATAATATTATAAACCGCTTCGGCGGTTTTTTTTGTCCCAATATCAGTATATGAAAAAACTTTTTTCCATTTTATTCCTATCCGTAGGTCTTGCCGCGTTTTCCCAGCAGGTAGAAAGCCTTGAAACCATTCTTAATGATAAAATCAGTATCAGAGCGCTGGAATTATATGATAACAAGGTCTGGTACAGCGGTACGGATTCCAAATTCGGGTTTGTAGATCTTAAAGACTATAAAAAACAGAAACAGATCAGGCTGTCTGAGGAAAAACTTCAGTTCAGAACATTAGCCCAGGACAAAACGTCTTTTTATGCAATCAATATTGAAAGTCCGGCACGTTTTTTCAAAATTGATAAAAAAGATCTGAAATCAGAGGTGATTTTTAAAGATACTGCAAAAACAGCGTTTTATGATGCTTTGCATTTCGTGAATGATAAACTTGCCTATACCTTCAGTGACGCAGATAAAGATCACCTGCTTAAACTGGCAGTGTATAAGGATGGGAAATGGAACATGTTTAAAAATAATGTAACGTTAAATGATGGCGAAGCTGCTTTTGCCGCCAGCAATACCAATATTTCATCCTCTAAAAAATACTTATGGATTGCGACTGGAGGAAAAGCTTCAAGAATTTTAAGAATGAATCTGAAAGATGATAAAATAGAAGTGTTCAATACCCCAATCATACAAGGAGAATCTTCTCAGGGAATGTATTCCATAGATTTTTATGAAGACCGTTTCGGAATAGCAGCAGGAGGAGATTATACCAAACAGGATGCTAATATCAATAATATCGCAACCACAATTGATGCCGGCCAGACCTGGCAGATTCAGGCTTCAGGGCAGAACGCAGGATATACAACCTGTGTGAAAATTAAACCGGGATCAAAAGGAAAAGAAATCATTGCCGTAGGAGATAAGCATATCAGCTATTCTTCAGATTTTGGAAAAACATGGACTACAATTTCTGATGAAAAAGGATTCTTTGTCTGCCAGTGGATTGATGCTAATAAAGTGGTTCTTGCAGGAAATAGCAAAATTGCGGTGATGAAATTAAAATTTTAAATATCAGGAATAGAATTTATCACTATTGGCCAAAAGCCTGATCATACGTATTTAGACTCATTATAAAATAGAACCTAATATAATTCATAGGTTAAAATTCATAACTAATGGTTAATTTTGTAAGATGAATTTTAATTATGTTAAATTTCATACCCTTATAAAATTTAATTTTCACAATGAATTCTTTAATAGATAAGTATAATATTCCCGGACCGCGTTACACTTCTTATCCTACCGTTCCGTATTGGGATGAATCAACATTTTCACCGGAAAAATGGAAGGAAACCGTAATCAGGTCTTTTCATGAAAGCAATGCAGAGGAGGGAATTTCTATTTATATCCATTTGCCATTCTGTGAGGCATTGTGTACATTTTGTGCATGCCATAAGCGTATCACCAAACAGCACAGTGTTGAAGTTCCTTATCTTGAAAGTGTTTTAAAAGAATGGAAATTATATCTTGATCTTTTCAGTGAAAGACCTAAACTGAAAGAACTACACCTTGGAGGAGGAACCCCTACGTTCTTCTCTCCTGAAAATTTAAGGACATTGCTGGAAGGTATCTTTTCATCAGTGGATATTGCAGAGCATCCTGAATTTTCTTTTGAGGGACATCCAAACAATACAACGAAAGAACATCTTCAGACTTTATACGACCTTGGTTTCAGAAGAGTGAGCTTTGGAGTTCAGGATTATGATCCTAAAGTTCAGAAAGCCATCAACAGAATCCAGCCTTTTGAAAATGTGAAAAACGTTACGGAATGGGCAAAGGAAATAGGGTACAGAGGAATCAGTCATGATCTGGTTTTCGGATTGCCACACCAGAATTGGGAAGCAATGGAACATACCATCAGAAAAACAATGGAACTGAAGCCGGACAGGTTAGCATTCTATTCTTACGCCCACGTTCCATGGGTGAAAGGTGTCGGACAAAGAGGATTTGATGAAAATGATCTTCCAAGCGGTGAAGAAAAACGCCGTTTGTATGAAGATGGGAAAAAGCTTCTTCAGGATTTAGGATATATTGAGGTTGGGATGGATCACTTCTCTCTTGAGCATGATGATCTGTATCAGTCTCTGATTCATAAAAAACTTCACAGAAATTTCATGGGATATACATCAAGCAAAACCCAGCTGATGGTAGGACTTGGAATGTCTGCTATTTCAGATTCATGGTATGCTTTTGCCCAGAATGTAAAAACAGTGGAAGAATACCAGAAAATGGTTGAAGAAGGTGAAATTCCTGTAGTAAAAGGACATGTTCTGAGCGATGAGGATCTTACGGTAAGAAGACATATTCTGAATCTGATGTGCCAGCTTGAAACCACTTTTGATATCAACAACTCTTTCCCTGAGCTTGAAAATGCACTGGAAATGCTGAAAGAGATGGAAAATGACGGTTTGGTTGAAATCAATGGAACTGAAGTTAAAATCACAGAAGCCGGAAGAGCATTCACAAGGAATGTAGCCATGGTTTTTGACCTGAGAATGATGAGAAATAAACCTGAAACAAGGATTTTCTCCATGACAATATAAGCAAAAGCGGTTCAGTTCTGAACCGCTTTTTTATTGACCCGTGGGCTTATTTTGAACTTGTTTAAATTTTTTTGAAACATTAAGATTGTCGTAAGGTGTTTAGAGTATTAAGATGAGCTTCGCTTTAAGCTTAAAAATCAGAATGATTTATCTTAACTTAACGATGCTTTACTCCTTAAATCCTTCTTAATGGTTTAAAAAATATTCAATGTTTTTGCTTAGTGAAACGCCTTTGCCACCCTTTTTTATAGAATTTAAAAGCCTTAGCGTTTCGTCTGCGCTTAAAACCTGCTATTACTATTTGATAATCAATTTCTGACTATATGATTTCAGTTCCCCGGATTTCAGATTAATATAATACACTCCGGCAGGAATCCCTGAAATATTGATGTCTTTACCATTAGAGACTTTATCCGTTTCCATCACTTTTCTTCCCTCTGCACTGATGATTTCCAGGGTTGCTTTTTTATCTTTCACCCCATCAATGAAAATTTCTTTGGAAGCCGGATTTGGATAAACTTTTATGGTTCCCGGACTACTTTCCTGGGTTCCCAAAGTACCTGTGGTTATTTTAAAAATCTTTCCACTGTTTACGGCAGCTACGTACAATCCTTTTTGGTAATCTTCTCCGAAAGTGGAAAAGTTATTTCCGGAATAAGGAGTTGTCCATGTGATGGCATTATTGCTATCCAGAATTCCGATCTGGGTAGAGCAGTAATCGGCAAAAAAATATTTTCCCTGAAGTGACGGGTACTGCGTTCCTCTGTAGACATAACCACCCGTGATGGAACATTTGCCACCGGAATGGTCGTATACGGCAACCGGGAAGGTCATGGTGGACTGTGCGGCACATCCTGCAGTATTGTACGCATTATTCCCTTCATAACATCGCCAGCCATAATTTAATCCGGCTGTAGTAATGGGCATTTTGTTGATTTCTTCTATGGCTCCCTGCCCAACATCAGCAATCATGGCGTTCCCCGTTGTAAGATCAAACGAAAACTTCCAGGCATTTCTCAGTCCGTAAGCCCAGATCTCGTCTGCACCATCCACTCCGGCTCCTGCAAAAGGATTGTCAGGGGGAATGTTATAGGGGCCTGTAGCATCTACATCTATTCTAAGCATTTTCCCCAGCAGTGAATTTTTGTTTTGAGCATTGTTATTCGGGTCACCACCGCTTCCTCCGTCTCCGGTGATAATCCAGAGTTTTCCGTCAGGGGCAAAATGGATACTTCCTCCATTGTGATTGTCGAATGGCTTGGGAATGTTCAGCAGAATTTTTTCAGAAGCGGGATCCGCTACATCCGGATTTGTTGAACTTACACTGTATCTTGCAACAATAATATTCCCAGAAGGATTGTTGTAGTACACAAAAAAATACCCGTTAGCAGAGTATTGAGGATGAAATGCAAGACCAAGAAGGCCTCTTTCGCCGCCAAAAATAATCTTTGTTCCGATATTGAGGAAATTGGTAGCGTTAATTGTCCCATTGGGTTGAATAATTTTAATGATACCGTTCTGTTGAACCACAAAAAGACGGCTGTCATTGGCATTCGTAATCTCTACAGGACTCGTCAGTCCTGTGGCAAATTCTTCCAAATTAATGCTTTGAGAATTAACAATTAAGGAAGAAAAAATACTGATGCAAAAAAGTAATTTTTTCATAATATTTTGAGAGTTAGTGTGTTGGGAAAGTAAATGAAAATTTTATACCAATCGATTTTGAAGACTTCATTATAATCGTATGAAAAAATTGTTAAATCTTAAATAGAAATCACCACACCAATATATCTGGAAATAAACCATTTCTGTTGTTAAAAATTCATAAAATACAAGAAAATCATTATATTTGCCGACTTAATTTAACGTAGTTATAACAAAATGCAAGGAAAAGGACTTATTACAATTGTCGCTATTGTACTAGGGTTGATTTGCTTAAACGAGCTATTACCAACATGGTACGCCAGCAAAATTGAAAAGCAGGCGACTGCTTTTGCAGGAGACAATCCGGAGAAGTATCAGAAAGAAATCGCAAGACTTTCTAAGGATACTTTGAACTTAGGATTCACAAAACTTTATTACACTAAAGCCAAAGACAAGGAAATGAAACTTGGTCTTGACCTGAAAGGAGGGATCAACGTTCTTTTGGAAATTAACCAAAGAGATCTTGTGAATGATTTAACCAATTATTCTACAAATCCTATCCTTATTGAGGCTTTAAACAAAACTGATGAAGCACAGAAGAATTCTACTAAACCTTATATCGACAACTTCTTCGAGCAGTTCGATGTAATTAACAAAGCTAAAGGTACCAACCTGAAGTTGGCTGATCCGGAAATTTTCGGAAATACAACGCTTACTGAAGTGAAGTACAACACGCCTGATGATCAGGTAAAAAGCATTGTTAAAAGAAAAATCGATGCATCTGTAGGAACCGCTTTCGAGGTAATCAGAACGAGAATTGATAAGCTTGGAGCGATCCAGCCAAACGTTCAGAGAGTACCTGGTACTGCGAGAATTTCTGTAGAAATGCCTGGTATGAAGGACATCGATAAAGTGAAGAAAATGCTTCAGACTTCTGCAAAACTTCAGTTCTGGGAAGTACAGCAGGTTCCTGAAATTGCACCTTATTTCCAGACTTTGACAACTATGGTTGCTACAAAAGGAGATTCTATGGGAGTTGCAAAGAATGTGAACTTCATGAGCCTTTTACAGCTTGACAAATTAAGAACAAATGGTGTTGCCAATGTAAAATTATCCGATACTGCTGTTGTAAACAAAATCTTAAACAGCAAAGTAGGTCAGTCTTTACGTCCAGCTAACATTAAATATACACAGTTTATGTGGGGTTACAAGCCTGAAGCTACCGATACTGAAAGTTTAGTATTGTATGCGATCAGAGGTAACATCAACCAAAAAGCTCCGGTAGACGGTGCTGTAGAAACTGCAAACATCAGCTACGATGAACTAAGCAGAGTAGTGGTAGATATGCAGATGGATTCTAAAGGGGCAAAAGAGTGGAAAACATTAACTGAGAAAAACGTTGGAAAACCAGTTGCCGTAACTCTTGATAACAGAGTATACACAGCTCCTAACGTTGTTAATGCTATCCCTAACGGTAGAACTCAGATCTCTGGTAATTTCTCTCAGGAAGAAGCTAAAGAACTGGTAGACGTGTTAGGTGCCGGTAAATTGCCTGCAGGTGCAAAAGTAGTTCAGGCTACCGTTGTAGGTCCGTCTTTAGGACAAGAGGCTATTGATTCTGGTTTAATGTCGTTCATCATTGCATTTGCGATTATCATTGTTTATATCATTTTCTACTACGGTGGAGCTGGGGTTTACGCGGTAATTGCGATGGTGATCAACTTATTCTATATTTTCGGTATCATGGATTCGGGAGACTTTACGCTTACGCTTCCAGGTATCGCGGGTATCGTTCTTACGATGGCAGTAGCGGTCGATACGAACGTTATCATTTATGAAAGAACCAAAGAAGAATTATTCGCCGGGAAAAGTATTCTTGAAGCTTACAAAGATGGTTTCAAACATGCATTAAATGCGATTATTGACGGTCACACTACGACTTTCCTAACCGCAGTTGTATTGTTCTTCTTCGGAACAGGACCTATCAAAGGTTTTGCATTGACGTTGATGATCGGTATCTTAATGACATTATTCACGTCTGTATTGCTTTCAAGAGTAATGATTTTCTCAAGATTAAATAAAGGAAAAGGACTTTCTGTTTGGACTCCGGCAACGAAGAACCTGTTCAGAAATACATGGATCGATTTCATCGGAAAGAGAAAATATGCTTACATCATTTCTGCTGTTCTTACAGTTGTATGTATTATTTCTATCGCAACACACGGTTTCAAATACGGTATCGACTTTACCGGTGGTAGAAACTATGTCGTTAGATTTGATAAAGATGTAAAAGCTGAAGATGTTGAAGAAAAATTAGTAGCATTATTCAAAACTGAAGATGGTAAAAACTCTTCTGTAGAAGCTAAAACTTTCGGAAACAACAAACAATTAAAGATCTCTACAGATTACCTTATCGAAGACGAATCTTTAAAAGCTGACCAGATTATCGAACAGAAATTATTTGAAGGTTTGAAATCAAACTTACCGGCAGGAACTACATTGAAAGATTTCAAATCTGCTGATAAAGACCACGCAGGAATCATTTCTTCCGAGAAAGTAGGACCTTCGGTTGCTGATGATATCCAGACTCATGGTATCTATGCGGTATTAGCAGCATTAGCAATGATCTTTATTTACATTCTTGTAAGATTTAGAAAATGGCAGTTCTCTCTTGGAGCGGTTGCTGCTCTATTCCACGATGCGGTAATTATTTTAGGAGCCTATTCATTGCTTCACAAATATATGCCGTTCAACATGGAGATCAACCAGGATTTCATCGCTGCTATTCTTACTGTGTTGGGTTACTCGATTAACGATACGGTAATTATCTTTGACAGAATCAGAGAATACCTGAGAGAGAAAAAATCTTTAACATTGGCAGGTCTGTTTGATGACTCTATTTCAAGTACATTGGGTAGAACATTCAACACCTCATTCACTACGATTCTGGTGATCCTTGCGATCTTCATTTTCGGTGGTGATAACTTAAGAGGATTCATGTTTGCGATGTTAATCGGTATTGGATTCGGTACTTACTCATCCATCTTTATTGCGTCTGCAATTGCTTACGACTTCCTTAAAACAGGAAAAGAAGAAGAGGTACATGGAAAATCCACTTCTGCTAAAGAAGAGCTTGCTTCAAAGTAATACAAACTACAATAAATTAGTAAGGGCCGTTTCGAAAGAGACGGCCTTTTTTTAAGTCAAAGTCAGAAAACAATGGTTACCTATCATGATCATGTTGGCTTTACCTTTTTTTAATAATCATATTAACTATTCATATCATAATTTAGAATCATTATTTTTCAGATTTGATTAATTTTGCACCATCATGGAAAATTCAAAGAAAAAAGCGGCTATAGGCTTCATATTTATTACTTTACTGATCGATATTACGGGATGGGGGATTATCATTCCTGTTGTTCCCAAATTAATTGAGGAACTTATTCACGCAGATATCAGTGAGGCAGCAAAATATGGAGGCTGGCTGGGATTTGCCTATGCATTTACCCAATTTATTTTCTCTCCGTTAGTAGGAAACCTCAGTGACAAATACGGACGAAGGCCCATCATTCTGATCTCTCTTTTCGGATTTGCAGTAGATTATATTTTCCTTGCATTGGCACCCACGATCTGGTGGCTGTTTTTAGGAAGAATCATTGCAGGGATTACAGGAGCAAGTGTCACTACGGCCAGTGCTTATATTGCCGATATTTCCACTGATGAAGACCGTGCCAAGAATTTCGGACTGATAGGTGCTGCTTTTGGGCTCGGATTTATCATAGGACCTGTTCTGGGTGGAGTTCTAGGACATTATGGAGCCAGAGTTCCTTTCTATGCCGCAGCAGGTCTTTGTCTGCTTAACTTCTTGTATGGATATTTCATCCTTCCTGAAAGTTTGGATAAAGATAAAAGAAGAGAATTTGATTGGAAACGTGCCAACCCTATTGGTTCATTTAAGTTTTTAGGTAAGCACCCTGAAATTTCAGGTTTGATTGTTTCGTTGATATTGATCTATATTGCAGGCCATGCGGTACAGAGTAACTGGAGCTTCTTTACAATGTATAAATTCAGCTGGACAGAAAGAATGGTAGGAATCTCATTGGGAGTAGTAGGTTTGCTGGTAGGTCTTGTACAGGGCGGGCTTATCAGATATACAACACCCAGGCTGGGCGAGCAGAAAAGTATTTATTACGGATTGGCTTTCTATGCAGTAGGAATGTTGTTGTTTGCCTTTGCTTCAGAAGGCTGGATGATGTTTGTGTTTCTGGTTCCTTACTGTTTAGGAGGAATCTGTGGACCGGCTTTACAATCGGTTATCACGAAAAGTGTTCCCTCTAATGAACAGGGAGAACTTCAGGGAGCATTAACGAGCTTAATGAGTGCTACATCCATTATCGGACCTCCGATGATGACGAACTTGTTTTACTATTTCACGCATGATGAAGCACCGTTCAAATTTTCCGGTGCGCCTTTCTTTTTAGCATTTATTTTAATGGCGGTCAGTGTTGTGATTACGTATTCTGCTTTTCAGAAAAAAAATAAAAATTTAGTTGATGTAACCTCGGAAAAGGATTTTCATAAGTCATAGTTCTATTGATGAGCTATAATTGATTTTCGGGTTATCTTTCAATAATTTTACAAGTCTTTTTTATGTATTTTGAAACAAAAAACCAAATTATGAATACATCAGATCTGGAAAAGTATTTGGAACGGATTCATTTCTCCGGAACTCCTGAATTGAGCATGGAAACATTAAAAAGGATCCATCAGCTCCATCCAAAACATATACCCTTTGAGAATATTGATCCTTATACAGGGACGGTTCCTTCTTTAAAGTTAGATGATGTTTTCAGAAAACTGGTGATCGAATCCAGAGGCGGATATTGCTATGAACAGAATCTGCTTTTAAGTGAAGTTTTGAAAACATTAGGTTTCAATGTAAAGCTTCAGCTTGGAAGGGTAGTGTGGGGAAGACAAGAAGACAGTATGGCGGCACAGACTCATCTTTTACTTATTGTGGATTTTGATGGTGATCAATATGTGGTAGATTGCGGATTTGGAACAGCTACGCTTACTTCACCCATACTTTTAAATAAAGAAGATCAGCAGCAAACACCCAACGGAATATTTAAAATTTCCCACAAGGAAGAAACCTATACACTTTGGATGTGGAAAGAGCAGTGGCTTCCGGTGTACCGGTTTATTCCTGAGCATGTAGAACTTATTGATCTGGATATTTCGAACTGGTATCTGTCTACCCATCCGGATTCCCATTTTAAAAACAGACTGATTCTTTCAAAAGTAGATGAAAATGCCCGCTATACCTATACGGATCACGTGCTGAATATACGCTCCGGCGATGGTGAAAAAGAAGCTGTAAAGATAGAAAATGATGTACAGCTTTATGAAATACTGATGAATACTTTCGGCCTTAAAGAAAATGCAATAGAAGCATTGAAATCTAAAGTCAGAATCTGGTAGAATTTATTAATACAATAAACGGGAAGCTCACTGAGCTTCCCGTTTTGATTAAAATCTGATTTTTATGAAAATAACTATGGATAAAGGGATTTTGTCCCGTTACTTACAATATTGCTGCCCAATCCGGAGAATGACACAGAGAAATTAGTGGAATTAAAGCTTAAAGAACCTGTAGGAGTACAAAGTCCAAGGGCATAACGGCATTGTCCGTAGGCACCTGTTCTTTTTATAATTTTACTCTCACTTTTCGCTTTTCCTAAGCTGATGTACCCCCAATCGCTTACATCTGCATTGGAAACGATGGATCCTGAATAATAAATGGTAATCTTATATCCGGCTTCACCTCGTTTAGAACCCCAAAGCCAATTGGCTGTCCACCACTGTTTATACCATGTAGAAGCTACTTTTGAAGCTTCGCTGTCAGATGTTTCTGAATTTCCCCGGGTATCCATCATCACAAGACCACCGAAGATATTGTCCCAGATAATTCCTGAGTCCCCATAAAAACACAAAGTGGTAAATTTTCCGCTTTTTCCGGTCCATGTTACTTCCATAACTTGAGTGCCCGGTTTTACTTCTTCGGTGATGGCTTCTTTTAATCCCTGTTGTGCAGTTGTCAGATCCTCTCCGGTATACAAATCTCCGATTTTTCCGATTTTTACAGAGGATGGATCCATTATGTTCCCGGAAGCAATGAACTGATTTTTATCCGTAATAAGGCTTTTAGAAAGTTCAACACCCTGTTGGGTCGAAATTTTTCCCAACACCGTTACTCCGGTAATCTGTAAATCATTTTTTAAATAGGTGTCGAGATTTTTGCCGGACTCATTCAACTGATGTTGTACTGCTTCAGGAACCATCTGGGAAGAAGCAGGAGTGATCTCTTTTTTCAGATCGTCTACGGTTACCTTAGCCTGAATGGTTTCCTGCTGGTTCACCTCATTGTTTTCATTCCGGCAGCTTTGAAGTACCAACACCGACAACACGGCAAAAACTTTAAAAGTAGTTACTAGTTTTTTCATAATTAATATTGATTTGGTTGTGTATTATAAATATACATAAATATTAATTAATTCTCACTTTTTTGAATTAAATATTTGTTAATTAATAAGTGGAGGTTGCAGATGTTAGGAGCTAAGTTTGAGAGTTTGAGAGTGGAAGAGTCTGAGGGTTCAGGGTTCTAAGTTTAACTTTGTGGTAACAGGAATAAAAAGAACCCGTCGTAATAACACCAAAACTCGCTACCAAGGAACCTGCACCAAAATAATCGCGAAACCCGCAACCCGTCTACAAAACATTAAACTTTGAACCTTGAATCCTGAACTTCATTATAAAATCTTAAAATTTGTTTAAATTTTTAGTTTACAGTCCATAAATGCAATAATCTTTCGTAATTTTACGCCATGGAATTAAGCATTGGAGAAATGGCACTCATTGCCATTGCAATCGTTGTATTATTCGGTCCGGATAAGCTGCCCCAGATTGCGCGTGACTTAGGTGCAGGCGTAAGAAAGATGCGTGGAGCAGTGGAAGATATTAAAACTGAAATTATGAAAGAAACAGATAATCCTGTTTCGGAAATCAAACGTGAGATTGAGAAGGTAAAAGATGCTGCAAAAGATTTCAATCCGATGAATGATATTCAAAAAGATATTCTGACGGAACCTTCTTCTTCTGTTGCTTCCAATGAGCCGCCAAAACCGAAGCCTGCAGATGATGAGACTTATGAAGGACCTGTAAGCAGATAATCATGGAGGAAATCATTCAGGAAGATAAGAAGGTATTTCTTTACCTTAATAATTTGGGGGATTCATCTTTTGATCAGTTTTGGATGCTGATTTCAAGTACCTGGATCTGGGTACCTCTTTATATTATATTTCTTTATTTTTTATACAAAAACCATCAACTAAGATCATTAGTTTTTATCCTTATATTTCTGGCCATCGGTGCGACGGTTTCTGATCAGCTGGCCAGTGTTTTCAAATATGGTGTAGCAAGGTTGAGACCTTGTCATGATCCTACGCTGGAACATCATATGAGAATCGTGAAATGCGGTGGGCAATATGGTTTTTATTCTGCTCATGCTTCCAATACATTCTTTTTGGCATCCTTTTTAAGTATTTTATTAAAAAATAAGCTTAAATGGTTTCCATATGCTATATTTGTATGGGCTCTGGTGGTTTCCTACAGCCGGATATATTTAGGAGTGCATTTCCCGATAGATATTTTGGTGGGGGCGTTTGTTGGATCTTTATTGGGAGTGATATTTGGTGCACTCGCCAAAAAAGTGATCAACAAACAAACTATAAACTCATGAAAAAAACTTTACCAGCAGTAATTTCCCTCTTTTTCGCTCTTCATTTCTATGCCCAGAATAAAAAACTGGCGGAAGAATGTTTCCAAAAAGCTGATTATAAATGTGCAGAAGAACAATATTTAAAACTGGCCGAAAAAGAACAGATCCAAAAATTTCAATCAGAATATTACGATTATCTGGGAACGGCCCAAAGAAGGCTTGGAAAAACGACTCAGGCTTTTAAGTCTTATGATTCTGCTTTAAAAGCAAACCCTTTGTCAATTTCTGTATATATGAATCTGTCATCGCTTTACAGCCAGAAGGGAAACAAAGTAAAGGCATTGGAATATGTAGAAAAAGGACTCAAAGTAAATCCTGAAACAGCTGATTTGTATCTTACCCGTTCCAAAATTTACGACAGCCAGGGGAAAAAAGATCTTGCCATTAAAGATCTTAATCAGATTCTCACTTTTGCTCCGGACAACATTTTTGCAAAAACAGGGCTTGCCAATCTGAAAAAAAATAATGGTGACCTGGATGGAGCGTTGAAAGATTATAATCAACTTCTTGCTGAAAAACCGGAATCATTACTTTATAATGGAAGATCAGACGTCTATTTTAAAATGAAAAAATATAAGGAAGCGCTGGCAGATGCTAATAAAGCAATTTCCATAGATCCGAAATTTGCCCAGTCTTATGTAAGCAAAGCTATGATTCTGATGGACACTTCCAAACTTAAGGAAGCCTGCGAAAATCTGGATAAAGCAGTGGCTTTAGGCTATGAAAAAGCAGTCCTTACTGATTATAATGCTAAATGTCAAAAAAAAATAAATTAAAAAATATTCTGCCAAATCATTAAATAAATCCACACTAAAACAAATAAAGAGATAGAAAGAGATGTTGAATATTGTTCTTGTAGAGCCCGAAATACCCAATAATACAGGAAATATCGGAAGATTGTGTGTAGGAACCGAAAGCAGATTACACCTGGTTCATCCGTTTGGATTTGTCATTAATGATAAAAACCTGAAACGTTCCGGATTGGACTATTGGGTGCATTTGGATGTTTCTGAGTATGCAGATGTGGATGAATGGATCAGTACAATCCCTGACAGGTCACGGGTTTTTTTAATGAGCTCCCATGCCGAAAAGTCATATCTTGAAACTGATTTTCAGGACGGAGACTGGCTGGTTTTCGGAAAGGAGAGTGTAGGATTGAGTAAAGAGGTTCTGGACCGTTTTGAAAATCATCTGACCATTCCTATGTCTAAACTCATCAGGAGCTTTAATATTGCCAATTCCGTTGCTTTTGTGGTGGGTGAAGCCAAGAGGCAGATCAGTCTGAAATAAAAGAGATTGTTTCGGGAATGTCATTCTGGACACAGACTGAAAGTCTGCGAACGTAGTTCAGAAATGTAATAAAGAATCTCATGCTTCTGTTTGTCAATGAGATTCTTACTTTGTCAGAATTACAAAAAACAATTATTTGACTTTTGAGATAATACCTTTTGTTTTAATCGTTATGATAAGGTTTGCCCTGCAAAATCTGATCAGCGCGATACAGCTGTTCTACAATAAACAGGCGGATCATCTGGTGGGTAAAAGTCATTTTGGATAAAGACATTTTTTCATTGGCTCTGCTATAGATCTCTTCTGCGAAGCCATAAGCGCCTCCGATCAGAATATGTACTTTCTTGACAGAAGAATTCATCCAGGTGTCAATTTTCTGTGAAAACTCGCGGCTGGTAAACTGTTTTCCTTTTTCATCAAGAATCACCACCAGATCGTTTTTGTCGATATGGTTTAAAAATAACTTGGCTTCTTCCTTCTTAAGAAGGTCAGGGGATAGGTTTTTGGCATTTTTCACATCCGGAATTTCTGTAATTTCAAAATTCCAGTGTTTGGGTAAACGGTTGAGATAATAATTGATTAAAGAGGTAATTTCCTTATCATCCGTTTTTCCGATACAAAGTAAGCTGATTCGCATTGTAAGAAGTTTCAGAGGGCAAAGATAGGGCTTCGCAGGGGAAAGTTCAAAGTTCAGGGGTTTAAAGTTTAGAGTTATTGTTGTTGATTGTTTTGCGGGTTATGGGTTACGGGATACGGGATACGGGATACGGGATACGGGATACGGGATACGGGATTAGGTGATAAAGAATTGCAGGTGATTACTTTCTCATTAACTTTAAGCCTTAAACTTTAAACTCTCAAATTCCTGCTACCTGCCACCTATCACCTTATATCTTTTCCCATTTAATTTAATTCCCCTACCTTTGTATAAAGACAAACAGATCGATGAGTGTAAAGGTTCCTAAATTTATTTTAAAGATTCAAGATTTTTTTGACAGCATCCATATTCCTGTTTTGGGAATATCACTTTGGCAGATGTTTCAGATTTATATCTCCGGGATTTTTAAAGGCAAAATAGGGAGAAAAGCGGCGGCTATTTCGTGGAGTTTTACCATAAGTCTGTTTCCGTTTATTCTGTTTTTGCTTTCTGTACTGCCCCATATGCCGCTGTATGATGAGCTTCAGTTTTATATTTTTGATGTGCTGATGCACAATGTTTTTCCATCCAACATGGAAGGCGACGTAAAAGGATACATTGTAAGCAATATCATCCCGAATATGAAAGGAATCAGTAACCTGACGATTCTTCTGGCTCTTGTTTTTGCAACGAACGGTACGTTTTCCCTGATCAACGGATTTAATGAAAATACAGATGAAAAATTAAGCGACGTAAAAGAGTTTATCCTGTCATTTTTTATTACGATAGGCTTTATTACCATCGTTTTTTTAACGCTGTTCGGGGTGTATTATGCCGAGGTCGTGATGAAACTTTTTACGCCCGCTTATGATGTAACCTGGCTGGTAGATAACCTTTCTAAAATTATCGGGTTTGTTTCTTTTCCGCTTTTTTATTTTATACTTCTGACCTTGTTTTACTGGTTGGGCACCGTGAAGATTACAAGGTTCCGACAAGCGGTTCCGGGAGCTATTCTGACTACAGTATTGTTTGTGGTTACAACGTATATTTTTGCCATTTATGTAAAGGATATCGCCCGATATAATGTTCTTTACGGATCCATTGGCAGTATGATTCTACTGATGGTTTGGGTAAATGTCAATGTATATCTCCTTTTATTCGGGAATGAGCTGAATATGGCAATCCGAAAACTCAGAATAGAAAAGCTGCTGTCTGATGAGATAAAGAAAGAGGCCTCAGAATATCATGCTCAGGTTACTGAACCTGACTTTGATAGTGATGAGGAACACAAAAGAAAATTGGAGAACCGGAAGAAAGATTAATTCTCTTCCAGTTCAGGGTTTTCTTTTGAGCTTATGCTCAGTATGGTAAATCCGGCAATAGCAGCAATAAAAGATGCAATAAGAATCGCAAACTTCGCTTCGTCCTGGATCGGAATTTCTCCTTTGAAAGAAAGCAATGCAATAAAAATAGACATGGTAAACCCGATTCCGGCTAACAATCCTACACCAATCATCTGAAGCCAGTTACTGTTTTGAGGCAGGGAACTGAGTTTTAATTTAATAGCAATCAATGAAAACAGATTAATCCCGATCAGTTTACCTAGAACCAGTCCACAGATAATTCCCAGTCCTAAAGTACTTGTAACTCCTGCCACCATCTCACTGGAAAAAGTGATATTCGTATTCGTTAAAGCAAATATTGGCATGATCAGAAAACTTACCGGAATATGAAGCTGATGCTCCAGTTTTTCCAGGGGTGAAATTTCTACATTCGAAGCATTGGTAGGAATGGAGAACGCCAGCAAAACACCTGCGATGGTTGCATGAATTCCGGAATGATGAAGGAAATACCATAAAAACAGTCCCGGAATGATGTAAAATATTGTTTTAGTTACTTTTAAAAAGTTTAAAATAAAAAGTAAGGCTGTTACCCCAAAAGATAGCAGGAGATAGCTCCAGTGAATTTGCTCGGTATAGAAAATAGCAATCACTAGGATCGCTCCCAGATCATCTACAATAGCTAATGCCGCTAAAAATATCTTGATAGAATTGGGAATCTTTTTACCTAGCATCGAAATGATAGCCAGAGAAAAGGCAATATCGGTTGCCATAGGAATTCCCCAGCCATTGCTGTATTCCGTTCCTGTATTGAAAATGCTGTAGATAACAGCGGGAATAAGCATTCCGCCTACTGCTGCAAAAATAGGAAGAGAGGCATTTTTAAAAGAAGAAAGTTCACCTTCTACCAATTCCCGTTTTATTTCAAGGCCAACCAGAAGGAAGAAAACTGCCATCAGACCATCATTGATCCAGATGCTGACAGGATATTCCAATCCAAAAAGATGCGTTCCCACCACTTTGTCTAAAAAATGCTGAAAGTTCTCTGCAGCCGACGAATTGGCAATAAGCAATGAAATAAGGACACAGAAAATAAGAATAATTCCTGAGGACTGACTGTTGTTGAAAAATTTTTTAAAATAAAGAGATAAATTCATGTTTACGATTGTACCCGTCTCACTCTGGAAACACCATTAATATTTTTAAGTTTTTTAAAGGTCTCTTCCAACTGACCTTTATTTTTGACTTCGAGGTTGATATTTCCTGTGAAAACACCATTGTTGGATTCAATAGACATACTTTTCATATCCATCCCCATACTTCCGCTGATGACAGTCGTGATATCATTGATCATCCCCATTCTGTCCAGCCCTTCAATTTCAATTTTTACTCTGTTTTTGAAGCTTTCCGCATTCACCCACTTGGCCGGAATGACACGGTAATCGTACTGTGCCCTCAGATTGATCGCATTCGGACAGTTATCACTGTGTACCTTGATTCCGTCTGAAATCGTTATGAATCCGAAGATTTTGTCTCCCGGAATCACTGTACAACATTTTGCATACGTGTAGTTAAGTTTCTCTTCATCCTTCCCAAACACAATCATGTCCAGGTTTTCCTCTTTCGGCTCGTCAAAATGCAGATTTTTATTGGGCGATTTTCTGAATCTTGAAAGTAAGTTGTTGAATACGTTTTTACTTTCTATATATTTTCTCAGGCTGCTTACATCCAGTTCATTACTTTGGAATTTAAGGAAGAGCTCCTGGGAAGATTTTAAATTAAAGAACTTCTGAAGTTTATTAATTTCGTCATCATTAAAATTGATTTTGGCGTGACGAAGTTTTCGCTGCAGAATTTCTTTTCCTTCTTCTACCAGCTGGTTTTTCTGAGAGTTCAGATAACTTTTAATCTTGGATTTGGCCTTAGAGGTCACAACAAATTCCAGCCAGTCTGATTTAGGTTTCTGGTTCTGAGAAGACAGGATGTCTACCTGATCTCCGTTTTGAAGGATGTAGGAGATAGGAACCAGTTTTCCATTGATCTTGGCACCTAAGCATTTCATTCCCAGATCGGAGTGAACAGAGAAAGCAAAATCCAGAGCGGTAGCATTAGTCGGAAGGATTTTAATTTCTCCTTTTGGCGTAAAGACAAATACTTCTTTGGAATATAAGTTAAGCTTAATATTATCCAGAAGTTCCGAGGTGGAAAGATTCTGCTGCTGTTCCAGTACTTCACGGATCTCGGTTACCCATTTTTCAAAATTTCTGTCATCAGAACTCTGTTTGTAACCTTCTTTGTATTTATAGTGTGCAGCAACCCCTTTCTCAGCAATTTCATCCATTCTTTCGGAACGGATCTGTACTTCAATCCACTTTTTATCAGGGCCTAAAACCGTTAAATGTAAACTTTCATATCCTGTAGAGCGGGGCTGGGTAATCCAGTCACGCATTCTGGAAGGGTTACTGTGGTATACATCCGTAACGATAGAGTAAATTTTCCAGGCCAGGAATTTTTCATTTTTCGCATCCGATTTATAAATAATTCTGATAGCATAGTTATCAAAAACCTCTTCAAAGGAAACTCCCTGTTTCAGCATTTTCCTGTAAATGGAAGAAATAGCTTTCGCGCGGCCTTTGATTTTAAAGTTTAAGCCTTCTTCATGAAGCCTTTCGGATACTTCCTTCTTAAATTCTTCAATGTACCTTTCACGGCTTTCCTTGGCCAGTTCCAATTTCTCCGTGATCTCGTTATAGACTTCGGGATTATTATACTTTAAAGAAAGATCTTCCAGCTCAGATTTGATATTATACAATCCAAGACGGTGAGCCATCGGAGCATAGATATATACTGTTTCCGAAGCAATTTTTTTCTGCTTATCCGGAGCCATGCTTTCCAGAGTCCTCATATTATGGAGACGGTCTGCAATTTTAATCAGAATCACTCTGAAATCCTCAGATAATGTCAGTAAGAGTTTTCTGTAGTTTTCAGACTGCACAGAGATATTCTGGTGGTTCATGATGGAAATTTTCGTCAGTCCATTCACGATATTGGCAATCTTTTCTCCGAATATTTTTTTCAGGTCTTCGTAAGTATAATCAGAATCTTCAATCACATCGTGCAGAAGTGCACAGGCAATAGAAGTAGCACCCAGACCAATCTCTGTTGCTACAATTTTAGCAACAGCAATAGGGTGGTAGATGTAAGGTTCTCCGGATTTTCTCCTTTGATCCTTGTGGGCATCCAGCGCGATATCGAATGCCTTTCGGATGAGCTTATTGTTTTCCTCATCCAATGTTCTGTATGTATTAGAGATCAGGTCCTTATATCTGGCAAGGATCTCTTTATTCTCTTGTTCTAAATCGTAGCTCATTTGTGCACATGCCTATAATTAGACGAAAATACGAAATTTTTTAGTTTTTTCAAACATAAAAGATCCGCAGTATAACACTACGGATCTCCGGCTATTAGATTTTATATCGATTAGAATTTCACTTCAGAATTCATACCGTCACTTGACGTTTTGATTTTAATATCAGGGCTGCTGTGGATTTCAGCTCTGTTTCTTGCATCAATATACCTTTTGATGGTATCATAATTGGTTTCATTGATCTTCATGTTTTCAAATAAATAGGATTTCAATGCTGCATTCTGAATAAATGCATTCCGTGCAAGATCAATCTGATTAAGGTCATTTACGGTAACACTTGCCAGATATTGAGAATTACCGGAACCATCAGTAAGGTATACAATATAATCTGAGTTTTCAAATCCTGAATTTTCCAGATCACTTTCCAGTTTTTTGTAGTCGCTGTGATGACCAAATACTCCAGCTAATATATGTGACATAGTTAATTGGTTTTAAGTTCCCATTAAAGTTACTAATAATTTTCTGATTATCATTGAATTTAAGCCAATATAATTTGTTAATTAATATTTGGTTTTCAATAGATAGGGGTAATGTTTAAGAATAATTATTGAACAGGTGTTTAATTTTAGTGATTGGATAATGTATGTCTTTTTGAAACCTTGATGCCTCTTCCTTTTTGTTTTCCATTTGAAGACAGAAGACCATAAACAAAAAACTTCACAAATTGCGGGTCTTTTTATTATCTGCCACACGAAAGGATTCGTGCGGGAGCGCAGGTGAGGAAGTAAAACGATCTATTGAGATGGCCACGCAACTGGCAGAAGCACTGGAAGTGTCTCTGGATTATCTTGTAGGTTCTACGGATATTCTACTGGATAAAAATATTATCGCTAAAATTTTAGATATACAAAAACTAAAAGAGAACGATAGACAGCATGTCTTCGCTCTCCTAGATGCTTTTCTTAAACAAACTAAATTGCAATCTATTATGTAAAACAAACCCCACCGCATTGCGGTGGGGTTTTTGTTATAATTGTATAGAGTATTAATGTGTAAGCGTCGAGCAATCAGCAGAAGGATTAGAAAATGTAATATCTTCGTATGTATCAGAGAATTTTAATTTTCTATTCATTAAAATTGATTTCATACACCCCGAAATCGGAACTGGTGATAAAAAAGTTATTTCATTTTTTTTGTTTAAAACAATATGCCAATTTTCAAAATCATCATTAATCATTGTTTTCTTTTGATTGAAATTTTCATATTTGGTTTTTTTTAACATTTTCTCTATGCTTTTACACTCATTATCAGGTAGTATAAGTTTATAACCTTCAAATATATAAACATTCTTATATTGAATACCTTCCATAAATTCAGGTTTGAAAAAAGCTACATCAATTGAATATTCACTTTTCTCTTTTGTTTGGTCGTGAAAACTCACTGCTAATATTTCATTCCTATTATCAACTTTTCGTTTTTTAGAAATATATTCTATATATCCTTTGATAATATTATGTAAATCTTGTTTTTTAATAGCACTTTTATTAAATGTAAAAAAGAAAACAAGAGTAATTAAAAGTATTTTTTTCATAGATTTAGATTGATTTATTTTTTCTTTCCTGTATATACTGCTTCATTATAATTATATTTTTACATACCCATCATTTGCACCGTTATTTTTTAGCCATGTATTATAAACATACTTAGATATTGCATTATTGCTTTTTGAACGTCCCTTATCACCACCATCTTTATATGCTACGCCAAATGTTGGATTTCCTTTGTTCCAATTTCCTTCACTAAATCCAGAAGGATAATAATTACTCTCTTCAATGATCTCTAATCCTGCTCCATTTTTAGCATAACTTAATCTAACCTTTCCAAGGTGGTCAGTATAATTATATACATACTTTCCGGTCTCCATATTAAAATATCCATCCGTCGTTGGGAAGAATTTCGATACAGAATTGGTATACCGGAAGCCATCCAGATAATCGGTTGTTTCTGTTCCGAAAACCTTTCTTACCTTCACTCCGTCTGCTCTGTAAATATAATCCGTTACTTTTGAGTTCTGGGTAATCTTTTGTGGTAAATTTAGATAATTATATTGATGGAGGAATATAATTATTTGAACCTGTTTATAAACACAAAAACCACTGCTATTTTGCATTGCAATGGCTTTATTATATGCCATGAGAGACGAGTGAGACGCTCGCGTTAACCGGGTAAATTTATTTAACAATCTCACAAAGTCTGAAGACTTTGCACAGCTGGGATCATTATATATCAATACAGCTTCTTAAGACAAAATAAATCAAAACCTCCGCTGTTGCAGAGGTTCTGATTTATTCGTAGGCACGAGCGAGGGTTACGGCAAATCTTTCGTAACTTTAGAAAGACAAGAGTTTTCCATATAATTTGAAAATAATTGTTCGATATACCAAATAGTTTTTTCAGAACATATATTTTTATTTTCTCCAAATAAAATTATTTCTTGAATTGATTTAATGAATGATTCATCTGAATCCATTTTCAAAAACTTAATATCATTTCCATTTAGGATAAAATAACTATTATTAGAAACACTAGAATTTATATTAACATAACTATAAA
Source organism: Chryseobacterium sp. CP-77 (assembly GCF_036362765.1). Taxonomy (NCBI): domain Bacteria; kingdom Pseudomonadati; phylum Bacteroidota; class Flavobacteriia; order Flavobacteriales; family Weeksellaceae; genus Chryseobacterium; species Chryseobacterium sp. CP-77. The sequence goes on from NZ_CP143637.1 coordinate 91,869, forward strand.
TTCCTTCTTCCAATTTTTCTTTCTCATTAATACCAAAATATACACTTAACTCACTAACTGCAATGTTTTCAATTTTTTCAGGTTGCAAATTTTCTTCTTTTAAATCCTCTTTCTGCGCAATTTCGGTAACAATTTTACTCTTAATTTCATTTAAATAAAATGTACTTGATATTCTTTTTTCTGGAAATTCACAATTTTTATTAATCAGATCTCTTGGATTTCTATTAAAACTGTAATGTGCTCTAATCAATCTTTTTACATAATCAACAACAATTTCTCTACAATATCTTTGTTCAAATAAATAAATCATTTGTGTTCTCATTGATTCTAAAAAATTCTTGAAAGAATAAATATCTAAAAAAATAATTTTATTTCGCTCGTAAATAAATTTGAATTGAGGACTATGATTTCCTAAATAAAGATCATATATACCATTTCGTAACTTTGTTTCATCAACTTTTCTTTGATAAGTTCCATAAATAGTAAAACCTTTTTTTTGAGAATACGAATTTTGTGTTATATAACCTTTTTGAAAAAGAACTTCTCTAATATTGTTTTCTAATTGAGAAAACGTGGTAATATTTTGAGATTTACAACAAGTAGCTAAAAAGAGTAAGGCAATAATAAAGTACTTATTCATAATTATTTATTTTTAATTTTATTATCTCTCAATTCTTTAAGAATCTGTTCTCCTATAGCTGTTGGCATTGTTTCGCTGTTATTTTTAGCGTCAACAATACCAGTTTCTTCTTGTTTCTTATGTAATTGGTGATTTTTTTCATTTGCATGACCAATCTCGTGACCAAAAGTTGAAGTTGATATATCAAAAGCACTTAAATTTCCCTTCTTCACATTATCTGCCTCGTCAGAATTTAAAACTTTGTCTGGATTTTTAAAGGCATCTTCACTAGATCCCTCATAAATTGTAATCTCAAAACCTACAAGTTTGCCATCTTTCTCAATTGGATGCGTTTCTCCCATTGAAAAAGGGTGGTTTTCTTTACTATATTCTACAGTAGTGGGTAACTTTGAAGTTACTAATTGATCAAATTGTTTGGCACCTGTATTACCTGAATTTTTCAAACCATCTCCATATGCTTTGTCTTTATCAGTAGCAAACTTTGTATACGCTCCTTTTCCATCGTTAGCTTTGGGGTCATAAACTAACTGTCCATTTTTGTTTCGCCAATCATCTGCTTGTCTTCCATCCGGATCAATAAATCTAATAGGATTATTAAACGCATAATTGTAAGGACTGTGTCTTCTCATTTTCTCCGCGAGCGGATCTACGACTCCCCATCTTCCAATATCAGGCATATAGAATCTTGCTCCGTAATCATACATACCCGTCTCTTGGAGCTCCTTCCCATTGTACTTATAATTATAAGGAACTCCTCCAAAAGGAGCAGGAACTATCAGACCCTCCTGATGTTTTAATCCAAAAGGATAATAGTTGTTGGCATCAATAACCTCAAGTCCAGTACCATTATTCTTATAACTCACCCTTACATTTCCTAAATGATCCGTATAATTGTAAATATACTTATTTTCCGTAAAATCATAATACCCTTCGGAAGTCGGTACAAATTTTAATACCGGAACGGTATAAAGAGATGCTGAGGTATCATAGGCATGCCTGTTATCATACTGGAAACCGTCTAGATAATTGGTTTCTATGGACCCATTCATACCGTATGTTTTAGAAACTTTCGTTCCGTCTGCCCTGTAGGTGTAGCTGGTGTTGGAAATACCTATCAACCCTTCGTTAACTGAAATATAACTAGGCAAATTCAGGTAATTATAACTGATCTTCATTTTTTTATCAGGATGATCTGTCATATTTCCATTAAGATTATAAGCCATCGTTCCCTGCAAAGCATTGTATCCTGAACGGTTGTTAATAACCCCTGAAGGAAGAGTAATTTTATCCAGTGTATTACTTTTGTCCCCATTCTGATAATTATAGACCAGATCATCAATCTTCTCTGCAGTAGTTCCTCCTGAAACAGGCCATGAAAATCTTTTTAAGGTTTTAATATTTCCATTGAGATCATAGCTCAGCTCTTCGTTAAAATAATTATTCTGGGCTACAGAAGAATTGGGTTCGGAATATACTCCTTTTAACATCCTGTTTAAAGCATCATACTGATAATTGTATCTTTTCAGCCCTTCATTACTGGAAATATTCCAATCAATCTCAGCAATATTTCCATTAAACCTTCCTGTTGACGTAGTGGTATACACAGGATTGTTATACTTCATTTCATATCCAAATAATTTTCCATTGAGGTTTGCCGGATCATTAACCTTAGTCATCCAGCCCCGGATATTGTATTGATAAGCAATGGTCTGTAATGGAGATGCAGCTGTTCCTCCTACTTTCTTGGATTCCAGCTGGGAAATTTCATTATACTTATTCTGGGCAAGGTATTCAACAGGATTGCTGCCTACCTGATGGGTATGGGTCAGAAGCCTGTTCTGGGGATCATAGGTGAATTTTTCTACAATGGTCTTTTCAGGATCTGCAGCAAGTCTTTTATGATAGGTATTGGTCTGAAGGATAACCCCGGTATAATCAAGCTTATTGTTTACCACAGTATAGCCTCCTAAATGATTGTTGCTTCTTGAACCGATGTTTCTTCCTTTGGTATCATACCAGATAAAGTTCCTTGTCCACTGATCATCTTCTATATTTTTGATATAGGAAGCGGTAAGGAGTCCTTTGGTAGTTTGTTCATTAGCCGGATTGTCCGTAAGAAGAGGCTGGGCAAACACATTGGTCACTGCAGATGAACCCGGAGGATAGGTGTCGTAATAATTGACACTTAGTATCTGGCTAACACTGGAAGGAGTGGAAAGTTTGGTATAATATACAGCCATACCATTTAAGGTAAATCCGGCTGCAGCGGTCCTGGTTTCATATAAATTAGCATTGACATTGGCACTATTTTGCATTGAAGCCCTGCTGGCAGTATTATTTGTAATTCCCGTGTAAACGGTTCTTCCAAATTGGTCATATTTGGTAAAGAGCCATTGTCCTTTTCCTTTAAGCTCAGTATCCTGAGTCAGAATAAGCTGGTCAGCTTTATTATACACCATATATTCCCAGCCTTTACCAGGCAGTTTCTTTTCTATCAGACGATTTCTCCCGTCATATTTATACTGATAGCATAAATCATTCAGTACGGTATTGGGATCTGTTTCTACAGAAGCCTTGGGAGGAATCACATAAGCCAGCTGGTTATAATCATTGTAAACATAATAAGTATCTGCGTTTTCTGTAGCACTGATTACTTTTCTGACCAATACAACCTGTCCCTGCCCGTTTTTAAACTCAATGGTTGGGTTTCCGTCTTCATCGGTAACCGTATTTTTATACAGCTGCCCTGTTCCGTAGGTTCCAGATAAGGTGAGTTGGGAAGTAAAATTGGTATAGTTAAAAGTGGCGGTGTATTTTTTAACCTCGCCATCTGTATTGGCATCATATCCAAACTGTACAGGCTTGTTGTCCCAGGCAGTTCCGACCTGTTTTTGCGCTAAAATACGGTCTAATGGCGAATTTTCCAGAATCTTCTCTGAGTAGATCTTTTCATTGCCATAGGTTGTTGGATAAACCCCCAAAGGACCTGAATAGTAACTTCCGTTGGCTGTAGAAAGCTGCGGAACAGGAAGATAATCTTTCACCTGTCTTCCAAACGGATCATATTCGATATGGGTCACAACATCTCTTCCCAGGGGTGAGGCTTTTACATTAACGATTTGTTTAGGTCTTCCCAATCCGTCAAAATACTGGACTGTTTCCGAGCTTTTAACATTAGCAAGGGTAGGATCTGACAAATACGTCTTTGAGTATACATAATTTTCTGTATTGGTAAGCTGCCCCTGAGCAGTTCCCATGATGAGAATTCCTATTGGAATTAATATTCTTTTCATCGGTTTTAGTTTTTATAGTTGTATTTCATTTCTTTCAGCACTTTGCCATTCACATCAATCACTTTTTCAAGCCGGTTAGCTGAATCATAAACATAGCTTTCAGTAATTCCTGATGGCGGGGTGATGCTTCTTACTCCTACTAAAGGATCATAGGTGTAAGTCGTGATCTGATAACCGGATAATGCGGTATTACTTCTGAAGGTATTCAATGCTGATAAGAAGGTTGTTTCATCATTGTTCACGCCTGCTGATGCATCTGTATTTGAGGCTGTCACAATAGAATCAATGAATGACTGCTGGATATCTGATAATTTAGCTCCTTCTATCTTTGCTATTGGCTGGGTTTGGTTATACCCCCAAATGATGACTGTGGAAAGGCCGTCCTTGGTGGTGTATTGCTGAAGGTTACCTTTACTATCATATTTATCGTAAGTCACTTCGGTAGAAACAACATTCTGTAAATCAGTAGAGACAAAAGAGCTTGGAAGTAAATTCAAAGGGCTGTCATATTTGGTTTCCGTATTTGACACAATTACATTATCTTTTTTTGTTATAGTCTGCAGCGGAATACCTATTATATTGGCGTTTATCAGCTTCTGATTATTTTTCTCATGAGCATAGCTGGAGGTAGTTTCCAAGGTTGTATTATTGGCAAAAGTTGCTTTTTGTTTTATAGGATAGTCTCTGATATTATATGTAACATCTTCAATTGTTTTCAAAGTCTTTCCGTTAAAATATTCTATAGTCTCAGAATGCGTTGGGTTTGCTTTTCCTATAATCTCCTCCACCGGAAGAATACGCATCATGCTGCTAACGTTGCTTCTGTTATCACAAAATACATTTAAGTCCTGGTTTTGTATACAGCCTGCATAATAATTTTCATAGGAATTGAAATGCCCCGCATACAAATACTCTGAGTAAGGCGAATTGATATAGCTTATATTGAGCCCTGTAAGAATCCTTGAATCATAGATATTATATTCTGTATCTTTTTTATACAGACTTACATTCATATTATCCTTTTTTTCATCCTTTGTTAATAATCCCCTTTTGTAATCGTAGTTATCTACAGGAAGAAATGGAGGCAACTCAAAGTTGATATAATGTGAATCAGGATTAGGCTTATCAATAGGTGAAGTGTAAGAATATTCTGTTCTACCTTTATCTGTTTCCGAAACCGTTATATTCTGATATCCCACATCAGAACCCTGTGTTTTCTGAACAGGAAGAAAACTCTAAGATGAATATATTGCAAATTCATTGGCATAAGGGTATTGACAGTATCCTACCGACATTCCCCCACAAGTTGAAACAAATTTATTACCATATCCATACTTATAAGTCAGCAAAGGTTTTGGAAATACCAAGGCACCGCTGCTTTTTCCTGAATCCGCAAATTTGTTATAAGAAAATGTAACTTTCTTTTGAGGAGCAGCATCATTTGGATTGTTATAATAACTGATCATATTAATTCTTATTCCACCTCCGTTAAGCCATTGTTTTTGTACAGGATTTTTGGTCTTAAATGAATAATTAACAATGGCAGTTCCCTGATCATTTGAATTAGTCCATGTAAATTTAAATCTATAAAAATAGCCACCTTCTAAATTAATTTCTTTATCTGTAGTATTTATACCATATGATTGTACCAACTCTTGATTCAGGTTTAATTTTTCTAAGAATAGAAATCCGATATTATCGGCATTGTTTAAAATTTCGCCACTTTCCAGAACTAATATTTTATTCTGAAGAACTTTTCCTAAACTGTAAGTGGCAGAATTAAAAAAGGTACTCTGTAAGGTAACATTATTCATATTACTGTAAGTCCAATTTTCAATATTATCATCAAAATTGGTAATTGGCATTCCCAGATGATCAGATGAATATGTATTGGATCCAAAATCAAAAGTTCTTACGCCTCCTGAAGGAAGTTTCATGCTTTTGAGGATATTCACATTAATACAATCCGGTGAAACGTATTTTGCCAAAAGGGGATTTGCATTAGGACGAGGACAGTTAAACCACCCCCATTGATCTGTTCCCAACTTACGATCCTGTGGATTGGATGTATAATTTAATATATAATCATATTCTTTATTGGAAGAAGAATCAAACTTTGTTACTTGGGAGAGTGTTAATGTTATATTAGGTATATTTTCTCCTACTAAATTATAAGTAAAATTGCTGTAAGATAACTGATATGTTTCCAGTAGTTTTCCTGATACATCAAAAACTTTAACCTTATCTAATTTTTGAAGCTGCTGAGGCAGACTATAGCCTGAATCATTTCTTCCCTGCAGGTATGTAAAATTAATTTTTCCTTTTCCTGGTATTTCGATCTCTTTTAAACTTCGAACAAATGTATTATTTGTTATGGTGTTCGTTTCGTAAGAAGCCGGCATTTGGCTATCGAAAGTTGTTGCAACAGGCAAAGAGTTCGCATCTTCACTTGCCAACTTATTTCTGGTTATATTAGAATAATTTGTATACTGGATCTCAGAAGCAGGATAGTAGTCCAGCTTTACCAATTCTGTGTTGGATGTGTTGGCAACTCTGCTCAGGTGGAAAGCAGTAGTACTTTCACCGGAATCTTTTGAATTGGTTTGATAAGAGTCATAGTATCCTACTTTATTAGATATACTGGATCTTTGAGTTCTCTCTAATACATCAAAAGTAAAACTATTTCCATATTCGTCAAGAATTACAAAAGAAGCCACTTCTAATGCGTTATTAGGGTTGGTAGAGCCTATGGTAATTTTTAGATTATTTTTATCTAACTTTTCAACATATAAATTATTGTCGGATGACTTTTTAATGATAAACCTTCCGGTATAGCCCATGAAATTATATTGGTAAAGATCATACTCAGTATCATAACGGTTAAAAAATAGTGCATCAAATAAAAGTTTTTTATATTGATCCGTATGATATACACCACCTACGGCTAACTCATCCAAATATTTTCTTGTGTAATTAGTATGCGCGCCTGCATAATTATATTCATCATAAAGAATTCCTACTCTTTGCTCCACCCCCTCATAATTACGGTCATCTGCACTCCCTCGTATAGTTTTGGTAATGGTTCCTCCTGCCAATAGGCTCCAGCCTAACCCTTCTTCTCCGGATTTATCAAGAGGTTTTGCATTAAGGGGATGATAATTTAATGAAACGTTCATGGAAATTTTAGAATCATTTGTTGGGATACTTGCAATTGGAATTTTAATATCAGGGATTCCCGTATAGTAGCTTACAGGAACCTCTTCAAATTTCATTAAATTATTGGCAGTGGGAGCAGCCGGATAAATTTGTTTTATATTGTCCATAGGGCTGCTTGCAGAGGTCGGATTTGAAATTGTAACCTGTGAGTGCAAATACTGCATGAAAAATAATGTTAGTATTAAATATTGTTTTCTCATTGTGTTTTATTTCTTAATTAGTTTAGCATTCGCAGTTTTATTTGTATCCGTTTTGATCGTCACCAGATAAGCCCCTTGAACCAAAGCCTGGGTGTTGATCTTAGTCACTCTATTCTTCGTTTTAATACTCTGGAGCTGTCTTCCACTCATATCATACAAAAGAATATCTGCATCCTTGAAATCGAAACCGATTTCTACGTAAGCATAATCAGAGACAGGGTTTGGATAGATCTTGATGTCATATTTTTCAATTAACTGATCAACCTGCTTGTCTCCCAGCTTGACAATCTTCCAGTTTTCTTTGCCCAATTCTTCAGCACTGGTTCCAGCCAGAATAATAGAACCATCTTTGTTGAGTTTTAAATCAGAAAGCCTTTCTTCCTTTTGTCTGGATTCTCCTTTCACATGTTTTCTCCACTGTTCATTTCCGTTTTGGTCAAGATAGAGCATCCAGAATGTTTCATCATCAGTTTCTATTCTTCCTTCTGCCTGAGTATAACCACCCAATAAAATTCCTTTGGATGATTTGTCATCTGCTGAATGAAGAACACTCATTCCCATTAGGATATCTCTGTTTTTAAAATTGTAAGATTTCTGCCACTGTTCATCGCCTCTTTCATTGAGAGCAATCAGCCAAAGATCTGTTCCTTTTTCCAATCCGACAGTTTTGTTTCCCGATCTTTCTGATCTCGATTCCCCGCCAATGATAAAACCATTTGAAGTTAAAGCCAGTGTTCTGATATGATCATCACCTTTTCCTCCAAAGTTCTTTTCCCATTCTACTTTTCCGTTTTTATCGAGTTTTACGATCCAGTAATCACCTTCACCGAAATTTTCAGTTTGTTTCGAGTTTCGGGATACGGGATTCGAGTTTTGAACGTTTGATACAGAACCCGCATCCCGCATCCCGGAACCTTTGTCAGATCCCGAAACACGGACCTCGGAACTCCTCGAATAAATTCCTAATAAAGCTCCTCCGTCTCTCGTTGGAATCATCTTCTCTACTTCGTCCAATCCTTTTCCTCCTAAGATTAATTGGGAAAGTTCTTTTCCGTCTTTATCCAGTTTTGTGATCAAAATATCTTTGGAACCATAGCCTTTTGATGAGTTTTGCACATTTCCTGCAACAAAGAATCCTAAATCGGTAGTTTGGATAACAGCTCTTGCTTCTTCATCAGAAGAACTTCCTAAGGTTTTTTGCCATAGTTCATCTCCGAATTCATTGATTCTGATCAGCCAGATATCTGAGCTTCCTTTGGAATCTTCTTTTTTATCGAATCCTTTTCCTGAATAAGAAGTTCCTGCCAGAAGAAATCCGCCATCCTGCGTGGTAACAGTAGCAGATAAATAATCATGGTTTGGCCCTGAGAAATATTTTTCCCAGATTTCTTGACCCTGTTGATTGAGTTTTACTAAATGAAAATCGTAACAGTTGTTTTGCTTACTGCCTGAAGCTTGTTGCTTATTGCTTTGAATAGAACTTCCTGTGATAAGATACTGCCCGTCGATGGTTGTGGTAACCTGGCTTAGAAAATCCTGGGTAGAGGATTTGATGTCTTTCTGCCATAGCACTTCCTGGGCAGATACGTCCAGAACCATGCACAAAGTAAGTGCACTGAGATAAAACTTTCTCATTCTAATGTTTTTTTGAGTTAGTAATTAGCTTTTTAAAACTTTGCGAATTTAACACTTTTTAATATGCAAAAATCACATTAATGCGATTTAATGTAAAACCTGCTATTAAATGTTTAATTTCCTAATTTATATTTAGTTTTATTTTATTCTGAGGCAAAAATATATACACACAACGACAAAACTTGTCGTAATTTTTTAATTACAAAAATAAAAACAAAAAGCCCCGGAAATAACTCCCAGGGCCCACTATTGGTTAAATAATGATTAATTAAATTCTTTCGTTTTTGATTTCTTCAACAATTTCAGGATTTAAAAGCGTACTGATGTCTCCAAAATTACTGAAGTCACCTTCTGCAATTTTTCTCAGAATTCTACGCATGATCTTTCCGGAACGTGTTTTCGGAAGCCCAGAAACAAACTGTATCTTGTCCAGTTTCGCAATGGGTCCGATCTGATCCGAAATTAACTGATTGATCTCCTTTTTAAGATTTTCCTTATCACGTCCTTCTCCGGTTTCTTTAAGCATTACATAGCCATACAGCGCATTTCCTTTGATGTCATGAGGGTAACCTACAATGGCGGATTCTGCAACAGCCGGGTGCTGGTTGATACTGTCCTCAATAGGTGCTGTCCCAAGGTTGTGCCCTGAAACGATAATTACATCATCTACACGCCCGGTAATTCTGTAATAGCCCACTTCATCCCTCAAAGCTCCGTCTCCTGTAAAATATTTTCCAGGGAAAGCTGTGAAATAAGTTTCTTTATATCTTTGGTGGTCACCCCAGATGGTTCTTGCGATTCCGGGCCATGGAAAACGGATACAAAGATTTCCTGTCACTTGATTTCCTGTGATTTCATTGCGTTTATCATCCATCAGAACAGGTTGTACACCTGGTAAAGGAAGGGTAGCGTAAGTAGGTTTTGTAGGCGTTACAAAAGGAAGCGGTGAAATCATGATTCCTCCTGTTTCCGTTTGCCACCATGTGTCTACAATCGGACATTTTTTCTTCCCGACATGGTCATTGAACCAGTGCCATGCTTCATCATTGATAGGTTCACCTACTGAGCCAATGACCTTCAGAGAACTCAGGTCATGTTTGTCTACCCATTCCGTACTTTCTTTTGCTAAAGAACGGATCGCAGTAGGTGCCGTATAAAACTGAGTAATCTTGTGTTTTTCAATCACTTCCCAGAAACGGTCCGGTTCCGGATAAGTAGGAACTCCTTCAAAAATCACTGTAGTTGCGCCGTTCAGCAGCGGCCCGTAAAGAATATAGGAATGTCCGGTAATCCATCCGATATCTGCTGTACACCAGTAAATATCATTTTCTTTATAGTTGAATACATTTTTAAAAGTATATGCGGTGTACACCATATACCCGGCGCAGGTGTGCAGCATTCCTTTTGGTTTTCCTGTAGATCCGGAAGTATATAAAATGAAAAGAGGATCTTCAGAATCCATAATGACAGTAACGAAATCAGGAGAAGCTTTTTCATACAGATCGGCCATCCAGTAATCTCTTCCTTCTTTCATTTTAATTTCGTTGTGGGTTCTTTTTACAACAAGAACTTTCTCCACGGTCGGCGTTTTTTCCAGCGCATCGTCTACAATGCTTTTCAGATCCAGAACTTTATTACCTCTGTAGCTTCCGTCCGATGTGATGACCATTTTGGCTTCACAGTCATTGACCCTTGAAGCCACTGCTGAAGCTGAGAATCCTGCAAAAATAACAGAATGTACAGCTCCCAGTTTTGCACAGGCAAGCATCGTAATAGCCAGTTCGGGGATCATAGGAAGATAAATGCAGACCCTGTCTCCTTTTTCAATACCCATATCGCGCAAAACATTGGCCGTTTTATTCACCCGGGTGTATAATTCGTTGTAAGAAATATGCTGTGCTTCTTCCTTAGGATCATTGGGTTCCCAGATGATTGCTGTTTTTTCTCCTCTTATGGTAAGATGTCTGTCGAGACAGTTTTTGGTAATATTGAGTTTCGCATTTTTAAACCAGGTGATCTTCGCTTCATTCATGTCGTACTTAACAACCTTGCTCCATCTCTGATACCACACGAAGTTTTGATCTGCAACTTTATCCCAGAATTTTTTAGGATTTTTGATAGACTTCTTATAGTCTTCAAAATATTGTGGTAAATCTTCTATTAAGTAATTTCTCATATCCCTTTTGTTTTTTGAAATTTGAATTTATTATATTTTTAAATTTATGTTTAATTTCCCGTTTAAGCTCTATAAACCTGGATTTTTTCCTGGATTTCCTCAATGATTTTTTCGTCATCAATAGTGGATGGAATCTGAAAATCTTTACCATCCAGCAGTGTCCGGATCAGCTTTCTTAAAATTTTTCCGGATCTCGTTTTGGGTAAACGTTTGACAACCATTACATTTTTTAAAAAAGCAACTGCCCCGATTTTGTTGCGAACCATCTGAACGATGTCTTTTTCAATATCTTCTTCAGAAATCGCCGAGCCGTTTTTCAAAACTACCGTGGCAAAAGGAACCTGTCCTTTTAAATCATCATCAATGCCTACCACTGCACATTCTGCAACATCAGGATGTGAGGAAACAATTTCTTCCATTTCGGAGGTCGAAAGCCTGTGTCCTGCTACATTGATCACGTCATCCACTCTTCCTGTAATGAAAATATAACCATCCTCATCCTGAATAGCTCCATCTCCCGAAAAATAATACCCTTTATACTGAGACAGGTAACTGCTTTCAAAACGGGCGTAGTCTTTCCATATTCCAAGCATGGCGCCAGGTGGGAGGGGAAGTTTGATCACCAGATAACCTTCATGGTGAGGATTGAGTTCGTAACCGTTTTCATCAAATATTTTAATATCATATCCCGGAACAGGTTTTCCTGCAGAGGCCCTTTTGATCTGATAATTTTCATCATGAGTCAACAACCCCAGCATTGGCCAGCCGGATTCTGTCTGCCACCAATGGTCTATTGCCGGAACACCAATATGTTCTGCAAACCAGTCCAAAGTGGCAACATCGCATCTTTCACCAGCGAGAAACTGTTTTTTAAAATGGGTTAAATCGTATTTTTTTACCAGTTCTCCGTTCGGATCTTCTTTTTTAATAGCTCTGATAGCAGTAGGGGCTGTAAACATCACCGAAACTTTATATTCTGAGATAATTCTCCAGAAAGTTCCTGCATCAGGAGTCATGATGGGTTTCCCCTCAAAAATAATAGTCGTGTTTCTGTTGATTAAGGGGCCGTACACAGAAAAGCTATGGCCAACCGCCCATCCGAAGTCTGAAGCGGCCCAATACGTTTCTCCCGGTTCTACACCATAGACATAAGTCATTGAGAATTGTAATGCCGTGGCATAACCTCCTGTATCACGAACGATCCCTTTAGGTTTTCCGGTAGTTCCTGAGGTGTAAAGCAGGTAAAGCGGATGAGTAGATTCTACAGAAACGCAGTCCGCAGGAGCTGATTTTTCTAACAGTTCTTCATAATCAATAAGTCCGTCAAACATCTCATCCTGATTATCTACTAATTTTCTGTTGTATACAACGATATTGTCTACTTTGTCCTGAGCCAGCTCGATTGCTTTTTCTACCAGTGGCAGATAGGGAATTCTCTTTGCAATTTCCACACCGGCCGTGGCTGTGATTAAAACTTTCGGTTTGCAGTCATCAATTCTAACTACAAGCTCATGAGGAGCAAAGCCTCCGAAAACCACATTGTGAATCACCCCGATTCTTGCGCATGCCAGCATGGCAAAAAGTGTCTGAGGAATCATAGGCATATAAATAACAGCTGTGTCTCCTTTTTTTAATCCTAAAGAAACCAATCCTCCTGCCAGCTTTGCTATTTCCTCTTTTGCCTGATGAAATGTGTAGGTTTTCTTCTGATGGGTTACAGGAGAATCATAAACGATTGCAATCTGATCACCAAAACCGTCTTCAATGTGTCTGTCAATGCATAAGTAACACATATTGAGCTTTCCGTCAGAAAACCACTGTGGGTAATCGTTTTCACCATTGGAAAGAATCTGCTGCGGAAATTCAAACCATTGTATTTTCCCGGCCTGTTCCTTCCAGAAGTCTTCTTTGTTTTCTATACTTTGTTTAAATAAGGTATCTGTATTCATATCAATATCAAGGTCAATAGTTGTGTTTAGTGTCTGCGTGTCATTGCGAGCCGCAGGCGAAGCAATCTCTTAAAACATCTCCTCAATCTGCTGCATCAGTTTCTTAATCGAGTAGGGTTTTGTAACGTAAGCGTCAGCTCCCATTTCCAATCCTTTTTCAATATCTCTTGGATTGTTTTTGGCACTCAGAAAGATGACTTTAGTATCCTTTAGTTTTTCGTCCTGCTTAATGAGATCGAGCGTGCTGTAGCCGTCCAGATTGGGCATCATGATATCGAGAAGAATCACATCCGGAACCATGGTTTTCAGAAAGTCAAGGACTTCCATTCCGTCACGGGCAATATAAACATCATATCCGTTTTTCTTAAAACTGTATTCCAACGACATCAATATTTTGTGTTCGTCATCTGCAATAATTATCTTTCTCATAAGAAGGTTTTAATGGTGTTCAACTTCATCTGTAATCTCTTTTTTAGTTTTTTTGGGAATGTTGATGGTGAAAGTTACGCCCAGTCCGCTGTTTTCTGCTTTTATACTTCCTCCGTGTGCCTCTACAATTTTTTTGGAAATGGCCAGTCCCAGTCCGCTTCCTGTAGGCTTTAATATGTTTTGGTTTTTTGATTGATAAAATTTATCAAAAATCATTTCCAGATCCTCTTCCGGGATATGCTTTCCCGTATTGAAAATGGTAATGATCAGCTGCTGGTCTTTTTCAAACAATTTGGTCTGAATGGTGCCGTGTTCTTCCGTAAATTTTAAGGCGTTTCCCCAGATATTCTGAAACAGCTGAATCATTCTTGCTTCATCATATTCAAATATAGACTGATTCAGGAGATTAACTTCACTCAAATGAATATTTTTCTGCTGTATCAGGTGAAGAAGCGGATTCAATGCTTTTTTATACGTGTCAACAATATTGTTTTCCTGAATATGCAAAGAGATTTCACCATGCTGCAGTTTGTCCAGATAAAGAATATCATTGATGATTTCGCTTAATCTGTCGGATTCTGTGATGATGTTGTTTAAAAACTCCTGTTTGATGTCAAAAGGAATATCATCGTCATCCGCTAAAATTTCTCCTGCTGAACGGATGGCCGTAATCGGAGTTCTTAGCTCATGAGCGACAGAATCCAGAAAATCGTCTTTTTGGCGGTCTTTAATAATCAGACTTTCGTTGGCAGTTCTCAGATCATTAGACAATTTCTGAAGTTCTGCAGACTGTTCGGTAAGCTTTTTATTTAAGCTGATATTTTCCTGTGATTCTTCGAGAATATTTAAAACTTCTTTTAACGATATTTTATCTTCTTTGGTTACTCCTTCAATCAATATTTTTGCGGAAGCTGTACCGATTCTTCCTGCCAAAAGGTTTTCTGAGAATTTGATAAACCTTGAATCGGCAGTCTCAGTATTGGAGTCGATGTTATATTTTAAATTAAAAATCCTTAAGGCCTGTTCCGTTTTATTCTTACCTAAGAAACGTTCCAGAATATTCTGAATGTCTGAAATATAGGCGGTTCCACGCCAGATAAAAGCATTCTCATGATTCTGAATGTACTTATCAATGTCTACGTAAAGCTCAGCAAAGTTTCTTTCGCGGTAATTTCCTTTTGAACTTACGGAAACAATGGTAAACAGGCTTGTATTGACCAGCATCGACCAGAAAAAGATCTGTGGAATTCTTCCTAAATAAGGAATGGTAAAAAAACCGAAAGCATTATACATATCCCTCAAGACCCCTTTAAATTCCTGATTGTACGAAAAATAATACTGGGGAATAATCAGTCCGAAATAGCAGATTACCAATCCGGCTAAAAGTCCTGTAACAGCACCTTTATAACTTCCTCTTCTCCAGAATAAAGCTCCGAAAAATGCAGGTGCCAGCTGTGCAATCACGACAAATGAGATTAATCCTACCGAATCAAGCGAGGTCTTCAGAATGAAATATTTATAGAAGGCAAAAGCCATAATGATCAATGCGAAAATACTGAACTTCCTGATATTGGTGATGATTCTTGTATTTTGCTCCTCGCTTTCAGATTTTAATTTTCCCAGTAATCCGTATGGAATGATGAGATTGTTGGAAAGCATGATGGATAAGGTAATGGCAGAGATAATGATCATGGAAATACATGAGCTCAATCCTCCAAGAAAGACGAATACTGTGATCAAAGTATTGTCGAAATGCTGTGGAATCAGGATAGAGTAGAACTCGGGATTTACTTTCTGTCCGTCAAAAATTAATCTTCCTCCCCAGGCTATCGGGAAAATAAATACAGTGAAGATTAGAAGGTAAAGCGGAAAAAACCAAATAGCTGTTCTGATGTGTTTTTCCTGCCTGTTTTCAACAATGGCAGTGTGGAACTGTCTTGGGAGAATGCAGATCGCTGTTGCAGAAATCATGCAGAGAACCATCCAGTTCAGGGCACCTTCAATTCCGTTGAAGGTGTTTTTTTCTTTAAAGTCTTCAAATTTACTGGCTTTCTCATAAATATCAGAGAAACCATCAAAAACATAATAAATGACAAAAAATCCGAGAATGATAATGAAAAATAGCTTTAAAAAACTCTCCAGAGCAATGGCGGAGATAATTCCAAGCCTTTTTTCTGAAGCATCCACATATCGTGTTCCATAATAAGAAGAAAATAAGGCGATTAAAACTACCACGAAAGTTGCATTATCAGTAAGGATATCTTTCGACATCGGAGTTTCAGTTACCAAATGAAATGTTTCAGAAATAGCTTTGATCTGAAGTCCGATATAAGGAACGATCGCCAGAAGGCAGACTATCGTGATAATGGCACTCAGGCTTCTGCTGTTACCATACCTTAATGAAATGAAATCAGCTAAGCTGCTTATCTTATTGACTCTTGAAATTCTTACAATCCGGGTGTTGATGTATATCCATGCCGGAATAATCATAATAGGTCCAATGTAGATTGGTAAATAGTTTAATCCGCTTGTCGCTGCCACTCCGATACTTCCATAATACGTCCAGGCGGTACAATATACAGCAAGGGATAAAGCATAGATGTATGGATTATTGATCCAAAGCTTGCTTCTTTTCTTCTCTGCCAGGTAGGCAACTAAGAAAAGGAGGGCCAGATAAAACAGAACGACAAAAAATAATGCGAAACTACTCATCATGTCTTTTTACAATTACAAAAGAAATCACAATGGAAATCATCCAGACCACGAACAGGTAAATAAGGATCATAGGATAGCCCAAAATTTCCCTGTCACTGTTGAAAAGCAGTGAAATAGGAATGCTGAAAGCAATCATAAGCCCTACGCTCAGTATGATAAGTTTTTGTTCGTGTCTTTTTTTCATAAATGATTTTTGATAAAAGATAATTGATGAATGACTACATTCATCAATTATCCATATTGCTTTTAAATTTTATTGTCAGAATATTCTCCTTTTAAGGCGTAATAACCGAAAACTGCCATTCCGCCTGAGATAATCGGCATCAGTACAAAAAGAATGATGATGCCAAAAACCAGATCTTCCTGTTTTCCGGAAGTTATTTTTGGGATTCCCAGTACGGTAATTCCGAAGTAACCCACAATTACTGCTATTGCGATCCAGAGAATGCCTAATATTTTTTTTAGTCCGTTCATTTTAGTAGTTTTAAAATTAATAAAAATTTAAGTGATTCAGTACCTAATCGTGAAGATTATTGTTCTTATTTTTAAGATAAAATAATCCGATGACCAAACATACGGCAGCGACTCCAATCGGGTACCAGAGTCCTTCCAGATACCATGTTGCATGTCCTGCTTCTTTTCCTGTGGTTACCAGATAAGTGGCTACTGCCGGAAGAAGTCCTCCAAATACCCCGTTTCCAATGTGATAAGGTAATGACATTGAGGTGTAACGGATTCTCACAGGGAACATTTCAACAAGGAAAGCAGCGATAGGCCCGTAAACCATGGTTACAAAGATCACCTGGATGAAAACAAGGAATACCAGATACCATTTGGTGTTGTCACTTAATTTTAAACTTTGAGAAACTTTGGCTTCCTCCGGTTTTCCATCTTTCATAACAACTCCTGAGGGTGACCAATGAACTACGCTGTCTTTTTTAATTAAAGTTCCGTCCGTATAAAGTGTTTCTTTGTGAAAAGTCACCAGGCTGTCTGTCGCAATATCATTGTGGATTTTCGCCGTTCTTTTTTCTGTAATTCCATTGACTGCAATTGTTTTGTTTTCGAGGTTGACACTCTTAAACATACTGTCGTAAATAGGCCTGTACGCTAAAATAGCGATCAGCATTCCGGTCATCATCACTGCTTTTCTGCCGATTTTGTCAGAAAGCCATCCGAAGAATACAAAGAAAGGTGTTCCTAAAAATAAAGCCGTAGCCATCAATGAATCTACCTGTGCCGATTCTACATTCATGACCTTTTGAAGGAAACTCATGGCATAGAATTGTCCCGTATACCAGATCACACCTTGCCCCATCGCAGCTCCGAATAAAGCAAGCAAAACAAACTTGAAATTGTATTTATTCCCGAAGCTTTCCTTTAAAGGGTTTTTGGATGTTTTACCCTCACTTTTGGCTTTCGCAAAAAGGGGAGATTCTTTCATGTTCTTTCTGATAATATAAGATACGGCCACCATCAGAATGGAGATCCAGAATGGAACTCTCCATCCCCAGGTATCAAATTCTTCTGCAGAAAGAGTGGTCTTGGTGATCAGAATAACGATCAGTGAAATGAAAAGTCCGGCTGTTGCTGTAGTCTGGATCCAGGAGGTCCAGTATCCGCGGCGATGAGGTTGTGCGTATTCTGCGACATACGTGGCAGCGCCTCCGTATTCACCTCCTAAAGCAAGTCCCTGAAGTAATCTTAAAATTAAAACTAAAACCGGTGCCAGAAATCCAATGGTTTCATAACTTGGAATACATCCGATCAGGAAAGTGGAAAATCCCATAATCAGTAACGTAACCAGGAAGGTATATTTTCTTCCGATAAGATCTCCCAGTCTCCCGAAAAATAATGCCCCGAAAGGTCTTACTACAAATCCGGCAGCAAAAGTAGCCAGGGTTGATAAAAATGCGGCAGTAGGATTATCCGCAGGGAAAAATTTGGTGGCTAAAACAACGGCCAGACTTCCAAAGATATAGAAGTCATACCATTCTATCAATGTTCCGAGAGATGAGGCAGTGATCACACTCCAGATGGTGCGGTTTTTCTGCCTGTCGGTCATATTTTCGTAGCTTTCGTGATGATTTTCGCTCATATTGATTAGTTTTTGATGTTAGTGGAATAGGATGTTAATTTGATTTTTTTTAGCCATTAAGGATTTTATGATTAAGTTCATTGCTTTGGGATTATTTCAAAGTTTCATTCTGAATGAAATGTAATGAAGAATCTCATGTAGTTCTGGTTGTTAATAAGATTCTTCCTTCGTCAGAAATCAAAGATTCGACGTAGTCAATGACAAAAAGTCAAATTATTTGAATCTTGAGAAAGTATCCCTGATCTATCTTAATTTATGGTTCTTAATGGTTTAAATTTTATAGGTAGATCTGAAATTGTACAATAAATTCCCCTTTAGAAGAAGGACTTTCCGTAGGATTTGTATAAACAGGTCTTGTTGAATATTGTGTTGTTATTTTTGCGTGATGTCCGTCTATGAACCAGTTGGCGCCTACATCAAACTGTGATGAAGATTTATCGAAAGCCTCAAAGCTTTTGTGGGTATAAGCTGCAAAAGGCTGTATTCTGATCTTTGGCTTTTCTGCCTGACTTGGTAATAGTAAACCCGCCTGAGCGTAGATAATATTACCTGTTCCGATGGTTGGCTGCAGATTTCCTGGCCCTGCAATGGCTTTATTCCCGATGAAATTAGGATCAGAGGCGCCAATATTCATCGTTCCAAGGTTTCTTACATAGTTCGGTCCGAAATTGTAATTATAATATCCGGCATAGGCAGAAACGGCCATTTTGTTTTTTGCCTCACCCAAAGGTATATCTGCAAACGCATCTACCGCGAAAAGAGTGATGTCGTGTTTTTCAATATTTGAATTGATGGAAGTTCTTGTTCCATCAGCCTGATGATAAAAACCTGCGCCTACATTGAAAACTTTCTTTGTTCCAAGGTAAGATCCCACTTTGAAAGGAAGGGTGTTGGATTCTTCATCAAGGAATTGATATTCAACATATCCTGCCTTTGAAAAACTGGGATTTCCGTTATTATCAACAGCGACTGCTTTTGAAGGATCTGTCACATTCACAGGAACGAGGTCCGTAGCAAATGGTTTATTTAAGCTAAAACGGTATTCGAGTTTTCCATATTTTCCTTTGGCAAACATTCCGAGCTGTCTTGCAAACTGATCTGAATTATCAATTAACGGCCATGAGAAAACAGGCGAATCTAATGTAAGGAAGTTAAGCGTGGAAGCCATGGTCATACGGGATAGTCCCATATAATAGTGAAGCCCGGCCCCTAAAGTTAAACTGAATTTTCCCGCTTCTCCAGGTAAAATAACTGCATATTCGTTCCAGGCATCATGAAAAAACAGCTGGGTTTTCTTTCCGTTTCCATAGCCTCCTGTTCCTGAGGTGCCTGAAGCGCCGCCATTGATGAAAGTCTGATTATTAATTCCAAAATGGAGCAGGATCATATACCTCTTAGAGATCTGTGCGTACGTTAATGCACGTAACCTTCTGTTTCCCAGGCTCCATGAGTTGTCAGCAGGTTCACCGCCTACCATGGTTCCGGGGTTCATAGATGTATTTCTTACCCAAAACTGGTCCCATAAAATAAATCTGACGAATTTATCCCCGTTTTGGTTGAGGTTAATTTTTAAGCCACTGCCATAATCAGGAGAACCTTGTGAGTATACGGAACTACTGATTAAAGCTAATCCAATGAATGTAAGTAATTTCTTCATAAATTATCAATTTTTGGCGTTGTTTTTTGTGAATGCCAAATTGTAATTAATAATTTATTTATGAAAATTTAATATATATTAGTGGTAATAGTATAGTTTATGTTGGTGAGGCTTTGAGTTTTGAGGTGAGGGATTCGGGTTTCGGGTTTCGGGGTTTTGTGATTCGGGATGCGGGTTTCGAGGTTCGAGGTTTGGGGTTCGATATTTTAAAAATATAATTTTTTAAAGATTTGATATACAGTTTTTTGCAAGAGTATTTTCACCTCGGTTTTTAAACCTCGTAACTCGCATCCCGAAACCGCGCATCCCGTAACTCGTACCCCGTACTACTTCTTAAACCGTTCCCATTTAATCAGCATATACTTATCAGCAAATTGGGTGATGATAATTCCTGAGTTTTTAATATTCTCTTCATGAGCGATATACTCAATCAGTTCGCTTTGTTTTAATATTTTATAAACAGGATGGAATTCAGAATGGGGAGGTCTTGTGATATTGTATTTTTTAATCCATGAGCTTATGGTAACATGGGAAACCCCGATGATTCTTTCAATTTCACGGTAACTTAAACCTTCCAGATAAAGCTGAAGAGCTTTGGTTACGTAGTAATCGTCAATTTGTTTTCCCAGTTTTTTAACGGTAAAATAATAATTGCAGTCTTTGCAGTGGAACCGCTGTTTATTGTTGATAATGCCGCTTTTTACTATTTTGATACTCTTGCATTTAGGACAGGTTTTTTCCATAACTATATTATTTTAGCAAATATATAATAAATTAGCAAATGTATATTTTTCAATAAAGATAATTTTACCTGTTTAAAATTTTAAAACAAAAAAAATATCTTTTTTATTTGGATTTAAAAGAAATTATATTTTAAATTTGCCAAAAAATTTAGATAAATAAATGGAAATAGAAATTTCCTCATGCGAACATCTAATGTATGTGAGTGAAATACAGCAGGAAATGTACGATTCTGCACAGCGTAGAGGAACGGGTATCGCAAAACGTTCCATAGAATATTTGAGTAAGAAGATTTCAGAAGGCAATGCTGTGGTAGCCACTGAAAACGGTGAGTGGGTAGGTTTCTGTTATATAGAGACCTGGTCGCACGGGAAGTTTGTGGCCAATTCGGGGCTGATTGTGTCACCGAAATTCAGGAACGGGGGAGTAGCGACTCAGATCAAGCAGAAAGTTTTCCAGTTATCTAGAGACAAATATCCGGATGCGAAAGTATTTGGATTAACAACAGGTTTGGCGGTGATGAAAATCAATAGTGATTTGGGATATAAACCCGTGATCTATTCTGAACTGACTCAGGATGAAGAATTCTGGAACGGCTGCAAAAACTGTGTAAACTATGAGATTTTAATGATGAAGGAACGTAAAAACTGTCTGTGTACAGCCATGTTGTTTGTTCCTGAAAACGATAAAAAAAAAGAGGAGGTAGTGAATAATCTGCCTGAAAATAAATATGATGGAATGATTCAGAAAGATTTTGATGAATTTCATATGACCATTAATAAAAATAAAAAGAGTCCAGATGAAAAAGAAAGTCATCTTAGCGTTTAGCGGAGGTTTAGATACTTCCTATTGTGCTAAATATCTTAGTGAAACACTGGGATATGATGTGTATGCTGTTACTGTAAATACCGGAGGTTTTTCAAAAGAAGAGGAAAAAGAACTGGAGAAAAAAGCCTTAAACCTTGGAGTAAAAGAATACAGGTGCGTAGACGCTCAGGAAGATTACTATAATTCATGTGTGAAATATTTGATTTTCGGGAATGTATTGAAAAATAATACGTATCCGCTTTCTGTAAGTGCTGAGCGTACTATTCAGGCGCAGGAAATTGCAAAATATGCCATTGAAGTACAGGCAGATGCTATTGCTCACGGAAGTACAGGAGCTGGGAATGACCAGGTGCGTTTTGATCTGATCTTCCAGGTAATGTGCCCGAATATCGAAATCATTACGCCTATCCGTGATATGGCTTTGTCCCGTGAGGAAGAAATTGAGTTTTTGAAAGAACACGGTTATGAAATGGAATTCCAGAAAGCGCAGTATTCTGTCAATAAAGGCCTTTGGGGAACTTCAGTAGGTGGTAAAGAAACACTGACATCCAGAAATTACCTGCCGGAAGAAGCTTTTCCATCCCAGATTAAAGAAACTCAGCCTTCAGAACTTGAAATTGAGTTTAAAAACGGAGAAGTTATAGCTGTCAATGGAGAAAGCTTTGAGCACTCTGTATATGCCATTCAAAAAATAGAAGAATTGGCTTCAGCATATGGAATTGGCCGTGATATTCATGTAGGTGATACTATTGTTGGAATTAAAGGACGGGTAGGATTTGAAGCAGCTGCAGCATCGGTGATTATCAAAGCACATCATTTATTGGAAAAACATACGCTTTCAAAATATCAGCAAATGATGAAGTCGCAGTTATCCGACTGGTATGGAAACTGGCTTCATGAAGCACTTTTCTTAGATCCTGTCATGAGAAATATTGAGTCTTTCCTGACAGATTCTCAGAAAACAGTAACCGGGAAAGTATTTGTAACTCTTCATCCTTACAGATTTATTTTGAATGGAATTGAATCTGCTCATGATCTGATGTCTGACAAATTCGGAAGCTATGGAGAAGCGAACAGAGCATGGACAGGCAATGATGTGAAAGGATATACTAAGATTGTAAGCAATTCTCTCAATATATACCACCAGATTAACCAGAATATCAACTAGTTCCGCAAGGATGTAATGAAAGGCAGAACAAAAATCTGTCAGAATCAAAATGAAGAAAACAGTAGGAATAATTGGTGCCAACGGTTATACAGGCAGCGAGCTGATACGCTTACTGGCTTTTCATCCCCATGTGACATTGAGTTTTTTATATAGTCGTTCGAATTCGGGAACAAAAATTTCAGATCTGTACCCGGATTTAACGACGGTTTGTGAAATGGTTTTGACGGATAAATCTGAAGACGTAGATATTCTTTTTCTGTGTCTTCCGCATAAAGAAAGTCAAAACTGGTTAACTCAAAACCCTGTCAAAGATGAAACGCTGGTGATTGATCTTGGAAACGATTTTCGTTTAGAAGGAAATTTCGGAAAAAGAGATTTTATTTACGGATTGCCTGAAATTAATAAAAAACAACTAACGGGTGCTAAGAGTATTGCCAACCCGGGATGTTTTGCTACGGCTATTCAGTTGGCCTTGCTGCCATTGGCGGAAAAAGGAGTGTTGAATGAAGTCTTTACCACAGGGATTACGGGTTCTACAGGAGCCGGGCAGTCTCTGCAGGCAACGACTCATTTTACCTGGAGAAATGATAATGTATCAGCTTATAAAACCTTAACACATCAACATGTGGATGAGATTTTACAACAGCTGATTTCATTCAATAATAAAGAAGTAAACCTGAACTTTGTTCCTTGGAGAGGAGATTTTGCAAGAGGGATTTTTACAAGTTCCACCATGAAGACGGATCTGGAGCTGGAGGAAATAGAACAGTTGTATCAGGATTTTTATGCAGAGGAGCCTTTTGTTACAGTAAGCAGGAAGGCAGTGGATTTAAAGCAGGTTGTCAATACCAATCGCTGTGTGATTCAAATCGAAAAGAGTGGAAATGTGGTCGTTATTCACTCAGCGATTGACAATTTGTTGAAAGGTGCTTCGGGGCAGGCCGTACAGAATATGAATCTGGCTATGAACTGGGAAGAAAATGCAGGATTAAACCTGAAACCGATAGCATTTTAAATTGACGGTAAGTAATTGAGAATTTTAACAGAAAGTAAATCCGACTTAGGGAAAATGGAGCGTTAAGAAAATTAATTCTATGAACGTTAAGAAAATTCTACTGTTCGAAGTGCGAGGAAAATAGAGAACCGAAGAACCAATTCGGATTTCGCACAAGTTTTAGAATTTTTAGTGAATAGAACTAATTTTTAGCGGAAGTTTCCAGGTCTTGAACTTTTGTTTCTTTTGTTTTAAGACAAAAGAAAAATAAAAAATAAAAAAATGAATTTATTCAACGTATATCCATTATTCAACATCAATCCGGTAAAAGCTCAGGGATCTTTTCTTTGGGACGATAAGGGAGAACAATATCTTGATTTTTACGGAGGTCATGCTGTAATCTCTATCGGGCACAACCATCCACACTATCAGAATAAGCTGAAAGATCAGCTTGAAAAAATTTCCTTCTATTCCAATTCTGTTCAGAATGAATTACAGACTGAACTGGCAGAAAAATTAGGAAAGCTTTCAGGATATGAAGATTATAACCTTTTCCTGTGTAATTCCGGAGCAGAAGCGAATGAAAATGCATTGAAGCTGGCTTCTTTTCATAACGGGAAAAGCAAAGTGCTTTACTTTTCAGGTTCATTCCACGGCAGAACTTCTGCAGCGGTTTCAGTGACTGATAATCCGAAAATTGTAGCTCCGGTTAATTTTTCTGAAAGATTTATCAAATCAGAATGGAATGATGTACAACAGCTTGAAGAAACCTTTGAAAAATATGGAAATGAAATCTCTTCTGTGATCATCGAGGGAATTCAGGGAGTAGGAGGTATTATGATTCCGACACCGGAATTTTTATCTAAAATCAAAGAACTGTGTGAAAAATATGATACTGTTCTTATTTTGGATGAAGTGCAGTCCGGATACGGGCGAAGCGGATATTTCTTTGCGCATCAGGAATTTGGTGTAGAAGCAGATATTATTACGACGGCTAAAGGAATGGGAAATGGCTTCCCTGTGGGTGGAGTTTTGATCCATCCTAAATTCCAGGCAAGCAACGGTTTGCTGGGAACGACATTTGGAGGAAACCACCTTGCCTGTGCCGCTTCTATTGCTGTTCTGGATGTTATGAAAGATGAAAATCTTATCGAAAATGCGCAGAAAATGGGTGAGTATATTGAAAATGAAATTAAAGATTTACCACATATTAAATCCATCCGAAGGAAAGGATTGATGATCGGAATAGAACTCGACAGAGACTGTTCAGAAGTAAGGAAAGAGCTCCTTTTTGATCATCATATTTTCACAGGAAACTCTAATGATAAAACCGTGTTGAGGATTCTTCCGGCACTGAATATCAAAAAAGAGGAAACGGATCTTTTCATCAATGCTTTGAAAGCAGTGCTTGGAAATATTTAAACCATAAAAGTCACAAAAGAATTTAAACACTTAAGTGATTTTAAGAAAATACTAAAGGCTTAAGAAGTGCACTTAAGTTTTCGAAAATCTTTGATTTTCTTCCTATGTGAGCTTATATATTTTCAAAATAATCAACTTTTAAAACTTAAGTGTTCTAAAGTGTTTTAGTAAAAACTTTTGTGCCTTTTGTGGTTAGATCAACAATCAATGTGTAAACACAATCTTTAAAATCAATTCAAAATGAAAAAATTTACCTCTGTAAGTGATGTAGAAAACTTACAGGAAATCATAAAAAAAGCTTTACAGATAAAAGCAGACCCCCTTACTGAAACAGAAAAAGGAAAGGGAAAAACAATCGGACTTGTATTTTTAAATTCAAGTTTAAGAACCCGTCTGAGCAGTCAGATTGCAGCTCAGAATCTTGGGTTGAATGTATTGACGTTAAACGCAGCACAGGAAGCCTGGAATCTTGAATTTGCTGATGGAGCGGTAATGAACGGCGACACGGTAGAACATATCAAAGACGCTATTGAAGTTTTAAATCAATATTGTGATATCATTGCGGTACGTTGTTTTGCAGGGATGAAGAGCAAAGAAGATGATGTGAATGAAAGCATATTAAGCCAGTTTGAAAAGCATGCAAAAGTACCTGTCATTTCTCTGGAATCAGCTACACGCCATCCTTTACAAAGTCTTGCAGACTGCATCACCATTACAGAAAACTGGAAAAAAGACCATAAACCAAAAGTAGTATTAACATGGGCGCCGCACATCAAGCCTATCGCTCATGCTGTTGGAAATTCTTTCGCAGAATGGATGCAGGAAATGGATGTGGAATTGGTGATTGCTAATCCCGAAGGGTATGATTTAGATAAAAACTTTACCAAAGATGTGAAAGTAATCCATGATCAGGATGAAGCTTTGAAAGATGCAGACTTTATCTATGTGAAGAACTGGTCTTCTTTTGATGATTATGCTGCAATGCCCGAAGTGAAGGGAAACTGGATGCTGACGAATGAAAAATTAGCCCATACCAATAATGCGAAAGTAATGCACTGCCTTCCGGTTCGCCGTAATGTAGAATTGAGTGATGAGGTGATGGATGGAGACCATTCTATCATATATCAGCAGGCAAAAAACCGGATTTTCTCAGCACAAGCCGTATTCAGTGAAATTTTAGATGAATTAAAAGCTTAAAATAATCCTTGTTAAGGTTCAAAACCTTGACAAGGATAGAAAAGATCAAGTATCCCAAAATGTTTACAATGAAAGAAAAGTTATACATCATAAAAATTGGCGGAGCTTTAATAGATGATGAGGAATTATTAAACCAATTTTTAGAACAGTTTTCTGAAATTACTGAAAAGAAAATCCTTGTTCATGGCGGTGGCAAGTTGGCAACAACGCTGGCTGATAAACTGGGCATTGAACAGAAAATGATCAATGGCAGGAGGATTACGGATAAAGAAACTTTGGACATTGTAACGATGGTGTATGCGGGAGGAATTAATAAAAATATTGTTGAAAAGCTGCAGCAGAAAAAATGCAATGCCATAGGATTCTCGGGGGCAGACGGAAATTTAATTAAAGCTAAGAAAAGAGAACATCCTGAAATCGATTTTGGATTTGTGGGGGATATTACAAAAAAAAGTGTGAACAGGAAGCTCGTATCAAAATTAATCAAGCTGGATCTTGTTCCTGTGTTTTCTGCGATTACCCACGACAGAAAAGGAAATCTTTTCAATACCAATGCTGATACCATTGCCTCTGTGATGGCTCAGGCTTTGTCTGAGAAATATGAAGTTGAACTGTTGTATTGTTTTGATAAAGAAGGTGTTTTAGGAGATGTAAACGATCCGGAATCTGTGATCAAAACTGTCAATGAAGAAGAATTCACGGTATTAAAAGAAGAAGGAAAACTTCATAAAGGGATTTTACCCAAACTTGAAAATGCTCTTGGAGCGATAAAAAATAATGTAAATAAAGTGTTTCTGATTAAAGAAACAGAACTGAAAAACCATATAGAAAATCATCATGCAGGAACTGAAATCTGTTTATAATAAAGAAGAACTGTTGAATAACGCGGTCGGATTGCTTAAAAATTTGATTGAGATTCCTTCATTCAGTAAAGATGAATTCAATACGTCGGTAGAGATTGAAAATTTTTTCAAAAAACATCAGATTCCTACCAAACGTTTTAAAAACAATATCTGGGCGGTGAACAAACACTTTGATGTGTTTAAGCCTTCTGTTTTACTGAATACCCATCATGATACGGTAAAGCCTAATAAAGCTTATACACTTGATCCATTTGTACCGATCGAAAAAGAAGGTAAACTGTTCGGATTGGGTAGCAATGATGCAGGAGCTTCTCTGGTTTCTATGGCACAGGTTTTTTTACATTTTTATGATAAAGAAGATTTAAAATATAATTTAGTTATTGCTTTGACGGCAGAGGAGGAGATTTCAGGATTTGATGGAATCGAAGCCTTATTTCCGCAGCTACCCAACGTAGAACTCGCCATTGTAGGAGAACCCACGCAGATGAACCTGGCGATTGCAGAAAAAGGACTTCTTGTGATTGATGGAGAAATGAAAGGTACTCCTTCTCACGCCGCTCATCCTAATGATGATAACTCAATTGTAAAATGTATGCAGGATCTGCAGAATATTCTTTCCTTTAAATTTCCGAAGGTTTCAGAATATCTGGGCGAAGTTAAAGTGACTTTATCAGGAATCCATGCAGGAGTACAGCATAATGTGGTTCCGGAATCGTGCAATTTTACATTGGATGTGAGGGTAACGGATGAATATTCCAATCATGAAGCATTTGAAATCATCCAGTCTCAGATGAAATCTACATTGACGGCAAGATCGTTCAGGCTGAATTCCTCCAAGATTGAAATGGATCATCCGTTTGTAAAAGCAGGAATTGAAATCGGAAGGACAACCTACGGTTCTCCTACTTCCTCAGATCAGGCGATTATTCCATGTACATCAGTGAAAATAGGTCCTGGAGACAGCAGGCGCTCTCACACAGCAGATGAATTTATCTATATCCATGAAATAGAAGAAGGAATAGAAATCTACATCAGCATTTTAGAAAAAGTGTTATAAAAATGGAAGATGGGTGTAGGAAGAGGGAAGTTATTGCAGTATGTTATTAGCTTCCTGCCTCCAGCCTCAGGCTTTCAGCTCAATATATGTTTTGACTCCGTCCGGCAGGCTCTAGAAGTTCAGTTTTTAATAAGATTTATGCAAAAAGAAAATTAAAAATGAAAGCTTTACATAAGGAAATGTTTTTTTATAGTTATTAGTAATAAGGATTGCCTTGCCGGGCATGTCAAAACCAACAAATATTTAAATCAAATATTATCATGAAAAAAATATGGCAGAAGGATGACCTTGCCACCAATATATTAGTCAATCAATTTACAGTCGGTAAAGATCTTGACTTCGACGAGCGTTTAGCCAAATATGACGTTAAAGGTTCTATGGCACATTGTAAAATGCTGGCAGAAACCGGCATTATTACAAAAGAAGAATCAGAGCAGATGTTATCTGTTTTAAGTAGTATTTTAAATCAAATTGAGGATGGGACTTTTGAAATTGATAAAGAAGCTGAGGATATCCATTCTCAGGTAGAAGCGATCCTGATTGAAGAATTAGGAGATACGGGAAAGAAAATCCATACGGCACGATCAAGAAATGATCAGGTTTTACTGGATATCAAACTGTATTTATTGGATGAAATCCGTGAAATTACAGCCCTTACAGACGAGTTTTTTCAGATTTTAATTCAGCTGGCAGATCAGCATAAAAATGTTCTGCTTCCGGGATACACCCATTTCCAGATTGCGATGCCTTCATCATTTGGGTTGTGGTTCGGAGCTTATGCAGAAGCGCTTTTGGATGATGTGGAAATGCTGTTTTCAGTGAAGAATATCATTAATAAAAATCCACTGGGATCAGCTGCTGGTTATGGTTCGTCTTTTCCGATCAATCGTGAAAGTACCACCTATAACTTAGGCTTCCAGTCCATGAATTACAATTCTGTTTACGCTCAGATGACCCGTGGAAAGTCAGAAAAAATGCTGGCCATGGCGATGGCTACTTTAGCGGGAACGCTTGGCAAGTTCGCTTATGATGTATGTCTTTATCTGAGCCAGAACTTTGATTTTATCAGCTTTCCAAAAGAATTTACTACGGGAAGCAGTATCATGCCGCACAAAAAAAATCCGGATATCTTTGAGCTGGTTCGTGCACGATGCAACAGAATTCAGTCACTTCCAAACGAACTGATCCTTCTAACAAGCAATCTGCCTTCAGGATATCACAGAGATGTACAGCTGACAAAAGAAATTCTTTTCCCGGCGATAGATTCTTTAAAGGAATGTCTGGAAATCTTAAGCTATACTTTACCGAATATTAAGGTGAAAGACGGGATTCTGGAGGACGAGAAATACAAATACCTTTTCAGTGTGGAAAAGATCAATGAAGAGGTGAAAAGCGGAAGTTCTTTCCGTGATGCTTATGTAAAAGTAGGGCAGGAGATTGAAAACAATACGTTTGAATTTGAACCCGGCAACCTTGAACATACCCATCAGGGAAGTATAGGAAATCTTTGTCTGGATAAAATAGAATATCAGTTCAATAAACTGAAAAATAAATTATTGGGTTAGAATCTAAGCCATTAGGATCATCAAAACTTAGGCAAAAATCAGTAGAATTTCTAAAATTATTTTAGCCTGCTGTCTTTTCGTTGTGGAAGCCTTAATCTTAAATCTTATCTGCTTAAGTGATCTTAATGGTTGGATTTTACTCTGCTCTTTGAATTTGATGATTGATAAATTGAACCATTAAGGTAGTTGAAGATTTCAAGGTTAATTAAGGAAATCTGCTGCATAAAATTTTATCGGAGATAAAATCTTTGCTCCTTATTACATAAAGTTTATAAATTTCTTTTGCGTCTTTGCGTTTTCTAACAAAATAAGAGATTATAAAAATCGAAAAATGTTGGTATACGCAAAGGCGCAAGGAATTGTATGATAAATATTACTTTTAAGACACAAGAAAATCCAAAGATTTTCAGCAAGTGAAATAGAAATAAATAATGAGTTTAAAATAGAAGGATTATTCCAGATCAATTTTGAATTTGGTAGATTTTTTTACCTCATGAAGGACAATGGAACTGTGGTACTGCCCGATATTGGGAATGTTTGAAATAACATTAACCGCAAATTCGTTATAAGAATTGATGTCCTTGGCAATAATCTTCAACATATAGTCGTACTCTCCGGAAAGGCTGATGATTTCCTGTACTTCATCATATTTTCCGATATGGTTCTCAAAAGTTTCCAAAACTTTCTTGGATTGTTCCTTGAGACGGACATTACAATAGACTACAATATTTAACCCCAGTTTTTCACGGTTTAAAAGTCCCACATACTTCTGAATGATCCCCTGCTTCTCCAGTTGTTTGATTCGCTCATACGTAGGAGTAAAGGTAAGACCTATCTTTTCGGAAATTTCTTTAACCGATAGCGTAGAGTCTTCCTGAATAATGCTGAGAATCATTTTGTCTTTTAAATCCATAGAATAAATTTGAGTGTTAACAAAAATATTAATTTTAAATGAGAATAAGGAAAGACTGAAGTTTTTAATTTATTTTAAACATAATTTTTGCCAGTTCATAAAATTGTTGTATCTTTGCACCTAATGAATAAAAAAGCATTTATATCATTAGATTTACCGGGCGAAAGCGCCCTTTACGATATTTATTGTTATTAGCGAAGATTGTTGTCTTCGCTTTTTTTATGCCCAAAAATTAGAATTATGTTTACGATTACAGAACTAAGCACCGAGAGAATCAACAGTATACTGACAGAAGCACTGGCTTTTGCAAACGGTAAAACTGCTAAAATTGAAGGAGAAGTTTTTTGCTCAAATCTTTTCTTCGAAGACAGTACAAGAACGAAAACAAGTTTTGATCTTGCAGAAAGAAAACTGGGACTTCAGGTAGTTCCTTTTGATGCATCACACAGTTCGGTAAACAAAGGTGAGAGTCTTTATGACACCGTAAAGACTATTGAAAGTATAGGAGTAAACCTTGTAGTGATCCGCGATAAGAAAGACAGATACTTCGAAGAACTGAAAAATATTAACATTCCGGTGATCAACGGAGGAGACGGAACAGGAAACCACCCTTCACAATGTATGCTGGATTTGCTGACTATTTATCAGGAATTCGGAAAGTTTGAAGGATTGAAAGTAGGAATTGTAGGAGATGTAAAACACAGCCGCGTAGCAAACTCAAATGCAGAGGCACTACGAAGACTGGGAGCAAAAGTTTACTTCTCAGGACCGGAACAGTGGTTTGACGAGGGAGCCCTGATCAACGGAACTTATATGTCGGTAGATGAACTGATCGGCGAAGTGGATGTGTTAATGCTATTAAGAATCCAGCACGAAAGACACGATTCCGCAATGAGTTTCACCGCTTCAGAATACCATAAAAGATATGGTCTGACGAAAGAAAGAGAAAAGGCCATGAAAAAAGAAGCAATCATCATGCATCCCGCTCCCATCAACAGAGGAGTGGAAATAGATTCGGATCTTGTAGAATGCGAAAGATCAAGAGTCTTCAAACAAATGCAAAACGGAGTATTCGCAAGAATGGCCATCTTAAAAGGAGCATTGGAAAGCAAAGGGTATACTTTCAAATAAGAGCCAAGGTGAAAGTAAGAAGTAAAAAGGTAAAGAGCCCTGTAAGGGCGACCTGTTAATGACGTATAATAAAATAATAAGAGATAAAAGTTTAAAATGAAGAAAAAATTAATACTGGAGTCCGGTGAAGTGTTTCATGGAGAAGGTTTCGGAGCAGAATTGGAAACTGCAGGGGAAGTAGTTTTCAATACCGGAATGACAGGGTATCAGGAATTGATTTCTGACCCATCGTATTGCGGTCAGATAGTTTGTATGACCTATCCGCTTATCGGGAATTATGGTATTAACCGTGATGATTATGAAAGTATCGAGCCGGCAATCAAAGGACTTATCGTAAAAGAACTTTGCGATCTTCCTTCCAACTTCCGTACTCAGATCACTTTAGATGAATTATTTAAAAAGAAAAACCTTTCAGGAATTTCAGGAATCGACACCAGAAGACTGACAAGAGTTCTTCGTAACCATGGAGTGGTAAAAGGAAAAATTGTAAATGCTGATGCTGATGAAACAGCAGTAGCTTCTGAATTGAAATCAACAACTTTCCCTACCAATCAGGTTGAGGAGGTTTCTACAAAAACACCTTATGCTAATCCAAACAGAGGTTTCAAAGTAGTATTGGTAGACTTCGGTGCCAAGCTGGGAATTATCAGAGAATTGTCTCAGAGAAACTGTGACATCATCGTGGTTTCTCAGGATACCACAGCAGAAGAAATCCTGTTGATGAATCCTGACGGAATTATGTTGTCAAACGGTCCTGGTGACCCTGAAGATGTACCCCATGCTTTAGACATGATCAGAGGATTATTAGGAAAAGTCCCAATCTTCGGAATCTGCTTAGGACACCAGTTAATTGGTCTTGCTTGTGGAGCAAAAACTTTCAAACTGAAATTCGGACACAGAGGAGGAAACCACCCGGTATTGGATCTGGAGAAAAATACAGTAGCCATTACTTCTCAAAACCACGGATATGCGGTAGATCAGGAAAGTTTAAAAGGAACAGACCTTATCGAAACGCACATCGCCCTGAATGACAGAACCAACGAAGGATTAAAACACAAAATCCACCCTTGTTTCTCCGTTCAGTATCACCCTGAAGCAAGCCCGGGTCCTGAAGATGCAAACTACCTGTTTGATGAGTTCATTCAAATGATGGAGGACTTTAAGAAATAAGAGAGACTTCAGATATTAGACATCAGATAGCAGACTTTATCATGCATAATTTTGAAAAATTGGTCTTTTGGCAGAAATCTATTGAACTTGCAAAACAGGTTTATATCATTTGTGCGGAGTTACCTAAAGATGAAAAGTTTGGTTTGATTTCTCAAATTAAAAGATCTGTAATCTCTATTCCTTCAAATATAGCTGAAGGTGCAGGAAGAAATAATGATAGAGAATTTTATCATTTTCTCGGTATAGCAAATGCATCCTCCTTTGAGTTACAGACCCAGTTAATTTTAACTAGAGAATTAAATTTACTTGAAGCAGAAAAAGTTAATGGTTTAATATCAAATCTAAATGAAATTCAAAGAATGATTTATACATTCAAATCTAATTTAAAAAAGTAAATCAACCTGTTGGAAGTCTGAAATCTGACATCTAACATCTGGTATCTAAAAAAAGAAAAATGGCAAAACGTACAGATATAAAAACAATTTTAGTAATCGGTTCAGGACCTATCATCATCGGTCAGGCAGCTGAATTTGATTACGCAGGAACGCAGGCTTGTCTGTCTCTTAAAGAAGAAGGCTACAAGGTAATTTTGATCAACTCGAACCCTGCAACGATCATGACGGATGTGGAAATCGCTGATAAAGTATATATCGAGCCGATTTCATTACAGTTTGTAAGCCACATCATCAGAAAAGAACGTCCGGATGCTTTATTACCAACTCTTGGAGGGCAGACAGGTCTGAATATGGCGGTAGAACTGGAGAAATCAGGAATTCTTGAAGAGTGCAAAGTGGAAGTATTGGGAACAAAACTTTCTGCCATCAACAGAGCAGAAGACAGAGACCTTTTCCGTGAGCTGATGAGAGAACTGAACGAGCCGGTACCGGAATCTGATATCGTCAATACGGTAGAAGGAGCGCTTGCTTTCGCAGATGAAATCGGATATCCTGTAATTGTTCGTCCTGCCTTTACAATGGGAGGAACCGGAGGTGGTATCGCTTCCACAGAAGCTGAATTGAAAGAAATCGCTGAATTGGGATTAAAGCACAGCCCGGTTACACAGTGTCTTATTGAAAAATCAATCGCAGGTTTCAAAGAAATTGAATACGAAGTAATGCGTGATGCAAACGACAACGCCATTGTGGTTTGTAACATGGAAAATATAGACCCGGTAGGTGTTCATACAGGAGATTCAATCGTAGTAGCACCTTCTCAGACGCTTTCAGACAGAGAATATCAGTTACTGAGAAATGCTTCACTGAAAATCATCAGAGCATTAGGAATTGAAGGTGGATGTAACGTACAGTTAGCTTTAGATCCGCATTCATTCGATTACTATATCATCGAAGTAAACCCTAGAGTTTCCCGTTCATCAGCGTTAGCAAGTAAAGCAACAGGTTACCCGATTGCAAAGATTGCTGCGAAGATCGCAGTTGGATTAACTCTGGATGAAATCATGAACCCGGTAACAGGAAAAACATACGCATGTTTTGAGCCGGCTCTTGACTATGTGGTAACGAAATTCCCAAGATTCCCATTCGATAAATTCGAAACGGCAGACAGAAGACTTTCTACTCAGATGAAAGCTACCGGAGAAGTAATGGCGATCGGAAGAAACCTGGAAGAATCTTTACAAAAAGCGATCCGTTCATTAGAAACAGGAATCAAACATTTAGGATTAAAAACAAAGCAGGCTCAGGCACTTACTGCTGAAGAAATCGAAAGAAGAATCAGAGTATGTGATGACGAAAGATTATTCATCATCGGGGATGCTTTAAGAAGAGGTTACGACTGGGAGCAGATTGTAGAATGGAGTAAAATCGACAAGTTCTTTATCTGGAAACTGAAAAAACTGGTTGACTTCGAAAAAGTAATCGCTGACAACAAATTTGATAAAGAAACCCTGATTGAAGCTAAGAGATTAGGTTTCGCAGACATCAATATCGCTGTTCTTTGGGATGTAAAAGAGCGTGAGGTTTTCAACTTCAGAAAAGAAAACGGAATCATGCCGGTTTACAAAATGGTAGACACTTGTGCCGCTGAGTTTGAAAGTGAAACACCTTACTTCTATGGAACCTACGAAGAAGAAAACGAAAGTGTTGTTTCAGATAAAGAAAAAATCATTGTACTAGGTTCAGGACCTATCAGAATCGGACAAGGTGTTGAGTTTGATTACGCAACCGTTCACTCAGTATGGGCAATCAAAGAAATGGGGTACGAAGCGATTATCATCAACAACAACCCTGAGACAGTTTCTACAGACTTCTCAATTTCAGATAAACTTTACTTCGAGCCGCTTACAGAAGAAGATGTGATGAACATCATCGAGCTTGAAAAGCCTAAAGGAGTAGTGGTACAGTTCGGAGGGCAGACAGCGATCAACCTTGCAGATAAACTAGCCGCTCACGGAGTACAGATCTTAGGAACTTCATTAGAAGATCTTGACAGAGCTGAAAACAGAGATAAATTCGAAAAAGCACTTCAGGAGCTTGGAATTCCTCAGCCAAAAGGAAGAACTTCAACTTCCAAAGAAGAAGCGATAAAAATTGCCAACGAAATCGGATATCCGGTATTGGTTCGTCCAAGCTATGTTCTTGGAGGTAGAGCAATGGAAATTGTATACGCTGAAACAGAATTGGCTCACTACATGGAGCACGCAGTAGATGCGAGTCCTGAACACCCTGTTTTGGTAGACAAGTACATGGTAGGAAAAGAAATCGAAGTAGATGCCATCTGCGACGGTGAAACGGTAGTGATCCCGGGAATTATGGAGCACATCGAAAGAGCAGGGGTTCACTCCGGAGACTCTATCGCAGTGTATCCGCCGCAAAATATCTCTCAGAGCGAGATAGATACTTTGGTAGACTACACTCAGAGACTGGCAAAAGGATTAAACGTTATCGGATTAATGAATATCCAGTATGTTCTTTTCGAAGGAAATGTTTATGTAATTGAAGTAAATCCACGTTCTTCAAGAACAGTTCCTTTCTTATCTAAAATCACAGAGGTTCCTATGGCGAACCTTGCAACAAAGGCAATCTTAGGACAAAAACTGAAAGATTTAGGTTACGAAAACGGATTGGTTCCAAACAAAGAAGGCGTATTTGTAAAAGTACCCGTATTCTCTTTCTCTAAATTAACGAAAGTTGATATCTCTTTAGGCCCTGAAATGAAGTCTACAGGAGAAGTTATGGGGAAAGATACAACCCTTGAAAAAGCATTGTACAAAGGATTGGTTGCAGCAGGAAGAAAAGTTCCTATGCACGGATCTATCCTGTTCACAGTGGCAGATAAGCACAAAGATGAAGCAGCAGCTCTTGCCGCAAGATTCCATGAAGTAGGATTCAGAATCTGGGCTACAGAAGGTACTGCGAAGTTCTTCGAAGAAAAAGGAATCCCTTGCAAAATCGGATACAAAATAGGAGAGGAAGATGTAAACCTTATCGACCTGATCCAGAAAGGAAAAGTTCAGTATGTTGTGAATACCACTACAAAAGGTAAGCAGGCAGAAAGAGACGGATTCCAGATCAGAAGAATGAGTGTGGAAAACGGTGTTCCTTGTTTAACTTCAATGGATACGGTAGAAGCCATCTTAAAAGTAATCGAAAGCATGAGCTTCAAAATGGAGACGATGTAATTTCGAGCTATAATAAATATTAAAATCCCACAAGTTTTCTTGTGGGATTTTTTTATCAATTAATCCAGGAAAAATAAAGGATTCTGTTTACTTTTGCAAAAGCCATTTAAACTTCAGTACAATGAATATAAAATCAATTACGATAGGATTTCTATGTTGTATTTTCGTAGCAGTGCTTTCAGGATGTTCCTGGATAACTGATTTCTATATTCAAAACCTGACTGACTCCAAAAAAATAATTAAGATCAATTACAGTTATCCCATCTCAAAAGCAATTGATAATGAAGCCGACAGCTTTGCATTTAATTATGAAAGTGGAATATTGTCACCTCGGTCTTTCTATAAAATCAAAAATCCAAAGTCTCTTGAAAAAATAGAAGTGAAAGACTCTTCCATTGTCCTTGAACTTTATCCAAATTCAACAACAAAAATTTACACAAGCCATAATGGAAGCTGGAGATATAGGATTAAAAGTGTTGAGATTAATGGAACCATTTTTTATCCTTCAGAATTAATAAATAAAAGCAGATATATCAGTAAGAGTTATGTTTATAAAATTAATTAAAAGTTTACTATGAATTTTTATTTGAAAATAAAACAGACTTTTCTAAAAAGCGTAGTAGCGTTTATACTTATTATTGGTTTTCAGGCCAAAGCTCAAAAATCCCAGTTTAATATTATTGGAAACTGGGAATCCATTGATTACTGGAAGAGTAAAGGCAAAGCAGGCTTTACAAAAGATGGATATGTATCTATTACAATTAACGGGGAAGAAATTGACGGCAAGAATTTTATCATCCACGGAGGTCCTAATAATGGACAAAAGGGTGAACTCAAATATAAAATTGATATGGAAAAGACACCAATTCATATTGATTTTATTGCACTAAAAGATAATCAGGAAAAAGGAAGACTGCTAGGAATTATTGTTCCTATTAACGATTCAAAATTCCTTATGCTGATCAACATGAATGGGAAACGGCCTGAAAGTATAGATCATAATGAAACAATGACACTTACAAAGATTGAATAAAATTGATCTGAAAACAATTCAAACCTCATAGATTTCAAAAATCTATGAGGTTTTTTTTAGTCCCTATTAAAAATGTTTGTAGATCAATATAAAATCTATATTTTCGGATGAGGTAACCCATAATATATTAATGATCTTAAAAATATGTCGAGATTAATTTTGCTTCTCTTTTTTCTAACCTCTTTAATTTCCTGCAATGGAGATCTTAAAGAGTTTAAACTATTGAGGTATTCAGATAAAAATAAAAAATATGAATTTGAAATTTGGGAAAGAAATTATGGTCAAAATGACTCTTTAGATTTTGTAAAGACCTATTTCAGAGTTATTAATTCTGAAAACCAGATAATAAATAAGAACAATACGGAATTTTTATTTTATAATAATCAGCATAAAATTGATGAATTAATCTCTGTTTATCATCGAGGTTGGAGAACTCATATTCTATCCTATAAGTATCTTTATACCACTAATGGTAAACTTAATTTTGTAATACAAAGAGACGATAACAAAACTGACACTATTGAGCATTATTTATATAATCATTTCAATCAATTAATCGAAAAGAGAAATGGTCTTTATAAAGTAAAGTATACTTATGAAAAAGATAAATTGATTGAAGTCACTGAATTTGAAAATGATGAAGTTTCCAAGCATTCAAAATTTATTTATGATGACAGAAGAAATAAATCAATTGAAAACTGGGTTTTTAGTGGTGATCAAAAAATGAGAACTTATTTTAAGTACAATTCTAAAAACAAATTAATAAGTAAAAGAGACAGTTCTATAACCGTTCATGGCAATCCTAATGAATATGTTGAATTCCTTACGCTATATCAATATAACCACAACGATTCTTTAGTAGAAGAAAAAAACTTTGGAAGAGTTCTCAGTGAAAAAGATTTTAAATATCGTGGAAAAACAACGTATGAGTATAAAAAACTGTGACGTTAAAGCATTGAAATATTTTCAACGATGTAACCAAGTTTAACAACCAATGAAGAATGGATAAAAAAGCAATACAAATTTTACTCAACACTATAAAAACTTCCCAGAACGAAAGTGTAAGGGATTGGTTTTATTGGGAAACCTATATGCAGTATATCTCCGAAGATGATTTTGAGTATGCAAAGAAACAGTCTGTAATGTATGATCAGGAAGACATAAGCCATGATGAAATTTGCAGGAGAATTAAAAGTGCTGTGGCTGGTATTGAAAAGCAGAAAGTTGTGGATGCTTTCGTATATAGTTTAAGTACCAGGCAATTAGAATATCGTTCATTTTTATCCAGCTATTGTATTGCAGAAAGTCTGGAAGAACATAGCTTTACGCCAAGCCCGGAACCTAATGAAGACATCTGTGCCATATGCGGGCTTCATACCTTTGAGTTTGAAGATCCTATCGAATTCAATACCATCAATTATTTCAAATACAAGGATGGATGTTGTTTTGATAATTTAATTCAGGTTTTATTTGATGTAGAACAGTTTCCAAAACTTCCGGTCGTTAAACCCATCGAAAATGACTACAGGATTCTTAATGAACTGAAAGAAATTATTGAAACATCAGAACCCGGCGACAGAATTTCTCAACTTAAAAAGAGAATCGCCAAAACAGTAAAATCAAATGATGAAGAACGATTAGGATTGTTGGAAATTTTAGGAGTTATCGGAATTTTACATGATGATACTCATTTTGGGTATGCAGATCAATATGTTACCTATCCGGAAAGAGAACACAGACCCATTAGGAATGATGATGTTGGTTATCCCGCAAGATGGTGGCAGGGAAAATTTGGAATTGATGATGAGAAATGGAAGTACTGGTTTGAAAGCAATTAAGTGATTTTTTATCATGCTATCGTACATTTAAAAGCAAATTTTCAATACAAAAAACAGGGTTAAAATGAATTCGGAAGTGTTTTTATCGGATTAGCTTAAAAGTAGATTATGTTTGCCGAATTATTTATAAATTAGAGCGTTAAAATTCAAGCTGTTAATATTATTTAAAAACTAATACAATTCCACCAAATCAAAATATAACCATGGCAGAATATTACGCAAAATCAAGCAATTCTTTAACTTTTGAAATCACAAAAGAGGAAAAATTAATTGGGAAACTTGCCTACACAAGTTGGTTTAAATTTAATGCTGTCATTGAAATTGCAGATGGTAAAATCTATCAGGTGGAGCCGAAAGGTTTTTGGGGAACTACGATTGAGCTTAAAGACCATGAAAGGGTACTTCTTAAATTCAGAATGAACTGGAACGGGGAAATTGTGGTGCAAACTTATTTTGACGGCGTGAAAAATGGTTATCTTTTTAAACACAGAGGCATTTTTAAAGAATCATTTGTCCTTACAGATCAGGACGGCATCGAGCTGATGATTATAAAACCCCACCTGAAATGGACGTCTATGAATTACGAATACCAGATCACCACCTCTGATGCCTATGAAACCTTTCCGGAAAAAGAAATCGTTTTAATTAATGCACTGCATTGCGCCAATTACTATATGTCGATGATGGCAGCTGCGGTGGTGTAAACTAAAGAAGTACTTTAGTATATACTTAGCCCTATTAAAGTGTCTTACATACCCATTTCTCCCTTGCAGAAACGTAGTGAGGATATTATTTATTTCTTATTAATAATAAAGCTATACCTTTAACAAACTTAAATAAATAAATAAATAAATGATAATATCTGAAAATATATTGCTGCAGAATGGTGGAGAGGTTTTAGACTTTCACTCTAACGAT
The DNA here is from genome assembly GCF_036362765.1 of Chryseobacterium sp. CP-77. Taxonomy (NCBI): domain Bacteria; kingdom Pseudomonadati; phylum Bacteroidota; class Flavobacteriia; order Flavobacteriales; family Weeksellaceae; genus Chryseobacterium; species Chryseobacterium sp. CP-77. The sequence goes on from NZ_CP143637.1 coordinate 132,352, forward strand.
CTTATCTTTAAACAGGATACACGTGCAAAGCATTACTTGCAAATAATAAAAGGGACTGTTAAAATGAATACCACCAATTGCGGTGGCAAAGAATTTTTGTACGGTTTACCTTTTGATGGCCATTGCATTGCTGAATCCTACATGTTTTGTGACAAAAAGTACCCGTTTAACGCTACTGCTACTTCAAAATGTGAAATAATAAGGTTGGAAAAAGATAAATTCCTTGATTTAATGAGCAAAACACCAGCTCTTTTGCTGAATGTTTTTGCCTATAGTGCAGAAAGGATTCATTACAAAAATCTGCTGCTTTCAACCTTAGATATGACCAGTTCCTTAGAACGGTTAACCCTTCTACTGAATTATATTAAAGAATTTTATATGCTTGATAATCTTAAGCCCTTTATTATTCCTTTTACAAGACAGCAGCTGGCTTCATTATCAGGTCTTTGCCTTGAGACCATTATCAGGACTGTAAAAAAAATGGAGTCTCTCAAATTACTGGTTATTGTTAATGGAAAAATTTCTTACTAGATATTGAGGATATCCACTCAATAGAAGGAGGATGATGCATATAAGGGTTTCTGATTTTTCAGAAATCCTTTATTTATGGGGTATTTCATTAAGTAAGTTTTATGATTTGTATCATGTTTTTATTTAGAATTAATAAAAATAAGGTAGTTTTGCAGAACTAACTTAATTATAAACATGAAAAAAACTATTATTTCTGCAGCTCTGTTAGCCGTAACGATGCTGAGTGCCCAGGAAACGGATACCATTAAAGTGGCTGAAATCCAGTCTGTATCACTCCAGGGAACTCACAATTACAGAACCAAAAAATCTGAATCTATCGCAAGACTTCCTCTTGAAAACCTTGAAAATCCCACTGTTTATAACCTTGTTCCCAAAGAAATCATCAGTGAAATGGGAGCAATGGACTTCAATACAGCCATGGCTTCTGCTCCGGGAGTTGTTGTCAGCAACAGTGTCAATGACAGTGGAAACGATATTTTCATGAGAAGTTTCAGTTCCAATGCCAGTTTCAGAAACGGATTGATTCAAAACCCAAGGGTACAATCCGAGATCGCTAATATCGAGAGAGTAGAAGTAATAAAAGGCCCATCCGGAACTTTATTCGGAGGAACATTAGCCAATTATGGCGGTGTGGTGAATATCGTTACGAAAAAACCACAGGAAAATTTCGGAGGAATTATCAATTATACCACTGGAAGCTGGGGAATGAACAGAATCACAGCCGATGTAAACACCCCTTTGAACAAAGAAAAAACAGCATTGGCAAGATTCAATGTGGCAGCCTATTCTCAGGATTCTTTCCAGGATGCAGGGTATAATAAAGGACTATTTTTCTCAGGAAGTGTTTTGTACAAAGTAAGCGACAAAACCACGGTGACACTTGATACCGAGTTCCATGCTCCGGATAAAACATTGAATGCCTATGTAAGAAATTCAGAAAAGCTGACCTTACACTCTATGAAAGACCTGGAAGTGGCTTACAAAAGAGCATTCACAAGTAATGACATCGGTTCCAAAAGAACCAATTTTGTAACAATGGCTGAGGTTACCCATAAATTCAATGATCAATGGACGTCAAGAACATCTTACCAAAGAGGAGAAGCCAATGAAAATGAGTCGATCTTTTTGGTGTTAAGATATCTGAATAATAATCAGGTAGAAAGAATGATCCGTCCTTTTGACAGCTTTAAAGTGACCACAGATAATATCCAGCAGAATTTCACAGGAGATTTTAAAATAGCAGGTCTTCGAAACCGTCTGGTAGTGGGAATAGATTACTTCCAGCAAAGAACAAAATATCAGTTTCCATATTATGAAGCCAATGGATACAGTAATGTTTTCATGCCTTATGACAAGGTAAATCTTGACAGCTCTTCTCCATGGGATCCTATCTCAAGAAACAAATTCATGAATAAGGAAAGAAAATCCACAGAATCTGATATCACAACATTCAGAACGATAAGCGGTTATATTTCCAATGTTTTGAATGTCACAGATAACTTACTGGTAATGGCCAGTTTGAGAGTAGACCACTATAAAAATGATGACACAGTAGTAAACGGTGTAGAGATTTCTACCAAAAACGGATATCCTGAAAATAAAGTGACCGGATACAGCCAGACCCAGTTTTCACCAAAATTCGGATTGGTGTATGAAATTGTAAAAGATCAGATCTCATTCTTTGCCAATTATGTGAACGGATTTAAAAACTATGCACCATCATTGAATGAAGTAGGTGTTTTGACAAAATGGGATCCTGAGCAGGGAAATCAGATTGAAACTGGTTTTAAAGTAGATCTTTTCCATAAAAAATTACTGACAACCGTAAGCTATTATAATATTAATGTTAAAAATAGACTGGTTGCAGATCCGGGCGGAATAGGAAGTATTCAGGATGGGAATATCAAAAGTCAGGGACTGGAAATAGGGATCATTGCCAACCCTTTTAGAGGATGGAATATCGTTGCCGGATATGGTTATAACGATAATAAGTATGATGACCGGAGCAAAGACAGCGGAAAAAGAATCGCCTGGACTCCAAAACATGTAGCCAATCTATGGACAAGCTATAAAATCATGGACGGAGCTTATGAAGGACTTGGTTTCGGGGCCGGATTTAATTTTGTAGACCAAACCTATATCAATATTGTTAACCATTTTCTAGCTCCTTCTTACACTACTGTAGGTGCAACCATTTTCTACGACAAGAAAAAATACAGAATCGGTCTGAAAATGAATAATGCTCTGAATGAAAACTACTGGAACTTCTACGGACAGCCACAGAAGCCTAGAGAAATCCTTGCCAATTTTGCATTCAAATTTTAATACCTGAAAACAAAAAATATCAACGAAAATATAAGGATGAAAACCGCAAAGGTGCAACACTTAGATTTATAATACTCCCTATTTCTGAAGCCTTCAAATATGCTAAAGTAAACGGCAGCAGGAATAACTCTTTTCACTTTACATACACGCCATTATAAACTCTATTGCGCCTTTGCATTTTCTGCTCTTATATTTTGAATAGATAAAAAACAGATATGGAGAATAAAAAAACTAATCCTAAAAAAAAGCAGGGTAAATCCCTCACCAAAAGGATCACCGGCTGGCTGCATCTGTGGCTGGGGCTGGTTTCGGGAATCATTGTTCTTACAGTGACTCTTTCAGGAACGGTATTTGTCTTTTGTGACGAAATCATTGATCTGTGCGGCGGAAGCGCAAAATATGTCCAGGCTCCGGCTCATACTAAAAAAATGACCCCTGAAGAATTGCTTGTTCAGTTTCACCAGCAGGTTCCGGACAGAAAAGCGTTCTATTTTGATACATACAAAGATGCTGACAGAACCTTCAGAGTAGCTTCAGCAACGAAACCGCCTAAAAACAAAAATGCGGACAAAGCAGAAAAATCAAAGAAAAAAGAGCGTGGACCAAGAGGTGTATTTGCCTATCATTATCTCAACCCTTACACCGGAAAAGTAATCGGTTCTACAAAAAGCTATGAGTTTTTCTATATTGTGGCCCATATTCATGCGCAATTACTGGCTGGGAAGTTCGGGAAAACGGTAGTTGGCGTTGCTTCCATCATATTTTTTATCCAGCTCATCGGCGGACTGATTCTCTGGTGGCCTAAAAAATGGAACAAAACCACAAGAACAACCGCTTTTAAAATCAAATCCGGAACAAAATGGCGCAGGAAAAACTATGATTTTCATAATGTTTTTGGATTTTATTCATTGCTTCCTGCAGTGTTTATTACTATTACCGGACTGATCATGGCATACAAGATCTTAACCGATCTTACCCAGCAGGCCTTCGGAGGGGCTGTGGATGCCCATACCATTGCAGAAAAATATGAACCCAAGTTTGAGCCGGAGAAAAAAGCTCTGACCTATACTGATTTTGTTGATAGAAAATTCAAAGAATTTCCTGATGCAAAACAGTTCAGAATGAGTATTCCGAGAAATGATTCCGCAACGGTCTATCATGTGGTGGCCGCTCAGTTTATTGGTCTGAAAAGCCTTATCAACGGGAAAAGAATGGAAACCAACAAATACACCGGAAAGGAAATTGATTATCCTGAAGAAGTACAGAGGCATGAAGCGATTGAGCATATGAATTTTGACCTTCATGTAGGGTATTGGGGCGGAATGTTTGGTAAAATATTCACCTTCATTATCGGAATCATCTGTACAAGTCTGCCGGTTACCGGATTCCTGATCTGGTGGGGCAGAAGAAACAAATCGCCCAAAAAAAATAAAGAAATTAAGAACATTCATCAACACAGAAAAGATTCACACCATGAACAATTGGTTTAAAATTATTGCCCTCTCATTACTTTTAGTATTTACCTCCGGAAAAGCTCAGGACAAACTGATGATAGGAGAGAAACAAAACCTATTTTCAAAAGTTTTAAACGAAAACAGAGAAATCTGGATACATCTTCCTAAAACCTATAACGACAATACTATCAATCCTGCAAAATACCCGGTGATCTATCTTCTGGATGGAGAAATCAATTTTGAATATTACACAGGATTAACGGATTTCATTGCCAGAACTCCTTATGCAGATATTCCGGAATGTATTGTTGTCGGGATTAAAAACACAGAAAGAACAAGAGATCTTACCCCGACAAAGTCTCAAAAGAAAAGTCCTGTAAACCCTAATATCACTCTTTTTGCAGATAGTGGCGGAAGTGAAGACTTTCTGAAATTCATGCAGGAAGAATTGAAGCCGTTCGTTAATAAAAACTACAGAACACAGGATTATTCCGTGTTGGTAGGGCACTCTTTCGGAGGATTGTTTGCCATTAATACCTTCCTTTTACATCCGGATTATTTCAATGCTTATGTTGCGAATGATCCCAGTTTATGGTGGGACAATAAAGTAACCATCAAAAGAACGAAAGAGTATCTGGAAAAAAATAAAAACTTTCCTGCAAAAAAATCTTTGTATGTTTCTCAGGCAGACAATGAAGAACAGCAGAAAAACTGGAACTCCGATATGACTCAGGCTATTGAAGAATTTAAAGGCATGATAGAAAAAAACGGATCTTTGAACTATAAACATCGCTTTTTTGAAGGGGAAACCCACGGAACTGTTTCCTATCCCGGAAATTATGAAGCCTTGAAATTTATATTTAAAGGTTTCAGAACGGATATAAAACAGTTAGCTAAAAATCCCAAACTGCTTGAAGAAGAGTATCAAAAGTTTTCCGAAAAACTGGGAGTAGAATTTATCCCTTCAGAAACTTATCTGAATGTAGTCATCAAATTCATGAAGAGTAATGGTTTTAAAGAGTCCGAAACTTATTTTATGAATCTGAAAGACAAGTATTATCCTGAGAAATAATGCACTGAAAAAAAACCAAATCCGTTTACCAACAGATTTGGTTTTTTTATATCTTGATTCTAAAGTAAGCTTTGGCTAAAGCAGATTTATTCTAAAAAACGATCCGCACAGTTTATCATTCCGATTTCTTTTATTTAGATGATAAGAGTATAGATTCCTACGGAATGGACAACTGAGTGTATAATGGATTATTCCGGTAGAAATCTGAATAATTTTTCAGTGAATTAATGCCTGTTATCACAATTAATCGGGAAATCCTTCTCCTTTTGATCTAAAAAGCTGATGGAAGGACAACCAAAAGACTGTGCCATGAATCCAAAAATAACAGGAGGCTTTCCTTTGAACAGGTGGCCGGTATATTGGAAAACATTGGCTTCATCAGCATCTATTCCATACAGAGGAAGAAACTCTCCGCCATCACTTCCAGCAAGACTGAATGTTTTCTCCGCCATTTTTTCTTCGCGTTCATTGATGGCTACAAGTCTGCGTTCTGTGATATTCCCTTCTTCAAGATAATCCTGCAGGTAATAGGTCAGATTTTCATACTGTGCCTGGTAGGTTTTTCCCGGGGTAAGCTTTGATGGACTGAAATATTTTTTTGCAATAGCGGCATCAGCTTTTTGCCATTTCACAGCTTTCATTTTATGATCTACGAAAGGATTTTTATTCCCAAAATACGCGATGGCATTAATGTAACGGTCGTAGTCTGTTGTCTTTTGATGAGTGGCTACCTGAAACCCCATCATGTAAGAGTCCGGATCTAAATCTTCATCATCTGAATAAGGACTTAAATAAGCCACGGCCTTTAATTGGCTGACAGGCATTTTTTGAAGATGATTAGATCCATACTCATAGATGTACAAAGAATCATTTTCTTTGAGATGAATTCCATCAAGCAGTTTTTTTCTGCTCGGAGCATCCAGTTCAAAATGCTGGCGTTCCTCATAAGTCATCTGCTTCCGGTTTTTCATAATAGCTTCCGGTACAGGCTGTACTCCTTTATAGATATCCGAAACAGAAATGAAAATATCAATATCGGAATCTTTTTCTGCGGATGAAATGACAGACAGACTGAAAATATTAAAATCTGTATAATCTATTTTCTCTTCAGTTTTTACTGTTTTTACAGAATCATTTGTTGTTTTTATTTCTGTAGCCACTGTTTTTTTCTCTTCTTTCTTACAGCTGACGATAGCCAATGGCAAAAGTAAAAGAGCAGCGGCAGTTTTGGGTTTCATGATTTTTTTTAGCATTAAAGTGTTTATCATAGTCTAATTCATTTTGTAATAAGGTTCCGAAAAGTATTTGCTGGGTTTGATATAAGCCATTTTCCTTTCTGCATCAAAGATCCAGATAAACCTGCGGAGCATATCAGCACCGAGATAACTTACATTTTGTGTTTTCAGTTCCCCGGAGAAAAATCCTACGGAAACATCTTTAAATACACTGTTTCCCAACTTGAAATACGGCAAAACCGCTTGTTTGGTAGTTAAAGTTTTACCTTCAGAGTTCCTGAGGGTTTTCTCTCCTGTTATCTTCAGTTTTTTTTCAAGATGTTGTTTTTCAGCGAATTCGTTGCTGTAGAGTATTGCTCCCGAAAATCCGGATTGCAAAACAAAATAGGTTTCCTGCTGCGGTCCGTCATCCATAATATTATCTGCTGCAAGATAAAAGCCCTCATGATCCTGAATAATGTTAATGGGTTGATAATCTTTCAGATCCGGCATTTTGTCGTAGATCACAAACTGGTTGTTATCATAATCAATTTTAAAGGCTTTCCCTTCAAAAATTCCGGTTCCGATTTTTCCGTCCGCTTCATGACCTGTCAGCTGATTGTCAAAAAAACGCACATTTTCCTGGACGATCTTTCCGATCTCAACAGTATTATTATCGCTGATTTCTTCTTTATTAAAAATAAGATGACCTGCTTTGCGCTTGCTGTCGGGAGAAATTGAATAATCCTTCATGGCGATCTGAAACATCAGATCCAGAGAATCCTTTTTGTTGACAAGGGTCTTTACAATGATATTATTGTGTTTTGTGATCCGGAAGGGGATGGTCTGCTGTGCTTTCATACCATACAATCCGGCAGAAAGCAGTATGAAAAGTACTGTTCTTTTGAGCATTATCAGTGATTAGTGTTTTAAAACTTTAAAATTACCTATTATCTTTGGAAAAGCAAATAATAAAATGAAATGGTTGAAAAATTGCTTCAGAGCGGAATCCATTGGGAAAAGAAAGCATTCAGACGGAATGAGTTTCTGAAGATTTCAGGCAGTACAGATACCTCTATTTATTTTATAGAAAAGGGAAGTGTCCGGATCTTTATGATGGATGAAGATGAAGAAAGGATCATTCGTTTCGGATACACAGGAAATATTATTGTCAGCCTGGATTCCTTTTTGTCGGGAAAGCCTTCGGAACTTTACATTCAGGCGATTAAGAAAACAACGGTGAAAGTAGCTTCCAAAAAGGATTTCTATGCATTTATACAATCAAATGAAGAACACATGAAATTCTGGATGAGTGTTCTGGAAGATCTTGTACTACAACAGCTTGAAAGAGAAAAAGATCTGCTGATCAATGCTCCCGGAGAACGTTTTGAAAGAGTTTTAAAACGAAGCCCAAAGCTATTTCAGGAAGTTCCCAATAAATATATCGCCAATTATCTGAGAATGTCACCGGAAACCTTGTCCAGACTGAAAAAATCTTGAGTTCAGTCAAGATTTAAGAACAACCAGATCAGCATATTTGCATAAAAAACGTAATGAAAATTTCAACCTCAGAATTACTGGATGAATTAAAAAACAGGACAAAGCAGCATTTAGAGTTTGCTGAAATGTTGTCTTCAAAGACGGAACATGATCTGAATTTCAGAACTTCCGCAGACAGCTGGAGTACCTTGGAATGTCTGGAACATCTCAACCGCTATGGAAACTTTTATATTCCTGAAATCAACCGCACTATTTCTTCAGCAAAGAAGTCTTCTCAACTCTATTTTAAACCCGGAATTCTTGGAAATTATTTTGCTAAAAGTATGCTTCCCAAAGAGAAATTGAATACAATGAAAACGCTTAAACCCATGAATCCTATCCACAGCAATCTGGATAAAAGGGTAGTGGAAACATTCATAAAACAGCAGCAGAAAATGCTTGAGTTACTGGAAGAAGCACAATATATTGATCTGGAAAAAACAAAAACAAGTATTAGTATTTCAAAGCTGATCAAACTGAAGCTGGGAGATACTTTTCGTTTTGTTATTTATCACAATCAAAGGCATGTTGAACAGATAAAAAGAATTTTAACGGATTAAAAACAAGTTATGACTTCCAAAAAGCTTACTTTTAAACTAATGGAAATGATACACAAAAAAAATATATCAACTCCTTTGGGTGAAATGATCGCCTGTGCCGTGGATCAGGGAATTTGTCTGCTTGAATTTACAGACCGGAAGAATATCGAAAAACAGCTGAAGGCACTGTCAAAAGTTTTAAAAGCGGATATTGTAGAAAGAGAACATTTTCATTTTGTACAGCTGGAGAAGGAACTGAAAGAATATTTTGAGGGAAGAAGAACCCGTTTTGAAGTTCCGTTGTTTACCACGGGAACAGAATTTCAGGAGAAGGTCTGGCAGTTGCTGCGTGAAATTCCGATGGGAGAGATAAGAACCTACAAGCAGCAGTCAGAAATACTGGGAAACCCTAAAGCGATACGTGCCGTAGGAACAGCCAACGGAATCAATAAAATTGCGATTTTGATTCCCTGTCATCGTGTGATAGGCTCAAACGGTGAATTGGTTGGATATGCCGGTGGAATCTGGAGAAAACAAAAACTGCTGGAGCTTGAAAAGGCCATCTTATTTTAAACCAAAATTTACATTCGGAGAATTATAAAAAATAGGTGTCCATTTTTCGGTTGTAGAACAGGCAGTAATCTTTCTACTTTTGAATAAAAAAATTATGATCAGTTTTAAACAGTTACATCATGGTGAAGAACCGTTACTTTTGGGTAATGTATGGAATGTAGAAAGCGCAAAGGCATATGAAAAGCTGGGGTATAAAGCATTGGCAACCTCAAGTTCGGCAGTCGCGCTGAGTTTGGGATATGAAGATGGAGAGCAGATGACCTTTGAAGAATATTTTTATATTATCAAGAGGATCAGAGCTTCCGTTTCAATTCCTCTGTCGGTAGATCTGGAATCCGGATATGGTCTTGAAAATGATATGGTAGTTTCGAATATCCTGAAACTTATAGAAATTGGAATATCAGGGATTAATATCGAAGATACCAATGTTATTGACGGAATACGAGAACTGGTAAACAGAGATGTTTTCTATGAAAAATTAAAAGATATTTTTATCAAATTAGGAGAAAACAGAGGTAAGGTATTTATTAATGTACGCACAGATCCTTTTTTACTGAATATTGAAAATGCGCTGGAGGAAACTTTAGAGAGAATTAAACTGTGTGAAGAACTTAAAGCCGATGGCGTTTTCATTCCGGGCATGACAGCTGAAAACGACATCAGAACCATTACAGAAGCTACTTTTCTTCCCGTGAATGTTATGGCTCTTGCTGATTTACCCGATTTTGATACGCTTAAAGCATTAGGTGTAAAAAGAGTTACTTCAGGTGCTTTTATGTACAGACATATTTACAGGGAGCTTGAAAAAGCAAGTCAGAAAATTACAAACGTAAGAAGTTTTTCACCTCTTTTTATTTCATGATGGAACTTACAGAAAAAATAATGTACGAGGCATCTTATATCAAAGATGTTTCATTTGAAGGGATATTCTGGATGGGCGTAAAAACCACAGGGATATTCTGCAGACCGACCTGCACCGCAAGGAAACCGAAATTTGAAAATGTAGAATTTTTTTCCAATACCAAAGATGCAATGCTCAAAGGATATCGCCCATGTAAAGTGTGCAGACCTTTGGAAAATCTCAACGCTACTCCTCCATATATCAAAGATTTATTGAAAGAAATTGCCGACGACCCCGCGTTAAAGCTTAAAGATTATGATCTTGTAAAAAGAGGATTGGAACCCGCAACAGTCCGAAGATGGTTTCTGAAACACCATGGGATTACGTTTCATGCTTTCCAGAGAATGTCAAAACTCAATACAGCATTTAAAAAACTTCAACAGGGAGAATCGGTTACAGAGGTAGCATTTGACACAGGATATGAAAGTCTGAGCGGTTTTAATGAGAGTTTTAAAAATATTTTTGGAGTATCACCTAAGAATAATTCCATGGAAAAGATCATTGATCTGAAGAGAATAGAAACCATGCTGGGAACAATGATAGCCTGTGCCGATGAACATGGAATCTGTCTTTTAGAGTTTTCCGACAGAAAAGCACTTCCGACAGAATTAAAAAGTGTTGCGGAATATTTTAAAGCAAATATTATACAAGGGGAAAATCCTCATTTTGTTACGCTGGAAGAAGAATTGAAAGAGTATTTTGAAGGAAAAAGAACCGCATTTACAGTTCCTATTTCCCCTGTAGGAACAGCTTTTCAGAAAGAAGTCTGGACTATTCTTCAGGAAATTCCTTATGGTGCAACAAGAAGCTATCAGGAACAGGCAGATAGTATGGGAAATCCTAAATCCGTAAGAGCTGTAGCCAATGCGAATGGTCTGAATAAGATATCTATTATCATCCCTTGTCATCGCGTAATTGGCAGCAACGGACAATTAACGGGCTATGGAGGTGGAATCTGGAGAAAACAAAAGCTGTTGGAATTGGAAAAAGCTATTTTATTTTAGAATATATATAAAATATCCTTATATTTCGGAATTTATAATAAACCTGCCCACTTTTTATGAAATCAAAAATTCCGGATATCTTGATTTTTTCCAGACTGATTATTGGATTTGTCATCGTTTATTTAAGCTTTATTAAAGTAGAAAATTATCAGACAATTGCTGTTGTTCTTTTATCCATAGGCTTACTGACTGATATCTTTGATGGGATTATAGCAAGATATCTCGATGTCTCCACTCAGAAACTCAGACGTCTGGATTCTTCGGTTGATCAGATATTTTTTATATCAGTGGGAGTGGCTACGTATATCCAGTGCCCTGTTTTCTTTGAAACCAATGTTTACAAAATAAGTATTCTTGCAGGGGCTGAAGCTCTTATTTACGTGGTAAGCTTTTTAAAATTCAGAAAAGAAGTTGCTACCCATTCTATTGGTGCCAAGATCTGGGCTTTATTGCTTTTTGGAACATTGGTACAGGTAATTTTAGAATGCCGGTCCGTCGTTCTGTTTAATCTTTGCTTCTGGGTAGGGCTGCTAACCAGGGCAGAAATTATTGCTATTCTTTTATTATTAAAAACATGGACAAATGATGTTCCTTCTGTTTTTCATTCAATACAACTTAGAAAAGGGAAAACTATTAAGAAAAGTAAAATTTTTAATAGTTGATTATTTACTTTTTAAAAGGATTTGGTTAAAAATACCCGCATAGAAAAATATCGGTAAAACAAATTTTAACGAAGTTTATGAAAGCTATTTCGCTCTGAATTTTGTAATTTTAAACAAAAATTTACACGTGAAAAAGTTACTAGCAGCAGTTTGCATTTCAGTTTCAGCATTCAGTTTTGCTCAGGATTATTCTGTGCCGGCAGCAAGTCCGCGCCAGAAGGTTGAGCAGCAGTTTTCAATGTCTAAAATTACCATTGATTATGGAAGACCGGGAGTGAAGGGACGTAAGATTTTCGGAGAACTGGTTCCTTATGGCCAGGTTTGGAGAGCAGGAGCTAACTCGTCTACGAAAATTACTTTCGGGCAGGCCGTTAACTTCGGAGGAAAAACAGTACCTGCAGGAACTTACGGTTTATTTATCGTTCCTACAGAAAAAGAGTGGAAAGTAATCCTGAATAAAGATTTCCAGCAATGGGGAGCGTATACGTATGATCCTAAGCAGGATGTAGTAGACGTTACGGTACCGGTGAATAAATTGACAGATAAACAGGAATGGTTTGAAATCACTTTAAATCCTACAGATGAAAACTCAGGAAACCTGGTGATCAAATGGGATATGGCTCAGGCGGAAGTTCCTTTGAAACCATCCAAATTAGACACTGTCATCAAGATTTCCGACAAGTTGAAAGAAATCAAGAAAATAGAATCAGACTCTACTAAAAAAGGCTAAGCAATGAATTTTTCTGTTCAACCTGTTTTAGAGAATGAAGAATTTCAATTAATCCCCTTACAGCAAGGGGATTTTGAATCTTTATATGAAGTAGCTTCCGATCCTAAAGTATGGGAACAGCATCCCAACAAAGATCGTTACAAGAGAGAAGTTTTCGAAAACTTTTTCAAAGGAGCTATGGAAAGTAAGGGTGCTTTCAAAATTATGGAGAAAGCAACCGGAGATGTACTGGGAAGCAGCCGTTATTATGATTTTAATGAGGAGGAGAACCATATTTTCATCGGCTACACTTTCTACGGAACAAAATCATGGGGAAAAGGAATTAATCCTCAGGTTAAAAAGCTGATGCTGGATTATATCTTCCGGTTTGTAGATAAGGTTCATTTTCATATCGGAAAAGAGAATTTCCGTTCGCAGACCGCTTTGGAAAGACTGGGAGGACAAAAAATAGCTGAAGAAGAAGTGGCTTATTTTGCAGAACCTACAAGAACCAATTTCGTATATGAAATTAAAAAAGAAGATTGGGTATGAAAAAATACAAAATCCAGCAGTCACCATTTATCGTTCCCACAACAGATGGAAAACTGATTGAAGAACATTGGGGAAATTCTACAGGGAATTCTACTATTTCTATTGCTCACATGGTAGCCCCTCCGGATTGGAGTGAGCCCCACCAGACTCCTGAATTTGATGAATTCACCTACATTATTTCAGGAAAAAAGCAATTTGAAATAGACGGAGAAATTGTTACATTGGAAAAAGGACAAAGTATCCTTATTGAAAAAGGAGCTAGAATCCGTTACAGCAATCCGTTTTCAGAACCTTGCGAATATCTTGCCATCTGCCTTCCTGCATTTTCTATGGAGCTGGTGCACAGGGAAGAAGAAGGTGTAGACTAAAAAAGCTGTTAAAAATAGAAAAAAGCAAATCTGCATACCAGTGGGTTTGCTTTTTTTATGCCCAATTTTCAAAAGACGATGCAACTTTATGGTATTGAGTCTTTTGAGACCAGATTTCAGGATGAAGGTACTGAAAACATTTGTCAATACTATATTTTTTAAAATATTTGCTCTGATTGATAGTACTGATTTTTGAATTATTTTGTAAGTTCGCGGACTTAAAAAAAATGAACAACTAAGATCTATGAAAAACAAATTATCAATTGTGCTGTCCCTGAGTATTGCGCTTTCTACCACTTCATGTGCAACCATTTTTACAGGAACTCAGGATCCAATAGCTTTTACTTCAAACCCTGAAGGGGCAAAAGTGTTTCACAAGGGAATAGAAAAATGTACAACACCTTGTACAACCAAAATTCTAAGAGGTTTGGGTAAGCAGATGGTTACATTTGAAAAAGAAGGATTCGAGAAGAAAGAAGTGAAGCTGACAAAAACTTTTAATGCCGTGACTTTACTGAATATTATTCTTGGAGGAGCAATAGGAGTGGGAATTGATGCTGCAACAGGTTCTCTTACCAAATATTCTCCCAAAAAATATGACGTGGAGCTTCAGGCTAAACCGTAATTAAGCTAACACTATAAAAGTAAAAAGGCAAATTCATTGATTCACGAATTTGCCTTTTTTATGTTTATTTCAAAATTTCTTTCAGGAACAGTAATGTGTGGTTCCATGCTCTTTTAGCCATTGTCGGATTATAATCCGGTGATTTCGGATCTGTGAAAGTATGTTTGGAATGGGCATACGTGATGATCTGCCAGTCGGCATTTCCATCGTTCATTTCTTTGATGAGGTTATTGTAATCTTCAGGCGTCACGCTTTTATCATCTGCCGGATTTTCAACAAGAATTTTAGCCGTCAAAGTTTCATTTTTTCTGCTCTGATCTCTGCCCAGGCTTCCGTGGATAGAAACAACACCCGCTACAGGAAGATGGCCTCTTGCCGATTCCAATGCTCCTGTACCGCCGAAACAGTAGCCGATTACCGCTACCTTATCAGAAATTGCTCCGTTTTTCTTCAGTTGTTCCAACGCCAGCGAAATTCTTTTCTGGTACTCCTGGTAATTCTGTTTGTAATACCCTGAGCTTTTTGCAGCAGATTCGTTATCTGCAGGAATTTTTCCTTCACCGTAAATATCAGCGATAAAAGCAATATACCCTTGCTTTTCGAGTTCAATAGCAGCTGCTTTAGCTTCTTCGTCTATACCTTTCCAGGCTGGGAGAATCAGTACTCCGGGAAGTTTTTTTCCTGCATTGGAAGTGATGAGACCATTAAGTTTCTGGGGACCGTCCTGGTAGGAAACAGGTTTAAGTTTTTGACTGAAAAGGGTTCCTGAAGCCATAATCATTGCGGTTAATAAGATGGAACGTATCATATTTTGTAATTTATTTTAATATAAACTACACTAATCCTTTCACAAATACAACCAATAACAATTGTGCAATTCGTGTAAAAATTTGTGATATTAGTGTTGAAAAGAAATCTTATCGAAATTAATAAAAATAACCCAGAAAGAATATTAATAGAATATTTTTTAAATCCTTTTCAGAAATTATCTGATGTGATAAGCCTTACTCAGGTCTGTAAAACTGATACTGTCCGTCTTCATAATAAGCATTGATGTGCTGCAAACCGTTTGTTAAAATAATTTCCCTGGCACCGATAATAGAATTGTATCGGGCAGTCTGTTCAAAAGTTTTTTCCGTTAATTTGATCTGGGGAGCTTTACATTCAATCAGAATTATAGGTTCTGTTTTTTCGGTAACCAGAAGGTCAATCCTTTTGGTAAGACCATTCAGGATAATTTTTTTTTCGGTAATCAGAGCCGATGTGGAGTAGGATTTTACAGTAAGATAATAATGTACCCAGTGTTGTCTGACCCATTCCTCAGGAGTGAGCAGAAGATAAGTTTTGCGGACCAAATCATAAATAAAAAACTTATCTTTGTCTTTCTTGAATTTAAAATCAAAAGTTTCCTGAAAATTCAGTTTTGGAAGTTCCATTAATAAGATGAAAGAATTAGATTTAATCCTCAAAAATATTAAAAATAAAGAAGTTTTACCTATTTATTTTTTCCACGGAGAAGAAGCTTACTTCATTGATGTCGCTGTAAAGGCTCTTGAACATAACTTTTTGGAAGAAGATGAAAAAGCTTTTAACCAAACAGTTACTTACGGAAAAGATACTTCTTATCAGGAAGTTCTTTCCCTGGCAAGACAGTTTCCGATGATGGGAGACAAGCAGGTGATTATTGTGAAAGAAGCTCAGGATTTACGATTCAATGAAGAGGAAAACAGAATTCTGGAATCCTATGTAGAGAACCCGGTGCCTTCAACGGTATTAGTTTTTGCCCATAAACACAAAAAACTGGACAGCAGAAAAAAAGCGGCCAAAGCTCTGGATAAAGCCAAAGCCCTTTTCCTTAGCGAATCTGTAAAGGAAAGCAACTTACCGAAATGGATTTCGGATGAATGTGCAAAGCTTAAAATCAATACAGCTCCCAATATTTCCCATCTACTGGCAGAATATCTGGGAAATGACCTGTCCAGAATTGCCAACGAGCTGAACAAGCTGAAGATGATCCTTAAAGAAGGAGAAATCCTTGATGGAACTATCGTTGAGAATCACATCGGGATCAGCAAAGAATATAATATTTTTGAGCTCCAGAAGGCGTTAGGAACTAAAAATGCCAATGCAGCTTTTAAAATTGCCCATTTTATGGGTAAAAACCCGAAGAATAATCCTTTTGTCATGATGCTGGCAAGCCTTTACAATTATTTTTCAAATGTTATTATTTATCAGACGATGGCGGGGCAATCTCCACAGACGATTGCTTCACAGATGGGAGTGAACCCTTATTTTATCAAAGACTACGCGGAAAGTGCCAGGCTTTATCCTCTGAAGCATGCCACAAGAGTGATTTCTATTCTTCGTGAATTCGATATGAAAGGGAAAGGACTGGGAGCGGTGAATATGGGAGAAGCTGAGCTGATCCGGGAACTTGTGTATAAGATCATCAATGTAGATAAGATTAAGATGAAGGTGTGAGGCGAGTTGCGAGATGCGAGATGCGAGGTAGCGAGTTGCGTGATGCGAGGTAGCGTGTTGCGGGATAGTGAGATTCGGGATATGATGGATAAAGGACATTAAAAAGTTTTAAATTTTCTGCCAATCTAAATTCCGTAACACAATAACCCGCATCCCGAAATCCCGAATCCCGCACCTCGCTACCCCGAATCCCGAATCCCGAACCCCGGAACTCACCCCACAACAGTTACCATCGAAATACAACATATCAGATATTGACAAGTATCATTAAAATAACTTTAAAAAGAAATTAAAAATTCCGAAATTAGCGGTCTAATTCAAATTAAATCTTTTCGAACAAAGCAAATTATGGAGCAAAACATTTTAGATTGTGTGATCGTTGGATCTGGGCCTTCTGGTTTCACAGCTGCTATCTACGCAGCAAGAGCAGACTTAAAACCTGAATTGTATACAGGTTTGGAGCCGGGCGGACAATTAACAACCACTACTGAAGTGGATAACTTCCCAGGGTATCCAGCCGGGATTACAGGTCCTGAAATGATGATGGATCTGCAAAAACAGGCAGAAAGATTTGATACCAAAGTTCATTACGAAATGATCACCAAAGCTGAATTCTCCAAAGAAGCAGGCGGTGTTCACAAATTATATGCAGGAAACAAAGAGATCCTAGCCAGAACAGTTATTATCTCTACAGGAGCTACAGCAAAGTATTTAGGTCTTGAAGATGAGAAAAAATATGCAGGAGGCGGTGTATCAGCTTGTGCTACGTGTGATGGTTTCTTCTACAGAGGAAAAGACGTGGTAGTAGTAGGCGCAGGAGATACAGCAGCTGAAGAGGCTACTTACCTTGCCAAACTTTGTAAAAAAGTAACGCTGTTGGTGAGAAAAGATGTTTTCAGAGCGTCAAAAGCAATGGTTCACAGAGTGGAAAATACGCCGAATATCGAAGTGAAATTCCACCATGAATTAATCGGGATTGAAGGAGAAAACAGCCTTGTAGAAAGAGCGGTAATCATCAACAATCAGACTCAGGAGAAATCTACAGTGGATGTGGAAGGGATTTTTATCGCCATCGGTCACAAACCCAATACAGATATCTTTGTGGGGCAGGTAGATCTTGATGAAAACGGATATATCGTGACTGAAAAAGGGTCTTCAAGAACCAATCTTCCGGGTGTATTTGCTGCGGGAGATGTTCAGGATCATATCTACAGACAGGCTATTACAGCTGCGGGAAGCGGATGTATGGCGGCAATGGATGCAGAGAAATATTTAGCTGAATTACACGGATAGTATTCAGTATTATACAATATAAAGCGTACCCACCGGGTGCGCTTTTTTGTTCCTATATCCCTGAGTTTTATTGGGTAATCGTAACGTCGCAAAGTTTTTTTCACTTTATGTATAATTTTAAAGCGTATGAATACTTCGACTTCGCTCAATATGAGATTTTCACCAAAGAATATATGTTATCAATTTTATCGGAGATAAAATCTTCCTATGTTTGTATAAGTTATAATTTTCCTTATCTCAATTATTATCTTAGCAATAAAGTGAATAAGGATGAGAGTTGAATAAAAATCCAATAGTTCAAAGAAACATATTCGGCGCAAGAAATCACCTCATCCTTTTTTATCTTTTAGAGTCAGAACAGAATGTAAGGAATTAAAAACAACTTTTAATATCCAGAATATCCAATTAGGAGAAAAGACGAAGGAAGATTCCTCACTTAAACAGAATAAAATATGAGAGTATTAAAACAAGTGGCAGGTATAGATGTAGCTCAACAAGAATTAGTAGTTACTTTAGGTTTTCTATATGAAGATCAGACTATAAAATTTATAGCTTATAAGGTATTTACAAATACAGATACAGGAATCCAATTATTGATTAATTGGGTTGAAAAACAAATTGTTGAAGGGCTGGAAATTCACTATATTATGGAAGCCACAGGGATTTATCATCAAAAATTTGCTTATTATCTGGCTGACAATAACAAAAATGTCTATATCGTTTTGCCTAATAAAATAAGCAGTTATATAAGAACTCTTGATATTAAAACGATAACTGATAAGAGTTGTTCTCAGGCTATTACTCAGTTCGGTCTTGAAAGAAAATTAAGTGTCTGGAAAAAGCCTGATCAGACTTATAATGAGCTGCAACAGCTGACCAGAGAGCGAGATCAAATTGTTCAGGAGCGGAGTGTAATAAAAAATCAACTCCATGCGGAAACTGTTCAAGCTCGTCCTCATTTAAAAAGTATAGAAAGAATGCAAGCTCGCCTGAATTTACTCAACGCTCAAGAAAAAGAAATAAAGAAAGATATCGATACTATTATCAATACTAATGCTGTAGTAAAACAATCGATAGAACGACTTACAACGATACCTGGAGTTGGTGTTTTAACTGCCGCTACTGTTTTGGGAGAGACCAATGGTTTTGAACTGATTAGAAATAAGTCTCAATTATCAAGTTATGCGGGTTTAGACGTTAGGGAAAAGCAATCTGGAACATCAGTAAAAGGTAAATCACGAATATCCAAAAAAGGAAATAGAAGCTTAAGAAAATGTTTGTTTTTACCTGCTCTAACAATTGTGAAGTGGGATGATAATTTTAAAGAAATTTACATAAGGCTGACCTCAAAACATGGAATAAAAATGAAGGCTCTAGTAGCGATCCAAAGAAAAATATTAGAATTGATCTATATTCTTTTTAAAAATGAAACGGTCTATGACAGTAAGTATAAATCAAAAAATAGCGTGAAAACTGAGATAGTATAGCACGCTACAGAGTCTAGCTCTGGGCCGACTTAAGAAACAAATTTACAAAAAAATAAATTTTATTTGCAGGTTAACACAGAATCTTGCGACTTACAACAGTATTTTTTAATATTACTTGCGCCTTTGCGCTTACAACATTCAACATTTCTCCATACCCAATATTCGATAAGAAATTAGATAAATAGCTTTATTTTCCAGAAATATTTCCAAAATCCTCATGACCATCTATATAACAACTGAAGACGTACACATTCCCTTCCTTTGGAGGGGTGTCAAAAATTCTTTGAATTTTTGACGGGGTGGTTAAAACTATACAATTGAGTAAAAGTGATAGATAAGTTATTATGATCATCTTGTTTTGCGTAAAGTAAAATCCCTAAATTAGCCCATAATCAAAAACAAAATGGAAACAAAAGTCATAAAAGTTAAACACGTTACCGGAACCTATATCATTGAAGTTCCCAATGGAGCCCTTAATGACATGAAAACACAGCTGGACAAATGCCTTAACGATGAACAGGGTGCTATTGTAGTAAAGGGAGAAGATGGAGATCAGTTTGTATATCCGTCCGATTTTTTAAAAAACAGTTTTATTTCCATTGTTGATCGGGAATAGGGAAGATTTTTAAAAAATAATTCCCCTGATTCCTAGTCTATTATTAAGTTTTGTTAAAATTTGTGTGGGAAAAGTTTTGCAGAAATTAAAAATCGTTCTATATTTGCACCACTGAAAACAACGGTATAGCCGGAGTTTAGGGAGAGTTGGCAGAGTGGTCGATTGCGGCAGTCTTGAAAACTGTTGACTGTAACAGGTCCGGGGGTTCGAATCCCTCACTCTCCGCAAGATGCGCAAACGTAAGTTTTCAAAAAGCATCAAAAAATATTTAAATCCTGCAAAATCAATGATTTGCAGGATTTTTTATTTATTGCAATTGCTGTAATTTTCAAAAATACTCCAAAAGTTTGTGGCAATTGAGTGGCAATTTTTAAATTGATCGAAAATTGCCATAGAAAGCAGCCTCAAAAAGCTGTAAAAATGCATTTAAACAATGTGTAATGAACACGTTGCAAATCTAAACATCTTGATTCAAGGAACTTTTAGTTTGACATTTATAACCTTAAAAAATGTTGAATTATGTTAGTAGAACAAAGCTATGGGCTCACTTTCTTTTTAAAGAGCTCAAAAAATGAAAAGATCCGCCATATTTATGTGCGGATAACTGTAGATGGTATTCCAAAAGAAACCTCTACGAAAAGAAAATGGTATCCCAACCGATGGGATCAGAAAGAAGGCAAAGCTGTGGGTACGAAAGAAGATGCAAAGATTATTAACCTTTTCCTGGAATCTTTAATGACTAAGATTAACAGCCACAGAACTGAGCTTATGAACAATGGTATTCCCATTACCTCTATTGATCTTATAAACTTCATAAACGGAAAATATAAACCAAGAAATAAGGTTCTTGAAGAATTTCAGGAACATAATGATGAGATGGGTAAATTGGTAGAGACCGGAGAATATGCCAAAGGTACACATGACCGTTATATCACCGCAAGGTCCCATGTTCAAGAATTTATCAAGTATCAATATAATAAAGAAGACATAGAGTTCAGAGCACTGAATTACGAATTTGTAAAGGATTATGATTTGTACTTAAAAACAGTAAGGAAATGTTCTAACAATACTTCATTGAAGTATATTAGCAATTTTAAGAAAATAGTATTAAGAGCTGTTGCAAAAGAAATTATTCCTAAAGATCCGTTTAAGCTATTTATTGGAAAGAAAACCAAGGTTAAAAAGAAGCCGCTGACAAAAGCTGAACTAAAACGAATTGAAGAAAAAGAATTTAGCTCAGAAAGATTGTCGGTAGTGCGGGATATCTTTGTTTTTCAGTGTTACACAGGACTGTCCTATATAGATGCTTTCCAACTCAAATGGGAAGATATTAAAGAAGCTAATGATGGAAGTGCCTGGATTATGTCCAGCAGGCAAAAATCAAAATCTGACACTGATATCCCACTCTTGCCTAAAGCGTTGGAAATTATATCGAAATATAAAGATAATCCATTATGCATAAAAAGAGGCACCGTATTGCCGGGTCGCTCAAATCAGAAAAATGAATGAGTATCTAAAGGAGATAGCGGTTTTATGTAATGTTAATGTAATACTTAATACTCATAAAGCACGACGTACCTTTGCCAGTACAGTTACCTTAAACAACGGTGTATCAATACACGTTGTTAAAGAAATGCTGGGTCATCATTCAGTGAAACAGACAGAGGATTATGCAATCACTGAACAGGAATCAATTGCTAGAGAAATGAAAAATCTTGAAGCCAAGCTAAGTGGTAAGAATAATTTCAATAGGGATCTGGTTAAACTTCTCGAAAAGCTCGAAAAAGAATTCCATGATTTAAAAAATACTCGGAACGCTTATTCAGAACTTTTTCTTGAAGAGAGATGTAATGCTTTTGAAAATATGCTCATTCAGGCGAAGGCTATTATTTAATAGAAACAATCCCCTCAATGCATAAAGTTTTGAGGGGATTGTTTTTCTGTGTCACCTTTTCTGTATAGACAGAATTTCTACTGTGCTGCGATAATCTGGATGATAAGATGGAATGTACTTAATGTATCCAAACTGCTGAAGCTGCTTAAAATATTTATGATAACTGGTTATTGTAGTGATATGCGAAAACTCCATAAGCTTTCTCCTGCTCACTCTGATAATCCATTTTTCATTTTGCTTGCAAGCAAGGCGGGCAATTGCCGTTAACAAAGCAATATGCCAAACATTCAATTTTGGATCACTTTGAATTTCATCAAGGAAATCAAACCAGTGCTGTATATCATTCCTTTTCATAATCAAATAGATGTTGAAGGTCGTCACAATTGTAATAATACGAGCCCAATAATTTCTTGAATCGAATTTTGCCAGTGATCCTGAGATTTTGTAATGTCGAAGCAGAAATATTCAGTTTTCTGCGAATTACCTTACTCCGCATCCAGCCAAATTCTTCATCCTCTCTTGAATTAGCTAGCTTAGATTTTAGTAGGTTCTCAATATCCGAAACTATTAGGTTTCTTAATGCTGTTAAATCATTTTTCGTTATTGTATCCATTTTTATAAATTTTGATTTAATTCAAAATTTAAACTTTGGATTTACAGATATTCTAAAAGAGGAAGTTACAGGCATATTTTTTCTTTGTATTTCTTATTGCCTGTGCAGGAAATTTAGAAAAGTGAGTTTTAAGTAGTCCAAGATGAACAAATGTCGAACCAGTTAGTTGCTGATTTGGAAATGTTGGCAGAATTAAATTCCTGATCTAAGTAAATTTTTTCTACTATTAATAAGCTTATATTAAGATTATTTCCCGTTGTAATATGTCATAAATAATTCGGTAGTATTTTGAGATTTTATAAGTGATCAGAGCTGATCACTTTATTTTTTCTTTTTATTTTCTCAAAATCTCATATCATAAAACAAAGTTTCATAAATTTATAGAGTATGAGTTTAATATAACAAAATATGAAAATAGGATATGCCCGGGTTTCAACCAAAGACCAAAATTTAGATTTGCAAATTGAAGCATTAGAAAAAGCAGGATGCGAGAGAATTTTTCAGGAGAAAATTTCTGGTGCATCAAAGAATCGTCCCGAACTTGATAAGATGATTGAGCAATTTAGAGAAGGTGATGAATTGTATGTTTGGAGATTGGACAGATTAGGTAGAAGTTTAAAAAACATTATTGATCTTGTATTAAGTCTAAGTGATAAAGGAATTATAATAAAAGGTCTTGTAGATGGAGTAGATACATCGACAATTAATGGGCGTCTATTTTTAAATCTTATGGCTTCTTTGGCTGAATACGAAAGAGAATTAATCAGAGAGAGAACTAATGCTGGATTGCAATCTGCAAGAGCAAGAGGAAGACTTGGGGGAAGACCTAAGGGGTATACTGCAGAAACAATTTCAAAGCTACTACTTCTACGTTCAATTTATAAAGATCCTACACTACGTCCGGAAGATATATACAAGCCATTTGGATTAACCAGAGCAACATTTTACAGATATGCTAAGATTTTAGACAATAATACCGATGAAGAAATAAAAAAGATGGGAGTTAAAAAGTAAATATTATAAAAATAATACTCTAACTAAAAATTTCTTTTTTTGTCATTTACGGTATGCCGTAATTTGTTATCAGATAGAATATTTATCTTTGAATTCTATATTCTTATAAGAAATAATTATTACATTAGTGAAAAAATAAGTGTCTGTATAACAGTGCATATAAATAATTTTATGACAAAGCTAAATGTCATATTGAACCAAAATAAAAACTAAATGCCAGAAAAGAGAAATCCTTTATTTGAAGCTCAAAGAGAAAAATCCGGTTCAACAACTTTGAGTAAGTATTTATTTCAATATCATTGGGCTTTATATAAAATAATTACAGAACACAGTAATATTCCCGAATATGCTGTTTTTCTTGAATTACATGAAGATGTTATAATATGTAATTCTTTAGATGCTAATAAAGCAAAGTTTGATTTTAATCAAGTCAAAACAACAAATGTTACATTTAACACTAACCAACTCGTAAAAAGTAAAAAGAATGGAAGTTCTGTTTTAGGAAAACTTGTAAAAAGTGGTTCTGAAAAGCCATTTACAAAGTATATTAATAAAATAAACTTGATAGCAGTTAAAGACTATGGATTAGAATTAAAAAAAGAAGGCGCTACACTTAAAACAATTACTAAAGACGACTTGTCAACAAAACAGTTAGATGAATTAGAGCTCGAACTAAAAAAAGAAATAGGTGTAAATGGGCTTCCCGATAATTTACAGTTTATTGTTACAAATCTTCCTGAGACAAATTATCAATTAATAACAATTGGAGCGATTGCCGAATTAATTAATTCTCTCTTTCCACATTCTTATACAGACGCTAAAAATATTTATACCACACTTATAGATGAGTTAATTCGAAAAGGAAAAGAAACATATGATTTCACACTTTGGGAAGAAGTTCTCAAAAACAAAGCACTAACTTCTGTACAAGTAGTAAATGTAATCGCCCAATTTACAAATATTAAGAATGAATCAAATATTGATATAGAGTTCAATGATATCTGTAAAGAACTTAACTTAAAGACTGTTCAATCAAAGCAACTACGACAACAGTTTAATAGATATAGAACACAAAAATTAAGTAATAGAAGCACACTGCAGTTGGACACAACAAAAAATGTAATTAAGCTGATAAATGAAAACTTCTCTAACGGAGTAACTGACATCAAAGATTTAATAAATAATGTTAGTAAATCACTGCCTCAAAATATCAAAAAGCAGTTCACAAACGAACAAGAAACAACATCTGCAATTATATGTGAATTTATAATGATGAACTAATGAATAAAGAAAATTTTAAAATACTAATTAGAAACCTTAGAACAAAGAAAAATGCAAAGCTTAAAATTCAGTCGTCTTCTAGTACTATCGAATTCCGAAAAATTAGCAAATCAATTCGAGTTCAGCAAAACACTGAATCTGATAACGGCAACTGATAACAGTGTTGGTAAATCTACGTTGTTAAAATTGATTTTCTGGACTTTTGGCTGTGAACCGGAGTTTGATACTAGTTGGAAATCAAAAGATTGCACAACTTTAGTGGAGTTTGAGATTTCTAATAAGTTATATAAACTTAAGAGGTATAAAAATCAGGTTACTTTACTTGCACCAAATTCTAAGGCTGTATCTTATGAAAAGATAACTGGAGATTTTTCTAAAGACATTGCTGACCTGCTTCAGTTTAGAGCTTTACTACCTAATCAGAGTACTAACGAACTTGAAATCCCACCCCCAGCATATTATTTCATCCCATTTTATATCGACCAAAAAAGAAGTTGGTCTACTGCTTGGAACAATTTTGAAAATTTAGGACAATATAGAAATTGGAAGGAAACAATTGTTAAATATCACATAGGACTTTTAACTGCAGAACATTTTGAAATTGAGATTGAAAAATCAGAAAAAAAGTTTAGTCAAAATATCGTAAAAAAAGAAATTGATAAAATTGAAACAGCTATTGATATTGTTTCTAATTACATCCCTGAACCATTAACTACTGTAACTACTGTTGATCAATTAGAAATACTTACAGAGAATATTAAAAATGATTTACTTAATTTGCAAGAAGAACAAGAACAGCTGCTTGAAAATTTAGCTCTTAACAATGCAGAATTATCACATCTAAATCATCAAAAAGAGATTACAGAGAAAATTATTGTGGAGTTAGATTCTGATTATCGATTTACTGTCGAAAATATTCCTGATGACGAAATAGAATGTCCACTATGTGGTACAATGCACGAAAATTCTATCGTTAATAGAGCATCAATCCTAGTTGACAAATCGCAGGCAGAAATACAATTATTCGAAATAGGAAAAGCACTCGATAAGTTCGAAAACAAAATTTCTGCTAATAATAATAAGCTAAATGAAGTTAAAAATAGAATTGATGAAATTAACTCAAAATACATCATCGAAGACAGAAATGAAAATAAAATAAATTTCAATCAAATAATCGAAAGTATTGCAGGTAATGCAATAAAACAAAATGTTGAGAAAACAAAAATTGAAAAAGTAAATCAGGTTCATGAAATTGAAAATGAAATAAAAAATCTAAAAAGAGAGCAAAAAGAGCTTGTAACGAAAGAAATTATAGAAGATAGAAATGATACTTTTATCTCTCTCTTTACGGATTATCTTAGTGAGCTCGCTTACGATTCAATCAATTTATCTGAAATAAATTCTCCGTTAGACTATAATAAAGTAATTAGGGAAGGCGGAGCTGCTGAAGGAACAAGAGGAATTCTTGCATATTATCTGTCAGTATATAAAATGGTTGAAAAATATCAAAACGAAGTTCTTGCTCCATTGGTAATTGATACTCCAAATCAACAAGAACAATCAGGAAAAAATTATGAAAAAATTGTAAAACTTTTATTGAATAAGTTTGGAAATGGGCAGGTAATAATAAGTGCTATGGAAAACGATTATTTAAAACCATTAAAATTAAAATCTAAAGTTATTACACTGAATTCTGCACGACTACTAATTAAAAAAGATTACGAAAAGATAAAGAAAGAATTAGATTCAATATAAGCACGGCAATAAAAATAAACCATTCGATGAAATATAAAAAGCTACTCTATGTAACATCTTTTCTATACTTAATAGTGTTTCTTTTGTGTTTTATTTTAATACAAATAGAAGTGAGAAATACATATATTGATATTATTTACTCAGCGGTTATCTTATCAACTATGGTTACTATTGTAGCTTTATATTTTAATCTAATACTAAAGCTAAAAGATAAATCTAAAAAAATAATCAAATGCAAGAAAAGCAAATACTTATAGATTATTTATCTCAATCAAAAAACAGTATGATACCAAATAATCTCAAATAACGATCTTACGGCCATCTAATTGCAAAAGACCTTGTTCTGCCATTTTCTTGATAGATCTGATTACCGTTTCAACTCTCAACCCAGTTAAATTAGCAATTTGTTGTCTTGTGTATGGTATGATGCATTTGCTCCCCTGTAACTTAGATTGTGTTGATTTTAAGAATTCCAAAATATTTTTAATTTTAACTTGAGGATCGGTACTAGACATTGTTAACAACATCATGTACTTATGAAATAATCTGCTTGAAAGCAAATGAAATATCTCCAACATTACATCATTATTTTCATTTAACAGTTTTTTGAAATCCTCTTTTGGTAATTTTATTATTTCGCAATCTTCCCTGGCAATTCCATTCATAGGGTAGGGCTGATCGATGAAAAGAAGAGATTCGCCAAAACTTTGACCATCAGAAACAATATTGTGCGTAAACTCTTTACCATCATCGAGGTAATTATTCAATTCAACTGTTCCGTGCACTATTTGATAATAGAATAAAGGCACGGCGCCCTCTGAGAAAATTACATCTTTAGAATTGTAATTTTGACATATCGCACCATATGAGAATAAGAGATCTTTACTAATTATCATATTACAAATTTTTAAAATTTTATAATTCTTCCTTTAGTGAAATTGGTATTACTTCCCATATCAAAAAGAAAGCCAATTTATTAGTAAATGAACGTAAATAAACAATTATAAATATAATATTTTATAAATTATTGATTAATAAATAATAATTAGAGTTTATAACTTGAGTCATAATACTCGTAGTTCTTATAAAGTAAATTTGATATACCATAATAGTTGTACAATCTCTATGTACAGTTGGCTCTCCCCTAAAGGGAGAGTTTTTGCTAAAAAACCTTTCATATAGGAGACTAAGTTAGTTTTAGTCATAAGGATGAATCCTTTCATAAATGTTTTGATTCTTTAATATATCCAATTCTACCATTACCTTGTTCTTGGAGCTACTAATGAATAAGTGGTCAAATTGTATATTTGAATTTCTAAATAAGGATATTGTTAAGATATTTTAACCTCCTTTAGTCCTGGGTGGTTTTTTATGATTATGCTCCTTTTAGACATTATCAAAATTTTAAAAATTTGATGAATATTATGAATTAATTTAATTTGTGGTTATCAAATCTAACAGTTAGATTATTGAGATTTATTATAATAACTATAATGAAAATTAATCTCGTAAAACGATTACATGAAAATATTAGGATTAATTTTAATTTCATATTTGATGGGAATTGTAACCCAAAGAATAATTAGCTATTACAATTACAAAAAAGAGAGTAAAAAATCTTTAGAAGGTCTAAAAGATCTACAAAAACGTTTGGAGGAAAATATTAGGCAGGTTGAAACAAGTACGTTTGATGGAGTAATCACCTTAATTACAGGAGAAAAAATTGAAAGTGAATTTTTTCATAGAATTTCTGATGATGTTTTTATTGATAGAAAGAACAAAACTGAATTTATTCGAGATAAAATTGTGAGTATAAAATATATTGATGATAGAAGAAAGCATTAATCTCAAAAAAAACCATCTTGAGGTTAACTAAATTATACACAGTAAATTTTGTAATTTTGGTAAATGATAGAAAAAACACCAGAATTTAATCAAGACCTTTACAGTTCTATTGCAAAAATTATTGTTGATGCCAAAGACCAAGTTTATAGAAACAGTAATACTATATTGCTGAAAATGTATTGGGAGATTGGGCAGCTTATTATTGAGGATGAACAAAATGGTGAACTTCGTGCGAAGTATGGAAAGTCAGTCTTAAAGAATCTTGCTAATCATCTATCATTGGAATTTGGAAAGGGATTTAATGAAAGAAATCTTAATAACATGCGAGCTTTTTTCATTGCATTTCCAATTTGGAACGCAGTGCGTACCGAATTGAGCTGGACTCACTACCGAATTATTAGTAGAATTGAAAATCCTGAACACCGAATACAGTATATAGAACATTCTATTGAAGGAAACTGGAATACCAGGACACTTCAAAGAAACATTGACAGCCAGTATTTAGGTAGATTAGTAAAATTTCCGGAAGCAGAAAACAAAGAAATATCCAATTATATTAAAGACCCCTACATATTTGAATTCTTAGGACTTCCTTCAGACATATCACAAACTGAAACTCAAATAGAATCAGCTCTAATTACACACCTTCAGCAATTTTTAATGGAGTTAGGGAAAGGGTTTGCGTTTGTTGCCAGACAGCAGCATATCGTTACTGATACTTCAGATTTCTATATAGATCTGGTATTTTACAACTATTACCTTAAATGCTTTGTGCTTGTAGATCTTAAAACTCATAAGCTGACTCACGAAGCCATTGGGCAAATGGATATGTATGTAAGAATGTATAATGATCTGAAGAAAGGAGTTGATGACAATCCCACAATAGGAATTATTTTATGTACCGAAAAAGATGAAACGGTAGTGAAATACTCCGTAATGTCAGAAAATGAGAAGCTATTCGCAAGCAAATACAGAACATATCTTCCTGACGAAAAAGAACTGAAGAATTTGATAGAGGCAGACAGAGTGAAATTTGAGCTAGACAATCAAAAAAAATAAAAATACCCAACATAAATACCTGCTTAAAATCTCAAAAAACGATTTGATTTGAGATTGCAATTCGGATATTGAGTGGGGGTATTTTGCTTTTTATAATACTAAGCTATTCAACATTATTATAAAAATGGTTTATAGTAAAGAAATTTAATTAAAAAGGATCGTTATACTTCCTTAAACGTGATATATTTTTAAATACAATAAAACTATATTTGCTGACTGTCCTATAGTTATCGTAGACACAATGCAATTTCAATATTAAAAATTAATGACCAGTAAAATTTACAATGGAAAAAAGGAAGGTACCCGCATCAGTCTTGTTGAATCAGTTATGGGAGAGAAAGCCGTTTTCAACTATCGGAATCAACTTTATTGTATCAGCTATAATTGTAGCTATCTTAGTATTTATCATCTTTTTTGCAAATAAAGAAACATATGAGACTTACGATTATCAAAAAATAAATAAAGATGGTGCAGCAACAAAAGCTGTTATTGTCGATATTGAAAAATCTGACATAGTATTTAACGGAGAGGTCGTATATATCCTTACTTATAAATATAATGCGAACCGTAAAGTTATAACTGACCGTTTTAAAACAAGTACCTCTGATGGTAATACACCTTTATTTAAAATCGGTCAGGAAATTGAAATAAAATATTTGAGGAACCAATCGTTAATTCAGAACAGCAAACCTTTTGTGTTTTCTCCTTTGTATATCATTATTATTTTGTCTGTATTTTTAGTTTTGGGGATTATATTTTTACTTATAGCGCTCTTGCCCTCTCTTAGAGATTACAAGCTTTATAAATTAGGCATTGTCAAAGAAGCTGAGATTATTTCACTTCAAGTTGAGGCTAATATAAGATCAAATGGACCAATGGTAATTTACAGATCCGGACTTCAAAGGATAATCGTTCATTATTTTTTTTAGGGAAAAAATGGTAAAAATGTTATCGGTCAGTCAATGACCACAGACTATTCCATTATTAAAAAAAGTCCTCAGGAGATAAGATAAAAATTTTCGTTTCAGAAGATGATGAAAATACGTCATGCATCATACCTGACCTACATGCAATGAAAAATAACTGGAACATTTAAAATTAACAATATACTTCTTCTGATTTTTGCAGATATTTTAATGGTGCTTAACTGCAACTTTAAGTGTTATCGGTTTAAGGTTATATTTATGCATTACATAAATTATTATATTAAAGAATTAAGTTAAAAGTATATTATACCATCAACAACTCTAAGATTACCATTCTTTTCCATTTGTTTGACGGATCTTATTACTGTTTCGACCCGTAATCCAGTAAGGTTAGCAACCTGTTGACGCTTCAAAGTAACTCTATATGAAAACTGTGTTTTGTCAGTTTGATTTACTTTTAAAAGATTAAAGAAAGTAGTAAGCTTCATTATAGGGCTTTGACTGAACAAAATTCGGCTAAGGATATATTTTCGTTGCATCTGCTCTGAAAGGTTATAAATTATATTAATTGCCAAAACAAGGCTCTTTTCCAGCATGATCTGAAAATCCACCTTTGATATTATTAGAATTTTACAGTCTGTCAATGCAACTGCATTGACAGGATAGTCTTTCCCACTAAATATTGAAAAACCAATAATATCTTCTCCCGCTCCTAAGAGATTATGGAGCATTTCTTTATTAGTGTTTTCTAGGCTATTTAACTTAACTTTACCTTCAATTATTTGAAAATAGCTTTCCGGAATTGCACCTTCGGCAAAGATATAGTCTCCTATTTTATAATTTTGAATGTAGGCCCCTGCTGTTTGCAATATAGCTTCTTCTATCATAATATGTTAGAATTTTGGTATTAAATTTACTTAAGTATTTAATAAGTATTTATGATTGATCTCACAATATCAACACTCTGTTGAAATATTATAATGACCTTTAAATAAGTATTATTGGCTCAATTTGTTTTGGATTAATAGCCTTTGGTTATATGAATCATATCAATTAGCATGCTTATCGGTATTATGTCTCAAAACAATATTAAGAACTCCGATAAAAAATGAAAAGTAATAAATTACTGTATATTCTTCATGGGAAAATACATTGTTTAATGTTGTAATTTCATAGGACATGTCTCAAAAATTATATTTTTATGGCTTAATATTTGTATGTATATAGTGCCAATTTTTACTAGGATTTTCTGCACATCATTACAAAAGCAACAATATGATTATAAATGAAAATCTTCTAATAGGGCATGGTGCCCAGTATGTAGAATACGAAATAAATCAAACTATATTTGAAGAAGGAAGTACGCCGAAATTCTACTATCAGATTGTTGAAGGAATAGTAGAACTTAACAATTATCAAGAAGAGGGCAAAGAATTCACTCACAATATTTTATCATCCGGACAATGTTTTGGAGAATCATTATTGTTTAATGAAAAACCTTATCCGATGGCAGCTGTTGCTCAAACACCTTGCAAAATATTAAGATTGTCAAAAAGCATTTTTCTTAATTTATTACAACAAAATACTGAGGCATCGCTAAATATGTTCAAATGTCTTGCTGACAGACTTTATTACAAATATATTATGTTGTTCAACATTTCATCAAATAATCCTTCACAGCAGTTAAAAACTTTAATGGATTATTATCACGATTATAACTTTAGTGATGCTCATAAGTCGAATAAAATCCCGCTCACAAGAAGACAGTTAACTAACCTTACTGGATTACGGGTTGAGACGGTTATTAGAACTGTTAAGAAAATGGAAAAAGACCATATATTAAAAATTGAAAACGGAAAAATTTATTACTAATAACTACATCTCATCAATTTAGCAAAAATGAATATTCAATATCTTGAATCATAGTAAAGTATTCTCAAAAACGATAACTTATGAAAATTATAGGACAATATGAAATTGAAGAAATTGAGAAAGTTTTTAATAGTATAAATGATTTAAAGAATTATAAAATTGATAGTGAGCTGTATGGGTATTTTCTCCATGATATTTATGAGAAAGATTTTTGGAATTATGTACAAAATATTGATCCTAAACTTTGCAACGAGTATAGAGATTTAAATTCTGGAGATGACAGCTATGAAATGATGCATATTCGCCAGAAAGCTCAGCAAAAATATTCAGAAAAATTTCATGAAATTAGAGATAAATTCTATTTAGTAAACGGGCAAATTTACTCTTATAAGTACATTGGTGAATATAATATTGGACACGTAATAGAAATTACGGAGTATGAAATTAAAGATGTCCATTACTTACTAAATTCTTTAGCTAGTGATATGAATGAACAGAAGAATAGGAATTTATTGCAAAGAATTTTAAACAAATAAGTGCAGAAGAATTAATGTCATTGGAAGTCTACCGTGCTTGAAGGAGATTCATTTGACCTGTAAATATTTTAGCTTTGTATTAGAAAATAGCTTCAAAAACAATTAATTATATTTTTGGAAAGTTTTTTCCAGATAATCAAGTTCATAGTGTTTCCTGCACCTTACCTATTACCTACTTGTTTTGATAAAACATGATGCATTTGGTAATTAATCTCAGTTAAATTTCATTATCATCTACTTTTAATTTTATCTGATAAGCTCTTAAATAAATTTTCATCTTAGTCACACTTATGAATCAACGAATCAAAATATTTCATATTTTGAAGTTACTATATTTCATTACATGGTGAAATTTAACATTTGAAATGGAAAAATTCACAGAATAATGATTAAATTTACATTACACTTAATCAACAATTTAGACTTACAGAAGGACTAACCACAAAATTTATTAATTATGAAAAAAAAAATCTTTCCTATTGTAGTGGTAACTGTTATCTCTACAATACAACTGAAAGCGCAGGTAGGTATTAATACCACATCTCCACAATCTACCTTAGACATTATTGCAAAAAATAGCACTGGTACATCTACCAATATAGATGGACTTTTAATTCCAAGAGTAGACAGACTAAGAGCTCAAAGCATGACTTCTGCTCCAGTTTCTACAATGATTTATGTACAGAATGTGAATAATGGAGCACAAGCAGGAACCGCTATAAATATAGATTCTATTGGCTACTATTATTTTGACGGAACCGTCTGGGCAAAGCTGAATTCGAATTCGAATATAAATATTTATAATTCAAACGGTGCACTTTCTGGTAACAGGATCGTTTCTCAGCAAAACTATAGGCTTACTTTTGATACAAATCAGATAAATGGTTTTTCCGTAGCTGGAAATAATTTTTCTGTCGATGGAGCCAATAACAGGTTAGGTTTTGGAACTTCAAGCCCGATAGGTAAAATAGATATCGTTTCGGATAATGCTGGGGGTGGCGGTGGCAATGATATATATTTTAATGGTTTTGGAACTTCGACTGCTCCTGGTTTTTTTCTGGGTAGTGCTAGAGGAACTGCTGCTAATCCAGCCAATCTCATTAACGGTGATGTGATAGGGGGAATATATTTTAGTCCAAGAATAGGCGGTAATTTTACTCTTACTAATTCTTCGAACATTACTTCTACCTATTTAGGTGATGGTACAACCAACCTAACTGATTTGAAGCTTTCAACTTCTGGAATTAATAGGTTAACAATAAATGAATTAGGTAATATCGGTATTGGCACTACTCTTCCAACGACCATACTAGATGTTAACGGAGATGCGAGAATACGGACTTTGCCGACAGGTACATCGACAGATAATGTAATTACTACGGATGCTAATGGAAATTTAAGACAGATTACTGCAGCAACTTTAGGATCAACAAACAATTGGAGTAAAACGGGAAATGCAGGAACGATACCTGCTACCAATTTCATAGGGACTACAGACTCTCAGGATTTTGTAACGCGTACAAATAATACCGAAAAAATGAGAGTAACTTCAGCAGGAAACGTGGGTATAGGCACTGCTACTCCAGAAGGAAAACTTGTATTAGTATCAACACCGTCTACTCAAGCGTTAATTGCCAGGACAAGTACTCTAACTACAAACCAGTTTTTACAAGGAACCATTACTGACGGTACTATTACCAATGCGTGGGGGATTCAAAATAATAATGATGCTGTATTTTTCGGATCCAGTTCCGCTTCAAATTTAAGTTTACGAACAGCAATGATAAATAGGCTTTTCATTGAAAATGCTACAGGAAATATAGGGATTGCAAATAATGCTCCAACCAATACTCTAGATGTAAATGGTGGGGCAAGAGTACGTAATTTACCTACTGGTGCAGCTGCAGATAATGTTATCACAGCTGATGCAAATGGGAACTTAAGACAAATCGTAGCAGCAACCTTTGGTGCAACAAATAATTGGAGCAAAATCGGTAACGCGGGAACTACACCTGCTACTAATTTTATCGGAACCACAGATGCTCAAGATTTTGTTACCCGCACCAATAATACGGAAAGGATAAGGGTAACATCAGCTGGTAACGTTGGAGTTGGTACAAGTACACCTACCGCTGCATTTCATTTAGTAACCACAACAGCAGGAGGAATGATTAGTGAAAGAGCTACCGCTGGATCCGGCACAGGATCGCCTGCATATCTTGTGTTAAGAAGAAATAAAGCAGCAACTCCTACCGGTAATGCTGCCGTAATAAGCGGTGATGGTTTAGGGGCTGTTTCCTTTGTAGGTAATAATGGAGCTGGGTTTACCTCCGACGTAATAAATGGAGTTTCTATGGTATATTCGGAAGCTACTGAAACATTTAGTGCTACAGCCGCAGGATCCCGTTTGGAGTTCAGAACAGTACCAAACGGAACATTAACAAATGTGACCCGTATGAGAATTGAACAAGACGGTAAAGTAGGAATAGGGGTTCAGGCAACAACCGGAAGGCTTACAGTTGGCGGGAGTGGTGCGGGTAGTACACCTATGCTATCATTGACTAATACAAATGTAACAGGAAATCCTACTTTAAATATCTATCCGGGATATACTTCAAACGGGTCTTCTATTGTTGAAGGTAATCAATATGCTGTTGTTTTTGATCAGGATCCCGGGACTTCAGCGGGTACGACTCAGTCATTATATGATTTTCATGGGCAGCTTCGCGCTGTTTCCACGTCCAGCCTTTCAGATAGAAGAATCAAGGAGGATATCACCGAAATGAAGCAATATGGTTTAAAAGAAGTGCTAAAAATGCAGCCTCACAATTACATTCTGAAAAAGTCTAAAAATAGAGATATTGGGTTTATAGCGCAGGAATTAAAAGCTATTGTTCCTGAACTTGTCCAAGGAACAGAAAGTGAAAACTCTTTGCTTTCTGTCGATTACTCTAAAGTCTGTCTGATTCTTGTCAATGCTATAAAAGAGCAGCAAAAAACTATTGAGGATCAGCAGAAGATGATTAAGACTCTGCAGACGGATGTTATGGGCTTAAAAGGAAAAAAATAATTTTTTTAACTAGTTTATTATGAGCCTATATACTTTATTTCTAAGAAAATTAAGAATTTACTATTTGTCACAAATTATATTATGTTATTAAAGTCTGCAGCTAGATTTAGGATCATCCATTTGGAGCTGTAATGAAAATATGCTTGTTTATACGGTAGATCTATTTTAAAATCCACTAGAAAAATTTGTCGGTGAAGCATCCACAGTTTATATATAAAGAATGTTAACCATTCTTCCAACACAAAATATCATGAGTATGTCACAAAAAATAATTCTTCTTATAGAAAGTGATACAGTATTGATAGAGATCATACAATTAATTTTTCAAGAATATAGTTATCAGATTAAAGTAGAACAATTTTCTGCTGATATTATCAATAAAGTTAATTTTATAAAACCCGATATAATATTGATTGATTCACATGTTTCTGGTAAACATTTGACAATTACAACACATCTTTTAAAGCAACATAGGTGTTTTTATAAAATCCCGATAATTATAATGAGTACAGATCTTCAAGTAGAAAAATTAGCTGTTGCTGCAGGAGCAGATGACTTTCTGACTAAACCATTTAATATCTGTGAATTTGAAGATAAAGTACTAAAATATCTTAATCAACACGATCTATCTTTTTATATAAACACTTAATTGTAAATGTATGAATATGATTATATGTAGTAATATTTTACTTCAAAATGACGGAGAAATTGTAAGCTATCAGCGTGGTAATATTATCTTTAAAGAGAATACTGATCCAAAATATTATTTTCAAATTAAATCGGGAACTGTCAAATTAAATACTATTACTTGTGACGGAAAAGAATATTTATATGGTTTACCTTTTCAGGGGCATTGTATAGCTGAATCATATGTTTTTTCTCAAAAAAAATATCCGTTTAATGCAATAGCGGTTACCAACTGCGAAGTTATAAGATTAATAAAAAGTAAATTTCTTGATTTAATGAAACATAATCCACAGCTTTTAATGGATGTTTTTGCTTACAGTTCTGACAGAACTCATTATAAGAATTTGATGCTTTCTACATTAGGCGTAACAAATTCCATGGAACGATTAATAAAATTATTAGATTACATCAAAGATTTATATAGGCCTGGAAGTAAAGAACCATTTATTATTCCTTTTACTAGGCAACAATTAGCATGCTTATCAGGATTATGTCTCGAAACAATAATCAGAACTGTGAAAAAAATGGAAAGTAATAAATTACTGTATATTCTTCATGGGAAAATACATTATTAAAGTGTTGTAGTTTTATATAGTAAGCCTCAAAAAAGATGATAACAAATTTACCAATCTATAAACTTTTGTGAAAACTAAATTATATAAACGGTAATTTATATTATATCTGTTTTCTTATAGAATAACAGCAATTTATATAAGTCCACAACTCTTATAAAGTGTTGTGGGCTTTCTATTTTCTAATAGATGTAGTTAACTTACTACATGAACTTCTATTTCCTACTACAAGGAAACTTTTATAGTTACAGTAATTTTGTATTGTTCAAAAGTGCACAACTAAATAAGAATAAAAATAAATAATACGATCATGACAAAACACTGGTACGGTTGACTTTACTTACTACAACAGACTTATAAGTAAACTTTTTTCATATTAATATTTTGTGATTTGGTGTTTCGAAGGCTTCCAACGGGGAGTCTTTGATTTTGTATGTATTGATACTAATATAGAGAAATTCAAAATCCGGGAATAAGTATCGATCAGCTATAAGGTAGAATCTATGTTTTGGTTATTAAAGTCTAATTAATACATCACCAAACATTCGGTAAATTATTAAGCAGTTCAATATCTTTTTAAAGTTACAAAATCTCAAAAAATGATAATGAAAAGAAAAAAATATCTTCATATATAGCTATAAAGCTTTGTTTGATACAAAACTCTTTACGTTAGCTTCTGTAATGAAAGTTGCAACCATAATAAGGCTTCCTCCTATAAGTAAGCGCCAAGTTAAATTTTCATCCAAGATAAAATAAGAAGCAATTGCAGCGAATACCGGTTCAAAGAGGTATATAATTGCTACTTTTTCGGCAGTAATGTATTTTTGGGACATATTTGAAACTGAATACATAAATGCGGTAGAAAAAATTGAGCAGTAAAAAATGCCGGTCCAGAAATTGTTGTTTTTTGGCAGCCACTCGGAAGAACTAGTGAATATTGATATAATAAACATAATTAATGCAGCAGTAACAAACATTGGGACTAATGTTTCTATAATATTATTTCTTTTTGTAAATTTCTCAACTTGTATCATATAGTAAGAAAATCCTATTGTTCCAATTAAAACGTAAACATCTCCGATATTTACTGAAAATTGCGCAGTTATGGAAATTATGGCTAATCCCATTAGCGCCAGTGTTGCGGAAAACCAAATTTTAGACTCAATAGTGGTCTTATAAAAGATTGTTTTTAAGACTGGAATAATTATTACGCACATGCCTGCTACAAAAGCACATTGTGAGGCTGAAGGATGTTTAAGAATTCCCAAAGTCTGAAAATGGATTCCGAAAGTTAGTGGCATGGCTAATCCTATACCTGCTACAATAGAATGTATTTTAGCATTTTTCAATTGTTTATAGAAAATTATACTTATTGCGGCTGCTGCTAAAAGAAACCTGTAAAATAAAAACACAGATGGAGCATTATTTCCGACTGACATTTTAGTGACAGGAAAAGAAATTCCCCAGAATGCAGTTCCTAGAATTAAAAGAATGAGATATTTATTTTTCTTTTCCATAATTTTTTATATTGGATGATTTTCAAATCGGTTTACTGGTTAAATTTGCCAGACTACTAATTAATCTGCGTAATGGATATACAACAACTCAAATATTTTCTTGCTTTGGCCGAAGAACTTCATTTTTGGAATACTTCAGCCAAAATGAATATCACACAATCCGCATTAAGCCGTCAGATCCAGTCTTTAGAAAATGAGTTGCGAGTACAATTGTTTTACCGTGACAAACGAAATGTTAAACTTACGCCCGCAGGAAAATTCTTGCAGGAAAAATGGAGTGAAGAAGTAAGCCGAATGGACTCCTTCCAGCAAATGGCACGTCAGATCCATTTGGGTGAATCCGGAATGCTCAGAATAGCACATCCTGATTCCATTTCATCGTCTGTCATACCAGATTTTGTCAAAAAGATTTCTGTTACTTTTCCGAAACTTACCCTGGAACTCGTTCAGCTGACAAATGAGACCCAGGAAGATTATCTTAAAAACTATAAGATCGATCTGGCGTTTTCCCGGGATAAAAACCGCTCTCCGGTTATTGATGAGAAAAACCTGGCTTCCGAAGATCTATGTCTTGTGGTTCCTGAGCATCATCATTTCAAAACTTTAGAAGAAATTTCTACAGAAACATTGAAGCATGAAAGGTTTATGCTGACAACAGGGCATGACAGCAGCAGCTACAATATGCTGGTTCAGGAGGTGATAAAATCGTATCATATCAGCCTTGATTCATACATCCGCTGCGAGTTCGGATCAACAATCATTTCACTAATTAAAAGTGGATTGGGTATTTCCATCATGCCTCAATCCTATCAGTTTCATCAAAATAGTGGAATCCGTTTTATACCGCTTCCTTTTGTTACTGATCTTTATATTCAGTGGCGAAAAGACGATCCCAATCCGATTCTTAACAATATTCTGGCGTTGGTTTAAATTTGATTTCTTAAATCCAGTTTCATCATGATATCGGTTTGTTCTTCCTCCCCAAGTCTGAAAATATGTTTGTCAAATTCCTTAAAACCATTTTTCCTGTAAAATGCGATCGCTCGGTCATTCTTTTCCCATACACCCAGCCAGATATAATGGACTTGCTTTTGTACTGCAATTTCCAAGGCTTTTTGATAAAGAACCTGTCCGACTTTTTTGCCATGAAACTCTTTAAGCACATAAATTCGCTCGATCTCAAGTGCGTTGTCAAGCTTATCTTCAGTTTGGGATAATCCCATGTTAAGCTTTAAATATCCGATAACTTCATTATCAAGTTCGGCAAAATAAAATTCAGAGTTTTGATCATTAAGTTCTGTAAATAGTTTCTCTTTAGAAAAACTTTTTTCAAGATATATATTCATACTCTCCTGAGTATTATCTTCTGAAAAAGTTTCAAAAAATGTTTTTTTACTAATTTCCTGTAAAGGAACTATTTCGTTTTCTGCAATTTGTCTTAGAATAATTTCCATTTTTTTATATTTTCCACTCGTAATTAATCCATTCATTATTCTCCTCTGCACCAAGACGCTTATAAAATTTTTGTCCAGCTTCATTCCATGGGGCAACCGTCCATTTAATTTGTTTACAATCATTTTTTTGTGCTTCTATCTTTAAAGCATTCATTAATTGTTCTCCAATTCTATGACCCCTGTACTTTTCATCAACATAAAGTTCTTTCATATAAATCGCCGGTCTATTTTGTGCAGTATAGGGAAGAAAATAGTATACGAGCATTCCTGCAATTATGTCTTTATCAGCAGCTATTAGACAATAGAAATCAGGCGGATTTTTACGAAAACCGCTCGCTTTTACAATTTCCGGAGTGATCGCAAAACTATCAATATAATTTTCAAAGACTGCCAGTTGCTCCATTAAAATCCATATTTTTTCGCTATCAGATTCTAAGGCTTTTCTTATAATAATATTTTTATCCATTTTTACTTTTTATAGTTACAAAATTACAGTATAGATTAATGCAAAGAAATGCTAATTTTTTATTAATTGATTCAAATAACGCATTAGTTGCATATGTCTAAAAATTTTTAAATTAAAATAAAAACATAATAAAATAGTATATTGCTGTAATTTATTTTACAGAGAAATAATAGTCTCAAAAAACGATGAGTTCCAAAATTTTATTTTTATTTTTATGTAAAACTTATAATTATGGAACGTTTTTTACAGTTTAACTACTTGGAACGCCCTGGCATTCGTAGAACGGCATACTTAACCCCTCCTCATTTTCCTTCTACTCCTGTAACTAATACAGGTACAGACGATCCTCAGTTGATGATTATTAGAGATGATGGTTCTAAAGGAGGACCACATGAAAAACTAACATATTTAGGAACAGACGGCCGAATCTGGTTTTGCACTGTACATGCCGAATATCAACATACCAGACACCAAGTCAAAATCTGGCTTGAGGATGAAGCAGAAGACGGTGAGGAACATGATGATAGTATTAGATTTGCGATAGTAGATTGGAATGGTATTCATCGAGAACTTGAAATTGATGAATGGACAGATAACGATAAGGCTCCCGGATTCCACGTATGGAAGTGATTCGGATGTTCATTAATTTCTATAGAGAGCATTTTTATCATACTGAAAACCATTCTGATATAAAAAACTCAAAAACGATCCCATGGCAGCATCTCTTAAATTTTTAAATAAAAATAGAAAATTTAATTAGTGGCATATCAATTATTTTAATACCAGTTTCTGTTATTTCAGTTTTATTGCTATTACTAAAAAAATGAAAGTGATTAATCTCAAAAAACTATATAAACATGGTGATCTACGAAATTGAAGAAACAGGATTAGGTATGAATGATGATAGGTTAATGAATCAACTTGATAAAAATATTGTACCTAACTATAATAGCTATTTTGGTGAAGAGTATCATGTTTCTGTTACTTTACAAGATGATACATATCTTCCTTGCGTAGCTCTTAGGCACTTGGGAAAAGCAATTGATTTATTATATGATGAATTACACAAACCTGTAAATATAGGAATAACTAGTAGAAGAGCTCTTAACCAAGAAGATGTTCAACGCGATAAAATTGAAAATCTACTTCAGGGTAATATAATACATTTATCAGACATAAAGAAAATTGAAAAGTGCAAATTTTCTTTTCCTGAAATGTTTTTAAAGAGACTAAAATTTCAACCTACTAATTTCTTTCTTGCTAAATTTAAGGATGGTAGTTTTGAAAATTTCAGGTCTAATATGGGATTATTTTACGAATTACCAGAGGATAAAAATTTTGAAGAAATCCAGGAGGTTTATGATTCTGAATTAATTTTAAAAAATGGTAATATTATTAAATTAAAAAATTTGTCTGATTGGGGAAATAATCAAAGTCTATTAAAAAAAATATATGTGAACAAACCCTATTTTTGTTGCTATTTTGGTGGCACATGGAATGAAAAAGACTTTAATGATAAATTAAAAAAAGTTCGAAAAAATTTTAAATAGATGCGTACTATTAGGGTTTTATAATGAGGATAAAACTTTAATGATTTTATAATTATCTCAAAAAACGATCGACTATAAATGAAAACTTATCTTAAAAGAAATTATCAATCTGCTAGTTTATTCCCTATAAATCAAAAAATTGTAGGATGGGACTTATTACCAATAGAAGGAAAAGGTTTAGTTGCAAAATTTACCGGAAGCGATAGATATGCGCATATAGAATTAATTATGCAGAAGTCCGATATTGATTATGGATCTGAAGTTTTATGGAACATAAGTGAAAATCAAATTCCTTACAACTTTGGACATAGATCAATTGTAGATGAAACATTAACATTTTTTACAAATTATGTTTCAGGAATAAAAGGAAAAACAACTTTTCTGAAATTTGAAATAACAAATATTGGAATTCATGTTGTGGACACTCGACCAGAGCACTTTGAAGAAGCTACGATGAAAGCTATAGTTAATTGTTTTGACAAAACTATCAATCCGTTTAATGGTGATTTAGCCACAAGAATTTCAAAACAGACTTTGGAATATAGTCGCCAACATAAACTTGGATTTTTAAAAAATGAAATAATAGAATCACTTAAGATTGATAATATTTCAGAAATTTTCGCGAAAATCTTCAGTAGCGAGAATATAGATTTACGAATGCTTAATGGAGCTAATTTTAATGTTTATATGAATGATAGTTTCGAAAAAAGAAAAGTATTGTTAGAGGCATCAGATATAGAAACCTTAAAAAAATTTGATGCCATAAATGATTGGGAAAATATTACGGATATTGGAAAGGCTCATATTGCAAAAATTTTAAAAGACCAATACGATATGAG
The DNA here is from genome assembly GCF_036362765.1 of Chryseobacterium sp. CP-77. Classification (NCBI taxonomy): domain Bacteria; kingdom Pseudomonadati; phylum Bacteroidota; class Flavobacteriia; order Flavobacteriales; family Weeksellaceae; genus Chryseobacterium; species Chryseobacterium sp. CP-77. Next base: position 175,247 of record NZ_CP143637.1, read on the forward strand.
TTACCATTTCAATATTAAATTTGAAGATTTTAATAAATGAGAAAAATCCCTAAAACTGCCTAACAATGGTTTTGCAAAATTGCTGTTGTTTAGTCCAGCCGAGCAAACTCAATTTTAATTTCCGCAACTCCCGCAAAGCCAAAGGACTTTGCTATTGCTATTAAAATCTCAAAAAACGATAACATGGATACAAGAAATATTTCTACGACATATACATTTGATGAAGAAAATATTTGTTATGACTGTCGCAATCTCATAAAAAAAGATAGGTTTTATCCTGCACATAAAAATTTAGTTTTAGATAATGTTGTATATAGTAAAATGATTACCGGTCAGGAAGATGAGTTTTATTACACTTGTAAAATTTGTCCTACAATTTGGAGGCATGAGACTGGAAAAGGAGGTTTTGGTTGGCAATTAACTAAATTAAATTCTAACAAGTAAAGTAATCTCAAAAATGATTAAATAACGTAATGACAGAAAACTACATACAATACGCCGGCGGCTATCAGAAAGACAATATTGATGAATTGGATATAGTAAAAGCTATACATGACATTCAATTAATGGATGACGAACATGGAGCCTTTTGGGTTTCAGTTATAACCGATGATGAAAATGTAATTGAAGTAAATAAAGATTTATCACTTTTTGTAATTTTTAAAGGACAACAAACTAATTATCAGGCTAAAAACTGGAACGAAGTTACAGAACTTTATAAGCTATTATTGAGTGAAAAATTCGATGAAATAACAGAGAAAGTAAAATAAAAACAAATAAATCTCAAAAAACGATATTTTTATGGCTTAATATTTGTATGTATATAGTGCCAATTTTTACTAGGATTTTCTGCACATCATTACAAAAGCAACAATATGATTATAAATGAAAATCTTCTAATAGGGCATGGTGCCCAGTATGTAGAATACGAAATAAATCAAACTATATTTGAAGAAGGAAGTACGCCGAAATTCTACTATCAGATTGTTGAAGGAATAGTAGAACTTAACAATTATCAAGAAGAGGGCAAAGAATTCACTCACAATATTTTATCATCCGGACAATGTTTTGGAGAATCATTATTGTTTAATGAAAAACCTTATCCGATGGCAGCTGTTGCTCAAACACCTTGCAAAATATTAAGATTGTCAAAAAGCATTTTTCTTAATTTATTACAACAAAATACTGAGGCATCGCTAAATATGTTCAAATGTCTTGCTGACAGACTTTATTACAAATGTATTATGTTGTTCAACATTTCATCACATAATCCTTCACAGCAGTTAAAAACTTTAATGGATTATTATCACGATTATAACTTTAGTGATGCTCATAAGTCGAATAAAATCCCGCTCACAAGAAGACAGTTAGCTAACCTTACTGGATTAAGGGTTGAGACGGTTATTAGAACTGTTAAGAAAATGGAAAAAGACCATATATTAAAAATTGAAAACGGAAAAATTTATTACTAATAACTACATCTCATCAATTTAGCAAAAATGAATATTCAATATCTTGAATCATAGTAAAGTATTCTCAAAAACGATAACGTATGAAAATTATAGGACAATATGAAATTGAAGAAATTGAGAAAGTTTTTAATAGTATAAATGATTTAAAGAATTATAAAATTGATAGTGAGCTGTATGGGTATTTTCTCCATGATATTTATGAGAAAGATTTTTGGAATTATGTACAAAATATTGATCCTAAACTTTGCAACGAGTATAGAGATTTAAATTCTGGAGATGACAGCTATGAAATGATGCATATTCGCCAGAAAGCTCAGCAAAAATATTCAGAAAAATTTCATGAAATTAGAGATAAATTCTATTTAGTAAACGGGCAAATTTACTCTTATAAGTACATTGGTGAATATAATATTGGACACGTAATAGAAATTACGGAGTATGAAATTAAAGATGTCCATTACTTACTAAATTCTTTAGCTAGTGATATGAATGAACAGAAGAATAGGAATTTATTGCAAAGAATTTTAAACAAATAAGTGCAGAAGAATTAATGTCATTGGAAATCTACCGTGCTTGAAGGAGATTCATTTGACCTGTAAATATTTTAGCTTTGTATTAGAAAATAGCTTCAAAAACAATTAATTATATTTTTGGAAAGTTTTTTCCAGATAATCAAGTTCATAGTGTTTCCTGCACCTTACCTATTACCTACTTGTTTTGATAAAACATGATGCATTTGGTAATTAATCTCAGTTAAATTTCATTATCATCTACTTTTAATTTTATCTGATAAGCTCTTAAATAAATTTTCATCTTAGTCACACTTATGAATCAACGAATCAAAATATTTCATATTTTGAAGTTACTATATTTCATTACATGGTGAAATTTAACATTTGAAATGGAAAAATTCACAGAATAATGATTAAATTTACATTACACTTAATCAACAATTTAGACTTACAGAAGGACTAACCACAAAATTTATTAATTATGAAAAAAAAAATCTTTCCTATTGTAGTGGTAACTGTTATCTCTACAATACAACTGAAAGCGCAGGTAGGTATTAATACCACATCTCCACAATCTACCTTAGACATTATTGCAAAAAATAGCACTGGTACATCTACCAATATAGATGGACTTTTAATTCCAAGAGTAGACAGACTAAGAGCTCAAAGCATGACTTCTGCTCCAGTTTCTACAATGATTTATGTACAGAATGTGAATAATGGAGCACAAGCAGGAACCGCTATAAATATAGATTCTATTGGCTACTATTATTTTGACGGAACCGTCTGGGCAAAGCTGAATTCGAATTCGAATATAAATATTTATAATTCAAACGGTGCACTTTCTGGTAACAGGATCGTTTCTCAGCAAAACTATAGGCTTACTTTTGATACAAATCAGATAAATGGTTTTTCCGTAGCTGGAAATAATTTTTCTGTCGATGGAGCCAATAACAGGTTAGGTTTTGGAACTTCAAGCCCGATAGGTAAAATAGATATCGTTTCGGATAATGCTGGGGGTGGCGGTGGCAATGATATATATTTCAATGGTTTTGGAACTTCGACTGCTCCTGGTTTTTTTCTGGGTAGTGCTAGAGGAACTGCTGCTAATCCAGCCAATCTCATTAACGGTGATGTGATAGGGGGAATATATTTTAGTCCAAGAATAGGCGGTAATTTTACTCTTACTAATTCTTCGAACATTACTTCTACCTATTTAGGTGATGGTACAACCAACCTAACTGATTTGAAGCTTTCAACTTCTGGAATTAATAGGTTAACAATAAATGAATTAGGTAATATCGGTATTGGCACTACTCTTCCAACGACCATACTAGATGTTAACGGAGATGCGAGAATACGGACTTTGCCGACAGGTACATCGACAGATAATGTAATTACTACGGATGCTAATGGAAATTTAAGACAGATTACTGCAGCAACTTTAGGATCAACAAACAATTGGAGTAAAACGGGAAATGCAGGAACGATACCTGCTACCAATTTCATAGGGACTACAGACTCTCAGGATTTTGTAACGCGTACAAATAATACCGAAAAAATGAGAGTAACTTCAGCAGGAAACGTGGGTATAGGCACTGCTACTCCAGAAGGAAAACTTGTATTAGTATCAACACCGTCTACTCAAGCGTTAATTGCCAGGACAAGTACTCTAACTACAAACCAGTTTTTACAAGGAACCATTACTGACGGTACTATTACCAATGCGTGGGGGATTCAAAATAATAATGATGCTGTATTTTTCGGATCCAGTTCCGCTTCAAATTTAAGTTTACGAACAGCAATGATAAATAGGCTTTTCATTGAAAATGCTACAGGAAATATAGGGATTGCAAATAATGCTCCAACCAATACTCTAGATGTAAATGGTGGGGCAAGAGTACGTAATTTACCTACTGGTGCAGCTTCAGATAATGTTATCACAGCTGATGCAAATGGGAACTTAAGACAAATCGTAGCAGCAACCTTTGGTGCAACAAATAATTGGAGCAAAATCGGTAACGCGGGAACTACACCTGCTACTAACTTTATCGGAACCACAGATGCTCAAGATTTTGTTACCCGCACCAATAATACGGAAAGGATAAGGGTAACATCAGCTGGTAACGTTGGAGTTGGTACAAGTACACCTACCGCTGCATTTCATTTAGTAACCACAACAGCAGGAGGAATGATTAGTGAAAGAGCTACCGCTGGATCCGGCACAGGATCGCCTGCATATCTTGTGTTAAGAAGAAATAAAGCAGCAACTCCTACCGGTAATGCTGCCGTAATAAGCGGTGATGGTTTAGGGGCTGTTTCCTTTGTAGGTAATAATGGAGCTGGGTTTACCTCCGACGTAATAAATGGGGTTTCTATGGTATATTCGGAAGCTACTGAAACATTTAGTGCTACAGCCGCAGGATCCCGTTTGGAGTTCAGAACAGTACCAAACGGAACTTTAACAAATGTGACCCGTATGAGAATTGAACAAGACGGTAAAGTAGGAATTGGGGTTCAGGCAACAACCGGAAGGCTTACAGTTAGCGGGAGTGGTGCGGGTAGTACACCTATGCTATCATTGACTAATACAAATGTAACAGGAAATCCTACTTTAAATATCTATCCGGGATATACTTCAAACGGGTCTTCTATTGTTGAAGGTAATCAATATGCTGTTGTTTTTGATCAGGATCCCGGGACTTCAGCGGGTACGACTCAGTCATTATATGATTTTCATGGGCAGCTTCGCGCTGTTTCCACGTCCAGCCTTTCAGATAGAAGAATCAAGGAGGATATCACCGAAATGAAGCAATATGGTTTAAAAGAAGTGCTAAAAATGCAGCCTCACAATTACATTCTGAAAAAGTCTAAAAATAGAGATATTGGGTTTATAGCGCAGGAATTAAAAGCTATTGTTCCTGAACTTGTCCAAGGAACAGAAAGTGAAAACTCTTTGCTTTCTGTCGATTATTCTAAAGTCTGTCTGATTCTTGTCAATGCTATAAAAGAACAGCAAAAAACTATTGAGGATCAGCAGAAGATGATTAAGACTCTGCGGACGGATGTTATGGGCTTAAAAGGAAAAAAATAATTTTTTTAACTAGTTTATTATGAACCTATATACTTTATTTCTAAGAAAATTAAGAATTTACTATTTGTCACAAATTATATTATGTTATTAAAGTCTGCAGCTAGATTTAGGATCATCCATTTGGAGCTGTAATGAAAATATGCTTGTTTACACGGTAGATCTATTTTAAAATCCACTAGAAAAATTTGTCGGTGAAGCATCCACAGTTTATATATAAAGAATGTTAACCATTCTTCCAACACAAAATATCATGAGTATGTCACAAAAAATAATTCTTCTTATAGAAAGTGATACAGTATTGATAGAGATCATACAATTAATTTTTCCAGAATATAGTTATCAGATTAAAGTAGAACAATTTTCTGCTGATATTATCAATAAAGTTAATTTTATAAAACCCGATATAATATTGATTGATTCACATGTTTCTGGTAAACATTTGACAATTACAACACATCTTTTAAAGCAACATAGGTGTTTTTATAAAATCCCGATAATTATAATGAGTACAGATCTTCAAGTAGAAAAATTAGCTGTTGCTGCAGGAGCAGATGACTTTCTGACTAAACCATTTAATATCTGTGAATTTGAAGATAAAGTACTAAAATATCTTAATCAACACGATCTATCTTTTTAAATAAACACTTAATTGTAAATGTATGAATATGATTATATGTAGTAATATTTTACTTCAAAATGACGGAGAAATTGTAAGCTATCAGCGTGGTAATATTATCTTTAAAGAGAATACTGATCCAAAATATTATTTTCAAATTAAATCGGGAACTGTCAAATTAAATACTATTACTTGTGACGGAAAAGAATATTTATATGGTTTACCTTTTCAGGGGCATTGTATAGCTGAATCATATGTTTTTTCTCAAAAAAAATATCCGTTTAATGCAATAGCGGTTACCAACTGCGAAGTTATAAGATTAATAAAAAGTAAATTTCTTGATTTAATGAAACATAATCCACAGCTTTTAATGGATGTTTTTGCTTACAGTTCTGACAGAACTCATTATAAGAATTTGATGCTTTCTACATTAGGCGTAACAAATTCCATGGAACGATTAATAAAATTATTAGATTACATCAAAGATTTATATAGGCCTGGAAGTAAAGAACCATTTATTATTCCTTTTACTAGGCAACAATTAGCATGCTTATCAGGATTATGTCTCGAAACAATAATCAGAACTGTGAAAAAAATGGAAAGTAATAAATTACTGTATATTCTTCATGGGAAAATACATTATTAAAGTGTTGTAGTTTTATATAGTAAGCCTCAAAAAAGATGATAACAAATTTACCAATCTATAAACTTTTGTGAAAACTAAATTATATAAACGGTAATTTATATTATATCTGTTTTCTTATAGAATAACAGCAATTTATATAAGTCCACAACTCTTATAAAGTGTTGTGGGCTTTCTATTTTCTAATAGATGTAGTTAACTTACTACATGAACTTCTATTTCCTACTACAAGGAAACTTTTATAGTTACAGTAATTTTGTATTGTTCAAAAGTGCACAACTAAATAAGAATAAAAATAAATAATACGATCATGACAAAACACTGGTACGGTTGACTTTACTTACTACAACAGACTTATAAGTAAACTTTTTTCATATTAATATTTTGTGATTTGGTATTTCGAAGGCTTCCAACGGGGAGTCTTTGATTTTGTATGTATTGATACTAATATAGAGAAATTCAAAATCCGGGAATAAGTATCGATCAGCTATAAGGTAGAATCTATGTTTTGGTTATTAAAGTCTAATTAATACATCACCAAACATTCGGTAAATTATTAAGCAGTTCAATATCTTTTTAAAGTTACAAAATCTCAAAAAATGATTGCTTTTGAGCTTCGGAAGAAAGTTTGCAAAAACTATATCCAGTGGTAAGGTTTGTCCTTTCTATTTAGATAGCAATACATTTCTTCTTTTTTAAGTTCGGGGAAGAATTTCAGGGCTTTTTCGATAGCATAATTGGGCAGAAAGTAAATTTCGTCACGGATAGCAGTGACTACTTTTTCATATCCGTAAAAACGGATGATCTCATCAATCTCCTGTTGACCTCCACGTTCTACAATTCGGGCAATAATGGTCTTATAGGCTTGCATAAAGTCCATTGCATCAATGTCAAAATCCCAGAAAAAAACTCGGTCGAGATTTGGAATTTTATTTATTTTTGCTCTTGATTCCATACTATAAATATACGATTTTTCAGCTTTACATTATGTATTTCAGCGTCTAAATCCTCTGCTTTTTTTAGGAGATTCTTGCCTTTCTCCGAATTTTAGCAATGGATCATTGACCGCTTTTTTTAATCGCTCACTCATCGTATCCATATCAACTTTCTTTCCTTTCAGTATATTCACTTTTGCATCCATCTCTATGTTGTCATGGTACAATAAAGCGTATGAAGCCATTACAGGGTTGCCATTGTATTTGTTTTGATAAGATTCCAGATAAATCTTAAGCGGATTGTGTTCCAAGAGAAAATGCATATCGATGAAATCTTTTATCCGTGTACCATTTTGAAAAATAGCATGAAGTTTCATCGCTCCTATATCCTCTAGTGATACTAACCTTACACCTTCCTTTTTCTCAAAAGCTTTTTGTAATGGATATTGATGTGCTAGAATATCGACCTTGACCTCACCTATATCAAGCAGGATTGTATTGCTAAATATATCCCTTACCTTCACCGTAGGATGTTTGCCTGTCAAATGTTTTAGCAGGGCTTGCTCATCAAACTCTTTAGTGGAGAACAGGTCTATATCGATGCTCAATCTATGACCGATTTGAAGGCTCAAAGAAGTTCCTCCAACGAGATTAAAATCTTTTAGTATTTCATCTTTCATCAACCTTTGGAGAAGTTCCCACATTTCCTTACTGACAGTTTCCTTATGGAGCATAATTTCATTTTTCAGAAAATTAATCCTGAAAATGAGGTATGTCTGTACAATGGCAGTGCGAGGAACTATTTGGCTTCGATTGTCAATGAAAATCAAAATTAGAAGCCTTTTATTGATGCAGATATTAAGGATTGAGCTTAAAAATTTTTCTGTTGTAGCGAAGTAAGTATATACCTATTTTTAGAAACTCACCTTTTAGGAGGAAACCTTAAAGTAGGTTTGTGCTTTTTAAACCATTAATCGAAATTAAGGGTACTTTGTGAAAAGTAATTTATTTTAAATTTTGTTTTAAGAACAAATCTATTGTTTATTAAAAATGCGTGCGATTTTACAACTACACGGAGAAGTTAGGAGCTCATTCGCAACTTTGAAAGTCCTTACGTCCTAACAAAGTTGCTGCTTCGCTCTGTGAGACTTTTTAAATTAGTATGAGATTTTGTTTTAGTATATGAATATGATTTTAATTGATAATTCTCTTTTTTAGGAGGACAAAACAATATTAGTTGAATGCAGTTTTCTATATCTTTTGTTTCAATAAGCAGCACATATCGAGAGTAAAATTATATATACATTTTTTCTTTTACACTTGTGTAGTAGTAAAATTTATTATTAATGCGACATTGTTTGACGTCATGCTGATATAGCTTTGTACTATGATACAATTTACTTAAGCAATACAACATATATTAATAAAAATTCATGAAAATATGGGTTTTTTACGGAGTATGCATATGAAGTATTAGCTATATTTTTACACGTCAATTACACAATCTATGAGAAAAATTTATCAGTGTGCATTTATGGTATGCACAATCCTGAGCATATCTGCTCAGGAAGTGATATGGCAGAAAGACATCCCATCCTCTACCCAGGATTTTCTAAGCCAGGTTACCACAACTATTGATCAGCAGTATTTGATCACAGGAAGCTCTATACAGTCTAAAAGCCAATCGCCAGCAGCCAGCAGCCAAGAGCAAAACTACGGTTACGATTTTCATCTTATCAAATTGAACCAGCAAGGAGAAGAAGTATGGGAAAAATACTTTTCCGGGCAGAATCATGATTATCTGTCTGCAACTGTTACCACACAGGATGGTGGATTTCTTTTGGCTGGCACCAGCTATTCTTCCAAAGGTTTAGATAAAAAAGATGATTCCAAAGGAGGATCGGATATCTGGCTAATCAGAATCAATGAATTTGGCGACGAATTATGGCAAAAAACATTGGGAACTTCTTCAGATGAAGAAGCAAGAGCGGTGATCCAAACCACCGATTTAGGATTCTTTGTTGCTGGTAATGTACAAAACGCTGCAAAGGGTTATGGCTCCAAAGATGTCTTGATCACGCGACTCGACAAAGACGGAAAAGAACTTTCACAATTGATCTTAGGAGGAAAAGGTTTGGATGAAGTAGAGAAGATGATTCCAACGAAAGATGGCGGAGCATTACTGGGAATGTATTCCAGGAGTTCTGAAGTAAAGGCTGAAAGCGGGAAGCTGGAGGCTGGAAGTGGTGTGAAGATCGACTCTTATTCCAAAGTCAGCAGCAACTTCGGTGAAGGCGATTACTGGATTGTAAAGCTTGACAAAAACGGAAAAGTGGAATGGGAAAAGAACTTCGGAGGAAAAGGTGATGATCATTTGAGAACCCTGGCCCTAACGTCAACTGGCTTCATCATTGGTGGAGAATCCAGATCGGAAAGATCAGGAAACAAAACTGTCGGATTAGAAGAAGGAACAGACCTTTGGCTGATTGCTTTAAATGAAAAAGGCGAAGAGCAGTGGCAGAAATCTTACAATTTTGGAAACCGTGACATCCTGATGGGAATGAGTGTAATAAGCGGGAAGCAGGAAGATGGAAGCGGGAAATCTAAAGGCATTCTGCTGGGAGGCTTTACCCAGGCAGAAGGAAGAATAGAAACCGATGATGAAACCTTCTGGATGTTATACCTTGGCCAGAATGGAAATGAACAGTGGAGAAAATATGTCAAAGGTGAATCCAGAAAGAAGGAAGAAAGACTTTCCGATTTAAAGCTGAACAGAGATGGTTCTATTGTTTTAGCAGGAACCAGTGCAGAAGAGCTGGGTAAAGAAAACTGGAAGATTGTAAAGCTGGGTGACAAACAGGTAGACCAGTTAATTGAAAAATATGATATCAAAATCTATCCGAATCCAGTATCAGATTATGCTTACGTGGAAATTGGCTTTGATTTCAAAGAGGCTGATATTCTGTTGTATGATATGAGCGGAAGACAGCTTCAAAACATTAAAACAAAGAATAAAGTGACTAAGATTAATACCCAGGCTTTGATTCAGGGGGCTTATCTGGTGGCGATAAAAACGGATACTAATAAAAAGGCGAATCCTAAATTAATTAAAAAATAAACATGAAGAAAAATAAAATATTATTACTGGTTTTTTATATTGCCAGCCAATATTACTGGGCACAAGATAAAAATTACGTTCAGGGAATTGTTCCACAAACCCCAGAGGTGAGTGCTTTATTTAAAAATTTTGAAACTCCGGTTTCTTTAAACACAGGTGTGCCTAACATATCAATTCCAATATACACCATAAAAGAAGGAGATATAGATTTCAACCTTAGTTTGTCTTACAACAGCAGCGGAGTTACCGTGGGAGAAAGATCAACATGGGTAGGTTTGGGTTGGAATTTACCTATCTCAACGCTAGCCAGAAATGTAAGACAAGTTCCCGATGACCTTTCTTATGGTTTTTTTTATGAGCAGCAATACACTGTTAAAAATGTATACGCAATTCGAAATTCTCAAACTCCGGAACAGCAAACATTGTGTGATGAAATTTGTATTAAACATCAACAGGGTATTTTAGACCTTGAATCGGATGATTACAGATTGACCCTTCCTGATGGGAAAAGTATTTCTTTTATGGTAAATCAGGAAAGAAGTGCAGAAAATCCGATTGGTCAGATTGTTCAATTTCCCGAATCAGACTATAAAATAAAATATAATCAAACCGATGGAAGCTGGCTGGTAACAAACCCGTCAGGGTATCAATATGTGTATGAAAAAGGAAACATTATTTATTTGTCTCATACTTATTCTATCGGAGGAGGTTCAATAGGTACTCCGCCAATAGGAGGAACAACCAGCTATAACAGTACATGGATACTTTCTAAAATTATAAGCCCCACCAATAGGGTATTAAATTTTGAATATGATTCCATTAATTATGACGACTGTGACTTAGTGAATCAAACCAAAACAATTGTTACTGAAGGCGGAAATAATTCCAGAAACGAGGTTTTTACCAACTATGGAAGAACAAAAGGAACTAATACTTTTATCAAAAGAATTTATGGTGATTTCGGAGAAGTTCTCTTTAATAAAAGTGAAAGGCAGGATTATGCTACCTATGGAAGAAAGCTAGATAATATTGAAATTAAAAATAACAATAATGTTATCAATAAAATAGAGCTTCAGTATGACTATATGACGAGCAGTGTTCCTTCTCCGGTATATTCCTGCAACAGGTATGAGCCGAATGATAATATCGCTAAAAGATTACGCTTAAATAAGGTGCTTTTTGCCAGCAATACGGATAAGCCTTACAGTTATCAGTTGAAATATAACAGCCAGTTACTTCCCCACAGATTCTCTTATGCCCGCGACTGGTGGGGCTATTATAATGGACAGATTAACAATCAGGGATTAACGCCAAGTATTGATCTTGTTCTGGAAGAACAAAACAAAAGAGATGTAAATCAGGAATCTACCAAAGCTGGTATATTGGAGGAAATTGTATATCCCACTGGTGGAAAAACTAAATTTACTTTTGAAAATAACAAGGGAATTGATCATATTAACTCTGTAGGTAGAGGTAATGAATTTCATGACATTACGCCTTATATAATCCAATACAAACATTTTTCTACCAATGAAAACACTTCACAACAACTCAACAAGACCTATACATCTCCTATTGCCATTACAACTTCGGATCTTACCGGTTATCAGTATCTTAATTTGCAAATAGATGCCCAGACTACCAAATGTATCTATGAAGATGGTAATTTACCGGAGCGTGGGAGCTGTTCTATTTACTATTCTGTGATCAATGGTAATAATGAAGTTATTGTTCCGAGATTGTTGTTACGTAATATTTCTAAAATGGCACAAATCCCTCTAAATAAACTTACTGCAGCCAATAACGCATTGAAGGTAGAAGTCTACTCAGGAACACAAAGTAGTTTGCCGGGAATGCAGTATTTCAATTATAATCAGGATGAAGCTATAGTTAGTCTGCGTTGGAAGGAACTTGACAATACATTGGCAAAAAAGACAGATGCAGGTTTTGAAGTTCCCTTCGGAGGGTTAAGAATTAAAAAAATTGAAAATTATTCTTCTGACAATACACTATCATTGATAAAAGAATACTCTTATAAAAGTGATGCGGGGATAGAATCTGGGATTTCCAATTTTGAGATGGACTTTTTGCAATCAGGGAAAAACAGAATTTTTGTAGCTTCTCAAAGCAGGTTTCCTATGCAAAACAATAGTAGTACTTCTATACAGTATTTAAAAACAGATGAAATTCAAACTAACTTCCAAACCAATGAACAAATAAAAGTATCTCATTCTTTCCAGAATAATAATAGGTTGGGAGCTTTTTTAGGGTCATGTTTATTTATTAAACCTACTGGTGAAGCTCATCTTTCTTCAGCAACTGTACCTTGCTATGAACATCCTTTAAATAATAAAGAAGTCCGTACAGTATCTAATGTATTTACAGAAGATAAATACGAATATAGCTCCAATTTTCCTACAGCTGTTGAAGAGCAAAAAAAACCTAAAAGAATCTATGGACTCGATTATGACAGGGTATTGAAACCTCAGGATTTTACCTATGTAAAGTATGAGCCGAGTTTTTTATTTTCACAAACCTATTTAGGCGTTCAGTTCTTTTATTACGACTTTAATAATTTTGAAGAACTTCCAAAAGAATTTACCAATACTAAAACTGAAATCCTGAATGGTGCCAACCTGGTAACTAAAAATCAGTACAGCTATTCCAATCCAAACCATTACCAGTTAACATCAGCCAAAACTGAGCATCCTGATCATACTGTTCAGGAAACCACCTACAGCTATGCCCATGAGAAAAACAATCAGCTGATGATTGATAAAAACATGGTGGGTATTCCACTGGAAACTAAAACCCAGGAAACAACAAACGGCATCACCAAAGTAATCTCCCGTGAAGAAACTATCTATCCCACTGCCCTGCCTCATGCGGTTACCGGAAATTTAGTACTACCGTTATCTGAATATTCTTATGATAACCTAAGCCCTACCATTTCCTCTAAGGAAGTTACCTATGAAAAATATGATGAAAAAGGAAATATCCTTCAGTATAGGGAGAAAGATGGTACCCCAGTAAGTATTGTCTGGGGTTACAATAAAACAAAGCCGATTGCCAAAGTTGTAGGCTCTACCTATAGCCAGATCGAAGGCATGATCGGTACTCTCGTAACGAAATCCAATGAAGATGCAGCTGATCCAACCAAAGAAGCTGAACTCTTGCTGGCCCTTGATGCATTTCAGCCGGCAGGAATGGTAACCAAATACACTTATGATCCTTTGGTGGGAGTCACTACCATTACTCCACCATCTGGAGTTAGAGAGCTGTATATCTATGATACTGCCAACCGTCTGAAACAGGTTCAGGTAAGGGAAAGAGACAACACCGGGACCTACAGCTATAAAGTGGTGAAAGAATTCAAGTACAACTTCAAGCCGTAAACACAATGAGAAAAATACAACTATTAGGTCTGCTGTTTACAGCGATGACGACCTATGCACAAAGTGACACAGAGAATTATATACAATCCAAAACCTGTTTAAATGGTGATTGCAGTAAGAAAACGGAAACCATCACCTATTTTGACGGATTGGGAAGACCCAAGCAGATCATTAGTGTAAAAGCAACCACTACGGGAAAGGATCTGGTGACCCCCATTACCTATGATGGATTTGGAAGACAGGATAAGGATATCCTTCCTGTTCCGGCTAATACCCTTAATTCAGCAATCCATACCGGAATTGTGAATGAGAGTACGGCTAATTCTTATTATGGAACGGCTAATGCCTACACAGAAAAGCAGATAGAAAATTCTCCATTGGACAGGATACTGCAGGTGGCCCAGCCGGGTGATCCGTGGAAGATGAGCAGCGGACATACCCAGAAGTACAAATATGAAACAAACCTGGGGAGCGAGGTAAAGAAATTTATCACCACTACCACAACCGGTACGGTAGGAACTGATAACAAAACCGTTTCCTCTGTATCGATAGTACCGGGCAGTGAGTTTTATGCCGCAGGAACCTTATATAAAAATACGGTAACTGATGAAGACGGAACTCCTGTAACAGAGTTCCGGAATGGACGCGGTGAGACGGTGCTGGTACGCAGGACGGATGGAACACAAAATATTGACACCTATTATGTTTACAATGAATACGGGCAAAAAGCATTTGTGATTCCTGCGCTGGCAGTAAAGAAAATTGAACAGAATAATAATGTGGTTACCACCGATATTGTCAATAGCCTTTGTTACCAGTACCGCTACGATGGCCAGGACAGGCAGGTGGAAAAAAGGCTGCCGGGAAGGGATGATTGGGAATCTGTAGTGTATGATGCCGCTGATCGCCCAGTCCTTACCCAGGATGTAAACCTGAAAAATAAAGGACAATGGCTGCTGACCAAATATGATGCCTTTGGCCGTGTTGCATATACGGGACTTGTTTCCGGTGGGGACAGAGCCTCAATGCAATCCCAGCTTGCCACACAGGTGGTAAGTGAAACGCCTTCTGATACGGGATTTAGTAAAAATGGGATTATGGTATATTATACCAACAATTTCCTGTCAGCTTTTACTACCGTGCTTACAGTTAATTACTATGACTCTTATCCAAGGGATACCAGAGAATTTCCGCCGGCAAAAATCCTTGAGCAGTACGTTATCAATGAAGACAAGGCTCTTAACAGCGGCGTTTCTACAAAAGGTCTTCCCACAGCATCTTATGTAAAAAACATTGAGGATGACAACTGGACCAAAACCTATTTCTATTACAACACCAAAGGCGGAAAAGTTGCGGAGAAAAGCTGGAACCATTTAGGAGGTTATACCAAAAAGGAATTCAAGCTTGATTTCACAGGTGCTGTAGATGAAAGCTATACCTATCATAAGAAAGGAAGTGCAGATGCAGAAGTGGTGATCAAAGAAACGTTTGTATATGATGATCAGAAAAGACTGCTGAAACATTATCATAAGGTGAACAGTCAAAGTGAAGAACTGCTGGCGGAAAACACTTATAATGAGCTGGGACAGCTGATCAACAAAAAGACAGGGAATACAACAGGTACCCCTTTGCAGTCCATAGATCAGAGCTACAATATCAGAGGATGGATTACTAAAGTGAATGATCCAGCCAACCTAAACGGGAAGCTTTTTGCTTATGAGATCAAATACCATAATCCTGTGTATTCCACAGTTTCTACAGGAAAATATAATGGGAATATTGCAGAAATAGACTGGCAGGCAGCAGATGGCAGACCGTTTAGAAGATATAATTATCAGTATGACGGATTAAACAGGTTAAAAAGCGGAATCTATTCTGAACCTAATGCGACAGTTCCACAGAATAATTATTTTAATGAAACCCTTACCTATGATGTAAACGGTAACATCCAGACTCTGAAGAGAAACAGGCAATTAGAAGGAGTTGGAGCACAACAGATGGATGACCTTAGCTATGTTTATTCTGGCAACAGGCTTACAACAATAAGTGATGCTTCAGGAAATTATGCAGGTTATCCGAGTACACTAGGAAGTCCGTTTACATACGACGGTAACGGAAATATGACAAGCCATTTGGATAAAGGCATGTTACAGATTGATTATAATTACCTCAATCTTCCCAACTTTATAAAATTTGACAAACAATACGTCTCTCATGATTGGCTGAATACTTATTATGTCAATACAAAGTACTTATTTAATGCAAATGGGATTAAGCTGGCTAAAATCCATACCTATGGCTCAGGAAGAACCAATTTAGAAACCATCGACAAAACTGATTATCTGTATGGATTTCAGTATGCCAATGATGTACTAAGTTTCGTACCTACTTCAGAAGGGTACTTTGATTTCGTTCAGAATAAGTATATTTACAACTACACAGATCAGGTAGGAAATATCAGACTGGCGTACTATAAAGATGCTTCCGGAGTTCTGAAAGTAGATAGATCCAACCATTATTACCCTTTTGGATTAGAGTTTGGAGGAGAGGTAAATGCTGCTAATTCAATATCTCCAAGCTATAAATACTCCACACAGGGACAAGAGAAACAAACAGAAACTGGCTGGAGTTCTTATAAGTGGCGGAATTATGATTCTGCGATGGCGAGGTTCTTTAATGTTGACCCATTAAGTGAACAATACGCCTATCAGTCACATTACAATTTCTCTGAAAACAGAGTTATTGATGGTAGAGAACTGGAAGGTCTTGAGTTTGTGCCACTACCAATATATGCACCTGGCGCCGTGGCAGCTCCACCTCCATACTCAGGAAAAACGGGAGCAGGTTCTTCCATTTATGAAACAGCGAAGAGTAATGCTATTAATAATTATAATGGATTATTAAGAGTTATTGGTACTCAGATAAATGTTGCTGCTGCAGTTGGTTCTACGGGATTAGTGATTGCAAAGAGAGTTCTGAATAGTGAGGGAGAAAGCAAGGGAAATAAGGAAAATGGAAGGGCTGAAAATGGTAAGAAAGAAGATGGAAAGACAAAAGTAGGAACTATACCTAAACCACCAAAGGGAAAAGGAACTGTACCAAAGTCAGAAAGAGATAAGAAGAGAGTTTGGACAAAAAAAGAAAAAGAAACGATGTTAGAAAATCAAAATGGAGAGTGCCCGCAATGTGGAGAGAAAAAAACTGTAGATGAAGTAGATGGTCATCATATAGATAGACATGCAGACGGAGGCCGGACTGACATGGAAAATGGGGCTGCAGTATGCAAACCTTGTCATAAAGAATTACATAAATAAATATACAAATGAGTACAAAAGAGAATTTTTTACTTAAAATTAAAAATAATATTGAAAGAGATAACTTTCACATTACTGTAGTGCAAACAAGTGAAAATCCAAGGTATGCATATACAATTGGAAATTTAGAAAAGTTACAATTTGAATTAATAGTGGCAGGAAATGAAAACTATCTCTATAAAGATCTTTTAAAGATTTTTAATTCAATTGTTCCTAAACTCAGCAAAAATATAAATCTCGAAGGAATTTCTCTAGAAATAGAGGGGTTTGGAACATTTAGATTTAGGGAAGTCCACAAATCATGGAGTGAGTTAATGATGCTTGGAGTTTATGACTATTATAAAATTGAAACTTTTCCTGCATATCAAATTTTACCTGATAATGGTCATTACACATTTGATATTCCCGATATGTCGAAAGAATGGGATGTCAACAATATTATCTGGAAGTGGTTGGATGATAGGGTTAAGTGGGATTTGGGTGTACCTAAGGATTCTCAAGTAACAACTGAAGTAGCAGCTTTATTTGGTAAAAAAGTGACTGAAGTAACAAGATGGGAAGAAAATGAATGGGAAGCATTTACTCAAAGTGGTGAAGATGTAGATAAAAATAATTTAAGAGTTGTTCCAATAGCTACGTTAATAGGAATTGATGATTCATTGAAACCTATCTTAAAGTTGAATATTGAGGATGGGTTATGGAGAGAAGATGGTGAATCGGAATGGAATAGTTGGGACTAGGCACATATAACGTTAAAGTATTTTGATATTAATTTATGGTATTGTTTCCAATACCATAAATTTAAAAAATATAATTATAGAAAAAAATTATGTCTCAACAAGCTTCTGAAGAAAACAAAAAGCTTTCTAACTATATTACAAATATTGTTGGTATTAATAAAATAATTGATCGTCATTATGACAATGACGAAAAGAGTTTTTTCGATATTTTCACCTGTGATGATCCTCTTTATCCTGGAATAAAATTTTGTGGTACGATAGGAGTATCTGATCACCCCAATAAAATTGAAATGAATGATAATAGCTTTAAAGACATTCCAATAGAGCTTTTAATTGGTGGATACAGAGAATTCAGCATGTTGCCAAATATTCTATCCACAACAGGATTTTATATTACTAATAATGGGTGGGAATGCCAACCAGGATCAGTATTTATGAGAATCGTTGAAATGTACTTTGAAACTTCTGA
The DNA here is from genome assembly GCF_036362765.1 of Chryseobacterium sp. CP-77. Classification (NCBI taxonomy): domain Bacteria; kingdom Pseudomonadati; phylum Bacteroidota; class Flavobacteriia; order Flavobacteriales; family Weeksellaceae; genus Chryseobacterium; species Chryseobacterium sp. CP-77. The sequence goes on from NZ_CP143637.1 coordinate 193,555, forward strand.
AATGAAACATATTATGTTTATATCACCATTTTTGTGGGAGGATAAATTGCACCCGCTAAAACTTGAAACAAAAACTGTACATTGGCTTTTGTGCATCCCTATTTCTGATGAAGAACTCGAATATAAAATGGAAAATGGTACATCAGCATTAGAAGACATATTTCAGGAAAAAGATATTGACATATTTGATCTTAATAGAAAATCGGCTATTTAATAGCAAAATTCAAAATGCCACACTAATGCTTTTGTGTGGCATTTTGCTGAAATTAGTGATTAAATAATTAACTAAAAATATGATACTACATAAAGGAATTGAAATTAATGTAATTAATAACACTTATTTGGAAGCTAAAGGACTACATTTTTATTTAGATAAGGAAATTAGAGTTGCCATTGGTGATCATCAATCAGAAAACTATGTGGATGTTATTAAATACATTATAGATTATATTGTAGATAGTAAACCGATCATTTCTGAAAACCAAAATATTGGTTATTATTCATGGCTTTTACAATTTAGGTTGGATGGAGATAATTGCTATGATCTATATGAAGCAAACTCAGACGGTAGTGGCTTTAATAAAGGTTGTGATACGGCAATTTCAGTTGTTAGGCAACAAAGTGAAATTTGTTGGGAACAAAATCTTATTCCTCTTTTTCCAAACTTCAACCAGTCAGTGGTTATATCAGATGGTGTTTATGAAGGAAAGGATATTGAAGGTATCAGATATGACTCGCCTCAAGATGAGACTGGATGGTACCTTATCACTGATGATTATAATGGCGATATTAAATCATTGAAAATGGTTCACTTTTATCATGTTGCTTTTGCTCGTCATGATATTATGAAATATTTGGCTATACCACCTGGATATAGATTTTTAATGGGAAATGGTAATATTCAGATAGCAAAAGATGAAGATGAATAATATCGATAAAGTTTTTCAACATGCAAGACTTAATCAAATAGAAGATCTAAAAAAAGAAGTTAATTCGAGTAATGCCAATGATTTTATAAACGAGTATGATGAAAATCTTCTTCATGAAGCAATTTCATTTGAAGCAATTGATATTGTAAAGTTTTTACTAAGTTGTCAGATAGATATTAATCACTCTGATCAAAATGGAAAAACTCCATTACATTTTAGCGCTGCTCATAATGATTTTGAATCAACTAAATTATTATTAGGCAATGAGCTTATCGAAATCAATAAGAATGATAAATATGGTAATAATCCACTTTGGGTTGCTGTTTTTAATGCAAGGGGTTACCATGATATTGTGAAATTATTAAAAGATTTTGGTGCAGATTCAAATTCGAAAAATAACAATAATAAATCTCCTTTAGACTTTGCGAAGCAAATTGGAGATGATGAAATGATTGAAATTCTTAATAGCTAATAATGAATCAAAAAGAAATAGATAATGTAATCCTTTTGGAGCCATTAGAAAGATACAAATATGTTATCAAAAAAATTGCGGATTGGGAGATATTTTACACCCTTGTTGATAAAGAAGGAGAATACGTATTATCTAAAATAGAAGATAAAACACTATTCCCAATATGGAGTGCGGAGGAGTTTGCAAAATTATGTATGATTTCTGAATGGGAAGACACAAGAATTAAAAAGTTAGATCTTGATGATTTGGAAAACGAGATAATTGATTTTATAGCAGATTCAAACTACTTAATTAATGTTTTTCCAGTATATGATAGAACTGGGTTTGTTGTGACTTTGACTGAATTTGCAAAAGATCTAAATGAAGAATTGAAGAACTATCAATAAATGCCTAAAGAAGGTTTTCTTTATTTAATATGAATAGTAAAGAAAAGTGAGAACTTTTCTAATATATTTTGATAGAAATATTTGTTGTGGATTTAGGGTATTGGAAACAATACCCTAAATTTTAATAAAGCACTTTACCGACCAGGTAGGAAAAATCAGACTGGGTATTTCAGAATTACACATTATGACGGATAATCCATATTGGACTTTCAAAAATGACGAGCTTGCAAAATCAAAAGTCTTGGCTAAAGAACTGAATATTGATGAAACTGATTTCAGTAATATTCAGCATTGGTTTGACTTGTTACTCTTGAAGCATGAGGAGGCAACTAGCGATAGGGAAGAACAATTAAGCATTGAAAAAGAATTAGAAACCAAATTTTACGAACTGATCTCATCAGAAATTACCAGGAAGAGTTATAAATATATTCTTCCGAAATTGTTGAATTATAATAATGTCTTTAATGGTGCTTTTTTAAAGTCATTGTATGTAGCAAGGATTGGCGCTTTACTTGAAGATAATTTGATTTCGAAATTTGTTAAGGATAGAATGATAGTCTATTCTCCCGAAGATTTTTTACAAGTTACCATATATCTTAGAGACAACTATTTTATTTCACCTAATAGTAATTTTTTGGAGGACATTCTCAAAATAGAAACTGTTCGTGGAATTATTAAGGAGGCTTCTGTCAGTATTAAGTTTGAAGCCTTGAAAAATATATTGCACATCATATATCAGAAAGGCTTCCACCACGACATTATCTGTTTTAAAAAGATTCTAAAATTGGTTTCATTTGCAGATGTTGAGTTAATTGACTATTTGAAGGGATTTCGAGTGGAGAATAAGCAGGGCTGCTATAAGATTATTAATGATCTCTTGAATTTGAAAATAACGGAAGATCTCTGGAAAGACTTTGAAATTAAAGTCCAGCTGATTAATTTTTTCGATTCGGCCAGAAGTGCTAACCCTAGCCCCGCTTGGAATAGAAAATTTCAGGAAGTGTTAGGCATTATAGATGAAAATAAGCTTTTGCAGGTTGTACAGACTGTTTTGGAAAATGATGATTGCCATATTTATCAAATCGATTATGGGGCGGAATGGAGCGATGATATATCAAAGCGATTTTTGAAATCAGCGAAATGGATAAAAGAAGGAATCCAAAATTAAACCATAGCTTTTTCCTACCAGGTTGGAACTTGTAAGAAAGAAAATTCCGTGAAAAACCGGATGTTGGTTTGGGGTTTTTACTATGTACTATTTTGGAAGTAAGAAATATTTTTGCTCAACAGAAAATTTGTAGAAAGTTTAACTGTTTAGAAATTGAATTTTCTCGAAACTTATTATTAGTTTTCATAGAAAAAAAATGGATGTGACTTACCAAATGACTAGAGTATAAGTCATTTGGTTTTTCATTATTGCAGTCTACATTTGGGAAACCTCTTTATTATTGGCAGAGAGTGATAGTTTCTCTTTATCTGTGCAATTTCACGATTATTATAATATTTGAAAATGAATTACGAAGAATATAGTAAGCAAAGATTAGACAGCTTAGTTGGGGCCCAGGAGAAGTTCAAGGAAATTTATAAAATCGATTCCTATGCAAATTGGTTTTATGATAGTGAGTTTGAACTTTTAAGGTTGTATAACGATGAGAATGATGAAGTGTATTTTAAATACATTCCTGTAGGAACCTACTCTTTAAAATCAAAAACCTGGATGTGGAGCTGGTTTAACAATTATTCTATTGAAAAGGATAAAACTGAACTTCTGGTAGTAAAGGAATTTGGCATTGAAAATAATTATGAAAAACTCTACAAAGGAACCTTCCCAAGTGATGAGTATGATGGGTGGGAATTATCTTCCATTTGTTTTGATTTTTTAAAAGGTATTGGTGTGTATAAAGTCAATACTGATGATTTAGAACAATACCTATTAGTCATCAATGTTCTTGATGAACAATCATCAGAAGTAAGAATGTTCAAGCAAAAGAAAGTTGATTGTGGAAGTCATGGATACTCGAGACCTGCATTTGTATGCCAGCATTTAAATCTTGAAACACCAAAAGGTTTCGAAGAGGCATTTGATACTTACAAAGGGATGGAACTATCAGGAGATGATGATTTCCAAGCATGGTGCAGTGAATGTGAAAAGATAAGGGTTACATACGATGGCTGGAATGAAAAGTCGGAGAAATTTGCGAAAATTAAACTTATTTGTGAGAACTGTTATTTTGAATTGAAAGAATTCAATAAAAATCCTAGCTGAATAATTTATAGAGGTGAAATCTATTTTATAAGCACATGAAAAATCTTGAAGAAAAATTTTGGTTGTGGTTTTCAGAAAACCACGGCCACATATATTCAAATATTGGGGACACAAGTTTTCAGAAAGAAATATTTGAAAGTATTAATGTACAATTAAACAAAATTGATGAAAATCTGACTTTTGAATTTAGCCCAATTCGCGAAAATGGGGTCAGGGAATTTTCAATTTCTGCAGATGGCATGGAGGAATCGTTTCCTAATGTAAGGAAATTAATAAAGTTGAGTCCCAATTTAGAAAACTGGAAGTTTAATGCTTTTAGACAGCGAATGCCAAATGATAATTATGTAATCAATTATGATGGCTATACGATAGGGTATGATGACATCTATTACAGGTATTCTACCTCAAACAACGAACTGGGAATCGAATTAAATATAAGGAATTATGATGAATCGGGGAAAATGCAAAATGCTATTTATATTCTGCTTGATGGACTTTTAGGAGAATACGACGTTACAATGACTATCGATTGGATTGATTGGAAAAAACTGGATGAGAACGAAATGAAGAGCTTGCAAAAGTTAGTAAAACTACGTGACCTGGTAGATGCATGGAAGAAATAATCAAAAGTAGATAATGATATTTTTGGAACCATGTGAATTAGTAAATATAGAAAGATAAGTCTAAAAAAAAAATTTTATAAGCGTATTATATGAAAAAACATTTACTTGGCCTATGTGTAGTTATTGGAGCTATGTCGTTTGCTCAATCTACAGACGGCCCAAGATTCGGAGTTAAAGCTGGGGGGAACCTTTCTAGTTTTACAGGAAGTGATTCGAAATCTAAAATCGGATTTTATGCTGGGGCTTTTGTTAATATCCCTTTATCTGATGCATTCAGTATTCAACCTGAAGTTGTTTACAGCCAACAGGGGGCAAAAGCAAAAGACGATTACGAAATGGCAACGTATACAGTAAAGAATATGCAGCAAACCCTTGTTTATATCAATGTTCCCGTAATGGTCCAATATAATGCTACTCCCGAATTTTATCTGGAAGCAGGCCCTGAGTTTGGGCTCCTTGTCAATGCCCAGGCGAAAGGAGATATTAATGGCAGTACCTATAAGGCCAATAATAAAGATACTATGAAAACCTTTAATTTTGGAGCAGGGATTGGACTAGGATATAGATTTATTCCAAACTTAGGAGTGAGTGTCCGCTATATTGCCGGCTTAACTAAAATTCTAAAAGATGAATTTGGGGATTCTTCAAAAAATACAAATATCCAATTGGGTCTGAATTATTCTTTTTAAGAAATAGAAAATTCTAACCTTTATAGAACATTGAGACAAGGTTCTATTTGATGAAGTTCATTTTTTAGTAATAAAATAAAATCCGTATCAACTTGATACGGATTATTTTTATTAAGTCAATGAGTGAAAATCGAAGCCCAATAAGTCTTATTATCTAAAGATAGTGATAGTGTGGAGTATTTTATTGCTGTGAAAACATCTATCAATTTTAAGGCAGTTAAAACAAATTCCGAAGCGCATAATTTCAGAAGAAAAACTTTTGATTACATAAAAAAAGATCTTACGGAAAAAAATGAATATTGGGTAGAAAGTAAAATTTCGGATAGACTAAAATCAATAGAAGTATACTGTAAGGAAAAATCAGGAAGGAAATTACAGAAAAATGCAATACCTATTCGTGAAGCTGTAGTTGTAATTAAAGAAAATACAACGATGCGGGATCTGCATAAGCTCTCTAAAAGGTTTGAAGAAGAACTAAGAATAAGAATTTTTCAAATTGCCATTCATAAAGATGAAGGTCATTATGATAAGGATTCTAGAGAATGGAAACCTAACTGTCATGCTCATTTAGTGGCAGACTGGCAAGATTTAGAAACAGGGAAAACGTTGAAACACCAATCCTTTCATTATTCAAAAATGCAGGACATTACTGCTGAATGCTTGGAAATGGAGAGAGGTGTTTCATGCTCTAAAGGAAGACTGGAAGCCATTGAATTTAAAATCCAAAAAAAGGAAAATGAGCTTGTGTTATTAAATAATAAGATAGCTCGAATGAAGGCAGAGCTCAAATCTAAAAAGTTTGCAGATCTTATTGTAAAGGAAAATGACTTTTTAGGTTTTAGCAGGATCAAAACAGATAAAACGATTGAAAACTATGAAAGAGTTTTTAAATCATACAATACAGAACTGCTTAAAAATAAAGAAATTCTTCAATCCAAAATTAAAATCATTACTGAGCTTAAGCAAAAGAATATAGACTTGACCAAAGAAGTTTCTCTATTAAAAAACAAGCTTTACAGCATACTGTCTAATATTACAGTATATACCAATGAAAAGGATGCTTATTTTAATTCTGTAAAGGATACGATTATAAAAGCAATCCAATTTGAAAAGTTCAAACAGCCGAAGTTATTTGATACTACCAAAGAGAAACTTATAGCAATAGTTGATCGTATTTGTAAAAAAGTTTCTGAAGAAAATAATATTCCTTTTTCATCACTGGAGGAGATTTTTAAAAATCCTGACAGCAGCTTAGAAATCTTTTCATTACTGAACATTGGTGATCATAGAATACAATATATTAATGAAGATATCCCGGTTCAGCAAAAAAGAAAAAAGATAAAGAGGTCATAAGAAGGACTGCAAAAATTCATAAAAGAAAACAAAGGTATTGTTCCAGATTTTTAAAAAGACAAGCTCAGGTCCAAAGGATATGACAAAAAATCTCCACCTTGCAGGTCGTATTTTTCATCATAAACTTGCTTTTTAAAAACTTCCATAATGAATTTTTGATTTCTTTTTTTTCTTTTTTCTTTTGAAAATTGTAAACAGTTGTTTTGAAGAGATCTTCATCAAACTCTTCCTTTTGTTCAAGTAAAGAAAATTGTTTTTGATTAAAATTATCACCTAAGTCATAAGCTAAGATTTCCTTCTTTGTTTCCAATATTTCTCTAAAGCGTTTATGCTTTTTCCCTGATGTATTTCTATTGCATATTATACCTATAAAAAAAGAGCCCACGCCGTTGTATATACTATTAAGTATTTAGTGAGTGCTTATCAACCTCACCCTACGGGTGTACAAGCACCCTCATATTTTTTAGCTATCCAATGATTAATTCGATGCCAGCTTTTTCTGCTTTATATTTTATCTTAGTCTGCAACTGATAATAACTCCAGTTGCGAAGTACAAATTCCTGATCTTTTGCAATACCTATTTTGTCTTTCTGATTTTTAAGAATAAGTGTACCTGCCTGCTGCTGGATGCAGAAATCGATAAGTTTCCGGCTGTACACATGAAGTCGATGACTGACATACCGACTCTCCAGATTTTCTGTTCTATAAAGTGCCTTTTGTTTGCGTTTGGCTCCTTTAACAGAGCGCGCATAAGCAATACCGGTCTGAATTCTCTTTTGACTTGCCTGGATGGCAAGTCTACGATATAAAAATTCCTCTTTTGAACCAATATTGATTCGGACATTATTAACTTTTACTATTATAGGATGTTCCAGAGACAAGGAAGCCTCAGCAATGACATCAGGCTGTAAATGGTGATTTTCTTTTTCAAATTCAAATACTGCAAGCCAATAGATTTTCCCAGCTTTAAGCTGGATCTGTGATGTACAAAGCTTTATTTCTCCCTTTAAAAGCCGTTCCATTATAAGGCGTTTATCGGAGAAGTCCCTCCCTAAATACGTTTTAACCGGAATAGCAAACATGTTGAAACAAAATGCTTTCTTATCAGGATCATATTTCATTTTGCTGATGCATTTAACCGGAAGCGGAATAGGAATGTCTTTTTTAAAGTTTCTCAAAGACTTTAAGCCCTGCCAGTATCCGGCTTTATTCTTAGAAAAAGTAGATTGAATCGTATTGTTCAGGCTTCCCAGAATATCGATAGGAATCTCTCCTTTGAAACGGTCAAATACCATGCGTGCAGTTGTGCTTGTTTTTGAGCGTGTAAATATTCCCATTTGGTCTTTGTTTACATCGGCCAGTTTGTATTGGATTTCTTCGGTGAAGTAAAAGAAATCCTTAATCATTTCCTGAACATACAGATGGGAAACAATAAAATTAGCCGCTCGGAAACATCGGTTCTGATAACGATATAGTTTTTCCCAAATCTCCTTTTTCTCAATGGGAGGAACATCGATCAGCAACTGAATTTTTCTAGTAAGTGTAATCGTTGATTTTTCCATTTCAAAGAGCGTTTAATGATCTATTATTCTGCTGCAAATATTGATAGGCGTACAGAAATTCCCGGTGGACTTGCTTTTCAGAAAGTTTCAGTTCCTGAGCAATAATCTTGAAAGAAGATTTTTGCTCAAATCTTCTTTTTAATATCTCTAACTGCCGGTCACTGAGTTTATCTGAAAGATCTTTATTATCAGAAGCTTTTTTATTTGGCAGCTCAAAAGAACTTCCTTTAATGATTTTCCGAAGATCATCTATGGCTCTAATCACTTCATTACTTATGGCTGTCACACTGCTCCCCATTACTTCTGCGATTGCTTTATACTGAAAGCCATATTCAAGACAAAGTTCAATTAAGTGTCTTCTTTTGGAGCTTATTACATTTAAAACCCTGTTCACTTCATCAAAATCTTTTTGATCGGACTGCTGACGGAGGAGATGCTCTTGATCTTGCAAGGGATCGTAACCGGCGAGATAATCCTGATAATTCTCAAAACGTTCAAGGGAAGTGGTTAAACGGGCGAATTTATTTTTGGGAGCATTGAAATACGATATACAATCTCTTTTCAAGACAAACCGTAAAAAGCCCAGGATGTGATTAGGAGTTTCAATTGAATCACGGTGTAACCAAAGTTTGAGAAAGGTATCCTGTACGAGTGTCTCTACGACAAATTCGTCCTCAAGCATTTGTCTACCAAGCCACAAAAGAAGTCTTTTGTAACGTGAATGGATATGCTCTAAAGAGGTGGGATTGCCTTTTTTTAGCAGTTCATATAGCTGTTGATCGGAGGGCATTCGGTGCAAAGAGTTTTTCATAAGCAGTGAAATTATTGCTGGAAGGAACTGCTTCGATCAATAAGATGAATTCTTTGCATCAAAACTAACTCAACTACATATTGTCCAAAAGAAAAGGCGTGGAACTCAACTTATTGACTAGAGGTACTGGTATACCCGTGTACGATAAGAGAGCCCACGCCGCGGTCGTGAGCTAATTTACTTATCTTCCCGTACACATAAAATTACCAGTTTTCTAGTCGAGAATCTAAGCAATAGCTTCGATTATTAATATTGAAGTATTGCAAAGTTACCTTTATTGTAACTATTTAGCAAATATAAAACATTTTTCTTTATGTAGGTTAATTCAACTACAATAATTTATTTAAATCTCATCATTTTGTGTATTCAAAGTTGACCGAGATGGATAAATTAGAATTTAGAATTGCATTTGGTAAAAGAGTTGAAATGTTCAGGAAAAAGATGAATTTGAGTTATAGGGAGTTGGCGCAAAAATGTGATGTAGATCATAGCAATATTAGCAAAATAGAAAAAGGAGAGGTAGACCTTAGAATCTCCACTATTCAAGAGTTAGCCAAAGGACTGGATGTGCATCCACAGGAACTATTTGATTTTAAATTAAAGTAAGAAAATTACTCTTGTTTAAAAGGTCATAGATGAACTAAAATACTGTAGACAATTGTGTTTTTTTATTTTGTAATACGGTGAGAGCATTTGGAAAGATTATATTTTAAATTATACATTATTAATAGAATTTTTATATTTGTAATTGGAAACTAAGAGTACTTTAGTCAAGATCCAAGATTTTGCAGATTATAAATATAGAGTAGTGGCAAATTCGTGGCAGTTGTCTGGATTTTATTGTAATTATCCCATATTCAGATAGTTTTTGTTGCCAAGTTCGAATCCCTCACTCTCCGCAAAAAAAGCCTTGAATCATTTGATTCAAGGCTTTTTTATTGCTCATCATTCTAAAGAGCAATTCTGGGATCAGGCGGATCAAGCGCAAAAGTTGGGGTAATGTTAAAAGGCTGCCGCGACAGCTGCTATCTGGAATAAGCAGCTCCGGTAGCATGAATTATTTCAAGTTTTACTGCAGAAAAAATTTACTCGCCACAATCCCAGAAACTAACGAAAATCACCCATCCTGAAACGGTGTTCCATTGCCTCCTTGTTCAAAAAATACAAGCCTCAATGAAATTGAAAAACTTTAATTTTTAAAGTTATAGCAAAAGTTATAATATCCATCCTTATCTATGCTATGATTGCATTTCTGAAAAAGAATATCATTTTCTACTTTATATTAATGCTGAAATTTTTAACAAATAACCGGTGTTTAGTTTATAAGATACAGGAAAATAAAAACCGGAGGTAGAAAAATAACCTCCGGAAAAACACAAAGTTGAAAAAATTACATAGTCCTTAGTAAGGACATAAATAATTTTTTGGAAGCGGGTAGAAACACTATGAAATACCCTCCTGAAAAAAGATTCATTAAAAAGAAATGAAATTATATGTTTGTTTGATCTGCTATATCAAGATTAGATATCCATGTCCAACTATCAATCTATTCCTTCTATGGGGTATAACCAATCTGACATTTGCCAGGAGTGCCTAAACTGTTATTCCATCCACTGCCAGACGGACAGTCATAAGAGAATATAACCAGTTGTCCCGTACTATACCGGTAACATTCATAGTATTTATTATCGCGATCTGCTCCAAACACAAAACGACCTGTTGTAGGTGATCCTATTGTCCTTCCGGCACATGAAACAGACGCAGTACCTGCATTAACATGAAGTATAAGAGTACATGTTCTTCCACCTATATTAATTGCAAAACTTGCATAGCCAATCCCTGAAGGCGTTCCTGTAATTGTGTACGTAAGAGTACTATTTCCATTAGCAAAATTTCCTGCAGCTAATGTTGCTGTGAGACCTGTTACCCCTGTAGAAGCAACAGATTGTCCGTTATGTGATCCTCCGTTTCCACCAGTATAAGAAATTACAGAAGTTACTCCGGATGCAGCGGAACCATGAACTAGGGTGCCGCTATTGGTTGCTCCGGCACAATTTAAACTCGTAATAGTACCTGCTGGAGCAGTGACAGTTCTTGTTAATGTACAAGTTTGCCCTCCGATATTCATTGCAAAACTTGCTGTACCCGCTGTACTTGGTGTTCCTGTGATGGTATAGGTGAGAGTGCCGTTTCCAATAGCAAAGTTTCCGGCTGTTAAAGTTGCAGTAAGTCCTGTCACTCCTGTAGAAGCAATAGTTTGTCCACTATGGGTTCCTCCATTACCGGCCGTGTACGAAATTACAGATGATACTCCGGATGCTGTTGTTCCTCTTGTTAATGTTCCATTATTAGTTGCTCCAGCACAGTTCAAACTGGCAATGGTTCCCGCAGGTATGGTAACAGTTCTTGTTAAAGTACAGGTACGCCCTCCAATGTTAATTGCAAAATTGGCATTACCAGAAGCAGAAGGAGTTCCGGAAATCGTATAAGTAAGATTGCCATTCCCATTAACAAAACTTCCTGCGGCCAATGTCGCTGTAAGACCTGTCACTCCTGTTGAAGCAACAGTCTGTCCGCCATGTGATCCTCCGTTTCCTCCTGTATAAGGAATTACAGATGATACTCCGGATGCTGCAATACCGGGATTCAGAGCTCCGCTATTGCTTGCACTGGTACAAGTAATTCCTGTAATAGAACCGGCTGATGGAGGAGTCGCAGCGCAGGTAGATACCCATTCTGAAGAGTTCCAGAAATCCATACAATTTGTTGTTGTGTTATAAACCATCAAACCTGCAGGTTTGCTCGCAGCCGGAATGGCATTTCTCTGTACTGTGGTCAGTCTTGGAGGAAGAAAGCCTTTATTGGTAGCATTTAACTCCAGAATGGCATTTGCATTGGGAGCTACAGTACCAATTCCCATATTTCCATTGGGAGCCATTGTTGCAACAGTATTCAGAGTCTGTCCGGCATCTCCATAAATACCTACTGCATTTTGTCCCACTTTAAACTGAAGACCGGTTTCTGCTCCCGAAGCATTGATTGAAGGGCCATATGAATTTGTAACATCAAACCAGATATTATCCCAGCTTCCGCTATTAAGAGCATTTCTTAATCCTAACTTTCCACCTACTATATCTACTTTTGCAGCAGGCGCATCACCGGCAATGCCTATTCCTATATTCCCCAGATCCGAAAGTATCATTGCGGGTGCGGAATTTTTTGCAGCTGCTGCATGAAATTGAAGCCTGTTAGAGCTTACTCCCAGTCCATAGAATCTTGTTCCCGCAGTATTGTTATAAACAGCCAGTTTCTTACCTGCCTCATCGTTGATATCTTTTCCAGCAATATCTCCAAGATCAAGTGTATGATTGGGTTCAATAGTTCCTATACCTATTCTATTATTTTCAGCATCTACAGAAAATGTAGATCCATCTACAGAAAATGCATTATTTACACTTCCTGTAAAAGCTAATCTTTTGTCTTCCTGTGTTATGACACGATCAGAGGTAAGAGTTCCATTAGTATTATACATATTGACATCTGGTCTGCTCACTATTTCCGGATTTAGTTTTACCCAAAACATTCCTTCAAAATAATAATAGCCTGCACTATCTATATTGGTTGCTGTACCGGTCTGTGAACCTGTACTGGCATCATCTACATAAATCAATGTGGAAACAGGAGTTCCTGTCATAGACTGTGCCCGTTGGCGATCTACTCTGGGAACAAGTATGCCTTCGGGAGCAGTAGTTGCTCCTTTTGAGTTTTTTGCTGTAATATCAAGTGTTACTTTGGGATCAGGAGTATTCACTCCTACCTGCGCAAAGGTAAAAGCAGATGTTATGAGCGTAATTACTGTAAACGCATTTTTTTTCATTATAAATTTTTTATCCTTAAGTGTAATTAGAATCTTCTAAATGTTTAAAAAATTAACCGGTTTTAAATTTTCTGACATTTTTATTTCTGACTGTGCAAAATTATAGTCATTAGATCATTATACTACTACTACAAGTACACTTCTTTGGTTTAATTTGTTGATTTTAAGACTGTTATTGTTGTGTGTGCGTGCTATTGTAGTAGATGAATTGAATTTATTTTTAATATTTTCTATTATTTTTAAGAATAAAATGATATTTTTATCATTCAGTGAACACAATGGTAAGCAGGACTGATACTTTAAAAATTTTATTGTTTATTTTATTGTTTTCAACTTTAAAATACAAGGCGCAGGATTATTCTTTTTTTCCTGAAACAATAAAAAAAACAGCAGAATATTCGAACCGGGGAGAACTTTCCGGAGCAATGAACTATAATATTAATGCTCTTGGCAAGTATAAAAAACTTAATGATAAAGAAAATATTGCTACGGTATATATTAACATCAGCTATCTTTTATTTCTATTAAACAAAACTGATGAAGGTTTAAAGTACCTGGATCTTGCAAAAGAGGAAATGAAAGGACTTAAAAATCCTCTGCTGGAAGCAAGACTTTATAATGAATATGCTAAAATAAGTACAAGGCTGTCATTAACAGAGCAATCAAATCTGGAGTTTGATAAAGCAATACGATATGCGTTGAAAGTCCCGGACGAAAAACAAAAAAATTACCTCCTTTTTTATAGCTACACCTGGAAACGACTTAACTTTCTTAACAAAAAAGATTCTTTGATCAGTCTTGAAAAGAAGAGTCTGAAGTATATGCCTAGCGGAATTACCTATACCAAAATTGCCGATCGTTTTATACAGGATGGAAAACATCTTGATTCTGCAGACTATTATCTTAAGAAAGCGCTTATTGCGCCTGATAGCAACATTGTTGCAGTTCGTGGACTTATCTGGTTTAGCTATGGAAATCTTTACAATGTCCAAAAGGATCATAAAAAAGCACTGGAATATTATTTAAAATCCCTTCAGACTTTTGAAAAAATAAAATTCAAAGCACAGATAAGAAAGTCCTTTGATTCTCTCTCCAGCACGTATGATTACCTTAATGATCACCAAAGTGCTAATCTTTATTTTAAAAAATACAAACTCATTAATGATACCATAAAAAAGGATGAGAAGAAAGCAGTAAATATTGTAGTAGAAAGGTTAATGCTGGCAAAGGAAAGAGAAGAAAAAAATAAAAGAAACTATTTGTATTTTTTTATTTTTATCATTGTTGGCTTTTCTGTCACTGCTTTTTATGTTGTTAGGAGAAAATATCAAAAAAAACAAAAACAAAAAAATGAACTTATTCAGGAAATGACTTCAGAAACAGATCAACTGAAGAAGAAAGTGGGGGGATCGTACAGAGAGATTATACAGCTGGCAGAATCCAGAAGTCCTTTTTTTCTTACCCGCTTCAAGCAAGTCTATCCCGAATTTTGTGAGAAACTTATTCTTCATTGCCCGGAATTGTCTGAACATGATATTAAATTTTGTGCTTATATTAAATTGAATCTTACCAATAAAGAGATTGTTTTATTTGAAAACATCACGGTTCGGGGCGTAGAAACAAAAAAATACAGGCTTAAAAAGAAATTAAGCCTGTCTGCTGATACCGATCTTAATAAATGGCTCATGGAGCTTTGAAAGTATCGGTTTGTTTTTAATAATTAAAATATAAAGGAATCAGATAAACTTATTTATTACTTGAAAAGTTAATTTAACTTTGTTAGAATAATTTGGTAATTTCTACTTATATTTCCATTATTTGTTATATTTATTATACCTACTGAGGGCATATTCAAAGTATAATTGAAAGCAGTGGTATTCCCTCCATCCTGACAACCAGGATATGACCAGGTAGTTTGTACACTAAATCTATTTACCTGATTAAAAACAGGATTGTTGCTAGCTCCATTTCCTGATGTATGACCTCCTTGGCCGTTGAGTCCATAAAAACTGTTAAGAGGATGATTTGTAACAAAATACTCTGTTGTTGCAATATTATAATCTTTTATAAGAATGGCAAAATAGAAATCAAAGATATAACTCTTTGTAACATTGTAATACCCGTCATCCCAAAAACTACGAGTGATTCAGTGGAGAGGATAACTGTGGAAATCCCTCTACAAACTCTTAATTGGTCAGTTCGATGTACTGCATGGGTTATGATGAAGAAGGGCGGTTGTATAAGGATTGCCGATTTAGACCTTGTAATGTATGGTGATCAGGGGAGAAAGTTTTATTCTGCTTTGAAAGAGTTTTTAACTGAAAATGGAAAAAAAGATACTATTTCTGAGTTAAATGATTTTTATAAACCCTTTATTAAGTAAAATAATATTCATAGTATGTTTTTAAAAATAAAAAATAAATTTGTGAAATTTGACCTTTTAGGAAAAACCAAAGAGGAGGTTCGTGTTTCTATGAAAGAGGAGCTTGTACAGATAAACAGTAATTTATGGAGTTATGAACTCGATGGATCTCGTTTACTAAAGAAAACCGTAATGTACATTGAATTTGAGAATGATAAAGCCTGTCATCTCTCTTTAAGGATAGTGTATAAAAATCCGTTGAAAAAATTGATGTCATGGCGTAGTTAAGGTATCTTACACTTTTCATGCAAGACAACCATCAATTATTCATCTTTTCTTTTAATTCCCGCTTCAAAGTAGAAATCCGCTCATCTTTATCATGATGATGCCAGCCCGGAGCATTGAATATATACCCCAGTTTCGCTTTCCATGTCGGTGCATTCCGGACATCCTTTATCATTTTTCCAAACTCATCAAAGACGATATGAAAAACATTATAAGTATGAATATTATGATAGATTCCGTACTCCGTCGTTTTCTTTTCTTCCGCTTTGTACGTGCCGAAAAGATGATCCCAAATCATCAAAATGCCACCATAGTTATTATCTAAATCCTCAATTTTTCGGGAATGATGCACCCGATGGTTGGATGGAGAATTGAATATTTTATCAAACCACCCTAATTTTCCAATAGCATTGGTATGCGGCCAGAATTGAAAAATCAGGTTAAATTGATGCATCATAGCAATCATAATAGGATGAAAACCAATCATGATAAAAGGGATATACCAAATGTCCCGATATATGATTTCAAACCATCCCTGACGCAATGCAATAGCAAGACTCAAATGAGTAGCCGAATGATGATTGACATGACCTGTCCAGAATAATCTGATTTTATGGCTCAACCGATGATGCCAATAAAAGCCAAAGTCCTGAACAATCATAACCAGTAACCAAAGCCACCAGTGATCTGCATGCCATTGTAAAGTGAAGAATTTATTGAAATCTTTGATCCCGAAAATATTGGTAAGTCTGAAATGATTGTAAATCCAAAAAAAGTAGGATAATGAAATAGCTTTCATCCCAAAGTCTAACATTACTGCCCCTATCCCCAATCCGATACTCGATACATTATCTTTGATGAGTCTTTTGGTGAATACTTTTTGAGGAATCTGATACAAAAATATTTCCCCTACTATCAACAAGATAAACACAGGGGTAAAATAAGTAACAGGATCAGTAAAATCCAATGGACAGAATAGGCCAATACTATGAAAAAAACGGTTATCTATTCTTTTCATAAGTCTTGATTTTATCGGATAATTCTGTTCTTTTTTTCAAGACCAACCACTCCCAGCACCAACATCAACTGGGCTAAAACATAAGTAATCATCACAACAAGTTCTTTCCCGATACTACGCTGTACAAACAGATTAATGGCCAATACAGAATCTGATATTACAAACAAAACAGCTCCCAGGATTAATAATAAAGAATAAGTTCTGATACTGAAATACAGCATCGTAGCAATGGTAATTCCGTAAATCACCACGGGTATCTTCATTTCGTTTAAATAAGGAAATATATAGTAAATAAATGAGCCTAAATAAAGCAAAACAAAGGGAAGCCAACTCCAGACATTTTTCTTTTTAACCCTTAAAAAATAAACGATGTAACAAATATGAGCCAACAAAAAGCTTCCCAAACCGGGCATAAATCCCCATCCAAATAACAAAAACACATCACCCAAAAAGCTCAGAATTAATCCAGACAAAAACCATTGGTTGATCCGACATGTATTTTGTTGAGAATAAGTAAAATAAAACCAGATAATAACAGGTAACAACAGTGGCTTGGTAAAAAACCGCCAGGAACTATGATCCATAGCAATAAATATTAAGTCAAATGCAAAAACAATGGAAAGAAGGACTAATAACAATTTGATATTGAAGGATTTTATCATGGTATTATTTATCTTTTTACTTGTTACAATAGGGATATCCCAGGTTTGCACCAAATTATTCTATATTCGACACTTAGCTCGGATTGTTAAATTACAAATAAAATGAAGATAGAAATACTTTTGAAATGTAAAATACAATGCATTACACTTTAGTTTATTTTATATTGTAGAAATACACTATTATTAGAAATATTATTTAAGCTTATGCGGTTTAATAACATCTTTTCCAAAGTAATTTTCGAATTTTTTGGGAAATTCTTCCTCCTTGAACTTTAGGATTGTATGCCTATTACTAAAAGTATTGAATGTTCTAAGGATCAGTGTTTTGTGTCATAAATTCTGAAAAAATGACAGAAAACCGGAAAAAATTTCATTCGGACTCAAATGGTATTTTTTTTGTAAAATCTTATGTACAGCTGGCCAGCTGACGTGTTTTTAAATGATTGTTAAACTTAATTAAAAATGATTACAATGAATAATCTAATAAGAAGAAACGGAAACAGCAATTTGGGCTTTTCAAATGTCTTTGATGATTTTTTTGGTCGTGAACTTTTTAACTGGGGCAATAACAATTACTCATCTACCAGTACAACCGTACCATCGGTCAATATAAAGGAGAACGGAGAGGCTTATGAAGTTCAGGTTGCAGCACCAGGTATGGATAAAAATGATTTTCAGATCAGGCTGGATGGTAACCTGCTTACCATTTCATCAGCCAAGGAAGATCGTAAAGAGACTAAAGATGAAAACTTCACACGAAGAGAATTCAGTTACCAATCTTTCAAGAGAAGTTTTGAGCTTCCAAAAGATGTTGTGGATCAGGATAATATTAATGCAAAATATGAAAATGGCCTTTTAATGTTAACCATCCCGAAAAAAGAAGATGCGAAGCAGAAACCACCAAGAATGATTGAAATCTCATAGAAATAATTACAAAATTGGCTACCAAAAGAGTAGCCAATTTTTTTATAATTTTTGAAAATGCAGATCAACTTAAATCTTTGAATCAAATGATTCAAGGCCTTTATTATTAATATTGCAGTATTGTATTCTCTTCTCTTACTCTACCCAGAAATGTCCGACAGAATATGTTTGGGCTTTCCCTGCCACAATGACCCTTTCTTTTTTGTTCTCACAATAGAGTTGTCCGCCTCTTTCAGAGATCTGACGGGCAAAAAGCTGATCTTTTCCTAATCTTGATGACCAGAAGGGAATCAGTGAACAGTGTGCAGAACCGGTAACCGGATCTTCAAGAATGGAGGACTGCGGGGTAAAATACCTTGAAACAAAATCACTATCTGTCCCTTCCGAAGTTACAATAACACCGCCCGGATCAAGATTAATAAGATCAAAAACAGATCTTTCAATCCTGATATTTTTTACCTCTTCTTCAGAATCGTATACCAGAACATAATCTCTCGCTTTGAAGACTTCTTTAGGCTGGATATTAAGTGATCTGGATATCGTATCCGGAAGAGTAGAGGCTTCAGGCATTCTGGACGGAAAATCCATATAATACATCCCATCTTTAACATCTACTGTCAGTTCGCCACTTTTGGTTTCAAAAATGATTCTATTGCGCTCATAATTTAAGATGGAAACAAGACAATGGGCAGTAGCAAGAGTAGCGTGGCCGCATAAATCCATCTCTATTTCAGGGGTAAACCATCTCAGGTGAATACGATCTCCATTGTCAATAAAGAAAGCAGTTTCTGCTACCGCATTTTCACGGGCTATTTTTAAAAGGATTTCATTGGGTAACCAGGTTTTTAATGGGACAACACACGCCGGATTTCCATGGAAAACAGATTCTGTAAAAGCATCTATCTGATATAATTCTAACTTCATTATTAATAAAAATTTTCGTTCCCTATAAAGATAATCTATTTTTGAGATAAAGTCCTTATTTGTCCATAATTCCATACAACATTTAATGGTCTCTGATTTATTTTCTTATACAGATAAATATTTATTCCTTCGTTCCCCGATTTATAATAATTTTCCGTGGTAAATAAAATTAAGGCAGTGGAAATTATAAATTGAGTAAGAACTGATATCCATAAAAGAGCATCACTATTTCGGTGATGCTTCTTATTTTGTAATGAGATTAATGATACCATTTCTTTTTCATAAATAAACTTGCTTTTACGAGAAGTATTAATACCGGAACCTCTACCAATGGGCCAATCACCCCTACAAATGCCTGAGGTGAATGAATACCAAAGACTGAGATGGCAACGGCAATAGCCAGTTCAAAATTATTTCCGGTAGCCGTAAAGGCTATGGATGCATTTTTATCATAAGGAATTTTTAATGTTTTATTGATGATAAAACTTACAAAAAACATCAGAACAAAATAGATCACCAAAGGGACTGCTACCTTAATGACATCCATTGGCAATTCCAGTATTTTAGAGCCTTTCAAACTAAACATCAGTACGATGGTAAATAACAGAGCATACAATGTCACAGGAGAAATTTTAGGTGCAAATTTTCTGTTGTACCAGTCTGCTCCTTTTGATTGAATCAGAAAATATCGGGTGAGAAAACCTGCAAGAAAAGGAATTCCAAGGTAGATCAGTACACTTTCCGTAATATCCTGCATAGAAACACTCACCTTAAAGCTTGCAAAACCTAACTGATCGGGAAGGACATTGATAAACAGCCATACCAGGAAGCTATAAGTGAATACCTGAAAGATACTGTTTAAAGCAACCAGCAATGCCGCATATTCTCTGTTTCCTTTAGCGAGGTCATTCCAGACAATCACCATAGCAATACATCTGGCCAGTCCAATAAGGATTAGTCCGGACATATAATCAGGTTCATGTCTTAAAAAAAGAATAGCGAGAACAAACATCAGAACCGGACCAATAATCCAGTTGAGCAATAGAGAAATGCCGATTACTTTTTTATCCCTGAAAGCCAATGGCAGGAGAGTATAATCAACCTTTGCCAGGGGCGGATACATCATCAGAATGAGACCGATGGCCAGAGGAATATTAGTGGTTCCAAGAGACTGTGAATTGATGATATCAGGAATAGCCGGGAAAAAATGCCCCAAAGCAATCCCTGTCCCCATTGCCAGAAAGATCCATAAGGTAAGATAACGGTCTAAAAATTTTAATCTGGGCTGCATGATTATCTTTTGATTTTAGAAAAAACATACAACATTTCTTCTGCAATTTGTAAGCTTCTTTCAGTGTATATTGCTGACTGTTCCGGTGTGTTATCTGAAATCTTTGGATCTTCAAAGGTGATCGGAATTCTTTTTTCCGCACCAGGGATAAAAGGACATCCGTCGTCTGCCTGCGAACAGGTCATAATTGCTGCAAAACCGGATACAGGGTTGAACGGACTGTCATATTTTTTAGAAAAGCCAATGATCGGAAGGCTGTTATCATCATATTTTACAGCATATACAGGATTGGTGGTATCAGCAATACCGAAAACTGAAAAGCCTTGTTCTGCTAAAACTTCTGCAATCTTAGGAAATAATGCCGTTGTCTCCGTTCCCCCGGAATAGCAGTGAACTTCCGGAATGGCAAAGAAAGAAGCCGCTGTCTGTGCCCAAACCTGTGCCAGATGACTTCGTCGTGAATTATGAGTACAGATAAAATTCAGATTAATTTTTTTGCGGTCATCCACCTTTTGCTGGATAAAATGAATCAATGGTGCCAGAATCTCTTTTCTATGACTCTCTATATTTTCCCATTTAAGAGATTGAATCGTTTTTAATAATTTCTGATACATAATTAATAAAAATTAACAGCAGCCGGATCCCGGAGTGCAGGCCGATGTTGGGTTTACAGATAGTTCAGACAGATTTTTCTTTTGTTTTTCAGCAGGAATTCCGCACGCTTCCCTGGCAAGACAGGCTGTTGTTTTATTTTTCAGCACGAAATTTTTTCCGTTAAATTCAAGGTCATATTTACCAATGGTGTCTCCCTGGTATTCAACTTCAATTTCAGAGTCTTCAATTCCAAGTTTTTCTTCGGAAAGCTGAATGATATGAAGTAATTTTCCAGGTTTCAGACGATGTTCATAATCATCAGCATCCCATAGCTGGAAATTAACTACTTTTTCATTTCTGATAACCCCGCCGCAGTCGATGAAATTTTTTGTGATCTGACCCACTTCTGTTACATGGAAATGTTCAGGAACAAAATTTCCGTTTTCTAATTGAAATTCAACATTTTCCAATGCCGGTAGAATTTCTTTGATTTCTGATAGTCTCATAGTAGATTAAAATTGAGTGTTATAATTTTATAATGATATATTGCAATATTACGATGTTTGTGTTCAAAAAAATGCCTTAACAGCATTGTTTTATAGTAACATCCTGATTAAAAAACAGGTTGAATTCATTCTGAAACTGTTTCCATGTACTTTCATTAATGCAGTAACATACAGACTTTCCTTCAATGGAACCTTTGATGATTCCAATATTCTTAAGCTCTTTTAAATGCTGCGAAATGGTGGCCTGTGCCAATCCAAGTTCTTCAACGAGATCATTACAGATACATGCTTTTTGATTAATGATGTACTGTAAAATTGCGATTCTTGCCGGATGTCCCAAAACTTTAAGCAGAGAAGCCAGCTTATTTTGCTCGTCAGTATAAATTTCTGTTTTAGTAACTCCCATTTTATTTAACTTTATATTGCAATATTACGATGATAAATTAATTAGGCAATGAAAAAATTTCATAATTTTAATCATTTACATTTAAATTACTGATTGTCATTGTTTTAAAATTCAATGAATCATGTCTGAAATAAAAAAGATGAAGCCTGTTTTTGCCTCATCTTTTAATTTATTGTTAGGGTAAACTCATCTTTTTGCCTTGTTCGGGGAAAATGTAATTTACTTTTAAAGGATTGTTTTTCAATAATTCCATTTTGATCAATTCAGGATTATCGCCTGTCGGCTTTCTGTGAGTAACCACAATATTAAGGCCTTCAAGGCTGCTCTGTCCGGTCTTTTCTTTAAGTTTACTCAATTCCTCAGTCAGCAGATTAGGAGTAAGGTGCCCAAACAGAAGATGTTCCGGCTGACTGTTGGGGAAGGAAACTTCAATTAATATTGTATTGAGCTGTTTTTTCTTAACAAGTGGAGCTGCCACGTTCCAAAGTTGGTCAAGACGGTCAGATTTTTCTATACGGTCAGCACCTGTATCTCCCAGATAAAGCAGATAATGATTCTCTCTTCTTACCAAAGCAGCACTGCTTTTATAAGGATTTACATGGCTTAGTTCATAGCCGGTTATAAAAAAAGGAGTTTTATGTGCGGGAATTTCAGTTCCTGCCTGCAGTTCATTATAATGGTATTTTCCAAGGATAGGTTTTTGCCCCTGATCAGCAAAATTGATCCAGGTATCCGTGATAAAGTAGTGATTCTGCAGAATCTGAATCACAGGAGCTATCGCAAAAATATCTTTCTTCGAATCGGCCGGAGAATTGATGATCAGCCCTGATAAATGATCCAGGTGGCCGTGAGATACAAAATATCCTTTGATCTGATCTTTTAAAACTGTTTCTGTAGGTCCTTCAAGGCTTTTCATTTCGATTGCTTTCCGGATTCCGGCATTTACCGTACCGGCATCAAGGCAGAGAAATGCATTGTCTTTCGGAGCGCCTACCAGATACGCTGATAAATTGTCTTCCTGTTCACCACCATATATTCCTAAGGGAATTACATCAAAATTCTGTGCCTGGCAAACCATATTCAGAAGAACCAATAAAGAAAGGGCTGTTTTTTTCATAATACGTATAATAGAAAACCATCTTTTTCGGGATGGACAGGGCAAATTTACGCTATTTTTTGACGATGGGCATTCTCTATTAGTAAAGCCTGCTGAAAATCAGCAGACTTTATTTTTAATATCATTTTTACTGAGGTTGTTGCTGTGTTACACAATGTACCATTCCGCCATTGGCAAATAAATTCCGGCAGTCTATACCAACCACCTGTTTGCCAGGATAAAGCTGTTGGATAATATTGTTGGCAACTGCATCGTTAGGGTCGTTATAATTAGGAACCAATACACGGTTATTCGCAATATAATAATTGATATAAGAAGCACGCCCTACATTCTTTCCGTACGTTGTAATTACATCATTTCTTGTTAAAGGTACTTTTACAAAGTGATAGGCAGCTCCGGTTTTTGTGGTTGCATCATACAGTTTATCAATATCTCCGTCCGGTACCTGCCAGTAGGCCAGATCATCAGGACTCATTGTAATAATGGTGGAAGAATTGGCAAACCGGGCAAAACCATCAATGTGCATATCGGTAATATCAAGACCGGCTTTTCCATTCAGCCAGATAAATTTGGTTACTCCGAGGTTTTTAGTAAATATAGCCTCTGCCTGTTGTTGCGTCATTCCCGGATTCCGGTTGTTATTCAGGATAGAACTTTTACAAGCCATCAACACTCCGTTTCCGTCAATTTCCACACTTCCGCCTTCATTGATCATCACTGAGTTAAGATTGATTTTTGGTATATTGGTATCGGCTGCTATTTTAGAAGGTATTACGTTACATTTGCTGTAATCGGCTTTGTTTCCCCAGCCGTTAAATCCCCAGTCCTGAATGAATAACTGCCCGTTCTGGTTTTTTACATAGATAGGACCATTATCTCTTATCCAGAAGTCATCCGTTTGATAAAGCTTAAAATTGATATTGGTAAGGGGAATACCGGCACTGTTTAATAGTCCTGTAATCCGATTTTTTTCTGTCCCGTCATAGGCAATGATATGAACCTTTTCACTTTGTACAAGTTCTTTGGTCATCGCTACCCAGGTGGCATCCAGTCTGTTGCGGTAAGTCACTCCATACTGATACTGATGAGGCCATTGCAGCCAGGTTCCTTCATGTGGAGCTGATTCTTCAGGCATTTTGTAAATAGCTGTTTCCGGATTTGCAGTGCCCGGAATTTCTGATAGCTCTGCAGCAGAACATGAAAATAAAAGAAGAGGTAATAAAGGGAACATAATTTTCTTTTTTTGCATAACTGATCTATTTTTAACAGAGCAAAATTAGATCAGCAAATGTTTTGAAAGTTGTCCTAAATTGACAACTTACTTCAATGGTAATAAAATATAGGTCAACTGTTTTTCCTGGCCGTCTTCATTTTCAGCATGATTTTCATACTTTTCAATGATAGGAGTATGTGAGAATTCAAGATCTGAATTCAAAATCCAGCGGGAATAGATTTTCGTATACGTGTCGTCTATTGTTTCGTAGCTTCCATGATGGATAAAGCGGGCGTATTTCCCTCCAAATATCATTTTTGAAGGAAACTTTTTATTTCCGGATTGAACGGATGAACATGCATCATAGCGGCAGTTGATTTCTGTTTTTATTAATGGTTCATCGGCTATAACTCCAAAATATTCTATCCCTGAGTCAGGGAAATCATTTTCCATGAACTTTTCCCACAGCACTTCAATCTCTTCATTGTTATAACAGGTATTAATGCTCTGATAATATACCTGGACAGGTTTCAGATAAACAATTTCGGGTTCCACCAAGACCTCTGAGGTAACAGGAATGATGGCACCTTCACAAAGGAGTTGTTCTTTACTTTGTCTTGCAGCTTTAGGGGAAATCCCGAAATGTTGTTTAAAAGCTTTGGAAAAGGAAGCGATATTGGCAAAACCAACTTCAATGGCAATGGAGGTAAGATTTTCCTGAGTATAAAGAATGCGTTTATAGCCATTTTCTACTTTTAATCTTTGCTGGAAAGCACCTATTGTCTCCCCACAGCTGTACTTGAAAATGCGCTGGATATTCCGGTAAGAATAATGAGAAATGTCTTCCAGTTCCTTTACAGAAACAGGCTGGTCGTAATTCTTCTCCATGAAATTGATAACTCTGTAAATACAATTCAGGTTGTCTTCCATAAGCATTGAAATTTTTCCGAAACTGGTGATATGAAATAAATTACAAATAAAAGAAATAAAAAAATATCTTGACAATATTGTAATTTAGCTTTCGGTAAAAATAGATTTAAAAAAAATGAATTTTACCGCTCTAAAACGAAAAACCAAGAAATACTATTAAATATGGAAAAAGATTTGTCAGAATTAACGGATCAGGAGCTGATAGAGAAAAAAAGAACTATTGAAGCCAGAAATGTTGTGAATGCTATCATCCTGGGGGTATTGGCTGGAATTGCTATTTATAGTACCATAACCAAAGGGATCAGTTTCACTACTTTTTTACCGATCCTTCTTGCTTTTTTTGTGGCCAACAGCTGGAATAAAGGTAAGAAAGGCTTGAAAAGGGAAATGGACTCCAGAAATGTGAAGTAATGCAGGAATTTAACAGAAAAACAGAAACTGGTGCTGTAGCCTATTTTCGGTATTGCATCAGAAACGGAGATGTAAAAGGAGCATTAAGCTGTTTTCATCCTGAAGCAGTCTACATAGACCGAGATGGAAGAGAGTGGAGAGGGTTTGAGCAGATAGAAAAAGCAATGAATGAGATTTGCCGCTTACAACTGGATATTCAAGGTGGAACTCCACATATCACTGTTGTAAATGATCTGGCGATGTGGCAGGATCAGTGGGAAATAACGGGAACTGCTCCGGATGGACATTCTATTCATATGACAGGCAATACTTCCTGTATCATGAAAAGAAATGAAGAAGGAGAGTGGCTGTGGCTGGTTGACAATCCTTTCGGTTCTGCTGTGCTTAAAAATGACAATCTGGTATAAAGTCTTTCAGAAACAAATAAAAAACCTTCAGATGAACTGAAGGTTTTACTTTTATAATATTTTACTGATTTTAGTTGCGTAAGAATTGGCCGATTCCAGGAGAATCGAAAGTGAATGCATTCTGATTTTCAGATTTATCAATTTTATTGCTGATGGTTAATGCCCATAATACAAGCTCTTTGCAGAAATTCTGATCTTCTCTGCTCAATTCAGAGGCATTTTCTTCCACCACAGTTGTCAAAGGTTCTATCTTGTCAAGTTTAGCATAAAATTCTTCATCCGTATCATTGTAGTTAAGTTCTAAATGATTTTTGTTGAACCATCTGATCAGGTCAGTGTATGGAGTTTTGATTCCTTCTTTTTCCAGTTTTGAAATACGTGGGAACAGGCTTTCAAATTGGGTCATTACCGCTTTATCAATTAATATTTTGGCCACGTAATCTGCTCCTTCCTGTTCTCCTTCATACACCAGTTCGATTTTCCCTGTGATAGATGGTATAATTGACATAAAATCAAGCAGACGTACAGTGGTTCTTTCTGCTCCAGATTCAATTAAACGTAATTTGGCCGCTGCCACTAAATTTTCCATGGCACTGATGGTCAAACGGGCACTGACACCACTTTTGGCATCCACATACTCGCTGATACGGGCGGCAAAAGCCACCTCTTCCAAAAGATCTTTCGCCAGATCAGGAATCTGAATCTGCGCTTTATCTTCAGTAGAAATCAATGCTTCCTGTTCTGTAATTTGTCTGGCAAGTGCTATTGTTTTGGGATAGTGTGTGAAGATCTGAGATCCTATTCTATCTTTCAGCGGCGTTACAATACTTCCTCTGTTGGTATAATCTTCCGGATTGGCGGTAAAGACAAACTGAATATCAAGCGGCATTCTCAGCTGGAATCCACGGATCTGAATATCTCCTTCCTGTAAAATATTAAACAAAGAAACCTGGATTCTTGCCTGCAGATCCGGTAATTCATTTAAAACAAAAATAGAACGGTTGGCACGCGGAATCATTCCATAATGGAGTACCCGTTCGTCGGAATAGGGCAGTTTCAGGGTTGCAGCTTTAATAGGATCAATGTCACCGATTAAGTCAGCCACATTTACATCGGGAGTAGCCAGTTTTTCATAGAAACGGTGAGAACGGTGTACCCATGAAATCGGAGTTTCATCTCCCAGTTCAGCAATCAGATCTTTGGCAAATTTTGAAATGGGCTGAAACGGGCTGTCATTGATTTCAGAACCTTTTACAATAGGCATATATTCATCAAGCAAATTAACCATGCTTCTTGCAATCCTGGTTTTTGCCTGTCCGCGCAGTCCCAGTAAATTGATGTGGTGTCCTGCAAGAATTGCCTTTTTCAGTTGGGGAACAACAGTGTCTTCATAGCCCCAAAGCCCTTCAAATACAGGTCCTTTAGATTTGATTCTGGCAATTAAGTTGGCCTGGATTTCCTCATTAATCGTTTTGTGAGTATAACCGGATTTTTTTAATTCTTTGAATGTAATATCGTTTTTCATTGTCTTGTAATACTATTTATCTGATGAGATTTTTATTTTTAAATAATGTAAAATCTGATCTTTATATTCTTCTTATTCTGTTTTTTTCGTAATCTTCAAAAATCATCTGCCCTAATCCTGAAAGTCCGGTCAGGAACGCCTTTCCTTTATTCTGGGCTGTAAACTCCTCCACGAACTGACGCAGATAAGGATCCTGGGCAATCATGAAAGTCGTGATAGGAATCTTCAGTTTTCTCGCCTGTGCTGCTCTGTTGAAACACTGGTTGACAATCTTTTCATCCAGCCCAAAGCTGTTCATATAAAACTCACCGCTGGGCAGCTGAATACAGCTGGGTTTTCCGTCGGTGATCATAAAAATCTGTTTGTTGGTATTTCTTTTTCTGCGAAGGATGTCCATGGCGAGTTCCAGACCTGCAACGGTATTGGTATGATAAGGACCGACTTTTAAATAGGGAAGGTCTTTGATCTTAATCGGCCATGCCTCGTTTCCAAAAACAATGATATCAATGGAATCTTTCGGATATTTCCGTTTGATCAATTCCACAAGTGCCATGGCCACTTTTTTGGCCGGAGTAATCCGGTCTTCACCATATAAGATCATAGAATGGCTGATATCAATCATCAGAGCAGTACTCATCTGTGCCTTATGTTTGGTTTCCTCTACGATCAGATCTTCCTCTGTGAGACGAAGGTCTGAGATTCCGTTGTTGATCTGTGCATTCTTTAAACTTTCGGTCATGTTCACAGCAGCAAGATCGTCTCCATATTGGAAAGAACGGTTTTCGCCATCACGTTCATCTCCGATTCCTGTTTTATGGGTACGGTGATTTCCGGCTCCGTTTTTCTTGAGTTTCCCAAAGATCTGATCCAGTGCATATTCACGAAGGGCAGCTTCCAGTTTCGGGGTTAATATATTTTTACCTTTTCCACCTCCAGTATTGCCTTCTTCAGGATCTTCTTCCCTGATATAACCTCGTTTTTTCAAATCCTCTTCAAAATCCTGAAGGGTATACTCATCACTGAAAATATCATATTCCTGATCAAGCATGTCCAGCCAGTCGAAGGCTTCTTCAATATCTCCGGAGGTATGGGTAAGCAGATCTTTGAAAACATCAAAGACACGGTCAAAATGTGATAACTCCTCCGGCACATGTTTGCTGAATATAAAGCCTTTTCCCGGATTAAAATTTTTATCTCTCATAAGATGATAAAGCGGTTTTTGCAGTTAATTGCTTTTGAATATTCAGAGAATTCGGTGAATGGTCTGAAGTATTCTTTAATTCCTTTCAAACTGAAAAGTTAGGAAAATATCACCTCATGATTCCCTTAGAAAAATAGAAAATACTAATGATTATGATATGGAATCGAAATATAATTCTGGGCTTTTTTTGCTTCCTGTGAATTTTACATCCTGAACTTTATCAAAGTTTTGTGAGTTTGTAATGTGTTTATTTTCACATGTTTGAATTGTTTTTTTGAATGAAATAAACAGAAAAAGAACATTTTGCCGCAAGCCCGCTTTTTTGCTATTGATCTAAAAAAATAGATTTACATACATAAAACTGAGTGTTGACAAGCCATTTTAATTGTAAAAAGAATTAAATTCTGTCTGTTTTATCAAATATTCATTATTAGTAAGAAGACAAAAATTACTTTAACTTTGCCAGTTAGATAATATATGGCTATTATGAAATTGCTGAAAATAATGCTATATTGTTGAAGACTAATATCTAATGGGCTTATCTGGTCAGGAAATTAATTTAACTGATAAACAAATATGAAAAATAAATTCTTAAATTTTAAATTGAGAAAACTTGTTCATTACTCATTGATCCTTTGTATTTTACTGATACAGGTGATTATTGCCATATTTTTCTACAACGAATTTGTCAACGGGAAAAAGCTGAAGTTTATAAAAGATCAGCTTGAAGAAAGCCGTGCCCTGGGAGGATTAACTGATAATTCCAGAAAAGATTTTATGGATGCACAGGATCATCTTCAGAAATATATGGCTACTCAGAATAACGATGATCTGCAGCTCTATTTCCAGTCGCTGAGAAAACTTAAAACTAATTTTGATAAGATTGGTGAGTATGAAAGTACAAGTCCAAGATTGAAAAAAAATCTGGCTCTTCATAGTCAGGATACCTTAAAGAATGCAAAACTGAAGACATTAATAGACTCAGTGTACCAAACCTCCCTCAATCCACCGGCAAAAATTGAGGACAAACAGTATGAACCTGCCAAGTATAAAAACGATTTTGAAGATTTCAATATTCAGACCCGTACATATGCGGATACCATTAAAAAGAAAGGCTTTTTCGGGCGTTTAAAAGATGCGGTAACAGGGAAAGTAGATGTTCAGAAGGAGAGTACTGTAATCACAATGACCAATAACAAGACTCTGGATATTTCTCAGGTAAAATCCAAAATGGACAATACCCTAAAATCTATGGACAAGCATTACGCTGCCGAAGTAAAAAAGGTTCAGCTGCTTGCGGCCATTAGTCAGAAGAATAATTTACAGTTTTACAGCAATTTCAGTAAGCTGCTGGTATATAGTAATAACTTAATAGAGGTTTACGAAAATGCCATCAAGGATTTTCAATCTGAACTGGAAAAAGAATACAACGACCAAAGTTCTAATAATAACAAGATAAGAACCTATCTGGTATTGGGGCTGATGGTTTTGATGTTTATTGTTTCTATTCTGATTATGTACTTTACAAGAATGGCGTTTATCTATGAACAGAAACTGGATGCTGCCAATAAAGAGATTAAAAAGAATCTTAATTTCAAAAACAGGATTCTGGGAATGTTAAGTCATGACCTGAGGTCTCCTTTGAAAATCATCAATATTTTCATTGACAAAATCCACAGAACTACCGAAGATGAAACGATAAAGGATTATCTTAAATCCATCAAGTTTACCAACAGTACCTTGCTTCTGCAGTCTAATCAGATTCTGGAATATACCAAAAATGAAAATGCTGAAAAAGAGCTTATACAGTCGGTTTTCAATCTTAAAGATGAAATCAGTTCTATTGTAAAGGTCATTACTCCATATCTGGAAACGAGAAACAACAGGTTTGTGGTGACAGACAGAATCCCTGAAAATCTGGTGGTCTATTCGGATAATATCAGAATCAATCAGATTTTTATGAATATTCTTGGTAATGCCAACAAGTTTACGGAAAACGGACAGATTGATCTTGTATTGGCTACAGAATCTCTTGGAGAAAATAAAATTTGCCTGATCACAACAGTAGCAGATACGGGAGTAGGAATATCAGAATCTGATCTTGGTAAAATTTTTGATCCTTATTATCAGGGTATGGTTTCTGATGAAGTAGATAATCTGGGAGCAGGACTTGGACTTAACCTCGTAAAAGAAATTGTAGAGCTTTTTGACGGCAATATATCGGTTGAAAGCAAATTACATAAAGGAACTAAAGTGACATTCAGGATCAATTTAAACAGTAATAATAATGGAAACACCAATACAAAGTAAAGAGATTATATTCCTTCTGGCAGACGATCATAGCATTGTACGCCAGGGAATGGAGATTGTTATCAGCGATATTGTTCCTAACGCCAAAGTTTATCAAACTTCATCCTTACATCAGGTATTGGAACTCATAGAATCGAAAGGAATCGAGATGGCTGTTATTGATGCCCATTTCCCGGATGGAAACAGTCTTCATATTTTACCACAGATGAAAAGCGTAAATCCTGATATTAAAATTTTGATTTTTACAGGACTTGAAGAAGAGCTGCACGGCCTTAAATTCATTAAAGCCGGTGCTGACGGCTACCTGAGTAAACTGAGTGAGGAGGAAGACGTAAGAAAAGCAATTACAACCTTCATCGAAAAGGGAGAGTACTTCTCTGATCTTCTGAGAAACCTGCTGGTACAGTTTGTTTACAATCCGGATCTGATAAGCCCGCTCAACAGTTTAACCAAAAGAGAAATGCAGATTGCAGAACTTTATGCTGAAGGATATGGAAACCTGGAAATTTCAAACAGTCTGAATATCAAACAAAATACAGTAAGCACAATCAAAAAAAATATCTTTGAAAAACTCAAGATTGAAAATATGGTTGAGCTTGTGGACCTTGTCAAAACCCACCATAAACTATAGTGTTTTTTAAGGTAATCTCCACTTCTTATTGTCAGGGTATTATATTTCATCGATAAATATCTATAAGTCGATCGACAAGTATCGATGGGGTTTATAGAAGATTTTATTTGGAAATGTTGTTCCTTTGTAATGTAAAATTTAAGTAATGAAAAACAACTGAGAAATGTTTTTTTAACTTCTTAAGTTTCACACGCAAAAAACAACAAATGATGTAGCTATTTTACAAATAGTAAATGGTAGTTATAGAAACACAAATGATGAAAAATTAATAAACACTGATGAAATTAAAGAAGTGTATGAATAACCTTAAACGGACTTCTTAAAAAAGCCAAATGATCAGAAAAAAACACAAACACATATAGTGAGGTTCAGTTAATAGGTTACAGTACAAACACAAAAAGGAGGCGCGCAGCCTCCTTTTGTGTTTTTTATCAAATGATAAACAAATGTGGCTCTCCATCTCTTATTTTTGTATCAAAAAAGATGTCAGGAGAAAAAGATTTGGCCCTACTGATTCAGAATATGGAACCAGTATTGAATGCCGGAGAATATGTATTTTGTACTGTTGAAACTCTAGCAGCAATACCAGACCTCGAAAAGGTTCTGTTTTTTTTCCGGGAAAATGAAGCCGTTACCATTGTGGTAGAAAAAACAGTAGCAGATGAATGGAATATGAATTACAGCTATATTTCTTCATGGATTACTCTTACAATTCACTCTTCTCTGGAAGCCGTAGGGCTTACTGCAGCTTTTGCCAATGCCCTGAAAAAGGAAAATATCAGCTGTAATGTAGTTGCCGCTTACTTCCATGATCATATTTTTGTAGCCCGGAAAGATGCTGAAAAAGCGATGGATGCCCTGTATGCATTGAGATCAGCTCAGAAGCTGTAAATTATTTTCGAAGAAATTGTATTTCACCTTTTAAAATGTCTATTTGAGTTGCTAAAATGTCCTCTTGATAACGAAATTGAGTGTTCTGCCTGTTTTTGTGTTTTATGTTTGCACCATAATCATACAAAAATAAACAACAATGAAAACAATCAGAAAAGTCTCAGCCTTAAGCTTATTATGTTTAACGCTTTTTACTGTAGTGACAGTCTCCTGTACTGAAGAAAATGAACCTCCCACGACGCAGGAGATACAAAACAGAAACCACCAGAATGCCAAAACCCAATTCATAACCGTTAAAGGAAATGCCATCGCATACCGTGTTTTAGGAAAAGAAGACGGAACTCCTTTGGTTCTCCTTCCGGGATTAGGCGGCTCAATGGATGACTGGGATCCTGCAGTGACGGATGGACTGGCTAAAAACTATAAAGTCATTATATTTGATAACAAAGGAGTCTCTTCCTCAAAAGGAACCACTCCCAATACAGTTCAGGCGATGGCCGACGATGCGGTAGACTTTATTAAGGCTTTGAACCTGACCAAAGTGAATATCATGGGATTTTCTATGGGAGGATTCGTCGCACAGCGAATAGTGCTTACCAATCCCTCACTGATTAATAAAGTGATTTTAACAGGTACAGGCCCTCAGGGAGCCATAGGATTGTCTAATCTGCCCAATATTATTGCCGGAACCGCTGGCTTAAGTCCTGAAGCTTCATTCCTGAAATTTGGTTTTACAGAATCTGCTCAGAGTATTGCGGAAGGAAAAGCTTCTTTTGCAAGAGTTCAGCTTCGTACGACGGACAGAGACCTTCCTTTAAATGATGCAGCCTCCGGTGCCCAGTTTACTGCAGTATTAAGCTGGGCCCAGCCTGATGCTGATGCGCTTACAGAAATAGAGAAGATTAAAAATCCGGTACTGATTGTACATGGTGAAAATGATCTTCCGGTATCTGTTCAGAATGCTAAAAATATGGCTCAGCATTTAGACCATGCAGAGCTGGTGATTTTCCCGGATTCAGGACATGCTTCTTTTTATCAGTATCACGATATATTTGTTGCGAAAGCTACAGAATTCCTAGGAAAATAAATCTGTTCTTAAAAAATTATAACAAGAAGACCCGCTGATGAACAGTGGGTCTTTTTTTACTGATATTAGGATTAGCTGAATTTCTTCACAGCTTCTTCGCTTACCGGAGTAAAAAAGTTAATCATATTGCCATCCGGATCACAGAACAGGAGAGATCTGTTTCCCCAGGGCATCGTGGTCGGCTCCTGAATAATTCGGGAAGTCATACTTTTAATCCTTTCGTATTCTTCGTCAACATTTTTAACCATAAATTCAATAATGGTTGATTTTGTCCCTGCGAAATCTGTAAGACCTTCCGAAAACATCTGCATGGTCCGGGTACTTCCGATAGCGATTGTGATAGAATCAGCAGAGAGTTCTGCAAAATCTTCCGTATACCAGGTGGCAGTTATGTCTGTAACCTGTTCATAAAATGCTACTGTTGCTTTGATGTCTTTACTGATGAGTCTTAATGAGGTAAGTTTCATAAATACTATTTGTTTAAACTAATTTTAAACAAAGGTAACAGGTGTTTATGACAACAGCTTGTCAGTAGAAATCAAGCTCTTTAATCTCAAATATGATTAATAAAAATTAGCGATATGAATTAATCGCTTAATATCAGTAATCTGGATTTTCCTTCCTTCAGATCTGATCAGTTTTTCCTGCTTGAAATCATTGATGATACGGGCTAAGGTTTCTCTTGCAGTTCCCACCATATTGGCAAGATCCACACGGGAAAGGGTAATGAATACTTCATGGTCAGGTGTGTCATTTGATGTATACTTATCATGAAGAATCAGTAAGCTGAGAGCTGCTCTTTCACGGACTGTACGATGGGATAAAACTGCAATAAGGTTCGCCATTACGCTGAATTCATGGCTTAAAGATTTCAGCAGCAGCCTCGAAAGCACTGATGACTGGCTCAGAATATCCAGAAAACTGTCTTTTGAAATAAATGAGATCACAGAATTTTCAAGGGTTGAGGTCGTATCTCCGTAAGATTCATTGCTCAGAATGGCAGAATATCCGAAAAATTCACCGGAACTGTAAATGTAAATAATCTGCTCCCTTCCGTCATTATCTACCTTGTATTTCTTTATTTTACCTTCGTTCAGGTAGTAAACGCCATTGGGTTTCGTTCCGTCAGTAAATATGGGTTCATTTTTACGATAGTTCCTGGTTTTCATAGCTCCTGTAAGAAGATTTTTATCATACTCAGGGAGTTCATCAAAAAGATACTGATTGTTAAAAATAAATTTTGAGATCATAATTTTTCTATACAGGATATTGGATGTACGTTCAGTTTTTAACTTAAATCACATTTTAAACCGATCTAAATCACAAGATTTTTTTCCTGAACGAATTACTTTTACAAAAGTAATGAAATTGATTCTGAAATAAGAAACAGAAGATCTCATAGAGGTCTGGAAGCGTTTTCAGAATCATCATTTATTACTAAAAAATAGGATTTTACGTTAAAGGGGAAATAGTAGATCTATAAAGAACACTGGATAAATATTTAAGCGGACATGTTTTTCACAGTTTGACGCTGACATTTCTAATTATTTTTTTTACTTATTTATTTTATCCGGTTGTTCTTTTCCTGAAGGAGAAGCTCTAATAGAAATTTAAAATGTTCAGACACAGAGGGAAAAACAGAACCTATTTTCACAATCTTAAGCTTGCATCAGTACTTTCATTTGTTGCAGGAATAGTGAATATTGCAGGTGTTTTATCTGTGAAAGTGCTTACTACGAATATAACCGGACATTTTGCCTTCTTTTCTGAAGAAATTCTTCTCGATCATTACAGCAAGGCACTCACTTATTTTATCTTTATTATATGTTTTCTGGGAGGAGCATTTTCATCCAGTTTTATGGTTGAATTTTCGTCCGGACACAAAATGTTCCGTCCGCATCTCATTCCTTTGATCACCGAAATTCTGATTTTAGGTTTTGTGGGAATAACAGGTGACCAAACATTGAAAATCTCAATATCTCCTTATGCAATTGCCGGGCTTTTGCTTTTTGCAATGGGCGTTCAGAACTCACTGGTAACAAGAGTATCACAATCTGTGGTAAGAACCACTCATCTTACGGGCTTATTTACTGATCTGGGAATAGAGCTTTCAAAACTTTTTTTTAAGGAAAGGGAAAACGAAAAGAGGCAGCTTAAAAAGAATATAGCCCTGAAACTGGTGATTATCGCCTGCTTTTTTGCAGGATGTATGATTGGTGGCTTTGTGTACAGCATGATTCAGCTTAAAACACTGCTTGTAACTGCGGGATTGCTCTTTGGCGTAATCAGGTATGATAAGTTCCTGTACCGGTATTACGCTTTAAAAAGGAAATTCAGATAGAAATACAATAAAAAAGGATATTCCGGTGTTGGGAATATCCTTTTTTAATTTATGGTGTTACAGGCTGGATCTCAAAAGTTTCCGTATCTGTTGTGTGGGCTGAAAAATAGCCTAATGCTCCGTTGCTGATATTACTCGGAGGATTAGCTGGAGTAGCAGTTCCGCCGTTGCCGCCCGAAATCTGAAGCAATGCACTGTAATAAGTAAACACATTGGTGTCGATAGACTGCATTTCCACATGAATTTTGTCTCCCGGCACTACTTCATGGTCGCGGCCCTTGTTATCGTCATTGGGAAGAATCAGAGGCTGTTGGTTCGGTAAGCCGTTATTGACATTGTCTGAAAAAGTATTCATGTATTTTTTTGGCAGATCATTAATCGTAAAACTGAAAAGATAACGGTTTCCTAATGGCATAGGGTCTGTAAAGAGTGGCAAAAGAGTGTAGGTGGTCTTATCACCAAATTTAAAAGAACTCTGTTCCAGTCCGTCAAAATATACTACCTCAGGCATTGTACTCTGAGCAGTATATTGTTTTCCTTCTGCCTGTATTTTTAATGTATACGTTCTGCCGGGCGTACCTACAAAAGTAGTGGTCTGATACATTCCGTTTCCTGTATAGTGAAGTGTTTCAGTCTGGCCTGTATCATCGCTTAAAACCACCTGGGCTCCGGTTACTGCAGGATACTGATTAGGTTCTGAAAATCCAACGGACTTTGTGATTTTTACAGTATAAGGTCCTGACTGATTGGTTACATTGCCTTCAATAACAATATTCCCGCTCTGATCGTTCAGATCCAGGTCTATTTCCTTTTCACAGGAGGTTAAGGCAAAGAGGGAAACTATGATATAAAAAGTATTTTTCATGAGTTAGAATTTGAAATTATAAGTGATATTAGGGACCCATCGGAATAAAGAGGTCTGCATGGCACGTGTTGTTCCCGGGCGGTCAGGATTGTCTTCAAAATTGATTGTATAAGCATTTTCTCTGCCGTACAGGTTGTAAATACCAAATGTCCATGAACCGCGGAACCGCTTATTGGAACTTGGTTCGTAAGTAGCACTCAGATCCATTCTGTGATATGCAGGCATTCTGTCAGCATTTCTGTTGCTGTACTGGAAGACTGTTTGTCCGTTCAGCTCATATTTTCCGGTAGGGAAGGTAACTGCATTTCCGGTACTGTATACGAATAGCCCTGAAAAACTCCATTTCGGATTAAGCTGATACGTTGCAACGACGGATAAATCGTGGGTTTTATCCATTCTGGCGTTATACCATTCATTATTATTGATTCCGTTGATCTTTCTTTCTGTTTTAGAAAGGGTATAGGAGATCCATCCTGTCAGTTTTCCGCTTTTCTTTTTGGCAATGAGTTCCAGACCGTAGGCTCTCCCTTTTCCGAATAACAGTTCACTTTCTACGTCGGCTCCCGTGTCAAAGCCAATCTGAGCCCCATTTTTAAAGTCGATCTGATTTTTCATGTCTTTGTAATAAACCTCAGCGTTCAATTCATAATTATTGTTGTTGAAGTTTCTGCTGTATCCTAAACTGATCTGATCTGCGATTTCCGGTTTTACCGTATAGCTGCTTCCTATCCACTGATCGGTAGGATTTCCACTGTTGCTGTTACTCAAAAGGTGAAGATTCTGGGTGTTTCTGGAATAACCTCCTTTTACACTGCTCACTTCGTTGATGCGGTAGTTGGCACTGATACGCGGTTCAATATTCACATAGGTCTTCCCGAATTTTCCTTTCTCTAAAAATTTACTGTCGGTTAATACACCATTCTCGTAGGTATTGAATGTATCACCTCCCAGTACACTGAACATGGAAAGCCTTGCTCCATAATTGATGGTCAGCTTTTCCGTTGCTTTATAATCATCATTGATGTAAACAGCATTTTCCCACGAGTATCTCGGATTTCTGGCAAAACTGCTCACGGTGGTACCGGAAGCACTGCTCGGAGTTAAGGTATGATAAATAGACTGCAGACCGAAACGTACAGAATGCTTATTTCCGGCAAACCAGGTAAAATCCTGCTTAAGATTCCAGTCACGGATTTTTGAATTTAAATCAAATACCGTATCATCATTTTTCAGACTGATTTTATAATCATAATTACTGTAAATAAATGAAGTGTTGGAGAATAGCTTACTGCTGATGATGCTGTTCCATCTCAAAGTGGCCGTTGTATTTCCCCAGTCTGTATTGAAAGTATCTCCCAATCCCAGAACATCTCTTCCAAAATACCCGGACAGGTAAATACGGTTGTTTTCGTTGATCTGATAATTGGCTTTCAGATTCAGATCGTAAAAATATAATTTGTTGTCTTTATAATCTTTATTGGCTTTAAGAAAAAGATCCGCATACGTTCTTCTTCCCGAAACAATGAATGATGATTTTTCCTTTTGAATAGGCCCTTCCACACTCAGCCTGCTGCTGATAAGCCCGATTCCTCCGTTGATGTTATAATCTTTGTTGTTTCCGTCCTTCATTTTAACATCCAATACAGAAGAAAGACGTCCTCCGTATTGTGCGGGGCTGTTTCCTTTGATAATGCTGGCATCTTTCAGGGCATCACTGTTGAATGTACTGAAAAAACCAAGAAGGTGAGAAGCATTATAAACAGGAGCTTCATCCAGAAGGATCAGGTTTTGGTCGGTAGCACCTCCTCTTACACTAAACCCGCTGCTTCCTTCACCGTTACTTTTGATCCCGGGTAAAAGCTGTATGGTTTTCATGACATCTTTTTCACCAAAAAGTACAGGAAGTTTCTCTATATTTTTAATACTTAACGTTTCTGCACCCATTTGAGCTGAAGTCAGGTTTTTATCCTTTTTGATGCCCGTTATCACCACCTCATCAATGGCTTTTTCTACAGATTCTGATGGAAGCAGCGGAAGATCAAGTTTTATATTTTGATCTACATTGATCTTCTGCTCAAAATCCTGATATCCCGGGTAGGAAATAATCAGGGTATAATTTCCTTCAGGTAATGAAAGAGAATAAAATCCATATTCGTTGGCAACAACATTGATGCTGGGATCTTCGCTTACTTTTACAGAGACTCCGATGAGCAATTCCCCATTTTTTTTGTCTTTCACGGTTCCACTTACGGAATACGTTTGTTGGGCCATTGCCAGTGTACTGAAGCAGAGCGCAGCGGTGGCAGCGGTAATTTTTAGAAAGGATGTTTGCATTAGTTTATTTTAAAGTAGTAGATCTCTTGTCTATGAGTTAATGTTTTGATACTGTTCAATGAGTTGGATGAATAGGGGATTTGTTACAGGTAACAATTTAATTATGAAATAAATCCATGGGAAAAGCAGACTTCCGGAAATGATAATGGCAAGGATAAAAGAGGACTGTCAGATAAAAAGCAGTATTATGCATAGTATATTAATTTATTGTTGTTTTTTAGTAGATTTTATTGAAAAACAAATTATTAACGACCGTTATTTAATTTTTATTATTATCCGGTATTAAAAAAACACAAATGAGCTTTTATAAGACTGCACGATGCTATCTGCTTCTGATCTGGCTTGGCAGGATATTGAATTTTCGTTTAAATGCTGATGAAAAATGTCTCGGATTTTTATAGCCGATATGGTCAGAAATTTCACTGATATTCAGGTCGCTGTCGAGAAGCATTTTTTTGGCCTGCTCCATTTTGAGATCATTCCAGAATCCGAAAACGGTAGTCCCGAAGAGCTCTTTGAATCCTTTCTTTAAAGTAAATTCGTTGGTTCCTACCAGATGGGCAAGATCATTCAGGG
This sequence comes from Chryseobacterium sp. CP-77, assembly GCF_036362765.1. Classification (NCBI taxonomy): domain Bacteria; kingdom Pseudomonadati; phylum Bacteroidota; class Flavobacteriia; order Flavobacteriales; family Weeksellaceae; genus Chryseobacterium; species Chryseobacterium sp. CP-77. Next base: position 233,334 of record NZ_CP143637.1, read on the forward strand.
AACTATCTGCATTCAGGTTCTTTACAATATAATCCCTCACAGCGTACATTTTCTCTATATCTTTTTTCTGGAGAGAAGAAGATGAGGATTCACTGTCAACAAACTGTTCAAGCTGCAACAGAAGAAGTTCATTTACTTTAGCTTCAAGATAAATTCGTTTGAAAGTCCCTTTTCTGTTGCAGAGAATGATGTCGTTCAGAATCTGATACATATCATGGGTAATGCGGTTATGCCCGGCCTGTATGAGCGATGAATTCTGCTTATCAATCGAATTTCTGAATATTTCAAACAGTCCAGAATACTCAGGCAGAAATTTTTTAAAGAACTCAGGAGCAAGATTGATTTCGAATACATACATTTCCGGACCTTCGAATTCCATCCTGCCTTCCATATGATGCGCATAAATAATATTGTGCTGGTAGCTGTCAAACACTATTGTTTTTTGGAAGTTACCCGAAATGGCTTTGCTTTTTCCTTGCAGGGTAAAATGCATTTCTACCGAATCAAAATCACTCTCAAGGTGCAATTGAAGCGGTTTATTCAATACAATATTCCCAAAACTGATGTGGACATGGGTAAAGCTTATTTCGTGATAAAAACCATTTCCATAAGGAGGAGTCAGCTGGGTAATGGATTCCTGGATGCCTCCATCATCTAAGAAATAAGAGGAAGGATAATCCCGCTCCATAAGCATTTTTCCAAAGTTTTCATCATATAGCCGTACTGTCATTTCCTTTTGTTTGTTTGAATTTCCTTTTTACGGACTTTTTATTCCGTTTTACAGACCCTTTCTGTTGAATGTTTAGACTAAGTTTGCACAAAGGTAATAATTATTTAGAATCATTCTTAATAATTAAATTGCTTTTAAATAAAAGAAAGAAATAATGAAACGATGTACATCTTATATACAATTAATTATTAAAAATTATGAAATATTCAGGTAAAATAAACTGGTCTTTTGCTGCAGCAATAGCAGTGTCACTATGTTGGATTATTGGTGATATTTATGTTGCCGGATTTGATCCGGATCCATCAGATTATCCTTTGTTTTCAAAAACCTATGCAGATCAGGTAAATCTGGAATTTGCAACTTTAATGCTGGAAGGTTCCACTCCAAGGCTGATGTTTGGAGCTTTGATTGGTGCTCTTACCGGGCCTTTACTGCTTCCTGCCACGTGGCTGGTGTATCAGTTTTTCAAAGACACTCAAAAATGGTATGCAGTCTTTGTGTATTGGATCCTACTGGCAGGGGCGGTTTTATCACCTTTAGGACATGCCGGATTTTTCTATGTGGGGGAGATTTATAAAGCAGTTTATCATACAGACTCAGCCTCTCACCCTTATCTTCTGGAGATGGGAAGAGGTTTCATGAAAATGCTGAACATTGCCTGGGGAGCAGCCATTGGTGTACTGGCAGTGGGATGGATTTCCTTTGCTGTTTGTATTCTTTTCAATAAAACCCTGTTGCCGGGGTGGATGGCTCTGCTGACACCATTTGCGCTTACTTTGTTTATCATTCCTATAAAAAATCTTTTACCGCTTCCTTTTTCAGGATGGGTAGGAGGTGCCATATTCAATATTGCCTATCTGACATTTTTCAGTTCACTGCTTTTCTTTTTCAGAAAGAAATTGCTGAACAGGATTTAGCTATAAAAAATATAACCATGATCTAAACTTGAAATAAATGGAGAGGAAAGCCTTTAAATCTTAGAATTTAAAGGCTTTTTTACATTAAAAACTATCTTTTTGGGAATATTGATCGGAATATTAACCTTATATTGGCTGGGAATTAAGCGGAAGAATATGGAAAATCTGAAAATTTGGTTAAGAAAAAATGCTTCTACGGCAGTACTTACCGTATTGTTTATTATCGTTTTGGTGAATAAAGATGCAAAGGCATGGCTGATGAGGCAGGTGGCTTCCACCGGAATTCTCAATTCCAGCATATCAGAACCACAAAAAAAACAGAATAATGCAGCCAAAGTTTCCTATGCCGGATGGATGCTGAAAAATGAAGAAGGAAAAATTGTAGATACTTCTGCTTTACAGAACAAAGTGGTCTTTATTAACTTTTGGGCATCGTGGTGCCCTCCGTGCCGTGCCGAGTTTCCGTCTGTTCAGAAACTGTATGACCGGTACAAAAGCAATCCCGATATGGTATTTCTTACAGTGAACCTTGATGATACTCCTGCTCCTGGGAAATCTTATTTAAAGGAAAAAGGCTTTACAGTTCCTTTTCTTACACCGGCTGGAAATATACCTGATGTATTGTATAGCGGCTCTCTGCCCACAACGGTGGTACTGGATAAAAAAGGAGAAATACGCCTGCATCATAAAGGAGTGGCGGATTATAGTAAAGATTCATTTTATAAACAGATTGACGAATTGTTGAAAGAAAAGCCATAATTTTTAATAATGATGATTCCCTTTATACTGCCTGCTGTTACCGCAATAGAAACTGAAATTCTTAAAGAAAAAAGCGCCGTGCAGAACTTTCCAAAAGTTATAGCTTTTCCTTTTTCTGAAAACTATAAAAGGCTGGTTACTCAAATAAAAACAACAGAAATATCTTCTGAAACCATTCTGTACAATTCAGTGGATGCAGTCAATGAAAATAAAGAATTTAACTTGCCGGAGTACTGGTGTTTTGCTGGCAACGGACAAGGTGACCGATGGTTTCTGGACAGGGATCAGAAGGTTTTTTTCTATGATCATGATGATGACGGGAAGCTGAAGCCGATGCATATTGATTTTGAAGAATGGCTGCAAATGGCATTCATTATCCGTCAGCTGGATGGCTGTTTTGATCAATATGACCATATCCCGGAGCCGGTTCGTCAGGAGTTTTATAAAGCCCTGAATACCATTCATCCTACATTAAGTGATTTGTATCCGTTTACATTGTAACGGTGGTTTCTACCCATAATAATCTGAAGGTTTTTTCTTACATTTATCTATACCAATTACAACATCCAAAGATCTTATGAATATTCAACTCTTTTCAAAAAATGCTTTAGTAGGAGGGGCAACCCAGGGAATCGGTGCCGGAATTGCCATTGAACTGGCAAAATGCGGTGCTAATGTTACCGTTATGGCCCGCAACGAAGCCAAACTTAAAGACTTTGTTTCATCTCTGCCGGTCATCAATACTGATCAGAACCATGGATATCTGGTAGCAGATTTTTCAGATTTTGAAAGTTATAAGAAAATTATAGCAGAATTTTTTACTAATCATTCTGTAGATATTCTGGTGAATAATACCAACGGTCCGGAACCCGGCCTGGCAGCTGATAAAAACCCGGATGATTATCAGAAAGCATTTGATCTTCTTTTTAAAACCGTTTGTGAAACAACATTGCTGGCTTTGCCTCATATGATCCAACAGAAAAAAGGGCGTATTATTAATGTTTCTTCTCTTTCAGTAAAAGAACCGATCGGTAATCTGGCCTTGTCCAATTCTATCCGTTCAGCAGTAATTGCGTGGGCCAAAACGCTTTCCAACGAAATTGCACAACATAACATCACCATAAATAATGTCTTAACAGGATACTTCGATACTGAAAGAATTCAAAAACTGGTAGCTCATGAAGCGCAGCAAAGTGGCAATTCTGAAGAAGAAATAAAAAAGGCGAGGGAAAATAAGATTCCGATGAAAAGATTCGGACAGCCTGAGGAATATGGTCATCTCGTGGCTTTTCTGGCTTCGGAGTATTCAAATTATCTTACCGGAACAAGTATTCCTTTGGATGGAGGATTGAATAATACGTATTAAAAATTTACCATTTAAGAAATATAAATTCTTTTAAACCGCAAAAGTCACAAAAGTTTTTGAATTTGTTTCTAAGCTTTCTATCTTGAGTGTTAAAGTACATTTAAGTTATTTGAAATATTTGCTTTACTTCTTCTTATATGAACTTTTTGCAGCAATGTTTTTAAACTTAATTAGACTACGCCAAGACTTTTATGACTTTTGTGGTTTGAGAATAAAACAAGGTAAATGTAATAAACCCTTTGTTTCAGTTGTCATATACATATTGGAAAATATGATATGAAAAACTGGTCTTTTAAAAAATGGAACACCGTACTGGGATGGTTCCTTTTCGCTATTGCGCTTATTACTTATCTTTCAACGATAGAACATTCTTTGAGTTTCTGGGACTGCGGAGAATATATCTCTTCAGCTGTAAAGCTGGAGGTAACGCATGCCCCGGGAGCCGCTTTATTCCAGATTGTGGGAGCGGCAGCGAGTATTTTTGCATTGGGAAATACTGAAAATTATGCTGTGGTGATCAATGCCATGTCGGCGTTATTCAGTGCATTTACCATTCTGTTGCTGTTCTGGACGATCACCCATTTTTTAAGACGGCTTTTGCATAAAGACTTTGAAGAGATTACAAAACATCAGGAAATCTCTATCCTTTTTGCCGGAGCTATCGGGGCCTTATGCTTTACCTTTTCAGATACCTTTTGGTTTTCGGCTGTAGAAGGTGAGGTGTACGCAATGGCTTCACTGTTTATTGCGTTGCTGGTATGGCTCATCACGAAATGGGAAAACGAATATAAAGCTATTGACAGTGAGAGATGGATCATCCTTATTTTCTTTATCACAGGGCTTTCCGTAGGAGTACATATGATGTGTATGCTGGCTGTTCCGGCCATATGCCTGGTGTATTACGCCCGTAATTATACCTTTTCCTGGAAAAGTTTTATCATCGCCAATCTTGTTACTTTGGGAATTCTTGCCTTCGTGTTCAAGATTATTTTCCCTTTGATTATGACCCTCTTTGGACAGCTTGAAATTTTCTTTGTGAACGGTTTAGGACTTCCTTTTCATTCAGGGACAATTGCAGCGTTTGTTCTTATGTCCGTAATAAGTTATCTCCTGATTCAATATGCCAGAAAAACCAAAAAGAAAGTATATCAGACTGTGGTTTTATCCCTTGTCTATATGATCATTGGTTTTTCCTGCTGGCTGGTGATTCCCATCAGAGCCAATGCGAATCCACCGATGAACCTTAATGATCCGGATACGGCTATCGGAATGAGAGATTATTACAACAGAGTTCAATATGGTGACTGGCCTACCATTTACGGAGAAAATTATACCACATTCCTTGATAAAAACGGGTTGGAAAAAGATGAAGACGGAAGTTACAAAAGAGACATCACCGGAGATATTTATGAAAAAGATGAAAAAACCGGAACTTACAGAAAAACCGGAGAAAGATTCAACTATGTTTTTAATAAATCTCACATCAGCTTTATGCCAAGGATGTTTAATAAAGATAAAGAGGTGGTGGCAAATTACATTTCCTTGTATGGAGCTCCGGATTTTACCTTTAATTATGATAATGAAGATGTGGCAGACAATCCCGAAGCCCATCGTATTTTTGATGAACTGAGAGCAAAATATGAAGGAGATTCTATTACGGCAGAAGACTATCTGAAAGTAAAACCATATGATCTGATTAAGGTACAGCGCCCTTCATTTGCTCAGAATATGGATTATTTTATTTCTTTCCAGAACGGATACTACTTCGTGCGATACCTTATGTGGAATTTTGTTGGAAGACAAAACGATCTTCAGGGACATATGGAAAATACCAATGGGAACTGGATCTCAGGGTTTTCCTTTATTGATAATGCTCTGTTGGGTGATCAGGATCATATGCCTGCCCGGTTTAAAAACGAAAGTACCGTAAAGTTTTTCTTTTTACCATTGATTCTGGGGTTGATTGGTTTCTTTTTCCAGTTAAACAGAGACTTTGGAAGATTTTATGCCATTCTTTCACTGTTTATTCTGACCAGTGTGGGAATTGTTTTTTATACCGGAGTAAAACCTTTTGAAGTACGGGAAAGAGATTACGCTATGGTAGGTTCATTCTATGCCTTTGCCGTGTGGATCGGTTTGGGTGCGGGAGCCATCCTTTGGCTGATCCAGTCTAAGATTAAATCCAATGCAGCCAGCATAATGCTGGGAGCTGTATTGCTGGGAATTCCTTTTATGATGGGATTCCAGAATTATACTTCCCATGACAGAAGCAAAAAAACGGCAGCCCGCGATTATGCCTATTCATTATTACGTTCACTGCCTAAAGATGACATCATTTTTATTTATGGTGATAATGATACTTTTCCGGTATGGGCTATTCAGGAAACAGAAAGATTCAGGGATGATGTGAAAACCGTCAATTTTACCCTTTTATCCACTCCATGGAATATTGATCAGGTGAAAAGAAGAACCTATAATGCTATGGGAATTCCGGGTGAATTAACGCATGAGGAATATAGAGATGGCGTCAATGATCAGGTCTATCTGATGAAAAAAGAAGATTGGGAAGGACTTTTCCAAATGCTGAAAGAACAGGGAACGCCGGACACGGCTTTCAAGGAATACAGAAAATACCTGACTCAGGATTCAATGACCCTGAAGGATGCTATGAAATTCCTGAAACTCCAATCGTCCGAAAAAGATGAACTGCTGAAAATATACTTTGGCGAAAAGCAGTATGAAAAATACAATATTATTCCTGTCAGTAAATTTATCCTTCCCGTCAATAAAGAAAATGCTGTAAAAGCAGGCATTATTAATCAGTCTGATCTTCCGGATGCTGTGGATCACATTATGATCAATTATGAAGCAAATACTCTTTACAAAGGCAATCTGATGATGCTGGATATGCTGGCCAATTTTGACTGGAAGCGCCCGGTTAGTTTCTCTTCAGGCGGAATGTACGACAGTGAAAATATTTTTTATCTGGATGAATATCTTCAGTTTGACGGTTTCAGCTACAGACTGGTTCCCATTCATACGCCTCAGGGGCCTGATGGAGACAAAGGAAGGGTAGATGCCCAATCTCTTTATCAGGTGGTGAAAAATTTCAGATGGGGAAATTTTAAAGATCTGAGTATTTATTATGATGAAACAGCTACATCAAATATTTTGGGCTACAGAATGTCGGTGAGCAGGGCTGTATCTGCACTTGTGGCGGGCGGGCAGAGAGCGAAAGCTCTGGAGCTGCTGGAACTGGCTGAAAAAGAAATCCCTGCTGAAAAATATAATGATCCGCGTTCACTGAGTGCAATGGTTACCGGATATATTATTGCCGGACAGGAGCAGAAGGGGCTTCAGCTGGCAGAAAATCTCAAAAAAGGAATATTTGAAGAATATGATTATTATCAAAGTCTTGCTCCTTCATTTAAAGCAATGGCAAAAAGACAGATGATGTCAAAACCGATGGAATATGCATTGGTGGTCTCAGCTGTTACGGAAGGCTATAAAAAGACCGGGCAAAATGAAAAAGCACATGCGTATCTTTTAAAAGCAATGGAGCCTATCGACAAAAAATTCAATATCTTCATAAAAGGTCTGCAGCAGATGGGTAAAGAAAAAGCAATAAAAGAGTCTGAAAATGTACGCCAGATTGCTCCCTTTTATCAGTATCTGTTTAATGTTATGGAACCTTTTGATTCCACCTATTCCAGAAAAAAAGAAATTGAAATCACCAATGCGATGATGAAAGTGACACAGTAAAACTTAAATAAAAGCCTTTAAATATTGAATTTAAAGGCTTTTTTAATGTAAATCAGAATGAATAGAACCTCATTTTATCAACGCAAAGCTTTATCTGTAATTCTTATGATTGTAAGAGAGCAAAGAGGTTTGATCAATTTCATTGATCATTTTTATGCGGATGTATTACCATAACGCTTCATCTGCGACAAAGTCGCTCTTCTTCGCTTCCTTAATTAGACTTCATGATAATATTCCTTTGAGATAAAAATTAAAGTGATTAAAAGATAATCAAACTTCATCAATTCAAAAGTTAATGAGGTTTAAATAATCCTACTATCTTTTTTCTTTCAACGACCAGCCAAATTTTAAACCGATAATGAAAATGACTAAAAGCAGTTCACCAGCAGCCAGCAAAATATCTCCCGGCACACGCATCCATCTCAGAAAATGCATCATGTCCGTCTGCATAAATTCCGCAGAACGTGCATACCAGTAACCTTCTTTTATAGAGGCAACAGACTGCATGATGCCTATGGGAAGAAGACTGATGGTTACCATCACCAATAATCCGATATTAATCATCCAGAAAGCCCAGCCAATTAATTTATCATTCCACTGACGGTCTGGATAAAGCCCTCTCAACACAAACATCATCAATCCGATTCCCAGAATCCCGTAAACTCCGAACAAAGCGGCATGCCCATGTACGGCAGTGGTATTCAGTCCCTGAATATAGTACAATGCAATAGGAGGGTTGATGGCAAATCCAAATATTCCGGCACCAAGAAAATTCCAGAAACACATGGCAATGAAACAGTAGATTGGCCATTTGTAAGCCTGAATCCATGGGGTTGATTTACTCAGTTGATAATTCTGGTAGGCTTCATACCCTATCAGAACAAGCGGTACTATTTCAAGCGCACTGAAAGTAGCTCCTAAAGCAAGTACTGCGGTTGGAGTAGCACTGAAATATAAATGATGGAATGTCCCCAGAATTCCTCCGCCAAGAAAGATAATAGTAGAAAATAAAACAGCACTGGTGGCAGATTTCAGCCTTAATAATCCCAGCCTTGTAAATAAAAAGGCAGCGACTACCGTTGCGAAAACTTCAAAAAAACCTTCTACCCAAAGGTGAACGACCCACCATCTCCAATATTCGGCAATCGCCATATGAGTTTGTCTTCCATACATTAATCCTGCTCCATAAAATAAGGCAATGGCTACGGATGAAAGGGTAAATAAGGTCAGCAGATGTCGGTCTCCATCTTTACGTTTCAAAGCAGGAAGCAATGCTCTGACCATTAAAATCAACCAGAGAATAAGCCCGATAAGCAGTAAGATCTGCCATATTCTTCCCAGTTCTACATATTCATATCCCTGATGTCCCCAAAGAAAATTATCTACCAGGCCAAGCTTTTGCATTACGCCAAGCCATTGTCCTGTTAATGACCCCAGGACAACAATCAATAAAGCTCCGAATAATATATTCACTCCCAGTTTCTGGTATTTCGGCTCATGCCCTGAAACTGCGGGCGCTATGTAAAGTCCTGTGGCCAGCCATGAGGTGGCGATCCAGAATATCGCAAGTTGTACGTGCCAGCTTCTGGAAACCGACTGTGGTAAAAACTGGTCAAGGGGAATCCCATAAAATCCGCTTCCTTCCACACCATAATGGGCGGTAACTACACCGGCAAGCATTTGAACAAGGATCAGCAGTGCAACCACCCAAATATATTTCAACGTGGCTTTCATAGAAGGGGTAGGTTTCATATTTCGAAGTGGATCTTCCAGCGGCAGAGCTTCACTGATTTCTTCCTCTTTGTTTCTGGCATGATAAAATACCAAAAGGCCTACAGAACCTAATAAAAGTAATATACTGAACCCTGACCATAAATGCAGTGAAGGAGGAGGTACGTTTCCTACCGATTCATCATGAGGCCAGTTATTGGTATAGGTCACATCATCTCCCGGTCTTTCTGTGATGCATACCCATGTGCTCCATGCAAAGAAGGTATTCATTTTAGCCATTCTTCCGGTGTCTTTGATGGTATTCTCAAGAATAGCGTATTGATCCCGGAGTTTCGCCATGGAAGCATCATTCATGAATAATTTTGAATAATACTGTGCAAGCTGTTTCTGCACTTCAGCCCGTTCCGGGGAGAAAACAATTTCATTTTTACTTTCATTAAAAGTATTGGTACGAAGTTCTTTTTTCAGCAATACCTGATATTTGGCCTGTTCTTCATCCGCAAGTTCTTTGTAAACTTTACCATCCTTTTTCGCCAGTTCATCAAGCAGCAGAACAGATTCCCGGTGAAGGTAATCAGCCGTCCAGTCCGGAGCAATATAGGCACCATGTCCCCAGATACTTCCTACGGTTTGTCCACCAATAGACTGCCAGACGTTCTGTCCGTCTTTAATATCCTGTGCCGTAGCAATCACCGTTCCGTCGGTACTGACTACTTTACCTGGGATGGGTGGGATTTTTCTGTAAATCTCAGTTCCGTAGAAGATAAGAACAGCAAACGAAGCAATCATTACTACAGCAAGCCCTATCCAAAGTTTTTTAGGTGTCATTCTGTATTAATTTTTAAGATTCAACGGCAAATTCTTTCTCCATTCGGATCGCTTTGGGGAAAAGGATATTGTTCTCAAGGTGGATGTGTTGATGCAGGTCATTTTCAAAATCCTGAAGCATGGCAAAAGCTACTTTATAGGTATTGCAGGCATCAGCAGGCGGAAGATATTCGTTGGTAATTTCTGCAATCCTTCTGAAGCGGTCACCTTCTATGGTGTGATCATGTTCCATCATATGAACCGGATTTTCTACGGTTCCAAAATGAGTCTTTGGAAGAGAACCTCCGGATATTTTAGCCTTCACCATATTTTTAACAAACGGAAACAGAATAAGTTCTTCTTTTTTCATATGAGCAGCCAGGTCGTGTGCTGATTCATTAAATAAAGAATTGATTTCAAAAAGTTCTGGATGTCTTCCTCCATGCACTTTGCACAGTTTATCAAGAAATGCCTGCAAAACAGGAGTTTTTTCTTCTACATAGCGGTGATGGGTTTTCTCAATATAATCTGTCAGAAGATCCAGAGGCCAGCTGTTGAAATCGACTGAATTACCTTCATTTTTTGGTAGCGCTTCCAGTTCTTCATAAATTTTTTCAGGAGCAAGTTTCTTACTACTGCATGCCTCTTCAATGGTTCTTCCGCCTTTACAGCAGAAATCAATACCGTGTCTTTTAAAAATTGCGGCTGTTCTGAAATCTTCAGCCACCATATTTCCTATAAAGTCTGTCCTTGTATTCATAATATAATACTTTTTTGTCTTTTATTATTTTAAAATTTTTTAATTACTTTTTAAGAGATAAGATATATTTTACCATCTGTCGGGCATTCTCTTTACTCAATCCTGCATGAGGAGTCATGGGGATTTCGCCCCAATTGCCTTTGCCACCGTCAATGATTTTTTGTGCCAGCATATCGAGATCAGCAACCGAATATTTTGCGGCAACTTCCTGATAAGAAGGACCGATTAATTTTGAATCTATTTTGTGACAGGTAAGGCAATCTGTTCCTTCAATTAACTTCAATCCTTCGTGCTTAGGCCCATCATTGGAAGCTGAAACTTCAGGAGCTGTTTCTACTGGCTGTGGTTGGACAACCTGTTGTTCAGAATAGGGTTCAGCCTTTGGAATGGGAGTTGTTTTCGGTTTGGAACAGCAAAATAATAATGTAGTTAAAGTCAATGCAATAATGGTATTTTGAACGAGTGTTTTCATAAAGAGTACTGTTATTATTGAACTGTATTTCTTTTAAATTGTAAAATGATTGCTGTGGTGAGCATTAATGCTTTCGCGGTTTCAGCATAAATAAAATAGTCGTGTAATGGAGTAGGAGGTAATGCTTTTCCAGATGAAAGTAAATCGACCCGGGAATCAAGTATTAGCAGCAGCCAGAATTGTTCTATAGCAAGTATGGAAAATAGAATAATCAGGATTATAAAATCAATTTTCGTATAATTTTTCCGACTGACGGACATCAATATCAGTATTACAAGAAGAAATCCCCATTGCATTTTTGAAGAAAGTCCAAACATGATTTTTCCTAAACCTAACGCTGTCGGAAGGGTAATACCCGGAACCTGAAACTTCATTGGTGTCTCCAGAAAACTGATGGTGATAAACATTCCGGTCATCAGACAGAGCAACATCAATACGAAAGGATTTTTGAGTTCTAGTTTCATTCTGATTTATTTAATATTAAAAGATCTTTTTATCTTTTATTTGTTTAAATTTTTTTAAGTCTTCAAATGAGTAAGCTGTAAGTCCAGATTATCAACAAACATTTGAATTTTTGAGGTTTCAAGCATGATGCGCAGATCCTGTCGGATACTTTTGAACTGGTCATGAAGTGGGCAAGGATGCGTTTCTGAACACTGATCAAGACCAAGTCCGCAACCGGTAAAAAGCTTGTCTCCGTCTATTTCTCTTACAATATCTGCAATGGAAGTATTCAGATTTTTATGATCCATATAGAAACCGCCATTCGGACCTTTGGCAGATTGTACGAATCCTTTTCTGCTCAGATCCTGCAAAATTTTAGCAATAAAATGCTCCGGAGAATGGATGCTTTTTGAAATGTCCTTAATTCCGACCCTGCTGTCATTTTTAGACTGCTGGGCAATATAAATTAAGGCTCTTAAAGCATATTCGCACGTTTTTGAAAACATTTCACTGAGTTTTATTGGACAAATATAGAAAGATATTTTTAATAAAAGATAAATTAGTCTTTTATTTTTTTGAAATCTGATGAAGATCATCTGTGAGCGGTTTATCCCATCATGTTTTGAGTTGCTTTATTGCTCTTTCTCAAATCTGACGGTCTCGATTGGGTAAATTCATGGAAAGTATCGCTAAAGGCGCTGATAGAGCTGTAGCCTACATCATCAGCAATTTCATTGATGGGTTTGTCTGTATTTAAGAGCAGTTCAATGGCTTTGATGATTCTTAATGTTTTTAAGTACTGGAGAAAAGAAATATCCATATCTGCTTTGAACAGGCGCGACAAAGAGCGTTCACTCAACCCAAATCTGCTGCTGACACTAGCCAGAGTCAATTTTTCCCCGATATTCCATTCGAGATAAGATACGATTTTCATCATCTGTTTGTTATGAGTGGCAGGGAGAATAATGGGTAATGGCTGCTGATGGGTCTTGGGAAGAATTTTTTTTAATGCTACCAGAAATTCAAAATTTTCATCTTTTGCCGTTACATGCTTTTCATCCCAGATTTCAGAATATTTGATCATCTGGATCAGAAGTTCCGAAGCCGGATAAATTCCCAGTCTGCTGTAGAAGGGATCTGAGACATCATCATGAGCATAGAAATAAAGAGAACGGAGAACTGTGGCTGTGTGTCCGATCTCTAAAATATGTTCCATTCCCTGCGGAATCCAGAAGAAATGTCTTGCCGGAACCACATAAGTCCTGTTGTCGATCGTAATATAGGCGATACCACCTTCTACATAGCTCAGCTGTCCCTTTGTATGCTTGTGAAAAGGAATCAGTTTTTCAGATTTTTCGTGCATGACAAATACACTTTTATCATCTTTATCAATGTCCGGAAGCGCAGCAATTAATCCCATAAAAAATTTAAAATCCCAATAAGAATACAAATATAATCATTTGGCCGGAATCATGTAAAAGTTGACTATTTTAGATAAATAAAATTTCCGGATTGCCAATAAATTTGCAGTGCAATAATTCAAAAATTCAAATGAAAATTTATGTCGCCGGATTGCTGATGTTTGGAGTTTTCTCCATCGTATCAGCGCAGACCGGCAGTCCAGCAAAGGATACCATACGACTCTCCCTGAAGGAAGCATGGCAGAAAGCGGAGGAAAACAGCCGCCATATCAGAATCAATACCATCAACGTAGACATTGCCGAAGCCGAAGTAAAAGACGCTAAAAGAGAGCGCCTCCCGGAAATAGAAGTTAAAGGTTCTGCAGAAAAAGCTTCCAACATTCCTATCTATGAAAACGGAATCTTTTCAAAACCAACCCAGCATGAAGTTATTCATACGCTTTACAGAGCCGGAGCAGATTTTTACCTGAATATTTATAACGGAAATAAGCTGAATCTTAAGATTAAGGAAAATCAAACGCTTCAGAAAATTAAGGATATCCAAAAAGAACAGTCCGTTTCAGATATTCACTACAAAACAGCAGCGCTTTATCTGGAATTACAGAAAACCTTAATCTTCAAGGATCTTATCAAGCAGGATATTGCTGATCAGAAAACACAATTGAAAGAAATACAGACTCTTTATAAAAACGGAGTGGTTTTGAAAAGTGATGTTTTAAGGATTGAACTTGAACTTTCAAAACGAAAAATGGCGCTGGTGACCATAGAAAATGATATTCTCATCGCCATGCAGAAACTGAATATCATTCTTGGAATTCCTGATGAACAGATCGTTATCCCTGAAGCACCGTTTAATCAGTGGAATGAAAATACAACGTACAACGAATACCTCAAACTGGCATTGAATCATTCCTTTGATTACCACGTTTCTGAACAGCAGACAGCGCTGAGTATCATCAAACTGAAACAGGTAAAAGCGAATGTAAGGCCTAAAATAGGGATGTATGGCGAATTTTATTATGCCAATCCACAGATTTTTCTTTATCCGTACAATCCATATTGGTATTCATTGGGGATTGTGGGAATTAAAGCTTCATTTTCCATCTCTTCCCTTTACCACAATACCCATAAGGTAAAGGCAGCCCAGCTGGAGTTTGAAAAAGAAGAGGAAGTGCACAGGGATACTGAAGATAAAGTAAGACAGCAGGTGAAAGAAGCTTATCTGCGTTACCAGGAAGCTTTGGAGCAGATAAAAGTGGCAGAAGCCAATGTCGCTCAGGCAAAGGAAAATGCACGTATTATCAAAAATACTTACTTCAGCCAGACTTCCCTTATTACAGAACTGCTGGATGCAGATATACAGCTGCTTCAGACAAAATTTGAACTGGAAGCGGCTAAAATTATGGCACAGAACAATTATTATTTATTACAAAATATTACAGGCGTTTTATAAAACAATGAAAAAAAAATATACTCCCACCGATAGAATGATCACGAAGATCACAGGATGGATTTCAGTTGTAATCGTTGCTGCACTTGCAGTGTGGGGCGGGTTTACCTTAAAAAATTATTATGCCTATGAGCAGACCAATGATGCGCAGGTTCAGGAATATGTAAATCCTATTATTTCAAGAGCCGGAGGATTTATTGTTGCCGTAAAATTTGAGGAAAATCAGGAAGTAAAAAAGGGCGATACCCTTTTAATCATTGATAACCGTGAATATGTCCTTCAGGAAAAGCAGACTCAGGCAGCCCTTCAGAAAGCCCGTGCCCAACTGAGAGTATTGGAAAGTACTACAGGAACTACAGAAAAGGAAGCTGCCGCAGCGATGGCTCAGGTGGATGCCAATAAAGCAAAAGTCTGGAAACAGCAGCTTGATTATAACAGGTATAAAAAGCTGTATGATGAAGAATCTGCTACCAGACAGCGCCTTGAAGATGTGAAAGCAACACTGGATGTCAACGAAAGTGATTATAAATCTTCACAGGATAATTATGCAGCTTCTGTATCCAGGATTAATGATATACGGGCAGAAAAAGCCGTGGTTTTGGCAGAAATTGCAAGACTGGAAGCATTGCTGGACCGTCACAAACTGGATGTAAGTTATACAGCTGTCACTGCTGCTTATGATGGAAGAATGGGACGACGAACCGTAGAAGTAGGCCAGATGATTGATGCCGGAGAAACGCTGGCATTCATTGTCAATAATGAAACTGATAAATGGGTAGTGGCTAATTATAAAGAAACTCAGATCAGGGATATGCATATCGGCGATCATGTGAAAATTGTTGCAGATTCTTATCCGGACAAGGAATTCCAGGGAACGATTATTTCCCTTTCTCCTGCAACAGGTTCAAGTTTTTCATTGCTTCCACCGGATAACTCTACCGGAAATTACGTGAAAATTGTACAGCGTATTCCTGTAAGAATCAGAGTAGATGGACAAAGAAGTCAGATTGATGTTCTGAAAGTAGGAATGAACGTGAATGTTTACGCTGATAAAAAGCATTCCAATGGCTAAAAGACAAATGCCTTATTTCAAAAAATGGGCTCCGGAATGGTTGGTGAAGATTATTCTTTTTTCAATGACACTTCCGGGAATCATTATCTTTTTTCTGCCATTGTCTAATGTGAATGCTGCAGCCGGATATTATGGATGTGAACCAGCGGATATCCAGTTTTCAGTAGCCTTGTTTTATGCAGGGTATGTAGGTTTTTATAGCCTGGAAAGACGATTTTTCAGCTTTCTGGCTGCAAAAGAATATTTTCTTCTTTTTACCACACTGCAAATTCTGGCCTGCCTGGCCTGCTATTCTACCCGTGAAATTTATATCCTGTTTCCGGTGCGTTTTATGCAGGGAATGTTATTTGCCGGGAATGTAAACCTTTCACTAACCCTTATTTTCACCCGGCTGAGTAGTGAAAGAGCAAGGGAAATCAGCTTTTCAGTGTTTTTCGGGATCTTAATTTGTGCTTTACCATTTAATAACCTGATTACTGCCGACCTCATAGATTCGTATAATTTTAATATCGTCTATAAAACTGCCATCTTCTCCTATCTTCCGGGACTTATTTTCCTCACCCTGGCAATGAGTAACTACAGAACTCATGCAAGATTTCATCTCTATAAACTCGACTGGCAGAGTTTTGGACTGTTCAGTACGATGCTGGTGCTCATAGGATATATAAGCATTTTCGGGCAGGAATATTATTGGCTGGAAGACAGCCGTATTTTAGGAAGCGTCATTGGAATTATTGTCCTGGGTGGAATATCTGTATTCCGTCAGCAAGCCATTAAAAGGCCTTATATTGATCTGCGTGTTTTCAGATACCGGAATTTTAAAGTAGGTCTGCTGATTCTTTTTGTCATGTATATATGCAGGTTTGCTTCAGGAATTGTCAATAATTATTTTGCATCGGAGCTGAAGCTGGACCCATTCCATATATCCTATATTAATATTTTCAATCTTGCAGGATTGGTTATTGGAGTCATTATTGCCTGCTGTATGGTTTTGCAGAAGAAAAACATACGGTATATCTGGGGACCGGGGTTTTTAATGCTGCTCATTTTTCATGCGGTCATGTATTATTCTTTTGATGTTCAGGCTGATGAGTTTAATTACTATATCCCGTTATTTATTCAGGGATTGGGTGTGGGATTGATTATGGTTCCGACGATTATCTTTATTATTTCGTCAGTTCCTGCAGCCATTGGCCCTTCCGCTGCGGCAACAGCCTTAGCAATACGGTATCTCGGATTTTGTATCAGTATTGCCCTGATCAATTTTTTTGAACTGTTTGAGAAAAGCCGCCATTATAATGCTTTTCAGGATCATTTAAGTGCTGTAGATCCGGAAGTTAAAAGCTTTCTCCATCAGCAGACTGCTAAGCTTATTGCTCGAGGAATGCCGGAAGATAAGGCTGTTAAAGCTGCCAATAAGCTATTGATTGGCAGAATGAATGTTCAGGATCATGTCCGTTTTGCGATGGATTATTATGAAATGATGGTGTGGCTTCTTGCCGCCTCACTGTTATTGATTTTCCTTTTCCCATATCTTAACCGTACTGCTCTTTATTTAAAATCACGCAGATTATCTCCTGCGTAAAGAGAATTTTAATGTTAATCATCGAAAAAGTATAGCTTGTCAGCTAATTTTATAGTAGAGTGCTGAGACTGTCTGATAAGGCAGTCTCTTTTATTTTAATAAAGGATAATAATTACTTCTGGCTGGAATTGTATGTTTTTTGTCATTGCAGACAAAATCCTTTCTCTCTACATTTGTACTCATACAGAACGAGATATGAAGAAAGAAGGGCGAAAAACAGGAATTAAAAATATAGTGCTTTTAGCATTGCCAGAGGTACAGCTGCTTGATATTGCCGGACCATGGGATGTTTTTACATCAGCAAACCGTTTTTTAAATGATAAACAGGATTCCGGTTATCATGTGTATCTGGTATCAGGAACTTCGGAAAAAATAATATATTCAGGTTCAGGAATGTCTTTATCATGCAGCCATACTATTTATGATATTGATTTTCCTGTAGACACTTTACTGGTGGCAGGTACCACGTTGAGTGTGCTGGATGAGGTCAATCCGGACATTTATCACTACCTTCAAAATATAGCTCCCGACGTGAGACGAATGGGATCTGTCTGTGTAGGAGCGTTCATCCTTGCCAAAGCGGGTCTGCTGGATGGCAAACAGGTAACGACTCACTGGAAATTTGCAGATACTTTACAGAAATCTTACCCAAAATTGAATGTGAATATTAATCCTTTCTTTATCCGTGACAGGCCAATTTATACTTCAGGAGGTGTTTCTTCAGGGATGGATCTTGCATTGGCTCTATTGGAAGAAGACTTTGGAAAACCTTTGGCGGCCGAAGTTGCCGGTCATCTCGTCCTCTATCTAAAAAGATCCGGAGCACAGTCTCAGTTTGGAAATGCATTGCCGGAATATGAAATAATGTCTCCTTTTACAAAACAAATCCGCGATTTATTGAAAGATAAACTTGGAGAAGCTATTACGGTGGAGTATATGGCAGAGTTCCTGAACATGAGTGTCCGTAACTTTTCCAGGGTATTTGTAAAAGAGTCAGGAATGACTCCCGGCAGATTTCTCGAAAAAATGAGGCTGGATCAGGCTAAAAATATGCTTGAATATACTGATATGAGTATCGACATGGTAGCGGATAAATGCGGATTTAGTAATGCTGTTTCTCTCAGCCGTTTATTTCTTAAAAACATTTCCCTCTCTCCGGCACAGTACAGGAAGGCATTCAAGACTACAGAATAATAGCTTTTTCTTATTGATTTTACATAAAACTGGCAATCATCAATTGTCAGCAGAGAAGACTTGTGCCATGATCTGAAAATAATAATCTTAAATAATAAAATTATGAATCACGTACAAAACAACAAGACAATGAATGTAGCATTTTTAATCTATGATCAGGTTGAAGCCCTTGATTTAAATGGTCCTTTAGATGTTTTTGTTAAAGCGAATGTCCTGCAGCCCGGAAGCTACAATTGCTTTACAGTTGGGAAAACAAAAGATCCGGTATATATGGAGGCGAACACAATGGCTCTTATTCCTATCTACGATATCCATACATGTCCTCAGCCGGATATGATTGTCGTTCCGGGAGCAAATCCTGAATACATTATGAAATATATTCAGGACAGGGATTTTCGGGAAACTGTCCTGAAATGGGTTGAAAATCATTATGATGCAGGAACAGTTGTATTTACGGTATGTACCGGAAGTATGCTTCTGTCAGGGACAGAAATGCTTGCTGATTATAATGTTACTACCCATCATATGCTGTTGGATGCCCTTGAACAGCATAATCCGGAAACTAATGTAATCAGGAATGTACGGTATATTGACCAGGGCAGCCTGATAACTACGGCAGGTATCACAGCCGGGATAGATGCCGCTCTTTATCTGGTTGGAAAACACATCGGACAGAAAACGGTGAACACTATTATAGAGATTTTTGAATATCAGAATGCAAAATCTGGAAACTTAGCGTAAAAGAGAATCTGTTGATTTGCAAATTTCGCCGATCGCAGATCGGCGAAATTTATATTTTAGATTGAAGGTCTACTGACGAAAACTGAGTACTTTAATACAAAGAGGAATGAAACCAATTGAAACCGCAATATAAACAGCAACCCGAATATAGTTAAGGGTTTTCCAAAGTGAAATTCTGGTTATGATTTCCTGTGAAACGGAAGGGGCGGATGCCAAGTTCTGAAACTGTATAATGTTTGGAGCAAAAAAAGCCAATGTCCAGGCTCTTACAGCTACGTGAATAATGAGTAAAATCAAAAGCCAGTTCCTTACCGGATCTATTTTCCAGCAAAAAGCAATCGCAAGGATAAAGGTTATTTCATGCAAAGAGTGAAGGATGATCCAGAAAAACTTCAGGCTTACTCCATTTCCGTCCTGAAGCAGCTTCAATGTATCGGGTGGGGAAGAAGCCCATTTGGGTACAAAGAGGAGCGTTTCGAAAATCTGTGCCCCGTTCATAAGAAAATAAAGTAATGTTGTAATGCAAAGCCAGATTTCTGCGCGGGTTATATAAGTAGCAGTTAAACTTTCCATGGTCTTGTATTGATTTATGGGGTATTTAAATGATCTGTTGTTTCTTTCATAAGAAGGGTAGCTTCCCTGAAATAACGTTCAATAGTTTCTATTTCCTTTTTAGAAAAAGTGGAAACGAGTTTCATGGTTTTTTGCTGCAGCTCTTCAAAAATAGGACCGAGTAATTTCATGCTCTTTTCTGTATTCGGGATGATCATTACTTTTCTGCGGTCTTCTTTGATGAACTGTCTTTTAAGAAGTTCTTTTTTTTCCAGACGGTCAATTAAACCTGTAACAGCGCCGGTTGTAAGACCTGTCAGCTTAGATATTTCACCCGCTGTTATGGATTCGTATTGCAGAATAAGTCCCAGATATTTATGATCAGTGCTGGAAAGCCCTGCTTTTCTGGCAATGGCCTCATGCATAAAGATTGAAGCGTCAGAATAGGCTCTGCTGGCTTCACGGAATTTTTGTATATTATTTTTAGTCATGAATTAAATTATTTTGTAATTATCTTAGTTGCTAAGATATTATTGTTTTTTGATTTATCAAAACAAATTTTTTACTCAAAAAATGATATTATCCGCCAGCTACTATTATTGCTGGGAATTTGAATTAAAAAAAATAACAACGTAATTAATTTATAAACAGGTGTTTGACTTTTTTGATGCAAATTTTATAATAAAAAAGCTTTGAAAAATTTGGATTTAAAGAGGGTTTTCCTATCTTTGCAGTCCCTTAAACAAAGGGATTTACTTAAAAAAGTAAGTGGCCGACTCGGTAGCTCAGCTGGTAGAGCAATACACTTTTAATGTATGGGTCCTGGGTTCGAATCCCAGCCGGGTCACAATCTTAAAGATGCAAAAATAAAGCATCAGAAAAATACAAAAAAAACCTGCAAATTATTTTTGCAGGTTTTTTTATTTATAGTGTTTGCTATAATGTTTCAAATGGCCGGTTATTATAAATTTGAATTAACTGATCCGTTTGATTGTTCTCGTTCTATTGCCATTGAAGTCAGCAATATCTTTACTCTTCATTTTTGGGTTTAAAGTTTCTCCCTACTCCCTGACGGAGAAATGTAATTTTTCCTTGTACTTTTTTTGCTTTTTCAAGGACCTCCAATGCTTTTGTTCTTTCGTTAACTTTGCCAGCGTGTGTTATATTGTCCTGACGTTCATTTTTTTTCATGTATCAATATAGTGAATTTATTTGACAAAAACAAATTATTGATAATAAGGATGTTTCAAATTTTAAAAAAATAAAATTGATTTACTGATCGGACCACGGGTAACAAAGGATTTACTGCAATTCTCAATTTTTTATTGAAGCTTTTGATTCGTTTTTGAGATTTATAGTAAGAACCTGCTCAGATAGGTGAAATTTTTGTGTCTGATATTGTAAAAGTTAGCGAAAGCACAGGCATAAAATGTCCGGGAAGTATTGTAAATAAAGAAAAAGTTTCTATCTTTGCAGTCCCTTACAGAAAGGGATTTACTTGAAAAAGTAAGTGGCCGACTCGGTAGCTCAGCTGGTAGAGCAATACACTTTTAATGTATGGGTCCTGGGTTCGAATCCCAGCCGGGTCACTTATGAGGACAAATCATTTTATTAATGGTTTGTCCTTTTTATTTTTCGTTATTTGTTGTCTGTCAAATGTATGTTGCAACCCGAAGCTATTCAATGATATTTTAATAAAAAAAGCATCCATAACGAACAGTATACAACCGATATAAATAGCAATTTTTGTTTTTATATCGGTTGTATATTGTAATGCTATTGTGGTCCAATATCTACTTTTTTACGTTGCCGGATCTTCCCTGCGTATTGTGCGCACTGTCTGAAACTGCTGCATTGATATTGCCTGTGCCGTTACCCGTATTATTATTGCTCGTTTTTCTTCCCCCAACGTGATTTTTTGTATTAATACTATCATTACCCGTTGTAATGTCTTGAGTATCCCTGACCGCAGATGCTGTTGTATCAGAATAATTTCTTTGCGTGTTGACTGAATCGGCAACGGGGGTGCTACTTGTTGTGTCCTTCTTTTTACAGGCCAGAATCATAAAACCGGCTGCTGCTATTGATAAAACTAATGTTTTCATAGGATTTTGTTTTGTGTATAGAGTGAAGCCAAATTTCGGTATTTAACCCTGACAGTGATATGAGCAGAATCATAATGGAGATTTAAAGGTGTATTAGTGAACTAATGTCGTTTTTTATTGCCGTTAAATGCTGGTCAAAATGTAAAAAGTTGAAATAAAAACAAAAAATAGTTTATTTATAAACTTATATAAGTATATTTGTGTACTAATTTGTTTGATATGAATTTTGAACTTATAAAATCAGTGGTGGAACTCGTTCAGCAATTTATGGAACAAAATGAAGGTAAGGCTCTATATAGCAATGATCTTCATGGTTTTACAGAATGGATCAATGCTGCTCATCAGCAGGATCTTGGAAATCCTGACTGGATAGGGAAGGAATCAGGAAGAAGTTCAGATAGTATTATTAATACTTTGCTGATCAGAATGAACAGATATGCAAAGTCTTATTCAAGATCAGCAGTCGGAAGTTCAGTTTTTTCCAGTCAGGATGACTTCATTTATCTTATCAGTTTGAAGAACATGGGAGCGATGTCAAAAATGGAACTTATAAAGCATAATGTACATGAGAAATCTTCAGGTATACTTGTTATTAACCGGTTGCTCCATAATGGCTGGATTGAACAGGCAGTTTCTCCAAAAGATAAAAGAACAAAAAATATACAGATAACAGAGAAAGGGCTTGCGATACTGGATGAACATATGGAGGAAATCCGCAGGGCTTCCAGGGCTGTCGTAGGAAATCTTACACATGCTGAACAAATGCTTCTTATTGCAGTACTTTCCAAATTAGATGAATTTCATGATTCTTTTTACCGTATGAATCTGGAAACAAGGGATCTGCTGAACACCGTATATAAAAAGTTAAACTGATTGCGTAGTGAAAATGTCTTTAAACAACTGTTAAAAAAATGACGATGAGTACTGAAAAATCAAGAAAAAGAATAGCGGTAATAGGTTCAGGGTTCTCCGGGCTCTCTGCGGCTGCTTATGCGGCAAAGGCCGGAAATGAAGTGCATGTTTTTGAAAAACATAATCAGCCGGGAGGGCGTGCGAGGCAATTTAAAACGGAAGAAGGCTATGTTTTTGATATGGGGCCGAGCTGGTATTGGATGCCTGATATTATCGAAGGTTTTTTCAGCGATTTCAACTGTAAAGCAGCTGATTATTTTAAACTGGTATCCTTAGACCCTCAGTTTGAAATGGTTTTTTCAGAAGAAAAGATTTCAGTTCCTGAAAAAAATGCAGACATTCGTGAGTTATTTGAAAATACAGAGGCCGGATCGGGTAAAAAGTATGATCAATTTATGCAGTCTGCCCGGTTTAAATACGAGGTCGGGATGAAAGACTTTGTGACAAAGCCCTGTTACAGCTGGCTGGAATTTGCTTCATTAAAAATAGCGGGCAGTGCATTGAAGCTTGATCTTCTGAGTAATTTCAGGAAATATGTTTCAGGATATTTTTCTGACCCGAAACTCAGATCTCTGATGGAATTTCCGGTGATATTTCTGGGTGCTTCGCCCCGTGATATTCCGGCACTTTACAGCCTTATGAATTATGGAGGATATGTGTTGGGAACAAAATACCCTATGGGAGGTTTTTATCAGCTTGTTATGGCCATGAAGGACGTAGCGGAAAAGCAGGGAGTGACTTTTCATTTTAATCAGGATGTTCAGAAGCTGAATACAGAAGACGGGAAAGTAGTGTCAGTAACGGCTGGGGATAAAGACTATGAATTTGATGCAGTTATTGCCTCATCAGATTACCACCATACCGAAACACTAATTCCTAAATCTATGAGGAACTATAATGATGCCTACTGGAAGACCAAAACCTTTGCTCCTTCATGCCTGATCTATTACCTCGGAATCAAAGGAAAAATCTCTGATTTAAAACACCATACCCTGTTCTTTGAAAATGAGCTTGATAATCATATAGACTGTATTTATGTCAATAAAAAATGGCCTTCGAAACCCCTTTTTTATGCGTGCTGTCCTTCAAAAACAGATCCCGCTGTAGCTCCGGAAGGCTGTGAAAATCTCTTTTTACTATTGCCTCTGTCACCAGGAATACACGATGAGGAAGCTGTAAGAGAAAAATACCTCAAGGAAATGCTTGAAAGAATCGAAAAGCATACAGGAGAAAATGATCTTATTTCCAGAATTGAATACAAAAGAAGCTATTGTGTAAGTGACTTCATTTCGGATTATAATGCTTATGAGGGGAATGCTTATGGACTGTCCAATACTTTATCGCAGACTGCTGTCCTGAAACCTAAAATAAGAAACAAAAAGATCAGTAATCTTTTTTATACCGGGCAGTTAACGGTTCCCGGGCCTGGAGTTCCTCCATCTGTTATCTCCGGGAAGATTGTTGCGCAAGAGGTTAATAAACTAAAATAAAATAATATGAAAAAGTTGTTTGATGAATTGTCTTACGAGGTCAGTAAGTGCACCACTCAAAAATACAGTACCAGTTTTTCATTAGGGATATTGGCTCTGAAGCCTTCTATAAGACCTGCTATTTATGCTGTTTATGGGTATGTACGCCTTGCGGATGAAATTGTTGATAGCTTTCATGGATATGATAAAGAAAAGCTGTTGAAAAGATTAAAAGCAGAAACGTACGATGCATTACAGCAGGGAATATCACTCAATCCTATCTTGCATTCGTTTCAGGAAACCGTGCGTCAGTATGATATCAATATTCAATTGATCGACCAGTTTCTGCACAGCATGGAAATGGATCTGCAAAAAATAGATTATAATTCTGATCTCTATAATGAATATATCTACGGCTCTGCTGAAGTAGTAGGACTTATGTGTCTGCAGATATTTACAGGAGGTGATAAGCAGCAATTTGAAAAACTTAAACCATTTGCTATGAAACTGGGTTCCGCTTTTCAAAAGGTTAATTTTTTACGTGATCTGAAAGATGATTACCAGATTTTGGGCAGAACTTATTTTCCCTCATTGAATATGTCTGTCTTTGATAATACTGTTAAAGCTCAGATTGAAAAAGAAATTGAAGAAGAATTCAGAGAAGCATTGCAGGGAATCAAGAAGCTGCCAGGTTCTTCTCTTTTTGGAGTATATCTCGCATACAGGTACTATCTGTCATTATTTGAAAAAATAAAGAAAACAAGTTCCCAGCATATTTTGCAGCAAAGAATCAGGATTGCCAATTCGCAGAAATTATTGGTTGCATTTAAAAGTTATATAAGATACAAATCTGCTTATTTCTGATCACTCATTTGTTTGGAAGATGGTTTAGAATTTAATTCAATAAAAAAATAACGATGTACAGATTATATAGAGAACAATATTTGAATTGTGATATGGAGACCGCGTGGAAATTCTTTTCCTCTCCTCATAATTTATCTGAAATAACACCTAAAAGTATGAATTTTGTGGTGCTTTCAGATATACAGGACGAACCTATTTTTGAAGGAATGGAAATAGATTATACCGTCTCTCCGGTATTGGGAATCCCGATGAAATGGAAAACGATTATCAGCCAGGTAAAAGAAGGCAGAAGCTTTACAGACTTTCAGAAAGAAGGGCCTTATAGGCACTGGAACCATTTTCATGAGTTCATTCCCGATGAGAAGGGTGTCTTAATGAAAGATACTGTATTTTATGAACTTCCTTTGGGAATTCTTGGAAGAGTTGCTCATCGTTTATTTGTTAAAGAAAAGCTCAAAAACATTTTCGATTTCAGATACAGCGTTCTGAATGATCTTTTTAACCGCAAACATCATTAACATGAATTTCCTGATCGTTTTACTTGTTTTTATTTCCATGGAAGGAGCCACATGGCTTATTCACAGGTATATTATGCACGGTTTTCTATGGAATCTGCATAAGGACCATCATGATCATAGCAACGATGGAAAACTTGAAAGAAATGATCTGTTCTTTTTCATTTTTGCCAGCCCTGCTATTGCTTTGTTATATGCAGGAGTAAGGCAGGAATTCAGTTATCTGTTTTTTGTCGGTTTGGGCATAAGCCTTTACGGGATGGCCTATTTCTTTGTTCATGATATTTTTATTCATCAGAGAGCAAAAGTTTTTACCAAAACAAAGAATCCGTATTTCCTTGCCATCAGGCGTGCCCATAAACAGCACCACAAACATTTGGGGAAAGAAAAAGGAGAGTGCTTCGGCTTTTTGTGGGTTCCTATGATTTATTTTAAAATGTATTTCAATAAAAAATGATGCAATACACTTACATACTGATCAATTTTTTCACCGTCATCATCTGCTTTTTGGCTTCTTTTGACCGTAGGATACAGTTTAATAAACTTTTCCTGAAGTTTTTCCTGTCGTCCACTATTGTAGCAGTTCCTTTTATCCTATGGGATATATGGTTTACCGGAAAAGGAGTGTGGTGGTTTGATGATCGTTACACATTAGGATTTAAGATAGCAGGGCTTCCTCTTGAAGAATGGCTGTTCTTTTACTGTATTCCTTTTGCCTGTGTTTTTACATACTACTGCCTGGAAAAATTTTTTACATTCAATCGGGCAGACCTCTTTAATAATCTGATTGTTTTTACCTCAGTTATTGTTCTCAGTGTTGTGGGACTTCTTTACTACGACAGGATCTATACTTTGCTGACCATCATTGTAACAGTGCTTACGCTTTTTTATCTGCATTTTATTGCCAAAAAAGAATGGATCGGTAAAGCAAGTTTTGTATATCTGGTTTTGATGCCCGGATTTTTTGCTGTGAATGGAATCCTGACGGGATCTTTTATTCCGTCACCTGTTGTAAACTACAATCCTGCTGACTTTTTAGGCGTCAGAATGGGGACTATTCCTGTTGAAGATGCTGTTTATGGTTACAGTCAGTTTTTACTCAATATTTATTTCTTTAAAAAAATAACTAAAAATGAAAAATAGAATCATTCTTACATTATTACTAAGCTTCGGGCTGTTAAACAGCCTGACTTCCTGTTCTTCGATGCCCGAAAAAGCGCAGCCTGTTGGTCAGTTTGATGTGAACCGGTATCTGGGAACATGGTACGAGATTGCCAGATTCGATTATAGATTTGAAAAAGACCTTGATAATGCAATCGCTCAGTACAGCCTTACTGAAGACGGAAATGTAAACGTAGTCAACAGTGGATATAATTTTAAAAAGAATAAATGGGTTTCTGCCAATGGTACTGCTAAATTCAGAGGAGAAAAAAATGTGGCCGCTCTGAAAGTGAGTTTTTTCGGACCTTTTTATGCCGGATATAATGTAGTTGCTCTGGAAGAGTACAAATATGCACTGATTGCAGGAAAAAATCTGGACTATCTCTGGATTCTTTCCCGTGAAAAAACCATTCCTGAAAACATAAAGCAGAAATTTATCAGCAAGGCGCAGGAAATAGGGTATGATACCTCTAAACTCATCTGGGTGAAGCAGGATAAGAAAAGTCCTTTTGATAAGTAAATTCCCAAATTTAATTAAAATCGAAACGTATGCTTAGAATACAGGCTCAATCAGGAATACCTACAGATTACGGACTATTCACTATATATGCATTCTCGGAAAATGAAGAAGACTGGAGCCCGCATTTGGTTCTGGTAGCAGAAAATACAGATTATGATAAGACTGTTAATGTCCGTTTTCATTCTGAGTGTATTACTGGAGAAGTTTTTCATTCTAAAAAATGTGAATGCGGTCAGCAGCTTGATGCGGCAATGAAATATATGTCTGAAAAAGGAGGAATGATCATTTATCTCCGCCAGGAGGGAAGGAATATTGGGATCATCAATAAGCTGAAAGCATATGCACTTCAGGAACAAGGATTAGATACTGTTGAAGCTAATCTCAGACTTGGTTTGCCCGCTGACGGAAGAAATTTTGATGTGGCAGTGGAAATGCTGAATCTGCTGGATGTGAAAGAAATCAATCTGTTAACCAATAATCCTGACAAGATTAAATCTGTTGAGAACAGCAGCATCATTCTCAAAAGCAGGATTCCTTTGGAAATTGATTCCAATGAGATGAATGCAGGCTATCTTGTTAAAAAGAAAGACTATTTTGGTCATTTTTTAGAAAAAATATAATGGACTTCAGACAGGCGGAATATTTATTGATCTGTTTAATCCAATAATTATGGAAAAAATACTGCTTACAGGTGCTACCGGTTATATCGGTAGAAGAATGATCAGCGTGATTGCCGCGCAGGGATATAAAGTCGTTTGCTGCTGCAGGGATACCGGTCGTTTTACAAGAGATATGGATATCGACGAACAGCTCATTGAAGTTATTGAAGTTGATTTTCTAAAGCCGGAAACACTTAAAAATATTCCCGAAGATATTGCAGGAGCTTACTATCTGATGCATTCCATGAGTAATACTGCTGATTATGAAGACTCGGAAAAAAAATGTGCCGCCAACTTTTCGGGTTATATTGAAAAGACCCAATGTAAACATATCGTTTATCTTTCGGGACTGGTGAATGAAAAAGAGCTGTCAAAGCATTTGAATTCAAGATACGAAGTTGAAAAAATTCTGATGGACTGCAGGGTTCCCGCGACAGTTCTTCGCGCAGGAATTATCATCGGGTCAGGAAGTGCATCATTTGAAATTATAAGGGATCTCGTTGAAAAACTGCCCGTCATGGTAGCTCCCAAATGGCTGTATACCCAATGTCAGCCAATAGGAATTGCCAACGTGCTCGATTTCCTGATTTTTGTTTTGTTTAAAGAAGCTGCTTATCAGAAAAATTTTGACATTGGATGTGATGATGTATTGACTTACAAAGATATGCTGTTGCAGTTTGCAAAAGTAAGAGGCCTTAAAAGAACGATTTTTACTTTGCCTGTAATGACGCCGAGACTTTCTTCTTACTGGCTCTATTTTATTACTTCAACCTCTTATAATCTGGCCAAAGCATTGGTAGGAAGCATGAAAGTAGAAGTAGTCTGCCGTCCTGAAAGTCTTGCTGAGATCAAATTAATTACCGGTGTGCAGCCTTTTTCATATGATACAGCACTAAAGAGAACCCTTGCAAAAATTCAGGCCAATGAAATCATTTCCAGCTGGAAAGACAGTTTCATCAGCAGCCGTAATGATTCAACCTTGAAAGAATACCGGGATGTACCGAAATACGGTTGTTTTACGGATCTCCGGAGTGAAGAGTATGATGACAGGGAAGCCTGTATGAGCCGGGTTTTTCAGTTAGGAGGAGATTATGGCTGGTATGGGCAGGATCTTTGGAAAATAAGGGGATTTCTGGATAAGCTTGTTGGCGGCCCCGGATTGAGAAGGGGACGCAGGCATCCTTCAGACCTTAAAGATGGAGATGC
This sequence comes from Chryseobacterium sp. CP-77, assembly GCF_036362765.1. NCBI lineage: Bacteria > Pseudomonadati > Bacteroidota > Flavobacteriia > Flavobacteriales > Weeksellaceae > Chryseobacterium > Chryseobacterium sp. CP-77. Next base: position 262,508 of record NZ_CP143637.1, read on the forward strand.
TTTAGACTTCTGGCGCGTTTTATATGCTGACCGTAAAGAAGGAAAACTTATATTATTTGCCGAAATGAAGCTGCCAGGAGAAGCCTGGCTGATGTTTAAAATTTACAGAAATAAGATCTGGCAAAAAGCTGTTTTTCGTCCAAAAGGTCTTTGGGGAAGATTGTACTGGTTGATGGTGCTGCCATTTCATGGTTTTATATTCAAAGGAATGATCAGAACCCTCAGTGGAAAGAAAAAATAAAGTTCTTTCCTGTTTAATTTTAAGAATATTTTAACATAATGTCTGTTTTTTAGGCATGAACATTGTTTATTTATATACCAAATACTTAAATATTATATTATGAATAATTCAGATTACAACAAAGCAGAAAATGCAGTAGACCAAACAGAAAACTCTTTAAAAAATGCAGCTGATAATGCGAAGTGGAAGATCAGTGAACTGGCGGATAAAGCTAAAGATTATATCAACGAAAAAAGGAATAATGATGAGGAAGCAACTCAGGAAGACTGGCTGGATAGGGTGAAATCAAACGTTTCAGATGCATGGGAAGATATTAAGGACAAGGCAGATGAAGCATGGGAAAGTACGAAGGATGCCGCTGAAGATGTGAAGGCAGAATGGAGAAAAAAAACAAATTAAGGTTAGTTTAAGCAGATGGCCGGAATCTAAAAAATTCGGCCATCTGTTTTATTTATTGTTTATTTATAATCTATTTTTAAAATTCTGAAGGGTTGATGAATAAGAGCTCATGCATAATCAGTATAAAATCCTGCGGCCTTCCAGCTTTATAGTTTTATTATGCACCATCTTTTTTATCGTTCTGATCACCGTTTCAACTCTCAGTCCTGTAAGATCAGCAATTTGCTGGCGGGTAAGTTCTATGGGAAAACACTGCTGGCAGTCTTCGTCATGATAACTTTTCAGATAATCCATTACACCTTTCAGCCGTTGGATAGGATCTGCTAATGCCAGATTGCGGACCATCAGATTGTTATAATAGAGTCTTTGTGATAAGCACATATTCATTTCAAGGGATATGTCAGGATTTCTTGTAAGCATTTCCATGAAATGATCCTTAGGCATCCTTATAATTTCTGTGTCCTGTAAACTGATGGCGTTGGTAGGATAAAGTTTATCAATAAAAAGAAGCGGATCTCCAAAACTTTGATTTTTACCCAATATATTATGAATAAATTCTTTTCCGTTTTCAGTAAAGGTGTTCAGCTTTACTTTTCCGCTGATAATCTGAAAATAATATTGTGAATAATCACCTTCTTTGAAAATAAACTCTTTAGCCTTATAGATGACTTTCGCACCCCCGAACGAGTAAAGGATCTCGTGATCAATGTTCATACAGCTTATTGTTTTTTTCATAATTATTAATTTTCTGAAAATTAGAGAGATTTTTTAAAAATATTGTAAATAATTTCAATCATTATGCCATTGTTGTTTTTCGTGAAAAATGTGGTATGAAATCCTTATGCATAAACCTTTAAAAATTACTGTTTTCTCAAATATTGTGAGTATTTTTGAGGCTAAAGTATCCGTAACTAATTATTGATTTAACTTCTATGATTTTAATTGTTGATGACAACCAAAGTAATCTTTATTCGCTTCAAAAATTACTTGAATCTAAAGATTTCCAGGTTGAAACGGCCAGCTCCGGTGAAGAGGCTCTTGGCAAAGCATTGAAAAATGACTATGCCTTAATTATTTTAGATGTTCAGATGCCTGATATGGATGGCTTTGAAGTTGCAGAAACACTTGCAGACTACAGTAAAACCAAAGATGTTCCTATTATATTTTTATCCGCTGTTAATACCGATAAAAAATTCATTACCCAAGGTTACGCTTCCGGTGGTAAAGACTACGTGACGAAGCCTGTGGATCCTGAAATTCTTCTGCTTAAAGTAAAAACTTTTTATAATCTCCAGGAACAGAGTATTGCTATGAGAAAAACACAGCAGAATCTGGAACTTGAAGTCAAAGGAAGACGGGAATCTCAGGTGACGATGAAATCCAAGATAGATCATTTTCATCTTATGCTGGAGTCTCTTCCACAGATTGCATTTACTCTGAATGAAGAAGGTGCGGTTGATTTTGTTAATGGTAAATGGTATCAATATTCAGACAATGAACAGAATTTCCCGGAAACACATCCTGATGATCATAATATAAGCGAAGAACTGGAAAGATGCAGAAAAAAAGGAAAAGCTCTTGAATTGGAAATCAGAATTAAAAATGTTATTTCAGGGCATTACCGTTATCATTTGCTTAGAGTAACCCCTGTATATGATGAACACCGTATTAAAAACTGGGTGGGAACATTTACCGATATTGACGATCAGAAAAAAGTGGAAAAAGAAAAAGATGAATTCTTAAGTATTGCAAGCCACGAATTAAAAACTCCTTTAACCAGTATTAAAGCCTATGTTCAGCTATTGGAAAGGAAGCTGAAACTTGATAAAGACAGCTCAGAAGCAGGATTTGTTACAAAAGTTCAGGGCCAGATTGAAAAGCTGAATACACTCATCACGGATCTTCTTGATGTTTCGAAAATTGAAAACGGAAAACTGAAAATCAATAAAAAGCCGGTGAATCTGGAAAATGTGATCAGTAATGCGATTGAGACCATAAAACAAACCCATGAACGCCAGGTGAAAATTGAACGCCATGGGGTAAAACCTGATATTTTAATTCCCCTGGATGAAATCCGTATCGAGCAGGTACTGATTAATTTTCTCACCAATGCGATCAAATATTCCCCTCATAATAACCAGGTGATTGTAACCACCTTTGTGGATCAGGAAGCTCAGGAAGTGAGAGTGAATGTTACAGATTTTGGAATCGGAATTCCTGACTTTAAACAGGAGGCCGTATTCAAGAAATTCTATCGTGTGGAAGAATCTTCACTGCAGTTTCAGGGAATGGGAATCGGGCTGTTTATTTGCTCCGAAATCATCAAACAGCACCATGGAAGCGTCGGGGTTTCCAGTATCGTAGATGAAGGATCTACGTTTTATTTTACCTTACCATTAAATTAATTTTCATGCCGAAAAAAATTATACGAAATCTTCAGTTTGGAATAGGTCTTTCACTTTTGATATTGATAGCCAGTTCGATAGCTTCATACTGGAGTATTCAGAATCAAATGAATCACCGTGAGAGTCTTTCCAAAAGCAGGCGTTCTGTAACGGCTGTTAAGGATGTTCTGGTAGCTTTGCTGGATGCTGAAACAGGAAACAGGGGCTATCAGCTGACCGGAAGAGAAGATTTTCTCGAACCCTATAAACGCGGATTAAGAGAATACTCCAAAGCGCTGGTGCTTGCAGAATCACTTGGGGTCCAGGATAAAAATCAACAGGAAAGACTTGCCGGATTAAAAGTGGCGGTGAGCCAGGTGATGGATAACCTGAAAAATCTGGTGGAAAACAGACGGAAGGGTATTGTGATGACCCAGCAGCAAATCGTTACCGGTAAAGCTTATATGGATGAGTGCCGTAAAATTGTAAAAGATTTTGTGCAGTATGAAGAAAGCCAGGTTGAAATCAAAAACAAAGATTTAACACGCTCATCAGAAACGACCGTTCTTTTTATTGTTTTTTCTGCACTGGCTGCGGTAGTTGTGACCACATTTTTCTATTTTAAAATGAGGGCAGATCTTATCAGGAGAGATGAGCTGGAAAAAATGCTGAGGGATAAAGATCAGGAAATGACACGCCGTGTAAGTGCTATTCAAAAAATTGCGAACAGAGTAGCCAATGGTGATTACAGCGAGAAAGCTGTAGATAACGCAGAGGATGACCTTGGGGATCTTGTAGAATCCCTGAATCACATGACCGAATCTCTTAAAACATCTTTTGAAAAAATTAATAAAAGCGACTGGCGCCAGAAAGGTCTTGCTTTACTGAATGAATCCCTTGTCGGAAATAAATCAGTAAAAGAAGTTGCCGGCAGGGCTTTACATCAGTTGATTGAATACGGAAACTGTATCAACGGTTCATTATATCTTTTTGACGAAGGTGTCCTGAAGCTCAACAAAGCATTTGGTCTGGAAGCCAATATGAAACAGACTTTTGAGCCAGGTGAAGGAATGGTGGGCCAGGCTTTCATGAATGCTAAAACACAGGTATACAATAATCTTCATGAAGATGATTTTGTAGTAACCTTTGCCAGCAGTACCATTAAGATCTATGGCATCATTCTGATACCGGTCTTTGCAGACGGCCATGCGATAGGAGTTCTGGAATTAGGATCTACCTCTAATTTTGAAGAAGACAGAATCAGCTATTTTGAAGAATGCTGCATCAATATAGGAATAGCCCTGAATGCGGCAAAAGGAAGAGAAAAAGAACAGCAGCTGCTGGAAGAAACCCAGGCACAGTCTGAAGAATTGCAGGTACAACATTCTGAGCTTGAAAACCTTAATACTGAACTGGAAGCACAGACACAGAAGCTTCAGGCCTCAGAAGAAGAGCTCAAAGTACAGCAGGAAGAGCTGATGCAGGCCAATGCAGAGCTTGAGGAACGCTCACGATTGCTGGAAGAAAAGAATCATTTGATTGCTGAACGTAATAATGAGATTCAGAAAAAAGTAGAGGAACTGGCACTCAGCACCAAATACAAGTCTGAATTTTTAGCCAATATGTCTCATGAACTGCGTACACCGCTTAATTCAATCCTTCTGTTATCGCGGTTAATGGCAGAAAATCCGGATGAAAACCTTAACGAAGACCAGGTGGAATCTGCCAAAGTTATTCAAAGTTCAGGAACAAGCTTATTAACGTTAATAGATGAAATTCTTGACCTGGCCAAAATAGAATCCGGTAAGATGACCCTGGAATATCAGGAAGTGGTTATTGAAGAAATTGTAAAAGATCTGAAGAGTTTATTTAATCCTGTATTTCAGGAAAAAGCCCTTCCTTTCAATATCGAAATTGATTCGGACGTGAAGCCCGTTATTGAAAGCGACCGCCTCCGCATAGATCAGGTATTAAGAAATCTGCTGTCCAATGCTTTAAAGTTTACAACAAAAGGAAGCATCAGTTTATTGATCAAAAAGCATTCTGAAAAACCTGATTTTATTATATTTTCTGTAAAGGATACCGGTGTCGGAATAGCTGAGGATAAGCAGAAAATTATCTTTGAAGCATTCCAGCAGGCTGACGGATCTACAAAAAGAAAATTTGGAGGTACAGGTCTGGGACTTTCTATAAGCCGTGAAATTGCAAGACTTTTAGGAGGTGAGCTTGTTCTGAAAAGTGAACTCAATAAAGGAAGTGAATTCAGCTTTATTATTCCTGTGCATCAGGTTACTGAAGTTGTTTATTCCGAAACGGATCAGGATCTGGTGGAAATTATACGGGAAGATGTTGAAGAAATTCAGAATATCCTTGATGAAGGAGAAACTGTTAAAAAGAATACGTTGGAAATTCCTGAAGATGTGGAGGACGACAGAGAGAATATTCAGGAAGGGGACAAAATCATCCTTATCATTGAAGATGATACCAATTTTGCAAAAGCTTTATTGAAATATGCCCGCTTACAGAACTATAAAGGGGTAGTGGTCGTAAGAGGAGATTACGGTCTTTCGGCGGCTCAGAAATATCATCCGCATGCTATTTTACTGGATATTCAGCTTCCTGTAAAAGATGGCTGGGAAGTCATGGACGAGTTGAAGTCTGATCCTCAGGTAAAACATATTCCGGTACATATGATGTCTGCCCTGCATGTGAAAAAAGAAAGCCTGATGAAAGGAGCGGTAGATTTTATCAATAAGCCAGTGGCTCTGGATAGAATGACGGATGTATTCAGGAAAATTGAAGAAGCATTACAAAAAGGACCTCAAAAAGTTTTAATTGTCGAAGAAAATGCCAAACATGCCAGCGCATTGTCTTATTTCCTTAGTAATTTTAATATTTCCTTATCTGTGGAACATAATGTGGAGGATAGTGTAAAAGCACTTACTTCAGACCTTATTGACTGTGTGATTCTGGATATCGGAAGCACGAAAGCCAATGATTATCACGTCATAGAATCAATCAAAAGCTATGAAGGACTGGAAAATCTACCGATCATTATTTTTACGGAACATCATTTGTCTAAAGAAGAAGAACTGAAAATAAAGCAATATGCAGATTCTATTGTTGTAAAAACTGCACATTCCTATCAAAGAGTTTTAGATGAGGTTGGTTTATTCTTACATTTGGTGGAGGAAAAAAACAGTTCGGCCGAAGGTAATACAGGCAGAATGCTGGGTTCTTTAACAGAAGTCCTGAGTGGTAAAAAAGTACTCATTACTGATGATGATGTCCGCAATATTTTTTCTTTAACCAAAGCCCTGGAAAAATATAAAGTTGAGGTCATTGTAGCGATGGATGGAAAACATGCTTTGGAGCAAATCAGCCACAATCCGGATATCGATGTTATTCTGATGGATATGATGATGCCGGAAATGGATGGCTATGAGACAATAAAGGAAATAAGAAAAATGCCGGCATTTAAAAAACTGCCTATTATAGCTATTACTGCTAAATCAATGATCGGAGAAAGGGAGAAATGTATTACAGCAGGAGCTTCGGACTACATTTCAAAACCAGTCGATATAGATCAGCTATTATCACTCCTTCGTGTTTGGTTGTATGAAAGTTAAACAGATAAAATTCTGATGAATAAGAAAATTTTAATCGTGGATGATGACCCACGCAATATATTTGCTTTAAAACTAACCCTTAAAGCCCGTGGATATACAGTGGAATCATCTACAATGGCACAGGATGCCCTGGAAATGATCAAGTCTGATCCTCAGTTTTCCGTTGTTCTTATGGACATGATGATGCCTGGCATAGACGGATATGAAGCTGTAAGAATGATAAGGGATACTCAGGAAATAAAACATGTTCCGGTGATTGCTGTCACAGCACAGGCAATGCCCGAAGACCGCCAGAAATGTCTGGAAGCCGGAGCCGATGATTACGTAACAAAACCCATTGATGTGGATCTTTTAATAACGGCAATAGAAAAACTTTCATAGATGCTGGAACCAAGTATCATAAAAGATGAAGAAGTAGAATATCTCATCAGAGATGTGTATGACAGGTATGGCTATGACTTTTCGGGTTATAGCAGGGCTTCATTTAAAAGAAGAGTTAACCGTATATGTCTTTTAGACAGGTTTACCAGTTTTGCAGAGCTCAGATACACTGTGATGAATGATACAGAGTACTTAAAACGTTTTGTAGAAGAAGTTACAGTAAATGTTACGGAAATGTTCCGGGATCCTTCTTTTTTTAAAGCACTGAGGGATAATATATTGCCTCAGTTGGGAACCTATCCGCTCATCAGGGTGTGGATTGCAGGATGTTCAACAGGAGAAGAAGCATATTCTATAGCCATTCTGCTGAAAGAAGCCGGTCTTTACAGTAAGTCTCTGATTTATGGAACCGATTTGAACCCCGCTGTTCTTGAAACAGCCAGAGCTGGTATTTTCCCTTTGCAGCAGATGAAGTTGTATTCGGAAAACTACATGCTTTCAGGCGGATTAAAAGACTTTTCGGATTATTATACTGCCAATTATGATAGTGTACGATTTGATAAAAGCTTACAGGAAAAACTGATTTTATCAACACATAACCTTGTGTCAGACAGCTCTTTCAATAGTTTTCAGTTGATTGTGTGCAGGAATGTACTGATTTATTTCGACAGAGAACTTCAGGAAAGGGTATTCAGACTTTTTGATAACAGCCTGGAAAATTTAGGTTTTCTCGCATTGGGAGCAAAAGAAACCCTTCGGTTTTCTGCTATCGACAAAAATTACCATCAGGTTGAAGATCAGAAAATCTGGAAAAAAATTGATCACCACTAGTAATGAGCGGAATGAAACCACAAACCAATACAGAGTTAATTGTTATCGGCGGATCAGCAGGAAGTTTACAGGTCATCCTAGAAATGATCAAAAACCTGGATCATACCATCCCTGTTCCCATTGTACTGGTGATGCATCGTAAAGCTCAATCGGGAGATATTCTGCGTACTTTACTGCAGCAGTTTACCAAAATACCTGTCATAGAGGTTGAAGATAAAACTGAAGTTCATGATAACACCATATATATTGTTCCCGCAGACTATCATTTGTTGTTTGAGAACACAAAATGGATGTCATTGGACAGCTCGGAAAAAATGAATTATTCCCGTCCCTCTATAGATGTTACTTTCAGGTCTGCAGCAGAAATTTATGGGGAAAATCTGATTGGTATCCTTTTATCGGGAGCTAATGCCGATGGAGTAGAAGGACTAAGCTATATTAAAAAAAATAACGGGCAGGTATGGATTCAGGATCCGGAAACAGCAGAAGTGGAATTTATGCCGAAACATGCCATAGAAGAAATTGAATATGATTTAATTATCACGCCCGCCGGTTTAGCGGATTATATAAAACAATTATAATATTTCAGAATAGAATAATCTACATAATATGAGTAAAAAGAAGATTTTAATTTTTGATGATGAAGCGGCTATCTTAGAAGTGATCACCATCATATTTGAAGAAAACGGGTATGATGTCAAAATCTCAGAGACTTCACACGATATCCTTGAGAAAGTGGCAGACTATCAGCCGGATGTTATTCTGATGGATAACTGGATTCCTAAAATAGGAGGGGTAGAAGCGACAAAACTTCTCAAAAGCACCGAGGAATTTAAACATATTCCTGTCATTTATGTTACAGCCAATAATGATATTGTTGCTTTGGCCTCAGAAGCAAAAGCTGATGATTATGTCTCAAAACCTTTTAATCTTGATGATCTGGAAGCAATGGTTGCGAAACATTTGAAAGAACAGGTATAATATCCGGTTACATTAAAAAATAAAAGAGGCTGTCTCAAAAGGTAAATTAACGCTCTGAGAATTTCCTAAATGACAAAAGTTGTCAGGCAGGAGTCCGAGAGAGGGGGGACTTTTGAGACAGCCTCTTTATTCTTTGTCCAGTGCTCTGATGATCTGTCCCTTTGTTAAAGAGTGGGTATTCACATCATGGATGAGAGAAGCCAATAAAAGGTACAGCTCAGGATTTCCCATGACAGCATCTGAAAATGTTTTCACCAGAATTAATTTTCGGGAAACAATATTTTGGGCAGTAATATACTCACTGCTGACATTGATTTCTATATTCAACTCCTTTTTTATAGTTAAACTGAAGTATTTATCAATAAAATTTTTATCTCTTACCAAATCTATTGGTTCAGTTTCTATATGATCCATACGCTTATTTTACTCCTGTTTATTTTCCAACAATTATTATACCGTGTTACATCGTAATACCACAGAACGGATGATCGGAAAATTTTGATTATCAAAATGATCAGATTATCATTTCTTTTTATTCCAGGTTTGGATAAGATAAAAAGCAGGGTATTATACAGGAAATACCCGTTCACTACTGTTCACAGAATCTATTTCTATTTGCTTTAACCTTGCTTATATATGAGGTGAATTTAGTATATTTGTAAACTATTTAACAGAAATGAATTACACGCTTATTAAAGATTATATAGACCTGCTGGAAGAGTTTGAAACTGAAGTCAGTAATAGCCCAGAGTCTTATCCGGTAACTATTCAGGGCTTTAAAGCATGGATTTCTGGTAAAGGGAATATGGAAGAACATCACCCTGAAGAGCCCTACTGGGAAGGCAAGGAGAACGGAAGAACGCCGGAGAGTGCCATCAGTACATTACTTGTTCATCTTAACCGGTATGCAAAAACCTATTCAAAGTCTGCCATCTCACATTCTGAATTTTCTACTCAGGAAGATTTTATTTATCTGATTAATCTTAAAGCTTTTGGGGAAATGACAAAAATGGCGCTTATCAAAAAAAATATCCATGATAAGCCGGTAGGGATGCTTATTATTGCCAGGCTTTTGCGCCAGGGACTTATAGAACAGACAGATTCTGATGTAGATAAACGCAGTAAATTAATCCGTATTACCGAAAGAGGATTAAAGGTCCTGGAAAATCAAATGGAAAAAATCCGCCAGGCTACCAATATCGTTGCCGGAAATCTCAACCACTACGAGAAAATGGAACTGATCCGTATTCTTAATAAGCTGGATCGCTTTCATTATCCTATTTTTTCGCGGAACATCAATCCTGATGAGCTGATCAATACGGTGTATGATGAGTATGTATTTAAGGGTTCTTAATATTTAAAAGTGATAGTTAACCGAACCTTATTTTTATAATTAATTCCTTTATTCACCTTAATAAAATTACTGGATCTGATGTGTGATTTGCAAGAAAATAAAGACCAAACAGACTGCGGGATGAGTAATGTATTTGAAAATTATCTGTCCTCAGCAGGAGGATTATCACCCGATGAAGTCAATTTTTCTTTGCACTTCTTCAAACCGGTTCACTTAAAAAAGGGTGATTTTTTTATTCATGAAGATGAAATCTGCCGTTATATTGGATTTATTGCCAGTGGTGCTGTAAAAGCATATGCTACCGACAAAGAAGGTAAGGAAAATATTACCTGCTTCAAGTTTGAAAATGAATTTGTCACCTCGTTTTCCGGGTTTATAGCGCAGGAGAAATCCGGAAAAAGCTTCAGGGCTGTAGAAGATAGCATAATCTATAGCATAAGTTATCAAGACTATCAGCTGCTGCTGGAAAAGGTGGCTGCTCTGAACGGAGTTACAAAATCGGTGATAGAGCAGGAGTATATTCAAAAGGAACGTTATCTTCTGAATTACAATAATAAATCCGCCGTAGACAAATACCGTCATGTCTTATCTTATGAACCGATGCTCGTAAAACGGATATCGACGCAGGATCTGGCTTCATACCTTGGAATCACACAGCGATCACTTACCCGGGCGAAGGGACAAATCCACAGACCCGGCATATTATAGGACAAATGTCCTTATACCCTACTGATCGGCAATGTAGATTTGCAGAAAAAAAATTATGCTACGTCAAATTGCTCCTGAAGTATTCCATATTCCACTCATGCCGCGAAACAGTATCAATTGCTATATTATTGAAGGTGTTCTGGTAGACTCGGGAATACGAAGTTCGTACACAACCATAAAGAAAATCCTGCAGAAATTCCCTGTCCATCAACATGTACTAACCCATGCCCATGCAGACCACCAGGGCTGCAGCGATCATATATGTGCAGAGTTCAATATACCCCTGCTCTGCCATCCCAATGAAGTTTTCAGGACTGAAACAGGTCTCGTAACCAACGACTATCCGGCTCCGCAGCATTGGCTGGCAAAGCTTCAGCAGAAATACTGGGCGGGTCAGGGACATCAAGTAGGGCAGACCATAGTTGAAAACGATAAAATCGGAAATTTTCAGGTAATAGAAACCCCAGGACATGCGGGAGGTCATATTTCCTTGTTCCGCGAGCAGGATGGATTACTGATCATTGGGGATGCCGCTACCAATATGAACCTGCTTACGACAGTGCCGGGACTTCGGCTTCCTCCCAATATGTTCACCACAGATCAGCAGCGCAATATCAAATCGCTTCAGAAACTGGCAGAATTGAATCCGGCTACTATCTGCTTTGGTCACGGACCGGTCTTACGAAATACAGATCGACAGTTTGAGAAATTTGTAAGGACTTTAAAAAATGATCAGAGTTAAATGGTTTAAAGAAAACCGTTTAACTTTTCTACCACATTAGCCCAAAGCCTGTCTTTCATATTTTTTTTGAAAAAACCGAAATGATCAATTTTTTTCAATCCTAATTCCGAAGGAACTAATTTTGTGAAGCTGATCTCTTTTTTACTGTCAATGTGCTGCCAGTATGTTTCTGTGTTCTTCTGGCTTGAAATGGTATCATCCGTAGTCCAGAATAAATGGATGGGGAACGTATAATTCTTGAAATGCCCTACAGGTACACTTCTACCATAAAATTGAGCATCGAAAAAATAATCTCTCTTTTCAAGCCAGGTACGCCACTCAAACACTACATTCCTGGGCAGGTTTTCCATTAACCCAAAGGTTTTGGCTTTCACATAGCCTGTCATGAAAACACTTACCGGTGCAAAAATGTAAAAATAGAAATAAGCCTTCATCCTGTAATAAGGAGGCATATTCCTGTAATAACCTGCTGATACCGCAAAATTGACCATTCCTTTTACATTCTCCAGGTTTTTCATAAATCCTATTTGCTGTCCACCGGCACTGTGCCCGACAATCATAAACGGAAGATCAGGAAACCTGTTATTCAGAAAATTTTTGATGGCGGGCATATCTTTGACTCCATAATCTGAAAAAGTAAACTCGCAGGATCTCAGATTGCAGGAAGAAGAATCTCCGCTTCCTCTGTAATCCCAAAGGCAGCACAGAAAATCATGTTCAGCAAGATAGGTGAGGAAAGACAGATAAAATTCTTTTCTAGTTGCGGTGCCGCAGTTAAACTGGATCACGGCCTTCGGATGTTCCGGAATAAGAAGAATACCTTTAAGCTTTACACCGTCTTCACATACTGTTTCAAAATTTTCCGTTTTCATGTTTCGATTTAACTTAAAAAATTAATGATACGTTATAAATTAAACTGTATCCATTTTCTCTGTTAAATTTAATAAATACCCTGATTCCTTTATCATATTTAACTATGCAGTACTAGGTTTCTGTATCATGATTTTGAAAGTTATCCAGCTTTTATTCAGGTGTATATTTCATGACAATATAATTACCGGGATCTTCGGCAGAAGTATTTTTTACTTCCAGAAATCCTGTTTTTCTATATAAATTGTACGCTTTGTCATTTCCGGGTGTAACTTCCAGGAAAATTTCAATATCATTAAACTGTCTGCCTGCTTCATGAATAACAGCTTCAATTAATCCCTGACCAATATTCTTTCCCTGGAACTCTCTTTTTATATACATTTGGTAAAGAGTACCTGAGTTTTCGTCACTTTTAACAAAAGCACAGATGCCTATCAGCAAATCATTTGAGAATGCACCCACTACAAATTTTCCAAAAGTCTGTTCTTCAATGTCGTTTTCCATCTGAAATTTTTCAATTTTACTGGCTTCCTGATAGGTTGCGCAAAATGACTCAGGAAACTGTTCCAGGCTCTCCAGACGGATGGCCCGATATGCTTTACTTTCTTCAGGAAGAAGTTGGCGATAGCTGATATTCATACTGATAAGATTTTTCATAAGATCAATATACAAATATGGAGATAATTTTGTTTGTCAAAATAATTTATCAAAAATTATAAAACAAGCTTATCTTCTTGTAACAAATTTCGTTTCAGGTAGTCTTATTAAAATAAAGCATATACTTTTTGACAGAAAGTTCATAAAAGCAGTCTTTAAATGGTAAAAAGTGTTTGCTTAAATGAGAAATATTACAATATTTTATCTGAATGTTACATTTTTGCGAAATAACCTGTTTATTTCACAATGAACATGATAATTTATGTATATTTATAACACTGATTGGGGAATAATATTAGAATAACGATAGAAAATTATCAACTTATTTTTAAGTAAGTGAATAGGTAGATATGTAGATATACAGGGAAAAGTGGTGCTGATGGGAAAAATTAATGTAATCATTTTTAAAAATAAAACGATCCACTCAAAGGCTATCAAAGAGATAATAGCCTTTACAATCTTCATGGGGCTGATTCTGGTTATGTTTTCATGTCATCAGGAAACTGATAATACAGACCGGGAAAATTTTGATGTATCTCTGTTGACCCAAAGCTCCGACCTTCAGTTGTCTGGTGAATATGAGGCTTTTGTTAAGCTTAATAAGGAATACCTGAAGAAAGCGGCAAAAATAAAATATACAGCAGGAAAAGGTCTCTGCTATCTGAATATGGCAGGCGTAAATGTTTCTGCTGGAAATTATGAAAAAGCCCGGTTTTTTTTCAATAAAGCAGAAAAAGATCTGATCAATTCCGGAAATGCTTACCATAAGGCAGCATTCTATGATGATTACAGTCTCTATTATTCTCATCTTAAATTAAACGATAAGGCTATAGAATGCAATAACAAAGCATTTTATTTTCTCAAACAGGCCGGAAAAACGAAGCTTAGCCAAAAACTTCTACCCAGACTTTATGTAAACAAAGGAATTTACTATGCATGGAAAGGATGGCTGGGAACTTCTCTGAAATGCTTTACAAAAGCAAATGTGTTGGAAAATTCGGCGTACACCAATTGTATGGTGGCACAGTACTATTTATTTACCCATAAACCTGATTCTGCCGGCATATACATCAGCAAAGCAGATGAAAAAATGATCAGTCAGAAAACTACAGATGTGGAATCTCTTTGGGTATATTATACAATGGGATACTACTATAATGAAATTGAAAATAGCGAACAGGCTGAAAAAGCATTAAAAAAAGCACTGGAGATTAATATCAAGACAAGACGGACCTATTCTTCACATATCAAAGAAGTTTATAAATCACTTGCAGAATTATATAAGAAAAAAAATGACGGAGGGAAAGCCTATTTTTATCTGAAGAAATATATGGAGGAGGAGGGAAGGTTTGATGCAGAACGATTTGCCGTTATGAATAAAGCTACCGAAGATTTTATTTCGGAAATGAAGCAGGAATCGGACTGGCATAAAAATGATCTTCCGTTGTTTATTGCACTGTCTATCACAGTACTTACTGTGTCAGGAGTATATGTACGGAAAATGATTAACAGATTACAAAAGAAGAAGAATACATTAAAAGAACAAACCGACGCACTTAAAAATCACGTTCAGACAAAACAGCTTCAGGAGGTGACTGAACTTGCGAAAAGAAATGATTCTTCTTTCTTGCTGAAATTTAAAGAGCTCTTTCCTGAATTTATTAAATCGCTGCTGGCGATCAATCCGGATCTTGAAAATTCAGAACTGGCTTTCTGTGCAATGCTGAAATTACGTTTTTCATCCAAAGAGATTGCAGATTATACTTTTGTACAGCATAAATCTGTTCAACAAAAGAAATACAGGATCAGAAAAAGACTGAATATTCCCGGAGAAACAGATATTTACGACTTTTTTGAAAACCTGGCGGAATAAAAAGTACATCACAATAAAAGCAGAATGATTCTGTTTTATGAAAAGATTTATTGTTGATCTTAGCAGAAATAACCATTGAAAATTTTAAAATTATACAGACTGTTTTTCTCCGGATAGATCATTTTTAATCATAATATATACATGAATTTAGCTTAATTAGAGAGACATATGATGCGTATTTTTCTTTTTGTGTTACTTTTTGTTTTAGTTTCGTGCCATTCCCATTCAAAGAAAGAGGCTGAAAAGAAATTTGACGTTGCTTTACTGAGACAGAATGAAAAGTTAAGGCTTGGTGGAGAATATGATTCACTCATTAGTCTTAATAAAAGATATTACAAACAGGCCGATGAAATGAATTATCAGGATGGGAAGGCACTATGCTATATCAATCTGGCAGAACTTAATATATCGCTTGAAAACTTCCAGAAGGCGCAGATTCTTTTTGATAATGCAAAGGAAATTCTGGATGATTCGGAAGACAACCTGCACAAAGCAAGATTTTACAACGTGTATGGCCGCTTCAATGTAGAGCTTAGAAGGCTTGATAAAGCTTTTCAGTATAATAATGAAGCAATGAGTCTTATCAGGAAAAGTGATCATTCCCCGCTTAAAGACGATATCCTTTTCAGTATTTATTTCAGACAGGCTATTTATCTTGTTCAAAAAAAGGAATACCAAAAAGCACTGGGGTATTTTCATAAAGCAAAACGGCTGGACGATACCGGTCTTGCAGATTGTGCAATAAGCGATTATGTCTATATGCATAAAGACAAAGATTCTGCATATAAGTATATAACCATTGCTTATAATAAAGCCAATCTAAGAGGTAAAGAAGATGGAATAGCCCTCTATGCCAATACCATTTTGGGGGAATATTTTCTTTATGATAAACAATATGATAAGGCGGAACAGGCTCTCATCAAAGCATTGAAAATCAATGATAAAACAAAACGTATCTATGTTTATTATGGCAAGTATATCTATAACGATCTCAGAATGTTATATGAACGTACCGGAGATAAAGAGAAGGCCTATTTTTATTTGAAAGCCTATACAGAGGCTTTCGACAGAACCAATACCTCTTTGCTGGCTACCATTAATCAGGATATGGAGTCTTTTATTACAGTCACCCAACAGGATGCGGATCACCATAAAAGCAAAATATACTGGATTATTTCCCTGTCGTTTTTAGGGCTTTGCCTGCTGGGGGTATATGCCTGGAGAATTAGTATTGCCTTGAGAAAACGAAAAAAAATTCTTGCCCGGGAAGCTGAAAATCTGAAAATAAGAATGAATGACAATAAGCAGGAGGAAATTATAGAACTTGGTAAAAAGAATGATCCTGAGTTCCTGGATCGTTTTAAAGAAACCTATCCCGAGTTTATCCCTCAGCTTTTTATGATTAACCCCAATCTTGAAAATTCCGAACTGGTTTTCTGTGCAATGCTGAAATTACATTTTTCTTCTAAAGAAATAGCAAACTATACGATGGTTCAGCATAGAAGTATTCAGCAGAAAAAATACAGGATCAGAAAAAAATTGAATATTCCCGGGGATACAGATATTTATCATTTCTTTGATACCTTACAATAATCCAAAAAAAAACTGTCTGATTCATCAGGTCAGACAGTACTCGAAATATTCTCTTTTCACCACCCGGTTTTTTTTTAGTGGTCTCAGTGCTCAAATATGAAAATTTTTGACGGAAACATGAAAAAATACGATACTACACGGATACTACATGTTATATTTTTGATTTTAAATATCTGATATTTAAATAATTATTATATTTTCTTAATTTATTAATCCTTTCATGAAAAACAGCAGTAGTTCTTTGGAAGTTTCTCCTTTTTTATACTGTATTCCTGATTATTTCTCTTTTTTTCTTCCTCTTTTTAGTTGATTTTCAATATGTTTTTTCATCCGTTTTTTAGGTTAGAATTGTATTCATTCTTACTTATAAAAAACAGAATTTAGCAAGACAAAATCGAGTGTAAAATGTAATTGACTGATAATTAATTAATTGTAAGTCCTGATGTATACGAGTAGTATCATTTATTTTTGTTTTTTATTGGGAATATACAAGTTTTGTGAAGTGATTTGTTGTGAATTTTTCATCATTGATTTCATTTTGTTGAACTTATGATAATACTTAAGTGGATTGATCAGAATCCAAAATGATCTTTTGATAAAAATGAGCTACCTATACTCATACAACCAAAGTAATTTTAAATAAATCTATGAAAAAAAGAATTTTATTCGTTTGTGCATTAGCATCTTGTTTTACGGTTTTCAATGCTCAGAGATGGGAATCTGTCTCACAGAAAACTTCACAGATAAGAGAAGGAGTAGAAGTACAACATTCTTATAGAGTGGATCTGAAATCTCTTCGCGAAATGCTGAGAAATGCTGAAGAAACCGGGAAAGGAGCAACATCAGTTATTATTTCTTTACCCACGGTTGAAGGGAAGATTGAAAAGTTTGCTGTCTATAGCAATCCGGTTATTGATAAATCCCTGGCCGAAAGATATCAGCTTGGGTCATATGTAGGAGTGGGCGTAGATGATCCGTCTAAATATTTGAGATTCAGTACCTCTCCCTATGATATGCAGTCTATGATCATTAAAAATGGTATTTTTCAGTTTATAGAACCAATAAGTGCTGATAAACAGACTTACGGCGTATTCTATAAATCAAAGAATGAAGGAGAGCACGGCTTTACATGTGATACAGGAGAACATGATTTTAAGAGTATTAATAAATTGGTAGAGAATGGTAAAAAAATGCTTTCCGGAGTGGGGATTGCCAGCAGACCTACCAATACAAAATACAGAGATTTTAGAATGGCATTGTCCGTTACAGGAGAATACAGCCAATATCAGTTAACAGCGGCAGGAACTCCGGCCAATGCGACCGACGACGTAAAAAAAGGCGTTGTACTGGCCGCCATGAATAATACCATGACCCGCATAAACGGGGTTTTTGAACGGGATTTCGGAGCCCATTTAACGGTTCAGAATATTCCGGATATCATCTATCTTGATCCGGCAACAGATCCTTATACAGGGAATTTGAATCTCCAGCTGCAACAAACCCTTACCTCTGTAGTGGGAAATGCCAACTATGATATCGGCCATGTTCTTAATCAGAATGCTGAGAGAAGCGGAAACGCAGGAGGAATCGGAATTGTCTGCATCGATCCGGCGACTAATACTGAAATAAAAAAAGGCTCCGCTTACACCCAGGGACCTGTTCCGGTGGGGGAAGTTTTTGATTTTACGGCAGCCCATGAAATGGGACATCAGTTGGGAGCTAATCACACATTTTCAAATACTTCTGTCACAGATGCCAATCAGGGTGCCAATGTAGAGCCTGGAGGCGGTACTACTATTATGGGCTATGCCGGGATTACCTATGATAATGTTCAGGCTAATGCTGACGGATATTTTCATTATAAATCCATTGATCAGGTATTAACTAATTTAGAAAGTAAAGTTAATTGCGGAGCCTCTCAAAACATTATCAACAATACTGCTCCCGCCATTAATCCTTTAGCTGCTTATAGTATTCCTAAAGGAACTGCTTATTATCTTGAAGCTTCAGCTACAGATGCTGAAAATGATTCTGTGAACTATACCTGGGAACAGAATGACAGTACTGATGAATTTTCTACCATTTCCGGCGACAGCGGATGGGGATACAATCCAAAAGGAGCTTTGGCAAGATCAGTTCCCGGAACAGCAAACGGAAGAAGGTATTTTCCCAACTTTGCAAGTGTGATGAATGGAATCCTGACAGACAAACAGAGATGGGAAACAGTATCATATATCCCGCGAACATTGAACTATGCGGTAACGGTACGGGATCTGAACGCTCAGCGTCCCATGGTTTCAAGCTCAACAACTACAGTGACTGTAGGGAATGACGGGCCATTCAAATTCAACGGACTGACCACATCTTCAGTATTGTATAATGATGCACTAAACACAATCTATTGGGAGGTTGCCAATACAAATGCAGCCCCTTATAATACAGCGAGCGTGAAAATAGATTATACTACAGATAACGGTGCAACCTGGACAAATCTTGTCGCTTCAACTCCAAACACCGGAACCTATAGTGTACAAATGCCGGGTAATATAAGCGGAGCAGTAAAATTAAGAGTGTCAGCAATAGGAAATATCTTTTATGCAGTGTCTCCTGCTGTTACTGTGGGAAGTGCACCTACTTCGGCTGCATCAGCACCTACAGGAGTTTCCACGATAGATACTGAGGTTTTCAAAACAACAGCAAGGGTATCCTGGAATAGTGTTCCCGGAGCTGCTTACTCTGTTAATTACAGAAAAGCAGGAACAGCCACCTGGTCTAATGTTGCTAGCCAGGCAAATTCTGTAGTTCTGAATAATTTAGAAGATGAAACCAATTACGAAGTTCAGGTAGCAGCTGTGGTAAATTCAGTTCCCGGAACTTTCTCTAATAATTATACATTTAAAACAAAAGGATTAAAGACAGGAGTTGATTACTGCCTTTTAAATTCAGGTTCACCTTATGTAGGAGCCATCTTAAAAGTTACCGTTGCGAATCTTGATTTTAGTGATCTTACAGCAAAATCCTATAAAGATTTAAGCGAAGATCTTACTAAAGTTGTTAATTTGACACAAGGAAGTACCTATATGCTTACGCCTAGAATAGGGAATCTGTTGCAAAACGGAATGCCGGTAAATCTATCTGCCTGGATTGATTATAATAGAAACGGAGTATTTGAATCTACAGAAAGGGTGGGACAGACTTCAGCGACAACAAATGCAGGTAATATAGCGTTGCCTGGTTTTAACTTCACCGTTCCTGCTACCACTTACTCCGGAGATAAGGTGTTAAGAATGAGGATGGTTGGTAAATTCGCAACGAGTGCCCTGAACAGCGTATGTGGTGAGTTGGCAAGCCAGGCTGGAGGTATTATGGATCTTCCTGTGAAAATTACCGCGAGTACACTTGCTGTGAGAGAAACGGTAGATACAAAATCATCAGAGGTATCTGTTTATCCTAATCCTGCAGATACATTTGTAGAAGTGAAAAACCTTAAAGGTAAAGGCGACTATAAAATCTACAGTGCGGATGGAAGACTTGTTCAGGAAGGTAAGATTGACGGAAAGATCAATGTAGCTTCTCTGGTAAAAGGAATGTATGTGATTACAATAAAAGATGACAAAAATACTTATAATACCAAATTGATCAAGAAATAACACATATGAACCTCCGCACCCGGATCTAAAAGCGGAGAGAAAAAGAATTTATTAAACTAAAAAAAGGCTGTCTCTGTATTGGAGGCAGCCTTTTGTTTTACTTTGATGTCAAATGACCGTTAAAAAAATCGAGCATGATGGTTAATGATTTTTCAGAATGCATCCGTTCTCCGTTTTGCAGGGATTCTTTTGTGGCAGCAGCAGCTCTCTTACGCATGTGGTGTTCGTAGGCGGAAATAGCTTCCTTTACAGTAGTATAATTGTTATCTGTTAAATGTTCGCTCAGTTCCAGGGCATCCAGCATCGCCATATTGGCGCCTTCTCCTGCAAAAGGAGGCATCACATGTGCTGCGTCACCAATCAGAGTCAGGTTAGGCTGTGTTTCCCAGGTCTGATCCAAGGGCATAGAGTAAATCAGGCGTGGAATAAAAGGAGTTATTGCATTTTCAAACAATTCTTCCCAGATAGAAGCCCATTCGGAATATTCTGTTTTGAACCATTTCAGCATCTGCGCTTGATCGGAAAAATCAAGACCGCTGGCGGAAGGCCAGTTTTCATCGGCTTTAAAGCTTGCATAGAACCCGAGATCTCCATTGCCTTTTTGTCCCATTAAAATATTTTGAGAATTTCCGAATGCCATTATTTTTCCCCCTTTGATCAAAGTATCAATCTGAGGTGCATTTTCTTTTGCAACATTTCCTTCCAGCATTATGATTCCTGAATAAACAGGTTTATTATTATTGAGATAAGGACGGATTTTAGAATTGGCACCATCTGAAGCAATGACAATGTCAGCGTACACTGACTTCCCGTTTTTAAAATGAAGCAGCCAGCCTTCATTCTGTGGTTCCATAGAAAGAAAATGACTGTCCCAGATTACCGTTTCAGGATGCAAAGATTCTAACAGCATATTTCGTAACGGGCCTCGGTCTATTTCAGGACGGAAATGTTCATGACCAAAATCCTCTTCAGGTTTCGTTTCGTGATCATTAAAAAATATTTCTGCCTTTTCATTCATGATCAGTGTTCTGTCTGCTCCGGGACGGAAAACCTGTTTAAACTCTTCCAGAAGTTCCGCTTTACGGATGGCTGCCAAACCTGAATCTTCATGCATATCGAGTGGAGAACCCTTTACGCGTGCATTTTTGTTGAAGTCTCTTTCATATACTTTTACATCTGCACCTTTCAATTGTAAAAGTCTTGCCAGTGTAAGTCCTGCCGGACCGCCACCAACGATTGCTATTGATTTATTGTCTATCAGCATTGTTGATTTAAATTTTACATGGCAAATTTATCTTCCTTTCAACACGGATAATAGTACAAATCGGTCGTTTTCATTTCTGGATAATTCTTTGGGAGCAACCCCGGAAAATTTCTTTACTTCTTTGATGAAATGGTTCTGGTCTGTATAATTGAGTTCCGGGAAAAGCCTCCCTTGGGCAATATGTTCCAATGATGCTCTGAAACGTAAAATAGTAGAGTAGGCTTTTAATGACAGGCCAAGTTGTTTGGTAAAGTACCGGTTAATCTGTCTGCTGCTCCAGCCTGTTTTTTCAGAAAGTTCCTGCACGCTCATTTCTCCTTTTGAGGCATATACCAGCTCAAAAAGTTTTCGTTTTCTTTCATCTACTTTCAGTGGGAGCAGTTCTTTTATTTTTTGGGTTGCTTTCGTACAGCAATGGCTGAAATCCTTTATATCATAGGCTTTAAAATTCCAGAAATCAGGAGAAAGCTCTTTTCCGATATTCAATAAATCAGCAATGGAGGTATTCAGAATGTATTCAACTGCAAGAGGTTTGAAACTTACAACAAAAGTAGTCATACGGGGAGCTATAAACCTTTGCTCAGGATAGGTTTCCAATCCGAGAAGCGTAACATGAAAAGGTTCTGAAGCCGACTGTGAAAAAAATAAATCAATTCTTCCATCCGGAATGATAACCACTTCCTTAGCTTCATCCGAAAGGTTCTGAAAAGTGCCCAGATTTTCAACGAAATCTGCAATCTCTTTATCAGGTTCGATGAAAAGGTAAGTGAAGTCATTCTCCATAGTAATGTCTTATGTCTTTTAAAGAAGAAAATTACAAAATACATCTGATCTATTAAAAAAGAATATAGTTTATTTAATAGGTTATAAATGCTATTTTTGTCGGGAGAGATTTAAAAACAAATATGCTGCAGCTTTTATTTTATGAACAAATCATCACTTAATGCCTACTTCCATTCCTTATTCAGTATCCAAGCTGAAGTAGTTGAAAAAATTACTGAAAAATTCAGTCATTTTGAGGTAAAAGCAAATACTGTTTTGCTGGATAAAGATACGATCAGTACCAAAACCTACTTCCTGGAAAAAGGCTATGTGCGGTCTTATATCCTGAATGAAGATAATGAGGAGATTACCACCAATATTTATACAGCTCCCTGCTTCGTTAATGATTTTCTGTCTTTTTTCAGACAGCAGCCTACCAAAGAAATATATCAGACGATCACCGAATGTGTCTTTTGGGAGACCGGATTGGAAAACGTACAGCATAATTTTCATAATATTCCTGAATTCAGAGAGTTCAGCAGGCTTCTTTTTGTTCTTAATTATTATACGATCCATGACCGGCTCATCGAAATGGCGAGTCAGAAGGCTTCCACGAGATATTTTAACCTGATGAAAAAAGATCCCGATATTTTTCAGCATGTTCCTTTGAAGGTGATTGCTTCTTACCTTGGGATCAAGGACAGTTCCCTGAGCAGGATCAGAAGGGATATTCATAAATTGTAATTTCTTTTCATTTGTCAAGTGATAGTTCAGGAATCATCGCTCATCTTTGCTTAAAAATAATTTCATGAACAAAAAACATATTGTTGTAGTAGGATTAGGTGGTGTAGGCGGTTATTTTGGATTTAAAATAAATCAGAATAATGAAACCACGGAAAAATATACCATTTCTTTTGTTGCCCGTGGAGCAACGTATGAGAAAGTGAAAGAAAACGGCTTGACTTTGTTATCTCCCGAGCATTCCAATTCTCAGACCCGTCCTGATGATATCCTGCAGAATATCAGTGAGATCAAAAATCCTGACCTGGTTTTGATCTGTGTAAAAGAGTACGATCTTGAAAATGTCTGTAAACAGTTGCAGGAAGTTATTAATAAAGATACTGTATTGCTTCCGATGATGAACGGAGCAGATATTTATGACAGAATCCGTAAAATAATTCCGGAACACACTATTCTTCCAACCTGTATCTACGTAGCTTCCCATATTAAAGAAAGAGGAGTAGTGGAACATAAAGGAAAAGCCGGAAAAATGATTGTGGGAAGAGATCCTGAGCATTTTTCTGCCCCTGTAGAATGGATTACAGAGCTATTGAGTGAAAGTAAAATCGACTTTGATTTTAAAGATAATTCATTATCAGATATCTGGACGAAATTTATTTTTATTGCCAGCTTCGGATTGGTAACAGCAAAGCATAATTCATCTATTGGAACTGTATGTACCGATGAACAGCAGCAGAAAGAAGCGGCTGAAATTATGAAAGAAATCAAACAGATCGCTGATAAGAAAGGAATCTATCTTCAGGAAGATATCATCGCTAAAACATTTGAAAAAGCCTCAACATTTCCTTTTGAGACTCCAACTTCCTTACAGCTTGATATTAATTCCGGAAAAAAGGATAATGAGCTGGAATTGTTTGCAGGTGCTGTATTGAAATATGGCGCTGAAACAGCTGTAGAAACTCCTTTTACTCAAAAAATTTACACCGAGATTAAAGAAAAAATAAGTGTATGCGAAAGCTGATGGGAAAGAAAATATAAGAAGGCGGGCTAAAGCCCGCCTCCATTGAAAATTAAATATAAAAGATACAAATTTTTTAGTCGCTTTCTTGCTTCATAGCGTTTATCAGACGACTCAATCGGGTACTTAGGCACTGTGCATAAATTTTTGCCGGTTTAATAATATTTCTTCAGTTTCCCGATGATCAGGGTCATCTACACAGCAGTCTACAGGGCATACCGCCTTACATTGAGGTTCCTCATGAAACCCTTTACACTCCGTACATTTTCCGGATACAATATAATACACTTCATCCGAGACTGCCTGATGATAAGCATCGGCATCACCTTCCGTACCGTCAGGAAATATGATATGTCCTGAAAGTTTGGTTTTGTCTTTCCAGCGCCAGTCAATAGCACCTTCGTAAATGGCTGAGTTGGGGCATTCCGGTTCGCAGGCTCCACAGTTGATACAGGCATCTGTTATTTTTATAGCCATATTGTTTGAATTTAAAGGGTTTAAAAAAGGGATTTCGTCAACGTTGAACAGTTCGGAAATCCCCGCTAAACTTAATTACAGCAGTTCAACACTGTTCTTTGAAAATAAGCAGCATAAAGTGTGCTATTTTTTATTTTAAATCATTAATATGCAGTGATTTCTGCCAGTACTTAGTCAATAATGGTTATTTTTTTAGAAGCTGCAATGCTGATAAGCTTATCAAACTTACCGGAATACAGATCCGAAATCTGAGAGGGTTGTTCTGCCTTAAATAATGAAGACCTGACAATCGGAACACTGAATGGCAACGGCCAGGCACGCAATGATTTGGCTATAGAATCCATGGCGTTAATTCCCTGCATGGCCTGGAGACCATCAGCCCAGCATACCAGCCCTACAGTTTTATCTGTGAGATAAGGCTCGTACCGGTTGGCGGTTACTTCAAGCCAGTCCAGACAGTTTTTCATTACTCCCGGAATGCTGCCGTGATAAAGCGGAGCCAGCCAGATATGCAGATCAGCATCTGTAAACATTTGAGCCATACGCTCTACGGCCAAAGGAGTTTTGGTAAGTGTGACATCGAATAGAGGAATGCCGGAGTCAGCAAGTGTAAAAATATCAGTCTGAATTCCCAACATTTTCAGGTGTTCAGAAAAATAATCCGAAATCAGTCCGGAAGTAGATAAGGTTCTTCTTTCCAGCGATCCGTTGAATATGATTGCTTTCATTTTTTAATGTTTAAAAATTACTTTGGGTAACCCTATTTCACCATACATCAGTGTTTTTACCAGCGGTTTCAGTAATCCTGCTGCTAATAAATACAATGAAGGATCATGATGAGTACTTGCGCGGACAACCACTTTCTGATTTTTATACTGTTTCAGATCAGCATAGATGAGACGGCGTTTCCATAGATCCAGCAGAACAGTTTCTGCATTGTTTAAATCAGCATAAGAAGCGTAAGGAGACAATTTTTCCATAATCAGCATATAAGCCCAGGGTGGAATAATAGCATCCGTAGAACAGATGATCGCTACTGCTTTTTCATTGTAAACAGAAAAATCCACCGCAGCAATTGATTCTTTAAATTCTTTCTCCTTAACAATCATTCCCATAAAAAGATGTTCTTTGATATCCAGTTCTACAATGTCCGTAGTAGGTTTGTAATCTGAAAGGTCAAGAGCAATAATGCCTGAAGCCTTTGCTTTATTGATAAAATTTTCCTCAGTCATAATTCGTTTACTTTCAGTATTATTTATCTTACTTTTGACAAGGCTTCTTCATATTTTCCTTCAACAGCAGACCAATCCAGTACAGACCAGAAAGCATCCAAATAATCTGCGCGTTTATTTTGATAATTCAGATAATAGGCATGTTCCCAGACATCTATTCCAAGAATCGGAAAACCTCTGTTGGTGGAAAGAATATCCATCATCGGATTATCCTGATTAGGAGTAGAACTGATGGCCAATGAGCCGTTGAATTTTACAAAAAGCCATACCCATCCTGAACCAAATTGCGACAAACCTGTCTTCTTCATTTCTGCTTTTAGATTGTCGAGGCTTCCGAAAGTGGCTGTGATATCGTCATGAAGCATGCCTTCAGGATTCAGCTTGGGTTGTGGAGAAATAATTTCCCAGAATAAAGAATGGTTATAGTGGCCGCCACCATTATTTCTGACAGCAGGACTGTATTCACTTATTCTTTGCAGTAATGAATCAAGGTCGGGATTGGTTTCATTGGTTTGTGCCAGTGCTGCATTCAGATTATCTACATAAGCCTGATGATGTTTCTGATGGTGAATGGTCATCGTTTCTTTATCTATATAAGGCGCCAAAGCATCGTAAGCATAAGGTAACTGTGGTAATGTAAATGGAGTCATTGTATTTATTTTTTTGATTAATGTCTCACAAAGGTAGAAATATATTTAAATAAAACAACTTTATGGTTGTTTTATTTATTTTCTGGTGAGTAGAAGTAAAATGTTGTAAATCTTTATTTTATCCTTGATTTTATAAGGTTATAGAAAATGACTATATTTGTTGTTGAAAAATAAAACAACCTAAATATTGTCAAATGAAGAAGCCGGCTGCGGATCGTATTCTGATGTTTTTAAAGATGAGAGGTGAGGCTACATCACTTCTTATTGCTGAAGAATTGTCGATCACCAAAGAAGGGGCAAGAAAACATTTACTGAATCTTGCTCAGGAAGGATTGATCCGGTCTTCGGTGAAGAGCGAAGGGGTTGGGCGTCCATCTACGTACTATACTCTAACAGAGAAAGGATTGGCTCAGTTTCCGGATACCCATGCGGATGTTACGGTTCAGATTTTGAAATCCGTAAAAAACCTGTTGGGTGAAAATGCTCTGGATTTATTAATCAGTGACCGGGAAAAAAATACCCATGAGCGTTATGAAAAAGTACTTTCAAAGGCAGAATCACTGGAACAGCGCCTCGAATCTCTTTCAAAAGTACGTAGTGATGAAGGCTATATGGCGGAATGGAAAAAAGAAGGGGAAGACTATTATCTGATTGAAAATCATTGTCCGATATGCGCTGCAGCAACAGAATGCCAGGGTTTCTGCCGTGCAGAGCTATCCAATTTCCAATCCCTGATAGGAAAGAAGTATACAGTGGAAAGAATAGATCATATTATTTCCGGAGGGCAGCGTTGTGTGTATAAAATCAGCCAATAATTAATCATTCATCGCTTATAATTTATCATTCAAAATGGCTTTAAAAGCAGTAATATTTGATATGGACGGTGTTCTGGTAGACTCAGAAAAATTCTGGACCCAGGCAGAACTGGATGTATTTTCATCCTATGGAGTGCAGGTTACGGATGATCTTGCGGCACAAACCAAATATATGACGACTCAGGAAGTAACCGAATTCTGGTATAAAAGATTTCCCTGGGAAAATTTTGATGCCTGTGATCTGGAAAATAAAGTGGTTACAAGAGTAATCGAAATGATACAAATTGAAAACTGTACCATGTCTGGTGTAGAGAAGTTTATTAAAAATCTTAAGAACAAAGACTACAAAATAGGGCTGGCTACCAATGCTCCTTTACGGGTAGCCCATGCGGTGCTTGAAAAGCTTCAGGTTCATGACCTGTTTGATACCATTCACTCATCAGAGTTTGAAACTCAGGGAAAACCTCATCCTGCCGTATATCTTACTTCTGCAAAAAATCTTGGAGTTTCCCCGGAACACTGTATTGCTATTGAAGACAGTCAGTCAGGATTAAAGGCGGCAAAAGAAGCCGGAATGCAGACCATCATTTTTACCAATAATGATGAAAGTATAGATTCAAACCTTGCCGATTTTAAAATCCTGGATTTTAATACAGTTTTTCTGCCGTTATTTGGTGAATAGTGAATAGTGAATCCGCTCCGCTGTGAATTTAAAAGGTGGTATAAAAATTGACCATTGACTACGCAGCAAATTGACTATTGAGG
This sequence comes from Chryseobacterium sp. CP-77, assembly GCF_036362765.1. Classification (NCBI taxonomy): domain Bacteria; kingdom Pseudomonadati; phylum Bacteroidota; class Flavobacteriia; order Flavobacteriales; family Weeksellaceae; genus Chryseobacterium; species Chryseobacterium sp. CP-77. The sequence goes on from NZ_CP143637.1 coordinate 290,525, forward strand.
AACCTCCGCATCTCGTATCTCGTATCCCGAACCTCATAACCCCGTATCTCAACCTCAATACCTCGTCAAAACCTCCATCAACAACAGAATAGAAACCAGCTTTTTAGACGACTTATACTCCGGATTAAGCTGTTCACGGATTTCTCCCAAAGCTTTGCTTAATTTATTACTTACTGTTTTATTGCTGAGTCCCAGCGCTTCTGCTGTTTCATTCACAGACATATTTTTCCTGATTCTCATATCGTATACCTGCTGTTCCGTTGGGGGAAGCTGGGAAACGACTTCATCAATCATAGTCAATAAAGCACTGATCTCATTTTCTTCAAGAATTTCAAAATACTCGGAATCTGCTATTTCTATTTCATTCGGAATATCAAACTCGTCAATACTCAGCGTAGGTGGCGCTTTTTTGTAGCTGTTATAAAAATCAATAATCCGGTAATGAAGATGACGGAGAAGGTAGCCTTTGGCACTTTCTGTATCATCGGTTTGTATGGCATCCGTATTCTCAAGAATCTTCATCCACAGGTTCTGGAGGATTTCTTCAGAAACTTCCTTATCCCGTGTCCGTACATAAACAAAGCGGTACAGACTATCCCAATACCGGTCATACAGCAGCATAAATGCAGGGCGGTCGCCTGATTTTATTTTCTTTAATAATATATAGTCTGTTGGGCTCATATTGTGATACAAAATTACCTAAAGGAAAATTAACTTTTTGTGAACTTTGGGTGTGATAAGATTAAATATTTCTGAAAAACAGGCCGAAAATTGAACGTTAATGTTGAGTAAATGTGAAATATGACGAAAATTATTAACAATTTGGTTGTAATGTGAATATAACGTTAAGAATGCCCCGGGGAAGTTTTTCATTTTCACTGTCTTATAGATAGAAGTATCTGTGAATACATGAAAGACCCCTATGAAAAAACTTTTACCATATAAAAATATTGAAGCCTTTGTTTTCAGACTTTGGGAACGGGAAGTTTCGGAAGACTCAATTTCTGAAAAAGAAAATGAACTTTTAAAACAGTGGAAAAATCTTGCAGAAAAAGATCTGGATATTGTGCATCTTAAAGAATCCAGAGAAAGGGTATTATCCGGACTGGAAAATTACTTTTCTCAAAAAGATATTGTGTCTATCCCGTCAGCAAAAAGTTTTAGAACACATCTTTATAAAATTGCAGCAGTTATTATTCTGCTTTTGTCATTGGGCGGAGTTTTTACGTACACCTTATTTATTAAGCCAGATGTGTATCTTGCAAAATCCGGAAACCGTATTGTTCACCTTGAAGATGGATCTGTAGTTACGCTCTTACCAGGTGCAGAACTTACTGTCGAAAAATCTTTTCCTGCGTCCACCAGAGTCGTGGATTTAAAAGGAGATGCGATATTCTCTGTGGCAAAATCTAAAAAACATCCATTCATCGTTCGTGCGGATGGCTTCAGTACCAAAGTATTGGGAACGGTATTTAAGATTTCACAGTCAGGTAAGAAAAAAGCGGTTGATCTTTACGAAGGAAAGGTGGCTGTATCCACTCCCGGGGTTCCGGTTTCTTTCCTTAAGCCTAATCAGAAGTGGACCAACTTCGGAGTTGCTCATACTACGGCAGTTATTTCACTGAAACCTGTAAAAAATTCAGCAGGCAGAATTGCGTCAATATTGTCTCTGAGTTTTAACGATGTTCCTTTAAAGGAAGTAGTAGCAGTCCTGGAAAGCAATTATCATACAAAGGTTCAATATCCTAAGGAAGCTGAAGATAAAAAGATTACTGCTGATTTCACGGGAGGGACGGTCGGAGAAAATATTGAATCGCTGGCTTTCATCCTGGGACTGGAAGTACAGAAAAAAGAAAACACCTATATCCTTAAGAAATAAATCATTATAAAAAATAAATAATCATAATCAAGAGAACACTATTAAGTATGAAAAGTTTGAAATGTGGGATTACCATAGCAGCCTTATTTTTTACTGTAGCCGCAGAAGCTCAGGAGCTGGTTCAGAAAGTGACATTTTCTGTACCTGCCAACAGACCGTTGATTGAAGTTTTAGAAGAATTTGCAGGAAAAACGGGGATGAGACTGGCTTATTCCAAAGTGGATATTAAAGAGCTGAAGGTAAAAGGAGTGAAATGCGAAAATACTTCTGTCAACAACTGTCTGAAGGACATTACCAACGGGCTTCCCGTTATATACCGACTGCATGGTGATCTTATTTCGATAAAATATGAAAGTTCAAATATTTCCGTACCGGGAAAGGGACGTATTTCCGGTAAAATAGTGGATGAGGTGGGAAATCCCGTTACCGGAGCACAAGTTAATATTGCTCAGAAAACTGTGGTAACAGACAATAACGGAGATTTTACCATAGATCTTCCTTCCGGAACTTATAATCTGACCATAAAAGCTCCCAGATATAATACGCTGAGAGTTGAAAAATTGTCTGTTATCAATAACGAAACCAGTTCTGTCTCATTTGCTTTAAACAAAGCTTCCGATAAAATTACAGATATCAAAGAAGTTGTGATTACGGCAGCCCGTAAAGCAGATACTCAGGCGGGACTTCTTGCCCAGCAGAAGAAAGCAGCCCAGATGAGTGATGGTATTTCAGCGGAACAGATTTCCAAGACACCCGACAGCGATGTGGGAGGAACTTTGAAAAGGGTAACAGGAATTACCACCATTGATAATAAATATGTAGTGGTAAGATCCATGGGAGAACGTTGGAACACCGCGGCCATGGACGGAATCAACCTGCCCAGCACGGAAGCGTATAATCAGAACTTTTCATTTGATATCATTCCTACGGCAATGGTAGAAAGTGTGGTGGTAAGCAAATCTGCCACTCCTGATATGAATGCCAGCTTTGCCGGAGGTTACGTAGAAGTGAGAACCAAGGATATTCCCAATGAAAACTTTACAACCGTTACATTAGGAACTTCATATAACGATCAGTCGGCCTTCAAAGAATTTCTGACCCGCAAGCGGGGAAAGTACGATTATTTCGGATATGATGACGGAACAAGAGATTTTCCCAAAGGACTGGAGCCGATGAACTGGACAGATCCAAGGTTTTTTGAACAGTCCAGGCAGTTTACCAATGACAATTTCAGCACCTATAAAACCAGAGGTGATATGGGATCTAATATACAGCTGGCATTAGGAAGAACATATGCTCTTAAAAACAATAATAAATGGGGATTTGCCGGAGCATTTGTCATCAGAAATGAACAGAATAAACTGGATATTGACCATACGGGAAGAGGAAACTGGCTGGATACTACCGGACCTTATGTCGCGGATTGGGAAACAAAGGGAGTAGCTCCGATACCATTTTATAATTTCAAAAACAAAGGAGCTTCCTATAATTATAACTCTACGTTGGCAGGGATGCTCAATTTTGGACTCCAGCTGGGAAAAAACAGAATTTCATTCCGGAATTCATATACCCATATTTTTGATAATACATTAACAAGAGTTACAGGTTGGAATGAATATACCACTGGTAGTGCCATGGCATCCAATGCAGAACTAGCCTATAATTATTTTTATAACGGTGTCATCCCCAATAATGATCCGGCTCAGATCAAAAACTTAGACAGACCTTATACTGATAATACCAATTATCCCATCTTTCAGACCCTTTTGCAAAATAAACTGGAAGGGAATCACAAAATAGGCAATACTGAAGTCAGCTGGTTTGCAGCAAGAACGGGCATAACGTCTGATACGAAAGATTATACCCAATATCTGACCCTTTATGATTTTATTGGAAGTGAAATTCTGACCTATCATAAAATTTATAATACCGGCGGAAATTTCTACAGAGGATATATCGCCAACAAAGAAACCGATTACAATTACGGAGCTTCAGTGAAATGGGATCTGGATACAGGAAATTTTAAAAATACGGTGAAGACAGGATATGCAGGAACATTAAAGAATAACACCAACCAGCAGCAGAAGTTCTTCTTAAGGGTAGATGAGAACCGGGATGTTCCGAATAGCGAAAAAAATTACCTGACGATGTATGGTACCCTTGCGGATTGGTTCAATGGATCTCAATATGTACCGGGAGGTATCGGATGGGAAACCAAGGCATTGTATAAAAATGATCAATATGAAGGAGAAGTAAAACAGCATGCGGTTTTTGTGATGTTTGATAACCGTTGGAAGAAATTAAGATTAGTTTGGGGACTTCGTGCAGAATACTTTAAATATGATCTTATCTCACAGCAATTGGACCCAACTGATACAAAGAATGTTGAAAGAGCAGCCATTGAGGATAAACCATGGCAATGGATGCCTTCTGCAAATTTTACCTACAGCCCTACCAATAAAATCAATTTCAGGCTTGCCTATAATAAATCTGTTATCCGTCCGCAGTTTAATGAAAGAACGGGGCTTCCTTATTTCGATCCGGTGGCCAACGGTTTGATTTATAATACAGAAATGACCTCTTCTGTTATTAATAATTATGATTTCAAATTTGAATGGTTTCCCGGCCTTGGAGAAATATTTTCCGCAGGACTTTACTATAAAAATATAGACAGACCCATAGAACGTGAAGGGCATATTTCCAGTGAAGGAAATCTGTATCTCTATAACGGTAATTCAAAAAATGCAAAGCTGGCCGGAGTTGAAGCAGAAGTCAGAAAGAATTTAGGATTTATTGCAGAAGGAACTTTTCTGGAAAAACTTTTCATAAGCGGAAACTTTACCTATAATCATACGAAAGTAATAGCTTTTAAGGATATCTATAAAACAGGGGACAATGATGAAACCTATGAAGTAAAACGTCCGTTGTACGGGCAGACTCCATATGCCTATAACCTTGGATTGACCTATGATGGCGACCGCTTGGGACTGAGCTTTTTATACAATGCAAAAGGTGACCAGTACATTACCGTCGGGTATGCTTACAAGGGAGAAGAAATACAGCGTCCTTATGCTGTAGCAGACGCACAGATCTCCTATAAATTTCTTCGCAATAAAAACCTTGAATTAAAATTCAATGCAAGAAACTTATTCAACAGGGTGAAAGAATACTATAACAATTACAATTCCTACTCAATACCGCTTGGATTGGGTAGTGCCATCGGAACGGAACGAGAAGCCTGGGGACTTTTACCCGGTGCAACAGACAGATACGATAAGAATATTGATAAGATTATGTTTCGGGCTTACAGCGGAAGAATGTTCAGCCTAAGTGTAAACTATATGTTTTAGAAAGTGAATATGCCCAGTACAACAATAGAAAGATATCTTAATGATAGAAACGTACAGGTTTCGGGAACCTGATCAAAAACTGAAGAATACTGATGATGCGCACAGCAGTACAGTTCTGAGAAAACCGGACGTTAACAGCTTTTCCCAGGCATTAACGATTTTCATGGGAACGCCCGCAATGCAGCTCCTCCTGCAGCGATGGGATGAACACCAAAAAACAAATCGAAGGAATAGAGAGGAGGATATTCCTGAATAAAAAACTGATCTGGTATAAAAATAACACAACCGGATTTATTAAAAATTATAACAATGAAAAGACTAACTCTAATTGCAGTGGCAGCATTATCTCTTACAGCTTGTCAAAATGATCAACTGGCAGATTCATCTTCTCCGTTCGAAATGAAATCTACTTCTGCTGAGTACCTTACAGCTTCTGCTCTTCCGGTAACTACCGTAAGTGGTGCTATTACTTCAAATACTACATGGAGTGGAGTAGTTGAATTAGATGGAATTGTAACAGTAAAAAATGGTGCTACATTAACCATTCAGCCTGGTACATTCATTAAAGCCAAGCCAAGCGCAAACAATACAGCTACCGGAGTTTTGGTAATTGCTAAAACAGGAAAAATCAATGCAGCGGGTACAGAAGCTCAGCCCATTATTTTCACCAGCTACAAATTGTTAGACGGAAACGAAGATACAACTGCTGCTCCTGGTGACTTCGGAGGTGTTGTTATATTAGGTGACGCGCCTACAAACACTCCATTCACAAAAACAATTGAAGGATTATCCGGTCCTGATTTCTATTACGGAGGTACCAATGCTTCTCATAACGGAGGAACATTAAAATATGTTCGTATCGAGTTTGCAGGATATGATCTTTTAGCTCCGAATTCAGGTAACGAAATCAACGGTCTTACGTTAGGAGGAGTTGGAAACGGAACTACTTTAGATCATATTCAGGTTTCTTTTGGAAAAGATGACTCTTTTGAATTCTTCGGAGGAACTGTAAACGCTTCAAACCTTGTTTCTTTTGCTGCTGATGACGATAACTTCGACTTCGATAACGGATATACAGGAACAATTACTTGTGCATTAGCTTTGGCAGATTACAACTCTACACACAGTCTTAGCGGAGCAAGCCCGGATTCTAACGGGATCGAGCTTGATAACAACGCAGAAGGTTCTTCTACAACATTGTTGACTCATCCGGTGATCAACAATCTTACTATTATCGGTGCCAAGAACTCTTCTAAAGGCGTTTTATATGAAAACGGTATCCACATCAGAAGACACGGAAGATTAACATTAAATAACGCTGTCGTTACAGGTTACCCTGTGGGTATCAAAGTAGAAGGTACAGGTTCTGAACTTTCTTCAGCTTCAGCATACAGCACCATCCAGGTTCACGGATTTACTACTTCAGTTACAGGTACAGGTACAGCAGGAATCCCTGCAGCTAACCTGGCGACTGGTACTCCAGCATCTCTATGGGGTATGAGCCAGCCTTTCTTCAACGAAGGTGGTTGGAATGTTTCTCCAAGAAACTGTGGAAACTTCCAGGGACTTTGGACAAAATACAACTTCTCCATTGTAGAATAATAAAAACTTTAAAAAGCAGGGAACAGCACATGCTGATTCCTTGCTTTTACTTCAAAAATTTTAATCATCAGCATTATGAAAAAAATAATTTTATCATCTGTTCTGTTTTTATCCCACCTGGCTGCAGCACAGTCTCTGGTATGGGGAAATTCGTTTGATACTCCTGCCGATCTTCAGGGCTGGACTTTTCATGACCTGAACAACAATGGCAACGGATGGGTACAGGGGCAGAACATTTATCACAACGGAACTACCTTGGCCTATGGAACTGCAGGTGTTCTACGCCATTCTATCAATTTGGTTCCAACTGGAAATGCTAACGGATTTACCACTGAAAATGACTGGATTATTTCTCCTCAGATTGACCTTACCAATATTGCAGGAACCATTACGCTGGCCGCTTATATCGGGAGACAGAGATCTACTCACACGATTGTTGCCAGAGAACTTTTTATCTATGTAAGCACACCGCAGAAAGAAGTTCCAACGTTATCAGACTTTCAGGCGATGACCGTAGATGCAGACGGAAATGATGTTCAAAGTATCTATAAAATACAGGTAGGGGATTCAGCCAATCCTTTTCCTGCAGATCTTACCCAGTTTGTAGAATCCCTTGTAGATCTTTCTGCTTTTGCAGGGAAAAAGATCTATATCGGAATGTGGTCAAACAGAAAAACGAGCGGAAATAATGTCCAGAACATCAATATTGATGAAATAGGAATTTTTAATACACCATCTTTGGGAACTAAGGATGTAAAAAGAAACAAAATTGTAACACAAATAGCAGAAAATCCGGTTAGAGAATCTTTACAGATGCAGCTTAATCCGGCATTGAAAGAAAATACAACTGTAGTGAATATTTACAATGCAGCGGGACAAAAAGTATTAACCACTCAGTATTCTAAAGCGATTAATACAGCAATCCTTATATCGGGAGCGTATATCGCAGAAATTACAGATGGAAAGATTACGGAAAGGCTGAAGTTTATTAAAAAATAATCATTTATCCCCTTGGAATCTGATTTTAGGAACACCATGAAATTTTAAATAAATAACGGAGAGTCTTTGAAAAAAGCTATCCGGAACATATCCAACTAGTTTTTTTATAATTATATATTGCCCGGCCCATGGGCCGGGCAATATTTTAAAGTTTTACAAGAAATAATTGAAGAAAGATGAACAAAATCTTCGCATTACTACTGTTTTTCACTGTACTGTTTTCATGTACAGACAATAATACGATGGAGCTGTATGATAAAGTGCAGAAACCAGGAGATGTTAATATTAAAGGATTTTCCAAACCTGATGTACTTCAGCTGAGGTTGAACGGACAGCCTGTATCTATTGATGGAAAAACATCTTACACCAATAAAATAGAAACCCGGCTTCAGTTTGTACTGGATCAGGGAGAAATCAATAAATTGTCTGTCTATAATTATGAAACAGGCGCTGAAATTGCAAAATACAATATTACCTATGACAATATAAATGATTATAAAAACCTGTATTTCTTTAATCTCCCCGGAATCTATCTGCAGACCTATGCCGTAAAACCCCAGGTAAATCTGGGAAAAGTAGGTTTTGAATTTATTTTTCCCAACCTGGGTGAATTTTCCGGAACCTCTCTGAAAGAGACAAAAGGTATTTTGAAAAGAGAAAACGGAGTCGTGCTTGCCGAGTTTGACAATATTGGAAAAGACAACTTTACGGCAGTGAAAATCTATAGTTTTTTCAGCTCGACAGCTCCCATATATCTTGAATTATACAAACCGGGAACGACAGAGCCTTATGCGGGATCAAAAATGATTCAGGTGAAATTAAAACAACATACAGGCGCTAATATGATTGTTCTTCAGGAAAAAATGGAAAATGGAGAATGGGTGGTAAAAGGAGATATCGATATAGCAGAATATCTGTGATTTGCGTATGAAAAGCTTTTTAAAACTTCAATGTATTGCGGCCGCAGTCCTTCTTATTTCGTGTACCAATAATAACGACGAAAGCGCACCCGTATTTCCGGAAGGAAGTACAGAATCCGTGAATCTGTGGGTTCAGGACAGTATGAAAAGATACTATTACTGGGCAGATGAGATGCCTGCAAAGCCGGATTATAAGCTTCCTGTAAAAGATTTTTTTAAAAGCCTATTGTCTTCAAAGGACCGGTTTTCTTTCATGGTGAATACGGAAGATTCTTCTTCTTATCCACATTCGATAAGGAATATGTACGGTTTTGATTATACCATTGTTCAGCTTGCTAATAATGAAGTGGTTACTGTAGTGAAGCTGGTGCTTCAAAATTCCCCGGCTTTCAATGCAGGGTTGGAAAGGGGAATGATCATTACCAAAGTGAATGGAATAGCAATGACAGCCGCAAATGCCGAAGCAATGGCTTCATCCATTAAAGATCAGACCGTTGTAGAGCTTACCGTTGGAAAGTGGCAAAACGGAGGCGTTACGGATGAAAAAAATATTACCGTTTATTATGGTTTCTCTTTTGAACAGCCTGTTTTATCGAAAATTTTTGAGAAAAACGGAAAAAAAGTGGGCTATCTCTACATCTATGATTTCCCTGACGGAATGACTCAAACGCTATATCAAAAGTTTGGGGAATTGAAGGCCGCCGGAGTGAAGGAATTAATTCTGGATCTTCGATACAATTATGGAGGCTCGGTGTCATCTGCCGCAGCACTGTGTTCACTGATTCCTTCAGGACTATCATCCGCCTCGCCGTTCATCATTTTTAAAGGAAATAAAAACGGAGGGGAAGTAAAAAGAACATTTGCCCAGCAAATTGCCTATGATCCCAAAGCGTTGGACTTTGCAACGTTGCGTGCGAATGCGCTGGGATTACAGAAAGTATATATCCTCACATCGAACAGTACGGCATCTGCTGCTGAAATTGTTGTGAATAATCTCAAACCTTATGTGCAGGTGATTCAGATAGGGGATATTACGCTGGGGAAAGATATGGCCGGATTTGTCGTGGAAGACAAGCGTAAACCCAGAAAAATTTCCTGGCAGATTCATCCTGTGATCTATAAAGTCTTTAATGCCAGCGGAGCCGGAGAATACAGTAGTGGAATTTCCCCGCAGAGCAATGTCAATGAATTTGCCGGACTGCCATTATTACCTTTGGGAGATCCCAATGAAACCCTTATTTCTTCTGCACTTAACGGTGGTTATTTCAAATCAGCGGGTCACGAAAAGAATGGAAATATCAAAATTTTATTTCAAAGTGATGTACCTCCCGTAATGATGGAAAAATAATTTGAATGGAAAAGACAAAGAAAGAAAATGAGTGTCAATATTTTAAACCATTAAGAAGCTTGAAGAAATAAAGTAAGGTAATACGAAGCTTGTCTTCATAATCTTAACACCTTAATACCATCTTAATGGTTCAAGAAAAAATTTAAAAGATTTATTTAATAGTTAAAAAATAATATATCGAATAGTAAAAGAATAAAATATTTTGCCTTTTACCTATTTAAAAACACAATAAAATCATAAAATCATGCAGGGAATAGAACCAAAACTTCACATGAACCTGACCAGCCGTATTGAATATTACCGTCTGCTGATAGAAGCTGCGGAAGATCCTGAAAGCCAGCCTTCGGAGGTGATTACCCAGATTTCAGAACTGGGACATCTGTACGAAGAGTATCTGCTTAACAAGAAAAATCTGGAAAACAGCATCAAAAACTACCGGGCCTATCATAACGATTTGAGAAAAAAGCTCACGTCAAGACTGAGGGAGCTCAAAAGAAAGGCAAGACAGAAATAAAGCCCGGAATGTACTTTATCGGTTGATTTTACGGTGAAATTCATACCTTTATGACATCAAGCAGAAGGATGAAAGACTTATGAATTTTACTCAGACAGAACTTTCCGGTTATTTACAGGTATTTTGGCAGTTTTCCTGGCTGCAATGGATGATATTCAGCCTGATTGCCAATATTTTCCTCTACCTGTTTTCCATAGGTTTATATATTTTTATTGAGAAGACTTGTCGTAAAAGTCAGCTGCAGGAGAAGAATCATCCTGTCACCGGATCCGATTTTTATCTTAGTCTGCTTACAATATTGTGTAACAGTTTTGTCATGTTACTCGGAGCTTTTTTATGGAAAAAAGGATGGATTGTGCTGGGACAGACAGAATCAGTAATTGGCATAACAGCGGAAGTTGCTGTTTTACTTCTTTTAATGGATTTTTTGATGTATCTCTTCCATTTTACGGCACATTTACCTTTCATCTATAAAATGCTCCATGGAAAACATCATCAGCATGTCAGTACCAATTTTTTAAGCCTTTTTGTTCTGCATCCTTTGGAAACCATAGGATTTGGACTAATGATGCTGGTTATACTCATAGGATATGATTTCTCTGTCATTTCGATTTCCATCTATCTTTTGCTTAATCTGATCTGGGGAACGATAGGGCATCTGAACAGAGAATTTTTTCCGGCATCTTTTGACCGCTTTTTTGTGGGAACGACCAGGTTTCATAACCAGCACCATTTGGATGAAAGTAAAAACTTTGGATTTTATACTTCAATCTGGGACAGGTTATTCGGGACGTATAAGTAACTATGGATACTACAGTTTTATATTATTCAAAACTTTACCCAGCAGATAATTAAAATTTTCGAGTTCTTTAGAAGTGAGTATAGAAGCTGTCTGCCGTGTAATATTCTTACGGAATGTTTCCGAATTTTCTATGATAAATCGTCCTTTGTCGGTGACCGAAAGATTAAATTTCCTGTGATCTTTTTCCTCCTGTTTTCTGATAATAAAATCATGAGTGATCAAAAATTTCAACTGTTTCGAAATGGCTGCCTGACTGATATTAAATGCTGACGATATTTCTCCCCCTGTGGCTGTTCCTTTTCTTAAAATAAATTCAATAATATTATAATGGGCTGCGGTGACTCCGTTAATATCACCCCGGTTCATGTGAGCCAGAATAAGGCATTGGAAATCAGTAAATGTGTTAAAAAATTCTTTTTCAATGGGTTTCATTACAAATATGCTTAACTTAGTTAAATATTAACAAAGTTAAGTATTTTTATTATGGAAAATATAGAAATTACGAACGCCCGTCAGAATAATCTCAAAAATATTTCCATAAAAATTCCAAAGTACAGGATCGTGGTTTTTACGGGAGTATCGGGATCGGGAAAATCATCTTTGGTCTTTGAAACGATTGGGGCTGAAGCACAAAGACAGATTAACGAGACCCAGAACAGCTTTATCAGAAACCGCTTGCAGCATTATGGCCTTCCGGATGTAGATAAAATTGAAAACCTTAATGTTCCTATTATTATCAATCAAAAACGGTTGGGCGGAAATGCCAGATCTACGGTAGGAACGGCAGCGGATGTGTCTGCTTCTTTAAGACTTTTGTTTTCCAGAATGGGAGAGCCGTTTGTAGGATATTCCAATGTATTTTCATTCAATCATCCTCAGGGAATGTGTCCTGAATGTGAAGGATTGGGATTTGTTCAGACTTTGAATGTAAATACTTTGATTGATCGTGAAAAATCCTTACATGAAGGCGCCATCCGGTTTCCTACTTTTCAGCCTGGTGGATGGCGTTTAACAAGATATACTTTGTCCGGTTATTTCGATAATGATAAAAAATTAAAGGATTTCACCGATAAAGAATGGGAAACTTTGCTGTATGCACCGGAGCACAAACCTAAACATCCACATAAAGAATGGGGAAAAACGGTAAAATACGAAGGTATTGTTCCAAGAATTGAAAAAGCATTTTTAAAAAAAGATTCTAAAGAAAACATTACAAGAAAAGATGCTCTGAAGAATATTGTGATTACCAAAACGTGCCCGTCTTGCCAGGGAAAACGTCTGAATGAAAAAATCCTGTCCTGTAAAATCGAAGGTAAAAGTATTGCAGATTGTATGGCCCTTTCAGTGGATGAACTGCTTGAATTTATTACCTCACTGGATTCAAAAGCATATGAAGTCGTCATCAAAGAGCTTTCCGCAAAGCTGCAGAATGTCATCACGATCGGATTACAGTATCTGACTCTTGACAGAAGTACCAATACGCTTTCCGGAGGAGAATCTCAGCGTATAAAAATGGTTCGGAGTCTGGGAAACAGCCTGGTAGATCTGTTGTATATTTTTGATGAACCCAGTATTGGACTTCATCCGAAGGATCTGCAGAATATCATCACTATTATTCAGCAGATCAGAGACAAAGGAAACTCTGTTTTAATCGTTGAGCATGATCCGGATCTGATCAGAATGGCGGACAGGGTGATTGATATAGGCCCGGGTTCAGGAAGAAATGGAGGAGAAGTGATCTATGACGGGACATTTAAAGATTTAAAAAAATCGAAAGGTAAAACAGGTTCTTATTTCGCAAAGAAACCTTCCATCAAACAAGAATTCAGAAAACCTGATGGCTATCTGGAAATTAAAAATGCCAACAGATATAATCTTAAAAATGTGACGGTAAATATTCCCACCGGGATAATAACAGTCGTAACCGGTGTTGCAGGATCCGGCAAAAGTACCCTGATAAATCGTATTCTCCCGGAACTCTATCCGGATGTAACTATTATTGATCAATCTTTGTTCGCTGCAAGTGCCCGCTCCAATTTGCTTACTTATCTCGGAATATCAGATAGTGTACGTAAGCTTTTTGCACAATCCAACCATGTTTCTGATAGACTGTTCAGCAGAAACAGTGATGGAGCCTGTAAAAATTGTAAAGGTTTGGGAATAGAAAAGATTGACCTGGCTTTTATGGATGATATTGAGCAGCCATGCGAGGTTTGCGGCGGATCGGGATTTGATCCTGATGTACTGCAATATGCCTACAGCGGAAAAACAATTGCAGAAGTCATGAGCATGACGGTTTCTGAGGCTGCTGATTTTTTTAAGGAAGAATTGGTGCTCAGAAATTTTGATCTGCTGATACAATTAGGTCTTGATTATCTGACATTGGGGCAAAGACTGGACAGCTTTTCCGGAGGCGAAAGACAGCGCCTGAAACTCACAAGAGAACTGAAAAATACCAATCAGATCATTATTCTTGATGAACCGAGCACAGGACTGCATCCAAGTGATACCCAAAAACTGCTTACGTTTTTTAATGGTCTTGCAGATCAGAATAATACGCTGATTGTTATTGAACACAACCTCGATATTATTTCCCAGGCAGACTGGATTATTGATATGGGACCGGGCGCAGGAAAATTTGGAGGTGAAGTATTGTTTGAAGGAACTCCGGTGGAGCTATTGAAAAATAAAATATCATTCACTGCAGAGTATTTGAGGAAACATATTCAGTGAAAGCGATGAAAAATAAAGCGTATTAGAATGAGCTTTACTTTATAAGAATGGAATTAAATTTTAACGCAAGTTTAAGAGATAATTTTTTACTTTTAAGGTAGCAAAGAGCTGCAGCAAGCTGCTTAAAAAGCTTATAGATAAACACCAGCTTCATCGGTTGATTGCAAATCAACTCTTTCTTAGCTTCCTAAAATATTGCTACCCTTAGAATCAACTTTGCGTTGAAAAACTTTTAAGATGATAAACCATTAAGAAAACTGAAAAAAGATGGGCTTTACTTTGATGGATTTTTTTAAAACGCAAAGTTAAAAAATTAAGCTTTCTTATTTCTAAGGTAGCAAAGAGCTTCAGCAAGCTGCTTAAAAAGCTTATAGATAAACACCAGCTTCATCGGTTGATTGCAAATCAACTCTTTCTTAGCTTCCTAAAATATTGCTACCTTTAGAATCAACTTTTGGTTGAAAAACTTTTAAGATGATAAACTATTAAGAATAATGAAAAAAGATGGGCTTTACTTAGATGGATTTTTTTAAAACGCAAAGTTAAAAAATTAAGCTTTCTTATTTCTAAGGCAGCAAAGAGCTGCAGCAAGCTGCTTAAAAAGCTTATAGATAAACACCACAGCTTCATCGGTTGATTGCAAATCAACTCTTTCTTAGCTTCCTAAAATATTGCTACCTTTAGAATCAACTTTTGGTTGAAAAACTTTTAAGATGATAAACCATTGAGAAGAATGAAAAAAGATGGGCTCTACTTTGATGGATTTTTTTAAAACGCAAAGTTAAAAAATTAAGCTTTCTTATTTCTAAGGTATCAAAGAGCTGCAGCAAGCTGCTTAAAAAGCTTATAGATAAACACCACAGCTTCATCGGTTGATTGCAAATCAACTCTTTCTTAGCTTCCTAAAATATTGCTACCCTTAGAATCAACTTTGCGTTGAAAAACTTTTAAGATGATAAACCATTAAGAATAATGAAAAAATGAAGAGTATTAAGATGAGCAACCTGTCATTGCGAACCAAAAGTGAAGCAATCTCATACTTGTAACTCAACTTAATACTCTTAAAACCATCAGCCTTAATGGTTCAAAATTCTTTTATTTTCCAGCCTTTACCGCAGATTTAATGGCTTTTTCAATCACTCTCCAGTCATAATAATGAAATACTCGGCCATTGCTCATCGCAACAAAAACGCCTTTCGGGAATTTTGGGCCCAAGTTAACATGGGTCACTTCAGAACCATCACTTTCTAATGTAGAAACCGGAATTTCTGCAATTCTGCCCTTTGATTGGTCTTCTCTTAAGTAGACATTGAAGGTATCATTTTGCTGGTTCGAAACCAGAATATAACCTTTCCCTTTGTCAGTGGGATAGATGGAAATTCCTTCCACATCAGATTTAAAATCGCCTTTTCCGAAAACAGCTAATTCCTCATTACCTTTACCCGGATCAGCATAATATTTATGAACTCCAAACTGCTCATCAGAATAATAGATATAGCCCATTTCATCATCTACAGCAATGCTTTCAATCTCTTTCAAACCGCTGTATTTTCCAAATTTACGGACAACTTCTCCTGTGACAGACCCATTTTTCTCTGTAAGCTTATATTGCCATAGGTAGCCGTCAGCAGGACCAGATTTTCTTCCTACAATGACAAATATTTCTTCTGTCTGCGGATTTTTATACATGGAAACTCCCATCGGACCACGTTCCGTTTCTCCTTCAAATACAGAGATTTCTCCTACTTCTTTCAGTTCAGGAAGCGAATATAATTTTACTTTGTTGGTTTCCCTTTCCGTTACGGCAGCGATGTCTGTTTTCTTTCCATTTAAAATAAAACCATATTCAAGATCAACATTGTTGGGGCGCTTCAATCCTAATACTTTATGGATGATTTTCCCATTAAGATCAAAGGCGTACAAACCTCCATCCGTATCTTTATCTGTTCCGATGATAATACTTTTTGAAGCATCCTGAGGATTAATCCATATGGCAGGATCATCCGTATCATGAACCACTGTTTCTGTGATAACAGCAGGTTTTAATTTTTCTATGGCTTCTTTCTGCCCTTTGCAGCTGATCACAAAAGGAAGAACTGAAAGAGCCAGTATATAATGTAGGTTTTTCATGTTTATTTTAAAAATCAAATTTCACTCCCATTGTAAACCTTGGTCTGTAATATTCAGCCTGTGCGGTTCTGCTTGGGATTCCCTGGTAGTATCTTAACGGCTGGTTCGTCAGATTATTGGCTTCTGCAAAAACTCTGATCTGGCTGGTAATCTTGTAGGAAGCATTGGCATCAAGGAAAAACTGTTTGTCATAATAACGGTCATCAAATGCCTTGCCACCAAGCTCATCAATATAATGAGAAGCATAATTCATGGAGATTCTTGCTGAAAAACGTTTGTTTTCCCATGATAAAGATCCGTTGAACATATGAGGGGCAGCTCCAGGAAACCCTACATCTGTTCTTTCAATGCCTTCTTCATTGGTAATTCCTTTTGCTTTGGATTTAGTGTAAGTATAGTTGACATACACTCCAAGTCCTTTCCAGAAAGCTCCGGGAATGAAATCAAGCTGTCTTTGTAGAGCAACTTCAAACCCATAAATATCTAAATTGTCACCATTACGCTGCTGGGTAAATTTCCAGTTGCTTTCTCCGGCCGGAATAGGGTTGGTTTGTCCCGCAAAATCATTCGCGAAATCATTCGCAGTATAATTTCTTTTGGAATAGGTATAAATAAAATCATTAAGATTTTTATAGAAAACACCTCCGGAAAGAATCCCTACAGATTTGAAATATTTCTCTGCCATGAAATCAAAATTGTAGGCATAGGTTGCCTTCAGATTCGGATTTCCTGCTGCAACAATTTCATCTTCCGAAATAACATTCAGATAAGGAACTAAAGAATAATAGTTAGGGCGGGCAAGAGCGGTAGTAAATGCTGCACGAAGTACAAGATCCTGCACCGGAACATATTTGAAGGAAATATTCGGAAGGACATTAGTATATGTATTGGTATTATTGATTTGCCCTACCAAATCCTTCTCATTCATGACATAATTTCCGGTGTAATCAATCTGGGTTGTTTCAATACGGGCTCCAACGATCATCGATAGTTTATCATTAAAGTCCTGATCCCATCGGATATAACCTGCATAAATCTGCTCCTTTGCATTGTAGTTGCTGGAAAGATACTTTTCAGGTTTTAGCTTACCGTTAAATAAGGTTGGATTGAATAAATCCAGACCTCCAAGGAAAGCAGGATCAACAAAAGTTCCCGGAACATAATTTCCCGGCTGGAAGTTTTCACCATTAAGGTGTATGGTTGGTACCGATAAAAGGCTTCCCATATTGTTAACAGGTGTAAAAGCATAGAAATCATTTTCTCTTTCCTTTTTCTTCAAACGCATGCGGAAACCGGTACGAAGACGTCCTTTTTGCCCATCAATCACAGAAAACGGAAAACGTACATTCACTTTTGCTCCCAACTCTTTTTCCTGGGTAAAGTTATTGGCATCCGAAAGATCACTCAGTTTATAGCTTCCCAGATTGTCTGCTGCGAGAAGATTGAACATTGGTTTTTCAGGATTGCTAAGGTCCGGAGAGAAGTTCATCTTGCTGTTTTCAAACTCAATATAACGCTGATGAGGCTTATCTTCACTGGCGATCGCGTAATTGACAGCCCAGTCGAGATCCACTTTAGCTCCTAATAAATGTTCTCCCCTTAAAGCATAGTTCTGAACTTTCTGTTTTTCCAGACGGGTATTATCATTATCGGCATCACCTCCTTTATTCTGTCTTGTGATACTTCCTTTCCAGTCTGTAATCTCAGTTTCATCAGCATTATAAACAGGTTTTATTTTATATCCTAAAGCCAATCTGGTTTCCTTATCATTCCTGAAGTTGTACATGGCAGAAGCGTAGATCTTATTTTTGGAATTGAACTCATAATCCATATTAAGATCAAAGCTGTGTCTGATACGGTGTTCATTATAATAGCGAACTCCCATTTTGCTTACATAAACCGTTTGGGCAAGATCATTGGCCTGGCTCCATACGGGTTCTATATTATCCGAACCAAAATTGTTGTTGTTATAGGAAAAACTGAATACAGCACCTAATTTCTTATCCAGAAAACGGTTTCCATACACAAATCCGGCGGTATAATTTCCTTTTTCACGGATGGGATTGTATCCTCCGGCAACGGTTGCGGAAATTCTCTGGCCGTTCGGGGAAGCTCTGGTAATCAGGTTGACAGAACCTCCGATGGCATCGGCATCCATATCCGGAGTTAAAGTCTTATTAACTTCTATAGTAGAAATCATATCAGAAGGAATCAGATCCATCTGTACATTACGGTTATCTCCTTCAGCAGACGGAATCCTGTCACCATTCAGCGTAACGGAGTTCAGATTGGGAGCAAGCCCTCTGATAATAAGATTTCTGGCTTCACCCTGATCATTTTGTATCGTAATTCCCGGAACACGTTTCAAAGCATCTCCGATATTGGCATCCGGAAAGCGTCCGATCTGATCAGAAGAAATCACATTGGTAATATTGGCGTTATTTCTTTGTTTATTCAAGGCTCTTGCCTGATTTTTCAGAGTCGCTCCCGAAACTACAATGGCTGCAATTGATGTCTCTTTCTTGTCGAAAATAATATTCTGACGGGTGTTTTTTTCAGGTTCTACCGTTACAGTATATTCATGCACGCCATAACCCAGGTAGTCGATTTTCATGGTATAACTTCCCGGAGGAATATTCAGAAATACAAAGTTTCCGTGCTCATCCGAAGTGGTATATATATTTCCCGGGCTTAATGAGATCTTGGCTCCAGGCAGGGCTATCTTTGAATCATCATTGATATTTCCGGACAAAGAACCGTTTTGCGCATAGAAAAAAATAGAGGCACAAAACAAAACAGACGTAAAAATTTTCTTCACTTTTAATATTTTAGATAAAAATAACAGCAAAATTAAACGTCTGTTTGGTAAATGCGTTGAAGAGAAAATTAAGAATATCTTAAGAATTGTTAATATAGTGGGATAGAGCTTATCTATCTTTCAGAACCTAAATTCTTCTCAACAGCATTTCCCTCTACGAGCAAAGTCACTTCATTACATCGTATAATCTGATGGTTCCGGATGGTAAATTCTGCCAATACTTTATGTACCACCTTACTTCCATCTTTTAGGGTGGATTTTGCTATGTGGTGGGTAAATATGATATTCCCATTTTCAGCGTGACTGATGATATCAAGCTTTTGTTCAGCCACTTTTTCTTTCAGTTTTCTGATGTGAAGAACAAATTCATCATAAGTAAGCTGAGAATGATCAACAATCTGAATGTATTCTTTTGAAAAATATTTCTCAATTAATAATTCGTCAAATACCGGACTTTCTAGTACATCGTTGAATAACTGCCGGATAAAATGCTTCATAACTTTATTATTTTGAAGCAAAATTACCTTACAGACTCATGACTGAACGATAACAATTGTAAAGAAATTACCTACGGTTGCGTATTCTGCTTAATGAAACACTTGTGATTCCGAGATAAGAGGCAATATAATGCTGTGGAAAACGTAGAAGAAGCTCCGGTCTGTTTTTGAGAAGCTGCTGATACCTTTCCTGAGGTGAATCTCTGATAAAAGAAATCAGCCGTTTATTGATTTCACTGAAACGTTTGTAAAAAAGCGGCTGGAAAGTGTGCTGGAATTCCTCATTTTCCATGAGTCTGTGAAAAGTTTCTGCGTGTAATTCATAAACAGTGGTTGATTCCAGAGTTTCAATAACAAAATCGCTGGGATTGCTATTCAGGAAGCTGTCAAACGATGAAACAGCCTGGTTTTCTGTTATAAATTCCAGGGTAAGTTCTTTTCCATCCTGATAGAAGAATACTCTCAATGCTCCTTTTTTTACCAGGAACATCTTATCAGAAATTTTTCCCTCTTCAAGCAGGATCGTTTTAGCAGGATAAGTAACTTCAGTGGATAAATGAAGGTCAGCTTTCAAAAAAGAATGAAGATCCGGAATATGCATGGCTGAAGGATTAATGGGAGTCGTTCAGGAGATCCTCTACGATCATTTTAGATTTTTCAATCAGTTCATTCGATCTGTAAAGCTGGCTGGTCAGTATTGAACTTTCAAAAAGAAGATAGATATGGGCTGAAATCATATCGTTTTGGATATCTTCATTGAAGGATTCTCTCAGTTTAATTTTATGATCCCGGATTACCTTGTGGATATCTTCCTTATCTGCAGGAATTTCCGACAAAATATTCAGAAAGCTGCATCCCCTGAAGTCTTCTCTTTCATTCATATGGATCAGAAAATCAAAGGATTTACGGAATTTTTCCTGCAGTGTTTCTGCTTCAGATGTGAATTTTTCAAGTTCGGACACCCAGTAATCATATCTTTTATTAAGAAACTCTATACAAAGATCATCTTTAGATTTAAAATGCTGGTAAAAGCTTGCCTTGGATACATTAGATTCCTCAATGATTTGATTGATGCCCGTATTGTTATAACCTTGTCTATGGAAGAGAACCATAGCTGTGCTTATTATTCTTTCGCGAGGCTTAGGCATAATGTAAAATTTTTACAAATGTAAATAAAATATGAACAGACTGGTAGGTGTTGGTTTTTAAATAAATCCTTTTGTATAATATAGCTGAATAACAAAGAAAAGTAAGGTAAAAAACCATACGATATAAGGATGATAAGTGAAGTTATTTTTCAGAATATAATGCAACGCCTTGAAAAGCTTGAAAATTCCGATAATTCCAATGATAATAAAAACCAGAAAAACGAAAAAGAACAAATATTCTCTTGTTCCATAATTACTTATCTTGTCCAGGCTTTGTATGTAAGCATTTACATTCAAAGTTTGTCCCAGAAACATAGCCGAGCTGATTAATATAAAAAAAGGAGTAGAGGTATATACGGTTGTATAAATAAAAGAAAATAATAAGGTCCGGAAGGTGACGGTATTCACTTTTTCTTTTTTGTACCATAATATGGCAACGGTGAATACTACCGCAGTAATATTATTCATCAAAAATATAAAGAGCGCTTTTTCTACCATACTGAGCCCTTTGATCTTTGAAATAATATTATGCTCTCCACCATAATCCATTAAAAGAACAGAGACAATCACAGAGGTATAAACAGACAGTTTTATAGGAGAAAGGTAATCGTGAAAACGTTCAGTTTCTTCTTTTTCCATCTCGTGAGCAGACAGGTCATAACATCGGCGGGGATCCTGAAACAATTTGAAGATCGTTACAGGAACCAGTAAAATTTCAATAATAATCTGAAGGCACAGCTTCTCAAAGCTATCGATTAATTTTTCAAACATGTATGTGTATTTTTATATTTAGGGAACGTTTGCAATTTAATTATTTTTTGCAATACATCTCAAAAGTGAATAAAAAAAGTGGATGATTCGTTCAGAATCATCCACCTTTATTTTATTTTGGCAGTCCTTTTTTCAAAGCGATATGGGCTTTTTCTACTGCTTTTCTTTCTTTCCAGTCCATATACCTTTTTTTGTATCTGGCTTTCATGAAGTTATCAAAATTACGCTGAACAGCAAGATTCCATAGGGAATGTGCTTTTACAGCCCAGCTTTTATCCCAGGCACGCAGGGAAATAGAGAAAGATCCGTCCAGATATTTCATCCAGTGCCACCAGCCTGTAGGCATGAACAATGTATCTCCGTGTTCCAGAAAACATTCAATGCCTTCTATACCGTTCAAAGCCGGAAACTTTTCAAAGTCAGGATTGGCAATATCATAATCTTCCAGTGCATAGGTAGCATAAGGAAGCTTATACAGACGTGTTTTCCATTTGTATTCAAACAGAAGTACATGCTTTCTTCCGTTGAAATGGGTGTGGAAAATATGCGGCATGTCGATATCGTAGTGAAGGAAAGTCACAGACCCTTTGCCTCCGAAAAACATACTGGGATATTTATCTAAAAATCCACCCATAAGATTCTTTGGCGGAACATAATCGTCTAACAGTTTCGGAGCAAATTTTATAGGATCAAAGAAGAAAATTCTCAGATCAGTAGGCTCTCGCTGGATAAGATCAACATAATCACGAAAAGGCATTTTTGTAGTCGGAGTATTAATAGGAGCGGCAGGATCTGCTTTGGAACTATCATAAAGAGGAACTTCAACATCGCCTACTACTTCTTTCATGTAATCCATCGTCCATTTCTGATAAGCGGGCCACTTTCTTGCCATATTTCTGATTACCACCGGCTTACATGGCTTTAGATATTTTTCACGGAAATCTTCTTGTGAAATGTCATCTACAATATCAATTGGTTTAAGGATTATTCCCATTCGTTCAAATTATTAAGCTAAAGTATTAAATATTTGTGATAAAAAGATGGAAAGAATTAAAATTATTTGGAATTAATATAAATAAAGAGTAAAATGCAGATTTACACTTTACTTTTTTGGAGTTATTATGATGAGGATGTTTCTGTTATTCTTTTAATTCTATTGTGTGCAAACGATAAACGATATTTGTAGAATACAATAATTGTATGTATCATTGTTGTATTAAAAACAGCCATGAAGCGTATTTCGACCATTATTCTTTCGCTTGTATTTGCAAGTGCTTTTTCACAGAAATCAACAAGGATTTTTACTTCAGATATTGATAATTTTTGGAAGGCTTATGACAGTATTCAAAAAACAAATGATTATTCCGGAAAGCTTGATCTTATCAAACGACTCTATACTGGTAAAGCAACAAAGGGCTTAAAAGCTTTTATGGATGCCAGAGATTATAACGATAGTATGTATGTAAAAGTTATTGAGAAGTATCCTAAATTCTGGAATTCAGTCAGACCCAATACCTTAACAATAAAAACCAAAACCCAAGAGCTGGAAGCAGGTGTTGCCAGGTTGAAGCAATTGTATCCTGAACTTAAAGATGCTCAAATGTATTTTACAATTGGGGCACTTAACTCTGGCGGAACTGTGAGCGGAAATATGGTATTGGTAGGTGCAGAACTTGCCAGCGGAACAGGGACTACAGACGTCTCAGAATTTGAAGATGAATGGTTGAAGGGCGTTTTTGCCAACCAGTCTCTGGATAATATCGTTTCCCTGAATATTCATGAATACATCCATACCCAGCAGGCCGGATATCAGAACAGGGTTTTAAATCAGGCTATCAGGGAAGGGTCATGTGATCTGATTGCCGAACTTGTGATGAATGAACCTTTGAAAAGGAAATATATTTCATACGGAATGGCTCACGAAGCTGAAATTAAAGCTCAGTTTAAAAAAGAAATGTTTAGCGGTAATCTTCCGAACTGGTTTTATAATGGAAGACAAAAAGGAGAAGGAGCCGATTTAGGGTATTATGTGGGGTATGAAATCAGTAAAATGTATTACCAGAATGCAAAAGATAAAAAGCAGGCCGTCAAAGATATTATTGAGCTGAATTATGATGATAATAAAGTTGTTGAAGATTTCCTGGGCAAATCAAAGTTTTTCAAGGAAAAAACAGCTGATCTTTTGAAAGAATATCGTAAGAAGCAGCCATATGTTGTAAAAATAGATCCTGAAAATGGCTCTGCGAGCGTAAGTGCCGATACAAAAGAACTCCGAATTACTTTTTCACAGGAAATGGTACCCGGATACTATTCATTCAATCTTTCTGATAAAGGAAAAGAATATATGCCGATGACCAAAGTGAAAGGAATGGAAAATAATGATAAAACGTTGGTCTTGGAAGTAGATGTAAAGCCGGGCAAAGAGTATGAATTTATACTCACCAATAAAAGTTTCAGGTCTAAAGAAGGATACCCTCTGAAAGATGAAAACTTGGTTATAAAATTTAAAACGAGGGAAAAATAGTTAGATTACAAATGAGTGATAACCAGATTTTACATACAGCTTTAATAGTTTGTTTTCTGCTTATTGTTACTTCTTTCAGGTATAACAGAAAGTTTGGGACAGTAAATGTAATCCTTTTCTGTTTATGGGGTTCAGTCTTATATTATCATTTGTTGTTTGACAGCAGTGGTGGAGCTGGATTGGTATGGTGGTTCTTTATGCTTGTCTTCTGTGGAATTCAGATGCTTGTACTCGTCCTATATTTTATAATAAGAACGATTCGGAAAAAGGTTCAAAAATAAAAGCTGTTTTGCTCTTCTCTATTCATGGGTTCTCTCTGTAGAAGAAATCTTTCCATTCATTAGAAAATCATTATATTCGGCTTCGTAAAAATAATGATATGCAAGTATATGAAGGGATTTCTGTGGGGTTGTACCTGTTATTAATGATAGGTATAGGCATATATTCTTATAGAAAATCAACAAGTAATTCAGAAGAATTTTTAATTGGCGGCCGGAAAATGGGAGCTGCCGTAACAGCATTGTCTGCGGGCGCAGCCGATATGAGTGGCTGGCTTTTGATGGGAGTACCGGGAGCGATGTATTTGTCCGGAATTTCAAGCTCCTGGATTGCGATAGGGCTAACCATTGGAGCTTATCTCAATTATATTATTGTAGCCCCAAGACTCAGAATTTATACCGAAGTGGCACAGAATGCCATTACGTTACCTGTATTTTTTGAAAACAGGTTTAAAAATAAAAATCAGCTCCTGAAAATTACATCGTCTATTTTCATTCTGGTATTTTTTACCCTGTACACTTCTGCGGGAATGGTATCGGGAGGAAAATTATTCGAATCTGCTTTCGGAATGGATTATACTGCTGGCTTACTTCTGACAAGTCTGGTGGTAGTGCTGTATACATTTTTAGGTGGATTTCTGGCTGTAAGTCTTACAGATTTCGTGCAGGGCACCATTATGGTCTTGGCATTGGTGATTGTTCCGATTGTAGCCATCACCCAGATCGGAAGTGTGGGCGAAACGTTTTCTCTGATTGAAGCAAAAAATCCAAAATATCTGGATTTGTTCAGAGGAACAACGACTGTAAGTATTGTGTCTTTACTGGCATGGGGATTAGGATATTGCGGCCAGCCGCATATTCTGGTACGTTTTATGGCCATTGATAAACCGAAAGATCTGATCAAAGCAAGACGCATCGGGATTACATGGATGATCTTTACTGTTGCAGGAGCTCTGGCCATAGGATTGGTAGGAATCGCTTATCTTCAAAAGTTCGATATGAATACCATGATGAAGTTTGACGGATCAAAGACGGAAGCAGAAACTATTTTCATTTATTTCTCCCGTATATTATTCCACCCGTTCATTGCAGGATTTTTACTTACAGCCATTCTTGCTGCGGTAATGAGTACGATTTCCTCTCAGTTATTGGTGACTTCAAGCTCATTAACAGAAGATATTTACAAAGCTTTTCTGAATAAAAAAGCAACTCCTAAGCAATTATTAATAGCAAGCAGACTTTCTGTTTTACTGGTAGCCGTCATTGCGGTACTTTTATCCCTGGATCCAAAGGATAGTATTCTCAATCTGGTGGGAAATGCATGGGCAGGCTTTGGCTCTGCATTCGGGCCACTCATCCTGCTGTCGCTTTTATGGAAAAAGGCAACATGGCAGGGAGGTTTTGCCGGAATGATGGTAGGAGGAATCACAGTATTAGCCTGGGTTTATCTGCAACATCCGCTGAAAGACTGGTATGAAATCATTCCTGGGTTTGTACTTTCTTTACTAACTAATGTGATCGTTTCTTTATTGACTTATAAGCCTGATCCTGTGATTGAAAGTGAATTTCATGAAGTTCAAAAGATCATGCAGGAGTAGTACAGAAGCTTTTCAATGATACAACAATAATAGACCCTTGCTGGACAGCGGGGGTCTATTGTTTTAATATTTCTCAGACGATTTATGGGGGGGGAAATTATTCATTATAAAATTTAATACTATTTAACAGTCTGTTTTAAAGGTGCTTTGCCATTTTTTTATTAATTTGTCATTTCAAACTAATAACTTATTTATTATGAAAAATTTAAAGAAAATCGCGAGACAAAGTTTAAAAACAATTACGGGTGGCCGTCCTGCCGCAGCCAGTGAATGTATAGCCTGTGGCTGTCCAACAACCATCTGTTATTATCTTAATGGAAACGGCGGTGGTGGTGGCTGTGGAAATATTTTATGTGCATAATTATTTCTATAAACAAAGCCTTCCATTTCATGGAAAGCTTTGCTTTTTACTACAACTTAATGTCTGTTCCTTTTAACAAGCAGTACAATCATGGCAAGAACAAGACCGGCAATACTTGACCACATTACATTTTCTATACCATAACGGTCAATCCAAAAACCTCCCAAAAGAGTACCTGCAGTAACCGCAAAATTCCCGCAGGAAGTAAAAATACTGTTGATGAACTCAGAGGTCTCTGATGAGGAGGACGTTACATTGATATTGCTGATCAGAAAACCTCCGGAATGAATAAGCCCCCAAAAGGTTACAATCAAAATCATCGGTATAAAATAACTTCCGTAATGCCCAATCAGAAGGTGGATTCCGGATAATAAAATCAGGAACACAAAAGTAGTCTGAAACGGAAACCTGCTCATATATTTTCCTGCAATTCTGTTTCCTGCAATTCCTGCGGTTCCAAACAGAAAAAATAGTATACTGATCTGTTTCCCGTTCATTTGGGTGACATTCTTTAAAAAATCTGCCATATAACCATAAGTTGAATACATGGCTGCAATGATGAAGAATGCCAGAAAAAGCCCGTTCCATAGATGTTTATTCCGGAATGTTTTAATGGGAAATTTACCTGAAGATGCTCCCGTATTCTGAATGGATGGCAGATAAAACCATACTCCCGCCAGAGCAACTCCATTAATGGAAGCGGTAAGTAAAAAAGAGGACTGCCAGGAAAGCAGGTCAGATATAAATGTTGCCAATGGCACTCCTAAAACCGTTGCTAGTGTAAGCCCGGAAAAAATAATACTAACAGCCCTGGATTTCTCTGCAGGATCTGAGGTTTGCCCGGCCGCAGATAAAGCAATGGACCAGTATACCGGATGAAAAAATGCAGGAATCATTCTAACGATGAGAAGGAGATAAAAATTGGTAATAAATGCAGACAGGATATTGGCAGCAACAAAAACCGATAAAGAAAAAATTAATAAGCTTTTCCTTTTGAAAGAAGACAATATAAGAAGCATGAATGGCCCGAAAACAGCAACGATCAATGCAAATGCACTCAGCAGCCATCCCGCTTTTTCAATGGAAACCCGGAATGCGGAAGCAAGTTCGGGTAATACTCCAATCACTCCGAACTCTGTAGTGGTAATTCCGAAAACACCTAGTGCCAGTACATAAAGATTTCTGTTCATATTCATTATTTTTTTGCAAATTTGCAGAATAGACTATCAGAAAACTATATACTTACCTTTTAGTTCTATACTTACCTTTTTGAAAGTGTCAATCTAAAAAACGTTGTTATGCCTGAATTTTTCCATGATAAAAGACTGTATTATACTCCTATTGAATTTGCATTAAGTCATATCGGCGGAACATGGAAGATGCCGATTTTGTGGAGACTGCAGGAGAAGCCACTCCGTTTTAGCGAGCTTAAAAAGGATATTCCCCATATTACAGATAAAATGCTCACCAGTCAGCTGCGTGAGCTGGAAGCTAAAGAGATGATTCACAGGGAAGTATTTCCCGTAATTCCTCCAAAAGTAGAGTATAGTCTTACAAAGAAAGGAGAGAAAGCCATTCCGGTTATTGAAACTATCATGAAATTTGGTTACGATCTGATTAAGGATGAGGGAATTGTTTTTCCGCCTAAAGAATGATAACACTTCATTTTCTGTTACATAAAGCTTTTTTCATACCTTCACCATAAAATTGATCCAACAGTATGAAGCTGAAATTAGGGATATTAGATCAGTCACCCGCCACTATGGGCGGCAGTGCGGCATCTGCATTGAAAAACAGTCTTAAGCTTGCTGTAATGGCTGAAGAAACAGGGTTTCACAGCATCATGTATTCCGAACATCATGGAGTAGAAGCTTATGGAAGTTCCAGTCCCGAGCTTTTAGCTGCAATTGCTCTCAGTAAAACGAACCGGATCAAAATAGGAACTGCCGGAATCATGATGAGAAACTATTCTGCCTATAAGATTGCGGAATGGACCAAAATGTTGTCAACTTTA
Source organism: Chryseobacterium sp. CP-77 (assembly GCF_036362765.1). NCBI lineage: Bacteria > Pseudomonadati > Bacteroidota > Flavobacteriia > Flavobacteriales > Weeksellaceae > Chryseobacterium > Chryseobacterium sp. CP-77. The sequence goes on from NZ_CP143637.1 coordinate 318,811, forward strand.
TATCCTGAACGTTTTATTCTTGGACTTGGAAAAGCTCCCGGAGGATTAAAAGATGCTGTCATGGCACTGAACAATCATAAACCGGTAGTGTTATCCAATATGGAAACCAAACTGGAAGAGATCATTCAATTCATAAAGGACGAAGAAGGAGTTTATGATGGACTTATTGCACAGCCGACTCATGTACAGCATATTCCGGAAATTATGTGGCTGGGCTCAGGAATGACCTCCGCCCGGGAAGCTGCAAAGCATGGAGTTGGATATTCATTCGCTGCTTTTATGAATAGTGAGAACGGAAAGGAAAATACAGATGCTTATCTCAGAGAATTTGACAGAACACAATATTTTTCCCAGCCTTCTCTGCAGGTTGCCATAGCGGTATCGGTAGCAGATACAATAGAAGATGCCAGACGGAATGCTTACGGAATGGCCTATCAGTTTTTACAGTCCCGGAAATTAGAAAGTCCGGATGCGGTTCTTTCTCCGGAAGTGGTGGAACAGAAGATTCTGGGAACAAAGAATGAAGAAGAATTCTTTACAGTTTTGAACAGAATTATTATAGAAACACCGGAATCTGTTAACCAGAGATTAGATGAAATTGCCCAAAAGTACAATACCGATGATCTCCTGATATTGTGTAATATGTACTGGGAAGAAGACCGCATCAACACGTATAAAAGTATCATTAAAAATAACAGATAAACTCCACAGTATGAAATTCTGCTGTATGATGGAGTTTTATACTATAATTCAAACCCATGAAACAGAATATTTCAACATTCTATATCATTACCGGAGGTCCTGGAGCAGGAAAAACAACGTTGCTGGATGAATTAAGCCGCCGTGAAATGATAACTGTACCTGAAGAAGGAAGGAGAATCATTAAAGAACAGGTGGATTCCGGTGGAGAAGGGCTTCCATGGCTTAACAAAGAACTTTTTGCAGAACTGATGTTCGAAGAATCTGTAAAAACCTACCTGGGAATAAGTCAGACAACTTCTGCAAAACCTGTTTTCTTTGACCGTGGAATACTGGATACACTTGGTTATATGAAACTTGAAAATATTCCTGTTCCGGAATCTATGGAGGTTAAAGCAAGAGAAAAGATTTATCATAACAATGTTTTCATTCTGCCGCCATGGAAAGAGATTTACGAAAATGACCCTGAAAGAAAACAAACCTTCGAGAAATCTATGCTTACCTTTGAATGTATGAACGAAATTTATCAGGAATATGGTTACAATATCATAAAAGTCCCGAAAATTTCAGTAGAGAACAGAGCCCGTTTTATCCTTGACAGGCTCATATAAAGTATCATCATCACCTATTAATTATCATTCATCAATTATCAATTATCAACTATGAACCATCTTCCTTTTGAAAAAGAACTGATCGAAATGGCTGACAAAGACCTGTCCGTAAGAGAAAAACTATTGCTGGCTGGAGAATTATCCGGAGGTTATCATCCCGAAATGGAAAAGATCCATAGAGCCAATGCACAACGGCTGCGGGAAATTATTGCAGAAATCGGTTATCCTACCATCTCAAAAGTAGGTGAGGAAGCTAGTGATGCAGCATGGCTGATCATCCAGCATGCTATCGGCGAACCCGAATTTATGAAAACAAGCTACGCTATGATGGAAAAGCATTGTAATGATATTAATCCTATTCATAAAGCCTATTTATACGACAGGATTCAGGTTTTTCAGGGTAAACCTCAAAAGTATGGTACTCAGCTGACCTCTGACGGAATAATGTATCCCGTAGAAAACAAAGAAAAGTTAAATACAGAACGCGAAAAGGTAAATCTGCGGGTCCTATCCGAATCAGATATTAATAAAATCCCGGAGGTCCAGGACATTCCGGAAATTGATAGCAAAGACGCTGAATATACCGCCTGGAGGAAAAAAACAGGATGGATTTAAGACTCTTTTAATAAAGGTCTCGGATCAAACAGAACTTTTAAAGTACGGATCTTTCCATCCTTTATGTGATACCATCCCGAAGATTCTATTGTTTTTTCTCCCATATCAATATTGTACCAGAAACAAACATCTTCACCGGAAGTAAAAGTCTTAAGAATCTCATACTTAAACTTCATCTGCTTCATATCTTTGATGTAAACAGAAGCTCCTTCTCTCTTTCCCATTACCCCTATAAATTTAAAATCAGGATCAAGACAGCTTTCTGCCTTATCGAAATTTTCTTCGTTTAGATATTGGATAAATCGTTCTGCTGTGTTTTGCGTTATATTGTCCATAATATTCTGTTTATTGTCTATACAAAATTAACGGATCACCGGAGATTCTTCTTGTGACTATAATCATAAAGAGCCTATCTGTTTTAAAGCAAGAATTCTTCCTTTTGCATAGGCAATCTGCTCTTTTTCCTTATCCTGATCAGGATTGTTTTTAAGGTACATCTGATAATATGTTGCGGCATTCTTAGGCTGCTTCAGATTGAGATCATAAAGAAGCCCCAAACGGTAATAAATAATATTGCTGGTACCAAAAGTTAATCCTCTTTTATAAGCTGTCACAGCATCATTATACTGGTTTTTAGCTTCATAAATGCCTGCAAGTGCAGCATAATAAAGGTTGGTGTGATCTGAAACAGCTTCGTCAATAGTCTTTTGTGCATAGATGGCAGCATTGTTATAATCTTTCAGTTCACGATAGCTCAGGGCCATAAAATATAATGTACCTTCATTTTGTACTCCCATATCTTCCAGTGTTTTATAAAGCGTAATACATTTCTGATAATCCTTTACATAAAAATAGGACTGTCCGAGATCATTCATTACATTAACATCAGCATGGTTTTTCAGGAGCTTTTCACCTGTTTCAATCACTTCCGGATATTTGTGGAGTTGGTTGGCAGCCGGCAGTAGAGCCTGCAGTAAAGTAAAGTTCTCAGTATCGGCTGCAATGGCTGTTTTCAATACATCATACGCAGATTGGTATTGTTTGAGGCTGATGTAAGTTGCAGAAAGATCAAAAGCAACATCGGGATCTGCAGAATTAAGGCTATTGGCTTTTTTGAGGTAAGAAAGTCTGGATTCAGGAGTTTCTGCATAAGCAGCAAGCTGTTTATAAGCACTGAAATTAATACTGTCCAGCCGGATAATCTGTTGAAGATACGTTTTGGCATTGGAAACATTTCCCCGTCTGGAATTGATACTGGCCAAACCGAATAAGGTGGGCACACTGTCGGGTTGAATGGTGTTGATCTTCAGATAATTTTTTTCTGCTTCCGGTAGTTTTCCGGCCATCATATTACAATAGGCTATTTGCGACAGAGCTTTTATATCCTGTGTATCTCCGGGATATATACTCTGAAGATAAGTAGCTGCATCAGCATAACGTTGTGTTTCGTAATATTCAAGAAGTTTTTCAGTATTAATTTTTGAAGACTGGGCAGTAAGATTTTTAAAGCTTAATAGAATAATACACAAGCAGATTCCTCTTTTCATCATGGTTATTTTTAACTAAAATATAAGTTATTTACCAGGGATCCAAATTTTAGTCTCACTTATCGGGGATTTTTTTTATTCTGAATGGTTTATGATGAAACACTAAGTCAGATTTCTTATATTCACTTTATATAAAAATCAGGCAAAAGATATGGAAATAAAAACTGTACAGTCATTCATTGATTATTATGAAAAAATAAGAGAGAGAACCAACCGCATTATTGAAGTTGTTCCTCCTGAGCATATTGATTTTTCCTATAAACCGGGAAAATTTACCATTGGAGATCAGATAAGACATATTGCAGCCATCGAAAGGTATATGTACGGGGAAACTATATCAGGAAGAAAAAGTGCTTATCCGGGTTGTGGTAAAGACCTTGCTGACGGCTATGGGGATACCGTTAAGTTTTTTAATGAAATGCACAGGCAGACTCTTGAAATCATCGCAGGACTTTCAGATGAGGATCTTACCAGGAAATGCCTTACTCCTGCCAATCATGAAATTTCTGTGTGGAAATGGCTCCGGGCTATGATAGAACATGAAATCCACCACAGGGCAGAATTATATATCTATCTGAACCTTCTGGATGTAAAAACCCCACAGATCTATGGATTTTCTGCAGAAGAAGTACAGGATATGAGTGTGAAACTATAGTGCTGAAAGGGAATAGCCGGAGCATATTCAATCGGTTGAGGTTAATTTGTATATTAGCCCATTCAAAAAAATAATAATGGCCAGACCTCTTATCCTCCCTCTTTTGCTATTCTTAAACAGTGCATATGCCCAGACTCATCTGGAGCTTAAACCGGGAGACACCCTCAAATATTCACCACAATCTCACAAACCATCATGGATTTCGGTACAGTCGGCTGATGCTAATCTGGGAATTGCTTTGTTCATGGATGGAAAAAAACTGAAAGAACAGGATGATTCCAGAGGAATAAAAAGTATCGAGCGCCTGTATTTTACTCCTGAAAAAGGAAAGAAATATGAAGTAAAGATCTGGGCTAAATCTTATCTTGAAAAAAGTAAAATTGCAAAAGTATCTATTGCTGAATCTAAAAGCGTACCTGTTCTGAACGGCCAGTTCAGTTCCGATCAGTTTGTGGAAGATCTCAGAACATTCCGTCTGATCAGGGAAAAAGCAAATTCCGGACTCTATGTGTACAGAAGTAAAAAGCAGATAGACAGCATCTACCAGCAAGCGGAAGCAGAAGCCAGAAACAGTAAAAATATTTTTGATTTCTATAAAATCATTGCCAGACTTACCGGATTTGAAGGAAGCTGCCATAATTATACGGATTTACCCAATCATGCCTCCTATTATCTCACCCAGAAACCTGAATATCTACCCATCACTCTGAAGAATATTGACGGACGCCTGCTTCAGGATTCAAAAGAGGCAGCAATACCTCTTGGTGCCGAAATTCTTTCCATCAACGGAGTTCCTGCAAAAGAAATGATCAGCCGTTTCTCGCAATACTATTTTTCTGACGGCTATTCCATGCCTTACAAGGAAACGACAGGTTTTGAAAGAGGAATGCTGGATAAATTTTATATGGAATTCGGAAACCATAAAAATTATGTGATCCGATATAAATGGAATGGTGCCGTAAAAGAAGTTTCTCTGGAAGGAATACCATTGGAAAGTTTCAAAAAACTTCAGGAATCAAGATACTCACTTGCCTTTGACAAAAAAATGCTGTCTGAAAAATATAGCTTCAGCAAAGAAGGAGAAGGAATTTACAGATTATCTTTGAGAGGATTCGATTTTGCCACCGGAAAAGAAGATCCGGCCTATAAAAAATTCAGTGTTTTTCTTGATCAGATGATGGATACTCTGGAAAAGGAAAAAATACAGAATCTGATCATTGATCTCAGAGGAAATACAGGAGGCACAGGAGCTCTTTATGAAAAAGTATTCTCTTATCTTGCACAAAGACCTTTCCGTGACAGTCACTATGCTTATACCCAATTCAATGAAGTCCCTTTGGAGGAAAAACTCATTATAACTCCTCTTTTTCTCTCTAACGGCGTACAGGATAAACATGGCCTTAATGCCTATCTGAAACAGCTTTACCCTAAAAGTGTTCAGGGAAAATATTACTGGGCAGATGATAAGAATCCATCCGTTTTGCCTAATGAAAGAACTTTTAAAGGACAGCTTTATCTGCTTGTTGATCAAAGGGTAGCTTCTGCAGCTTCACACCTTGCTTCCCTTATTAAATCCTATACCAATGCTGTTGTGATTGGAAAAGAAACGGTAGGAGGCTATTATGAACATAACGGCCATCTTCCATTGGTGTATGAACTTCCCAATACCGGAATCCAGACCGGATTTTCTATTGTTCACGTCATCCAGGATGCTCAAAATCTTCCTGATCAGAAGAGAGGGCAGGGAATTATTCCTCACGTGACAATACAGCAGACCGATCAGGAATTTCTTGATCAGACCGATGTTTATCTGAAAAAAGTAGCAGAACTTAGAAAACAATAAAAAGTTTTTCACACCTATAAAGCCAGCTGTAAATTTATTTTTTGCAGCTGGTTTTTTATTATAATATTTTAGGTTATTTCTATTTTAAGTGATAAATTTATACTTTTGATATAGAGGTATTTATTTCTTTTTTTTAATCATTTATTTTGGAATTATTGATGAAAAGTCGTAGAACTACGACAAAATTTCAGATTATCCATCGAAAATTTCCTGAATAGCAATTACCGCTTTATCTTTGTAATACCACCAATCCAACGACAAAAAATTAATAATGATTACAATCTGCATATTACAACAATAAAATCAGGCGAAATCCTGAATTTCAACAGGGATACAAAGTAAACTTATAGTTGTGCTTTTCCTTTTAACACCCTGTTACGACCTTAATATCCGGATTCCTCTTTACAGATGAAGCACGGATAGTGAAATGATCTGAACTTTATGGTCCGGATCACTTTCAGCTTAAAAAAATCTGACACCCAATCAATCAAATATTACCATTATGTTTCAGGACGATCATTCACCCAAATTGCCTGTTTCCAAAGATAAAATTTCAGCTGTAAAGAATGTTAAACAGACATTGACGGATGAGGCAGTTCATAAAGCTGCTCAGGAAGTACAGGAAAAATCGAGTGGAACCATTAAAAAAGCTTCAGAAAAAATGGCTCAGGCCCAGGCCTATACAGGGATGGCTCAAAACGGGTCCCAAATGTTTATGAACCAGGTTAAACAATCCAACCCTCCCACACTGGTAGAAGATAAAGTATGGTCTAAGCAGCCAACTTCAGGAATTTATAATGCCAGTACGATACCCGGAAATCAGGTAGCCGGAATTAACCGTGTGGTAAAACTTGAAATCGTAATTGACGGAAAGGTCATTAAACATTTCAAGCATTTTCAATTAAAACAAAGTGCTGTAAAACATCATGAATTTGATCTGATGCTGGCTCACGATAGTTTGGGAAATTCCGAAAACCACAATCTGGAAGAAGCTCAGAACTTTCTGGGAAAAAGAATTACTGTTATTTTCAGATATAAAGATGTTGAAGACGGTCCGGAAAGAAATTTCGTTGGAGTCATCACAGAAGTAGGTTTCAGCCAGGAAAAAGGAAGCCTGGGAAATATCGTTCTTACAGGATCCAGCCCTACGGTTCTTTTAGATGCAGCACCCCATATTCAAAGTTTTGGCGGAGCCCAGGAAATCAGCCTGAACAGTATCGCAGACCAGGTGATCAAAGAAGGTCTGGGACAAAATACGTTCGATTTCAGAGTAGATGCGGCCCATGGAAATGTTTCTTACAGCTCACAATATGAAGAAACTCATTATAACTATCTGGCCCGGATTGCGGAAGCCTACGGTGAACAGTTTTATTACGATGGCGAAGTACTGCATTTCGGGAAACTTCCACCTCAGGAAAAACCTGTAAAGCTAACCTATGGCAGCAGTGTGAGTGATGTCAAGATAAAAATGAAGGCACAGCACGTGAATCCGTCATTTTACGGTTACAACAGCAGTAAAAATGAAAAATTAACGGCAGGAAGCTCAAAGATTAATCATACCTCAGATATTGCGAAGAGAGCCTACGAAATTTCAGAAAAAACATTTACCACTCCATCGCTGAGGGTAGCGCCTATAAAAGCGGTGTCTTTCATGGATGTGGAAACTTCCCAGAAAGGAACTGCCGGAAGTAAAGCCGCTGAAGTCTTCGTTATTTCAGGAGTTACAACAGTGCCATTCCTTTATCCCGGCTGTATCGCTGATATTGAAATGAGAAAAGCCGAAAGCAGCGAAACAACCTATTTTACCAAATTAATGATTACAGATATGTATCATGAGGTAGATGCCAGAGGATATTATACCGGAACTTTTGAGGCTATAGCTTCTGATACCGGATTCATTCCCCGCCCGGAGTTTCATACTCCAAAAGCAGATGCCCAGTTTGCCAAAGTGATTTCCAATGCAGATCCTTTAAACCAGGGAAGGGTGAAAGTGCAGTTCGACTGGCAGAATGGTTCTACTACCACAGAATATATCAGAGTAATGACTCCCGATGGCGGAGGCAGCGAAAAAGTGAGTAAAAATCGTGGATTTATGGCGATTCCGGAGGAAGGAGATCAGGTAGTGGTCAATTTTGCACACCAGCATCCTGACCGTCCGTTTGTGATGGGAGGAATGTTCCATGGCGGAGTTGGCGGTGGCGGCGGTGCCGGAAATAATATTAAAAGCTTAAGCAGTAAAAGCGGACATACCATGAGTCTGGATGATGCAGGAGGAATTACCGTAAAAGATAAAGATCAGAATTCTGTTTTTCTGGATGGAGCGGGAAATATAAGCATAGACAGCAAAATTTCCATTACGCTGAATTGCGGAAGCAGCTCGATTTATATGGATAAAGAGGGAAATATTCAGATTAAAGGAAAAGAAATATTCGTACAGGGAGTCAATATTGGTGTTGGTGGCACAACGAGTATCGGAGTTGGAGTAGGGCCTGAAGACGGTGAGCCTACTTCAGGTGTCGGAATCAAATCCGATACACTGGATATCGGAACCAATACGCTTTCCATGAGAGGTGATACTGAAGCCAATCTCAGCAGTGGAGGAAAAATCAATGTCGGTGGAGGAAGCGAGACGAATATTGTAAGTGGAACTGTAAAACTGAATTAATGAATCCCGTAGATCTGGAGCTGGTTAAATTAAAAAGACAATGGCAGAAAGTGGTTTCAAAAAACGAAGAAAAGCCTATGCTGATCTGTTTGGGAGAAAAACATGAAACCGATCTTTTTGATGGATTTATCAAATCGAAGCTTTCTGAAGATGAAGAAGGAGACGATGTTTTTTTGCTCCATTATCAGGAATTTAACGGGATGAACTCCTTCGGACAAACCTTATTGGATGAATGGACTGAGTTCTATGAAATGCTGAAGAAAAGTGAGGAGGATATTCCCCAATGGGATCTCAAAAAACCGGAAGAAAGTTTTAAAACAGATGCTTACAAAGCTTTTTATCCTTTGCTGGAATTGAAGAAAAACTTCCCGAATATTAAGGATTCTAAAATCTATATCTACATTGCCCCGCTCAGGATTAATGATACCGAAGAACTTTCTTTATGGGTGAAAGAATGGTGCAGGATCTGTGAAGCAACGGGAAATAAAGATATTAAACTGGTTTGGGCGGAACATCACCATTACAGGACTTTGTCCGGCATCTCTTCAGCACACAGCTTCAGAATAGAGGTAGACATTCATCAGTTAATGCAGAATACTGCCGCTCATACCAACCGTAAGAAGAACAGCCCGGATACAGACTTCCAGCAGCAGATTCTTATAGCGAGTAATCATTTAAGCAAAGAAAGATTTAAAGAAGCAGAGCACGCCTTGAAAAAGGCGGTGAAGCTCGCCGGAGAACAAAAAAATAAACAGGGCGAAATTTCTGCCTATTTTATGCTTACCCAGGCATATATAGCGGACAGGAAGAAGGACAGGGCAGAAGATACCTATCGGACAATATTTGAAAAAGTAGAACCTGATACTCCTCTGGAAGTTCAGATGTATATGAATTATGGAAGCCATTTGTTAGGCAACTCCAAAAAGTCCAGGGCAGAAAAAGCATTTGAAAAAGCCGCAGAGACGGCTCATAAAATAGGAGAATATGCAATGGCGATTGAGTGTTACAGGATCATCGCTACATTGAATGATACAGTGCTGACAAAAGATAAAATGATCCGGTATTTTGAAAAATGTCTGGATATAGCAAAACTGATGGATGCTTCAGCAAGAGAACAGAGCAGTCTGAGGTTTGTTGCCTCAATGCTTATTCTTAAATATGAAGGCGATACTGATAAAAAAACAAAACTGGACAGTGAAATGAAGACTTATTTTGGTGATGACTGGAAGGTGAGCGTGGAAAAACCAAAAGCAGGGTAATCTCAAATTAAAAGAATCATGGCAGATCTGAATAAAAAAACAGTAAAACCCATTAAAGTAGCAAAACCGGACATGAACCCAGACCGCTCATGGAAGGTAAATACAGATGTTACTTCGGTAAGCTGGGATAAAACCAAACAGGGATGGAAGAACGGAATGAAAAATAATTTCGATTCCCTGAATCCCGTTTCCATGGCTAAATCTATAGTGGGAGGAGATGCCGGACAGCCGGAAAAAAGCAGTGGAGGCGGAGGTGGCGACAGTGCCGTGACAGTAGAAAAGGCCGCTCCGGAAAGCAAAGTGAAACTGATTAAGGTCAATAATCCTGCAATGCCTTCCACAGCCATTCAGCATACAAGTAAACATTTTGATATTGTACTGGCCATTGATATCCACTGGACTCTCATTCCGCCGCCACCTTCATTCATGTTTATTCCATTGCCGCTGCCTCATCCGTTTATCGGGATTGTTTTTGATATTATGGATTATATTACCATTAAAATTCCGATTCCGCAATTTGCCAGAAACCTGATGCCTTCTCTTCCTGAAAATATTCCGCTGGGTGGCTCTATATATGTTCATGGAAGGCACAAAGCAACCACCACAACCAGTGTGATGGGAGTGGTCATTCCTTTCAGACATGTCACATCGCTTATTCCGGTATACATCATTCCTTTTCCTCAGGAAGCTCCACATGAAGGAGAAGTGTATTACGGTTCGCAGACCGTTCTGGCGCAGGGAAGTAAAATGAGCGGTAACCAGCCTCAGCAGGTATTAACCTGTATGGGATTTCCTTTCGGAATGACAATGCTGCCCGCAATGCCTGATAAGCCAAAGAAAAATCCACTGGCCTATTTTGCTTTCTATAATAACTTTTCAAGCATGTATATTCAGATCAATACGGGTGGACCGGTTTTGGTAGGAGGCGCTTTTGTACCCCATGTTTATACACCCGGAGAAATGCTGATGCGTCTTGCCGGGATGTTTTTAATGAGAAGTTTAACCAAGAAATTAGGAAAACTTGGTGCTAACGGTTTAAAAAAGCTAAACAACAGTGTTCTTAAAAAAGCACCTTTCAATAAATTCAAATTAGCCAATGCCTTATCTAAAAAATTATGTCATTACGGCCTTGAACCTGTAAATTTTGCAACCGGTGCCATGGTTTTTGAATGGGATGATTTTATAATTCAGGGCAGTACACCTTTAAGCTGGAAAAATATCTGGCACAGCGACAGGCCTTATGATTTCGGACCTCTTGGAAATGGTGTTTTTAATAATCATGATCTGTTTATTCTTCCTGATGAGGATAATAAGTTTGCAGGCTGGATGCATCCGGACGAAAATATGGCAATGCTGATTCCTGCACCTGAGATCGGAGAAGAAATGACTTATTTCAGAGATCAGAAGATATGGCAGTACAGGCCCAATAACAGTATCTGGATCGTTCGTAAAGGAACTGATGTCTATACATATCAACGTTTCCATCATATTTCGGAAGGAGTTATTTATAAGGTAACCCGTATTGAATATGGAGACGGAACTATCAGGGAATATGAGTATGAAGCCCGGAATATTGTACTGAAAAGTATAAAAGATGTAAAAAGTGGCTGCAGTATAGAAACTGTGATTCATCCGGAATATAAAAAGGTGACAGAAGTTTACTTTTGTTATAAAAAACAAAGAGATTTGCAGGTTAAATACAATTATGATGAACGTGGCAACCTTACCCATGTCTGGGATATTCACAAAAAGGCCATTGTGTTTGACTATGATGGAGAAAACCATGTTGTGAAAAGAACTAACCGGAACGGGATGAGCTATCAATGGGAATATGATAAAAACGGAAGAGTAGTTCATACCAAAGGTACGGATGGATATATGGAAGGAAGACTTCATTACCATGATGAGGAAGGTTACACAGAAGTTATCTATCCAAAACAAAATAATAAAACCGAGGAATATCATTATGATGAAAACTTTCTGGTTTACAAAAATGTAAATGGAGAAGGTGGAGAAACCTGGTACGATTATACAGCCCACAACGAGTTGAAAATGATGGGGTCCCCTGAAGGAAGAGTTCAGGGATATACCTATGATGAAATGGGAAATATTAAAATTTTCCATACCCCGGATGGAGAAGAATACCATTATCAGTACAATGAATTCGGACAGGTAATTGCCCGTTTCTCTCCTTCGGGAGCTTCGGAAACATGGAGCTATGATGAAGAGGGAAAACTGATCAGCTATACCGACCCTGCCGAAGAAACGGTATACTATGAATATGCAGACGGCGAAAGAATTCCTGAAAGCAGCAGCAGAGAAGAGATTGTTACTTATTATAAATATAACCAGAGAGGCCAGCTTACTCAGCTCACCAACACTGCCGGAGCCGAGCAGTACTGGAAATATGATGAGTATGGAAGGCTGACGGTGTTCAGCCCGGGCCCTTTGAACAGAACCCTCTGGAACAGGGATAAAATGGGAAGAGTGGTTGAAGTGAACGAGCAGGGGCAATTCCCGCTAAAACTCCGTTACGATGCCTATGATCTTCCGGTGTACGCTACCGACGGGCGTGCAGAATGGCTCATGAGCTATACGCCGATGGGAAGCCTAAAACGTCAGGTCCGCAGGAATGCTCTTTCCCATAAAAAAGAAGAAACGTTGTTTTTCGGGTATGATGCTTATGAAAATTTAATGAGCATTACCAATGAGAAAGGAGAAGTCTATTCTTTTGAAAGAAATAATAATAATGATATCATTGGTGAAATAGGGTTTGACGGCCAGAAAAAGTTCTTTGTAAGAGATAAAGACGGAATGGTTACCCAAACCAGGACTCCTCAGGGAAAAGATATTTTTCATGAATATGATCTGGGCGGAAGATTAACACAGACCCATTATCCCGACGGAACCTGGGAAGCCTATCAGTATGACACTTCAGGATTATTGGTTAAAGCAGATAATGAAAACAGCAGTGTCGCTTTTCAGAGAAATAAATTAGGGCAGGTCACCAGTGAAAAACAGGGTGAACATATCATTCAGTATGAATATGACAGTCTGGCAAATCTGATCGGTTTGAAAAGCAGTCTGGGAGCCGAAGTAGACTATTCTTATAATGATCTTGGACAGCTTACATCGGTAACTGCCGCTACTCCGGAAGTGCATGCACCCTGGCAGATGAATCTTGAGATCAGCCGAAACGGGCAGATGCATTCCCGTGAAATGACCGGCGGGGTGGAAAGCATTTTTGAATTTGACCATATCGGAATGCCGGTAAGTCAGAAAGTAACAGTGAATAAAACCAATACTACCTTCCATAAAGACTACGGCTGGGGAGCCGGAAACCGGTTGCTTCATACCCTGGACAGGATGACGGGCGGAAGAACAAGATTTGATTACGATGCTTTCGGAAGCCTTGTTGCTGCAGAATATTCAAGCGGAGAAGTGCAGTACAAAAATCCGGATGCTACGGGATGTTTATATGAAAGTGCCCGGCAGACTGACCGCGTCTATGACAAAGGAGGAAAGCTGATGCGTGATAAAAACTGGTTCTACCATTACGATGAAGAAGGAAATTTATTGTTAAAAAGTAAACGGCCAATCAACGATGCCAGACCTGAGCGTAAAGAAGAACAGGAGAATACGCATCCTTATTATAAAACCATTGCTTCAGATTGGATGAACAGCCCGAAACTGCCGGATGGAGCCGATTTACCCAATGTAACCGAAGACTCTCCAACAGAAATTCAAAACCCGGAATGGTCCGCCGGAGACTGGGCATATTCCTGGAATGCCAACGGAATGCTGGCCAAAGTAAAACGCCCCGACGGCAAAGAAGTAAGCTTTGAGTATGATGCCCTCGGAAGAAGAACCTCAAAAATTGGTCTGAAGAAAATAACTCGTTATATTTGGGATGGTAACGTTCTCCTGCATGAATGGAGCTATGATGCTGAAGAAGTTCCTGTAACGGTTGTAGATGATGACGGGAATGTCAGCGTTGGAAAAGAACCTGTGGAGAATGTGGTGACCTGGGTGTATGAGCGAAATTCATATATACCATGTGCCAAAATTATCAATGGAAAAAGTTACTGCATTGTTTCTGACTATATAGGCAGACCTGTTCAGGCTTTTGATGAAGGAGGGCAAACCGTATGGAGTACAGAATATGATGCATATGGAAACCTTAAAAACTTAAAAGGAAATAGATATTTTATTCCTTTCAGACAGCTTGGACAATATGAAGACCAAGATACTTGGTTATACTATAACAGGTTTCGTTATTATGATATAGAAAGTGGAAATTATATTTCTAAAGACCCAATTGGATTAAAAGGAGGATTAAGTCTTTACAACTATATAAAAGATATAAACTGGTGGGTTGATATTTTTGGTCTAGCGGGATCTGGGGGAGCTTATCTGTTTGGATTTGCAAGTGGGGATAAGTATATAGGAAAAGGTGAAATTGGAAGAATGAATCAATCCATTTCTACAAGAACTTCACAAGTTGGTAAAATGGGTGGAGATAATACTCTTATTGGAAAAGCACATGTTAGTACAGGAGGAAATAATGATCTTGGAAAAATGGTTGAGTATAAAACAATGAAAGATGCAGGTTTCAGACCTGGTGGAGCTGGAGTACCGGCGGATTATTTAAATAATCATATGAGTGGTAAATCTACTTGGGATGCAAACCCTCAATTACAAGCAAGAGCAACAGAATTGGCAGATAAATTACAAGCTGATTATGATGCTGATGTAAAAGCAAGAGCAAAAGTAAATTATAATTGATTTTAGTATATTATATGGAAAAATATAAAGTAGATTTTGGTGAAACATCTCATTTTAAAGGAATAACGATTTCTTATGATCACATTGAGGAAGGTCTGGACTTTGCCCAAAAAAATAATATTAATGAGGTATGTATATCGACTGATGATATTGATACAAAACAAGTGGTAAATTTTGATTTTTTAAAGGGAAGGAATTTTATTACAACTTTTCATTGGCTGGTTCCCTTAGCTAAAAAATCTAACATTACAGGTTTGTATAATTTGTCAGGATTGGAAGATTTCCGTTGGAGTGCTGGTACAGATTTTAATCTTGATTTATCAAAGATACCTAATTTGAAAATTCTTAACATTGGCTACTATAAAGGTTTAGAAGGTTGGGAAAACTTAAAGTCACTAAATCGTTTATTAATTGGAAATGTAAAAACTGAGGATTTATCTTTTCTAAGCGAAACTGTTAACTTAGAATTTTTGCGTATCATACGGGGAACTTTTATCTCTGTTAAAGGAATTGAAAAGTGTAGTAAATTAAAAACAGTATTTATTCAAAGTTGTAATTCTTTAATTCATGTAAAAGAAACCATTAAGCAAATGAAGAGTATTGAAAATTTGCTTTTAGAAAAATGTAAAAATGTAGACCTGGAAGGAATTGAGTTGTTAGGATTAAAAAATATCTCAGTTATTTAATTTATAGATACGATAAAAGATAAAATTCAGGCTCTGCAAATTTTATATTCCACAAGAATTTGATAAATAATTTGGATAAAGTAAAATTAGACAAGAAGCCTTAGACATTATAAAGAAACATCATGATTCACATGATAATGGCTTGGCAATATCTTTTGAAAGTTGGTATCTCAATTGTCTTGAAGAGGTTAGTTGGTGACAGGAGAATTGATTGAATTTAAAGTCATTATAAAAACAAGTATTGTAAAGTTTATTAAATCATTAGAATAACACCTACTGTATAAACTATGTAATCCAAATCCAATTCAAATATATTATGAAAAAAATATTCTCTGAACTTAAAGGTTTCGTGATATTCAGTCCACAGCTTTTAGCGCAGTATCTGCAGGATCATGATCTTCCAGGTACTAATATTTTAAAATATTTCGTAGAAAATGAACATGGCGATGAAATAACGAAGTCGGGAATCGCTATTCCGATAATAGGGGTAGAAGAAGATTATTATGCATTCCGGGTTTCTGTGAATGATGAAAAGATTCTGAATGACGAAGAAGTAGAGGTAGAATCAAAAGGCTGGATATTTCAGACGGCGAATAATGAAGTAAAAATTGTCGGCATTGGATATCTGAAAGATATCGCTGCCATCAGTGAAGAAAACAGTGTCACGCTTTCTCTTGAAAACGGATGGTATTCCTTAAAAATAAGGGGTGGAAATAAAAATGGTGAAAGATTATTTGAACTGAATATGCAGAAACAGGACATGCATCCTACTTTTAGTGGAGATATTACCACCGAATATTACTACGGATAGTATTTAAAGCTTGATACTTCCTGTTTAAGGATAAATAGCTGATGGTGAGTTCTTAATGTTCGTGTTTGATAAACTTGTAAAAATAGAGTTTTCTGCAAAGTTGCAGAAATACGAATTTTATTGAAAAAATATTTTGTCAGTAATAAAAAACTTTCTATATTTGCACCACTGAAAACAACGGTACTACCGGAGTTTAAGGAGAGTTGGCAGAGTGGTCGATTGCGGCAGTCTTGAAAACTGTTGACTGTAACAGGTCCGGGGGTTCGAATCCCTCACTCTCCGCAAGATGTAAAAACGTAAGTTTTCAAAAAGCATCAAAAAATATTTAAATCCTGCAAAATCAATGATTTGCAGGATTTTTTATTTATTGCAATTGCTGTAATTTTCAAAAATACTCCAAAAGTTTGTGGCAATTGTGTGGCAATTTTTAAATTGATTGAAAATTGCCATAGAAAGCAGACTTAAAAAGCTGTAAAAATGCATTTAAACAATGTGTAATGAACACGTTGCAAATCTAAACATCTTGATTCGAGGAACTTTTAGTTTGACATTTATAACCTTAAAAAATGTTGAATTATGTTAGTAGAACAAAGCTATGGGCTCACTTTCTTTTTAAAGAGCTCAAAAAATGAAAAGGTCCGCCATATTTATGTGCGGATAACTGTAGATGGTATTCCAAAAGAAACCTCTACGAAAAGAAAATGGTATCCCAACCGATGGGATCAGAAAGAAGGCAAAGCTGTGGGTACGAAAGAAGATGCAAAGATTATTAACCTTTTCCTGGAATCTTTAATGACTAAGATTAACAGCCACAGAACTGAGCTTATGAATAATGGTATTCCCATTACCTCAATTGATCTTATAAACTTCGTAAACGGAAAATATAAACCTAGAAATAAGGTGCTTGAAGAATTTCAGGAACATAATGATGAGATGGGTAAATTGGTAGAGACCGGAGAATATGCCAAAGGAACACATGACCGTTATATCACCGCAAGGTCCCATGTTCAAGAATTTATCAATTATCAATATAATAAAGAAGACATAGAGTTCAGAACATTGAATTATGAGTTTGTAAAGGATTATGATTTGTACTTAAAAACAGTAAGGAAATGTTCTAACAATACTTCATTGAAGTATATTAGCAATTTTAAGAAAATAGTATTAAGAGCTGTTGCAAAAGAAATTATTCCTAAAGATCCGTTTAAGCTATTTATTGGAAAGAAAACCAAGGTTAAAAAGAAGCCGCTGACAAAAGCTGAACTAAAACGAATTGAAGAAAAAGAATTTAGCTCAGAAAGGTTGTCGGTAGTACGGGACATTTTTGTTTTTCAGTGTTACACAGGATTGTCCTATATAGATGCTTTCCAACTCAAATGGGAAGATATTAAAGAAGCTAATGATGGAAGTGCCTGGATTATGTCCAGCAGGCAAAAATCAAAATCTGACACTGATATCCCACTCTTGCCTAAAGCGTTGGAAATTATATCGAAATATAAAGATGATCCATTATGCATAAAAAGAAGCACCGTACTGCCTGGTCGCTCAAATCAGAAAATGAATGAATATCTAAAGGAGATAGCGGTTTTATGTAATGTTAATGTAATACTTAATACTCATAAAGCACGACGTACCTTTGCCAGTACGGTTACTTTAAACAACGGTGTATCAATACACGTTGTTAAAGAAATGCTGGGTCATCATTCAGTGAAACAGACAGAGGATTATGCAATCACTGAACAGGAATCAATTGCTAGAGAAATGAAAGATCTTGAAGCCAAGCTAAGAGGTAACAATAATTTCAATAGGGATTTGGTTAAACTTCTCGAACAGCTCGAAGAAGAATTCCATGATTTAAAAAACACTCGGAACGCTTATTCAGAGCTTTCTCTTGCTGAGAGATGTAATGCTTTTGAAAATATGCTCATTAGGGCAAAGGCTATTATTTAATAGAAACAATCCCCGCAATGCATAAAGTTTTGAGGGGATTGTTTTTCTGTCTCAGCTTTTCTGTATAGACAGAATTTCTACTGTGCTGCGATAATCTGGATGATAAGATGGAATGTATTTAATGTATCCAAACTGCTGAAGTTGCTTAAAATATTTATGATAACTGGTTATTGTAGTGATATGCGAAAACTCCATAAGCTTCCTCCTGCTCACTCTGATAATCCATTTTTCATTTTGCTTGCAAGCAAGGCGGGCAATTGCAGTTAACAAAGCAATATGCCAAACATTCAATTTTGGATCACTTTGAATTTCATCAAGGAAATCAAACCAGTATTGTATATCATTCCTTTTCATAATCAAATAGATGTTGAAGGTCTTCACAATTGTAATAATACGAGCCCAATAATTTCTTGAATCGAATTTTGCCAGTGATCCTGAGGTTTTGTAATGTCGAAGCAGAAATATTCAGTTTTCTGCGAATTACCTTACTCCGCATCCAGCCAAATTCTTCATCCTCTCTTGAATTAGCTAGCTTAGATTTTAGTAGGTTCTCAATATCCGAAACTATTAGGTTTCTCAATGCTGTTAAATCATTTTTCGTTATTGTATCCATTTTTATAAATTTTGATTTAATTCAAAATTTAAACTTTGGACTTACAGATATCCTAAAAGAGGAAGTCACAGGCATAATTTTTCTTTGTATTTCTTATTGCCTGTGCAGGAAATTTAGAAAAGTGAGCTTTAAGTAGTCATGGAAGAACAATTCTCGAACCATTTTGTTGAAGATTTAAATAATCTTAAAGGTTTGATGTATTAAAGATGATAATTCTAATAAAAATGCCCCGAAGGTAGTCGAGGCGCTAAATGTTTTCACAACGGAATAATCCTTATTGTGAATTGCTTTCAAAATTATTGATACAAATATAAAAGAAAAAAAATAACTGCATTTATGGGAATCCATAATTTGAATATCTTTTTTATTACTATTTTTATGTGGTATCAAAATTAATAGCGATGAAAAATATACTTGGACTGGACTTGGGAACAAACTCTATTGGGTGGGCTTTAGTAAAACAGGATTTTGAAAACAAACAAGGTGAAATTCTTGGAATGGGGACCAGGATAATTCCGATGTCTCAAGATATTTTGGGCGATTTTGGTAAAGGGAATTCTGTTTCGCAAACTGCGGAACGTACAAAATACAGAAGTGTAAGAAGATTACGTGAACGATTTCTTCTACGAAGGGAGAGGCTTCACAGGGTTTTAAACATTTTGAATTCCCTTCCAGAACACTATGCTTCACAGATTGATTTTGAAAAACGATTTGGGAAGTTCAAAGTTGAAACTGAACCAAAATTGGCCTGGAAAAATATTGAAGGACAGTTTTCATTTCTGTTCCAAAACTCTTTCAACGAGATGCTTGAAGATTTTAAAACGAACGGACAGGATTTAAGAATACCGTACGACTGGACGATTTATTATCTCCGTAAAAAGGCACTTTCTCAAAAAATTGAAAAAGAGGAGTTGGCCTGGATTCTTTTGAATTTTAACCAAAAACGTGGATATTATCAATTGCGTGGGGAAGAAGAGGAAGAAAATCCTAATAAACTTGTTGAATTTTATTCTTTAAAAGTTGTGGATGTTCTAGCAGACGAGCTACAAAAAAGCAAATCAGATATATGGTATTCTTTGGTTTTAGAAAATGGATGGATTTACAGAAGAGCAAGCAAAATATCCTTGTTCGATTGGAAAGATAAAACAAGAGATTTTATTGTAACAACTGATTTGAACGATGACGGAAGCGTTAAAACAGACAAAGACGGAAATGAAAAAAGAAGTTTCCGGGCACCGGGTGAGAACGATTGGACTTTGGTAAAAAAGAAAACCGAGCAGGAAATCGAGCAGTCTCATAAAACCGTTGGAATGTATATATATGAAACGCTTCTTGCGAATCCTAAACAAAAAATCAAAGGAAAACTAGTTCGTACGATTGAAAGAAAATTTTACAAAGAAGAGCTTAGACAGATATTAGAGAAACAAAAGGAGTTTCATCAGGAATTACAAAATGATGACTTATATAATGATTGCATTCGTGAGTTGTACAGAAATAATGAAGCCCATCAACTGACTTTAAGTAAAAAAGATTTTGTACATCTTTTTATGGAGGATATTGTTTTCTACCAAAGACCGTTGAGAAGTCAGAAGTCTTCTATTTCCAACTGTACTTTGGAATTCAGAAAATACAAAGATGAAAATGGAGCAGAACATACACAATATTTAAAAGCCATTCCAAAATCGAATCCATATTATCAGGAGTTTCGTCTCTGGCAATGGATTTTTAATCTTAATCTATATAAAAAAGATAATGATGAAAACGTTATCAAAGAATTTTTAACCACTACCCAGGATATCGAAAATCTGTTTGAGTTTTTAGATAACAGAAAAGAAATTGATCAAAAAGCTCTATTGAAACATTTTAAGCTCAATGAGAAAACACATCGTTGGAATTTTGTAGAGGATAAAAAATACCCCTGCAATGAAACGAAGACGATGATTTCAACTCGATTGGAAAAAGTAGAAAATATTTCCGATGATTTTCTGACCAGGGAAATCGAACAACAGATTTGGCATATTATCTATTCTGTCAATGATAAAATAGAATACGAAAAAGCCTTAAAAACCTTTGCATCAAAACATCATCTAGACGAAAGTTCTTTTTTCGAGGCTTTCAGAAAATTTCCACCATTTAAAAGCGAATATGGTTCCTATTCGGAAAAAGCAATTAAGAAATTGTTGCCTATAATGCGATTGGGCAAATATTGGGATTATGCCAATATTGATAAGTCTTCAAAAGACAGGATTAAGAAGATCATTAATGGAGAATATGATGAAAATATAAAAGATAAGGTAAGAGAAAAGGCAGTCCATCTTACGAATGAAAATGATTTCCAGGGTTTACAATTGTGGCTGGCTCAATATATTGTATATGGAAGACATTCGGAAGCATCAATAACAGGGAAATGGAATTCAGCTGATGATTTGGAAGAATTTTTAAAAGATTTTAAACACCACTCGCTTCGCAATCCAATTGTAGAGCAGGTCATTACTGAGACTTTACGTGTTGTGAAAGATATTTGGCTAAAATACGGAAAAGGAGCAAAAGACTTCTTCAATGAAATTCATATAGAGTTGGGAAGGGAAATGAAACTTCCGGCTGAAGATAGAAAGAAACTTACGAGCCAAATTATTGAAAATGAAAATACGAATCTCCGCATCAAAGCTCTATTAGCTGAAATGATGAATGATCATGCTGTAGAAAATGTTCGTCCGTTTTCATCCCAGCAACAAGAAATTCTGAAAATTTATGAGGACGGTGTTTTAAATTCAGGCATTGAAATTGAAGATGAATATTTAAAAATAAGCAAAACGGCGCAACCTTCTCCTTCAGATTTAAAACGGTATAAACTTTGGCTGGAACAGAAATACAAATCGCCTTATACCGGGCAAATGATTCCACTAAATAAATTGTTTACGCCAGAATATGAAATTGAACATATTATCCCACAAAGTCGATACTTTGATGATAGTTTTAGTAATAAAATTATTTGTGAATCGGCAGTTAACAAATTGAAGGATAATTATATCGGACTTGGATTTATTAAGCAGTTTGGAGGAACTATTATTGAACTTGGTTTGGGTAAAAGCGTGAAGGTTTTTGATATTGATCAATACGAAGATTTTGTTAAGAAGCACTACGCTAATAACCGAAGTAAAAGAAATAAACTTCTTTTAGAAGATATTCCTGAAAAAATGATTGAACGTCAGATCAATGATACTCGTTATATCAGTAAATATATTTCCGGTATACTTTCTAATATTGTTCGCTTAGAAGATGGTTCGGATGAAGGAGTAAATTCTAAAAACATTGTTCCCGGAAATGGAAAAATTACTACCCAATTGAAAAAGGACTGGGGGCTGAATGATGTTTGGAATGACTTGATTTTACCCCGTTTTAAAAGAATGAATCAGTTGACCAATTCGACGGATTTTACCGCCTGGAACGAAAATTTTCAAAAGTTTTTGCCGACCGTTCCAATTGAGTATTCGAAAGGTTTTTCTAAAAAAAGGATCGACCATCGTCATCATGCTCTAGACGCTTTGGTAATTGCTTGTGCTACAAAGGATCACGTAAATTTATTAAATAATCAATCGGCAAAATCGGAAACCAAACGCTATGATTTGAAAAAGAAATTAATGAAGTTTGAAAGAGTTGTTTATTTCCATACGCAAACAGGGGAGAAGATCGAAAGAGAAGTGCCAAAACAATTTTTAAAACCCTGGAAAAATTTTACTGTTGATGCTATGCATAATTTGGAAACGGTTATTGTAAGTTTTAAACAAAACCTTAGGGTCATTAATAAAGCAACGAATTATTACGAAAAATATGTAGAGAAAGATGGTGTAAGAAATAAGACAAGAATAAAGCAAAAGGGAATAAATTGGGCGATTAGAAAACCAATGCATAAAGATACGGTTTCCGGTAAAGTAGATTTACCTTGGGTAAAAGTCCCAAAAGGAAAAATTTTAACAGCGACGAGGAAAAGCCTTGATGCTTCATTCGATTTAAAATCAATAGGCTCCATTACTGATACAGGGATTCAGAAAATTCTCAAAAATTATTTAATTCTTAAAGACGGAAACCCTGAATTGGCTTTTTCACCCGAAGGAATTGAAGATTTGAATAAAAGTATTGAGAAGTACAATGATGGTAAACCTCATCAACCCATCAATAAAGTAAGGGTTTTTGAACTGGGTAGTAAATTTCAGGTAGGACAAGCCGGGAATAAAAAAGATAAATATGTAGAAGCCGCAAAAGGAACCAATTTGTTTTTTGCAGTACACGAAGATAAAAACGGCAAGAGAAGCTATGAAACCATTCCTTTGAATGAGGTGATTGAAAGGCAAAAGCAAGATTTACCTGTGGTTGATTTAAGAAGTACAAATGATTTCTATTTATGCCCGAATGATTTGGTTTATATTCTATCTGATGATGAGCGGGGTAATATGACAAATAACGATTTTGAAAGCCTTTCTGACGAACAAGTTAAAAGGATATATAAATTTGTTAGTTGTACAGGAGGTGAGGGGCATTTTATTCCTTACGCAAATGCGACAGAAATAATAAAAAATGAAAATGGTACAAATAGTAAAAGTGAGAGGATGCAGAATTTCTATGATGGTAGTTGTATGTTTGATAAAAACGGCAAGTCCATTATGATAAAAGAAAACTGTGTAAAACTTAAAGTCGACCGTCTAGGTAACATATCAAAGATATAATTATGATCACCCGTTCAATCTACATCGGTAGTCCCGCTTATCTCAAGCTGAAAGATGAGCAGATGAAAATTCTCTGTCCAGAAACCAAAACGGAAAAGAGAAGTATTCCTGTGGAAGATTTGGGCTTACTGATGTTGGATCATTATCAGATTATTATTTCCCATAATCTCATTCAGAAAATGATGGGAAATAACGTGGTGGTTATTAGTTGTGATGCGCATCATTTACCGCACGGAATTATGCTTCCACTGTATGGTCATACTGAACATTCCGACAGGGTAAAAGATCAGTTGGAAGCAAGTGAACCATTGAAAAAACAGCTTTGGAAACAGACCGTGGAATGTAAGATCGAAAATCAGAAAAATGTTCTGATGAAGTTGGGAAACTATTATGAACCAATGGTTGAATACCAAAGAAATGTAAAGTCTGGGGATGTAACCAATATGGAAGGTATTGCAGCTCAGCATTACTGGAAATATCTGATCAACCTTGATTTTTTGAGACAGCGTTTCGGAGAATCACCCAATCAGTTCTTTAATTTCGGATATGCGGTTCTTAGAAGTATTGTCGCCAGGGCTATTGTTGAGACAGGATTATTACCCGTACTGGGGATTTTTCATAAAAATAAATATAATCCTTACTGTCTTGCCGATGATCTAATGGAACCTTACCGGCCGTTTGTTGATTTACTGGTGATGCAGTGGCTGAAAATTCATCCTGATACGAAAGAACTGTCAAAAGAATTTAAAGCTCATATTCTGCAGATTGCAACCAAAGATGTGCGTATTGATGATAAAACAAGACCATTGCTGGTTGCTGTAAAAATGACGGCTTCGTCGCTTTACAAATGCTATACAGGAGAAAAAAGATTGATCTCTTATCCTGAACTGTTATGAACGCCGAAAGGTTTAACGCATACCGGATTATGTGGGTTTTAGTATTATATGATCTCCCGACTGAGACCAAAGCGAATATGAAAGATGCTAACCGCTTTCGGAAGGCACTCATTGATGATGGTTTCACCTTGTTCCAGTTTTCAATGTATGTACGCCATTGTCCGAGTCGGGAAAATGCTGAGGTTCATATTAAAAGAGTTAAATTTATGCTTCCAAAAGCCGGGAAAGTGGCCATTATGTGTATCACGGACAAACAATTTGGAGATATTGAAATCTTCTTTGCCAGGAATAAAGAAGAGCCACCTCCAACCTTTCAGCAGCTTGAATTATTCTAAATTTTAAATTCTAAATATAAAAATAATCTACTGAAAACCAGTAGATTATTTTTTGAGGCTGTGACTAATCACGAAGATAATAATTTTTGAAAGCAATTCACAACTGCTCTTATACGCCTCATAAGCCTTATTTTGCTGTGACTAATCACGAAGATAATAATTTTTGAAAGCAATTCACAACGCTGCTGTTATATATTCCCATTTGGAAAAAGCTGTGACTAATCACGAAGATAATAATTTTTGAAAGCAATTCACAACTGTACAGAACAACACCCGCCAATAGAATGAGCTGTGACTAATCACGAAGATAATAATTTTTGAAAGCAATTCACAACGCTCATTCCGTGATTGCAGAGCTGATTTCTGCTGTGACTAATCACGAAGATAATAATTTTTGAAAGCAATTCACAACAAAGGGTGGCCCGGATCCTACTACCACCGTGCTGTGACTAATCACGAAGATAATAATTTTTGAAAGCAATTCACAACGTAGTAGATTTTGATAGTATAAAAGCATAGGCTGTGACTAATCACGAAGATAATAATTTTTGAAAGCAATTCACAACCTACAGATCTCTCCCATTTTTCCTGCACACGCTGTGACTAATCACGAAGATAATAATTTTTGAAAGCAATTCACAACGTATGGGATCTCAGCCAATAAGCCAGCTCCGCTGTGACTAATCACGAAGATAATAATTTTTGAAAGCAATTCACAACTATTTGGTTTGTTTCCACATTTTACTGAGTGCTGTGACTAATCACGAAGATAATAATTTTTGAAAGCAATTCACAACTAGTTTGATGCACTCCTCAGGCTCCATAACGCTGTGACTAATCACGAAGATAATAATTTTTGAAAGCAATTCACAACTTATTACCCATAATTAATAATTTACAAAATGCTGTGACTAATCACGAAGATAATAATTTTTGAAAGCAATTCACAACAAGATCTCAGTAGCTCAACTAATTGCATAAGCTGTGACTAATCACGAAGATAATAATTTTTGAAAGCAATTCACAACAAGATCAATTAGTTTTAGACGTAGACGGTGGCTGTGACTAATCACGAAGATAATAATTTTTGAAAGCAATTCACAACGTAATATTGAAGTTTATCTAGCTTTATATCGCTGTGACTAATCGCGAAGATAATAATTTTTGAAAGCAATTCACAACGCCATGGGCTTTCATCTCTCATCTGGAAATGCTGTGACTAATCACGAAGATAATAATTTTTGAAAGCAATTCACAACCATCATAGCTATTGACTAACTCTTCATTGAGCTGTGACTAATCACGAAGATAATAATTTTTGAAAGCAATTCACAACAGTATTCAAGCTCAAAAACTTTTATTCTTAGCTGTGACTAATCACGAAGATAATAATTTTTGAAAGCAATTCACAACACTCTTGTGTCATAGGATTCAATTTAATGGGCTGTGACTAATCACGAAGATAATAATTTTTGAAAGCAATTCACAACCGTACTCTATGGCGTGGTACCAGTCAGGTAGCTGTGACTAATCACGAAGATAATAATTTTTGAAAGCAATTCACAACGGTACCAAGGGTGGAGCGGCGCACTAATTCGCTGTGACTAATCACGAAGATAATAATTTTTGAAAGCAATTCACAACGATCAGGAACAAGAACCCGTGTTTTATTATGCTGTGACTAATCACGAAGATAATAATTTTTGAAAGCAATTCACAACAAGACGGTTTATTTTTATAAATATTCTTTGGCTGTGACTAATCACGAAGATAATAATTTTTGAAAGCAATTCACAACCGGATGCAAGAACGGGACGACAGTTCGTGAGCTGTGACTAATCACGAAGATAATAATTTTTGAAAGCAATTCACAACAAGTATTCTTTTGACCATCCTCTAAAGGCTGCTGTGACTAATCACGAAGATAATAATTTTTGAAAGCAATTCACAACGTTCTGATTCTGGTGATAAAATGACATGGCGCTGTGACTAATCACGAAGATAATAATTTTTGAAAGCAATTCACAACTTGAAACTTGCATATCAATTTCAAGGCGTAGCTGTGACTAATCACGAAGATAATAATTTTTGAAAGCAATTCACAACGCAAATCGTATTCTATGCCATTTTTAACAGGCTGTGACTAATCACGAAGATAATAATTTTTGAAAGCAATTCACAACTTGAAACTTGCATATCAATTTCAAGGCGTAGCTGTGACTAATCACGAAGATAATAATTTTTGAAAGCAATTCACAACTTACAAATGGCTGGTCAGATCAGTGATGCGGCTGTGACTAATCACGAAGATAATAATTTTTGAAAGCAATTCACAACAGATGTTGATGCAGCCACCAAAGGAGAAGTGCTGTGACTAATCACGAAGATAATAATTTTTGAAAGCAATTCACAACAAGAATGGACCTTAAGAGAAGCTGAGAACAGCTGTGACTAATCACGAAGATAATAATTTTTGAAAGCAATTCACAACTAATATGGTTAATTGGTATCATGAGTAAAAGCTGTGACTAATCACGAAGATAATAATTTTTGAAAGCAATTCACAACATCAATATGGTTTAATGATCAAGGCATTAAGCTGTGACTAATCACGAAGATAATAATTTTTGAAAGCAATTCACAACATAGGCTTGATTTAATTGCCTCAATTTCGGGCTGTGACTAATCACGAAGATAATAATTTTGAAAGCAATTCACAACGTTCGTTAAATCATACCGGTTCCTGGCGATGCTGTGACTAATCACGAAGGTAATAATTTTTTGAAAGCAATTCACAACGTCGTTTTCGATTCGGATTAATCTCTTTTCGCTGTGACTAACCACGAAGGTAATAATTTTTGAAAGCAATTCACAACAACGAATTCGTTACGCAAAATATTTCCAATGCTGTGACTAATCACTAAGATAATAAAGATTGAATGCAATTCACAACAGTCCTCCGCATGGGGTCTTTGTGCTCTAAGCTGTGACTAATCACGAAGATAATATTTATTGAAAGCAATTTACAACTAAATCAAAAAGCTACACTTTGGTTAGTTTGCTGTGACTGATCACGAAGGTAATAATTTTGAAAGCGATTCACAACTACTGACTCGATTGCTTCTTTTCTTACTTCGTTGTGACTAATCAAAGGTGATAATTTTGAAAGCAATTCACAACTAAATCAAAAAGCTACACTTTGGTTAGTTTGCTGTGACTGGTCACGAAGGAATAATTTTTGAAGGCAATTCGCAACTGATAAACTGGTCTTCCGGAAGGTTGAAGAGCTGTGATTAATCACGAAGGTAATAATTTTGAAAGCAATTCACAACACATGGTCTCTTTTAGTTCAGTCCAGGTTTGCTGTGATTAATCACGGAGGTAATAATTTTTGAAAGCAATTCACAACGTTGTGTTTGTGATTTGAATCCGGTAAATGGCTGTGACTAATCACGAAGATAATAATTTATGAAGGCAATTCACAACTCCATGGAAAAACATGGAAGAAATAGAAAGAGCTGAGACTAATCACAAAGATAATAATTTTGAAAGCAGTTCACAATTGGGGTTAACAAACAATGGATGAAATGCCGGTTGTGACTAATCACGAAGATAGTAAATTTTGAAAGCAATTCACAACTGTATCGCCTGTAGGTGATAATAAAACACTGCTGTGACCAATCACTAAAGTAATAATTTTCGAAAGCAATTCACAACCATTTCCGTGAGAACTTCACTCAAAGGCACTTGTAACTAATCACTAAGGTAACAATTTTTTGAGAACAACTCACAGCCATGAGCCTCATTACTTCCGGGAATTAAATGCTGTGACTAATCACTAAGGTAATAATTTTTGAAAACAATTCACAGATAACTACTAATATGTTTCCCCATTGGTTTGGCTATGACTACAAGAAGATACTAATTCTCGAAAGCAATTCACAATTTATTTGATAGTCTAGGTTCATGATTGAAAGCTGTGATTAATCACTAAGGTAATGATTTTTGAAAGCAATTCACAACTTAACAGCACATATACCAATGAAACAAGCGCTGTGACTAATTACTAAGATAATAAATTTTGGAAGCAATTCATATCTATGCAATGTATCGTGAAAGGTTTTAGGCTGTTGTAAGTGGTTGGAAAGATAGTAATTTTTGCAATTCATAATCGTTTATCCATTACTATTGCCATTGTTATTTCCAATGTAGCTCCTTTCAATTATATTTTTGAGTTATGTCTCAAATAACTAGTTTCTTAGCTATATCCAATGATATGGTTTATCCTTACGATTGATATAGCAGTGCATATCCTCTTTTTTAAGTTCGGGGAAAAATTCTATAGCTTTATCAATTGCATAATTTGGAAGGAAATGGATTTCGTCACGAATTGCTTTGACTACTTTTTCGTAAGTATAAAATTCTACAATTCTATCAATGTCGTTTTGATTGCCACGTTCAACAATACGGGCAATAATTGACTTATAGGCTTTATCTAGATCCATCTCATCTAAATCAAAATCCCAAAAAAATGAAGGATCAATATCAAAACTTGGTCTTTTTTTATTTCCTGTTTCCATAGTATAAATTTACTGAATAATAGTGATATATAAAAGTTTAATGCTTGAATCCACGTCTCTTTTGTTTATTATTTTGCTCTTTGATTTCAGTAAATTTAAGTAATGGGTTATGTACTGACTTTTTTAATCTCTCCTCTATCTTTTGCCAGGTTATATCTTTACTTTTTATCATCTTTACTTGTACATTCCTATCGATATTGTCGTGATGTAGTAAACTTAATGCAGCAAGTGAGGGATTTCCTCCGTATTTTTTTTGATAAAAATCAAGATAAGTCTTAAGGGAATTATGTTCTAATAGAAAATGCATATCAACGAAATCTTTAATTCTGCTTCCATCTTGAAATATAGCGTGAAGTTTCATAGCGCCTATATCCTCAAGGGATGCCAGCCTAATGTCTTCTTTTGTTATTATTCTAGGTAATTGCCATGGATACTGATGGGCAAGGATATCGACCTTGATTTCAGATATTTTCAAAAGTAATGTGTTTTCAAATGTATTTTTAATTTCTACAGGATAGTTATTCGAAAGATAGTTTAGGACAGACTTCTCATTAAATGGTTTAGTTGTAAACAGATCAATATCAATACTTAAACGATGGCCAAGCATTAGACTGAGTGCGGTACCACCTACCAGGGTAAAGTCCTTTAGTCTTTCTTCTTTCATTAGTTTTTGAAGAAGTTCCCACATTTCCTTACTGACAGTTTCTTTATGTAGCATATTTCATTTTTCAGAAAATTAAATCTGCAAATGATGTATACCTTTACAATGGCGTTGCAAGGAACTATTTGGCTTTGATTATCAATGAAAGCTAAATTATCAGCCTTTTATTGATGGAGATATTAGTAAGTGGAATTACAATTTTTTTCTGTTGGCAGTTAGTATCTGCATAATGATACAGTCCACTTAAATTTTGACATAGTTTGTTCTTCTAATTGGCTCTTATAATTCTAAGAAGTCCACCTTTTAGTTGAATACCTTAAAATCTACAATATGTAGATGGCTTCATTTTGTATTTTTTTAAGATTAATGAAAACCCCTGCGTTATAAAAAGTAATGTTCCTAAAATTCTGTTTTAAGAAAGTATTAAAATGCGTATGATTTTACAACTATGTGCAGAAGTTAGGAGCTCATTCGCAACTTTGAAAGTCCTGATGTCCTAACAAAGTTGCTGCTTCGCTCTGTGAGACTTTGATTTTTACCAAATAATATGGTTGAAGTTTGTTAATCTAAATCTGAGTTGATACATTTTTCTTTTAAGTCACATGCCAGAGTATCTACTAGTTTACTTTTATTAGCAAATATTTAGCTTTCTTTATAAACCGAAAATAATACGACACATTTAGTCGCTTTATTTAAATACCTTTGCCTTGTTAAAGAAATTTAATACCCCTCTTTGGGATAAACTTTAAAAGTCATAATTTTGTGAGCATTAAAAAACAAACATAATCATGAAAACAATAATTACACTCGGTAATTTATTTATTTCTATATACACAATAAATTAATCAACATTTACTTAACATTAATAACACAAGTATGAAAGAATTCTACATGTGTGCATTATCTTTATGCACTACTATGGGCATATTTGCTCAG
Organism: Chryseobacterium sp. CP-77; assembly: GCF_036362765.1. NCBI lineage: Bacteria > Pseudomonadati > Bacteroidota > Flavobacteriia > Flavobacteriales > Weeksellaceae > Chryseobacterium > Chryseobacterium sp. CP-77. The sequence goes on from NZ_CP143637.1 coordinate 349,682, forward strand.
GAGGTACTCTGGCAGAAAGATATTAAATCCAATTCTCAGGATTTTTTAAGCCAGGTCACTACGACAATTGACGGACAGTACCTTATCACGGGGAGTAGCATTCACACTGATAAGCTCCAAGAAAACAGCAAACAAAATAACGGTTACGATTTGCACCTGATTAAATTAAACCAGCAGGGGGGACAGGTTTTTGAAAAATATTTTTCTGGAAACAATCACGACTATTTATCTTCAACGGTTACTACCCAGGACGGAGGTTTCCTGATTTCTGGAACTTCATATTCAGGAAAAGGACTTGATAAAAAAGACGATTCTAAAGGAGGCTCTGATATCTGGCTAATCCGAATCAATGAATTTGGTGATGAATTATGGCAGAAAACCTTAGGAACGTCTTCAAATGAGGAAGCAAGAGTTGTGATTCAGACTACAGATCAGGGATTTTTTATAGGTGGTAATATACAAAACTCTTCTAAAGGTTATGGCTCAAAAGATGTCCTGATTATTAGATTAGACAAGAATGGAAAAACACTATCTGAACAAACATTAGGAGGGCGAGGTTTAGACGAAGTAGAAAAGATGATACCTACTCGTGATGGAGGAGCACTACTTGGAATTTATTCCAGAAGTTCTATAAGTGGAACAAAGAAAACAGAGAACTTCGGTGAAGGCGACTACTGGATTGTCAAGTTAGACAAAAACGGAAGGGTAGAATGGGAAAAGAATTTTGGAGGAAAAGGAGATGATCATATCAGAACTCTGGCATTAACTTCAACTGGTTTTATTATTGGTGGAGAATCCAGATCGGAAAGATCAGGAAATAAAACGACAGGCCTTGAAGAAGGTTCGGATCTTTGGCTGATTTCCTTGAGTGAAGGAGGCGATGAACAGTGGCAGAAATCCTTCAATTTCAAGAACCGTGATATCCTGATGGGTATAAGTGTAGTAAGCGGGAGGCTGGAAGATGGAAGCGAGAAGTCTAAAGGTATTCTGCTGGGAGGTTTTACTCAGGCTGAAGGAAGAATACAAACTGATGATGAAACTTTCTGGATACTTTACCTGGACCAAAACGGAAATGAGCAGTGGAGAAAGCATGTAAAAGGAGAAACCAAAAAAAAGGAAGAAAGACTTTCCGATTTAAAATTGAACAGAGACGGGTCTATTGTTCTTGCAGGTACAAGCGCAGAAGAACTCGGTAAAGAAAACTGGAAAATTGTAAAGCTGGGTGACAAACAGCTAGATCAATTAATTGAAAAATATGATATCAAGATTTATCCAAATCCTGTGTCTGATTATGCTTACGTAGAAATTGGCTTTGACTTTAAAGATGCAGATATTTTGTTATATGATATGAGCGGAAGACAGCTTCAAAGTATTAAAACAAAGAATAAAGTGACAAAGATAAATACAAAGGCTTTGGTACAGGGTGCTTATCTGGTAACTATCAAAACTGACACGAATAAAATGACAAATGCTAAATTGATTAAAAAATAAACAATGAATAAAAGATTAACAATATTATTTTTTTCACACGTATTCCTATTCTACCTTTCACAGACAAAACCTCCTGAGAGCTATTCATTAATGAGAGGAGTAAATGAAAATATTAACTTAAATAGAGGACTTGTAGATCTTACTATTCCTTTATTTGACATTTCGGAGGGAGGGTTTAAAATCAGTAATAGTCTTACCTATGAATCGAGAGGATTTGTTCCATATCTATACCCAAGTTATGTAGGACTGAACTGGAATCTCAACCAGTTTGGAAAAATAACCCGCGAGTCTAAAAAAATAGATTTAACAACCACGACAAGTAAGATTCTTAATCCTTTTTATGGAAATTCAGACAGTAGTTTAAATGATTTACAATATTCTTCATTTCAGTATGACGATGTTCGCAGTTACGATAGAAATGACTGCATCAAGACCATTTACGCTAATAATGCAAAGAAAAAAGAAATATATGATAATGCCGGGGATTATTATGCTACGAATCAGTTTCAAGGTATAGGAGGCTATTATGGAAAATCTTATAACTATGAGCCAGATAAGTACTATTTTGATTTTATGGGATATAAGGGTTATTTTGTTGTAGACAATACTATGAAGCCTATTGTTTATTGTGAAAATGCATCTTTAAAGGTTGATATATCAGGAGTAAACTGTTATGATATTTTTGGAAATATTTCTTTTTCACAATTTGTAATACATGATGATAAAGGGAATCAGTATCTTTTTGGAGGAAATACAGATGCTCTGGACATTAACTATAGCTATAATAGATTTACTTATTACATTCCTGTAGATACTGCGCCTTTTACCTATCAAGGATCTAGCTCAAACCGTACAAACTATATTGATTCCTGGTTATTAAAGAAGATTGTTCTAGCCAATGGATCCGAAATTAATGCTTATTATAGACAAAATGATCTTACCGTACTTAATAATTACAGAGGAACATATTCTGGGTATAATGGTAATGAGAGTATCAATTATACTCAGGAGAATAATCATGTTTATTATATTAATGAAAACACGGGATTTCCTGCCAAGCAAACCCTTTTACAGAATAATCTTTCTGTAAAGCATTCCAGATCTATAATGCGTGATTTTGATAATGTTATGGAAAGCTTCGAAACTCAGGTAGATACATATACCAAGATGGCAGTATTAGACAGTATCAGTTTTAATGATGTTACCATAGGATACAAATACCATAATACCCTTAACCCTCTGGAACTTAGCAATAACTACCTGGATGAGATCGTTATGAAGAAAAAAAATAAAACCATCAAAAAAATAGATCTAATTTATCAAGAGCTGGGGAGCACAAATAAAAGAACTTTTTTAAAGCATATAAATAACTCAGCAGGTGAAAATATTGGATTTGATTATTATAACACAGATGATTTTCCTGCATATAAAAACAGTGCCATACTAACCCACATTGGAGGTGTATGGAATGGAAGCCATTCTATTTATTACCCTCCTACTGCCACTCAATACCAGAACTCTTATGATACAGGTTTATTAAAGAAAGTCACATATCCTACTAAAGGAAGTACCACCTATAGTTATGAATTTTCAGATTATTCAAAAATAATGGCTTATAGTAAAAATTATAATGGTATCAATATACTTGACTACCAGCATTCTCTTAATGCTCCCAGGTTAAAAAAGAAAGTCGAAAGCAGCATGCCTAGTGATAGTGTTGTAACTAGATATAGTTATTTAAATGATGCAGGAGCCTCTTCCGGAGTTTTAGAAGCAGGAAAGCTATATTCGGTTGCCGTCATCAATGATACTTATTTAAAAAATCTGCTAGGTCCTGTAGCTCCAAACATACAAGGTCTAGTAAAATACAGTTTAGTTAAAGTCTCTACCGAAGGAAAGGGTTTTAATAAGCTATACTTTAGTGATTATGTAACAAATTCCGACACCCTTACCGTTAGGTATGATCATCAGGAACATGAGTATCTCTCCAAAAGCAATGAAAGGGGAAAATTATTAAAAGAACTGGTTTATAACAATAATAATACTTTGCTTAAGGAAACCATGTATAAATACCGGAACTTCCTTGGTAAGCTCCCTGTGATAAACACTATGGAGAATTGTACAAATTGTAAAGTATCTGATTTAAATTATTATATAAGTGTAAAAAGTGAACCTATTATGTATAATAATAACAATTACTACAGCTATAATAATAGATATACAATGTATGTTCCGGTTATTCCTTATTTATTAAGCTCTCAGACGACCAAAGAATATTTTGGTGATAAGGTTATTGAAACGGTTAAAAAAAATATATATAATGATAAATCAAATAACTGGGGTTGGCATCCTTATCCAATTGAAGAGTCATTAACCTCACCTGTTGGAACAGTTACAAAAAGATATTTATTTGCTCCAGATTTGCTTAAAAAAGATTGTCGAGGATTTATGGGTTGCAGGAACGAAAATTCTGCTGTTGGTGCACAATGGGACATCTATGATGGGATGATTGCTTCTAATTATTTTGTTCCACTGGTAGAGATGACCAAAACTACAGATAGTAAATTTTCGCTTAAAGAAAATCTATTTACAAAGGGAGCTACCTTTTTATACGCCCCAAAGAAAATAAGACATTCATTGGCAAATGCTGTATCAGATTTTGACAATTATAATATTTCTTTAGTAGATAACATAGTAGACGATATAGATTTTAATGTATATGACAACAAAGCAAACAGTCTTCAAAGTACAATGAAAGATGGCATTCCTGTGACTACAATTTATGGATATGATCAAACATTACCAATTGCTACAATTACAGGAATATCTTATGAACAGTTGATGCAAATATTTGGATTACCAGTAACCTCTACAGGATATTTAAGTTTAGATATTGTTTCTAAATCTAATACTGACAAAGACGAGGCAGGTGAACAATTATTGCTTACTGCATTGAATAATTTTAGAAATAATGCTTCATTATCTGGATATCAGATAACAACCTATACCTACGATCCTTTAATTGGAGTAAGAAGTATTACACCACCATCAGGAATAAGGGAGAATTACCTCTATGATTCAGCAGGTAGGCTTCAGAAAGTAGTGGATGTAAATGGCCAGATTGTAAAGGAAATGAAGTATAATTATAAAAACTAAACTGATGAAAAAACTCATAATACCGATGGGAGCATTACTCTTATCGAATATAACCTATGGCCAGCTTTCCACTATTTCAAGCAATGAAAATTATATTCAAACTAAAACATATTTAGATTATAATGGAACTACGGTTACCAAATCCTCAGAAACGGTACAGTATTTTGACGGGCTGGGAAGACCCAAGCAGATTGTTAAAGTAAAAGCATCACCACTGGGAAAAGATGTGGTTACTCCTATAGAATATGATCCATTTGGAAGACAGGTTATGGACTATCTTCCTGTTCCCCAGGGAGGTACTTTAAACGGAGCTATTACCCCTAACCCTTTAAGCAATCTCTCCAATAGCCCTTATGGCAATGAAAAGATTTATTCTGAAAGAGTTCTGGAAAAATCCCCTTTAGATAGGGTTCTGGAACAGAAACAGGTAGGTAATGACTGGAACGGAAAATCTGTGAAGTTCAGCTATGACACCAACGGATTTAATGAAGTATATCAGTTTACCACGACCACAAGCTGGGTAGATGGAGCTACTAAAAGTGCACTGAGCTTATCCTCTGCCACGGTTTATGCCCCCAACCAGCTTTATAAAAACTCTGTCAAAGATGAGGACGATAATGAAACCATAGAGTTTAAAAACGGTAAAGGTCAGGTTCTATTGGTAAGGAAAATAAAGAGTTCTTCGGAACATATAGATACCTATTATGTTTACAATGAATATGACCAGCTGGCTTTTGTTATTCCTCCACTGGCTGTTCATAAACCTATTACGGATGATCTTCTCAATACCTTATGCTATCAGTACCGTTATGATGGCAGGGGAAGACTTGTGGAAAAGAAGCTTCCCGGAAAAGGCTGGGAATATATGGTGTATAATAAAGCTGATCGGCTTATCCTGACCCAGGATACGGTTCTTAAAGGAAAAGGACAATGGCTTTTCACTAAATATGACCAATTTGGAAGAGTGATTTATACTGGAATAACAGGTAGTACTTCCAGCAGGGTATCAATGCAAAACAGTGCCAATATCAATGTTAATTTATATGAGACCAGAACTGCTACAGCTGGTTTGACTTTAAATGGTATGCCTGTATATTACACTAAGGTTTCCACTCCTACCAATGTTACTCAGGTGTTAAGTGTTAATTATTATGATACTTATCCTGCCTACAGTTTTAATCCGGCTTTTCCTTCAACGATTCAGGGAGAGCCGGTATTGACTGAAACTCCTACAGCTGACGGAAGAAGCACCAAAGGACTACCTGTAATGAGTTTTGTAAAGAATATTGAAGATAACAACTGGACAAAGAACTATACCTATTACGATCAGAAAGGAAGAGCTATTGGAAACCACTCCACTAATCATTTGGGAGGATATACCTATACAGAATCCAAACTTGATTTTGCAGGAGTTACGAAACAGACTGTAACAAGACATAAAAGACTTAGTACGGATACTGAAAGGGTCATTACGGAAACCTATGATTATGATAATCAGAACCGCTTGGTTACCCACAAACATAAGATTGATAATAATGCTGAAGAAATTCTGGCTCAGAATACTTATAATGAACTTTCCCAGTTGGAATCAAAAAAAGTGGGAGGAGTTACCGCTTCTTCTCCGCTTCAGCAGATAGACTACAAATACAATATCCGTGGGTGGCTAACTCAGATTAACGATCCTGCCAATTTAGGAAATGACCTGTTTGGGTATAAGATCAATTATAATAAAGTGGAAGGTTTGGAAATTCCTAATTCGGATTATCCCAATCAAAAAGTAAAACCGAGATACAACGGAAATATTGCAGAAGTATCCTGGAAAACATTAACTGAGGAAAATGAACCACTGAAAAGATATGGTTATGTATATGATCCATTAAATAGACTTTCAGCAGGATTCTACCAAAAAGCAGGTAATGAAACGGCAAAAGAATATTTTGAAAAGATAGAATATGATCTTAATGGGAATATTGCGAGATTGCAAAGATCAGCAGGTTTATTGACAGGCAGTACTATAGCACTATCAATTGACAACCTTAAATATGACTACACTGGAAACAGACTTACAAAAGTTACGGAGGAACAGATAGGAAACAGCGACGGTTATCCGTATTTAGCTACTCATAATATTATTGGTTATGATGATAATGGAAATATGACCTCGCATAAGGATAAGGGCATCACTGATATACAGTATAACTCTCTGAATTTAGTCAAAAAGTTTAGTTATTCATATGGTTCATTTTCTTACAAATATAGAGCTGATGGAGTAAAAGTAGAAAAAGAATCTTATTTCATCATTCCGAACGAAACATATCGAGTTCATTATTTTGATGGATTTCAATACTCTGAATATAATGATAGTAAAATATTTGGTCTTGATTTCGTACCTACTGCAGAAGGCTATTTCGATTTCAGAAAAAATTTATACATTTACAATTATGTTGATCATTTAGGAAATATAAGGTTAAGTTATTCTGACTCAAATAAGGATGGAACAATTCAACCAAGGGATATGTCTACAGATCACTGTATAGACTTAGGTAATGGTATGACAGGCTGTACTGCAGTCTGGATTCCAGGAGAAATTGTTGAAGTTAACAATTATTATCCTTTTGGATTAAAGCATGAGGGATATAATAATTCTAATTTAGGATTTACGCCTTATCAGTATAAGTATAACGGAAAGGAGCTTCAAGAGTCGGGGATGTATGATTATGGGGCGAGGATGTATATGCCGGATTTGGGTAGATGGGGAGTAATAGATCCACTAGCTGAAACTTCAAGAAGATGGACTCCATATAATTATGCGTTTAATAATCCTTTGAGGTTTATTGATTCTGATGGAAGGAAGGCAACTGATTGGATCAGACAGGATGGCGTCTGGCGGTATGATCCTAATGTCACTAGTGTAGAACAGGCTCAAAAAATAAAAGGAGTAGACGGCTTTGCTAAGAACGGGACAGTACTTTCGAATGTGAGCGTAGACGGAGGAAAGGAATCTGCTTATGCACAATTAAATGAGGGAGGTTCTATAACAAAACTTGCTGCAGATGATCTGGCTTCCATGAATGCAATTGTAGATGCACTACCAATGTCTTTAGGTGGTTCCTGGACAACCTGGACTCAAGAGACATTCCAGATTTTTACAGGTGGGGCAAATGAAACAGATCCTGAAACTATGAAAAAAGTTTTACCTGGAGACAAGCTTGAAACAAACAATATGTTTGAGTATATATTGAACGGATTTAATAGATCACGTTCTCCTGACCTAGATCAATTTGCTATTGATATGCAAGGAATTGGAAATCCTTTTAATTTCAAGAGTAATGATAGTACTGCTTTAGTGGAGCAAATCTCAGATTCTCCATTTTCTTATTCAAGAGATACAATAAAAAAAGTTCCTACTCAAACAAAAACTAATGACAGTATTATGTTTAATAAAGCTGTTAAAAATGTTAATGATCAAAAGTTAAAAAACTTTTATAATAAAATAAATTTTCTAGGCAAAAAATGGTAGTAAAAAATAATAAAAGAACGGCGAAAAATTTTCTTTTACTTTTAATTATCTTTTTCTCTTTTTCATGTAAAAAAGATGATAAAAAGTTTAGTAAACAAGTCAATATTCAGAATATTACTAATGAACATAATTATGCAATTAGTAGTAAAAAAGAAAATGATTCAATAATTTTAATTAGTGGTGAAAGTAATCAATATACTTTGCAAGGCTATAAGAATGTTAAAAATAATGAAAAAATCGGATGGTGGAAAGTTAAGGATAAAACTAACGATTTTTTGTATGAGATTGAGTTTTTGTCAGTAAATATGGAAAAAGAAAATCAGATTAAATTTTATGAAAAAGGTAAATTGATAAATCGATTTAGTCAATATTATGATGTTATTTATAAGAATAACGGATATGAATTTAAATTTTATTTTCCAAAGTATAAAGATGAAAAAACCAGAGTAGAATTTAATTATATGACAAAAAATAATAATACCATAGAAGATAAAAGGATCGATTGTAAAACCGAAAATGACTATTATATATGTTTTATTCCTGGGGAAAAAAAAGAAAAATCAATTGCAGGGGTTGCAACATTTTTTTCTGAAAGTGAAAATAAAAAAGAAACAACTTTTTCATCTGTAAGTATGTTTGTTAATAATTAAAGCTTCGTGCTGGCGTTGCTCTCACACGAATTGTTCATAACCACTGCTGTTTTTGCAGTGGTTTTTGTGTTTAATAAGAATTTTGAATTTTTTATAGTTGTAGTAATGAATAAAAAATCATGATGGAAATGTTAAAGAGTTTATGAAAAACAGTGGGGTATACCCAGCAATATATGTCCAAGATTATATCCATGGATGTATTACAGCCGCAAAAAAAGAGGTAATGTAAGGATTTATGATAATAAAGGGAAGCTGGCTAAAGCTTTAGACTTTCCGGTAGAAGATGTCAAAGAAGAAGCCTTCCAGTATTGTTCAGAATAATGATAATCTGATCTTCAATGATAACTCTGGTGATTATAATTATTATTGCAGTATAGAGACTGAAATAGATTATGCATCACTGCTTTTTTATGTTGCATTTAGTAGGCGAAAGATAACCGAATAGATGGAAGATCGATTAATATATGATTTTGAAAATCTTTGAATAATCCGTATCTGATAGATACGGATTTATTTATTATTAAAGCCAATAGATGACGGTTAAAGCCAAATGAGTTTTATTATTTATATGTAATAATAAATGAACTATTTTGTTAGATATGAAAACGTCTATCAATTTTAAGGCAGTCAAAACAGATTCCGAAGCGCACAATTTCAGAAGAAAAACTTTTGATTATATAAAAAAAGATCTTACGAAAAAAAATGAATATTGGGTAGAAAGTAAGATTTCAGATAGGCTAATATCAATAGAAGATTATTGTAAGGAAAAGTCTGGAAGAAAATTACAAAAAAATGCATTACCCATTAGAGAAGCTGTAGTCGTAATTAAAGAGAATACAACAATGCAGGATTTGCATAAGCTTTCTAAAAGGCTTGAAGAAGAACTGAGAATAAGAATTTTTCAAATTGCTATCCATAGGGATGAAGGGCATTATGATAAAGATTCTAAAGAATGGAAATCCAATTATCATGCTCATTTAGTAGCCGACTGGCAGGATTTAGAAACTGGAAAAACATTGAAGCATCAATCCTTTCACTATTCAAAAATGCAGGATATTACGGCTGAATGTCTGGAAATGGATAGAGGTGTTTCAGGGTCTAAAGTACGACTTGAAGCCATAGAATTTAAAATTCAAAAAAGAGAAGAAGAACTTTTGTTGCTAAACAACAAAATAACAGAAATAAAAGCAACGCTCAATTCTAAAAAGTTTGAAGATCTTATCGTAAAAGAAAATGACTTTCTAGGCTTTAGTAAGATCAAAACAGATAAAACGATTGAAAACTACGAGAGAGCTTTTAAATCATATAATACAGAACTGCTTAAAAATAAAGAAACTCTTCAATCCAAAGCTAAAATAATTACTGAGCTTCAACAAAAGAATATTGAGTTAACCAAAGAAGTTTCACTACTAAAAAACAAGCTGTCCACTATTCTGTCTAATATCACAGCGTATACAAATGAAAAGGACATTTATTTCAATTCAGTGAAAGATACAATTATAAAGGCCATACGGTTTGAAAAATTTAAACAGCCCAAATTATTCGATACTACCAAAGAGAAACTCATATCAATAGTTGATCGTATTTGTAAAAAATTTTCTGAAGAGAATAATATTCCTTTTTCATCACTGGAGGAGATTTTTAGAAATCCTGACAGCAGCTTAGAAATTTTTTCGTTATTGAATTTTGATAATCATGGAACAAAGTATAACACCGAAGATATTCAGGTTCAGCAAAAAAGGAAAAAGATAAAGAGGTCACAGTAGAACTGTGTAAAAATTCATAAAAGAAAACGAAGGTATTGTTTCAGATTTTTAAAAGACAAGTTCAAGTCCAAAGGATATGCTAAAAAATCTCCACCTTGCAGGTCGTATTTTTCATCATAAACTTGCTTTTTAAAATCTTTCATAATGAATTTTGTGCTTTCTTTTTTTCCTTTTTCTTTTGAAAAATATAATTGATCGTCGGTGAATTAGGGTAAGAACTCCAAAATTTTCAATGGAAAAAACAATTAAACGACTATTAAAATTGGAAATATATTTGTTTTTAGATCCTTTTAGAATATTTAATACAGCATTAATAATTTAGCCAGATAACTCTATTTTGTTCAGTCAAAAAATTATATTTCGTTTCTTCCTTTTTGAGAAAGAAATTTCTTCTGATTGAGTCAAGAACTAAAGCCTCTTGCTTTATTCAAAACATTATTGTAAAGCGTTTTATGTTTCTCTCTTATATATTTTCTGTTCAATATTATAAGTAAGAAAAGAACCCACGCCGTTGTATATACTATCATGTATTTAGTGAGAGTTCATAACCTCACCCTACGGGTGTACAAGCACCCTCGTTATTTTTTTTAGCTATCCAATGATTAATTCGATACCAGCTTTTTCTGCTTTATATTTTATTTTGGTCTGTAATTCATAATAACTCCAGTTGCGAAGCACAAATTCCTGTTCTTTTGCGATACCAATTTTGTCCTCTTGATTTTTAAGAATTAGTGTGCCCGCCTGTTGTTGGATGCAGAAATCGATAAGCTTCCGGCTGTACACATGAAGTCGATGACTTACATATCGGCTCTCCAAATTTTCAGTTTTATACAATGCCTTTTGTTTGCGTTTAGCTCCTTTTCCCGAGCGGGCATAAGCAATGCCGCTTTGAATTCTCTTTTGACTTGCCTGAATGGCGAGCCTGCGGTATAAAAACTCTTCTTTTGAACCAATATTGATTCGTACATTATTGGCTTTTGCTACGATAGGATGTTCAAGAGACAGGGAAGCTTCTGCAATGATTTCAGGTTTTAAATAATGTTCTTCCTTTTCAAATTCAAAAACTGCAAGCCAGAAGATTTTCCTGGCTTTCAGTTGAATCTGTGATGTACAAAGCTTGATCTCTCCCCTTAAAAGCCGTTCCATCATAAGGCGCTTATCAGAAAAGTCTCTCCCTAAATATGTTTTAACAGGAATTGCAAACATGTTGAAGCAAAAGGATTTCGTTCTTTCGTCATATCTCATTTTGCTGATACATTTAACAGGAAGCGGGATTGGAATGTTTTTTTTATAGTTTCTCAATGATTTTGTTCCCTGCCAATAGTCGGTTTTATTTTTAGAGAAAGTAGATTGAATCGTATGGTTGAGACTCCCTAGAATATCGGTAGGGATTTCCCCTTTGAATCGATCAAAGACCATTCTTGCTGTGCTGTTTGTTTTCGAACGGTTAAACATTCCCATTTGATCTTTTTTTTCATCAGCCAACTTGTATTGAATTTCTTCGGTGAAGTAAAAAAAATCCTTGATCATTTCCTGAACATACAGATGGGAAGCTATTAAGTTTGCCGCTCGGAAACACCTATTCTGATAACGGTAGAGCTTGTCCCACACTTCATTTTTTTTTTCTGACGGGACATCAATCAGCAACTGAATTTTTCGGGTAAGTATAGTCGTTGATTTTTCCATTTCAAAAAGGGATTTGAGAGATATTTCGATTTTGTAGAAACTGATAAGCATATAGAAATTCTAGGTGGACTTCTTTTTCAGAAAGTTTGAGTTCCCTGGCAATTATTATGAAAGAAGATTTTTGCTCAAACCTTCTTTTTAATATCTCGAGCTGCCGGTTACTGAGTTGAGCTGGCTGCTCTTCATTATCGTAAGCTTTTTTCTGTGGCTGTTCAAAAGAACTTCCTTTAATGATTTTCCGAAGATCATCTATGGCTCTGTTTATTTCATTGCTAATATCCTTTACACTGCTTCCCATTGCTTCTGCAATGGGTTTGTACCGAAAACCATAATGAAGGCAAAGCTCGATTAGTTTTTTTCTTTTGGGGTTTATCACCTTTAATACCTTATTGACTTCATCAAAATTTTTTTGATCTGACTCCTGCTGAAGAAGATGTTCTTTATCTTGCAGAGGATCATATCCGATAAGATAATCCTGATAGTTCTCAAAACTTTCAAGTGACGCTGTTAAGCGTGCGAATTTATTTTTTGGAGTGCTATAGTACGTTATACAGTCTCTTTTCAAAACAAACCGTAAAAAGCCAAGAATATGATTAGGAGTTTCAATGGAATCACGGTGTAGCCACAATTTAAGGAAGACATCCTGCACAAGCGTATCCACTACAAAATCATCATCGAGCAGTTGCTTTCCGAGCCAGAAAAGAAGTCTTTTGTATCGTAAATGAATATGTTCTAAAGAGGTCGGATTGCCTTTTTTCAGCAGTTCATATAACTGGTTATCATTCAACATACGGGGCAATGGTAACGAATCTGTTCTTTTCATAAGCAGTGTATTAGCTGAATTATTGCTGGAAGGAACTGCTTAGATAAAAAGAATTCACTACATCTTGCTCAAAAGAAAAGGCGTGGAACTCAACTTATTGACTAGAGGTACTGGTATACCCGTGTACGATAAGAGAGCCCACGCCGCGGTCGTGAGCTAATTTACTTATCTTCTCGTACACATAAAATTACCAGTTTTCTAGTCGAGAATCTAAGCAATAGCTTCGATTATTTTTTTGAAGTATTGCAAAGTTACCATTATTGTAACTTATTTAGCAAATATAAAACATTTTTCTTTATGTAGGTTAATTCAACTACAATAATTTATTTAAATCTTATCATTTTGTCTATTCAAGTTAACTGCGATGGATAAATTAGAATTTAGAATAGCATTTGGTAAAAGAGTTGAGAAGTTTAGAAAAAAGTTGAATTTGAGTTATAGAGAGTTGGCTCAGAAATGTGATGTAGATCATAGTAATATTAGTAAAATAGAAAAAGGGGAAGTAGATCTTAGAATTTCTACCATTCAAGAGTTAGCCAAAGGACTAGATGTGCATCCACAGGAGCTATTTGATTTTAAATTAAAATAAAAAAACTACTCTTAAACAATTTTTTTAATTCATAAATGAATAAAATACTAACGACGATTGGTATTTTATTGTCTTATAAATGTGATGAGAGTATTTTAGGATTAATCAGATCAGAGAACTAAATTTACTTTGTGATGTAGCTCATAGATACTGAATAGGGAAGGGCTTACTGATGGAGCGTTGCCTGAAAATTCTAGTCACAATTAAAAAATGATTCTCTGACAAATATATTAATAATAGATTTTTTATATTTGTAATTCGAAACTAAAGAATTCTTTAGTCAAGATTTAAGATTTTGCAGATTATAAAAATATATAGAGTTGTGTCAAATTCGTGGCAATTGTCTGAAACTTATTTAATTTATACGATATTCAGATAGTTTTTATTGCTAGGTTCGAATCCCTCACTCTCCGCAAAAAAAGCCTTGAATTAAATGATTCAAGGCTTTTTTATTGCTCATCATTCTAAAGAGCAATTCGGGATCAAGGATCAAGCGCAAAAGTTGGGGACTAGGCAAAAATTTTGTTAATCTGAAGAGAAAAAATGTTCTGTCCTTCACACCTCTGAGCTGAATTCTAAAGTTTTTGATTCTGGCATTGAAGGATTCAGCTGCTGCATTGGAGCTTCTTTGATGAAAATAGTTTAAAATATCCCTGTAATGAATCATTATTGTTTTTCTTAAGGTAGAAAAAAGATTTAAAATCTGCTTCTTCCACCTTTTTGAACCAATGGGCAAGTTTAGTCATAGCCAAAGATTTAGGAATATTCTGATGATAAATCTTTCGCAGTCCATCGGTCAACTGATACCTCTTTTACCTTTATCCGAAGTTTTCTGCTGATCTTTAAAAGATGTCCTCGTCACATTTAAATTTCACCAATTTTGCCCTGTTATTTATTTAGAATTAATAAAAATAATATATCTTTGCATTCGCTGATTTATCAGCAAAATTCGAAAATCTATTCAGTACAAGCAATGAAAATTAATCAATACAATATGGCTAAGATCACAGCCGTATTATTATATTGTTCTTATTCCGTATCCTCTAAAGTTTCTGCTGCGGTACCTTTTGTTCAACCCACTCCTTCATCTTTTTATTTGTTTCATTTTCAGCAAAATGGTGTTGTCGCTGGCCGTGTTGTCAATGAACAGGGGCAACCTTTGTTTAATGTCAATATTCAGCTAATTGGAGCAGGAGAAACAAGGTCTGATAAAGATGGGTATTTCAGATTCGAAGGGATAGAATATGGAAAATATAACTTGGTACTTAGTTCAGCGGGATTTGAAAGTATTACCAGAGAGGTTGAGCTGACAGAAGAGTCCTTTATATTTTCCAGTCCATTTGTCATGCTTGAAAAAGGGCATAATTTGGATGAAGTTGTTGTTACAGCGAGCAGATTAGCAGAGCATATTGATGAAGTGCCTTCGTCAATTACTTATATTGGAGGTAAAGCACTTGATCAACAAAGGCAGATCAATGACAATCTGCCTTCAATCCTGATGCAGAAAGTTCCCAGCATTTCTCCAAGTGAAGAAAGTCAGAATAATTTTATTGCCAAGATCCGCGGACGTAATTTCCTGGTGCTGATTGATGGTATTCCACAATCCACACCTTTACGTAATGGAGGACGAGATCTTCGTACGATTGATGCCAGTGCCATAGATCATATTGAGGTGATCAACGGAGCCACAGCCATGTACGGTAACGGAGCTGCTGGCGGAGTGATCAACTACATTACAAAAAAGCCTAGAAAAAATAAAAATTTCAGCTCTTCAACTTACCTCAATAATTCTATGAGCCTTGTGAAACCGAGTGCAACTTATGGTTATAATATTGCACAACTTTTTTCGGGACAGGTTGGCAAATGGGACTATGTTGTCCAGGGGAAGATAGGACACAGTGGTGTTGTTCGCAGCGCTGATGGGGTAATAGTAAGTCCGTTTTATGGGCTGGGTGAAACAAAGTCTTATAATGCGCTGGCTAAAATTGGCTATCAGCTTTCTCAGAATCATCACATAGAATTAATGGGAAACTATTATCGCAGTTTACAGGATAGCAAATACGCAGGCACAACGGGTATATTTGGGCAATCACCGGCAATTGGCATTCCATCTGATGTGGTTGCCAATGGTGGGACTCCTTATAACAAAGCCCTGCATTTAAAATATGATGGACAATACGGAAATACGGCAGCGAACTTAAGTCTGTATTATGAAGATATGAACACTGTTTTTGAAACCTATAATCAGAATTATTCTGATCACAAAGGGGCAAGACTTAACTTCAACACACCATTTCAACTAGGCAGTTCTTCTAAGATGTCTCTTATCTACGGTCTGGATCTCCTGAAGGATCATACAGTACAGAAAACTCTCAAAGAGGAACTGGTAACACCGGACATGAATATGAACAATTTTGCTGTTTATGTGCAGAGTAAGTTAAACATGGGTACATACTGGATTCTAAAAGGAGGAATTCGTTATGAGAATATCCGGTTTAAGGTCGGGGATCTGACAAAAAACGGCAAACTTACAGTCGGTGAAAACAGTAATTCTGATGCTTTTGTTTTTAACCTTGCGACCAGATATAATAAATATAGCTATCTTCAACCTTTTGCGTCCTTTTCTCAAGGGTATTCTATTGGTGATGTGGGACTTATATTGCGTAACGGTGTGCCTTTGAGCCAGATTGACCCCAAACCTGTTGTTGTCAACAATTTTGAATTGGGTATCAATGGCAAGCTATCTTTTTGGGACTACCAGCTTACAGGTTATTATAGTACGTCTAAGAAAGGAACCAACTTTGCAGAGACGTCCGTGCCCGGTAAGTATGAACTACTCCAGGTTCCTCAACGTATTTATGGTGTCGAATTTGTGGCAAATGTAAAACCGGTTCAATGGTTGTCTATTGGTACGGTACTAGGGTACATGGACGGACGTCAGGATTTGAAAAATGAAGGTACCTTTAGGGATAAGCTGGACAATTCTATAATTTCTCCTTTCAAAATTAATCTGAATGTTGATTTTAAGCTGACAAAACAATGGAATGTTTATCTGCAGTACCTGCATTTAGGAGGAAGAGATGTCTTTCCTACAGATGCATATAACTATGGTAAATATCCGATTTCCGGATACAATCTTGTTGACTTTCAGACGAAATACAAATATCACAATTTTACTTTCTTATTCTCCGTTAATAACTTATTTAACGCCGATTACTACCCGATACATGCTGAAGTACGTGGTGCAACCAATGAGGGACGCTACTACATCAAAGGGGCAGGAACAATGGCTAATCTGGGGATACAGTTTGACCTGTAGTAATAAGCATTTAATTCGGATGAAGTTGATTCTACATAGGATAAAAGTAGGGATAACTTTTCCTGTGATCACCTTATAAAGTATGGCTCCGGAAAACTCCGGAGCCTTTTTAGCCTTTTTCCGGCTTATCTAACTGCGTCCTACATTGCTAAGTGGAATTTAGTTGCTGTATTTTTTCAGATTTAACTGGAGATTAAGATTCATTAAAGAAATATTTTTCTTCTTACCTTTTAAATCCTTTTTGTTCACCCCATTATCAGCAATATGTTCTCTAATTCCCATACACCTCAGAAGATCTTTTTCTAAATCATTTTTATGAATGGGTTTTTGAGTGATTGGTTTATAAAGACCTTACATAGCTCTTTAATTTATAAAATGATTACATTTTTCACTTACAAAAATACGAGAAATATTACTTTTCAAATAGTGATTGAACTTATTGCGTTTATTTAAGATTTGTTAATCATATTGTTGTGCTGAATTGTATACCTAATGTATACTTGGCTTTTTGAGACTGCATACAGTATGTATACTCTGTTTTCTTTTATCTTACGGCTTATCTATAGATCTTTGTACAGGGATTAAATCCGAGTAATATTCGAGTTGCTACCCATTTTAATTTAAGTAAAAATACGATAGCATCTTGGAAAAAACAGTTTTTAATAAAATAATAATTAAGATAACTGATTTTAAATATAGACATTGGTTCATATCTAAGTACATTGTATAGATTGTGAAATGAGCCCATTACGAATCAGTAATTAAAAAACGGAAAAAGGAAAAATGACTTCTGCCAGAGTCATTTCAGAATACAGGATTCCCAAAATAACTTATACACGTAGTATCAAAAAGATGGAAACAATAATATTTCCAAAGCAAAATAAGATTGATACTTCGACATTTTTTACGGACACAAATTTAGTATATAACTCGGGAAAAGGAATTGTTATAAATTTCCTTTTCTCTCTTTTTCAAATTAAAATTTTTAAAACAAGTAAGTAATGAAAAAAAACATTCTAGTAATTTTAACAGTATTGTCCAGTTCACTTTACTTTGGGCAGGTAGGAATAAATACAACAAACCCACAAGGAATTTTCCATGTAGACGGCGCAAAAGATAATCCCGCAACAGGAAGTACGTCGCAAGCTCAGCAGGCAAATGATTTAGTAATTACGCCTACTGGTAGCACAGGAATTGGTACTGTTACTCCTGATGCTTCTGCAATATTAGATTTGACATCTTCGGATAAAGGGATGCTGGCACCGAGGGTAAATCTTACTTCGGCAACAATGCAGTTGGGAACTAGTGCAAATGCGGTTGGATTATTGGTGTTTAATACAGGGACAGCTTTATCTCAGGGATATTATTTTTGGAATGGTTCAGAGTGGCGTATTGTGAGCTCAACAACGGCAACTCCGCCTGCTATAGCTGGTCTTAATTGTACTGCTGCAACATTAAGTCCCGGTACCTATATCCAGGGAACTCCATATGTGGGAGTATTAAGAATACCTTATACGGGAGGTAATGGTGGAATTTATAGTTCAGGGGCACCAATTACTGTTAATGGTTTGACTCTGACTCTGCAATCAGGGCAATTGGAAGCTGGTGATGGCTTCTTGATATTTAATGTGACAGGAACACCTACGGTAAGTACGCCTACTCCTACAGATTTTCCTATTAGCTCCACAGTAGTTCCTTTTTATACAGGAAGCTGTACTGTTACGGTAGGGAAATTACAAGCAGCAGATGTTAATACAATTGCATTTTCAGGACCTTTGATGTTGACTTCTGATAATGGTAGAGTAGGATACTCTTTAGATGCAACCACGCCGGATGGCAAGTTTTCTGTAAGATGCTTTGTGCCGCAAGCAATGCTTTTTTCTAATGTGAATCTTCAGATAAGAAATAATGACACTGCTAATACAGTTGACATTATATCAAACACTGCCTATTTTTGGGGAGGTCTTGGGTCTTCTCAAAACAACCAGGCAAGATTACCCGCAAACAACTGGGCAGGGTATTCTGGAAGTTCAGCAAGTTTGGTAATAGCAACCGCACAAAATTCAACAAACTTTCCAAACTGGTGGGATCCGGAGGTATATGCCGGAGGTATGCCAGAATACAGACTTTACCACTGGAGTAAGGCAGATCCTACAGACAAAACATTTTACACCATGGAATTTATGATGGCAAGTACAACACCTGCTGGAGTTGCCAATTCTACAACTTGCCCAGGAGGAACATGTTCCAGTACAAAAGTGTTTTTCTATTTAAGACAGATTGTGACACCATAAGCACTTTTTTAATACAGAAAATTGAACATAAAGTAAGTATAACGTAATTTTCAACATTCAGATGGTTGTAATGATATTGTCTCTTTGCAACAATTGACCTCACAGATCTAAATCTGTGAGGTTCTGTTTCTCCCTCTATTTCTCCTTTATTTCTCCGGTTGTGGATGGAAGCTATACCTATCATAAAAAAGGGAGTTGATATGCAGAAGTAGCTATTAAAGAAACAAAGTACCTCAGAAAAAGTTTAAGAATTCTTAAAAATAAATTAAGCAATTTTGTCGTGCATGCAGATAATTTCAGACTTCAAAATTCTTCAGAGACACTCCCAATTCTACCGTAGAAATGCCTATTAAAAGTTTAAGTTTTGCAGGAACAAGTTCAGGTCCTGATCTTTAGGCAAACCTATCTTTTGTTTTAGTCTGTATTTTTGTATTTTCACAGTGTTAGGATCAGTTTTAAGTATTTGGGATATCTCTCTGTTATTCATATGTAAATAAATATATCCGGCATATTTCAGATCTAAATCTGTAAGCTTCTTACTTGAAATTTCTATTAATTTTTTGTAAAAACCAGGATGAATTTCCTCAAATAAAATCTTAATATTTTTAATATCACCTGAAATGATTTTATCTTCTTTTAATTCTTTTTCTATATTGATATCTTCCTGATTACTTACTTTTGCCGACAGGTTTTTGATGAAGTTATTCTTTTGCTCCAGTTGTAAAGAAGTCGCAAGTATTTGCCTGTATAATTTTTCCTTTTTTGTTTTTGTTAATTGTAATTCTTCTCTTACCTTATTCTTCTCCTCTTTTTCCCTGATAAATGATTGCTCTATTTCTACTTTCTCCCTTCTGATTATGTTCATTTTGCGAAGTTTCAACTTTAATCTGTTACGATAATAGTAAAGTAAGAGAGCCATACCTATGAGGGATACAGTAATAATAATAAAAAGGATAATGCTTTTATTCTTTAACTGTCGCAGCTGAAAACCTTCTTTTTTTTCAGACTGATAAATTACTTCATAGGTGGAATTATAATTATTAAACAGTGATTCATAGTACTTATTTGTAATATGCTGGCTTTCTTTTGTATACTTTATCACTTTATCATAATCTTTCATACTTCCATAGAGATTGGAAATATTATCTATGATCATTACAAGATTCAATACGTTGGTATCATCATTTTTTTTAGATAAATTATAAGCTTTTAAAAGATAGTTTTCTGCAGTTTTGTATTCCCCTAATGTATAATAATAAGTACCTATATTGTTGTATATAAGTGGGGTAAAGTAGGAAAGCTTAGGCTCATTGGCTGCTATTTGCAGTGCTTTAGCGTAAGCCTTCTGACTTTCTGCCTTCTGATTTTTATACAGTTCTCCATACTGTAAATAGTATTTTACGAGGCATCTTTCGCGTGCCGCTTGAAATTTTATCTTTTCTGCATATTGATAAGAAACCTGCAGCGCATTCCCGGCCATTTTTCTATAACCTTCATTGTTTGTCTTTGCTAATTGTTTTATATAATAACTGCTCAGGTTTGTATAAGATGAACTTATTGCTATTGGGTTTTTGGAGAGTTGTGCATACCTGGTTAACTCTAAATAATATTTTCGTACGTCTCTTTTTATATTATGCTGAACATAAAAATTGACTTTAAGGTACGATATAACAGCGAGGAGAAAATTGTTGTTTTTATGCTTTTCAAAAATGTTGATGCTACTGTTGACATATTTTCTGAATAAGTACTTATCATTAAGACCTGCATAATAACTTGCGTAGCCATAATTAACGTACGCTGTTAATAATTCTTCTTTATCTTCTGAAAGTAATTGGGATGCTTTCTCTAAAGTTTGTTTGGCTTCAGGATATTTTTTTAATTTGGTATAATAATCTATCAGATACACCATACCTATAATCTTCTTAGAGTGATCAGATGAATTTAGAAACTTAGTATCTATATTATCTTTTGCTTTTTCAAAATCTCTCCCGAATAAATAGGCATACGTTTCCTGTTGTTCCCAATCTGTATCACTTTGAGCATAACATTTATTGGTAACACCTACTATGAAAATCAGCAATAGAAAATAAAAACTTTGCATCATTTAAATATTTACAAAATGAACTCATTTTTTACTACAAAAATATAAGAAATTATACTTTTTTGATAAATGATTTAATTCATGGTTTTTTATTAATGTATTGATAGTTAATGGCTTTTGTTAAATTGTATACAGAATGTATACCTGTCTTTTGGCGCTGTGCACTCTAAGTATACTTTGGTTTCTCTTCTCTTCAAAATCGTCTGCGGAACTTTGCAGAGAAAATGAGAACAGATTATACCTCTTTCAATTTTCTAATATTTTTTACTATTAATCTATTAAAATTAAGAATTTATATATATAAAAAACAACTAAGTATAAAATATTATTCTAAACTATGGATTTTATTTTAAAAGATCAATAAATATTACACTGATAGTCGTATCTCGCTTATCAATTTTTTCAGGAAGGTATTAAACACATTAAAATAACTTCAGATTACAATTAAAATTTCTAAAAATGGATAGACCAAACTACAAGCAAATTTACAATGATATTATCCTTGAACAGTTTCCCAATAAAATGAAACAATGTCAAGATATTCTTAGTAAAAGTGTTTTATCTGCACTAGATGTTATTAAACTTAATAATATCCTTTGGATAAAGCATAATGCTAACAACCAGAAACATAAGTCTTATGATAAGGCAAGTATTTTAAAAATGCTTGAATTTCAGAAAAAAAATAAAATGAATAATCTGCAGTTGGCTGCCCATTTTAATGTCAGTAGAAACACGGTAACTGCCTGGAAGAAAAGATTTTTAATAAAATAAAAATAATCAGATGGTTAATTATAACAATATACACATTGGATCCTATATCAAAATGCGTTGCAAAGAGTGTGAAATAAGTTCACTAAGAATAGTTAATTTTTTTGGCTGTTCAGTTTCTGAAATCGAAAAGATGTATCTACAAGAAGCGATGTGTACAGATTTACTACTGAAGTGGTGCAAATTACTGGAATATGATTTCTTTAGAATTTATACCCAACATTTGATTCTGTATTCACCGCCCTCCAAAGAAAATAATAACAAAACGACAAGAACACTATTACCTAAATTCAGAAAGAACATTTATACAATGGAAATCATTGAATTTATCCTTCGTAAGATCGAAAAAGGAGAAATAACCAGAGCTGAAGTGATTTCTAAATACAGAATCCCAAAAACAACTTTATACAAGTGGTTTCAAAAATATAGAAGTGGAAATGTTCCCAACAATAACCACTAGTGTAAAGTTTTTTTATAAACACAAATTAATTATATAATCAGAAGGAAAGCATTATGAAAAACTTTTCTTTTTTACAATGCAAAATTTAAAAGCAAAAATGGTAATGAAAAAGTCATGATCTCCGACACTTTGATGAACAGTCATATTCCATTTTTTTAGCTTAATCATGGAGCAGAGATGATTTGAAGTTCAATGAATAGGTTTGCGGTAGTAAACACTTTTTGATGATATCGAATCTGAATAATCCCTAAAGCTACTGGAAATGAAGATACAACAATTTATGTTAAACTAAAATATCTAAGTATATTGAAAAACTTATTTTATTACTCGTTGAAAGGTAAAACAAAATCCCAGACTGTTACAAGGCTTAAAGAAACTGCCGGAAACATAATTGAAAATGAAGACAGTATTACTATTATCATCAATAGATGGTATGTAAAGGTTGTTATTTCTCTGATATTATTAAATGATTCTGTTGCAGTGATTGTTATAAAAAAAAAGAGTGTACCGTTCTTTGAAAAATATACGGTATTTTAAAGAAAAACAATCTTCTTCACCATGGAACCCGATATAGAGGCAAAATAGAAAATAATATTTTCAGTAGGAGATTAAATAACAAAATATATACAGATAGCTGATCAGAGGCTTTGCTATGGGAAATCGTAAAAATTGATAATATCAAATTCCTTATCCAAAAAACGCCTTTATATCTTTAATGGTAGTGTTATCTTTAATGGACTCCAGAGGTGCTTCGACATAAAAAATGACTTCTGTTGTTGGTGGATCAACCTGTTCGCGTGTCTTTCTGATGACAGATATTTCTTTATCGTTTTAATTAACAGCTCATCATCAAATAGTCAATACTAAAATAAGTACTGCCGCCAAGTCCGAATCCCTCATTCTTCGCAAAAAACCTTAAATCATTTGATTTAAGGCTTTTTTATAATGTCTTATTTGTCCATAATTCTTAAACAGCAATTCCTTAGAATCACATCTGATAAATGAGTTTTCATATTCTGGACATTGTTCTGAATTCGGTAGGTCTCATATTGGTTAACTGATAAAAATTATTGCTGAAAGCCGCAATATTGGAGTACCCAATTTCATAGGTAATTTCAGTCATATTCAGATCGGTATCTTTGATCAATTCCATTGCCCGGATAATCCGGAGCATTTTTATATACTGAATAAACGTAATATGAAGTTTTGTCTGAAAAAGCCTTGTCAGACTTCTTACACTCATTCCTGCTTGTCTGGCGGTATTCTCTAAAGTAAGCTTTTCATGTAACTGGGTCCTGAGATGATCCGTAATAGCATTAAGCCGGTGGTCATCAGTTGTAGGAAGCTGGATTGAAAATTTTTTGAGATTTTCTCTTGATATAAGTTCCTTCAGTGTTGTAAGAAATTGAAATTCCCAGGAACCTTTATAATAGTCTCCCTGCCATTTTTCGCTGAACGTAAGCATTTCCGATAATAGCTTGCTTACCGGATAGATTCCCAGTTCATTATAAAATCCGTTAGTGTTTTCTTCCGGAAAGTAAATGTTAATAATGTACAGATCCTGAGTATTAAACATCAGATTATGGGGATATCTTCCAGGTATCCAGATGTAATGGCTGGACGGAATATAAAAATCCTTCTCAGCAGTCTTCAGATAAGCAATTCCTCCAAAAACCAATAACAGCTGCGCCTTATCATGCTGATGTGGAGGCATCTGCTGTTCAGTTTGCTGTCGCACCACCAGGATAGAGTCGGGGTTTTGATCTACGCTGTCTAAAAGTTGTTTAAGAATTTCCATATGGCCAAATATAACAAATATCAGGCTGATTATATTAAAAGATAGTTTTTGACCATGAATAATTTTGCTCTTGTAAATAAAACAGAATTATGATAAAACATACAATAACAAACCGGGATCACAACCCCGAAACTGAAACCAAAGAAAAAGCTTTCGATCATAGCGGTTTTGATCAGGCAGAAACTTTCGAACAAATTAATTTCTACCGCTGGGCCTATTCTTATCCTTATGTGCCTATGGTTGATTTAACTTTAATCTTTGATGAACTAGGGAAAATGATGGCAGACCGGCTCTTTAAAAGAAGGGAAAATAGAAACACTTACAAAAATAAAATTCATGAAACCCTATAAATTACTTCCAATATGGGTGGCAGTATTGTTGCTGCCCATGTCAAATATTCATGCCCAGAACACAGCCGCTGCTCAGGTGATGAGCCTGGAAGAAATGTGGAAAGCAGCCGAAGCGAATAATCGTCAACTGAAACTGTCAGATTTATATCTCCGGCAAAGTAAAATGGAAGTACTTGAAGCTAAAGACCGTTTGCTGCCGGAACTTTCGCTGGGTGGAGAAGTGAAGCTCAATTCCAGATTCCTTCTTTATAATGAAGGTTTATTTTCGTCTCCGCAGGATGTACCCGTTAAAAGCTATGGATATGGAGCAGGATATAGTCTGAATTTTAATCTCTATAATGGCGGAAAGGAAAGGATAAATATAAAAATGAAGCGGGAAGAAGAGTTACGCAGGCAATATGAAGCTCAGCTGGAAAAGCACGGTGTGAAATATACGATTGCAGTTGAGTATTTTGATTTGTACAGATTCTTGTATTTCCGGGATTTTCTCTATGCAGAAATTGCTGCAGAAAAAAAACAGTTATCAATGATCGCGAGCCTGCATCAAAATGGAGTAGTACTAAAAAGCGATGTGCTGCGAACCTCTGTAAAATTATCCCAATTGGAACTAAACCTGTCTGATATAGAGAAAAAAATAGATATCAGAAAACAACGTCTGAATGTGCTGATGGGAAGAGATCAGCTTCAACAGCTGGAAATTGATTATAAAAAAAGTCAGGATATGGAAATTATTCAGGACAGCAATTACACCGGTTACCTCGATATTGCGCTCAGCCAGTCACCGGAACTTAAGATGATGGACAGCGATATTAGATCGAGTGAATTAAATATCAGTCAGGTTAAAGCAGCACGTTTGCCAAAAGTGTCATTATATTCCACTTATAATTATACCTATCCCCAGATCTCATTCTATCCTTACTCAAATGATATATGGGGATTCGGGCAAACCGGAATCAGAGTACAGTTTTCCCTGGATAATTTATACAAAAGCGAACATTCCATTGCTTTGACCAGGATTATCAGCATCGAAGCTAAGGAAAAAGCCAATAGGAAAAATGATGAAGTTACCCTTCAGATCAAAGAAGCTTATCTCCAGCAAAAACAAGCTTTGGAAAGCGTGGAAACCGCAGAGAAAAATATCTTAAGGACTACGGAGACTTTACGGGTAATCCGAAACAGTTATCTCAATCAGGAATCCCTGCTCACCGATCTTCTTGAAGCAGAAAACGCCTTACTGGAAGCAAAATTTGATTTAACAACTGCACAAACAAACGTAAAACTTAGTCGTATCCGGATTCTGGCAATCGCTGGAATTCTTTAAAACCAATAATTATGAATAAAAATAAAACAGATCAATGGATTGTCAACCTAACTCAATGGTTGGGAGCTGTATTGTTAACAGGTATTTTCATATGGGGAGTCCTGTATTTCATAAGACAATATCGCTATGAACAAACCAATGATGCACAGGTAGATGCCTATTTGTCTCCCATTAATGCAAAAGTAGGAGGGTATATCAGTAAGATTTATTACAAAGACAATCAACAGGTGAAAAAAGGGGATACACTGGTTCTTATTGAGCTTGATGAATATGGTTTAAAAAGAGATATTGCATCAGCGGAACTGGCAGGTTCATATGCTAGATTGCCTATTTTGGCTGCCAGTGAAGAAACACAAAGAAAAAGTATTGAGGTGATAAAAGCACAACTGGCCGGAGCTGATGCCAAACTGAAACAGCAAAAAAGAGAATTCCAACGCTACAAAAACCTTCTCGCAGACGAGTCAGCCACACCACAAAAATTTGACAATGTCAGCACTGCTCTGTCTATCACACAATCTGATTACGATCAGACCCAGGCCTCCTTACGGGTAGCCGAATCAAAGCTCAGTGATATTCATGCACAGCGAAATGCAGCAGAAGCAGAAATAAAAATCAGGAAAGCTATGGTGAAACGCCAGGAACTGGACATTAAATATACTGTAATTACTGCACCTTTTGACGGACAGATTGGTAAAAAGACGATTCAGGAAGGACAATTGATACAGCCGGGTCAGACGCTGGCATTTCTGGTGAATAAATCAGCGGAAAAATGGGTGACTGCCAATTTTAAGGAGACACAGATTGGCAGCTTCAAAACCGGTCAGGCTGTAACGGTGGAAGTAGATGCTTTTCCGGATGAACAATTCCATGGAGCCATCGAATCACTTGCTCCCACAACAGGTTCCCGATATTCATTGCTGCCACCGGATAATGCCACCGGAAATTTTGTGAAAATCATACAGCGTATTCCTGTGCGCATCAGACTGAGAGATACCCCTGAAAAATTAGCAAAACTTTCTGCGGGAATGAATGCCAATGTTTACATTTTAAAAGATTAACGATGCAGGCTCACAAAATTCCGGTTTTTAAACCCTGGGTTTCCGAATGGCTGGCAAGATCCGTAATATTCGCCATTTTGATGACCTGCCTTTTTAGTTTTGCTTACTATAGCAGTCCTGTTTCTGCAATGGGTTTTTATGGTGTGCAAGCTACTGATGTTCAATATGCCATGGTGGTAACTTATGGTTCAACTGTAGCCTTTTTAGCATTGGATTTTCGTATTGTAAAATATTTTGCTCCAAGAAAATATTTGTTGACGGCGTTTGCAGCTAATATAATATGTTCTGTTATCTGTTTTTATTCCAAAGACTGGACACTGTTTGTAATCTGTCAGTTTGTGCAGGGAATTACCTGTGCACTGACCTCGGGGATTGTCTTACAGCTTATCTTTCCGAGATTGCATTCCACACGTGCAAGGATAATTGCATATAGTCTTCTCTATGGGAGTATACAGATTGCTGTCCCGTTCTATTCCATCTACTCCAGCATCGTGCTTTATTTTTATGACTTCAACAGGCTGTTCTATGGTCTCGTCATGATACTTATTTTACTGGCGTTGGTTGTATTGGTAACAATGAACGGTAAGGCAAGATTTACCAGAAAAATACCTCTTTATCAGGTAGACTGGGCCGGTTATTTGTTTTATGGCTCTTTTATTTTGATTCTGGGATACATCCTTGTATATGGAAGGCAGTCAGGCTGGTATGACAGTCCGGTAATTATTCTGCTTACTCTCTGCAATATAACTATTCTTGCGCTTTTTGTTGCCAGAGAGTTGAAGCTTAAACGGCCATTGATTAATTTACAAATTTTCAGAGCAAAGAATTTTGTGATCGGATTGCTGTTGCTTTTTCTGTTTTATATTTTCAAAGGAAGCACGGGGCTTGCTTATGGTTATCTTGAGGCTATTTTAGGTAATGATCCACTCAGCACGATACCGATCTGGATAGCCGTAATTGCAGGAACTACAGTGGGAATGTTTGTTACCTCCCGGTTGATACTGATGGGGTTTAATCTGATCAGGATTATTATTGCAGGATTTGGTTTTATGGCTCTCTACTACGTCTACATGCTGATTTTTGTTTCTGTGCAGGGTGAAACAGCAGATTTCATTCTGCCTATGTTGATCTATGGTGCCGCAACAGGTGTTTTATTTGTTCCGATTGTTTCTTTTACTACATCCGCGGCACCGCCAAAAATTGCCGGCAATGCATCATTGATAGGAATATTGGCCAGATTTGTTGGTTTTAGCGCCAGCCTGGCTGTTAATAATGAACTTCAGCTGTTTACCAAATCGGCCGTAAGGGAAAAATTCCGGGAAACATTAACAGAAACGAATACCCAATTGCCTGTTAGTTTAATGGATATTCAAAACCAATATATGAATGCGGGCAATGATGTGTATACTGCAAAAGCTGCTTCAGCTGCCCAATTCAATGCTTTGATCCGGCAGCAGGTTTTGGCGCGTGCTACCCGGGATTATTATGACTGGATGCTGTTGGGAATAGTGTGTGTTATGATAATGCTCCTTCTGTTTCCAAAAATTCAGCAAGTGCTGCTTAGACTAAGGAAAGGAAATATACCCTATTAGAAAGAAGCAAATCTTTAAGATATTTTTCCGTTTGAGACTGGGAAACATAACTTTCATCTAATCCTGCAGAATCCCATTTTTGCAGGGTTTTTTGTTCTCTGATTTCCGAAATTTTCAGGTGTCTCCCAGATGCTGTTTTGTGGAGTTTTTTTATGTTTACATTCTTATATCATATTATTATTTAAGCTGACTGTTTCGTAATTATTTGTAGTTAGAGCATAAAAAATGGTAATCTAAAATGATGATTTACCTCTTTTTTAATAATGAAAAGTGTGCTTTTTACATTTTTTTTTCGTGCAAAATGAAAAAAAAAATAATTCTTCTTATCATAATATTTATTCAGAAAAAAATAATCTTTTTAAGGGTATTATAAAATTGCAATTGATTGTGAATTCATGTCTTATGAAATAAGTAAGTGTAAAATTAATGATAACCTTATCATATTTTTTATACAATTGATATCATAAAAATTCGATATGTAAATCATTGATAAGCAGTAGATAATAGCGGATTTATTTTTTTTATTCAGATGAATTTTTATATTTGTAATGTTACCAAAATGTTAACAAACTAATGAATCAGAACTTTATTCATACTTATGTCTCTGTAGATTGTGTTGTCTTTGGATTTGACCATGAAAACAGGTTGAATATATTACTAGTACAACGCCATGTTGATGACGTTCCGTTGGAAAAGCAGATCAAACTTCCTGGAAGTCTTATTTTCAGCGATGAGGATGTAGATGATGCAGCACAAAGGGTACTTCATGAACTGACAGGGATTAAAAAAATGGTTCTCAAACAGTTCAAATGCTTTGCCGATCCCATGAGAGCGAGCAATGCCCATGATATCAAATGGATGGATCAGGAATACAAACATCATATAGACAGGATTATTACAGTGGCCTATCTTTCTCTTTGTAAAATAGATCATAAGATCAACAGTACAAAATATGATACCGTAGACTGGTATCCTATTGATGAGGTTCCGGTACTGCCTTTTGATCATAACAAAATTATCACTGAATCTTTAATGGAGATCAGAAAATGGATTGAATCTGATTTCTCCATTATTTTTGAGCTGCTGCCTAAAAGATTCACCATAAGACAGCTTTATCAGCTGTACAGTGCTTTAAATGAAAAGAATATTGATATTAAGAATTTTCATAAAAAAATATCCTCATTCCCCTATATCGTTCCTTTGGATGAAATTCAAAAAGATGTATCACACCGCGCCGCAAGATATTACCGATTTGATGCTAAGATCTACAAGAAAAACAATACAAAACTTATAAAATAACCCTTTTAAAAAATTATGTACTTACTAGGCTATGACATTGGCAGTTCTTCTGTGAAAGTGTGTCTCATTGAGGCGTCCAGCGGAAAAGTGATTGCTTCTGAATTTTCTCCCAAAAAAGAGATGAAAATCACTGCTATAAATCCCGGCTGGGCAGAGCAAAATCCGGTAGACTGGTGGATCAATCTTAAGTTGGCACACGAAGCTGTCATGCATGAATCCGGAGTACATGCAGAAGATATCAAAGGAATTGGAATTACCTGGCAGATGCATGGGTTGATTCTTGTAGACAAAGATCAGAACCTTTTAAGACCATCCATTATCTGGTGTGACAGCCGTGCTGTACCTTATGGTGAAAAGGCTTTCAAAACCATAGGAGAAGAAAAATGTCTTTCACATCTGTTGAATTCACCGGGAAACTTTACAGCATCAAAGCTTGCCTGGGTAAAAGAAAACGAACCTGAGATCTTTGAAAAGATAGATAAAATAATGCTTCCCGGAGACTATATTGCCATGAGACTTTCAGGGCAGATAGGAATGACCATTGAAGGATTGTCAGAAGGAATATTCTGGGATTTTAAAAACAACTGCATTTCGGAGGATATCATTAACCACTATGGAATTTCTGAAAGTTTCTTCCCGGAAATTGTACCAACATTTGGTATTCAGGCAACAGTTTCAAAGGCAGCATCAGAAGAATTAGGCTTAAAGGAAGGTACACCTATTTCTTACAGAGCGGGAGATCAGCCCAACAATGCGCTTTCCCTGAATGTCTTTAATCCTGGAGAAATTGCCTCTACAGCAGGAACTTCAGGAGTGGTTTATGGAGTGCTGGACCAGCTGGAATATGATAAATTATCAAGGGTCAATACATTTGCCCATGTCAATTACACACCGGAACAGATCAGGCTTGGGGTTTTACTGTGTATCAACGGAACCGGAATTTTAAATTCCTGGCTGAAGCACAATTTTGCAACTTCGCTTTCTTCCTATGGTGATATGAATGATATGGCTTCACTTTCACCCATCGGATCTAAAGGGTTAAGCATTATTCCTTTTGGAAACGGAGCTGAAAGAGTGCTGGAAAATAAGGATACAAGCTGTTCAATTCACGGAATAAACTTCAATATCCATTCAAAAGGCGATATTCTTCGTGCAGCACAGGAAGGTATTGTATTCTCTTATGAATATGGAATGGATATCATGAGAAATATAGGCATGGATATCCAGGTGATCCGTGCAGGAAATGCCAATATGTTTTTAAGTTCAATCTTTCGCCAGTCGCTATCCAGTGTCAGCAATGCGGTTATTGAACTTTATGATACCGATGGAGCGGTAGGAGCAGCAAGAGCTGCCGGAATGGGAATAGGATTTTATTCAGATTCCAGAGAAGCATTCTCTTCACTCGAAAAAATAGCAGTGATAGAGCCCGAACATGAAAAACAGGAACAATATTTAGAAGCCTATGCCAGATGGAAACATCATCTTAACGAAATAATCTAGGACCATTACAACAGCATTTTTCGTCCTCTTACTGACTTTTCAGAATCAGTGAGAAGGGAATTTCTACGCAAAAAATTAAAAACAAAAATAAAAATAATCAAATAAATATGAACACTTTAACAGGTACAAAAGAGTTTTTTACAGGTATTGAAAAAATTAAGTTTGAAGGGAAGGAAAGTAAGAACCCGTTGGCATTCCGTTACTATGATGCGGAAAAGATCGTGATGGGAAAACCTATGAAAGACTGGACAAGATTTGCAATGGCATGGTGGCATACCTTATGTGCCAACGGAAGCGATCCGTTCGGAGGACCTACCATTCACCACCCATGGGATATCGGAAACGATCCGGTAACAAGAGCAATGCACAAAATGGATGCAGGTTTCGAATTCATGTCTAAAATGGGCTTCAACTATTACTGCTTCCATGATATCGATCTGGTAGACCCTGCCAACAACTGGAAGGACTACGAAAAAAATATGCAGACTATTGTGGAATATGCAAAACAAAAACAGCAGGAAACAGGAATTAAGCTTTTATGGGGAACAGCCAATGTTTTCACTCATGAAAGATACATGAACGGTGCTTCTACCAATCCAAATTTTGATGTAGTAGCCTGTGCAGGAACTCAGGTGAAAAATTCAATAGATGCTACCATAGCGCTTGGTGGTGAAAATTATGTTTTCTGGGGTGGAAGAGAAGGATATATGAGCCTTTTGAACACAGACATGAAGCGTGAAAAAGATCACCTTGCCCGTTTCCTTTCCATGTCAAGAGACTATGCACGCCAGCAAGGTTTTAAAGGAACTTTCCTGATTGAGCCTAAACCAATGGAGCCTACCAAACATCAGTACGATTATGATTCTGAAACCGTAATAGGATTCCTTAGACATTACGGATTAGATAAGGATTTTAAACTGAATATTGAAGTGAATCACGCTACATTGGCAGGTCATACATTCGAACATGAGCTTCAGGCTGCTGTTGATGCAGGCCTTTTAGGAAGTATTGATGCCAACAGAGGAGATTATCAGAACGGTTGGGATACAGATCAGTTCCCAATTGATTATTACGATATGGTTCAGGCTTGGCTTGTATTGCTTCCGGCAGGAGGTCTGGGAACCGGAGGGGTAAATTTTGATGCCAAAATCAGAAGAAATTCTATTGATGCTGAAGATCTGTTCATTTCCCACATTTCAGGAATGGATGTATTCGCAAAAGGTCTTCTTGCTGCAGCTGATATCCTTGAAAATTCAGATTACAAAAAGCTGAGAACAAACCGTTATGCTTCTTTTGATAACGGAAACGGAAAAGCATTTGAAGAAGGTACGCTTACACTGGAAGATCTGCAGAGAATAGCTCACGAAATCGGCGAACCACAGCCAAAAAGCGGAAAACAGGAATTGTTTGAAGCCATCGTGAATATGTATATATAATTAAAAATAAAAGGCTTATAAACACTAAGGATTTTTATACACAATAATTATTAAAGAGCCTTTTATTCAACAACTAATATTAAAATAATAATTATGAACCGATTTTATTTCAATAAAAGCAATAGAGCAGCACTGTTTTTTGCAATGACTCTATTGCCTTGCGGCATAGCATATTCACAGGTTAAGAAAGATACAGTAGCTAAAGAAAATAAAATAGATGAAGTTGTTGTGATAGGATATGGAACCCAGAGAAAAGAAGCTGTAACAGGTTCTGTAGCCACTGTAAAAGGAGATGCCCTGCGTGAAGTACCTTCTGCCAACATTACCCAGGCATTACAGGGAAGAACGGCAGGGGTAGATATCTCACAAACCTCCACAAAACCGGGGGCTGCCATGCAGATCCGTATCAGGGGAACACGATCTCTGACAGGAGATAATAACCCGCTGATTGTATTGGATGGTATTCCTTTCGTAGGGTCACTGGGAGACATCAGCTCAAGTGATATCAAAAGTATTGACATCCTGAAAGATGCTTCTGCTACAGCTATCTACGGGTCCAGAGGAGCAAACGGTGTTATCCTCGTTACCACCAACAGAGGAGCAAAAGGGCAGAGGCCCAAATTCAGTTATAATACCTTTACAGGAGTCCAGACATTGTTTTCAAAATATCCGATGATGGATGGTCCTAAGTTTGCAAAACTGCGTGCTTATGCCATTCCTGCAGGAAATACGACACCTTTGTATTCCAACGGAGCTGATGAAAATAACAGCGTCAATACTGACTGGCAGAGCCTGTTTTATAAACCGGCGATGATGACCAGTCACGATGTAGGGGTTTCAGGAGGAACAGAAGGTGGAAATTATAATGTAGGATTGTCCTATTTTAAACAAAATGCATTAATTCCTATTCAGAGTTACGAAAGATTCGCCCTGAGAATGGCGATTGACCAGCAGGTAGGATCTGTCTTTAAGTTTGGTTTTACAACCAATACAAACTATTCTGTTTCTGAAGGAAATGGGGTAAACCCAGGAGCTGTTTTAGGATATTCTCCTATTGCTAATCCTTATAATGCGGACGGAACTCCCAAAAGAGTAATGAGTACAGCTGGCGGTATCGATCAGACATGGATTTATACCAGAAGAAGCCTGGAGAGCCTGGCGGAGAAATATATTGACGAAACCAAATCTTTTGCATCCTATAACAACCTTTACGGAGAAGCCAGCCTTCCAATCAAAGGATTAAAATACA
Source organism: Chryseobacterium sp. CP-77 (assembly GCF_036362765.1). NCBI lineage: Bacteria > Pseudomonadati > Bacteroidota > Flavobacteriia > Flavobacteriales > Weeksellaceae > Chryseobacterium > Chryseobacterium sp. CP-77. The sequence goes on from NZ_CP143637.1 coordinate 383,908, forward strand.
GGTTAAATGTAGGGTTGGATTTCCGTACTTCAAACAGCGGAAACTATAGTGGTGTAGGAGTCTTCAATACAAACCCTCTGGGACCGTCAGCTGCAGGAAGAGGGAATAACCAGACCTACCACTGGGTGTTGGAAAACCTTTTAACGTATGACCGTACATTTGGTAAACATAAGGTAAATGCTGTAGCTCTTTATTCAGCAGAACAGAATAAGTATACAAGCTCATACATGAGTGCAAAGAATGTTCCGGCAGACTTTTTCCAGTATTATAATTTAGGACAGTCGCCTCAGGCTGATATTACCGTAAGACCTGAAGACCAGGTGTACTGGAAAACCGGCCTGCTTTCAGCGATGGGAAGAATCATGTATACGTATGATAACAGGTACATGCTTACAGCGACACTTCGTGCCGATGGATCTTCCAGACTGGCACCGGGTAACAAATGGCATACCTATCCCGCATTATCACTAGGATGGAATGTTACCAACGAATCTTTCATGCAGAATATCAAAGCAATTAATCTCCTTAAATTCAGAGCCGGATGGGGACAGACCTCCAATCAGGCAGTGGATCCATATTCTACGATGGGAAGATTTAACGTTGCTCCTTATAACTACGGAAGTGCAGGAAGTACAGGGATCTATGGAAATCAGCCACCTAACCCAAGCCTGGGATGGGAATATTCAAAAACACAAAACTACGGAGTAGATTTCGGGATTTTGAACAACCGCCTTACAGGGAGTGTGGAGTATTACAAAACCCATACCTATGACCTGTTAACACAGAAAAGCCTTCCGGCATCAAGCGGATGGTCTTCCATTGTTTCCAATGTAGCAGAAACAGAAAATAAAGGAGTTGAAGTTTCTTTAAACGGGGTTATTTTTGATAATCCGGATGGATTTACCTGGGAAGCAGGAGTTAATTTTTACACCAATAAAAACAAAATTTTATCGCTTGCATCCGGAACACAACGTGACATCAATAACTCATGGTTTGTAGGACATAATATCAATTCATTGTATGATTATCAGTACATCGGTCTTTGGCAGGCTGGTGACCCGTATCAGAGCATTCTGGAGCCGGGAACTGCTGCGGATGTTATAGGATCTATCAAGGTTCTTTATACCGGAGGCTATAATGCTGACGGAACTCCGGTAAGAGCAATTGGACCGGATGACAGACAGATTTTTGATACGGCTCCGAAATTCCAGGGAGGTTTTAATATGCGCTTTGCCTACAAAAATTTTGAACTGAGTACAGTAGGAGCTTTCCAGCACGGAGGAATCCTGGTGAGTACGATTTACGGATCAGCAAGTTATCTTAACAGATTAACGGGAAGAGGGAATAACGTGGATGTAGACTACTGGACAGAAGACAATACAGGAGCTTATTTTCCACGTCCGGGGCGCCATCTGAGTGGTGATAATCCGAAGTATTCTTCAACTTTAGCCATGTTTGATGCTTCTTATCTTAAGCTTCGTACCATTACTTTAGGATATAATGTCAACAAAGATTTTTTAAAGGATCTGAAAATTACCAGCTTAAGAATTTACTTCACCGTGACTAATCCTGTTGTACTATTCTCACCGTATCATAAGTTCTCAGGGATGGATCCGGAACCGAACTCTTTCGGAAATGAAAATCAGGCGGTAAGCGGATATCAGAGCCGCCAGCTTGTTATAGGAACCAATAACCCTTCCACAAGAAATTACTTAATGGGACTTAACTTAACCTTTTAAAACTGTATTGTCATGATAAATTTTAATAAAAAACTGTTATTAGGAGCAATCTTTTTATCCTTAACATTTACAGGTTGTAATGAAATTCTTGATGAACAGCCAAGATCAATATATACCGCTGATTATTTTAATACGCCGGATGGTGTTAATCAGGGATTTACGGCTTTATACAGACAGATGAGATTACTGTATGGCAACGGCTACTTTATGAGCAATTGTCAGAACGGAACTGATGAATCTACCTGGGCACAAAGTGCGGATGGAAACTTCAAAGAATTGGATATGTCCGGAAACGGGATTATCAATTCCAATACCTTTCCTACAAGTATGGTCTGGAACTCCGTATTTCCGTATATCAATACTGCCAACGGAATTATTGAAAAAGGACCAGGATTCGGAATTGCAGAATCTATGATTTCTGAAGCCCGTTTCTTCCGCGGATTTTACTACTTCATGCTCGTACAGACCTATGGAGGAGTTCCTCTGGATTTAGGAGCAGGAGAATTGAAATATAACACTTTACCTTCCACCTCTTCCGTAAGAAATACCGTACCGGAAGTATATACAAAAACGGTTTTTGCTGACCTTAAAAAAGCAATAGAAAATTTACCTGCATCACCAAGGGTAACGGGAGGTGTAACCAAAAATGTTGCAAGATTGATGCTTGCCAAAGCTTACCTTACTTATGGATGGTGGCTGCAGAATCCAAACGGAATTCCAACGTATCCTGAAACAGCAAGAACTGACCCGGACGGACACAATGCCCAGTGGTATTTCCAGCAGGCTTATGATATCGCCATGGAAGGAATCAACAATCCCGGACCTTATGCGCTTCAGCCTACTTTCTATGATGTGAATGTAGGTTCCAATGACAGGAATGCCGAATCGATGTTGTATGCAGATCATACTCAGTCGAGCACATACTATAACGAAAGTGATCCTGTAGGATTCGGATCAGGCTGGGCTCCGGACAATTTTGCAGCATGGATGCAGACCTGGAACTATACTGCCATCAAAAGTAGTAGAACAACAGCATGGTTAGGGGCAGACGTTGTTAGCCCCGTACAGAGAGAAGCATCACAGCCTTTGGGACGTCCTTGGGTTCGTATGTGTCCTACTTTAGGGGTTATTAAAAATACTTTTGCAGATAAAACCAACGATTCCCGTTATGACGGAACCTTTGTAACCACTTACAGAGGAAACTGGAACAAGAATGGAACGGGTCTTACGACAGTACCTGTACTTTATAATGCCAATAATCTGCCTGTACAGCCAGGAGGAGCTATTTTAAGCTTCCTTAATGATGACAGCCAGACTCCTTCTTATCCTACGGGAGCAGGGCAAAGTGGTGTGGGAGCAGGAACTCTGTCAGGAAGAGCAGACTGGGTCATTGCACCGAACGGAATCAGCAGAATTGTATATCCTGGTCTTTGGAAAATAGGAACTTACCGTACCGATGATCCAAATGGATTAGGATATCCGAATGCAGGATTAACCCGTCCTTTCAGTGTTGCCAAATTTTCAGAATTCTATTTTATTGCTGCAGAAGCAGCTGTAAAAGGTGCTTCAGGAGCTATGACAGCCAGAGATCTTATCAACGTCATCCGTGCCCGTGCCGGAAAATGGAAGTTCAATAATGCACAGAATACCGCTTATGTAGCAGATAACAGTGCAGCGATGACGGCTGCTACGCCATCTGTAATTACCATTGATTATATCCTTGCAGAAAGATCCCGTGAATATTACGGAGAATTCTACAGATGGTATGATCTGGTACGTACACAGAAGTGGGGAGATTATGCGGCAAGTTATCAGATTGGAGGAGCTTCTTATGGAGATCATGCTCCGCAAACGGTTACTAGAACGATAAAACCATTTCATTATCTGAGACCGATTCCTCAGAATCAGATTGATGCGATGGAAGTATCGGCAGATATTAAAGCAAAATATCAGAATCCAGGATACAATTAATTTCATTCTACATTCATATCAGTAACAGAGTAGGTGTGAAAAGCACCTGCTTTGTTTATCTGAATTAAATTTTAAAACTATGGAAAAAACCTGGCGTTGGTTTGGCAAAAAAGACAAAATAGCACTCACCACACTTCGTCAAATAGGAGTAGAAGGAATTGTTTCTGCCCTGCACGATATCCCAAACGGAGAAATCTGGAATTCAGAGGCCATCAATGATTATAAAAACTATATAGAAAGCCACGGACTTCGCTGGTCTGTTGTGGAAAGTCTTCCCGTGAGCGAAGCCATCAAATATGGAGGTGAAGACCGTGACTCTTTAATAGAAAATTATATCATAAGCCTGGAAAATCTGGGTAAAGCAGGTGTTACAACAGTTTGCTACAACTTCATGCCCGTTCTTGACTGGGCACGCACCGATCTTTTTCACGAATGGGAAGACGGTTCATCCTCTCTTTATTTTGACAAAGCCAAGTTTGCGTACTTCGAAATTCATATCCTTAAAAGAGAAGGAGCAGAAAACGATTATGACCCGGAAATCCTTCAAAAGGTAGAAGAATTAAAAAATACCTTAACGGAAAAAGATAATCATGACCTGATAGACTCAGTCATTGTAAAAACACAAGGATTCGTGAATGGAAATATCAAAGAAGGCGAATTGAATCCTGTAGAAAAGTTCAAAAGTCTGCTGGCTTTGTACGATGGTATAGATAAGCATCAGCTTCGTCAGAACATGAAATATTTCCTTGAAAAAATAATGCCTGTCTGCGAAAAATGGAATATCCAGATGTGTGTACATCCTGATGATCCGCCTTTTTCATTACTGGGCTTACCCAGAATAGTGACCAATGAAGAAGATATCGACTGGCTTCTGAAAGCTGTTGATAATCCTCACAACGGATTAACATTCTGTGCCGGATCTTTAAGCGCCAACCTTCAGAATGATGTTCCAAAGCTTGCGCAAAAATTTGCCAACAGAACCAAATTCGTTCACCTGAGAAGTACAAATGTCTTTGAAAACGGTGATTTTATCGAGGCTCATCACCTGGGAGGAAGAGGAAAGCTCATTGAAGTGATCCGTGTATTCGAAAAAGAAAATCCTGATCTTCCGATGAGGATTGACCATGGTAGGCTTTTAACGGAAGATGTTGACAAAGGATATAATCCCGGCTATTCATTTTTAGGAAGAATGCTGGCATTGGGCCAGATCGAAGGAGTAATGGCTGCAGTACAGTCGGAATTACAAAAAAATTAATCTGCGTTTGTAATAAATAATAAAAAGTAAAATGAAAGACCTGTTTAGTATTGAAAACAAAGTAGCAGTCATCACAGGGGCTTCGGGCGTTTTAGGAGGCAGCCTTGCCAAAGGTTTTATAGAAGCCGGAGCAAAAGTTGTTGCACTGGGAAGAAACCAGGAAACACTGGAAGCCCGGGTAAAAGAACTGACAGATTTGGGCGGAGATGCACTTGCTGTAGAAGCCAATGTGATGGATATTGAAAGCCTTGAAGCCGCTTCAGTGAAAATAAAGGAAAAGTATGGCCGTATTGATATTCTGCTCAATATAGCGGGTGGAAATATTCCGGCAGCCACCTTATCTCCCGAACAGTCATTTTTTGATATGGATATGAAAGGATGGGCAGAGGTTACCGATCTTAATATCAACGGAACCGTTTACCCTAGCTATGTTTTCGGAAAAGTAATGGCTGAGCAGGGGAGCGGAAACATTATTAATATTTCTTCCATGGCTGCGTATTCAGCAATTACAAGAGTAGCCGGATATTCTGCCGCCAAATCAGCAATTACCAATTTTACCCAATGGCTGGCCTCTGATCTGGCATTGAAATTTGGAGATAAAATACGCGTTAATGCCGTGGCTCCCGGATTTTTCATTGGAGATCAGAACCGTGCAATCCTTCTGAATCCGGATGGAAGCTTAACGGAGAGAAGCAAAAAAGTAATGGCGAAAACACCCATGCAGAGATTTGGAGAAGTAGAAGAACTGAACGGGGTTGTACAGTTTCTGTGTTCCGATGCTGCAAGTTTCATCACAGGAGCACTGATTCCTGTTGACGGAGGGTTCAGCGCATTCAGCGGAGTATAAAAAGCTAATTTCTTCATATCATCAAACAGAACCTTAGTGGTTTCATTAAGGGTTCTGTTTTTAAATGTAGACACCTAAGTGTTGTGAAAATCTTTGATTTTCATCTTATGTGAACTTTTCTGCATAAGCATAATTGAAGTGTTCTAAAAACAAAGCTTTTGTGACTTTTGTGGTTTTGCAGAGCTTAAACAAGTTAATTAAATCCAGGATTGTAAAAATAAATAATGAGTAATTCCATTAAAAATAAAAACGTTTTCGGAGAATTGTTTTTGCTTGAATCAGCAAAGGCAGAGAATCTGTATTTTGGATATGCCAAAGACATGCCGGTGATCGATTATCACAATCATCTGGAACCGGATGTTATTTCTGCTAATCAGAACTTCCGTTCTCCAAATGCTATCTGGCTGGATGGTGATCATTATAAATGGAGAGCCATGAGAAATTTTGGCATTGATGAACAATTTATTTCCGGAAATGCTTCTGATCACGAAAAATTCATGAAATGGGCAGAAGTGGTGCCTTATACCCTTCGCAATCCGCTGTTTCACTGGACCCATCTGGAACTCAAAAATCCTTTTGGTATCAACGAATATTTATCACCCAATAATGCAGATACGGTATATCATCAGATGAATGAAAGTCTGCAGACAGACGGCTTTTTACCACAATCCATCATTCAGAATTTTAAAGTAGAAGCGTTGTGTACTACGGATGATCCTGCAGATGATCTGGTTCATCATAAAGCTTTAAAAAACAGTGGATTTAACACAGCTGTTCTTCCGGCTTTCCGCCCTGATGCTTATATTAATATGATTAATTCCGAACAGTATCTTTTAGGAATTAAAAAGCTTGAAAAAGTCTGCGGGTTTTCCATCGTGTCAGCTTCTGATCTGTTGAATGCACTTCACTCCAGAATCAATTATTTTGTGGAAACAGGAGCAAAAGTAGCGGATCACGGCTTTGAATATTTCCCGGATACCACAAAGTGGAATCAAAACCTTGAAAAAGAGTTTTCAGAATTTCTGAAAGGGAATATTCCGACATTTTCCGACCCGGATGCCTTATGCGGTTATATGCTGAAAGAGCTTTGCAAAATGTATGCAGAAAAAGGATGGGTACAGCAGTTTCATGTAGGGGCAACCCGAAACAACAATTCAGAAATGTTCAGGAAAATGGGTGCTAATGCAGGATACGATGCCATTGGAGAACCCTATTATGCACAGCGGTTGAGTGTTTTGCTTGATGCATTGAATTCAGAAGGAAAACTGGCCAAAACCATTATATACAATCTGAATCCGGCATGTAATGAAGTTCTGGCAGCCCTTGCCGGAAATTTCAACGAAGGAGGCATAAAATCCAAAGTACAGTTTGGAGCAGCCTGGTGGTTTCTCGATCAGCTCGACGGGATGACCAAACAGATGAATACACTTTCCAATATCGGTCTGATCAGCACTTTTGTAGGAATGCTTACCGATTCCCGAAGCCTGCTGTCATTTTCAAGACACGATTATTTCAGAAGACTTTTGTGCAATCTGTTTGGAAGTGAAATGGAAAGAGGTCTTCTTCCCGATGATGAAAAATGGGTAGGAAAGATCATTCAGGATATCTGTTATCATAATACCAAAAATTATTTTGAAATCTAATACCATGCAGGACTCGGCGAAAATACTATGTTTCGGGGAACTGCTCCTCCACTTTGCCCCGGATTCCGAAGGAAACTGGCTCAATGAGCAGTCTCTGAAGATGTATGTGGGCGGCGCTGAATATAATGTCGCAGCAGCACTTTCCCAGTGGAAGAATCCTGTGAAATTGCTTTCAGCTTTACCGGAAAATTTCGTAGGAAACCAGCTGGAATCCCAGCTTAACAATAAAGGAATAGAAGTCCTTGCAGAAAAAACTCAAGGGAGAATAGGAACATTTTATCTTTCTTCTGATGGAGATATGCAGAACGCTTCAGTAGTGTACGACCGCTTTCCGTCTGTTTTTACCCAGTCGGATTTTGAAACTTTCAGTGATGATGACATATTTTCAGGAGTAAAATGGCTGCACATCAGTACTATTACACCTGCTCTGAGTGACAATGCATTCCGCAAATGTCTGCAAATCATGAAAGAAGCCAGAACAAGAAACATTACGGTTTCTCTCGACCTGAATTACAGAGCGTTGCTTTGGCAAAATCAGAACCCTCACAAAATTAAGGAACTAATGCCTTTTGTGAATGTTCTCATGGGAAATATCTGGTCTGTGGAGAAGTTCCTGAATATTCCTGTTGAATATGAGCTTAATGGAAAGTTTGATGATGAAAATCTTCTGAAACAGGCCGAAAAAACAGCATTGGAAATCAGAAGACAATTCCCGGAGGTGGAAAAAGTTGCGAATACCTTCCGCTTTACAAACGGAAACCGGGTCAATTATTTTGCCACCTTATTTACTGATGAGCTTTTGATTTCGGAAAAATATAACTCAGATACCATTGAAGAAAGGGTAGGAAGCGGTGATTCTTTCATGGCGGCCTTGATTCATGGAATTTTAAAAGGAAATCCCGATCAGCAGATCCTTGAGGATGCGACAAAAGTTGCTTTTAAAAAACTTTTCGTAAAAGGAGATACCATTGATGAAAGCATTAATATCGAAACATTATGAGTGAAATAGTACTAAAAATAAAGGATCAGAAAATCGTTCCGTTGTTTTATAACGAATCGTTTGAAGTCTCAAAAAATATTGTAAAAGCTTTATACGAAGCAGGAATCCGTGTGATAGAATACACCAACCGGGGCCATCAGGCATTGGAAAATTTCACTAAGCTGAAAGAAATTTCCCATACAGAATTTCCTGGTCTGTTGTTAGGAATCGGAACGGTAAAAAACATACAGGAAATGGATGATTATGCTAACGTAAAAGCAGACTTTATCATTACACCTGTTATCAATGAAGCACTGGTGAAACATGCTCTCGAAAAAAATATCCTTTTGATTCCGGGCTGCTTTACCCCTTCCGATATCAATATTGCCTATCAGAATGGATTGACACTCGTTAAAATATTCCCGGCAGATGCTTTAGGGAAGAACTACATCAAATCGGTGCAACCTGTTTTTCCGGGAATGAATTTTATGCCAACCGGAGGAATTCATGCTGAAACTGAAGATATCAGAGAATGGCTCAATGGAGGCGCCATAGCGGCAGGGTTGGGAAGTTCCCTAATTGGAAAAGATTTTAATGAAGAAGAACTGACAGTGAAAACAAAAAAATTATTACAACAACTTAATCAATAACTCAATGCAGGCTCCTCAAAACCGTAATATAAGATGGTGGATGCTGTCTCTTGTCTTTCTCGCCACTACGATCAATTACCTTGACCGTCAGGTAATGGGTTTGCTGAAACCTGTGCTGGAAAAAGAATTCAGCTGGGATGAAAAAGATTACAGCTATATCGTCATGGCCTTTACCACGACATATGCCATCGGTTATATGGCGATGGGAAGGTTTATAGATAAGGTAGGAACCAAAATCGGGTATGCGGTTTCCCTTATTGTATGGAGTTTGGCCTCTATAGGACATGGTTTTGTAAAAAGTACCATTGGGTTTATCATTGCGAGAAGTACCTTAGGCATCAGTGAAGCAGGAAATTTTCCTGCTGCCATCAAATCTGTGGCCGAATGGTTTCCCAAAAAAGAAAGAGCACTGGCAACGGGAATTTTTAACTCGGGAGCGACGGTGGGAGCGATTTTGGCGCCGCTATTGGTTCCGTTCATTCTTGGGCATTACGGCTGGAGACAGACCTTTGTATGGATTGGTGCTTTGGGCATGGTCTGGATTATTCTTTGGTGGAAATTTTATACCGTACCGGAAAAAGCCAAAAATATCAGCAAGGAAGAATTGCAGTACATAAAAAGTGATCAGGCTGAAAAAATAGATGAGAAAACCAGAATTCCTTTATCGGAATTACTGAAATATAAAGTAACATGGTCATTTGCCATCGGTAAAATGTTAACCGATCCTATCTGGTATTTCTTCATGTTCTGGCTTCCGGCGTATTTCTCGGATGTATTCAAGATGGATTTAACAAAACCATCCCTTCCATTGATTATTATTTACAGCGGAACTACCATCGGAAGTATTGGCGGAGGTTATCTCTCATCATTTCTGATCAAAAAAGGCTGGGCCATCGGAAGGGCCAGAAGTATTACAATGTTATTATTTGCATTAATGGTGGTTCCGGTCATGTTCTCAAAATATGTAGATAATATGTGGATGATCACGATCATCATTGCCTTGGCAACAGCTGCGCATCAAGGATGGGGAGCCAATCTTATGACTACGGTCGGAGATCAGTTGCCTAATAACTATGTCAGTTCTGTCATTGGTTTTGGCGGAATGCTGGGCTCAGCGGCAGGAATTATTTTTCCGCTTTTTATCGGAATTGTTCTCGACGCTTTTAAAAAATCAGGAAACATCAACGGGGGCTACAACATTATATTTTTCATAGCCGGAATATCCTATGTTACAGCCTGGGGATTGATTAAAATAATCAACCGCAAGAAAACCTTATAAAAACTATATAAATAATGATCTGTAATTGATTATAATAATAAAATATGATACGCATTGCTGAGTGTAACGCCCTTGCGAAACTTATTAAGGATGTAGTTGAAAAATTTGCGGACTTAGCGTTAAAAAGAACAACACCTATTCAAAAATATACATTTTAAAAACTATAAAAAAAGAATAACAATGAAACAGAATATAATGAATTTAGCTTTCTTCAGAAATAAAACGAATATCCTTGCAGCAGCTGCTTTGCTCTCGGTGACTTCGATTTCTGCCCAGACATTCTCAGACTTTAATTACCGTGGAAACGATAAAATATATAATGACAATCCTCTTAAACCGGACGAATTTTATTCTCCGATTTTACAGGGCTGTTATCCCGATCCAAGCATTACCAAAAAAGGCGACGATTATTACCTGGTAAACTCTTCTTTCTCAATGTTTCCGGGCGTTCCGATTTTTACGTCTAAAGATCTGGTAAACTGGAAACAGGTGGGACACGTTTTGGACAGGCCTTCACAGCTTAAAGTTGAAAATTCGGGCGTTTCGCATGGAATTTATGCACCGGATATCAAATACAATAAGCATAACGATACTTTTTATATGATTACTACCCAGTTTGCAGGTGGTATCGGAAATATGGTCGTAAAAACCAAAGATCCGTCAAAAGGATGGAGCGAAGTTCAGAAACTGAATTTTGAAGGTATTGATCCCTCTGTTTTCTTTGATGATGACGGAAAAGCATATATCGTTCACAATGATGCTCCGCCGAAAGGTACTGAGCAGTACAACGGCCACCGTGTTATTAAGATTTGGGACTATGACCTCGAAAAAGACCAGGTAGTTGCGGGCTCGGATAAGATTATTGTAAACGGAGGCGTGGATCTTTCCCAAAAACCCATCTGGATTGAAGGTCCCCATATTTACAAAAAGAACGGAAAATATTACCTGATGTGTGCAGAAGGCGGAACCGGAGGCAACCATAGCGAAGTGATTTTTATGGCAGATTCTCCGAAAGGACCGTTTGTTCCCGCTAAAAATAATCCAATTCTTACACAAAGATATTTTCCGAGAGACCGAAAAGAAAAAGTGGATTGGGCAGGTCACGCAGATTTGGTGGAAGGTCCGGACGGACAATGGTATGGTGTATTTTTAGCAATTCGTCCGAATGTCAGCAACCGGGTTAACAAAGGCCGTGAAACGTTCATTCTTCCTGTAGACTGGAGCGGAACGTATCCAGTTTTCCAAAATGGCCTGGTTCCGATGAAACCAAAATTGAAAATGCCACAAGGCGTTCAGAACCAAACCGGGCAAAGCGGATTTTTCCCGAACGGAAACTTTACCTATAACGATAAATTAACCGATAAAAATCTTGATTTCCGATGGATTGCGATGCGCGGACCGCGTGAAAGCTTTATTACGGTTACAAAAAACGGTGTAAAAGTAAACCCTTTTGCAACCAATATCAAAGCATTGGCCCCGGTTTCGGCATTATTCCACAGATTACAGCACGAAGATTTTGAAACCTCTGTAACCTTGGATTTTAAGCCTAAATCAGGAAAAGAGCTGGCAGGAATTACCTGTTATCAAAGTGAAACATTCAATTATGTTTTCGGAATTACCAAAAAAGATAAAGATTTCTACATCGTATTGGAAAGAACGGAAAAAGGACAGTCAAAGCTGATTGCCAGCGAGAAAATTTCATTATCCAAACCGGTTAAATTGCAGGTTGTTGCTGATAAAGATCAACATAGCTTCAATTATTCTTTGGACGGCAAAAACTTCAAAAATCTTGGCGGACCCGTTTCAGGAGATATACTTTCCACTGATGTAGCGGGAGGCTTTACAGGAAGCCTTATCGGGCTTTACAGCACCTCTTCCAATGATATTATACCGAATTAAGTTAGTATTAGCAATGTCACACTGAGCTCGTCGAAGTGTTTCCTTCTAAAATTGAAAAAGAATAAAACCAAACATCACAGTACATTTTGAAAATCAAAAAATCTTATATAGTTTCTTTATTGGGATTTATCGGGCTGAATCTTCTTTCAGCCCAGGTAAATCCTTCCGGAAAACAGAGTACGACATTTACAAACCCAATCATATGGGCAGATGCACCGGATTTATCCATTACCAGAAACGGAAACGATTTTTACCTGATCAGTACCACTATGCATCTGATGCCGGGAGCTCCGGTGATGCATTCCAGGGATCTGGTACATTGGGAAATGTCAGGATATGTTTTCGATACTCTGAATGACAACCCGAAATATGATTTATTGAACGGAACCGTTTACGGCAGAGGCCAATGGGCTTCCTCAATCCGCTATCATAAAGGGAAATATTACGTTTTATTCTCTCCGAATGATGAACCTTTCAAATCTTATTTCTATGTGACTGATGATCCCGAAAAAGGAAAATGGAAACTCATTACCAGAACACGGCATTTTCATGATGCTTCACTGTTTTTCGATGATGATGACAAAATATATGTTTTCACTTCCAACAAGGTTTTTGAACTGAGTCCTGATTTTAAAGAAGTGATCGGAAATCCGGATGGCACTGAGGTATTTCAGAAAGATGCCTCGGAGACCGGACTTCTGGAAGGAAATCAGATCATCAAAAGAAACGGAAAATATTATATGATGATGATATCCTGGCCAAGAAACGGAAAACGCCGTCAGGTAGTCTACAGGGCAGATAAAGTGACAGGTCCTTACGAGAAAAAAGTAGTTCTGGAAGATAATTTTTTAGGATTTTCCTATGCAGGACAGGGCGCTTTGATAGATGATAAAAACGGAAACTGGTATTCCCTTATTTTCCAGGACAGAAATGGAGTAGGACGCGTTCCGCTGCTGCTGCCTGTTCAATGGGAAAATGACTGGCCGGTACTGGGAGATAACGGAAAAGTTCCTTTGAAAGGAGAAGTTCCGCTTCCACCATTCAAACCCAAAAATCATTTGGTGGAAAGCGATGAATTCTCTGATAAAACAATGAAAATCCAGTGGCAATGGAATCATAATCCGGTGAATGAAGCGTGGTCTTTATCTGAAAGAAAAGGCTTTCTGAGACTGAAGACCAGCAGAGTGGTAGACAATCTGTACGCTGCACCCAATACTTTGACCCAGAGAATGGAAGGCCCAACTTCGTCAGCAGTTGTGGCAATGGGTCTTAAAGGAATGAAAGATGGAGACGTTGCAGGTTTCAGTGCTTTCAACGGAGATTCCAGGATCTTGTCAGTAGTGAAGGAAGGTGAAGAAAAATTCATTGTTTTTTCAACCAACGAAGTGAGCCTGGACAATAAAACAAAAGCCATTACTAGAGTTAAAAAAGAAGAAAAAAAACGGATTCCTCTTAATTCTGATAAGATTTTTCTCCGTATTGATGCTGATTTTAACCTCGGGAAAGATCTTGCAGACTTTTATTACAGTACTGATCAGAAGAACTGGACGGAAATGGCAAAAGACTACAAAATGATCTTTGATTACCGTAGATTTTTTATGGGTTCGAAATTCGCAGTTTTTAATTATGCCACTAAAAATACCGGAGGATTTGTAGATGTGGACTTTTTCAGAGTCAGTGAAGCTGGAAAATAAGAATCAGAAGCAGATAAAAGCCTGCTGTAAATAGATAGAATTAATGTTAGGTTGTTTGAACTTAACATAACCACAAAAGGCACAAAAGCTTTCATTTTAAAACACTTGAGTTCACTTAAGTAAGTTTAAAATGATTGTGTAAAAAAGTTCACATAAGATGAAAATCAAAGATTTTCACAAAACTTAGGTGTACTTATTACACATGAAGTTTGGCTCTGAAAAGATTAAAGTGTTTAAAACTTTTGTGCCTTTTGCGGTTAAAAATAATCAATTATAAAACTTTAAAACAGCGTTGCTATTATTTTTTTATCTGAAATAATAAGTGTAAAAAATACAAATAAAAATCATGAATAAATCAGTTGTATGGGCTTTAGGACTTGTTTTGTCGGGAATATTTGTTTCCGCACAAACTCTTGATCAACAGGCGCCGCAGGGTTTCGATGTGGAAAACGCTGCTGTTTCCCACGGGAAAATTGACACGATTCAATATCCGTCAAAAACTGTTGGAACAACAAGAAAAGCTTTGATTTACACACCACCGGGATTCAAAAAAGGTGAAAAATATCCTGTTCTTTATCTTCTTCACGGCATCGGCGGGGATGAAAAAGAGTGGTTTAATCAGGGAAAACCCAATATTATTCTGGACAATCTGTATGCACAGGGAAAACTGCAGCCGATGATTGTTGTACTTCCCAACGGCCGTGCGATGAAGGATGACAGAGCAACGGGAAATATAATGGCTCAGGATAAAGTTGAGGCCTTCGCAACTTTTGAAAAAGATCTGCTGAATGACCTGATTCCGTTTGTAGAGAAAAAATATCCGGTTAAAAAAGACCGTGAAAACCGTGCTTTGGCAGGGTTGTCAATGGGAGGCGGACAGACACAGAATTTTGCTTTCGGAAACATTGATAAGTTTGCCTGGCTGGGCGCATTTTCTTCTGCACCCAATACAAAAGAGCCCAATAAGCTTTTACCCAATCCACAGGATGCGTTAAAGCTGAAGCTGATTTTTATTTCCTGCGGTGATGCAGACGGGCTGATGCCTTTCAGCAAAAGAACCAGCGATTATCTGAGAAAAAATAAAATCCCTCATATCTTTTATATAGAACCAGGCGGTCACGATTTTAAGGTTTGGAAAAATGATTTATACATCTTTTCACAGCTGTTGTTTAAGCCTGTTGACAAAACTAAGTTTGAAGGATTTACCGTTTTGGGAACTCCTGCAGCAACCAATATCAGAAATGCCCGGTATCCTCAGATCCTTCCGGACGGAAGAGTGATGTTCAAAGTGAAGGCACCGGAAGCACAGAAAGTTCAGATCGATTTAGGGAAAAAATATGACCTGAAAAAAGATGCTGATGGCTTCTGGACAGGTACAACTGATCCGCAAAGCGGAAGCTTCCATTATTATTATTCCCTTCTGATTGATGGTGTTGCGGTTGCTGACCCGTCCAGCGAAACATTCTACGGAATGGGAAGGTATGCCAGTGGAATAGATATTCCTTTCGAAGGAGATGATTTCTATGCATTAAAAGACGTCCCTCATGGAGATATCCGTATTAAAAACTTCTATTCCAAAGTTACCAATTCCTGGAGAAGAATTTTTATTTACACGCCACCGGGTTACGACCAGAATCCTGCTGAATCTTATCCTGCACTGTATATTTTACATGGCGGAGGTGAAGATGAAAGCGGTTGGGCGAACCAGGGCAAAACCAATCTGATTCTGGATAATCTGATTGCAGAAGGAAAAGCAAAAAAAATGATCATCATTATGCCGGATGCGAATATCGGGCAGGGCGGAATCCGGAACTTTGGAGAACGCAATCTTCAGATGTTTGAAAAAGAACTGAAAGAATCCATCATTCCGTTTGCCGAATCTAATTACAGGATAAAAAAAGGTAAAGAAAACCGTGCGTTGGCAGGACTTTCCATGGGTGGAATTTATACGCTGTATGCCGGAATTCAGAACTCTGATATGTTTTCCGGTTTGGGAGTTTTCAGCTCAGGATATATGTTACCGATGCTTCAGGATGTTGCCGATAAACAGTACAAATTTTTAAATGAAAATAAATCTGCTTTTTCATCCAGTATCAGAAATTTCTGGATTTCAATGGGTGGAAAAGATGATATTGCTTATGAAAACGGTCAGAAAATGTTGAAAGAACTGGATAAAACCGGAATTAAATATACGTACACAGATTATCCGGGAGGTCATACATGGCCGGTTTGGAGAAATAGTCTGCATCAGTTTGCCCAGGTACTTTTTAAATAGTAAAGTGACTTAGACTTATAAAACCACAAAAGTCACAAAAGCTTTTATTTAAGCCACTTGAGTTCACTTAAGTAAGTTTAAAAATGGTACCGCAGAAAAGTTCACATGAGATGAAAATCAAAGATTTTCACAAAAACTTAGGTGTACTTATTTACGCATAAAGCTTGGGCTTTGAAAAAACTTAAGTGTTTAAAACTTTTGTGCCTTTTGACTTCGTCGAATCTTCGATTTGTGGTTAAAAATAATGAATATAAAAGTTGCAACAGCTTCAATGTTTTAAGGTAATGATATAATAATTCAAATTTAAAATGAAATGAGCTTTACAAAGATGAACATCAAAACTTCCATTATTACAGTCATCATGTTTTCCGGAATGGTAAATGTCAGTGCGCAGTCTTATCAGAAAACAGATTCAGGATTGAAGTTTTTCGCTGATCATATGAATGTTGAAGTGAAATTTTATGGAGAAAATAAGATCAGGATTATTAAATATCCCGCCGGAAAATCATTTGTCAAAAATAGTTTGTCGGTCATTAAACAGGAGCAGAAAATCAAATTCTCAGTTTCAGAAAAAAATAATATTATTTCATTAAAAACAAATGACCTTCTGCTTTCCATTAATACTAAAAATGGAGTGATCACCTATACATTGCTATCCGGAAAAGAGCTTTTGAAAGAAACCGCAAATGATTTCAAACCATTTAACGATGCTGGAACGCAAACTTATTCCGTAAGACAGGATTTTCAGCTTGAAAAAGATGAACCAGTTTACGGTCTGGGAATTCTGCAAAATGGAAAAATGTCCCAGCGGAATACCGATGTAAAAATGATTCAGAATAACACATGGGATTTTGTGCCTTTTTTCCAGTCTGTAAAAGGATATGGCGTCTTTTGGGACAACTATTCGCCGACACAATTTACGGATACGCCTCAGAAAACATCCTTTTCATCAGAAGTGGGAGATGGTATTGATTATTATTTTATCTACGGTAAAAATGCAGATGGAGTAATTGCCGGAATGCGTGACCTTACGGGAAATGTACCGATGCTTCCTTTATGGACATATGGCTACTGGCAAAGCAAAGAACGTTACAAAAGCCAGGATGAACTAACAGAGGTGGTTAAAAAATACCGTGATCTGAAAGTTCCTTTAGACGGAATTATACAGGACTGGCAATACTGGGGAAATAATTATCAGTGGAACGCCATGGACTTCATCAGTCCCGACTTTCCGGATGCTAAAAAAATGGTACAGGAGATCCATGATATGAATGCCCATCTTTCAGTTTCCATCTGGTCGTCATTCGGGCCAATGACCAGGCAATACCGTGAAATGGATTCAAAGGGAATGCTTTTCAATATCAGTACATGGCCTGAATCAGGCCGTGATGTCTGGCCTCCGGATATGAATTATCCTTCCGGTGTCCGTGTTTATGATGCGTACAATCCTGAAGCCAGAAATATTTATTGGAAATATCTGAACAAAGGTATTTTCAGCCTGGGAGTAGATTCCTGGTGGATGGACTCAACAGAACCCGATCATCTCAGCCAGAAATCAGAAGACCTGGACACTAAAACCTACCTTGGCTCATTCAGAAAAGTAAGAAACGCATATCCGCTGATGACAGTAGGCGGTGTTTACGATCATCAGCGTGAAACCACTGGTGATAAAAGGGTTTTTATTTTAACAAGATCAGCTTTTGCAGGCCAGCAGCGATATGCCGCCAACACCTGGTCCGGAGATGTCAATTCTTCCTGGGAAACATTGCGCAAACAGGTACCGGCAGGATTGAATTTCAGTCTTACAGGAAATCCGAATTTCAACTCTGACATCGGTGGTTTCTTTGCTGGTACTTACAAAAGAAATGGAGGTTCAAAAAATCCAATGTTCCAGGAACTGTATGTCCGATGGCTGCAGTATGGAACCTTTACGCCAATGATGCGCTCTCATGGAACCGATGTTGCGAGGGAAATTTATCAGTTTGGAAATAAAGGAGACATTGTGTATGATGCAATAGAAAAATTCATCAGACTGCGTTACAGTATGTTACCTTATATCTATTCTGTTTCCCATGATGTTTCAAAAAACGGGTCAAGCTTTATGAGAGCCCTTTCCATGGATTTTCCTTCAGACAGAAAAACATGGGATATAAATAACGAATATCTTTTTGGAAAATCATTGCTGGTGGCGCTGGTTCTCAATGCCCAGTATACTCCTGAAAAGACAGTTAAAACCGATGAAAATGAAGGCTGGAATAAAATCGACGGCAATAAGGATAATTCGGTTTCCAATATAGATTTTACTCAAAATAAAAGCGTGAAAGTTTACCTTCCGGAAGGAACAGATTGGTTTGATTTCTGGACCAATGAAAAATACAGTGGAGGAAAAGAAATTCAGAAATCTGTTAATCTTCAGACTATTCCTTTGTATGCAAAAGCAGGAAGCATCATTCCGTTGGGGCCTGATGTACAATATGCCACTGAAAAAAAATGGGATCATCTTACCATAAAAGTTTATCCGGGAAGCGATACCGATTTCATTGTATACGAAGATGAATTTGATAATTATAATTATGAAAAAGGTGCCTATACAGAAATACCTTTTCACTGGAACGAAAAATCAAAAACACTCACGATAGGTGACCGGAAAGGTAAATACAAAGGGATGATTGAGACAAGGAGTTTCAACCTGATTCTTCCTGATGGCCGACAGAAAACGGTAAGTTATTCAGGGCAAAAAACAGATATTCATTTTAAATAAACTTAAAATATTGAATATGAAAAATTTAAGTTTAATAATAGCATTAGGGTTTTTCCAGGTTTGTTTTGGCCAAAATCCAATTATTCAGACCCATTTTACGCCAGATCCGGCTCCCATGGTCTATAAAGGGAAAATGTATGTTTATACAGGGGATGATCAGCCGGGATTTGATTTTTATACAATGACCAAATGGAGGGTGTATTCCACAGAAGATATGGTCAATTATACAGACCATGGTTCGCCTATTTCTTTAGAGTCCTTCAGCTGGGCACGGGACAGGGCCTGGGCAGCACAGTGTATTGAAAGAAACGGAAAATTCTACTGGTATATCTGTGCCCAGACCGTTGACAACAATATGGCTATTGGGGTTGCGGTGTCTGACAGTCCCACCGGGCCGTTCAGAGATGCTTTGGGAAAACCTCTGATTTCAACCGGAACCTGGGATAATATTGATCCTACGGTTTTTACAGATGATGACGGACAGGCTTATCTGTATTGGGGAAACAGTAAATTATTTTATGTGAAGCTCAATAAAGATATGACTTCCTACCAGGGGAAAATCACAGAAATTCCGCAATCGGTGGAAGCTTTCGGCGGGCTGAGACGTCCCGGGAAAAGTGATGAAGTTCTGCAAAAGCAGGAAAAATTTGATGATGTATATGTAGAAGGACCATGGCTTTACAAGCGAAACAATCAATATTATATGATGTATGCCGGAATGACCGGAAGAACAGAATGTTTATCCTATTCAACCAGCCCATCGCCAACCGGGCCGTGGAAATATCAGGGGAAAATAATGACCGACCAGCCGACCAACAGCTTTACCAATCACGGTGGAATTATTGATTTCAAAGGAAAATCCTATCTGTTTTACCATACCGGATTATTGCCGGCCGGAGGAAGCTATGGACGCTCAACTGCTTTAGAAGAATTCACATATAATGCTGACGGGACTATTCCGAAGATCACCATGACCAAAGAAGGTGTAGCTCCGGCTGGAACCTTAAATCCATATCAGAGAACCGAAGCCGAAACTATGGCATGGTCGGAAAAATGCAGCACTTCCGAAAACAGAAAAACCGGAGTGTATGTCTCCGATGCCAGAGCAGGAGGGTATATCAGGGTCCGTTCGGTAGATTTTGAAAAGGGAACTTCAGGATTTTCAGCTTCCGTTGCCGCAGGAATTGATGGCGGAATTCTGGAAGTTCATCTGGATAATGTTAAAGGGCCAAAAATAGCCGAGATTGAAATTCCGAGAACCGGTGGCTGGGAAGAGTTCAAAACCCTGACCTCAAAAATTTCAGAATCTGTTTCCGGTGTTCACGATGTCTATTTTGTGTTCCAGGGAAAAAATATTACGGCAGGGAGAAAGCTGTTTAATTTCGATTACTGGAGCTTTCAGAAAAAATAAAAATGACTATGAAAAATACAATACAATATATACTGGGGCTTTGTCTGATAGGTTTTTCCGAAAGTTTATCAGCGCAGAACCCTATTATTCAGACCAATTATACTGCAGATCCTGCACCGATGGTTTACAATGACAGGCTGTATGTGTACACCACACACGATGAAGACGATTCCACCTGGTTTACCATGAACGACTGGAAAGTATATTCCACCAACGATATGGTGAACTGGACAGACCACGGGACAATTCTCTCGTATAAAGATTTCGACTGGGCGAAACGCGATGCCTGGGCCGCACAATGTGCAGAAAGAAACGGAAAGTTTTTTTTATACGTTCCGATGTGGTCCAAAACCAATAACAAAGGCGCTATAGGGGTTGCCGTTGGCGACAGCCCGTTTGGGCCTTTTCATGATCCGCTGGGAAAACCTCTTGTTCAGAGCGAATGGGGAGATATTGACCCCACCGTTTTTGTGGATGATGACGGACAGGCTCATATGTATTGGGGAAATCCTAAATTAAAATACGTAAAGCTGAATGAAGATATGATCTCCTATTCCGGAAATATTACAGAAGTTCCGATGACCGAAGAATCATTTGGAAAAAGGGACGGAAAACCTAACCCGGAAAGACCCACAAAATACGAGGAAGGCCCGTGGCTGTACAAAAGGAAAAACCTGTATTATCTTTTCTGGCCGGGTGGCCCGCTTCCAGAATTCATAGGATATTCTACAGGTAAAACAGCACACGGACCCTGGCAATATGGAGGAATTGTAATGCCTACTGAAGGGAAGTCATTCACCAATCATCCCGGTGTTATTGATTTCCGGGGGAAAACGTATTTCTTTTATCACAATGGGGTATTGCCAGGCGGAAGCGGTTTTACAAGATCGGTAAGTCTGGAAGAGCTTACATTCAATAAAGACGGTTCCATCTCACCATTTAAAATGACCAACGGAATTACAAAAGCTATCGCGACAGTTAATCCTTATTCATTCAATCAGGCTGAAATGATTGCTTGGTCGGAAAATGTAAAATCCTATCAGAATAAAGAGGCTGGTGTTTTCATCAAAGCAAAGAAAAATGGGGCTTATAGCAGTGTAAAGAATGTAGATTTCCGGAAAAAAGGAGCTGCTGCCTTCTCTGCAAGAGTAGGAACTACTCATAACAGTGACGTTACAATGACCGTTCATCTGGATGCTGTGAACGGCCCGGTTGCTGCAACGGTAAAGGTTCCGCTGACGGGTGGAGATGACCGCTGGGAAACAGTAAAAGTTCAGTTGACTGAAAAAATTACCGGCATTCATGATCTGTACTTTGTATTCAATGGAAAAGCCCCAACAGATATTATGTATTTCGATTACTGGACCTTTCTTGAAAATAATTAATTATGAGAAAAAAAGTTTTATATATCGTATTCAGCCTGTTCCTGATCAGCAAAAGCTTTGCACAGGTAGCAGAAATTTCAAGCCCTGATGGGCATCTGAAGCTTCAGGTTTTTTCAGAAGAGGGAAAAGCATCGTATAATGTTATCCTTCAGGGAAAAATAATGCTTGAAAAATCTCCGCTGGGTTTGGTAACCAATGAGTCCGATTTTTCAAAGAATCTGAAATTTTTGGACAGCAAAAAAGATTTCGTTTCTAAGAAATATACGAACGAAAAAATCAAAAAATCTGAGATTGATTATAAGGCCAATGCTTTATCGGTTAATTTCATCAATGCAGACCAGCATCAGATTGGCATTGAATTTCAGGTAAGCGATAACAATATTGCTTTCCGCTACAATATTCCACCAATGAAAGAACGGTTGAGTGTTGTGGTACAGTCAGAAACTACAGGATACAGATTCCCGTCACAGACCACTACTTTTCTTTCACCTATGATGAAGCCGATGACAGGATTTGCCCGCACAGCGCCAAGTTATGAAAGCGGCTATAAAGCAGATGCTGAGCTGGGAATGCCATCCGATTACGGATACGTTTTCCCTGGTCTTTTCCATATCGGAAATGAAGGCTGGGTATTGCTTTCCGAGACAGGCGTGAACAGTTCGTATTGTGCTTCACATCTTGAAACCACAGCAGAAAAAAATCTTTATAAAGTAGCATATCCGAACATTGCTGAAAATAACGGTTTCGGAAGTACCGGAGCAGCTGTTTCTCTTCCCGGAAAGACGCCGTGGAGAACAATCACGTTAGGCAGCTCCCTGAAACCCATCGTAGAAACTACCATTCCTTTTGATGTGGTAGATCCGATGTATGAGCCTTCACAGGAGTATCAGTTCGGAAAATCTACCTGGAGCTGGATTCTTTGGCAAGATAACAGTATGAATTATGATGATCAGGTGAAATTCATAGACCTTGCTGCTGCACTGAATTATCAGTTTATTCTTATGGATGCGCTTTGGGATAAAAACATAGGTAAAGATCGCATGAAAGAGCTTATTCAATATGCAAAATCGAAAAATGTCGGGGTATTGCTCTGGTACAATTCTAACGGTGCTGCGAATGATGCACCGATGGGACCTAGAAATAAAATGAGCTCATCCGTTGAACGGAAAAAGGAAATGAAATGGCTGAAAGAAGCAGGTGTAAAAGGGCTGAAAGTAGATTTCTTCGGAGGAGACAAACAGGAAACCATGCGTCTTTACGAAGATATTCTGTCAGATGCCAATGATTTTGGACTAACCATTATTTTCCATGGAGCTACTTTACCGAGAGGCTGGGAAGTAATGTACCCGAATTATGCAGGAAGTGAGGCCGTTCTTGCTTCAGAAATGCTCTATTTCTCAGAAGATGTCCGTAAACAGGAAGCTTTTTTTGCCACACTTCATCCTTTCATCAGAAATACAGTGGGAAGCATGGAGTTTGGCGGCACTTTCCTCAACAAATATTTAACGAAATCCAACAGGGATAAAAATAAAAGACATACTACGGACGGTTTTCAGCTGGCTACAGCAGTACTGTTTCAGAATCCCGTTCAGATGTTTGGCATCATGCCGAATAACCTGACCGATGCTCCGGAATTTCAGCTCAGCTTTATGAAAGAAGTTCCGACACTTTGGGATGAAACCATCTTCATAG
This sequence comes from Chryseobacterium sp. CP-77, assembly GCF_036362765.1. NCBI lineage: Bacteria > Pseudomonadati > Bacteroidota > Flavobacteriia > Flavobacteriales > Weeksellaceae > Chryseobacterium > Chryseobacterium sp. CP-77. The sequence goes on from NZ_CP143637.1 coordinate 407,388, forward strand.
ACGGCTATCCCGGGAAATATGCCGTGGTTGCGAGAAGACATGCGGATCAATGGTATGTGGCTGGCGTAAATGCTGAGAAGCAATCCCAAAAACTGAAAATAAAGCTTCCGATGTTTGCAGGGAAAAACTTGAAACTTATCAATGATGATGCAAAAGGAAATACATCAGAAAAGGGAGTGAAAGTAAATGCAAAAGGCGACTTTACGATTGAAATTCAGCCGAACGGAGGATTTGTACTAAGAAATTAAAGATTGATAAAACGAAAAACAGAAAAAATGCGCTTCAAAAACTTATACATCTTTATCATTTCGGGATTTTTGGTTTCCTGCTCTTCCTCACAGAGTCTGGAAAAGCAGTCTTCCAAAGACCAGTGGCTTACCACCTGGGCAACGGCTCCCCAATTGGTGGAACCTAAAAACCTTCCGCCGGAACCGGGGCTTTCGGGGAATACCCTGCGTCAGATTGTCCGTGTATCTGTGGGTGGAAAAAAATTGCGGTTACGTTTTTCCAACAAATATTCCATGGACAGCCTGGCGGTAAAAGCCGTTTCTATTGCCGTGCCATCTGATAGCAGCAATGTGAATGCAGCCACCATCAAATCATTAACGTTTGAGAAGAAAAACAATTTTAAAATTGCCCCCGGATCTGATATCTATTCTGATGAAGTGAACTTTAACCTGAAGCCTAATTCGTTGCTGGCTATTACCATTTCCTATGGAAAAGTAACCCAATCTGTCACCGGACATCCGGGGTCAAGAACAACCTCTTTTATTGTAAAAGGTGAGCAGACCAATGCTGCTGTATTTAAAAATCCAATAAAGACAGATCACTGGTATTCGCTTTTTAACATCGATGTAAAAACCAGTGAACCCTCACATGTGGTGGCTATTATGGGAAATTCCATTACCGACGGAAGAGGATCGGGAACCAACAGGCAGAATCGCTGGCCGGATATTTTTTCTCAGCGGTTACTGGCGAATCCTTCTACCGGGAATGTAAGTGTTCTTAATTTCGGAATTGGTGGGAATTGTGTAGTGCGTGGCGGTTTGGGTCCTACAGCATTAGACCGTTTTGATTATAACATTCTCAATCAGCAGGGCGTAAAATGGCTTATTATTTTGGAAGGAGTGAATGATCTGGGAGGAACTAGAGATCCTGATGACGCTTCCAAAAGAACAGAAGAACTGATTGCCGCTTACCAGGTGATGATCGATAAGGCACATGCTAACGGAATCAAAGTGTACGGAGCAACGATTCTTCCTTTCGGAAAGTCATTCTACGACAAACCTTTCCGTATCGAGGCCTGGAAAAAAGTAAATGACTGGATCAGGAACAGCGGGAAGTTTGATGCCGTCATCGATTTTGCAAAACAAATGCAAAGTGAAAATTCGGAGGTCATCTTAAACGATATGCACGATCATGATTTTCTTCATCCCAATGAATCCGGCTACAGAAGAATGGGAGAATTTGTGGATCTGAACTTATTTAAAAATTAAAATCAAAAAGATATAGTATGAATTTTACAAAAAACATTTCGCTGTTTCTTACGTTGTTGTTTATATTTTTTGTAAAAGCAACCGAACCATTTATTTCTTTTGCCAGGACTGAAAATTCGATGGTGTTGAAAGAGCCCAATTCAGGTTTGATGCTGCTTTCAGATAGCGATTCAGACAAAGGAATTCTGCGTGCCGTTGCGAACCTTCAATCTGATTTTCAAAAAGTAACCGGTGTTCAGCCTGAGCTTATTTCCCAAAATTCCGGTATGAACGGAATGGTCATCATTATTGGTGAAGCAGGTAAAAGCAAAACCATTGATGCTTTGATCAGACAAAAAAAGCTGGATGGAAAAATATTAACAGGGAAAAGAGAAAAATATATCATTCAGAATGTCAGTAATCCTTTTCAGGGCGTTTCTGAAGCCATTGTGATTGCAGGAAGTGATAAAAGGGGAACGATTTACGGAATTTATGAAATGTCTCAGCAGATAGGTGTTTCACCATGGTATTATTGGGCAGATGTTCCGGTTGAGAAAAAAGAAAATGTATACTTTAAAAAAGGAATATATACTGATGGTGAGCCTGCTGTAGAGTATCGCGGTATTTTTCTTAACGACGAAGAGCCTTCGTTGGGAGGTTGGGCCAGAGCAACATTTGGCGGAGTAAACAGTAAGTTTTATGAGAAAGTTTTTGAGCTGATCCTGCGCCTTAAGGGAAACTATATCTGGCCGGCAATGTGGGGGAAAGCATTCTATGATGATGACCCTCTGAGCGGACCGTTAGCCAATGAAATGGGTATTGTCATGGGAACTTCCCACCATGAGCCTATGGCTTTGGCACAAACCGACTGGCACAGATATATTAAAAAAAATAACCTCCCGAATGTCTGGGACTACGCTAAAAATGCGGACGTTTTACAAAAGTTCTGGAAATCCGGACTCGAAAGAAGCAAAAACTGGGAAAAGCTTGTTACAGTAGGGATGAGGGGTGATGGTGACGAAGCGATGGGAGAGGGAACTAATATTTCCCTGCTTGAGAAAATTGTAAAAGATCAGCGTAAAATCATTGCTGATGTTACCGGGAAAAAGGCTGAGAAAACACCGCAGGTCTGGGCATTGTATAAAGAAGTTCAGGACTATTATGATAAGGGAATGAGGGTTCCGGATGATGTGATCCTGCTGTTCTGTGATGATAACTGGGGAAATGTAAGAAAGCTTCCGGATCTTTCAAAACCTTTGCATAAAGGAGGCTATGGCATCTATTACCACTTCGATTATGTCGGCGGCCCGAGAAACTCAAAATGGATCAACATAAGCCCCATCCAGAGAGTCTGGGAACAGATGAACCTTTCCTATGAACACAAAGTAGATAAGCTTTGGGTCGTGAATGTAGGAGATTTAAAACCGATGGAGTTTCCGATCAGTTTTTTTCTGGAAATGGCCTGGAATCCGAAGCAGTTTAATACTAAAAATCTTTTGGAATATACTGAGAAATGGGCTGCTCAGCAGTTTGGTGCAAAACACGCGAAAAAAATTGCCGGGATGATTAATCTGTATACCAAATACAACAGAAGAGTAACCCCTGAAACCCTTGACAGCAAAACGTACAGCCTTCAGAATTACCATGAATTTGAAACGGTTTTAAATGATTACAGAGCATTGGCTGTAGAAGCCTTACGGTTAAAAGAACAGATTCCTGCCGAATATCAGGATGCTTATTATCAGCTGGTTCTGTACCCGATTGATGCATGCAGTAATTTGTATGAAATGTACTATGCGGTAGCAAAAAACAGGGAACTCGCAGCTCAATATGACTTAAAAGCAAATGATTACGCTGATAAGGTAAAAGAGTGTTTTGAAAGAAATGCTTATCTGGATAACCAGTACAACAATGTGATTGCCGGCGGAAAATGGAAGCATATGATGGATCAGATGAGGATAGGTTATAAAAGCTGGGCAGACGGAAAAGAAAATATAATGCCTGAAGTGACCTACATTTCTGATGCTGAGGTTCGCAAAGAAAAGATATTTCAGGAGAAAAACGGCTATGTTTCCATTGAAGCAGAAAATTTTGCAAGAATGAGCAATTTTGACCGGATCCATTGGGAAGTGATTCCTGATTTTGGAAAAACAAAGTCGGGAGTGACAACCTTTCCACAGAATGCCTATCCAAAAGCTGATGAAAATATCTGGCTGGAATATGATATCAATTTTGAATCAAAAGGCGAGTTTGAAGTCCAGTTACTATTAGCACCGACTTTAAATTTTAATCATAATAAAGGACTCCGCTACGAAATTTCTTTTGACAACGAGACTCCGCAAATTGTCAACTTCAATGGCCATTACAAAGGAGAATTGGGAAGATGGCAGTCTGAACATATTATTAAATCCGCTACAAAACATTCGGTTCAGCAGGCTGGAAAACACACGTTACGTTTCAGAGTGCTGGAACCCGGCATTGTCCTTGAAAAGATACTGATCAACACCGGAGGCTTAAAATCCTCTTACCTGGGCGCTCCCGAAAGCGAAATGCTTCACTGAGTGACCCAATATTCATCACAAACAACACTTTAATTATGAAACACGAATCTTAATTCACATTCCAATCTGAAATACAGTTCCCTCACAGAGAATGAAGAGAAAGAACAGCGAATGATTTTGTAAGCAACTTTATTTAACAGATCGCGGCCTGATATCATTCAGGGTATTTTCCTGACGGTTTTTGAAAATGAACCGTCTTGATGGGGAATCTATTGCCCTTACTTTAATTGTTTACGATCAAAATCACGACTATCTAAAACTAAACCATTATGAAAAAAATTTTAAGTCTTGTAACCATTCAGTCTATAGCTCTGTTTTGCAGCCTGATGCTGCATGGACAGCTTACAACCGTAAAAATTGATAAGAATATTCCTTATCAGAAAATAAAAGGATTCGGAGGATTTGTCTGCAGTCCCCAGTTTGCGTATAACCATATGTCTACGTCAGAGATTCAGACGCTTTGGGGAGCTTCCAGTGAAGGTGGGTATAATATTATGAGATTGTATATTCCCGAGAACAGCAGCAACTGGAGTTCTGTACTGGCTACAGCACAACTCGCCAAATCTATGGGACTTACCATTTTTGCTTCGCCCTGGACCATGCCCGCAGCCTGGAAAACCAATAACCATGTCAATGCAGTGTATACTGATGCTAACGGAGTACAACAGATCGGATATTTAAAGCCGGAAAATTATCAGGATTATGCCCTTTATCTCAACAGTTTTGTAACCTATCTTCAGAACAACGGAGTAGAGCTTGATTATATATCCATTCAAAATGAGCCGGACGAAATGGCTCAGTATCAGGGATGTATCTGGACTCCTGCACAAATTGCAACTTTTATCAAGAACTATGGGCAGCTCATCAACTGTAAAGTGATTGCCCCGGAAAGTGTGGGATTTACGGATAATTTTGCCAATGCTTTGCTGGATCCTTCGGCAATGGCTAATTTTGAAGTGTATGGAGGGCATCAATACGGGCTTATGCAGTCTACCTACAAACAATTCCAGAATTACAACAAAGAAATCTGGCAGACAGAATATCTGATCAACTGGAACTCTTCATCCACCCAGCCGGCCCGTGACTTCAGCTGGAATACAGATGCATTTACCTTTGCCAGCAGCGTCAACAATGCACTATTAGGTAATGTCAATGCATGGATTCATTACTCTGCAAAAAGGTATTATGGCTTAATGGGTGATGGAACTTACGGAACTCCTGCAGGTGTAATGACCAAAAGAGGTTACATCCTTTCTCATTATGCCAAATACACAACAGGAAAAACGAGAATAGAAGCCAAATGGGATGACAAAACCGGAGTTTTACAAGGATCTTCCTATATTTCCCAGGATGGAAATCAGGTTGTTCTTATGGTTATTAATCCTTCTCAGAATTCCTATAGTTTGAAGGTTGACCTGCCTTTTTACACTACTTCAGGAACAAAAGTACTGACCAATACACAATCCAATATGGTGAGTACACCTATTTCTTTGAGTACGGCAACATTCCGGCCTACTGCTGATATCAGCCCTTCCAGCGTCATGACTTTTGTTTTCAATAAAAGCGGTGACAGACCAGCTTCTCTCATGACAGGCGGCGATATTCATTATAATAAAATTGAAACCCAGACTGCGACCAGTACAGCTTTTGGGACAGGATTCAATATCAGTAATACAACGGTGACGTTCTCCAATCCAAGCCCTCTTATCAGTAATAATATGACTGCGGCTAACGGATATCTTCAGCTTAATGACCGATACAATAAACTGATCCTGCATGTAAACAGCTATACAACAGCGGGACAAAGCTATTCGGACAATACGACTTTATATTACATCAACAGTCAGGGTGTAACAAAATCATATAATTACGGCAAGATTAATTTTCCACAGGGAGGAAATTTCGATATCACATTAGATATTTCAAGACAGGTGCTTACGGACGGATGCAAAGGAATTTTAGGACTGAGAAATTCCAATTACAGCTCTGTACTGACTCTTAATCTGGGAGATGTTTATTTCAATGTAGGAAATGAAATTGCTTCTAAATTCGGAGGAACCTACTCCGCAAGCGACAGCTATCTGATGGATGCACTGGAAAACGGCTATTATACTTCTGTAGATTTCAGAAATGTATCAGGAGTTACTTCTTCCAACAACTGGCAGCCTATGAGTGCCAACACTAACAGCATTTATTATGTGAATTCAAATGTAAGTTCATCTGCCAATAATGTGATTTCAGGGACAGCTTGTTCAAATCTTGTCCTTTCCGGTCAGGGTAAGGATTTTCAGGTGCCGTTTAACTTTACAGCCAATACAGCTTCTTACAGCCGTACCATTAATGGCTATGACGTCCTTATCTTGCCATTCCAGGCTAATATACCTTCCGGAGTTACTGCTTATCTGATGTCTCCGGATGCAAGCAATATCAATTGTACCGCAATTTCAAACGGGATCATTCCCGCGAATACTCCGGTACTCATCAATGCGACAGGGAATATTACTTTCAACGGTACAGGAAATGTTTCCACATCCAAAGCAATCACGGTCAATCAGATGAACGGAGTCTATCAGAGTATCAAAGTTCCGGCGAATGCCTATGTGCTGAAAACAGAAAACGGAGTAACAGGCTTTTATAAAGTAACTGCCGGAAGTGAGCCTGTAATAGGATCTTTCAAAGCATATCTTACAGAAGAAAATGCCTATTCAGCTAATGTTCTTCCTTTAAATTTCGGATCGTTAAGTGCCAGAAACATTTCTGCTGAAGCTAAAAAAGAGGGAATAAAAATATATCCTAACCCGGTAAAAGCAGACCTTTTCATTGATTCTGATCTGTCAGAAGCTGCCGCCACCATTTTTGACGGAAGGGGAAGTGTGATCAGATCCGGATTAAAAATAAATTCAGGAAAAAACCATATTAATGTGGGAGATTTCCCGGCCGGTATTTACTTTATTGAGGTTACTCATAAAAATAATACGGTACTAAAACAAAAATTTACCAAAGAGTAAACTGAATCCAAAGCCATCATGAGCATTGCTTATGGTGGCTTTATTTCCACAATTTGGTAGATGAAAACCAAAAGTAAGTAGGATTTACTATCAATTTAAGTGTATTATTTACATTTATTTAAAATAGAACGTTATATTTGTTTTTTAGAGCATTGCTGCCCAATGATAAGGCAATTTGTATAAAATAAGAATGAAAACATAATTATCCATGAAGATATGTGAAATCAGTGGTTAAATCATTATTTGCAGAATCCACAAAAGTTTTTAGGACTTTACTGACCTCTAATTATTATAAAGAAATATGCGCAGTCATCTGTGAAAATCCGTGAAATCAGTGGTTAGAAATCATTATTTACAGAATCCACAAAGTCTTAGGACTTTATCGAAACCATATTACCTATGAAAAGAATTGTATTAATCCTATGTGCAACCCTGGCAGCACCTTTATTTTTTGCCCAGAGCCATTATAAATACCCATTCAGAAACCCGGATCTTCCGGTTAATGAAAGAATAGAGAACCTTCTTACTTTACTGACAACAGAAGAAAAGATAGGAATGATGATGGATAATTCCCAGGCAGTTCCCCGTTTGGAAATTCCAGCCTACGGATGGTGGAATGAAGCGCTTCACGGGGTGGCAAGAGCAGGAACAGCTACTGTTTTTCCTCAGGCGATCGGGATGGCGGCAACATGGGATGTTCCGGAGCATTTGAAAACTTTTGAAATGATCTCTGATGAAGCACGGGCAAAATACAACAGATCTTTTGATGAAGCCCAAAAAACAGGGCGGTACGAAGGACTGACCTTCTGGACACCCAATATCAATATCTTTCGTGACCCAAGATGGGGAAGAGGCCAGGAAACCTATGGCGAAGACCCTTATCTTACCTCTGTTCTGGGTGTTGCTGCAGTAAAAGGGCTGCAGGGAAATGACCCGAAATATTTTAAAACCCACGCTTGTGCCAAGCATTTTGCAGTACATAGCGGACCGGAATGGAACCGCCACTCTTATAACGCAGAAATATCAAAAAGAGATCTGTATGAGACGTATCTTCCTGCTTTCAAAGCATTGGTTCAGGAAGGAAATGTAAGAGAAGTAATGTGCGCCTACAATGCTTTTGATGGCCAGCCGTGTTGTGCCAATAATACGTTGCTTACTGAAATTCTCCGTGGAAAATGGAAGTATGATGGAATGGTGGTCTCAGACTGCTGGGCACTGGCCGATTTCTTTCAGAAAAAATACCATGGCACTCATCCTGATGAAAAAACAACCGCAGCAGATGCTTTGAAACATTCTACAGATCTGGAATGCGGAGATACCTATAACAATCTGAATAAATCTCTTGCAAGTGGACTGATTACCGAAAAGGATATCGATGCATCAATGCGCAGAATCCTTAAAGGCTGGTTTGAGCTGGGAATGCTTGATCCGAAATCTTCCGTTCACTGGAATACCATTCCATATGCTGTAGTCGATTCTGAAGAACATAAAAAGCAGGCACTGAAAATGGCACAAAAATCAATTGTGCTGATGAAAAACGAAAAGAATATTCTGCCTCTCAGCAGAAATATTAAAAAAATTGCCGTTGTAGGACCAAACGCTGATGACGGATTGATGCAGCTGGGAAATTATAACGGAACCCCTTCTTCCATTGTAACCATTTTGGACGGAATCAAAACCAAATTCCCGAACGCTGAAATTATCTACGAAAAAGGAAGCGAAGTCACAGATCCTTCTTCCAGAACCTCACTCTATCAGAATTTTATCAGTCAGAAAAACGGCGCGAAAGGAATGAAAGTAGCGTTCTTCAATAACAATGAATTCAAAGGCCAGCCGGCCAATGTTTCCGTAAATTCTACTGCCATCAGCTACAACAGCTTTGGAGGAACCCAGCTTGCACCCAATGTAGGAAGAGAAAATACCTCAGCGATCATTTCAGGGATTTTTAAAAGTACCTATACAGGAGAGGTCGTGTTTTCTGCTTCCACTTCCGATATCTATACCCTTTTCGTGGACGGAAAAGAAATCGCAACAAGAAAAGGACCTGATGCAAGACATCCTTCAGAGTTTCCTGTAAAAATGGAAAAAGGAAAAGAATACAAGATAGAACTGCGTCATACACAAAAAGGAAAATATGTGAGCATCACCTTTGAAGCGTACAGAAAAGACCCTGTTAATTTTGCTTCGGTGAGAGAAAAGGTAAAAAATGCAGACGTCATTGTCTTCGCAGGCGGACTTTCACCAAGTCTGGAAGGTGAAGAGATGATGGTGAATGCAGAAGGCTTCAGAGGAGGTGACAAAACTTCGATTGCCCTTCCTAAAGTCCAGAGGGACCTGTTGGCGGAGCTTAGAAAAACCGGAAAACCTGTTGTTTTTATTCTTTGTACAGGAAGCGCCCTGGGATTGGAACAGGATGAGAAAAATTATGATGCTTTGTTGAATGTCTGGTATGGCGGACAATCCGGAGGAACGGCTGTAGCAGATGTTTTGGCAGGAGATTATAACCCTTCCGGAAAACTGCCCATTACTTTTTACAAAAACCTTGAACAGCTGGATAACGCTCTTTCAAAGACAAGCAAGCACGAAGGATTTGAAAATTATGATATGCAGGGGAGAACGTACCGTTATATGACAGAAAAGCCTCTTTATCCGTTCGGGCATGGCCTGAGCTATTCAAAATTTGTTTACGGAGATTCAAAACTCAGCAAAAATACGATCAGTACCAGCGAAAATGTGACGATCACAATTCCGGTAACCAATATTTCAGAAAGGGAGGGTGAAGAAGTCGTTCAGGTCTATATCAAAAGAAATCATGATGCCCAGGCACCGGTAAAAACGTTAAGAGCTTTTGAAAGAGTTTTAATCAAATCTGAAGAAACAAAAAATATTCAGCTAACCCTCTCCAAAGAGTCATTTGCCTTCTATGATGAAAAAGCAGATGATCTGGTTGCAAAACCCGGCGATTATACCATTTTTTATGGCGGAACTTCTGATGATGCGGGGTTAAAAAGTATTCAGTTAAAAGTAAAATAAAATTGATTCAGGATAAATTGAGGTATGCTTTAGCTTTCAAAATATATGATCTATGACAACAACAAATAAAATATTTTCCATCGCGGTTTCTCTGAGTGCTGCTTTTTTTTCGGCTCAGAATAATACGGTCCGTACTTTTAACCTGGATTTGAAAGAAACTCCGGCACCTGTTAAAATACAACCCACCATGTACGGGATTTTCTTTGAAGACATCAATTTTGCTGCAGATGGCGGATTATATGCGGAGCTTATTAAAAACCGCAGCTTTGAATTTGACGAACCTTTCACAGGATGGAAACAGCCCAACACAAAAACACTTTCTCCTAATCTGGACTCCGGGTTTCTGACCATTTATTCCGATCCTGCCAAAACCAATAAGAATTATGCAAGAATTACCGTTCTCAATGATAAAAATTATATTCTGGAGAATGAAGGTTTCAGGGGAATAGGGCTTCACCAGGGAGAACAATATGATTTCAGCTTTGATCTGGAGAATGTTTCAGGAAATATTGCTGCGGTAAATGCAAGTCTTGTTGATGAAAATGGAAAGGAAATTTCTTCAGTCTCCACACTCATTAAAGGAAAGGGCTGGCAGAAATATACAGCCGTTTTTAAATCACCACAAACTGTAGAAAAAGCAAAACTGCAGATTACATTTACCGGAAACGGCATTGTCAACATGGATATGATCTCACTTTTTCCTCAAAATACCTGGAAAAGCAGAAAAGGAGGATTACGAAAAGACCTTGTTCAGAAACTATACGATTTGCAGCCCGGATTTTTGAGATTTCCGGGAGGCTGTATTGTAGAAGGAAGAACTCTGGCAGAACGGTATCAGTGGAAAAAAACAATAGGAAATGTGGCAGACCGTGAATACCTCATCAATAAATGGAGCACAGGCTTTCCACACAGGCTTACACCGGATTACGGACAGTCTTTCGGATTAGGATTTTATGAATATTTTCAGCTTTCCGAAGATCTGGGTGCAGAACCGGTTCCTATTCTGAGCTGTGGAATGGCATGTCAGTTCAATACCGCAGAGCTGGTAAAAATAGAAGACCTCGATCCTTATATTCAGGATGCCCTTGATCTGATTGAATTTGCCAACGGAGATTCCGGAACAAAATGGGGTAAAATCCGTGCTGAAATGGGACATCCACAACCTTTTAATTTAAAATTTATCGGAGTGGGAAATGAACAGTGGGGAGCGGATTATATTGAACGTTATAAAGTATTTGAAAAAGCCATTCATACAAAATATCCCGGCATTAAGATTATTTCCGGAAGCGGACCATCACCCGATGGCGAGTTCTTTGAATATGGCTGGAAAGAACTGAAGCAGCTTAACGCACAGATTGTAGATGAACATTATTACAACTCACCCGACTGGTTTATGAAAAATGCAGGCAGATATGACCAGTATGACCGTTCCGGGCCAAAAGTCTTTGCCGGGGAATATGCAGCCCAGTCGGTAGGAGTGGTAAAACCTGATAACAAAAATAACTGGCTGACGGCCCTTTCAGAAGCTGCTTTTATGACCGGTCTTGAAAGAAATGCAGATGTGGTCTATATGACTTCCTACGCACCGCTTTTTGCCCATGCTGATGGCTGGCAGTGGACGCCCGATCTCATCTGGTTCAATAATCTGAAATCTTACGCCACTCCCAATTATTATGTTCAGAAATTATTCTCCAACAATAAAGGAACGGATGTACTGAAAATAGAAAGCAACGGAAAAGCAGTATCCGGCCAGGAAAAATTATACGCTACAGCAGTTAAAGATGCCAAAACTCATGAGATCATTATAAAAATGGTCAATACTGATACTCAGGCTAAAACGGTAAGTATCAACCCCGGAACTCTGAAAATCGGTAAAAAAGTAACCAAAATTCTTCTGTCTGCCCCACAGCTTTCCAGTGAGAATAATTTCGATGCTGAACCTGTGAAACCCAAAGAGGAGAATTCAGAAGCTAAAAAAGGTGAAATTTCAACGGAAATTCCGGCCAATTCTTTGGTTGTTTTAAAGGTGAAAACAATTTAATAAACTGTTTTATAGTATGTTATAAAAAATAAGTGTGTTTTTTACATTTATTTAAAATAGAATCTTATATTTGTTTTTATCTCATCAGGAGAATTTAAAATCTCAATAATCAAAAACGTTTCACCACCATGAAAAAATATGTTATCGGGCTGGACTACGGTACAGATTCCGTACGGGCCGTCCTTATTGATACTGAAAACGGTTCTGAAATAACTTCTTCAGTCAGCTACTACCAGAGATGGAAGGAAGGTAAATTTTGTAATCCTTCAGCCAACAGTTTCAGACAGCATCCTTCAGATCATATTGAAGGTCTGGAGAAAACCATTTCAGAAGTAGTAAAAGAAAGCGGGGTACCGGCAGAGCAGATCGTCAGTATTTGTATTGATACTACAGGCTCTTCACCGCTTCCGGTTACAAGTGACGGAACAGCTCTGGCGCTGGTTCCGGGGTTTGAGGAAAATCCCAATGCCATGATGGTTTTATGGAAAGACCACACCGCTATCCGTGAAGCCGAAGAAATCAATACCCTTGCAAGAACCTGGGGTGGTGAAGATTATACAAAATATGAAGGCGGTATTTACTCTTCAGAATGGTTCTGGGCCAAAATACTGCACATCAGCAGAGCTGATGCAGAGGTAAAAAATGCTGCATACACCTGGATGGAGCACTGTGATTATCTGACCTATCTTTTATCAGATCATAAAGACCTGGCAACCTTCAAAAGAAGCCGTTGTGCTGCCGGCCACAAAGCCATGTGGCATGAATCATGGGACGGGCTGCCTTCCGAAGAATTCCTCAACAGGCTAGATCCTTCTCTGGGAACGCTCAGAGGAAGATTATACAGGGAAACCTATACTTCAGATGAAATTGCCGGCTGCCTGAATGAAGAATGGGCCGCAAAAACCGGTCTTACCACCCAAACTATTATTACAGTAGGAACTTTTGATGCCCATTCAGGCGCAGTGGGAGCAAAGGTGGAAGAAAATACCCTGATCAGAATTATGGGAACTTCTACCTGTGATATTATGGTAGCCTCACAGGAAGCTATCGGAGATACAACCGTAAAAGGAATCTGCGGACAGGTTGACGGCTCTGTAATTCCCGGACTGATAGGACTTGAAGCAGGGCAGTCTGCCTTTGGAGATGTACTGGCATGGTATAAAGATATCCTGATGTGGCCGGTTCATCAGGTGATGATGCATTCCGAAAGTATTTCAGAGGAGCAGAAGACAAAGCTTGCTGAAGAAATGGAGACCGGACTTATCCGAAAATTGACCCTTGAAGCAGAAAAAATTCCTCTTTCAGATACTGTTCCGGTTGCCTTGGACTGGGTAAACGGAAGAAGAACACCGGATGCAGATCAGGAACTTAAGGCAGCGATCAGCCAGCTTTCTCTGGGAACAAAAGCACCCCATATTTTCAAAGCTTTAGTCAATGCCATTTGTTTCGGAGCTAAGAAGATCGTTGACCGTTTTGAGGAGGAAGGGGTGAAAATCAATAAAGTGATCGGAATCGGAGGAGTCGCAAGGAAATCGCCGTTTATCATGCAGACCCTTGCTAATGTTCTGGATATGCCGATTGTTGTTGCCGCTTCAGACCAGACTCCTGCTTTGGGAGCTGCTGTTTATGCGGCCGTGTCAGCAGGAATTTATCCGACCGTTCAGGAAGCCAGTATGAAAATGGGCTCCGCATTTGAAGCGGAATACCAGCCGAAAGCGGAAGAAGTGCAGCACTACAGAGAACTAATGCAGCAATACCAGAAGCTCGCTGATTTTGTAGAAAACAATACCAGACTGAAAAACAACAGGAAAGAACTTCAAAACTCCTGATTCTCCCATTTAACCTTTTGAATACTACTCAAAATGAATACCTATAAAGAACTCCAAAGAGAATGCTATGAAGCGAATATGCAGCTGGATGCCCTGAAGCTGGTGGTCTATACTTTCGGAAATGTAAGCGCTGTAGACCGTGATAAAGGTATTTTTGCCATTAAACCAAGCGGTGTTCCCTATGACATTTTAAAGCCGGAAGATATGGTGATTTTAGACTTTGATGCCAATGTCATTGAAGGCAGTCTCAGACCTTCTTCTGATACCAAAACCCATGCTTATCTGTATAAAAACTGGGAAAACATCGGTGGAATTTCCCACACGCATGCGATCTATTCCGTGGCGTGGGCACAGGCACAATTGGATATCCCTGTTTTCGGGACCACCCATGCAGATCATCTTACGACGGATATTCCCTGCGCTCCACCGATGCGGGACGAGCTGATCGAAGGAAACTACGAATACAATACAGGAATACAGATTCTGGAATGCTTTAAAGAAAAACAGCTCTCTCCGGAAGAAGTAGAAATGGTTCTTATAGGCAATCACGGTCCGTTTACCTGGGGGAAAAATGCAGAGAAGGCTGTCTACAACAGCAAAGTGCTGGAAACCATTGCCGAAATGGCTTATCTCACCAGGCAGATCAATCCTGATGCGGAACGTCTGAAAGACTCACTCATCAAAAAACATTATGAACGTAAGCACGGCAAGAATGCCTACTACGGACAGAAATTTAAACACTAAACACTTTAAGATAAACAACTATTAACGATCAACAAAACTATGTTAACACCTCTCAATACCAAAGAAGTCTGGTTCATCACAGGAAGTCAGCATTTATATGGGCCAGAAACACTGGCACAAGTGGCAGACCACTCAAGAAAAATTGGGGAAGAACTAGAAAAATCTTCTTTCATTCCGGTAAAAATCATTGTAAAGCCAACGGTAAAAACTACCGAAGAGATATTTGAAACTATTGCAGCCGCCAATCATGCAGAAAACTGTATAGGAGTTATCACCTGGATGCACACCTTTTCACCAGCCAAAATGTGGATCAGAGGATTAAAAATTTTACAGAAACCTCTTCTGCATCTGCATACCCAGTTCAACAGAGATATTCCGTGGTCTACCATGGATATGGATTTTATGAACCTTAACCAGGCGGCTCATGGAGACCGTGAATTTGGTTTTATGGTAAGCAGGCTCCGAAAGAACAGAAAAGTTGTGGTTGGGCACTGGTCGGAAGAAAGAGTTCAGAAGCAGATCGGCGACTGGAGCCGTGTTGCTGCAGGCTGGGACGACTGGCAGGGAGCTAAATTTGTACGCTTCGGAGATAATATGCGATTTGTTGCCGTAACAGATGGAGATAAAGTGGAAGCTGAAACCCAGTTCGGCTTTTCAGTCAATACCTGGGGAATCGGTGATCTTGTAAGCGTTATCAATTCTGTAAGCGAAGGAGAAGTAAAAAGCCTTATGGAAGAATATGAATCTTCTTATCACATGGCAGCTTCCCTTCTGGAAGGAGGTGCTAACAGAAGTTCACTGCACACCGCCGCAAAAATTGAATTAGGACTTGAAAAATTTTTAAAAGATGGAGGATTTAAAGGATTTTCAGATACCTTTGAAGACCTTCACGGGCTGGAACAGCTGCCGGGAATTGCCGTACAGCGCCTGATGCAGAAAGGATACGGATTTGCAGGCGAAGGAGATTGGAAAACAGCGGCACTGGTACGTGCCATGAAAACAATGGGGCAGGGCCTTGAAGGTGGAAATGCCTTTATGGAAGATTATACCTATCATCTTGATCCTTCTAACCCTTCTATTTTAGGCTCCCACATGCTGGAAGTAGACCCTGTGCTGGCAGCCGGAAAACCTTCATGTGAGATCCATCCGTTGGGAATCGGAGGAAAAGCAGATCCTGTTCGTCTTGTTTTTAACTCCAGAGGAAATATTGATTCTCTGAACGCAGCACTGATGGACTTTGGAAACCATTTCAGACTGCTGATCAACAAAACCAGAGCATTGGAAATTACAGAAGAGCTGCCAAAACTTCCGGTAGCAAGAGTTTTATGGAAACCTCTTCCTGATTTATACACAGCCGCAGAAGCCTGGATACTGGCGGGAGGGGCACACCATACATGTTACAGTGAAAATATTTCGGCAGAGCAGCTGGAAGATTTTGCTGAAATAGCAGGAATTGAATCATTAGTCATTGATGAAGATACCAGAATGCGTGATTTTAAAAATACACTTCGTTGGAATGAAATGTATTATCGTTAATTAATTGTAAAAAATATGTAAATAATTATGAAAAAAACAACATATAACGGCATTTTTATTTTATTATTTTTAATTATTTTCGGCTGTAGAAAAGAAAATAACAAACAGGATATTTCAGGAAAAATGGAGAATGTTCAAACTTCAGCCTATGGAGTGACGCCCAAAGGTGATTCTATTAAAAAATACACGCTGACCAATAAAAACGGGATGAAAGTTGAGGTCATCAACTTCGGAGGAATTATCACCTCTTTAACCGCTCCGGACAGAAACGGAAAATATGAGGATGTAGTCCTTGGCTTTACAAAACCCGAAGGATATTTCGATGGCAACCCTTATTATTTCGGAGCATTGATCGGAAGATACGGCAACAGAATTGCTAATGCCAAATTTACACTCGATGGCAAAACCTATGAAATCAACAAAAATGATGGTCCCAACAGCCTTCACGGAGGAAAGGAGGGATTTCATACCAGATTCTGGAATATTGAGATAGTAAAGGATGCAAAATTTCCGACATTGAAATTATCCTATACCAGCGCAGACGGTGAGGAAGGATATCCGGGGAAGGTAACAACAACTGTTTTCTACACCCTTACAGACGATAACGCCTTGGAAATTTCTTACGAGGCTGAGACGGATAAGCCTACAGTGGTAAATCTTACCCAGCATTCTTATTTTAACCTGTCCGGGAATTTTACTAAAACGATTACTGATCATGAACTACAGATTAATGCAGATCATTTTCTTCCGGTAAATGAAACATTGATTCCTACTGGTGAGCAGAAAGCAGTAAAAGGAACTCCTTTTGATTTTACGGTTTCAAAGTCTATCGGAAAAGATATCAGTGCAGACGATGATCAGCTGAAAAAAGGAAAAGGATATGACCATAACTGGATTTTAAATGGAAAAGGTTTGAGAAGTATCGCGAAAGTGTATCACCAGGGAACAGGAAGATTAATGGAAGTCTTCACGGATGAACCCGGTGTGCAGTTTTATTCCGGAAATTTTCTTGATGGAAAATTTGATACCAAAACCGGAGGTAAAAATGAATTCAGAACAGGATTCTGCTTAGAGACACAGCACTTCCCGGATTCACCGAATCAGGCCTCTTTTCCTTCCACAGAACTGAAGCCCGGACAGAAATACCACTCGAAAACCATCTATAAATTCTCCGTAAAAAAGTAAACTATGGGAAAATTAGCAACTATTGATATCATCATATTCCTGATCTATTTTGTAGTGGTAGCTTCTTACGGATTATGGATCTATAAAAAGAAAAAGTCTGAATCCACAGGAAGTAAGGATTATTTCCTTGCGGAAGGATCTTTGACCTGGTGGGCGATCGGAGCCAGCTTAATTGCTTCCAATATTTCTGCTGAACAGTTTATCGGAATGAGCGGTGAAGGTTTCTTTGTCGGAATCGCTGTTGCCGCTTACGAATGGATAGCTGCTCTTGCGTTGATCATTATCGCAGTCTGGTTTATTCCCATCTATCTTAAAAATAAGATCTATACCATGCCCCAGTTTCTGGAAAGAAGGTATAACAAATCTGTTTCACTCATCATGGCCGTATTCTGGCTGTTTCTGTATGTTATTGTGAATCTTACTTCCATTCTTTACCTTGGAGCTCTTGCTATTGATACTTTATTGGGAGGAGAACATCTTCACGGTATTATGATCGGTCTTTTGCTTATGGCCCTTCTGATTGGTCTCGGAGGAATGAAAGTAATTGGATATACAGACGTTATACAGGTGGCTGTCCTAATTATCGGAGGTTTTGCAACAGTGTATATGGCTTTGCAGATCGTGGATCAGAGAATCAACGGAGCAGCTGTAGGAAATGCACTGGCAGGATTCAATACCCTGATCAATGAGGCTCCGCAGCACTTTAAGCTGATTCTTCAAAAACCAACAACTACGAATACTACTTTGGCAATGCCTCAGAACCTTGAGGTACAGAAATATGTGGTGTTACCGGGTCTGGCCATGTATTTTGCCGGGCAATGGATTGTTAACCTGAACTATTGGGGGTGCAATCAGTATATTACACAGAGAGCTTTGGGAGCAGATCTGAAAACGGCAAGAACAGGAATTCTGTTTGCAGGTTTTCTGAAACTATTTATGCCTGTGATTGTAATGCTTCCGGGAATTGCCGCTTATGTTTTATATTCAAAAGGACACCTTCCCGGATTCAACGGAGTGAAAGACGGTGCCTACTCTGCAATATTGGGATTCTTACCAGTAGGATTGAAAGGATTGGCTATTGCAGCATTGACCGCAGCGATTGTAGCTTCACTGGCAGGAAAAGTGAACAGTATCTCAACCATTTTTACCCTGGATATCTATAAGAAATACCTTAAAACAGATGCCACCGAAATTCAGATGGTGAGAACGGGTCGTTGGGTTATTATTATCGCCATGATGGCTGCACTGGCCTTTACCTGGACAGATGTTTTAGGAATTGGTGGCGAAGGCGGTTTCACATTTATCCAGAAATATACAGGCTTTATCAGTCCGGGAGTTTTTGCCATGTTCCTTCTGGGAATGTTCTGGAAAAGAACAACTGGCACAGCGGCTTTGGTAGGAGTAATTTTAGGATTTGTCCTGGCGATCTTCTTCAACAGCTTTGCCGTGGGAATTTTTGGGAAAGAAACCTGGATGTATACCGCATTCACTTATGAAAAGCTTGAGAACGGAGTAGTGCATACCATTACCGAAATTCCTTTCCTGATCAATATGGGATGGTCATTCTTTATCACCATAATCGCGATGATTCTGATCAGTCTTGCAGGTCCGAAAATTAATCCTAAAGCCTTTGCCATTGATGTAGCAATGTTTAAAGTAGACAACAGGACATTAGTTTTGATTGTGATGACGCTGCTTTTACTGACCGCCTTGTATGTAAGATTTTGGTAAACGTAGAAATATGTTATAAGTGAATGGTCAATAGTGAATTCGTTTCACTTGTCAATTTTAAAAATTCACCATTGACTTGCGAAGCAAAATTGACTTTTCACACATTATTAAAAATAGGATGCTTTTTTTTGAGCATCCTATTTTTTTTTATTTCAGAATTAGCTATATGCACTTCTATTGCGCTTGGTTCATCTCAATATATTTGAATCTGAATTTTAGTTTTGATCGTATGCAATGCTTTTACTGATTATTTTGTGTAGATTGAATATATGACAAAAGTGAATGGTCAATAGTGAATTCATTTCACTTGTCAATTTTAGAAATTCACCATTGACTGCGAAGCAAATTGACTTTTTAAAAGTTAATAGTCAATAGTGAATTCGTTTCACTGTCAATTTTAAAAATTCACCATTGACTTGCGAAGCAAATTGACTTTTCACACATTATTAAAAATAGGATGCTTTTTGAGCATCCTATTTTTTTTGTTTCAGAATTAGCTATATGCACTTCTATTGCGCTTGGTTCATCTCAATATATTTGAATCTGAATTTTAGTTTTGATCGTATGCAATGCTTTTACTGATTATTTTGTGTAGATTGAATATATGACAAAAGTGAATGGTCAATAGTGAATTCGTTTCACTTGTCAATTTTAAAAATTCACCATTGACTTGCGAAGCAAAATTGACTTTTCACTGACTAGTCCTGAAAATCTGATACAGATTATAGTACAAAAATAAATAATTAAACCAGAGTAATTTTACTATTGCTTTGGTTTTTGTTTTTATAGGTTTTCATTTTAATTTTTGACTGGTTATGCATTTGGTTTGGAGTTAGATAATGATTTGAAAAATGTGGGCGTAAATTATTGTAGATTTCGATAGATTCATTTACTATCTTTTTCCTTAAATTGTTGTTTATATCATGTTTATCAATATCAAACTCATGCTTTAAAATACCATTTATTCTCTCTGCTACTGCATTTTCATAAGGATCAGAGTTTTGTGTCATACTACATTTTAATTGATGTTTCTGTAAAAGTCTTTGATACTCGTTCGAGCAGTATTGTAAACCACGATCGGAATGATGGATTAAAGATTCTCTCATACCTTTATACTTTTTTAGAGCTCTTTTTAAAGCTATAATACTACTCTGTGTATTTAAATTGTCTGCAACAAAGTGTCCCATTATTTTCTTAGAATACGCATCAGTTATTAAACTTAAATAGCTTGGATTTTTTCGGTTCCCTATATAAGTAATATCTGCAACCCATACCTGGTTGGGCTTTGTTATGTGATAGTCAAGGAGCAGGTTCTTATGCTTTCTAAAACGATGATGAGAGTTGGTTGTAATGTGATAGCTTTTGCGAGGTTCAATCAATAAATTATTAGCTTTTAAGATGGCAAAGAATTTATCTCTCCCTACCTTAATGGAGCTTAAGGATCTCTGTAAAATAAAATATAATTTCCTGCCTCCTAACCTTGGCATCTTAACACGAAGATTCTCTACAAGCTTTACTACCTCTGAAGCTTTATCTTTACAAACTTTCGTACGCTTTATACTTCTATAATAGATTTGTCTATTTAACCCTAACAATCCGCAAGTAAAAATCAAAGTTTCTTTTTCTTTACTGCGGAAGTAATCGATTGTTCGGGTGGTGAGTTTTTTCGAATATCAATGTGATATTCTTTCTCAGCCAGATCAATCATCATATCAAAAAATATGGACTTCTTATCTGCAATATAAGCCTGCTTTTCTAAAAAAGCCTTTTGCTTTTCAAGAAGCCTTACCCGGGCTTCTAATTCCATAATACGTTGTTCAGGTGTTTTTTCCATGGCATAAGGTCTTTGGTTTTCCCAATCAAAGTTACCATATTTTCTCAGCCAATTTAAAATAGTACCATGAGATTGAATACCATATTTCTTACGACAACTAGTAATAGTGGACGCTCCACATTCAACTTCTTTCACGATTTGAAGTTTTAAACTTAAACTGTAATCCTTCTGTGTGCGTTTAATGTACGTGGATGTTAATGTTTCTTCCATAACGATTCTTTTTTGTGTATCGCTATTTCAGGACGAGACACACATACAATAAAAAAACAGGATGCTTAAAAAGCACCCTGTTTTTTTATTGATATCAGTTCATTCCAATATATTTAAACTTGAACAATTGACATGACGTACCATAATAATCCCAAAGGTGTAAGTTTGAATTGCCATCCATGGTACAGTTGGGAATGTCCCAGCCACGTGTAGGGTCTACCTTGGACAGGATTTTATAATAACCATTGGAGACAGCAACTACCTGCCAGGCTTGTGCATCATTACCATAGTTCTGCCAAAGCCTTATCGAAGTTCCCAGTGTATTGCTGTTACTGGCTAAATCAATGCAGCGATTGGTTGCACTCGCTTTGGATACAAAACGCCAGTAACCATTGCCGGCGTCAATGGCAACCCAGCGCTGTGCGGCAGCACCATTCCTTGTCCATGGTCTTAACACTGCGCCATTGGCATCCTCTCCGGATTTTAGATCAACTACTTTATTGGCATCGGTCTGAAACTCGATCTCATAAATACCATTATTAACCAGGCTGCTGGTTGTATTACAGTTTCCAACAGGATAATTGGAGGATGCATATTGCTGAAACCACTGTTTAACTGGTGCGGCGCAGGCTTCCCAATCGTTGTTGTAGGCTGTTCCTGCATTAGGATCGCCTTTGTGGAGGAGATTATCCGGGGCAAGAACATTCCAGCTTACATTGCCTGACTGATCCACGATATATTTTAAATTGGCGCCAAATCCGCTTCCGCCTGCGGTACCTGTTGTACCGATACCAAAAGTACCATAGCCCTGCGGTGCCCAGTCGGTCTCGGTAATGGCAATCGGTGCAATGTCTGCAATCGGTTTAACATTGATATTCCATGCGTTCTGAAAGGCTTGATAGTTGCTGAGACCGCCCCAGTAAGCTGGATAAATATGAACAGCATAACCAATATTACCACCTGTAATCTGGTTATTGACATAGCCTTGGTAATGGGATTGCCATCCTGTGCCCGGTATCCAGCAAACATTATTGGCTCCATTGTTGCGAATGATGTTAACCAATGGCTGGAAGAAGTTTTTAAGTGCTGCAAAGTGCTCGTTTCCAGTCGATCCCCATGTGCCATTGGTGCCCAGAATCTCAACTGGTTCGTTGGCCAATTCGAACATTACATTGTCAGCGTTCTTTAGGCCCGGATGTTGCGACAAAAAGGTCCATACGGTTTTAAGATAGCTATGATAGGCATCGTTCACAGCAATACGGTTTGGACATACACCTGGTGGACGCAGGATGACATACATTCCCAGGCTGCGGGCATGGTTAATCAGCGGGATTATCACCTGATCTGTATACGTTACAAGGCGGTTATAATTGAATCTTGAGATATCGTTCTCAGGGATAGCCGGTCCGGGATCATTGGTCCAATACGGGTCAATATGAAGACGGATGTAATTGAGATACCAGCCATCAGCAGCGCTGCTAAGCTTGTTCATGACAGCTTTATTATAGTTCAGAGCGCCCTGTACATTGTAATTATCCCAGGTACAGTAGCCGGAATTAGCCCCATACTGACAACCATTGAACCAGGGGCTGGGAGTTATGGCGACACCATGTAAGATGACATTATTGTCACACGGGTCTTTAAGGTATCTGCCTCCGACATGCAGCATTGGTGTTGCTGCCAATGCTCTTGCGCTAGCGCCGGCACTTAAGTTGGTGTCAGGGTCTTCTAGTAAATTTTTTTCATCCATCGTAGAACAGCTGGAAAGAATGATTAACAGAAAGGCCAGAAAAAGCCACATTTTGTTTGTTCTCATAATTTGATATATTTAAAGTTTGGTCTTATTTTTTAGCCGTCAATATCTTGATTCTCCGTCCTGCGCAGGAGTATTGCGCAGATAAGTAAAACTTCTTAATTTTTATTAACGGTGGATTTGAATAAGGATTGATTTCAGATGACTAAACCGTTTAACCTGTTTGTCTCCATATCTCCTTGCCTAAATACCGGTTTCAGGTAGAATACTGGAATCATTTCTATTCAGTTTGCAATTTGAAAATCTTTTTCTCTCTTTTTCTGGTTCCCGCGAAGTTAAGTTCGGGGTTTGTGAAAATTTGATCTGTTGTTAAGTATGGTTATTAATTTTGTATAAAAATACACATAATATTAAATATAAATCAATATTTTATTAAAAATTAACAAAAAATTACATATCATAAATAGGATTATAAACCATATAATTATAATGCCTTGTGTGGTAGGAAAAAAGAAAAAACCTTATCATAAATTTTTATGACGAGCATTCTGAAAAAAGACAAAATAACTGTTTGTCCTGCTGGAAATTTCCGCCAGGAGCACAAAAAAAATCTCACAAAAGTGAGATTTTAATAAGAGTATGCTGAATTTTTTATCATTCCAAAATATTAATTTTCTGGAATACTTTTTCCAAAATTAAACAGGTTGGCCTGTCAGATTTTAAACATAAATCCCCGTGAGATTTTTTTATTGTATTTTTTTTCATCAAACCGATAAAGAAAAGACCCTTTTCTGGATGACGTCATATCCTTTTTATTCGTATTCACAAGGATATCCATACTGTTGATCTTGCTGGTAAAATTCCGCTTGTCAAATTTTTCATCAAAAATAGCTTCATAAAGATTCTGAAGATCTTTCATTGTGAACTTTTCAGGAAGAAGCTCAAATCCTATAGGTCCTGTGGAAGCTCTTCTCCTCAGCCTGGCTACAGCATCCTTTACCATTTCGTTATGATCGAAAATAAGGTCAGGAGCTTTCTGAAGTTCCACCCATTTTGCACTGTACTGCTCATTGATCTGGATATCTTTCTCAATATTGATCAGTGCATAATAGGAGATAGACATGATTCTGGCTGTCGGCTCACGGTTAATTTCTGTATAACATTTCAGCTGTTCAAGATATATATTTTCAAGACCGGTCAATGTACACAGAACTCTGTTAGCCGCCTCATCAGAAGTTTCCTCATTGCCAACGAAGCCACCCATCAATGACCATTCGCCCATTTGAGGTTCAAAATTTCTTTTTACCAAAAGGATTTTAAGATTTTCGCCGTCAAAACCGAAAATGATACAGTCAACAGCAACAAGGTGTTTGGGATATTGGGAGTAATCCTCAGTCATCTTTTATATTTTACTACAAAGGTAAAGCTTTTATGAATATGATATTATATAAATGTGATTCATACACTTTTTAATCTGAATGATTTATTTCATTAAAATTATTCCTAACGGATATTTTGGGAGGTAAAACGGGTATCAAAACCGGAAAATATCACTGAAATCAGGTTAATCATACATGAATTGAATGTTAAAATTGTGTTAAAATTAAAAAGAATGTTAATAATAGTCAAGAAAAGGGACTTAACGTTAAAAATACGATAAGGTATTTGCTATATCTTTGAAATTTTTGCCAAAACATATCCTGGATTCATTTTCATAGGGAATCATATGGTTTTAAGGTTTTGTTTTACTGTAAATTAATTATCTTATTTTTTATGATAAGGTAGTATGTTTTTTGTTGTTTTCAGGGCTTTATTGAAAGTTTTAAATGAAAAAATAAGTCAAACAGACTCAGGAAATGTTTCGTATATAGATTCTTTCTGTTATTTTAGAAATGTTGAATTAACATTTATCCATGACCCCAAAACTTTCGGTTATTTTATTGTGTTTTGCTTCATTCGCCTCAGCGCAGATGAATAAGAAAATTCATTATTTCCCTTTGGAAACTGTAAAGTTATCAGAGAGTGTTTTCAATAAAGCTATGATGGCAGACCGTCAATATCTCATGGCAATGGAACCTGACAGGCTGCTGGCTCCTTATCTTAAAGAAGCCGGGTTGAAACCCAGGGCAGATAATTATCCTAATTGGGAAAATACCGGACTGGATGGGCACATAGGAGGACATTATATTTCCGCATTATCCCTGATGTACGCCTCTACAGGAGATAAGGCAATACAACAGAGAATTGATTATATGATCAGTGAGTTGGAACGCTGCCAGAAAGCCTCTCCGGACGGATACATTTCAGGGATTCCCAACGGGAAAAAAATCTGGAAAGAAATAAAACAGGGAAATATTCGCGCTTCAGGCTTCGGTTTGAACGACCGCTGGGTACCTTTATATAATATTCACAAACTATACTCAGGGCTGCGCGATGCGTATTGGTATGCCAAAAATGAAAAAGCAAAGGCAATGCTTATAAAGCTTACAGATTGGATGGCAAATGAAGTTTCAGATCTTTCTGATGAGCAGATACAGGATATGCTGCGCAGTGAACATGGAGGACTCAACGAAGTTTTTGCAGATGTTTACGATATCACTCATGACCGGAAATATCTCAAACTGGCTCACCGTTTTTCCCATCAGGCTATTCTTACACCGCTTTTATCAGGAGAAGATAAACTTACAGGACTGCATGCCAATACACAGATTCCAAAAGTAATCGGCTACAAGCGTATTGCCGATCTTGAAAACAATACGTCCTGGAGTAATGCCGCTGATTTTTTCTGGCATAACGTTACAGAGAAAAGATCTTCAGTTATTGGCGGTAACAGTGTCAGTGAGCATTTTAACCCTGTCAATGATTTCAGCAGTATGATAAAAAGTATTGAAGGTCCGGAAACCTGCAATACCTATAATATGCTGAAGCTTACCAAAGAGCTTTATGCAACGCAGCCCGAATCGTATTATATAGATTATTACGAAAAAGCATTATACAATCATATTCTTTCCACAGAAAATCATGATCAGGGAGGCTTTGTTTACTTTACGCCAATGCGTCCCGGACATTACCGTGTGTATTCGCAGCCTCAGACCAGCTTCTGGTGCTGTGTAGGATCCGGAATGGAAAACCATGCCAAATATGGGGAAATGATTTATGCCCGGTCGGATAAGGATTTATTTGTAAACCTGTTTATCCCTTCCACATTGACATGGAAACAGCAAAAAGTAGTGCTCCGTCAGGTGAACAACTTCCCGGAAGTTCCTGAAACAACATTGATCTTTGATGCCGCGGGAAAATCAGAATTTGATTTAAAACTGAGATGCCCGGAATGGACCACACCTTCGGAAGTAAAAATTCTGATCAACGGAAAACAGGAAAAAGCACAGCGTGGTTCCGACGGCTATTTTACACTGACTAAAAAATGGAGAAAAGGTGATGTTGTGAAAATGACCCTGCCGATGCATCTTTCCGCAGAACAGCTGCCTGACCGCTCCAGTTATTATGCATTTAAATACGGTCCTGTGGTGCTTGCCGCAACATACGGTACCGAAAATCAACAGGGACTTCTTGCGGACGATAGCAGAGGAGGCCATATTGCTCATGGTCCGCAGATCCCTTTAAACGAAATTCCCGTTATCCTCGGAAATTCTTCAGAAGTTGTCAGTCATGTTGCGCCTTCGAACAATAAACCGCTCAACTTTACCGTTACAGGTCTTTATCCGTCTGAAAAATTCGGGAAAGGTTTAGATCTTGTACCGTTTTACAGTATTCAGGCAGAAAGATATATTTTGTACTGGCCTCAGGCTGACAAAAACGGGATAGAAAATATTGTGAAGCAAAGGGCAAAAGAAGAAGCAGAAACCAGCAAGCTGGATATGATCACCACAGATAAGATCCAGCTGGGAGAACAGCAGCCGGAATCAGATCACTTTATAGAAAGCAAAGACTCTGGTACAGGATATATGGAAGACCGCCATTTCCGTGATGCCAAAGGCTGGTTCAGTTATCAGATGAAAAATAACGGAAAAAATGCTTCATACCTTTACCTGCTGTACTTTGATGCGAATACCAGCCGTACGCTGAATATTGAGATCAACGGTAAAAAAGTCATTACCCAAAATCTGGAAGGAAAGTCCGGAGCCTTACCTCAATATCTGGTCATTCCGATTCCGGATTCAGAAAAGAATAAAGAAAATCTTAGTGTAAAATTTCTGGCAGACGAAAAACTCATGACCGCTAAAGTCATTGAAGTCCGTTTACTGACAAAAAATTACGAAAAGAAATAAAGCTGAACCAACATTAAAAACAGATTTTTTCCATGAAGAACAGAACTCTATATTTATTATTTTTTCTTGCAGCTATTTGCAGTTTTCATGCAAAGGTAAGGCTTCCCGCATTGGTTTCAGACGGAATGATCCTTCAGAGAAATCAGGATCTTAAAATCTGGGGATATGCAGATGCAGGAGAAAAAATTACAATTAAGTTTATCAATAAAACCTATAACGCCACCGCAGACCAAAGGGGAAACTGGTCTCTTATGCTTCCAAAGCTTAATGCCGGAGGCCCATATACTATGATGATTAATGAGATCACCCTTAAAGATATTCTTATTGGTGATGTGTGGGTAGCCTCAGGACAATCCAATATGGAACTTCCGATGCGCAGGCTGACACCTTTATATGAAAATGAAATTAAAAACGCCAATAATCAGAATATAAGATTCTTTACAGTTCCGCAGAAATATAATTTTAAGGCTCCGCAAAATGACCTTGACGGAGGGAAGTGGGAAAGTACCAATCCTCAGACTATTCTTGATTTTTCAGGAGTTGCCTATTTCTTTGCCAAAGAACTGAATGAAAAAAATAAAGTCCCGGTAGGAATTATTCATACCAGCTTGGGAGGCTCTCCGGTTCAGGCCTGGATGGATGAAAAATCACTGAAAAAATACCCGGAATACCTGGCTGAAGCAGAAAAATGGAAAAACGATGACCTGATACAATCTACAGAATCCCAGGAAAGATCATTAAGCAAAGCATGGTATGCAGAGCTGGATCAGAGTGATATTGGTTTCAACCAGCACTGGGAAAAAGATAACGGGAATGATTCCGGGTGGAAAACCATGATGGTTCCGGGATCATGGGAAGACCAGGAAGCTCCGTTTGACGGTTCTGTATGGTTCCGCAAAGAAATTATTCTGCCAAAAGGAGTGGATCAGAAAACAGCATTTCTCAATCTGGGCAGGATAAAAGATGCCGATATTACTTACATCAATGGAATCAAAGTAGGCAATGTAACCTATGAATATCCACCGAGATGGTATGACATTCCGAAAGGTGTTTTAAAAGAAGGAAAGAATATCATTACCGTAAGAGTCATCAATGGCAGCGGAAAAGGACAGTTTATTGCTGATAAACCGTATTATCTGGAAATCGACGGTCAAAAAACTGACCTTAAAGGCGAGTGGAAATATAAAATAGGAGCAAAAATGGAAAAAATGGCTCCCGGACAGACATTTATCCGCTGGAAACCGGTAGGGCTTTACAATGCGATGATTAATCCGCTGATCAATTATAAAATCAAAGGATTTATCTGGTACCAGGGTGAAAGCAATACAGGAAAACCAAAAGAATACGGAGATTTGCTGTCAACAATGATCTCCGACTGGCGTTCAAAATGGAATAAGAATGATCTGCCGTTCTTCATTGTGCAGCTGGCCAATTTCATGGAGAAAAAAGATGAACCAATTGAAAGCAACTGGGCCGAGCTGAGAGAACAACAGAGACAGGTTTCTCTTAATGTTCCTTATTCAGGACTTGCGGTAACGATTGATGTGGGAGAATGGAATGATATTCATCCGCTCAATAAAAAAACAGTGGGTGACAGGTTGGCTTTGCAGGCTCTGAAAGTCGGGGAAGGCAAAAAAATCATAGCTGACGGACCCGTTTATCAGTTGATGAAAACAGAAGGAAAAACCATTATTCTATCCTTTAAACCCGGTACAGACGATCTGATACAGGGAGAACTGAATGGTTTTGCCATACAGCAGAAAGATGGCCGTTACCAATGGGCAAAAGCAGAAGCAAAAGGAAATAAAGTTAGGGTATGGAATGATCAGGTCACCAACCCTGTCAATGTACGCTACGACTGGGCAGACAACCCGGACGGCAATCTTAAAAATAAAAGCGGACTTCCGGCTTCACCTTTTACAACAGAAAAAAATTAATTTAACATAGAAAACCTTATTACAATCAATGGATCATCAGCCACAAAAAATATCGGTAATAGAAAAAGTAGGGTATAGCCTCGGAGATCTGGCAGCCAACCTTGTTTTTCAGACCTTAGTCACCTACCTGACCTATTTTTATACAGATATTTACGGACTCAAAGCAGAAGATGCTTCTGTTATCACCCTTACGGTAGGTTTAATTGCCGGGTTTGGCTTTAACCCGCTTATCGGAGCACTGGCAGACCGTACAAGCTCACGATGGGGGAAATTCCGTCCATGGATTTTATTTACGGCTGTACCGCTTGGTATTGCAGCTCTGTTAGCCTTCAGTACGCCTCACTTTTCCTATCAGGGTAAAATGATTTATGCTGCAGTTACTTATTCATTATTATTGTTATTATACGCTTCCAATAACCTGCCTTATGCTGCTCTGAGTGGCGTTATCACGGGAGATATGGGAGAAAGGAACAGTATTTCTTCATACCGTTTTGTAGCAGTAATGTTTGCACAATTCTTTGTACAGGTATTTATGCTCCCTATCATTTTATATGTAGGACATGGAGACAAGGCACAGGGAATTGAGACCGTTATGACATGGCTGGCTGTGATCGGATCCATCATGCTTTTGATTACCTTTTTTACCACCAAAGAAAGAATCATTCCCAAACCGGAGCAGAAATCGAGCCTGAAAGAGGATTTAAAAGATTTGTTCCAGAACAGGCCATGGATTATTATGCTGACCGTGACTGCATTTATATTCATCACGCTTGCAATGAAAGGAGGATCGTATGTATACTATTTCAATAACTATGTGGATGAAAATGCTCTCAAAAGTTTTATCTCACCCATTACAGCATTTTTTAATTCTGCAGGGATGAATTTCTTTGGAGAAGATCCCAAGTCTGCTGGGTTCGGATTATTTAATGCAGGAGGAATTGTGATGATGATCGTCGGCATTACCTTCTCTAAAAAACTGGCAGACAGATTTGGAAAAAGAGATACTTTCATAGCGTCATTATTTATCTCTACACTTTTCATTCTGTTCTTTATATTTTATCCTCCGAAAGCAGTGGGAATTATGTTCCTGTCGCAGATTTTACACGGATTCTTTTATGGAATCAGCACACCGCTTTTGTGGGCAATGATTGCTGATGTGGCCGATTATTCGGAATGGAAGAACAACCGCAGGGCAACGGCTATTATTTTCTCTGCCATGATGGTAGGATTGAAAGTGGGGCTAAGCATCGGAAGCTCTCTGGTAGCTTTGATCATTGGAAAATACGGATACATCTCCGTACATGGGAGTGAACAGGTGATTCAGCCTGAAACAGTGGCAGCAGGAGCGAAAATGCTTGTGAGTATCTTCCCGTCCATTCCGTTTTTCATTGCCTGCGGACTGCTTTTATTTTACAAAATCAACAAAAAAATGGAAGTTCAGATTGAAAAAGATCTGGCTGAAAGAAGAAAATAAAACAATTACTATGAAACGTATTTTAATTGGTTTGGCGGCTCTTACCGCTTCCGGGCTGTCGGCACAGAAGTCTGACGGTACTTTAAAAAAAGCATTTCAGGATAAATTCTATATCGGAACTGCCATGAGCCTTCCCCAGATTGACGGCACAGATCAGAAAGCTGCAGCGATTATCAAAAAACAATTCAGCTCCGTTGTTGCTGAAAACTGTATGAAATCGATGTTCCTGCAGCCTCAGGAAGGAAAGTTCTTCTTTGATGATGCCGATAAATTTGTTGATTTCGGACTGAAAAATAAGATGTTCATCATCGGGCATACACTAATCTGGCATTCCCAGCTTCCAAAATGGTTTTTTACAGATAAAAATGGAAAAGATGTTTCTCCTGAAGTATTGAAACAGCGCATGAAAAACCACATTACAACCGTAGTTTCCCGTTACAAAGGAAAAGTAAAAGGATGGGATGTGGTCAATGAGGCCATTCTTGAAGACGGAACCTATAGAAAGAGTAAATTTTACGAAATCCTGGGTGAAGATTTTATTCCTTTGGCATTTCAGTATGCACAGGAGGCTGATCCCAATGCAGAATTATATTACAACGATTATAATGAATGGTATCCTGAAAAGGTAAAAACAGTCATTGCAATGGTTGAAAAACTTAAATCAAGAGGAATCCGTATTGATGGAGTAGGAATGCAGGCCCATGTCGGAATGGATAACCCTTCTATCGATGAATATGGAAAAGCAATTCTGGCCTATTCCAATGCCGGAGTTAAAGTCAATATTACAGAACTGGAAATTAGTGCGCTGCCTTCTCCATGGGGCAGTTCTGCCAACGTTTCAGATACTGTTGCCTATCAGAAAGAAATGAATCCTTACACCAAAGGACTTCCCAAAGAGGTAGAAATGAAATGGGAAAAACGTTACCTTGATTTCTTTGGCTTGTTCTTGCAACATAAAGATAAAATAAGAAGAGTTACCTTATGGGGAGTTACCGATAAGCAGTCCTGGAAAAACGATTTTCCGGTGAAAGGAAGAACAGATTACCCGTTGCTGTTTGACAGGAAAGACCAGGAGAAACCTGTGGTACAAAAAATAATAAAACTGGCAGAGAAAAATTAAAATCAATAGAATTTTTACTTAATGAAAAAATCAAAATATTTATTCCCGGAAGATTATATGGCAGATCCTTCCGTTCACGTTTTTGAAGATAAAATCTATATCTATCCTTCTCACGACCGCGAAAGCGGAATTGAAGAAAACGATAACGGAGACCACTTCGATATGAATGATTACCATGTTTTCTCAATGGATGATGTGGACAGCGGAGAAATTAAAGATCATGGCGTGGTCCTTTCGGTAAAGGATATTCCATGGGCGGGAAGACAGCTTTGGGATTGCGATGTTGCCTTTAAAGACGGCAAATATTATATGTACTTTCCCCTAAAAGATCAGAATGATATTTTCAGAATCGGTGTTGCCGTGAGCGATAAACCTTACGGGCCTTTCATTCCTGAAAAACATCCGATGATGGGAAGTTACAGCATCGATCCCTGCATTTTTGAAGATAAAGGTAAATATTATATGTACTTCGGAGGAATCTGGGGTGGACAATTACAGCGTTACAGAGATAATAAAG
Organism: Chryseobacterium sp. CP-77; assembly: GCF_036362765.1. Classification (NCBI taxonomy): domain Bacteria; kingdom Pseudomonadati; phylum Bacteroidota; class Flavobacteriia; order Flavobacteriales; family Weeksellaceae; genus Chryseobacterium; species Chryseobacterium sp. CP-77. Next base: position 439,665 of record NZ_CP143637.1, read on the forward strand.
CACTTGAATCTGCTGTAATTCCAGAAAATGATGAACCCGCAATCCATTCAAAAGTGGCTCTGCTGAGCGATGATATGCTTGAATTTGCGGAAGCTCCTAAAGACGTTGTCATCATTGATGAAAATGGAAAACCGCTGCTTCATGGTGATAAACACCGCTTTTTTGAAGCATCATGGATGCATCAGTACAATGGTAAGTACTATTTTTCATATTCTACAGGAGACACCCACCTGATTTGCTATGCAACCGGGGATAATCCTTACGGTCCGTTTACTTTTCAGGGAGAAATTCTTACTCCGGTGGTAGGTTGGACTACTCATCATAGTATTGTGGAATTCAAAGGGAAATGGTATCTGTTTTTCCATGATTCTGTTCCGAGTGGCGGTAAAACCTGGCTGAGAAGCATGAAAGTGATTGAACTGGAATACGATAACGAAGGCAAAATCAAAACGATTGAAGGTCTTGATGACCAGTCATAGCCATCTTTAATAATTTAAAATTTTTCAATGCGATATCTGAGACTCAATATTCTATTTTTTCTGATCATTCCGTTACTGGCCTTCGCGGAGGACGGAAGTCAGCTCTGGCTTCGGTTTCCTGCAAAAAACGGAATATCGGCAGATAAAATTATTTCCAAAGGGAACAGTCCCACACTGAACATTGCCAGAAAAGAGCTGAGCAGCCACTGGCAGGGGCAGGCGGTGGAACTTCGTACCGAAAACAAAGAGAAAAACCTGAAAGACGGCTACAAAATTGTTTCCACGCCTGAAAAAATTGTTATTTCTGCGGGGAAAGAAATAGGACTGTTGTATGGAGTTTATCATATTTTAAGATTACAGCAGACAAAAGCCGATCTGTCCCATTTAAATACGATTGAAAAACCTTCATATGATGTAAGGGTCCTGGATCATTGGGATAATCTGGACGGAAGCATTGAAAGAGGCTATGCCGGAAGATCACTTTGGAAATGGGAAGATTTACCCGGGAAAGTTTCGCCGCGTTATGAAGAATACGCAAGAGCCAATGCTTCTGTAGGAATCAATTCCGTTGTTTTGAATAATGTGAATGCATCGCCCAATATGCTTAGGGAAGACTATCTTAAAAAAGTAAGGGTTCTGGCCGATATTTTCAGACCTTATGGCATCAAGGTATATCTTTCCGTGAATTTTTCTTCACCTAAAGTGCTGGGCGGATTACAAAATTCAGATCCGTTGAATAAAGACGTACAAAAATGGTGGAAAGATAAAGCAGCTGAAATTTACAAGTTGATTCCCGATTTCGGCGGATTTTTGGTGAAGGCCAATTCCGAAGGGCAGCCGGGTCCTCAGGATTACGGAAGAACCCATGCAGACGGAGCCAATATGATGGCCGATGCCCTGAAACCTTACAACGGGATCGTGATGTGGAGAGCCTTTGTCTACAGTCCGAGCAAAGACGACAGAGCCAAACAGGCTTATCTTGAATTTGTTCCTCTGGACGGTAAATTCAGGGATAACGTGATTATTCAGATCAAAAACGGACCTGTTGATTTCCAGCCGCGTGAAGCGTTTAATCCACTTTTCGGAGCTTTAAGAAAAACTTCCGAAATGGTAGAGTTTCAGATCACCCAGGAATATCTGGGCTTTTCAAATCATCTTGTTTTTCTGGCTCCATTATTCAAGGAGACACTGGATAGCGACACCTATTCTGACGGCCAGGGATCCACGATTGCTAAAATTACAGACGGCACCTTAAGACCTGCAAAAATTTCAGCGATTTCAGCCGTTGCCAATATCGGGGAAGATACGAACTGGACAGGTCATCATTTTGCACAGGCCAACTGGTATGCATTTGGCAGATTAGCATGGAATCACGAACTGAGCTCAGAGCAGATTGCCGATGAATGGATAAAAATGACCTTCACAGACGATCAGAACTTCCTGAATCCGGTAAAAGAGATCATGCTTTCTTCCAGAGAAACCGCTGTGGATTATATGATGCCTTTAGGACTGCACCATATCTTTGCAGGAGGTCATCACTACGGCCCTGAACCGTGGGGAGATTATAAGGGCGGAAGACCGGACTGGTCACCTGTCTATTACCATCAGGCTGATGCTAAAGGGTTAGGTTTTGACAGGACAAAAACGGGAAGTAATGCTGTTTCACAGTATTTTCCGCCACTGAATGAAAGATATGGAAATATCTCAACCTGCCCGGAGAATCTTATTCTTTGGTTTCATCATGTTCCGTGGGATTATACAATGAAAGATGGAAAAACCCTATGGGATGAGCTGTGCTATACGTATGATTCAGGAGTAAAAAAAGTAAGGGATTATCAGAAAACCTGGGATAGAATGGAACCTTATATTGATGAACAGAGATTTGCCGATGTTCAGTCAAAACTCAGAATTCAATCTAAAGATGCGGTATGGTGGAAAGATGCCTGCCTGCTGTATTTCCAGACTTTTTCCAAAAAGCCGATACCGTATGATATCGAACGTCCTGTTCACGAACTGGAAGATCTGAAGAAGATTAAACTGAACATGGGCCATCACAATTAAAAAATGAGGCAGCTCTTTTTCTGTTAGGAAATGGAGCTGCCTCAAAACAATAAACTGTAAGTAAAATTTTAATCCAAAATAATTGGAATGATCGATAGGTCAATCTATCTGTATATATTCCGTTTTATCGGAGAGAAATTATCTTATTAAAAACATTTCCGTTTTCTTCAACCTGGATGATATACTGATCTGCTGTTTTAGGATCAAGATCAAAAGTGATATCCACCTTGCCGTCAGCATATTTTTTGTTCGAAGTATAATATGTTGTATTGGAAAGGTCATACACTGAAATGCTTACAGGTCCTTTTACATCAGACATGTGAAGCTTGGCCATATGCCCGGAAATCGTATATTCAGGCTTATGTACAGCGCTTACAGGTGTTTTTTCCACCTCCATTACATTATCAGCATTGATTTTAATCTTGTATTTTTCGATCTTCGCTTCTGATTCTGCTACCAGATAATACGTTCCCGGTGTAAAGCTCTGGAAATCATAAGTCTTCATCACATGATCTCCATCCGCAAGATTTTCGGAAAATAGTTCGTCATGTGCAGTGTTATAAACAAAAACAGAAACACTTTTAGCATTTGAAAGCTCAAAATTCAAGGTTTTGTCTTGTACGTTTCCAAAGGAAAGGGAAAAATCTCTGTCCTTACTCATTACATTTGCTGAAAACAATAAGGCTCCTGCAAAAAATACGGCTTTTAATAATGTGCTCATGGGTTAAGGCTTTTAGGATTAATACTGCAAAGCTATGGCAGCAATAGTTCTCAGGCTATAATTAAATTTTCATATTAATGTACTATATTAACCTTGTTTAATGATATTAATGTATTATTTGTTAATTTTGCATATGAAATTATTTGTATTTGGCCTATGAAACATGTAAATCCTTCTTTTGAGGCGGTAAGACCTACTATAGGAAGCAGTTTTACCAGCCTTAAATTTCTGACTAATGAGAATATAAAATCACATGTCTGGCATTATCATCCTGAGGTTGAGCTGATTTTTGTATGCAAAGGTTCCGGGAAAAGACAGATCGGAAGCAGTATCACTTATTTTTCAGAAGGAGATCTTGTACTGATAGGAAGCAATCTTCCGCATTGTGGGCTGACCAATGAAAGTACACATAATGAGTATGAAATGGTGATCCAGTTTAAACCTGATTTTTTAGGAGAACCGATCTGGAATATTCCGGAGATGCAAAGGATTTCTGCACTGCTTGAAAAGTCAAAAGCAGGAATCGTATTCGGGGAAGAAGTGAAGAAAACAATCGGGAAAGAGATTACGGAGATGCATGATGCTTCCTCCCTCGACAAGCTGTGCAGATTTCTGAAAATATTGGATGAACTGTCTGTGACTCAGGATTACAGGATTTTAAATGCAGGAAAATATTACCTTCAGACACAGGTTGAAGACAATGAAAGAATCAATCTTATATTCAATTATGTTAAAGATCATTTCAAAGAAGCCATAACCCTTGAAGAAGTGGCTGATCTTGCCAATATGAAAGTACCGTCTTTTTGCCGGTATTTTAAAAAAATTACCAATAAAACCTTTACACAGTTTGTTAACGAATACAGAATTACCCATGCCCTCAAACTTTTGGCAGAACAACCTTTGAGCATTACGGAAGTCTGCTTTGAATCAGGGTTTAATAACTTCAGTTATTTTAACAGAACTTTTAAAGAATATATCCAAAAAAGTCCTTCTCAATACCGTAAAGAATTTAATTACTTCATGGAGTAATTGATAAGCTGATCTAAAATTTTTGTAAAGCATTATGATGTATTAAAATATAAGTGTATATTTAACACTTATAAGTAATATTTTTAAGAAGTATAAATTTCTCTGTTATAAATTCAGTAGTTTTATACTTGAGATCCCCAGGATCTGTTTGATCAGATAAGATTGATATGCATGAAAAGTTAATCAACCCAACCCTAGAAAAGTTTAGAGCCGAATTCAGAGAAGAGCCTGAACATATTTTCCTTTCTCCCGGCAGAATTAATATTATCGGCGAGCATGTAGACTATAGCGATGGATTTGTACTTCCTGCTGCCATAGATAAATACATCTGTTTTGCTGTCCGTAAACTCCCTCAGACAAACCTTTGTACCATCATAGCCAAGGATCTCGGAGAAGAATATACATTTGATGTCACAGCGGAGATAAAACCGGTACGGCAAATGTGGGCAAACTATATTCTGGGCGTTTTCAGTCAGCTGCAGAAACCCGAAAATCAATTTTGCGGAATGGAAATTGTTTTCAGTAGCACCATTCCGATGGGATCCGGGCTTTCCTCTTCGGCAGCTCTTGAATGCGGTTTTGCCTATATCCTTAATGAACTTTTTGATCTTCATCTCACCAAAAAAGAAATCGCGGTGATCGGGCAAAAATCCGAACATACTTTTGCAGGAGTTCAGTGCGGAATTATGGATCAGTTTGCCTCCGTTTTCGGTAAGGAAAATCAAGTGATTATGCTCGACTGTCATTCCCTGGAACATCAATATTTTGATGCTGACCTCAAGGGATACAGCCTTTTGCTTTTCGACAGCTGCGTGAAGCATACTCATTTGACATCCGGCTATAATGAAAGACGCAAAGATGTTGAGCATGGTAAAAAAGTTTTATGGAAAAATTTTCCGGAAATCGAAAAATTCCGGGACTTTACGTTGGCAATGCTTGATCATGTAAGAGAAGAAATGGGAAGTATCTCATATAAAAGATGCCTCTATATTCTGAAAGAAATCCAAAGAGTGGAAATGGCATCAAAAGCTATTTCAGAAGGGAATATTGAATACCTGGGAAGACTTCTTACGGAAACCCACACTGGGCTGTCCACTGAATTTGAGGTCAGTTGCGATGAACTTGATTTTTTGGTTGAAAACACATTGCAGCAGGAAGGTGTGCTGGGAGCAAGAATGATGGGAGGAGGCTTTGGTGGCTGCAGTATCAACCTGATTCAGGAAGATAAAGCTGAAGAAGTGATTAAAAATATCAGTAAAAAATATCTGGAAAGTTTTAATATCCAAATGAAAGTTTATCAGGTTAAAATTTCAGACGGGATAAAAGAATACACCAATGAATACATTATTTGACCCTAAAAAACATCCCCACAGAAGATACAATCCTCTTTTGGATGAATGGATACTCGTTTCCCCACAACGGGCAAACAGGCCATGGCAGGGGCAGAGAGAAGAAACAGTAGCAGAAAACCGTCCTGAATATGACCCGCACTGCTATCTCTGTTCAGGAAATATACGTGCCAACGGAGACCGCAACCCTGAATATAAAGGAACTTATGTCTTTAACAATGATTTTGGAGCATTGCTGAATGAAGAAGTTGATTTTTCTGAACAACAGTCTGTATTTTTTACCCTTCTTCCGGAACGCGGCATCAACAGGGTCGTTTGTTTTTCTGAAAATCATAGCCTTACCTTACCGGAAATGTCTGTGGAACACATCAAAAATGTAGTGGATGTATGGCAGGAACAATTCAATGAGCTGGCCGCTCTCGACCATATCAATTATGTTCAGATTTTTGAAAATAAAGGAAGCATCATGGGGTGCAGCAACCCTCATCCGCACGGTCAGATATGGGCGCAGTCGTCCATTCCGGCAATGGTTCAGAAAACCCAGAATCAGCTGAAATCGTATTTTGAAAAGAATAAAAGAACATTACTGGAAGACTATCTGGAACAGGAAATCACGGCTGGTGAGCGCATTGTCACAGAAAATGAACACTTTGCCGCATTGGTTCCGTTTTGGGCGTCGTGGCCTTACGAAACAATGATTATCAGCAAACAGAAAAGAGAAAATATTGCGGAATTTTCTGAAGCGGAAAAAAAATCTTTTGCTGCTGTCCTCAAGGATCTGACCACAATATATGACAACCTTTTTGAAACGTCATTTCCTTATTCTGCGGGAATTCACCAATCTCCGACAGATGGTAAAGAACATCCGGAATGGCATTTTCATATGCACTTTTATCCGCCGCTGCTCAGAAGTGCGGAAGTTAAAAAATTTATGGTAGGATACGAAATGCTGGCAGAGCCTCAGCGGGACATCACCCCGGAACAGAGTGCCGCAATATTAAGAAACCTTCCCACCATTCATTATAAGAAAAAATAATAAAATCAATATCTTTGAAAAGAATAAGCGAATTATGATTCTGCAATATACAGAATATCGTTTTTCCCAATAAAATTATGGAAGAGATTAAATTAATTGTGACGGACATGGATGGAACGTTTCTCAACTCCAGCCATGAAATGAGCCCCGAGTTTTCAGAAGTTTATAAAGAACTGAAAAAAAGAAATATTGTATTTGTGCCGGCAAGCGGAAGACAGATGCCGGGAATTACCCATTATTTCGGAGAAATAGAAAGTGAGATCGGTTTTATTGCTGAAAACGGAGGCTATGTCATCTATAAAGATCAGGAACTTTTTGCCGATACACTGGAATACAAATATATCGTTGAAATTATTAAAGCGGTCCGTGAAATACCGGGTGCCAAAGCCGTATTATCAGCCAAAAAGATGGCATATTACGAAACTGATGATCAGCAGTTTGTGGATTTTTTCTCAAAATATTACACCGAAAATATGAAAAAGGATGATCTTACAGAAAGAATTGATGATACCGCCTTCAAAATAGCAGTATACCATCCGGATGGCTCGGAAAAATATCTTTATCCTGCCCTTAAAAGGTTTGAGGAATTCGGACTGGAAATAGTGGTTTCAGGAGCGCATTGGCTGGATGTTATGAATAAGGACATCAATAAAGGAAATGCTCTGAAAATCCTTCAGAAATCGTTGGGAATCTCACCTGAAAATACGATGGCTTTCGGAGACTATATGAACGATATAGAAATGCTTAAGAATGCCAAATATTCTTACGCTATGCAAAATGCACATCCCAATGTAAAACAGGTAGCCAATTTTGAAGCATGCACCAATGACAGCTTCGGAGTTCTGAAAACGATTAAGGATTATCTGCATTTGAATTAGTACATCGATATAACACCAATTAAACTAATAAACTAATAATATGAATACATCAACCGGCAGAAAGCCAGCCAAAACATGCTATGAGCATATCGGCGGAAAACTGGGACAGCTTCTTTTAGAACAATTCGTTGAGAAAGGCTGGATTGCCAAAGAAAATCCCGCAGACCGTAATTATTATATTACAGAGAAAGGAAAGGAAGAATTTACAAAACTGGGGCTTGATCTGTCACAAATAAAGGCAGAATAACGGCTCATCATAACTTTCAAGTATTACAAATAGTATATATTTAAAAATCAGACCTGAGTCTGATTTTTTTTGTTTTTAATCGTATGTAAGCATGAATTTTAGGTTTGTACCGCATGTTTTTGGATGTTTTATATGCTTACATTTCTATGTTTTTTATATAAATAGTAATAGGTGAATCATAATACTACGATATTTCGTAGTATTATTTACTGGTTGTTTTTAATAATGTATTGAAAATCAATTGATTTATTGTTTTGGGTTGTTTTTTGGCATTATGCTCATAAGTTTAATTCAAAAAATATTACAACAATGAGCACATTAACATTAAAAGACGGAACAGAAATTTTTTACAAAGATCAGGGGCAAGGCCCGGTATTAATGTTTCACCACGGATGGCCTTTATCGTCTGACGATTGGGATGCACAGGTGATTTTCTTTTTACAGAAAGGCTACAGAGTAGTTACCCACGACAGAAGAGGCCACGGGCGTTCCAGCCAGAATATTTACAACCATACAATTGAACAATACGCTTCTGATGCTGCAGAACTGGTTGAATTTTTAGATCTGAAAGATGTTGTACACATCGGGCATTCAACAGGCGGTGGTGAAGTGATCCGTTATGTAAATAAATACTCGAATGGAAGAGCTAAGAAAGCGGTTCTGATCAGTGCCATTCCACCGGTAATGGTGAAAAGTGAGAACAATCCTGACGGCGTTCCTATGGAAGTTTTCGACAATATCAGGGAACAGACGATGAACAACAGAAATCAGTTTTATTATGATCTGACTTTCCCTTTCTATGGCTACAACAGAGAAGGTGCCGATGTGAAAGATGGGGTACAGAGAAACTGGTGGAGACAGGGATTGATGGGAGGAATTGTTGCTCATTATGATGGGATCAAAGCCTTTTCAGAAACAGATTTAACTGAAGATTTAAAAGCTGTTGACATTCCGGTATTGGTTCTTCACGGTGAGGATGACCAGATTGTACCGATTGAAAATTCAGCGATAAAATCAGCCAAATTACTGAAGAACGGAAAACTGATTACCTATCCGGGATTCCCTCACGGTATGCCGACTACAGAGTATCCAACCATCAACAAAGATATTTTAGCTTTTATCACAGAATAATCAGCATTTTTTACCAATGAATACGATACAGCCAGCTTTTGATACGTTGACTGAGGCCGTTCAGTGGCTTAATCAAAAAGGATATACAGAAGATTTTAACCTTAAAAATGATTGCATCAGGCTCAATAATTTTCTTGATGTCTCTCCGGAAGACTTTAAAATACGATATACATTCCGCTTTGAAGGAGATACCGATCAGGGAGATGAGGAAGTAGTCTACGGCATCGCTTCCGACAAGTATTCTGTAAAAGGCATCCTGACGAGCGCTTACGGAATCTACGCCGATACTGTAAGTACAGAACTCATCAGAAAACTATCATCCAATTAATGTAACCCCAATTATTTAATAAAATAAACTTTATGAAACCATCATCAAAACTCCTTTCCCCTGAAAATCATGCACTGGTACTGATTGATTTCGAAGGACAAATGGCATTTGCCACCAAAAGTATCTCCATGAATGAGCTGCGTAATAACGTTGCGGTACTGTGTGGTGCTTCTAAAATATTTAATGTTCCGACCATCGTCACCACAGTTGCTGAACAAAGTTTTTCAGGTCCCGTTTTCCCTGAAATTGAGGAAGCATTTCCTATGGCAACCTCAGGATATATCGACAGAACAACGATGAATACATGGGAAGATGAAGCTGCATATAAAGCTATTACAGGAACTCAGAAGCAAAAACTGGTTTTCGCAGGGCTTTGGACAGGTGTATGTATCGTAGGGCCGGCTTTATCTGCACTTGAGGAAGGCTATGACGTGTATGTCATTACCGACGCCTGTGGTGATGTAAGCGATGAAGCGCACGAAAGAGCGGTACAGAGAATGATCCATTCAGGAGTAAAGCCCATGACTTCCATTCAGTATATCCTGGAACTTCAGAGAGACTGGGCACGCCAGGAAACCTATGGTCCTGTAACTGACCTTATGAAAAAATACGGAAGTTCTTACGGATTAGGGATCCACTATGCTCACCATATGCTGAATCACTAAAATCCATATACCATTTTCAATGTTGAAATCTGCACCTTCAATACTGTTTTTAAAAGCTTTTTTCATAACAGTTCTTTTATGTTCTGAAACTTTATCGTCCCAGAGCTTTAAACTTCTGCGGTATGATGAAAATTATGAATATCTGAAAGATTCCACCAAAAGCTTTTATGATAAAATTAAATATCTCCCTCTCAATGAAAAGAAAGATATCTATCTCTCATTGGGTGGCGAGGCAAGGTATGAATATGTGGATTTCAACAATGAAGATTGGGGAAGGCTTAACATAGGACACAACGACTTTTTCCTGCAGCGCTATGACCTTCATGCAGACTGGCATTTCGGGAAAAACTTCAGAATATTTTCACAGATCAGAAGTGCTTTGCAAAACGGAAGAAAAAACGGTTCAAGAGGCATTGATGAAGACCAGCTGAGTATTCAGAATCTCTTTCTGGATGCAGGTTTGGTGAATAAGGAAGATCAGAAGCTGATAGTGAGACTGGGAAGACAGGAGCTGGACTATGGTTCCGGCAGATTAATTTCTGTAAGGGAAGGGCCGAATGCAAGGCTGTCTTTTACAGGAGCTAAAATCATGTATTCCTATAAAAATGTTTCCGTAGATGCTTTTGCAATGATGGCAGACTCTGTCAAGACTGGCGTTTTTGATAATACCCTTTCAAAGCAGCTTAATCTTTGGGGGCTTTATTCCAAAATCATTATTCCTGAAGCGGGGAATCTGGATCTGTATTATCTCGGAATCCGTAGAGACGAATCTGTTTTTGAAGCCGGAACAGCAAGAGAAAAGCGCCACACAGTTGGTGGAAGACTCTGGAAATATGGCGGCGGATTTATCTATAACCTGGAAGCGGCCTATCAGTTCGGACGTTTTGGAAACGAAAAGATCAGTGCCTGGACGGGATCTGTAGATATCGGTTATCTCTTTGAAAACCTTACATTCAAGCCAAGCATCAATCTGAGAAACGACTATATATCAGGAGATCATTCTAAAAATGACGGCAAGCTCAATACATTTAATCCTTTATATCCGAAAGGAGGGTATTTCGGCTTCAGCCCGCAGGTGGGACCCGTCAATTTAATTGATATTCACCCATATATGACTCTTGATCTGACGTCTCAACTCAAAATGCAGATGGATGTTGTCTTCAACTGGCGATATTCCCTGAATGATGGTGTATACAGACCAAGCGGAGCATTGAACCGTCCCGGAAGCAGCTCAGATAAAATGTATATCGGAACGGCTTATTTAACCAGCTTTACCTATAATTTCAACAAACATTTCTCTTTGGTGAGCGGACTTCAGTATTTCCACAAAGGGTCTTTTATTGAAGATATCATTCAGGATGCCAAAAGCGGTGTTTTCTGGAATATCAGGCTGGGATTCAAATTTTAATCATTACTAAATCATTTATTATGCAAAATTCAATTTCAAAATACATCAATTGGTCAAAAACAATCTTTACAGTATTGGTGTTGGTAACTGCGGGAACCCACTTCGTTTCAGCACAGGCTGCCGCAGAAAAAACAACAGTCGGAACCTCAAAAACATGGGGAACTGTTGACGGAATTTCTGTTGTAGGGCTGGTTCAGGGGCCTTCTGCCGCCAAAGCAGATTTACAGATCGCCTGTGTTTTCGAGTATACGGAAGGAGATATTTTCAATCCACCGGCGCTTCCCAAAGAACTGAACGGAATGGTTCATCTGGATGAGGCACTCAAAGGAATTATTACAGAAGTCCGTAAAAAAGGACAGTTCAAAGGACATGCTTTGGAAACCTTATTAATTAATCCTCCGAAGGGAAGCCTTGCTTCCGGGAAACTGCTGTTGATCGGCCTGGGGAACAGAAACTCTTTCGATGCTGAATTGATGAAAGAAGTAGGAAGTGTTGCGATGAGAGAAGCTTTGAAACTGCAGGTACATACCGTATCCTTTGCCAGCGATATCAAAGATGCAGGAATTGATTCTCCGACAGCTCTGGTGGCAGAAAATATGGTCTTGGGCGCCTTTGACGCCTATCGTGCCCAGTCTTATTTAAATACTCAGCATTTATCCGATAAAATGAAATTAAAAAAACTGATTCTGCTGGCCGGGCCGTCTTTTTTCACGGTTGCCGGAGGAGGAATTCAGGATGCTATTTCGAAGTTGAACACCAAATAATTAAAGATGAAAGCAGATCTTATCATATACAACGGAAAAATCCACACTTTCAATAAAGAAACTCCGGAAGTTTCTGCAGTGGCCGTTAAAGACGGGAAAATTATCGCGGTTGGAAATGACGGACTGGCAGACCAGTTCGCAGATGAGGCCACAAAACTGATTGATCTTAAAAAGAAAAGAGTGGTGCCGGGAATCAATGATTCTCACATCCATTTGATTCGTGGCGGATTGAATTATAACCTGGAGTTAAGATGGGACGGCGTTCCCTCACTGGCCGATGCGCTCAGAATGTTAAAAGACCAGGTAGACCGTACACCTTCCCCGCAATGGGTACGTGTTGTGGGAGGATGGTCAGAATTCCAGTTTGCAGAAAGAAGGATGCCTACTTTGGAGGAAATTAATGCCATTGCTCCGGAAACACCTGTTTTTATCCTGCATTTATACGATAGGGCCTTAATGAACAGAGCCGCATTGAAAGCGGTGGGATTTACCAAAGACACCCCGGCTCCGGCAGGCGGACATATTGAAAGAGATGCTAACGGTGAACCCACAGGGCTGATTATTGCTACACCTAATGCCATGATCCTATATTCAACATTAGCACAAGGCCCGAAGCTTTCCTACGAGCACCAGCTGAATTCTACCAGACATTTTATGACAGAACTGAACCGCTTCGGAATTACCAGCGTCATTGATGCCGGCGGAGGATTCCAGAATTTTCCGGACGATTATCAGGTGGTGAACGAACTGAATGAGAAAAAACAGCTTACGGTAAGGATTGCTTATAATCTTTTTACACAGAAACCCAAGCATGAATTTGAAGATTTCAGCGATTGGATCGACACGGTAAAATTATATCAGGGCGATGACATGTACCGCCACAACGGGGCAGGAGAGATGCTTGTATTTTCGGCAGCCGATTTTGAAGATTTTCTTCAGCCAAGACCGGATCTGCCTGAAAACATGGAAGCAGATCTTGAAAAAGTAGTCCGTTTACTGGTAGAAAACCGCTGGCCATTCAGGCTTCACGCAACTTATAATGAAAGCATCACCCGTTTTTTAAATGTTTTTGAAAAAGTAAACTGCGATATTCCCTTCAATGGTCTTCCATGGATTTTTGATCATGCAGAAACCATTGATGAAAAAAATATTGAAAGAGTGAAAATGCTTGGCGGCGGAATCGCCATCCAGAGCAGAATGGCTTACCAGGGAGAATATTTTGCAGACCGTTATGGTTCCGAAGCCGCAGAAAGTACACCACCCGTAAAAAAAATGCTGGAAATGGGAGTTCCTGTAGGCGGAGGTTCGGATGCCACCAGAGTAAGCAGCTACAATCCGTGGGTTTCCATGTATTGGCTGACCGCAGGTAAAACTGTTGGCGGACTTCAATTATACCACGAAACAAAGCTGGACAGATCAACCGCACTGGAGCTGTACACAAAAGGCAGCGCATGGTTCTCTCAGGAACAGCAGAAAAAAGGCGATATCAGAGTAGGAATGTTTGCTGATCTGGCGGTCCTTGATCAGGATTATTTCACGGTTGATGATGAAGAGATCAAAAATATTGAAGCGGAAATGACCATTGTAGACGGGAAAATAGTCTATGCCAAAGGAACATTCTCATCCTATGCACCACCATCTATCCCTGTGATTCCGGATTGGTCTCCAACGAATCTTTATAACGGATATTACCCTGCAGGCGGACATTTTCAGAAAGAAATTGAGAAAAATGCAAAACAGGATCTAAAAGCTCCTTTAGCTTCACAAATTCATAGCTGTGCAGGAAGCTGCGATATCCATCATCATAACCATAACCAGGCAAGAATGAGCAATGTGCCCGTTAATAATTACCACACATTCTGGGGAGCTTTAGGCTGTTCGTGCTTTGCTTTTTAACTATCAATACATATGGAAATTTTAAAACAGATCCTTTCATCAGATTTAGGTTCACCATTCAATGATGCTTCATTCCTGGTTTTCCGGGTACTCTTTGCGATTCAATTGTTCAGAGTGCATGGTTTAAAGAAATTCAGGCTGGAAAACGGACAAAGGGAAGTCATTCCAAATCCTCTGGGATTGCCTGATCAACTCAATGCCATAGTCGCTTCATTTGCTGATCTGGTGGTTCCGTTTCTGATTATTTTAGGATTGGGAACCAGGCTTGCCGTTTTACCGACCATCGGGGTAACGGCTGTCGGATATTTTGTGGTTCACAGAAAAGATTCACTGGAAGTACGGGACGTTCCTTTTATGTACACCCTTTCCCTGTTACTGATTCTTGCCTTGGGAGCAGGAAGATATTCACTTGATTATTACTTATTAAATATTTTATAAAATGAAAACTTCAATCGGAATTAAAAGCGAAAATTTAGCAAAAGTTGCTGAAGTACTGGTTACCACTTTAGCAGATGAATTTGTATTGTACACCAAAACAAGAAAAGCCCATTGGAATGTGGAGGGACCGGACTTTTACAATAAACACCTGTTTTTTGAAGCACAATACGGACAACTGGACGACATCATCGATGATCTGGCTGAAAGAATCAGGACGCTGGGGCATTACGCTCCGGCTACTTTAAGGGAATATCTTGCATTAACCCATTTGTCTGAGCATCACCTGGAATCGAACGACAGTTTGACTTACATCAGAGCGCTTCTTTCCGACCACGAAAGCATCATCATTCATCTTCGTGAAAATATTGAAAATTTCGCTGCTGAATTCCGTGATTCAGGGACAAGCGATTATATCACAGGATTACTGGAAACCCATGAGAAAATGGCCTGGATGCTCCGTTCACATTTAAAATAGAAAAATGGAAGTAAAACATAATATCGGCTTTGTCACCTTACTGTTAACCATGATTGCCGGATATTGCGATACCGTGACTTTTGTATCGGCAGATGCCCTTTTTTCGGCGCATGTTACAGGGAACTTTATTGTCTTTGCCTATCAGTTTGTGAAGGGATCGGATATTCATGCGTGGGTAAAGCTGCTTACGTTTCCGGTCTTTATTCTTGCGGTTATGACAGGAGGGAGGATTGCCGGGAAAGTCATCAATCATTATACGCTGCTATTCTGGGAAGGAGCACTGCTTTTGTCGGCCGGAATGATTGTTGCCGTTTTCAGTTACTACGGAATGTTTTCAGAAGTCGTGATGTATACTGTGGCTATGATTACCGTTTTTGCAATGGGGCTTCAGAATGCTTTCGGAAAACTCTATGCAAAGGAAACCCATGGCCCGACTACCATGATGACAGGAAATGTAACCCAGGCTTCCCTGGATTTCGGAACGCTTCTGTCAAGTGGCTTTCACCACCCTGAAGCATGGACAAGCCTGAAGAAACAGCTGATTACCATTCTTGGATTTCTGGTTGGTTGTTTTTTAGGGGCTTATGCAGGAAAACAATATGGGCTGGTAACACTGATTTTACCCGGACTGGCAATGATTATCTGCTATTTTTACCACCGTAAAAACTAGCACAGGACTATGGCAGATTACAGGATAATAGATTACCTTTAAAAAATGAATTTCGGCCTTTATTTTTTATCTAAAAATCTACTAAGGATAGTATTTTTTTCGTTGGTTTTGATGTTTTCATGCAGTGTAAAAGCACAGACCAAGGAAAATCCTGCACTGTTGAGAAAACAGATTTCCTCTTCCACCAATACTGCTCAGAAAATCGCTTTATTGCTGCGCCTGAGTAACTATTACATTACTAAAAAAGGAGAGCTGAAAGCCGACCTCGACAGTGCCGCTATTCTGAACCGACAGGCAAAAGCACTCAATATGAAATCCGGGGATCCGTTGTCTGCCGGAAAAATCATATTTCTGGATGCCAAAATAGATAAAGAAAGAGGCCGTAAAACGATTGCTTTTTCCAACATGAAACAGGCGCTTTCTTATTTTGAAAAAAATCATTTTAAAGAGCAGGCCGGAGAAGCATACAATGAATTATCATATATGTATGACAATAACCCCGAATATTTTGATACTAAAATCAAACTGAAAGAAAAAGCATTGGAACTGTTTAAGAATTCTGGATCAAAACTGAATCAGGCAGGTGTTTTAAAAGATCTGGGTGAGCTTTACTACATCAAGGAAAATGCTGATAAGGCTCTGGGCTTGCTCAAACAATCCCTGTCTGTTTATCAGTCTGTGAAATTCAGAGAATTACAGAGTGTTTATAACCTTATCTCCCAGGTTGAAATTCAGAAGGCGGATTATGAGGAAGCGCTCCGATATGGTCTTCTGGCAGAAAAAACAGCCGAAAGTGTGAATGATTATTCTTTGCAGATGTGCTCTATTTACAGCAATATCGGAATGGTGTATTATTATCTCCGTAAGAATGACGATGCCATGAAGTATTGGGAAAAATCACTGGCCACGGCAAAGAAAAACAAAGATAACGGCTATATAAGAACGGTAGCCAATAATATTTCTACAATGCTGATCAGGCAGAAAAAGTTTAAGCAGGCTATTACCATGATTCAGGAGTACAGAGAAAAGTATCCCATTGTTGATCAGAATTTTGAAATGTCGGAAAACTATATCCTTTTCAGCACCTACACTATTCTAAAGCAGTTTAACGAAGCGGAAGCCTACTACAAAAAACTGGCGGCCTATTATGGTGAAAATGCAGAAAAAAATAACCAGCAGGCCTCATTGCTGCGAAGCTTTGTTTTCTATCATTACCAGACCGGGAATTTTGATAAAATGTACCGTGAAGCCAAACTTTTTGATTCAATAGCCAAAAATAACGGAAATGATATGCTTCGATCGGAAAACCATTTAATGTGGTTCAAAGCAGATTCCATACAGGGAAAATACCTTGACGCCATACAGCATTATCAGCTGTACAAAAAGCTTTCCGATTCTGTTTTTAACGGTGAAAAAAGCAAACAGATCAACAGCCTTAAAATTCAGTTTGAGACAGAACAGAAAGATAAAAATATTCAGCTGCTGACCCAGAAAGCAAAACTGCAGGATATTAAAATTGCGAATGATACTTTTATCAGATATGTTTTCATCGGAAGCATTCTGGCGCTGATCCTTTTTGCTGCTTTGCTGTATAACCGTTCAAGATTAAAAAGCAATGCCAATAAAAACCTTGAACTGAAACGTAAGCAGATTGATGAACAGAACGAACAGCTGAAAAAATTACTTTCCGAGAAAGAATGGCTCTTAAAGGAAATCCATCACAGGGTTAAAAATAACCTGCAGATTGTGATCAGCCTGCTGAATACCCAGTCTGCTTATCTGGATAATGAAGATGCCCTGATGGCCATCCAGAACAGCCAGCACAGAATGCATGCTATGTCTCTGATCCACCAGAAACTTTATCAGTCTGATAATCTTTCAATGATTGACATGTCGTGGTATATTTATGAGCTGATTACCTATATCAAAGAATGTTATTCATCCGAAAGGAAAATCAACTTTACGGTGGATACCGATAAAGTATTTCTTGATGTGGCACAGGCCGTTCCGATGGGACTGATCGTCAATGAAGCGGTCAATAATACCGTAAAATATGCATTTCCGGATGACCGCAAAGGGGAAGTTTTCGTTTCATTTAAAAATACCGGCGAAGATCTTTGTGAACTGATGATTTCAGATAATGGAGTAGGACTTCCTGAAGATTTTAATATCGAGGAAACAGAATCTTTGGGGATGAATCTGATGTGCGGACTTACCGATCAGCTGGACGGAACCTTCCACCTCGAAAACAAAGGGGGCTTAAAAGTGACGATTACCTTCAGAAAAAATACAGAAATAACTCCTTCAAATTAAAGGCTGATTATTATGAAAGAAAAAATATTAATTGTAGAAGATGAATTTATTGTAGCCAATGATCTCAAACTGATGCTGATGAAGGCCGGCTATCAGGTCACTGGAATTGCATCTTCAGTGGTTCAGGCCAGGAAACTGATTGCAGACAACAAGCCGGATTGGGTACTTCTTGATATCATCTTAAAAGGTGACCTTACAGGAATTGATCTCGCCTGGGAACTGCGTGAAATGCACCTGCCTTTTCTTTATATTTCAGCCAATACCAACCAGTCTACCCTGGAAGCAGTGAAAGAAACACAGCCCTACGGATTTATGGTAAAGCCTTTCCGGGAACGTGACATGATTGTTATGCTTGACATTGCCAGATACCGCTATGACATGGAAAGAGGCTGTGAATTGTGTACTGATACCGGAAATAATGAAGTCATTGAAGGAATTATCGGGAAAAGCAAGGTACTTCAGGATGTGGTTGAAAAAATAAGGGTAGTGGCCCCTACAGATACTTCAGTTCTGGTGGTTGGGGAAAGCGGAACGGGAAAGGAAAAAGTGGCCCATTCCGTTCATGAGCTTTCAGAGCGTAAAGCTCATCCTATTGTCGTGGTCAACTGTGCTGCACTGCCGCATGCGCTTATCGAATCCGAGCTTTTCGGACACGAAAAAGGAAGCTTTACCGGAGCCAATACATTGAGGATCGGAAAGTTTGAGCAGGCCAACGGAGGAACCGTCTTCCTGGATGAAATAGGGGAGCTGCCATTAGATTCACAAGTTAAACTGCTGAGGGTTTTACAGGAGAAAGAAATCGAACGGCTCGGAGGAAACAACACGATTAAAGTAAACGTAAGAATTGTGGCAGCGACCAACCGTTCTCTGGAAAAAGAAGTGGCAGAAGGAAGATTCAGGCTGGATCTGTATTACCGTTTGAATGTTTTCCCTATTGAACTGCCTCCGCTGAGAGAAAGAAAGGAAGATATCGTATTGCTGGCCCATTTTTTCCTGAATAAATATGCCGCTGCTTCAAGAAGAAATATCACTTCTATCAGTGAAAAAGCATTGGAACAGTTGTTGAATTATCACTGGCCGGGAAATATCCGTGAGCTGGAGCATTTGATCGAACGAAGTGTTCTTTTAACCAAAACCACAGAAATAGAAAGTTTTGATCTGCCCAAAATCGTTGAAAAACCTACAGAAACACAAGGGCCGCTGAAATCATTGGAAGATATGGAAAGAGATCATATTATGACTGCACTTCAGTCTTCAGGTGGAAAAGTTTCCGGGCCGGGCGGCGCTGCAGAGCTGCTGAAGATCCAAGCTCAGACTTTATATTCCAAAATGAAAAAACTGGGAATTGACAAAGGCTATAAATAATTAAGGGGAAAGCTAGCCGGAGACCCTATTTTCTTTCAATTTTTTAATCATAATTCTTCAAATAATTTGAGGACAAAACCATTATGTCTTTACAATCATAAATCAATCGATAATTATGGAAAAAGAAACGCTCAGAATAGAAGGGTTCAGCGATGGTGTTTTTGCAATAGCCGTTACGCTTTTGGTACTGGATCTTCATTTTCCTGAAGAAAATTCAATACAAAACGGGAATGATCTGCTGATCTTTCTGAAGAATCAATGGCCGGCATTTCTGGCATTTATCCTTTCATTTTTCAGCATTTTCATCATGTGGGTAAACCATCATAAGATTTTCAAACAGATCTACAGCCGGAATTCAGCAATTATGTTTGCCAATGGACTGATCCTTTTCCTGGTTTCAGCAGTTTCTTATCCTACCGCTTTGCTGGCAAGATATTTTGATGGTGGAGCTTCCTCTGTTGTCGTGGCCCTCTATACCGGTATTTTCGTTCTGATCAATCTTGCTTACAATTTATTATGGTTTCTGGCCACCCGTAACAAAAAGCTTTTGCGTCCCGGTATTACCGATACGGCTATAAAAAAGATCCATAATAATTACCTGTATGGGCTTCCTATTTATGTAATTGCATTAATCCTGTCGTTCTGGATCCCGGCCTTGTCGTTGCTGATCATTTTAGGACTTTGGATTTTCTGGGCATTGTCTTCCGGGAAAATAGAAATGGTTGATTAAAAAGGATTATGTCCCTGTTTTACATCATCGATCTGATCTTCTATATATTGAGAGAGAGTCCTGTTTAAAAGGGACGTAATAAATTGGATATCGCTCCTTGACGGTAAATAGGCTTGTCTTATTATTGGATCATCTCCTTCATCCAGATATATAAATAAAAATTGATCCCCTGCATTATAGGCATCGACAACAAAAAAGTTTCTGTTGATATTTCTATTATAGAACAATAACCACGACCTGGCAGCATCTTGAAGTTCTTCCTGAGTTTCAAAAATATTATAATCAAGAACATAACAATAGTTTCCTGCAAGAAATAAAAGTTCTTTTAAAACTTTTGGAAAAGCTTGTCCATTGTTATATTTTACTTCAAGCTGTTGTATTTCTGTAGGCGAAATTGGTTTTATCCTTCCTTCATATTCCTGATTATTGGGATATGCTGCCGGATTACTCTGTAAATATTTTAAAAGCTCTATTTCCATATTGATTATTTCTTATAATAATGTTCCTTCTCTATTCCAAGTTTCTGCATTTTGGAGATCAGCGTGGTTGGAGGTAATCCCAGCAGTTTCGCCGCACCTGTTTCCCCGAAAATACGGCCGTTACATTTTTTGATTATTTTTAAAATATATTCCTTTTCAAATTCCTGCAGCGTTTTAACCTGAAAATCCTGATCCGTGTTTTGAGCGTTCATAACTTTTGGAAAATCCATTTCTCTGATGATATCTCCTTTTGCCGTCAGCATACTTCTTTCAATCATATTTTCCAGTTCACGGATATTACCCAGCCATGGATTGGCAATCATCATTTTTACTACGTTTTGAGAAAAGCCATTAATCTTTTTGCCTGTTTTCGGGTATAATTTCTCCAGGAAATAGTTTGCCAGTAATGGAATATCCTGTTTTCTTTCCCGCAAGGCAGGAAGATGGATAGGAAATACATTCAGCCTGTAAAAAAGATCACTTCTGAACCGGCCTTCCGCCACTTCTTTTTCAAGATTCCTGTTGGTGGCCGTAATGATGCGCACATTCACCTTAATCCTTTTGTTTCCGCCGATTCTTTCGATTTCTTTTTCCTGGAGAACCCTCAGAAGCCTGGCTTGTAATTCCAGAGGTAGTTCGCCTATTTCATCCAGGAAAATAGTGCTGTTGTGAGCCTGCTCAAACTTTCCTTTTCTTTGTTCAGTTGCTCCGGTAAAGCTTCCTTTTTCATGACCAAAGAGTTCAGATTCTATTAAGTTGGCAGGAATAGCCGCACAGTTTATCCTGATCATTTTCTTTCCCGAAAATTCTGAAAGTTCATGAACCGCCTGTGCTATAAGCTCTTTTCCCGTGCCCGTTTCTCCAACGATAATCACATTGGATTGTGATGGAGCTACCTGCGATATCTTTTCGAAAATGAGCTTCATCGCTTCACTTTGCCCCACAATTCCCTGAAAGCCGTGTCTGCTTTTCTTGTCTTCTTCAACTTCTTTCGGAAAGTCCCGGATATTTCCCTGAAATGTTTTCAACTGTTCCTGAACATCCATATTATGGAGGGTAATGGAAAGCTGGGTAGAAATGCCATTTAAAATTCTTTCCGGAATTGTATCTCTTGAAATAAAGCTTTTGTAGAAAAGAAAGAGTACATTTTTACTTTCACCGACAGCCGGCAGTCCCAATCCGACAGCCATCCGCATCCCCGAATTTTTAGCTTTGGTAAAACAGGAAGGAAGGGGTGACAGTTCTTTAAGATCAAAAAGAAGAGGCTCTGCAGAATCAAGACAGTTTTTTACATACCTGTCAAGCTGTTGGTCTGTGGTATAGTTCTGATTTTCAGTCCCGCTGCTGAGTATTTCAATATTTCCTTTTACATCCCTGATCATCATACAATCATTGAATCCCAGTTCAGTTTTGAAAGATGTGTTGATAACAAGCTGAAGCTGTTTCTTATCTAAAATGGTAGACAACTCTTTGGTTAAACGGGAAATCATAAGCTGTTCTTTCTGCATTTCCTGCAGGCGTTTCATCATTTCTGCATTGGGACCAGAAGGCTTACTCATAGAAAATTCTTACTTGAAAGTTTAAAGATAGGAAAAATTGAAAAAGATCTGCATGTGAGTGTTACAATACCTGAAATAAAAAAAGATGAACCGTTAAAGTTCATCTTCAATATATTGAAAAAGAGATGGTTTTTTAAGATCTGATAAATTCAAGAAGGTCTTTGTTGATGGTTGGATGCTCTGTAGTCGGCATACCATGAGGGAATCCCGGATACGTGATCAGTTTTCCGTTCTTTAATAATTTAATTGATTTTAATGCCGCATTGGCAATAGGAACGATCTGGTCATCTTCGCCATGCATTACCAAAACAGGAATGTCAACAGCTTTTAAATCTTCCGTTAAATCTGTTTCTGAAAAAGCTTTGATCCCATCATAATGAGCAACAATTCCACCCATCAGTCCCTGTCTCCACCAGTTTCTCTGTACCCCATCTTTCACATCGGCACCTTCTCTGTTGTAGCCGTAGAAGGGGAAAGTCAGATCATAATAAAACTGATTTCTGTTGTTCATCGTCTGTTCCCTGATATTATCGAAAACTTCCATAGGAACACCGTCAGGATTGTTCTCACTTTTCACCATTATCGGTGGAATAGCACTGATCAGAACCGCTTTCTTAGCTCTCCCGTTTGAATATTTATTCACATAACGGATCACTTCACCGCCACCTGTTGAATGCCCGATGTGGACAACATCTTTCAGATCTAAAAATTCAACCAGCTCAGCGGCATCAGAAGCGTATTGTTCAATAGTATGATTACAAATATTCTGGCTGGAACGCCCATGGCCTCTTCTGTCGTGGGTAACCACTCTGTAGCCTTTCTGTAAAAAGAAGATCACCTGCGCATCCCAGTCATCAGATGATAAAGGCCATCCGTGGTGAAACATTAATACAGGTCCTTCTCCCTGATCTTTGTAAAAAATTTCTGTTCCGTCTTTTAAGGTTAATGTGCTCATGTTGTTTATTTTTAATGTTATGAATTGATTTTTAAATATTTTTCTGATTAATAGGCTGTATTTTCACGTACCAACTGGAAAAGGTCTTCGGCACCGCCATTGAATTTATTTCCGTTAATGAAAAATGAAGGAGTTCCGTTCACTCCGCTGATGATACCGCTTTCAAAGTCTGTATCTACCTTTTCTGCTAATTCCTTCTTATGAATATCAACTTTGAATTGGGGAATATTTAATCCCAGTTTTTCTGCAAGCTTTAACGGAAGATCAGCATTCAGGTATTCCTGGTTTTCATAAATAGCATCATGCATTTCCCAAAATTTTCCCTGCAAAGCTGCCGCTTCTGCTGCCAGTGCTGCCGTTCTTGCATACTGATGCATTTCTGACAGCGGAAAATTTCTGAAGACAAATCTGATCTGATCTCCGAATTCTTTCATTAATTCTTTAAGAACCGGATAGGCTGCTCCGCAGTAAGGACACTGATAATCCCCGTATTCTACAATGACTAAGCTGGCATCTGAGTTGCCCTGAGTGTGGTCAGCATTGCTGACTGATGGTTTAAGTGACATAATTATTTCGTGTTAAGGTTTTCTAATGCTTCTAAAATTCCGTCTGCGCCAGGATTGATGGCGGTGGGAGAGAGATAGCTCCATTCGATGATGCCGTCTTTATTGATGACAAAAAGAGCTCTGTTGCATTCTCCTTCTTCGTCATTGTAAACACCATATTTCCTGGCTGTTTCTCCTTTGGCTTCAAAGTCTGCAAGCAGTGGGAAGTGCAGGTTTCTGGATTGTGAAAATGCCAGGTGGCACCATTTGCTGTCCACGGAAATTCCGAAAATCTCCGCATCATATTTTTTGAAATACTTAAGCATTTCGTTGTATAATGCCATCTGGTCACTGCACACCGGGCTCCAGTCTGCCGGGTAAAATGCAAGGATAACGTTTCGTCCTCTGAATTCGGATAAGGTAATCTTCTGATCCGGGGTTGCAAATAATGTAAAATCAGGAGCAACCGTATTTTTTTCTAGCATAGGATTAGTTTTTAATCGTTGTAATTGGTATTGTGAATGCACAGATGAGCAGTAAGGCTGCCGGAAACATCAACGTCCAGTTTCCTGAATAAGAGAGCAGGAAAGGAGCTACTAAAGCACCGGAGAGAAAGCCCATCCATAAGAATAACAAATGAAAGATATTTACTTTGTATTCCTTCCGCTCCTCTGCCTGATCACTCATGACAAAAAGAGCAGCTGTTCTTGCCAGGCTGTTTAAAGTTCCTGTCACAAAATCGGTGTTGATCTTTTGGTTACCCACGGAAGTGACAATGGTGTTCATAAGACCCATAGAGAAACCGATAACAGCTATAGACACTTCATGGGCAATATGCTCATAATAATCAGTGATACTGTAAAGGATCATGATGCCGGAGACTGTGTAGAAGATCATCTTTGTGCTTCTGAACTTCTTTGATAATGATAGACACGTTCCTGTATAAATCCCCGCCAGAAAAAAGATGATTACAATGACAGAACTGATGATAACACCATATTTTTCACTGAAAACTGCTGCACCTAACTGGGTCGTATTGCCGCTCATAAAAGAAACATAGGTTTTCCACCGTATCAGTCCTGTAGCATCTGTATATCCTGCGATAAAAGCAAGGAATACTGCCAGTTTCTCCTGTGTTCTGACGGTCTTGTCAGGAAGCAGGATTTTTGTTTCCGGAAGCACAGGCGCTATTTTCCAGGTTTGATGAATACTTTCTTTTCCGGAAATTTTTCTATTTCTCCTTCCTTCAGTCCGAAATTGGTGATGACCACATCTTTCGGGTTTCCTGCCAGCCATTCGCTGATATCAATGGATTCATAGGTGCCGCTATTAAATCCGATCAATACTTTACAGACGGTATCTCCGGTATTTTTGATATAATGCCCGGCTCCCATAGGGACATAGCCTACATCACCGGCATTGAACTGTTCTGTGACAGATACTCCTTCCGCCAGGAATACCGACATTTCTGCCTGTCCGGATATAAAATACTGCCACTCATCGGCATTAGGATGCCAGTGCATTTCTCTTAATGCACCGGGCTGCAGCTCCAGTACAGAACCGGCCATTGTGGTGCTGATCGGAAATTCCTTACGGGTAACCAATCTCTGCAGCCCTCCGCCAGGAATGATTCTTGGCTGCTGGGAATGCAGAGGATAGCGGTGAAGACTTGTCAGTTCAATGTCTGATTCCTCGGGACGGGCTGCGGCGTTCACAGATAATTCGTCCGGAACAACTCCTGCTGCGAAGTAAACCTCTTTCTGTGGAAGTTCTGCTACTTCTTCAAGGCTTAGTCCTAAATTCTGTGCAACGATTTCAGGTGGCACACTTGACACAAAATCTGTAACGCTGAAGGTATGGTCTTCCGAAAAATTACCGTTGTCGAAAATCAGGATAAAGTGGCATTCCTCTGTTCCGGTAGCCTGGATGGAATGTCCGTAGCCTTTCGGGAAATACCATACGTCACCAGGTTCAAAATTATCAGTATAACTCTGTCCGTCCGGATGGATAATCGTTGTACGTACCGTTCCTGAAATTACATACGCCCATTCTGCGGCATTGGCATGCCAGTGAAGTTCTCTCATGCTTCCGGGCTGTAATCTCATGGAAACTCCTGCAATACCTACAGAAGCAGGGAATTCTTTTACGGAAGCGCCTCTTGTTGTACCGCCGTCACTGGTACGCGGTTCTTTTTTTTCTAATTCGTATCTGAAACTTAATGATGATGGATTCATAGTATTATTTTTTTGTGATTAATTTTCTTTGTTTTTGCTATTGTAAAGCTACTCCTGAATTTTACTTTTTCTTGATGTCATTCGGTGAAAAGGCAAAATGAGTCGTTGAGGATATGAAGGGCTTGCCACTTTCTTAAAAAGGCTGGTTATATTGACCTGTCAGTGCTTTATTTTCAATGCTTTTTGCAAAATTTGGAGTTTCCTCATGATTGTGGGCGTCAGAAGCGGCCTGTCTGGATGCGGCAGCATCTGCAAGGTTAATCCCGTGTTCTTTCAGATATTCAAACATTTCGGGAGTGGCTGTCGCATGAATTTCATTGGTGTAAAGACAGGTGTTTTCATCAATCTTTATCACTTTCAGTTCCCATAGAACCTGAACTTTTGTACGTCCGTTTTGGGTAATTGAATCCGAGATGGAAAGCATGCGGCAGTAATCGGGACGGTGAACATCTGCAACATAATGCTGAATCATCAGTGCATCTCCAATCGTTTCTACATTTAAAGACACTGGTTGACCATCAAAAGTAACTGAAATAGCAGCTCCGATATGCTGGGTAGAGCAGCGCTGGTATTCGGCGTCCGGCAGATTAAGCAGCCAGTCTGCGATATTCACTTTTTCAATGGGTGCATGGATGATGGCGCTTACGCTTAAATGAGATAGTGCGTTTTCGGGAGTTTGTAAGATTTCCATAGTTGTTGATTTTGATTGTTATGTTATTGATGATGTAAAGCTACAAACCGGCCGTTTTCATTTTTAATGCTGTTCGGTCAATAGGCGAAAACTGTCGTTGAATAAGCTGATGATGTTCAAATAGCAACAGGGAGGGGTTCCTGAAAACAAAAAAATCACTGTAGGTTACAGTGATTGATGAAAGATAATTTTTAAATGTGGCTATTTATACAGCCATTTTTTAATCAGTTTGGTATAATTAGGCATTACAGCAAACACCATCAGAAAAACAATAATTCCGGAATTGATGAATCCGTCAAAATAATGATTGGCTGGAATATGTAAAAACCGTAAAAAAGGAATGATCAAAGCAGGAATAAGAACCGACAGCGGATAAATGGCAGACCAGGTCGCCAGAAACTGTTTCCAGCGTACCGGAACTTTATTCCCTTCATTTTCTGTCGTAAAAAGAAAATCAAGCCCGGACCTGATCTGGTAATGGTCGTTTTTCCTGAACAGTGGATTCGCTTTTTCAATAAGCTTTTTCCGGTTATCCGATTCCATCCAGCTTTTAAGATGGTTAATGGTATCAAAACGGATAATGACAGTATACACAAAAGTCAGATCGGGAATCGGCCGAATAATCTGCAGATCAATAAAGCCTTCAGAATGTTTGGTGACAGGCACAATTTCGTCCAGCCATTTTTCATACTGTGATTGTTTTCCATCCAGAATATGATGGGTAATCACTACGGAGGCACCCTGATTTTCCATAACTGATTTTTTATTGGTTAATTTAATATGCCCTTTTATATTGCCACGGAATTTCTGTTTCAACACCTAATGCTCTGGCTGAATGAATGGCAAAATAAGGATCTCTAAGATGTTCCCGGGCGATAATCACCAGATCTGCATCTCCATTGGCAATGATATCATTGGCCTGTTCCGCTTCGGTAATCATTCCCACAGCTCCTGTCAGAATCCCGGTCTGTTCTTTAATGGCTTTTGCAAAAGGAACCTGATATCCCGGAAATACCTTATCCTTGCTTACATTGGTAAATCCGCCGCCGGATGCCGTAATGAAATCTACACCGTTTTCTTTTAGGATTTCCGAAAGTCTGGTACTGTCTTCCAGAGTCCAGGCTTCCTCCGATTCTATATAGTCAGTGGAAGAAATTCTTACGAAAAGAGGCATTTCAGCAGGAATAGCTTTTCTGATTTCCCGAACGGTTTCCACAAGGAAACGGATCCTGTTTTCAAAACTTCCGCCATATTCATCCTGTCTTTTGTTGATCACTGCGGAATAAAACTGATGGAACAGGTAACCATGCGCTGCATGCAGTTCAATGGTATCAAAGCCTGCTTCAAGAGCACGAAGGGCTGCTTTAACGAATTTCGTCTTCAGTTCCTGAATCTCAACAATGGTGAGCTCTTCAGCAAAAATTCCGTTGAATTCCTGGGCAGAAGATGATTTTACCGTCCAGCCTCCTTCTTCCGGAGTGAGAGGTTTCATTCTTTCATTGGGATGTTTCAGGCTGCCTTTTCCTCCTGCATGCCAGAGTTGAACCCCTATTTTGGCATCCTGTTCATGCACAAAATTTACGATGTTTTTCCAGGCATTTTTCTGTTCATCGTTCCAGATCCCTACATCGGATAATGTAGCCAGACCTTCTTCTGAAACGGCTGTACATTCGGTAAGGATCAATCCTGCACCGCCGACAGCCCTGCTTCCAAGGTGAACGAGATGCCAGTTGCCGGGAACTCCGTTTTTAGCGCTGTATTGCTGCATAGGAGATAGTGCAATCCTGTTCTTTAAGGTAAGACTGCCAATGTGTATGGGTGAAAATAAATTCATTTTTTCTTATTTTTAAATTGTTTTTGAAAATGCTTCAGCTTCGGAAACTGCTTCTGTCAGAACTTTCTGTACTTCTGTCAGCATTTTTTGCAGATCAGAGCTTTCTGCTGATGCTGTTTCAAGAATATCAAGTTTTTCCTTTAACAGAGGATGTAATCCCATGATGGCAATGCTGGATTTCAGATCATGAGCCCACAGTTTCACCTCCTGAAAATCTTTGTTTTCGTAAGCCGTTGTCAGTTTCTGTAGATGATTGGGAATATTCTCAATAAACTGTTGAGTGACCATTTTTTCGAAGCTTTTGTCACCACCGCTTACCGCCTGCATATAAGAGAGATCAATATACTGATAGTCAGATGACGGATTTTCGGTTTTCTTTTCGTTTTTATTATTTTCTTTAAACCCGAGTTTAGAAATCAGCATAAACAGCTCTTCTTCATTGACAGGCTTAGGAATATATTCGTTCATCCCACGGCTCAGGCATCTTTCTCTTTCGCCTGCCAGCGCATGGGCGGTCATTGCGATGATCGGAATATCCAGTCGGAGTTCTTCCCGTATTTTTTGGGTGGCAGCATATCCATCCATCTGCGGCATCTGTATATCCATTAAAACCAGGTCGCATGCATTGCTTTTGAGATAACTTACTCCTTCAAGACCATTCGATGCAATATGAAAATCAATATTCCACTGGGAAAGTAAATGTTTCATCAGGCTTTGATTGATCACATTATCATCAACCACCAGTACTTTCAGGGGCGTATTGGATTTATCTTTAAAATAGTGGGGATCAACAGCTGGAATGACAGTAAGCTGTTCCTCAGCAATTCCGTAAGGAATATAGAAATGAAATGTAGTTCCTTTGCCCTGTTCACTGCTCACCTCGATGTTTCCGTTCTGAAGTACAATTAAGCTTTTCACGATGGATAAGCCTAATCCTGTTCCGCCGTAATTTCTTGTCGTTGAATCTTCTCCCTGGTTGAATCTTTCGAAGATTTCAGTGAGCTTTTCTTTGTCAATTCCAATTCCCGTATCTGAAATTTTAAATCCCAGAACAGCTTCCTTCTCTGTTTGCTGTTTACTGTAGATTTCAACAGAAATATTTCCCTGATGGGTAAATTTTATGGCATTTCCGATGAGGTTCACTAAAATCTGGGTCAGTCTTGTGGCATCTCCCACCAATGTGTCAGGAATAGAAGGATCAATCGTACTGGATATGGTAAGTCCTTTTTCTCTGGCCCGTTCTGTAAAAAATGTTTCTACGGAATTAACCAGTCCGTTGATGCTGAAAATTCCAGGGGTAATACGCATCATTCCGGCTTCTATTTTGGATAAATCAAGAATATCATTGATGATGGCCATCAGGTTTTCCCCGGAACGTTGTATTGAAGAAACAAATTCTGCTGAGGTTTCGTCCAGTGGACGTTTTTGCAGTAGATTGGTAAACCCGAGAATCCCGCTTAAAGGAGTTCTGATTTCATGGCTCATATTGGCAAGGAAGTTTTCTTTGGTCTGTGCTGCTACCAATGCTTTTTTCTCGGCAATATCAAGTTCGTTTATAAGTAATCTCTGGCGTTTGAACTGACGAAGAATGTGATAGCCTACGACAGAACCGCCCAAAATCAGTAAGACCAATATTGAAATGTCATAAAATCTTGCTTTCTGCCCCATTTCCTCACTTTTCTGGCTGAGTTCAACCATATTCAGCTTTCTGCTTTCATATATTTTAGCCGTGATGCTGGTGATTTCATTAGAAATTTTTCGTGCACGCGGATTGGCAATGGAGGTATTATCGTCCATGTTTCCAACAGAAAGATAACGGTGCAGGAGTTTATCTTTGGTTGTTTTCTTTTCCATGGCAAGAACACTTAACCTGTGGATCAGCTTTTCTTCTTCGGCGTTTACATTGTCTTTGGAAAGAGAATCGAGGAAATTTTCAATCTGACTGATTTTTTGGTCGATGCCTTCAAGATGAGTGGTGTCATTCGTTGCAATAGAAGCTCTGATTCTGCTTTCCACCCCCAGAATATCACGGTCAATCTCCCGTAAATGATTGCTTGAACGCAACTCGCTCAGCAATGTATTGTTATTCTGAATCAGCGCCTTGGTATTTCCTGCAGAATTGAGCTGAACAGCTATCAATAGGAGTGAGCCTGCAATAAAAGTCAGGATAATAAAATAGCTGAATCGTTTGTTATCCATTACTGAAGATATGTTTTTCATAAATAACGGTCTGATTTAAGATAAAAAATTCCCGTGAAGAGTCGGGGTTACTCCGGGCCCATTCACAAATAGAGATCAAAAGATGGACAAACATGCCAGATGTCTGTCAATGCTAAAAGACATTCATTCTTGTATTGAGTGCCTTACGGTACGCATCCGCTACGGGAATGAATTTACCGTTGATCATAATACCGCCGTCCTGAAGGGTGTCAATTTTGCCTACAGAAACAATATAGGAACGGTGGACTCTTATAAAATGATCCTTGGGAAGACGTTCTTCGGCAGTTTTCATTTTACCGTGAATGGCAAACATCTTTTCTTTGGTGTAAAACTTTACATAGTCACCCATGGCTTCTGCGTAGAAAATATCATCCAGTTTTAAGCGCCTTGTAATATTGGAATCCCTTACAAAAAGAAACTCATCCCTTGTGATTTCCACATTTTCTTTTCTGCTTTCAAGAATTGTCTGTGCCTTGCTTACTGCCTGCAGAAATCTTACCGGCATAATGGGCTTCAGAAGGTAATCTGCAATATTAAGCTCAAAGGCTTCCAGTGCATATTCTTTTTTCGAGGTTGTGAAAATGATGATGGTCTCTTTACCGGAAAGCGTTTTCGTGAGTTCAATCCCTGTCATTTCCGGCATTTCTATATCAAGAAATATCAGATCTACTGAATTGGACTGAAGATAATGATAAGCTTCTATGGCATTGGAAAACTCGCTGACAATGGAAAGATCCGGAACCTGTTTGGCGAGATGGGCTAATGTTGTTCTTGCAATATCATTATCATCCACGATTAAGGCTTTCATAGGTATAGTTGTTTATGATTCACACAAAGATAATTATAACTTTTTTATTTTATGTTATCTGAAATAGGAGCGGATCATCCAGGCCATTTCTTCATGAGCTTCCATCAAACCTGTAATGAAATCACTGGTGCCATAATCTTTGTACTTTTCTGCAAATGGAGTGATGTTTCCGCGGAGAAATTCAATGATGCTTTCATGGTCACTTAATAAATCTTTCATGTATCCGAGGCCATCGTTTGTTCTTTCACTGTATTCCGTTAAATGAGTCAGTTCCAGATAGATTTTCATAGTCGCCGGTGCATAATGTCCGATTTTACGCATTCTTTCTGCCACGCTGTCAATCAGTTCATCCAGTTGTTTGTACTGTTCTTCAAAGAAAATGTGATTGGCATGGAAGTTATCTCCGGTTACGTTCCAGTGGGCATTTCTTGTTTTGATGTAAAGCAGTGTTTCATCTGCTAATAGTTTTGCTAATTGTTCTGCAACAGCTTCTGTGTTTTTTTCTGTAATTCCGATTTTTGTTTTCATAATAATAAGATTTTAGTTGAGCATTATTGCTTTTTTCTGATGTAAAGGTCTTCAATAACGCAACAAAACGGCTTGGAATTTCGATGAATGGGCAGAATCAGTCGGTGAAAAGCGGACAATTTCCACTTTCCATAAGTTTCAAAATAATATAACACATAATTTTATCAACTGCAGAGATGCTTTCTTAAAAAATCAAGACTGCCTTCAGCCAGCTCCTGGGCATCATGAGGTGATTTCTGCCACAAAGAAACCTGTTCCTGCATTCCGGGAATTGAGGAAGAGAAATTTTCAAGAACCAGATTCCCTTCAAAATTGATATTTTTCAATGCTGAGAAAAACTCTTCCCAGTTGACAGTTCCTTCTCCCGGCATACCCCGGTGGGATTCTGTAACATGAATATGCTTCAGCATTTTTCCGGAATTGATAATCGGATCATAGAAATTATTTTCCTCAATATTCATATGAAAGGTATCAAGGTGGAGGAAAAGATTATTTTTGCCTGTTTTCTTTATAAGTTCCAGGACATTTTCTGCCGTATTGCAGACATAGGATTCATAGCGGTTAATAGGCTCTATGGCAATATCGATACTTTTGGTTTGGGCGTAATCCGCCACATGGCACCACACATCAGCAATGATTTCTTTTTCGTTTTCTGTAAGTGGTTTTCCTGTAAAAACACCGATTCCGCCATGCAGGACACCAGCCAGAAGATGGGTTTCCAGTTCATCAACTTTATCAATTGCTTTTTTAATAAGCTTTTCCGCAGCTTCAGGATAGAACGCAATATGAGCGTCTTTGGGAAGGTTCAGCGAGCATACCGCTTCAAGATGGTTGTCTTCCAGCTGTCTTTTTACGGTTTTTGCATCAAAATCCATTGATGCAGGTAACAGTATTTCGATCAGATCAAATCCGGCCTGAGCCGTTTTTTCTATCGCATATTTTCCAGATTCCGCATTCCATAGCGGAGTGATCCAGGAGAGTAGGGAAGCCCCTAATTTTATATTCATTATATTTTTTTATTTAATTTAAAAAATCCACCATTCTGTTCGTATTCCGAAATAAGTCCCGTATCTTTTGGCTCCTGACTGCTGTAAAAACGGTGAGTAAAGACTGTTCATAGCCTCATCATTATACCTTGATACTTCTGCAATAAAACGGATGTGGGGTCTTGCCCAGACGCTTCTTTCAGCGGTAGGTACGATGGTAGGAGCCAAAACCAGCTTCATCATTGATGCTGCATCCTGGATTCCGTTTTTTCGTGTTGCATAGTGAAATTCAGAGAGAATATGAAACCAGTTGTTGTAGTAATAAGTGGCTCTGATTCCCGTATTAAATTCTGTTTTTTTGTTGAAAATTTCACGGTTATAATAGTCCATCGCTTTGTCAGTACTGGTTGATCCTCCCTTACTTTTGGTGAAAACGGCATAGGGATTAAGTGACCACCGGTTTGAAATATTCCAGAGGAAATGTTCAACAACCGTAAAAGAGTAAGCTCCTTTGTATGTTTTTGTGACCTCATCAGGTGCTCCGTAGGTTCGCCAGGTCTGTGTATTACCATTATCACCTCCATTGGCAATTCCTGTCCCGTATCTTACAGAAAGCTGATTGAATGAACCCGGGATTGTTGTTGGAATATCTGTATTTAATTTAGCTCCAAAAACCCAGCCCTGATCCGATGGATATTGCTCTACGGAATTTTCCCCTGATTTTTCTACATGATGAAATTCTGCCAGTAATTTCAGCTTGTGCTTTGTATTTTTAAAGGGAAGGGCCTGCTCAAGGACAAAAACTTCTCTTTGCCTGTAGATCAGGTTTTTTGATCCGCTGATCACATTGGTGTAAGAATAAGGAGTGGAGTTGCTGGCTGTGGTATCAATAGCTGCCGGGAAAAACATTGAAAACCTTGTGTTTTTATGTCTCAGTCCCCAACCGGTTGCCGAATGGTCATCAAAATAAAAGTAATCTGCAATGTGAATGTCATCATATCTCAGCCATCTTGATCCGGCCCAAACATCCCAGTCACTTCCCATAATGTTTCTGGCCTCAACAAAGGCTTCCGGTAAGGCAACAATCATTCCCTGATTGGATTTTGAGTCTACATTTCCCAGAAAAGTCCCTCCTGAATAAAAGCTCAATCTTGCCTGCATATCGATCTTTGTACTTTTTGTACTGTCACCGTTCACCACCGGGCTAAAATGGAAGGCTGGTAAGAAATCTACGTAATCTCCCTGATCCATTCTGCCTCCTAAAGATCCCTGGTTGTTCAGATTCAGCTGTCTTCCTGTTTTTCCATCGGCATTCGGAGAATAACCGGCTCCGATTCTTCCCGTTGTTCCGAAGGAAAATTTCTTATTGGTTATCGTGATCTGGGCATTAATTTCCCTGCCAGCACACGTAAGTAACATGAGCCAGGCTAATAAAAGCTTTGTTTTCATAGGGATTATTTAAGTGTTTTAGGCTTGTAGTACTTTAATGCAAATAATAAAATAACAACATAGCAAAGAATAGGAAGCAGATACGCATGAGCAATATCTTTTTCAGCAATTCTTCCCATGATCGGTGGAAAAACAGCTCCTCCAAACATTGCCATAACCAGGAATGAGGAAGCCTGCTGAACTTTAGATCCTAATCTTTTAAGCCCAAGACTGAATATGGTAGGATACATAACACTCAGGAAAAGATTGAGCAAAATAAGGCTTACAAATGATACCCATCCGAAACTTTGGGAAATAATCAGGCACAGAACAATATTACATGCGGTAAAAATAGCCAGCAGTTTGTTGGGAGCAATAAATCTCATCAGGAAAGTTCCGATAAATCTTCCGATCATCATCATGGCCATACTTAAAGAAAAGTAATAGGAAGCCTGAATTTCCGGAAGGTGCATTTTTTCTACACCGTAATTGATAAAATAAGCCCAGGTTCCGCCCTGTGCGGCAATATTAAAAAACTGGGCAATAACTGCAAATATAAAATGTCTCTGCTTATAAAGCGGTGCATGAGGATCTGATACAGACTGGTCTTCTCCTTTTTCATTGTCTGAAATGATGATGTCTTCCGCATGAGGGTCTTTCAGATCAGGAACTCTGATAAAGCTGAAAATAATAGTAATCGCAAGAATGACAATCCCAATCCAGGTATAAAGATTTTTTACTGAATCCAGTGATCCAGATCCGGAATCAGGGGTTCCGAAAATAAAATATCCGCCTAAAAGAGGACCGATAATAGCTCCCAGACCATTAAAAGACTGGGCAAAATTAACCCTCTGATCACTCGTCCTTTCATCCCCCAAAGCGGCTACAAAAGGATGGGCTACTGTTTCAAGGGTTGCCATTCCCATCGCAAGAACAAAAAGAGCAAGTCTGAAAAAGTTAAAAGAAGAAGTATTGGCTGCCGGAATAAACAAAAAAGATCCCAGTGCAAACAATGACAGTCCCAGGATGACCCCTAATTTGTAACCGAACTTTTTCATAAACAGGCCTGCCGGAACGCCCATCAATGCATATG
Organism: Chryseobacterium sp. CP-77; assembly: GCF_036362765.1. Lineage (NCBI taxonomy): Bacteria > Pseudomonadati > Bacteroidota > Flavobacteriia > Flavobacteriales > Weeksellaceae > Chryseobacterium > Chryseobacterium sp. CP-77. Next base: position 475,008 of record NZ_CP143637.1, read on the forward strand.
CCCCAAAAATGGAAAGTTGTACCAGCCCTGATTTGGACTTCGAAATGTGAAGAATGTTCTGGAAATGCTTATTCAGAACATCACCCATGGTAAGGGCAATAGCCCAGAAAAAGAATAAAGAGGTAACAAAGGACAGGATGATATAGTATTTCTTATCTGTAAATTTTGGAGTATTCATATCGTTGTTTTTAAGAGGTTTTACAGCTGTTTTTTTCTCTGAATGCCTTGAATTCTTCATAGGTGTAATCCGGGCATGCTCCTGATTTGGAAGTGATAAAGGCTCCCAGTGAAGTTGCCTGTTTCATGATCTCTTCCGGCGATTTTCCCTGAATTCTTTTAGACAGAAACCCGGCCAAAAAAGAATCCCCACTGCCCACAGTATCTGCAATTTCAATATGAACTGCCGGAAAATCATACGCAGTATCCCCTACAAAATATCTGGCGCCTTTACTTCCTTTGGTAAGGACAATTTCATTCAGGTTGAAATAAGCCTGAAGATGTTTGATGCTGGTATCTTCATCAATATAGTCTTCACCGAGATATTCAAGAATTGTTCTGAGCTCTGCCTTATTCATTTTAACAAGGTCAGATTTGTGCAATAATTTTTTAATGAATTCAAAATCGATGAAAGGAGGGCGGAAATTAACATCAAAAACCCTGAACTTTGAATATTCCAAAAGTTGCAATAGCGTATTTTGTGAAGCTTCACTTCTGGTGATCAGACTTCCAAAAACAAATGCTTCTGAATTTTGTATCAGTTCTTTGTGTTCCGGCAGAGGATGAATATAGTCCCAGGCAACCTCCTGTACAATATCATATACAGCTTCACCATGCTCATCAAAATCAGCAATTACAGTTCCTGTAGCCTTTTCCTGGTCTATCTGAATGAAATCTGTTGTTATTCCCCAAGTCTGAATTTGGTTAAGAAGGCGGTGCCCTAATTCATCATTTCCTATACGGCTTAGCATTTTGGTGTCGATTCCCATTTTAAAAAGATTGTAGGCAACATTAAATGGTGCACCACCAGCTCTGGATCCGGAAGGGAAGATATCCCACAGCACTTCTCCGAAACATACCACGTGATTTAATTTATTTTTTATCATAGTTGGTTAAACGTTTAAGTTATTATTTAAAAAAAAATGATTGATGTAGATTTGATTATTTTAAAGATGCTTTGGCAATCAGTTTTGCGGATAATGTTATTCTTTTACCTGTTGCTGCATAATGGTTAATTTGTCCATCCAGAAGCTTGATAGCCTCTTCAGCCATTTCTTCAATCGGCTGCTGGATGTAGGTAATCTCCGTAGGGAAGAGGTCATAGGCATCCGTTTCATCAAATGCCAATACTGAGACCTGTTCCGGAACTTTTATATTGTTTTTAACGAGATAGGAAAGCCCTGCTACCGCAAGTTTATTACTGGAAAAATATAATGCAGTATTTTCTGGAGTTTTCCCCAACGTACTTTCAAGCTTAGAATGTACCTCCTGTACTATATTTTCCAATCCTACCAGAAGATATTGAATTTCAACTGTTTTGCGGGAAGAGCTTACCGCTTTCTCAAAGCCATGCTGGCGGTCCAGAAGGTGTGGAAGATCAGTTTCATAGCCTATATAGATCATTTTGTCAAAGTTCTTATTAAGAAGCAGGCTGGCCGTGTTTTCCGCAATCTCTTGATTATCAATGGTAATTCCGGGAACAGAAACCCCTTTAAGATATCTGTCAATCGTTACAACAGGATATTTAATATGAATAAGGTTTTCAAGTGTCTTTTCTGATCCTGCTACGGGAGCAACGATCATTCCGTCTACCTGCTGCTGCGAAAAAAGCTCGGTAAGTTTTTTAAATTTTTCTGCATTTTCATCAGAACTGCCGATGATCAGGGTATAACCCAACTTTAAAGCTTTATCTTCAAGGTTTCTTGCCATATGGGAATAGAAGTCATTGGAGATATCCGCCACGATTAATCCAAGAAGCTTTGTTTTATTAGTTTTAAGGCTTTTTGCGATTTTATTCGGGGTATAGTTAATCGTTTCAGCAATTTCAAAAATTTTTTTCCGGGTCTCCTCACTGATACGCTGCCCTTCCTTTCTGTTAAGAACATAAGAAACGGTGGCTACGGAAACTCCTGCCAGTTTAGCAATATCTTTTATGGAAGACCTTTTCATCTTATTTTTTAATGCACAAAAATATTTCAGAAAATAGTAAAAAAACAATAGCTGTTTTTTTTGGTGGTTTCCGAAAAATATGTAATTTCGCAATTTTTTAAAAAATAATCAACGTTTTCATTATCAGTGCTTTAGATTATTGTTGTCTTTTTTAATATGAATAAATTGTTAACTTATTTAATATAGAGATTAAATTTGGGTTAAACGTTTATCCAATAAATTTAATTTTTAGATTTAAATAGCTGGAAACTAAGTTTTATATCTAATAATAAAAAAACATAATAATGAGAGTTTTTACTTTACACCATAAAATAAAAACCCTGCAATTTATAAGAATTGCAGGGCTTATTTTGAGAATACAGTCTTTTAACTTAAAATATCACATGGCGCTACACAGATCACCCATGGACATCTTTTGATTCCCGGAGGTGGGCAGCAGGCTTCAGAGCAGCTTGTCGCTCCGCCATTAATATTCCTCAACTGGTCTCTTGAAATTTTTTTAAAATTTTTCATAGTCAAGTAATTGCATTAAACCTAAAATTAAGGCTGGTTTCCGCCACCACATCCGTCGTAAGGCATGCACTGCCACTTACCATCGATTAAGCATAGCTGACCGCCTCTGCAGTCAATTCCTCCCTTAATTGTTTTCAATTCTTTTCTTTCGATTTTCTTTAAATTTTTCATAATAAATTGTACGTTTAGTTCAATTCGAAATTAATAAAATTTTATCAACTATGGTAGAATTATTGTAAAATTTTTATTTTTTAGTTGCTTAATCGTGGGCTGATTGAGGTTTATTTCATGTAATGAATTAAAATATTTTTGAGGAAATAAACTTAAACCAACCCTTAAAGAATTCCTCCCATTTCCATAAAATCTTGTCCTGTGACAAGTCCGTTTTCCGATCGGGTTGGTAACTTTGACTTAAAATTAATCCACCAAATCTGATAATATTATGAAAAGTTTATTCAAATTCTCTGCAGTATTGTTCTTTATTATTATCCTTGCCGCCTCTCCGGTATATGGACAAAAAATAAAACCTTCTGAAAGCGGTTATGCACCTGTTAATGGTATCAAAGTTTATTATGAAGTCTATGGCAAAGGAAAGCCTCTTGTATTGTTACATGGTGCCTTCATGACGATTGATTTGAACTGGGGTGAATTGATCCCGGAACTGTCTAAAAACAGAAAAGTAATAGCTCTTGAATTACAGGGACACGGACACACGCCTTTTTCAGAAAGGAAATTATCGCATGCTACTTTAGCCAGTGATGTTACAAAGGTAATGGACTATCTGAAAATTGATAAAGCAGATGTGGCAGGCTACAGCTTTGGAGGTGAAGTGGCCTATAAACTGGCTATTCAAAGTCCGGAAAGACTGAACAAACTGGTTATTATTTCATCAACCTACAAAACTAACGGCTGGTTGCCCGAAGTAAATAAAGCTCTTGAAGGAATGAAACCTGAACTCTTTACAAACAGCCCTATGCATGCTGCCTATAATGCTGTAGCACCTGATAAAACAAAATGGAAACCATTTCTGGAACAGATGATGGCTTCTGCCGGACAGCCTTTCGACCTGGGTGATGATAATATCTCTAAAATTCCGGTGCCTGTTTTAATCATAGCTGGTGATAATGACGGATTGGATAAAACAGAACTTTCAAAAACCTATAAATTATTGGGAGGTGATGTTTTTGCAGATATGGGCGAATTGCCAAAGTCCCAGCTGGCTATCGCTCCCGGACAAACCCATGTAAGCCTGATGATGCAGACGGCAATGATTTTGAACTACCTGAATAATTTTTTAAAATAACTTGAGGATGAATACAAAATTTGAGGCAGGAATTAATATCGCTATCAAAATTCCCAAAAATAAATACGAAAAAACGGTTGCTTTTTACAGAGATATTTTAAAATTGAAAGTTGAGGAAATGCCGATAAAAAATCCCACTGTTTCAAGAACCCACGAGGTGAAATTCGGGAATAATATCATATGGCTGGATTGTGTTGATAACTATACCCATTCTGAAACATGGCTGTAGCTTACCGTTCCCGATGTAGAAGCTGCTACACAATATCTGCTGTCAAACGGTGTGGAAACCTGTGACGAAATAGAAGAGCTTCCTGAAAATATGCACTGGATTACCGATCCTGCCGGTACCGTGTTCAATTTACAGGAAAGAAAATAGCCAAAAACAGAAATACGATGTAAAAAATTGCTTAAAATAGGGCTTTGTTCAAAATTTTAATATCTTTAGCCGTCAAATCATTACAATTTAAAATATTTTTATGCAGACGAGACCATTCCATTTCATTGTCACCATCTTTTTTCTGGTATTAAGTGCAACTGCATTTTCACAGAAAACAGCCGCGTTGGGTTCTTTACTGGACAAAAACTCAGAATTTATATTCCCGCAGACTCCGGATAAAATTTCAAAAGCATTGAACGTAAAAACTGTTTTTTATGAAGATGCCAACGAAGAAAAATACGCAAAATGGCCTATGAAAACAGGACTGGAGCTTTATTGCAGCCTGGGAAAAGACAATACTATCAATGAAATGTTTTTTGTGACTTCAGACAATAAACCTGTCATTGTGGAAGGACTTCCTTTTGGTCTTGTGCTGAATAAAAGTACCTTACAGGATAGTAAAACCAGGTTCACTAAATACAATGCTAAAACGCAAAAATTAGGAGCTGACAGTGAATTTCCAGGTGGATCAAAACTTGTTTTTAAAAAAGGAAAACATTATGCAACATTGTTTTTCGACAGTAAGAACCTGTTAAAATCAATAGGTTTAACAACAGAACTTACGGATCCGGCTGCCAATTAAGTACTAAAAAACAAAATAATTATACTATCCGTCATTATTGACGGATTTTTTTATCCTCAGACGGCGTTAACTTTAAAATAAATCTATATCGTCAGCCCATGGTTGTTTTTTACCTCAGCCATCACAAAAGTACTGTGCGTGCTGCCGATAGAATCTACGGATCCCAGCTTGTTAAATACAAAATCCTGATAATGCTTCATATCCCGCACCTGCACTTTCAGAAGGAAATCAAAATCTCCGGAAATATTGTAACATTCCGCAACTTCTTCAATTTCTAAAATTTCTTTTACAAAATCATACCCCACAGACCGGTCGTGAATTTTAAGTTTGATCTGGCAGAACACCGTAAATCCACGGTTCAGTTTTTCAGCATCAAGAACTGCCGCATATCTTTTAACAAAACCTTCCTGTTCAAGCCTTTTTACCCTTTCGAAAACCGGTGAAGTAGAAAGGTTCACTTCTTTAGCGAGCTCTTTAACGGTAAGTTTGGCGTTTTTCTGGAGGAGCCTGAGCAGCTGTACATCCTTATCATCGAGTTGTTCCACAGAATATTATTCTTTTAAATGATTAAAACAGTCAAATATAAAGAATTATATGCTTTTATTTTTAATTACTGAAGTTTAATTTGCTTAATTATTTGTTTCCAGTTGTGGTTTTATTCTGTATTACTAATTTTACACAAAATTAAAAACTTTTACTGATAACCTTTGTTAAAGGTAAAAGTACAGTTCTTTACAGATACTTCATCAAACAGGAAAGGTTTTACTTAAGGTAGATTAATAGGGAATCGTGTGCAAATCACGAGCTGTCGCGCAACTGTAAGTAACCCACCAAAAGTTTCTGTCCTTGCAGATCCACTGCCAAAAGCGGGAAGGATGACGGAAACTGTTACAAGTCAGGAGACCTGCCTTTACTGAATTGACAATGCTTTCGCGGGCTGAAGCTTTGGGTCATACAGATGGTATATCAAATTTTGTATTTTCTTCTGAAGGGAAATACATTGTCTGCTATGTCACTATTTTCCTGAAACTTTTTCCGCAAAACATAACGAAGCATTGTAAAGGACTTCCCAATAAGTTTAATTAAAAAGTTTAAAAAATGCAAACTCACATTCTTGGCTATCCGCGTATTGGTAGCAAAAGAGAACTCAAAAAAGCCTGCGAGCAGTACTGGTCAGGTAAAATCCTTTTGGAAGAACTTCTGAACACCGGAAGAACTCTCTGCAGTCAAAACTGGAATATCCAGAAAGAAGCAGGAATAGATCTTATCCCATGTAATGATTTTTCATATTATGATCAGGTATTGGATATGAGTCTTGTCGTAGGTGCCATTCCAACACGGTACCATGAAGTGGTGCTTAAAAAGAACAATACTGAGCTGGATCTTTACTTTGCCATGGCAAGAGGCTATCAGAAGGACGGCCTGGATATCACGGCCATGGAAATGACCAAATGGTTCGATACCAACTATCATTACATCGTTCCGGAATTTTATAAAAATCAACAGTTTAAGCTGAGCTCAGATAAAATTTTCAATGAATTTGCAGGAGCAAAACAAGCTGGAATCAATGCGAAACCGGTTATTATCGGGCTGGTTTCTTATCTGTTATTAGGAAAAGAAAAAGAAGAAGGGTTTGATAAACTGGATCTGGCCGGAAATCTTCTTCCTGTTTATATAGAGATTTTAACCAAACTTCAGGAGCAGGGTGCAGAATGGATTCAGTTTGATGAACCTTTCCTGGCATTGGATTTAACAGAGAAAGCCAAAGAAACTTACCGTTATGTGTATGCCGAAATCAGAAAACGTTTCCCGAAACTGAAATTTATTGTGGCTTCCTATTTTGACGGATTAAAAGACAATACTTCACTTGCCGTTTCACTTCCTGTCAATACATTGCATGTTGATCTGGTTAGAAATCCTGAGCAGCTGGATGATATTCTGAATGTTATTCCGGACAGTTTAAACCTTTCATTAGGACTGGTTGACGGTAGAAATATCTGGAAAAATGATTATGAAAAGTCGTTGTCTTTTATCAGTAAAGCGGTTGAAAAATTAGGATCTGAAAGGATTTTCATTGCACCATCATGCTCATTGCTTCATTCACCTTGTGACCTGGATTTTGAAACCAATCTTAACCCGGAAATTAAGAACTGGCTGGCTTTTGCTAAACAAAAAGTAAAAGAAGTAGTAACTCTTAAAGAACTGGCTTCCGGAACGGAAAATGAACAGATTTTTGAAGCATTTGAAGAAAATAAAAAAGCAATTGAGAGTAGAAGAACTTCTTCTCTTATCCATAATGATCAGGTAAAACAAAGAGCCGATGCTGTTACTGAAAAAGATGCTCAGAGAACAAACACCTTCAAAATCCGTAAAAAAGAGCAACAGGAAGTATTGCAGCTTCCTTTGTTCCCCACCACTACGATCGGATCATTCCCGCAAACCGCAGAAGTGAGAAGCTGGAGAGCCAAATTCAAAAAAGGAGAACTGACAGCAGAACAATATGATATTTTACTGAAAGAGGAAACGCAGAGAACAATCCGCTGGCAGGAAGACATCGGAATTGATGTATTGGTTCACGGAGAATTTGAGCGTAACGATATGGTGGAATACTTCGGAGAACAGCTGGAAGGATTTGTATTCACCCAAAACGGTTGGGTACAAAGCTACGGAAGCCGTTGTGTAAAACCACCTGTGATCTTCGGTGACGTTTCCCGCCCAACTCCGATGACGGTGTACTGGTCTCAATATGCCCAATCTCAGACTGAAAAATGGGTAAAAGGAATGTTAACAGGCCCGGTTACCATTTTACAGTGGTCTTTTGTACGTGATGATCAGCCTCGTTCAGAAACTTGTAAGCAGATTGCCTTGGCAATTCGTGATGAAGTGGTGGATCTGGAAAAAGCAGGAATCAGAATTATTCAGATTGATGAGCCTGCCATAAGAGAAGGTCTTCCATTAAGAAAAACAGACTGGCAGAACTATTTGAAATGGGCCGTAGAAGCTTTCAGAATTTCAGCAAGCGGAGTAGAAGATGCCACTCAAATCCATACGCATATGTGCTATTCAGAATTCAATGATATTATTGAAAACATTGCGGATATGGATGCCGATGTGATTACGATAGAGTGTTCCCGTTCTCAGATGGAACTGCTGAATGCTTTTGCAGATTTCAAATATCCGAATGAAATTGGTCCTGGAGTATACGATATTCACTCACCAAGAGTTCCGTCAAAAGAAGAAATGACTGAGCTGCTGAGAAAGGCTCAGAATGTAATTCCTGCCAATCAGCTCTGGGTAAATCCGGATTGCGGACTGAAGACAAGACACTGGGAAGAAACTGAAAAAGCTTTAATCGCAATGGTGGCTGCTGCCAAAGAAGCTTCTGTAGAATATGCACTTTAGAAAACTTTTACAATAATTAGATTCAATAATTCAGATCGTGTTATGATTTTCATGGCACGATCTGATATTTTTAAATTATTAAATTTTTGAAAAATAAAGTAGTTGAAAATCGTCCTGATTTAAAGTGTAAGCAAACTTGTCTTCATAACCTTAACACTTTCATAGGATCTTAATGGTTCAACAATCTAAATTATTTTGCCTGTAATACACTTGGCGGATAGCCATACTGTTTTTTAAAGGCAAATGAGAAATGGGATAAATTTTCAAATCCAAGATCCAGATAAATATCAGAAACAGATTTTCCTTTTTGGCTTAGCAGAAAATGAGCTTCCTTTAATCTTCGAAGCTGCAGCCATTGTCTTGGAGGGATTCCGAATATCTTTTGAAAATCCCTTTTAAATGCAGACAGACTTCTCCCTGTTAAATAAGCAAAACGTTCTACATTGACATTGAAATGAAAGTTTTTATTCATAAAACTCTCAATATCTATTTTATAGGGCTCGGAAAAATCAAACAAAATATCCTTAAGACCGGGATCGTAATTCAACAGTAAAAGGAGAGCTTCTTTTTGTTTAAGCCTCAAGATTTCTTCGGAAGCAGGAAGATCTTCGTACGGTAATAATGAGTACATAAAAGAATGTAATGCCTTTTGCTCCGGTTTTATATAGGCCTGAACATTGTCCTTTTTTTCTGCCTGATACCCATATTCTCGGCTGAAATCATGAAGCATGGCATCGTCAAAATAGATGGATATGGTTCTGATTTCCCCGTTTTTGGGTGGATATTTTGCAAATTTTAATAAATGATTTTTTCTGGCAGAATAGAGTTCTCCTTCTTTAAATATCGTTTTTGTGATGCCGTCATTAAGTTCCATTTCCCCGGAAAGCACCAGGCCGAGGCTGTGAATTCGTGCAAATTGTTCTCCTTCCCTGAATTCTGAAAAATGACAGGAATAATTGATGGGAAAAGGAATATTATTTTCGCTCATAGCTCAGATAGTTGTTTCTTGATCAATTCTTATTCAAACTTACAAAACTTTTAAGGATCATAGAATCTCCACAGCAAAGTAATCCTGAGAATATTTTGCTGTGAAGAAGATCCTACTAAGCCAGAATCGTTTTGGGTTCCAGGTAAGCTTCCAGTCCGAATACACCAAACTCACGCCCGATACCGCTTTGCTTGAAACCACCGAAAGGCGCGTATGGATCGTGGGTAAACCCATTAATACAGATTCTTCCGGCATCAATCCGGGCAGCTACACGTTCCGCATGTTCATGATTATCAGAGCTGATATAAGCTGCAAGTCCATAAGTGGTGTCATTGGCAATGGCAATGGCTTCTTCCTCATCAGCATAAGGAATAATAGACAATACAGGCCCGAAAATCTCTTCCTGTGCAATGCGCATATCATTACGGACATTGGTAAAGATGGTTGCTTTTACAAAATTACCGCTTTCAAGGCCTTCCGGTTTTCCTTCACCACCTGCAAGCAGAACGGCTCCTTCTTCCTGTCCCATACGGATATAACTTTGCACTCTTTCAAATTGTTTTGTACTCACCATAGGCCCTACAAGAGTATCTTCTTCAGCAGGATTTCCTACTTTTACCTGTCCGGCTGCTTTTTTAGCCAGTTCATTTACCTCCTCCAGTCTGTTTTGCGGAACCAATAATCGGGTAGGGGCGATGCAGGCCTGGCCATTATTCATATAAGCCCCGAAAACGGCCATTGGGATTGCTTTTTCAAAATCGGCATCTTCAAGAATAATATTAGGAGACTTTCCTCCAAGTTCCAGGGTTACCCTTTTCATGGTGTCTACAGCTCCTTTGGCAATCGCTTTTCCCGTAAGTGTAGATCCGGTGAAAGAGATTTTTGCGATATCCGGATGATGGGTAATTTCATTTCCAACTACATTTCCTAATCCGTTAACAATATTGAAAACTCCTTCCGGAAGGCCGGCTTCATGGAAACATTCAGTAAGCAGCTGGGTTTGTGCCGCACTCATTTCGCTGGGTTTGATAACAGCGGTACACCCGGCAGCAATGGCTGTAGCAAGTTTATTACAGATAAAGCTGTTGCTGGCATTCCATGGGGTAATGATTCCAACGACACCTAAAGATTCAAAACGTACTTTGGAATGTCCCACCGTTCTTTCGAAATCATAAGATTCTAAAGTATTGATCGTAGCTGTAAAGGCAGAGATTGCATTTTGGACACTCATTCTGCTGAACTGTAAAGCTCCTCCATATTCATTCACCATGACAGCAACCAGCTCATCTTCTCTTTTGCTTACGGCTTCATGCAGTTTTTTAAGAAAATGGATTCTTTCTTCCTTTGTTGTTTTTGAAAAAGTTTTAAAAGCTTTCTTTGCCGCTGCAATGGCCATTCTGGTATCTTCTTCATTTCCCAGAACCACTTCTCCGGTTTTTTGGTTGGTAACGGGATTGATAAGATCAAAAGTTTCTGTTCCTCTTGGCGTAACAAATTCGCCGTTGATGTAAATTTTATTAATCTGATTCATTTTTAATGATTTTAATACCACAAAGTTCGGCAGAAACGGAAAAGAGAGGTTTGTTGTAAAGCTCAATTTTTCTTTGTTGTATGGTCCATTTCAGAGATTGTCCATTGGGTTTTTGGATTTACCTGTGAAAAGCTCTGTTCTCCGATAGAATTGGCTAGTTTTATCATAACCAGGTAAATAAAACGTTTTGAGAGCCACTCTGAAACTTATTTTCGCTTAGTATCAAACTTTACTACAGAGAAAAGCTATAGCTTACCTGATTTTTGAGTAACACTACAGGTGTAAAGAATTTTTACTCAGAAAAAAATAAACCAGAATCCTGAGACTCTGATTTATCCATAGTGAATAGAAAATTTCTGAGTATTTTAATCCCATTTATTTTGGGTTGAAACGGCATATTTTCCTGCTCCGGTAAAGAAAAAGCTTAAACTTACAAGCATATAGATGACAAGCAGTTCCAAAGCCCAGCCTCCGAATTCATTAAGTTTGAAAATATTAGCTGTTTGTGCAAGAATCGTAGCCGTGAAGCAATTGACAGCAAAGATCAGGCCTGCCAGACGAGCCCGAAATCCTATGATCAGCATTACAGGTGCAATAATTTCTCCGGCAAACACGCCATACGCAAAGAAGGACGGTAAGCCATGCATGCTCATCATATCTTCAATAAAACCAACTCCATGGATCATTTTACTGATTCCATAAACGGACATCGGAAATGCAATTGCTATTCTGGTGATCAGTAATCCTGAATCAATGTTCTTTTTCATTTCTTATCATTATTTAAAAGTTATATTTTACAAATGCCCCGATATTTTCCAGGGTCTTTTTTCCATTATTAAACTGGTCGAAATTGGAAGCCAGCCCGTACATCATTTTATCCTGTTTCAGGCCCAGTCTGATAAACTGCAGCCCTCTGGGATATCCGCTGTCATCGAGGTTTCCAATAGCAAGTACACTGAAATATCCCTTTATATTTTCTGTCAGATAAGGGATGTATTCAAATGATACAGACTGTTCCAGAGAAAATCCTTTCTGATACGTAGTTCCTATAGAGTAGGAAAGTGAATAGGAGGACTGAATGATTTTATATTGCAGATAGGCACTGAAAAATGCGCCCGGATTTTTCATTCCAAATGCTGCATTGGCACTCAGTCTTTTGGTAAGATTATACGAGAGGGTATTTCTGATGAAGAATATGTTTTCTTTATCTTTGGTGTATTCTGTATCAAATAGGGTAAGATTGTTCAATTTCAACCGTTCATTCAGCTGATAATTGATATTGTGCATATAAGTATAGGAGCGATGCCCTAAAACAAGATCCGGGGTATAGGAAAGTTTCTGTGCATTCAGGTTCAGGGAAGCTGATGCAAGAACTGTTACAGCGATAATTTTTGCCTTCATATTTCACTCATTAAATTTCTGTGAGCAAAATTATTCGGGCTGGAGGGGAATAAACTTAAGAAATCTTAAGAAACGTCAGACAGGTGTTTTTTTCTCAGATAGCTCAGATATTCTACGGTGATTCCGAGGTAGGAAGCGATCATGTATTGAGGAAAACGCTGTTCGATATTACGGTAAGCAGTGACAAATGTGTGGTATTTGGTATAAGCATCAACACGGGAATGTTCAAAGGTTCTTTCCTGTAACGTAACATAGGCAGACTGCATTTTCAGACGCCAGAATTCTGAGACAGCCGGAACTTCTTTGTACAATAATTCCAGATTATTCTTACTGATCTGTATGATGGAGGTATCTTCATTAGCCTGAATAAACATTCTTGAAGGCAGTTCGCTAAGATAGCTGTAAAGATCATTCACCCACCAGTTTTCAATACCCAGCTGGGTGGTATTTTCTTTTCCCTTTTCATCAATATGGTACGCATAGAGGCTTCCCTGTGCAATGAAACGCATATGTCTGGAAACCTGTCCTTCGCGAAGCAGATAATCTTTCTTTTTAAGTTGTATAATTTCTAATTTGGAACTAATACAGTCAATATCTTTATCTTCTAAAAAAACGATCTCTCTAAAGTGTTCTATAAGTTGTAAAACTATTGTATCTGTATCCATCATTAGAGTTTATAGGTATAGGCACAAATTTACGCAAATATTAAATTACGGAAGCAAGATGAAACAATTATACATAAGAAGACCACAATTTATACGATAAATTGTGGTCTTCTACAACTAAGAACTATTTAACTACGATTCTGTTTTCAAATAACCATAATGCAAAGCTGTATCTTTTCCGAATAAACTTGAGAAAATATTCTGAAACTCATGGATATACTTACATTTTATAGCATTTCCATATATTTTAAGCCCTTCCATTATTTTTCTGGAACTCAAGTCTATATCATATTTTATAAAAGCTTCCGGTCTTTCATACCGTATACTCTGATCTGAACTGTCCGTTCGTGAAAAGCCGAGCTTTTCAAGCCATTCTTCCGTTATTTTAATCGGTTTAATGGATGCTGCCGGGACCGAAATACTTTGAATATCATTTTCAATTTTAACAAAATAAGCCTGTTCGACATTTTGAAAGATCTCAGTAATGGTATAAATCTGATTTTTATACTCAACCAAGTTCTTGATTTTTAGATCTGCTACGTTCATAATATTTTGATTTTAAATGGTGATATGGTCTTTAGTAAAATAGCAAATAGTATGCCCGACATTGCATTGTTAAATCTTGTTTTGAATGAGATTAGGTTAAATTTTTGATATAAAAAATTAATAATACGTTAAAATAGTACACTATACGCGAATTGTCACATAATCATGAAATACCGGATGTGGTATCTATGTGGTATTAGTTTTTTATTCCCGCTTTTGGATTGGTATTAAAAGTGGTAAGAAGAAGAGCTGTTATAACACTTATCATTAGAACTGTTATGAAAACATCCCATGAAAAGGCATGAAGCAGATAACCGGTACCGCTTCCCAGAATACTTGAACCAAAATAATAAAAAAGCCAGTAAATAGAAGTGGCTGAAGATTTTCCCCGCCTTGCATACAATGCAGTCATCTGGCTGGCCATAGTATGAGCAGCGAAGAATGAAAGAGTGAAAAGCCCGAGCCCGAAAATAAGAATATAAATATTTTCAGATAATAGAAGAGCAGCTCCGGTAAGCATGCACAGGATAGAAGCTTTCAGAATGCTATTCATCGGAAACCTTCTGGAAAGACGGCCTGCGATCATCGTTCCGAAGACTCCAAAAATATACATCAGAAAGATAAAGGCTATAATAAAATGGCTTAACGAAAAAGGTTTTGCTTCCAACCTGAATGTCAGGTAATTATAAACACTCACGAAAACTCCCATCAGCAGTGCGGCAGTACAATATAACCGAAGCATATAAGGGTTGGTAAGGAAGAATTTCATCTGTTTTACCTTTAGATGATAATCCGTTTTCTGTGGATTGAAGAACTTTGATTCCGGAAACAGTTTCCAGAATACAACGCCGAGGATGAAACTTTCTATACCAATCAGCAGAACGGCATTACGCCATCCGAATTCCCCTGCAAACAAAGTAGCCATTATTCTTCCGCTCATTCCTCCAATGGTATTACCGCTGAGATACATACTGATGGCTGCTGGTACTGCCAGAGCGTCCACTTCTTCTGTAAGATAGGCCAGGGCAACTGCAGAAACCCCGGAAACAACAAAACCTTTCAATACTCCGATAGCAATCAGTAGACTTAAATTTGGAATCCAGGTAGAAATAATAGTCAGAATAGCAGATGAAATCAGCGAAAAAACCATAAGACTTTTTCTGGAATAGCTGTCTGCTTTAAAAGCAAAAAACAGTAATCCCAATGCCATGCCTATTGTGGATGATGAAACCAGCAGGGAAGTATCACCTACGGACACCCCAAACTGTTCCGCAGCCATAGGCAGCATCGGCTGGAAAAGATAAAGCTGTGCAAAAACCGAAAGTCCTGAAAAAAAAATACAAAGTTTTATATATCGGAAACGTAAGCTTCCCTGAATGGCTTTTTCAGATGAATTCATGATTTTTTTTGCAATTACAATGCAGTGGTTCTACAGAAAATTTGTCTTGTAAATTTCCTGATTATTTTCCGAACTTAAAAATTATTATCTCAATGATATTGATTGGCGAAACAAATCAATGAAACTGCAGGCTGCTGATATACTCGGAAGGGGTAATATTTTCCATCTGCTTGAAAACCCTGTTGAAGGTAGACTGGTTGGAAAATCCAGCCTCAGTATAGATATACATGAGAGTTACCTTTTCAAGGTCATTTTCATTAAGCAGCTTTTTTACGCATTCAATCCTATGCATATTAAGGTAATTATTGAAGTTGGGATATCCTTTTGCACGAATTGATTTTGAGATATAGCTACTGTTAATTTCCATTTCTGTGGAAAGCTTTGATATATTAAAGTTTACATCTTTATACAGGTGTTTTTCTCTCATCACAGATTCAATTTTGTCAAACAGTTCATCCGCAAAAGGAGCTTTGTCTGCTGTAGGAACCTGCTGTATTACTGTTCTCTGGGTTTTCTCCTCAATTTCATGGTAAATTTCAACCCGTTTTATTTTATCCTTAAAATAGAGCAGGAGTGATATTACGGCTACATTGGAAATCATAAGGATGGTATCGGTAATTCTCACATCTTCTGGTTGGTGTATTGGGAATTTAAAGCTGAAATACTTAGAAATAAGGTATCCCGCTATAATATTCAGCAAAACATACATGCTGTAAATAAAAACATACTTTCTTTGAAAGAAAACATAGGCTGCCAGCGGAATCGGAATAAGCCAGACAAAACTCGCTATAGAATTGTTCCAGAAAGCCAGCATAATGTAAAAATTATAAAGCGTTGCAATAATGATGTAGGAATGCACCATGACATTCACCGAGTAGGTTTTGCGCACAATCAGATACGTATAAACCATTAAAAAAAGTCCTCCGAAAAGATACCAGGCCATTATTTTATCGGGAATAATAAAAGTAAATATTAAACCAAATAGGGCAAGAATAACAGACATCAGAATATTATAATAATACACCAGTTGTCTTTTGTACTGTTCAATTTTTATGTCTTTTTCGGTAGTCATTTGTGGCAGAAGGTAATTTTAAATCATTCCAATATTTTCTCGTAACAGTCAGATTTCAGAAAATGACTGGTTTAACTTTCTGGTTATTAGTGATTTGTGTTTTGTGAGCTGTTTCCTGTTTTTCATTGATTATTGATGGATTTGATTTATCAGTCCGGATAACTTTGCACCAGCTAGCTCAACAAAGGCTGATTGATGATCTATCAATTAACCCTAAACGATTTATTCAATTTTTAAATAAATCAAATAATTTTTAAACAAATATACTAAAATGAAAAAAATAAAATTACCTCTTGCCAGCATTATGATGTGTTTTTCAATAGCTGCATTTTCCCAGGTTGGGATCAATACAGATTCCCCTAAAGTAACATTACATGTAGAAGGAAAGCCCGATGTGGCTACTGCGGCTGATGGAGTGATGGCTCCCCGAATGACAGGAGACCAGTTAAGAGCTAAAGATAATGTTTATCTGGCAGCTCAGACCGGAGCTTTGGTCTATGTAACCCAGGCGGTAACTGTTCCTTCTGTAAAAACAGCAAAAGTAGACAAAGCCGGCTATTATATGTTCAACGGAACTACCTGGAAATTTGCTTTTGGAGGACAAGATAATGATATTCCCATTGGAGATTTAATCTATTATCACGGGAGCATGCCCGCAGGTACTTCAGGAGCAAGTACATTAGCCAGTACCTATCTTACTGATCTTCCGGTTTTGGGAGGTTTCCTGAGACTTGATGCACAATTTAACAGCAGTTCAGCAGGTACGGGAGCGGCTACTACTTTTAATCCGCGACTTTACAATGTGGGAACTTCAGATGTGAAAATCTGGGTTTCGGAAATGTCTACCCATACCGGTGATTCTGATAATGGAAATATTAAATTATCACCGGGAGCTTACAGACAGTTTGATGATGGTGTTTATCTTACCCAGACCCATAATGAGACGGTAACATTTGATATTACAGTACAGGAACCGGAGCCTAGATGGTACAGAGTGTATTATGCATTCCGTGTAGATAATAAATCTACAACAGGAAGCAGCGATGCTACAACCACAGATTCCAATACTTCTGATAATACAAGGGAGTTATTTCTCTCTGTACAGAGACTGTATTAATACGCCGACAGATGATTCTAAAAATACAATGATAAAAAATAACGCATACAAAATCAATGGGTTAGCTATTAAAATCTCATGAGATTTGTGTTTTTTCGGGGCAGGAATACTTTAAATCCCGGCCCCGTTTTCTTAATGCATCATTTCATAGACTTTAATCAGCTCTGCAATATTTCCGACATTAAGCTTTTGAAAGATCCTTTTTTTATAAGTACTTACCGTAGACATCTGAATATTAAGCCTGTTGGCAATTTCCAGATTGCCGTTGCCATCTGCCAGAAGTTTAAAAATTTCATATTCCCTTGATGATAACTTTTCGACAGGATTGTTCCTTTTGTTCTGAATAATTAGACCAATCAGCTCCGCAGGGTAGAAATATCCCTTTTCAATGACAGTTTTCACAGCATTCTTAATTTCCTCTTCACTGCTTTGTTTATTCAGATAGCCTTCAGCTCCTTCCCTGATATACTGGATCGCAACATCCTTGTCATATCCTGAGAAAATGAGAATCTTCAGGTCATTCTGAATATCTTTAAGCTCCGGAATCATCTTTTTATACTGGGTTCCCGGCATATCAATATCTAAAATAAGAAGATCATACCTTTGATCTCCCAGCTTTTCTTTCACCTGGTCATAATTTTCAGCAAAATCTATATTCAGACCCGGATAAGCCGTTTCAAGAACCAGACAGGTTCCTGCCCTTACTACATAATGATCATCAGCAATTAAAATTTTTTCATTCATAAAGATTAGTTTTTTTGAGTGTTACTTCCACAACAGTTCCCTTAGGATGGTTTTGCCTGAAATTCATTTCTGCGTTGATCTTTTTTACGAGATGGATAACCATATGCAGGCCCAGCCCTTTTCCTTTAAAACTGGGAGTTTCCAGTTTAGGATTTCTGAAAAGGTTCATATAAACCGCAATCTGTTCTTCAGACATTCCCGTTCCTGTGTCACTGATTATTATTGTGGATTTTTGTGGATTTTCGGTAATTATAAGGGTGATATTTCCCTGAGAGGTATTCTTCACAGCATTATCAAGGAGGTTATGAATAATGGCTGTTAAAATACTTTCATTTACCCTGGAATATGTGACACCCTCAGTAAGATTGGTAATCGTCGTTCCTTTTTCTTTAGCAATTTCACAGAACAGCTTGTTCTTGGTTTCCAGGATTCTGTTGATGGGATATTCCTTTTCTTCGAAAATATTTTCTGCCTTATAAAGTTCGGTATACTCTTTCAGATTCAGCGTAAACTGATAAAGCTGTTCTGATGATTTATAGATACTGTCAAAGTACTTTTTCTGAAGTTCCACATCATCAGACTCATGAAGTTTCTGGGAAAGCATGGCTATAAATCTGATAGGAGTGGTAATGTCGTGGCTGATGGTTTCCACCAGTTTTTTCTGGTATTCCGTTTCTTTCTGAAGGTTATTTTTTACAACCTCCAGATGAAGAGAGGTTTCCTTCAGTTCAGAGTTTTTATTATGGACAATCTGTTTTAAAGCTTTATTTTTTATCCTTAGAAAATTGGTGGTTAACTGAACGATAATGATGATGATAATAAGAATAATGATGGACGCGGACACTCTGAACAGCAATGTCTGATAAAAAAGAGGCTGAATTTTGAAACGTACTGTTTTTTCTTCATATTTCCCATCAGCAGATATCAATACCCTTACCCTCAGGGTGTAATCTCCCGGAGAGAGATTGCTGATGGTGTATTTTAATTCTTTTCCTGTGGCAATCTTTTCCCATCCTGTATTTTCTTTTCCGGATATTTTAGCTTCAATATAAAGGTTTTCAGGATTGGAAAAATAAGGAATATCAATAAAGACATCCGCAGTTTTGTAATCATTTTTCAAATCAAGGATCTGATGGAAATACTGAGGCTCAGAATTACCGATTTTTACCCGTTCAATATAAATGTTATTTCTTCCCGGGTAATACGTCTGAATATTTTCCGGATTGAAAAATACAAAACCATCCATTGAAGGGAATACAAAATTCCCATTCTCAAGAGCATAGGCGTTGGGTTCTGAACTTCCATTAAATTCATTGGTCAGAAAACCATCTTTTTTGGTGAAACGATAATAGAAAACCGGAGTGTTTTTATGGTCTGCATAGCGCAGCAATTGTTTTTTGGAAACTTTAAACATCCCGTTGTTTGAAGAAATCCAGTAATATCCCTTTTTGTCTTCAAGAATATAATGAGCTGACTGAAGATAATCATTGATGTCATTCGGCATCTTGATAAGCTTATGATTCCTGAATAGATAAAAGCCGCTTTTCTCCGTCGTAATCCATATCAGATTATCTTTTGTCCTGATAATGCTTTTGACATGAATATTTTTGATCAAAGGTGTTACGGTATTGCTTCGCAGTGCTATGGAATAAAGGCCGTCGCTGTTTCCGGTCAGAATTTCATTCTCA
The DNA here is from genome assembly GCF_036362765.1 of Chryseobacterium sp. CP-77. Lineage (NCBI taxonomy): Bacteria > Pseudomonadati > Bacteroidota > Flavobacteriia > Flavobacteriales > Weeksellaceae > Chryseobacterium > Chryseobacterium sp. CP-77. Next base: position 494,562 of record NZ_CP143637.1, read on the forward strand.
TTGTATTGATGAAAAATATTGACAAAACTCTTAAAAGTATAGGTGTAATCCGGCTGGCTGAATATATCCTTTTTGTATAAATGAAGCTGAGTGCCTGAAAGATCTGTGAAAGTAGTGCCGTAAAGAGTTCCGCTTTTCATAAATGTTTCAAGCCCCTTTTTAACAAAAGTGGAATCCTTCTTTTTATAGCCCGAGTTTTTATAAAACCTTACGATATGATTTCTCTTTTTGATCAGAATATTTCCGGAATTGTCATACATCATCAGATAATTGTCATTGTTTCCGAAAAGGTGGGTGTTTACAATTCCGTTTCTGCCGAATTCTGTTCCGTCCTCAGCAATGATCGTACTTTGGCTGAAAGGAAGAGATGCAAAATATACATTGCTGGAAAAATCAGCTTCTTTTCTTGATACATAGAAATTGGAAAGCTGAAGAACATTCAGTCCGTTATTAAGCGTTCCCAGGTATAATTTGTTGAACGCTTTATCATAGAACATCGAGCAGTAGGAATGATTTCCGATTTCTTCAAAATTGACAAGAAATTTTAAACGGAGATCCTTTTCATTACCTTCTAAAAGATAAATATTGTCGTGGTTAATAATAAAAGTCTGATTGGTAATCTGCTGCCAGTATATTTTGGTATCAGGGTGGTTGAAAAGTGTTGGTTGATCAGAAACAGAAAGATGTCCCTTGTAGATAGAGTAGGTTTTTCTTTTTTTCAGATCATTGATGAAAAGATGGTTATTCAGTACAAAAATGTAATTCAGGTCTTTATTGGTAAAAGGCAGTGTAATTTTTATTTCCTTTTTTCCTTCCTTATAAATGATGGCATTCTTTTCGGTAAAATGATAAACAGAATTCTTAAGCTGAATAAAATACTGAACATCATTATAGAAATCTGATGTAATGATATTATTGGCAATACGGTGCAGGATATCGGTACCATTGCAATAGGTCATTTTATCACCGGCAGTGAGTCTTGCAATTTTTGGGAACCTGTTTTTAATAATGATTTTATTTTCCTGAAAATTATTAAGAACCGTTATACTGTCAAGACAGGGATCTCCTATAAATTCACCAAAATGCAGATTATTTACCCTGAAATTACTGAAGGTAATAAAAGAACTGCCGTCATACCTTACCAGCCCGTTTTCGGTAGAAATCCAGATAAAGCCATATTTGTCTTTGACAATGGCTTTTGCACTGCTTTGTGGAAGCCCATTGTCTATATTGTACCACATAGAGGTATAGTGCTGCCCGGAAATGTTTAGATAGATGCAAGCAAAAATAAATGCCCAAACTCTCATATATGTGCAAAACTTATCTATATCTGCTGCTAATGCAATAGACGGTTAATAATGGTATTTGTACAAGTCAAAGTTTTTTTAAAAGGCAGGAACGATTGAGAATAAATTTTTATCATTGAAGTTTTCTGGTCTTTTGTGTTTTATATTTTTTGATCGTGTAAAAATAGTGAAATTATGGCGATAAATCAGTATTGCATATTTTGTTTTCTCTAAGTTTTATCATGTTTTGCAGACAATACGTCATTCCGGTTTTTTATAAATATTATCGTATTTCAATAATAAGTGATAAATTAATGTGAGATTTGTTTCAAATTCTCGCCTGTAGATCTCAGTATTATGCTGGATTTGTATTTATTTTTAGAATTTTATAAATGGTAAATAATCTTATGTTTGGAAATTTTTAATATTTTTTTATTAATGGCTGAATATTTTGTTTTTTGTCTTTTTTGTAGTAATAGTTTGACAAAAAATACAGGTTTATTCTACATGATAACTTTGCCGATGCCTATGGATATTCATATTTTTGCAAAATATTCTCATAACTATTAAAGAAGATTTATTGCCAAAATAATGATTCTAAGAACACAAACGGTTTTTATCTCAAGAAAACAAAAGAGACTGTACTTAAAGTAAACAGTCTCTTTTTATTACCAGCACTCAGAATACACATAGTTGAATAAATGGTAGGTATAGTCTTCTGTTATTTAAGTTTCGGCTGAAGCCGGATGAAAAACGTTTTTATTTTAAACCGGGCTTCCTTCGTCTACGCTCTGGATTATAGCCTGGCCCTATTGAGTTTCCAATATTGAAGATAAAATATAGAAAGTATCGGCTTTTTTATGGTAATTATTTTGTTTTTTTCTCGCAGATAACCTTTTCTAAACAAAAAACCTCCCGGAAATGATGGGAGGTGAATAAAATTGACTGTATATTGAAGTGTAATTCAATCGTTATTGATGAGTTTCAAGCCACTTCAGCCTGCGCTGATCAGGCAGATGTTTTACTTTAAAGTTTTCAAAAACAGCATTGAATCCTTCTCCGTCAGGACAGGCTGCCATTAAGCCAACCACTACAGGAGTGTTGTCCTGAAGAGGAGCATTCCGCATCATGATATAATTTTTATCATCAAAAGAATAAAATATTTCCACAGCATCCAGCCTTCTCACTGCTTTTATCCATAGGGCAGGAGGTGTTTTTTCCAATGTAATGACACTCCAGTCACTTTTGTTGTGGGTTACTACAGTGCTGAGATTGTATTTGCCGTCTACAAATTCTACTCCGGCTTTGATATAATGTTCCTGATCTGTTCTCAGCATAAGGCCCATCTGGTCAAATCTTGCTTTATAACTGCCTGTTATTTTTACTTTTGCTTCAAATTCACCACCATAGGTAGCATAATAGAAAGGAGCGTCATCTACCGTGAATCCATAATGTGAAACCCTCCAGTAATCACTTTGTGGGGTTACAAACATGGAAAGACTGTTGTTTTTGATTTCCCATTTTTCAGGTTCATTAAACCAGGTCATTTTTTCCAGACTCTGGGCGGAAAACTTTTGAATCAGGAATAAGGCGCAAAAGCCGAAAATCATTTTCTTCATTCTCTTTGGGATAAGTTCTAAGCGTAAATTATTATTTTAGCAAAAGTATTATTAAACCTTATTTGCGTCAATACTGATAAATAACCATTATGGAAATCCGTAAACAGCTTAGTGATCAATTACTGGACAATACCTCGAAAAAATGCAGTCTTGACATCGGGGTCTATAAACAGCAGGCGTTGGCATATTCCCAGATGGAAGGTGCAATATGTGTGCTGAGTGATATGCAGGAGAATAAAAGCTTTGTTTATAAATCTGCAGCAGCATATGAACTTGGACTTAAGATGGAGGAAAATCCTGCAGAAATAAACTCCATCTGGGAAGAAGAGATGCTGAAAAAAATACATCCTGATGACCGCCTGAAAAAGTACATCCATGAACTCCGTTTCTTTAAATTACTTGATGCTATGCAGATGGAACAGCGCGCAGCATACAGTGTTGTATCAAAAATAAGAATGAAGGATAAAAATGAGAACTACAGATGGGTAAAACACCGTATGTTTTATGTTTATTCTCCTGATAACGGACGGTTGAGGCTGGCTCTTTGCCTTTATAATATGGCTCTGACTCCTTCTAATGCTTCCAGTTTTATGATTGTGAATACCGAAAAAGGAGAGGTGGTTGTAAAAGATAAGCTTGATTATAGAAATATTTTAAGCCCAAGGGAACTGGAAGTTTTAAAATTTATAGGGGAAGGGCATGCAAGCAAAGAAATTGCAGATCTTCTTTCTATAAGCATCAATACCGTAAACAGACACCGTCAGAATATACTGGAAAAGTTAAAAGTAAAAAATTCTACACAAGCCTTTAAGGATAGTTTTTATTAAACATTCATTCTGGAATATCCGAAAAGTTCACCATGTTATTTTGTTCCTTATGATTAATTTTATAACTTGAATACAGATTAGCAAGACCCATATGATGAAAAGAAGTGAAGAAATTACCCGTCAGTATTTTACCTTTTTAGATCAGCATATCCAGAAGGTGATTTCCGGAACTGTACCTGAATTTATGGAACTGAATGAAATTGCCAGAGAACTTGCTGTCTCTCATAAACATCTTACTGATACCATTAAAAAGGAAACCGGACAGCATCCCTGTTTTTATTATGATGAAAAAATTATTGAACAGGCCAAAAAGATGCTCATTGTTACGGATAAATCTGTAGCAGAAATTGCCCGTATTTTTACTTACGACCCTTCCAATTTTTCAAAGTTTTTTAAAAAAATGACCGGTTTTACTCCCGGAAAATTCAGAGATTCCCATTCTGTTTAAAACTGACTGTTTTTATTCTTTAAAATTCCTGTTACAGGAGTTTTGGGGCATTTTTCGTCTCCGGGTAGGGATTTAATCCTGCTGAATTCCTACTGTAAAAGACAATTTAGTGAATTATAATGTTAAAATTTATAGAAAATAATCTTTTATAAATGAGATGGTTGTAAAAAATAACGGTCGTTTTTTATTATTTATCTATTAATATTTCTTTATTGTTTAGTTTTTTTATTAAATTTAGGTAAGAAAAAACTAATTAATTCAATACACATAAATGTTAAAAAGAAACCGGTATATGGTATTAAGTTTGGTTTCCAGGGGATAAGAATAAATTATTGTGTCTTTAATAATATTTAATCTTAATATGGGAGCTTAAGCCCTTCAAATAGTTATATATTTGTTTTTTTTTAAACCACACACAACAAACAAGATTAAGGATGAGCATCAATTTCACAACAGCAACCATTAAAGACTTTGAGAATATACCAGACAATGATATGGCTCAAAGGGCTGAAATTTTTTATGAATATTTAGACTTTGTAAAGTCTAATGGCCACATGAACTACAGACTGAAGAATACTTCAGGAACCAATGCAGTACTGAATGTTAATATTGCAGATCACAACAGAGAATTTGTTAGTTTTGTATCAAGTGATTATTTAGGATTTACGCAGCACCCAAAAGTAAAACAGGCTGCCATTGAAGGAATCGAAAAATATGGTACAGGAACAGGAGCTACTCCTCTTATCGGAGGATATTTTGATTACCACAATGCATTAGAAAAAAAAATCTCAGGTTTTTTTAAAAGAACAGAAGATGAAGCTGTAGTGTTTACTACGGGTTATACAGCTAATAGTGCTTCTTTACAATGCTTGATGCAGAAAGAAGACCTTGCTATTTTAGATATGGCTGTACATGCCAGTGTGCACGAAGGATGTGCTTTTACCAACAAAAAAACATTTCCGCACAATAATTTGGAATCTTTGGAACACATTTTGAAGGTATCTGAAAATCTGTACCGTACGAAACTCGTTATTGTGGATGGAGTGTATTCCCAGGATGGTGATACCTCCCGTATTAATGAGATCTATGACCTTGTGAAGAAGTATAATGCCTTTCTGATGGTAGACGACGTACATGGTGTCGGTATCCTTGGAGAATCTGGTAGAGGTACTTTGGAACAGGCCGGGTTATTGGATAAAGTAGACCTTATTACAGGTACATTCAGCAAAACATTTGGAAATCTGGGAGGATATGTCATTGCAGATAAAAAAATAGCGGCATTCATCAGATTCCATTCCCGTCAGCAGATTTTCTCAGCGACAGCTCCACCATCATCAGCAGGAATTGTTAAAGCCATTGATTTAATTGACGAAGAACCCATCTGGAGACAAAAACTCTGGGATAACATCAATTATTTCAAAAAAGGGCTTGACGACCTAGGGTTGGATACAGGTGTTACCTGCTCTGCAATTATCCCTGTAAAAATCGGAGATCCTTATGTAACAGGAGAAGCCGGAAAACTACTAATAGAAAAAGGAATCTATACCAATCCAATTCTGTACCCGGCTGTACCCCGAAAAGATGCGCGTATCAGGATGAGTGTGACGGCAAGACACGAAAAAGAACATCTCGATAAAACGCTTAATGCGTTTGATGATATTAATAAAAAATTGCATATTGCGAAAAAATAATAATTATGCCTAGAAAAGTAGTGCAGGGCCCCATTAGGGACAAAGAAAAAACAAAGCAGAAACTGCTTGCTGCAGTTGGTAAAATTTTAAGAGTAAAAGGATATTCCGGATTAAAAGTAAGCAAAATAGCTGCCGTAGCCGGATTTGATAAAAAATTGATCTATGAGTACTTTGGAAGTACTGATAAGCTGATCGATGAATATATCAAGTCTCAGGATTACTGGAGCCAGGTCAACCAGGATGTTGATATGGATTTCTCGGACGGTGGACACGAGCTTACTAAAATGGTTGTCTTGAACCAGTTCGAAAACCTGAAGAAAAATAAAGAACTTCAGAAGATTATCCTTTGGGAGCTTTCAGAAAGCAAGCCTATTCTTAAGAAATTAGTTGAACAACGTGAAGAAGTTGGAGAAGTTTTATTTGGAAACATCTCAGATCCTTACTTTGGTGAAGGAGTAGCAACAAGACACAGAGCAATTATGGCTCTGATTGTTTCCGGAGCTTACTATCTTAACCTTTATACGGGGTACAACGCCAATAAGTTTTGCGGTATTGACCTGAAAACTGAAGAAGGACGAAAAGAGATTGAAGGCGCTATTGTTGAGTTGATTGACTTTGCATACAGCAAAAAGAAATAGAGGGTAAAAGTTTTCCGATTTGAACAGAAATATGTTTTTGTTGATATTTGAAAACTTTTAATTTTCAAATTAAAACTATATTTCTTATTTTTGACCAATGGAAAATTTTATAGTATCTGCAAGAAAATATCGTCCTCAGGAGTTTGATACGGTTGTAGGACAATCCCATATTACGGATACTTTAGAACATGCAATTGAAGAAAGTCAATTAGCTCAGGCATTACTTTTTTGCGGTCCTCGTGGTGTGGGTAAAACTACTTGTGCCAGAATTCTGGCAAGAAAGATCAATGAGAAAGATGGCTCGGTTTCAGAAGATGGCTTTGCTTACAATATCTATGAATTGGATGCTGCATCCAATAACTCTGTTGATGATATCAGAGAACTTATAGATCAGGTACGCTTTGCACCTCAGGTGGGTAAATACAAAGTATATATCATTGATGAGGTTCATATGCTGTCTTCTGCCGCTTTCAATGCATTCCTTAAAACGCTGGAAGAGCCGCCTGCGCATGCTATTTTTATTTTGGCTACCACGGAGAAACATAAAATTATTCCAACAATTTTATCCCGTTGTCAGATTTATGACTTCAAAAGAATCGTCATCGAAGACATACAGAGCCATCTGAGAAACATTGCCCAGAAAGAAAATATCCAGTATGAAGATGATGCCCTGTATCTGATTGCTCAGAAAGCAGACGGTGCATTAAGAGATGCACTTTCTATCTTCGACAGACTTTCTACTTTCTCCCAGAAAAATATTACACTGGCAAAAGCCGCCGAAGTGCTCAATATTCTGGATTACGATCAATATCTGAACATTGTGGATCTTGCCAGGGAAAACAAAATTCCTGAAGTGCTTTTCGCATTTAATGAGATTGTAAAGAAAGGTTTTGATCCTCATATTTTCATTGCCGGATTAGGAAATCATTTCAGAGACCTGATGATGGCACAAAATGCTTCCACCATGGAACTCATTGAAGTAGGAGAGAAGACCAAGGCCAGATTTGTAGAGCAGGGACAGAAATGGGCCGCCCAGCAGCTTATTGATGGTATTGAAATCTGCAACCATGCAGATATTAATTATAAGAATTCCAAAAACCCTAGACTTACGGTTGAAATTGCATTAATGCAGCTGGCTTCACTGACAGCTAATTTAGGCGATACTAAAAAAAAAAATTCCTGATACTGGCTCCGTTTCTCAGTGAGAAACAGGAAGTGAAAATGCCGGAAAAAACTCCGGAGAAAATAGAAGTTAAAACAGAACAGCTATCTGTTGTTTCTCAGACAGTTCAGGAAGTTGCGGTGACCAAAACAACCAAGCCTTTGTCAAGACCGGGAATATCCTCAGGTTTCAGCATCAATTCCTTTTTGAATAAAGAAGATAAAGTGGAAACAGCAGAAGATGTTGTGGTGAGAACTGAAAATCTTCCTCAAAACCATTTTACAGACACGGATCTGCAGACGGAATGGAAAATTATGCTTAAACAGCTTCAGGTAAAAAATAACTTTGTATTTAATGCGGTCAAAACCTTTAAACTGGTAAAAGCCGAAGAGCATAAAATCAAAGTTTTGTTCCCGTCGGACTCTGCAAAAGTAGAATTTGATAAAATAAGTGGAGAATTTTTTAATCATTTTAAAAGAAAAATTCAGAATCATATTATTGAGGTAGAATACGTCAGAGACGTTGAAAATCTGAAGATTGAGGTGGTAACGAAGAGAAAATTATTTGAAAAGTTTATAGAAAAAAATCCACTTTTGAAAGATCTTGATGATTTAATGAAGTTTGATTTGACATAATTTTTATATATTTGTCAAATATTTCTGTCAGAAATAAGTTTCTGACAAAAACAAATTACAAACAGAAACGCTAAAACAAGACATTTCCAGAATACAATGGAAAAATTGATTAACACATATCAGTCTTTTTTTGCACCCGCTAATTACTTTTTTAGCGGTTATTTTAGTTTTTCTGCTTCTTATTATAGAAATTTCAGAACGTATTACCGATTTTATTGGTACTGTTAACTGAATTTCTTTCCAAAAAATACAGGAGAAGTAGAGCCCTATTATTTTCCTGATTCCTTTAAACAATTTTGAACGGCATTTTTTGAAAAGAATTATAAATTAAATTTTATAATCCAAAGGGCTATTGCTGTCAATGAATAAATAATATAAAAAAACAATAAAATTTAGAATAATGAATTTAAATGATTTAAAAAATGAGTGGATCGATGGGCTTACACAGCCACTAATGATTGCAGGACCATGTAGTGCGGAGAGTGAAGCTCAAATGCTTGAAACGGCCAGGAGAATTAAGGAATCCAATGCCAATGTATCCGTTTTCCGTGCCGGAATCTGGAAACCGCGTACCAAACCCAACGGTTTCGAAGGAGTAGGAGTGATCGGTTTGAACTGGCTGAAAAAAGTAAAAGAAGAATACGGTTTTAAAACAGCAACTGAGGTAGCCAATGCACACCACGTATTTGCAGCTTTAGAAGCAGACGTAGATGTTCTTTGGATCGGAGCGCGTTCTACAGTGAATCCATTTACGGTACAGGAAATTGCAATGGCTTTAAGAGGAACTGATAAACCGGTATTTGTGAAAAACCCTGTAAATCCGGATCTTGCTTTATGGATCGGAGCATTGGAAAGGCTTTTAGGACAGGACATTAAAAACCTGGGAGTTATTCACAGAGGATTTTCAACCTACCAGAAAACAAAATACAGAAACAATCCAAACTGGCAGATTGCCCTTGATTTCAAGAGCCAGTTTCCCAATATTCCAATGTTAATCGATCCTTCTCACATCTGCGGAAACAGAACAGGTCTTGCGGATATTACACAGGAGGCACTTAACGTAGGATACCAGGGAGCAATCATTGAATCTCACTGTAATCCTGATGAAGCATGGAGCGATGCTTCCCAGCAGATCACTCCTGAAGTTCTTGCAGATCTTATCGGAAATCTGAAAGTGAGAAGCTCTAATCTTGCCGGTTTTGAAGGAGAAATGGGAAGACACAGAACTTTAATCTCTGATCTTGATTTCCAGTTAATTGAACTTCTTTCTCAAAGGATGAAAATTTCTGAAAAGATCGGTAAGCTTAAAAAAGAAAATGACATCGCGATCTTCCAGCCTGAACGTTGGAAAGTAATTACAGAATACGCTACCCAAAAAGCAAAAGAAACAGGAATGTCTCAGGAGTTTATTGAAAAAGTATTCAAAGCGATTCACGAAGAATCTATTGAAGTTCAGAATAATATTATGATCGAGAGATAAATTGCGGATAATAGTAAGAGTAGTACAATTTTTACTAGATATTCAGTAAAAAAAATAAATCAGGGCTTAGCCATCAGTATTTAGGAGATTGAAACATTGTGTTTTTGACCCTATTTTCTGAATGCTAAGCCCTAATTGCGTATATTTGCACCAGCATTATCTATGAAAGGAAAAATCATTAAATCTACAGGCAGTTGGTACCAGGTTTTGGAATTGGAAACACATAAAATTTTCGAGGCCAGAATCAGGGGGAAATTCAAATTAATAAAAACCAGACTTACCAATCCACTTGCTGTAGGAGATTTTGTTGAGTTTCAACTGGAACAGGATGATATTGCCTGGATCACGAAAATTGAACCCCGCTCTAATTATCTGATCAGAAAATCCGTAAATCTTTCCAAAGAAGCTCATATTATTGCTTCCAATATTGATTTGGCATGCTTTATCTTTACCCTGAAACATCCTGAAACGTCATTAGGTTTTCTGGACAGGTTCCTGGCATGCTGTGAAGCCTATAATATTACCCCGCTGATTCTTTTTAATAAAATCGATGTTTTACACGAAGAGGAAATTGAAATTGTAAAAGATATTGAATTCCTATATCAGGACATAGGGTATGATACCCTGGAAATTTCTTCCTATTCAAAATTAAATCTTGACCAGCTTCAGGAAATTCTGAAAGATAAAACTTCTGTATTCTTTGGCCACTCAGGTTGTGGAAAATCTACCTTAGTGAATGCTTTACAGCCGGGATTGAATTTAAAAACTTCTGAAATTTCAGATACCCATCTGAAAGGAAAACACACAACAACTTTTGCCCAGATGCATTTCTGGGATTTTGGAGGAAACGTTATCGATACTCCCGGGGTTCGTGAATTTGCAATGATTGATATTGAAAAAGAAGAAGTACAGCATTACTTTCCTGAAATTTTCAAAAAGAGAGAAGAATGTAAATTTCACAACTGCCTTCACATCAATGAACCTAAATGCGCTGTTATCGATGCTCTTGAAACAGGAGAAATTCAGCATTCGCGCTATGCTACTTACATTAAATTGATGGACGAGGCAGAAGAAGCGTCTCAGAAATAATCATACAATCTTTATGTAACAGGACAAATTTTGTTAGAAATAATATAGAGACTATCATTGGATGGTCTCTTTTTTCTGTTTTAAACTATTTTGTCGAAAGTGCTAAAGAATAATATTTACTGTTATTCTTTTTTTTAAAGATCAATTTAATGTATTCTGGATATTTTATTTCTTGTAATTATTTTTTTTAATTTTAAATGAAAAAAATGTTCGTTTTTAAATAACTCTACTTTTCAACTTTACAATTTTGGCAGATAACTCCACTTTTGTCATATTTCTGACCACCATGAGATTGGATTTTCAAAAAATAAAATTATTTCACCAATTGAAATAAAATGGATAAAATCATTAAATATAATCCGATATTCATTAAAAAATTATATAATTAATAAAAAATACCGCCATTTTTTACAAATAAAAAACCCAGCCGAAGCTGGGTAAAAACTAATAACCATGAAAACTCAAATTAAACATGAGAATCGCAATAGAATAAACAATTACTGTGCCAAAGTTTATCTTATAATTTCTTAATAAAAGTTATTTTTATGTTAAAAAAAAATAAAATAAAAATCAAAGATATTTTTTGTAATTTTGCGCCATTAAAAAAATATACATTTATGTCTAACATTACATTCACTATGATTAAGCCTGATGCAGTTGCTGACGGACATATCGGTGCTATATTGGGTAAGATTGCTGAAGGAGGTTTTAAGATCAAAGCTTTAAAATTAACTCAGCTTACAGTTGCTGATGCAAAAAAATTCTATGAAGTACATGCTGAGAGACCATTTTATGGAGAATTGGTAGAATTCATGAGCTCTGGTCCTATCGTTGCAGCAGTTTTAGAAAAAGACAATGCAGTTGAAGACTTCAGAACATTAATCGGTTCTACTAACCCTGCAGAAGCTGCAGAAGGTACAATCAGAAAAATGTTTGCAAGAAGCATCGGAGAAAATGCTGTTCACGGTTCAGATTCTGACGAGAATGCATTAATCGAAGCTCAATTCCATTTTTCAGGAAGAGAGATTTTCTAAGAAAATCATCTTACAAAATAAAAAATCCGGAGAATTTTCTCCGGATTTTGTTTTTACAGGGATCTTTAAAGATTATTTTCAATGGCTCCCACTTTTTCTCTGTATAGCTCAACAGGTTTATTAAGCAAAACCGCGATCACCGTCAGTTGTTGATCCAGTCTTTCTTTAGGGATATCAATATAAATAATTCCCGGTCTGTCACTCCAGTACAGTTTATTATAAATCGTATGAGGAAGAATAGTGCCTTCACCCACAACTCTTATTCTGGCAATTTCGTTTTTTATCCCTTTCAGAGCAATAGGTCCCGTAGGAACTCCTTCCACAAAAAGATATAGAGTCTGTTTGTCTTTTGATAAAGCACTCATTCCTGGGTAGTGACCCGCCGGAAGGCCTTTTCCTGTTTCAAATAAAGCTTCGGCATGCTTGCTTATCCATTCTATGGTTTCCGGATTTGTTTTAGACGTTTTTTTTATTTTCATGTCAAGGCCATCTTGAGTAAGGCCTTCATGGGTAACTAAATTCTGATCATAGTTTAAAGCATTGGCGATATCATAGACGGCTTCCTGGGTATTTTTGCTTTCCAGTATTTCGGAAAGAGAATGTTTTTCCTTCTTAAAATCGTTCAAAAATGCAGGAGGAGTGTCAAAAGTAAGTTCTGCCACAGTGACATCCTTGTCAAATTTTACTTTGGAGAAATTCAAATTCAGTGTGTTTTCAGCATTATAATCCATTGTAACAACAGCAGATGGATCTTCAATGATTTTTACAGAAAGGGGTTTTGTAGCCAGTCCATAGATTTTTGTAAGTTTTTTAGCTTCTTCAAGATAAAGAAACAAAGATTTTTTCGAGGTTGAAAACGCTGATTTTCCTTTATAGTTGTCAAAAGAAATTCCGCGTGTTGTTTCATAGATGGCATGTTCATTTTTGGATGTCCATCTGCCCAGGTTTTTCAGAATTTCAATTTGCTCTTCCGGAATGGTGCCATCTGATTTCGGACCGATATCAAGCAAAAGATTTCCTCCCATGCTGATCACGTCTGCCAAAGTCCTTACAATCATATTGGGTGTCTTATAACTTTTGTCAAAAGGCTGATACCCCCAGGAATCATTCATGGTATAACAAAGCTCCCAATATTGATTTTGAGGCGGAACTACCGGAATGCCCTGCTCGGGAGTGTCGTAATCTCCATGATTATTGAGTCTTGAGTTAATAATGATATTGGAATTGTATTTCCTGAGTAAATCCAGGGTTTGAGAAGCTTTCCATTCTTCGGAAGTGTGTTCCCAATCTCCATCAAACCAAAGGAGGTCGGGAGAATATTGGGCAGATAACTCATTAAGCTGACCCTGATAATAGCTGATAAAATTCTGCCAGCGCTTTGGATCATTTTTAAGTTCATAGCGTTTTTTTGTCCGGGTATTGATGTCATAGTACGGATGGCTCCAATCCGGCAAAGAGAAATAAAGTCCAGTTTTTAATCCAGACTTTTTCATCGCAGAAACAAAAGGAGTTAGCACATCTTTTTTAGCCAAAGAATTTTGAGGGATAGTTGTTGCTTTTTCTGCTCCCGAATTCCATAGTGAAACTCCATCATGATGTTTTGTGGTAATCACCGCATATTTTGCTCCGGATTCCTTAATGAGGTTTACCCATTGCTCGGGCTGGTATTTTGAAGCTGAAAAACCATTCAGCTGTTTCATGTAGTTTTCGTGATTGATATAATTATTGAAGAATGACCATGATTCCGAGATTCCATTAACCGAATAGATTCCCCAATGAATAAAAATTCCCAGTTTGGCATTTTTAAACCATTCCATTTTTTTGCTGTTGTCAACTGCCTGAACCTGTGCATCGATACTATGTGCAGATAGTATCAATCCAAGGAAGACAGCTTTAATCAGACTGCTTTTCATATATAGTTTTATTTTAACATTAAATATAGATAAAGAAAACATTATAGTATAGAATAGTTTGTGATATTTAATGATAATTGTTGTCAAAACGTTTCTTATTATTGTATTTTTATAAATGGAACGTTTATTGTAAAATTATCTGAAAAAGAAATTATGAAAATTCCAGCAATATTAATGGCAAGTTTACTAGCGGTAAGTGTCTCTGCGCAGACTACTAAACCAGAAACTAAAGCAAAAAAGCCTGTCAAAAAAATAAAGAAAGCCACTTCCGCGGACACCGTTGAAAAGAAAAAACCGGGAACCCCTAAGCCGATAGTTAAAAAAGATACCCTTGTACTCCGCGAATATGGTTGTCCGGCCTGCGGAATGGGATAGAAGATGAGAAAGCCCATGTTAGGAGTGTCAATGATGGCGGAAGCAGATTTTCTTTCTGCTGTTTTGCCATTGTTGCAGGATAATTCCATAGAAGTGATGGAATGGTCTTTTGATACGCTTTATCACACCAATGAGCCGGATTGGCTTCGGGATCTGTTGAATTTCTACGCAGAAAATAACCGTTTAATAGCGCATGGAGTATATTATTCTTTATTTGATGCAAGATGGACAGCAAGGCAGGAAGAATGGCTGAAAAAACTTAAACAAGAGGTCAGCCTGCGGAAATACAATCATATTACGGAACATTTTGGCTTCATGAATACTGAAAATTTTCATCAGGGAGTTCCGTTGCCGGTGTCTCTGGGGCCGGAAACCCTACAGATTGGGAAAGACAGGTTATACAGACTTCAGGAAGCTGTTAATATTCCTGTAGGTGTAGAAAATCTGGCATTCTCATTTTCCATTGATGATGTGAAAGAGCAAGGGGTTTTCCTTGACAAACTGATAGAAGATACTGATGGTTTTCTGATCCTCGATCTGCATAATATTTACTGCCAGTCCTGTAATTTTGAAGTTGGTCTTCAGGAAATAATAAACCAGTATCCACTTGATAAAATAAAAGAGATTCATCTTTCAGGCGGCAGCTGGCAGGAGAGTGCGTATGGAAAGAAGCAGGTGAGGAGAGATACTCATGATGATGTTATTCCTGAAGAAATTCTCTCTGTTTTACCCTTGGTTCTTACCCAGTGTCCAAATCTGGAATACATTATTATTGAAAAATTGGGAAATACCTTGAAAACCGAAGAAGAAAGAAATGATTTTCTGGATGATTTTAATAAAGTCAGAACAATAATTGAAACTTCAGACCTGAAATTCAAAGAAAAAAAACGTTGGTGTAAAAAGGAAGTGAAACTTTCCGAAAAACCTTTGGAAGACCTTCTTTTGTATGAAGAACAGTCGAAACTCACAAGGCTTCTTTATGATAACGCAGATGTGAAGGCTATTCAAGATGCGGACTTTCAGTATTTTAAAACACAACACTGGGACGCTGAAATGATTCTTACAGCACAGAATATCATTAAAAAATGGAATCCTTATTAATTCTATTCTCTGATAACCAAAATCAAAATATATGAAAATGACAACATTAGTATTGATCATTACCGCTGTCCTCACTGCTTTGATAGGAGGACTTTTCTATGCGTATTCATGCTCAGTTGTGCTCGGTCTGGGAAAACTTTCTGACACGGAATACCTCAAAGCTATGCAGAATATCAACAAGGAAATTCTGAACCCTGTATTCTTTATGAGTTTTATGGGAACGCTGGTTTTTCTTCCCTTATCTACATTTTTGCTCCGCGGACAGCAACCTGTTTTTATTTTTCTTCTTCTTGCTACACTGGCTTATCTGATTGGAGTTTTTGGGGTAACGGTCGTTGGAAATGTTCCTATGAATGATACTTTGGATAAGTTTGATATCTCCAGTTCCACGACAGAAGTGATCAGGCAGATGCGGGAAAATTTTGAAAACAGATGGAATTTTCTCAATAATATAAGAACTGTTTTTTCCGTGATTTCCATCCTTTTTGTAGTTTGCGCCTGTGTCTGGAATAAAGAATTGTAAGGGACTAAGTGAAAATACCTACTATTAAATTACGTATTTCTACCGATGTGTACGTCTGGTTTTATTCAGATCTTTGTGTTGTTAGCAAGATAGTTTTAAACATTTTCAAATAAGTTGAAAAAAAGATTATAACCAAGACGACTTAAATTTCCAAACAAGAGAAAAGGCAGCCATTGGCTGCCTTTTGTTTTATCATGAAGATGCTTCTTTTAGATTTTTAAAAGCTCGATTGTTCTTTCCGGACTTTCCGCTGAGAAAACAGCATTTCCAGCAACAAGAACATCGGCACCTGCTTCAAATAATTTGGAAGCGTTGTCAAGATTTACTCCTCCGTCTACCTCGATAAGTGCAGTTGAGTTGTTACTTAAGATCAGGTCCTTGGTTTCTGCAATCTTTTTGTAAGTATTTTCAATGAACTTCTGTCCTCCGAATCCCGGATTTACACTCATCAGCAATACAAGATCCACATCAGCAATAATATCTTCAAGCATCAATACCGGAGTAGAAGGATTTAAAACAACACCTGCCTTTGCTCCCTTGCTTTGAATATGATGAATAGTTCTGTGAAGATGGGTACATGCTTCATAATGTACAGAAACAAGATCAGCACCATGGTTGATGAATTCATCAACATATTTTTCAGGTTCCACGATCATCAGGTGAACATCTACGAATTTTTTAGCATGCTGCTGAACAGTTTTCATCACCGGAAAACCAAAAGAAATGTTAGGAACAAATCTTCCGTCCATGACATCGATGTGGAACCAGTCGGCCTGAGAATTGTTCAGCATTTCAATGTCTCTTTGCAGATTCCCAAAGTCTGCTGATAAAAGGGATGGAGCAATAAGCTTCGTTTTCATTTTTACTTTTTATACTTTTTATTTAGATATAAGATGCTAGATCTCAGATTTCAGATCTTTAAAGAGCAGAAGTAGGTGTATTTATTAGAGTCTGATATCTGCTGTCTCATATCTGAAATCTCAATTAATGATACTTCAGTTTCATTTCTGGCTTGATCTTAAGAACCGTTTCATAGATAAGTTTGATGACATTACCTACATCTTCTTTAGATACCATTTCTACCGTAGTATGCATATAACGCAAAGGTAAGGAAATTAAAGCACTTGGTACTCCGCCGTTGGAATGGGCGAAGGCATCTGTATCAGTTCCGGTAGCTCTGCTGGCGGCAGCTCTCTGGAAAGGAATTTTTTTGGTTTTTGCAGTATCAATAATCAGTTCTCTGATAGTATGATGAACGCTTGGAGCGAAGAATACTACTGGCCCGGCACCACATTTCTGATCTCCTTCTTTTTTCTTTTCAATCATCGGAGTGGTTGTGTCGTGGGTAACATCTGTTACAATGGCAATATTCGGTTTGATGGTGTCAGCAATCATGTCTGCTCCATATAAACCTACTTCTTCCTGTACAGAATTGGTAATATAAAGTCCGAATGGGATTGATTTCTTATTTTCTTTTAACAGCCTGGCCACTTCAGCAATCATGAAGCCGCCGATTCTGTTGTCCAGAGCTCTGCAGACAAAATATCTGTCATTCATTTCAAAGAATTCATCCGGGTAGGTGATCATACATCCTACAAAGATTCCCATTTCTTCCACCTCTTTTTTAGAAGTAGCACCACAATCGATAAAAATATTTTCAATTTTAGGAGTAGGCTCATTCTGATTGGTTCTGGTATGAATCGCCGGCCATCCGAATACTCCTTTTACAATTCCGTTTTCACCATGGATATGAACAACTTTTGAAGGAGCAATCGTCTGATCGGAGCCTCCGTTTCTGATGACATAGATTAATCCGTCATCCGTAATATAATTGACGTACCATGATATCTCATCAGCGTGTGCTTCAATCACTACTTTAAATTCAGCTTCCGGATTGATGATTCCATAGCAGGTTCCATAATGGTCTACTTCAATTTTATCTACGTAAGGTCTGATGTAATCCATCCAGACTTCCTGCCCTTTATGTTCGTAACCTGTTGGAGATGATGTGTTTAAATATTTCTCTAAAAATTTCAAAGATTTCTTTTCAAATTTCATAAAAAGGAATGATTTTTGCGTTTAATTTTTCTTCTTATAAGTGTAAAAATAATGAATTTTAGTAAGATTATCTGCCTTTTTATTTTCTTTTTTGGAGTCAGTGTTTTTGGTCAGAAAGATGGTATAGTGGCAAAACCACTCAATCAGTATCCGCCTGAATCTCTGAAAGTGGATGAATTTGGCAATAAGTATTATTATGACGAACAGCAGAAGATTAAGGTGTATGAAATCAATGGGGAGCCTGTAGTTGTATTGGATGAGTTGGTTTTAGTGAATAAACCGAGATTTAATAATCAGCTGGATAAGAATTACTATTATTTTCTGAATAAAAAGCTGTACAGGGTGTATCCGTTGTTTGTGACTGCATTGCAGCAGTACAGAGATATCCAGAAAGATATGAATGATCTGGACAGCAAAGCCAAAAGAAAGTTTGTAAGAGAAAGGCAGAATATACTGGCTGACCAATATGAAAAGCAATTGAGAGATCTTACAACTACAGAAGGACAGGTTTTTGCAAAACTGATGAACAGGGCAACCGGAAAAAATGTATTTGAGATTATCAAAGAATTAAGAGGCGGATGGAGTGCCTTCTGGTGGAATGTAAAAGGAAAAATGGCTGATATTGATCTGAAAGAACGCTATGATCCCCATACCAACAGAAGTGATGAATTCATAGAGTCCTTACTGCAGTCCAACTGGAACTCTGGTTATCTGCAGCCTTATCCCGGAGCTAATGATTTTAAAGTAAAGAAATAATAAAAATTCCTGTAAGAATGCTTACAGGAATTTTTCTTTTAATTTATCAAATACAATTTTATCTATGGGAAGAGGAAAAGGATTGTCCGGTCTGTCGATATCAATCCATTCTGTTTTTTCGATACAGGGGTCCAGAATAATAAAGTCTTCCTCGTTAACGATATCTACTATATAATATATGGTAAGAAGCTGTTCGTTTTCTCTGAAACGCGATACCAGAAAATTTTCCTGAGTATAGAAATGTTCCAGCACATTGATTTTTACATTCAATTCTTCATCAAACTCGCGGTGCAGACATTCAAGAACTCCTTCACCGTATTCCAATCCGCCGCCCGGAAATTTCATTAAAGGTTCGCCGGCATATTCTTCAAATAAGGTCAGAACTTGTTTATCTTTTACCGCACAGGCATACACTCTAATGTTGATCTTGTCTATCATATATATAATGTATAATATTTTGTATAGCTAATGTAAGGAATTTTGTTGGAAAAGCCGGAAGTTGGAAGCGTGAAGCTGGAAGTTTAATACCATCTAATAATATTGAATCATATTATATTGATTATTATTTTAAAATAAAAAATCAAAATTAATTAAGCTCCCGGCAGTAAACATCCAGCTTCCATCTTCTGGCTTCCTTCTACAACTTAATTGCATTAATCATCTCTCTTTTTCCCGGAGGTCCTTGTTTTTTCTCCACCTTGAAATTCAGTTCCTGAAGAATTCTTCTTACGCTGCCTTTAGAAGAGTAGGTGGTTAATAATCCGTTAATGGCCATTTTGTCAGCTACGAGTTCAAACAATGGCTTTTCCCAAAGGTCTGGCTGTACTCTGGCTCCAAAACAGTCGAAATAGACGAGGTTGATTTTTGGCAGATCAATGTCTTTCAGGTCGAAAAAATCACATTCTATCTTTTTTAAATTGAATCCACTAATAATTTCTACTGACTTTTCCCAATCTGCCAGATGAATTTTCTGATAAATATTTTTAAACTCTGGGTTATCAAAAAGTTCAAAGTAAGCCAAATCCTTAACTTCGGATTCATTTATGGGGTATTTTTCGAGCGAAAAATAATTGATGACATGATTTTTGTCAGTTTTTAAATATTCATTAATTGTTACCAAAACATTCAAACCTGTTCCAAAACCGAGTTCTAAAATATTAATTTCGCAATCATTTATTAAATTTAGTCCATTTTTGATAAACACGTGTTCGGCTTCCTGTAAGGCTCCGTGATGAGAATGGTAGTTTTCATTTAAATCATTGATAAACAATGTTTTACTTCCGTCGTTTGTGGTCTTAATCTCTCTTTTCAAGCTAATTTTTTGTCAAATTTACTCTAAAATTTTTATATTTAGAAAATTATGTTAAATTTGTAGAACATCGTAAAAATTTTAAAAAATGATAATTCAAAAAACTGAAAACTCCAGAATTTCTACATTTGACCCTAACAATTTTTCATTTGGTAGTACTTTCATCGATCATATGATCATTTGTGAGTATGAAAACGGAAAATGGGGTGATGTAAAATTAGTTCCTTACGGTCCGATTCCATTTACGCCTGCCATGATGGGAGTAAACTACGGACAAGCTTGTTTTGAAGGTATGAAAGCCTATAAAGACAAAGACGGGCAGGTTTTCCTTTTCAGGCCTGAAAAGAATTTTGAACGTATCAACAAGTCAGCGAAACGTCTTGCTATGCCGGAAGTGACGGAAGAAATGTTTTTAGACGGATTGAAAGCTTTGGTAGATATTGACAGAGAGTGGATTCCACAGGGGGAAGGAATGTCGCTTTATATCAGACCTTTGATTTTTGCTACAGAGGAAGCTTTGAAAGCAAGAGTTGCTAATAAATATATGTTTGCCATCGTTGCAACACCGGCACAGAGTTATTACTCAGAACCGGTATCTGTAAAAATCTCTGATCATTATTCAAGAGCTGCAAACGGAGGGGTAGGTTCTGCAAAGGCTGCAGGTAACTATGCGGCTTCTTTTTATCCAACACAGTTGGCTATTGAAGAAGGGTATGAGCAAATCATCTGGACGGATGATGCTACACACGAATATTTCGAAGAGAGTGGTACAATGAATGTGTTTGTTAGAATCAACGATACGATCTATACGCCGCCAACATCTGAGAAAATCCTTGACGGAGTAACGAGAGACAGCTTCATTCAGTTAGCGAAGAAAAGAGGTATCGAAGTGAAAATTGAACCGATTGCGGTAAAAACTGTAATCGAAGCTTTAAAGAACGGTGAACTTAAAGAAGTATGGGGTGTAGGTACAGCAGTAGTAACCACTCAATTCCAGGCTTTAGGATATCAGGGAGAAAAACTTGCGCTTCCGAGATTATCTGATGAAGAAAGCTATGCGGCTATCCTTAAGAAAGATCTGGTAGACTTACAAACCAATTTGTCTGAAGATCCGTTTGGATGGAGAGTGATGGTAGATCACGTATTGGAAACAGTATAATACTATTGATATAATGATATGAGAGCCGGGTTTTTCCCGGCTTTTTCGTACCTGTGTATTCACGTAAAATGCACGAAGACTTTTTGGCTGGGATCAATGCGTTACAACATTCACATATTTCTGTGTCAAGTTTTGTAATTGATTCGCGAAATGTGTATTTTCGCAAAAGTTTATGAAAAAAATACTCTTCATATCAGCCATAAGCCTGTTGAGCTGCAACAGAAATACACAGACGGTACATCCCCCTGTAGGCGGGGTATTGAGCCAGAAAGATCTGGATGTTTCTAAAAACAGGATGAAAAATTTAAATGGTATAGAACGTGGCCAGATTCAGGACTGGATCAGTGGCCAGTCTGTAAAATATTATCCAACGCAGCTTAATTATTGGGTAACGGTAGAAGGCTATGATCAAAGAGAAAGAAGGAAAGATGAAACAACCATTTCCTATTCTTATGATCTGTATGATTTTGATCAGACGAAAATCTACGATCAGCCTTTTGAAAGAAGAGATGCCAGATTCGGACACTTTGATGAACTGAGAGCAGTGGAGAACGCTTTGCGTTTTATACATGATGGAGAGGAAGTAACACTTTTGGTACCGTCTTCTTTGGCCTACGGAACTTACGGAGACGAAAAGAAAATAGACAACGACATTCCATTAATCATAAAATTAAAAGCTTTATAAATACATGAAATTGTTTAACAAGAATATAATTCTGGCAGCGGCAAGTATTTCGCTGATGAGTTGTACCCCAATTTATAAAAAAATGAACGTAGACAAAGAAACTTACGAAGGTCTTAATGACGGACTTTATGCCAATCTTCAAACTACAAAAGGTAACTTAATTGTAAAATTTGAAGACAAGAAAGCACCAGTAACTGTAGCCAACTTTATCGGTCTTGCAGAAGGGAAAATCGATAACAAAGCTAAGGCTAAAGGAGTTCCTTACTATGACGGAACTATTTTCCACAGAGTAATCAAAGATTTCATGATCCAGGGAGGAGATCCTCAGGGAACAGGAATGGGAGATCCTGGGTATAAATTCGAAGACGAAAGAAACGACCTTAAACACACAGGGAAAGGGATTCTTTCTATGGCTAACTCTGGACCAAACACCAACGGTTCTCAGTTCTTCATCACTGAAGTGGCTACACCTTGGTTAGACGGAAGACACACGATCTTCGGAAAAGTGGTAAAAGGAAATGAGGTAATTGATGCGATTGCTAACGTTGAAAAAGGAGCTCAGGACAAACCTAAAACAGATATCGTTTTAGAAAAAGTTTCTGTTTTCAGCAAAGGTGATGAGTACAAGCACTATGATGCAGCTAAAACTTTCAATGAAGGAAAAGCTAAAATCGCAGAAAACAATAAAGCTTTCATTGCTAAAGAAGAAGCTGAAAAGAAAAAAAGAGAAGAAGAATTCAAAGCTAACCAGGAGAAATTGGTTGAAAACCTGAAAGCTGGTATGCAAAAAACAGAATCTGGTCTTTACTATAAAATTACAAAAACTGCTGACGGTAAAGCCCCAAAAGCTGGTGACAATGTATCTGTACACTATGCAGGTAAACTGGTAGACGGAACTGAATTTGATTCTTCATTCAAGAGAAATGAGCCTATCGAAATTCCAATCGGAATGGGAAGAGTAATCAAAGGATGGGATGAAGGTATCCTGTTATTAAAAGAAGGTGAAACTGCTACATTATTGATCCCGCCAGCAATGGCTTACGGAGAAAGAGGAGCAGGAGGGGTGATCCCGCCAAACTCATGGTTGGTTTTCGATGTTGAGCTTGTAAAAGTAAAATAATTGAATCTTCACAATAGTATCAAAGCCGTCCGTAAGGATGGCTTTTTTTATTCTGCTCAGAGATATTCTGTAACGATCTGTGTAAATGGTACGACCTATTTACTATCCGGAAAGGCTAAATGTTTTTCTGATACGAAATCATCTTAAACTTGTAATAACCAAGATAATGAAAACCAAATCACTTCTGTTTCTGTTCGTTCTGCTGTCTTTTATGGGGTTTTCCCAGAGCGGGGCAAGTCCTGACGATGCAGCGATAAAAAAATCACTCACCTATTTTGTCAACAGTATTCAAGCTAAACAAATGGATCAGGCAGTAAACGGCATATACCCAAAATTCTTTACCATAGTTTCAAAAGAGCAGATGACACAGATTTTGAATATGACTTACAATAATCCATTCATGAAAATTGAATTGCAGGATCTGAAGTTCGGAAATATTGAAAAACCTGAGCTCATAACCGGCGAGTATTTTTCTGTTACCCCTTATTTTTTGAAACTGAAATGTAATGTCAGTTCATTGAATGATGATATGAAAAAGAAAATGAGCGGTGCATTGACAGCCAAATACGGAGCAAATAATGTGAAATATGTCGCCAGCGAAAGCTCATATCTCATCAACGCCGCTATGAAAGCCTGTGCGGTTTCAAAAGATAAAAAGGCATGGAAATTTGTTATTCTTGAAAAAGAATATAAAAAGGAACTGGTGAAGATCTTGCCGAAGAAAATTCTGGATAAGTTCTAAAGATTAAACATTAATTTTTACATTGAATCGTACCGTCCCGAAAAAGACGGTTTTTTGTTTCCTAAAAATACCGTAGAAATACGGATTTCGGTATGGCTTTATTACTTCTATCTTTATCATGTACTTAAAAGAACAAAATAAAAAAAAATGTTTGACCTGAATTACGACTATATAAAGAAGGAAATAGAATCTGAAGTGTGCAATGAACACGGTAGGCATCCGGAATTTGTAAAAACAGATGAAGGTTTTGGAATAAAAGCCTGCTGTGAACCATTCAGAGAAGAACTTGTTGAAAAGTCAGGGAAAATGATTGAAGAAGAAACCCAAAAGATCCTTGAAGAAATGATGAAGGATCTGTTTAAAGAATAAGTTTTTACGATGTTAAGATAACTTTGTTATCGGAAGCTGCTTCGGAAGGGGTGGCTTTTTTGTTGAAAATGTAATGATTTTACGGGTTTCCGTAAGGTATGGTGTGTTGGTATTTATAATTTTAGAATTAATTATAAATAAATATGGCTAGTCCCAAAGACAACACTGTGCAGACTGATGTTTCTGTTAGAAATGAAAGCATCCAAAGAATTTTTAACTTTTATAAGAATAATCTATTTTATGTAAATAGAAGATATCAAAGAAAACTAATCTGGACTATTGAAGAAAAGGAACGATTCATCGATTCTATAGTTAATGGGTTACCAATTCCCTTAATTTTATTAGCTGAAACTGAAAATCTAGGTAATACATCTTATGAAATAATAGATGGAATGCAACGTTTAAATACTATTAATTCTTTTATTGAGGGTGAATTTTCATATGGTGGAGCTTATTTTGACCTTAATACATTAGTAGAGTCTAAATCCTTGCTTGATAATGGAGTTTTAGAACAAAAGTATCCGATTCTTTATAGAATGATTTGTGAGAGATTTGCTAGCTATATTCTACCAATTTCGATTTATTATTTTTCAGATGAAGATAAGGTAGATGAAGTATTTATAAGGATTAACAGCTATGGAAGGCATTTGTCAAGACAAGAATTAAGGGCTGCAGGTACTCTGGAATCATTTGGAGACTTAGTAAGACTTGTTTCTTCTGAAATAAGAACTGACGTTTCTCATGGTGATATATTAAGCCTTAGGCAAATGAAAGAAATTAGTATTACAAATGCGGGTTTAGATTATGGAATAAATGTAGATGGATTATTTTGGATTTCAAATAATATTATTACGAAAGAAATGGTAAGGGAATCTAAAGATGAAGAAATAGTAGCTGATTTACTTTCAGCAATAGCTTTAGATACAATTCCAGGAACTAGTTCAACAATCTTAGATGAATATTATGGTCTGAAAAAAAGTTCGAAGTCTGATGAGTTAGACATTGCACTGAGGAAAATTGGGGCAAATGAATTAAGGCATCAGTTTTTAACTGTTTATAACGTTATTAGAGAGTCAATTAAGGTTGCTGAAAAAAGCTTTCGAAACTTATTATTTGATGATAATTCCCAAAAAATACCAAGATACTTCCAAGTCGTTTTCCTTGCAATTCATAAATTGATTTTTAGAGAAAATAAGGAAGTTAACAGTTATACAGATTTAGTAGCGCGACTTACTGGAATTTCAACACATATCAGAATAACAGAAGGAGGGAATTGGAGTGCTATAAATAGAAATCAAAATGTTGATGCAGTAGCAGGAATATTAGGAGGTTGTTTTAGGGATAAGACTCACGATCCAGCAGCAGCAAAGTGGTTAACAGAATTTGAATCTCTATTAATGCAGTCAAAAACGGAACAAACTTCTTATGATTTTAAACAGGGTTTTACACGATTGGATGGGCATAATCAGTTTGATGAAGAAAGTTTCAATAAAATTATACTTACTTTGACAGCTATAGCAAATAATTCAGCTAATACAAGTGGATATGTTTGTGTGGGTGTTTGTGATAATGTAAAAGAAATAGAAAGGATTAAAGAAATTTATAATGTTGATCCACAAAAATATCGTGGTTTTTTTGTGACTGGAATTCTACATGAGGCGCAAATTCTTGCTAAAGATTTAGATGATTTTTATAGAAAAATAATTCAAAAAATTAAACAACAACCGATATCTGAGGATGCAAAGGATTATATTTCTAAGAATATTAGAATTGTAAATTACTTCGATAAAGATGTTGTGATTTTCAAAACAAAATCATTAACAAATCCTTTGATATATGGAGATAAATATTATATCAGATATGGGGCTAACGTTGAAGAAGTTAAGCCAGAAAATTATGCTGCTTTTTTTCAATCGTATAAACTATAAACAAAAACCGCCCCAAACAGGGCGGTTTTCTCAGTAAAATAAATTGAAAAGTTATATGTTCTGTTATCTTTTCTTCATGCGCGTTCCGGCAAGGGAACTGATGAATACAAGGCCAAACCCGATATAAGCGGCAAATGCCGTCAGGTATATAATTAAGCTGTTAAAGCTAGGTTTTAAGGCGTATACCAACACTGAAAATGTAGCAAAACTTAACACCATCAACAGGCTCCATATATTCAATTTTGCAGCATCTTCATTTCTCTTAAAAATCATTTCAAAAAAGGCTCTCATCATTACTAACATTTTAAGGGTTATACATTAATTTATAGCATAAAGGCGCACTCATCACGGTAAAAAGAATATATTCCTTTACTGGGCTAAGGTTCACGATGACTTTGCCATTTATTTATATCATAACACCGGGCCAAAAGTCCGGGATATTTTTGTTTTTTTTGAATCAATAAATGATTCCTGGTTATTGTGATACCAGTCAGATACGGGTGCAAAACTGCTGTGAAAAACTAACGGGGGTTAATTAATCACGGACCCGTATCTTTTACGGCATCGTAGAAAAAAAAGGATTCATATACTAGATATGAACTTGAATCAGTGGAAAAACTGAAAATCCACAGAAAACCTTTTTTCTCATCCTTAGTGTTTTTTTAATTTTTTCTCAAGAATTTACATGCCAATATCATGCCAAAATTCAGTTTGTGCGATTAACACTTTGTTTCACGGGATTGATGAGATCAGCAGCGAAGCATTTTTTCTTCTGTTATTTCCTTAAACATAGAAAAATTTTCTGTTTTTTAAAGCTAATAACAATGAACAAAGAAAATATTACGGAGGAGAAGTGTTTTTTATGTATTTAAAATAAACCACGAATAACTCAAATGTTCCTGCAAAAATTTCACAAATACAACAGACAGTTAAAAAAATTGTGGCTAAGATCATTCGCATCCCATAATATCAACTATTCAATTTGTGTTATTGGTGAAATCATTCGTGTCATTTGTGTTCAATTTTAAAAACCACAAGTAACACCAATATTCCTTCACAAATAACACAAATATATATACGCAATCATCCGTGTCAATCTGTGAAATCAGTGGGATACTTATAAGTTTCGGCTAAAGCCATTGGAAGAGATTCATTTAAAATAAACGGGCTAAAGCCCATTTCTATTGATATTATTAAATTTGTGTTATTTGTGAAATCATTCGTGTCATTTGTGTTTAATTGTAAGAATCACAAACACCATCAATATTGTTCACAAATTTTCACTAATGGAATACTGTGAAATTTATTATGCATTACTATTAAAATAAAAAAACCGCCTTTAGAAAGACGGTTTCATATTTTACCAGTTTTTATCAATCATATAAATAATCTGAGTCAAAGCGGTGGCTCCCAATAAAAGCTCCCTTCGGTTCACCTTTTCAAAAGTATCTTCTTCCGTGTGGTGAATATCGAAATATCGCTGTGAATCCGGCATCAGCTCAGCAGCGGGAATTCCCATGTCATGAAGCGGATAAAGGTCTGTTCCTGAAAACCGCTCTTCAAAATTATAAACTCCGTAGGGAAGAAAAAGATTCGACCAGCTTTTAATCTGATTTCTTTTCGCATCATCCATATCCAGAGCAATACCTCTTGGGGCAAAGCCTCCGGCATCTGTTTCAATAGCAAAAAGATGTTTTTCGTTTTTCTCTTTTACCGTTTTACCGTACTGGATTCCTCCTTTTACTCCGTTTTCTTCATTGGCGAAACAGACAACCCTGATGGTGTGGTTATTCTGAATACCCAACTTTTTAAAGGTTCTTAAAACCTCAATGCTTTGTACAATTCCGGCTCCGTCATCATGGGCTCCTTCACCTACATCCCAGGAATCAAGGTGTCCACCGACAACAATAACACTCTGGTCTTTTTTACCTGTAATTTCACCAATAACAGAGTGGGAGAGCTTTTCTCCTTTCATTCCGCAGTTGGAGTTAAGTTTTGCATTAACTTTCTGGCTTTTCAGTAAACCTTCCAGTTCATCTGCAGTTGTGCTTCCGATGGCTACCGCAGGGATTTTGGAAACTTTGTCTTCATAGCGCATTGCTCCGGTATGAGGCACATCATCAAAAGCGGAAGACAGTGATCTTACGATGGCGAATTTTCCTCCTTTTTTAGCGGTTAAAGAAGCGGCAGTCGTTCTGTATTTGGCGGCATCACCATAGGCTTTGAAAGTCTCTACAAATGACTGGCTGAAAGGATAGTTGAAGAAAACGATTTTATCTTTCACTTTTTCAGCAGGAAGTCTGTCATATTCTTCCATCGATTTTACCATGATGATTTCTCCCGAAACATCTTTTCCTCCTGTTCCTTCAGAATTCCCAAGGGAAAGCATTTTAAGGCTTTTCCATTTTCCGTTGGAAGTCTGGATGTTCAGAGATTCTTTTCCTCTTACCCAAACCGGGATCATCACTTCCTGAAGCCATACTTTATCAGCTCCGGCATCACGAAGTTTCTGTTCTGCCCATTTTACAGATTTTTCATAGGCTTCGGATCCACTTAAGCGGTGGCCTATATTTTTTGTAAGCTCTCTTAGCTCTGTATATCCTTTTCCGTTGTTCAGAATTTCTGTAGAGATTTTTCTGAACTGTACAGAATCTTCTTTAGACTGGCCAAATGCAGCCATTCCAAAAAGCAATAATGAAGTTCCTAGTATCTTTTTCATTGTTTACCAATTTTTGTCAATCATATAAATAAGTTGTGTCATCACCGTAGAACCCAATAATAATTCTCTGCGGTTGATTTTTTCAAAAGTGTCTTCTTCGGTATGGTGAATATCAAAATAACGTTGCGGATCAGGAACGAGTTCAGCTGTAGGAACTCCCATTTCGTGAAGCGGGGCAATATCCGACCCTGAATATTTTCCTTCAAAGTTGTAAACGCCATACGGCAAAAACAGATTCACCCAGCTTTTGATCTGGTTTCTTTGAGGTTCATCCATTTCGAGGGAAATTCCGCGTGGTGAAAAACCTCCGGCATCAGATTCAATGGCGAAAATATGTTTCTCGTTGTTTTCTTTGACCGTCTTACCATATTGTTTTCCGCCTTTTGTTCCATTTTCTTCGTTGGCAAAACAAACGGCGCGGATCGTATGATTATTCTGAATCCCTAATTTTTTAAAGGTTCTTAATACCTCAATGCTCTGCACAATTCCGGCCCCGTCATCATGGGCTCCTTCGCCGACATCCCAGGAATCAAGATGTCCGCCGACAACAATAACACTTTGATCTTTTTTACCTGTAATTTCACCAATAACAGAGTGGGAAAGCTTTTCTCCTTTCATACCACAGTTGGAATTGAGTTTAGCCGTAACCTGATGATTCTTTAATAATGCCTCAAGTTCATCAGCTGATGTATTTCCGATTGTTATGGCTGGTATTTTGGAAATATTTTCGTCATAACGCATGTTTCCTGTGTGTGGAATATCATCAAAAGCAGAGGAAAGAGACCTGACAATGGCAAATTTTCCTCCTTTTTTAGCCGTTAATGAGGCTGCAGTTCTTCTGTAGGGGTTTGCATCACGATAAGAAATGAATGTCTGTACATTTTCCTGACTAAAAGGATAGTTGAAAAACACAATTTTATCTTTCACCTTTTCAGCAGGAAGTCTGTCATATTCTTCCAGTGATTTTACCATGATGATTTCTCCGGAAAAATCTTTTCCTCCGGTTCCTTCAGAATTCCCAAGGGAAAGCATTTTTACACTTTTCCATTTTCCGTTGGAAGTCCGGATGTGCAGAGATTCTTTTCCTCTTACCCAAACAGGAATCATCACTTCCTGTAGCCATACTTTGTCAGCTCCGGCATCATGAAGTTTCTGTGCTGCCCACTGAACTGATTTTTCATACGCTTCTGACCCGCTGAGACGGTTTCCTATAGTTTTGGTAAGCTCTCTTAGTTCGTTGTATCCTTTTCCGTTGTTCAGAATTTCTGTGGAGATTTTTCTGAACTGGACAGAATCTTCTGTAGACTGACCAAATGCGGCCATTCCAAAAAGAAGTAATAAAGTTCCTGTTATCTTTTTCATTGTTACCAGTTTTTATCAACCATAAAAATCATCTGTGTTATGGCGACAGCTCCAAGAAGAAGCTCTCTTTTATTTACTTTGTCAAAAGTATCCTGTTCGGAGTGGTGATAATCAAAATATCTCTGGGTGTCTACCACAAGCTCTGCCAAAGGAATATCCAGTTTTTTCAAAGGAGAAATATCCTGAATGGCTTCTGTCTGGTCAAAATCATAAACGCCATATGGCAGAAAATATTCTTTCCAGGGATAAACCAGTCTTCTTCTCTGCGGGGACATATCTAATGAAAACCCACGGGGAGAATAACCTCCTGCATCGGTTCCTAAGGCAAATATGTGTTTTTCGTCTTTCTTTTTCACATAAGCAGCATACATCTCACGGCCTTGTCCTCCGTTTTCACTGTTGGCATACAAAACAACGCGGATCGTATGATTGTTTTCATATCCAAGTGCTTTCAGCGTTCTTAGCACTTCGATACACTGTACAACACCTGTTCCGTCGTCCACGGCACCTTCGCCAATATCCCACGAATCAAGCTGAGCGCCTAAAACAATTACTTTTGAATCTTTTTTGCCTCCAATTTCAGCAATAATATTAGGATTCGTAGTATCACCTTTTGATTCTGCGGTCATGTTGATTTTCGCAGTCACTTTCTGTTTTTTCAATGTTTTTTCCAACTCATCTGCAGATCTTACTCCAATTGATAAAGCCGGAATTTTAATTTTATCATCTGGCTCGTAGTAAATCATTTTGGCATGAGGAGTGTCATCAGTGGCGGTGGTCAGTGACCTTATAATTAAGGCTTTTGCACCTGTTTTGGCAATTACCGAAGCGGAAATTAATTTTGATTTTGCTGCCTGTAAATAAGAATCGCTTGTATTGATAACTCTCGGGTCCATAGGAACATTTACAAAAACTATTTTGTCTTTTAGCTGTCCCAGCGACATGGCATTAAGTTCTGATGTGGAATTGATTAAAACAACTTCACCTGTCAGATCTTTACCTCCTGTTCCTTCAGAGTTTCCGAAAGAAAGCATTCTGATGTTTTTCCAATCTCCATTTCCGGCTTTGATCTGTAAAGATTCTTTTCCTCTGATCCAGACCGGTGCTTTAGCTTCCTGTCTCCAGATCATATTAATACCAATTTCCTTGAACTTTTTTTCAGCCCATTCTACAGCTTTTGTATAACCGGGAGTGGCGCTGAAGCGGGGACCGATTCTTTTGGTAAGTTCCCCGAGATTATCATAAGCAGTGCCGTTGGTCATAATTTCATCTGAAATTTTTTTGAACTCATCGTGATAATTAAATCTGGCAACAGTGCCTTTTTTCGCAGGGCCTTTTTGTGGTTTTTTTTGAGAAAATAAAAATCCACTCAAAAAGAGTGGAAGTATAATGAATATTTTTTTCATTTATTATTTACTTATCTTTTCCATTGATAAAAGTAGGAAAAAAATAGTAATTTATTAAGGTTTCATGTCGTACATTAACAAGGCTGTAATTAATTTTGGCTCAATAAATGTACATTTTGGAGGCATGCTTAATTTCAGGTCTGAAATTTTAATCATATCATTAAAACTTACAGGATAAATTCCAAAGCCGACTTTACCTTCACCATTGTCTACTTTTTCTTTTAAAAGATTGATTCCGTTGATGTTGGAAGTTCCTTTTACATAAGAAATAAGTTCAGAACTGTCCGGATCTTCAATTTTCAGAATGTTTTTGAAAATATATTTATCCAAAAGATGGTGATCAAGATTATCCAGAGACATTTCTTTGGAACGAAGATCATGTTTCACGTGAAGAGAGTAGAACTTCCCATCCATATACATTGAGATATGGAATTTCTGAGAAGGGTAGTACGATGTTTCCCCTTTTTCGTGAATCAGGAAATATTTTTCAAGTTCCTTCAGGAAATCTTCCGGAGAAATACCATTTAGATCGTGTAAGATTCTGTTGTAATCGTGAATCTTTATTGACTGGTTGGAAACAATGAAACTATACACAAAGTTGTAAAGCTCTGTACCGTTATGTTTTTTGTTTTTCTCCTTATGGTATTTGGCATTCATTGCTGTAGAACCAATTCTGTGGTGCCCATCGGCAATGTAGAACGAATCTATCTGATCAATCACTTCTTTAAACTGCTGAAGCTTCAGACGATTGTCTATTCTCCAGATTTTATGTCTGATACCCATAGAATCCACGTGGTTGAAAATAGGAACATTTTTTTCTTCATGGTTCATCAGCAATTCAATTTTTGAATTGGCAGGGTAGGTAAGAAGTACAGGTTCTGCCTGCAGATTTACTTTTTCAAGGTAGTGAGCCAGTTTCTCCTTTTTCTGCGGGATGGTACTTTCATGTCTCTTGATTTTTCCATTCCAGAAATCTTCAATACTTGCCAATCCCAGAAGTCCTCTGAACATCTGTTTGTTGGGATAGATCTGCTCATAAAGATAGTAAGACGAATTGTCCTGGACCAATTTCTTTTCTTCCAGAAGTTCTTCAAAGGTAGAACGGATCTTTCGCAGGTTCCGGTCAATATCTTTAGATTTACTTACAACATAGGGTTTAATCATATTGATGTAAGTATTTTCAACTTGAGCTTTCTCCGCAATCTCTTCCTGGGTGAAATTATCCAGTGGATGGGTAGGGAAAGTACTCTCAAAGTCTCTATGAGGTCTTATTCCACGGAAAGGTTTAAAAACAGGCATATTTATCTTATAGTTTCTTTTTGTAGCTTAATAATTTGTTCTGCAAGTTCGACACCGATTTTTTCCTGCGCATCCACTGTATTGCCTCCTACATGAGGGGAAAGTGATAATGCGGGATTCATCAGTAAAGGCAGTTCCGGATTGGGTTCGTTTTCAAAAACGTCCAGTGCTGCTCCGGCTACTTTTCCCGACTCGATAAAATCGATAAGTGCCACTTCATTGATGACACCACCTCTTGCAGTATTCACAATATAGACTCCATCTTTCATTTTTTCAAACTGAGGGGTGTCTATAATATACTCATTCGTTTTCGGCGTATTGATACTGATGAAGTCTGCATCTTTAAGGAATGCATCCATATCATTGGTGGAAGTGATTTCAAAGTTCACAGACTGTCCGTTGAAGAAGTTCAGCGTAAGAACTTCTGTTTTCGGGCTTCTGGTCAGAACAGTTACTTTCATTCCTAAAGCGATTCCTATTTTTACAACTTCCTGGCCAATACTTCCAAAGCCGATTACTCCTAATGTTTTTCCTGAAAGTTCATACGCATTACTGAATGACTTTTTCATGGCGTTGAAATGAGTTTCTCCTTCCAGAGGCATCAGCCTGTTGGATTCGTGAAGGAATCTTGCCAGTGAAATAAAGTGGCCAAAAACCAGTTCTGCCACTGATTTTGAGGATGCTGTGGGAGTATTGATTACTTTAATACCTTTATTTCTGGCATATTCCACATCAATATTATCCATTCCGATACCGCCTCTTCCAATGATTTTAAGGCCGGGGCAAGCATCAATCAGATCCTGTCTCACTTTCGTTGCACTTCTTACCAGAAGAACATCCACATTATTATCGTTGATAAAATTAATAACGTGATCCTGAGCCACTCTATTGTCCAGAATATCAATTCCGGCTTCCTTTAAAGTGTTTTCTCCTGCTTTTGAAATTCCGTCGTTTGCTAAAACTTTCATGAATTATTTGATTTAAAGATTGAAAGAATTACCATTTCAACATTTTAAAACTGGGGCGCAAATTAATAAATTTTAATGAACTGCCTTTCATTCTTTCAATCTTTGAATTTTTTACTATTTAATTTACTTGACAGACTTCATTACATCTACCAAAACCTGTACGCTTTCAATTGGCAGGGCATTGTACAAACTTGCTCTGTAACCGCCAAGACTTCTGTGTCCGTTTAAGCCGCTGATTCCTGCTGCTTTCCATGCATTGTCAAATTCTTCTTTCTTGCTTTCGTCTGTAATTTTGAAAGAAACATTCATTAACGAACGGTCTTCTTTTACGCAGAACGTTTCAAATAGCGGGTTGCTGTCGATTTCATCATATAAAAGCTTAGCTTTAGCTTCATTTCTTTGTTCTGCAGCAGCAATTCCTCCGTTTCTTTCAAGATACTGAAGGGTAAGTAAAGAAGCATACACAGGAAATACCGGCGGGGTATTGTACATGGATTCTTTAGCAATGTGCTGGGAATAATCCAGAATAGAAAACATATTTTCTCTTCCTGTTTTACCAAGAATTTCTTTTTTGATAACCACTAAAGTAACTCCTGCAGGTCCCATATTTTTCTGAGCACCGGCATAGATCAGGTCAAATTTTGAAAAATCCAGCTGTCTTGAGAAAATATCAGAACTCATATCACATACCATCAGTGTATCCACTTCAGGGAAGGATTTCATTTGAGTTCCGTAGATGGTGTTGTTGGAGGTACAGTGAAAATAATCGTATTCTGAACCAACAGTATAGTCTTTAGGAATAAAAGAATAATTGTCTTCTTTTGAAGAACCTACCACATCTACCGTTCCCACTTTTTTAGCTTCTTTGATGGCTCCTGCTGCCCATGTTCCTGTATCCAGGTAAGCTGCTTTTCCACCTACTTTCATCAGGTTGTAAGGAACCATTGCAAACTGCAGGCTGGCTCCGCCTCCTAAATAAAGTACCTCATAATCATCACCAAGATTCATCAATCTTTTTACAATGGCACGCGCTTCGTCCATTACCGCAACGAAATCCTTGCTTCTGTGAGAAATTTCAAGAAGAGACAATCCGATGCCGTTAAAGTCAAGGATAGCCTGTGCTGATTTTTCAAATACTTCCTGTGGTAAAATACATGGTCCTGCGCTGAAGTTGTGCTTTTTGTTCATATTTTTATTTTTTGGGTGCTTTGGGATTTCAATATCCTTCAGCTTTATTTTGATTTATTGGATTTTGGGTTAAAAAAAGCCGCCTCACAGATGATGAGACGGAATTTTTTTATTCGCCGTGTAAGAATGCTTTTTTATTAAGAAGAGCTTCTTCAGACTCTACATGATCTTCATCTGGCACACAGCAGTCTACCGGACATACAGCTGCACACTGAGGTTCTTCGTGGAATCCTTTACATTCTGTACATTTATCTGTTACAATGAAGTACACATCATCACTTACAGGTTCCTGTGGTGCATTGGCATCTACAGTAAGTCCCGACGGCATCGTAATTGTACCTTGAAGAGCCGTACCGTCAGAAGCTTTCCAATCTACAGCTCCTTCATATATTGCATTGTTTGGGCATTCTGGTTCACAAGCCCCACAGTTAATGCATTCATCAGTTATTTTAATAGCCATCGCTAATTTTTTTTAAATTTGCACAAAATTACAAAATTTTACCCAATTTTAAAGTAATTATGAATACCGAAAATCAAGTTTTAGGACTTATTAAATTAAGTGATTATATAAAAGCGTTTTTAGCGAAGAAACCGGAAGATCACAATGAAGATGATTCTGATATTGAATTATTATTGAAAAGGTCTGAAATAGAGAACCCGTGGTTTACTATTGATAATCAGAAATTTGCTTTACAGCAATGGACAGATCTTCTGACTGAAGAAAACATCAAAAACTGGCTTGGAAATTATTCTATCTCTAAAATTTCAAAAAGAGTTGGACTTATTTTAGCCGGAAATATCCCTTTAGTAGGGCTTCATGATGTAATTTCTGTAATTCTGGCCAACCATATTCCTGTCATTAAGCTGTCTTCAAAAGATAAGTATATGATTCCGTTTTTATTGAGGAAATGGAATGAGTTTTCCAATGAAAATGTAGCTTTTGAGTTTGTTGAAAAATTAGAGAATTTTGATGCTGTTATTGCAACAGGAAGTAATAATACAGCGAGATATCTGGAATATTATTTCAAGAATCATTTGAGTATCATCCGTAAAAACAGGACTTCAATTGCTGTTTTGAAGGGTGATGAGACTAATGAAGAACTGCAGCTTTTAGCAAAAGATATTTTCCAGTATTTCGGATTGGGATGCAGAAATGTAACGAGGATTTTTATTCCGCAGGATTTTGTGATTGACAGGCTGTTTGAAAACTTCTTAGGCTTCCAGGATATTATCAATCATAACAAATATGCCAACAATTATGATTATAACAGAGCGGTTTATCTTTTAAATCAGGATAAATTCTGGGATAATAATTTTGTGATGCTTAAAGAGGATGATAAACTGTTCAGCCCGCTTTCTGTAATCAATTTCAGCAGGTATGAATCATTGGATGATGTGAAAAGCTTTATTGCAGAAAATGAAGAAAATATTCAGTGCGTTGTGGCAAAAGAAGAGTTGGAAATGAATGCGATTCCTTTTGGTGAAGCACAAAATCCGGGACTTGATACTTATGCTGATAATGTAGATACAATGAAATTTTTAGAACTGGTCTGATTTTCGTATCTTCCATCACTTATTTCACCAGAACAAAAATGAATACTATGAAAAAATTATTGCTGGGACTTGCTCTTGTGGGGGCACAGCTGGTTTTTGCGCAGAAAGTAACAGGTGCAAAGGTTGAAAACAGTCCCAAAAAAGAACAACAGGCTTCCATAAGTAAGGAAAAGATCAGTTTATATAATGATAATTTCCAGAAGTTCGTTGTAGCTTTGCAGGCTTCAGACCGGAAGGCTATTGATGGATTGATTTCTGAGAAGGTAAAGGAAATCGTAACGGATGATGTTCTTAAGAAGGTCAAAGATGATATTGATCCCAACAAAAAACTTGAAGTCTTAAAGGCCGGATATTATAAAACAATGGACGGAATCAATCATCCGAGTATTAAATATAAATATGCAGGAGAATCTTCCAGGGAAGTTATTACCGCTGTATTTGAGGATGACGGAAAAATTCTTGGGGTATTGCCCTCGAAATAAGACTTAATTTTATTTTCGATTAACAAAAAAATATTAACTATGATGACAGATGTTTTAGTCGCTCATTCCTCAGATGTGGAGAAGGCGAATTTTTACAAGAAGACGTACTTACATGTTGCTTTATCGATTCTTGCATTTATTGGAGTGGAAACGATATTATTAAAAACAGTTCCGGTAGAATTGATTGCGATGATGTTTGGTCAGAGATATATCTGGCTATTGATTATCGGGGTTTTCTGGCTGGCTTCTGTTTTGGCTTCTAAATGGTCACTTTCACAGAGCAAATCTACCCAATATTTAGGATTAGGATTTTACATCTTGCTGGAAGCGATTATTTTCATGCCGCTGCTTTTTATTGCCACTAATATTGAAGGTGGAGCAAATGTTATTTTTCAGGCTGCGACGTTAACTGTTGCTATGTTTGCGGGTATTTCTGCAGTAGCATTCACTTCTAAAAGAGATTTTTCTTTCTTAAGAAATATCATTGTAATCGGTGGATTTATTTCCATCGGACTGATTGTAGGAGGGATGATCTTTGGTTTTAACCTTGGACTGTGGTTCTCGGTAGGAATGGTAATTTTAGCTTCAGCTACTATTCTATATCAGACAAGCAAATTAAAGGATTCATTTGGAACCAACCAATATGTAGGAGCAGCATTGCAGCTTTTTGCTTCGATTATGCTTTTATTCTGGTATATTCTGAGTATTCTGATGAGCAGAAGAAACTAATTGATAAGTTGTCTTTGCTTTAAAATATAGTCCCGGTGATTTTTCATCGGGATTTCTTTTTTTATGTAAACACAAATGTCACAAATGTTTTCACGAATAAACACAATTTACTAATATCAATAGGAACGGGCTTTAGCCCGTTTTACTTTAAATAAATCTTTTCCAACGGCTTCAGCCGAAACTTATAATAATATTTAAATATATTTTTGCCCACAGATTCCACAGATTAACACGGATGCTTGCGTATCTTTATTTGTGTTATTCGTGAAATCGCTCGTGTTATTCGTGTTGTAAACCAAAATCCAAAAAATCCTGATGAAAATATCACCGGGATTTTAATGGGTTATTCTTTACAATTTTTCATACAGCTTCCAGCTTCATGTGACCGGTTAAAGTCCTTTGAAGTAGATTTTAAGTTGAAATAAAAAGATTCTTAAAGAATAGAAAAAGTATAGTAATGAGGAAAACCTCAGGTATTGTAGTTTGTGTTTTTACATTCTTTTGGTTAAAAATAACCGAAAGATGTTATTTGTCAATTGATCCCAAAACCTTCTGAGCAAAAGAGTTTAAAGCATCTTTTTCGCTCATTCCGTTTTGTACATTCGCGTGAACTTCTAAAGCTCCACAGATGTTGGTGATCAATTCTCCTGCAACATTCAGATCTTCTTCGCTTGTTCCTCTGAATTCGCAGAAACTTTCCAGTACTTCTAATGTTTTTTCAAGATTTTCAGGAGTCTGATTCTGGTAAAACTGTCTGATTACGGGTAATTTCATTATGCTAATTCGTTAAAAAGGTTAATTAAACTTTCTGCCTGGTTAGATTGAACCTGGTTCACCAGTTCTCCGTTTTTAAAGATGGCGAAGGTAGGTAAGTTATCTACTTTTGCTAATTTTCTGCTTTCAGGAAGCTTTTCTGCATCTACATATAAAAATGGAATAGAATCATTTTCAGAGGCTAATTTTTTGAATTTCGGCTTCATGATTCTGCAGTTTCCGCACCATGTTGCGCCATATTGAACGACTACTTTTTCGTTTTCGTTAACTATATTCTGTAATGTATCTTCGGTTAATTCTGTGTACATAAGTTTATTTTTAAAAAAATAAACAATGTAACAATCTAAAAAATTGACCAATCTAACAATTCAAGAAATGACTTTTCAAATTGTTATACTGTTAGATTGTTACATTGTTATATTTAAATTAAGATATTAATTTTTTGCTAAGTATTCTGCTGTAGAAGTTCTGTCAGCTTTCATTGCTTCTTTTCCTTCTTCCCAGTTTGCAGGACATACTTCACCATGTTTCTGTACGTGAGTGTAAGCGTCGATTAATCTTAAGAATTCTTTTACGTTTCTTCCCAAAGGCATATCATTTACCGCTTCGTGGAAAATTTTTCCGGTTTCGTCGATAAGGTAAGTTGCTCTGTAAGTTACGTTAGAACCTGTGAAAACTTCGTTTCCATCTTCATCATATTCAAAATCCTGATCAACAATTCCCAAAGTGTTAGCCAATTGTCTGTGAGTATCAGCTAAAAGCGGGTAAGTTACTCCTTCAATTCCTCCGTTATCTTTTGGAGTGTTCAACCAAGCGAAGTGTACTTCGTTAGTATCACAAGAAGCACCGATTACTTTAGTGTTTCTTTTTTCGAACTCACCTAAAGCCTCCTGGAAAGCGTGAAGCTCAGTAGGGCATACGAAAGTGAAATCTTTAGGGTACCAGAATAAAAGAACTTTTTGCTGGTTGTTTACTGCTTCATCAAGGATGTTGATTCTTAAATCGTCACCCATCTCAGACATTGCGTCAATTGTTAAGTTTGGGAATTTTTTTCCTACTAAAGACATAATTTTTCTGTTTTTATATTTAAATTTCTTATGCAAATATATAAAAGATTCATCTATCGAACAAACTAAAATCGATAAATAAAATCTATAATTGTTTTTGATCTGCAGCTAAATAAAAAAGAGGCTGTCTCAAAAGGACAGCCTTTTTTATGGTCGTATTTTTTTGTAACTTATATTTTTCAATGAATTTATTTTTTTTAGATCATATTTTTGAGTTATTATGGTAGAATAAAACAAAGGAAGGTTTTTTTACCCTGCCAGAGCCAATTTTCTAAGATTATGCGCAATAGCAATCAAGCCGGTTTCTATTTCGACTTTATTTTGTCCTCTGAGAAAAAATCTTTTAAATCCTTTGTTATGTTTGATTTGAGCAAACACAGGTTCTACATCGTGACACCTTTGTTTTCTAAGCATTATGCCCCGTTTTGTATTGAGAAGCTTATGAACCTTATGCCGGAGCTTTGAAAGTTTTGGGTTAGAGGGCGAAGATGTTATAATTTTGGTTTTCTGATCTTTATCAAAATAATTATACTTGATATAGGCTTTGACTTTTCTCTTTTGGAGAAAAATATAGTTCTCTTCTGAGCCATATCCTGCATCAGCCACTATTTCGTTGGGAGGTTTATGATAAAGGTGTTCAAAATTCTTAATATGAGCAAGAAGGGTTTTAGTGTCACCAGGATTAGGATGCAGAGTATAATTAATGATAAACTGATTCTCGGTACTCAACTGAAGATTGTAAGCCGCTTTGAGCTGCCCATTACGCATATGATCCTCTTTCATGCGCATAAAAGTAGCATCAGGGTCTGTTTTTGAATAGCTGTTCCTATTCCCAAGAATAGCCTCTTGGTTCTCATATTTTTCAAGATTTTCAGGCCAGTTCTTTTTTGCGTAATTAATCTTCTGACGAACTTTAGAGCAAATTTTCTTCTTTTTTAAAGTAGAATCTATCGTTTCTATAACAGATTTTATTTTTTCTTTGTCCATAGACTTAAAGGTTACCTCCGAAGTATCTTTCATTTCTTCCCTGGCTATTTCCTGAGTGTAGTTCCACAAATCCTCAAGTTGGGACTCTATACGTTCTTTATTCTTTTTGATAGCCTTTCCCCATACAAATGTGTAACGATTGGCATTGGCTTCTATTTTAGTCCCATCTGTAAAGATGGTTTGCAGGCTTACCAGACCTTCTTTCTCCAGATATAATACAATTTGTGCGAAGATCTCTTTGAGTTCTCCTTTTAACCTCTCACTTCTGAAACGGTTCAAAGTATTATGATCGGGACGGTTCATGGCGCTTAGCCACATAAAATGAACATTCTCTTTGAGTGCCTGCTCCAGCTTTCTACTCGAATAAATATTACACAAATAGCCATAAACCAATACTTTCAAAAGCATTTTGGGATGATACGCCGATGTGCCGCCGGGTTTATAATTACGGAGTAAATTAGTGATGTCCAGACCATCTATAACAGCTGAAACAGTTCGTACAGGATGATTATTTTCTATCAGCTCCGACAAATCAGGAGGAAAAAGAAAATTTTGCTTGGGATTATAATCTTTAAAGACTACCTTTGATTTAATTAACACACAGCAAATTAATCAATTTGCAACTATTAGGAAAGCAAAAGCTTTCCTTTTTTTATGCTCAAAAAAAAGACTGTCTCACTTTTGAGACAGCCTCTTTTTGTTTATTTTAATAACCAAAGATCTCAGTTAAATTAAGTTTTTTTACTTCGCCTAATTTCTGCATATCGGCCTCATTTACTTTGTCCTGAGAAGCGACAAGGCAATAGGTATAGTTTTTATTCTTCATTTCTTTATCATGGAAAGAATTGATATCTGTGAAAGACAGTTTGGGAGCCTGTTCATAAACATTCTTTCTCATGTCAAAGTTGTTTCCAAGCTTTTGAGATTTCAGATAAGAGAAGATGATTCCATCCTGAGTAATTCTCTCAGAGGCAATAGATTTTTTCAATCCGCTTTTCGCTGTTTCAAATAACTGCTCAGATTTCGGAAGGGTAGTCAGAAGCTCATTCATGGCTGTTGTAGACTCATTGAATTTGTCTGCCTGCGTT
This sequence comes from Chryseobacterium sp. CP-77, assembly GCF_036362765.1. Taxonomy (NCBI): domain Bacteria; kingdom Pseudomonadati; phylum Bacteroidota; class Flavobacteriia; order Flavobacteriales; family Weeksellaceae; genus Chryseobacterium; species Chryseobacterium sp. CP-77. The sequence continues at coordinate 536,132 of NZ_CP143637.1, forward strand.
CCTACATAAGCCATCACCATATCTTTGTCTGTTTTCTTACTCGGAAGGGCAAAGTAAGAATACGTGGAGTAGGCAAGCGCCTTAGATTCTCTGATGGTCTGGAAAACAATAGATCCCATTCCTCCCCCGAAATAGTTGTTGAATAAACTTACCGTTGGAGTAGCAGATGGATTGTATTGGTCAGAATTTCTTACCCAGAACACTTCTGCCTGCACCATGTCATAATGAGCAAATAATACTTTGTTCTTGTCTGTCGGGATCTGTACAAAAGTTTTAGACTTAGGCAAATCTTTCAGGGTGGCAGGAAGTTTGTGGACAGGTTTCAAAGCTGCCACCACTTCATCTCCTGATTTGGGGCCGTAATACAATACTTTATGTTTGAAATTGAACAGATCATGAAGCACATTAATTAAATCTTCTGCTTTCAATGCATCAAGTTCAGCATCGCTCAGTACATTGTTGAAAGGATTTTGAGGACCGTATTGAGCGTAACTTCTCAATCCTGACATAATTACTCCTTTATTCTGTTTTGCGTTCGCTCTCGCTTTCTTAAGCCTAACTTTGTAAGCATCAAGAGCAGCCTGGTCTGCCTGACAGTTTTTGATTAAATCTTCAAATAAAGAAATGGTTTTATCAAAGTTTTCATTCAGACCTTCCAGTGATACGTAAGTTTCTTCGTTTCCTGCACTCACATTGAAGCTTGAGGCAAGTTTATAGAATTCCTTACTGATGATCTCCGAAGACTTATCTTTCGTTCCCAGATACTGAAGATATTCTGCTGCCAATGGAAGGATTTTGTTGTTCCATTTTCCTGAATCAAAGTGGTAATACATTCTGAATAAAGCATTGTCTGTATTTTTTACAGAAAGTACATCCACATCAGCTAATTTGTTTTTAGCAATGTCTTTGTCATAATTCAACCATACCGGAGCGATAGGGTTTTCAGGCATCTCGTCGATTTTTTTAAGGAAAGGAGACTGGTCTTCTCTGTTAACGGAAACCGGGGTAATCGTTGGCTTATCAACTTTTACAATGCTCTTATCTTCCCCTTTTCTTTTGTAAACTGCAACGTAGTTATTGTTCTGAAGATACTTGGATACGAAATCCATGATATCTTTTTTCGTCAGTTTTGAAATTTCGTCCACATATTCCAGCGATGTTTTGTGGTCAACGTCCGAAGTGAATTCATCCATCAGAATACTTGCTCTGGTTGAGTATTTTTCATCTTTTTGAATGATCCCTTTCTTTTCGTTGTTAACGATTGACTGAATCAGGTCGTCAGAAAACTCGCCCTTTCTCAGTTTGTCAATTTCCTGAAGAAGAAGATTCTTTACTTCATCCAGAGACTGCCCTTCAGTGGGTTTACCCTGTAAAAGTAAAACGGAATAATCTTTCAATGCATAAGAACCAGCGTATGCACCCAGTAATTTCTGTTTTTTTACCAGATCAAGATCGATCAGCCCTGCCTGTCCGTTGGTAAGCATATTTCCAACAAGATTCAGCATTCTGGCGTCTTTTGTAGAAGCTCCCGGAAATCTGAAACCAAGCATTACGTTTTCAGGATTCGGTCCTACCACTTCTTTTACAATCGGAGCAGTGATCGGTTTTTCCTGTCCAACTTTATATTCAGGGATTGCTTTAGGCTTCATATAAGAGAAAGCCTTGTCAATTTTTGCAATCACTTCATCCGGATTAAAATCTCCGGACATGATGATTCCCATGTTATTAGGAACATAATAATTGTTATAATATTCTCTGATAGCATGCAGAGAAGGGTTTTTCAGGTGTTCAATGGTTCCGATGGTGGTTTGCTTTCCGTAATTGTTGTTAGGGAAAAGGTTGGCAAACATCGTATCGAAAACCTTGTCTCCATCATCATCAAGAGATCTGTTTTTTTCTTCGTATACGGCCTCAAGCTCTGTGTGGAAAAGTCTCAGAACCGGTTCCCTGAATCGTTCAGCCTGTACTGCAAGGAATTTGTCAAGAACATTCGCAGGTACATCTTCCGTGTACACCGTTTGTTCAAAAGAAGTGAAGGCATTGGTGCCATCAGCTCCCATACCGGCCATCATTTTATCATATTCATTGGCGATTGCAAATTTTGCTGCTTCTCCTGAAACCCTGTCAATTTCTTTGTAGATTTCTTTTCTTTTGGCTTCGTCCTTAGTCTGATTGTACTTTTCGTAAAGAGCATCAATCTGGTCTAAAAGAGGCTTTTCCTTTGCCCAGTCTTTAGATCCGAACTGGTTGGTTCCTTTAAAAAGCATATGCTCCAGGTAATGGGCAAGGCCGGTGTGGTCTGCAGGATCTGTTTTACTTCCGGCTTTTGTGGCGATATACGTCTGGATTCTCGGATCCTTGTTGGTAGGACTTAAAATAACCGTTAATCCGTTTTTCAAAGTGTAATACCTTGCAGAAGTAGGGTCATTGGTTACGTACCTGTATTGGTAGCCGTTCGAAGTAGCTTCTTTCCACTGGAAATCCTGTCCAAAAGCATATCCGGCAAAACTTGCAGCGGCAATACTTGTAGCGATGGTTAGTTTTTTTAACAGATTCATTGCTGTCGTTTTATTTGGGGTTATTAGTTTTTTGTTAATTGAATTTCTCCAACAAGTCTTTAATTCGTTTCATAGCCTCTCTCAGCTCTTCCTCAGAAGCGGCATAAGAGAATCTGATACATTCCGGACTTCCGAAAGAGAATCCGCCTACACATCCAACATGGGCATTTTCCAGAAGGAACATGGCAAAGTCGTCAGAATTTTTAATTTCTGTTCCATCTAGGGTTTTTCCGATATAATACGAAATATCAGGGAAGAAATAGAAGGCTGCCTTTGGAAGGACCACTTTGAATCCCGGGATTTCTTTGATCAGTTCATAGACAAGATCTCTTCTTTTTTTGAAGGCATCAATCATGTATCTGTATTCGGAAGGATCTGCTTTCAGGGCAACGATAGAGGCTCTCTGTGCTACCGTATTGGCCCCGCTGGTCATCTGTCCCTGTACTTTTTCACAAGCTTTTGCCAGCCATTCAGGACATGCGGAATACCCGATTCTCCATCCGGTCATCGCAAATGCCTTTGACATTCCGTTGATTACAGCTGTCTGTTCATAAACTTCCGGAAACTGGGCAATCGAAGTGGTATTCGTTTCGTAATTGATGTATTCATAAATCTCGTCAGAAATTATCGTTATCTGAGGGTATTTGGCAATTACTTTGGCGATGGATTTTAATTCATCATAAGTGTAGTATCCTCCTGATGGGTTACATGGCGAGCTGAAAAGTACCGCTTTGGTTTTCTCTGTAATAGCTTCTTCAAGCTGTTCGGCAGTCACTTTGAAATCGGTAACATACGAGGTAGGAAGTATTACGGAAGTTCCGCCCATCATTTTTACCATCTCATCATAACTTACCCAGTAAGGTGCTGGAAGAAGAACTTCATCGCCATCATTGATAATAGCTGCCAAAACATTGATGATAGCCTGTTTGGCTCCGTTGGAAACACAGATCTGGGAAGGTTTGTATTCCAGATTATTATCCCTTTTTAATTTATAAGCAATAGCCTCGCGCAATTCCAGAAATCCCGGAACCGGAGAATAGTGGCTGTAATTTTGATTGATGGCATCGAATGCTGCCTGTTTGATATTGTCCGGAACATCGAAATCCGGTTCGCCAAGAGTTAAACTGATCACATCTATTCCATTGGCTTTCATTTCTCTGGCTTTGTTTGACATAACAAATGTTTGTGAGTATCCTAATCTTTTTACTCTATCTGAAAGTTTATCCATTGTATTTTTTTGAATTTTAACAAATATATAATAAAAACGTGGTGTGGAGGTAATAAAAATAGGGGTGTTTTAAAGATTTTTATCAGGTTTTTGTCAAATTGTCTTCTGGGTTATAAAAATATTCTATTTTGAAGTAAGAGATTGATTTCAATCTTATTTTAGCCAAAAAATCATAATTCAAAATAAATTATTGCAGGGAATAATTTTGCAGTGTAGGTTTTGTATCTTTAAACAATCTAATACCGCTTCTATGAAATATTCTGTTTTTTTATTGCTCATTTCTTGTTCTTTTTTCTCTCAAAAACATTCAAAAGATGATGAAGTGAAAAAATATGTCTCGCAGGTGAATGAAGATTCATTAAAATCATATATCGGGAAGTTGGTAAGCTTTGAAACCCGGCATACCCTAAGTTCAACAGATGACCCAAAGCGTGGAATAGGTGCGGCAAGGAACTGGGTGATCAGAAAATTCAATGATTATGCTAAAAATTCGGGTGGAAGAATGGAAGTGTATCTGCAGCAGGAAGACATTCAGCCGGATGGAAAACGAATTGACAAAGCAGTAAATCTTGGAAATGCTGTTGCTTTTCTGAAAGGAACAGATCCGAATGATAAAAGAATTTTCCTGATCGGAGGACATCTGGATTCCAGGGTAACGGATGTGATGAACAGAACTTCTGCAGCGCTGGGAGCCAATGATGACGGCAGCGGAGTAAGTGCTGTGATAGAATCCGCAAGAATACTGAGCAAATCTTCGTTTCCGGCTTCAATTATTTTTGTAGCATTTTCCGGTGAAGAACAGTCACTGTTGGGATCTAAACAGTTGGCTGAAAAAATAAAAAGAGAAAATCTGCAGCTGGAAGCGGTTTTGAATAATGATATGATCGGCAATCCAAAAGCAGGAGAAACCGGAGAGATCAACACCCGTATACTTCGTGTATTCAGCGAAGGCCTGTCTTATAAAGATCTTGATAAAAAAGCAATGATGATCAGAAATCTTGGTTTTGAAAACGACAGTGAATCCAGACAGCTGGCCCGCTATATCAAAGAAGTTACGGAAGAATATGTGAAAGGGCTGGAGATCAAACTGATCTATAGAAATGACAGATTTCTGCGCGGAGGAGATCACACCAGCTTTGTGAATAATGGATTTCCTTCTGTAAGACTGACCGAATATTATGAAAATTACGACCATCAGCATCAGGATATTAGGGTTGAAAACAATAAGCGGTACGGTGATCTTCCTGAATTTATCGATTTTAAATATCTGAAAAAGAATGTTGCGGCCAATATTGCTGTCCTTGCCAATCTTGCAAAATCTCCTTCAAAACCGGAGAAAGTTGAAATGGATGTAAAAGAGCTGACGAATTCCACTACTTTACATTGGGAAAAGCCAAAATCCGGAATACCAGCAGGGTATTATGTGCTGGCAAGAGAAACAGACAGTGCGGTGTGGCAGAAAAAAATATTCACCACTGGACTTTCTATGAAGATTCCGCTTTCTAAAGACAATTATATTTTCGCCGTACAGAGCGTGAGCCCGTCAGGAAACCTGAGTGCCCCTGTTATACCGGGAATTGCAAAGTGATGGATTGTGCTGAAAACCAGAATTTACATCAGGACCAGGAAAAGTTGATTTGAATACAAGAGAAATAAAACTTATTTTTGCGGTTTATAATAATTCACATGTCTGCATCGTTACTATTAAAATATTTCCCGGATCTTACTGAAAAACAGAAAGAACAGTTCTCCAAATTGGAAAATCTGTACAATGAATGGAATGAAAAGATCAATGTAATTTCCAGAAAAGATATGGAATCACTGTATGAAAAGCACATTCTGCACTCGTTGGGAATTGCAAAAGTGATGGAATTTGCACCGGGAACCAAAGTTTTGGATATCGGAACCGGAGGTGGTTTTCCAGGGATTCCTTTGGCGATCCTTTTTCCTGAAGTAGAATTTACCCTGATTGATTCTATTGGGAAGAAAATCAGTGTGGTACAGGCTGTGGCAGACGGAGTAGGATTGACCAATGTAACGGCTATCCATGGAAGAGCAGAAAAGCTGAAAGAAAAATTCCACTTTGTAGTCAGCAGAGCAGTAACCCAGATGCCGGAATTTTTAAGATGGCTGAAAGGGAAATTTGAAAAAGAACAGTTTAATCCTAAACACAACGGAATTTTATATTTAAAAGGCGGTGATCTTGCTGAAGAGCTTGCCGGAATTAAATGTGAAATATTCAATCTTAAACACTATTTTGATGAAGAATTTTTTGATACCAAGAAAGTAGTTTATGTATCAAAAGGTAATTTTAATTCCTGATTTTTATGTAAATAAGGAATAATTTTTGCTAATATTTGTTAATAATCAGAAAAGTAAAGGTTATGAAAAAACTTTTAAATATTGGATCTTCAGTATTCCTGTTGGGCGTGCTTCTGGTTTCGTGTAATGATGATGATTACCATACCATCGAATCTATTGATAAAATCAAGATAGACAGCGTAAAAATTGTTAATGATACCATGGACGTTTACGCGATACAGAGCATAAAAACGTATTCCACCTATCCGTCTCATTGTGAAGGATTTTACGGATATGATTATGTTTACAATAATAACCTGGAAAGAACAGTTACTTCCTATAAATATATTACCAACGGCCCTTGTACACAAGGGAAATATGTAGGAGCAAATCAAATTAACTTCAGCCCGCAAAGTAAAGGAACCTATACTTTTAAATTCTGGAATGGAGGAAATAACTGGATTACAAAAACCATTGTAGTAAAATAATGAAGTTGACTTTCGTATTGTGTTTACTGGCAGCGCAGGTAGTGTACGGGCAGAAAATTTTCTGGGAGGAAGGCAGAAAGCTAACCTGGGACAATTTTAAAAGCCCGGTTAACAAGAAGAAGAATCCTGATGTGGCAGCTTACACCCATTGTGGCTGGGAATTTTATGCTGAAAAATCCTCCGATCCCAAAGCACCGGTTGCCATTACTATCAAAACACTGTTTCATGAAGATAAATCATGGAAAGATACCAAAAGAATGAATGATTATATTCTCCTTCATGAGCAGAAGCATTTTGATATTGCAGAATTATTTGTAAGAAAATTCAGAAAAGCTGTTGCTGAAAAAATCAAAAATTCAGGAGACTACAACAAATATTTCAAAGCAATTTACGACGGAATATCCGTTGATTATAAAAACTTCCAGATGGCTTACGACAGAGAAACCCGTCATGGGCTTGATAAAGAAAAACAAACCGAATATAATCAGTCGATTTCTGAACAACTAGACAACTTAAAAAGCTACCAAACCCTTTGAAATTCCTCAATAAGATCATCCACGAACTGCTGGCACAAAACACTGACCTTTCTGCGTTTAATATCATTCTGCCCGGAAAACGTCCCATTGTGTTTATCAGACAGATTCTGGAGGAAAATAACTATTCAGGGTTTCTCCCCAATTTTTTTACGATTGAGGAGCTTATTAATAAAATAGCAGATCATCAGACGATTCAGGGGATTCCGTTGTGGCTTTTCTCGTTTGATGTGTACCGAAGCCTGAATCTTATCCCAAGAGATGATTTTTCCGATTTTCTGAAATGGTTTCCCACGCTGCAGAAGGACTGGGATGATATCCTGAAATTCTCAGACAGCGATCAGGCAGTACTGCAGTATATGTTTGATGAGGAAAGGATCAAAGAATGGGCCCAGGACCTTGGAGAGGATGACGATGTTCCAAGAAAGAAGTTTCTTAATTTCTGGCAGAATATGAATGTTTTTCTCCCGGTTTTAAAGGAGAGACTGCAGGAGAGAAACTGGGCTACTTCCGGAATGATTCATGAGGCGGCTAAAGCCAGAATTGCTGATTTTGCGAAAAATACCAAAGAAGAATTTGTTTTTTGTGGCTTCAATGCCTTTACTCCGGTAGAAGAAAAGCTTGTAAGAAGCCTTTTGCAGTGGAATAAAGCGCAGTGTTTCTTTCAGGCAGACCGTTATTATTTTAATGATGAAAGACAGGAAGCCGGAAAATTCCTTAGAAATCATAAAACATGGAAAGAATTTGATGATAACAGAGCTTTTCAATGGATAGAAGACGATTTTAATCAACCTAAAAAAATTAAGGTATACGAAGTGTCCGGGAATGTAACCCAGACCAAAGTGCTGCCTGAGATCTTTAAAGAGATCAATAATAAAACCTACTCCAATACGGCAGTTGTACTCCTGGATGAAAACCTTCTTCCGGCCAGTCTTGATGTGATGCATGGTGTTGATAATTTGAATATTACAATGGGATTTCCGTTGAAAAACTTGTCTTTCTCCAATGCCGTGAAACGTCTTTTCTACCTGCAGAAACAATTGGAAAAAAACAAATTGTCCTATTATTACAGAGATGTTTTCCCCATTTTGGAAGAGCTGCCGAAATCAGCAGAAGATGAACAGATTATCAATGAGTTTAAAGCTAAAGTAGAAGAGCGGAATATCGTTTATATTTCCAGAAAACTTTTACATGAACTGCTGGGCGGCCTGTCTTATTATGGCCTTCTTCAGAAAGCAACAGGAACCAATGGTTATCTGGATATGCTTATTGAGTTCTGCCAGCAGGTAAAATGGCTTGAAATAGACGATATCCAGTATGAGAATGTCTCTCACTTTGAAAACGCCTTCAGAATCATCAAAAACCAGTTGACTCCCTACAATATTGAGATTAAAATGGAAACGCTGGAGATTCTGATCAACCAGCATATCAATTCTGAAAGTATCGATTTTCAGGGAGAACCATTACGAGGACTTCAGATTATGGGATTACTGGAAACGCGTCTTCTGAACTTTGAAAACGTTATACTGCTTTCTGTCAACGAAGGAAAACTTCCGCTTGGAAACTCACAGAATACCTATATTCCTTTTGATATCCGGAGATTCTTTGATCTGCATACTTTTCTTGAAAATGACAGCATTTACGCCTATCACTTTTACAGGCTGATTCAGGATGCGAAGAATGTCCATTTGCTATATAATGCTTTAAGCTCCGGAGTGAATACCGGAGAGAAGAGCCGTTTCATTACCCAGATTGAAATGGAGAGTTCTCATGAGATCGAACATCTCATTATTGAAAATTCTTCAGAGCCTATTGCCACCAAACCGATAGAAATTTCCAAGACACCAATTGTACAGGAGCGTCTTCAGAAATGGAAGGAAAAAGTATCTGCTTCCCACCTGACGAGCTATCTTTACAACCCGATTGATTTTTACCTTTCCAAGATTTTAAACACTTCGGAAACGGATGAAATTGAAGAAGAACTGTCGATAAAAAATTACGGAAATCTGGTTCATTATTCACTTCAAGAAGTGTATGAGGTGTTAAAGGGTAAGGTTTTAAAAGAAAGTGATTTAAAGAATTCAGTTAAAGCAGTAGATGAATATATAAATATCGCTATTGAAAAGCTGAAGCACCAGCCGGAATTCTACGAAAAAGGAATGAATTATATCCATAAAGCCATTGCTAAAAAGGTCATTGAAAATGTGCTGAATCATGATCTTGAACTCATAAAGCAAGGCAATAAACTGGAGATTATTGATATTGAAAGAAGGTTTGAAAACATTGATTTTCCTCTTGATGGAAATGATAAAATTTCTTTCTTCGGATTCATTGACAGGATTGATAAACTGAACGGTACTCTTAGAATTATTGATTATAAAACCGCCAGGACTAAAAATCTTACTGTAAAGATTGATCAGGATAACGTAGATGAATATTTCCATAACAGCGACAGGAAGCAGGCCCTTCAGCTTTGTATTTATCATTACGTAGTACAGCACCTTCCTGAGTTTTGGGGTTTCCCGATTGAAACCGGAATCTGGAGTTTTGCAGATGCCAAAAAGGGAATGGTTGCCCTGCAGTTTGATAAAGGAAATATTGATGATGCCATGAAATCTGTGAAAAGCCTTATCCTTGAAATTCTTAATCCAGATATAAATTTCATAGAAACTATAAAAACGTATTAAAAATTTTTAGTATTAATATGTTTTTTTTCTATGTGTATTCTCAATAAATAAGCTGGCTTAGAATCGTTTACTTCACGAAATGTTGTGATAAAGCAGGTAACTTTTTGTGTATCTTTACTACTTATTAAAAACTTATAAAGTTTAAATCAGATACATTAAGCACCCATCAATGAAAAAGATCCTGATATTTTTAGCTATTGCTTTTTCTCTTATTATCAAATCTCAGCAAAAAAATGATTCCCTGAATATTGCGCTTCAAAATGTAACCAAAGATACAAAGTTTGGTCTTGCACTCAGTGGCGGCGGGGCAAAGGGATTTGCACACATCGGGATTTTAAAAATGATCGATTCATTGGGAATCAAAGTAGATTATATCACAGGAACCAGTATGGGAGGGATTCTGGGAGGCCTATATGCAATGGGATATAATGCTGACCAGTTGAAACATACGATCTATAAAATGGACTGGAGCAGGATTCTGAGTAATAAAATTCCATACAATAAAGTGAATATCAGTGAGAAGGACGAATATGATAAGTATATCCTTGAATTTCCTGTAGTCAGAGGGTTTCCGACTCTTCCAAGCTCTTATATTGAAGGACAGTACATGGGAGAAGTACTTAATACGCTTACGTTTAATGCAAAGCATATCAATGATTTCAGCAAACTGAGGATTCCCGTGCAGCTTACTTCCTCCGATATTGAAAACGGAGGTCTGGTGATGCAGAAAGAAGGATCACTACCATTGGCTATTCGATCTACATTGGCCATTCCTGCAGCCTTTGCTCCTGTTTATATTGATGGAAAGCTTTTGGTGGATGGCGGTTTGGACCGTAATTATCCGGCTAATGAAGTTCGTGAGATGGGCGCCGATTTTGTGATCGGAGGCTATACCGGATTCAGACTTTTTACAAAAAAAGAGATTGAAAATCCGATGAAGATGATCTATCAGACTCATGCCATCCGCTCTGTAGAAGATTTTAAACATCAGAAAGAACTATCAAATATTCTGGTTGATTTTGTAGATCCTCTGGGAGAAATTACCACGAAAGATTTTGCCAGATTCAGAAGGATCATAAAAATAGGAGAGATGGAGGCGAGAAAGCATCTTCCTGAGTTTGTAGCTCTGGCAGAAGCTCAGCGCAAAGCCGGAATTACGTATGAGCATACAATGATTGAAGAAGTGAAACTGCCTACCACTAAATTTACTTTTAATGAAGAAGACGGAACACCCATTACAGATGCTGCAGAAATTGAAGTGCTGAAAAAGCAGATGGGACTTACGGAAGGGAAGTATTACGACGTAAAAACGGTTAATGAAGCTATAGACAGGGTGTTTGGAATGCGGCAGTATGTAAAGGTGTATTATACCTACACGAATGTAAACGACGGTCTTGTGATGAATGTTTTTGTGAAAAGAGCAAAAAAGGGAGCATTTAAACTGGCGCTGCACTATGATACGGAACAGTCCGTAGGAATTATTGTCAATTATACGTACAGAAATATTCTCCTGAACAGATCCAGGTTTCTGGCAACAGTAGATATTTCCGAACGTTTCAAAGCGAAACTTGCTTACCAGCAGTTCCTGGATAGTGGTGAACGTTTATGGCTGGATCTGGAAGCCAAGATGGTGCACCTGAAAAGTAATGACCTGAACTTCAGGTTGTATGATATCAGTGAAGATGGCGGCGACCGTTTCCCTAACCATATGTACCGCAATATAACCGGAAAGATTGCACTGAATTATAATATCAATCCAAACGCCTATATGTCATTGGGAACAGAATTCAGTACGGAAAGAATGTACAGCTTACTGGATAAAGTAGACCAGTCGAAGGTAGATAATTACAGCAAAAAGCTGTATAACCACAGCAATTTCAATACTTTCCTGAAATTTGAACAGAATAATCTTAATAAAAGGTATTTTACAACCACGGGGAATCATCTTCAGGTGAGCACAAGACTTTACTATGGAGATCAGTATGAACTTTATGACCTGAATGTGGTACAGCCTCTTCTTTATCAGATCCTTAACCCGAAAGAATCTTACTATTCCGAGCCTAAAAACCTTGTTTCATTCACGCTGAATGAAAACTTTTTCTATCCTATCACAAGAAGGCTGACCGTAAAAGCAAATGTGTTTCTGGGAACGAGTTTCGGTTCCAAAAAAGAAGATAAGGTTCCGTATCTGTTCCTGAACCAAAAGTATAATCTGGGAGGCAGCGAATACAATTACGATCTGCTAAGCCCTGAATTCAATGGTCTACGTCAGAAAGAACTTCCGATGACTTCGGTAGCTAAGGCGGCCATCTCATTTCAATACAGAATTATGAAAAAGCTCTATCTTACCCCGTCATTCAGTTATGGAAAGGTGAGTGAAGAGTTTTCTCCTTTCAATGATAGTTTTGATATGTTCGGCTACGGAGTAAATCTTGGCTATGAATCGCTTATAGGACCTATTGGTCTGAATATTTCCAGAAACAGCCAGCTTGATTTTTCAAGAATATATTTTAGTGTCGGATTTAAGTTTTAAGGGATATGCTGCATTTATAATATTTTAAAATTATCGGAACAAAAAGGCACTTCATTGCTGAAGTGCCAAAAATTAACTTGAAATGAAGATATAGAGGAGTGATTGATTTATAGTTTTACTTTTTTATTGATGATTTTTCCATTAGAAAGAGTGATCTGCACCAGATATATTCCCGGTTCCAGGTTTCCGGACTCAAACACCGGTTTATTAACTTCCTGCTGGACTATGACAGAGCCAGATATACTGTAGATGCTGATGTTCTTAATATTATTCCCGGATTTAGCCACAATCTGTTGTCTCAGGGTATAAATATCAGTACTGCTTTCGGGTGATAATATGCCGCCAGCCGATTTACTGAACTGAAGGTTATAGTATGGAGTAACAACTTCAAACGTATAGTTTTTGTTTTCAAGATTCTGAATATTGATTCCTCCGGCATCCCGATATTGTTTTGAGGAAATACTTCTGATCAGGGTTTTATTTTCATCAAAAATATTCACAGCAGTAAGTTCATCCTGATCTACTTTTAATTGCAAAACCAATGCAGTCACAGATTGTACAATTTCGTTTTCGGTAACTTCCTGAGGGGTGTTTTTGATGTATGGAATTATTTTATTTTCATTGTTTTCCGATACTTTCAATAAATAAACACCGTCTTTTAAGGTTGACAAATTTTGGTTACCGGCCGTTCTGCTCTGGGCTTTTTCTTTATTGAAATCTGTAATTTCAACCAGCTGCATACTACCTAGGTCCGGTTTTATCTGTGAAGACAGAAGGGAAGGTTTTTCAGAAGTTTTCTCCGATTGCTTACCGAAAATTGAACCTGCAATCGCCCATTCATTAAGAAGGCCGCCGCTTCTCAGGGTATTGAATTTGGCATTGGAAGCTAAAGTGAAGGGCAGAATTCCACCCACATGGCCCAATGGTCCCCAATAAAAAGAATCCAGCTTATATTTATTAAGATCCCACCATGGATAATAGCCACGCTGAACATCAATGGTTTTTGAAGTATTTTCAGGCGGGATAGCTAAATCTATAGTAGAATGTCCCAATGTCATTGGAGTTTTATTGTACCAGTCATACACATCCTTAGGTTTCATGCATAGCCTTAGCTTGTTATTGGGATTGCTGGTAACATCATTGACGAAACTGGTGGTAAAGAGCTTTCTCCATATAACAGGTCCCCACAAAAGTCCGCCGTTATCCTGAACGACATGATAGTTGTATTTGTCCAGATATTCTGCAGAAATAACTTCTGAAATGTCATTATTATAGGTTTTATATCCCGTATTGTTGCAGGTATGAAGGACATTGGCCAGGAATGAGGTGAAAGGGTAGATATCTTTTTCTAGGACTCCTTTATTTAAAGTTACTCCAGAAAAATCATAAGGGCCGTCGCCCATGTAAGCATATTTGAATTTGATATTACCGGGATTTGATATGCTTAACCTTTTTAAGGTAGACATAGCAGCATGAGCGCCCTGAGAATATCCGGCTAAGAAATATTCATCATAACGCTTGATGTTCAGTTGTGCCAGTACTTTATTGGCAGCGGTGATAAAATCTATGGTTGCTCCGGCTTCTGTGGCATAATCTACATATGGGTGAGTTCCGTCCCCGGTTCCCATCCCTACGTAATCAGGGGCCATCAGAATATACCCGTTGAGTACATACGATAGTTCAACAACAAACCCAGCGGTTAAAGCCCCTTTGAAATTAGACGGAACATTGTGTCTGCTGTCTGTAGTTCCATGGTCAGATACCACTGTTGAGAGTTTAAAAGGTACATTAGGATACATGAGTAATCCGGTAGCTTTTACAAGAACGTTGTTCTCATTTTTGGTGTAATAGGTGATTTTGTAACCTTTCAGCCCAAGATTGAAGCTGTTCAGGTAGTTGGCAAACTCAGGAGCATTCTGATCACCAAGATTATTGGCTATAAAATTGATGACTCCCTGTGGTGTTAAATCCAGTTTCTGTTCGGCACTTACAACATCACCCGCCTGCTGGGCAAAGTAAAATGGAGCTGTAAGACTTAGTAAAAAAGTTGTGATTTTTTTCATATTGTTTGTTTTTGTGTGGTATTAAAGTAATAAATTTAATAAAACGACAAAAACTTTGTAAGATCAATAATTATTCATTGAATATAAAATCCCTGCAAAGTGAGTAAACAAAAGAGTCTGACCATTGGCCAGACTCTTTATTATTTATATTGGTATATTTTTTAGAAAGCGTTGATTCCTGTAATATCCAATCCGGTGATCAGTAAATGCACGTCATGGGTTCCTTCATAAGTAATTACAGATTCCAGGTTTGCGGCATGTCTCATCATCGGGAATTCACCCATAATTCCCATACCTCCAAGGATTTGTCTTGATTCTCTTGCAATGTCAATCGCCATTTTCACGTTGTTACGTTTAGCCATTGAAATCTGGGCTGGAGTTGCCTTATGGTCATTTTTAAGGTTTCCTAGCTGAAGACACAGTAACTGAGCTTTTGTAATCTCTGTTAAAAATTCAGCTAGTTTTTTCTGCTGAAGCTGGTAAGAACCGATTGGTTTTCCAAACTGTTTTCTTTCTTTGGAATACTGAACGGCAGTACAGTAACAGTCAATAGCAGCACCTATTACTCCCCAGGAAATTCCATATCTTGCAGAATTCAGACAAGATAAAGGTCCTTTCAGTCCTGTTACTCCAGGAAGAAGGTTTTCTTTCGGAACTTTCACGTTGTTAAATACCAGTTCTCCGGTTTTGGAAGCTCTCAAGCTCCATTTATTATGAGTTTCAGGAGTGGTAAAACCTTCCATTCCTCTTTCAACGATCAATCCCTGTACTTTTCCTTCCTCATTTTTTGCCCATACTACAGCGATGTCGCATAAAGGAGAGTTGGTGATCCACATTTTTGCTCCATTTAAAAGATAATGATCTCCCATATCTTTAAAATAAGTTTCCATAGAACCAGGATCAGAACCGTGGTTAGGCTCAGTCAATCCAAAAGATCCGATCATTTCTCCGGCAGCAAGTTTTGGAAGATATTTCTTTTTCTGCTCCTCAGAACCGAATTCGTTAATAGGGAACATCACCAATGAACTTTGTACCGAAGCAGCAGAACGTACTGCAGAATCTCCTCTTTCCAGCTCCTGCATAATCAGACCATAAGAAATCTGATCTAATCCTGAACCGCCATACTCAACCGGGATATAAGGTCCCAATGCTCCGATTTTCCCCAATTCTCTCATAAGATTAGGAAGATCTGTATGATTTTGAGCGGCCTGATCTATCTGCGGCATGACAAAACTTTCAACCCAGTCTCTCACAGATTGGCGGATTAGTTTATGTTCTTCAGTAAGTAAAGCATCAATTCCATAATAATCAGGGATGCTTGTAAGAGGATAATATGACATGATTTTTTGATTTGGTTAAAAGTAACATTTTTCGTGATGTTCTGAAAATTTTTTTAAAAACTTGTTTTACTATTGATTTTCAGAGGGCTACTGCTACTTTGTTGATGATTTGAGTTAAATTTATATTTTTATGACTCCTCATCATTAGAGATGGGATACTGATTGGTAGAATTATGAACTTCAGTTTTAAATTTATACAGATATGGAGCTTTATTGGCCGAACCGTCATACAGTTTTTCCATTCTGTCCAGAATATTTAAACTTAAAATTTTTCGCTGAAAATTATTTCTTCTGAATTTTTGTCCTAAAATAGTTTCATACAGAGCCTGAAGATCTTTCATGGTAAATTTTTCAGGAAGCAGGTTACTTGCCGCAACCTCTGTATTGATATTCATTCTCAGGTATTCAAGACCTGTCTCTATAATTCTGTCGTGGTCGAATGCCATTTTAGGCAGGTTGTTGACTTCAAACCATTCACAGCTTTCATTGAAAGCATCAGGGAAAGTATCAGCCAGAGAAAAATCAATGAGGCTGCAGTAACCTACTGTAACAAAACGCTGGAATATCCAGTGATCTTCAGGAACGGTTATTCCTTTATTTTTAAGAAGGATCTGATGTACATTATTCTCCGTACGGTCTATTCTTCCAAAGGTGTGAAACTGTTTCAAAAATAATCCTTTAAGATGGGTTCTTTCAAACAAAACCCTTTCAGCAGCTTCTCTCAGGTCCTCATCATTGAAAACAAAACCACCCGGAAGTGACCATAGATCCAGATCGTGATATTTTAAAAGCAAAACTTTCAGAATATTATTATGAAAGCCGAATATGGTACAGTCAA
This sequence comes from Chryseobacterium sp. CP-77, assembly GCF_036362765.1. NCBI lineage: Bacteria > Pseudomonadati > Bacteroidota > Flavobacteriia > Flavobacteriales > Weeksellaceae > Chryseobacterium > Chryseobacterium sp. CP-77. The sequence goes on from NZ_CP143637.1 coordinate 552,701, forward strand.
CGGAAATATGCGCTACGAAATCTTTCGTGTCAATGAGTTCCTGTAGCGTTTCTTTACTTTTTGTGTCTTTAATTTTCATGGCAGTAAAAATAAAACTATTTTCTATTTGTGACAGTAAAATATATAAAACTAATCACAAAAAGCAGAATTACAGAAGATAAGATGTATAATGGATAATAATTCAACAGCTGTTTTTCAAACAAAACGGCCATAATGATAGAGCTTACAGAGCTGCCCAGAGAAGAAAAAATAACAATAAGCGAGGTGAAAAGATTAATCTTGTCTTTATCCACCTGTGCAATCATTCTTGAGTTGATTACAGGGTAGAGGGGCGAAAGAAACAAACCAATAACCGGAAATAAAAAAAGTAAATAGCCGGAATCCTCAGAATCAAAATACTGTATCCCCAGTATAATGATCAGTAAGGTGATTATAAGAGCCATACATGTTATATAATATCTGGGCAGTGAAAACTTTTTGATGATATTGGCAGTAACCGTTCGTCCGGCATAAGAAAATACGGATAGAAAAGAAGTGGCCTGAAGCGCAAAAAAAGAATTGACCTTCAAATGGTTTTTGTAAAAAGAAGGAAGCCATGAATTGAATCCCTGCTCTACAAAGACGATAAAAAAGATCACTCCTAAAAATAGAGCTACTGCAGGTGTGGTAAACCCGGAAAGTTCTGAGAGAATGCTTTTGTTTTCCATAGGCCTGGAATCTGCTACTTCTATCTTTGACAGCAGAAAAATGGTAAATGCTGATAATAAAGCAATCATCAGGAAACCAAACTTCCAGAATTCGGAGTACTGGCTGGAAATTATCCATCCAAAACCGGTATTAACCACGAAAATTCCGATCATAAAAGAGGCTTCTACGTTATTCATGGTCTTTGCCAGGGATTTTTCATCCGAAATATTATTCCTGATAATTCCAAAAACACAGATTTTACCAATAGCGAAACAGGCTCCTATAATTGCAAACCACAGTTTATAAAACCAGAAAACCTTTACAAAGGGAAGAAGACAGGAACAGACTCCTACAATAGTCAGGGCCAGAATCAATGCTTTCTTTGGACCGGTTTTGTTGATAAAGCTCACTGCAAAAAGAGAGATAAATGCAATGGGCAGATCTTTAAAAGATTCTAAAAGCCCCAGTTCTCCGTAGGTAATTTTTTCTTCAGACAGCTGCAGAATCACCAACCCCATACAGTTTAAAACCATTGAAAAAATGAGAAAGGTAAGTTTTAGCGGAAGAGAAATTTTGGAAGGCTTGGTGGTCATTTTGGGAGATGAATTTATTAATTTTTTATGATATTTTATGAAATATTGATGCGAAGATAGGGCTTCTAACCCTGAAAAATAAAAGAAAAATTAAAATTTTTATGAATAGAATGTTAATTAATTGAAAAAAAATATATTTTTATTGTCTCAATTTGAGAATTAAACAATAACTGTATATGAATGTAAGAATATCAAGAAGCGTAGGAGTGGTTGCCGTCCTCTATTTTACGGCCAACTTCAGTGCCCAGACCACCAAGTCGAAGGACACAATTGCGAAAGAAAACAAAATAGACGAAGTGGTAGTCATCGGTTACGGTACACAGAAAAAGAGTAATGTAACGGGAGCTATTGCGAGTATTAAAGCCAGCGACATTGAAAACATACCGGCAGGTAAGCCTGAACAGGTATTGCAGGGTAGAGCTGCAGGGGTTTCTGTTGTTACGAATTCGGGACAGCCTGGTGCTGCTGCTACTGTACGTGTAAGAGGGATTACCAGTTTTGGAGCGGGAAGCAACAGCCCATTGTGGGTAGTAGATGGTATTGTGGTAGACAATATCGGATGGCTTAACCAATCGGATATAGAAAGTGTAGAAGTGCTAAAGGACGGAGCATCATCTGCAATCTACGGGGTCTCTGCTGCAAAAGGGGTAATACTGGTAACAACCAAAAAAGGGAAAAAAGGAAAACTGACTTTGTCTTATAATGGTTTTTACGGTTTTTCAAATGCCTCAAAAAAGCTGGATCTTCTGGATGCTACACAATATGCTAAAATTATCAATGAAGGTTTCGTTAATGACGGACAAGCACCAAGGTTTGCCAATCCTGAATCATTTGGGAAAGGTACCAACTGGCAGGATGCTATTTTCGGAACAGGTGAAAAATCATCTCACGAAGTAAGCATTACCGGAGGGAATGAAAAATCCACCTACTATACCTCTTTCGGATATTTTGATCAGACAGGTATCGTAATGAGTGATATTTCTTATTACAAAAGAATCAATGCAAGATTCAATTCAACCCATAAAGTGACAGATTATCTGACCATTGGACAAACCTTTGCGTACACACACGTGAAGTCTCAGGGGGTAAGTGCAAACGAAGAATTCGGAGGACCTTTGGCTTCAGCCGTTAACCTGGATCCTACGACTCCGGTTGTGGTGACAGATTGGTCAATGGTTGACCCAAGCGGTTATACAAATCCTTATATCATCCGTGATTCTGAAGGGAGGCCATACGGAATTTCCAGATATGTAAATCAGGAAATGACCAATCCACAGGCTTTCCGTCATATACAACAAGGAAATTATAGCTGGTCTGATGATTTTGTAGGAAATGTTTTTGCTGAACTTAAGTTTCTTGATCATTTTACATTTAAATCCAGTCTGAATGGTAAGAAATCTTATTGGGGAAGCCGTTCTTTTACCCCGAAATATTATTTAAGTCCAAACTATAACAATACCAGCTTCAACAGTCTGAATAAGGTGGACGAAAATAAATTCGAATGGAGTATGGAAAATACTTTGACCTATCAGAATAAGTTCGGAGATCATAATATCAATATTATGATTGGGCAGGGAGTTTATCGATACAACATTGCAGGCGGGGCTAGTCTGACATACAGTAATCTGCCTATCGATAACTGGCAGGATGCTTCATTCAACTTTAATATTCCGCAGGATAATATTACCGCAACAGGATGGGATGGAATTCAAACCCGTAAAGCATCTTATTTTGGTAGAATTATTTATGATTATGCAGACAAATATTTATTTACAGGAACAATTCGTAGAGATGGATCTTCAAAGTTTGCTACCAATCAGCATTGGGGAACTTTTCCATCAATGTCATTAGGGTGGAATGTTCATAAAGAAAACTTCTGGCCTGAAAATAAAGTCATCAATAACTTAAAACTGAGAGGTGGTTATGGAGTTTTAGGAAATGATGAGATGGATAATTTCAGATTTGCAAGTTTCATGGTTTCAGGGAGTAACTATACCAATTCTGGAAATAATATCATCATTGGCTATGCACCAAGTACACTGGAAAATCCAAATCTGAAATGGGAACAGACCAGCCAGCTGAATATTGCTGCTGATTTGAAACTATTCAACAATTTTACCCTTACGGCAGATTGGTACAAAAAGAAAACAACCGATATTCTCAGACAAATCAATATTCCTGGCTATGTCGGAGTTCCGAATTTACCCTGGTCAAACGTAGGGGATATGCAAAATAGCGGTCTGGAACTTGAATTGGGATATAAGAAGAACTGGGAAGATTTTGGAATTTCAGTTAATGGTAACTTCGCTACGATAAAGAATGAAGTTCTGAGATTGGAAGATGACATCAAATACTTCAATCTAGCTTCTTTCCAAACGATGGGAGCGGTATCCAGAGTAGCAGTAGGACAGCCATATGGATCGTTCTACGGACAAACATATAGTGGTGTTTTCCAGAATCAGGCACAAATTGATAATTATGTAAATGCGAATGGAGTAAAATTATTGCCTGATGCGAAACCTGGAGACTTTATCTGGCAGGATAACAACGGAGATGGTAAAATTGATGATGAAGATAAAGTGAACCTGGGGAGCTCTATTCCGAAATATACTTTCGGACTTACTGTAAATCTTAATTATAAGAATTTTGATTTAATGATGTTCGCACAAGGACAGGCTGGTAACAAGATTTTCCAGGGTCTGAGAAGATTGGATATGCTTGATGCCAACTATCAGACAAGAATCTTAGATAGATGGACAGGTGAGGGATCTACCAATGATAACCCAAGAGTTACGCGTAATGACCCGAACCACAACTATTCATGGATGTCCAATTATTATCTTCAGAAAGGAGATTATGTACGCTTGAAAATTGTTCAGTTAGGATATACCATTCCTCAGGATGTTACCCAACGTTTTGGAATGAGCAAAGTAAGGCTGTATATCACAGGAGAAAACCTGCTTACCTTCACAAAATATACCGGATATGATCCGGAAATTGCAGGAAGAAATAATTCTGAACAAGATATTATTGGAGTAGACAGAGCTTACTATCCACAGGCAAGAACATTCCTGATAGGTGCTAATATTCAATTTTAATGACTAACAAAATGAAAAACAAGAATTTTATATATAAAGGACTTGCTGTAGCGTTTCTTGCAGGTCTGGGTTTTACCAATGTCGCGTGTAGCGATTCTTATCTTGATGACGTACAGAATTCAGGATCTTTTAATACTGATTTGTATTTCCAGAATGAACAGCAGTCTTTCAGTGCACTGGTTTCAGTTTATGATGTTTTAAGAAAGTATTCAGGAGGGTTTGAAAATACTGTAACATTCTTTAATGCAGGATCTGATGATTTCTATTCCGGAGGAGGAAACTCTAATGACGGTGCGGGTATCCAGGGGCTAAACAATTATATGATTAACCCAAACACGATGCCTGCCAGTTACTGGAGAGATTACTATCAGGGAATAGCACGTGCTAATCTTTTAATAGAAAGAGTTCCCGGGGCTAATATGAGTGATGATCTTAAGAAAAGATATATCGCAGAGGCAAAAGTTCTTCGTTCATTATATTATTTTGAGCTATTAAGAATGTTCGGAAATATTCCTTTGATTCTGAAATCCGTAAAATTTGATGATGATTATTGGAATATTCCGCAAGCTGATCCTAGTGATGTTTATACTCAGATAGAAAATGATATCAATGCTGCTATTCCGGATCTGATGATGGTGTCAAGTGGAAATGATAGAGGAAGAATCACACAGGGAACTGCAAGAGCTATTTTAGGTAAAATTTATCTTTATGATAAAAAAATGCCTCAGGCAGCAGCACAGTTTGCCGAGGTAAATGGTACTCCGGGAGGAACCAGCCAATACGGATATAAGCTTGTTGCCAATTATGCAGACTTATTTAAAGTAGGTCCTGAATTATCGGATCCTTATAAGTTTTCTACTGAATCTATCCTTGAAGTAATGCATACCAATAAAGGAAACTCCGACTGGGGCTTCTGGGGGCAGGGCAAAGATGAAGGAAACTCTATTAATGTAATGGTAGGGCCTCGTTCTTATTCCCTAAAAAACATCCCGAATAATGATGCTCCGGATATCTATTCCGGCTGGGCATTTAACACTGTAACAGAAAACTTTGTTACTTTCATGCAGGGAGACCCAAGGCTGGATGTAACCGTTTTCAATGCAAAAAAGCTGGTAACAGATGGTAAAATCACCTACAGCCCTGCTTTTGCTGATACAGGATATTTTTTAAATAAATACTTACCTACAAATGCTTTAAAAAGTTCACTTCCAGGTCCGGCAGAACTGAATTTCCGTCAGAATTATATCGCAATAAGATTAGCAGATACTTATCTGATGGAAGCAGAAGCTTTAGGTGGAGCAGGAGCAAGAGCCCAGGCATTATTAGATGCAGTAAGAGCAAGAGTCGGTTTAGCATCGGTTCCGGTTTCTTTACAGGCTATTAAAGATGAAAGAAGAAGAGAGCTTGCAGGCGAAGGGCACAGATGGTTTGACCTTGTAAGATGGGGAGATGCTCCTTCTAAGCTTGCCTTCAAAGGGTTCAAAGCTAATAAAAATGAAATTCTGCCAATTCCGTTTAATGAGTTGCCGAATACAGTTTTAAAACAAAATCCTGGTTACTAAAATATGAAGTTTCACAACTTATATAGTTTCTTTAGAGGTGCCGCACTACTTAGTGGTGTGGCCCTTTTTTCTTTCTCATGTACCTCAGTGGCTTCCAATAAAGGAAATGAAGTGCAGTACTGGCTTACCAAAGGGGATGAAAGTGTAAAATTACAACAGCAGACTTCCGTTAAATTTGCAAATACTACCAACAGCTTTCAGAATATTGAAATTGATGACACTCAAAAGTTTCAATATATTGATGGCTTTGGCTATACATTAACAGGAGGAAGTGTTGAGGTAATCAACCGGTTGTCGCCTTCCAAAAGAAAAGCACTGCTTAACGAACTTTTTGGAAATGATAAAAATTCAATATCCATCAGCTATTTAAGACTGAGTATTGGCGCTTCCGATCTTGATGGAGAAGTATTCTCCTACGATGATCTTCCTGAAGGACAGAGCGATCCTTCGCTTTCAAAATTCAGTCTGGCAAAAGACAAAGCTTTGATTGGGATGTTGAAGGAAATTTTAGCAATTAATCCTTCCATTAAAATCATTGCTGCCCCGTGGTCTCCTCCGGTTTGGATGAAGGATAATGGAAAGTCAAAAGGAGGAAGTTTAAAACCTGAATTCTATGGAACGTATGCTCAATATTTTGTAAAATACATCCAGGGAATGAAAAAAGAAGGGATCACCATTGATGCTGTAACTCCTCAGAATGAACCTTTACATCCGGGAAATAATCCAAGTTTGTATATGCCGTCTGAACAGCAGGGAGATTTTATTAAGAACCATCTGGGACCTGTTTTTAAAACAAATGGAATTAAAACTAAAATTGTTGTTTACGACCACAACTGCAACAAACCGGAATATGCTATTGATATTTTAAAAGATTCTGAAGCTGGCAAATATATAGACGGATCTGCTTTTCACCTTTACGAAGGCGATATTTCTGCATTAAGTACGGTACATAATGCTTTTCCGGATAAGAATTTATACTTTACTGAACAATGGACAGGTTCAAAAGGCACTTTTACCGAAGACCTGAACTGGCATACGAAAAATGTAATCATAGGCTCTATGAGAAACTGGAGCAAAATAGCTCTGGAATGGAATCTTGCCAACGATCCAAAATTTGCCCCTCATACAGATGGCGGATGTACGGAGTGTAAAGGAGCCATAACGGTTTCTGACAGTGAGAATTTCACCAGAAATGTTTCTTACTATATCATTGCACACGCTTCAAAATTTATTCCTGCAGGATCCCAGCGTATCGCTTCCACTCAGACGGATAAGCTTTCAACGGCTGCCTTTAAGACTCAATTTGGGAAAATAGTTTTAATTGTGCAGAACGATAATCAGGCAGATGAGAATTTTAATATTAAATTTGCCGGGAAAACCGCTGCTGTAACAATTTCGGGACGTTCTACAGCAACCTATATTTTTTAATTTGATACTATGAAAAGAGTTTATTTCTTACTGGCATTTTCTGCATTGGGATTGAATGCTTACGGACAGAAGACCATTGATCAGAAAGTAGCAGAGCTGCTGTCTAAAATGACCCTGGAAGAAAAGGTAGGGCAGATGGTGCAATATAGTGGTTTTGAATATGCTACAGGACCCCAGCAATCCAATTCCGCAGCTGTTTTGGAAGAAATCAGGAAGGGTAAAGTAGGTTCTATGCTGAATGTTGCAGGATCAGAGGAAACCAGAGCTTTTCAGAAACTGGCGATGCAGTCAAGGCTGAAAATTCCTTTACTGTTCGGGCAGGACGTTATCCATGGTTATCGTACCACATTCCCTGTCAATCTCGGACAGGCGGCAAGTTGGGATCTGGCCATGATTGAAAAGTCTGAAAGAATTGCTGCTACAGAAGCTGCCGCTTACGGTATTCACTGGACGTTTGCTCCGATGGTGGATATTGCCAGAGATCCGAGATGGGGAAGAGTAATGGAAGGCTCAGGAGAAGATACTTACCTTGGAACAAAAATAGGACTGGCAAGGATTAAAGGATTTCAGGGTAGAGGTCTGGGAAGTCTTGATGCAGTGATGGCCTGTGCCAAACATTTCGCGGCATATGGAGCTGCTGTAGGCGGAAGAGATTACAATTCTGTAGATATGAGTCTCAGACAATTGAATGAAACTTATCTTCCTCCTTTCAAAGCCGCTGCGGAGGCAGGAGTAGCCACTTTTATGAACTCCTTCAATGATATTAACGGAATTCCCGCAACGGCCAACCAATATATACAGAGAAACCTCTTAAAAGGAAAATGGAATTATAAAGGTTTTGTGGTGTCAGACTGGGGAAGCATCGGGGAAATGGTTCCTCACGGTTATGCCAAAGATGGAGCTGAAGCTGCTGAAAGAGCAATACAAGGGGGAAGTGATATGGATATGGAAAGCCGTGTGTATATGGCAGAGCTTCCAAAACTGGTGAAAGAAGGAAAAGTAGATGCAAAACTGGTAGATGATGCAGCGGGTAGAATTTTAACCAAGAAATTCGAAATGGGACTTTTCGATGATCCTTACAGATTCAGCAATGAAAAAAGACAAAAAGAACAGACCGATAATCAGGAAAACAGAAAATTCGGAAGAGAATTCGGATCTAAAAGTATTGTTCTTCTTAAAAACCAGGGAAATATTCTTCCGCTTTCGAAAAGTGTAAAAACAGTTGCGCTGATTGGCCCTTTCGGGAAAGAAACGGTAGCGAATCACGGTTTCTGGTCTGTTGCTTTCAAAGATGATAATCAAAGAATCGTTTCTCAATTTGACGGAATTAAAAACCAGCTGGATAAAAACGCTACTTTATTATATGCAAAAGGCTGCAATGTGGATGATCAGGATAAAAGCCAGTTTGCCGAAGCGGTAGAAACGGCGAAAAAAGCAGATGTTGTCATCATGACGCTGGGAGAAGGCCACGCGATGAGTGGAGAAGCAAAAAGCAGAAGTACTATTGGTTTTACAGGTGTTCAGGAAGACTTATTGAAAGAAATTGCCAAAACAGGTAAGCCAATCATCCTGATGATCAACGCCGGAAGACCTCTGATTTTCAACTGGGCATCAGACAATATTCCTGCCATTATGTATACATGGTGGCTGGGAACAGAAGCAGGAAACTCTATTGCAGATGTTTTGTTCGGGACAGTGAATCCCGGTGGAAAGCTTCCAATGACTTTCCCAAGAACAGAAGGGCAGATTCCTGTGTACTATAATCATTACAATACAGGAAGACCGGCAAAAAATAATACAGACAGAAACTATGTTTCCGCGTATATAGATCTTGATAATGATCCCAAATACCCATTTGGATATGGTTTAAGCTATACGGATTTCAAATATTCTGATATGGTTTTAAATTCCACAAACCTTACAGGAAATCAGACCTTGAATATCAGCGTTACGGTTTCCAACACAGGAAAATATGACGGAGAAGAAGTGATACAGCTGTATATCAGGGATCTTTTCGGGAAAGTAGTCCGACCGATAAAAGAATTGAAAGGTTTCCAGAAAGTATTCATCAAAAAAGGAGAAACCAAAAAGATCGATTTTAAACTGACTCCCGAAGATCTGAAATTCTTTGATGATAACTTGAATTTTGACTGGGAAGGCGGGGAATTTGATATTATGGTCGGGACGGATTCTCAACATGTTCAGACCAAAAGAATCACCTGGACAAAATAAATTGAATTCAATTCAATAGGAGTGGGTTATAATCCTGAGCATGGACGAAGGAAGCCCACTTATGAAAATATAAAAAGAACGGCTTTAGCCAAAACTTAATACACATGAAAATCAAATTCAGAAATACAATAAGTATCTGTGTAATAGGAATATTCTTTCTTTCTGCTTTCAACTGTGCTTCAAACAAGCCAGATTCCCGCAGAACACTGATCTGGAATGATGAATTTAATGGCAAAGGACTTCCGGATTCATTAAAATGGAATTATGATATCGGAGGAAGTGGTTTTGGAAATGAAGAAGCTCAGTTTTATACCAAAAACAGGCTTGAGAACGCCAGAATGGAAAAGGGAAATCTGATCATTGAAGCCAGAAAAGAAAATTGGGATAATAATAAATACACTTCTGCTAGGCTTTTAACCAAAGGAAAATTCGCCTTTCAGTATGGAACAGTAGAAGTAAGAGCAAAGCTTCCCAAAGGACGTGGAACATGGCCTGCCATCTGGATGATGAGTGAAAATATGAAGAAATGGCCGGATGACGGTGAACTGGATATTATGGAACATGTAGGATACAATCAGGGATTTATACATGCTTCTGTTCACACCAAAAAATACAACCATATCCAGGGAACACAGAAAACAGATACCTTGTTTGTAAAAGATGCCAGCGAAAAATTCCATGTCTATAAGGCAGACTGGACTCCCGAAAAGATTGATGTGTATGTAGATGATAAGAAATTTTTTACGTATGTAAACAAAGAGAAAAACGATGAAGCATGGCCTTTTGACAGACCTTACTTTATCATTTTAAATCTTGCTGTAGGAGGATTTTGGGGTGGAAAAGAAGGCATTGATGATGCGGTATTTCCACAGAAGTATTATATAGACTACGTAAGAGTCTATCAAAATAAATAATGAAAATGAGGACCAGAAGGGTCCGGAAACAGAAAAAATCATGAGAAAATTAATTGTAAGTTGTTTTGTAGTAGGCGTTGTCATCAATGTCAATGCTCAGAATTACTGGAAGAAGAATGCAGGAAAAACAGCTAAAGTAATCCTTACCAACTCGAAAGTGAATGAGAAGATGGCGGATAAAGGAACCGTTACATTTGAACAGTTCGGACAGCCTAAAGAAACTGAGGCGTGTATTTTTGTGGCTCCCAACTTTAAATATCAGAAACTGATAGGAATTGGAGGTGCTATTACAGACGCCTCAGCAGAGACTTTTTATAAAATGCCAAAGAATAAGCAGAAAGAAATTCTGGATGCTTATTTCGGAAAAAATGGATTGGGATACACTGTCGTTCGTACCAACATGAATTCCTGTGATTTCTCCAGCGATTCGTATACCTATGTGGAGGATAATGATACTTCTCTGAAGACGTTTAACATTGCTCATGATGAGAAGTATAAAATCCCGATGATTAAAGAAGCTCAGAAAGCCATTGGTAATAACTTCACATTCTATTTCTCGCCTTGGAGCCCGCCAGCCTGGATGAAATCCAACAAAAGTTTGTACAAAGGAGGAAGATTGGAAAATCAATACTACCAGACATGGGCAGATTATTATATCAAATTCATCAAAGAATACGAAAAGAGAGGAATCAACATCTGGGGGTTAACCGTTCAGAATGAGCCAATGGCTACCCAAAGCTGGGAATCATGCATCTATACTGCTGAAGAAGAAGGAGAGTTCCTGAAAAAGAACCTTGGACCAACGCTTTGGAAAAACGGATATAAAGATAAAAAAGTTATGATCTGGGATCACAACAGAGACCTTATCTATCAAAGAGCAACCACTACATTAAGTGATCCTGAAACCTCAAAATATGCCCATGGTATCGGTTATCACTGGTATGAAACGTGGAATAACAAAACTCAGCTTTTTGACAATCTAGCAGAAACACACAGAGCATTTCCTGATAAATTCCTGGCCTTTACCGAAGGATGCAAAGAACAGTTCAATATGGATAAAATATATGATGTAAGCCTCGGAGAACTTTACAGCAAAAATATGCTGAACGATTTCAACAAAGGAAATGCTTTATGGACTGACTGGAATATTCTGCTGGATGAAACCGGAGGTCCCAATCACAAAGGAAATTTCTGCTTTGCTCCAATTATTGCTGATACCAAAACAGGAGAGGTGTTCTATACGTATGAATACTATTATATAGGACATGTTTCAAAATATATCAAACCCAATGCGCAGAGAATCGGAAGTTCTTCCAACAGAGCAGCTCTTACATCTTCTGCTTTTATGAACGAAAACGGACAGCTGGTAACCGTTATCATGAACGATTCAGACAATGATATTGAAACGAATCTATGGATAGAAGGGATGGCTGCCAAACTGAATGCTCCTGCGCACTCTATACAGACCGTAATTTTGTAATATCATATTAATATTATTTTTGACAGAACGGGCGGCCTTTATTAAGGTCGCCCGTTCAGATTATATCATGTTATTACCATCTTATACTATCATTGTACAGAGAATTTTCCTGAAATAGTACCATTTATGCTTTTAGCAGTATAGAAATATACACCGTTTTTTATATTTGAGGTTGAAATTGTGGTTTTTCCACCTTTTACTGTCTGCTGTTTTATTGTTAGCCCATCTGTGTTTACAATTTGTAATTCATAATTTCCATTTTCAGGAAGATTTATGGTAAGATTTTCACCTTGTTTTACAGGGTTGGGATAAACGGTTGAGGTTATTTCCTGTTTCGCAGACATGCTTGACGTTGTAGTTGTTACCTGTTCAAGCACCCACTGATGATTTATTCCTGCCGTACCATTCATATCCTGATCCCAAATATTAATAGTAGTACCTGCTGTTTGGGAATTGGCAGGATTATCCATCGATTTCATATTTGATAAAGCTGTGCCTATAAGTATGGTATTGGGTGTATAGGATTTTAGTACCCATTGCTGATTGTTATTTCCGCTTTTGGAATATTGTATCAATGTAGTTCCGTTAGTAGTATTAGAACCGGGAACATCAATTACCAATCCGGAAGCATGGTTAATAATAATATAGTTATTTCCTGTTTTTTCAAGCTTCCATTGCTGTGCCGGATTAGTACTTAACGGATATTGTACCATCTTAACATTTGATGCAGAACTATAATTTGCCGGGCTTATATAAAGGTTACTTCCTGCATTTTTTATTCTGTAATAGGCATTCGGGTCAATGACCGGAGGGGTTATGATATTAATATTGTTATATCCAAAATTAGAAGTTTGCTTAAAGATATCGTCCAATACTACACTTACATAATATTTTCCGGATTGAGAATTAGCCGGAAGAGGGATATTTACATTTCTGAGATCAGGACGGATACCGGAAACTACTGCAACAGGAGTATAATTATTTCCCCAGCTGGCTTCAGTATACAAAGCAACTTTATAGGAAAGTTGCGGACTTGTTGTTTCTGAATTGGCCCACGTTACATTGACCGAATTAGTGGATGAATTATATGATGGGGTAACGTTAGTAACACTAATAGGAATAGTGGTGGCAGGTTTGGTGCCTTCCTGAGTAATACTGTTAAAAGTTACCGAGCCACCAGCAGGAGCAGGAGTTGTTCCACACGATGTTATTTTAATGGCAGTATTGTTAAATGCTGTTTGTGCTCCCCAAGAGCCGGTTCCTGCTGAAGCCGTATATCTTAATGGTTTTGACCAGCTTCCCTGTGCATTCATACTCCAGAAATTCCTGTAATATCCACAGCGGGAATCTTTATTCAAGTCGGAATTCCAGTTCTCTACGAAACCTCCCAGTTTTGTTCCGGTAAATGAAGCATCATTTTCCGGGGTTATAATAGTCACATAATGTTTCCATTTTCCCACACCATAATCATACATAAAGAACCCTATTCTTGTCTTTCCATCACCGGTAGACCACCTTCTGGCAACTGTTGCGTACCATACTCCCGGTACCCAAGGCATGGGATTATCTGTATGAAGACCTGTTCCTTCTCCTCCGAAACCATCTACCAAAGTATTGGGGGCTGCATATTCCGTTGTACACTGTGGAAGGCTGGAGTCTTGTATGTCCCACATAGAGAAGATGTTATTATACACTTCATTTGGTTTGTATTGAATTCCTCCATATCCTCCTCGCGGACCTAAAGAAAAGTTCAGCGTTGAATAATAGGTGTTGATTTTTTTACAGGTATTGTCTACCATTACTTCCGAGTACCAAAGTTCCCCGGTATTAGCCATATCAAATCCTTCTATATAAGGCCCCCAGCTTGGGCAGGTCTGAGCCTTTATAGGATTAAAAAATGAAATTGCTGCAATAAAGTGTATTGAGGCAAAAAAAATTAAATGTTTCTTCATAAAACTTGTTTTTAGTTAATGATGTTAAATTATTAATTATTTTGTTTTATGATTTATATTATAGAAAATTAATATTTTTTTATGGGAAATTAATATTGCTGTTATTAATTTAAAAAGATATTTTTAAGAAAATAATAATATTTCAATGTCAGGTTTTTAATTTTCTTTTTCTTAAAATAGAGTTGTTGTTGACTTTCTTAACTAAGAATTATTTCACACATCCGATATATATTATAGATGGTATATATTTTAATGATGAACAGATATCTTTATTTATTTCGGATAATGTAGAGAATACAACACTTTTGACTGTCGGTAATAGTGGCCTAGAAGAATTCGCCAAATGAGGAGTCTTCAGATGATAAAAAACAGAAAACCCATGAAAAAACTTCATGGGTCTTATGTATTGTAAATGAAACTTTATCAGTTCATTATTTTTCAGCGTCATATTTACTGATCACTTTCTGAGTAACTCCTGAGCTGCTGAAACCTCCGTCATGGAACAGGTTCTGCATCGTTACTTTCTTCGTAAGATCAGAGAATAACGTTACACAGTAGTCTGCACATTCAAGAGCAGTAGCATTTCCTAGTGGAGACATATCTTCTGCATATCCAAGGAATCCTCCGAAACCTTTAACACCACTACCTGCAGTAGTCATTGTAGGAGACTGAGAAACTGTATTTACACGTACTTTTCTTTCTCCCCAGTAGTTTCCGAAAGTTCTTGCAATACTTTCAAGGTACGCTTTGTTATCAGACATATCGTTGTAATCCGGGAATGTTCTCTGGGCTGCAATATAAGTAAGCGCCAAAATGCTTCCCCATTCGTTCATACAGTCTTTTTCCCATGCTACACGCATTACTTTATGGAAAGAAACAGCGGAAATATCCCAGCCTTTTTCCAACCAGTCGTAATTCATTTCTGTATAGTGTTTTCCTTTTCTTACGTTGATAGACATACCGATAGAGTGAAGGATAAAGTCGATTTTTCCAAATTTTGCAACAGCGGCATCAAAAAGTTTTTCAAGATCTTCTACAGAAGTAGCATCAGCACCTATTACTTCAGAACCTGTTTTTTCTGCTAAACCATTAAGTTCTCCCATTCTTAATGCTATAGGAGCATTAGATAAGATAAATTCAGCACCTTCCTCATGGCATCTTTCAGCAACTTTCCATGCGATAGATTGTTCATTAAGGGCTCCAAAAATAATTCCCTTTTTGCCTTTAAGTAAACCGTATGACATAATTTTTTAATGTTTATTATAATACAAATGTAACAATAATTGTGCTTATGGCATAATAAAAAATGGAGCCTTATCAATTTAAGACTCCATTTTATTGAAAATATTTATATGACTGAAATACTAATTGGTTTTCTTATTCCATTCTGCCTTTACATCTTCCGCCGCATCTTTGGTTTTTTCCCATGCCTCATCTGCTTTATCCTTGATATCTTCCCAGGCATCGGATACATTAGCTTTTACCCTGTCTAGCCAGTCTTCCTGGCTGGCTTCCTGATCATTATTCCTTTTCTCATTAATATAATCTTTAGCCTTATCTGCCAATTCATCGATTTTCCATTTGGCTTTGTCCGTTGCATTCTGTAAAGAATTTTCTACATTGTTTACTGCATTTTCCGCTTTGTTGTACTCTGAATTGTTCATAATAGTATAAATTTTAATTTGGTATGAATAATTAAACAATAACCATTCCTAAAACTGAAGGTCATTGTTAAACTTTTCATAATATTTTGTTATACTTTTCAAAATCAATAGTAACTTTAACCTGTAAAATATGATAATTATGGAAAAAATCCGGTGTGGCTGGTGCGAAAAAGATGATCTCTACAGAAAGTATCATGATGAAGAGTGGGGAAGACCTGTTTATGATGATGAAACAATATTTGAGTTCCTGATTCTGGAGAGCTTTCAGGCCGGCTTGAGCTGGTACACTATTTTATCTAAAAGGGAAAATTTCAGAAGAGCCTTTGACCATTTTGATTATAAAAAAGTAGCAGCATACTCTGACAAAAAGATTGAAGAACTCATGAACAACCCCGGAATTATAAGAAACAGGCTTAAAATTCTGGCAGCAGTTACCAATGCTCAGAGATTTATGGATGTTCAGAAAGAATTTGGAAGCTTTTCCCAATATATCTGGGATTTTATCGATGGAAACCCCATTGATAACAATCCGGAGAAATTGTCTGAAGTTCCTGCTACGACAGAGATTTCTGACCGTATTTCTAAAGACCTTAAAAAGAGAGGATTCAAATTTGTTGGTTCTACAGTAGTTTATGCCCATATGCAGGCCACCGGAATGGTTAATGATCACGTAAGGGATTGCTTTACAAGGAAATAAATGTAGGATGTTAACTTTAATAACGTTTTACACAAAATACCCTTTAAAATAATTGCGAAATATAAATTCTGAAAGGTTTATCAATACCCTGTTTCATAACTTATTGATATTTTTGTGGGATTAAAAATGAAAACCTCTGTTGAAATATGAAGAAAATAGGAATTATAGGCTATGGCTGGCTGGGAGAGAGACTTGCATCTTCCTTATCCGGAAAATATAACCTGTCCGCAACGACCACTACAGAAAATAAAGCAGAAGATCTCAATAATAGAGGAATCACTGCTGTAATAGCTTCTTTCCCGGACTATCAGTTGACAGAACCTCTTTCCCAATGGCAGGAAATTAAAAATATGGATGTTTTAATTATTACAATTCCTGTTTCGGAAAAAAGCTGTTGTGTGAGTTCTTTGTATAACAGAATTCAAAATTTATCAGCTTTTATCGGTGATTTTAAAGGACAGATGTTTCTGATGAGCTCTACAGGTGTTTATCCGGATGTATCCAAAGACTTTACAGAGGAAGACATTCCATTTGTGAGCGTATCAGGGGAAAGAATGCTTAGAAATAAATATCCTCAGCTGAATATTCTGAGACTTGGAGGGCTGATGGGAGATAACAGGCTTTTAAAAAATTATAACGTGAGCAATCTGGACCATGCGGTAAATCATATTCATTATGCTGATATCAGCGGGATTATCTCAGAAATGATTGAACAGAAAACTGAATCAAAACTTTATAATGTTACGGCTCCGATTCATCCGGCAAAAAGCCAGGTGATCAATGCGCAGAAAAATCTACTTGATGCAGAAGAGTTTGAAGTGAAAGGAAAAAAGGTTCTGTCATCAAAGCTGGTTTCAGAACTGAATTATGTATTTCAGCATCCGGATCCGAGAACATTTCATTTATAACCATGGTATTTGTATCATTGATTATTGGCCTTTAACCTATTTTACTTACAAGATTTCCATTGACAACTCTGTCGTTCCGCAGGAATCGCTTCTGTATTTGAATCTCTTCGGAATGAGAAAGGTGAGTGGTAAGTTTATTCATCATGAAAAAAATATTTTCAGCAAGATACAATTCAATAGCAACGGGTTAACATCCTGAGCGTAGACGAAGGGAGCCCGTTTTCAAAAAAGATAAAATTCCATCGGCTTTAGCCAAAATCTAATAAAAAACCTCCGGAAAAAGTTTCCGGAGGTTTTGTGTTTATTATTAATAAAGTAATTATTTAATAATTCTTTCCAATACCCATTCAATAAGGTTTTTCTCGGAAGCATGGTGGTCTGCAGAGAACTCACCGCGTCTTCTGTTGGCAATAACGTTATTCACGGTAATGGCTTTGTGCCCTAATAATTTTGAAAGGGCATAGATTGCAGAAGTTTCCATCTCAAAATTGGTAATTCCAAGATCATTCAGCGTTTCCAGGAATTGATCATCAACCGCTTTCAAACGAAGCTGTCTTCCCTGTGGAGCATAGAATCCCGGGAATGTTGCTGTATTTCCGTGGTATTTGGCATCTTTATAATATTCACCCATTTCTTCCGCCCAGTCTGAGAAATAAAGCATCGGCTTGATTCTTTCGTAAGGGAATTTTTCCATGAAGCTTTTAGAAAACTCATTTTCGAAGTTGTAATCCTGGTAGAAATGCATCAGCCCGTCTAATCCAACTACATTCTGCGTTACCAGCATATTGTCAACCTGTACATCAGGGTTTACACTTCCACAGGTTCCCATACGGAAAAGTTCAAGAGCTTTGTGTTCAGTTTTAAATTCTTTGTTCTGAAGATCAATGTTCACCAAAGCATCCAGTTCGTTCATCACGATATCGATGTTTTCAGTTCCGATCCCTGTAGACATTACGGTAATTCTTTCTCCACGAAGCGTTCCTGTATGCGTATAGAATTCTCTTTTGTTTTTCTTGATTTCCACGGTATCAAAGTATTTTGAAACCTTTGCCACTCTGTCCGGATCACCCACAAGGATGATTTTGTCAGCGATATCTTCAGGTAAAAGATTCAGGTGGTATACACTTCCGTCTTCATTCAGAACAAGTTCCGAGGCAGCAAGTTTGTTTAGCATAATATGTATATTTTTTGTTTTTTAATTAATCATAATGGCTTCTTTATAAGGAGATGCCATCACCTCGTAGATGTCATTGTATTCTTCTACAATTCTTTTCTGGCCGTTCATTACTTCATATACGGTAACAACGGTTTTTTCAATATTTTTAGGATCTTTCCTCTGTGAAGTGATTTCATAGAAGTGATCGTCTTTTTTAAGAATAGAAATCAGTTCTTCCTTTGTGGAATTGTTGGAAGTCATCATTCCCGGAAACTCCGTAACAATGTCTTTCAGGTCAGAATAATTTTTATAAGGCTTGGTTACCCCATTGGAATGTACATAGACATTGGGAATATTTTTATCTTTTTCCAGTCGAACCAAATAATAATCAGAACCTCTTTTCTCAGCATAAACAGCCATTTCCTGTTTCTTTTCAGGTTGTTTTTCCTGCTGCTTTTTCTTTTGGGAAAATGCTGCCACAGAAAGGAAACTTGCTGCCACAGCAAACCATAGTTTTGTTTTCATACTCCTATTTAGTTTTTTTGATGTGTTGAATTTAATGTAAAAAATCCTCTCCCAATAATCTTCCGCCATTATTTTTTACCGGTATTTCGAAAAACCGTTTCTTTAGAATAATGAATTTGATTTCGGGGTTTAAAATTAGTGAAAAATATAATATCAGAAATATAAACATTATTTAATCTCTTATTAAAACTCAGATAACATCAGATGAATAGTTTTGCAGCTAAAAATTCATGAGATCTTATCCACTGCTTATAATCATCCTTCTGACAGGATTTGCAGTAATGTCCTTTAATCCTGTTTATAAAGGAAAAGAAAGCGAAAATACATTTGTCAATAAAGGGTTGTCCGACTTTAGAATAAAGCTTGAACAATTGAAATCAGATGTTGATAAGTTCTCTGAAGACCGTATTTCTCTGGAAGAACTGCAAAAATCGCTGAGCAGTACAAGAAACTCATTCAAGGAAATAGAATTTTATATTGCTTACCATTATCCTGAATTTACCAAAACCCACCTTAATGCAGCGCCATTGTTTCACATCGAAGCAGCTGGGACATCGTCATACACACTTCCTCCTGAAGGATTGCAGGTGCTTGATGAACTTATATTTTCAGAGGAAGCAGAAAATGAGAAAGAAAAAATCAAAACCATCACTACCTTTTTGTACAACAGCTATTCCGGGTTTTATTTAAGTGCTTTAAAAAATGGGTTGAGCAAAGGAAACAACAAAACATTGCCTTTGCGTATAGAGCTGATCAGGATCTACTCACTGGGTGTTTCAGGTTTTGATACACCAGGCTCTTTGAATATTTCCGAAGAAACAAGCCATGCACTTGCAGGAATACAGAAATACATTAATGATGATCTTTATTTTAAAAATTATAATACTGAAAAGGCTAACCAGATTTTAACAGAAGCCATCAGTTATCTTTCAAAAAACACCGACTTTGAAACCTTTGACAGGATTGAGTTTTATAAAAAATACGTACAGCCTTTATATGAAGAGTTCGGGAAATGGGATGGAAGACCGGATGACCTTAAAGAATTCTCAGGATGGAATGTAGGGAATAAGAACTTTTTCAGCAGTGATTTTTTAGATCCTTATTTTTATACCTTATTGAAATCTTCGGAAGACAGTCAGGAAATCCGAAACCTTGGAAAATCCATTTTCTACGATCAGAACTTAAGTGGTAACGGGAAAATGAGCTGTGCAACCTGCCACCTTCAGGAAAATGCTTTTACAGATCTGAAAGCAAAATCACAAAGTAATGTGGAAGGGAAAACAGTGTTGAGAAATTCTCCATCTTTATACAATGCGGTCTTCGCTAAGAGATTTTTCTATGATCTTCGGGCTTTTTATCTTGAACAACAGGCAGAACATGTTATCTATAATGAGCAGGAATTCAATACAAGTTATGAAAGCATTATTCAGAAATTAAAAATAAAACCTGAATATAAAAAAGCATTCCGAAATGCCTTCAAGGACGGAAAAATCAGTAAAGAAAATTTCTCGAAAGCATTAAGTTCTTATGTGGCTTCCCTGTACTCATTTGACAGCGATTTTGATCGTTTTATGAGGAATGAAAAAAATGTTTCCGATGATGTGAAAAAAGGATTCAACCTCTTTATGGGAAAAGCCAATTGTGCAACCTGTCATTTTGCACCCACCTTTTCCGGATTGGTGCCTCCATTTTTTAATGAAAATGAATCTGAAGTCCTGGGAATCACTACCAGACCCATCAAACAGCTTCCTGTAGAGCTTGATCAGGATTTAGGAAGAGGAAACAGCCCTGTGAAAAAGGAAAAATCATGGATTTATGATTATTCTTTTAAAACCGTGACAGTAAGAAATATTGCCCTTACCAAACCTTATTTCCATAACGGAGCTTTCAATACCTTAGAAGAAGTCCTGGATTTTTATAATGAAGGCGGAGGAGAAGGATTGGGATTAAAAATGAAAAACCAAACTTTGGCACCGGATAAATTAAACCTCACCGAAACAGAAATAAAACAGATCATTGCCTTTCTGAATGCTCTTACGGATGTGAGTAAAGCGAAATAGGCGGGATGCGGGGTTTGAGGGTTTTAGAGTGAGAGTGTAGAGATTCGGGGTTCGGGATTTCGGGTTTGTGAGAACCGGGATTCAGTAGGAATGATAGGTTTAATAAAAATAGGCTAAATTTTGAAACTTGTGTAAATGTGATCTACGAAGGTTTCAGAATTTAGCCTAAAGTTTTACAGATCGGATCAACCTGTCTGTTTATTTGTTTTGGATCAGCTTTTCCAGCTTATCAATCATTTCCTGCTGTTGTTTTAGCATACGCTCATAAAGTTCAATCATTTTGTCAAGGGGATTGAAAGTAGGTTGGTTATTAAAAAAGGCTGGTTGTTGACAATGATCAAAAGTGGCCGTATTAGAAATAATGTTTATCGCTTGTTCTTCATCAAAATTCTCAATCGCTTCTGCCGGAACCTTCAAAATCTGAGCTACCTGCGCCAAAACATCAGACTCTACAGTTTCTTTTTGTTCCAAAAGAGAGACTTTCTTCTGATTCCAGTCGTCACCTAATTCAAAACTAATGCTTCATGCTTGATACCAAGCATTTCACGGAAACGTTTAATATTTCTGCCCTGATGTATTTTTTTGTTTTGCATAGCTGTGTCAATCATAATAACAAATATAAAGTTTTAAGAGATAAGAATAAAGCTCGTTTTTAAAATAAATTATCTTCTAAAATACTCATGTTTTTGAATAAAAATTTCTCTTTTCTGGCAGATTTATCGTGTTTAATAGATCCTGTTTGGTAACAATGAGTAAATAAAATAATTGCATTTCACTTCCAACCCGAGATCCCGAACCTCGTATCCCGGATTACTTAACACAAAATTAATCCCCTTAACATTAGGTTTTTGATAAGTTAATATTGGGTGATTTAGATTTAAAATCCTATTAACAGAGGAAAAGCGCTAAAAAAATAGTTTTGCAAGGTCTAATAAATCAAATAAAAAATGAAGAAAAAACTACTAACAGTGGGAGCTTTGGCGATACTGGCCAGTTCTGGTCTTCAGGCGCAGACTCTGATATTCAATAAGAATGCGTCATGGAGCTATAAAGATAACAACCAGGCACAGCCAGCCGGATGGAATGCTCAGACGTATGATATTTCAACATGGGCAGTTGGAAATGGCCCTTTAGGATACGGAGATCCTGTAACGACTACCATCAATTCAGGGCTTACAACCGCTTATTTTGCTAAAGATTTCACTGTAGATCTTTCAACACTTTCCGATACGATGGAACTTGGAGTGATGAGAGACGACGGTATCATTGTATACCTGAACGGAGAAGAAGTGGTAAGAGATAATATGCCTGCAGGAGCTGTTACATTCAATACTTTCTCCAGTACTACTATTGACGGGGCAGCAGAGAGTGTTTATAACATTTTCTCTATTCCAAAATCCAAGTTTGTAAATGGTGTTAACAGATTTTCTATTGAATTACACAACAGAAGTACCACCAGTTCAGACTTAAGAATTGATGCTTATCTGAAAACTACGACCAATACAACTATCCCTGTAGCTTGTAACGGAACGCATATCAGCTGCTTTACTTCCATTGTTCCTACAGCACAAACCAATAAGTTGATTATCCCTGCTGAACACAAATACCAGCTTATTTTAAAAGAAGGGGATAGCTATACTGAAGGCGGAGGGTTGGTAGGAGGTCAGAACGACTTTACCGCTTATGTTCCAAAAACTGGAAGCAGTACCAACGGATATCTTTCTGTAAACCATGAAACGAATCCCGGAGGAGTTACCATGGCAGAAATCAACTATAACGCGACTTCAAAGCTTTGGCAGCTGACAAAATCAAGAGCCGTAAGTTTCTCAGAACCAAGTTTGGTACAAACCATCAGAAACTGTTCAGGAGGAATTACGCCTTGGGGAACTGTGGTGACCGCTGAAGAATCTGTAACTTCCAATGATGTGAACAATGACGGTTATAAAGATTATGGCTGGTTGGTAGAAATTGATCCTGCTACAGCTCAGGTTATATCTAAAAACCCTAACGGGACAAAAGGTAAGCTTTGGCAGATGGGAATTATGAACCACGAGAACGTGGTGATCAATAATGCGGGAACTATAGCGTATTATGGAGAAGACGGTGGAACTCACTTGGTGTACAAATATGTAATGGATACTCCTAATGATCTATCTTCAGGAAACCTTTATGTATTAAAACTGGATCAGGGGTTAACGGCTGCAGGAGATCCGGTAGGAACTACAGCGACATGGATTCAGGTTCCGAATAAAGAAAAAGCAGATCAGAATAATACCAATACCAATGCTCTGACTTTGGGAGGAACAAAATTTAATGGAGTAGAGGATGTTGATATCAGCCCGCTGGATGGTAAAATCTATTTTACAGCCAAAGGATTAGACAGGGTATATCGTCTGCAGGATAACGGAACAACGGCTTCACAGGTAGAAACATTTGTAGGAGGAGGTTCTTCGGTATATTCTTTCAATACAGCTCAGGGAATGAAGTCTGAAGCATGGGGAGACGGAAATGACAACCTTACTTTCGATGAACTTGGAAACCTTTGGGTACTTCAGGATGGTGGTAAAAACTATATCTGGGTCATTGCTCCAGATCATACACAAGCCAACCCTAAAGTAAGATTGTTTGCTTCTATGCCTGCTGGTTCTGAACCTACAGGACTGACATTTACTCCTGATCATAAATTTGGTTTCTTCTCTATTCAGCACCCGGATTCAACAATCTCTACAGACGTAGACGCCACAGGGAATACAATTGATTACAGAGGAAAATCAGCAACAATCGTTATTGCACTTAAAAATAATCTTGGAACTGAGGGAACTTTAGGAACTATTGATACCAAAATTGAAGAAAATACAGTAACGGTAGCACCGAACCCAACTTCAGGAGTGGTAAAAATCAATTCAGCAAAAGGATTGAAAGATATTTCTGTAACAGCTTACAGCATGGACGGGAAAATCGTTTATACGAAGAAATTCAACGGAACCAATAAAGCATTGGATCTTGATTTCACACAACAGTTGGAAGGATCTCGAGTTCTGGTTTTAAATATTGAAGCGGAAGGCGGATTCCAGAAAACAGTTAAACTTGTAAAGAAATAAATTATTTATAATTCTTGTCTGTCGGCGGCCACGGTTGCCGGCAGACCTTTTTATTTTTATGAAAAAGCTTGTCTTACTGATTTCCATCCTCTCACTTTCTCAGATCAAAGCACAGATTGATCCGGTGAGATATCCTACTTTTACTACTATTGAAGAGGCTCTAAAGAGTGAAAAAACAGTTTACAGTATGAGTTTCAGAGAAAAGGGTCTTTTTAATCTTCCTCCTCAGATTATAAAACTGGATTCATTATTCTTTTTGAATATCATGGCCAATAAGCTTGAGAAAATGGATCAGGAACTTTTTGCTTTAAAAGAACTGGAAATTTTAAATGTGAATGAAAACAGCATTAAATTTATTCCTGATGAGGTAAGTAATCTGAAAAAACTGACCACTTTTTCAATGAATCTGAACAGTTTGACGAGTATTAATCCTAATCTTGCAAAACTTCAGAACCTGAAAGTTGTCCATTTTGATGCCAATAATCTGAATACTTTTCCCGAAGCCCTTATGGAAATTCCAACACTGGAAGAAATCAACCTTCAGGGAAACCAGATCAGCTTTATTGCAGACAAACTGGATCGGATCAAAAACCTGAAATTTCTCAACCTTTCGGATAACCAGATCAATGATCTTGGAAATCTTTCTTTTCCAGAAAATTTAAAATATCTTGAACTGCAGCAGAATGCTATCATAAAACTACCGGAAAATCTTTTCAAATCAAAGAATCTGGAATTCTTGAATGTAAGCGGAAATCATATCACAGAAATTTCACCCAAAGTAAAAGGGCTGAAAAATATGGTCAGCATGAATCTGGCCCATAATAATCTGAAAGACATTCCTGTAGAAATCAAACAGCTTAAAAATCTGAAAACATTGATTCTTACAGGAAATCCTATAGAAAAATCTAAAATTGAAAACTTAAAAACCTTACTGCCGGAAACCCAGATCTATTTCTAGAACTATCCGCCAACACGTTTGGTTTTATAGCCCATTTCTTTAAGGATATTCATGATTTTATCACGGTTATCTCCTTGAATGATAATCGTTCCATCCTTCTCAGAGCCGCCTATACCAAGGGTGGTTTTTATTTTCTTTGAGATTTTTTTCAGGTCTTCCTCGCTGCCTTCCCAGCCTTCAACAATCGTTACAGGCTTACCGTTTCTTCCTTTTTTCTCAAATTTGCATACTAAAGGCTCTTTCTGCTTGAATTCTTCTTCAGGCATCTCAAAATCCTGCTCTTCATGATCAGGAAAAAGATTCTTCAATTGATCTCGTAAATCCATACCGCAAAATTAAAAAGAATTATGGATTTATAGGGTAAATACTTCCGAAATTATAATAAACCTTATTGAATTTACGTTTTTCATTTTTTGACACATAACTTAAAAACTAATATGAAAACCAATCTTCTTGCAGCCTTACTGTTGGCTTTTGGGATTACAAATGCACAAACCGGTTTTACTACAGATCCTCTAAACGCAGTTTTAGAAACGAAAGACGCAAAAAACTTTTGGAAAGCATTTGATAAAATGGAAACGTCCACCGCCAATCCTTTTGTAGAATACATAGAAAATGGTTCACCGGGAGTGAAAAGTTTTATAAGGAACCGTATCGTTAATGCAGATTCTCTATATGCTACAGTGAAAAAAAACAAAGAGAAATATCTTAAAACCAGAAATGTATTAGATGGGATCGGAGCAAAAGATAAAAAGCTAAAAGCCAGTTACAGCGCTTTAAAATATTGGTATCCGGAAGCTAAATTCTCACCCGTCTATTTCGTGTATGGAAGAATGAATACAGGAGGGAACTCTTCTGATGATGGAATTTCAATCGGTACCGAGCTCTTTAAAAACCTTGATGGAGTAGTTCCGCTTATCGTCCATGAAATGATCCATTTTCAGCAAAATAACAGAGGAAATGAATCTTTATTAAAACAAGCTCTAACAGAGGGCGGAGCTGATTTTATCGCAGAATTCGTTTCCGGAGAGCAAATGAATGTAAAAGCATTTCAATATGGAGAAGCTAATTCAGATAAATTATATAAAGAATTCGTAACAAGGTATAAAAGTGATGATTTAAGGGATTGGTTTTACTGGACCTCCAAAAAAGACGACAGACCCAATGATTTAGGATATTGGATCGGATACAAAATATGTGAAACCTATTTCAATAAACAAACCGATAAACATAAAGCGGTACATGATATTTTAAACATTGAAGATCCGTTTTTACTTCTAAAGGAAAGCGGTTTTTTGGATGCTTATATCCAAGCCTATGCAAAAGAAAAGAATATCAAGTATGATGATTTCTTTCAGGAGTTTTCAGGAGAACCTTCATCTGTAACATTAATAGTGAATGTTCCTGATAAAAACGATGAGGTGTATATTGCAGGAAATCAGAAAGGGCTGGGGAACTGGAATGCCTCTTTAGTGAAAATGGAAAGAACAGGTGATCTTGAAAGAACGCTTACCTTAAAAATATATGTACCGGCGCAATTGAAATTTACCAAAGGAACCTGGAATCAGGAAGCAAATGTAAAAGGAGTGGAAAAAGGACAGAACATTAAAATCGAAAGCACAAAATCAAAAAAGCTTACCTATAAGATTAATAGCTGGTTTAAAAATTAGAGTTGAAGCCAGGATTTGAAATCTATAATCATCATTTTAAAATCTGCGAAATCAGCAGGATCTGCGAGAATAATATTGTTCAAAGATTTTGAAGAGGACACAGATTTTTTCTTTTTACTCTGAATACATAAAAATCAGAACTCCAAATTCTTCTATTCATAGGAAATTAGGTAAATTTGTCTAACAAAAGTTTTACAAAATGTCGAAAAAAGCAATACTGGCCATTCTTGACGGATGGGGATTGGGAACAAACCCAAACGTTTCTGCAATAGATAAAGCAAATACACCATTCATAGACAGCTGTTACCAGAAATTTCCACATACCACCCTTGAAGCAAGCGGGCTGGCGGTAGGTTTACCAGCCGGACAGATGGGGAATTCTGAAGTGGGACACATGAACTTGGGAGCCGGAAGAGTCGTTTACCAAAACCTGGTAAAACTGAATATGGCTGTTGAAAACGGAACATTGGGTCAGGAAAAAGTGATTCAGGACGCCTTT
Organism: Chryseobacterium sp. CP-77; assembly: GCF_036362765.1. Lineage (NCBI taxonomy): Bacteria > Pseudomonadati > Bacteroidota > Flavobacteriia > Flavobacteriales > Weeksellaceae > Chryseobacterium > Chryseobacterium sp. CP-77. The sequence continues at coordinate 579,885 of NZ_CP143637.1, forward strand.
GAATATGCAAAAAAAGAAAATAAAAAAGTACATTTCATCGGACTGGTTTCCAACGGAGGTGTACACTCACATATCAATCACTTAAAAGGATTACTGACCGCTGCAAAAGAGTTCGGATTGAATGAGAACGTTTTTGTTCACGCATTTACCGACGGTAGAGACTGCGATCCGCATTCCGGATTAGGATTTATCGATGAACTTCAGAAACATATGGAGGCAACTACCGGAAAGCTGGCAACAGTGGTAGGAAGATACTATGCCATGGACAGAGATAAAAGATGGGAGCGTGTAAAATTAGCTTACGGTGCCCTTGTGGAAGGAATCGGAGAACAGACAACGGATGCTTTGGCAACAATCAAGATGTATTATGATAATAATGTAACCGATGAGTTCCTGAAGCCTATTATTTTAATGAATACTACCGCTACAGGAAATGTAGTACCGGTAGCAAGAATCATTGAAGATGATGTGGTGATCTGCTTCAATTTCCGTACAGACAGAGGAAGAGAAATTACAGAAGTTCTTTCCCAGAAAGATTTCCCGGAATTTGGAATGAAGAAACTGAACCTGTATTACATCACATTGACCAACTATGATAAAACCTTCCAGAATGTACAGGTCGTTTTTGATGAAAATGTACTGACGGAAACTATGGGTGAAATCCTTGAGAAAAATGGAAAAACCCAGATCAGAATTGCAGAAACAGAAAAATATCCTCACGTTACTTTTTTCTTCTCAGGAGGAAGAGAAGAGGAATTTGCAGGAGAAAGAAGATTGCTTTGCCCAAGTCCGAAAGACGTTCCTACCTACGACCTGAAGCCGGAAATGTCAGCCTATGATATCACTAATGCTATCGTACCGGAACTGGAGCAGGGAACGGCTGATTTTGTTTGTTTGAATTTCGCCAATACAGATATGGTTGGACACACAGGTGTTTTTGAAGCCGCTGTAAAAGCCGCTGAGGTGGTAGATCAGTGCATTGAAAAAGTAGCTACAGCTGCCTATGAAAACGGATATGCTGTTTTCATTCTTGCCGATCACGGAAACTCAGATGTAATGATCAATCCGGACGGAACTCCAAATACCCAGCACTCTACAAACCTGGTTCCTTTTATCGTGATGGATAAAGACCATACATGGAATTTAAAACCAGGAAAACTGGGCGATGTAGCCCCAACAATCCTTAAAGTAATGGGCGTTGAAATACCAGATGCAATGACTGGAGAAGTTTTGGTTAATTAATATTCAATAATATTGTTAAAAAAATGCCGTTATGCTTTTGTAGCGGCATTTTTTTTATGATTTATGTCAGATAAAGTATGCAAGTCATACTTTATTATGCGTTAAATAATAAATAAATCATATCTTTGTAAATTAAAACTGAATAGTAAAATGTATCAAAAGCTTGTTAGGAAAGAAGTAATGGGATTATTGGAAAAGGAAGTAGGTTCTTTTCTTGATAAATTTTTAACGCCAATTGAAAAAATATGGCAGCCTTCCGATTATTTACCAGATCCTTCAAGTGAAGAATTTAAACACGACTTAGAAGAAATTCAGACTTTTGCCCGCGAAATGCCTTATGATCTTTTTGTAACATTGATCGGTGACTGTATCACGGAAGAGGCACTTCCATCTTATGAGTCTTGGTTAATGGGCGTTGACGGAATCAATCAGGAAGAAAAAGTAGGCTGGGCCAACTGGGTAAGAGCGTGGACCGCTGAGGAAAACAGACACGGAGATTTATTAAACAAATATCTTTATCTGTGTGGAAGAGTAAACATGAGAGAAGTGGAAATCACTACCCAATACCTGATCAATGACGGATTCGATCTGGGAACAAGTATGGATCCCTACAGAAACTTCATTTATACGAGCTTCCAGGAAACAGCTACCAATATCTCTCACAGAAGAGTAGGAACATTGGCTAAACAATCAGGAAACGGAAAATTAGCAAAAATGTGTGGTGTAATTGCTGCAGACGAAGCAAGACACGCTAAAGCATACAAACATTTCGTAGCAAAAATCCTTGAAGTAGACCCTTCGGAAATGATTCTTGCGTTTGAAGATATGATGCGTAAGAAAATTGTAATGCCTGCTCACTTAATGAGACAGTCAGGACAAAAAGCAGGCGAACTTTGGGGACATTTCTCAGATGCCGCACAAAGATGTATGGTGTACACAGGCCAGGATTATATCAACATTATGAAAGACCTTTTAGATGAATGGAAAATTGAGCATGTAAAAGGACTTACTGAAAAAGCTGAAAAAGCTCAGGAATACCTGATGAAACTTCCTGCAAGGCTGCAGAAGATCACAGACAGGGTTTCTACTCCCGATCTTCAGTTCCAGTTTAGCTGGGTAAAAAGCTAATAAGATCTTTATTATTATTAAAATATAAAAGTATTGAGTGCCTTTCTTTTTGGCACTCTTTTTATTTCTTATCTTTGCAAAGCTAAAAAAAGACAAAATGTTAAATAATAAAAAGATTGCTGTTGACTTTGACGGGACTATTGTTGATGATGCTTACCCGGCCATTGGAAAACCGAAAACTTTTGCATTCGAAACTTTGAAAAAACTTCAGTCTGAAGGATTCAGATTGATACTTTGGACATACAGACACGGAAAAACATTAGATGAAGCGGTGGAATTCTGCAAAAAAAACGGAATAGAATTTTATGCTGTGAACTCAAGCTTTGAAGGGGAAGTTTTTGATCCTGAAAATCAGTCCAGAAAATTAGATGCAGACTGGTTTATTGACGACAGAAATTTAGGAGGATTCCCGGGATGGGGTGAAATCTACAACATCATTCAGGAAAGAATAGAATTCCGTGTGGAAGGAAAAGAGGTTCTTGCCTATTCAAAACTTAAAAAAGAAAAGAAAAAAGGACTTTTCTGGTAGAATAAAACAATTTAAATTTAACAGTGTACCAATTTACCAATCCATATTGTTACACTGATCTATTAATACATTGGTAAATTAATACAATGATTCAATTAAAAACGATAGACGAATTACGTCTGATGAAGGAGAGCGCCCGATTGGTTTCTAAAACATTGGGAATGTTGGCAAAAGAAATTAAACCGGGGATTACTACCTTATATTTAGATAAACTGGCTCATGATTTTATTAAAGATCATGGTGCTGAACCTGCATTTTTAGGATACGGAGGATTTCCAAACTCTCTTTGTATCTCTCCCAATGAGCAGGTTGTTCATGGTTTCCCAAACAATGATGTGGTAAAAGAAGGAGATGTTCTTTCTGTAGACTGTGGAGTTATTCTGAACGGTTTTGTAGGAGATCATGCCTACACTTTTGAAATCGGGGAAGTAAAGCCTGAGATTAAAAAATTACTACAGGTTACCAAAGAATCTCTGTACAAAGGGATTGAGCAGTGTGTCAGAGGAAAGAGGATCGGAGATATCTCCCATGCGATTCAGGCACATTGTGAAAAAGAAGGATATGGAGTGGTAAGAGAGCTTGTAGGCCATGGATTAGGCAGAAAAATGCATGAAGATCCGCAGGTTCCGAACTATGGAAGACAGGGAAGCGGTAAAGTCATTAAAGACGGTTTAGCAATTGCTATTGAACCGATGGTGAACATGGGAACTGAAAAAGTGAAGTTCCATAACGACGGCTGGACGGTTACAACGCTAGATAACATGCCATCTGCTCACTTCGAACATGATGTAGCAGTGATTAATGGTAAGCCGGTATTGCTTTCAACATTTGATTATGTATATGAAGCTTTAGGGATTGTAAGTGATGAAGAAAAGCAGTTCCAACTGGATTTTTAATGAAAAAGATAACTAAGCTTTTACTGAATAAAATTCCACGTCCTATGCTTATTAAAATGAGCATCTGGGCAAGACCGCTTATTTATCAGTTTTTCAAAGGAGATCAGTTTTTAGATCCCATTGACGGAAGATCTTACAGGAAATTCCTTCCGTACGGCTATGGAAAACAAAGAGAAAATGCACTCTCTCCGGGAACGTTAAGTTTGGAAAGACACCGCCAGATGTGGCTGTACCTTCAGAACGAAACCGATTTTTTTATTAAAAATTATAAAGTTCTGCATATCGCTCCTGAACAGGAATTTTTAAGAAAATTCAAGAGAATGAGCAACCTGAATTATATCTCGGCAGACTTATATTCTCCGATTGTAGACGTGAAGGCTGATATTCTGGATTTACCTTTTGAAAATGACAGCTTTGACATTGTTTTCTGTAACCATGTTCTGGAACATATTGAAGACGATGCCAAAGCAATGAGCGAGCTATACAGGGTAATGAAGCCCGGCGGATGGGGAATCCTTCAGGTTCCGATGAAAAACTCACTGGAGAAAACCTATGAAGATTTTACCATTAAAGACCCAAAGGAACGTCAGAAGCATTTCGGGCAGTATGATCACGTTCGTTGGTACGGTATGGATTATTTCGACCGTTTAAGAAAGGCCGGCTTTGAAATAGAACCCAACTTCTATTCACAGAAATTCTCTGAAGAAGAAATAAAAAAATACGGGTTAAGACATAACGAAATCTTACCGGTAGTTTATAAAAAATAAAATAAAAACCCGTTTCAACTTTTGAAACGGGTTTTGTATAATTGAAAAGTCAGTTGTTATTCTTTGACAAAAGGATATGGCTTATAATTTTCTATCTTGATCATATATTGTCCTTTCTGTAAACCGCCTGTATCAATTGACGTTTTGCTGCCGTTAGTTGTCGTTTCAAATACCAGTTTTCCTGATATATCGTAGATCTTAAGGGAAAGGTTTCTCTCAATATTTTCAATATGAAGGACCTCTTTTACAGGATTTGGATATGCTTTAAACGTTTTTGCAGCGGCATCAGTTTCTTTAGTACTCATTTGTGCAGTATTATTGTTGTAATAGACCTTATTTCCTGAAGGATCCGTTATTATCAGTGTTTTGAGGCTGCCATTTGTGATAATCTGATAGCTGTATATAGAAGCATAGGCTCCCGAAACGTAAGTGTCACAGTTTTTCTGATCGTAGGCCCGAACAGCTGGAGCGTTTCCGCCATTATAAAACAAAAGAGTACACGAGCTGGCTGTTTTGATAAGATTGTTACTTCCAGGCATAACTCCGAAACTCATCATGGATGTATTATAATATCTGGAATTAATAACATAGCTTGTTCCTCCTGCCGAATTAAATGTAGTAGCAGGCACTCCATTATCTATTAAAGGTGTGTTGGTGGTCTGGCCGCTACTGGTCACCATTTTGGAGATATACCAATTATTGGAAAGCAGTTCAGAAGTTTGCTGGGCAGTCAGTAAACCACCTGCTAAAAGGAATAGAATTTTTTTCATAGGTTAAAAGTTTCCGGTAAAGATATAAAAGAATTACTTACTGTTTGCTCTTTTTATAAGGATCATCAAAATGAAAATTAAGACAGACAAAAACCGCCTTCATGACGAAGACGGCCCATTTTTAAATATTGTTAGAAGTTTATGCGCTTTCTAGTGTGATGAAGATACAGCCTTTAATCCTACCACAGAACCGATAAGTGTTACAATAAAAAATACCCTCCAGAAACTTACAGGATCCTTAAAAAAGATAATTCCCATTAAGGCAGTTCCCACTGCTCCGATGCCCGTCCATACTGCATAAGCAGTCCCGATAGGCAGCGTTTGAGTTGCTTTAATCAGCAAAAGCATACTGATCGTCATGGTGATCAGAAATCCCGCGTACCACAGGTACATTTCAGTTCCTGACGTTTCCTTTGCCTTTCCCAGGCATGATGCGAAGGCAACTTCAAATAATCCTGCGATAACTAATAGTAACCAATTCATTTTTTAAATTTTTCTACTCCAAAGTTCAGAATTTGACAGGAGAAAAAAATTTACAATTGTTAAAAAATGAAGGCAAGCTAGAAGTTGAAAGAATGAAGCTGGAAGCTGGAGGATTTGAATAGATTTCTGCCATCATATCAATAGGAGCAGACTTTAGTCCGCTTTCAATGTAGATAATCATTCCTTTGGATTTAGCCAAAACATAAGAATATTTAAATCTTTCAATTCTTCAATCTTTGAATCTTTACATTTATTTTATCTCCGCCCTTATTCTGCTCAGACTTACCTGCGTAATCCCAAGATAAGACGCAATATAACCCAGCTGTACTCTTTTAAGAAGCTCAGGCTGATAGGTCATAATATCTTTGTAGCGTTCCAGAGAAGTTTTAAACTGTCTTGAAATAATCAGTTCTTCGGATTTTATCATTTCTGCTTCAGCAAGCTTTCGCCCCCAGTTGGCAATATGAATATCTTCATTGAACAGTTTTCTGAGGCTTTCCGTTTCCATTCGATAGAGATCGCAGTCTTCCAGAAGCTCGATGCTCTCGTAGCCGGGTTGATCTTTCACATAGCTTTTCATCGAGAGAACGCATTGACCTTCGCTTCCGAACCAGAAGGTAATATCATTGTCAGCTGTTGAAGAATAGGCTCTTGCAATCCCTTTTCGTATAAAATAAAGATAAGGAATCACTTTGTCGGCTTCCATCAGACAAAATCCTTTAGGATGGGAAACTTCGGTAATATGTTCTTTTAAGCTGTTTTTTGATGCTTCAGGAAGAAGGTAAATCTTATCAAGAATCTGGTCTATATTCATAAAGATGAATTCTAATATTCAAAAATATCAGTTTTAAGTAATGCAATACAAAATTATTCCTTAATTTTTATCAGAAATCTTGTAATGAATACGATCAAAATTCTTCCTGATTCAGCTTATTTATTGCCAATATTACCACGAAAATAGCAAAATTCACTTCTTCCTGAGGGATGTAGAAAATTCAAAGAATTTTTGGCGGAGGTGGTTAGCTCAGCCATCGAATCCCTTTAGACTTCCTCTTCAATATCCCTTATTTCAAACTATAACTCTCTTTTTTCCTTTAAAAATTAAGATTAACCGTAAAGACCAATTTTGTTTTACTAACTTTGCAGTTCGTAATATTATTTTTATGCACAAAGCAGGATTTGTAAATATAGTTGGAAAGCCCAATGCAGGAAAATCGACCTTGCTCAACCAATTAATGGGGGAGAAGCTGGCGATTGTAACGCAGAAAGCTCAGACAACCCGCCACAGAATTTTTGGTATTTATAATGAAGATGACCTTCAGATTGTATTTTCTGATACTCCGGGAGTATTGGATCCAAAATACGGACTGCAGGAAAAAATGATGGATTTTGTAAAGGATTCTTTGCAGGATGCTGACGTTTTCCTGTTTATTGTAGACGTTACCGATAAAGCGGAACCATCAGAATTCTTAATTGATAAACTGAATAAAATCCCCGTACCTGTACTTCTTCTCTTGAATAAAGTAGACCAGACCGATCAGGCAGGTCTTGAAAAATTGGTGGAAGAATGGCACAACAGAATTCCAAAAGCTGAAATTCTGCCTATTTCTGCCCTGAATGCCTTCAACACTGAAGTTATTTTACCTAAAATAAAATCTCTGCTTCCAGAAAATCCTCCTTACTACGATAAAGATCAGTACACCGATAAACCGGAAAGATTTTTTGTAAATGAGGCCATTCGTGAGAAAATCCTTTTGAATTATGATAAGGAAATTCCCTATTCTGTAGAAGTGGTAACAGAACAGTTCAAGGAGAAAGAAGGAATTATCTTTATTGATTCAATTATTTATGTTGAAAGAGATACTCAGAAGGGAATTATTATCGGGCATAAGGGAGAAGCGATCAAGAAAGTAGGAACTGAAGCCAGAATAGATCTGGAGAAGTTTTTCACCAAAAAAATTCATTTGAACTTATTTGTAAAAGTGAAAAAAGACTGGAGAAAGAACGATAGAGATCTTAAAAATTTCGGTTACAGATAAACTAAAATAGCCGGAATCCCGTTGTATTAAAAGATTTTTATTACCTTAGTATAAATTTTTTAGTAGATGAACTATAATAATTCAAATTGGAGCTCAATACCTAAAGATATTATATTATTAGCAGTGAGAGTGTTTGTTGGTTTTGCCATGCTGTCACATGGTTTTCCAAAACTTCAGATGCTGTTGGCAGGCGGTAAAATTGAGTTTTTCGATTTTATGGGACTTGGCCCTCAGATTTCACTGATTCTTACGGTTTTTGCTGAATTTGTATGTTCGATACTACTTATTTTAGGGCTTTTTACAAGAGTTTCTTTAGGCTTCCTGATCTTTACCATGATCATTGCTGCTTTTGCAGTACATGGAGCAGATCCTTTTGAGAAAAGAGAAATGGCACTTGTCTATCTTTCTGTTTATCTTCTGCTCATGGTAACTGGAGCCGGGAAAGTTTCAGTAGATCATATGATAGAAAGAAGGAAAAGAGCTTCAGACTGGTAATTTTACAGCACAATAAATAAAAGGCACTTCAGGAATGAAGTGCCTTTCTGTTTTTAATAATTGCAATGCGGTAAGAGTCTTTTTAATGTTAAAATTCTTTTAAAATTCACTACATTCGTAGAAAATGAATTTATATGAAGATAAAACTGACTATTTGCCTTCTGGCATTTCTCAATTTTTATGATGCACAGGAAAATATTACGTATCAAAAGCCTTCTGCTGAGATTTTAAAACTGGCAGATTATGACAGACCTCCAGGTGTTCTGATGAACAGCAAAAAAGACTGGGTAGTTTTTACCTATCGTCCAACATATAAAACATTAGAAGATCTCAGCCAGAGTGAAATGAAGCTTGGTGGACTTAGAATCAACCCGGTTACGAATATTTCAAGTAGCATGACCTACTCAAATAATCTGAAGATCAGAAAGATCAATGATAAAAATGAGATTCAGGTAAAAAATCTGCCTTCCAATCCAAAAATTGCCTACGTTTCGTTTTCACCGGATGAAAAAAAACTGGCTTTTACCAATACAACCGCCAAAGGAGTAGAGCTTTGGGTAGTGGATATGGAAACTGCATCTGCTAAAAAAATTACAGCAGATAATCTGAATGCCAATCTGGGAATGCCTTATGTATGGTATAATGACTCTCAAAGCTTCCTGATCAGAACACTTCCGCAAAACAGAGCTGCTCTTATAGATGCCACTAAAGATCTTCCTACAGGCCCGATTGTTTCAACAGCAGACGGTAAGGTTTCCCAGAACAGAACGTATCAGGATCTTTTGAAGAATCCTCAGGACGAAAAAAACTTTGAGACCCTTACAGCTTCCGAACTTTACAACGTAGATCTTACAGGAAATCTTAAGAAACTGAAAGATCAGGATATGTATGCCGGCTTAAGTTTTTCTCCGGACGGAAACTATCTGATGGCTACCATGATCAAGAAACCATTTTCCTATATCGTTCCGCTTAATAGGTTCCCATCCACAACGGTTGTCTATGATATGAAAGGAAATATTGTGAAAACAGTAAATGATGTTCCGTTGAATGAAATCATGCCGAAAGGATTTTCTTCTGTAAGAACCGGAAAAAGAGATATGGCATGGAGAAGTGATGCTCCTGCTACGCTTACCTATGCTGAAGCTTTGGATGGAGGAGACCAGTCTAAAAAAGCAGATTACAGAGATGAAATATTTACCTGGGAAGCTCCGTTTACAGCAGCTCCAAAATCCTTCTTTAAAACCAGACAGAGATATGAAGACGTAGTCTGGACCAATGATCATTATGCGATTGTTTCTGAAGGCTGGTATGACACACGAAATACAAAATCTTACCTGATAGATATTAACAACGGAGAATCCAAAGTTTTTGATGACAGAAATTATCAGGATGTATACAGCGATCCGGGAAGATTTAACACAACGAAAAACCAATACGGGAGATATGTAATCGATATGAAAGGTGGAAAAGCCTATCTGATCGGGGACGGATTTACCAAAGACGGCCAGCACCCATTTATTGACGAAATGGATGTTAAATCACTGAAAAAGAAAAGACTTTACACGTCTGATATAAAAAACGGTAAAGAAGAAATCATTGATATCCTTAATGCTTCAAAGGGTGAAGTCCTTACAACTCAGCAGTCACCAAGTCTTTATCCGAATTACTTCAGAAAGAATATTAAATCCAATAAAGCAGAAGCTGTAACCAATTTTGCCAATCCTTTTGAAAGTATCAAAGACGTTTACAAAGAAGTGATTACCTATAAGAGAAATGATGGTGTTACCTTAACAGGAACTCTTTATCTTCCTGCCAATTACGACAGAAAAGCAAAAAAAGAGAAGCTTCCGTTGCTAATCTGGGCTTATCCAACTGAATATAAAGATAAAAATACAGCAGGACAGAACACCCAAAACCCAAATGACTTTACATTCCCGTATTACGGATCTTTTGTGTATTGGACAACGAAAGGATATGCTGTTCTGGATGATGCCGCTTTCCCGATTATCGGTGAAGGAAAAACAGAACCTAATGATACCTTCATTCCGCAATTGGTAGCCAATGCTGCTGCTGCTATCGATGCAGTGGATCATCTGGGATATATCGACAAAAAGAAAGTGGCTGTTGGAGGACATTCTTACGGTGCCTTCATGACCGCAAATCTTTTGACCCATTCTAATCTTTTTGCATGTGGAATTGCAAGAAGTGGTGCTTATAACAGAACATTAACACCATTCGGATTCCAGAGTGAACAAAGAAACTATTGGGATGTTCCGGAAATCTATAATACGATGTCTCCGTTCATGCATGCAGACAAAATGAAGACACCGCTTCTTCTGATTCACGGTGATGCAGATAATAACCCGGGAACATTTACTTTGCAGACGGAGAGATACTTCCAGGCATTGAAAAACCTGGGGGCTCCGGTAAAAATGGTTCTTCTTCCAAAAGAAGCTCACGGATACCAGGCTAAAGAAAATATCTTACACCTTTTATGGGAACAGGATCAGTTCCTTGAAAAGTGTTTGAAGAAATAAATGACAAAAGAGACTGTTTGCTATAAACAGTCTCTTTTTTTGATTAAAAAATATAATAAGGAAGTTGGGGCGTTGCTATATCGTATTTAAAAGCACTTCAAAATCTCATCAATACTCTTAAGCTCCATAAAATTCGGATGTTCCAGATTAACATCATGCTGTTCATGGCTCCATGTGACATGGTAAGGAATATGTGCTGCAAAACCTCCGATTTCCAGTACCGGTAAAATATCTGATTTGATAGAATTTCCAAGCATCAGAAAGTTTTCAGGCTGGCAATCCAGATGTTTCAGCAGTTTTTTATAGTCATTTTCTTTTTTGTCACTCATGATTTCAATGTGGTGGAAGTACTCCTGTAAACCGGAATTTTTCAATTTACGCTCCTGATCCAGCAGGTCTCCTTTCGTAGCAACAACCAGCCTGTATTTTCCTTTTAAACTTTCAAGGGTTTCTGTAACGCCATCCAGCAATTCAATAGGTTTCTGCAGAAGCTCCCGGCCTAGTTGAATAGCTTTATTAACCAATTCTAATGAGGCTGTATTGTCGGATATTCTGGATATGGTTTCAACCATACAAAGCATAAATCCTTTTACTCCATAACCGTACAGATGAAGATTCTGCATTTCTGTTGTAAACAATTCCTGTGATACCGAATGTTGGGGAAGATAATCTTCAAGAAGTACACAGAATTCTTTTTCTGCTTCCTGAAAATAAGGTTCGTTGATCCAAAGTGTATCATCCGCATCAAAAGCAATGGTTGTAATATGATTATTCATTTTTGTTTTGTAATTTTCTGTCCGCAAAATTCAGTATAAAAACTCAATAAGAAAAGGACATTTGTCCCGGGAGAATATGTTAAGGACGAATCAGACATTTTTAAACTATCTTGATGAACTGCACAAAAAGCAGAACAGGAGTGATGATATTATTGTGAAATCTTTTTCTGCAGGGGATAAAATACTGATACAGGATCATCAGCTTTCTCATGTCATGATGATTAAGGAAGGGATTGTCAAATGCTTTCTCGCCGAAGAAAACGGAAAAGAATATATTGTTGAGTTTCTGGGAAGCGGGGAAATCATCGGGGAAATGGAATTGATTAAAAATATAAACTGTCTGTGCAGTATTGAGGCTCTCAATGAAGTGAAAGTATATGCAGTAAAGATTCCCGTTTTTAAAGCTTTGATTAAAAATGATCTTGCCCTGAACCATCTTCTTTTAGAGTCTTTTGCAGAACGAATTATCAATACTTCCAGCAGGGCATCCTATCAACAGTTGTATACGGTAGAACATACTTTAAAACAATTGTTACAAATGCAGGCTAAGCAAAATATTCAAATTTCCAAAGAAGATATGGCAGCCTATCTCGGAATTGCAGTAAGAAGTTTAAATAGAATTTTAAAAGATTTGAAATAATTTTGTTGAATATGCTAATGGAATTACGGTAATTTTTCCCGCAGAATGAAGAGATTGCGTAGATTTTTCACTAGCAATTTTAATCAGCATAATCCTCAAGCAATAAAATGATCAGAATTTAATTTTATCGAAGATAAAATCGTTGCGCCTTAAAAATATTCTAGCTTTCAATCTTATTGCGCCTTTGCGTATTCCAAAAAAAACATTAAAACAGATGCGAGTGTTGGTGTTATTACAAGGGTTTTTCTGTTTTAATATTAAAATTTGGATAAAATATATTAAATCTACAGGGGGGGGGTAAAATTTTGTATTTTTGTATTAGAATTAGTTGAATCTAATATTCATGGAAAAATTAAAATTCAGAAATGCTGAGTTGGCAGATTTAAATAAAATCGTAGCTATATATAATTCAACAATTGCCTCAAGAATGGTGACTGCAGATATGGAAGAAGTTTCTGTGGAAAGCAAGCTAAAATGGTTTGAAGAGCATAATCCCCAGACAAGGCCGCTTTGGGTAGTTGAAGATGACCAGAAGCAAACCGTTGGTTGGGTAAGTTTCAGTTCATTCCATGAAAGGGCTGCGTATAACGGTACGGTAGAAGTAAGTATTTATCTGGATGAATCCTGCAGAGGAAAAGGATACGGAAAAACCATTCTTCAGTATTGTATTGATAACGCCGGAAAATTTGGAGTAAAAAATCTTGTAGCCCTTATTTTCCTTCATAATGAGCCAAGTTTAAAACTATTCAGACACTTTGGATTTGAAGATTGGGGAAGTCTTCCTAATGTAGCGATTCTGGATGGTGTGGAAAGAAGTCTGAAGATCTTAGGAAAGAGGATAGATTAAATTAAACACGAAAATAAATACCTTGTGTCTATTCGTGAATTAATTGGTGCTATTGGTGTTTAGAAAATACACATAATGTGAAGGAAGGGCATCAATCATGTTCTGCTGTAAAAAAGAATAAAAAAAGCTGTCTCAAATATTGAAACAGCTTTTTGTTTTTATAAATTCTGCTTCATTCTTTTAGCAGACATATTCAGGAATCGTTTCACCAGGAAAACAGCGGAGACTGTTAATCCCAGTCCAAGTGCGATCCACATTCCGAATGCGCCCATTTCCAAAGTAACACAGAAGAAATATCCCAAAGGAATGGTAATCACCCAGTATGCAATAAAGGTATAAATAGAAGGAATTTTCACATCCTGCAAACCTCTTAACATTCCTAATGCAGTCACCTGAATTCCATCAGAAAGCTGGAATAAAGCGGCGATGATCATTAATTTCGCAGCCAGTGTAATCACTTCCACTTCTTCTTTTTTCGTGAAGAAAGTCGGAAGTATATTTCTGCCTAAAATAAATACCAGTCCACAGATGCACATGAAAATAAAAGCAATTTTCAGGTTGTTGATTCCTACTTTTCTCAATTCAACAAAGTTCTGTTCACCCAGTTTTCTGCCAATCATTACGGTAGAGGCAACACTGAAACCGACACAAAGGTTGAAAGTAAATGAAGCCATACTTAAAGCGATCTGATGGGAAGCAATATCGTGTGCTGAGATCAATCCACAGATAAATGCAGCTCCGGCAAAAGCGGTTACTTCAAAGAACATCTGTAGCGCTGTAGGCAATCCCAGTTTTACCATTTTATCAAACATCTGCTTTGAAAAATTCTGAATTTTTAAAGAAAAATCTTTGATATAACGTCTTGTTCTTTTTTCTTTAAGCAATACAAAATAAAGGAAAACCACCATGAAAATTCTGGAAATCAAAGTTGCTAAAGCAGATCCCTTAACTCCCATTGGAGGTATTCCCCAAAGTCCTTTGATAAATACGTAGTTTAGGGCAATATTGATGATATTGGCAATAATGGTTGCTTTAGTAACTCCAATCGTATAGGAAAGTCCTTCAGAAACTTCACGAAGGGTCTGAAATGCCATGAATGGAATCATACTCACTACCATTATGCTCAGGAAGCTTACCGTATCAGGAATGATCTTGGCAGGCTGGCCGGAATGATAGAGCAGCGGCATTCCCAACAATAAGATGACCATCAGGATAATCCCTACAGACATATTGATAATAAAACCGTGGCTGAAAACAGAGTTGATCGTAGCATGATCCTCTCTGGAATGTGCTTCCGAAACCAATGGCGGAATCGCAAATGAAAAGCCCAGGGCTAGTACAAATATGGAGAAAAATACAGCATTTCCCAATGAAACGGATGCCAGCGCATCGGCACCCAACAATTTTCCGACAATAATATTATCGAATAAGTTTACTGAAACCTGCCCCACCTGGGTAAGCATCACAGGCAGAGCCAAAGTCAGGCATTCTTTCGTATAATTTTTGTTTAAAAAGTTCATAATATTTTAAGATTCATATAGTTTATCATTCAAATAGGGTCAAAAAAAAATTTGCAGTGGTAACACTGCAAATTTTTATAATATGGTAAATAATAGCTTATTATTTCCTTACAAAACTTGCAACGTCACCTTCGGAAACAGTGTTTCCACCAAGAATAATCAATCTTTCAACAACATTCCTTAATTCTCGGATATTTCCAGTCCACGAAAGCGCTTTTAAAGCATCAATAGCTTTATCATCAAACTTTTTCGCAGCAGTACCATGCTCATCAGCAATCATTCCTGAAAAGTGCTCAACCAATAATTTGATATCTTCTTTTCTTTCATCCAATGGCGGAACATAGATTTCAATAACAGAAAGTCTGTGATAAAGGTCTTCTCTGAATTTCCCCTCCTCAATTTCTTTCTGCATATTTTTATTGGTTGCCGCAATTACTCTTACGTCAACTTTAATTTCTTTATCACTTCCCACAGGAGAAACTTTGCTTTCCTGAAGTGCTCTTAATACCTTAGCCTGAGCAATAAGGCTCATATCTCCAATCTCATCAAGGAAAATGGTTCCACCATTAGCCTGTTCAAATTTTCCCTGCTTATCTTTAATAGCACCTGTAAAAGATCCTTTTACGTGTCCGAAAAGTTCAGACTCAATAAGTTCAGACGGAATCGCAGCACAGTTGACCTCTACCATAGGACCTCTTGCACGCTCACTTTGATTGTGGATCGCATGAGCTACCAACTCCTTTCCTGCACCGTTAGGCCCGGTGATCAGAACTCTGGCATCAGAAGCGGCTACCTTTTCAATCATATCCTGAATCTTTTGAAGAGCAGGAGAGGTACCGATCATCTGGTATTTTTTACTTACTTTTTTCTTTAAGGTTTTATTTTCTGTCTGAAGGTTTTTGTTTTCTTTCTTCAGGGTTTCTTTTACCAATGCATTTTTCACACTTGTAATAAGTCTGTTGATGTCAATGGGCTTGGAAATAAAATCATATGCACCCTCTTTCAGGCAGGAAACAGCAGAATCGATGTCTGCGTGGCCTGAGATCATGATAAAAGTAGTTTCCGGTTTTAAGGCAAGACTTTGTTTCAAAAGCTCGGTTCCTGAAAGCTTAGGCATCTTGATATCAGAAATCACCAATGCGAAATCTTCTTTTTCCACCTGCTTGTAACCTTCAAGGCCATCTTCGGCAATAACAAATTCATAATCGGTGAGTTCATCCGAAAGAATACTGTGAAGTACTCCCGAGATTGCTTTTTCGTCTTCTACTATAAGGATTTTTTGCATAGTTGCAAATTTAAATTTTTTGTTTCAATTATTAGCAAAAACTGTACCTAAATATTCTATTTGGAGTAGTCTCTTCTCCCGAAAATGGCAGATCCGACCCTCACAGAGTTGGCCCCACACTCGATCGCTATCGGGAAATCATCACTCATTCCCATTGATAGGGTATTTAATGTTTTTGATTGATTTAATTCATCAAAAAGCTTCTTTAGGGTTAAAAACTCATTTCTAACCTGCTGCTCCTCATCGGTGAATGTGGCCATTCCCATGAGGCCGGTAATTTCAACATGCGGAAATTTACCTTCAATGTATTGCTGGAAAAGATCTTTTGCTTCAGAAATTTCAAGCCCGAACTTGCTATCCTCAGCTGCAATTTTTACCTGCAGAAGGACTTTGATGATTCTGTTATTTTTTTCTGCTTCTTTATTGATTTCTGTTAATAATCTTTCAGAATCCACACTTTGTATGGTATCTATGAAAGGAGCAATGTACTTTACTTTGTTAGTTTGTAAGTGTCCGATCAGGTGCCATTGGATATCCTGAGGAAGGAGAGGAGCTTTTTCCATCAGTTCCTGAACCTTGTTTTCTCCAAAAACCTTCTGTCCGAGATCATAGACTTCCTGTACTGCAGAAACCGGATGGGTTTTAGAAACGGCAACCAGCTGCACAGTAGATGGCAGCTGGCTTTTTATAGTGTTGTAGTTCTCTTTAATACTCATAATACAAATGTCCGAAAATTCTCTGAATGTTCAAAGCTTAGTGATATCAGGTCTTCTGGGGTTATTAATTCAAAACCTCATTGATTTTAGGATATTGAGATATTTTTCTGAACACAAATTTGTTGCTCTTCTGCAATTTCTCAATAAACATATCCAGTTCATTGATAGAGTCTGCATCTCTAAGATACTGGTCGTGGGTAAGGAATACAAGGTGCCTCGATGTCTTCTCAAGATCGTTTAAGAAGATACTGTCTACTTTCTTGATCATGGCTTCATGACTTCCTTTTAAAGTCATTTTTTGAGAAGGTCTCCATTCAAGATCCCAGCCAATAACTTTATAGCCAGCTTTTTTAAGACCGTCAGCAGCTGCTGTTGAACTTTTGATATCTGTTACGTTAATATTGTTGAGTCTCCAGATATTTCTTCCCGGAGTTCTTGCTATTTTATCAGTAAGCTTCAGGCTGTCTTTGGCAATATCAAAATCATGAACTACAGCATCAGCATTTTTATAAAAATCAGTGTATTTGTTATGGGCGTGCGTGAAACTGTGATTGGCCAGTTCTATAAGAGGATTTTGCTTCAAAAGCTGAAAATCATCTTTTTGTCTTTTACTTCCATAAGCATGTTTACCAACCAGAAAGGCAGTTGCGCAAACGTTTCTTTTGTCAAGGATTTTTAAAAGATTTTCTGTTCCCTGATTGGGGCCGTCATCGAAAGTAAGATAAATCACTCTTTTATCAGGGTCTACTTCTTCTTCATTATTATCGGGGACTATTTCTGCGGAAGGATGTTCCTGTGAACTGACGACGGGGTCATTATTCACTTCGTTTTTGAAATTACAGCTGTTCAGTAATGCTGAAGTTGCACTCATCAATGCAACCATCCCAAGAAAAGTCATATTTTTTGACTTTCCCGCAAAAATTTTTTTCATAAAAATAATGGAATTTTAAATTGTTAAAAATCGTTAAAAATAACAGTTGAAAATTAACAAATTATATGCCAAGCTGTGCAGTGTTTTTTCTTTTTAAGTTTATTTTAAGAACTTTATTTTAAGGGAGATTTCCATTACCTGACAAGTTGTAAATTTATGATTTTCTTTTCTTTAAAATTTAACATTTATAAATATGAAAACGATAGTATTCTTCTATGTTTGTTAAGATTTCAACATTCTTCAATTGACGGGGAATTATTTTATTTTAACAAAATCAAATCATTACAGTCAGTTCATTATTTTAGAATGCTTTTTAAATACAGCGAATTTTTAATAGCTGCCGTTCCCCAGGTATTATTAAAGAAAATAAAAGAGGTTTGAGAGGCATTTTTAATCTTTTCAGCTAATGCATCTATGAAATCTTTACTATATTCTGATTTGTAAAGAACAGGTTTTCCATGAAGTCTGTAATAGAGTATTTCCGGATGATTAATAATAAGATCTTCAGGAAGATGGCCTGGAAAACTTACGCCTGAGAAGACAATATCATGTTGTTTTAAAAGACCGAATATCTCTTTTTGCCACCATGAGCTGTGCCGGAATTCAATGACGTTCAGAAATCTGGAATCGATATTGTTGATAATCCGTTCTGTATTCTCTGCCGTATTTTTAAAGGAAGGAGGAAGCTGATACAGAAATCCGGAAAGTTTATCTTTCAGACTGTCCGGAATGTGGTCACAGAATACAGCAATCTCGTCCTTGGAATTTTCAAGCCGGTTTTGGTGGGTAATAGCCTTTGGAATTTTAATGAAAAATCTGAATCCGTCGGGTGTTTCATCATGCCACTTCAACAGTGTTTTTGAGGTTGGCTTCCTGTAAAAAGTAGAATTAATTTCTACGGCATTGAACGTTTTTGAGTATAAAGAAAGAAAATCTTTACTTGGGGCATTTTCAGGATATAAAGACCCTTTCCAGTCATTATTATAAAATCCCGAACACCCTATGTAAAGATTTTCTTTTGTCATGTTATTATTTTATATCCAGATCCACGGAGTTTAATCTCAATGAATTCAGTATCACAGACAGGGAACTGAAGCTCATCGCAGCAGCTGCAATCATTGGTGATAAGAGAATTCCAAAGAATGGATACAATAATCCTGCCGCAACCGGAACGCCCAGTACATTATAGATGAATGCGAAGAACAGATTTTCCTTAATGTTTTTGAGAAGCTTTTCACTCAGTAATTTAGCTTTTGCAACACCTAAGATATCACCTTTTAATAAAGTGATTTCAGCACTTTCAATGGCAACATCAGTTCCTGTTCCCATGGCAATGCCCACATCGGATTGGGCAAGGGCAGGAGAGTCATTGATTCCGTCTCCCGTCATCGCTACAATTTTGCCCTGCTGTTGTAGTTTTTTCACCTCATTAAGTTTGTCTTCAGGAAGACAGTTGGCTTTGAAATGTTTGATTCCTAACTCATCAGCAACAGCTTTGGCAGTATGTTCGTTGTCTCCGGTCATCATGATAACGTCTATACCTTCACTCATCAGCTGTTTTACGGCTTTTTTAGAGCTTTCTTTAATTTTATCTGTAAAGCTTACAAATCCCAGCACTTGCTGTTCCTGTGCGATATAAGAAATAGTATGAGCTTTAGACTGAACTTCTACTGCTTTCTGTTTTAAGCTCTCCGGAATCATAATCTGATGCGAGGTCAATAGACTTTCATTTCCAAGATAAGCGGTCTTACCGTTGATATTTCCTTTGACTCCTTTTCCGGATATGTTTTCAAACTGATTTACTTTTTCAGCACTTATATTCCCTTCTTTTGCTCTTTTTATGACGGCATTGGAAAGCGGGTGTTCAGAATTCTGGTTCAGAGAAAAAGCCAGTTTTAAAATGTGATTCGGATCTCCGTTTACCGTTTCAATATGTTCTACTGAAGGTTTTCCCTCTGTTAAAGTTCCTGTTTTATCGGTAATCAGAACATTTACTTTATTCATCTGTTCAAGAGCTTCTGCATTTTTGATCAGAATTCCATTTTTAGCACCTTTTCCGATTCCAACCATTAAAGACATTGGAGTTGCCAGCCCAAGGGCACAGGGACAAGCCACAATAAGCACTGCAACAGCATTCACAAAAGCAAATAAGGTTCTTTTCCCTTCCGGACCGAAAAACTGCCACAGAATAAAAGTAAGCACCGCAATAAGGATGACTACAGGAACAAATACTTTAGAAACTTTATCGGTAAGCTTCTGGATAGGAGCTTTGCTGCGGCTGGCTTCATTCACCATTTTAATGATCTGGGAAAGCAGTGTTTCATCACCTACCTTTTCTGCCTTCATAATGAATACCTGGTTACCGTTGATGGTTCCGGAAGATACTTTATCGTCTACACTTTTTTCAACGGGAACAGGTTCTCCTGTAATCATACTTTCATCTACGATAGAATTTCCTTCAATGATTTTTCCGTCTACCGGGATTTTTTCTCCTGGTTTTACTTTTAATAAATCTCCTATTTTCACCTGGGAGAGCAGAACTTTCTTTTCTTCACCGTTTATTATAAGGTTGGCTTCATCCGGTGAAAGGTTCATTAATTCTTTGATGGCATTTCCAGTTTTTTTATGAGCTGCTGCTTCCATCAGCTGACCTAAAATAACAAGGGTTAAAATCACACAGACTGCCTCAAAATACAGTGGGATTTCATGATTATGTCCACGAATTTCATGGGGAATAATGTCTGGAAATACCAGAGCAACAATACTGAAAATAAATGCAGCAGCAACTCCCAGAGCAATCAGACTGAACATATTGAGGTTCCATGTTTTGAAGGAAATCCAGCCTCTTTTCAACAGAAACCATCCTGAATAAAACATTACAGGAAGAGTCAAAGCAAGCTCAATAAATCCCTGGATCTGATGAGAGAAAGGGAAGTTGATCACCATTCCTCCCATTGAAAGAATGAAAACCGGGATGGTAAATGCCAGTGAAATGAAAAATTTTCTTTTTAAAATATTATAAGTTTCATCCTCTTCGTTATCACCGCTGTCCGGCATTCTTACGAGATCCATTCCACAGATCGGGCAGTCTCCCGGTTCGTCACGGATGATTTCCGGATGCATAGGACATGTGTATTTTGCGGTTTTCTTTTCAGGATATTTTACAAGGTCCATTCCACAAACGGGACATCCTACATTGGAATCGTAGGTTTTGTCACCTTCACAGTACATCGGACAGTAATATCTGCCGGCCATTTCATCGGTCACTTTTGGCGCTTCGTGATGATGGCTGTGATGGTGATCGTGATGGTTGTGAGCATGGGAATGAGCGTGATGCTGATGAGGGCTTACATTTTGTACAAGTTCTTCAGTGATGGGCTCCAAATCCATATGACAAACAGGGCAGCTGCCTTTTTCATCATATACTTTATCCCCTTCGCAAAACATCGGGCAATAGTATTTTCCTATGCTGTCTTTAAAGTTTTCAGG
The DNA here is from genome assembly GCF_036362765.1 of Chryseobacterium sp. CP-77. Lineage (NCBI taxonomy): Bacteria > Pseudomonadati > Bacteroidota > Flavobacteriia > Flavobacteriales > Weeksellaceae > Chryseobacterium > Chryseobacterium sp. CP-77. Next base: position 600,975 of record NZ_CP143637.1, read on the forward strand.
AAGGTTGGTTGATGAATAGGTTGGTTTATGATTAGGATCCTTAGCCAGCTTTTCTTCAATAGGAACCAGATACATTTTACAGACAGGACATCTTTCGCCCTGTTTGAAATATACCTTATCTCCTTCGCATTCCATCGGACAATAGTATACAGAAGACGGCGATACACGGTCCTGAGGTTTTATAAAAGTTTTCTCAGGATTATCAGGATCTTCAAGTCTGTATTTTCCTATCTCTGCCAAAGCGTCATTCAAAACTGAAAGTTTCACTCCATGATCAGAAGTGATGGTGGCGGTATGGGTTTCCAGATTTACATCGGCAGTGACGCCCTCAACACTGTTCAGTTGGTTGGATATCTTTTTCTGGCAGCCGGAACAGGTCATTCCGAGTATTTTATACTGTTGTTCCATGATTCTTAAATTTATACTACAAATTTCCAAAATGGAAACCTAAGGTTGTTATAAATTTAAGGATAATAGTTATAAAATTAGGTGGAGTGGGAGAGGTTGAGAGTATAAGCGTAAGAGGGTTTGAGAGTTTGTAAGTGTGATAGGGATATTTAACTCCTTCACTCATTAAACGCTCAAACACTCAAATATATTAAAGATTGTCAAGCGCTTTGCGATGGTGTTCTTTAAGTTTTTTAAACTCTGTCGGAGTAAATCCGGTTATATTGCGGAATTGGGAAGAAAGATGCTGAACGCTTTTGTAGCCAAGCTTTCCTGCGATTTCGGTAAGATTGAATTCATTATACAAAAGAAGTTCCTTTACCTTTTCAATTTTCTGAAGAATGAAGAACTGCTCTAATGTGATATTTTCGTTTTGTGAAAATGTTTTTGAAAGAGCGCTGTAATCCTTGTGAAATTTTGAACTTAAAAATTCTGAAAGCAGGAAATCTTCTGAGATATCAAGATCACTTATTTTTACAATAATCAGGTTTTTGATTTTTTCTACGGTCTGATGTGCAGAATCCATGATCCTTTCAAAACCTGTATCGAGCAATTCCTTTTCTATCATCTGCATTTTTTCAGGTGAAATTTCATTCTCTGTTTCTACTTCACCTAATAAGATATTGCTTATCCTTACATCTGCATTGCGGAAAATATTTTCTACTGCCGCAATACATCTGTTGCAGACCATATTCTTTATGAATATTTTCATAAGCTTTTGTTTAACCTGTCTTTTACGAATTCAATCTGGGTTTTACCATGAGGAGCCGGATTGCCCTCCGCATCAAGGTTGACCATAACAATTCTTTCTACAGTAATAATCGTCTGATGCGTCATTTTGTTTCTTACATCACATCTTAAAGTAATGGAAGAAGAACCGAAATGAGTAGCTTCAATTCCTATTTCTATAATATCTCCCTGTTTGGCGGAGCTCACGAAGTTGATTTCAGAGATAAATTTGGTTACTACTTTTGTGTTTTCCAATTGGATAATAGCATACAATGCCGCTTCTTCGTCAATCCATTGAAGAAGTCTTCCTCCGAAAAGTGAATGGTTGGGATTTAAATCTTCGGGCTTCACCCATTTTCTGGTATGGTAGTTCATATCTTTTAATAATTTGAAGTACAAATTTAGTGTTAAAAGCTGATCTTTTCAAAAGAATAGTATTTATTGAACTGAAAAGAATTATTCATGTTCTCAATCATTTTCTTTTGGAGCGCATGGCTTTTGTTTTTGCTATGGAAGGTTCATTCAGCAATGTTTGATATTCTTCACTCTCCACAGGAATCAGGGCAACTTTTCCTTCGGAATTGTGATGAAACCCGAATCCGTATTTTTTTGCAAGAGGAGAGCAGCGGAGGCAGGGCTGGCCTTTGGAAAAGAATTTTTCTCTTTCACTTTGTTTTTCGCTTTCTGATAGATCATTTTTAATTGCATAACATTCAAAAATAAGATCATCGGACGAGTATTGATAAGGCTGTTTTATCAGCTTCTCATATTGAAGGTTGGCGAGTGTCTTTGTTTTCTTTTCCGGAGGAATCTGTGCCTGGGAAACCGGACAGTCTTCAGCAATTTCAATAAGAGTATCTGTGTAATTGGTGGTATGCTGTTTCATATGTTGATGATTTGATGTTTTTTCGAATTTAAAATGAAAATAAGTGCGTCAATACAAATGCAGGATTAAGTTGGATAAAGGTTGTTTTTTACGTCAAATGTTAAATAAATTAACTAAATGATAACGTGGCGTTTAATTATTTGATTTTCAGTTATTTAAATTGGTTTTATATCCTTTTTGATCGCTTGTACTCAACATAATGTGAGAAATATGTTAAAAAAGCTTTGATTTGAAATTTTTAATTGTATCTTGCATACGTTTATATTTGGAATCAATATTTGTTCATTAATTTATGTTGTTTTTCTTTTATATACCAAATTTTTATTAATTTTTTAATTTATTTAAAATGAACATTTTTGTTTCAAACATCAATTACGCAACTAAAGAGTATGAGTTGCACGATCTATTCGCAGAATTTGGAGATGTATCATCAGCTAAAATCGTTACAGACAGAGAAACTGGTCGTTCCAGAGGTTTCGGTTTCGTAGAGATGGGTGATGAAGAAGGAAAGCAAGCTATTGAAGCTCTTAACCAAAAAGAATTCAACGGAAAAACTCTAAACGTATCTGAAGCTAAACCAAGAGAAGAAAAACCAAGAAGAAGCTTCGATAACAACAGAGGTGGAGGTTATGGTAACAACAACAATAGAGGCGGAGGCTATGGTAACAACCGTGGCGGAGGCGGAAATCGTTGGTAAAAATATGAAGCGGCTTTTAAGCCGCTTTTTTTATGGAAATTTAATTTCCAGTAAATCATTTAATTATAATTTTGTGGTGAGATGTTGTGGTATTTTATAACAAATCCGGTGTTCCTGTATGGGAAGCAAAGACAACCAGCAGAGGAGTAAGAGCAATTTTCCAGGAAGATGGTAATCTGGTAGTGTATACACGTGGAAATGGCGTTGCCTTCAGTTCAAATACAGATGGTAAAGGAGCAAACAAGTTATCCGTTCAGGATGACGGAAATCTTGTGATCTACGGAAGAAACTCTCCGCTTTGGAGTTCCGGAACGAACAGATAAATTATACAACTCAGATAAATAAAAGAGACTATCCAGAAGGTAGTCTCTTTTTTATTGGAACGCTTATTTTAATTTTATAAGAATGTAAACGTTTTCGTAATAAATATCGGCAGTGTCATTTTCAGAGTATTTTTCCTTTGTGATCTCATTGAAAATAAGTTTAACGTGATACTTGCCTAAGTCAGATTCCATCGCAATTTCAGGAAGTTTTACGTTTCCTGTTTTGTTTTTATTTTCCTCAAATAGTTTAATGATCTGTGGTCCGAAATCTACTTCTTCCTGATCATTTAAACTTAGTTTTAATGAGGATTTTTTTGTCAGTTGGTCTGTAAGCTCAAACTGGTCATTATTCAGTTGTTGTGGATCTCTGCTATAACGATGGAAAGAAATTAAATATTGATAATTCCCGATTTCTACAGCCTTTTCTTCACGAACAAGAACGAGTCTGTTCATTTCGTACGCCCTGTTTTTTACAGTGACATTCACATCTGAAAACTTATTCTGAATACTGTAATTGATGCTGTAAAAGGAACCTTTTTCAATATTTTCTGACAATTCAGCCTGATCTTTTTCATTCAGTAAACCCGATAGGAATGCTCCTTGTTTTCTTTCAGCCAGAAATTCAAATTTATTGGCAATTTCAGTACGGATTGTATCTGTAACCTTTTTCTGGAAATTAATCTTGCCGGCACTGATCAGTTGATGTTGTTTTAAGATATTCATTAATTCCGTTTTCTGACTTCTTTTAGCCACGCTAAAAGCATTAAGGTAAGGGAAAATCAATGCAAAAACACCAAATAAAAATAAGCTGACAGGAAAGAATTTTATGGTGGCTTTTTTGTTGAAAATAAAGTAGACAACTATGCTTGACAGCCATAAAGCAAGCAGGAGAACAAAGTACCTTGGTTCTGTATAGCCATATTCTAAAATTCTGGTAAAAATTGCAGTGAAAAGCAGAACAATCAAAGGTAGTATTGTATAATAGAACGCTTTTGAGAATATCCTGACCCAGGATTTTGCGTTTTCTTGTTTCAGAGGATGTACAAGAAGCAATGCTAGAATTCCCACGATGCTGTACGCTAAAACAAGATAAGAAACCCAGCCTCTCGGAAGCTGCCAGTTGATGACTATTTTAACAGAATAGAAATAAAGGATCGTTACATAGAGCAGGAGTAAAGGAATTAAAATAAACTGAGTGAAAAACTTCAGAACAACAGGATAGGTACCATCTTTTTCAAGGTTGTTTAAGCCTTTATCATTAAATAAAAGGAATATAAAACTACTCCCGAAAATAGCGAGAACAAAGAAAGTATCTCTGTAAATTCTGTCATGAAAGTTAAAATCAAAAAGTTTATCAATGGCCAGAATTGCCAATTCAACGCCACCAGTCAAAACCCCTGTAAATACGGCAGTAAGAAAGATATTGATAAAAAGATTTTTGTTGTACTGCCAGAACCTGAGCTCTCTGTCTCTCTCCAGAAACGGAATAAATGATACGAGTAAATGGACGAGAAGAGCGGTAACAGCAATAACATAAGTATGCACTTCTGTAAAACTTTCCTTTCTGTCAGGGAGAATACAATAAAAACCGATGAGAAAGATAACGCCGGATACGTGCAGTAATAATTCTTTTCCGATTCTTTGTGACAGCATTTTTAATGCAAACATCAGGGAAATTCCCAAGCAGGCACAAATGGTAAATTTGATATAAGAAGTGATTTCAAAGCGATCTGTTTCCGCAATACATATGGCACCGGCAGAAGCTAATAAAGCCATTACCAAAACCATTGGATATCGGAAAATGGCTTCATTGGCCCGGCTTAGAGTTTCCTGGAATTTTGTTTTCATGATTTGGTGTTTTTTGAATTTAAATTAATCTTTTTTCTTTTTCTTCTTTTTGTCCTTGTCCTTGTCTTTCTCTTTTTCCTTTCCTTTGGTTTTCTTTTCTTTTTTGGGATTCAGGATTTCTTCAGCTACTTCGAACTTAGGTTCTTCAATTTTTGCCGGCTTTATTTCGATTTTAAGATCAAAATAGCCTTTCATATCTTCCTGGGAAATTAATTTTTCACTTAATAAAAGCTCCAGAATTTCTTTCCCTGAATGATTAAAAAAGTTGTGTGAAAGCTCTTTTAACAGGAATTTTTTATACTCTTCTAAAGGAACAAGCACGCTGTATTTGAAGATTCTCCCTTCTTTTACAGTGGACAGATAGCCTTTTTCAACTAATATTTTCAAATAAGTGGAAACCGTATTCTGGTGTGGTTTCGGTTCCGGATGCTGCTCCATAACGTCCTTTAGATAGAAAGATTCCATTTTCCAAAACAGCTTCATAAAGTTTTCTTCTGCGGCAGTAAGATGATTTATTTTCATAGAGTATTCTAATGTTGAAATTGAATATTGCAATAAAGATAGATAAAAGATACCAGAAAAGCTATTCCAGCCCCCATAAATACTTCTTTTACGGTATGTCTTTTTAAAATGATACGGGTGATTCCGACCAAAACAGCAATTCCCAGCCACACCAGACCCATTTTCCAGTCAAGTGAGAAAAATAATGCTGCTACAAATACATTAAATGCTGTATGCATCGAGCTTTTTATAAAAAGATTGCTGATCTGCAGGGCGAAAAGCAGTACCAGAATAAACAGCATGACAAGATCAATATATCCGTTTCTGATATAATTAAAAAGAAGATAAACAATGACACAAACTGCAATAAATATATACAGGCTTTTCCTTTGAACACGGTTGGAGACATCCATATTGGTGTATCTTCCCGTTTTTACATTCCATACCAGCCATACAACAACCGGAATAATGATCATTAATAATACAGGCAGAAAATACAGCATAGAATCCTTAAGAGAATATTCCCTGATGCTCATGTAGGTAAAGAAAATGATCAGAGAGACCAAAGGATTAAAAAAATCAGAAATGACTTTTGAAATTTTGTGTAATAATGAAGACTGCTTTTCTTCCATAATCAAGTTTAAAAACCAAATATACTATTATAACCTCAAAAAACAAGGGGAAGAAGCCGATGGAAGTTGGTGGATAAATTGAGAAAATAATTCATTATTATAGGTTTTGATGTACTAACTTTTTTTACTTTTTAGATTAATATTAAATTTTGCAGGAAATGTTTTATTTTTAATTGATCAGTTTAATCATTATCATGAAACACCTATTCACATTCGTATTGGTTATCTTAGGATTTTTTACTTTCGGACAAAAGGTTTCCACGGAAAATATTTCTTCGCCGCCTGTACATCAATTAAGAATTTATGAAATTCCTAAAGAGAACAAGCAGGTTTTTCTGGACCGCTTCAGAGATCATGCTCTGAGAATAATGAAAAAATATGGATTTACCATTGTATCGATCTGGGAATCGGAATTTAAAGATAAGACAGAATTCGTTTATTTGCTTGAATGGAAAGATGAAGCTACTATGAAAACCGCTTGGGAAGGATTTATGGCAGATCAGGAATGGAAGGAGATTAAAGCCCGGACAGCCAGTCAATATGGCAATTTTGTTAATGAAATTGAAGACAGAACGCTCAAACTTACCGGTTTTTCTCCGGAAAAAAAGCTGTTGAAATAACCAAAAGGTATATTAACAATAATTAAAGGGGAAGAAAATAGAGAGTGAAGCATAATCATTTCCCTGTATTTTTGTCTTGATTCTAATTTTGGAAAAGCCACATTAACAGGCTGATTGCTTAGCTGTCATGATAAGAAAATGATCAATAAAAGGTTGCCTTATGAGAGTTTCAAAGGCTCGAAAATTAAGAATAATCCGTCCGGCCTGCAAGTAGATTTTACAGAAAAATCGAAAAGTTATCTATGTATAGAATAAAAACAAAGTTTTTTTCATAATTTTGCTCAACTATTTCATCATAAAAAAGCAAGAGCTAACACATGAAAGAATTTTCTAAAGAGGTATACCTGAAGTGGTATGAAGATATGACAATGTGGAGAAGGTTTGAAGACAAATGCCGTTCTCTTTACCTAAAACAAAAGATCAGAGGATTTTTACATTTGTATAACGGTCAGGAAGCTATCCCTGCCGGATTTACACATGCAATGGATCTTACAAAGGACAGTATGATTACTGCTTACAGATGTCACATCCATCCAATGGCGATGGGCGTGGATCCTAAAAGAATCATGGCAGAACTTTGTGGTAAAGCTACTGGTACATCCGGAGGTATGGGTGGATCTATGCACATTTTCAGTAAAGAACACCGTTTTTACGGAGGACATGGTATCGTTGGAGGACAAATTCCTTTAGGTGCAGGTATTGCTTTTGCTGATAAATATTTCGACAGAAAAGCTGTAAACATCTGTTTCTTTGGAGATGGTGCTGCAAGACAAGGTTCTTTACATGAAACTTTCAATATGGCAATGAACTGGAAACTTCCGGTAGTATTTGTTGTGGAAAACAACCAATATGCAATGGGAACTTCTGTAAAAAGAACAGCCAACCACGAAGATATCTATAAATTAGGTTTAGGATACGAAATGCCTTGCCTTGCTGTAGATGCAATGGATCCTGAGAAGGTAGCAGAAGCTGCTTACGAAGCTATTGAAAGAGCAAGAAGAGGAGACGGACCTACATTTATTGAAGCAAGAACTTACCGTTACAGAGGGCACTCAATGTCTGATGCTGAGCCATACAGATCTAAAGAAGAAGTAGCTCTCCATAAAAATGATGACCCGATCGAATTGATAAAACATAGAATTTTAGAAAACGGATGGGCTACAGAAACAGAATTGGAAGCTATCGATAACAAATCCAGAGATTTTGTTGAAGAGTGTATCGAATTTATGGAAAACTCTCCGTATCCTGATGCAGAAAAAATCTATGAGTATGTATATGCTCAGGAAGACTATCCATTCCTAGACAAATTAGAAAACTAAAAAATAAAAATTTATTTGAAATTTGAAGTTTGAAATTTCTGAAATCTCAAATCTCAAATCTCGAATCTCAAATCAATATAGATTATGGCAGAAGTAATTACGATGCCCCGCCTGTCCGACACAATGACGGAAGGTAAGGTGGCCAAATGGCATAAAAAAGTAGGAGATAAAGTAAAAGAAGGAGATATTTTAGCTGAAATTGAAACTGATAAAGCAGTTCAAGATTTCGAATCTGAAATAGAAGGGACTCTTTTATACGTAGGTGTAGAAGAAGGATCTGCTGCTGCTGTAGACTCTGTTTTAGCTATTATCGGGAATGAAGGAGAAGATATTTCAGGATTGACAGGTGGGGCTGCTGCTCCCGCTGCTGCAACTGAAGAAAAAAAATCAGAAGAACAGCCTAAAGCAGAAACTGCTGCGCCTGCTGCTGCAGAAGTTCCGGCAGGAGTTGAAATTATTACAATGCCAAGACTTTCTGATACAATGACAGAAGGTAAGGTGGCTAAATGGCACAAAAATGTAGGTGATACAGTAAAGGAAGGAGATCTTCTTGCTGAGATCGAAACAGATAAAGCGGTACAGGATTTCGAATCTGAATTCAATGGAGTACTATTGAAGCAAGGTGTAGAAGAAGGAGGTGCTGCTCCGGTTGATTCCGTATTGGCAATCATTGGCCCTGCAGGAACAGATGTTTCCGCTGTAGGAGCTCCAAAAGCTGCGGGTCAGTCAACTGAAAAACCAGCTGAACAAAAAGCAGAAACTAAAACAGAAGAAAAAGCTGCTCCTGCTGCCAATTCTTCATCTTCTGACAGAGTGGCAATCTCTCCACTGGCTAAGAAAATGGCTCAGGATAAAGGAGTTGACATCAACAGTGTTCAGGGTTCTGGTGAAAACGGAAGAATCGTTAAAAAAGATATTGAAAACTATCAGCCAGCTGTAAAACCAGCTGCTTCAGCTCCTGCAGCAAGCGCTGCTCCTGTTGCAGTAAGCTTTGTACAGGGTGAAGATACAGAAACTCCAAACTCTCAGGTAAGAAATATTATTGCAAAACGTCTTTCTGAAAGTAAATTCTCTGCCCCTCACTACTACCTGATGGTTGAGATCAATATGGATAAAGCAATTGAGGCCAGAAAAGAAATCAATTCTTTACCGGATACCAAGATCTCTTTCAACGATATGATCATTAAAGCCACTGCAATTGCTTTAAGAAAACACCCTCAGGTAAATTCAAGCTGGGCAGGTGATAAGATCATCCACAGAGGAAATATCAATATTGGTGTAGCAGTAGCTATTCCGGACGGATTGGTAGTTCCTGTATTGAAACATACAGATCAGATGACCTATACTCAGATTTCAGCAGCTGTAAAGGATATGGCATCAAGAGCTAAGAGTAAAGGTCTTAAAGCTAACGAAATGGAAGGTTCTACATTCTCTATTTCCAACTTAGGAATGTTTGGAATTGAAACTTTCACAAGTATCATCAATCAGCCAAACTCTGCAATCCTTTCAGTAGGAGCGATTATCGAGAAGCCTATCGTTAAAGATGGTCAGATCGTAGTTGGAAACACTATGAAACTTTCATTAGCTTGTGACCACAGAGTAGTAGACGGTGCTACAGGTGCTCAGTTCCTACAGACATTAAGAACATATTTAGAAAGTCCATTAACATTGTTACTGTAATTTTCTGAATTGAAAATATTGAAACCTCCCGGACTGGGAGGTTTTTTTGTTTTTTTGGGTAAATGGGAATGATGACGAATGACAAACCTATAAGGTTTCAAAAACCTTATAGGTTTAGAAAAAGCTTCTGGTACAAATATTTTTATAAAAAATAAGACTGTAATAATTTAAAAAATTAATAGAAAAGAACTGTATAAGTAGATTGCCGGAATCTAAACACTCAAAAAGTAAAATAAAATACAAACCGCTTCAAAAAGCGGTTTTTTATTTGCAGGCAATTCACTATTTTTGAATCATGATTAAAGCAAGAAATATCCATAAATCTTATGGGAATTTAGAGGTACTGAAAGGAGTTGATATTCATATCAAAACAGGAGAAGTGGTTTCTATTGTAGGAGAATCAGGAGCAGGTAAATCTACACTGCTGCAGATTTTAGGAACACTGGATCATCCCACCCAGTCCGGTAAATACGATACTGAAATTGAAATAGCAGGTGAATCATTTATCAATATGAATGATAAGCAGCTTTCAAAATTCAGAAATCAGAATATCGGTTTCGTATTTCAGTTTCATCAGCTTCTTCCGGAGTTTACCGCGTTGGAAAACGTATTGCTTCCGACAAAAATAGCAGGAGCCAACGAAAGAGAAGCTATCGAAAAGGCTTATGCTTTATTTGAAGATCTGAAGATAGAGCAAAGACTGAATCATAAACCCAACCAACTTTCTGGTGGAGAAGCGCAAAGAGTAGCGGTGGCAAGGGCTTTAATCAATTCACCGAAAATCATTTTTGCAGATGAGCCTACAGGTAACCTTGATTCCAAGAATGCGGATGATCTTCACAGATTGTTTTTTGATCTTAGAGACAAATATAACCAGACTTTTGTCATTGTAACCCATAACCCTAATCTTGCAGAAATTACAGACCGTAAGCTTGTTATGAAAGATGGAATGATCATAGAATAGCAGTATAAAAACCGCATGATGAAACACCTTATTTTTCTTTTCTTAATGGTAATTTCCTGTTCAAAAGCTGAATCCCAGCAGTTGAACTCATTAGGTATTCCTCAGATAAGGATTTCGGAGATTAAAAATTACATTAAAGGAAAAGAATACAATCAGGAACTGGCTGTTTTTATCAACTTTAAAATCCCTTCAGGAAAGTATCGCTATTTTATTTATAACCTGAAAAACAATACAATCGTACAGCAGGCTATAGTCTCCCATGGTTCAGGTTCAGTGACTCCAAAGTCAGATGCTTTAAAATTCAGTAATATTGAAGGATCTTATCAGTCATCCCTTGGAAAATATGCTATTGGAGAAAGTTATGTAGGAAAATTTGGTAAAGCGTATCGGCTGACAGGTCTGGATTCTACCAACAGTAATGCTATGCAGAGAGCCATTGTTCTTCATTCTTACGGATGTATTCCTGATACTGAATCCCGGAATTCTGCATGTTTAAGTTTAGGCTGTCCTATGCTTTCGGTAAATGCTTTTAAAGAGACGTCAAAATATATTGATCAGTCGAAGAATCCGATCATTTTATATGCATTCTATTAACTTATAATTCCTTTTCCATGGCTATAAAATTTCTTGCAGAAGATGACAGACCCAGAGAAAAGTTTTTGCAGAAAGGCAAGAGCTCACTTTCTGATTCTGAGCTGTTAGCAATTATTATGGGAAGTGGAAACAGGGATGAGAATGCTGTAGAGCTTGCAAGAAAAATTCTGAATTCTGTCAATAACAACTGGCATCAGTTAAGTTTGCTATCCGTTAAAGACCTGATGAAATTCAAGGGAATTGGTGCTACAAAGGCTATTTCAATCATTACGGCCTTAGAGATCGGAAAGAGGAGAGCTGTTCAGGAAATTCCTGAAAAAACAATGATTGGAAACAGTCACGATGCCTATGTCATTCTCAGAAACCAGCTTTCTGATCTGAGAACAGAAGAATTCTGGGCGATTTTCCTTAACAACAGCAATAAAGTGATTCATGTTTCCCAGCTTACCCAGGGAGGAATCAGTCAGTCTATTGTAGATGTAAGAACTCTTTATAAAGCCGCACTGGATCATTTTTCAACCGGCATTATCATTGCCCACAATCACCCTTCCGGAAGCTTAAAACCAAGCCGGGAAGATATCAACATTACACAGAAAATAAAAGAAGCAGGAAATACATTAAGTATCCAGCTTTTAGACCATATTATTGTCACGCAGGATGCTTATTTTAGTTTCTCGGACGCAGGATTATTATGATTAGAAGATTAAAATACCATGAAATTGACTTTGTGAAATATGCTCAGTGTTTAGAAAATTCCGAACAAAGAAAATATTCTGCTGCAAAGCATTTTTTAGATACTACTTCTACAATGCCCTGGGAAATTCTTGTTTATAAAGATTACGAAGCAGTAATGCCTGTTCCTTTTGTAAGAAAATACGGGATGAAAATCGTGCACAACCCTAAGCTTTGTCAGCAGCTTGGTGTTTTTTCCGTTAAAGATGATGTGGATCTTAATGAGGCTTTTCTGGAATATCTGGAAAAAAATTATATGATAAGGGCATATCCTTTCAATGATGTCAATCAGCTTCGTACAAAGATCAGAATCAAGAAGAATTTTTTACTGTATCCTGATGCTTATGAGAAGGTATATACAAGATATTCACCCAAAAGAAAAAGAAAACTTCGGTTAGATGAAGCTGTTTTAAAAGAATCAGAAATTAAAACAATCACTTACGATAAAGCTAAAGCTTTTATTGAAGCGAATACCATCGGGTTGAGCAAAGAAAATGATCTTGGAGAATTCATGAGGATCTTTGAAAGTTTTCATCATCTTGGTTACCTCAAATTTACGGCATTTTACTATCAGCATAAGATTATCAATGTAATTGCTACCTATACGGACTGTGATATGGTAGCGCTTTTAGGAAATTTTAATGATAAAGACTATGTCAGATTATCGGGAGCATCCGTATTGATTGATCATGTCATTAAAGAGAATATTGAAACTCATATATTTGATTTTGAAGGAGGAGAACTCCCTAATATTGAGGAATTTTTCCGCGGATTCCGGCCGGAATTAAGGCCTTACGGAATTATTGAGAATTCAAAAAAGAACCTTTTCAAAAAGTTAGGGTATCTTATATTGAGAGGAAAGCCATTTTTATGATGAAAAGCATTGTTTAGATTGGTTCTAATTAAGTAATATTCCGTAACTTTATAAAACCCTTAGTAAAACAGTTATGTTACAACAGATTCGTCAGTACAAATTATCATACATGCTTTATAACTTGTTTAAAAAGAATAAATTAAAGCATAATATTCCATTATATAAAAAATACGGAATCAATAAGAACTATTTTTCAAGTATTTCAAGCAAGGATTTTGCTCACCTTCCAGCCAGCGAAAGAACACTGGATTATACAAAATTGAAGGAAACGTCTTTTTTTAAGAAGCTTTCTGAAGAAAATAAAGAAAGTGCTCTTCAGTATGATGAGAATGGGTATATGATTCTGAGAAATTTCCTTAGTCCGGAAACAGCAGATCAAATCAATACTGAAATTGATAAATTGATGAAGGACGGGACTTTGAAATTTATTTACGGAGGAAAGCTGATGTTTGCAATCCATCATTCAGAAATCATTAAAAATATTGGAAGTGATAAAGAACTGTTAGACTTTTTATCTGTTTTACTGGACGGAAAATCCAAGCTTTTCCAAAGTATCAACTTCATCAACGGCAGCCAGCAGAAAACCCATTCTGACAGTATCCATATGACCACTTATCCATTGGGAGGACTGCTCGGAGTATGGATTGCCCTGGAAGATGTAGACGAAAGTAACGGAGCGCTTCATTATATTCCTAAAAGTCATAAGCTTCCTTATTTCCTGAATTCCGATTATGATAATGAAGGCACAGCCCTGAAAATAGGAAAGAAAAGCTACAGAGCCTATGAAACCTTTCTGGAAGATAAAGTAAAAGAATTAGGTTTACAGAAAGAAATTTTTAAAGCCAAAAAAGGAGATCTACTGATCTGGCATGCCAATATTCTTCATGGCGGAGAACCTCACACGGATAAGAACAGAACGAGGAAAAGTCTTGTCTATCATTTTTTTGATGAAAATAGTGTCTGTTATCATGAAGTGACACAGAGGCCGGCACTGTTTGAACTTTAGGGAACTTTCATAAAAACTTTCTTTAGGCATTTTAAATGATAGTTTTTTTACATTTGTATCCTTAATATCAGTGTATGGAAAAAAAGAAGAATATTCTTGTTTTTATATTTTCAATCTATGTATGCATGATGTCATACTACCTGTATACCCATCATTACTACAATACTGATATGGAGGCCTATATGGGACTGATCTATAAAACGGAATATCCTGAAATGAAAATTGAGGAAATTCATCAGAAGGTATATGACGAACTGAGAGAAAAAAATCCTGATTTCGCGGGACTTGGTCCTGTTAATCCAATGGCTGAGGAAGTGGCAAAAGGGGAGAGTACTTACTATAAAATTATCTCACAAAATCCTAAAGCCTACGAGGAAGAGCTGCAACTTTTTGTGGTGAAACCTTTTTATAATTTTATCAGCTGGTCATTATTTAAATTAGGTTTCAGTGCTTCTGCTTCCATCTCCCTGATTTCAGTTATCTCTTATGCATTAATTCTGGTTCTGATTTTCAGCTTTTTGATAAAAATTCTGAGAAATTATCCTCTTGCCTTTATCCTTACTGTTTTAATTTCATTGTTCAAGCCTTTGCCGGAATCGGCCCGGCATGTTTCAGCAGATTCCTTATCATGCCTGCTGCTTCTTTTGAGCTTTTATGTGTTTTTAGTGAGAAAAAATTTCTTTTTTGCAGGAATATTGGCTATGCTGTGTGTGCTTACAAGACCTGAATATTTTATATTCTATTCATTCCTGTACGCCCTTATTTATTTTTATAGGAATAACTTTCAGATTACAACAGGTTCATTACTTGTATCATACGGATATATATTTCTTTCCTTCTTTTTAATACAGGCTTTTAATCGGGTTTCGTGGTCTGCACTTTTTATGAATCAGTTTACCAAAGTTCAGATTTATCCTGTGTCGCGGCCTGATCCGTTTTCCTTTGCAGATTATATTCACTTTATTAAAAGTAATGTAATGTTGGAGTTCAATTCTTCCTACTTTCCGATCTTATTGATTTTTATTGTAATTATTTTAGCCAATCGTTTCTCGTTTTACAATAAAAAGAACCAGGCTCAGCTCTTGTTTTTTGCTGTTATTTACACAACTGTCATGCTGAGATTTTTGGTTTTTCCGTCTCTGGTAAACAGGATGATGCTTGGCTTTTATCTTATAATTATCCTTGCATTGGTCTATATACAAATTTCTAAAGTGGATATCTTTAAAAACTCTTTAGAAGACGGAAAATAATTAGTAATTTTGCAGTCTAAAATTATGACGAGTCTATCAGGATATTTACCCTATGCATTTGCATTGATTATTGCAATTCCTTTTCTGGTTTTGCTCAGACAATTTGTACACTCATATATTACTCTTAAGAACCAGGAAATCAAATTACTTAGTGTGAAATCCAATTCAGAGAACAAAGCACATTCCTATGAAAGAATGACCTTGTTTCTGGACAGAATGAAGCCTTCCAACCTTATACAGAGGTTCGACAGGGGACTGGCTGTTCATGAGTTTATTTTCCTGACTGAAAAGGCGATCAATGAAGAATTTGAATACAACTCTTCACAGCAGCTATACATTACAAAAAACTCCTGGAAGAATATCGTAGACTCAAAAAATGCAATTATAGAACTGCTTCATAAAACTTATGACGGGTTGAAAGGAGAGGTTCAGCTGGATGAATTCAAAACGATTTTCATCATGAACTATATGGAAGGCAACGACTATATTGCTGAAACTATTGAAGATTTAAGAAAAGAAATTTTAATAATAACTTAAAAATTAACAGATAAATAATGATTCCAAATTTTAAAGCACATCCATGGCACGGAATTTCTGCAGGAGAAGATGCGCCAAATGTTGTAAACGTATTTGTGGAAATTGTTCCTTCAGATACTATTAAATATGAAGTAGATAAAGAAACAGGATATTTAAAGGTAGACAGGCCGCAGAAATTCTCTAACATTATCCCTGCTTTATATGGTTTTGTTCCTAGAACTTACTGCCACAATGAAGTAATGAAACTTGCTATAGAGGCTGGAGCTGATGATGTAACGATGGGAGATCATGACCCGCTTGATATCTGTGTTTTAAGTTCTCACAACATCCATGCAGGAGGTTTATTGATGGAAGCTATTCCAATCGGTGGTTTCAAAATGATCGACGGTGGTGAAGCAGATGATAAAATTGTTGCTGTAATGATCAATGACCACGCCTTCGGACACTTCAGAGATATTTCTGAATTACCGGAAGCTGAAGTGAAAAGATTAATGCACTACTTCCTTACCTATAAAAACTTACCGGATGAGCCTGCAAAATGCAGAATCCAGGAAGTTTACGGAGCTGAGCACGCAAGAAAAGTGATCAAAGCTTCTCAGGCTGATTACGCAGAAAAATTCGGAGGATAAGATTTTCTTCCCAACACATACAAAAAAGCAGGTGAATTTTCATCTGCTTTTTTCTTTGTAAATATTTTATGATATCAATAGATTCAGTTTCTTTGGTATACGGAATTTCCTTCTTTTATCGTTTCAAGCACCTTAATGTTTCGGAGATTTTCAGGACTTATCGTTAAAGGATTCTGATCAAGAATAACAAAGTCAGCCATTTTACCTGCTTTAATAGAACCTTTTTTATTTTCTTCCTGCAACTGATAGGCTCCGTTAATGGTAATCGCTTTTAAAGCTTCCATGGGAGTAATTCTTTCATTAGGTCCTAAGATCATTCCCGAACGCGTCTTTCTATTCACTGCTGCATAAACTGCGGTAATCAGATCGGGTGGTGTAACCGGAGCGTCATGATGAATGGTAAACGTAATTCCTGCTTTTAATGCTGAGTTGGCCGGACTTATAAAAGCAGCTCTTTCAGGACCGAAAACACTCGAATAATGCCAGTCTCCCCATAAATACGCATGAGTAGAAAAGTAAGAAGGAATTACCCCTAATTCTTTTATCTTTTGAATGTGGTCCGGGCGGCTGTTTTGCACATGAATTAACGTTGCCCGCAATTCCGGATGGTAAATATTTTCATCTTTTAACCTTTTAATAACCCGTATAGCCTGATCAATGGCGGCATCTCCATTTACATGAAGCTGTGCAGTTATGTGATTCTGGAAAAGTGTTTTCAGGTCGTTATATAACGTTTCATCCGTGAAGATGGGAAACCCTTTATAATCTTTAGACTGACCTTCAGGTGGAACTAAATAAGGCTGAGTGAGCCAGGCCGTTTTACCTTGTGGAGAACCATCATCAGAAAATTTGAACCCGGCCAGTTTCAAGCGGTTTTCATACTTCATATATTTTGGTTTGAAACTGTTGAAATTCTTTTTGAAATATTCATAATCGGGAAAGTAAACAACATCAGCTTTAAAAAGATGTTGAGATGCTGCCTTTTCTAACAGAGCAACACTTTCGCCCATGGTTCTCCCATCACAAATGGTAGTCTGTCCATAGCTGAGCCATTCATCCTGAGCCTTCATCAGGTTTTCCATGGCGTGAGCCTGAGTATCTTTGCCTGTATTCATTTTTTCCGTTAAGGTCAATAAAGCAGTGAAACTGGCATTCTCTTCTAGTTTTCCGTTCAGTTTTCCTGTTTTTTTATCCCTGCCAATGTGTCCTCCTTCAGGATCTTTTGATGACTCTGTTATTCCCAGCAGTTGTAACATGGCGCTGTTTGCAACGCTGGCATGGCCCGAAGCATGAATAACAATAATAGGATTGGTTTTGCTGATGGCATCCAGTTCCGTTTTTGTAGGATGACGGTGCTCTGTCATAATAGCATCATCATACCCATTTCCGATAATGGGCTGCTGACCGTTAATTTTATTGTTTTTGATATAGTTTTTAATTGTATTCTGCAAATCTTTGATTGAATTCACCGTGCCATAGGGTTCGGGAGACAGATCTACAGCATCCATAATTCCTGCTCTTGAAGTAAGATGCCCATGAACATCTATAAAACCGGGAAGAAGGGTTTTTCCATTTAAATTAATCATTTTGGTGGCCGGCTCTGAAAAACGTTCTGCCTCCGATTTTGTTCCGGCAAAAAGTATTTTCCCGTCTTTAACTGCTACTGCTTCAACTTGCGGAAGAGAATCCTCCATGGTTATAATAGGACCTCCAAAATAGAGTATTTCAGCTTTTTCTTTAGGTATCTTATTATGACAACTGCTTATGCTTACAGATAAAAAAAGTGTATATAAAATCCTTTTCATAAATAATTAATTCAAATTATGGTGAGAAACAAATTTATAAAATAATAGATTATTATTAGTGAATTTTATTGCGTGTTTATAATTTCATTATATTTATAAGACTAATCTCAATTTTTTAATATAAAATAATAAACTATGGATCTATTTGTGTTAGTGCCAATTTTTGGTGTCATAGCTTTGCTTTATACATTTCTTCAGAGCAGCTGGGTCAATAAACAGAATGCCGGAAATGAAAAAATGAAAACAATCAGCGGCCACATTGCAGATGGTGCAATGGCTTTTCTAAAGGCTGAATACAAAATCTTAACGTACTTTGTTGTAGTCGTTGCCATTTTACTGGCAGTGATGGGGTCAAGTAATGCCAATTCACACTGGAGTATAGGAATTGCCTTTGTAGTAGGTGCTATTTTCTCAGCATGTGCAGGTTTTATCGGAATGAAAATCGCTACCAAAGCTAATGTCAGAACAGCTGAAGCGGCAAGAACTTCACTGTCAAAAGCCCTTAAAGTATCTTTTACCGGAGGTTCTGTGATGGGAATGGGAGTAGCTGGCCTTGCTGTTTTAGGATTAGGTGCTTTATTTCTGATCATTAAGCAGATTTTCGCCCCTGAAGCTACCGTAGATTCCCACGAAATGGAAAGAACCATTGAAATTCTCACCGGATTTTCTCTGGGTGCTGAATCTATCGCCCTTTTTGCAAGAGTAGGAGGCGGTATTTATACAAAAGCGGCAGACGTAGGTGCTGACCTTGTGGGAAAAGTGGAAGCCGGAATTCCAGAAGACGATCCCCGAAACCCGGCTACCATTGCTGATAACGTTGGAGACAATGTAGGAGACGTTGCTGGAATGGGAGCAGACCTTTTCGGATCTTATGTGGCGACGGTTCTGGCTACTATGGTATTAGGAAGAGAAACCATTTCTGATGACGCCTTCGGAGGCTTTGCCCCGATTCTTTTACCGATGCTGATTGCAGGAACGGGAATTATATTTTCAATGATCGGAACTTTATTTGTAAAAATTAATGATAATGAAGGTTCATCTACTTCCAGCGTACAGAATGCATTAAATCTTGGAAACTGGGGAAGCATTGTGATTACGGCTATTGCTTCCTATTTCCTGGTAACGTATATCCTTCCTGAAAAAATGGTTTTAAGAGGACATGAGTTTACTAAAATGGGTGTTTTTGGAGCGATAATGGTGGGATTAGTAGTAGGAACCTTAATGAGTATCATTACAGAATATTATACAGCTATGGGAAAAAGACCGGTTTCCAGTATTGTGAGACAGTCTTCTACAGGGCACGCAACCAATATTATCGGCGGACTTTCCGTTGGGATGGAATCTACTTTACTTCCCATCATTGTACTGGCAGGAGGAATCTATGGTTCTTATCTGTGTGCCGGACTTTACGGAGTGGCCATTGCCGCAGCTGGAATGATGGCTACCACAGCAATGCAGCTAGCTATTGATGCTTTTGGGCCTATTGCAGACAATGCCGGAGGTATTGCGGAAATGAGTGAGCTTCCCAAAGAAGTACGTGAAAAAACAGATATTCTGGATGCTGTAGGAAATACAACGGCTGCTACCGGAAAAGGATTTGCCATTGCTTCAGCAGCTTTGACAGCACTGGCTTTGTTTGCGGCTTTTGTAGGAATTGCAGGAATTGATGGTATCGATATTTATAGAGCAGACGTTCTTGCCGGACTTTTTGTCGGAGGAATGATTCCGTTTATCTTCTCATCCTTGGCGATTACCGCAGTAGGACAGGCTGCCATGGCCATGGTAGAAGAAGTAAGAAGACAGTTCCGCGAAATTCCGGGAATTCTGGAAGGGAAAGCACAGCCGGAATATGAAAAATGTGTTGCCATTTCTACCGATGCGTCCATCAGAAAAATGATGCTTCCCGGCGCAATTGCCATCGTTTCTCCTTTATTAATAGGATTTATTTTTGGTCCCGAAGTATTGGGAGGATTTCTGGCTGGTGCCACAGTATGCGGTGTTTTGATGGGAATGTTCCAGAACAACGCAGGCGGGGCCTGGGATAATGCCAAAAAATCATTTGAAAAAGGAGTTGACATCAATGGTCAGACTTATTATAAAGGCTCAGAACCTCACAAAGCATCTGTGACAGGTGATACGGTGGGAGATCCGTTTAAAGATACATCAGGACCATCGATGAATATTCTGATTAAATTAATGTCAATTGTTTCTCTGGTAATTGCACCTACTTTGGCTGTTTTGCATAAAGATAAAATTGAAGCCAACAGAAAAGCAAAAATTGAAAGTCTTACAGGAGTTTCCGGTATGGCATCAGCTGTAAGTGGTGATACTCCGATCATTACTGCTGTTCCCGGAGAAATTAAAGGATATCTTAACGAAAACGGGGACTTTGTGTATGAAACAGGAAATCTTCAGAAAATAAAACTGAATGGAGGAAAAACAATTGCCATAGGTGATGGAAGCCAGCTTTACCAACTTTATAATGTGGTGAAACAAAAAGATAAATCGGCTTTAGATCCCAATAAATGGTACACCATTGAAAACCTTTATTTTGAAACAGGTTCCAGCGATCTGAAAGTGGAATCCGCACTCCAGCTCAATACGCTGGCAGAAATTTTAAATGCTTATCCCGATCTGAAAATAAAATTGGGCGGATATACAGACAACAGTGGTAACGAGGACAGTAACCTTAAATTATCCAATCTGAGAGCGCAGACAGCCAAACTCAAACTACTTGAGCTAGGTATTGCAGCAGACAGAATAGAAGCAGAGGGATACGGATCACAATATCCTGTATGTAAAGCCAATGATACTGATGAATGTAAAGCAAAAAACAGGAGAATTGATGTAAGAGTATTGGCTCTTTAAATCAAAGCATAAATAGTACAAAAGCATCGCCCTGGCGGTGCTTTTTTAGATTATAAAACGAAACTCACACAAATAAATATCTACAATCATCTGTGAAAATCTGCGCAATCTGTGGTTCAAAAAGCATCTGTGCGATCTGTGGGAAAAACAACTGCAGCAACATCAAAGATTCCTTTTCAAATGCTCCAGAGCCTGAATGATCAATTCATCTTTTTTAGCAAAACTAAACCTGATATAATCTGAATTGTCTCTGGAATTATAAAAAGCAGAAAGTGGGAGACAGGAAACTTTTTTCTCTATCGTAAGCCATTTTGAAAACTCTACATCTGTCATGCTTTTAGAAATACTCCTGAAATTTACAACCTGGAAAACACTTCCTTCCGCTTGTTGTTCAATCTGAAAAGGGGTTTCCTTCATCATTTCATTAAAAATATCTCTTTTCTTCTGCATGAGTTTTTTATTGATAAGCGGATCAAATACATCAAGATATTTGGCGATGGCATATTGTGCCGGAGCATTGGCACTGTAAGAAATATACTGCTGATGGCATTGAAATCTTGTTGTTAACGTTTCAGAAGCCAGCATATAGCTCACCTTCCAGCCGGAAGTATGAAACATTTTGCCAAAAGAAAAAATACAGAAAGTCTTTTCCCTAAGTTCAGGATGAATAAAAGAACTGTAATGTTCTGTCTCATCATAACAATATGTATCATATATTTCTTCGGAAATCAAATAAATATCACGATTTTTAATCAGTTCATAAAGCATGTCCCAGTCTTCTTTTTTCCATACTTTTCCCGTTGGATTCTGCGGGGAATTGACAATGACTGCTTTTGTCTTTTCCGTAATACATTTTCTGAACAGCTCCCAGTTAATCGTAAAATCATTATCAAGATCATAATAAACAGGAATTCCGCCGTTCATTACAACAGCAGGTCCGTATGTATAGTAGGAGGGTTGAATAATAATAACTTCATCACCTTGATTCAGAATTGATTTAAGAGAAGTATATAAACCAAAGGTTGCACAGGGGATAATAGTGACTTCCTTAGCAGAAACTGAAATTGTATGGGTTCTTTGGGCATTGAAACGGATAATACTTTCAATCAGAAGAGGATTTCCGGCAAGAGGTTCATAATGATGGGTATTCTCTTCGGCAGCTTCTTTTAGAAAAGCCTTCAGACGTTCATCAATATCAAAATCGGGAAGTCCCAGAGAAAGATCAAAGCTTCCATGGCGGGCTGCCAGTTTTGACATTTCTGTGAAAAAAGAGTAATGAGTAAATCCGTAAATTTTATCCACCTATTTTGTATTTTAATCAAATATAATAAAATTTAAGTATCAAATTATATTTAAAACCTGTATGCTGTTAGATTTGTAATGAACTGCATATTATTTTGTCCTGTTGATTATTGATGCCGGGATTCAATAAAAATTGTTATTTTTAAGAAATTTATTCTTTATGAAAAAAATACTTATCCCGTTATTGGCCATGGCGGTAGTAACCAGTTGCGGAACGGCAAAAATAGCTGACGGAAGCGCGTCACATTCTGTTTCAACAAAACATAACAAAGCATTTAACAATGCCTATAAAGAGATTAATGCAGAGGATTTAAAGAGAAACCTGTACGTTATTGCAGCAGATGATATGGAAGGGCGCGATACCGGAAGCAAGGGGCAGAAAAAAGCGGGTGAGTATATGATTAATTATTACAAAAATCTGGGTATTGCAGCTCCTAAAGCACTAGGATCTTACTATCAGAAAGTGCCGTCTGAATTCATGAAGAAAAGAGGTGGCGGCAATCTTCCTGATTCTGAAAATATTTTAGCGTTTATTGAAGGAAGTGAAAAACCGGACGAGATTGTAGTGGTTTCAGCACATTATGACCATGTAGGTACAAAAAATGGAGTGGTATACAACGGAGCAGATGATGACGGAAGCGGAACCGTTGCTGTAATGGAAATAGCCAAAGCGTTTCAGCAAGCTAAAAAAGCAGGAAAAGGGCCTAAAAGATCCATCCTGTTTCTCCATGTTACAGGAGAAGAACATGGACTTTTCGGTTCAGAATATTATTCCGAAAACCCTGTTTTTCCATTAGCCAATACCGTTGTTGACCTTAATATTGATATGATAGGACGTGATGATCCTGCCAACAGAGGTAAGCAATATGTTTATGTAATTGGTTCTGATATGTTAAGCTCTCAGCTTAAAGTCATTAACGAAGCAGCTAACAAAAGGACCAACAACCTGGAACTGAATTACAAATACGATGATCTGAATGATCCTGAACAATTGTATTACCGTTCAGACCACTATAATTTTGCCAAGCATAATATTCCTGTAGCCTTCTTCTTTGACGGTATTCACGAAGACTATCACAAACCGGGTGATGATCCCGAAAAGATTGATTATCAGTTATTGGAAAAGAGAACCCAGCTTATTTTTACCACAGCATGGGATATTGCCAACAGGGAAGAAAGAATTGTCGTTGACAGAAAATAATCACCAATTTTAGATTACACTGAAATACATTGGTAAGCCCAAAGGCATAAAGTATCTTTTATTTATAGCGCTTTTAACATGATCAAATTTTATAGGAGATAAAATCCCTGCGCCTTAAAAACTTCATCATAAAAATATCTCCTATGTTTGTATAAGTTATAATTTTCCTTATCTCAATTATTATCTTAGCAATAAAGTGAATAAGGATGAGAGTTGAATAAAAATCCAATAGTTCAAAGAAACATATTCGGCGCAAGAAATCACCTCATCCTTTTTTATCTTTTAGAGTCAGAACAGAATGTAAGGAATTAAAAACAACTTTTAATATCCAGAATATCCAATTAGGAGAAAAGACGAAGGAAGATTCCTCACTTAAACAGAATAAAATATGAGAGTATTAAAACAAGTGGCAGGTATAGATGTAGCTCAACAAGAATTAGTAGTTACTTTAGGTTTTCTATATGAAGATCAGACTATAAAATTTATAGCTTATAAGGTATTTACAAATACAGATACAGGAATCCAATTATTGATTAATTGGGTTGAAAAACAAATTGTTGAAGGGCTGGAAATTCACTATATTATGGAAGCCACAGGGATTTATCATCAAAAATTTGCTTATTATCTGGCTGACAATAACAAAAATGTCTATATCGTTTTGCCTAATAAAATAAGCAGTTATATAAGAACTCTTGATATTAAAACGATAACTGATAAGAGTTGTTCTCAGGCTATTACTCAGTTCGGTCTTGAAAGAAAATTAAGTGTCTGGAAAAAGCCTGATCAGACTTATAATGAGCTGCAACAGCTGACCAGAGAGCGAGATCAAATTGTTCAGGAGCGGAGTGTAATAAAAAATCAACTCCATGCGGAAACTGTTCAAGCTCGTCCTCATTTAAAAAGTATAGAAAGAATGCAAGCTCGCCTGAATTTACTCAACGCTCAAGAAAAAGAAATAAAGAAAGATATCGATACTATTATCAATACTAATGCTGTAGTAAAACAATCGATAGAACGACTTACAACGATACCTGGAGTTGGTGTTTTAACTGCCGCTACTGTTTTGGGAGAGACCAATGGTTTTGAACTGATTAGAAATAAGTCTCAATTATCAAGTTATGCGGGTTTAGACGTTAGGGAAAAGCAATCTGGAACATCAGTAAAAGGTAAATCACGAATATCCAAAAAAGGAAATAGAAGCTTAAGAAAATGTTTGTTTTTACCTGCTCTAACAATTGTGAAGTGGGATGATAATTTTAAAGAAATTTACATAAGGCTGACCTCAAAACATGGAATAAAAATGAAGGCTCTAGTAGCGATCCAAAGAAAAATATTAGAATTGATCTATATTCTTTTTAAAAATGAAACGGTCTATGACAGTAAGTATAAATCAAAAAATAGCGTGAAAACTGAGATAGTATAGCACGCTACAGAGTCTAGCTCTGGGCCGACTTAAGAAACAAATTTACAAAAAAATAAATTTTATTTGCAGGTTAACACAGAATCTTGCGCCTTTGCGTTTACCAAAAAACCATCAACATGAAAACCATAATCCGAGAAGCAAGACCAGAAGATATTCCACAGATTCAGAGGGTAAGAAACGCTGTGAAAGAAAACACGCTGCCACATCCTGGATTGGTTACCGATAAAGACTGTGAGGAATTTCTGTTCCAGAGAGGGAAAGGCTGGGTTTGTGAGGTGGAAGATCAGATCGTTGGTTTTTCCATTGCAGATCTGAAAGAAAACAATATCTGGGCGCTCTTTGTACATCCTGATTTTGAAAACCAAGGATTGGGTAGAAAACTTCATGAAACCATGCTCAACTGGTATTTTGAACAAAACAAAGATTGCGTATGGCTTGGGACTTCACCAGAAACAAGAGCTGAGATCTTCTACAGAAAATCTGGCTGGAAGGAAGCTGGAACTCATGGAAACGGAGAAATCAGGTTTGAAATGACTTATGAAAACTGGAAAAATAGAAAAACTATGACCCCAAAACTAAAATCCATCAGACCTTTTATCGGAGCACAAAACTTTGAGATCAGCAGAAATTTTTACAGAGATCTGGGATTTGAGGAAGTTGTTCTTGAACCGAAATTATCACTGTTTGTAAGAGAAGAAATAGGCTTTTACCTTCAGGATTATTATGCAAAAGATTGGGTGGATAATACCATGATCTTTATGGAAGTTGCCGATACCGATGAATTCTGGAAAGAACTCTTGTCTCTGGAGCTTACAGAAAAATATGAAAATGTGAGGCTTACTCCTGTAAGAACAATGGATTGGGGGAAAGAGTGCTTTGTACATGATCCGTCAGGAATATTGTGGCACTTCGGTGAGTTTTTTAAGAAAGAAATATGATTTACGCATTTGATACCTATTATTATGAGGATTATGCCAATACCGTGTGTATTGCATTTGAAGACTGGACCTCTGAAAAAGAAGTGGAAACGTTTATAGAACAAACTCCTGTGAGTTCAGAATATGAAAGCGGAGCCTTCTATAAAAGAGAATTACCCTGTATTGTAAGCCTGCTGAAGAAAATTACATTAAGATCCGGAGATATCATTATTGTGGATGGATACGTCACTTTGGATGATCACGGGAAAATTGGCCTGGGTGGTCATCTGTATGAAGAACTGGAGGAAAAGTATCCTATAGTTGGGATTGCAAAAAATGAATTTACAACATCGGATTTCCAACGGAGAAGTGTATTTCGTGGAGAAAGTAAGACTCCGCTATTTGTTACTGCCAGAGGAATGAGTGTAGATGAAGTTCAGTCGAAAGTAGAGCAAATGCATGGCGCTTACAGGATTCCTACATTATTAAAAAAACTTGATCAGCTAAGCAGAGCATAAATAATAAAATCTTACCCAGAAAGTAAGATTTTTTTCTTCTTATTAATATACCGATTGGTATATTTTAGCTATCTTTGCTATATTCCTTTGTCAAAATAAAAAAGGATTTTTTTAAAAACAATAATATACCGGTCGGTATATTTAAAAATAAAATCTATGAAAGAAGTATTTATAGTAGCAGCAAAACGAACCCCGCTTGGTGGTTTTATGGGAAGTCTGTCAGGATTAACAGCACCTCAGCTGGGGGCTTTGGCCATTCAGAATGCTTACGAAAGTATCGGACTTGCTCCGGAACATATAGACAGTGTATACATGGGAAATGTGCTGAGTGCCGGATTGGGACAATCGCCAGCAAGGCAGGCGGCTATCTTTGCCGGAATTCCTGTGGACAAAGACGCTACCACAATCAACAAAGTTTGTGCTTCCGGAATGAAATCGGCAATGATGGGTGCACAGCAGATCCAGCTTGGGATGGATCATATTGTTATGACGGGAGGAATGGAAAGCATGAGCAACGTTCCGCATTATGTCAAAATCCGCCAGGGAATAAAGCTGGGAGATACCAATCTTACGGACGGATTGATTAAAGACGGGCTCTGGGATGTCTACAATGATTTCCACATGGGAAGTGCAGCTGAATTGGGTGTGAAGAAATATGGACTTACCAGACAGGAGCTTGATGATTATGCCCTTCTCTCATACCAGAGAGCTCAGGAAGCTGCAAAAAACGGCAAGTTTGGCAACGAATTGATCCCAATATCCATTGAAGGGAAAAAAGTAACTGCAATCGTTGATAAAGACGAAGATATTGATAAGCTTGTCCCGGAGAAAATTTCCTTGTTGAAACCTGTATTTGAAGAAGACGGGACCCTCACAGCAGCCAATTCCAGCAATCTGAATGATGGTGCTTCTGCCATAATATTAGCCTCTTCAGAAGCTATAGAAAACCATAATCTGAAACCTTTGGCAAAAATAATAGCCTATGCAGATGCTGCGCAGGCACCGGGATGGTTTACTACTTCACCTTCCATCGCTATTCAGAAATTGTTGAAACAAACAGGTCTCAATCTGTCAGATATCGACCTTTTCGAGATTAATGAAGCGTATTCTTCAGTCATCTTATCCAATCAGAAAATCCTGGGTTATGACCTGAACAAAGTCAATGTATATGGTGGTGCAGTGGCATTAGGACATCCGATCGGTGCTTCAGGAGCAAGAATTATGACCACTTTAGTGAATGTTTTACACCGGGAAAAAGGGAAGTACGGAATTGCTGCCATCTGTAATGGAGGAGGAGGCGCTTCCGCCGTTCTTATTGAAAGTATAGGCTAAAAGGGATAAAATACTTTAGATTCCAATTATTATATTAAAAAAGATCTTTCTTAAAGTTAAATTTGAGAAGGATCTTTTGCGTTGGTAACAGATTGATTATCCATTGGTCAAACAGAATATTCAATAAGTACAGACGAAGGTTTAATGCTCTATTTTTATTAAACTGATAAATATCATTACATTCTTATTTTTATTCATTCTAAATAAATATAAATTTGTCCCAAGAAATTGAACAAAGAAAATGAAAAAAATAACTACTCTTTCTGGTATTGTACTTGCATCCCTGACGAATGCGCAGCTGCAATATTGTATGCCAACCTTTCAGTATGGAGCTGACAGTAATATGATCAGTAATGTGACTTTCGGAACGATTAATAATTCATCACCCGTTCAGTCCTCCAATGCACAAATTTATGAGAATTTTACGGCAATCTCCACAGATCTGCAGTCGGGAAGTTCTTATCCAATCTCTGTACAAGGTCCTTCCAGTACATTTCCCAGCGATGTAGTTGTTTTTATAGACTTTAATCAGAACGGAAATTTTGATGATGCAGGAGAGAGCTTTTATATCGGAAGACTTGATGCCGCTAATCCGGCCAATGCTTTTACAGTGAATAATACCATAGCAATCCCGGCTAATGCTGCCAGCGGAAGTACAAGAATGAGAGTTCTTAAAAATACCAATGTTCAGGCTTATTCAAATCCGTCAGCCGCTAATTCTATAAGCTCAGCTTGCGACAGCAGTTTAAGAGCAGGGCAGACGGAAGATTATACATTGAATATCATTGGAAATACGGCGAGTTTCCCGGCTCCTTATTGCGGTACTGAAAATATTACAAGCTCAACCGTGAGTGAGATCAGTACGGTAGAATTTGCCGGAGTTATTAGAAACAGTGCACTTGACGGGAATTCTGATGTACTTGAAAACTTTACAGCAACAGTTTTCAATGTGAACCGTGGAAATAGCTATCCTATAAATATTACAGGTGGTACCCATGGCCAAACCACCGTATCCGCTTATGCTTATATTGATTTTAACCATAATAAACAGTTTGATGCCGATGAGCAGTTTAATCTGGGCTATCTGGATAATTCCAATCCGGTTCCCGGCCATCAGTCCGGGGTGACAACAGGAAATATCACCATTCCGGCAGGAGCACAGTTGGGAGAAACCCGTTTCAGACTGGTAAAAGCCTATGAATCCAATTCATGGATGGGAGCTTTGAAGAATCTTCCGTGTCCTTCAGATTGGTTTATCGGCCAGGCAGAAGATTATACTATAAATATTCAGCCTGAGAGTCTTTCAACCCTTGAAGTTTCCAAAGAGGCATCAAATCTTGTTACAATATATCCAAACCCTACCGCTAATTCTATAACAATCAAGATGAAAGGAGGATTGGAGAAATATGAAATTTATAACATGTCCGGACAAAAGATGCTGGAAGGTAATTCGATGACGATTTCAATGGACCGTTTTGTTCCAGGAACTTATTTGATCAAAATTCATACAAAAAATCAGAAAACAGCTACAGAAAAGATTATTAAAAAATAGACACATCATATCTAAATCATATCCATATCAATTTTTGTTTTTTAATCGACAGGTCTTTTACCTGTCGGTTTTTTATTTGCTGTTTTTAAGCTTTTATATTACGATTCAGATCCCAGTAAATCCATCAAATCCTGTTTAGACAATCCCTGAAGTTTCTTTCCATCTGTAGTCAGCAGATTCTGAGCCAGTTCTTTTTTCTTCTTTTGAAGGGTAAGAATCTTTTCTTCTACAGTATTGGAGCAGATCATCCGTACAGCAATTACATTTTTGGTCTGTCCTATACGGTAACTTCGGTCAATAGCCTGGTTTTCAGCTGCAGGATTCCACCATGGGTCAACAAGATAAATATAATCTGCCTGGGTAAGATTGAGACCGACACCTCCGGCCTTTAAGCTGATCAAAAATACACGGATATCTTCATTGTTCTGAAAATGAGCTACTTTTTCACCTCTGTCTTTCGTTTGACCTGTTAAATATTCAAACTGAATATTGTGGCGTTTCAGCTCAGCTCTGATCAGATCCAGCATTCCGACAAATTGTGAGAAAACAAGGATTTTATGATCTTTGGATTTTCCAAGGATCTGTTCCATCAGAATTTCAATTTTAACGGCATTTTCACCTGAATATCCCTCTTTCATCAGAACAGGGGAATTACAGATCTGTCTGAGCCTCGTAAGTCCTGTAAGGACGTGCATGCTGTTTTTGTTAAGATCATCGTCATCATTGGCGGCAATAAACTCACGAAGTTCTTTTTCATAAGCATCGTAGATCTTGCGCTGTTCCGTATTCATTTCACAGTAAATTACTGTTTCAGTTTTCTCCGGAAGTTCTTTGGCAACCTGTTTCTTTGTTCTTCTGAGAATAAATGGCTTTATCTTTTGCTGAAGCTCTATGGCACGTTTGCTGTACTCAAATTTATCAATAGGAATAGCATAAATGTCTTTAAAATACTGTTTATTTCCCAACAATCCGGGACAGGCAAAAGAAAGCTGGCTGTAAAGGTCAAAGGTGCTGTTTTCAACGGGCGTCCCCGTCAGTACAATTCTGTTTCTTGATTGGAGAAGTCTTGCGGCTTTGTATCTTTCTGAATTAGGATTTTTAATCACCTGTGATTCATCCAGAAATACATAATTGAAATTAAAATTTTTCAAAAATTGAATGTCAGAAAGAAGCATTCCGTAGGTGGTAAGGACCACTTCATAATCAGGCATATGAGCTGTTGTTTTCGGTCGGTCCACACCATAATGAAGCAGAACTTTTATGGAAGGTGCAAATCTGCTGATCTCTTCCTGCCAGTTGAAGAGCAGGGAAGTAGGAACCACAATCAGGTTGGTGGTATGGCCTCTTTTTTCCCTCTGCGAAAGAATAAAAGCAATGATCTGAATGGTTTTTCCAAGCCCCATATCATCTGCAAGACATCCTCCGAAGTTGAAACTGTCAAGAAAATTAAGCCAGTTCAATCCGTCATGCTGATAATCTCTCAGCTCAGCATTCAGCTCAGCGGGAACAGCTACTTCCGGAATGTTCTTTACTTTTGAAAACCTGGCGGAATAGGAGGTAAGTTCTTCCTGAATCTCCTTGCTCAGAATTTCTTTTTCAAACAGCGACGTTACCTCCGAAAAATTGATTTTCGGAATCTTTAAAAGCTCTTCATCAATTTCTCCCGCTCTGAAGTAAGCAGCTATCTTTTCCATCCATTCTTCGGGAAGAATTCCCATGCTGCCATCATCCAGCTGGACAAATTTACTCTTATTCCGGATGGCCCGGTGAAGCTGTTTCAAAGAAGCTTCTTTAGGTCCAAATCCTACTTTCAGCTTAGCGTTAAACCAATCCAGTCCGCTGGTAATCTGAATATTGATTTTTGCCCGGTGAGGATTTAATTTATTGTTTTTTAATTCGTTAAAGCCAAGTATGGTAATTCCTTCGTTTCTCCAGGTCTCAAATGCTTCAAGAAACCAGTTGTTATCCAGGAACTTATCCCTGTGGAGATAAAAATACTGGTAGCCGTCCATCTGATCTTCAAAATCAGGATGCTGCTGCATCACCAAAGAAGTAAAACGGGCTTCAGCTGATTCGTTTCTTTCTATTTTAAATGGATTTCCATTCTGATCGGTATCAAAGAGCTGCTTCCTGGAATAGACTGGAACTTCCACATCACCGTATTTCATGACGGGAGTAATTCCTATATAATTTTCCTGCTGACGGAGATAAATGACTTTTTCAGTCTGATAATTCTTGTCTTCAAGCTGTACTTTCGTTGCGGGTTGTATATAGCTGTAATTAATATGGATACGCTCTTCTAAAGTAGACAGGATGTCCTGCATGAAAGCTTCATATTTTGAAGAATGAACCAGTAAAATTTCATTATGAGCCTTAAAGAACCGGATGATTCTGAGCATGTCCGGATTGTCTACAAAGCTGAAAATGTTTCGGTTATATACAAAATACTCATTTCTGAGAACTATATTTTTAAATGGAAGAGCAATGTCATTAAACAACAGCTCTCCGGTGATTTCAAAAAACGGATCTTTCTTAAGTACAGATAATTGAACCTCCGCATCTAAAGTATTTAATTCAATAAAGGAAAGTGACTTTGAGGAAACGGTTTCTGCGATCTCCCTGTCATGATAATAGACCTCAAGCTCCAGAGGATTCTGTACAATGAGCCTTAAAGCTTCCAGTTCTGCCGTATTGTAATCTTCATTATAGTTGTTCTGAAAAGTAGTAATGGCAGTATAAAATTTGATGTCTGCCGGTTTCTCTGCTTTCCAGATAAGCTGCATAGCATCTACAGGAGTTACGGGATTTTTGAGCTTTCCTGTCTGTGTTATTTCTGCCTCCATCAGAGAGAAGGTCATATGATTGTAATAACGGTGTTTACCGATAACCAATATCTGCTTTTTACCCGATTCCAATACTGCCAGCTCATCCAGTTTAGAAGGAAGCTGAGGAAGAAGATCCCTTGTCAGCATCACATCATCTGCAGGAAGCATTTCTTTGATTTTGGGCAGTATTTTAATTTTACCTTCAGTAAATTCCAGTTCAAAATACTGATCCAGATCCGGCTCATTTTCCAGACCATATTCTTTTGCTCTGGGAAGAAAGGTTTTTTTGCGGAGTGCGTCATCAAAAAACAGGCGATAGTTTTTATCCTCAATAATGCAGTGGATTATTTCTGCCTGATGAGAACAAAGCTGGTTCTTTTCATTGCTGCAGGTGCAGGAACAAAGCAGAGTGCTGTTTATTTTGCTGATGGTAACCACCGGAAAATCCTGTAATGAAGACTCTTTTGTAAATATTCCTGTATTATTTTCAATAGCCACAGGATAGATCTCACGAAAATCCCTGATCCCGATAAACGTACTGTCTGAGGTATGTTTCAGCAGGTCATATACGGAAAGTGTACTGATATTGATGTTGTCAAGAATATATTCTGCCATAAAAATAGATCGGGACAAACTTACAAAAAACAAATGTATTGAAGAATCCGTTTTGGCTACACCTTACCCCATTTTGGCAACTCCGGCGTTTCTTCTAATGCTGAACTTTGTCCTGTAATTTTAAACCAAGAAAAATGAAAACAATTTTTATAACAGGTGCTTCTACAGGATTAGGAAAAGCAGCTGCCCAATTATTTCAAAACAACGGATGGAAAGTAATCGCCACTATGAGAAACCCTGAAGCAGCAGCTGATCTTGCGGCTTTGGAGAATGTAACTGTACTTCCGCTGGATGTTACCAATCCGGAACAGATTAAGTCTACTGTAAAGCAGGCTCTTGAACTTGGAGACATCGATGTGGTGTATAATAACGCGGGATATGGCCTTATAGGACCTTTGGAAGCGCTTTCTGATGATCAGATCGTCAAACAGCTTGACACGAATTTATTAGGGGTTATACGCGTTACACAGGCATTTATTCCTTACTTCAGAGAACAGAAAAAAGGTATGTTCATTTCTACAACGTCTATAGGAGGACTGGTAGCATTCCCATTGGGTTCTACTTATCATGCAACCAAGTGGGCGCTTGAAGGGTGGAGTGAAAGCTTAGCTTTTGAGCTTAATACTTTGGGAATTGATATTAAAACTGTTTCTCCAGGAGGAATCAAAACGGATTTTGTAAGCCGTTCTCTGGACTCAGCATCCAGTCCTGCTTATGAAGAGATGACGAATTCTTTGTTTTCTAAAATGGAAGGAATGATGGAAGCGGCATCTACACCGGAACAGATTGCAGCAGTAGTTTATGAGGCTGCAACAGATGGTAAAAAACAACTGAGATATGTGGCCGGAGAAGATGCTAAAGCCATCTATGCACAGCGTCTTGAACTAGGTGATGAAGCATTCAGAGAGCAGTTCGGAAAACAGTTTATGTAATCAGGTTTTTGAAAGACAGTATAAGTAAATTACATTTGTACTGTCTTTTTCACCCAATAATTTATAATTTTATATTATGGAAAAAAAAGATAATATTCCCCTGAAGATCTCATCCATATCAGAATTGCACGATATGCTGCAGCTGCCCAAGCCGCTTCATCCGTTGGTAAGCCTTGTGGATAATACGAAAATGAGTATCAGAAAAGATATGCTGAAGAGAAGCTTTATCCTGAATTTCTATAAGATCTCGTATAAATATTCCACGGTGGGAAAAATGGGCTACGGCCAGGGATATTATGACTTCAATGAAGGAGGCATGATGTTCACAGCACCCGGACAGGTTCTTTCCACCGATGAGAATGCAGAATACAGCGGGTATACTTTGCTGGTACATCCGGATTTTATCAGAAGTTATCCTTTGGCAAAGAATATCAAAAACTTCGGTTTCTTTTCTTATGATAC
The DNA here is from genome assembly GCF_036362765.1 of Chryseobacterium sp. CP-77. Lineage (NCBI taxonomy): Bacteria > Pseudomonadati > Bacteroidota > Flavobacteriia > Flavobacteriales > Weeksellaceae > Chryseobacterium > Chryseobacterium sp. CP-77. The sequence continues at coordinate 634,995 of NZ_CP143637.1, forward strand.
GAATGAAGCACTGCACTTGTCTGATCAGGAAAAGACAACGATAACAGGCTTGTTGGATAATATTGGAAATGAATTAAATACAGCTATTGATGAAGTGAGTCAGGACGTTATTGTTTCTTATATTGATGTGCTTCTCAATTACAGCAACCGTTTTTATAAAAGACAGTTTATTACCAGAAAGGCAGTCAATAATGATGTGCTGGCTAAAATGGATGTGGTGCTGGAAAAGTATTTTAACGAGCAGGAAACATTAAATAAAGGGCTTCCAACAGTGGAGTTTCTAGCATCCACACTCAATCTGTCACCCCATTATCTGAGTGATATGCTTCGTAACCTTACCGGATTGAATGCCCAGCAGCATATTCATGAAAAACTGATTGAAAAGGCGAAAGAATATCTTACTACCACAGGTTTTTCTGTATCTGAAGTAGCGTATGCTCTCGGATTTGAACATCCGCAGTCTTTCAATAAGCTGTTTAAAAAGAAAACCGATAAAACACCATTGAGTTACAGACAGTCTTTCAATTAAATAAATACAAACACCTGGTTCAAATATCAGGTGTTTTTTATTGTGTGCTTTTTAGCCAACACTTTGTTTTTCTTTAATCAAAGCTTCAATTTTAAATTTTGCAGTGGTCCATTCATCATCCAAAATACTGTAATAAGCCGCATTTCTTGTGCTTCCATCCCTGAGAACTTTGTCTTTACGTAAAATACCTTCAAATACACCACCGATTTTTTCGATCGCTTTTCGTGATCTGAAATTATCGTCTTTCGTTTTCAACTGTACCCTGTTTGTTTTCAGCACATCAAAGCAGAAGGTGAGCAGTAGTAATTTGCATTCCAGGTTGATGGCTGTTCCCCAGAACTCTTTGGTGATCCATGTCCATCCGATTTCCAGTTTTCTGTCTGCAGGATATATTTCAAAAAAGCGGGTGGAGCCGATCAGTTTTCCGGTTTTTTTATGTCGTATGACAAACGGGTACTGATTTCCGGTTTCTCTTTCTGATAAAGCGAATTCATAAGTTTTATAAAACATCGTCTCCTCTGAACAGTCGGTAGGAATGAGTTCCCAAAGTTCTTTATCTGATGCGGCAGTATATAATTCTTCAAAATGCTGTTTTTCAAGAGGAATTAATTCAACTGTTTCCCCTTCCAAAATGGTTGGATAAGCAATCCATTTTTCTTTCATGGCTCATTATTTATACAACGAAATTAATGAAAAAGTTATTTAAACATTATAAAACCACAAAAGACACAAAAGCTTTTTAAACACTTAAACTATTTAAAGTTATATGCTTTGTGTATAAAAGTATCCTAAAGTTTTGTTGAAAATCAAAGATTTTCATCTTATGTGAACTTAATTACACAGTATTTCCTTAAACTTTCTAAAGTATACCAAAGTGTTTAGAAAATAAAAACTTTTGTGACTTTTGTGGTTAAGTTTAAACAGACTTGAAAATAAAAATTTGTGTTCAAAAAATAAAGTGATTTTCCACCATAATGAGGTCGGCAATTTCATTAATTGGTCAAAATGGAACATAAAAATGACAAAAATGAACTACATTTTAATAGCGCAGCGTGTCTAAATTTGCAAAAAGGATTTTATTACCCTGTTATAATGAACGAGACCCCATCTTTTAATGCAAAAATGCCGACCGCCTGTTTTTCACTATTCTTTGCCCACGGGCTTGTTTTTTCCTCCTGGGCGAGCCGGATTCCTATCATTAAAACTGCTCTTTCCATTACTGAAGCACAGTTGGGAACGCTGTTGCTTCTGATGCCGATAGGACAGCTGTCGACGATGGTTCTGGCCGGAAAACTGATCAGCATCTACGGAAGCAGCGGAATTATTAAAAGATGCTTTATGCTGTATCCTTTTTTTCTTCTCTTAATTGGCTTATCACCTTCTTATTGGACTTTAGGGGGCGTTCTGTTCTTTTTCGGCGTGTCCGGGAATATGTGCAATATTGCCATCAATACACAGGCAATTGAGATAGAATCTATCACGAAAAGAACCCTTCTTTCTTCATATCACGGGGCATGGTGCTTTGCAGGGCTTACAGGGGCTTTAATCGGGTTGCTGATGATTAATCTCCATGTAGGAACTTTTTATCATTTTCTTTTTATTTTCATTCTGGTAGGAATACTTTGGTTTTACAGTACAAAAAATCTGACCAATATTATTCATAAAGCAGAACCGCAGACCCGTTCCATTTTCAAAGCGGTGAATCCTACACTGATTGGTTTGGGAATTATAGGCTTTCTGAGTATGGCGATTGAAGGCGCAATGTTCGACTGGAGCGGGGTTTATTTTCAAACTATAGTTAAAGCACCTGAAAACCTTGTCATACTGGGATATACAAGTTTTATCTTAATGATGACTTTAGGTCGTTTTATCGGGAATAAAATCATTGAAAAATATGGGAAAAAGATCGTTCTGCAGTGTTGTGGACTGCTGATGAGCAGCGGACTTTTCCTAAGTGTTTTCTTTCCGGAACTGTGGATCTGCATTATTGCCTTTATGATTATTGGCCTTGGAAGTTCCCTGAGTGTACCTTCCGTTTACAGTACAGTAGGAAAAGTGAGTACCGTAGCTCCGAGTATTGCTTTGTCATTTGTTTCCAGTATTTCATTTTTAGGATTTCTGATGGGTCCGCCTCTTATCGGATATATTGCAGAAAGTTTTGATCTTAGATATTCCTACGGACTTTTTGCCTGCTTTGGAATTTTACTGGCGGTTATGGCGGGGCAGATGAAAGTCTTCAGGAAATCATAATCAATTTCTTTTTAAGGGGTTTTTTGACATCTTTTAAGCGTTTTTTGACATGTTCTGGCTCATGATCGTTACCTAATCTTGCATTGTAAAATACTTTTTATCTTTATTAAAAATTTCCTTTTATGAAGCCGGTCTCAGGAATTGTATCAGAATCTGTTATTGACCATTCTTTTTCCGTAAAACGATTGGAAGATGATCTCCCGTATTTCGTGAATTTTGTGAGGCTTAATTATCATCACATTGTAATGATTGAAAAAGGTAAAGGAGTACTGGTGATAGATGAGCGCTCTTTTGATATTACAGATCAGGAAATTTTTTTACTCTCAAAAGGCCAGATCTGCAGATTTGAAAATGATGCTGAAGTCTGTGGCTATCATATTTCCTTTGGCGATTGTTTCTGGGAAAGAGTTCCTTCCAGTGCAAGCAATTGCAAGGCTGTTCTGTTTAATAATGCTGCTGCGAATCAAAAACTGATACCGGACCAAGCTGAAACAGATGAATTTTTAAACTTATGTAAAAACTTATTGACGGAATACAAAGCAACATCTTATAGCAATCAAATGGATGTACTGGCGGCCTATTTAAAAATCATGATGATCAAGCTGGCGAATGTAAAAATGGTAAAAGAGGATACTTTTGACAGTCAGGATTATATCATTTACCGCAAGTTTATGGAATTGCTGAGCAGTCAGTATCATAGCCTTCACGCCGTGAATGATTATTCGGAAAGATTGAATATTACGCCAAGAAGGTTAAGTGAATTGTGTAAACGGTGTTCTGATAAAAGTGCTAAAGAAATCATCAACGGACAGATTATAGCAGAGGCAAAAAGACTTCTTCAGTTCAGTTCCCATTCTGTAAAAGAGATTGCTTATCAGCTTCATTTCGGTACATCGGAGCAGTTCAGCCACTTCTTTAAAAAAAATACGGAAATATCTCCGGCAAACTATCGCAGTAAGTTCATTCATATCGGAATATAATTTCGACGGAAATTTTGACATCTTATTGGCATTTATTGATATTCCGAAGCATTTCTAATCAGGATATCTTTGGATAAAATTATATAAAGATATGTCAGTACATCGTATGAAAGAAGTTGCGGGAATCATCATCCCGGACAGTAAAATTGCAACAGAAGCCACAGAACTTCTATTGGAACACGGAACAGAATTTATCTACAATCACTCTATGCGTGTTTTTCTATTTTCTTCCTTACATGCAAAACGTGAAAACAAAGCGCATGACTCGGAACTATTGTATGTAGCATCCGTATTTCACGATCTGGGGCTTGTTTCTCATTACAGCAGCCCGGATCTGAGATTTGAAGTAGACGGAGCCAATGCAGCCAGAGACTTTTTGAAGGGTCATGGTATTGCTCAGGATAAACTTCAGCTCGTTTGGGACACAATTGCCCTTCACACTACCATTGGAATTGCGGAACATAAAGAAAATGAGGTTGCTTTAATGTATTCAGGAGTGGGATTGGATGTGATGGGCGAAGGCTATGAAAACCTGAGTGCGGAACATCGGGAAGAGATTATCAGAGCTTTTCCGAGAAATGATTTCAAAAAGAAGATTATTCCTACATTTTTCGGTGGTTTTGAACATAAAACCGAAACTACTTTCGGAAATATAAAAGCAGATGTATGTGCCTTCATGATCCCAAATTTTGAAAGGAAAAACTTCTGCGACTGTATTTTACATTCTCCATGGTCTGAATAGGAAAATAGCTCTTTCAAAAAATAAACAGCCCCGGACATTCCTAGATGATCAGGGCTGTTATGGTTTATATCCAGTTTTCTATAAGATGAAGCCAGAGTGCTTTTTCTTTATCAAGCAAAAATACCGCAGATGATTTTCTCTTAGTCAGGACTTCTCCAGTGACCTGTGTTTCAATATAGGCAGCAAGTCCGTGATGCGCAGAATGATTCACTTCAATATTTTCAACCTGAAGACTTCGCTCAGGAAATTTTCCAAATACAGTTGGAAGCCATTCTTCAAGCATAGATAGGGTAACAGTATCTCCGTTTCCATTAATCAATTTAAAATCTTGTGAAAATCCGGCTAATAACTCCTGATAAAGACTTTCCTGATTTTCGGCTTTCCCCTGAAACCATTTTTCGATATTCCCGTGGAATTCTTCTATTTCGCAAATGATCTTTTCTGTATTATTCATAATTAAATGTATTATATCTTTTGATTTAAACTTATCTTTTAATTAATAATTTTGCTTAATCTGTTTCGTGCCCAGAGCCCAGCCAGCTGAAAAATACCTATCATTCCTACAGCGGCTGCAAAGGCTTCTGTAAACCCCAGAATTGGGATCAGATTAAAGAACAGCGTACCAATAACAGCTCCTCCGGTGACGCTCCCAATCTGAATACCAATACTTACCAAACCTGAAGCCTGCCCGGCTTTATCTTTTGAAACCAGGGAAATGGCCGTCCGCATCATGACCGGCATAATCGTACCATGTCCAAATCCGGCAATAAACAATGTCAGATGAGTCACAAATGAGGGTTTGTGCTGAAAATAAAAAACAGCTGCACTTATCAGAAATCCTGTCATTAACAATCCTAATCCTATATAGATCATTTTGGATGCGTTTAATTGTACTCTGGAAGTAACCAATGGTGCCAGAAAAAAAGCGAGACCATAAGGAATGATGGCAAATCCTGTCTGCATTGAATTTTGATGAAGAAACTGCTGAAGATAATAAGGATAGCAAATAAATAAACCAGCTGTGAAATTATAAAAGAAAATAATCAGAAGACTTAATGCGAAAGGTTTCTGCTGCAATAAAGCCGGCTCTATAAGTATGGGGCGATTATCTTTGAGCTGTTTCTTCTCGTGTTTTAAAAATAAAATTATTAATACGATTCCGGTGACAAATATTCCGAAAATCCACCATGCCCATTCGAATTTCTGGCCGAAAATAAGAGGGCAGATGAGAAAAAGTAAGGCAATAACTAATAATAAAGCTCCCACAAAATCAATACCTGTTTGTTCTTTCGGGGTACTGTTGCTCATAGTAAAATGAATGCCCAGAATACAGATAATGGTAATTGGCACATTGACAAGAAACACCATTTCCCAGGAAAAATTTCCCCAATGCATGCTTAAAAGAATTCCGCCAAATAACTGTCCGATCACCGAAGCAAGACCAAATACCGAGCTGAAAATACCTACGGCCTTAGGCTGTTCCTGACTGTTGAAAAGGTCTTTTATAGAAGCCAGTACCTGTGGAGCAAGCAGTGATGCACCAACACCCTGAAACAATCTGAAAGTAATTAACCATGTAACATCCGGAGAAAAAGCGCAGGCAAGAGAGGAAAACAGAAAAGTATACAATCCTGCTATAAATATCTTTTTACGTCCGTAAATATCACCCAGGCGTCCGCCACACACAACAAGTGCGGCATAGGTGAGTCCATAAATGGCTATAACCATCTGAAGCTGATGATCACTGGCGTTCAGTGATTTTTTGATGGAAGGCAGAGCCATATTAACAATAAAATAATCCAGTGGTGAAAGAAAAGCACCTGCAATCAGAAAGTTGAGTGCCTGCCACCGTTTCGGATGTATGTTCATATTTTTTTGAGCAAAATTACCTCCTTTGTGTTCTGTTAAAATTGTACTTTTGGAGGAAAATACAGTGTGTCATGAAAGGATTGCCTCTTGAAGAGATTGATGTAAGAGAATTAGAACTGAAAGAAGAGATTGTACTTAAAACAAACACTTTTCTCTCATTCGTTTATATTGTGAAGGGAAAAGGATCGCTTACTTATGATGGGCGAAACATTAATTTTTCGCAGGGCAAGCTCTTTATTATTCCACAAAAGGAGGTCTATCGTTTTGAAAGTGAGTCTGCCCAGCTTATTACAATTCAATGCCCGGTGGAGTTTATTGATAAAATCCGTTTGGAAGCAGACCGTATTGAAAGCTGTGAGAATTTACATAAACTACAATACATCAGCCATAATTATCATGCAAGAGCAGGCTGTGTCTTCAGAGATAAAAATGATGAGCACTTTGCAGAAACCCTTATTCTGCAAATTGCAAATGAATTCAAAAATAAGGCGGAAGATTATCTAATTATCCGTAACTGCATGTCGATCCTTCTGAACCTTATTGCCCGGAATATCATTCAGAGTGAAACTTCAGATCTGCAGGAAAACCGGAAAGCTTTCTCCATCATGAAAATCATTGCATATATTCAGCAACATATAAAAGACCGTGAGAAAACCGGAATTCAGACTATTGCCGGTCATTTTGGGATTTCCGGGAATTATTTCGGAGAATATTTTAAACAGCAAACCGGAATTTCTTATCAGGATTATCTGCTGGACTATAGATTAAAACTGGTGGAAACCTATTTAAAATACAGCAGTGTCAGACTCAGTGAGATTGCCTACGAGCTCCAGTTCAGCGATGAAAGCCACCTTTCCAAACTGTTCAAGAAATACAGAGGAGTAACGCCCGGAGAATACAGGAAAAGTTTTAAGTAAATATCTTTTTAGAAGAAGGCTTTTTTTATTAGGTTAAAATTTGATTTCAAAAAATATAAAGTGAACTATATAGTTGACTTTATATTTTTATATATTTACATCAAATATATTTCAGATGGATTTTGACTTTATTAAAGAACTAGGATATAAAGCTTTGGATAGCAGACTGAAGAGAATCAGTGACCGCATGTCTCATGATGTGCGGAAGTTTTATAAAGAATTCGGAATTGATGTGGAACCCAATTGGTATCTGGTTTTTATGTTGCTGCAGAAAAAAGGCGAAATTTCTATTACCGATATCGCTGAGCCTTTGGGCTATTCACATCCATCCGTTGTGGCTATCGTTAAAAAAATGAGCGAAAGCGGTTATCTCATCATCAAAAAAGATAGTGTAGATAAGCGAAAGCAGATCATTTCATTATCTCCCAAAGCCATTGATATGCTTCCTCAGCTGAAGAAGATCTGGGACAGTTGTGAAAAAGCAATTCTGAAGGTATTATCAGAAGATCTGTCGATTTTAACGTATCTGGATGATATTGATCAGGAATTAAAAAATGAATCTTTTCATCACAGATTTAAACAGGAATATTTAAAATCAATTCAATCATGAAAGCATTACTTCTCATTACAGCATTTCTTTTTTCCACGAATTTGATTTCGGCAACAGAAACGAAAATCATGATCAGAGCCAAAGCAAGAGATGCAAAGTTTATCGGAACTTCATTGGGCGGCGCGCATATTATCATCAGAAACAAACTTAATCAAAGAATTCTGGCAGAAGGAAATACAACCGGAAGTACGGGAAACACGGATCTGATTATGAAAACGCCCAAAATCAGAGGAAACTCCATTACAGATGAACAGACAGGAGGTTTTATGGCTGCCATAGATATTGATGAACCCACATTTGTGAATATAGAAGTAGTTTCTCCTTTGAACAGCAAGCAGGCTCAGGCGGTGGTAAGTACAGAGCTATGGCTGATTCCCGGGAAACATATTTTAGGAGAAGGAATTATCCTTGAGATTCCGGGATATATTATTGATATTCTGAAACCAAGAACCCATCAGTATATTGCTTTGAAAAGTATTAAAGATAAACCTTTCCTGTTTCAGGCCAATATTGTGATGATGTGCGGATGTGTCATTGATAAAGGAGGCGTATGGAATTCTGATGAAATAGAAGTGAAAGGAATCCTGAAGAAAGAAGGGAAATTGGTGAAAAATGTAGATATGTCGCTGGTTTCAACCAATCTGTTTGAAGGAAGCCATATCATCAGTTCTCCCGGAAATTATGAGCTTGTTCTGTATGCCTATCATGAAAAAACAGGAAATACAGGCGTAGATAAGGTCAATTATGTAGTTTTCGAATAAATGAAACTCAGTATACTGGAATGAAAAGAGACTTCGGAAAAGTCTCTTTTTTTATGCAGAACCAATTATAAAACCTGAAGCTCTTTAAATACTTCAATAATGGCTTCAATAAGTCCTTTATCTACATTTTTTTCGGAAGCAGCATCGGGGAGAAGAGCTCTTAAGTCACCGTGATCATCACGCTCAATAACGACTTCGGTTCCGTCTACATCCACGTACAGTTTGTATCCATAAGAGAATGTGGCAAGCTTTCCGTTGAAAAGCAGTTCTTTACCCTTATAGATTACCGGTACTTCAAATTCTTCCATGCGTAAGCTTCTATTATAATTAGGGCAAATGTCGGAAAATTTTAATTCATATCATCATATAAACTGTAATGATAAAGCCGGACCATGCAAATTATTAAAAATATTAATGTAGTAAATCTGTATATTTATCCTTAGTTATGGAGTCATTTCCAAGCAGGAATGATCAATGAATTTGAATTAAGGAATTATGAAAGATACAATCACCATTTTCTGGTTCAGGCGCGACCTGAGATTGGAAGACAATATCGGACTTCATCACGCTCTGCAGTCTGATGCACCAGTACTACCTATTTTTATATTTGATACTGATATTCTCGGGAAGCTGGAAGATAAAGAAGACCGCAGGGTTGATTATATCCACCAGGCTTTGACGGATATCAATATTTCATTAAAAAAGCATCACTCAAAAATCAATACCTATCATGGTAAACCTATAGAAATATTCAGAAAATTATCCGAAGAGTATACTATTAAAGGTATTTTCTGCAACAGAGATTATGAACCTCAGGCGATTGAAAGAGATAAGGAAATCTATTATTTTTTCAAAGAAAAGAATATTCCTTTTAAAGCCTGTAAAGATCAGGTGATTTTTGATAAGGATCAGATTGTTAAAAAAGACGGTTCGCCTTATACGGTTTACACGCCTTTTGCCAAAAAGTGGCGGGAAGCCTTAACTCCTGAGCATTATCAATCTGTTGAATTGGATTGTAAGAACCTCTTTCCACAGAAATATTCTGAGATTATGGCATTAAAGGAAATAGGTTTCAAAAAAACAGATTTTGATTTTAAAAACCCGGTTCTGGAGGCGTCTATTATTGATGATTACGATAAGTACCGTGATTTTCCGGCATTACAGCATACCACACAGCTCGGAATTGCTTTACGCTTTGGAACCATCAGCATCAGAAAGTGTGTGGCTTTTGCGTTGAAGCATAATGCGGTATGGCTGTCCGAGCTGATCTGGCGTGAATTTTTTATGCAGATTTTATATCATTTCCCACAGGTGGTTCATCAGTCTTTCAAAAAGCAGTATGATAATATCCACTGGCGGAATAATGAAAAAGAGTTTAAGCACTGGTGTGAAGGAACCACAGGGTATCCGATGGTAGATGCCGGAATGAGGGAGCTGAATGAGACAGGCTATATGCATAACCGGGTAAGAATGATTGTCGCGAGCTTTTTATGCAAACATCTGTTGATCGACTGGCGTTGGGGGGAAGCGTATTTTGCATTAAAACTGGATGATTATGACCTGTCTGCCAACAATGGAAACTGGCAGTGGGCTGCAGGCTCGGGATGTGATGCAGCACCTTATTTCAGGGTTTTTAATCCAACGGCTCAGACAGAAAAATTTGATAAAGATTTACTGTACATCAAAAAGTGGCTCCCCGAATGGAATACACCAGCATATCCATCACCCATAGTAGAACACACCTTTGCCCGTGAAAGAGCTTTATCAGAATACAAAAAAGCTTTGGCATAAATATCAGGTATTAGCAAAATGCCCGGTAACAAATTGTCACCGGGCATCAACCAATTGATATTAATATGAAAAGTTACTTACAGAAGTAACGGAATCATCAGATTGTTTTCAGATACAGCTCCTGTAATTCCTGTGCTGTAAACGCTTTGGAAGGTAAATTCTGGACAAGTTCTCCTTGTTTCATAATACCGATATTGGTAGCAACACTTACCGCATTGAAAATATCATGAGTTGCCATTAAAACAGTTCTGCCTTCTTTACCCAGCTGCCTTACAATTTCTGTAAATTCTGCAGTAGCAATCGGATCCAGGCCGCTGGTAGGCTCATCCAGAAGAAGCACTTTGGCATCTTTGGCCAGGGCAATGGCAATTCCAACTTTCTGGCGCATCCCCTTGGAATAACTGCCCAATGCTTTATGATGGGCGGTTTCCTGCAAACCGGTACGTTTAAGGAGCGCAGACAGTTCATCTTTCTGGTAATCAAAACCTGCGATTTTGGAGAAAAAATCAAGGTTTTCTATTCCTGTAAGATGAGGATATAAAAGAACGGTTTCAGGGATATAGGCAAGATGTCTTTTAATTTTCTGAGGTTCCTCCTTTACCGAAATATTATTAATGAAGGCATCTCCGGATGTTGCTTTAATGAGTCCCAAAAGAATATTGATCGTTGTACTTTTTCCAGCTCCGTTTTGTCCGAGCAGTGCAAAAATTTCACCTTTTTTTACTTCCAGATTAAGAGAATGAAGGGCAGTGAAATCGTTGTATTTTTTATGTAGATTGACTGTTTTTAACATAGTTTTCTGTATTTATATTGTGAAAGAATGATGAATAAAGCAATGAAGATGAGATAGGGAAGAAGTACCTGTATCCATTTGATAGAGGAAGAGAATTTGAAAACCTCTATCGTTTGCTGTGCCCAGTTGACAGATTCCGCACTCTTGCCTGAGAAAATTAAAGGATAGAAAAACAGCCTTTTTTTCTCATGGAATTTTTTGAGCGATGAAGCATACTGTAAATGATTATTCATATCAGATTTTGCTAAATGACTTTGTGCCAGCTGAGTATGAAGATTCGGAAGGAAATAGCCTAAATAGTCTGCTGCCTGATTCCTTTTTTGCATTTTTTCCGTATACTGTTCCGAAGATTTTGCCGATTCAAGATCTCCCATATGCTGCATGGCATAATACCAGGTCCAGGTGAATGCATCATTCTCTTCCACGGTAAAATTTCTGTATTGAGGATATGCTTTGTAGAACTTTTCCATCGTAGGCTGCTTAGCTTCATCCCATTTGTTGTGATAGCCTTCTCTCTGTTCCATCACAGCTTTAAGGGACTCATGTACCGGATAAAGCTTCTGTATCAGGATATTACCGCTCATCGGGATAATAAAATTGATGCCGACCCAAACAATCAGCAGAATTAATGCATTCTGGGCCGATGTTTTACGGAACGATACAATCCATCTGCATAAGGCAAACCAAAGAATAATATACAGCCAGCCACTGATGATAAAAGCAATATAATAAGAATCTAAAGGTATTTTTATCCAGACTGAAGCGATGATAATTAATGCGAAATAAACAGCTGTAACAGCCAAAAGACGTACGAACATCTTGTGATCCAGGAGCTTTTGTAAATTACCGCTCTGAACGGACAGCAGCTTCCAGGTTCCTTTTTCTTCTTCTTCAGAAATCAGATTATAGCAGAATGCGACAATCACCAGTGGAAACAGGAAAACAACAACGAAACTGAAGTCAAAATTTCCAACAGCTGCATTGGCGGGATTATAAAAATCTGCATTATAGCGCTGTTCTTCCAGATTCCGGATGGTTACTCCCTGAATAGAAGGGTTTAAATCACGCATTCCGATATTTAAAGCAGCCAGCCTGGGTGTTTCATTCACCAGATTGAATTTAATATAATAAAGAACCAGTCCCAGATCATCCTTATGAAATTTTGTATTTCTTTCAATACTTTCTTTCTGAAATGCTCCGCTTCGGGAGATGATGTCTTCGTTCCTGTCCAGGAATTTTTTTCCTGTATAGATAGCCATAAGCCCTGCCATCAACAGAAACAGAAGTGCAATGATGTACGATTTATTACGGTAAAATTGGATATATAAATAACGGTTCATTTAGATGAGTTTTAATTTTCTTCCACTTATTTCGATAGCAATGATGCAGATAACCATCCACAGAACTAATGCAGCAGCAGGTATTGGCTGTTGCTTTAAACTTTTCAGAACAGAAGTATACTGATACTGAAAATCCGGAAACTTTTCCCAGTTGTGCCTGTCGATGACAGCAGCTGGTCCGCCGTTTTCCAGTTTAATATTGCTGATGTGCTCAATTTGTAAATCATTTAAGTGCTGAGCCATTTTATAGCGATATTCTTCTGCCTGTTTCTGAAACTGGTTATAAGCAAAGAAATCTGTTCCTGCAGCAGTCATGGAAAAGTTTTTAATGGCAATAGCAGGATTAATGAATCCTGAAATATCAGTCAGATTTTGCTGTTTACTGTAAATGTTCTGCAGTTCTTTCTGATGTCTGATATAGATATGTGAACTTATTTTTTCCCCTTCCTTCATAACGAATCCGCCATAGTTGAAAGGAAGTTCATTGGTTGTTTTTACCTGATATTTTGCCAGTAAAGAATCCTTGATTTTTTTGAAATGCGGATCATCAGGATTATGGCTGTCTCCTGACTTTAAAATATCCTTTTCCAGGCTTGTTTCAAAAGCAATCCGGGAAGGGGCAGGATATAAATTCTGTGCTGCAAACTGAATTCCTTTAGGCAGAACGATAATAAAAAGAAGCCAGAACCCGATAAGGCTGATCAGTGCTGATGAGGTACGTTTACTATTGGCCGATACGATAACGGTTAATGTGCAGATAAAAAAATAATAAATCATGTAAGCAGGCAGCAGTAATGACAGACGTAATAGAATATCCGCCGAATCTGTTGTCTCGGACATCAGTGCAGCGATGAAAACAACAGGAATTACGGGAATAAGAAAACAGAGAGAAAAGAGCCATAGCCCCAGAATTTTACCCCAGATAATTGCTCTTCCGGAAGTTCCCTGAACACTGATGATTTTTAAAGTGGCATTCTCACGCTCCTGTACAATTAACCCAAATCCTGAAAAGAGAATAATCAACGGGACAATGCTCTGCAGAATAAATGCACTGCTGAACGCTCCGAATCTTACCAAAGTACCCGAGCTTCCCGCTTCCGACAGATTGGCGGTATTCTGTTTATGAGCCTCCAGAAATATGACATTTCCCAGAAAGTCATCCAGACCGTTGTCAAAAATATTCAGCGGATGTCCGATTCTGAAAACCAGATAGCCATAGTGAGCCATACGGTGCGGATGCTTATCCGGTCTGTGTTCCCAGTTTTCCCGGACTTCCTTCCGGTATTCTTTTATTTTCGAAAAAGAATCGGTGTATTTTGTATATCCTATGCCAATACTCAGCATACAGAACAGGAGTACGGCAATCGTGGTGAACAGATTTTGTTTTCCTTTAAACAAATCCTGCCAGGTTTTTCTCACCATCAGTTGTAAATTAGAAATAGCCATAGTTTAAAATTTATAAGTAGCAGTCAGCAGATAATTTCTTGGAGTTCCCGGAAACAGTCTTAAGTAGTTCTGAGCTCCGATCCAATAGACTTTGTTGGTTATATTATTCAGATTGAAAGAGAGCTGGACCGTTTTTGCCGGAGTGTAATACAATGCTGCATCCAATGTCGTATAGGCGGGAAGTTCAAAGCTTCTTGTAAACCAGGGGATTTTAGAGCTTTGATACAGTATTCCGGCACCGATTCCGAAGTCTTTGAGGAATTCAATAGTTGAAAAATTGTAGCGTGTCCAGATATTCACCGAATTTTTAGAAGTGTTTTCCTTTCTTTTTCCCACAAGATCACGGTTGGTGTCATCCAGTATTGTAGCATCAATATAGCTGTAGCCTCCGTAAATATGCCATTGAGGAAGGATATGTCCGGAAAATTCAGCTTCAAATCCACGGCTCCGGTCAGCACCTCGCTGTACAAGCTCATCAGGTTCTGAAGGGTTATTGGCATTGATGATTATATTTCTTTGTTTGATTTCATACACTGCAAGATTCAGTGAAATTCTGCCAAAAAGCTGCGCTTTGATTCCCAGTTCTTTAAGATCAGAAGTCAGAGGCTTAAATCGGGCTGCAGATCCGGTAAGGCCTGATGTATTGGGCATCAACGTTACGGTATTGGACTGAGGTTGATAGCCGGTTAAATAAGTTCCATATACATTGATATGATCCGTTACACTATAGGTAATCCCGAATCTGTACAGAAGTTTATTATTTTTGAACGATGACTCATTGGCTTCTTTGAAATTGGTGATATCCTGAAACCATTCCTGACGTATTCCCGATAATATTGTCAACTTTTTCCAGGTAAGAAGATGCTGAATATAAGCAGCATGCGTTGTGGTAAGAGCAGAAGGCAAGGGTGTGATTACATTAAGCGTATTAAAATCAGTACCCTGATAATTGGCTGCTCCCGGATTCAGGTCAAATGGTGTTACATTAGGTCTGGGAATGATTGTTCCATTATAATTGATGGTCTGATAATCTGACGCTTTTGCTGGATTATAAGAGGAAGTCACAGAGCCATTCTTTAAAAGAAAACCTCTTGCTGCATTCTGCTCTCCGCCTTTGCGTTTCTCCCAGATCTGGCTGTCGTAACCTATCAGAGCCTGATGCAGAACAGAACCCGTTTTAAATTTAAAATTGAAATACGCATTGATATTATCTGTTGCCCAGTTTTGTTTTCTTTGAACAAACTGCATCATGGCAAGGCTGGAAACCGGGATATTGTTCATATCAGGAACAAATGAATTGGTAGTTCTGTGCTCCTGAAGATTTTCTCTCCAGTATTGCTTCATATAAGATGCATTAAAGCTGATATATTGGTTAAAATGATGGGCAACGGTTCCCATCAGGATCAGTTCCCTTGTTTTAAAAAAATCATCAGGAGCTCCCAGGTTCAAAGATCGTGGAGTGCTGTATAAATCTGTTTTTCCTGCCACTGCCCCGAAAATAGGTTGTCCCCGATCCAGATTTCCATAGAGATCATTGAAAATCATTTCCACATTCACGGATGTTTTTTCATTCGGAACAAAAGTGATAGAAGGGGAGATCAGGATACCACTGTTTTTAACATGATCCCTGAATGAACGGGCATTCTGATACGCTCCGTTAAAACGGTATAATAAAGTTTTGCTCTTATTTAAAGGGCCTGTAAGATCTGTAGTAACACGATAAGTTTCAAAGCTTCCACCGGATAAACTGATTTCATGGCGAGGATTGGATAATGGTTTTTTAGTAACCATATTGATGGTTCCTCCGGGATCTACACTGGACATAGTAATACTTGCAGGACCTTTGAAGACCTCCACACGTTCTATATTGGAAGTCATGGGCTGCAAAAAATAATATTGCCTTGTCCGCATTCCATTGATGATCTGGCCTTCTTCATTCTGGCTGATCCCACGGATGTTGTATTGATTATAATAGCTTGAAGGAGAAACACCGTTCACATTTTTCATGACATCTCCAAGCTGAAAAGCCTGGCGGTCGGTGATCAGTTCTTTGGTAACGGTATTGAGCGTTAAAGGCAGATCTTTGTTTTTCATCGCAATCTTGGTGGCAGCAAAAGAGTAGTCGGAAGTATAATCTTTAGACTTTCTTCCGATTACCTCAACAGTTTGTACCACCGTAGATAACGAATCTTCCGGACGTGACTGAGCAAAAAGAAGTGATGAGACAGTGATGAAACCTGTACTGAAAAGCTTTACAGGATTTGGGGAAATACAATAAATTATTCCCGAATAATTAAAATTACTGGTAGTCATGAATAAGCATGTACGGGCAGCGAATGGCCCATTAATAAAAGGATATCCTTAATTGTGTAAAGACACAGGTATCCACGGAATTACAGTACAGACCAAAAAATCTGTAAACGAAATAGTAAGGCAGCATCGATTAAGCTACCGCGGAAAATAAGGCTGGGGGAGCTCTGGAGCTGAAAAAGTCGAGAAGACAACGATAGGAAATGGCTTTTGGCTGCGGCATTTCATTATCACTGGTTGTGTCAATGGCAAAATCCATGTTCAAAGAGTCAGGGAGAAGAATTTGTGTCATATGCATATGAAGGGCACACTGACATTCATCGTCCTGAGAAAAGGAAGGAATTTTCTCTTCTTTTGAACCTTTTTTATAGATTACTTTACTTTTGGCGTGTCTGGCATGATCAAGACATGTGGTTACCCCGCTGACATTTGAAACAAATATCAGAAGCAAAGAAAAAACAAAAAAGACTCTGAGAAATTTTTGCATAACAGAAAGCAAATGTACAATTTAATTTGATAAAAATTGAATGATGAAGAAAAACTAGGTGATGTTTTTCTTTAAAAATTAAAAATAATTCAGTTCCAATTACCATTTACCGGATCAAAATGATTGGCTATTTGGGTTTGCAGCAATATTGATAAACAATGATATAAAATAAAGCACTCATAAAACTACGGTATTTCGTATATTATTTTAGGTGAATTCCATTTAAATAAGTTTATAATCAATTTATTATGATTTTGTGCCTGTTTATTGATTACAGAATATTGTAAAAATAAATACATTATGAATACTAAAGAATTCAGAACTTTTGATATGCCCTGGGAAAAGGCATATGGCTATGTGCAATCTGTAAAAAGCGGTGACACGGTGTGGATCTCCGGACAGCTTGGCCACGATATGCAGGGAAATCTTGCAGAAGGAATGGAGAACCAGTTCAGACAGACCTATCAGAATATAGGCAAGTTGCTGAGTGAATTTGGATTACATGCCGGCCATGTTACAGAAGAAGTCATCTATGTTACCGATATGCAGGAAGGCTTTGAAAGCAGAAAGGTTTTTGGAAAAGAATTTTATGGTGAGTCCTGTATGGTTGCCAGTACCATTGTCGGAGTGACTGAGCTGGCACTTCCCGGGCAGAAAGTGGAAATTAAAGTTACAGCTAAAGTTTAAAGGGATTATCAGAATTCTATGTACTGTTTATTCGGTATATGATTGAGATCATATTCGACGGTATTGACACTTTATTATATTTGGGCATTGAAAATTTCATATTTCTGACAAATTACAGTATAACCTCTCAGTGATTCGGGAGGTTTTTTTGTGGAAAAATTTAAGTAATAATACTCCACAATTTGTTTTATGATTATTATTTATTTTCCTAAAATACAAATAATTAAACGCTGCCATTACGGTTTCCCGTAGAGAATGACTACAGCTTATCCGTATATTTACAAAGTTTTAAATAACAATAAGTACAGAAAGTTTTTTTAGCCTCCTCAGGGAGGTTTTTTTATGATCATAATCATAACTCCATTCATGGAGATTTATTAATTTTGAAATGTTAATCAAATTTTTTTTTATAAGTTTTATCCTCGGAAAGATCCGGGGATTTTTCATTGTATCATTTGGTATATCAAATTCAACCCTGGAAGCAGGCTTTGGAAGACTGTTTTTATGATCTTATGGATTAACAGGAAGATTGTAATCTGAAAAACAAAATCAATCGTAATTCCGGATCAGGCAGATGAGGTTATTTAATCTCATCTTTCAATTGTGTCACCACTATTTCAAGGGTCTTTTTTATTTTTTCAAATAAGGAATACAGTTCAGGAAATTCTTTATTTTGTTCCTTTGCAAGTAATTCAAGCTGTTTTACAATATCCTCAATAGAAACTATTCCTACAGACTGTATGCCCGGTCGGATTTTATCCATCAGTTTTGCAATTTCGGTGTAGTTTTTCTCTTCAAACGCTTTTTCCACCAATGGAATTATTGTCTCGGTCTGCATAATAAATAATGAGATCATTTTCTGTATAAATTCTTTATCACCCCTGCTGAGGGCTTGTATCTTTTTCAGGTTGTAGAGGCTTTTTTCATCTGTATCAGATACTGTCTCTGCAGTTTTTTCATGAATTTTGACATACTTATAAATGATATTCAGCAAATTTTCTTCATTAAAAGGCTTAGTGATATAATCATTCATTCCCGCGTTAATGCAATGATCTATTTCTGTTTTAAAAGCATTGGCCGTAAGTGCGATCACGGGAGTCTTAATTCCAAGTTCCTTTCTTACTATTTTAGTGGCTTCGATACCATCCATTTCCGGCATTTGCAGGTCCATCAAAATAATGTCAAATTCTTCTCTTTTTAAAATTTCTATGGCTATTTTACCATTTTCGGCTTTGGTAACGCTGCATTTAAAATGATGTAGTGATTTTTCGGCAACCAGCTGATTAAGAGCATTATCTTCCACCAGAAGAACCCTTGTGCCGGCGATGGAAATATGTTGATTTTTCCAGTCATTTTTTTTCAGATCCTCTTCACTGCCTCTGTCCAGAAGTAAAGTTATTGTAATAGATGTACCCGTATTTTTTTCACTTTCTACATTAATTTCACCCTTCATAAGGTAAATAAGTTCCCGTGTAATAGACATTCCAAGACCAGTACCTCCATATTTTCTCGAAATTGAACTGTCTTCCTGATTGAATTTTTTGAATATATCACGTACATATTCTTCACTCATTCCAATTCCAGTGTCCGTAATGCTGATTGAAATGGTCTGTTGGTCGGGGAAACTTTTCAGGACCCTGGATTCAACTCTGATCTGGCCCTCATTGGTGAATTTTAGCGAATTCCCAATAATATTATACAGAACCTGTTCAAGCCTTAACGAATCACCTTTTAAAACAGAAAAAATATCAGGTGAAAAATAGGTGATCAGTTTGAGTTTTTTCTCATCCGCTTTTGGTTTGAGAACAGAAATCACCTTTTGAATGCTGTCTTTTAAAGAAAAGCTTTTGTTTTCCAAAGACATTTCTCCGGATTCAATTTTAGAGATATCCAGTATATTATTGATAATTGATAACAAGTGTTGTGAAGCATTATAGCTGTTTTCTACAAATTCTTGCTGATCTGAAGACAGGTGGCTTCTTTTAAGTTCACGCAAAAAACCAATGATACCATTAAGAGGAGTTCGGATTTCGTGGCTCATATTGGCCAGAAAAACCTCTTTTGCCTTGGAGGCCTCCAGGGCTTTTGCTTTTTCAAGTTTTAATTCGTCTTCCAGTTTTTTTTGGTCGGTTATGTCAAGATGAATTCCTATGGATCCTAATAAATTTCCCTGATCATCATAACTGGGAGCTCCACTTATGGCCCACCATCTTGTTTCACCTTTCTTATTCCTGACAGGAAGCTGATACACACTGGAAACTCCTTTTTTTCTTAATTCTATCTGATCCTGTATGAAACGGATATTATTTTCTCCATACAGGAAAAGTTCACTGGGATTTTTACCAATGACTTCATCCAGTGAAAACCCTGAAACATCACAAAAACTCTGATTAGCGTAGCGGATAATTTCATGATTATCTACTTCAATGAGCCCTAAATTCATATTAGCAATGATATTACGGTATTTCTCTTCCTGTTGTTTTATGTAATCTTCGGCCCTTTTTCTTTTTCTCAGCTGTTCAGAAAGGTACAGGGATAATTCTTTAAGATCTTCTGATTTTTTTATTTCAATATCAGAATCAATAATCTTTAATGACTCATATAGATTGCTGATAGATTCCTGTTTAAGGGTATTTTCATCTTTAAGATTTTGATAAAGCTCCTGATATTCTTCTTCACTTTGTTTGAAAGCATAGTCCATGAGTTCCTTATCCCTATCAAATGATTTGTAAGATTCGTTAACTGCATTGATGAAATTAGTAAACTGCGAATGATTTTTAAAGTCGTCCGTAAGGTATTTATTAATCTGCCTTTCAAGCAAATTGTGTAATTTGATTTCCATAGCTATTCAATTTCATTCACTGTGGTAATGGTAATGGTTTGATTGTGCAGAGCACAGTTGCCAAACGGGCTTAAAGGAGATAATTCTCCATATGAATAAAATCCGGTCAGTACCGTATCTGATTTGAAAACATCCCGAACAATATCTGCTTCTTCATACACTCTGTCACCCAGTACGATCTTTCTTCCCACGCAGCTGATAATGATTCCCAGTTTAATGTTATGTTGGGTCATCCGGAGGCATTCATTGGCTGCGTCATTTGCTGCATCAATAAGCCTGTCCATATTGGCTTTCATAAACCTTACTTTGCTTCCTTCCGGTAAATCTCCTGCAAAAATCATTGTGTCATCTTTAATGGACAGAATCGTTCTCACTACTGATGACGGATCTCTGGATAGCTTAAGCGATAACGGAAAAAGCAGGGCAGAGCCGGGAAGCTCTTCAGCAT
Source organism: Chryseobacterium sp. CP-77 (assembly GCF_036362765.1). Classification (NCBI taxonomy): domain Bacteria; kingdom Pseudomonadati; phylum Bacteroidota; class Flavobacteriia; order Flavobacteriales; family Weeksellaceae; genus Chryseobacterium; species Chryseobacterium sp. CP-77. The sequence continues at coordinate 655,797 of NZ_CP143637.1, forward strand.
ATTTTCCCAGATATTTTTTATAGAGATCCAGTGCGTTTTTATTATCAATCTCGTAAAGAAGATTATTTTGTGATTTTGTAACTATCCTTTCAAGTCCGAAGCTTTCCCAGCCTCCGATTGAAGAATGTGATAATTCAAGATGTTCGCCATAAAATCCAACAGCAAGAATTTTATTGGGCTGGGGAACCTGATTGAGCCCAACCACTGTTTTTTCAAATTTATCCCCATCTCCGGCAAGTCCTCCTGAGATCAAAACTTTATCCGGACGGCTGGCGTTAAGCCCATGTACCAGCTGGCTGCCATTTACCTTGCTGCCATCTGATAGGATGAATACCCATCTAAGCCCTTCTGAAGGCAGATTTTCAATTAATTTTTTTCCTGCGTCATAGCTGTCTGAAAAATCTTCAATATCAATTTGTGACGTTTTTATGGAAGATGTTGAAAAACTAATTGCGGTTAAAACAACGGTTCCGTCATACACTTCATTACAGAAAATTTCTCCTGAGGAAGAAGAGAGAGCGATCTCTGCGTTCGGGAACTTTTCCTTTAAAAGAATAAAAAAATCTTCCTTCTCGATAATACTTCTGGTTCCGAATCCTATGACGAGCTGCACTTCGTGATAGTCAAGCTTTTCTTCATTTCTTTCTGATTTGAAGTCCCCGTTTATAAAAAGTAATTTGGCAACTTTCATATAATTATTTGCTGTTTCAAGGTTATTAATCGCTTATAAATAATTTATTTTCCTATCTCTTTTAGATGGCTTCAATCTGTTTAAAGAGTTCATCAGCTTGAATGTCAGGCAATCCAAGGTCGGCATAGATTAGATCGGGGTATAGGTAAGTATTTGAATTACAGTATTTTGTATTGGTTGATAGTGGGGCTTTATAAGCGGGATTTAGCTGGAGATGATATTTTAACATTCCTCCAAAGAAATTATCATCGTCGACTATAAATATTTTACACATTTGCGTTGGTTTTTAGTTTAAGGTTACTACTAAAATAAGTAATTTTCATCAACTAATGAATTATTTTATCATAAAGGTTGATAAATTTAAATTATAATTGATTATTATTGAATATTATGTATGAAAGCAGCAGGTGAGTCTTTGATTTTATTAAAGCAGGTTTCACTTATTCGCAGCCTTTTTTTTGAAATAACCCCTCAATAAAAAGTTGTTTCTGGCCGCAGCCTCTAATTCCCTGAGCTCATCAACCCCTTTACCGATATTAGTGATGGTAGAATCTACCGACCTTCCCAGTCTTGGATTATCAACCAATTTGGAAACTACATTTTCATCATTGTTGATTTTTGTAGTAAATTTTTTCAGATCCTCAGAAGATTTCTCCAGATTGGTCAATGTTTTTCCCAATGAGGCTGCTAAAGTATCATTTGTTGTTATTTGGGAAAGTATATTGTTCTTATCATTGAGCTTCGCAGCGAAAAGGCTGATCTGCCCTGCACTGCTTTTTAAATCAAGAATACTGCTTTCCATATTATCGCTCAGGCTTTTATCAGTAAATACCCTGTAAATAATTCCATCCTTATTGTGGAGAACAGGAGTGAATGAAGCGAAATCATTCATGCTTGACTGAAGATTCTGTACCGTTTTATCTATACGGTCTGCAAAATCTTTACTGGTCATTATTTTTACCAGTAAACCATCCTTATTGTTCATCTTGGCTGTGAAATCAACCAGTCCGGTGGTGACAGTCCGGATATTGTCTGCGCTTTTCTTAATGCTGAAAAGAACATCTTCAATTTCCGTGGTTTTGTATGAAGCAATTACAGCATCGTTACCAACTATATTGGCAGAGCCCGTTCCCGGAGAAATAACAAGTACTTTATCACCAACCAATCCGTCTGAAGCAATGCTTGCGACAGCATCTGTCTTAATATACTGCTGAACATCTTTTTTGATGCTCATTTTTACCATAACCAGTGAATCAGAAATAAAATCTATTTTACTGACAGTTCCGATATTGATCCCTGAAAGGCGCACATTGCTGCCTTGTTTTAATCCGCTTACATTTTCGAATTCTGAACGCAGAATAAAGTTAGAACCAAATATATTTCTTTTAAGGCCAATAAAATAGATGGTCAATATAAAGAGAATAATCCCTGCGATAACAAAGATTCCTAATTTCAGATTATTTGATGATTCGTTTTTCATGACTTGCTCCGTTTATTTTTCAAAAAATGATTTTATCCAGCTGTCCGTACTGCTTTCAATAGATTGATAGGTTCCTTCCATATTAACCTTTCCATCTTTCAGTACTATAACCCGGTCACTGGTATACTTTGCACATAGTAAATCATGGGTGATAATGATAGAAGTTGTATTGAACTTCTGCTTAATGCTGCGTATCAGCTCTATAATTTCTTTGGCAGTAATCGTATCCAGCCCTCCGGTAGGTTCGTCATAGATCATTATTTCAGGCTTGATGATCAGAGCTCTTGCGAGGCCTATTCTTTTGCGCATTCCTCCTGAAAGTTCTGATGGCATTTTGTCGATGGCTTCTTCAAGGCCGACATTGCTTAGCGCTTCTGTAATGGATTGGTCTATTGCCTCTTCACTCAGTTTTTTATTATGATGCTGTAAGGTGAATGCTAAATTTTGTCTCACCGTCATAGAATCATATAAGGCTCCGCTTTGAAACAGAAAACCAATTTTTTTCCTCACCTTGTTAAGTTCTTCTTCATTAAGGCTGGTGATCGCTTGTCCGGCAATATAGATGTCTCCTTCATCAATTTTGGTAAGACCTACTAGGCATTTTACCGTAACGGACTTTCCTGAGCCTGATCTTCCTAATATCACCAGATTTTCTCCTTTTTTAACCTGAAAGCTGATCCCGTCCAATACCTTATTATTGCCATAAGATTTGCATACATTCTTAAACTCGATAAGCGGTCCGTTAATCAGAGGTAAGGTAAATTCAGCGTTAAGGTTTTCATATGTTTTCATTACAGTTCAAAAAATAAATCCGCAATCTGTACTGCGAGCAAGTCAATAATAAAAATCATCAGGGAAGCTGAAACTACGGCTGTGTTGGCAGCTTTTCCTACACTCTTTGTTCCTCCTTCAGCACTAAAACCATGATAACAGCCGATAATTCCGATAAAAAAACCGAAAAAAAATGTTTTCAGGGTTGCCGGAAGAAGATCGGCAAATTCCAGTGACTCAAAAACATGGGAAAAATAGTGACTGATACTATTATCTCCGTGAATATTGATTCCTATAAAACCTCCCAGAATTCCCACCAGATCGGCAAAAATTACCAGGACAGGGATCATTAATGTTGTGGCAAGGGTTCTTGTCACTACAAGATAACGGTAAGGATTAATGGCAGAAACCTCCATAGCATCAATCTGTTCGGTAACCTTCATGGACCCAAGCTCGGCACCTATTCCGGATGAAACTCTTCCTGCACAGATTAAAGCGGTAATAACCGGGGCAATTTCTCTTATTAATGAAAGGGAAACCATACCCGGTATCCAGGATTCAGCCCCAAATCTGGACATTGCCGGACGTGACTGAATGGTAAGTACCAGCCCCATAATAAAAGCAGTTACGGTGACCAGAGGCAATGACTGGTATCCCACAACAAAACACTGTCTGGCAAACTCTTTATATTCAAAACCGGGTTTCATCATCTCTCTGAAAAACCGGGCAGAAAAGGAGGCAATATTGCCTGCAAGAGCAAAGCTTTTTGTAAGAAAAGGTTTCACAATATTCTGTTTAATTTCTGATAACCGGAATCGTTTACTTATACATTGTATTCATAATCAACTTCCAGTTTGTTTTTTAAATGTTTAATACCAGGAGTTTTCCAGGCAATCCGGCCTGCTTCTTCCTTTTGCTGCCATGAATGGACTGTTCCTGTCAGGGTTACTGTTGTATCAGATACAGAAACCGTTATTTCTCTTTCATCAACAGCACTTCTTTTCAATGCTTCCTCTACTTTTTTTTTGTTTACTGTATCATCAGTATCGGGATTGATGGTGATATTATTAAAGATACCTTTTATTCCGGGGAGGAATTGTATTGCATTTTCAGTAATCTCTCTCTGATAATCCCAGGGAAGCTCACCATCCAGATCTACCCATCCGTTTTCGACCTTAACCTTTATCTTATCCTGAGGAATAATAACATTGGAAGTAAAAGCACTGATAATTTCAGCACCAATTTCAGCATCAGTTTTTACCTTTGAATCCGGGAGTTTTACCTGGATGTTTTCTACCAGTACCTTTACTCCGGCTACATTTCTGGCTGCATTTTCTGCCTGTTTCTTTTTCGAAAAGCTATCAACAGTTCCGGTTAAAGATACAACCCCATCTGCTGCCGTAACTCCTATTTCTGCAGGATGGAGCAGAGGTTCCCACTTGATGGCATCCTGTACATCTTGCTGTAATTGTTCATTTGTTTTCATCTGTAGTCAATTTTATACTTCAAAGTTCAGGAAGACTTACAGGTAAAGGAATGATGGCAGTCATTCTGAAAAATGATGTTGATCATATGACGGTTGTGTATATAGTTTTTAAGTTGATTTATCAAAAACAGATGATTACTGTATTCATATAAGAAAAATATGGGACAGGATTATGTCATTTTTTTATGTGATAAGGGTCATTATTCATCAGGCAATGAATTTGGAACTTTACATTCATAAATTAAGCATTATGAAGACTTTATTGAACTGGATAACTGTTATTTTCAGTATTACATTTTTCCACGGACAAGATATAAGTACTGCCAATCAAATAGCAATTGTACTCCGTGATAAGGCTGAACTTATGGAACTGCACTTTCCAAAATCTGTCAACCAGTTTTATCATCAATACGGGTTTGAATATGTCTGGATCAATCCCTCTGTAAAGAAGAGCGTGCTTCAGGATGCTATTCTTTTATTGAAAGATACCGGTAAAAGAGGATTGTCTTCCAAAGATTACCATGAACAGAGTCTTACCCCGGAAATTTTAAATACTGCTGCGGGGCAAACTCAATATACAGACACCAAAGAAAATGCTGTAACTGATATTTTAATGACAGATGCTCTTATTACTTACATCAATTACCTGCACTTTGGAAAGTACAATCCTTTTTACAGTTCATCTTTTATTGATGGTAATAATATAGAAGGTTTTAAGGCGGTAGAAATATTGTATCAGGCATTACAGAAAGATGATTTTCAAAAAGCAGTTCTGGATGTTCAGCCTGAAATTCAGGAATACGTTGATTTTCAGAACTATCTGAATGTGAATTATGGTGATGGTGTTAAAAGCCGGGAAGAAGAATTCAAAAAGATAGCTATCAATATGGAGCGTTTGCGCTGGATGGACGTAAGCAGGGATACTTATCTGTTGGTGAACATTCCTTCTTATTCTCTGGATTTTGTTCAGAAAGACAGGATATTCCATTATAAAGTGATTGTAGGAAAACCCTCTACGCCAAGTCCTGTTTTAAAGAGTACCGTTGATTATTTTACAACTGCTCCTGACTGGAAAGTTCCTCAAAATATATTCATAAAAGAAATGCTTCCTAAAATAGTAAAAAACAGCCGATATCTCGAAGATCATCATTATTCACTGTATGACAGATCAGGAAAAGCAATACCTGCTACTTCTTCAAATTTGAAACAAATATATAAAAACCCGTATCAATACAGTATAAGGCAGTCTTCCGGCTGTGATAATGCGCTTGGAGCTGTCGTTTTCAGGTTTTCAAACTCCTATGGGGTATACCTTCATGATACCTCTCAGAAACAATTATTTGAAAAGACGCAGCGGGCCTTAAGCCATGGATGCATCCGTGTAGAAAATGCAGGAGACCTGGCTGCCCAGCTGCTGAAATATGATGGAGCTGAAAAAGAGATCCCGCTTATGAAATCTTTTATGGACCGTTATGAAAGAAAAGATTTTGTTTTAAAACAACCGGTTCCTATCATGATTGCTTACCTTACCTGCCTTATCAAAAACGGAAAGGTGGTATTCTATAATGATATTTATAATCTTGATCCTATCCTGGAACGTAAACTTCAATTTTAATACCTAAAATAATGAGAACAATTGTAGTACCCACCGATTTTTCAGAGCCCGCCAGAGCTGCTGCAGAATATGCTCTTCACCTGGCACATACATTAAAAAGTAATATAGAGCTGTGTCATGCCTTCCATATTCCTGTAGAAGAGCCGATGCTCGGACAGACCGCATGGACTTTATATGAATATCCTGTACTAAAGAAAGAATATGAGGATGAATTGAAGAAAGAGGTAAAAAGTATTGAATATAAAGAAAAGCATTTGTGGGGAGAGGATTCTTTTCCTTTTCACCCTTCCATCTATTATACATGCGAAACAGGAGATCCCATACGGCTGATCAACGATACAGCAGCTAGAAACAGAACATTACTGGTGGTAATGGGAATGAAAGGAGCAAGCAATCTTGCACGGTTTCTTCTGGGGAGCAACAGTATCAAAATGATTGAGCATACTGAATATCCATTACTTCTCATACCGGCAGGATATCAATATCAGGACCTGAAAAAGATTGCATTTGCTACAGATTTGAATATACAGGATATAAAAATATCACATGCGCTGATCAAATTTGCGAAGTATTTCAATGCTGAGCTGCTTATTACACATATCACAGACACCGCTGTTGATCTTATAGATAATACATCCTATCAGCAGAAGAAAGATACTTTTTTTAGAGATCTGGAAGGAAAAATCTGTTATAACTATATTGAAAGCGAGAGCATTGATACAGGACTGAACATTTTAAAAGAGAAAAGCATCGATATGCTGGTTATGGGTCATCAGCAAAAAGGTTTTATAGGCAGGCTTATTGCCGGTAGTCATGCAGCCAGACAAGCTCACGATTTGCAGATTCCTTTATTGATTATTCCGGAAGGAGGACACATCTATTTTTAAACTCCGGAATATTGATAAAAATAATAATTAAAAAATATTTATTTGTTAACATATTAAAGTGTTTCATAGGAGATTGATTTAAAATACTTATCTTTAATAAGGGTAAGTATTTATTTTTTTATGGAAAGCACCAGACTCTTACAAGCAATTATTGAAACAGCAATAGACGGGATTATTACTATTGATAGTCAGGGTAAGATTGAAAATTTAAATCCCTCTGCGTTAAAGATATTTGGGTACAGAGAAGAAGAGTTAATTGGTAAAAATATTTCTGTATTAATGCCGGAACCCGATCACAGCAGACACGATGGTTATCTTCTGCGCTATCAGCAGACAGGAGAGAAAAAAATAATTGGTAAAGGCAGAGAAGTAAAAGGACTTAGAAAAGATGGTACCCAGTTTCCATTCAGGCTTGCTGTAAGCGAAGTCCAGCTCCAGGACAGGGTTATTTATACCGGGTTTATTCACGACCTGTCTAAAGAGAAAGAAGCTGAGGAATTTCTTAAAAAATACACCGGGGAACTTGAAGACCTGGTTGAAAAGAGAACAAAATCTCTTCAGGAGATGCTAAGTGCTTTGGAAAAAGCAAAAGAAGAAGCGAATCTTTCCCTTGAAAAAGAAAAGGAGCTTAACCGGATGAAAAGCCGTTTTGTATCTATGGCTTCGCATGAATTCCGTACCCCTTTAAGCTCTATGCAGCTTTCTGTCGTTCTTATTGAAAAATACCTTCAGCTTGCTGATCATTCTCAAATCCTGAAACATCTTCATAAAATAAAAAATGCAATTGCTGGTCTCAACGGGATTCTTAATGATTTTCTTTCCCTGGAAAAACTGGAAGCGGGTATGGTAACCCCGGCATATAATGAGTTTGATATTATAAAATTCTCAGAAGAACTTGTGGAAGAAATGCAGCTGATTACCAAAGACAATCAAATTATAATTTATCAGCATACGGGAGTAGAAAATCTTGTCAGTCTGGATCAGAATTTATTAAGAAACTGCCTCATGAATCTGATCAGTAATGCTATAAAGTATTCCGGGGAAAATACACTTATTGAGTTTTGTACGGAAATAAATAAAGAATATTACCTGATGACGGTAAAAGACAATGGAATAGGGATTCCTGAAGATGATCATGCAGGGCTCTTCCAGCCTTTTTTCAGGGCTCATAACATTGGTAATATTCCGGGAACCGGTCTGGGACTAAATATTGTTCTCCGGTATGTTAATCTGATGAACGGGAATATAGATTTTAATAGCGAGCCTGGTAAAGGAACTCAGTTTACGTTGTCTTTTACAAGGAAATAAGTTCATTATGTATGGAAAAAACAAAAATATTGATCATTGAGGATCATGATGACATCCGGGAAAGCACATCCGAAATTCTGATGCTGGCCGGCTATGAGGTTTTGCAGGCAAAAAATGGCAGACAGGGAGTGGAGCTGGCCATCAGATATATCCCTGACATCATATTGTGTGATATTATGATGCCTGAGCTCGATGGGTATGGAGTATTATATCTTTTAAGCAAAAGAGAAGAAACTTCACTGATCCCCTTTGTCTTTATTACAGCTAAAGCGGACAGGGCAGAAATACGCAGGGGAATAGAAATGGGGGCGGATGATTATCTGACAAAGCCGTTTGATGATATTGAACTTTTAAATGCTATTGAGAGCAGGCTTAAGAAAAGAGAGCATCAGAAAAAATTTTATAGCGCTAATGATGATCAGATGAACCATTTGTTCCGATCTGTAAGTGGTCTTGAAGAACTGAAAAAATCTTTTGATGTCCGCAAAATCAAAACTCTCAAAAAGAAACAGATTATATACACTGAAGGTGATACGGCAAATGCTGTGTACCTCATACTTTCCGGGTCGGTAAAAACTACAAAAATGACAGAGGAGGGAAAGGAGCTGATGACATGTGTATATTACCTTGACGAATATTTTGGAATTACCTCATTGTTTACAGGAAGAGAGTATAAAGAAACGGCCGAAGTACTTGAAGATGCTGCTTTATGTTCTATTCCCAGAGAAGAGCTGGATCAGCTGATCTGTAAATATCCTGATGTGGCAGAAAAGTTTATTAAAATTCTTGCACAAAATGTGGTCAATCATGAACAGCAGCTTTTACATCTCGCTTATTTTTCAGTAAGAAAAAGAATGGCAGAAATTCTCAGCAGATTATATCAGGTGCATTCGGAGACGGGAAACTTTGAAATTTCCAGGGAGAATCTTGCTTCTATGGCCGGTATGGCTATCGAGACAGTAAGCAGGATACTCGGAGACTTTAAAGAAGAAGGTCTTATTGACAGAAATGCTGGAAGGATTACAATTTTGGACATTACCCGATTACAGAAGATGAAAAATTAAAATACAGATCATCTTTAATAATGATTTTGCACACGGCTGGCTTTTTTATTCTTCAATACATTTGATGAATGAACAGAAGCTATGAAAGTGATCGCATATAATATAAGTCAGATTGACAAACAATTTCTTGCTTTAGCCAATCATAAAAGACATAAAATTACCATCATCAGCGTTCCGTTGGATGAGGCAACGGTATATTTTGCACAGGCAAAGGATGTTGTTATCATTACCGATGATGATTGTTCTGTTTCGCCCTCAATTTTTAAAATTCTTATTTCATTAGGAGTTAGATATATTATAGCATGGCTTAACGACCCTTTAAAAGATGATGTGCCCGGAATACGGAATGACAGTTTACGATGGACATCTGTCAGAAATGCAGATCCGTCCGGTGCCTGGGAAGTTATCAATATTATCAATAGCTGGCAGAAGGATGATGACGATCACAATTAAGTACAATCACTGTCACGGTTTCTGAATACGCCTTATAGTACCTTTGATATCTAATCAAAAACGGTTATTATGAAAACTTTAGCCCAAAAACAATCTGCAGTAAAACTATTAACAGAAGAGTTCTGGAGTAAAAACGAAATTGTTAACCAGCCTGCTAAAATAGAACATTCAGTGAATATCATTGATAAAAACGGGAATTATAAGATACAGGTTAATGCTCCCGGCTTTAAGAAAGATGATTTTAAGATAAAGATAGAAAACGGCGTTTTGAATATTCAGGCTTATACATCAGATAAAAAAGAAGAAATTAAAAAAAATTATGTAAGAAAAGAATTTCTAACCTCTTCTCTTGCGAGAAGTTTCAGGCTTCCGGAAGGTATTGATGTCAGTAATATCAAAGCCCGCTATAAAAATGGCCGGCTGTACATTAAAATGGGTAAAGCCAATACCGTAAAACAAATGAATAAAAAAGTAAAAGTCCAGTAAATGATATCAAAATGAAAACGATTACTTTAAAATCACTTGGCGGTGCGGAAACAGTTACCGGATCGAAGCATTTATTAAAAACGCCTGAACTAACTATTCTAATTGATTGCGGCTTGTTTCAGGGTGTAAAATACCTTAGAGAGCAAAACTGGATGCAGCTGGATACCGATGTTTCGGAAATAGACGCCATTATTCTTACCCATGCCCACCTTGATCATTGCGGATATATTCCGCTTATCGTAAAGAATGGGTTTAAAGGTAAAATTTACATGAGCGGTCCTACTAAGGAACTTACAAAACTGATATTACTAGACAGCGCCAAACTTCAGGAAGAAGATGCCGAAAAAGCCAACCGTCATCATTATACAAGGCATCATCCGGCAAAACCTCTGTATACGGTAAATGACGCTGAAAGGTCTTTTAAGCAGTTTTTTGTGATTGATGAAAATGAGGAAATTAAGCTAAGCGAACATATAAGCTGTATGTTTAAGCCCTGCGGGCATATTATAGGAGCCTGTTCGGTGAGAATTACCTGCTTTGGGAAAATAATAGTTTTTTCAGGAGATATAGGAAGAAATCACAGTGCAGTTTTAGCTCCTCCAGATTTTTTTACACAGGCTGATTTTTTGGTTATGGAATCAACTTACGGAGACAGGCTCCACGAAAATAAAGACCTATCGGATCAGTTGGAATATTGGATTAATAAGACTGTAAAAGACCGGGGAAATATAATTATTCCCTGTTTTGCAGTCGGGCGGGCACAGGAAATCATTTATATCCTTCAGGAACTTAAAGACAGGAATAAAATCCCGGGCAGTATTCCGGTGGTGCTGGATAGTCCTATGGCAGCTGCTGCTACCGAAATTATGGTAAGGTACTCAGATTATACATTAGTCGGGAGACAGCAATGGAATGACATTATTGAAAAGATTTACATAACAAAGGATTATACTGAAACCCAGGAAATAATTGCAGAAAAACAATCAAAAATTGTTATTGCAGGAAGTGGTATGATTACAGGCGGAAGAGTGCTGGAATATCTGAAACACTATATCGGTGACAGCAGAAATACAGTACTTATCGTTGGATTTCAGGCTGAAGGTACCAGGGGCCGGGCATTGTTAAATCAATCTCATGAACTTAAAATGCACGGAAAATACTATGAGGTCAGAGCCCATATTGCAGAAATTACAGGGTTATCCGCGCATGCAGATCAGTCTGAATTATTGGAATGGATCAGAAAATATAAAATTCCTCCAAAGCAGGTCATGCTTGTCCATGGTGAGCTGTCTGCATTGGAAGCCCTGAGGGTAAAAATCCAGACGGAGCTTCAGGTTCCGGTTAAGATTCTTAAAAAAGATGAAGAAAGTATTTTAGCACAAGTGGAATAGGAATTTTTTATTTTAAATGACAAATCGCATTGCCACAGGAGTTGTGTCCATAAAGGTCAAAATCGACCACAATAAACTTTCGAAAGCCACCTGTTTTTAAACGCTCCCATAATACTTTCATTTGCTGATTCTTAAAGGATGTGAAAAAAGATCTGTCGAACCTGATAAAAATAGCAGGGTGAAATTCTGCTGATAAGCAAAACAATCAGTAAATTTAGTATCATATCCATTTCGTATGAATTACAATATACCGGAAAATTTGAAAGGGCTTACAGAATCCGAAGTAACCGCTTCCAGAAAAAAATACGGATATAACCGTCTCGAAGCGGTTAAGAAAGAATCCTGGACAGATCTTCTTCTCAACATCCTAAAAGAGCCGATGCTGATTCTTCTTATATGTGTTTCCTTCATTTATGTGCTTACAGGAGATTATGGCGAGGCTTTATTTATGTTTGCTGCTATTGTTGGAGTTACTGCAATTTCTTTTTACCAGGATAACAGGAGCAAAAAGGCACTGGAAGAACTTGAAAAATTGAATGAACCTTTAAGTAAGGTAATCAGGGATTCAAAGATTATAGATATTCCTACTTTTGAGATAGCAGTCGGAGATCTGTGCATTACCGAAGAAGGAAACCTCATCAATGCTGACGGAAGAATTGTTCACAGTAACGATTTTTCTGTCAATGAATCATCCCTTACGGGCGAGAGCTTTTCTGTTTTCAAGGACAGCAGATCCGAAGATAACAGAGTCTACAGCGGAACAATTACTGTTTCCGGACTTGCCGTTTTTGAGGTGGAAAATATAGGAAAAGAAACTAAAGTAGGAAAAATAGGACAGTCTATACTCAATATCAAAACAGAAATATCTCCTTTACAGCTTCAGATCCGGAACTTTGTAAAGGGAATGGCTGTTATCGGAATCATTATCTTTCTTGCAGTATGCATCTTCAGTTTTGTTAAAACAGGAGATTTTGTGACCAGCTTACTCAGTGGACTTACATTGGCAATGTCTGTTCTTCCTGAAGAAATTCCCGTAGCCTTTACAACTTTTATGGCTTTGGGGGCATGGAAACTGATGCGGGAAGGAATTATCATTAAACGAAGCAGTATTGTAGAAACCCTGGGAAGCGTTTCCGTAATCTGTACTGACAAGACAGGTACGATTACGGAAAACTCCATGAAGTTGAAACATCTTTATGACTACCGTTCCGACAGGATTTATGAAGAACCGGAGTTTGGAATAACAGCGCTGCATGAGCTTATTGATTATGCGATGTGGAGTAGTGAGCCCGTACCTTTTGATCCTATGGAAATAACACTGCATAAGGTCTATGAGCAGACCCGGAAGCCTGACCAAAGAAAAAATTACCAGCTTTTTCATGAATATCCGCTGGAGGGCAAGCCGCCGATGATGACCCATCTTTTTGAAAATGAACAGAAAAACCGCATAATTGCAGCTAAAGGAGCTCCGGAAGCCATTATCAGTGTTTCCAGTCTTTCAGAAGAAGAAAAAAACGAAATTAGAAAGTTAATAAAGAATTTCGGAGAACAGGGATTCAGGGTTCTTGGTGTTGCCAGATCTCATTTTGAAGGAAATGATTTTCCGGATAAACAGCAGGATTTTAAATTTGACTTTCTAGGATTGACCGTATTTTACGATCCTCCCAAAAAAGGAATAAAAGAAGTATTTAAACATATCTACGATGCCGGTATTCAGGTAAAAGTCATTACAGGAGATAATGCAGATACTACTAAAGCCATTGCATTGCAGGCAGGAATAGTAAACAATACTCCGCCTGTTAATGGAAGTGAAATAGCCGCGTGTTCAGAATCAGATCTTATAAAACTTTCTGAAGAGACTACTTTGTTTACAAGAATGTTTCCGGAAGCAAAGCTCGAAGTGGTTTCTTCCTTGAAAGAGCAGGGCCATGTAGTGGCCATGCTGGGGGACGGTGTGAATGACGGCCCTGCTTTAAAAGCAGCTCATATTGGGGTGGCAATGGGAAATAAAGGAACTGAAATTGCCAAATCAGCCGCAGCACTGGTCATCACCAATGACGATCTGGATAAGCTTGTAATTGGGGTTGCTGCAGGAAGAAGAATTTATGCCAATATAAAAAAAGCGGTCCAGTATATTATTTCTATTCATATTCCTATTATACTCACCGTTTCTTTGCCTTTATTTCTGGGCTGGGTATTTCCCCATATTTTTACTCCGGTGCATGTGATTTTTCTGGAACTGGTTATGGGGCCGACGTGTTCCATTGTTTATGAGAATGAACCAATGGAAAAAAATGCGATGCAAAGGCCTCCGAGACCATTGACAGATACTTTTCTTAATTGGAAAGAACTTACAATAAGCATAATTCAGGGGATCATCATTACTGCAGGAATATTATGGCTGTATCAGTACTCTGTCAGTCATGGAAATGGTGAAGCTAAAACCAGAGCATTGGTTTTCACTACGCTTATATTTTCCAATATACTGCTAAGTCTGGTGAACCGTTCTTTCTATTACAGCATGCTGGAGTGTTTTAAGAACCGAAACGTCCTGCTTGCCGGGATTTCTGTATTGGTGGTAATTTTCCTTCTGATTATTCTCTATGCAGCTCCTGTTTCCGGGTTTTTCAGTGTAACCGCTCTCAATGTAGAAGAACTTGGACTGGCACTACTCACTGCTTCAGTTTCCGTACTGTGGTTTGAGGTTTATAAATTCATAAAAAGGCTTTATTTTAGGAAATAATCAATATGGAAAAATAATTATCCATAATAAGTATATATAATTTTGATTCGTATGCCGGAAATCAGATATGGACACTATAGAAAGTCTGAAAGGATGAGTACGGATATTATTTCTCTGAATCTAAGATTCAGGTAGCAGAGGATTATACTAATAAACTTAAACTGTTTGAGTTCTTTTCAACATCAAACAAAATTGAGAATTGTTACCAACAAAATCTACACGCCTGCAATTATATATCTACAGAATTACTTTGTGATTACCTTAATGATCATTGTAGATTTGTTCCATTATAAAAGTACTGATGAAACCTTGCAGCTTACGTTGAAAGCATTTAAATAATTTAACATTAATAAACGTCCATATATTAATAAGAAATAACATATTTTATGTTATATTGATTTGATTTTTTCCCCGGCGAGATCCGGGGATTTTTTGTGATAATTTTTTAATGGGTGTCTGGTGTATCAAGGACAGTGTTTTTATTATCTATTGTCAATAAGTTGACATTAAGCACAATTAAAATCTATACACCTGCAATTAAATATCTACAGAATTTCTTTGTTACTACTTTAATGATCATTGTAGATTTGCCTTATAATCGAAAGGTACCTGATTAAACTCATCATTTATTAATTTATATCCAATTAAAATTTTTACAGAATGAAAAAATCTTATTTTCTACTTCTTTTAGCATTTTCAGGGTTAAGCTTCGGGCAAACCAACCATACCTGTTCTACTGCCAGACAGGTCACCCAATTCCCCTATACTTTTGATCAGACAGATGGAATAACATCTCCAGCTGATGGCTTGATAACTGCTTGTCCGGATGAAATGAATGATGGCCTTTGGTATTCTTTTACAGGTGATGGGAGTTATGTAAGTATTAAAGTTACTGCTACATCAGATTGGTACTATCAGATAGGAGTATTTACAGGAAGTTGTAACGCTCTTATATGTGGAGCAAAAACACATCCTTATGATCTAGCACCGGTTAAAACACTTACCATTCCAACTGTAACTGGAACCATTTATTATGTAAATGTTGGTGCGTATTTACCGCATACAGACATTCCAGAGGGGAATTTCAAAATAGAAATAAACAAGATAGACATTGCACCAACTAATGACCAATGTTCAACAGCCACGCAAGTTACTCAATTGCCATATGCATGGACCCAAGTTAATGGTGTTTATGCCGCCAATGATGGCTTGACAGATACTTGTTCAGATAGCATGAATAATGGTCTCTGGTATTCTTTTACAGGGGATGGAAATAATACAACAATTAAAACCATTACTCTTTCTGACTGGAATCATCAGATAGGAGTATATACCGGAAATTGTAACGCTCTTGTATGTGCAGAAACAAAAAATAGTGAAGGTGGAGGTATAGGAAAAATTGAAACAATGACTATTCCTACTACAGCTGGAACCACCTACTATGTAAATGTTGGTAATCATGATGGCTCTGATGATCGTTCAGAGGGAAATTTCATTATTCAGATTACTACAGAATCTTCACTGGCTACTCATGAGACATCTGGTTCAAAAGCTGGCAGTCCTATCAAATTATATCTTAATCCATTCACAGATGAATTACATATTTCTGATAGTACCAAAGTAAAATCAATTTCAGTCTTTGATATTTCAGGGAAGTTGGTTAAAACTATTGATAAACCTGATTCTGTTCTTTATTTAGGAGAGCTGAAGCAGGGAGTATATTTAATTACTTTGAATCAAAAAGACGGTTCTAAACAAACGCTGAAAGCGATTAAGAAATAAATTGGCGTGTACATAATTTGTACTGTATCATAGTCCTTGTATAACGTATTACATTGATGAGCAAAGTTGAAAAACTTTGTTTGTTAATAAAAAGCGACTCATCTCAGATTTGAGTTTTCATGGTTATTAGTTTTTTTTTATCCCCGGTTAATCCGGGGATTTTTCTTTTCATAACTTAGAGTAAAAATCAACCATAGAAGTAAAAGAAATTGCTTTTTAGCAAATTAATGACCGGAAATGTTAAGAGGTTAGGAATTGATTTTTAATAAAACTACGATGCCCGGGAAATCATTTTCACGTACTCTCCAAAATTTACGTTAAACTTTTGATGGTCGCAAAAGCATTACAAGTATAAAAATTTTATTTTTTAATCGAATATCTCACGTAATCAATTTTTTTTAAAATAAACACCAATGGAGAAAAATGATATACAGAGTAAACTTTTATAAAATTGATAAACCCATCTTTAACACTTTAATTGTACTCATTTTCCAATATCTGCTGACAAATTTCTAAATTAATTTGCTAATAATATAAAATGACTTATTTTTAGTATTTTATTACAAAAATACTATTCAATGCCGAAAAAAATTATAAGAAATCTTCAAATTGGTGTAGTGATTTCTTTGATGCTTCTGATTGCTAGTTCCATAGCATCTTATATCAGCATACATAAGCAGATGGAGAATAGGAAAGAGTTGTTAAAAAATAAGGAATCTATAAGCTTGGCAAAAGATATCTTAAATACTCTTTTAAATGCTGAGACGGGAAATAGGGGATATCAGCTTACCGGCCGGGAAAATTTTCTTGAACCTTTCAATAAAAGTAAGGATGAATATCCGCTTCTTGTTTCGAATATAGATAGGCTTAATCTTAAAAATAAAGATCAGATTAATGTCCTAAATGAACTGCTGCATACTTCAGAAATGTTGATGAAAGAATATGTCCTGCTTATTGAGAATCGTAAAAAAGGAATATTAATGAGTCCGGAAGAGCTTGTTCAAAACAAGGAGGCTATGGACAGATGCCGCAGGCTCGTTCAGAAATTTGTAAAACTTGAGGAAGTTCAACTTGCCATAAAAAATGAAGATCTGAACAAATCTTCCAACTGGACTGTTTTGTTCATCATCTTTTCTGCCGTTGCAGCTATCGGTGTAACCCTTTTTGTTTATATACAACTAAAATCTGACCTTATTCGTCGTGGTAAGTTAGAAAAAGATCTGTTTTACACTAAGGAAATGCTTGAGGAAACAGGCTCAGTAGCCCAGGTGGGAGGCTGGGAAGCCAATATGAAGACCGGAAAGCTTTTCTGGTCTCAAAGTACTAGAGAAATTCATAAAATAGAAAATAATTTCCAGCCTACTTTTGAAAATGCCCTTGGATTTTATAAAGGAAAAAGCGGGGATAGAATAAAATATCTTTTTAACAGGGCAATACAACAAGGAATTCCTTTCGATGAGGAGCTTCAGTTGTTGCGTAATGATGGCGCCACGATCTGGGTAAGAGTAAAAGGTATTCCTGAATTTGAAGGTGATAGCTGTAAAAGAGTTTTTGGAATCATTCAGGACATTGATGCATTCAAAAAAATGTTTCTCGAGGTTACCCGGAAGGAGGCTATAATGCAGTCTTTTGTCACTGATGTTCCTGTTCCTTTGGCCATGTTTGATAAAGATCTTAACTATATTGCTGTAAGCAGCAGATGGAGAGAGGAATTTAATATGAATGATATAGATCTTATCGGTAATAATCTTTTCACAATATCACCTAATATTCCCGAAGAAGGAAAAGAGATCTATAAGAATGCGCTGTTGGGAAAAACGTACATCAACGGTGATTTTACGTTAAAGGTGGAAGGAAAAGAAGAAATTCAGCATTACGACCTTAAAGTGGGACCTTGGTATCTTACAAAAGATGAAGTAGGCGGTGTCATTATTTCCATACAGAATATTACCAATGCTGTTAAGATCAATGAAGAACTGAAAAATGCCAAAGAAACAGCAGATACAGCCAGCAAAGCAAAATCCGAATTTCTGGCCAATATGAGTCATGAGATCAGGACTCCTTTAAACGGAGTTATAGGTTTTTCAGACCTTCTCCTCACGACACCGCTGAATGAAACACAGATGCAATATCTGAATTACATCAATGAGTCTGGGGAAAATCTGCTTAGCATCATCAATGATATTTTGGATTTTTCTAAAATAGAATCCGGAAAAATGGAGCTTTTTATTGAAAAATGTGATGTTTATGATATGGTAAGCCAGGTAATCAATGTGATCATTTATCAATCCCAGAAAAAAGATATTGAACTTCTTCTCAATATTGAGCCAGGCCTTCCGAAAATACTTTTTATGGATGAAGCAAGGTTAAAACAGATCTTGATCAATCTTCTGGGGAATGCTGTCAAGTTCACAGAAAAGGGAGAAATCGAGCTTAAAGTAGAGAAGTTGCACATGAATGATCATACTATCGCTTTGCGCTTCTCAGTAAGAGATACAGGGATTGGAATCCCTGTTGAGAAACAGAAATACATTTTTAATGCCTTTACCCAGGAAAACAGTTCCATCAGTAAACGATATGGCGGTACGGGTCTGGGGCTTACTATCTCCAACAATATCCTGGGATATATGGGAAGCCATTTGTCGCTGAGCAGCGCAGAGGAAAAAGGGTCTGTATTTTTCTTTGATATTGAAATTCCTTACGAGATCCCTCAACTGAGAGAGGAGGAGGACATAACTATTAAAACGGCCTTAGTGGTTGATGATAATGAAACCAACAGGATTATTCTGGAGCACATGCTTACCTATAAAAATATCAAGTCTACCTTGGCTTCTAATGGGATGGAAGCCTTAGAGATCCTGTTGAAAGGTGGGAGGTTCGATGTGATCCTGATGGATTATCATATGCCCGTTATGTCCGGATTGGAAACTATAAATAAAATAACAGAACTGTTCAATCAGCGAAAAGAAACTTCACCATTTATAGTACTTTCTTCTTCATCTGAAGAACTGGGAATACTTAGTTCAATCAGGAAAATAGAAAATGCGCATTTACTTTTAAAACCCATCAAATCACATGATCTATACAAAACTTTAAAAAAGGTAGACCAAAGTTATACAGTAGAAATTAGTAAGGATCATTCTGAGAAAGTTTCGCATGTATTTGCCTCGGAATTAGAAGTGCTTTTGGTTGATGATAACGTAGTGAATATGGTCCTGAATAATAGAATAATGAGATCTCTTGCACCTGGTATACATCTAACGGAAGCCGTTAATGGGCTGCAGGCTTTGGAAGAATGCCGGAAAAAACAGTTTTCCATTATTATGATGGATGTACAGATGCCGGTAATGAGCGGTATTGAGGCAACACAACATATTAGAATGCTTCCGGGGTATGAACATATACCTATCATAGGTGTTACAGCTGGAAATGTGCTGGGTGAAAAAGAAAAGTGCCTTGAAGCCGGAATGAATGATTTCCTTCCCAAACCTGTAAAGCAGGCGGACCTTCTTGAAATACTCAAAAAATATATTATCGTTTAGAATTGATGAAAAAACAGGACTTGATTTCTTATTAAAATAGAAAGAAAATAAAATAATGTATCTTATTTAGTTAGTGCCATTTGGAAAATTTGTAGCCCCACCAGGAATCGAACCTGGATCTAAAGTTTAGGAAACTTCTATTCTATCCATTGAACTATGAGGCCGGGTTTGACTCATAAAAATACAAATTATTTAATAATCAACAATAAATGCAGAGAATGGAGATTGGGGCAAAGATGTTGGTACCGTTTTGTGCCTTTTTGAATATAATAAAGATACGAAAATGCTTTTATAAAAGGACTGTAGGATAAAAGAATCTGCCCTTTAGAGGCAGATCCAGTAGATAAATACATCTCATTTTTTTAATTAGACAACAATAAAAAGCACAGCCGACAATGCTGTGCTTAAATTTTTATTTCAAATTTAATTGCAATTTCAAGAGTAGTAAGAAAAGCAAATAAAGTTTCCACTTCGATGTTTATTACATAGTAAATGTAGTAATTATTTTAATACCAAATATGAATTTAATGTTAAAATTCACAAGTTATCCACATTTTTTTGTGGATAAGTCCGAAACTCATTTAAAAATCCAGGTTGATGCAGTTTCGATATCCATATCCTGACCTCCTATTGGCTGAATTAGATTCAGCTGATGATTTTCCAAAAAGTTTTACATTGCTTTTTCCAATACATGTGGCGGCATTAGAAACTCTACAGTAAGATACTTCTTAAATTATTGCTCAGAAAGATATTTAAAAACATATTCATTTAAGGTTTTTTTCTCTTCATCACGGCCTTTATTGTCCATATGACTATGATTAATGGAGGTTGTTTGTACTGTTATAGAATACTTTTTTTGTTCTGCCTCATCTGGAAGTACACCTTCATCAGCCGGATAATCATTAGAACGCAGAGTATATACTTTAGGAACAGAAGTTCTGGGCAGAAACATTCTGCGGTTGTCCATTGTGATCAGTTTATATACCAGGTTAGGATGCTGATTGGCGAATAATGCTGCCATATCACCACCATTGGAATGGCCTATTAAGGTCAGATGTTTATAATCCAGTTCCGGTTTCATCTTTTTAAGTTCATTCAGTACAAAAAGAATATTATCCGAACCATTCTGCCAGAAAGGTCTTCTCACCATTTGTAAATTTCCTTCAGTGGGCAACAGATGGTCTGTTGTAAGTTCGTGCTGAATACTTACCGTAAAATAACCTTTTGAAGCCAGTTTTTCAGTCAAATAAGAATAGACAAAATAATCGCCACCCTTATTAAAACCATATCCGTGATTAAAGATAATAACCTGTTGATTGGGAATCTTTTTATTCGTTTTAGAGTGATAAAAGGCTACAGGAATCTTCCGGTTTCTGCTCTGGTCAAAGAAGGTTAAAGTATCAAGTTTTACTTCATAATCATTACCTTCGGTATTTTTTTTTTGTATAGTACAGCTCATCATCAAAACAGAAACTGTAAAAAGGGCAGATATATTATATTTCATACATTGTTTTTATGGGACAGAATAGAAAAATGATCTCAGTTCATCTGCAAATATATGGGGTAATTCCAGGGCGGCAAAATGGCCACCTTCATTCATCTTTTTAAAGCTGGTGACATTCACGAAACGTTCTGCCCATTCTTTCGGAAACTGAGCTTCACGGGGAAATACAAGTACTCCTGCAGGAACATTGCTCTTTTGATGCGCATGTGTTCCGCTCCATAAAGCGGCTGCATCTTCCTTATACATTCTGGCAGAAGAACCAATGGTTTGGGTCATCCAGTAAATCATAATATTGGTGAGCAACTCATCTTTTCCGCCAAATGCCGTTTCAATCATTTCAGGTGGTGCGCCTGCATTGATAAAACTTATGATCCAGCCTGCCAGTCCGACAGGAGAGTCGTTGAGACTATAGGCCAAAGATTGAGGTTTGGTAGACTGTACCATAGCGTAAGCTCCTTCACTGTACCACCATTGCTGAACAAACTGTGCGAATTTCTGTTCCTCTTCACTCATGGTAGCAGGGTCTTCCTGGCCGGTGGGGTAGCCAACATCTGTAAGGTGAGCAGCTTCCAGGGCTTCAGGATATTTTGAAGTCAATGCCTTTACGACTCCCATTCCGATATCTCCTCCGGCAGCACAGAACTTTTCATAGCCAAGCACTTCAGTCATCAGTTTTTTCCACAGATCTGCCACCTTCTCACTGCTGACCGCTGTTTTATCGGAAAAGCCAAACCCCGGAATGGAAGGAATAACCAGATCAAAACTCTGTTCACCTTCCGTAAGCAGTGGAATAATTTTATGAAAGCGGTAATAGCTGTCCGGCCAGCCATGGGTAAGGATCAACGGTTTAGGATTTAAGCCTTTTCCTCTGATGTATTGAAAATGAATTAAAATTCCGTCAATCCGGGTGACATACTGTGGATGCTGATTCAATTGCTGTTCATGCATCTTCCAGTCGTAATCATTGATCCAGTATTGGACAAGTTTTTTCAGGTAGGCCTCGTTGGTTCCGTAGTTCCAGCCGGAACCTTCCGCTTCTCCCGGCCAGCGGACATTTTGCAGACGGTTTTTAAGATCGGTTATCACGGGTTCGGAGATGTTTACTGTAAATGGTTCCATATGATGATATTTTATTGGTGTAAAGTAAACTTGAGGAATGTGTTGATAATAAGTATGTTATCAAAGTTAAAAACTTTCTCTTTTAATACATGTTGTCAAAATCATAAATTTTTGATTTTTTTTTGAGAGAAAAAATGTAACTTTAATTCATTAAAATCTCGTAATACATATTACTGTGAGTCAGGTGTTATTTTTAACCCTGAACATCTTAGGTTCAATTTTCTGAGCCCTATACATTTATTATATCATATCTAAAAGCAAAGACAATGTGTTATTTGCCGTGTCAGTGTTCATTAGCGGTTATTCTGCTTTTGATTATTGATATTTTACTATTAAAAAAAATCATTATGAAAACTTATAAAATTGCCGTAATCGGCGGTACAGGAAAATCGGGACAATATCTGGTGCGAAAATTACTGGAAAAAGGATATTCACTAAAGCTTTTATTAAGACAACCTGAAAATTTTGCTCCTCAAAACCCATTAATCGAAATGATAAAAGGAGATGCAAGGGATGAAACAGCAATCTGTAATTTAATTGAGGGAACTGATCTTGTCATGAGTACTTTGGGACAGCCAAAAGGGGAGAAGTCTATCTTTAGTGATGCTGCCAAAAATATCATCAAAGCAATGAATCATTATGGGAGTAAGCGTTATATTGTAACGACTAGTCTCAGTGTAAATACAGCATCTGATCATAAAAGTGAGCGGGTAAAAATGGCTACAGACTGGATGTATCAGAACTATACTGAGACAACCGCTGATAAGCAGAAAGAGTATGAACTTCTTCTGGAAAGTAACCTCGACTGGACGTTAGTAAGATTACCACTCATTCATCTTACAGAGGAAAACTTTCCAATCGAAACAAATCTTACAGACTGTAAAGGCGAAGGGATCAATGCAGGAGATCTGGCTGAGTTTCTGGTTTCTCAGATTGAAAATTCTGAGTATATCAGGGAAAGTCCGTTTTTGTATAATCTGAAAGAGTAAATAATCTATAAAGAAGAAGCTGCCACAATCTTGTCATTCTGAATGAAACGAAGTGTAATGAAAAATCTCATATCATTGGTTATTAATGGGATTCTTTCTTTGTCAGAATGACCATTGTGGCAGTTTTTTTATTGAGTATTAAGATTTTCTATTTTTTGCGGCCATAGATCAGGATGCGCTTGAATGCATAGATAGCCGTATATTTTGTAAACCTTTTGGCGATACGCGATTTAAATTCGGAGATGAATTGTTCTTTCTGTTCTCCTTCCAGACGCTCTAAATAAGGCAATAATGCGGTTCCTGAAATAAACTCATATAAGGCTTCGTGATCATCTGCAATGATAGGATAAACCTTCTGAAATATTTCAATATCCTGAATTCCATTATCAAATAATATCTGGGCATAATCGTCCATTGAAAGGACTGGTGAATCACGGTTAAAATGATTTAACTGCGACTTGTAAGGCTCCTCATTTGCCATTTCCGTTAGAATCTGGTTCAGAATATTTTCTTTCTGAACGGGCATTTGTATGGCTAATTGTCCATTCTCTGAAAGTAATCCAATGATTTTAGGAAATAAAGTTTCGTGATCATCAGCCCACTGTAAAGCGGCATTACTGAAGACAAGATCCCATTTTTCGTCAGACTGCGCTGTTTCTTCAATGCTCTGAAGCTTAAAGTGTAAATGATCGTTTTCATATTTCTTCGATTTTTCAAGCATTTCTGCTGATGAATCAATTCCCAAGAATGTAGAGCCTGTGAGTTTTTCCGTAAGAATAGAGGTTTGTTCTCCGGTTCCACAGCCTAAGTCAATAGCTTTAATATTGTTTTCAGGCTTGATTAACGCTGCTAAATCATAAAAGGGTTTGTAACGTACATCTTTGTATTGATCATATAATTCAGGATTCCAGGGCATAAATAATAATTTTGTAATGAGTTGATAAGTTGAATAAAGATAAGTAATCTCAATAAAAAACCGGCTGTTTTTAAACAGCCGGTTGTGTATTTATTGTTCCAGTTTTTCTTTGATGTATTTTGCCGTATAAGACTTTTTATTTTTAGTCAGATCTTCCGGTGTTCCTGCAAATACAACTTCTCCGCCGTGTTTTCCAGCTTCCGGACCGATATCGATAATATAATCGGCACATTTGATAATATCAGGCTGATGCTCAATAACAATCACCGAATGTCCTAGATCAATCAACGCCTGTAATGACTTCAGTAATTTTTGAATATCGTGGAAGTGAAGCCCTGTGGAAGGCTCATCAAAGATGAATAACGTTTTATCTGTTGTTACCCCTTTTACAAGGAAAGAAGCCAGTTTCACACGCTGTGCCTCACCTCCGGAAAGGGTAGAAGAGCTTTGTCCCAGTTGTAAATAACCTAAACCTACTTCCTGTAAAGGTCTCAGCTTCGTTACGATCTTTTCTTCATTATTATCTTTAAAGAATTCCAATGCTTCATCTACGGTCATATGAAGGATATCAGAGATGTTTTTCTCATCAAATCGTACTTCAAGGATCTCATTTTTGAATCGTGTTCCTTTACAAACCTCACATTCAAGCTCGATATCCGCCATAAACTGCATGGAAACATTGATCACTCCTTCTCCTTTGCATTCATCACATCTTCCGCCATCTACGTTGAAAGAGAAGTGTTTCGGCTTATAACCCATCATTTTGGCTACTTTCTGCTTGGCAAAAAGATCACGGATATCATCGTAAGCCTTTAGATAAGTTACAGGATTTGAACGGGATGATTTTCCAATCGGGTTCTGGTCAATCAATTCAATGTTTTTGATCAGTTTCTTCGGGAATTCTACAGCATCATAATCTCCTTTTTTACCGCCCATTCCCAACTGGATCTGGATGTCATTGGTAAGAATTTCTTTCATCAAAGTAGATTTTCCACTTCCTGAAACTCCGGAAATAACAACCAGATTTTCCAAAGGCACATCTACATCTATATTTTTAAGATTATTCTGACGGGCTCCTTTAATGTGAATCCATTCTTTTGCTTTTCTTCTTTTCTTCGGAACTTCTATTTCAAGTCTTCCGGTAAGGTATTCTGAAGTAAGTGTATTCGCTTTTTTCAGATCCTTATAATCTCCGGCAAATACCAGTTCCCCGCCAAGATAACCTGCTTCCGGGCCAATATCAATAATATAGTCAGCCGCTCTCATTACATCCTCGTCATGTTCTACTACAATCACGGTATTTCCGAGGTCGCGAAGATTTTTCAATACTTCGATCAGGTTTTCCGTATCTTTGGAATGCAGCCCGATAGAAGGCTCATCCAGAATATAAATAGAACCTACCAAAGAACTTCCTAAGCTTGTTGCCAGGTTAATTCTCTGACTTTCTCCTCCTGAAAGGGTATTCGAAGTTCTGTTTAATGTTAAATAACCTAATCCTACTTTTAATAAAAATTCCAGACGGGTTGTGATTTCGTAAATCAGTCTCTTGGCGACTTCTTTGTCATGATCTGAAAGTTTTAATCCGTTGATCACCGGAGCCAGTTCATCCAAAGGAAGTTCAATCATCGATTGAATATTGTGTCCGTCTACTTTTACCCAGCTTGTTTCTTCACGAAGCCTCAAGCCTTCACATGTCGGACAAAGGGTTTTTCCTCTGTAGCGGGAAAGCATTACTCTGTACTGGATTTTGTATAGATTTTCTTCAAGCATCTTGAAGAAATTGTTGATGCACGGGAAATTACTCCTTCCGTCACCTTTCCAAAGGAAGTTTTTCTGTTCTTTTGTTAATTGATGATAAGGTTTGTGGATAGGGAAATCACCTGCCTTTTTGATGAAATCTTTTTTCCATTCGCTCATGGTTTCTCCTCTCCAGCAGACAACGGCATCTTCGTAGATAGAAAGAGTTTTATTAGGAACTACAAGATCTTCGTCAATTCCGATCACTTTTCCGTATCCTTCACATGCCGGGCAAGCTCCGTAGGGGTTATTAAAGCTGAAAAAATGAACGTTGGGTTCAAGGAACTCCATTCCGTCCAGCTCAAATTTATTGGTGAATTCTTTTACCTTCTCAGTGTTTGTATTCTTTAATGAACAATAGCCGCGTCCTTCATAAAATGCCATTTGAATAGAGTCCGCAAGTCTTTGTAAAAAGCTTTCGTCTTCCTCATAGGAGAAACGGTCGATGACAAGATTGATCGTCATCCCTTTTTCCGGAGCAAAACCAAAACTTTCCAGATCTTCAATCCCGGCTACATTTCCATTGATTTCAAGCCTTGTGAAACCTGCCAGCTTTAAAACATTCAGGGTTTCTTTAAAATTGTCTGCATCATATTCCAAAGGAGCAGTTAATAGAAAGGATGTATCTTTTTTTGAAGCCTTGATGAAGTCAACTACATCAGAAACTGAATCTTTCTTCACTTCTTCTCCCGAAACCGGTGAAAAGGTTTTCCCGATCCTCGCAAATAAAAGTTTCATATAATCGTAGATCTCTGTAGAAGTTCCCACCGTAGAACGAGGGTTGGAAGAAATTACTTTCTGCTGGATGGCAATAGAAGGGGCGAGTCCTTTGATATCATCTACTTTTGGTTTTTCAAGTTTTCCCAAAAACTGACGGGCATAAGAACTTAAACTTTCAACATATCTTCTCTGTCCTTCTGCGTAGATTGTATCAAAAGCCAAAGAGGACTTACCGCTTCCTGAAACTCCTGTAATAACAATCAGTTTGTTCTTTGGAATAAGGACGTCTATATGTTTCAGATTATTAAGATGTGCATTCTTAACGAAAATCTGCTTTTTTATATCTATTTCTGTTGTGTTAGCCATATTTTGTTTATTCATAAAAGTAACTGTAAAGCATTAAAACTTTCAGTATAATGGTGTTTTGCCTGAGAATCTTTCCAGGCTGTCATCAATTGAACTTTTACCTAAATTCTGATTTCGCCTGATATTTTGCCAGCATTTCTCCAAATAATGCCAACAAAATTACTGTTTGAAAAAGAATGTTTTCATCGTAAAATTAAGACCCACAAAATTACGAAATTTTAGCGAAAAATTTACGCTTATCTTATTGTTAAAAATTGTTATCATGATCGTTATATGAAATAGGTTAAACCCATATTTTGCTTTCAAAACCGTATCAAAAGGTGTATGTTTTGTGGACTTAATTTTATTTTGCTGTTTATTTTACAGTGTTTTATATAATTTTTTAAAATATATTGTGTTTTTTTATTGAACTATTGTTTTATATTGTAAAATTATTTAAAATTGCATTCATAAATATGTAATAGAGAAATGAGAAAATTATTCAGAGATCTGGTTACACATTTAATGAGAAAAAGATAGAAATTACTCCCTCAGAAAGATGCAGTGTAAAGCTGCATCTTTTTTTATGACAACTATCATTTGCCTGTCTTGGTGAACTCCCTTACTTTTGGACTCTCTTAAAAAACTACGGAAACGATTATGATCAAAAAGATAGGAAGTGCTTTTTTTCTGGGATCTTTACTTTGGGTAAATGCACAGGAAAAGACAACAGATATTGAAAGCATTGAATTTCAGGGGAAATTTATCTCTACACCTTATAAAAGTGCTAACCAGAACATCAGCGTGATCACCAGAGAAGATATTGTAAATTCTCCGGCTAAAAGTATCGACGAAATTCTTCAGCAGGTGTCGGGAATGGATATCAGAAGGAGAGGAGCCAATGGAGTGCAGAGTGATATCGGTTTCCGTGGTAGTTCTTTTGAGCAGGTTCTTTTGTTATTGAACGGAATCAGGATGAATGATTCCCAGACCGGACATAATAATATGAATATTCCGGTAGATCTGGATGAAGTAGAAAAGATAGAAATCATAAAAGGCCCGGCCGCAAGACGTTTCGGACAGAATGCTTATGCAGGTGTTATCAATATCATCACCAAAACTTTTCCGGGAAAAAAAGTGAAGATAAGCGCTGAGGGAGGAGATTATGGAAGTTATGGTCTGGGATTTAATGCGCAGATCGGAAATGAAAAGTTCACAAACTCCCTGCAGGCGAATTCAGCTTCATCAGAAGGGTATATGTTCAATACGGATTATGAGATCAGAAATGTATTTTATCAGGGAAAACTGAATATCAAAAACGGAGATGTGAGAGTTCAGGCCGGCTTTTCAGAAAAGAAATTCGGAGCCAATGGCTTTTATGCTTCCAGTGCTGCGACGAAGCAGTATGAGGAAACGCAGGCTTCTATCGTAAGTGTAGCTCATCAGCAGACTTTTGGAAAGCTGAAACTTAACTCTAATGTGTATTGGAGAAGAGGGCAGGATATGTACCTTTATGACAGATGGAATCCTGATTTTTACCGAAATATGCACATTGGAAATAATGCAGGTGGAGAAGTGAATTCCAGCTATCAGTGGGGGTTGGGAACAACCGGAATTGGTGTTGAGCTGAGAAAAGAATTTTTAGTAAGCAGTAATTTGGGTGACCGAAACCGTTTTGTCTCTCAGGTTTTCTTTGAACATCATTTTTCATTACTGGATAAAAAACTGAACATCAGTCCGGGAATTTCATGGGCCAATTATTCTAAGGAAGGAAATTTCTTCTATCCGGGTCTGGATGTAGGCTATAACTTTAATGCCAATTCTAAAATGTATGGAAATATTGCAAAAGTACACCGTGTACCCACTTTTACTGAATTGTATTATGTAAGTAAAACGGAACAGGGAAACCCGGATTTGCAGCCTGAAAATGCGATTTCTTCAGAAGTAGGATATCAATATCTAAATAACAGGATTTTAGCAAAAATAAGTGGATTTCTAAGAAACTCCAATAATTCCATTGACTGGGTAAAAAAAGATCTGAGCGATAAAATATGGTACGCCCAAAACGTAGGTGATATCAAGACCAAAGGAATTGAAGCAGAGTGGAGCCACAGACCGACCGACTGGTTAAAATATACGGTTGGTTATACCTACATTGACAGCAAATATGAAGAAAAAACTGGTGTGGTTTCAAGATATATTCTGGATAATCTGAAACATCAGTTTGTGTCCAAGTTAGAGGTAAAATTCCTGAAAAACTTTACCAATGAACTTGTTTACCGTTACAATGAAAGAGTTAATCTGGGAACGTATAATCTTGTAGATGAGAAGCTGAGCTTTGCTAAAAAAGATTACTCAGTATATGTGTTGATTAACAATTTGACCAACACAAAATATACCGAAGCATTTGGGGTGGGAATGCCGCAAAGATGGTTCCATATTGGTTTTTCTTATACAATCAATATTAAGTAATTGTTAATTTACACATGAATAAAAGTTAATATTAACAAATTGTTAAAAAATATACATTTGCAAAAATTTTTTATGAAACGTCTTATAGGTTTAGGTTTATTACTTGGAATATCTTTTTTTAAAGCACAGGAACATATTTCCAGCTTCAATGCAGTAACTCTGACCTATAAGTTTCATCCTAAATTTTTCCTGTACGCAGAAGGGCAACTGCGTGGTAACGAAGATTATACATACCCCGATTATTATGAAATAAAAGGGGGATTAGGGTATAATCTTACCAAAAACCACAAACCTTTTGTGGGACTGGGAAGATATGTTAATTATAAAGAACACAGCCTGAGCAGAGAAGAGTTCAGGGTATGGCTTCAGGATGTTATCGACGTTAAAAAAGGTATTGTAAAGTTTGAAAACCGTTTTCGTGCTGAAAAGAGCTGGTTCTATGAGCCGAAAACAGATCAGACTTCCCAGAGAATGCGTTACCGGTACCGTCTGAACGTAAGTGTTCCTTTAAACGCCAAAACCATCAAGAAAGGAACTGTTTTCGCTAATGCTTATGACGAGGTGTTCTTTGTTTCTCCGATGAAGCCTACTTTTGCCAGAAACAGAGTCTATGGCGGTTTCGGCTATCAGATCGATGATTATTTTGGAATCGTGAGCGGATATCTGTGGCAGCGTGAATTTGAAGCAAAAGGGAACAAAAATTTACATTTCGTTTACCTTGCGTTAAACATCAATATCGACGGAACAGATCATCACACGAAAACATATGATTTCCCGGGTGCGGATTAATATTTCTCTATCAGATAACGATAGGCTTTCAGATATTTATTGAATCTTTTGATATCTTTAGGAGTAAGCTCTCTGTTGACTCTTCTGAGATCCATATTGTCGCGAAGGTCATTCAGCTTTACAGCAACAGATAGCAGAGATCTTTCTGTTCTTTTGATGAATTCATCATAATCTTCTTCCGGATCAAGCTTTGTAAGGCAGCTGATGGCAAAAATAATATATTCAGGGAATCCTTCAGATCTTAAATAATCCAGACTAAACTCCTGTGGATGGTCTTCTACAACATCATGAAGTACTCCGACGATTTTTTCATCCAGTGTTTTACCATAGTTCATCACACGCATTACGTGGGCAATGTAGGGAGCATGGTATTTATCGGTTTGTCCTTTATGAGCCTTATCGGCGATTTTGATTGCTTTATTCAGTAATTCTTCTTTTGTCATTGCTAATGAAAAATAGAGTACAAAAATAAAAAATGCCTTAAGAACTAAGGCATTTTTTATGAAGAATATTTTCACATGATTTTACAAGTTTGTTTCATCCTCTATATGGGCATGCGGAGCATTGTTTTTTACAGATTCTATTCCGTTTTCCATACCATTATCAGATTCATACATCTGGCTGGTTCCGATGATCTGCCCGTTTCCGGCTTTTAGATTAAAATAGCACCTGCCGTCATTGGCTGTATTTCTTTCAAATTTTGCATCTTCCTGTGCATTGAGTTTTACGGATCCGATTCCGCTTTCACAGGAAGGTTTGGTACTGTATCCCTGGCTGGTTAAAATGACCTGCCCGTTTCCTGCTTTAAGATTAAACTGGAATTCTCCGTTTGTTCTTTTAGAGATAATAAATTTTCCCATGGTGATTGTTTTTAGTTTGTATTGTGTTTATTTTGACGGTATTATCTTTTTCCGGCTGACATGAAGCTTATCAGGAGTAACCGCATTTAGAATTTTATATTGTGAATAATCCTTTGAAGGTTCTTTTAAAGCCAGATAAAGAGTGGTATCATTGGGCTTAACCGTTAATATTTTGTAAAGTTCTTTTTGAGGTTGATCGGGTTTCACAACAAAATATCCCGGGAATTTCCCTTTAGCAACAATTTTTGTCGTATCCATCCTGGGAGCAGGAAGTACATTGTCTTTTTTTTGTGCTGAAAAAGTAACGGAAATAAGGAGTATTGGAAATAATAGAATTTTCATGTGTTATGTATTTTAAAATAAAAATAATGATTTTTTTTGAATAACCTTACCAAATGTCATTAATTTCAATGGATGTCATCATTGATGAAGATCAAAAAAGCGCCTCAAAAATTGCGACGCTGAATCAAATTTATGTTATTAAAGACTAATAAGCTCCTTTCTCGATATAGTGAGCGGCTACTTTTTCAGTAAGTGCTACTACATTCGGATGGTTGGTATATTTAGTGAATCTTCTTAGTCCTGAAAGCATCATTCTCTGCTCATCTCCTTCAGCGAAAGAAACGATTCCTTCTTTAGCTGCAGTGATAATTTTTTCAACAGCTTTGTAAAGGTTTAACTGAGCCATAGCTGCTTCTACAGATTCAGGAGAGAAGTGTTTCTCTGCTCTTAATACTGCGGATTCTGCCATATAGATCTGGTTAAGGATTTCAGAAGCATTCAATAATAAATGCTGTTGTTTTTCAATGTCCATCATGTATTTCTGAAGAGCAGCTCCGGAAACCATTAGGAATACTTTCTTAAGGTTGGCGATAATTGCCTTTTCTTCACTCATGAATTCTGAATAATCAGGAACTTCAAATGAAGGGATACCCATCAATTCTTTGCTGATCGCCATTGCAGGAGATAAAAGATCCAGCTCACCTTTCATTGCTCTTTTGATAAGCATTCCTACAGCCAGCAGTCTGTTGATTTCGTTGGTACCTTCATAAATTCTTGAAATTCTTGAATCTCTCCAAGCCGCTTCCATAGGAGTATCTTCAGAGAATCCCATCCCTCCGTATACCTGGATTCCTTCGTCTGCGGTGTGTTGTGCAAGATCAGAAACGAATACTTTAAGGATTGAACATTCAACAGCGAATTCTTCTACACCTTTTAATTCTGCTTCCTGATGGCTTAATCCTGCTGCAACAAGCTCATCAATTTTATCCTGAACATTTTTAGCGGCTCTGTAAGAACCTGCTTCACTTACGAAAACTCCGGTTGCCATTTCTGCCAGTTTCTTTCTGATCGCTCCGAAAGTAGCGATTGAAACACCAAACTGTTTTCTTTCGTTAGAGTACTGGATAGAGTGGTTTAAGATTCTTCTCTGTGCATCAAGACATGCGGCAGCCAATTTGATACGGCCTACGTTTAATGCATTTAAAGCGATCTTGAAACCATTGTTTCTCTCTCCTAAAAGATTTTCCACAGGAATCTTCATATCATTGAAGAAAACCTGACGGGTAGAAGAAGCACGGATACCCAGTTTATGCTCTTCCTCACCGAAAGTTAAACTTTCAGGGTTTTCAAGTTCAGATCTGTTGATCACAAATCCTGTGATATTTTTATCATCATCAATTTTAGCGAATAATGTAAATGTATCTGCAAATCCTGCATTGGAGATCCACATTTTCTGGCCGTTGATGATATAATGTTTTCCGTCTTCGGAAAGTTTTGCTCTTGTTTTCCCTGAATTGGCATCAGAACCGGCATCAGGCTCTGTCAGACAGTAAGCTCCGAATTTTGTTCCTGTTGCTAAATCCGGAAGGTATTTTTTCTTCTGCTCTTCAGTTCCGTAAAGAACGATAGGAAGCGTACCGATTCCCGTATGTGCTCCATAAGCTGTAGCCAATGAACCTGTAGTTCCTGATAGATAATCACAAGCAAGCATTGTAGTCACAAAGCCCATTCCAAGACCTCCGTATTCTTCAGGAACCGCGATTCCCAACATTCCCATTTCTCCCAGTTTACGCATGGTCTCTTCAGTAAATGCGTAATCTTTCTTCTCAAAACGTTCTCTTTGAGGAACTACTTCTCTATCTATAAATTCCTTCGCAGAATCACGAAGCATCTTTTGTTCTTCATTCAGTTCTTCAATACTGAAAATTTCGTTTGCAGGAATTTGTTTGATCAGGAATTCCCCGCCTTTTAATGTAGCCATATATTATTTTGTTTTTAAAATTTTTTGAGACCTTCAGATCATAGACGGATAGATGATAGATTATTAATGTGTCTATTTTCTATCTGTCTATTCTCTCTTTGTCTTTTGTCTTATTAGTCTTTATTTAAAGTATTCTGAAATACCATTGTTGCTTTTTGAAATTCTTCAATCTTAATTTCAAAGATTTCAGTTTTTTCATCAGATAAATACTTTCTATGATTTGCTAACAATATTTGTGTTTGTAATTCAAATGAAGAACCTAAAGAAATATCCAAAAAATGACTAAAAGACTTATTTGTCCTGCTTGAACCTTCAGCTATATTTGATGGAATTGAAATTGCACATCTGTCCATTTGATTTTTCAAACCATACTTTTCATAAGTCGGAAAAGTATCTGTAAGATCTAAAGTTAATCTTGATAATTCCATACTCATTTGCCAAATTTTAAGCTTTTTAAAATTGTGCCTCTTAAAATCATTCATACATTTTGGTGTCTTTAAGTCTATTCTCTATCCGTCTATTCTCTATTTGTCTATTAAAGTAGTTCAAAAATAGAAGCAGCTCCTTGACCTGTTCCCACGCACATAGAAACCATTCCGTACTTGTTGCCTCTTCTTCTCATTTCGTCAAGAAGTTGTACTGTCAGTTTTGTTCCTGTACATCCAAGCGGGTGACCAAGGGCGATAGCTCCTCCGTTTACGTTTAAGATGTCAGGATTTAATCCTAATTCTTTTTTGATCGCAACCGATTGAGAAGCGAAAGCTTCGTTAAGCTCGATCAAATCGATATCTTTTAATTCTAAACCAGCCTGTTTCAATGCTTTTGGAATAGCATAGATAGGTCCCATTCCCATGATTCTTGGCTCAAGACCTGCTGCGGCATAGGCTACTAATCTTGCTTCGGGTTCAAGACCTAATTCTTTTACCATTTCCTCACTCATTACCATTACGAAAGCTGCTCCGTCGCTCATCTGAGAAGAGTTTCCGGCAGTTACGCTTCCTCCGTTGGCAAATACAGGTCTTAGTTTTGCTAATCCAGCTAAAGAAGTATCTGCTCTAGGTCCTTCATCTACTGAAAAATCAAACTTTTTAGTCTGCAGTTTCTGATTTTCATCCAGGAAATTATACTCTACAGGAATCGGAACAATCTGGTTGGCAAATTTACCTTCCTGATTAGCTTTTAAAGCCTTCATATGAGATTCAAAAGCAAACTGATCCTGTTCTTCTCTTGTAATATTATATTGTTTTGCAACTTCTTCCGCTGTGTAACCCATTCCCCAGTAATAATCAGGGTTTGTTTTTGCGATATCCGTTTCAGGAACAGGCTTATAACCTCCCATAGGAATATATGACATTGATTCTGTACCACCCGCGATGATACAATCTGCCATACCAGCCTGAATTTTCGCAGAAGCAATAGCAATTGCCTCACTTCCTGATGCACAATATCTGTTTACGGTTACTCCCGGAACTTTATCGGTATTTAACCCCATCAAAGAGATCAGACGCGCCACATTAAGCCCTTGTTCAGCTTCCGGCATTGCGTTTCCTACGATAAGGTCATCAATTCTGTTTTTATCTAATTGTGGTAGCTCAGCCATTAATTTTTCAATAACGGTAGCCGCCATGACATCAGGTCTTGTAAATCTTAAACTTCCTTTTGGAGCTTTTCCAACGGCAGTTCTGAAACCTTTTACTATGTATGCTGTTTTCATTTTTTTTGTTTAATTAAATTGTTTTAAGAATTTTTTGCCTCGTAGAGGTAAACTGTTCATAGATTTTGTTTTTGTTTTTTGCAGAGCTCCGTAGGAGCGACCTGTTAATCATTAATCCATTCAAATAAATATTTTGGATCATATTCTATCTCAAATTTTGACATAAAATCCAGGTATTCTTCTCTAAAAGTTTTCTTTTTATGATGTTCTTCCTGATTTAAAATATATTTTACAACAGAATCAACACTGCTTTTAGAATAAGAAAAAGCTCCGTATCCTTCCTGCCAATTGAATTTTTCATCTACCCATCCTTTTTCATTGATGAATTTTGAAGAACCCGCTTTAATATCTCTTACTAAATCTGAAACCGAAAGTGTCGGATTCATACTTACAAGAATATGCACATGGTCAGGCATTGCAAAAACTGCGAATAATTTTTGATTTCTATTGGAAATAATACCTGTTATAAACTGATGTAATTCTTCTCTGTTTTCTTTTGAAATCAGATTTTGTCTTCCTTTTACAGCGAAAACAATTTGAATATAAATCTGAGTGTAGGTATTTGCCATACATTAACAGGTCGCCTCTACGAGGCTTTCCAATTTTAAATTATTCATGCTATTAACAGTTCGCTCCTACGGAGCTTCCCGTTAGTTTCTCAAAGGTTTACCATTTTGTAACATGTACTGGATTCTCTCCAGAGTTTTTCTTTCTCCACAAAGCTGAAGGAAAGTTTCCCTTTCAAGGTTCAATAGATATTGTTCCGTTACAACTGTTGGCTCTGATAGATTTCCTCCTACCATCACGTTGGCTAGTTTATCAGCAATTTTCTTATCGTGTGCAGAAATAAAGTTTCCGGTTAACATCTGGTCAGTTCCTACGTAGAACATTCCTAATGCGTCTTTACCCAAAACTTTTACTTTCTGTTCGATGGGCTGGGTATAGCCTTGTTCTGCTAATAGCTTCGCTACTTTTTTCGCTTCAGCAATCTGTCTGTTTTTGCTTACAGAAACGATGTCTTTTCCTTTTTCAAGGATTCCCATATCGTAAGCTTCGTAGGCAGAAGTCGCTACTTTACCCATGGCGATGTTCATGAAAGCATCACGAAGTCTGTTATTTTTAACATCATCGTTGTGGAATTCTCTGGAAGTTCTTAAAGTAAGCTCTTTAGTACCACCACCACCAGGAATTACTCCAACTCCGGTTTCTACCAGTCCGATATACGTTTCTGCAGCGGCAACCACACGGTCTGCATGCATGGTCATTTCGCATCCTCCACCTAAAGTCATTCCGTGAGGAGCAACTACAACCGGAATAGAGGAGTAGCGTACTCTCATCATTGATTTCTGGAAGTAAGCGATCGCCATATTCAGATCATCCCAATCCTGTTCGATTGCCATCATAAGGATCATCGCAAGGTTGGCACCTACAGAGAAATTAGCTCCCTGATTACCAACTACTAATCCGTCGTATTCTTTTTCTGCCAGATCAATCGCTCTGTTCAATCCGTCAAGAACTTCGCCCCCAAGAGAGTTCATTTTTGAACGGATCTCAAAGTTGATAATTCCGTCTCCCAAATCTTGAATAGCAGCACCTGAATTGCTCCAGAGTGTTTTATTTTTTCTGATATTATCTAAGATGATGAATGCATCCTGGCCAGGGATTTTGTTGTATTCTCCCGAGTTTTTATCAACATAAATACTTTGTCCTTCATCATTCACTTTATAGAAGGTTTCAACATTTTTTACCCAGTTTGAAACCTCGTATCCTGCGTCTTTTGCCAGTTCAATACCTTTCTGAACACCTACGGCATCCCAGATCTCAAAAGGACCGTTTTCCCATCCGAAACCGGCTCTCATCGCGTCGTCAATTTTGTAAACTTCGTCGGAGATTTCAGGAACTTTGTGTGAAACATAAGCGAATAATGCCCCTAAAGACTTTCTGTACAATTCACCCGCTTTATCTTTACCGCCGATCAATACTTTGAATCTGTCGATTGGCTTATCAATAGATTTTGTTAATTCTAATGTCGGGAATGACGATTTGCCTTGAAGTTCATACTCTAAAGTATCAAGGTTTAATCCATGAATTTCAGATTTTCCTTCTGCATTTTTCACTTTTTTATAGAAACCTTGTTCTGTTTTTGAACCCAGCCATTTATTGTCCATCATTTTCTGGATATAAGGAGGAAGGGCAAATACATCATTAAAGTCGTTCGCTTCTGCACCGCTCTGGCGAACTCCATTGGCTACCATTACCAAAGTATCAAGACCTACAACGTCAGCTGTTCTGAATGTAGCAGATTTTGGACGTCCGATTACCGGACCAGTTAATTTATCAACATCAGAAACGGTAAGTCCTAATTTTTGTACATTGTGGAGAAGATCCATCATAGAGAATACCCCGATTCTGTTGGCGATGAAGGCTGGTGTATCTTTGGCTAAAACAGTCGTTTTACCTAAGAATTTTGCTCCGTAATTCATATAGAAATCGATGATTTCAGGAGCTGTATCGTTGGTTGGGATAATTTCTAAAAGAGGAAGGTATCTTACCGGGTTGAAGAAGTGTGTTCCGGCAAAGTACTTCTTGAAATCCTCGCTTCTCCCTTCTGTAAGGAGATGAATAGGAATACCGGATGTATTGGAAGAAATTAATGTTCCCGGTTTTCTGAACTGTTCAATTTTTTCGTACACAGACTTCTTGATGTCAAGTCTTTCCACGACTACTTCAATGATCCAGTCGGTATTTTTTATTTTCGGTAAATCATCATCGAAATTTCCGATTGTAATTCTGTCTGCAAACTTGGGTGAATAAAGAAGTGCAGGACTTGCTTTTTTAAGTTTTTCAAAGTTTTCGGAAGCAATTCTGTTTCTTACTGCTTTGTCATCTTTGGTCAAACCTTTTTTCTGTTCAGCTTCAGTAAGTTCAAAAGGAACAATATCCAAAAGTGATACTTCAACGCCGATGTTGGCGAAGTGAGCAGCGATTCCGCTTCCCATAATTCCTGAACCAAGAACCGTTACATGTTTGATTCTTCTTTTCATATGTAAATTTTTATTTGTATAAGATGATATGAGCCCGAAGGCTTCATCATAATTTATTTCCTGTTATTTAATAATTCGTTTGCTATTTTCATGATTTCACCCATCACATCCTTGAAAGCATCCAGTTTTTCCGGAGAAATTTTTTCCATCACCTTCTTGTTGAAATTCACAACGACTTCTTTAGACATATTTCTGGAGTTTAATCCTTTGTCTGTAAGTTTAATGATCACCTCTCTTTTATCAGTGGTGGTTTTTTCCTTATAGATGTATCCGTTATCTTCAAGAAGTTTGATAATTCTTGTTAATGAAGTGGGTTCAATAGCCATCTTGGGTCCAAGATTCGTACTTCGGGTTCCTTCTTTAGGATCTATTTTTAAAAGTGTGAGTGCCTGTACCGCTGTGGAATCATGTTCCTGGGCTAATTCTGTGTACATTTTAGAAACAGCCAACCAGGTCTGCTTTAAAATTAAATCTACGTTTTCTATTTTTTCCTTATTATGATCCATCATTTTTGCGCCAATGGTTTTACCCAAATTTAATAAATATTATGCATGCATAATATTTATTAACGTTAAATTTTGTTAATAGGCTGTAAATAAACGGATTAAATTGTATGATTAGCATAATACTATGCATGCATAGTATGTGGATAAATCAAAGAAAATCAAGTATTAATGAATGTTTGAGACTAAATCAATGATTTCTTCAAAAGATTCACATTGATAGGTGGCGGAATCCTTAGTAATTACCCAAAATGGGTTCTGAAATTCGAAATTCAGGTCAGACAGGTCTTTTTGGAAGTTTTTTTGAAGCAGAGAATACAGCATTTCCTTATGAAACTGAGGTGCAGAAATAAATGGCGGAATAAAAGTCTCATTAATTTGAAATAACGAAACATTGGTAAGTTCATCATGCTGAAGCAAAATATCCTCAACAATTCCCGAATACAGATGATTCTCCTTTACATACCATATTTTGTCTGCAAACTCTTTGGCGAGGCGCCAGTCGTGGGAGGAAAACAGGATAAGTTTGTTTTGTTCCTTAGCCAGCTTTCTCAGGGTTTTAAGAATGATGATTTTATTTTTTTCATCCAGATGGGTAGTAGGCTCATCCAGAATGATAATAGGCGAATTTTGAGTAATAGCACGGCCAATAAACGCTTTCTGAAGATTTCCATCTGATAGGTTTTTCAAAAGAGTATATCGGTACTGATTCAGATCCAGTGCTTCAATAATATGGCCAACCTCTTCACGATCTTCTTTTTTGAGTTCAAAATAAAAAGGATAATAGATATACTTTCCGAGAGAAATAAGATCTTCAACAGTATAATGCTGCGGAATAACCGACTTTGAAAAGACAATGGCAATATTCTCCGCAATCTCTTTTACCGAAAGATTTTTTACATTTTTTCCATTAATAGAAATTTCCCCATTCAGCAAAGGGAGCTGATGCAGGATAGATTTGATTAATGTTGTTTTTCCTACACCGTTATTACCAATCAGCAGGCATACATCGCCAAGCTTTAAATCTGCATTGGCATTGGAGATTAAAGTTGTATTGTAGCCGATATCAGCATGTTTGATTTGTAGGTGCATGTTTAAAAGAAGAATAGTATTAGAAATAAAAGGATAGGGAGAAAACTTAAAAATAGATATAAGAATTTATTTTTTTTAACTTTCCATAAGGTATAACCACCTAAAATAAGAGAGCCCCAGAATGCTGTAGGTAACGCAAACATAATCCACCAATTATGACCCCAAGAATAAATCCAATGCAATTTCTGATTCATCCGAAACATTTTTGAATACTCCAGAAATACAAAACTTACTACAAACAAAATGATGTGTGCAGAAATTAGTTGTTTTTGTGTTATTTCAATTTTCATTGTTTCGTTTATAACTATATAAGTTTTACTTAATAAATCATGCTGAAAGCATCTCGATAAAGTAATTTAGATTCCTTCGGAATGACACAGTATGATTGATTTCCTTTTTTATCCACTGAAGCAAGTTATAAAATTATTATCAAATTCTATGGGGTATTTTCCTGACCCCGTATTAATTTTGAAACTGGTTGTCCGGTTTGTGTATATCACGATCACACTTTATTCTGTTTCAACAGCATCATCAGAATCACAGGAATCCCGAATACAGAGCTTATCACATTCAAAGGAATCTGTGTTTTTTCGGCAATGACAGAGAAAAATAACATGATCAGCATTCCCAGAAACATATTAAGAATCCATTGCTGCCATAATCTGGATGGATTATAAACAAGTCTGCAAAAGTGTGGCACAATGATTCCGATAAAAAGAATAGGTCCTAAAAATGCAGTAACAGAGGCGGATAGGAGAGAAGACGCTACTATGATTAGGAGCTTCAGTTGTTTCAGGTTGACCCCTAAACTTTGTGCATAGGAATTGCCCAGAGAATTTCCAATAAGTGGTTTTATCGCTCTGAAGCAGACCAACATTCCGATTAAAACCAGAACGGAAAGTACATAGATCTGATTCCTCGTTACCATATTATTCGCTCCGAAAGACCATAAAATATAGTTTTTAAGACTCTGATTCTCTGCATAAAACTGAAGCAGAGAAACAATAGCTCCGGCAAAAGCAGAGACAAGAAATCCAAAGATAATAAGATATGATTTGTCCTGAAATCTATTGGACATAGAGAGAAGTACCAACATCAACAGTAAGCTTCCTCCAATAGCTGATAAGCTGAGAAAACTATTCTGTAAAAATTCAGGAAGGGAAATAGTATGGGAAAAGAAAATATAAAAAGCAACTGATAAACTGGCGACTGATGTTATCCCCAATATATCAGGTCCTGCCAGTGGATTTTGAAAATATTCCTGCATCAGAAAACCAGAAGTAGGAATGGAAATCCCAGCCAGCATCATCACCAGAACACGGTTGATACGGATCTCAGCAATTTGATTCTGAGCAGAATCCTGAAAGAAATCCTGGAAGCTTAAACTTAAAAATCCTGTGTTCAGATTAATAATTGCGCTTGCCATAATAGCAATCACGAATAATAAACACAGGATTTTAAATCTTTTTGACATGATTCAGAAAGAGTTCAGTCTATTTATTTAGGAAAGAATCGATTTTAGAATTCAATACATCTTCCGTCATCATTCCCAGATATTCGTCGGTTTTATCACCTTTTCTCATGAAAGTAAAAGGAATAGAACCTCCGTCCCATTGTTTGAAGTTGTTGTGAAAGAAGTTTGGATCTAATTTTTGTCCATCCAGTAATATAATGCTGCCTCCCAATTTATTTTCTGCAGCAAAATTCTTAACAGCACCAGCCCAATCTGCCTTATCATCGAGGTTGACGAAAGTGAACTTTACAGGTTTTCCTTTCAATTCATCCATTTTACTTTTAAAACTTGGAATTTCTCTGATACATGGGCCACACCAGGTTGCAAAAAAGTTGGTTACATATAACGTATCATTATTTTTTGCCAAATGCTGGCTTACGTTTTCAGGAGAAAGCTCTTTGGGAATAGCGGTACTTCCTTCTGCCTCTGCAGTTTGAGATACAGGAACAGAATCTGCAGCTGTGATATTTTCAGATTTCTGACCTTCTTTTTTACAGCTGTAGAGAGCAGTAAGAAGTAACGTGGAAAAAATTATCTTCTTCATAAATTATTTTTTATCTATTTTTGAATTGAAGTTATGGAACAACAAATCTATAAAGGGAAACTTATACAGTTTCATCCGTTAAAAATAGCGAAAAAGGAAGAGCTGACCAAAAATACTTTTTCTCTGGAATTCGAAATTCCTGAGAATTTAAGAGAAAATTTCAGGTTTGAAGCCGGGCAATTCGTCAGTATACGATTTCAATCACATGGGGAAGAGGTTATTAATGATTATTCAATGACTTCGGCTCCTTATGAAGGTAAAATATGTCTGGGGATAAAGGTTAATTCTTCTCAAGGTGCTACTTCTCAGTTATTTCAGAACTATAACGAAGGGGATGAACTGTGGGTAAGTGAACCTGCCGGAAGATTTACAATCGTATCCAAACCCAGCGAATTCAGAACTATTGTTGCTTTTGCTGCCGGTATTGGGATTACGCCCATTTTGAGTCATTTTAAAAATATTCTCCACAACGAACCCAGAACACGGCTGTTCTTATTTTTTGGAAATAAAAGTTCAGAAGATTTAGTCTATCGCGAACAGCTGGATAATCTTGCCAGAACATGTGGAGACAGACTTCAGATATTTTACTTTTTTTCTCAGGAGAAAACGGCAGATCAGTTTTTTTATGGAAGACTTGATGAAAAAAAGCTGAATCTTATCATCAATCAGATTCTTCATTTGGATGATACAGACGAAGAATCTACAATCTGGGATGCTGTAGACGAAGTGCTGATCTGTGGAAAAGGCGAAATGATCAAAACTTTGGCTAATGCCTGTTATCATCACGGAATTCCGAAAAAGAATATCCATTTTGAACTTTTTGAAGAATTTAATGACGATATTTATCCTGTGGAAAAAGAATTTCCTCTTATTCAAAATATAGAGGTCGAGTTTACCATGCGTGGAAAGAAATATACCACTTATCTGCCTGATAATAAGGATAAAATCCTACAGCAGCTTCTGATGCAGAAATTCCCTGTTCCTTATTCTTGCAAGTCAGGAATCTGTGGAAGCTGTGAATGTTCTCTGGAGGAAGGGGAAGTAGAACTGCTGGAGAATGAGTATCTTACCGAAAAAGAGGAGGAGCAGGGACATATTTTAGCTTGTATGTCTATTGTGAAAAGTAAAAAAATAAAGCTTAACTTTGATCTTAGTTGAGAATTATTAGGAACATATTTAACCTTGGATTTATATCACTGGAATTGGGAATTCTGATGATATGCTTCTGTAATGTGTGGGTTTTCGGGCTTACCAACGGAAGAACTTATACCAAAATCTCAAAAATTCCGCCAAGGGAAATTGCACTGGTTCTGGGAACCTCTCCAAAAATGAGATCAGGAAAATCAAACCCTTATTTCACCAAAAGAATGGATGCGACAGCCCTTCTATACCATCATGGGAAAATCAAGAAAATTATCGTTAGCGGGGAAAAGAGCAAAGGCTACAATGAGCCGGGAGCTATGAGAAATTATCTGGTTAACCAGGAAGGTGTTCCGGAAGATATTATTGTAGAAGATCCGAAAGGCTTTAATACCTATAAAAGCATTCTGCGTTGTAAGGATGTTTATAAGAAGAAGAATGTCATTATTGTATCTCAGGGATATCACAACCTGAGAGCATTGTTTTTTGCAAGAAATAATGATATGAATGCTTTGGGATTTGATGCGCAGGATGTCACAAAACCTGAGA
Organism: Chryseobacterium sp. CP-77; assembly: GCF_036362765.1. NCBI lineage: Bacteria > Pseudomonadati > Bacteroidota > Flavobacteriia > Flavobacteriales > Weeksellaceae > Chryseobacterium > Chryseobacterium sp. CP-77. The sequence goes on from NZ_CP143637.1 coordinate 699,369, forward strand.
GTTTCTACAGAAACCAGACGAGGGAAATCCTCGCCCGTGTGATTGCTGTAGTGTATTTTATTTTAGGCGTTTCTCCGGATTAGAAAGGATATCCGAACGCGATATTAACTGTAGGTTTGAAAGGCTGGATGAATTTGAATCTCCATCGGTCGCCTTCAGGTTTATTCGGGTCATAGATCTTATACGCAAGGTCAATTCTCGCCGTTACATAGGCAATATTTAATCTTAATCCGAATCCACTTCCGATACCTACCTGTTTCCAGAACTTACCGAACTTAAATTCATCTCCGTATCCATCGTTATAATTACGAAGACTCCATGTATTTCCGATATCGGTAAATAGTGCGCCTTCATAGGTTTTATTGAATGGAATTCGGTATTCAATATTGGTGGTAAGCTTCAGGTTATCCGTCATATAAGTACGAACTCTTTCGTCTACCTGAGAATCGGCAGGACCTAGTCCTCCAAAGGCTACCCATGCTCTGATATCGTTGGAACCTCCATTGAAATAAGACTTGATGATGGGCATATCCTTAGAGTTTCCATAAGGTATTCCAACTCCGATAAACTGGCGCAGCACCAATGTCTGGTTTCCGTTAAACTTGAAATATTTTCTAGTATCAATATCAAATTTTACAAACTGTGCGTAGGGCAGCCCGAAAATAGTTCCTTGAGGGCCGGTAACAATACCTCCGCCGTTATCTTTTTTATTGAATATACTCAATATATTTCCCGCAAGCTCCACTTTTCCGTTAAAATAAAAGGCATTTGGATATTCCTTTTTTCCAATTTCACTATAAACAAAATTATAGATCATAGAAGAGATAAGGACATCCTGGGTCTGTCGGTCTTTGTTGACCAATGTTCCGGTAAAGGCCGTTAAAAGATCTCTTCCCTGCTGATTAAGACTTCCACGGTAAGCATCGTTCTCAATAATCATTTTGGAAACTTCATCTACATTCAGTTTTCCATCTTTGTAATCTTGTCCGGTCTGCGCGGTTTCCGGGCTAAACATAAAATAATTTCCGAAAACTTCATCTTTTACCCTTCCGTCATTCACAAAGTAGTCATAGTAGGCATCTTTATTTTTTGTCAGACTGACCTGAGTATTGAATAAAGTAAGCTTGTGATACACCTGATCATTAACACTTGCCTGATAATTCAGTCCGGTATTGAAAATCAACCTTCCCAAACCGATGTTGTTCTGTATCGACGCCCCCAGCAAAATAGATGATGTAGGCGTGTATCGTTTTGGAATAAACTTATAATAATTAAAAGGAAGCAGCAGTCGTGGGAAGTTCAGGGATGCCTGGGCTGAAATTTCGTAGGCCGCAACCCTTTTACTGATGTCTTTTGTACTTCTGATAGAACCAAATGTCCCAGAAAGGCTGGTAGAAAGGTTTTCTGCTCCTCTGAAAACATTTCGCGTGGTAAGGTCAACAGAAGGAGAGATCCCCAGATTTAAAACCTGAGAATAATTGATATCCGTTCCCACTTTAAGTTCGTACTTTGGTAGTGGTTTCAATACATACAAAACATCAACAATACTGTCGTTAGGAGAAGTCATTCCACCTTGTCTCAGAGAGTCTCTGGCTTTAACGATGCTGAAGTTATTCATCGATAAAAGATTTCTCTTGGTAACATCCAGTTTTGTCTGGTCAAAAACCTTTTTACTGTCCGGAATAATAGCTCTCCACACCGATGAAAGTTTATATTTATCATTCATCGTATGGAATCTTATTCTCCTTAAGCTGTCTTTTTTGGTATTTTTAGGATAGTCACCGGGTTCATCCACAATAGCCACATCTATATTTCCAAAAGTGGCTATTTTATAGGGAGTATCCAGAGAATCTTTATGAATTTCCAGGGTTAAAGGAACCTGTTTTCTGCTTTTAAGGGAATCTGCAACGAAATAAACTTCATCATTGGAAGCATTGAACCTGTAGAAACCAAACTCTCTCATCAGATCAGTAATTCTGGTAACCTCTCTTTCCAGAACGGTCTGGTCAAGGATCTGTCCGGATCTTACAAGACTTCTGTTCAGATTATAGTTGTAATACCCTTTGATCCCCTGATCCGGAATATTATAGAAATAATCCTTGATACGCGTAGGTTCATTATGTTTGATGGAATAATTAACCGATGCTTTTTTGGAAGCGGAATCCAGCGTATGTTTAAAATTGACATCAGCATCCCAATATCCCCTGTAGGTAAGTCTTTTCTTGATAGATTCAGCACTTTTTTCACTTCTCGTCTGATCAAGAATAACCGGCGGTGTTCCCCAATTGTGCAGTAGACGGTCAAAAAGAAGGCTTTTCCCGACACTGCTTTTCATATTATATTTAATAAATAAAGAATCTCTCAGCTTCTGATTTCTCATCTCACCGGGATAGGTCATATATTCATTAAGTATGGTGTCGTATTTCGGATCCGCCATATTGTACAGGAGGAGACTTAATGGCATGAAAAGAAACTGCTTTTTGTTGGGCTTCTGCTGAATATAATCTTTAAGTTCCTCATCGAAAAATACTTTCTTATCCTCGAACTCTAAACTGTTCTTGGTAAGCAGGTATTCGCCGTCAGGAACTTTTTTTGTCGTACTACAAGCATAAAGGAGACCAACAAATGTTGCAAATGAGATAATTTTATAATATTTTTGAGGAGAATTCTTATAATGCTTACAGCTCATACAATAAAAGTTTTACAATCTTTAGATAAAAAGAAGTTCAGACAAAAATACAATTTGTTTTTGGTTGAAGGTAATAAAATCATTTGTGAACTTTCTAATTCTAACTTTAAAGTTAAAGAAATATTGTCAACCGATCCGCAAAAATTGGACCGTACTGACGTTCCTGTTACCCATATCTCTGAAAATGAATTAAAAAAAATAAGTTTTCTTAAAACTCCAAAAGATTCCGTGGCGGTATGTTATCTTGCTGAGGAAGAAAAATGGGAAGATAAGAATATACAATTGGTTTTGGATGGAATACAGGATCCGGGAAACCTGGGAACCATTATACGATTGGCAGACTGGTTCGGGATAGAACAGATCATCTGTAGTGAAGACACTGTAGATGTTTACAATCCGAAAGTGATTCAGGCAACCATGGGATCTTTTACCCGGGTGAATGTTGTGTATACTGATCTGGTGGAATATCTTTCCAAAACAGAGAATGTAAATATCGGAACGGATATGGAAGGGGAGAATATTTATACTTTTCAGAAACCCGAAAAGCTAAACCTTATTTTAGGAAATGAAGGAAACGGAATGAGACCGGAGACGGAAAAACTGGTACAAAAAAGTATCAGTATTCCTAGATTTGGAAAATCCCAGTCTACAGAAAGCCTGAATGTGTCAATGGCTGCCGGGATTATTTTAGGACAATTATTTTCAAAATAAGATTCAGAAATTAGGGCCCAGGAAGTGAAAATGTAAAACTATTTTCTAAATCCTGAGCCCTAATTTCTTAAATCAGTTGTTCCATACTTGAAACACTTTTGTTTTTCTGGTATACTTCTATTTTTTTTCTGACATATTTCAGCGCAATAGGAGCAAGGTAAATCAATGCAGCACCAATCAGTTTTTTCTTCCAGTTGGAACTTTTCATATTCTTTTTGGCATAGTTCCCTACGATAGCAGTAACCCCCAGTTTTACAAGCCCGTCTGTAAGATTTCCTCCTTTGAAAGCAGAGCTGGCAATTCCTACAGCTGTATTTTTGCTGATCAAAAGGTCTTTCACCTCTGAAGTAAGCTGTTTGGCAATGACATCCTTCCTTAGGACTACTTTTTCATCACCGTCTTCATCAATCTTTTCCTGAAGATACTGATCAGTTAAACCATTGGTAAATGCACTCAGGCTTTCTTTTGTATTTTTGAAGGTCAGAAGATTTTCAAGATCACTTATTTCACCCTGAAGCAGTTTTTTCTTTCTTCTTAATTCTTCTATGCTCTCGTATTTTCTACCCATAGTTTAATGATTTAAAAATTTAATAACCTGATCTGCAACAGTATTCACAATTTTTGTTTTGAATGCAACCACAAACGCCATTATCAGCGCATAAAATGCAGCTACAATTAAGAATCCATAGGAATAATTATCCAATGCTTTTCCGATAAGGAAAGCAATTCCAAAGTTGAAAAGGATAATAAAAAAAGCAAAAGCAACAAGCAGTACTACAAAGTAAGTAATGAGCCCGGCAGAAAGTGACGACTTTTCAGTCGCTTCAATTTTCAGAAGATCGATTCTCTTGGAGGCGTATTCTTTAATAGTTTCTATCATTGTTTTTTTTTAAAGTTACAAAAAAAGGAACTTTCGCACAAAAGTTCCTTTCTGTAATTTACTTAAAAAGATAAATTACTTATTTTTTCAGATCATTCAGTTCTGCTTCTACATCTTTTGCCAAATCTGCAGTTTTAGAAACAATCTGATCTTTGTATTTGTCATATCCGTCTTTCACAGTATGTGCTACGCTGTTCGCCGTTTCCTTGAAAGTAGAAGAAATATTGCTGTACTGGTCTTTCACTTTTTCAGAAACCTCACCGTATTTGTTTTTTGCCTGATCTTTAAGATCATTAGCCTTCGTTTTGATTTTTTTTCTGGTTTCTTTACCTTCTTCCGGTGCGTATAACATTCCTAAGATTACACCTGCCGCAGCACCTGCAAGAAGTCCTGCCAATATACCTGCTGTATTATTTCCTTTTCTAGACATTTTAAGTTTTTTAATAATTAATAATAGATTAGTTTTTACAGTAATAAAACTTACAATTTGTATACCAAAGGAGGCCTGAAGCCTATTAAAAATTGTTAAATCTTTTGGATGTGAGATAAAATAAGCTGTATGGTTTCCTCTTTGGTGAGTGCCGAATTGTCAATGACAATAGCGTCGTCAGCCTGCTTCAAAGGGGCTATTTCACGCTCACTATCGATTTTATCGCGTTCTACAAGGTTTTGCTTTACCTGTTCCTTATCCGCCTCAATTCCCAGTCCTTTCAGTTCCAGAAACCTTCTGTTGGTTCTTTCATCAATACTGGCAGTAAGAAAGAATTTATAGTCTGCATTTGGCAGAACTACTGTCCCGATGTCACGTCCGTCCATAATAACGCCACCTTTTTCTGCCAAAGTGCGCTGTGACTGCAGGAGGAAATCTCTCACCTCTTTTTGCTTGGCAACAAGGCTTACATTATCAGATACGATATTGGTACGGATTTCCGTAGAGATATCTGTGTCATTCAGGAAAAGAATAAGCGTGCCGTCGCTGTTTTTAAATTCAAGTTTAATCTGGTCAAAAGAAGAGAACAGCGTATTCAGATCAATCTCGCCGTTTTCATTCAGACAATGCTGCAAAGCATACCAGGTAACTCCTCTGTAAAGCGCTCCTGTATCCATATGAATAAGTCCCAGCTGATCAGCAATGATTTTAGAGATAGAACTTTTTCCGGTAGACGAGTACCCATCGATAGCAATTACAGGTTTTTTCATACTGCAAATTTCAAGATTTTTTTTAGAAAATCAAGAGGAAGTAAGAAATTTTCAGAATAATTAAGAAATTTCCGGCCGGGAAAATTATTCTCCTCTGTGGCTGGAAAGGTCCATGGAAATTCCTATCTGATTGACGTTCGAAGAGTTGTGATATCTTACGTGGGCATAATCAATACGGAATCTGGAAACTTTAACTCCAAATCCTGCAGAAAGTCCTGAGAAATTTCTTTGATCGGCAACCGCCAGCTCATTTCCTCTTTTTACATTATATCCCAGCCTGATATTGAAATTCTTTTCCGGAAACAATTCGGCTCCCAAAGAAAAGTGGTCTGCGATCTTTCTTCCGGCACCTACTTTTTGCCCGTCCAGGTTTTCTTCTGAAGAAATATCAAACTTCTGAAGATCATGTGCGGTAATAGTAATGGCAAGAGGGAAGTTCTTGATGATTTTGGTATATCCAAGATCAATTCTGAAAGGAAGATTTTCTCTTGTTCCATTAAAAGACTTCAGCTGAAACCCAAAGTTTCTCATGACCAATGAAACGACTTCCTTGCTCTTTTTATTATGATAGGTAATTCCCGCTGTTCCTGAGATCGCGGAAGAAGTATAGTTATCAATTTTTGAGGTAATAAAATTCAGTCCTCCACCAATCGTCCAGTCTTCTTCAAACTGGTAGGCATAGCCTGCGCCAATCGCTACATCTGAAGCTTTGAATTCTCCGTTTTCGAAACCGCTTTCATCCGTCCTCGGAATACTTCCATAGCTCATATACCTTGCATTGATGGTAGCCATATGGCCGTTCTCAAAGTCTTTGGCATAAGCAATCGTTCCGTATTTCGAGTCGGCAAGGTAAGCCGTTGCGTTTACAGAAAGCTGTTTGTCAGAATCTTTATTTAACAGGGCAGGGTTTGCAATAGCAAAGGAAACATCATAATCTCTTACCGAAATTGCATCGCCGCCCAAAGCAGCCTGTCTTGCAGATACAGGTACATTTAAGAACGGATAAACATTTGTTCCTGTTTGCGCATAAGAAACAATTCCTGATAGAAATAATGAAAAAATGATAATTTTCTTCAACTCAATTTATAATTAATGCAAAAATAATCCTTTTTCGTACTTTTCAAAATATTTCTGACATTATTTCTATTTAAATATTTTTCTTTCATCAATATCTTTAATGATTATATTTGCAAAATCAAATTCCGGGGAAACCCATACTAATAAAAGTTATTAAAAATAAAAGATGAAATATAAAAGAATCCTTCTGAAACTAAGCGGTGAGGCCTTAATGGGAAACAGACAATACGGTATTGACAATGAAAGACTGCAGGAATATGCAGCTGAGATCAAAAAGGTAGTTGAAAAAGGCTGTGAAGTAGCGATCGTAATTGGAGGAGGAAACATTTTCCGTGGTGTAGCAGGAGCTGCCAAAGGAATGGACAGAGTGCAGGGTGATTATATGGGAATGCTGGCCACGGTAATCAACGGAATGGCTTTGCAGGGAGCATTAGAAGATGCAGGAATTAAAACAAGACTTCAGTCTGCTATCGAAATGGATAAAGTAGCTGAACCTTTCATCAAAAGAAGAGCGGTAAGACACCTTGAAAAAGGAAGAGTAGTGATCTTCGGGGCAGGAACAGGAAATCCTTATTTTACCACAGATACAGCGGCTACCTTAAGAGCCATCGAAATCGGAGCTGATGTGATCTTAAAAGGAACCAGAGTAGACGGAATCTACGACAGCGATCCTGAAAAGAATGCAGATGCTGTAAAATACAATTCATTATCTTTTGATGAAGTATTTGAGAAAAACCTTAAAGTAATGGATATGACCGCATTTACTCTGAGCCACGAAAATAAATTGCCAATCATTGTATTCGATATGAACAAAGATGGAAATTTAGAAAAAATCGTAGACGGAGAAAATGTAGGGACTTTAGTTGATTTATAATCAGTTTAAGCGTTTAAAATATAAAAACACCTGTTACAGTAATTGTGACAGGTGTTTTTTATTAATGATTGTTTTAAGTACTTATTTGTCTGCTTCAACATTCTGTGTGGCATTTTCCTTTTCAACCAAAACATAACGGGAAGAAATCCACCCGATGATCTGATTTATTATTTTAAGAATCATCTCCAATTCCGTGACAGCAGTTACTCCCGGTACCAGCTTCACCTTTGGTTTTGGTAATGGCTGTGATAAAATAAGTCCTTCTACCTGTGGATTGGATCCTTCCGCAGGAATACCATTATACATTCCCACATGCTGTACGGATAGCTGCAGCATATAGTCCTGCAAAGATTCAGGCGGTGTTTTGATGCTCACCGAGGAGGCACTTGAGTGTTGGAGCTGACCTGGGAGCGATTGGTTCTGTATTCTTGTATAACTGGCTCCTGAATTTGAAGAATCAGCAATCGCCATCTTTTGTAAAGCGTTTAATAAGGCTGCCGTCATATAGGTAGGAGCCTGGCCATAAATCGTTGCAATTTTCCCCAGTTCCGATACCGGCCATGCATGAGGAACAACGTCCAGATCGTTCCAGTGCATGGTATTCCAGCTTTGATAAGTACCTGTCTGTTGCTGCCATCCCGGAGGCAATGGCGGGAATTTACTGTTGAACAGGCTGGCAAATGCAGCTTCACCCGGCGTTGGTCCGGCGGTAGGATATACAAGCGTTACTCCGAAGGCATCCAGATCCTTATTCTCTTTCAGATAAAGGGCAAGGGTAGGAGATAATGCTCCGGCAAGGCTATGTCCACAGAATATGATGGCAGTATCCGGATCCGGACTTAAGCTGGCAAGGAACTGTTGAAGCGTGGTATTGGGTGCGGCTGCATCACCTGGACTTATAAGTCCCAGAAGTATACCGACCCCGGTGGCCGTTCCTTTTGAAATATAAGGGTCAATGCCGTTAAAGGCTGATGGAGCAAAGTTGGAAGGATTATAAGTCGTCCAGTTGACTACTTCGGCTACCGAAAAATCTTCTGTTTCCCAATCGTAAAGAGAGGAGGGATTAGTGGCAGCAATAGCCACAACGTAAGTAGGTAATGTAGGACCTCCCGGAAATGCGACAGCATCAGACTTAACGACATATAATGCATTATCTGCAACACCGGTAGGAACTCCTTTTTCATTTTTTTCTTCGATCAGGGCAGGTCCCCAGACCAGATCCCAGTTTCCTAATTCCGATACGGCTGAAGGATTAGCTATGGAAGGTGTTTTCTGATCCATTATTTTAACCGGAGGAACATTGTTAAAATAATAGGATAAATCATACTGAAGCTGTTGCTGCAGTTGGATACCAAAACCGTTGTAGCCTCCGGCACGGTTGGCAAGACCTGCCATACCGAAAACTTGTTGATAGGCATCTAATGATGGATTTGTCATGATGTGATTGGTTTAAATTAGTTTATAATTGTTCATTTCTGCAAAATGTCTTCTTCAAGACTTTTCGTTTGTTACGGCAAGTTTTCAATGTAAAATACCTGCCGATATTTCGTTTAAAAGAATAGAGTAAAGGACGTTATTAAAAATGATATCACACTAAGTAGAAATAACCAAAATATTCGGTAGGTATTTGTACCTGAAGTTTTTTGCTTGAAGTTGATATTAAAGGTAAAATGGAGCAGATTAAGAAATGGTCAGAAATTCTACTTAAATTTTTAACAAGGGAATCAATTGCTTCTATAGTAGGTTCGTTTCTTTTACTGTATTTGGGATATAATGTTATACAAGTAATGAAATTAGACTGCCCCCAAAAAGTTAGAAACTTTTTAGGGGCATTTTTTATGGGCAAATCAAAGTATAGTTTAGGATTTAAAACAGATTGTGTCGTTAACAGCTTTATTGTTAATTTCTTAAATTTATTCTTAAAGGATCTACACTAGATTTTTTACTGCCCGAATGAATCTTGATGGAACTTATTTTAAGACCGATGTGTACGGTATTTTGTTTGTTCACTACAATTTCTCCTTCCTCACCATTTTCTTTTAATAGCTTGGCTTTATATGTATGTGCGATATTAGGTTTATTATATTTATTAGCTTTTGAAATCAAAAGATGTATATATTCTTTATTTATTAATTCGTTAAAAAATACTATTTCATTAGCGTTTAAAGCTTGCAGTAAATTTAATTGATCAACCTCAAGCTTATTTACAATAGGTATAACGTTATCTTTTTTATTCCCAATTTTATATGTTGATTTATCGTAGAAAATAACTGTTAGAAACGGATTAATTGGTATAAAGACTAATAGTCCTTTGCTTCGATATCCTGTTGAAGAAAAGTATTTAGGCAAATTTTCGAATAATAAATTATATTTTGCTATAGGGAAATCAGAGCTAATAAATGCTGTTTTAGTTTCGTTTTTAAATAGTTTATACTCTAAATCTAAAACAGTTGGAAGAACATCAAGAAATACGGAAAATATAATATCTACAATTCGCTGATGCCCTAAATTAGGAAAGTTATATTCAGAATCTAAAGAATTTACTCTTGCATGAAAACTTTTCATGTTTTCAATATTTGTCAAACTTCGCATCTCAGTAATAACAAGAAATGCTAAAAGAATGTGTAGCTCTTCCTTATTTTTTTTAAGTAAATCTTTAGTAAATATTATTTGTTTAATACAAGAATCAAATTGACCTTCTAATTTAGATAAAAAGTTTTCAATTTTTTCATCTTCTCCATAAAAAAAGTCTTTTGAACATTGATGCTTTAGAGGAACATCTTGTTTGAAAAAATTAGTATTTACATTGTATATACCAATTTGCTTCAAATTTTTCATAAAAGAGAAATATCGAAGATAAAACCTAGGTATATAATGTTGGTTTTTTTTTGCCATTATTGTTTATAATAAAGAATATTTATAGCTTTTATCAAAGATAAAAAATTAGTTAAATACAGAAAGCTTCAACTGTAACTGAAAGCAAAACATCAAGGAATTAGACAATTAATAATTCCTAAGTTTATTTTTAAAAGAAGATCTGCTTCTTCTTTTGTAGTTGGCTGATATCGTTGAATAAATACAATTTCATCCTTAGGCGATATATCCGTTATTGTTTTATCCTTATGGATCGTTAGAGAGTTCCAAATATTCTCTATAGTTCTTTCTGGTAGTTTGTACAGAAAGTCGTTCCGTTTGCCTCACGAATAATCTTTTTTTGATATCCGTTTTCTTCTAGGAAATTGTAGAAATTAAAGTTATCAATTTGTTAGGTTTTTTAATTATTTTTTCCGATATTAGAGATTAAGCATTAAGGAACAATTTAAAAAATGCGCAGTAATGAAAATAGAGATGTTAGAGGATTTTATTTTGTACCTAAAAATGAGAACAGATTCTGTCGCTGTTGAATGTTTATCAAAAATGCATGAATTAGCTGATGGATTTCATTCTAAGGAGTTTTCTTATTCTGTTGACATTAGAATTCCTAGGGAATTGATTATCGATTATTTAAATTTTAAAGACGGTTTATAATCGTCTTTTCTTTTTCCGTTGAGTTCAACGCCGTATTTACAACAAAACAAATAGTTTTGTACAGTGTCCTATTCAAAAATATCAACGTTTTCACAAAATACAGAATGCAGTCTTACCAGAATATGGAAATAATCATTATTTTTGCAGCACTGAATAGTAAAAAATAATTTAAAATAGTAAGAAAACCCTGATGTTTACGGTGTTTTTGGATTTAATTAATTGATATTCAGTTGAATTAATAGATGTGTAATTTATCAAACTTTAATATAATAATGGAAGAATTAGATCTTATATTAGAATCTGTAAAACAGGACATGGATGCAGCGGTAAAGCACCTGGATCACGCATTTCAAAGAATTAGAGCAGGACGTGCTTCTACGACAATGGTTCAGGATGTAATGGTAGAATACTACGGAGCAATGACTCCTATCAACCAGGTTGCGAATGTTTCTGTTCCGGATGCAATGACAATCTCTATTCAACCTTGGGACAGAACGGCAATCAATGCGATTGAAAAAGCAATCATCAATTCCAACTTAGGTTTTGCACCTTCTAACAACGGGGAAAACATTATCCTTAATGTTCCGCCTTTAACAGAGGAAAGAAGAAAAGAGCTTGCAAAACAGGCTAAAGTGGAAACTGAGAACACTAAAGTAACGGTAAGAAATGCAAGACAGGACGGTTTGAAAGAACTTAAAAAACTGGAAGGAGTTTCTGAAGATGTCGTAAAAGGCGTGGAAGAAGAAATCCAGGCTTATACTGATAAATACGTTAAGCTTTGTGATGAGCATCTTAAGACAAAAGAGGCTGAAATTATGAAAGTATAATTTTCAGTTTTTAAAATATTTTTAAAGAGGTTTCTTTTGGGAGACCTCTTTTTTTGTGATTTTTTACTATGACATTTCACTTTTTTGCAATGCAATGCATTCTTGTTCCATACGATATTGTTAAGTATTTACGTTCATTCATTATATTTAATGAATTATTCCTGACGTTTAATTAAAAAACAGGAAACAGATACTATAATGATGACAAAAATAATCGGGGTAGGAAATTATATCCCATCGGAAACCATAACCAATTTATTTTTTGATAAACATATTTTTCTTAATGAAGAAGGGATTTTATTAAAGGAGAATAACGCTTCCATTACGGATAAGCTTAAAAAGATTACGGGTATTGAAGAAAGGAGGTATGCGGACAGTACACAGGTCACTTCAGATCTTGGCGTCATTGCGGCGCGTGCAGCCATAGAAAATGCAGGGATCGATCCTGAAACATTAGACTATATTATATTTGCCCATAACTTTGGGGATGTTCGTTTCGGAACCGTTCAGTCTGATATGGTGCCCAGCCTCGCTGCAAGGGTGAAACACTTACTGGGGATCAGAAATAATTTCTGCGTGGCCTATGATGTTCTTTTTGGATGTCCGGGATGGATTGAAGGCGTCATACAGGCTCATGCGTTTATCAAATCCGGTTTGGCAAAACGATGTTTGGTGATTGGGGCAGAAACCCTTTCCCGTGTAGTGGATATCCACGACAGGGACAGTATGATTTATGCAGATGGAGCGGGAGCAGCGGTTCTGGAAGTGAACTCTAATGATGATTCCGGGATCAAATCCCATTTGTCAGCTTCTTATACCCTTGAAGAGAAAGACTATCTGTATTTTGGAAAATCTTACAACAATGAAAGATGCCCGGATACCCGGTATATTAAGATGGATGGCAGGAAAATATATGAATTTGCTCTGGTGAATGTTCCGGATGCGATGAAAAAATGTCTGGACAACAGTGGATATTCCATCAACCGGTTGAATAAGATTATCATTCATCAGGCGAATGAAAAAATGGACGAAGCCATCGTTAACAGGTTTTACCAGCTGTATGGAAAACCCGTTCCGGAAAATATCATGCCTATGGTTATTCATAAATTAGGTAACAGCAGTGTGGCTACGATTCCTTCTTTGCTGACGATGATTTTACAGGACGAGCTGGAACATCATAAAATTAACAAAAATGATATCGTATTATTTGCTTCAGTAGGAGCTGGGATGAATATCAATGCTTTTGTGTATCAGTTTTAAAAATATAAAAAAGAGATTGGCTAAGGTCAATCTCTTTTGTTTTTATAAACATTGTATGGAGCCTTTCTGGTCTTTATGCTTTAACAGAGATTGGTAGCTCTGAAGGATTTCATCCGCATTACACCTGATTTCTTTTCCCGGAATCGTATCCGGAGCTGTTTTCTCTTTCTGGTCGGATTTTATGCTGTATTTCTTTTCAAAACATTTCAGCGGCTGATTATTCTGAAGGTAGATACGGGTTTCTGTAATGTCATCTTTGGTGACCGGTTTTTCAGGGGTGCCACCGTCAAAATTCCATACGGTTTCCTGTCTGAAAATAAAAAATGGGTTCCCGTCTTTGATAAAATATTTTTCAGATGCCGAAAAATGACTGTGTTCTGCATAAAAATGCTCTATCACTTTAATTCCATCCTTGTCAGAATAAAAAATAACTTCCCCTGAAGGTTCATCATGGCAGTCATAACTGAATTTTGAAGAACTCAGCTTTTTAGCTTCCAGTTGAGCCTGGAGCACAGCATATTCTTTTTTAATCTGATCAATAGGGTTTTCTGCTGTATCTGTTTTTACTGAATCCTTTTTTGCAGTAGAACTATCTCTGGAAATGGATTCCTTCAGGATGATTTTATCTTTTTCATTTTTACAGGAAACAAAAAGAAGCATGCTCGCTGTCAGAACTAGGATTTTCATAGAGTTAATGATTTGGTGGTGAATAAAAATACAAAAATTTTAAGGACATAAAAAAGGCCTTCAACTGAAAGCCTTACATAGTTTTATTTGCAATTTTCGTTATAATCGTAGATCACTTCATTGATAATTGAAAGTTTATCCACCGTTGAATTGCTGATCTCATCCCGGATGAATTTTCCAAGACCGCTTCTTTTCTTCTCTTCGTTTTTCAGGGAACCGTATTCACCCTTTGTTATTTTTGCTTTTACGTAAGGGCAGTCTGCCAGGATAATTTTGGCTTTTGCGGGCGTTAATTCTTCAGCTTTTCCTCCTTTCTTTGAAAAGATATAATTGGGATTCTCTCTTAACCGGTCTGTTTCCCGCTGTGTGATGGCCTGAGTACTGTTTGCAGAAAGAGCCGTAGGATAGCCATAAAGCTTATAAACTGTAATTTTACCTTCTGCTACTACTTCAGCAAACTGTTCCGTTCTTGACAGGTTGTTGATTGCCTTAAAGCCGGCCGATAATCCTGTTGAACTTTCAGAGCTGTTCAGAGCCTCTCTCATGTTGGAGTATTTTACCGACTTGAAAACCCTCGGAGTGTCACCTTCATACAACATGTATTCTTTGATATCGTCTGTGTCGTAGGTTTTGAATTTTATCTTATTCTTTACTTTGTCAATATCAGCAATGGCCGCAAATTTTACTTTTAACTGATTTTGCCAGGGACTTGAATAGCCGCCGTGCAGATGTACAACACCTTCAATTTTCTTTCCGGATTTGTCAATGATGTAGCCGTATTTTTCACCGTTGTAGGTTCCGGTTTCATCCTGATCCTGAGCATGGGCATTGAGTGATACAAGACCGAACAGGCCTATAAGTAGTAATTTCTTCATGGTTTTGTTTTACATTCCCACAAATATAAATTTTTAAATTCAAAATCATTGTCGACAAAATATTTTAATAATAATCAGCAAAAAAGCTCCGGAATTTCTCCGAAGCTTTCAATTTTATTTTAAAATCAGAATTATTGATATCTCTGATGTTCCTTACTTTTGGTAAACCTTTTGGTGATAGGTTTGAACAATGCTTTGTATTTTTCTGCATCAAACAGCTGTGAGTCCGTAAGAGCTTTATAAGTCATCCAGACTCCAAAAGGAAGAAGGATCAGGTTAGGAAGCCAAGCTGCCAGATAAGGATTCATTTTTCCGCTCCATGACATATTTTCCACCCCAACATTCATGACATAAAAGATGATGAAAATAACGATTGCAATGATGACCGGAAGCCCCATTCCTCCTTTTCTGATGATAGAACCTAAACTGGATCCTATCAAAAAGAAGATGATACAGGTCACAGAATAGGCAACAATTCTCTGCTGGTAAATCACTACCTTACTGAAGTATTTTACATTAGAACTATACTCATTCTTTTTGGATTCCAGTGTTGATTTCAGGTTGTCAAGCCTGGTGTAGGAATTATATATGATTTCCAGTTTTTTATCACCTTTTACCGTATCCAGTTTGATCTGGGTTTTCGGAGCAGCTTTATGTTTATTCCCTTTATTCATATAGGTAATTACAGAATTGGTCTGGTTAAGAACCTCGGATCCGATGTTATCAAAGAACTGCTTATTGTCTTTTTTGGTTTTGGTAATCGTTCCGTCAAGCTGGTTATAAGTCTGGAAACGGTAGTCATCCGTAATCTGTTCTTTTTCGATCGCTTTATTGATGATTTCACTGATGTCAAAGTGAGAAACCAATGTATCAAATTTAATCGCCTGATCAGGTTGTTTCAGTCTTACATTATCACCTTTTCCGGCAAAAGCATCTTCAAATACATAACCGTTATACAGTACCAGTTTTAAAAAGTTCTTGTTAGCCGCTGGAACAAATTTTCCTTTTTCTGCAACAACAGACTGCTGGTTTTCGTAAGCATTGGCTTTTTTATGAACAAAAACGCCTTCAATATTTTCTCCGTTTTCCCCGTATATTTTATCAAACTTTACCATATAACCGGGAATCTGATCAATAAACTGTCCCGGAGTGAAGTTGATAGCCGGTTTGGTTTGGGCAATATTAAAAAGCATATTCTTTGCTTTTTTCTGAAAATCCGGGATAATATTGTTGGAAAAGAAAAACAGCATGATGGCAAGTGCTGTTGAAATTCCAAGAAGAGGCGTCATTACACGGGTCAGAGGAATTCCCGCTGCTTTCATGGCAGCAAGCTCGTAGCGTTCTCCAAATTCACCGAACGACATGATACTCGCCAGAAGGATCGTAAGCGGGAGCACCATACTGATGACGTTTACTCCAAGATAAAAAAGAAGTTTAAGGATTTGCCAGTAGCTTAATCCTTTTCCCATAAACTGTCCCAACTGTACCCAGATAATGTTTACAATAAAAATGAAAAACAATACGCTGAATATAAAGAAAAACGGTCCAAAGAAGGTTTTTATAATGTATCGGTCTAGTATTTTTAACATGCGCCAAAATTAATCAAAAAGCCACAAAGTTTACTTGTGGCTTTTTATATTTTGTTATTTTTTTAACGTTAAAAGTAAATTTACATAGTTGCGAATTCACTTTCAGCTTTTTAAAGTTCTGTAACGATGTAGTTTTTAAACTTATTTTTGTCAAAAACAAACATATTAGGATCCAGTTCCTGGTTTTCTTTATATTCTTTAATAGCAATTACTGCAACATCTTTATTGTTTCCGTGCTGTTCCAGTTTTACCATCTGCTTTTTCGCTGAATCGACAAAAAGGTACACAAACTTAATGCCGTTGGCTTTCACCGGAGTCAGTTTAATAAAATCGGCATTCACACCATTCACCATTTTCTTACCGTTGTATGTTACATTATAATCGTTTCTATACGTGGTAAGATAGTTGATAGGGGAGAACATGGTGCTGGTTCCGTTGGGCTTGGCAATGGTAACTTCCATATCATCGGCGTTGATGTTGTAAATTTTATTTCCGTCGAAGATCTGTTCCGTATCCATGATCTTCAGTTTGTATTTCTCTCCGGCAACATAATAAATACCAGGTTCTGTTTTGGTCACCTGTCCGTTAAGGCCGCTTCCAAAAGAAAATTTGAAGTAAGAATTCTTTTTAGAATTGTAGTTGGCTGTAATATCATCCAATATCTTTTTAGCTTTCGCATCAATCTTCTGAGCGTTGGCCATACCTACTGCACCTACAACAAAACTTCCCAATATAACTTTTGAAATAATATTTTTCATTTTCTTAATTTAATAATCGTTAGATTTTCTTTAATTCTTAAGGTTAAAACGATGTGCTTTTCCTTTAACTACGCAGATCTTCCAAAAACTGTTCCAAAGAATGAAGATCACTGATCAAAACCTCTCTTGCTTTAGCACCATTGAATCCTCCCACAATACCACTTGCTTCCAGCTGATCCATAATTCTTCCGGCTCTGTTATAGCCCAGTTTCAATTGTCTCTGAAGCATTGAAGTAGATCCCTGCTGGGTAGAAACGATTATTCTTGCAGCTTCCTCAAATAAAGCATCTTTTTCGTTCGGGTCAAAAGCACCTACTGTACTTGCTGAATCTTCAGAAACGTATTCAGGAAGTAATAATGCTGAAGAATATCCTTTTTGTTCTCCGATAAACTCTGCCAGTCTTTCCACTTCCGGAGTGTCTACGAAAGCACACTGAAGTCTCAGGATCTCATTTCCGTTGAAATAAAGCATATCTCCTTTACCAATCAGCTGATCTGCTCCCGGAGAATCAAGGATGGTTCTGGAGTCAACACTGGAAATTACCCTGAAGGCAGCTCTTGCAGGGAAGTTAGCCTTGATCATACCTGTAATAACATTAACGGAAGGTCTCTGTGTAGCCACAATAAGGTGGATTCCTACGGCTCTCGCAAGCTGTGCAAGTCTGGCAATCGGTAATTCAACCTCTTTTCCTGCGGTCATGATCAAATCTGCAAACTCGTCAACTACCAATACGATATACGGTAAATAACGATGTCCGTTTTCAGGATTTAATTTTCTTTCCGTAAACTTTTTATTATACTCTTTTAAGTTTTTACAAAACGCATTTTTCAGAAGATCATATCGGGTATCCATTTCAATACAAAGAGAGTTCAGTGTATTGATTACTTTATTGGTGTCTGTGATGATGGCTTCTTCTGCATCCGGTAGTTTTGCCAGGTAATGTCTTTCAATTTTAGAATATAATGAAAGTTCCACTTTTTTAGGGTCTACCATGACGAATTTCAGTTCGCTCGGGTGCTTTTTATAAAGAAGGGAAGTAAGGATAGCATTAATACCAACAGACTTACCCTGACCTGTTGCTCCTGCCATCAATAAGTGAGGCATTTTTGAAAGGTCGGCCATGAAGATTTCGTTGGAAATGGTCTTTCCAAAAACTACCGGAAGGTCCATATCTGTATTCTGGAATTTCTGGGAAGCAATGACAGAACGCATAGAAACCATAGTAGGATTCTTTCTTGGCACTTCAATACCGATTGTTCCCTTTCCTGGCATTGGCGCTATAATTCTGATTCCTAATGCGGAAAGGTTCAGCGCAATATCATCCTGCAGTTTTTTAATTGCTGCGACTCTGATTCCTGCTTCAGGAACAATTTCATACAGCGTAACTGTAGGACCGATGGTTGCTTTAATCTCTGCGATTCCAACATTGAAATTTTTCAGAAGTCCGACAATTTTGTTTTTATTTTCTTCTAATTCTTCCTTATTGATGGAAATTTCTTCATTACCGTAATCTTTCAGCAAATCTACAGGTGGCATCTGGAAGTTGGCAAGATCTAGCTTGTGGTCATACAAACCATGCTTTTCTACCAGTTCCTGAGACTTTTTATCAGAATCATCCAAAACATCAACCACCTGTGCCACTTCTACATTGAATTTAATGTTTTCTTGTGCCGGAGTTGTTGTTACTGCCGGAGACGGAGCAGAAGGTCTGATATCAAATGCTTCTTCGGGGCTTGAAACCGGAACAATGGGCTTGGTAGAAAGGTTTAAGCTGACCTGTTGAGAAACATCTCTTGGCTCTGCTTCAAAAGAAGTATGGTTAGGCGTAGAAATGGTTTCTATTTCGTTGGAAACCGGAACCTCAGGAAATCCTTTCGGAGCACTTACCGGTTCCGGGTCTTTTATTGTATTGACAGGAGTTGTAACGGGCTTATTGGTAACATCACTCACCGTAACTCTGGAAAGTGTTTCCTCTTCAGCTTCCTCTGCTTCCTCTTTCAATTCCTCATCAGCCTCAAAATCATCATTAGAGTCAGGCATCATGGATTTTACTTTTCCGATCGTATTTTCATTGATCTTATCCAGCTTCGCCTTGATCGAACTTGGACGAAGATTAAACTCAAGGATAAAATAGAGAAGAATGCTTGCAGCTAACACGGTCCACAGGCCTACTGCTCCGATGATGGAGTTAAGATAGTCCATGATCTGATATCCATAAACACCTCCTAAAACACCCTGACCTTTCGTAAGTGCTCCCATAAAAATAGGAAGCCAGCAGATGAAAAATAAAGAGTGGCCGATCGTTTTCCATGGTTTGAAGATTTTCTTCTTAAGGATCAGAGTCCCCACTACAAGGAATAAAAATGCAATGATAAATGAAGCAATACCAATACTTTCAAAAATGAAAATATTTCCAAGCCAGTCACCTACCTTGCCAAAGATATTGGAAGATTTTATGCTTTTGTCCAGCATGGTTCCGGCCTGGCTTTGATCCGCTTTCCAGTTCATCAGATAAGAGACGAATGAGAGTGCAAGAACAGCCGATAAAAGTATAAAAGTAAGCCCGAAAAAAATACGTGGCTTAGATAAGATTCTGCCTTTCTCAGGCGATTCAGTCGGTTTTTTTTGTGTCTTTTTATCCATAATATCAATGTCGCAAATTTAATGTTTTATTCAACACTAAATAAATCTTTTTTATCCAAAAAACATTTTGGTAATCCCGCTTTTACAAAGGTTATTTAAAATTTTTACTTTAAGAATATTTTCATTTATGACAGAATAAAATAAGGTTATTTTTTTGGCTTATCCAAATCTGATACCGTTAAATTATATTAACTGTTTATGAATTGTTTTTCTTTAAAAAGATAATAAAATTTTTGGTTTAATCGGACAGAGATTAAAAAAATTAACAATACTAAAGTTTTTAGATAGCAATAGTGTTTTTTGAACTAGTTCAAAGGTCAGGACGTAAAGTCTCTGTAATTTTGGCCTATACAATTTCACCTATGAAAAATAAATTTAAAACTATTCTGACCTCTTGTCTGATAGTAATTTCAATGATTACAATGAACGCACAACAACAAAAAACGGAACACACGGCACTATTAATTATCGACGTACAAAATGATTATTTCCCGGGCGGAAAAATGACACTGGAAAAAAGCGTACAGGCCGCTGAAAACACCAGAAGAGTTTTAGAATATTTCAGGAACAATCATCTTCCTGTTATTCACATTCAGCATATTTCTACCAATGATGGTGCAACGTTTTTTCTTCCGGGTACAGAGGGTGCTAAAATCCATCATTTGGTTTTACCGGGGGAAGATGAAAAAGTTATCGTTAAGCATTTTCCCAACAGTTTCAGAGAGACGGATCTTCTGGATTATCTTCAGTCAAAGAACATTAAAAACCTTGTGATTACAGGAATGATGACAGACGTCTGTGTGGAATCTACAGCCAGAGCTGCTTTTGATTTCGGGTTTACCAATACCATTATTGCCGATGCCACAGCAACCAGAAATAGTGAACTGAATGGGGAAGTGATAAAGGCTGAAGAAGTTCAAAGATCCTTCCTTGCGGAGATATCTGCTCTTGGAAATCTTTATGCCCGTGTCATAAATACTGATGAACTTTTAAAATAAGGCTATTTTTAGATAGGGAACGTGTACAATGAACTTCAATTTTTGTTGGGTAAACGCAAAGGTGCAAAGTTTTATCATACATATTGTTTAATTTAAGACGCAAGGAAATCGAAGATTTCCAGCAAAATGAATCTAATAAATTTTATCATAAATAAAATCCTTGCGCCTTAAAAACATCTGATATTTCAAAAAATTATTAGCGTCTTTGCGCTTGCCCAACAAAAAAAACAGAGTTCTATTGTTTAAATACAAAAATAACTTAACCTAACTTAATTTCATAAAGGTGTCAATAATTTTGATACCTTTATTTTGCTTAAATAATCCTATGTCCGATTTACTTTTTAAAAATATCAGTCAATATATCAATCTTTCAGAAGAGGATTTTCAAAAGTTTGCAAAGCCTTTTGAACACAAAACATTTAAAAAGAAAGAGGTGGTGCTCAAAGAAGGAGAGTATTGTTTCTTTGAAGGATTTGTTCTGAACGGGTGTTTTAAAATCTATTATCTCAATGAAAACGGATTGGAGCAAACCTTATATTTTGGGGTTGAAGGCTGGTGGATTACGGATATTGACAGCCTTATCAATACCGTTCCCAGTATTCTGAATATTGAAGCCCTTGAAGATAGTGAAGTATTGATGATTTCTAAAAAAGATAAGGAACATCTGTATAAAACAATGCCACAGATAGAAAAGCTTTTCAGAATTATGAACCAGAAATCTTCGGTAGCACTGCAGAGAAGAATTCTTTCCTTAACGGGTAAAACGGCAGACAAACGCTATCTAGAATTCCTGGAAAAGTATCCGGGATTGGAACAACGAATTACCCAACAGCAGGTAGCATCCTATCTGGGAATTACCCATGAGTTTTTAAGTAAAATCAGAAAAAAATTATTGATTGGCTGAGGGGATTTGATTTTTGTATCAAAGTTGAGCTGTAAACCAATGTTTTACAGTGTTTTATTTTACTTTCATATAGAAGGGTTCAATCATCAGAATAGTTTTTATAAATCTATATCTTTTCGGAATTAGAAATTGAATTTTTCCTAATGTTTTCAGGCTTATTAAGAATGTTTCAAAATAAGCAAAACCGAGGTTAAAGTGATAAAAAACAGCTTTTTTTAGGCTCTTTGTGGTTTATCATGCTTATTTTTGCATGTCAAGTACAATAAATCATGAAGAAGCTCCAAGATATTCTTATCTCAACCAGGACAATGGCTGTATTGTTGCTGGTGTACGCATTCGCGATGGCTTATGCAACGTTCTTAGAAAACGACTACGGAACTCCTACAGCAAAAGCATTAATTTATGAGGCCAAGTGGTTCGAACTGATCATGGTCTTACTGATTCTCAATTTCATAGGAAATATCGGAAGATACAGACTGTGGAAAAAAGATAAGTGGCCGGTTCTTGTTTTCCACCTTGCCTTTGTTTTTATTTTTATTGGTGGTGCCATCACCAGATATATCAGTTTCGAAGGCCAAATGCACATCAGAGAAGGTGAGACATCCAACGAAATCGTAACTGATAAAAATTTCTTTAAAATTCAGATTGAAGAAAAGGGTGATGTACTGAATTATCAGGATGTTCCTTATCTGATGTCTCCGTTACACAAAGATTTCAAAGCAACTTATGACTTCCACGGAAAAGAAGTGAAAGTGTTTGCCAAGGAATACATCCAAAGAAAAAAAGACAGCCTTATTGCTGAACCAAATGGTGCTGAGTATCTTCATCTGGTTTCTACCGGAAATACCGGAAGACAGAATATTTACATCAAACCGGGAGAAACAAAATCTATCAACGGAACTTTGGTGACCTTCAACAGAGCGATTGAAGGAGCTGTTGAATTTAAAAATGAAGGCGGAAAATTATTCATCAAAACTCCTGTAGATGCCAGCTATATGACCATGGCCACGCAGGCAACAGGAACTACAGTGAAAGATGCGTTTCAGCCTTTGGCATTAAGAAGTTTATATACCATCAACGAACTGAAGCTGGTAGTACCTGAAGGTCTTAAAAAAGGAAGACTGATGGCTATTGAAGGCGACAGAAAGAAAGATGCTAATGTTCCGGATATGCTTCAGATTGAGCTTCAGGGACCAAAAACAAAACAAATTGTAGACCTTTCAGTTGAAAAAGGAAACCCAAATGCTTACAAGCAGGTGACGATGGATGGTTTAAACATCATGGTAGGTTTCGGACCTAAAGTATACAACACGCCTTTCGCGTTGAAACTGGATGATTTCGTGATGGAAACATATCCGGGAAGTTCATCTCCAAGTGCTTATGAAAGCCACGTAAAAATAATTGATGAAGGTAAAGAAACTCCTTATAAAATCTATATGAACCACGTTCTTAACCATAAAGGATACCGTTTCTTCCAGTCGAGTTTTGATCCGGACAGAATGGGAACCGTTCTTTCTGTAAACCACGATTACTGGGGAACATTGATTTCTTACATCGGATACGGACTTTTATTCCTTGGAATGTTTGTCATTTTCTTCTGGAAAGGAACTCATTTCTGGAAATTAAATAAAATGCTGGCTGACGTGAATAAAAAGAAAGCAGCAGGTATACTTTTATTGTTCTTAAGTTTAGGTTTACATGCACAAAAAATCGAAACTCACGGAACTACCGACGGAAGCAGAGAACATATTCATGTGGAAGGAGACAATCATTCCCATGCTCCGGCACCTTCTGCCCAGCCGCTTGATGGCACTGCTCCAAAGCAGAATTCTCTGGCAACTCCAATGGGAAAAATGAGAACTATTTCTCCGGACGAGATCATTGCAAGAAACAAAATCAGTAAAGAACATGCTGATAAATTCGGATATCTTTTGGTTCAGAACTTTGAAGGAAGAATTGTTCCTATCAATACAGAGGCAATCGATATTTTAAGAAAATTATACAAGAAAGACGAATTTAAAGGAACAGACGGAAAATCTCTTACAGCCAACCAATGGTTCCTTTCTATCAATACAGATACTCCAAGCTGGACAATGGTTCCGATTATTAAAGTAGGAACTAAAGGAGGGGATGAGCTGAAGAATAAAACAAAAGCAGATGAAGATGGTTATACTTCTCTGATGAACCTTTTCCCGGCAGATGCAAACGGTAATCTTACATATATTCTTGAGCATGATTACAATACCGCATTCCGTAAGAAACCGGCTGAACAAACGAATTATGATAAAGAAGTAATTGCTGTAAACGAAAGAGTACAGATCTTCAATGAGTTCTTCAGCGGTCAGTTTATGAGAATTGTTCCTGTGAAAAATGATGCCAATCACACTTGGCATTCATGGCTGGATCAGAAATTCGAACCGGATATGGAATCTCAGCAGGTAATGGGACCTTATTTTGCAGAAGCGCTTACCGCACAAAAAACCGGTGACTGGAGCAAAGCAGATGCTGAGTTGGCGAAGCTTTCAGACTATCAGCAGAAATGGGGTAAGGCAGTTGTTCCTGCTAAATCCAAAGTAGATCTTGAAGTATTTATGAATAAGGTAGATATTAACTTCAAATTATTGATCTTCTACACGCTTATCGGCGGTCTTCTTCTGATCTTGGGATTTGTTGAATTATTCAAATCAAATAAAGTATTAAATAAAGTAATTAAAGTAATTATTGCGATTGGTTTAATTGGATATCTGTGTCATTTCTTAGGACTTGTTGCAAGATGGTATATTTCAGGTCATGCCCCTTGGAGTAACGGATATGAAGCAATTATCTTTATCTCCTGGGTAGGGATTACGGCAGGTTTGATCCTGTACAGAAATGCTAATGCATTGATTCCTGCAGCCGGCTTCATGGTGGCTGTTATTATGATGGGATTTGCCCACGGAGGTTCAGCACTTGATCCGCAGATTACACCGCTTGTTCCGGTATTGAAATCTTACTGGCTAATTGTTCACGTAGCCATTATTACCTCAAGTTACGGATTCTTCGCACTCTCAATGATTATTGCGGTGATCTCATTAGTATTCTATATTATCTCCAATAAAGAAACGTATAAAATTCACCACGATACGACATTGAAAGAATTGGTAATCGTTTCTGAAATGTCATTAACCATCGGATTGTTTGCTTTAACAGTAGGAAACTTCTTAGGAGGAATCTGGGCCAACGAATCATGGGGAAGATACTGGAGCTGGGACCCGAAAGAAACATGGGCTTTCATTTCCATTATGGTGTATGCATTTGTACTGCACATGAGATTAGTACCTGGATTGAGAAGCAGATGGGCATTCCACGTAGCAACAATGTTTGCGTTCTGCTCAATGGTAATGACATACTTCGGAGTAAACTATTATCTAAGCGGACTTCACTCGTACGCAGCAGGAGATCCGGTACCAGTGCCAGCATGGGTATACATCGGAATAGGAACAATGATTCTTTTATCAGTTGTTTCTTATATCAAGTTTAAAGCTTTAACGAAGAAATAAAATACTGAACATATAATTTAAAATCCCGGAAAGTGAATTCCGGGATTTTTTATTTCTATGGTTGCTGGTTTTAGGATGAGTGGTTTTAACGCTGCGTTCGCAATGATGTATATTGTGATGAGTTATTGTTCGCAGAGGCATTTCATTCAGCAAGAGAAGACGTTTTAGTTAAGCTGGAAGGTTGGTAAAAGGTCAAGAGTTTGTGTTTTTTTAACGCCAAGGCTCGCAATGATTTTGATGATGATAAAATATTGTTCGCAAGGGCGCTTCACTCAGCAAGAGAAGAAGACGTTTTAGTTAAGCTGGAAGGTTGGTAAACGGTCAAGAGTTTGTGTTTTTTTAACGCCAAGGTTCGCAATGATTTTGATGATGATAAAATATTGTTCGCAAGGGCGCTTCACTCAGCAAGAGAAGAAGACGTTTTAGTTAAGCTGGAAGGTTGGTAAACGGTCAAGAGTTTGTGTTTTTTTAACGCCAAGGTTCGCAATGATTTTGGGATGATAAATATCGTTTACAAGGGTGTTTCACTCAGCAAAGAAAGTAGTGGTCTTTGCTAAACGAAGTGGCTTTGCGAACTAAAATAAAATGCACCATGGTAAATTAACCTCGCGAACTTTGTGTTAGTAAAAAATACCCGAATCCTATATCCCGCAACCCCGCACCCCGAAACTCGCCCCTCAAAAAAATCAAAATTTATCATTCATAATTCAAAATTCATTACTATCTTTATGATATCAAAATAATATCAAATTAAAATTCAATCATGGAAAAAATCTTAAAACCTATGTCCGGCTATCTTACACTGGTTATTTGCCTGGCTTTGTTTATCGCAGCTGTCTACTTTTTTATTACCGGAGTAGACCAGAATATAACTTTTGTTGCGCTCGCTATGCTGTGTTTTCTGATATCATGCTTTTTCTTAAAAGGATTAATGATTATTCAGCCTAACCACTCAAGGGTGCTTAACTTTTTTGGAAAGTATGTTGGAACGGTAAAAGAAAACGGACTTTTCTTTATCAACCCGCTTTATTCATCACAGAAAATAAGTCTTCGTTCTGAAAACCTTCAGGGACAGACTTTAAAAGTAAATGATAAGATGGGGAATCCTATTGAAATTGCAGCCGTAATTGTATGGAAAGTAGGAGATACTTACAAAGCAGCTTATGAAGTAGAAAGATACACGGATTATGTAAGAATGCAGAGTGAGGCCGCTGTAAGACACCTTGCGGTAAGTTTCCCTTATGATAACCTTGAAGATGAACATGCGAACATTACCTTAAGGGACGGTGGGGATCAGGTCAACAAAATTCTCGAGCAGGAATTATTAGAAAGACTGGCACCGGCAGGAATCATTATCCAGGAAGCGAGAATTACCCATTTGGCTTATGCTTCAGAAATTGCAGGAGCAATGCTTCAGAGACAGCAGGCTACTGCGATTGTTGCTGCAAGAACTAAGATTGTGGAAGGAGCAGTAGGAATGGTGGACCTTGCCCTGAAAAAGCTTTCTGAAGATAATATCGTTGAACTGGATGATGAAAGAAAAGCGGCGATGGTAAGCAATTTAATGGTTGTTCTTTGCGGTGAAAAAGCGGCAACACCTATCCTAAATGCAGGAACACTTTACAATTAAGAAATTTAACAGTGGGCTTTTGGTACAGACAGTTTCTATACTGACAGCAACTGTAAATAATGTTAGAGAATTAAAAAAATGAAATCAGAAAAAGCTCAGAACTCTTCAGAAAGCAAAGGCAAAAAATCCTTTGTGATAAGAATAGACGAGTCTACTTATAAACTCCTTGAAAAGTGGGCCAATGATGAATTCAGAAGTGTAAACGGACAGATAGAATACCTGCTGCATCAGAGTCTTGTTAACGCGGGGAGAAAGAAAAAAGAGTAAATGAAAGGAAAGAATAGAGAAGGAATGATAATATTTTGGGGAGGTATACCCACAAAAAATGATGATATCCCTCTTTTTTTAAATTACATAAAACATAAAAAAGACCTTCTTTTTTAGCCTTTCAATAAAGAAATAACAATTCAGTTAACTTATGCCAAAAAAGAAAGCAGAGAAATTTTCTCTGCTTTTTTTATTGTATACAACTTTGAAGACTATCTGCTCCAACGTAGAATATGACGAGCCAAATCAAGCCTTTAATGGTAAAGAAAGCTAATCCTGCCCATCCCACACGCTTGAACCACTTTTTAAGCTTTGAGTTGTTTTCCTGTGAATTTTCCATCGGTGATTATCAAAATGATTACTTTACAAAGATAAGCATGTTTATAATTAGTCCAAATAAAAAGCCTATTAAAAATTAAAGTTTTGAGGTTCACATAATATTTTTATCTTTAGAGAGAACGAAAAGTAAGATTTTATGTCAAAAAAAGTAAAAGATTTCGGAATCGAAAAAACACTCAGAAATCTTGGGATTAAAGAAGAGAACAAAGGGACTTCAGTGGGCGGAAAATATTTCGCATCAGGAAAAGTGATAGAAAGCATTTCTCCTGTGGACGGAAAGTTGATTGCTAAAGTAAAAACTTCCGGAGAAAGTGATTATGACAAAGTAATTGAAACTGCTCAAAAGGCATTTCAGGAATTCAGGCTGATTCCGGCTCCCAAAAGAGGAGAGATGGTAAGACAGCTGGGCTTAAAATTAAGAGAATATAAAGACGACCTGGGTAAACTGGTTTCTTATGAAATGGGTAAATCATTACAGGAAGGTCTTGGAGAAGTTCAGGAAATGATTGATATCTGCGATTTCGCAGTAGGTCTTTCAAGACAGCTTCAGGGATACACCATGCACTCTGAAAGACCGGGACACAGAATGTATGAGCAATACCATCCGCTTGGAGTAGTGGGAATTATCACAGCATTCAACTTTCCGGTAGCCGTATGGTCTTGGAATACAGCATTGGCATGGATCTGCGGTAACGTTACCATCTGGAAGCCATCTGAGAAAACGCCGCTTTGTGCTATTGCATGCCAGAATATCATGATGGAAGTTCTTAAAGAAAATAATCTTCCTGAAGGAATTTCAAGTGTATTGGTATCAGATCACGAAATCGGACAGAAATTAGTAGACGATAAAAGAGTTGCTCTTGTTTCTTTCACAGGATCTACTAGAGTAGGAAGAATGGTTTCTTCTAAAGTAGCTGAAAGATTCGGGAAGTCTATCCTTGAATTGGGTGGAAACAATGCAATCATCATTACAAAAGAAGCAGATATTGATATGTCAATTATCGGAGCTGTTTTCGGAGCTGTAGGAACTGCGGGCCAGAGATGTACTTCGACAAGAAGACTGATTATCCACGAAAGTGTATATGATGAAGTGAAAACTAGATTGGCAAAAGCTTATGGCCAGTTGAAAATCGGAAATCCGTTGGATGAGAAAAACCATGTAGGACCACTTATTGATACGGATGCTGTAAACCAATACGAAGAAGCCATCAAAAAATGTAAAAAAGAAGGAGGAAAATTCGTTGTGGAAGGCGGAGTTTTATCCGGGAAAGATTACGAATCCGGATGCTATGTAAAACCTTGCGTGGCTGAAGTGAAAAACTCTTATGAGATTGTTCAGCACGAAACTTTTGCACCGATTTTATATCTGATCAAATACAAAACATTAGAAGAAGCGATCACTATTCAGAATGATGTTCCACAAGGATTGTCTTCTGCGATCATGACCCAGAATCTAAGAGAGGCAGAATTGTTCCTTTCTCACGCTGGTTCAGACTGTGGGATTGCCAACGTCAATATCGGAACATCCGGTGCTGAAATTGGTGGAGCTTTCGGTGGTGAAAAAGAAACCGGTGGTGGAAGAGAGTCAGGATCTGACGCTTGGAAATACTATATGAGAAGACAAACCAATACTATAAATTACACCACACAACTTCCTCTAGCACAGGGAATTAAATTTGATTTATAAAAGCTTTACTTAAAGCACTCAAAAAACATAAAACTTAATAACCTGAATGATTAAACGCTTCATTTTTGGATCATTTAATTATTCATTTATTAAATCACACTACAAATTTATTATGGAACACACATTAGATATAAAAGCAAATAAAGTAAAAGAAACAGTAGGAAAACATGTGTTGGCAGACGGTTTCGATTTTGTGATGGATATTGAAAAGTCACACGGATCATGGCTTTATGATAAACTGACAGACAGAGAATACCTGGATATGTTCTCTATGTTTGCATCTGCATCTATCGGATATAACCACCCTCATCTTGTTGAAAGATCAGAATGGTTAGGTAGAATGGCTGTTAATAAACCTACGCTTGCGGATGTTTACTCAGAAGAGTACGCTCATTTCCTTGAGGTATTTGAAAGAGTAGTTATCCCTGAAGAATTACAATATGCTTTCTTTATCGAAGGCGGAACGATGGGAGTTGAAAATGCAATGAAGGCATGCTTCGATTGGAAAACCCGCAAAAACTTTGAAAAGGGATTAGATACTGAAGCTGGAATCTGTATTCACTTCAAACAGGCTTTCCACGGAAGAAGTGGTTATACTTTAAGTTTAACAAACACTGCTGACCCGAGAAAGTACCAATATTTCCCGATGTTCAACTGGCCGAGAATTTTAAATCCGAAATTAAAGTTCCCGATTACAGAAGAAAACCTTGAAGAAACTATCAAAAACGAAAACCTTGCTTTACTTCAGATTGAAGAGGCTATTTTGATGAACCCTGATAAAGTGGCGTGTATCATCATCGAACCTATTCAGGCTGAAGGAGGTGACAATCATTTCAGAGACGAATTCCTGGTGGGATTAAGAAGGATCTGTGATGATAACGAAATCTTACTTATTTTTGATGAAGTTCAGACAGGAATTGCCATTACAGGGAAAATGTGGGCATTCCAGCATTTTACAGCAAAACCGGACATTATTTCTTTCGGGAAAAAAGCTCAGGTTTGCGGTGTGCTGGCTAATAAGGAAAAATTTGATCAGGTTCCGAACAATGTTTTCAGGGAAAGTTCAAGAATCAACTCAACATTCGGAGGAAACTTTATTGATATGCTTCGTTTCCAGCTGGTAATGGAGGTGATCGAAAAAGAAAACCTTGTAGAAAATGCAAGAGTAGTTGGAGATTTCTTACTGGAAAGTTTAAAAGCTCTGGCTGAAAAACACCCTGAGAAAATTTCAAATGCAAGAGGAAGAGGCTTGATGTGTGCTATTGATCTTCCTACTGCAGAACAGAGAAACCACCTGATGAATGAACTTTTCAATGACGGATTAATTATTCTTCCTTGTGGAGATCAGTCTCTTCGTTTCAGACCTCATTTGAATGTTACGAAAGAAGAAATCCAGCTTGCTTTAGATAAAATCGAGAGCAATATTAATAAAATTTAAATCCCGGAATTTGTAATTTTAAAAAAAACGTTGTACATTTAGATACTCAAACATTTAGAATATGGAAAGAAGTACGAGAGTATCAGTTTATGAAAGTGATAACCCTTCAGAAATTCAGTTGGTTAAATCTAAATTGGATGACGCACAGATTACAAACACGGTTGAAAATAGCTATCTTACATTTACTACAACGCCAACGGCAACTTCGCTGAAGGTGATGGTAGATCTGGAAGATGAATCCAAAGCATTTGAAATTATTGATGCTTACCTTCAACAAAGTGAAAATCAATAAACAATTTCATAATTTTAAATTTTACTACTTCGAACCGAAAATTAATTTTAATTAATTTTCGGTTTTTTAATTAAAATAATCTTTAAATTATTGAAAAACTAAATGTTTAAAAGATGACGTGAAGAACTGTTATTTTATATCAGAACAGGAGTTTGTATCGGTCAGTTTTAAATTTGACGCAAAGTTTTAGTAACTCTATATTATTGTAAGGAAGCAAAGAAGGAATCAATTTCATTGATTCTCATTAAGCGAGCGGGTAGCCATTCGCTTATTCAACGACGGAGTCGCAATCTTTGCTCACTTAAAATCTTAAGTTTTTATAAATAAAATCTTTGCGTTAATAACAATTAGGTTTTTGTTCAGATAATCAAAGAGAAACAGTTCAGACTTTAGCCTTTTAACTTTATGCTTTTTAATCAAAATCAACAACATGAATCCAGAAATTAAACTAAGACAAGCGGAAATTGAAGACATAAACATGATTTGGGGAATCATCCAGCAATCCATTGAAAGAAGAAGACAGGACGGAAGTACCCAATGGCAGAACGGATACCCTAATCTAGGAACGGTAGAAAGTGATATTGCCAAAGGATTCGGGCATGTTTTGACCGTAGACGGAGAGATTGCAGTATACGCAGCCCTGATTTTGAATGATGAACCGGCTTACAGCACCATTGAAGGAGCATGGCTAAGTGACGGTGAATTTGTTGTGGTTCACAGAGTGGCCGTAGATGAAAAATTTGCCGGACAGGGAATGGTAAAGAAACTTTTTGATCAGATTGAAGAGTTTACCAAATCTCATGGAATTCAGAGTATTAAAGTAGATACCAACCATGATAATATCGCCATGCTGAAAATTCTTGAAGGCAGAGGGTATTCCTATTGTGGAGAGGTTCTTTTAAGAGACGGGATGAGGAAAGCTTTTGAGAAGATTATAATTTAGGCAAAAAGTTAAATCAACTTTCATTGAATTTTTAAAACGTCCAGTATTTATAAACTCTATCGGGTTTGTTCGTTTGGTTCTGAACTAATTTCTACTTTTGTTCAAATTTTTATATTATGCACCAAAGTATAGAAATTGATGAAAAAATTTTTCAGGATGCCGTAAAATTTTATGGTACTGTGTTCAGCTTACCTCCTTTAGCATCAAAAATTTATTCCTACCTTCTTTTTGACTATGAGAAAGTAGGAATTACTTTTGACGAGTTCGTTGAAGTGCTCTCCGCGAGCAAAAGTTCTGTTTCCACCAGTATTTCATTACTACTGAATGCTCAGCTTATCGTAGACCATAACAAAATGGATGAGCGGAAACGGTATTTTTTCATCAATGATGAATACAAAAAAATACGATTCGAGAAAATTGTCCAGAAAATGCAGGACGAACTAAGACTATTAGATGATTTAAACAATTTTAAAAAAAGTAAAGACGATGGATACAACGAAAGAATAGAAGTTTACAAAGCACTCTTAAATAAAAACATAGAAAATATTCAGGAATCTCTTAATAAACTATAAAATGAATAATAAGCTAGTTATACTTTCCATTGCAGCGCTTTCACTGACAGCCTGCAAAAAAGAAGCTCCGAAACAGGATGGTGCCAAGCCTTATCCTGTTATCTCAGTGGAGTCAAAAAATATAGTGGGTTATCAGACGTTTCCGGCTACCATCCAGGGTAGAGTAAACAATGATGTACGTGCAAAAATACAGGGATATATTACCCAGGTATTGGTAGATGAAGGACAATATGTTACAAAAGGACAGCCATTGTTCCGTCTGGAAACCAATATCCTGACTGAAAATGCAGCCGCTTCCAAAGCAGGAATCGGTGCTGCAGCATCAAGTGTTGCCGCAGCGCAGGCTTCTGTAAATGCAGCTCAGGTTGAAGTCAACAAACTTAAACCTTTGGTTCAGAAAAATATCATCAGTAACGTACAGTTACAGACCGCTCAGGCTCAGCTGGCACAGGCACAGGCACAGCTTCAGCAGGCCAATGCTGCTAAAAGACAGGCAGAAGCCAACTATAAAGGAGTAGAAGCCAACATCGAATATTCTATTATCCGTGCTCCTATTTCAGGGGTAATCGGAAGATTGCCATTGAAAGTAGGAAGTTTGGTAGGGCCGTCTGATCAGACTCCTCTGACAACGATTTCTGATACCTCTGAGATCTATGCTTACTTTGCAATGAATGAAAAAGAGTATTTTGATTTCCTTGAAAAATCTCCGGGAGCTTCTATGCCTGAGAAAATCAAAAACTTACCAATGGTTGAACTTCAGTTAGCCAACGGAAGTCTTTATCCTGAAAAAGGAAGAATTGAAGCCATTACCGGCCAGATTGATCCTACAACCGGAACCATTCAGTTCAGAGTTGCTTTCTCGAATGCCCAGAAATTATTAAGTAATGGAAACAGTGGAACGATCAGGTTCCCTCAGCATTATGACAATGTACTTGTAGTACCTGAAAGTGCTACTTATGAGCAGCAGGGTATTGTTTACGTATACAAAGTAGAAAAAGGAGATACTGCCAGAAACGTTGTTGTGAATGTTATCGACAGAATCGACAATATGGCTCTTATCAAATCCGGAGTTAATAAAGGTGAAAGAGTTATTGCAGCTGGTATCGGAGGTCTGAAACCGGGAACAGCCGTGAAACCGCAGCCAATTAAAATGGATAGTCTTGTTCAATCAATAAAACCGAAATTCTAATGATAAAAAACTTTATTAACAGACCGGTTTTATCCACCGTAATCTCAATCCTGATTGTGATTCTCGGTGTGCTGGGACTGATCTCGTTACCGGTTACACAGTATCCGGACATTGCACCGCCTACGGTGAGTGTTTCCGCAAACTATACGGGAGCCAATGCCGAGACGGTAATGAAAAGTGTAGTAGTACCTTTGGAAGAACAGATCAATGGGGTGGAAGGTATGGATTATATCACTTCCAGTGCCGGGAATGACGGTTCTGCCCAGATCCAGGTCTTCTTCAAACAGGGAATAGACCCGGATATTGCAGCGGTAAACGTACAGAACCGTGTGGCGAGAGCTACACCGCTGTTACCTGCCGAAGTAACGCGTTCAGGGGTAGTAACCCAGAAGCAGCAGACCAGTGCCCTGATGTATATGTCCTTTTACTCTGAAAATAAAGACCTGGATGACGTATACCTTCAGAACTTTTTGAATATCAATATTATTCCTAACCTGAAAAGGGTAAATGGTGTTGGAGATGCAAACGTTTTCGGGGGTAAAAACTACTCGATGAGAATCTGGCTTGATCCTGCAAAAATGGCTGCCTACAGTGTAACACCTACTGATGTTACCAATGCCATCAATGAGCAGAGTAGAGAAGCGGCGGCAGGTTCTATCGGGCAAAACAGCGGTAGTTCTTTTGAGTATATCATCAAATACGTAGGGAAATTCAACGATAAGGAACAGTACGATAATATCATCATCAAATCTCTCGCAAACGGACAGAACCTGATGCTGAAAGACGTTGCTAAAGTGGAACTTGCAGGACAGTCTTATACAGGAATCGGGGAGAACGGAAACAATCCTTCCATCAGTATGGGGATCTTCCAGACTCCGGGATCCAACGCACAGGAGATTATTAAAAATATCAAAGCCTATCTGAAATCTGCTGAGGGAACTTTCCCGCAGGGAATCAAGTATACTTTCAACTTCGATACCAACGAATTCCTGGAAGCTTCTATTGAAAAGGTGGTTCATACCCTTATCGAAGCCTTCATTCTAGTATTTATCGTAGTATATATTTTCCTTCAGGACTTCAGGTCTACGCTGATCCCAGCTATCGCCGTTCCGGTATCTATTGTGGGAGCGTTCTTCTTCCTGAATCTCTTCGGATATTCATTGAACCTCTTGACTTTATTTGCATTGGTACTGGCCATTGGTATTGTAGTGGATGATGCCATCGTCGTCGTCGAGGCCGTTCATGCGAAGATGGAGCATGGTATTTCTGATGCTAAAAAAGCAACTGTAGAGGCGATGGATGAGATTACAGGAGCTATTATCTCTATTACTTTGGTAATGGCAGCAGTATTTATCCCGGTAACGTTCATTACGGGGCCTACAGGGGTATTCTATCAGCAGTTTGGTATTACGCTGATTATAGCCATCATCATTTCTGCGATTAATGCATTGACCCTGAGCCCGGTTTTATGTTCATTATTCTTAAAACCTCACGAAGCGCACCATGCAGAATATAAAAATCTGAACCTTTTACAGAAGTTTTTTTATAAGTTTAATATTGCTTTTAAAACAACTACTGAGCGTTACGGAAGAGGATTTGTATTCCTGTTGAGACATAAATGGGTAACCCTGATTATTTTCGCTGTTACCGGAGGTATTCTGTTCTGGGCAAGCAGCAGCATGAAGAAAGGGTTTGTACCTACAGAAGACAGAGGGATTATCTTTACCGATGTTCAGCTTCCTCCGGGAGCTTCTATGGAAAGAACTTACAACGCATTGAAAACTCTTCAGGCTAAAGCATTGAAAGTGCCTGGTGTGCAGAATGTAACGATTTCAACAGGTAGAGGGTTCTTGTCCGGAAACGGAAGTAATAACGGTCTTGCCTTTGTTAAACTGAAACCATTCGAAGAAAGAAAAAAAGACGGACAGACTTCTGAAGATATCACCAAAAAATTATTTGGAATTGTAGGATCTGTTCCTGACGCTAAAGTAGTATTCTTCCAACCGCCAAGTGTACCGGGATTTGGTAACAGTGCAGGTTTTGAAATGGTATTGCTTGATAAATCAGGTGGAGAATATGCTGATCTGGATGCTAAAACCAATGAATTCATCGGTAAGCTGATGCAGAGACCGGAAATTCAGTTTGCACAGACTTCATTCAATACCAAATATCCTCAGTATCAGATGGAAATTAATGTTCCCCTGAGCAAACAGCTTGGAGTTTCTGTCAATGAAATTCTGGCAACGATGCAGGGGTATATCGGAGGTATTTATACTGCAGACTTTACCAAGTATGGAAAGCAGTTCAGAGTGATGGTTCAGGCTCTTCCTGAAAACAGAAAGAATATTGAAAACCTGAATCAGCTTTATGTGAGAACAGGATCAGGGATCATGACTCCGATTTCACAGTTTGTAACATTGACAAAAGCATACGGACCACAATCCGTAAGCCGTTACAACCTATTTACTTCAGTGAAGGTGACGGGAGCAAACTCTGACGGATACAGTTCCGGGGATGCGATTGCTGCGGTGCAGCAGGTGGCAGATGAAACCCTGAATCAAAACTATGCCGTAGAATTTACCGGGTTAACGAGAGAAGAATTAAATTCAGGATCTCAGACACTTCTGATTTTCGGGTTAAGTTTGATCTTTGTTTACTTTATCCTTTCTGCCCAGTATGAAAGTTATATCCTTCCGCTGATCGTTATTATTTCTCTTCCTCTTGGGGTAATGGGAGCTTATTTCGGCCAGAAAATCATGGGACTTGAAAATAATATTTACTTCCAGATTGCCCTGATCATGCTCGTGGGACTACTGGCAAAAAATGCGATCCTTATTGTCGAATTTGCTGTTCAGAGAAGGCATCATGGAGAAACGATTGTGATGTCAGCCATCAATGCGGCGAAAGCCAGGGTGAGACCTATTCTGATGACGTCATTCGCCTTTATTTTCGGTTTATTGCCGCTGGTACTGGCAAGTGGGATCGGAGCAGTAGGTAACAGATCTATCGCTACGGGAGCGGCAATCGGACTATTGATAGGAACTGTTTTGGGATTATTTGTAATTCCGGTTCTGTATGTGATTTTTGAAACACTGCAGGAAAAAATCAAACCTATCAAAAAAGAAGATATCAATTTAGCAGAATAAAATTAAGATTTAAGAAATTAGAAGTTAGCAATTAGAGATAAGTCTAAAAACTAACTTCTAACTTCTAAACTCTAACTTCTAATTAAAAATAATGAAGAGTTTATTAAACATCATAAAAGGAATCACTTTTTCAGTTTTCATACTCGGAGCCATCTCGT
This sequence comes from Chryseobacterium sp. CP-77, assembly GCF_036362765.1. Classification (NCBI taxonomy): domain Bacteria; kingdom Pseudomonadati; phylum Bacteroidota; class Flavobacteriia; order Flavobacteriales; family Weeksellaceae; genus Chryseobacterium; species Chryseobacterium sp. CP-77. Next base: position 736,070 of record NZ_CP143637.1, read on the forward strand.
CCTGTATGGCGAGAAAAGAATATGAAAGACCGAAAAATGTTGTAGACGAAAAGCTTTTTCGTACAGACATGCTTCCTTCGGACAGTACGAATATTGCAGATATTTCATGGAAAGAAATATTCACTGATCCGATATTGCAGGGGCATATTTCCAAGGCATTGGAAAACAATCTTGATATCAGAATTGCTTTAGAAAGTATTAATTCTGCGGAAGCCTATCTTAAACAGAGTAAGGCAGCCTATCAGCCGACGCTTTCTATCGGACCCAATTATACATTTCAGACCCAGTCTATCAATACCCAGTTTGGACAGATCATCGGAGAAAGACGTTATGTAAACCAGTTTGACATTACGGCAAGCATCGGATGGGAAGCTGATATCTGGGGCAAATTGAAAGCCCAGGAAAAAGCCCAGCTGGCGACTTATTTAGGAACTGTTGCAGCGCATAAAGCCGTTAAAAGCAGTCTGGTGTCTTCCATAGCTTCTGCATATTATCAGTTACTGACTTTTGATGCTCAGAAGAGAATTATCAAAGAAACCATCGCGGTACGAGAGAAAAATCTTGAAGCTACAAAGGCTTTAAAAACTTCCGGAACAGTTACCGAAGTAGCCGTACAACAAAGTGAAGCACTTGTTTTCAATGCCAAATCATTACTGATTGATATTGATACACAGATCCAGCTGCTTGAAAATACAATGAGCCTTTTGATGGGGGAACCTTCTCATTCTATAGAAAGGTCTACCTTGGAAGGGCAAAAACTTCCGATTGATTTAAAACTGGGTTACCCGACTCAGCTTCTGGCCAACCGTCCGGATGTGATGAGAGCAGAATTTAATCTGATGAATGCTTTCCAACTGACGAATGCTGCCAAAGCTCAGTTTTATCCTACTTTAAAACTGACAGGAAGCGGCGGATTGCAGTCTGTGGATATTGACCACTTATTCAGTGTAAACTCTTTATTTGCAAATGTAGTGGCAGGACTCGCTCAGCCGATTTTAAATAAAAGACAGATCCAGACCAACTATGACGTAAGTCTTGCCAATCAGGAGACGGCTTATCTTAACTTCAGAAAAACAGTTTTGACTGCTGGAAAAGAAGTGTCGGATGCCATCAGGGTTTTCTCTGTTCAGGATTCATTTATTGAATTGAAACAAAAAGAACTTGATGCCTACAAAAAATCGGTTGACTATTCCCAGGAATTAGTGAACTATGGAATGGCGAACTATCTTGAGGTATTGAATGCAAGTGTGAATTCATTGAATGCAGAACTTAACATTTCCAATGCAAGATACAGTAAAATGAAAGCAGCCGTAGAGCTTTATCAGGCTTTGGGCGGCGGCTGGAAATAACCGTTTCAGCAATGTAATATCATAAAAACGTATGTCAGGAACGGCATACGTTTTTTTATTGACAAAGATTACAATTACAAAAATAGGTTATGATGTGCAAAGACATAAAAATAGCCGGAATTATTCCGGCCACGATTCATTTTAATAATTTTTTATTGAACGTATGCTACATAAGATTCATTGATAGCTCCTTTTCTAGTCTTGGCAAAAAATGCATAGTCTATCCATAAAAATCCATTGTTTCCCCATGCGGTACCCCAGGAATTTTGTACTTTAAAAGCTTGTTTAGCATCGTCATAACCCACTACGCAAATGGCATGTCCTCCTCTTACCGCACCGTAATGACTTTTCCATATCCAATTGTTTGCTGAGCTTAAACTATCAAAGCTTCCATCTACCGTCACCGTAATAATTATGGGTAAATTCATGCTTAAAAGTGTTTTTACATTGGTGATATTGGTCTTATCTACAGTAGCCCAGGTTGTAAATTTATGAGTACTTGCTGCACTTTTTTGAGTTGCATTGGGTTGTGTAGAGCACTCTACGTCTGTGTAGGGCATTTCATCCCAGCTGCAAACTCCCTGATCTTTTATTAAATTTAATCCACTGGATGCATAAGTTCCATTAGCGCAGCCATTTATCTTTATCTGATTATATACGTACTCTGGACTTCTTGGGGTGGTTATCCCTTTAAAATTATATTCCAGAATACTTGCAGCAGCATAAGCTGTAGCAAATGCAACGCATGAACCTTCCTGTCCCTGATTTACTATTGGAGGAGTGTTGGGTATGGTATAACTTGATGGAATAGAAGCTATAAGCGTTTCTGCCGATTTGCCCTTGAATTTCATAGCTAATGCATCTATATCAGCTTTAGCAAATGAACTGTAGGTTTTGTCATCTACCGGGATTGCTCCTAAGGAACGCATTGCTTGATTTTCCTTGTTAGGCTGCTGAGTATTTTGTTCTTCTTCATTTCTATTACATGAAGACAGAGATAGCATCCCTAATGCGATTGCAATTAATTTTAGATTTTTCATCATTGTATTATTTAAAATTTATTGCATAAAAATATAAATTATTTTCATACAATCGTAATATAATTTATGAATAATCTATTGTTTTAGCTTTTTTTATGTGTTTGTATGTTTTTATTTTTCGATTTGTTGATAGGAGTTAATATTATTCATTCTTTTGTGAATTTATTATAACAGGAGTCTCGTTTCTTTTCCAGCTATAAAGTTGTCAATATTTCCATAGTTCTTTTTTCTTTTCCAGATATTTCTTTTAAAATATCCGAAGCCTGATGAATATATTGAATTTCCTTTGTCTGACTTACTTTTTCAAACAGTTGAGATACATTTGTCCAGAGTTCGGCAATTTCTGAGAAGGTTTCATAGCCTGATTTTAAAGGATCAAGTCGAAGGAGTTCATAGCTTTCTTTCAAAAAATCACGGTATAAATTTCTGAACAATGCACCACCTGTTCCAGCTCTTTCCATCAGCATTGCAGCTTGTTTAAATTCTCCTTCAATATTTTTGCTTGTATTGAACCATTTGACAATTTCAGTACTAGTTTTTAAAATTCCTTTGTAGGAGATATTGGTAATAGGTGGATTCAGATATTCAGCCGCATTATTCTTAATCGCAGTGATGATGACTTTTTCCAGATCAAATTTTATATCGGTTTTCCTGAGGGTATAATACAGATTTTTGGAAGCCATCGGTCCTTTTTCAGCCCTTGCTCTTGCCAGGCTTTTTAAGGATGTTTTTACCTGGCCGCCCTGTTGTCTGGTATCAATCAGGAAAGCATTTTCATCATCATAACCATAAATGGCAGCATAATGTCCGGCAAAATGGAAAGGATTGGAGAAATATTCCAGGTGATAACAATCCATTTTCAATCCTACTGCCTGTCCGTCATCGAGAAGTTCTTTAACCTGATCCCAGGCTTTTTGCTGTGAAGAAGTTTCCTTTACGGTTAATTCAAGATTCAGATTTCTGGCTAAATTTTGAGTGAGCAGGTCAGGTTTTATCCGTCCTCCAATGAAAGGGAAGTCCATTGTTTTCATGTTCCAATAGATAAAACCCAGCCCTTCACCCAATCCGAAAAGCATTGGTTCGGAAAGGTCGATTCCGATTTGTTGTAATAATGTTCCCGTAGCGGTCGTTTCACAATGCTGACCGTTAAAAGGCTTTATGTTTTCTATTTTCATTGTTAAAGTAAAGTTTTGAATGGTATTAATTTTTTGAGAAAATTACATAAATATCATCATGTAGAAATTCCGGATTTGAAAATTTAGTGTTAAAATTTTTTAAAAAGTAGAATTGATTTGTATTTATGTATTCAACTACGTAGTTTTGTACTTTAAAAGGTAAACACTATGAAATTAGAAATACAACCCATAGGAAATTCTTATTCGGAACAGGCCATTGATTTGATTTTGACGATCCAGCAGAAAGAGTTTAATATTCCGATTACCATAGAAGATCAGCCTGACCTTTTGCAGATAGAAAGTTTTTACACAGCAGCCGGAGGTAACTTTTGGGGTGCTTTTGCAGATGGTGAGCTGGTAGGTTCTATAGCATTGGTTAAATTTGACGAAAGGGCAGCAGCCATCAGGAAAATGTTTGTTAAAAAGGAATTCAGAGGAAAAGAACTGAATATTGCGCAAGAATTACTGGAAGTTTTGATTTCTTTCTGCCGTAAAAACAGAATTGATGATCTATATTTGGGAACCATAACGGTACTGAAAGCAGCCCAGCGTTTCTATGAAAGGAATCATTTTGTAAAGATTGAAAAAAGCAATCTTCCTGCGAAATTTCCTTTAATGAGTGCCGATGATGTTTTTTACCACTTACATCTTGACTGAATATGAATGTAATCAACGAAGCAGGAATTCTTGCCATATCCACAAGGCTGCACCGTCTCAGTGAACAATTGAGGAAAGACGGAGCATTGATCTATAAAGCATTTGGAATTGATTTTGAGCTGAAATGGTTTCCGGTTATTTTTACAATTTATAAAAAAGAAATAGCAAGTGTAGTAGAAATAGCCAACGAGATCGGTTATACCCATCCATCCACCATAACACTGCTCAAAGAAATTGAAAAGCAGGAGTTGATCCAATGGGAAAAAGATAAACAAGACGAGCGCAAAAGGCTTTTTAAACTCACTTCAAAAGGGCAGGAGCTCATTGAAAAAATGAAACCCGTTTGGGAACTGATGTCCCAGATTTTAGGTGATATTGCAGATAATAAAAACAATCTGCTGACTGCCATTGATGAAGCAGAAGAGAAAATTGCCAATCAATCTTTTTATCAGAGAGCGATACAGGTGAAGAATGGGAAAAAATAATTATTCTATGATGTCAAGCGGATCTCTGGCAGGTGTGATATCTATTAAATATTCTTTATCTTCTGCAGTTAACTCAGCTATACCCAGTGCAATATCTTCCCATGCTTTTCCGTCTTGACGTGTAAGGGCAAATTCAATGGATTGAATTTTAGGCTTTTTATTAAGACCCAATATTCTTAAATCTATTCTTTGTCCTTCTTTTATTTTACCTTCTGCAATTTGTCCTAATAAGAAAAAATTTCTTCCTGTAACTTGAAATGTATTATTGAGTTGAAATTGAGCAACCGTTAAATGATGCCAGTTATATCCACAATATCTGCATTGCTTTGCACGTGGAGTACGGGCTAGTTTGTGGCATTTAGGACAATTGTTGAAAAAAACTTTTTCAGGAGTTTCTTTCATGATCCGGGTTACAACATTTTGTTCAAAAACGTCATATCCATGCTCTAATAGTTGTGTGACTTCAGGATCAGAATTTATCCAGCCTCGCTCAATCATTATATTTCTCATACGTGTATTTTCAGAGCTCTTCAAAGTGTACATATGATGATTCAGTGCTAAAGCTTCATCCTTGGTCATTAATTTGCTAAAATATCTGATAATATAATCTATAGTTTCTCTGTCCATATCCAAGTGAAAAAGATAGAATGTTTTTTAATGATTTATTTTGCCTAATTTATCATTTATTTCTTGAAGATAAGCTTGTATTGATCTTATTAGGAAATTAAAATTTTAATACTGACAAACTATTGTCACTAAAGTATTTTAATTTTACATCATCAATAAAATAAAAGCTATGGGAAAAATTGCAGAGAAACAAACTTTCAATGTTAATATCAGGACAGAATGGCGGCAATGGCTGGAAGAGAATCATCATACAGAACAATCGGTATGGCTGATCTGCAATACCAGAAAATCCAATTTACCCAATGTTTCCTGGAGCGAACTGGTAGATGAAGCGCTTTGCTTCGGCTGGATTGACAGTACAAGAAAGACTATTGATGAAGGCTCGTTTATGCAGTTATTCAGCAGACGCAAGCCGAAGAGTACCTGGTCTAAAATCAATAAAGAGAAGGTTCAGAAGCTGATAGAAAATAATCTGATGATGAAAGCGGGATTTGAAACCATCAGAATTGCCAAAGAAAATGGCTCCTGGACTATTTTAGACAGTGTGGAAGACCTGATAATTCCGGAAGATCTGAATGAAGCATTTAAAATTCATGAAGGTTCTGGAGCCTATTTTCAAAGTTTGAGCAAGTCCATAAAAAAAATGATGCTGCAATGGATTGTTCTGGCCAAAAGACCCGAAACCAGAAAAAACCGGATTGATGAAATTGCAAGACAGGCTGCTCAGAACAGGAAGCCTAAAAACTTTTAATTTTTTATTGATGATTAATAAATATAAAAACAGGCTGTTCCAAAAAGGAGCAGCCTGTTTAATAGTTTCATTATTGAAATGATATTGTATTAGAATCTCAAAGTCGCTGCAACAGACCAGGTTCTTCCAAAACCAAGGAATCCTGTATTACCGTCTGCAACACCCTGATACACTCTGCCAGCTTCCTGATACGTTTTTCCGGCATCCGGACCATTGGCAATTTTATCGCCTGCAAAGATATTGGAGCTTAATTCAGAAATATAATATTTGTTGAATAAGTTGTATACGTTTGCTCTCAATGTCAAAGATTTTTTCGCATCAAGCGTGAATTTGTAAGAAGCTCCTACATCAAACAGGTGATAGCTTGGCAATTTTACAATTCCTTTTTCTCTTGCCGCTTCAGTAAGGAAATTGATCGGGTTGAACTGAGCATACAGCTTGTCATAATATTCCCAGTTGGCATCGATACTGAAAGCTTTGGTAATATTGTAATCTACTCCGATGCTTGCTGTTGTCTGGGCAGCATCTCCAACCTTCAGGTCTTTGATATTGATCATTCCGGTTGCACCTGCTATTTCCTGGTTGTTCTGAACATCCAAGATGTTGAAGTTAGCGTTTCCTTTATATTTCCAGTTCCCCAATGATACCATTCCTCTCAGTCTAAGATTAGCGAAAGGTCTTGCTTTGGCTTCCAATTCGATTCCCTGGTGTAGTTGCCCAACGTTCAATGCATTATAGAAATAGGCATTTCCAAGGGTTAACTGAGAGAATTTGGCAACATCTGCAGCCGTAGCATTGAATGTTCTTGAAATGAATCGGTCATCCCACTGTGTTCTGTACGCATTGATGTTCACATCCACATAACGGGATTTGAAACCGTAACCTAATTCCACAGAGAAGATTCTTTCATTCTTGGCATCATTGTAAATATTCTGGTTTGAAGGGAATAAAGCATTGAATAAAGGCTGTCTTGAAATAACTCCTGTATTGAAAAATACATTGTGGTGATCGTCAATATTATAGTTGGCACCTCCTTTTACAATATAACCTGTTTTATGATACCATTTTGTTTCCTGGTTCCCTGGAGTGTACAGCATATAATCCCTTCTCTTGTAATATTGCTCGGAAACAGATCCCTGAACGGATGCACTTAGCTTTTCAGAGCTGTATTCAACCATACCGTAGATACCTGCCCATTTTACAAGACCTTCGTTGTGTATGGATACTTTCTGAGCATCTTTAAGCTTGGTAAGCGGCTCCGGTTTTACAGTTTGATTAATATAATATCCTTTTGGCGCGTTGGCTGTGGAAGGAACAAATAGCGCATCAGATCCTAACATATCAGTTACAATGTCATACAAAGCTCCTTTGTACGTTTTAAGATCGATACCTCCGTTGAAAGTCCAGTTGTTCTTTCTGTAATTAAGGTCTGCGATTACACCATACCAGTCATGAGCATTGATACTCTGCTTTCTCACGATACCAGTGGTTCCGTTCAAAGTAGAGACATATTGTCCGTTATAATCACCGGGAGATCCTGCAGGTGCTGTAAAGGTAGATTTCTGGAAAGTATTTCCATTATAATCTGTTACCATACCGCCTCTGTTGTAACGGTAAATCATATCCCAGTTAATCGTACCGTCTCCTCCTGCACCATAATTCATGAAATTCATGGTTTGTCCTGCAGCGTTTTTGATAGAACCGTTAAGTCCTGTACCTCCGCCACCGCGTCCCCATGAGCCGTAAACCACTGTAGATAATTTCAGGTTGTCATTCATGGTCCAGTCCCAGTTCAAAGAGGCGATAGGCTTATGATAGAAATTAGGAGCTAAATTGAATTGAGAACCATTCAGCATTCCTGTTTGCGGGTTGTATCTTCTTCCATAGGTTTCAAACTGCTGTAAAGTGGCAACATTAGCTCCGGTTGCAGAAGACCTTCTCGTATCGTGTACCTGTGGTGCTCCGGTTGCAATTAAATTGAATGCATGTTTGTCATTAGGCTTAAATCCTGTTGAGAAAAACCATGAGTACCCTTCTCCTTTTGTTCCGTTGATGTATCCGTCACCTTGCCAGCGGGAAAGCAATACGGTTGTTCCCCACTTGTTTTTTAACCCTGAAGAGTACATGGCAGAAATTCTGGAGTAGTTATCGTTTCCGACTTCTCCTTTGATCATTGCTTTTTGCTCGGAATCGGTAGCTTTGGTTACAATATTGATCGTTCCTCCAACAGAAGGTACTACAAATTTGGAAGCACCCAATCCTCTCTGAATCTGAATATTGCTGGCAATATCAGCCAAACCGGTCCAGTTGGACCAATACACGGTACCTCCCTGCATGTCATTCACCGGCTGCCCGTTGATGATTACCGCAATGTTAGCTCCGTCAAAACCTCTCATGTTGATTCTGCTGTCTCCGAATCCTCCACCTACTTTCGTTACGTAAACGGATGGAGTAGACTTCATAATTTCAGGGAATTCTCTGTTTCCCAGTTTCTCCTGAATTTCTGCAGCCTTAATGTTGGAAACCGCAACAGGTGTTTTTCTCTCTTTGGCTGTTTGGGAAAGGTTTCTACCTACCAACATAACCTCATCAATAGATTTGGATTTCTCTAAAGAATCCTTCGTACTCTGCCCATAATAGATGGCGGCCGTAGGTAATACAAGCGCTATAATTAGTCGCTTTTTAAAAGTAATGCTCATGAAATAAACTAGCGTGTTTGATTTTTAAGGCTGCAAAGATGGATAATTATTTTTTAATTAAGTATTAAATCTTAACGAAGTGATTTTATTCAGTTGTTGGAATGTGCTTTATTTCTCACTTTTTGGAATGTGTTAATTATTCCACATCTTTCGTTTACAATTTGTTATAATAGAGAATGATGAAAAAAATGGGTTGTTTTTAACGGATAAAAATAATTATGCGGTTCTCCACATTTTTAAACAAAACTCAATATTGTTGGAAAATATACTATAATAATAGTTAAGTCGTAAAGGGCATAGGTGACTTGAATCATAATTTTTATCCTGTTGTTTTGATAACTTGTATTACCATTTTATTCAAAATCGTATTATTTATGAAAAAAAATTTTTTTGAAAGGTTTTCAGACCGTGTTGTCTGTATAACCGGAAGTCCGGGTGCTTTTATTACAGCAAGTTTACTGGTTATTGTCTGGGCTGTATGCGGACCTCTTTTCAATTATTCTGAAACCTGGCAGCTTGTTATCAATACGGGTACCACAATTGTAACTTTTCTAATGGTATTTCTAATTCAAAAAACTCAGAATAAAGATTCTAAGGCTATTCAGATAAAACTCAACGAATTGATAGCCTCCTACGAAAAGGCCAGTAACAGACTGGTGGATATTGAAGATCTGACGGAAGAAGAACTGGACAGGCTTCACAAATACTATGAGAAACTTGGACAACTATCCCAAGAAAAAGAACATTCACAGGATCCCGTGCAAGAATAGTCTTAATCCTATTATAATATATATAGCATGATTTTAAAATCTTCTCAAATTGCCCACGCTGATTCACTGTCAGTGAAATCCCTGGTGCATTTTGTCATAGAACTCGAGAAACTGTTTAAACGTATCGGAGAGTATCTTCTTTCCGGACAGGAAACCGTTTCAACGGCTGAAAGTGTTACAGCCGGATTTTTACAGTTTTCGTTTTCCCAGATGAAGGATGCCTCCCAATTTTTTAAAGGCGGCATGACAGCGTATACTTTAGAAGAAAAGGTAAACCTTCTTGATGTAGATGCTATGGAAGCAAGACAATATAACTCTGTATCTCCTCATATTGCTGAGACAATGGCGTTGCAGGTAGGTAAACTCTACAAAACCGACTGGTCTATTGGAGTAACAGGATATGCCACTCCGGTGGAAGAATCAGAAGGGAAGCTCTTCGCTTACTTTGCCATTGCCCACAAAGGAAAAGTGGTTCTTTCAGAGAAATTAGATCTGCACTCCAGAACCAAACCTGTTAATGCCCAGCTCTATTACAGTGAATTCATTCTGGGATGCTTTAAGCTGGAACTGGATAAGAACCGGAAAAACAAAGAATAAACCTATTTCAATAATAAACTACCTATGAAAGATTTACAACTGAAAAATAAATCTGTCCTTATTACAGGAGCAGACAGCGGAATTGGTAAAGCCATCGCTCTTTTATTTGCTCAGGAAGGAGCTGATATTGCCTTCATACACTATCATGATGCCAAAGATGCCATGAAAACAGTGGATGAAATAAAAAAAACAGGAAGAAAAGTCCTTTCGTTTGAAGGAGATATTAATGACAGTAAATTTTGTGAATCTGTTGTTAATGAAGTCGTTTCCAAACTGGGCGGAATAGATATCCTGATTAATAATGCCGGAACCCAGATTCCCTGTGAAAGTATAGAAAATCTTAAAGAAGAGGATATCCGTAAAACTTTCGATTCCAACATTATTGGAATGATCCTGCTCACAAAGATCGTATTTCCTTATTTAAAACAAGGGGATTCTATTATCAATACTACTTCAGCTACTGCCTATCTGGGACATGAAGAATTACTGGATTATTCAGCAACCAAAGGAGCCATCGTTTCGTTCACCCGTTCACTGGCATTACAGGCTAAACCTAAAGGAATAAGGGTGAATGCTGTTGCACCCGGACCGGTGGCCACGCCGCTTACGGAAAAAACATTCGGAGAAGAAGATGAAGATCAGAATAAACCGCCGCTAGAACGTAATGCTTCTACCGAAGAAGTGGCAGCAAGTTTTCTATTTCTTGCCACTGATGCTTCATCACAGATAACAGGACAGGTTCTTCATCCTAATGGAGGTTTAATTGTTAACGGTTAATCTTAACGGATATGAATGGAGTTATTATTCAGTTTTTCCATTGGTATCATCCCGGAAACCTATGGAATGAGTTTGCTGAAAAAGCAGAATATTTAAGAGATTTGGGGTTTACTGCCGTCTGGTTTCCTCCTGCCAATAAATGCAGTCTCAATAGGGAAGGGCGTGGCTATGATGTATATGATCTTTATGATTTGGGAGAATTTGATCAGAAAGGAAGTATACCAACACGATATGGGACGAAAGCTGAATATTTAATGGCTATAGAGAAAGCGCATGAAGCGGGAATGTCTGTGTATGCGGATATTGTTTTAAACCACAGGATGGGTGGAGATGAAGAAGAAAAGATTATGGTACATCAGCTGAATGAAGAAAACCGTAATGAAAGAATCTCAGAAAATATGGAGGTTTCAGCCTATACGAAATTTACTTTTCCGGGAAGAAAAGGAGTGTATTCGGACTTTATATGGGACTGCCACTGTTTCAGCGGCATTGACTATGTGATCAGAGAAGGTGAGGAGATGAAGGGGGTTTTTAAAATCCATAATGAATATGGTGAGGAGTGGACAGATGCCGTAAGTCATCAGTTCGGTAATTATGATTATCTGATGGGAGCTGACATAGAGTACCGTAATCCTTATGTTGTGGAGGAAATGAAAAACTGGATCAGATGGTATATGGAAACAACAAAAGTAGACGGTATCAGATTGGATGCCTTAAAACATATCTCCTCCGACTTTTTGAAAGACTGGATCTCCTATATTAAAACAGAAGTAAATCCTGAATGTTTTGTTTTAGGCGAATTCTGGAAAGACGAGGCAGAAAAAATTGAGTATTTTTCCGATAAAATGTCTGATCTTATCTCTTGTTTTGATGCTCCGCTGCATTATAATTTCTTTAAAGCATCACAGGATGGTAAAGATTATGATATGAGCCGGATTTTAAAAGGAAGCTTCCTGGAGAAGAAACCGGTATTCTCAGTTTCTTTTGTTGAAAATCACGATACACAGCAGCTGCAGGCTCTTGAATCTGCGGTGAAAGACTGGTTCAAACCCTTGGCTTATGCTATTATTCTTCTTACCGATGAAGCTTATCCCTGCATCTTTTATCCTGATCTTTTTGGTGCAGACTATATCGATATAAAAGATGAACAGGAAGTGCATATCATCATGCCGAAGGTTGAAGAACTTCCTGGTCTGCTTGAAGCGAGAAAGCTTTTTGCATATGGTGAGCAGATCGATTATTTTGATCATCCCAACTGCGTGGCTTTTGTACGGAAAGGAGATGAAAAGCATCCGGGATGCATTGTAATTTTGTCTAACAGTGAAGAGGGTTATAAAGAAATAGAACTGGGAAAAGAACATGCGGATTCGGTTTATACCGATTTTTTAAAGAACCGTCATGAAGAAATTGATACGGATAAAGACGGGAAAGCGGTGTTTACTGTAAATCCGGGTTCAGTAAGTGTATGGGTAAAAAAACAAACACCGTAATCATAGACAAATTTTCAGACCTTTTATTCTCTGCAAGCAGCTGTCCTGATTCTATCTTACAATATAAACTCTGGTAATTTTAGATACCACATCTTTGTATTTCAGGTAAAAATGGTCTTATAGTTGCAGATTTACCACCAATCAAACACTAAATTATTATATTATGGAAACTAAAACGGCAACCAAAAAATCACCAGCCAAAAAAACGACAACAGCAAAAGCAACAACCAAAACTCCTGCTAAAAAAAATGCAGCCAAAAGCTTGGAAGATCTTTTTGAAGATGCGCTGAAAGATATCTACTGGGCTGAAAAAGCACTATTGAAAGCGCTGCCGGTAATGATGAAAAATGCAACCAGTGAAAAGCTTAAACAAGGAATTGAGAAGCACATCACGGAAACGGAAGGCCATGTGGAAAGACTGGAAGAATGTTTTAAAGCATTAGGGAAAAAAGCCCAGGCAAAGAAATGCGATGCTATGCAGGGACTACTGGATGAAGGAAAGAGCATCATGGAAGAAACAGAACCCGGAGCAGTAAGAGATGCAGGAATTATTGCAGCAGCACAGAAAGTTGAACATTACGAAATCGCTACATATGGCACACTTGCTGCATTTGCTAAAGTATTAAAAGAAGAGGATTGTCTTAAAAACCTTTTAAGCACACTGGAAGAGGAAAAAAAATGTGACGAACTGCTTACAAAAGTTGCTGATACCAATCTTAACAGCGAAGCAATGTAAATACAATCTTTAAAAAAGGAGACCTGATTTTTTCAGGTCTCTTTTTATTGTAATCCGGAAAGGGTTCAAATGCAGTATTTTTATTCTGGTTGATTTTGTATCAGTTTTAGTATATTTGTGGATATTATTTGTATCAATTTGGTTTTTAATAATGAACTGTAATGAATACCCAAACTGTTACACTGTAAAAGAAAACGGTATTCCGCCATTTATAAAGTTTAAAAATGACCCAACTTAGTCTGTTCGACTCAGCAGATCTGTACGAATTTCCAAAAGACCTTCTGGAATACAGAGAACATTTCCTGAATCAGGAAGAAGCTGACCGCCTTAAAATTCATCTGCTTGAAACAGCTCCGTGGAAACAACGTACCCAGAAAATGTATGATAAAATGGTGCTGACACCACGCTTAACCGCCTGGTATGGAGATGAGAAAAATGCTTATCCTTCAGACAATGAACTGGATGCCCATCATTGGACACCCGAACTGTTTTCTTTAAAACAAAGAATAGAAGAAACATTTGGCTATCAGTTCAATTCCGTATTATTAAACCTTTACAGAGATCACAACGATTCTGTTGCCTGGCATCGGGATAAGGAAAGCAGATATGGGAAACGTCCGGTGATTGCATCAGTAAGTCTGGGGCAGACCAGAAATTTTGATTTCAGGAAAAAAGACCATCATCAGAGTAAATACAGCCTGCCTCTCCCTCACGGATCATTATTGATTATGAAAGGAGATCTTCAGGAAAACTGGGAACATCGTATTGCCAAGTCTCTAACCTCTATGAAGGAGCGTATTAATCTTACATTTAGGTTGGTTAATAAGTCGTAAAATATTTACTCATAATGTTTTATGAGTTGGCTATAAATGTTTTAATCTTTTTTTTGGCAGATAAATTGTTGCATTTATAAACAAAGTCATTGTTTGACTTCTCTATATCACCATTTAAAATTTATTATTATGAAAAATCTTGTAGTAACAATTTTTGCATTGGCTGCTTTAACGGCCTGCAAAAAAAACGAGCCGACAACCACGAGTCAATCTGAGGAAAGTACCACAATGTCTGCACCTGCAGAATCCGGAATGACGGTAAGCGACTCCACAAAAATGACAGACAACAAAGAACAGAAAAGTACTCTCAGTGATCAGGACAAAAAGTTTGCAGATGCTGCAGCAATAGGAGGACTGATGGAAGTAATGATGGGGAAACTGGCCGCAACAAACGCTGAAAACTCAGTCGTAAAATCTTTGGGAGCAATGATGGTAACCGATCATTCCAAAGCGAATGACGAACTCAAGAATTGGGCTTCAGGAGCAGGGTACACCTTACCCACAAGCTTGGATGCCGAAAAGCAGAAGATGTATGATGATCTGAAAGCTAAGAAAGGAAAGGACTTTGACAAAAAATATACAGATCTTATGGTCAGTGATCATAAAGAAGATGTAGAAGCCTTCAAAAAAGAGGCATCTGAAGGAACAGAAGCTTCATTAAAATCTTTCGCAGCGAAAACACTTCCGACACTTGAACATCATTTGCAGGAATCGGAAAAAGCTAAAAATGCAGTCAAATAATATTCAGTTTATATGACCTGCATCATAAATATGAACATAAAGTATTTAATAATTTTGATGTGATTAAATATTATTTTGTTCTTGATTATAGTAAGCTCCTCTTTTGAAGAGGAGTTTTTTGATTATTCTTTCTTTTTATATTCTTCAATTTTCTTAAACTGTCTGTAAGAATCTTTAAGGATGCGAAGCTGTTCAGACACAACCTCAGTACTTTTTGGGCTGAGATCACCTGTGTCCAGGGCATTTTGATAGGCTTCAATAGCTGCTTTTTCGCCAAACACTACATTTTCTAATGTAGATTCTATGAGGTTTCCCATGGTAAAAGAATTTTTAATGTCAATCCATGTTCTGTGAACAGCTCCTGCCATGGACGTTGAGTCCTCCGGAATGCCTTGCTTTTCTGTGATGAGGTTAACCAGTTCATTTTTCATGATTTTCGACTGCGAAATCATATGTTCGTACTCATCTTTTACATCTGGATACATTTCCCAGACTTTCCCTTCAACTTTTTCAAAACCTTCCTTTCTGTCGTTGGTAATGTGGAGTAAGTCATTAAGTACCGATATTTCCTGCTGATGATCCATAATATTATTTTTAGATTAACGATAAAAATAAAACTTATCCGGTGAACTCTTTATAATCCTGATCATATCTGAAAAATAAATAGCCAAAGTCCTTTCTTTTTCCAGCAAAAAAATGCACCTTTGCCCAACAATGGGGTGCTACAGATTAACAGTGGCTGAGATGATACCCAGGAATATACTTCCACACCTATCCGGATAATGCCGGCGTAGGGATTGCTTATTGATCATCTCATCATTTGATTTCTAATAATTAGTATGATGCAGGACATTTTAAAACAAATTACCTTACCGGAATGGTTTGGAGTCTTATTTTCAGTAATCCAGGTTTTACTGGCCCGTAAAAACAATGTCAACAACTATCTTTTCGGAATTGCAGGTATTCTGCTTACACTCTATGTGATGCTGACTTCGAAGTTGTATGCTGAATTTACCTTAAATCTTTATTATCTGATCATGAGCATCTACGGATGGCTGTACTGGAAATTCGGGAAGCAAAAATCCGAGATGGAAATCTCTGTTACCTCAACCTCAGAAAAATGGATTACCGGAGGAATTGTGCTGGGAACGTTTATTTTATTCTGGTCTTTTCTGACGCATTTTACCGACTCGGATGTTCCGGTCTGGGATTCTCTGGTGAGCGCTTTCGCCTGGGCCGGAATGTGGTTGATGGCAAGAAGAAAAATTGAAAACTGGGTGATACTCAATGTCAGTAATCTTATTTCAATCCCGCTAATGATTCATAAAGAATTATATCTCTATGCTGTTTTAACGTCGTTTTTATTTTTAGTGGCCATTTCCGGATATATAGAGTGGCAGAAAATCATTAAATCCAAAGCTAATGCTGAGTATTAAAGAGATCAGGCAAGAACTTCAGGGTGCCTCTGTAATTTCTGATAAAGTAATGCAGCATATTCATGAGGAAGGACTGCTTAAGATCTGGGTTCCTCAAAAATACGGCGGACTTGGCTGTCGTTTTGAAGAAGGACTTAAAGCCTTATTTAGCTGGGCTGAAACCGATGGAAGCTTTGGCTGGATGCTGACACTTTGTGCCGGTGCCAATTATTTTTCAAGAAACATAAGACCTGAAATTGCTCAATTACTCTTCACTCATTCTGAAACCTGCTTTGGAGGAAGCGGAATGGTTGGCGGTATGGCAGAAAAACAGGATGACAGTACGTATCTGATCAACGGTTCATGGAATTTTGCAACAGGAGCACCTCATCTGACGCATTTTACATTGAATGCAAGGGTTATGGAAAAGGGTAAGGCTATAACGGATAAAGACGGCAATGAGATTATCCGTTCATTCATCGTTCCGAAAGAGGAGGTTCATATTATCCCCAATTGGAACTCTATGGGAATGAAAGCCAGCGGAACCTATTCCTTTACCATTAATAATGTCTTTGTCAGTGAAGATTACAGCTTTGTTTATGATACTTTTTTCACAAATGATATTCTGGACAGCATTCCGTTCCGGGTTTTTGCCGACTTGACACTCCTTGTCAATTATCTTGGAATAGCTTCTCATTTTATTGAAGAGGCAGGGCGTATCCGCCCCGAAATCAATTTCAAACATTTTACTGAATCTATTGAAAAACATTTGGAAAAGGTATTCAGCATAGCCGGAGAAGTAGAACAAATACTCGGCGGTCACAAAGAGATTGCGGAGGGTAAACAACACGTGATTCATCTGTATGGAGTAGAGCTGGTTCAAAAATTATCCCGTCAGATTCTCACGGTTTATACACAGCTGGGAATCCGCGCAACGGATATTGATTCTGCAGTGTACCAGGTATTCTGCGATTATTTTACCGCGGCTATGCATTCCAATTTCAGGCCTTCTGCAGATGATCCGGACTTTTCTTTTTGAGTTAAAGTTTCAGAAAATAATTCTGTTAATGAGTGTTTTATGTGAATATTTTGTTAATAATGTTCTTTATAGTGAATATTGTATAATAAATTTTAATTATTTCACTATATTTGGAATAAACTAAAACCTGAAATAAGCCCAACATAAAACCTGCTGAACTAAAGCAAATCAGATTACAAAACATTATGAAAGACTTATTTTCACTCAACGGAAAGAGGAAGGATCACGTAATTATGTATTTTAAAAAAGAGAGGTATCCATTGGTAGAAAATGATAACTGGATTACCATTACCGTTAAAAATTGGTACCGGACAATGATCATATCCTGTTTGATATGCAATGACTTGGTAACTTTAATTATCGTAAGGACAAAACTCACCCCATTTTACGAAAAATATACCGTACTGTAAATTGATCCCTGTTGATACTTTTGTAAAAACGCGTGGCCCGAGCAGTTGATGGTGATATTGATCCCCGGAAGAAGTTGCATTCTTATCTGGCAAGCCATTCTTCCCGAAGAACTGCATAAATAACATCATCAACCCATTTGTTTTTCCAGAACAGACTTTTTACAAAATGACCTTCTTTTCGTAAACCGATTCTCTCCATCAATAGAACAGAAGCGGTGTTATCCGGATCCACAGACGCTGTAATTCTGTGCTTATGTAAATCATTAAACAGGTAACTTATGATGCCTTTTAAAGCCTCAGAAGCATATCCTTTTCCCTGAAAAGACGTATTTAATGTAATTCCCAGTTCTACCTGTGCATTTTCATCTCCGGTAAAATGAATTCCGATATCTCCGATAACTGTTTTTGTTTCTTTATCCGTAATCAACAGCTGATACCAGCTTTCAGGCTGGTTGAATTCTCTGGTATTTCTTAGGATAAAACTTTCCACCTCTTCAAGGGTTTCAGGAATCCAGCCTTGAAATCTATTCGCTTCAGCATCGGAACGGTAATCGAAGATGTCCTGTTGATCCTCCATCGTAATATCCCGTAGAACCAATCTTTCTGTGTAGAGCTGCATAAGGGTAATATAATTTCGGACAAAAATAGGGGTAATTGGTAGTTATTCAATGGGGAATTCAAGTTTTTATGAAGATTAAAGCTAATTTATTTCAATAAAAACGATAAAATATTTGCAAATACCATTTAAATACTTACTTTTGTACCGCTTTAAAAAATAAAATACGGGGGATTGGCGCAGTTGGCTAGCGCGTTTGACTGGCAGTCAAAAGGTCACGGGTTCGAATCCCGTATTCTCCACTAAAGAGCTGTAATACAATGTATTGCAGCTCTTTTTTATGATTAATATTTTGTCCCCGCAATTCCAACAGAATATGCTAGATTTGAAATAAAAAATTAAGCATGGAATTTTCTCCTTTTAATCCTGTGATTAAGCTTTGTCTGCAAGGAATGGATTTTGAAGACAAAGGAATGCCTGAAAAAGCAGGTGAATTATTTTTGCAAGCCTGGGAAGAAGCTACGGATGACCATGAAAAGTTTCTGGCAGCTTATTATCTGTCACGTAACCAGAAAACCACTGAGGATCAGTTGAAATGGCTTGGAACTTCTTTAGAATTTGCTTTAAAAATTAATGATGATACTGTTAAAAGCGCGTTGCCTGCTCTTTATCAGTACATTGCTCAATGCTGGGAGAAGACGGGAGATACAGAAATGTCAAAAAAGAATGCTGAACTGGCATTACAGTTAAAAAAACATCCGTCCGATCAAGGGCCTTTTTACCACGGGACCAAAGCAGATTTAAAAATTGGAGATTTACTGACAGCAGGTGGAGATTCCAATTATCAGTCTGACCTGAAAATGAATCATATCTATTTTACCGCTTTGGTAAACGGAGCAGGACTTGCTGCTGCATTAGCAAAAGGAGAGGGCACAGAACGTGTGTATATTGTAGAACCAACAGGAAATTTTGAGAATGATCCCAATGTTACCGATAAGAAATTTCCAGGAAATCCCACCCGCTCTTATCGTTCCGAAATGCCTTTGAAAATTATCGGAGAAGCAGCTGATTGGACCAGACCCGCTCCTGCAGATCTTCAGAGATTTCGCGAAAAGCTGGAAAACAATAACGGGGAGATTATCAATTAGTGAACAATGGAAAACAGCTGATTATGATTGTACTCATAAAAGTCAGGGTGGATATTTCATACATTTGGGATAAGTTTTTCATTCATCCAATAATAGTTTCTAGCCTCTTTTTAGAGGCTTTTTAAGTAAAAAGTTAAATTTTTCATAAATTAAATCGCCCTTTAATGAATATTCATATATTTGAATGAACTAAAACATTTTAAACCATGAAAAACTTAAAGAAAATCTCGAGAGAAGAATTAAAAACAGTTAAAGGAGCAGGACCTAATGTTCCGGCATGTCCTCCCGGTGCTTTATGGAGATGTGATGCCATTGGTGTTTGTTCAGAAGATTTTGATCAATGGGACTGCCTTTGTGGTTGCTATCCGGCAACGCTTCCTTTACCAAGATAAATCAAAATCCTCTTTCAGAAGGTTTTTATTAACAAAAACAGCCACAATATTTTCATTGTGGCTGTCTTTTTGAAATCAAATATCGACTATTATAAAGATCTGGAGCGGGCAATATTAATAAGGTACAAAAGGTGTGCGTACATGCTTCGCTTTACAGATTCAATTTTTATGTCTCCGGTAGTCTGATTGATCGTTGTTACCAGATCGGTATTACATTGACCGGCAAAATTACCGCTTCCCAGATAGTTCACTGTATTGGTACTCGGATAAGAAATTCTGGGGTAGTCGGGTGCGGTCTGGTTAGCAATAGGTGTTGTATTGGCAAATCCTTTATTATCAACATATCGGGCTGTCCATGTGCCTAAGAACTGTCCATTGGAGGTATTGATCCCTTGCCCCACAATGATCTGAGTATCTACTGGATTGGTAAATCCTGCACAAGAAGTGTAATGGTTTACGGAAACTGTACAGGAAGATGCATTATCACCAGGCTGAAAACATTTTCCTTCGTATACAGTTGACCTCTGTTCACTGGAAGAGGTTGAAGTGTTCAATATAGCCTTTGGAGCAAAAATTTCCTCAGGAGAAATAAGAGTTAAAACTCCCTGCGCATCCGCCGCAACAATCTTTTTTTCGGCATTTGAAAGTCCTCTTACTCTTACCAGGCCATTTACGTCTAAAGTATGACTTGGAGTGGATGTGTTAATCCCAACCTGTGCCGTTGAGCTGCCAAAAATAGCAAGTGCTCCCAAAAATAATGTTTTTGTTTTCATGTAATTTTTAGAAAAGGTTAAATTTTTCACTAAGGTAAGAAATATCTTTAAAACATACCATAAATGATCTGAAATCTGATATAAAGTAATTGTAAACAAATTTTGAACATATTGCTATCTAACTTAAACCTTATATTTTTAATTAACTCAAATTTGTACAGTCTCTGTTTGTTTGAAAAATATTTGTATTTTAGCCGAAATATGTTGTTTTTTAATAAACATATTGGACACTGATTAAAATTCAGATAATTTGAATAAAAAAATTAGTAGATTTGCACGGAACAAAAAAATAATACATATTAAGCAATATTCTCAGTCAGCTGTACTTTTAGAAAGAAGGCACGTGAGAATAACAGAATTTAGGTTATAAACTACTGAAACTATGAAGAAACTTTTTTTACTTTTATTTACGGCGTTTTTATTTATCGGTTGCAGCTCTGATGATGATACTATTTATGATTATGTAGGAACATGGTCTGGTTCTTATCAAGGAGGAGATAAAGGAGTTTGGAACTTCGTGGTAGATGAGAGTGGTAAAGTAGTGGGAACAATGCATTCCGATGTCAATAATGAAAACTATAGCATTACCGGAAATTTAAGTGAAAGCGGGGATCTTAACGCCAGGGTAGGGCTTCCTTCACAGGGAGATTTTAAAGGAACCTTAACTACAGACAAGAAAGGAAACGGAAACTGGTCCAACTCACTTCCGACACCTTCCATATCAGGAAGCTGGAAAGGAGAAAAGAAATAAGACAAGAAAGTCTGCAGGATATCCTGCAGACTTTTTTATTTACAAAAATCCCATGTGGGTAATCTCATCATTTTCATTTTTCACTGCTGCAAAACAGAGCAGAAAATCCTCATCAGAAAAATATTTTTTTAACGGTTGATCTTGCTCTTGCTCTTGATTCCAACTCATAATCTCTTCATTGCTTTCTACGGTATAATTTTCAGAATCCAGTTTTAAAGTTAAAATCACCGCATGGTCTGATGTACAATCATCATTTTTATACAGAACATGATCTTTAATCCTTATACATTCAGAAACATTTTTAACACTGCCGAATTGAAATGCTCCCAGCAATTTTCTTCCTGCTTCAGTCTTTAAACCGTTTTCAACTGTTCTTTTTCCCCTTTCAGAAATTGTATCCAAATCTTTGATGGCTGTCATCACCTTGGCAAACTTCTGGTAGAGCAGGGGATCTCCTGATTCTTTAATATAGGCATCCAGACTTTTCCGGATAACTTTTCCCATTTTGGAACAATGCCCGAATTCAGAACTGTTCTGTCTTACCTTTTCATATGACGGATTCTTTTTAAACGCAGCTTTATTAAACCCGCTTTTCTTCCGAACCACATTTTTGCCGTTCAGGTTATAAAATACCAGGTCGCCCACCGCTCCTTTAATCTTGATTACACTTTCATAGGTTGCCATATCATTAAAATAGAAATCAAATATACCAATAAATAATGAAAATCAAAATTTTAACATATATTTATAATATAGTTGTAGTATAGTTGTACTATAATTAAAATATAAAATGTATATTTGTGGTACGTTTTGTTAATTAATTATAAATCAGAAGAGTATGGGAACGGGATTATTTCAACAAAAAATGACAATAAAGCAGATTGCTGTTGTATTGGCAGCCTCTGTTTTGGTAGTTTCCTGCGGATCCTCGAAAAGTGCTTCCGCCAGTAAAAAATCAAATACAAAGAGTGTTGCAAAAGCTGAAAACCTCAGAAAACTGGATTCAAAATTTAACGGAAGTGTATCCAGATCAATCAATGATATTCTGAAAGATGCAGAAAAGTATATCGGAACACCCTATAAATTCGGAGGAAGTACTTCTTCAGGATTTGACTGCTCAGGATTTACCGTAAAAGTATTTGAAGAAAATGATTTTAATCTTCCGAGAAGATCCTCTGATCAGGCCGGCGCCGGAAAAAATATTGATATCAAAGACGTAAAACCCGGGGATCTCTTATTTTTTGCAACAGCCGGAGGAAGCAGAGTCTCTCACGTAGGGATTGTTCATGATATCGGTCCTGATGGAGAAGTGAAATTCATTCATGCTTCTACTTCAAAAGGTGTTATTATTTCATCTCTGAATGAAAAGTACTGGAATAAAGCCTATCTTCATGCTCAAAGAGTGTTGTAAATATTCTATCAATAGAAACGGGCTTTAGCCCGTTCAATAAAATGGCAATCAATCAATTGGCTTTAGCCAAAACTTATATTATCATACTCTTTCACCACCCCGTCAAAAATTCTTTGAATTTTTCACCACCCCTCCGGAGGAGGGGAATTTTTAGATTTCCGTTTGTAATTTTTCTGTAAGCAATCATTGCAATAGCATTGCATCCCAAAACTTAGCAAATTTGCCCAAAACAATTATCATATGGCAGATTTTATCAGATTTTTTATCCCTTTTTACTTCATTATTTTCTTTTTGGTCTCTTTTGTAGGAATTAGCTACAAAGTGGCTCAACAAATTGGTAAAAATCCTAATGTCCTTCCCAAAGATGATTCTGCATACGGATTGGTAGGATTTTATTTTAAGCTGATTTTATTTGCTTTGTTTATGTATACAATACTTCTTTTACTCTTTCCGAAGGACATGTTCTCTGCTTTTAAAATCAATGCTTTGGAATATAATCTCGTTCAATACACAGGGTTGGGTTTAATGATGATGGCCTTGATCTGGGTTGTTATTGCCCAGTTGCAAATGAAAAATTCATGGCGTATCGGGATTGACAGTACAACGAAAACGGATTTGGTAACCCACGGATTATTCAGGTATTCGAGAAACCCCATATTTCTGGGTATGACTATCAGCCTTATAGGATTTTTTCTTGTTTTACCGACTGTAATTGTTTTTTCTTTTCTCCTGATTGGATCTGTTTTGATGCAGATTCAGATCAGGCTTGAAGAAGAGTATCTCTTAAAAGAACATGGCCAAATTTACGTGGCCTACAAAAAGAAGGTGAAGCGCATGTTGGGTCTGTATTAAAAGCATCATGTTAAAACCTGTTTTGCTGAACTTTTTTGTATCTTTGGCCGGTATAATTTTAAATAAGAAACATGTCATTACAACAAACTATTGAAAATATCTGGGACAACAGAGAATTATTGCAGAATGAAGACAGCCAGAAGGCGATCAGAGAAGTTATTTCTTTAGTTGATAAAGGGGAACTTCGTACTGCAGAACCTACAGAAAGCGGA
Source organism: Chryseobacterium sp. CP-77 (assembly GCF_036362765.1). Lineage (NCBI taxonomy): Bacteria > Pseudomonadati > Bacteroidota > Flavobacteriia > Flavobacteriales > Weeksellaceae > Chryseobacterium > Chryseobacterium sp. CP-77. The sequence goes on from NZ_CP143637.1 coordinate 759,756, forward strand.
TGGCAGGTAAATGAATGGGTGAAAAAAGCTGTGGTAATGTATTTCCCGATCCAGAAAATGGAAACTATTGAAGTAGGTCCGTTTGAATTTCATGACAAAATGCCTTTGAAGAGAGGTTATGCTGAAAAAGGGGTGAGAGTTGTTCCACATGCAGTAGCGAGAGAAGGTGCTTACATTGCTCCGGGAGTAATTATGATGCCGTCTTACGTAAACATTGGTGCTTATGTAGATTCCGGAACAATGGTAGATACTTGGGCTACAGTAGGAAGTTGTGCACAGATCGGTAAAAACGTTCACCTGAGTGGTGGTGTTGGTATCGGTGGGGTATTGGAGCCATTACAGGCAGCTCCCGTAATCATTGAAGATGACTGCTTTATCGGTTCAAGATGTATCGTTGTGGAAGGAGTTCACGTAGAAAAAGAAGCTGTATTGGGTGCTAACGTCGTATTGACCGCCTCTACAAAAATTATCGATGTTACAGGAGATACACCAGTTGAAATCAAAGGAAGAGTTCCTGCACGTTCAGTAGTAATCCCTGGAAGCTATACAAAACAATATCCGGCTGGAGAATATCAGGTTCCATGTGCTTTGATCATTGGTCAGAGAAAAGAATCTACAGACAAGAAAACATCTCTGAATGATGCATTGAGAGATAATAATGTAGCCGTTTAAGATTAATATTTTAATCTAATACCACAATCTTGAAAGAAAAATTTCTTAAAATACTATTAAACCCTAAATATATATTTGGGGTTTATCTTATTATATCCGTTGTTACAGCAATTTCCAAATACCTGAGAGGAGATTATGCGATCAATAACTATCTGATTTTTAAAAATGTATTCTTTAATACCATTCATCAGAAAAACTTATTTATCCATTATCCTGATCTTTATTTTGATCTGAACCATTATGGTGTATTTTTCAGTGCTTTGATTGCGCCGTTTGCCATGATGCCGGATTGGCTGGGAATCTCACTCTGGAATATTGCCAATACTTTCATCTTTATCTACGGAATTTATAAACTGCCGTTTTCAGACAGCAAGAAAGCTATTTTCGGATTGCTTTGTCTTCAGGAATACATTACTGCGGCATTAAGCCTGCAGTTCAATGTGGCGCTGACAGGTCTTTTGTTGTTATCTGCAGTCTATATTTACGAAAGAAAAGAAGTGAAATCTGTAACCGCAATTTTAATAGGAATATTTGTGAAAATCTACGGAATTGTAGGATTAACGCAGTTTTTCTTTATTAAAAACAAAACTAAATTTATTCTTTCAGGAATTGGTATTGCCATATTATTTTTCGTGCTTCCAATGGCTTATTCAAGTCCGCAGTTTGTCATTCAGTGCTACTCGGACTGGTTTCAGTCTATTGTAGAGAAGAATAATGAAAATCAGGTACTCGGAAATATGCAGGATATCTCTTTAATGGGCTTTGTAAGAAGAATTTTGGGAGATGCATCTATTTCAAATCTCGTATTTTTAGCAGGCGGACTACCACTTTTTGCTTTGCCTTACATCAGAATTAAACAGTATAAACACTATGCATTCCAACTGATGATTCTGGCTTCAACATTACTGTTTTTGGTATTGTTCAGTTCCAGTTCAGAATCTCCAACCTATATTATTGCGGTGGTAGGAGTGCTGATCTGGTTTTTCCTTCAGAAAGAAAGAACACCATTGATTATTGGATTGCTGGTCTTTGTCATTATTTTTACCTGTTTCTCCACTTCGGATCTTTTCCCGAAATTTGTAAAAGAGAATTATATCATCAAATATTCATTAAAAGCCGTACCTTGTATTGTAATCTGGTTGAGAGTGACTTATGAACTTCTGACTAAAGATTTTGAGAAAAATTACAGCCTGAATTAATGCATATGAAGAAAATTTCAATTGTAATTCCCGCTTATAACGAAGAAGGAAACGTTGCCATGATCCATCAGAAAATTAAAGAAGTTTTTGATGGTTTAAACAATTATGACTTTGAAATCATATTTGTGAATGATGGCAGCAGAGACAATACTCAACAAAAATTAGAAGAACTTTCCAGTCAATATGATGAAGTGAAATTCATCGAATTTTCCCGTAATTTCGGACACCAGCCGGCTGTAAAGGCAGGTATGGACAATGCCCACGGAAATGCAGTCATTTCTATGGATGGAGATCTTCAGCATCCGCCGGCGCTTATTCCGGAAATGATTAAGAAATGGGAAAAAGGGTATGATGTAGTTTTTACCTTTAGAACGTATCCCAAAGAGATTTCTTTCTTTAAAAGAAAAACATCAGACCTATTTTACAAGCTTTTATCAAGCCTTTCAGATGTTAACTTAACGAAAGGCGGCGGCTCAGATTTCAGACTATTGGATGCAAGTGCTGTTGAAGTCATGAGAAACTTTAATGAAGACGATCTGTTCCTTAGAGGATTAACGAGCTGGATGGGGTTCAAACAAACAGGAATCGACTTTACTGCAGCAGAAAGACTTTCAGGGAAAAGCAGTTACAACCTTAAAAAGATGTTTACCTTTGCTTTTACAGGAATCACAGCTTTCAGCGTAAAACCTCTTTATCTGGCTGCGTATCTGGGCTTTTTATTCTCAGCGCTTTCAGTAATCGGATATGGAGCCTACGTGATCCATTCATTTATTGCCAAAACAGAGATTTCCGGTTGGGCATCTTTGATTATGACCATTGTTTTCTTTGGAGGACTTCAGCTAATCATCCTTGGTATCATGGGAATTTATTTAGGTAAAATATTTAAACAGGTGAAAGACAGACCTAATTATATTATTAAAAACAAAAATTTTTAAAATGGTTTTATTGAGTTTTGACATTGAAGAATTTGATATGCCATTAGAATATAAGGGTGAAATTCCCTTTGAAAAGCAGATTTCAATTTCACAGACAGGATTGGAGAGAATCCTCAATATCCTTAAAAAACATAATGCCAAAGCTACCTTTTTTTCCACGGTAGTTTTTGCAGAAAACAGCAAACCTCTTATTGAAAGGTTGCTACATGAAGGTCATGAGCTGGCCTCTCACACGTGGTTTCATTCAGAATTTGAAGACAAACACCTGAAAGAATCAAGAGAAAGGCTGGAAGAGTTATTTTCGACAAAGGTGACCGGATTAAGAATGCCGAGAATGATGCCTGTAGACGAAAAAGAAGTGGAAAGAGCAGGGTATTCATACAATTCTTCTATCAATCCTACGTTTTTGCCTGGAAGATATAATAATTTAAAAGTATCCAGAACCTATTTCAAAGAAGGAAATGTGACTCAGGTGCCGGCGTCGGTTTCTCCTAATTTCAGGATTCCTTTGTTTTGGTTAAGCTTTCACAATTTCCCTTTGTTTTTCTACAAAAAACTGGCTTCGGATTGTTTGAAAAAAGATCAATATCTGAACATTTATTTCCATCCCTGGGAATTTGCAGAAATTAAAGATGACACCTTTAAACTTCCCGGATTTACGGTAAAAAACTCAGGAAAAGATATGGTGGAAAGATTTGACTCGTTTGTAGGATGGTTGAAAGAAAAAGGACATACATTTGGTACATTTCAGGAATTTCAAAAACAGATCCAACGATGAAGATTGCCTTTGATGCCAAACGGTTTTTCCACAATACATCCGGCCTGGGAAACTATTCGAGAGATCTTGTAAGAATCCTTTCCGAATATGAACCGGAGAATGAATATCTGTTATTGAACAAAAATAAGTCCGGGAGAGGGAAAGATATTCTGGAACGCCCGAATGTTCACTTTATTGAAACCTCAAAAGGAAACTTTTCACGTCAGCTGAAAATGGGTAAAGATGCCCAGAAGCAGGGCGCAGATATTTTTCATGGATTATCAGGTGAACTTCCCTTAAAATGGGATCCAAAACCTATAAAAAAGGTTGTTACCATTCATGATCTGATCTTCGTAAGATATCCGCAGTATTATTCTTTTTTTGACAGGAAAATCCATTTCTGGAAATTCAAAAAAGCAGCTGATACCGCTGATAAAATCATTGCAATTTCGGAACAGACCAAAAGAGATATTATTGAATATTTAAAAGTTCCTGAGTCTAAAATTGAAGTCATTTATCAGGGATGTCATCATGCTTTTAAAGAACAGCAGTCTCCGGAATTGATGGAAGCTGTCAAAGAGAAATTTAAGCTTCCCGAAAGATTTGTACTCAATGTTGGAACCATTGAAGACCGCAAAAACCTTTTTAATGTTGTAAAAGCAATCAGCGGAACGGAAATTCCTCTTGTAGTTGTGGGAAGAAAGACAAAATATTATCAGAAAATAGAACGTTTGCTGAAAAAAAACAAAATGGAGAAGCAGGTGCTTTTCCTGGAAGGCGTTTCTATGGATGAGCTGGCCTGTCTCTATAAACTGGCAGATATTTTTGTCTATCCAAGCTTCTTTGAAGGCTTCGGAATTCCTGTCATTGAAGCACTTTTTTCCAAAACGGTAGTCGTTACAAGCAACACCAGCTGTCTGCCGGAAGCGGGAGGAAAAGACTCTGTATATGTGAACCCAGAAAATGACCTTGATATCCGCGCGAAAATCAAATTTCTATGGCAAAATGAATCTGAGCGAAAACGCCGTGAGGAAAAGGGTTTCGAGTTTGTTCAGAAGTTTAATGACGAACCCATTGCAAAGGAGTTGATGAATTTTTATCAAAAAATTCTTTGAAAAAACTTTGCATTTTAAAAATAAATCCTACATTTGCATCATAATTCAAACAATGAAACCAATATTTTTAGCATTACATCATTATCATCATCATCTCTGCTAGACGGAATTGATTGATATAAGTATGTGCTAAAATCAAAAATAATTAAAACCGTCTGAGTAAATAGGCGGTTTTTTTGTTTCCTGAATTCTCCTCAGAAATTTCAACAGATCAGTTTTTATTTGCTCGGACCCAAAAAAAGGCAAAATGAGTAAATTAAAAATTGCAATTCAAAAAAGCGGCCGGCTATACGAAGAATCTCTTCAGCTTCTCAAAGACTGTGGAATCTTTGTCAACAACGGTAAAGACCAGCTCAAAGTTTCAGTCGATAACTTTCCGATGGAAATCATGTACCTTCGGAACTCAGACATCCCGCAATACCTGGAAGACGGAGTAGTGGATGTAGCCATTCTTGGCGAAAATCTTCTGGTTGAAAAAGGTAAAAACATCAAAACTATCCAGAAGCTTGGTTTTTCAAAATGCCGTGTTTCACTGGCTGTTCCCAAAGAAATAGAAACGGACGACATCTCTTATTTTCAGGGTAAAAAAATTGCTACCTCTTATCCTAACACCCTCAAAAACTTTTTAGAAAACCAGGGAATTGTATCAGATATTCACGTTATTTCGGGTTCTGTAGAAATAGCTCCTAATATTGGTCTGGCGGACGGGATATGTGATATTGTAAGTTCCGGAAGTACTCTATTCAAAAACGGATTAAGAGAAACAGTCACTTTGCTGAAATCGGAAGCTGTGCTGGCTCAAACGCCCTGTCTATCACCTGAAAAAGAAGCCATTCTTGAAAAATTTGTCTTCAGAATCAAAGCTGTTTTAAAAGCAAAAAACTCAAAATATATTCTGATGAATGTTCCCAACGAAAAAATCCAGAAAGTAGCTGATGTTCTTCCTGTTTTAAAGAGTCCTACGGTGATTCCGCTTGCAGAAGAAGGCTGGAGCAGTATTCATTCCGTGATTGATGAAGAACGTTTCTGGGATGTCATTGACGAACTCAAAGAAAATGGGGCACAGGACATTCTAATTATTCCAATTGATAAAATGGTTATTTAAAAAAATCATAATGATAGATGTTGGTTAACACAAAGGCGCAATAAAAATGAAGTTGATACTATTTAAGACGCAAAGATTTTATCTCCGATAAAATTGAATACCATTTTAAGTCACAAAACTATACTCACGCACTTGCTGAAAATCTTAGATTTTCTTGCGCCTTAAAAAAGTAAAGATTTAAAAAACTTGCGCCTTTGCGTTCATAAAAAAATTGAATTATTAAGGTACCAGGCAGCTGAATAAAATAGCTTCAGCTATGATCTTAATGAAAATTAGCAACTTAAAAGAATCTTAATGGTTCAAAAAAAATTAAAAAAGTACAATGAAAATATACAGATATCCCACAAAAGACACCTGGAAAAACCTGGTAAAGCGCCCTGTCTTGGAACAGAAAGAAATTTCAGGTCTGATCACAGAAATATTTGCAGAAGTTGAAAAAAATGGTGATAAAGCTTTAATAGAATTCAACAAAAAGTTTGATAAAGCAGAAACCTCAATCTTAAAAGTTTCTGAAATTGAGATCAAGGAGGCAGAAAATCAGATTCAAGATGAATTAAAGCAAGCCATTCAACAGGCGAAGGAAAATATTTCAACATTTCACGCCTCTCAGAAACAGGAAATTCAAAAAATTGAAACCACAAAAGGAGTGGTTTGCTGGCGGGAAAATCGTGCTGTTGAGAGAGTCGGGATTTATATTCCGGGAGGAACAGCACCTTTATTTTCTACAGTGTTGATGTTGGCGGTTCCTGCAAATCTGGCCGGATGTAAAGAAATAGTTCTTTGTACGCCGCCGGATAAAGATGGCAATATCAATCCTGCAATCCTGTATGCAGCAAAGCTTTGCGGTGTTTCGGAAATCTTTAAAACGGGGGGAGCACAGGCTGTTGCAGCGATGACGTTTGGAACAGAAAGTATTCCTGCCGTGAATAAAATTTTCGGTCCTGGAAACCAGTTTGTCGTAGCGGCCAAAGAATATGCACAACGGTATGGAGTTGCCATTGATATGCCTGCCGGACCGAGTGAAGTTCTTGTGATTGCAGATGAACAGGCTGTTCCTGAATTTTGTTCGGCAGATCTCCTTTCGCAGGCAGAGCACGGAAGCGACAGTCAGGTAGTTTTTATCACTACAGATCTTAAAGTTTTTAATGAAACAATCATTGCTGTTGAGCAGCAAATCAAAGAATTACCAAGAAATGAATTCGCAGGTCAGGCCTTGGAAAACAGTTCTTTTATTTTGATCAATACGCTGGAAGAGGCTCTTGAGTTCAGCAATCTTTATGCTCCTGAACACCTTATTCTGGCCATCAATGATTTTGAAAAATATATACCGGAGGTTCAGAATGCAGGTTCGGTTTTTTTAGGAAACTATTCCTGTGAAAGTGCAGGAGATTATGCCAGCGGAACCAATCACACGCTTCCTACCAATGGTTATGCAAAGAATTACAGCGGCGTGTCGCTGGATAGTTTTGTGAAGAAAATAACATTCCAGCAACTTTCAAAAGAAGGGCTACAGAATTTAGGAAAAACAATAGAACTCATGGCGGAAGCTGAAGGTCTGTTTGCTCACAAAAATGCAGTGTCGATAAGATTGAAATAATTAATTGTTGGAAAACCCAAAGACGCAAGAGATTATAATGAGAAACCTTTTTAAGACGCAAGGATTTTATCTCCGATAAAATTGAATACCAAGTATTTTGATCTCTCACAGATTCTTCAAATGAGGAAGGCAAATATAAAAAATCTGTGAAATTTGTGAAATCTGTGGGAAAAATACTTAATGATCTGAAGATGTTTTCTTCACTATTCTTAATCACTCCATACATCTTAATGGTTTAAAAGTAGTTTTAAATAAACAATACAATGAAAAATAACAGTATCAAAACACTCGTAAGAGAAAATATATTACAATTACAGCCTTATATCAGTTTCAGGGACCATAATGAATTTAATGCTCCTGTCATGCTGGATGCGAATGAAAGTCCGTTCGGGGAATGCAACCGCTACCCGGATTCTACTCAGAAAAAGCTTAAAACCAAGCTTGCAGAGATTAAAAACCTTTCACCTTCACAGATCGCCATAGGAAACGGAAGTGACGAGCTGATAGATCTTATTATTAAAATTTTCTGTGAGCCTAAAAAAGATGCTATTCTGATGATGAATCCGTCTTTCGCGATGTATGGTTTCTATGCGGCCATCAATGAAAATAAAGTTCTGAAACTGGATCTGGATGAAAACTTTGAAATCGTAAAAGATAACTTCTTAAAGATGGCAGATGATTCTTCACTTAAGATTTTCTTTTTATGTTCTCCTAATAACCCTACCGGAAACAGTGTGGATGATATTGAATTTTATCTTCAGAATTTCAACGGCATTGTCGTGGTGGATGAAGCTTATATTGAATTTTCAGGAAAAAAATCAAGTCTGGAGCTGTTGGATCAATATTCCAATTTGATTGTATTGCAGACGTTTTCCAAAGCTTGGGGAATTGCCGGAGCAAGAGTAGGGATGGCTTATGCATCTCAAGAGATTATCAGCTTTATCAATACTGTAAAAGCGCCTTATAATGTGAATGTTCTGAGCCAAGAGTTGATTTTAAAAACGCTGGAGGATAAAAACAGACTTCAGGGAAACGTAAACCGTATTCTGGAAGAGAGAACATGGCTAAAACAGCAGTTTGAAGGAATTCAATGTATTTCCAAAGTCTTTTCAACGGATGCCAATTTTTTCCTGATCAGAATGGATAATGTGGATCGTGTATACGGAAAAATGCTTGAAGAAGAGATTTTAACCAGCAGAAGAGATCCTGCGATTCCCGGATGTATCAGGATTAATGTGGGAAACCGTACTGAAAATGAAAAATTAATTAACCTTTTGAAAGGAATATAAATTATAAACCACTAAGAATAAATAAGATAAAAAGAAAAGTTAAGTTTCATTCATTTTAATGGTTAAAAAAATATAAAAAACATATGAAAAAAGTACTCTTTATAGACCGCGACGGAACGTTAATTATTGAACCGCCTACAGATTTTCAGGTGGATTCTTTGGAAAAGCTTGAGTTTTATCCGGGAGTTTTTCAAAACCTTGCAAAAATTGTCAATGAATTAGATTATGAATTGGTAATGGTAACCAATCAGGATGGGTTGGGAACTGAAAGTTTTCCTGAAGAAGATTTCATAAAACCACACGAAAAAATGTTGCAGGCGTTTGAAAATGAGGGGATTATTTTTAGTGATATTTTAATTGACAGAAGCTTTGAATCTGAAAATCTTCCTACCAGAAAACCAGGAATCGGAATGTTGACAAAATACATTTATGGCAACTATGATCTTGAAAATTCCTATGTAATTGGTGATCGAAGTACTGATATTCAACTTGCTAAAAATCTTGGATCTAAAGCTATTTATCTTAACAAAAACTTCAATGGGGAGGCGGAGCTGTCTGCAACACGATGGTCAGAAATCTATCAGTTCTTAAAATCCGGAATGAGAAAGGCTAAAGTTTCCAGAAAAACCAATGAGACTGATATTGAAATTGAAGTTAATCTTGATGGAAACGGAAAATCAGATATTTCAACCGGGCTTCACTTCTTTGATCACATGCTGGATCAGATTGCCAGACACGGAAATATGGATCTTACGATTAAAGTGAACGGAGATCTTGCCGTAGATGAGCACCACACGATAGAAGATACCGGAATTGTGCTGGGAGAAGCTATTTTAAAAGCCTTAGGAAAGAAAAAAGGTATTGAGCGATATGGTTTCCTGCTTCCGATGGATGACTGTCTTTCTCAGGTGGCTATCGATTTCGGCGGAAGACCGTGGCTGGTGTGGGATGCTCCGTTTAAAAGAGAAAAAATTGGAGACATGCCTGCGGAAATGTTTTTTCACTTCTTTAAATCCTTTACTGATGCTTCAAAATCCAATCTGAATATCAAAGCAGAAGGAGATAACGAACACCACAAAATTGAATCCATTTTTAAGGCCTTTGCAAAAGCCGTTAAAATGGCAGTGAACCAATCGGACGCTAACTACAGTTTACCTTCTACAAAAGGAAGTTTATAAATATGATCGCTATAATAAAATACAACGGAGGGAATGTAAATTCCGTTCAGAATGCCCTCAACAGATTGAATGCCGATTCTGTGATCACCGATGATCCCGAACAGATTTTAAAAGCTGATAAAGTGATCTTTCCGGGTGTAGGAGAAGCTTCATCAACCATGAAACTGCTGAAGGAAAAAGAGCTTGATCTGTTGATTCCTGGTCTTACACAGCCTGTTTTAGGAATATGTCTGGGCATGCAGCTGATGTGCGGGGAAAATGAAGAAGGAGATACCGCAGGAATGGGGATTTTTGATATCAATGTCAGAAAGTTTCCGGCAAAGGATATTGTTCCCCATATGGGCTGGAATACCGTTTCCGGCCAGACTTCGCCACTGTTTTCAGGAATTGAAAAGAGTAGTGATGTGTATTTCGTTCACAGCTATTATTGTGAACTGTCAGACTATACAACATCGGTTTGTGATTATATCCTGCCTTTCAGTGCTTCTTTGCAGAAAGACAATTTCTATGCAGTACAGTTTCACCCGGAAAAATCGGGAATAGTGGGAAATCAGATCGTTAAGAACTTTATAAATTTATAATCATGAAAATAATTCCGGCTATTGATATTATCGACGGGAAATGTGTCCGTTTGTCAAAAGGAGATTACAATACAAAGAAAATATACAATGAAGATCCTGTAGAAGTGGCAAAAGAGTTTGAAAGCTTTGGGGTTCAATACCTTCATTTGGTGGATCTTGACGGGGCGAAATCAAAGCATATTGTCAACCAGAAAGTTCTGGAAAATATTGCCCGTTCTACTTCGCTGCATATCGATTTTGGAGGAGGGCTAAAAACTCAGGAAGATATTGAAACCGCTTTTAATTCCGGGGCAAAGCAGATCACTTTAGGAAGTATTGCCGTTCAGGATCCTGAATTTTGTTTTGGAATGATTGAAAAATATGGAGCGGAAAAAATCATTTTAGGTGCAGATTGTGAAAACAGAAAGATTAAAACATCCGGATGGCTGGAAGAAAGTGCTCATGATATCATTGATTTTATCCTTCAGTATCAGGAAAAAGGAATACAAACAGCCATTTGTACTGATATTGCAAAAGATGGTATGCTGGAAGGTCCCTCAACAGGGCTTTACATTGAGATCTTATATAAAACATCCGTTCAGCTGGTAGCAAGCGGCGGTATTTCAGGCATTGCTGATGTCTACAAGATGAAGGATATCGGCTGTACGGGAACAATCATCGGAAAAGCAATTTATGAGGGAAAAATAAGTTTACAACAACTTCAAAATTTTATTGAAAATGCTTAAGAAAAGAATTATCCCATGTCTGGATATTAAGGATGGAGCTACGGTAAAAGGTGTTAACTTTGAAGATCTTAAAAGCGCCGGAGATCCAGTGGAACTTGCCAAAAAGTATGAACGGGAAGGTGCCGATGAGCTTGTTTTTCTGGATATTACCGCCACAATTGAGGATAGAAAAACATTTGTAGAACTGGTAAAGGAGATCGCAAAAGAATTGAGTATCCCTTTTACAGTAGGAGGCGGGATTTCGTCTGTGGAGGATGTGAGAAAGCTTTTGGAAGCAGGTGCAGACAAGATCAGCATCAATTCTTCAGCCGTAAAAAATCCAGGTCTTATTTCTGATCTGGCCCAAGAATTCGGGAGCCAGTGTGTAGTGGTTGCTATTGATACAAAGCAAGTAGGTGATAAAGATCTGGTGCATATCAAAGGAGGAAGAGAAGCCACTGAACTTTCTACGCTACAATGGGCAAAACAAGCAGAATCTCTTGGAGCAGGCGAAATTCTACTGACTTCTATGGATGGTGACGGCACAAAAAACGGCTTTGATATTAGGATTACAAAGCTGGTTTCAGAAAAGATAAGCATTCCGGTGATTGCTTCCGGTGGCGCTGGTACCATTCAGGATTTTGTTAAAGTATTTAATGAAACAAAAGCTACAGGAGGATTGGCAGCCAGTATTTTTCATTTTAATGAAATAGGGATTCAAGATTTAAAACAACAGTTAAAAACTCAAAAAATTCAAATACGATGAAAATAGATTTTAATAAAGATAATGGCCTTGTGCCTGTGGTTATTCAGGACAGCCGAACATTGCAGGTTTTGATGCTGGGCTACATGAACGAGGAAGCTTTTGAAAAAACACAAGCAGAAGGAATTGTGACCTTTTTCAGCCGTTCCAAAAACAGACTGTGGACAAAAGGTGAGGAATCGGGTAATTTTTTAACCGTAAAAAGTATTGACATCGACTGTGATCAGGATACCATTTTAATTAAAGCCGTTCCGAAGAATGTAGTATGTCATACCGGAAGTTTCAGTTGCTTTGGAGAAAAGAGTCCCAAAGGATTTCTATATGAACTGGAAGAAAAAATCTCTCAGAGAATAGATACGAAGGCTGAAGACTCATATACTTACTCATTATATCAGAGAGGAATCAATAAAATGGCTCAAAAAGTAGGCGAGGAGGCCGTAGAATTGGTTATAGAAGCAAAAGACAATAATGATGATCTCTTTAAAAATGAAGCCGCAGATCTGCTGTATCACTTTTTAATTTTATTGAAAGCCAAAGGATTTTCAATGGAGGAGATTGAAGAGATTCTTAAAAAGAGAGGTCAATAAAGAGATTGTCTCAAAAGTCAAGTAACTTACTGAAGGTCTGTGAACGTAGTTCAACAACGCGGTGAAGAATCCCATATAGTTAGTTATCAATGAGATTCTTCCTTCGTCAGAATGACCAAAGCTAAGTGTTCAGAATGACACTTTTGAGACGCTTCCTTTTTTGTTAAAACAGGGAAAAATCATAAAATCAAATGTATTGTAAGGCATTTTTATACATGACGATTATCAGTTGATATTGATAAAATAAACTATATAAATCTTATTATTGGATTATTTTATTTAAATGTATTTATTGAATTAATTTAAAACTATATCAGAAGAAAGGTTGTTAAAACACCCAAAAATTCAAAGGCGGCGAAAATTGTACTTTTGTTTTTAATTATTCTAAATAACACTTAGTATGAATAAATCTATTTTCTTAATCGGAAGCCTTGTGGCATTTTCTCAAGTCGCTGCCCAGAAAAAAGATTCATTAGAACAGAACAGACTTGATGAAGTGATTGTAACCGCATCAAGATCTCCGGAAATTGTAAAGAAAACAGCTTCTACCGTCAATATCATCAACAAAAAAGAAATTGCAGAGCAATCATTGATTTCTGCAGATCTTAGTAATATCCTGGCTTACAAAGTTCCCGGATTAGCGTTTGGAAATAATCTGGTAAGCAACAGAGGGCAAACATTAAGAGGAAGAAATGTTTTGATTATGGTCGACGGAATTCCACAATCCAGTCCTTTACGTAATAACGACAGAGAAATAAGAAGTATTGATCCTTCGGTCTTGGAAAGAATTGAAGTGGTAAAAGGAGCTACTTCCATTTATGGTAATGGCGCAGAAGGAGGAATCATTAATTATATTACTCAAAAAAGCACTTCTGATAAAATTTTTTCAGGAAAAACGATTTTAGGATTTACCAGCCATGATCTGTTTAATAATAAAATGTTCAAATCAGATGGTGGCGCCGGATACAGGGTTTCACAAAGTTTCTTTGGAAAAGCAGGAAAGTTTGATTATCTGGTGAACGGAACTCTTACTCAAAGCGGCGTTAAAATAGATGGTGAAGGATTGGTTCAGAACCCACGATATGGATTGGGAGAAACTGCCGTCAATAATATCTTTGCGAAAATAGGATATGATTTAAATGACAACAACAGGCTGGAAGTGATGTATAATTACTATTCAAGTCTGCAGGATTCCAAATATATTTTGGATCTTGGAAAATATGGTGAACAGCCTTCTACAGGGAAATTAGGAGACAGAGAAGGAGTAAAAGAAGGAACTAGATATAATCACAACGGATATCTTAAGTATATCAATAAGAATATTTTCCGCAATACAACGCTTAACACTACCTTGTATTTCCAGGACTTTTACACGATTTATGATTACAGGAATGCACCGAGATGGAAAATAGGAGGACAATCTGCCATTTTGGAGAAAAAGTACGGTTTCAGAGCAGATTTTAATACTGAATTTGGAAAAGAAAAGGCATTAAAAGGCTCATTAACTTATGGTTTGGATCTCTTAAATGAAAAAACAAGTCAGCCATTAGTAGATGGAAGGATCTGGGTTCCGGAAATGAATATGCTGGCTGCCGCACCTTTCGTACAGGGAAAGTTATTTCTTACTGATGATCTGACGGTAAAAGCAGGCGTTCGATGGGATAAAATGTCCGTAAAAGTTCCCGATTATACTACTTTACCTTCTAACAAAGATATCCCCTTCAATGTAGAAGGAGGAAGATTAAACTATTCAAATCTGTCCTATAATGTAGGTGTGAGCTATGTAGCATTTGATTTCTTCCAGCCTTTCACTTCTTATTCCAGAGGATTTAATATTTATGATCTGGGCCGTGTGCTGAGAGATGCAAAAAGCAATGTTCTGAGTGAAATCAATACAGATCCTGTGGTTATTGACAATTATGAAATTGGTTTCAACAGTAAGATCGGTCAGTATGTGGATTTTTCAGCCAGTTATTTTTATAATTACTCGAAGTTGGGAGCTGATCTTGTTTCTGTGAATGGTTTCTGGACTCCGCTTCGTGCTCCTCAGTATATTAACGGAGTAGAATTGGCAGTGAATATCTATCCGGCACAGGGATTAACTTTCGGAGCTAATTATACCTATCAGGAAGGAAAAGTAGATGTGAAAAATGACAACAGCTACGAAAAATATTTAAGTGGTTTAAGAATTGCACCCGCAAGGTTGAATTCTTTCATAAAATGGAATGATAAAGCGCAGAAATTACAGCTCGGTGTTTATCACATGTATTCATTCGAAAGAGATCAATTTGAACCTGCTGCTTCAGGAAAGTATGATGAAGGAGAAGGTCCTGTGAAAAGTTTTAACCTGTTCAATGTTCAGGGAAGCTATAAACTGAATAAACTTCTGACCATAGGACTAGGAATCGAAAATGTTTTCAACACTTCATATTTTACACCTACCTCGATGTATACTGCTCGTGATGCAGAATATGTACGAGGAAACGGAAGATATTACACGGTTTCTCTTAATTTTAATTATTAATTTGAATCCTTTTTATAAAAAACTTGCCCTTTTCTATTCAGAAAAGGGTAAGTTTTTTTAGTGAAATTATATTTTATCTTTCAATCATAATATTCTTAACAAGGGTTTCTTCGCCCACTTTCAAAACTCCAATATAGACTCCGTTCTGAAGAGATGAAACATTAACGTTTCTTTCGTTATTGACTTTCAAAAGTGATCTTCCCAAAGAATTGCTGATTTCAAAGCTGAAATCCATCCCCTTAGCATCCGTTAAGTCAATATTAATAACATTATTGGCTGGATTAGGGTAGATCTTTACAGCTTCCAGTGAATTTTTTAAAGTGGGTTTGCTCATGGTAGTGGATGCTGCTGCAAAATGCTGTAAGGCACCCACGGTTGCTTTTCCGATCTTGTATACGTAAACAGGATCCATATTGGTGAAAGTATCTTTAGAGCTGTGAGGGTACGTGCTTCTTATCCTTTCAAAAAATCCGGTAATCACTTCACCTTTCTGTTCGAAAGGAATATAATCCGTATCAGCTGCCGGATCTACGGCAGTCAGAAGAGGAGAGTAGAGTGCTGTACAATTTCTCAGTTGTTGTGTGACCGCTGCAGAAGCAGCATTATTACTGGAAACGCCTCCCTGATCTTCATCACAATATACGGTGGTATTATTATTTCCTTTCACTCCGCCTACCTGATCCAGATTGAAAACCAGCTTGATATCCAGTTTGCGGACACCTCCCTGATATACGACATTGTTCACATAATGGCTGCTTCCTTTTAATCCTTGTTCTTCACCGGAAAAATGAATGAACTTTATAGAATATTCAGTAGGGACATTTCTCAGAATCCTTGCGGCTTCCAGTATAATTGAAGTCCCGCTGCCGTTATCATTCACTCCCGGGCCATAGATGGTATCGAAATGCCCGCAGATAATGACATATTTGTTAGGATAAAGCGTTCCGGTTTTGGTAATAATTAAATTTTTCGAACTGGTACTTCCAAAGGTAAAAGGACTTTCTTCTATCTGACTGGCCGTATAACCGTAAGAAAGGTACTTGTTTTTGATCCAGTTCAGGGTATTGGTATTCGCTACCGAACCTGTTGTTTTTACCCCTAAATTACTAAACTCCTGAAGGTTGGTAGTAATATTCGTTTGGGTAACCAAATCCGCTCTGTCTTTATAAGCCTGAATAAAAGTTTGAGCTGCAATGCTCTGCATCATCAATGCTGAGCATAAAAGTGTTGTGAATTTTTTCATATATAATATTATTTTGGTGACACGAATGTAGTAAATAAATCACAACAAAGTGTTTAATGTGTTAAAATAAAATAATATTTATTATGAATATCATATTAATTATTGTAATTAACTTAAGAATATTATAATGCGGTTCTGACAAAAAAAAGACTCTTGAATAGCTTCAAAAGTCTTTTTATTCGTATTGTATACTGGTTTATCTTTCAATCATCACTTTTCTGACAACCTTTTGATCTCCAATTTTTAAAATTCCGATATAAGCTCCGTTTTCCAGGCCTGAAGCATTAATACTTGTTTCATTGTTTCTCCTGAAAATGGAACGCCCCTGAAAATCTGTGATTTCAAAACTGAAATTTTTAATTCCGGAGTCCGGAAGTTCAATATTGATAACATCTTTGGCTGGATTTGGATAGATTTTCACACTTTCCAACGTATTTTTTCCTATGGTTTCATTCGTTCCCAACGTGCCGGTGGCAACGGCGAAATGCTGCAATGCTCCCACAGAAGCTTTTCCTATCTTGTAAATATAAACAGGATCGGTGTTGGCAAAAGTATCATTCACTGTATGTGGATAGGTACTTCTTATTCTTTCAAAAAAACCTGTGATCACTTCACCTTTTTGTTCAAAAGGAATATAATCCGTATCAGCAGCCGGATCTACGGCAGTCAGAAGAGGAGAGTAGAGCGCTGTACAGTTTCTCAGTTCCTGAGTTACAGCAGCCGAAGCTGCATTGTTTGTTGAAAGTCCGCCCTGATCTTCATCACAGTAAACGGTATTGTTGTTATTTCCCATAACACCGCCTACCTGGTCGAGATTAAAAACAAGTTTAATATCCAAAACACGAACACCACTTTGGTAAGCCACATTGTTGACATAATGTTTGCTTCCCAGAAGTCCTTGCTCTTCCCCGGAAAAATGAATGAATTTTATAGAATATTCAGTCGGAACATCCTTCAGAATCCTTGCGGCTTCAAGAATAATAGAAGTTCCGCTTCCGTTATCATTGATTCCCAGGCCGGTAATACTGTCGAAATGTCCGCAAATGATTACGTATTTATTGGGGTATACCGTTCCTGTTTTGGTAATAACAAGGTTTTTAGAATTATAACTTCCTGCAGTGAAAGGATCTTCTGCTATCTGGCTGGCAGTATATCCGTAAGAAAGATACTTGTTTTTTAGCCATGTCAATGCATTGGCATTAGCTGGTGAACCCGTGGTTTTCACCCCTAGATTAGCAAATTCCTGAAGGTAAGTGGTAATATTGGTTTGATTTACCATATCCGCTCTGTCCTGATAAGCCTGAATGAAACTTTGAGCTCCAATACTTTGCATAGCAACAGAAGCGAATAAAAAAGCAGCGATTTTTTTCATTTGAGGAGAGTAATGCTGAATATTCCAGAATGCAACAGATGCGGAATATCCGTCAGACATTATTGATTAATGATAATTTTTTTTGTGGTATTTCCTTTATCGGTTGTAACAGTAAAAGTATAAACCCCGTTTGTTAACCCTGATGTATTTATTTTTTCCTGATTTTCAAGGTTTAAAACAGTATTTCCTGCCATGTCATTGACTTCAACTTTGAAGTGTTTTACTTTCTCCTGAAATTCCACAGTCACAAGATCTTTTGCAGGATTAGGATAGATCCTGATGGCTTCACCTGATTTTTGCACAGAGCTTTCGTTGGTACTTAACAGGTTACTGGATGTAGAGGCAACAGCAAAATGCTGCAAAGCTCCCACGGCTGCTTTTCCTACGTTGAAAACATAGACGGGATCCAGATTGGCAAAAGTATCACTTACGGTATGCTCATTATTACTTTGGATGGTTTCATAAAACCCGGTAATGGTATATCCTTTTGCTTCAAAAGGCATATAATCTGAGCTGTAAGCGTAAGAAAGATTCGTCTGAAGAGGTGAGTAAAGAGTAGTGCAGTTCATCAGTTCCTGCGTTACAACTGTAGAAGCTGCATTATTGGAAGACACCCCACCGGTATCCCGTTCGCAGGTAATAGTATTGTTGTTATTTCCAAGAAGACCACCCACCTGGTCAATATTTAAAACCAGTTTTATATCCAGAACCTGACTGCCATTTTGGTAAGCTACGTTATTGACATAATGGTTGCTGCCTACAAGACCTTGTTCTTCCCCGGAAAAATGAATAAATTTGATAGAATATTCTGTGGGAACATTTTTCAATATTCTGGCTGCTTCCAGAATAATGGAAGTTCCGCTTCCGTTGTCACTCACTCCAGGACCTACAATCGTATCATAATGTCCGCAGATAATAACATATTTGTTGGGGTATACTGTTCCTGTCTTGGTAATAATTAAATTTTTTGAAGTGCTGCTTCCGTAGGTAAAACTATCTTCAGACATATTATTGACAGTATATCCGTAGGAAAGGTATTTATTTTTAAGCCAGTTTAAAGCGTTATTGTTAGCTGTTGTACCTGTTTTTTTAATCCCAAATCCCGCAAATTCCTGAAGGTTTGTACTAATATTGGTTTGGGTAACCATATCTGCTCTGTCCTTATAAGCCTGAATAAAACTTTGTCCACTCATATTCTGAAGTGCAATTGAACTGAGCAAAAGAGCCGCAACTTTTTTCATTTTTAATACTTTCTTTAGAGATTGCTAATATAACAATTAATCATTATTTATTGTTGATTATTAAGTGAAATGTTGCTTATTTGCTTAATTTATTAACAATAATATGTGTTTTTATTAAATTTATCATTAATTTAGATTAAAATTCGCTAAATATATAAAATTTAAGTAAATTTTTCTTTTTTATTAAATATATTCAATGATAAATTCATGTTTTATCACTGCAGCTTAATAGAAAATACTGTTGATATTGCAATTACACCAGGATTCGACTCGTGATAAAAGATGAAAAAGTATATAACAAAAAAATCCCGGGAAAACCCGGGACTTATATTGATAACAAAATCTATTCTACATTATTTTACTTGATCTACAACAGCTTTGAAAGCTTCAGGGTGATTCATTGCTAAATCTGCTAAAACTTTTCTGTTAAGTTCGATGTTGTTCTTTTTAAGAGCTCCCATAAATTGAGAGTAAGACATTCCGTGCTCTCTGGTTCCCGCGTTGATACGAGTGATCCAAAGTGCTCTGAAATTTCTCTTTTTCTCTTTTCTACCACGGTAAGCATATTGCATTGCTTTTTCTACCGCGTTTTTAGCTACAGTCCAAACGTTCTTTCTTCTTCCGAAATAACCTTTAGCGTGCTTAAAAATTTTCTTTCTGCGAGCTCTTGAAGCTACGGCATTTACTGATCTTGGCATAATTTAAATTGTTTTTTTGAAAAGGGCGGCAGTGTTATTGCTCTTGTTGGCACCGTTTCAGGGTTAAAATTGTGAATTTGTTTGAATTCTTATAAACCGAATATAGATTTATAAAAACTACTTAATTGCTAATTGACGTTGAACGCTTTTCTCATCCACTTTAGCTACGTAAGAAGTAGACGTAAGATTTCTCTTCTGCTTAGTTTCTTTCTTAGTTAAGATGTGGCTTTTGTAAGCGTTTTTTCTTTTGATCTTACCTGTTCCGGTAAGAGCAAAACGTTTCTTAGCACCTGATTTCGTTTTTAATTTTGGCATTGTTTTGCTTTTTTATTGTTTTTGTTATCAATATCTGTTTTGGCTACTCCTAAAGACATTAGGAATAATAGTGTGCAAAATTACGAAAAAAAAGTGATACACGAAAGGAATTTTTAATGTATATCAACAGGAAGGTCTTTTGGGTTGAATTATAAAGGCAAACCCATATCAATACGGGCTTGCCTTCAATGCTATACGTTCATAAAAACGTAATGATGTTCTTATTCTTATTATGATTTAAAAAACTCCAGAAGATCTCTGTTGATGGTTTCAGCCTCTGTAGTTGGCATTCCGTGTGGAAACCCGGGATAGGAAATCAGTTTTCCGTTTTTAAGAAGGGTAGCAGCAACCTTGCCAGTGGTTTCAAAAGGTACAATCTGATCATCTTCGCCATGCATTACCAATACAGGAACATCTACACTTTTAAGATCTTCAGTGAAATCTGTCTCAGAGAATGCTTTCACACAATCATAATGTGCTTTGATAGAACCACTCATTCCCTGTCTCCACCAGTTTCTCTGGATTCCTTCTGAAACTTTGGCTCCTTCTCTGTTGTATCCATAAAAAGGGAAGGTAATATCAATAAAGAATTGTTGTCTGTGTTTCGCCGTATTATTTCGGATATCATCAAAAACAGAGATGGGAACTCCATTAGGATTGTTTTCATTCTGAACCATAATAGGAGTTACTGCACTTACCAGAACAGCTTTTGCCACTCTTCCGTTACCATGTTTTGCGACATAGCGGATCACTTCACCGCCTCCTGTAGAATGTCCCACATGAATCACATCTTTTAAGTCCAGCGCTTCAACAATTTCTGCCACATCAGAAGCATAAGTATCCATATCATGTCCGTAAGGAGTCTGTCCGGATCTTCCGTGGCCTCTTCTGTCATGAGCAATTACTCTATAACCCTGTTCCAGAAAGAAGAACATTTGGGCATCCCAGTCATCACTTGATAATGGCCATCCGTGGTGAAAGAAAACCGGCTGTCCTTTCCCCCAATCTTTGTAATAAATTTCTGTACCGTCTTTTAATGTAAGTGTGCTCATTGTTTCTTTTTTTAATATTAATAAATAGTGTGTTTGATTTTTATAATCACAAATGTAGATAGAAAATCTTCAGAATACCTTGATCTAAGATAATAATTGATTAAAAATTTGTTAACAATAGTAATGTATTGTCAACACTCTTCAAAGAGCAAATGGATTGAAAATCTTTTTGTTACAAAGAAAAACATTCAAAAAAGTAAGGCAGCATACAATATACCTGATAATAGGGATTGCAGTATTTGACGGTTCTCTCTAATATTGACGATGAATATGAAACATACAATTCAGGCAGGTTTGATCATTTCTATGTTCAGTCGAATCTGCTGAACTTATTGTTAACCTGTAAATTTAAACCCTTATGCTTTCATCTGCAGACTTACACCTGGAAAGAGCTTTATTTTTTGCTGTCTTAATTATATTTTTTGGAGCAGGATTCCTGTGCACGCTGATTACTTTCATTATCAATTTTATACAAAAGAAAAATAAAAAAGCCGTGTATTATCTTCTTATATTTCTTATTTCCGGCCTTATCGGAGTAGTCTTAACTGCATTTTATTGTTACATGATCCTGTTTGAACAGGCCGAAACCTACAGGCCATAAAGAAGATGCGATGCATTATAATATGAAACAGACTAAACTAAAAACCACTGATATCAGGGATGTTTTTATACCGTCTCTATTTTTATCTTTGACCTAAAAATCTAATAAAGATAAAACGGTTAAATCTCTCCGGATAAACAATAATTAATAACTTTTATAGCTTTCTTTTTCACACCCGATTCAACGATAAATTCTTATTTCGAATAAACACTAAAAAACTATGGGTAAAAACACTAGCCAGATACAATGGAGTGAGGAAGAAGCTGTAAAAGTAATATTGCTGCGTATATTTGTAATTTGCAGCTGCTCGGGAGGCAACCTTAGGTAACAGGGAATGCTGTGATGCTTTCCGATATGTTAAAATTGAATGAATGGCACACCGGATTTATTTATACAATTACGATCAAAAAACAAATCAGACATTCGATACCTATCTGGGCGAGTGGAATTATGAAATTCCATTATTGCTGTATCCTCTGCTGGCAGAAGATATCAAAGTGGAAGGTGTTGAATTTTTCTCCGATAAAAACCAGGGAATTGTTCAGCTGCGTTATTTTTTCAATCTGCTGGCAGATACTTATCAGCTGCATTACAAGAAGGCTTATTACGAACCCGTTAATAAAATGTTCGAGTTTCTGGAAGCTTTACCTTATGACTCTTTTGTATTGAATGCAACAGATGTTTTCAATATGAACGAAGAAGAACATACGGTACAGGCAAAGGAATGGCTGGTAGAAATTCAGCAGAAAAGCAAGCTGTATAAAAAGGCTGTTAAAGCCCGGAATCTTTCGCTGCTGGATTCCTTGTTCTCACAGACAGGATATTCCTCATTTCTTGAAATTTTACAAACCGACTGGATTAATTACGGATTGGGATACTTTGAAGAGCTTGCCTATAAAAAAGCGGCATCTTCTGTATTTGAAGAGAACGGGAAATTCGGTCTTAAAGATGCAAAAGGTGCTGTTTTAGCTCCTGCGGTTTATGACGATATTTTTGAAGCAGATGATTACTACAATATATCGGTAATTCAAAAAGGGGCTTTGTTCGGTTACCTGCAAAGTGACGGAAAAGAATGGATTTCTCCGGTGTATGAAGATGCTTTTGACGTATTCGATTTTGGGCAGGAACCTTTAGGCGAAGTAAAAGTGAATGGAAAATCAGGGATTTTAAAAATCTATTCAAATACCTGGATGGTTCCTGCGGAATACAATGCCATTGAAAGAACAGCCTATGGATTCTTTGGGGTAGAAAAAGACGGCAAATTCGGAGTTTATAGCGATGAAAACGGACTGGTTATTCCTGTTGAAAGCGAAAACCCTTATGAATATGATTATTTCCCTGAATTATTTTTTGCCAGGCAAAAAGGTACCGGCAAACGAAAATATTATACAAAAGAAGGAAACTACCTCGGAGACTTTTTAGAAGGCAGCATCTCAAAAGCAAGTACCTGTTTCTGGGTCAAGCCGAACAAATTTGACAAGAAAGGCAGATTGATTGATGAAAGAGGCCGCCTCATTATAGACGAAGCAGATCAGCTGATCATAATCGATAATTTTGAAACTCTTGCTGTTCGCAAAGACAAAAACTGGAAGATCTATCATGTTGTAAAACACCAGTTTCTGCTGGAAAATGAATATGTTAGTAAAGTAAAAGCAGAATCCAATAGATATAGAAATAATGTCTTTATCCTGGAAACCAACGTAGGATCAGGACTTTTTGATGCAGGCAATGGAAATTGGTTAATCACTCCCCAGCCGGAAATTAAGCAGATTCACTATCTGGAAAATGGATTTTTATCGGTTCAAAAGAATGAAGGGTATCAATTGTTCGATTTTGAAAATGGTCTGTCAGCCCAATTGTATGACTATATTTCCAATCCTTTGAATTATAGAACGGAAGAAGGCTTGTTGTTTTTGTATCAGGGTGAAAATATGTTCAGGATGCATGAAGACAGAAGCATTCGCCGGGTAGAGGCTTCCGAATATGGTGCCGTTTATCTGGACCGGTATTCATTCCGGGGAAAAGATCTGGAATACTTTACTTCCTTTTATAACCGTTGGAAAAGCCGGAAAGGTAAGAACCCCGAACAATTCATGGAGGTTGGAACGATTAAAAAAATGGCTTTTGACGAAAAGGAAAACCAGAATTACCACGAAGCACTTCGTCTTTTTGAGTTATCTGCTCAAAAGGGTGACATGGATAGCCTGGTAGAAATAGGGCTACTGCTTACGGATCCTGAAATAGAATCATTATTTGATCCGCAAAGAGGCATTGCATATTATGAAAAAGCAGCACAACGAAACCATCCTGTAGCCTGGAACAATCTCGGGGCTTTATACCACAACGGAATAGGGTATTCTTTTAATATCAAAAAAGCAATTGAGGCCTATGAAAAGAGTGCTGAGCTTGGTGACGAAATGGCTCTTGTCAACCTGGGTGATCTCTATTATTTTGGACAACACGTGAAGCAGGATTACAGTAAAGCTTTGGATTTTTATCAGAAAGCTGAGAAAAAATACGCCTACAATTACGATAAAATCTCAGAAATATATTACCAGTTAAGAGACTATAAAAACCTTTTGGTGTACTTAAAAAAAGACTATGATCAATCTTATTCCGGGATTTATTACGGCATTATCTACGAGCACGGTATGGGAGTAAAAACGGACCTGAAGAAAGCCATTAAGTATTATGAGCAGGCCAATATTTACAGTGCCTACGAATATGCAACTCAACGTTTGATGTATTATTATGGTGAAGATCCGGCCTTTAAAAATGAAAAGAAATACCTGAAGTGGAGTGCTTTTGCTGAAAAGCATGGTTTCGAAACAGATTAGCAGGGATTTGCCTATATTTACGTTCCTTAATGGAATGCAATTTAATAAAGATAAGGGTTTGATGCACAGGTTATTACTTATATTTACTTTACTTATTTGTCCGTTTTTTGTTCAGGCACAGGATGTTTTAAGCAAATTAGAAAGAGAATACAGCCATGCCTCAAACAATACGGCAGAACAGCTCAACCTGGCTCCCAAGTACGCTACAGCATTATTCTTTCATAATCTTAAGCCCAAATCTTACCAGATTTTAGATACTAATATTTCCCTTGCTGCAAAACAGGCGGATGGAAAGTATGCCACAATTTTGTATGCGGTACAGGCCATGAATTACCGGCTGGATAATAAAACTGCGGAGTCTTCAAAAAGCCTCGAAATGGCAAAGGCCTACAGCTTAAAAACGAATAGTAATGAAGCAAAAGGTTATGTACAATACGCAAAAGGCTGGATTCTGGTACGCAATAATAAAACGACCGATGCCGTCGCCGCATACCTGAAAGCGATCGAATATTATGAAAACTCACCAACCACTTCCACACTATATGGAAGATTGGGCAATGCAGCGAAGGAATTATCTGCCATTTATTCTGACCTGAATGAATATCAGCTGGAAGAAAAATACAGCAAACAGTTTCTATTGTTAGCTTCCAAACAAAATGATCCCAATCTTATCTTTGATGCTTACATGCGGATGGGCTACGTATATGAACAAAAATATACACAGGAGCCATCCAATACAGTGTTTCGGGATAAAACAGAACAGTATTATTTACAGGCTATTGCTACTTTTAATAAAAATAAAGATGCGATGCTTAGCAGAAACAGCCTTTCATATGCTGCCATCAATTTAGCTAATTTATATACTGGGTTTGACAGTAATAAAGCCATGCAATATGCTCAGTTAGCCAATAAAGTGAGCCTGGAAATTGGTGATGCTATTCACATTGCTTCTTCCTTTGGAATTCTGGCAGAATTGGCATTGCAGGATAAAAATTATGATTTAGCCAAGTCCTACTTTCTGAAAGCCTCCATGGAGATTGGGAAAAGCCCGGTAAGGAATCATATGATAGAATTGTCTATCCTTGAATCTCTATCCAGAATTAGTGAAGAGCAGGGCAATTATAAAGAAGCACTGACTTATTATAAAAGCTATGTTGATCAATACAAGAGCATTTACGATCAGGAAAAACTGGATATCACCAAAAGATTAGAATCCCAGTTTGATAAAGAACGGCAGGAACAGAAATACATCAAACTACAGCTGGAAAGCGACAAGAAAGCTCAGGAAATCAAGCTTATTAATATTTTGCGTGCACAGCGTGAACAGGTTTATAACAACCTAAAATTGGTAGAAGAAAACCAGCGTGAGCGACTGAAATTTTCAGAACTTGAATCCGAGAAAAAAGAACAGCAGCTTCGTTTGGCAAAACTGGAAACCCAACAGAAGAATAACGATATTAATACCTTTAAAAAGCTTCTGGCATTCAAGGAAAAGATCAATACGTACTACATTTTTTTTATTATCTTTTTCATTGTTTTGATCCTCTTGTTGCTGTATGCGTATAAGCAGCGTGCCAGGTCTATTAAGCGAAGAGACGAACTGCATGCTTTAGCCATGGAACAAGAAAAACAGAACTCCAAAATATCTACCCTTACAGCATTGCTTGAAGGGCAGGAGCAGGAGCGTGGCCGTCTGGCCCGTGATCTCCATGACGGACTGGGAGGTTTGCTTTCAGGAACGAAACACCAACTGTCTTATTTAAATCCTGATCAGGCTGAAAATATAGAGGAAGGAATTTCAAAATCAATTGAACAGATCGATGGTGCTGTAGAAGAACTGAGAAGGGTGGCGCATAATCTAATGCCTGATTTATTAACAAAATACGGTCTGGAAGTGGCTATTCAGGAGTTTGCTTCACGAATTTCCAATCATGCTCTGGAAATCCATACAGAGTTTATCAATTACAGCAATTCCATATCGAAGGAAAAACAGCTGGTTATTTACAGAATCATCCAGGAACTGGTTAACAATGCTATCAAGCATGCTGATCCTTCCGAAATTATTGTTCAGGTAAGCGAAGAAGAAAATCTGTTAAACCTTACCGTAGAAGACAATGGTAAAGGCTTCGATCATACAAACTTAGACGTTAGAAAAACAGCAGGTTTTCACAATATAGAATTAAGAGTCCAGTTTTTAAAAGGAACCATGAATATCACCTCCGAATTAAATATTGGCACCAGTATAGAACTTCAAATCCCTATTCATTAAACATGATAAAAGTAGCCATAACAGACGATCATCCGCTTCTATTGGAAGGACTGAAAAATATTTTAGGAAACAGCGAAACAATAGATGTCGTAGATTGTTTTAAAAATGTCTCAGAAATGAATGAAGGCCTTGCAAAACAGGCGGTTGACATTCTGCTGCTCGACATTAATCTGGCAGATATCAACAGCATTGAACTCATCAAGCCTTTAAAGAAAAAGTACAGCAACCTTCAGATTATTATCCTGAGTGTTCATAACGAACTGCCTGTCATCAACAGTACTCTTGCTGAAGGGGCTTTGGGATATATTCAAAAAAATGCTTCAGTTTCCGAAATTCTTGAAGGAATAACCTCTGTATATTCCGGTAACAGGTTTTTATGCTCTCAAACCAAAGCTGTTCTGGAGAAAAAATCAACAGACGGATTAAGTCAGGTTCCGAAACTGACACGAAGAGAAAAAGAAATTCTGGGTGAAGCAGCAAAAGGACTTACTACCAATCAAATGGCGGAAAAGCTTTTTATAAGTCCGCATACGGTAGAAAGCCACCGGAAAAATCTTATCGAAAAATTTCAGACCTCCAACCTGAGTTCAGCTATAAAATTAGCTATAGAATACGGCTTGATTATCGAATAAAATAATCATCCGGAAAAAAGGCTGCTCACATCATGTAAGCAGCCTTTTTCTTATATAATCAAATAATTTGGGTGTGTACGGTTAATCTTTGAATTTCAACGCAGCCTGGAACAGATTCTTTTTGTCTACTAAATCATATTCGTCATTGTAAACCGGGTGATACATCAGGATGAAAACGCTGCCGTCAAAATCTTTTAAACTGATGGGCTGATCTACCATGATATCATAAAATCTTGTAATCGTACGGGTAGCAGTCCATTGCTTTGCATTGCCTTTAGGGTTTTTATCAAATCTGTGATCTTTTGCATCTGTGTAATACCAGTATGAAGGTGCGGAATCCATCAGAAACATTTCTTTATCCTTGTTGTAAAGCTCCTCGGCCATACCTGTATTCTGGAACCATTGTACTTCAGTATTCAAAGCGCCCAAAGCTCCTGCATAAATGTCTTTATTTGTGGTTGCACCCACTAAAAATCCTTCCAGATTGGAAGACGTGATTTCAAATAAAAAAGGAGATTTTTTCAGTTCATAAACATCATTCACGGGTTCAATTGCTTTTCCATCCTGTTTAATAACGACTTTTAACGACTGTGCAAAAGTCATAAAACTTAATAAACAAAAAAGAAGGGTCAAACTTAATTTTTTCATTGTATCTCTTTAAATAATTGCAGCAAAGATATTAGACTTTATTTCCCTGTACACTCGCTGATTTCAGGGGTTTTTATCTCATCAAATTAAAACAGGTCAGCCTTCAGCTGAATTTTTATATAAGCTGTTTTCTGTTTTTTACCATTTCCAGAAGCTGAATTAAGAGGGTAGACTTCTGCGTAGAAGGTGTCATTATCGGTCCAGAAAGCCTTTTTATCATCTGCTATTTTAAAGTTGGTGAAATTCACATATAAAAGGTTGTCCTGTTTCTTAGTTTGAGGAAAGTATCTGGAAATAACAAAATTACTCCCCACATCATGATTGGAAGAGACGAAGGTAACCCAGCCTTTAGAAGGAAGAATTTGCGGATAACCTTCGGTACTCAGTTCAAACATAACTGCGTTTTTTAGGCTGTAAAAAGAATAGTAGGAATCTGCAACTTCATCAGAATTTTCTTTGAATACTTCCAGGTTTAAATAAGGCGATCTTCCTACATATTCATTGGCAAGCGGTCCGGTCTCGGTAGAGATACTTTCATGTTGTGTAATTACGTCTTCTCTGCCGTTTTCTTTATATACCCAGTTATCTGCCTGCAGTTGTATATTGGGATTTTTTGTCAAATGTTCACCGATTTGTTTTTTTGAACTGGCTTTAAATTCCTGTTCAGAAATCTCCACAATGGTTCCGAACTTCTTAAATGATTTATTCTTAAAATCACTTGATTCCTTAAAGGTGCTGCTTCTGATCTCATAAAGGTCAACACCTTTTAACGTAAGTTCGTATGCCGGTGTGAATTCCGACTTCAGGACAAACGCTTCAATACTGTTCGAAATGTTATTATTAATGCTGTAGTGAATAGAATAGAAGTCCTCAAATTCTTCAAATCCATAATAATTATCGAGTTTATTGTAAGGAATTTTCAAATGGGCAGCATCTTTACTCGGAGTTATAAAAAACTGTACAGAATCCAGTTTAGTAAATAATTGAAACGGTACCTCCTGAACATTGTCCACGCCTTGTATTTTTTTGAAATCGGCAAATGTTACCGTTTTCTGCTTTACTTCAGTTTTTACATTGTGTGTCCCTGATGTTTTATCCTTCTGGTTACATCCTGCAAAAATTACCAGGGATGATATAAAGAATTGATTGATGACTTTCATTTTTATATTTTTGCGCAAATGTATCAGTATTAAGACCAGCAGCCAACAAAACCGCCTGATATAGGGAATAAATGGCCGAAAACAGGGATGTTTTGAACAAAGGATTTTGGAGAATTTTACAAAATAATAACCCCAATATTGTAATTTACTTTATAAGAATGAAAAACTTAATAATCAGCCTTTCAGTTTTGACTGCTTTATTAGCATCCTGTTCACCTTCTGCAGACAAAAAAGCAGAAACCAATACTTCTCCGGAAACTCAAATAGAAGGGGCAGCATCTCAACCGGAACCCGTAAAGAATGATCCGGAAATAGTAGAAATACCTGGTGATTTTTCTACCTTGGTTCCTATTGACGTATTGAATAGTAAAAGCACTAATGTGCATGATAAATATGGTATAGAATTTTCCGGGAACTGTTACTCATGCGATTTGGCCAGTCTTTCTATCACAAAGAAGCAGATCAGATGGACCAACGTCTGTGATGAAAAAGACACTTTTGAAATTGATGATTTTTCTTATACTATCGAAGGAAATAAAACGATCTTTAAAACACCGGAAAGAACATATATTTTAACTCAAATAGATAAAGCACCTGTCTACGAACTCGTGATAGAAGGTAAAAAACTGGAGTTAAAAAACAAGAGAGTTTCGAAATATTTTACCACCAAAAAAGCTTTGCCGCTTTTCACAGAGCATGATTGCGGGGATTTTGAGGGCTAAGCAATAGAGTAGTAGTCCGGAACAGTTTCTTTTGAAAATATAAGCATAAAAAAACCTCAAATTACTTTGAGGTTTCTTTATATAAAATAATGACTTAATTATTTTGCTGGTTTTTTAGGACTCATCATCATAATCATTCTTTTTCCTTCAAGTTTAGGAAGCTGGTCTACTTTACCCACATGCTCCAGTTCCTGAGCAAGTTTTAAAAGCAAAATTTCTCCCTGGTCCTTAAAGATAATCGAACGTCCTTTAAAAAATACGTAGGTTTTTAATTTAGAACCTTCTTCAAGGAATTTTTCAGCATGCTTCTTTTTGAATTCGTAATCGTGATCATCAGTCTGAGGTCCGAAACGGATCTCTTTTACGACCACTTTTACCTGCTTGGCTTTAAGTTCCTTCTGTTTTTTCTTTTGCTCGTATAAGAATTTCTTATATTCCAATACTCTTGCAATAAATGGTTCTGCCTTGTCAGAAATTACTACTAAATCCAATTCCTGTTCCGCAGCAATTTGTCTTGCTTTGTCAATTGGATAAATTCCTGGCTCTACGTTATCGCCCACTAAACGAAGCTCTCTCACACGAATTTTATCGTTGATCAAGTGAGCGTCCTCTTGTACCGGACGTCTCTGTGGGCCCCTGTTGTTAAATCTTTGTGCTATTGTATTATAATTTTATTGGTTAATTACTTAATTTAATTGATTTAAATATTTAAAATTGAAAGATTCCAATTAATTATTTAAATTTTTGAATCCTTCAATCTTTTAATTTAAAATTTAGATTGTTGCTTCTTTTTTGAAGTAAGCAACGAAATCCTCCAGCTTCATCGCTCCAAGATCACCTTCTCCACGTCTTCTTACAGAAATCGTGCCTTCTTTCTCTTCATTTTCTCCTACAACAAGCATGAAAGGGATTTTCTTCAATTCAGCATCACGGATCTTTTTACCTGTCTTCTCGTTTCTTTCATCAATCTGACCGCTAATATCGTGATTTTCCAAAAATTGTGAAACTTTTTTTGAATAATCTACATATTTTTCACTGATTGGTAGAATAATAAACTGATCCGGGCTCAGCCATAACGGGAAATCACCTGCAGTGTTTTCCAGCAGAATAGCGATAAAACGCTCCATAGAACCAAAAGGTGCTCTGTGGATCATCACCGGTCTGTGTTTTTCATTATCATTTCCGATATAGTGAAGATCAAATCTTTCCGGTAAGTTATAATCTACCTGGATTGTTCCTAACTGCCATTTTCTTCCTAAAGCATCTTTCACCATGAAGTCAAGCTTAGGACCGTAGAATGCCGCTTCGCCGTATTCTACTACTGTTTTTAAACCTTTCTTTTGAGCTGCATTGATGATCGCACTTTCTGCTTTCTCCCAGTTTTCATCAGAACCGATATACTTTTGTTTGTTTTCAGGATCTCTTAATGAAACCTGAGTCACAAAATCTTCAAAACCTAAAGATTTGAACACATAAAGCGTTAAGTCAATTACTTTTTCAAATTCTTCAGAAAGCTGATCCGGAGTACAGAAAAGGTGAGCATCATCCTGAGTAAATCCACGAACTCTCGTTAAACCGTGAAGCTCTCCACTTTGCTCATATCTGTATACCGTACCGAATTCTGCATATCTTTTTGGCAAATCTCTGTAGCTCCATTGTGAAGTTTTGTAAATTTCACAGTGGTGAGGACAGTTCATCGGCTTCAACAGGAATTCTTCTCCTTCGTTCGGAGTTTTAATCGGCTGGAAGCTGTCTTCCCCATATTTGTCCCAGTGTCCTGAAGTTACATATAATTCTTTTGCTCCGATGTGTGGAGACATTACGAATTCATAACCTCCTTTTTTCTGAGCATCAGAAAGGAAGTTTTCCAGTTTTCTTCTTAAAGCAGTACCTTTTGGCAGCCAAAGTGGTAAACCTGCACCCACTTTTTCAGAGAATGCGAAGATTCCAAGTTCTTTACCTAATTTTCTGTGATCTCTTCTTTTGGCCTCTTCCAATCTTTCAAGATATTCTGTAAGATCTTTCTGTTTAGGGAAAGAAATACCATATACTCTTGTTAATTGTGGGTTCTTTTCATTCCCTCTCCAGTAAGCTCCTGCTGCATTTAATATTTTAACCGCTTTTACGATTCCTGTATTCGGGATATGACCACCACGACATAAATCTGTGAAGTTATCGTGCGTTACAAAAGTGATTTCTCCATCATTAAGATTAGAGATCAATTCTACTTTGTAAGGGTTATCTGCATACGTCTTCAAAGCTTCTTCTTTAGAAACCGGATATAAAGAGAAGGTAGAACCTTTCTTCGCATTTTCCAGGATCTTTTTCTCAATCTTCTCAAAATCTTTTTCAGATAGACTTTCATCCCCGAAATCTACATCATAGTAGAATCCACTTTCGATAGCAGGACCGATGGTCAACTTAGCATCAGGATAAAACTCAAGGATTGCCTGCGCCAGAAGGTGGGCAGAAGAGTGCCAGAAAGCCTTCTTTCCAAGATCATCATTCCAGGTCAAAAGCTGTACCGTAGAATCCGTGGTTATAGGTGTGGTCGTTTCTACTTGTTTGTCATTAACAATTGCGGAAATGGTGTTTCTAGCCAATCCCTCGCTTATAGATTTTGCCACATCAAGGGGAGTCACTGCTCCCTCGAATTCTTTGACACTATTGTCTGGAAGTGTAATTTTTATCATTGTTTACTAAGAAATTTTAAGATGCAAAAATACGGAATTTTTAGATAAAATACTATATTAGCATATATTTAGAATGAGAATTAATATTAAAAATGTAAAAGATGCAGATGGTTTTAGTCTCACTGAATTCCATATTTCGTTTTTCATAGAAAAATGCCTTTAATTTTTTATTAATGATAATGGCAATATTAAAATCCTTATTCTTTTTGTAAGTCATTAAAAATAAACAAATTACAAATTAACATGAATCCTATAAATGTCGATCTCCACTGCGATTTATTATATTATCTGCTAAGATCCGATGCAGCTGTCGATAACAAAGAAATTGGCTGTTCACTGCCTTATCTACAGGAAGGAAATGTAAAACTTCAGGTGATGGCTATATATGCAGGAACAGGAGCGAATAGCACAGTTCATGGTTGGGAACAAAGCAAATTATTCTCAAAATTGATTAAAAATGAGAGTTTTTTCCTTTTTAACAATGACAATCAGAATGATTTGGAGAATAAAAATCGGGTAGGAGTTATTGCGTCTATAGAGAATGCATCTGCTTTCTGCGATGAAGACCAAAGTCTGGAATCCGGCTTCAGAAACCTGGAAACCATTATTGAAAATACACATAAAGTTTTGTATATCGGAATTACCCATCATCTGGAAAATCGTTTTGGAGGCGGAAATAATGCTACCGCCGGCTTAAAGGACGATGGAAAAGTTCTGATTGACTATATTGCTGACCGTAAAATTGCTATTGATTTAGCCCATACAAGTGATCAGCTGGCCCATGATATTTTTACTTATATCGATCAGAGAAACTATTCAATTCCTATTCTGGCGAGCCATTCCAACTACAGGTCTGTTTATAAAAACAATAGAAACCTTCCTGATGAACTGGCAAAGGAAGTCATCAACAGAAAAGGCTTAATTGGTCTCAATTTTATCAAAGATTATGTGGATATTGATCATCCTGAAAGACTCTATGAACATATTCAGTATGGTTTAGATCTTGGAGGAGAAGACAGCATTGCCTATGGAGCAGATTATTTCTACTGGAAAGATCATCCGGACAAATCCCGTCATCCTTTTTTCTTCCCCGAGCATTCCAATGCCTCAGGATATCCTGCCATCAATAAAGAAATTGAAGAACGATTTTCATCAGAACTGGTTGAAAAAATCAGTCATAGAAATGCATTGAATTTTATAAAGAAGATGTATTAATAAAATCATCATCCGATTACATCACAGCATAATGAACAGGTCGCTCCTCCGGAGCTTTATTTTACGGGACTTCATCATTTTCTACTAACAGAAGATCCTGATAGGATCATAAGCAGCTTCTATAGGAGCTAACTGTTAATAGAAATTATTTGGTTTTAAAATCAGAGCTCCGGAGGAGCGACCTGTTAATACCTAAATCTATAAAAGATTATATTAAAAATATTTTTTGATGTTTTATTTTACATGAAATAAAACATTGTAAATTATTGAAAAATACATTTTTATAGATTCTTATTTAATGTTTTCTTTTATACCTTACTTTCTGCTTGATAATCTCAATTACGTCCACATTCTGAACTTTGGATTTAATCCATCCATGAATATCGATATAGAATAATGATCGGCGGTAATATTCATTGCCGGCATACTCTTCCAGTTTTTTATCAAAATTTTCAAATGCTTTCTGTCGCTGATCCGGTACCTGATTATTAAGATTCTTGAAAAACTGAATACTCTCGAAATGGAACTCTTCCGGCTTTTTCATTTTCTTTGCAAACTTTAAAGTAGACGCAGTAAACTCATCATAATCTTCATCATTCCCTGATTCATATTTAGCCATTAAGATCAGAATCCGGGTATGGAACAACAGATCTTCCTGAACATTTCCTTTGGATTCTATGACTCTCATAGAATATTCAATCGATTTTTCAAACATTTTACTGCCAAAGAACATAGCTGCCATTTTAAGGTAGAGAATCATAAAATGGTGTTCATCGATCCTTTCTCTGAGCTTTTCCATTTTTAATTCTACCTCAGGAATAAGCTTGGTTCCTGTAAAAAATTCCCCTTTTACAAAGTGAATATTCATCAGCGTATTGTAGTGGGTAAGGAAAATAAGGGACTGCAGATTCTCATTCTGAACAAAATTCTCGGCATGTACCATTGTATTGAAGTTCTGGAAATGTTCCTCCAGAATATCAATATTTCCATATAAAAAGAGGATTTTCAGCAGATACGTATTCCCTTTGATATACCAAACCGGGTGGCTGTAGATCATTTCAGGCTTCTTATGAAAAAGATCTACCCACTGATAAGCATATTTCAAGGTATATTTATAGTCCTGTAAAAGCTGGTTTTTCCAGACATGGGCTTTGTAATACCATAATTTCTCTGTAAAATTCAGTTTTTCAGGGTTGATACTTTTAATCTCTGCGTTAAAAATATCCATAACTTCCTGCCGGTCTGCATCGTTTTTTACATAACCATGGGTCAGCATTTCACTGTATAATTTCAAAGAAAGATTAGACAATTTTGTGGTATAACGGTTCTGTTTACTGATCTCCTGCGATTGTTTGATAAGCTCTTCGGCACGACCTTCGATACTTCGCGTAATAAACTGTGATTCAATCACTTTTTCAAGGTCGATGATCTCCGAAGCAATACTTTTTTCATCCAGTTCCAGTGCCGTCTGTTTGGTTTTATCCAATATTTTTAAAGCCTGTTTGTAAAGTCCTTTCTGATACAGAATGTTGGCGAAATCCAACTGTTCACGAAGCTGGATTCTGTAGTTCTGATGACTCGGGTTCATTCGAAGGCTTACAAGAATCTGTTTGTAAAGATGGGCTTTAAGATTAGAAAGCTGTTGTTTTGTAGATATTTTTTTCTCAATAATAATACTTTCGTCATATTCTTTCATCTTGTCCATCTCAGAAAATAACAATAGGAATTTGGCATCTACGTTAATTCCGAGGCGGTTTACGTAGAGCTTAAACTGTCTTTTTTCAGAGGTTGTCAATGACTTTACCAATACAAACAAAAAATCTTTCTGCAATTCTGCCATTGTAAATTTTAAGGAATTAAATTATTGATTAATAAATAAATACAATTGTTTATTGAGCTGTTGAATATTGTAATTTTCAGAAAAAGTGAAAATAAAAAAATATCGCAAGCTGTAGTTTTGAGCCAAAATTAAGTAAAAAACTTCACTTATGAATTCCGAAAAAATCGAAATATTTGATACGACACTGAGAGATGGAGAGCAGGTTCCGGGATGTAAACTGAATACGGAACAGAAGCTGATTATTGCTGAAAGGCTTGACGAATTAGGAATTGATATCATTGAAGCAGGATTCCCGATTTCCAGCCCGGGAGATTTTGAATCGGTTTCAGAAATTTCAAAACTGGTGAAAAATGCGAAGGTATGCGGACTCACAAGAGCGAACAAAAAAGATATTGATGTAGCAGCAGAAGCGCTGAAGCTGGCAAAGAAACCGAGAAT
The DNA here is from genome assembly GCF_036362765.1 of Chryseobacterium sp. CP-77. NCBI lineage: Bacteria > Pseudomonadati > Bacteroidota > Flavobacteriia > Flavobacteriales > Weeksellaceae > Chryseobacterium > Chryseobacterium sp. CP-77. Next base: position 795,738 of record NZ_CP143637.1, read on the forward strand.
CCACACAGGAATCGGAACTTCGGATTCTCATATTAAATACAAATTCAACTCAACAAGAGAAGATATTATTGAAAGAGCAGCAGAAGCAGTAAAATATGCGAAAACATATGTTGAAGACGTTGAATTTTATGCTGAAGATGCCGGAAGAACGGATAATGAGTATCTGGCAAGAGTATGTGAAGCAGTGATCAAAGCAGGAGCAACTGTTCTGAATATTCCTGATACCACAGGATATTGCCTGCCGGAAGAGTATGGTCAGAAAATAAAATATCTGAAAGAAAATGTAAAGGGAATTGAAAAAGCAGTGCTTTCGTGTCATTGCCATAACGATCTGGGGCTGGCTACTGCCAATTCTATTGCCGGAGCAATTAATGGAGCCCGCCAGATTGAATGTACGATCAACGGATTGGGAGAAAGAGCAGGAAATACAGCACTGGAAGAAGTCGTCATGATTTTAAAACAGCATAAAAATCTGAATCTGCATACCGATGTGAATTCCAGAATGCTGAATGAAATGAGTGCCATGGTTTCTGATCTGATGGGAATGTCTGTACAGCCCAACAAAGCTATTGTAGGAGCTAATGCCTTTGCTCACAGCTCAGGAATTCATCAGGACGGAGTGATTAAAAACAGGGAAACGTACGAAATCATAGATCCTGCAGAAGTAGGTGTGAATGCCTCTTCAATCATTCTTACTGCCAGAAGCGGACGCTCAGCATTGGCTTACCGTTTCAAACATATCGGTTATGAGGTGACCAAAAATGAACTTGATTATCTATATCAGGAATTTTTGAAAATCGCTGATCTTAAAAAAGAAATAGACAACGATGATCTGAGTGTTATGATGGATTCTTTCGCCAGAAAAATAGGATAGGTTTGATTTAAAATCAAGATAAAGTAAAAAATGAACAACAGTAAAAAGACACTTTTTGATAAAGTATGGGACGCCCATGTGGTAGAAACCATTCCTGACGGACCTCAGATCATTTATATAGACAAACATCTTATTCATGAGGTAACCAGCCCTCAGGCCTTCGCAGAACTTGAATCCAGAAATCTGGAAATCTTCAGACCGGAACAGATTGTAGCTACCGCGGATCACAATGTACCTACATTGCATCAGGATCAGCCCATTAAAGATGATCTTTCAAGAAATCAGGTAGAACAGCTTACAGAAAACTGTAAAAAAAATAATATTGAACTTTTCGGATTGGGACACCCATATCAGGGAATTGTTCATATCATCGCTCCGGAATTAGGGATTACCCAGCCGGGAATGAGTATTGTGTGTGGTGACAGCCATACCTCTACCCATGGGGCATTTGGATCAATTGCCTTTGGGATTGGGACCAGCCAGGTAGCTCAGGTATTTGCCAGCCAATGTTTATTGCTGAACAAGCCAAAATCAATGAGAATTACCGTCAATGGCAAATTAAACGAAAATGTTCAGCCTAAAGATGTTATTCTTTATATCATTTCAAAAATAGGAACAGACGGAGGGACAGGATATTTTTGTGAATATGCGGGTAATGTATTCGAGGAAATGTCAATGGAAGGAAGAATGACGGTCTGCAATATGAGTATTGAAATGGGTGCGAGAGGCGGAATGATTGCTCCGGATGAAACCACTTTTGAATATGTACAGGGAAGAAAATTTGCTCCGGAAGGAGAAGACTGGGATGAAAAAGTAGCCTATTGGAGAACCTTGAAAACAGATGAAGGCGCTGTTTTTGATCAGGAACTCAGTTTTGATGCTGCAGATATTTATCCTATGATTACCTACGGTACTAATCCGGGAATGGGGATTTCAATCCGTGAAGTTATTCCGGCACCGCAAAATGAATCTGAAGAGAAAGCTTTACAATATATGGGACTGGAAGCCGGACAGACAGTTAACAGCATCAAGGTTAATTATGTCTTCATAGGAAGCTGTACCAATGCAAGAATAGAAGATTTCCGTTCTGCAGCCCAGTATATTAAAGGGAAAAGCAAATCTGAGGCTGTAAAAGCACTGATTGTTCCCGGATCTCAACAGGTGGTTAAACAGATTTATGAGGAAGGTTTGGATAAAATATTCAGTGATGCAGGATTTCAGATTCGTCAGCCGGGGTGTTCGGCATGTCTGGCAATGAATGACGATAAAATCCCGGAAGGAGAATATTGTGTTTCCACTTCCAACAGAAACTTTGAAGGCAGACAGGGACAAGGCTCAAGAACAATTCTTGCCAGCCCGCTTACTGCAGCAAAAGCAGCCATAGAGGGTAAAATTTCAGCTTTTGAAAGTTTAAACTAAAAAGAATTTAACCACAAAGACACAAAAGATGATAACACTTAAGTAAGAAGATGGTTTCATTTGCTTGTAGAAAAAGAATACTTAAGCTTTTTGAAAATCTTTGATTTTCATTCTTATGTGAACTTCAGTTAAGTAAATTGAAAAGTAAAAAGGAAAACTTTTGTGCCTTTTGTGGTTCCAAGTCTAAACAATATAGAATAAATGCAAAAATTAGTTGTTCTAAAATCCCGCGCAGTTCCATTGCCGGCAGAAAATATAGATACAGACCAGATTATTCCGGCAAGATTCCTTAAAAGTATAGACCGAAAAGGTTTCGGAGAGAATCTGTTCAGAGACTGGAGATTCAATATTCATACAGGAGAACCTAATCCGGACTTTGTTTTAAACAATCCCAAATTCGGTGGTGAGATTCTTGTTGCAGGAAATAATTTCGGCTGTGGAAGCAGTCGTGAGCATGCAGCCTGGTCTTTAACGGATTATGGATTCAAGGTCATTGTTTCAAGTTATTTCGCGGATATTTTTAAAGGAAATGCTTTGAATAACGGGCTTCTTCCTGTAAAAGTTTCCGAAGAATTTTTAAAAGAAATTTTAGAGGGTATCAATGAAAATCCCGATAATGAAATCGCTATTGATGTGGAACTACAGTCCATCAGTTTTAAAGATACCACAGAAACCTTTGAAATTGATTCTTACAAGAAAATATGCCTGCTAAACGGTTATGACGATATTGATTTTTTAATCAGCAGAAAGCAGACAATCACAGAATTTGAATTAAAAACACAAAAAGCAAATGAGCGACAATTATTTTAAAATCGCGGTTCTTCCCGGAGATGGGATTGGCCCGGAAATCATCGGTGAAAGCATTAAAATATTAGATGCTATTGCTGAAGCTTTTCAATGTAAATTCCATTTTGAATATGGATTAATCGGTGCGGAGGCTATTTTTAAAACAGGAAATCCTTTGCCCGAAGAAACGCTGAAAATCTGTAAAGAATCTGATGCTGTGCTTTTCGGGGCTATTGGAGATCCGGTTTTTGATAATAATCCGGAAGCGAAGGTAAGACCGGAACAGGGATTGCTGAAACTTCGCAAGGAGTTAGGGTTGTTTGCCAATATCCGTCCTTTAAAAACCTATGCCTCTCTTATTGATAAAAGTCCTTTGAAAAGAGAAATTATTGAAGGCGCTGACATTCAGATTTTCAGAGAACTGGTAAGCGGAATCTATTTCGGTGAAAAATTTACAGATCCGGAAGGTGCTTACGCTTATGATGTCTGCAAATACAGCCGTGAAGATATTATTCCGATTGCGCATATGGCGTTTCAGGAAGCACAGAAAAGAAAGAAAAAGCTTACGCTTATTGATAAAGCCAACGTTTTGGATACGTCAAGATTGTGGAGAAAGACGTGCCAGGAAATTGCACCGGAATATCCGGATGTAGAGCTTGATTATATGTTTGTAGACAACGCAGCCATGCAGCTGATCCTTAATCCTAAGCATTTTGATGTCATTGTAACGGAAAATATGTTTGGTGATATTATTTCCGATGAAGCAAGTGTGATCGGAGGTTCTATCGGATTATTACCATCTGCTTCAGTAGGAGAGAAGAATGCTTTGTTTGAGCCTATTCACGGATCTTATCCGCAGGCGAAAGGAAAAGGAATTGCCAATCCTGTTGCTTCTATTTTAAGTGTGGCGATGATGCTGGATCATCTTGGTTTAAAGACGGCAGCCGAAAAATTAAGACAGTCGGTAGAACATGCTATTGAGAATAAGTATGTCACAATCGATCTTAATAGTAAACAGTATTACTCCACAAGTGAAGTGGGAAGTTTTATTGCAGACCATATCAGATATTCCGAAAAGTCTTATTATAATTTTGAAAATATTAAGATCGGAAAATCGACCATTGTATAGAAACAAAAGTTCAGTTAGATAGTTAGAAAGAAAAGTTCCGCCTCATATGAAACGGAACTTTTCGTTTTTCATTATTAAATAAAGCCTTAAAAGCTCTTTTATTTTTTTGTGTTATCCGTTTTTCCTGATTTGTTTTTGGAAGACTTCTGAACATCTTCTTTATCAATATCAGGCGGATTGGTCTTTTTTGATGCGGCAGGAATATTCTGGAAATCCTGATTTTGCTTTTGGGTTTCTGCGGTATTGGCAGATTCTTTCCTGGTGGTTTTTCCTTTTGTATCCATGAGTTTGAATTTTAAATGTAAACAATATGGATAGTATCATTCAAAGGGTTTGCCAAACAGAAATATTTTAACTTAAAGCCCCAGAATACCAATTTTTCCGGTCTTGTCTTCTATTTCATAATTCAAAGCCTTGGCCAGCACAAAAATATTATTCAGGTTTTCCATGAGCTGTTTGCGGCCCTCACTTCTCAGTTGATTCTGATCAATTGATTTCTCTGCGGTTTCCTTAGCTTTTTGAGTAACATTTTTAATATCCTTCTCCGAAATCCTGTTAAAGAAAGAATCATCCAAAGACTGAATTTCAACGCTAGGTGTAATTCTGATTTCAGCATCAGGAAGTTCGGTAATCACCAGCTTTTTGTTGATGGAATCTACTTCAATCTTCATTTTGTTGAGATCATAAGAAACCTGTGCATTAGTCTTTGTGTAGGTAATAATACTGTTGCTGGAAACTTCTTTTCCAAAAACCTCATAACCCATTTTGGTCTTCTGCATGCTGGATGTATTCTGTTCCATCACGACCATCTTATTCATCTTGGAAATTTGATTGGTCAGGATATAATAATCTGACTTTTCAGTTTTATTTCCAAGATTCAGGTAGGATTTCAGGCCAAAAAAGAGCAGTACCATTGCGCCGGCACCCGCAGCAAAAGATAATATTGTTCTATAATTTCTCAAAATCTATTTAAAAATTTCTTTGATAACAGACGAATCGTTCTTTTTCAGAATTTGAACCAAATCCCTTTCAATATATCCTGTCGTAGGCATTTCGATAATTCTGCCCACTTCTTTTCCATATCTTTTCAGAATAATGGTAGGAACTTTCTGAAGATTGTAAAGACTTTCATCCCCGGTAGGAGATTCTTTCTTACGGTTAACAGCAATAATATTCAATTTACTTTCCGGATAACTTACGGCTTCCAATATTTTCATCAGTCTTGGAAAATCTCTGTGGCTGTCTTCACACCAGGTTCCCATGAAAACGATAATATCATAGGTTCCGATTTTTTCTTTTTTTAATTCACTGACTGCCTTTTGATCAAGAACATACTCATCATGTTCTTTCACATACCAATCTGCATAAGGAGCTTTTAAAAACTGCTCTTTCAACTGGTTTCCCAAAAGCATTTTGCCGTCATTCTGGGTTTCAACTTCACGGTTTACCACTACTTTTTGTGCAGTAAGCTGCTGTGAAGCCAGAAACAAGGTTGAAAAGGCAACAATATTGGTAATAAATTTTTTCATATTTTATTTTTCGATAATTGATTTTAAATCAGCAGGAGAGTAGTATTTGTTTTTTAATACTTTATGATCTGCCTTTCTGTAAACATTAAATTTTTCTCCGGACTTTTCATAAAAAGATTCTACTTCCTTCGCTTTGTAAAATTCTACAGTTTCCTCTGCCTGTTCTTCATTATCACATGCTTTCGACATATTGGAGCGTTGAACTTCGTTGAATAGCTCTACAAATTTGTTGCCAAGTCCGAATTCCAGTACCGCACCACTCAAAACATACTGAAGATCACACAATGCATCTGCAATTTCTACAATATTATTGTCAGCAATAGCTTGTTTCAGTTCGTTTAATTCTTCCTGTAAAAGTTCTACTCTCAGGTTGCATCTTTCCGGAGAAGGAATTTGTGGGGTATCTAAAATAGGGGCTTTGAAAGTAGTATGGAATTCTGCTACTTGGTTCAGACTATCAATTTTATCCATGAATTTTTTTATTTCCCACAAAGATAGAAAAGGATTTGCAAAATGTGAAATGTACAGCAGGAAATGTAAAAATAAAGTGTCTGGGAAAATGTTTTTGAATATACAATCCTATCTTAAAACAAAAAAACTGTAAAAATCTGTATTATCAATGGGGAAATTTTATCCATGAAAATTAAAAAACCACAACTGTAAAAATTGTGGTTTTATTTTGAAGTGATTCAATTCTACTCAATTATTTAAATTCTTCATAATTCCAGACTCCGGAGATGGTAAGTATCATTAATCCCGGCTGCTTTTCTCCATAGCTGAATAGACAGATGAACCTGGAATGACAGGAAGAACAGTCGGTTCCAAAATATAAAGTTGGCAGATCGTTGACTGTCAATTCTCCGAAATGAAACATTCTTTGAGAGGTTCCGTTGACCATTCCGTGGTTTAGCAATTCATTTTTAGATACTACTTTATCTTCATGATACAACTGCAGAACAGGAAATCCTGATTCATAAGGTGCTATTGCAATTCTATTTTTATTTCCGCAATGAGAGCAGGTAAAAGTGGTGATTGCTGATGGGAGAGCTTCATCATTGATAAAGACATTTTTTTCAACAGAAGCTTTTCCAATAATGTTTATTTTTTCTGATAATGAATACATCTGAGCTGATTTATGGCTGAATAACTGTGCCTGCTAAGTTAGGATATTTTCCGCTTGGGCTTCTCTTAATGGTAATTTTAATATAACCTTCTTCTGCCAGCTTATTCCATGTTTTCTGGTAACCTGTATTGATATCAATAGGAATTTTCCACATCGTTTGTTTACCTTTTCCTGCCTGGCTGAACCAAGGAATAATGTCTGCTGTCTGGGTTTTAAACTGCATGGAGTTGTTCAGTACATCAATTTCATAATAAAAATCGTATTTATCTTCAGGTTGGTTTAGAGCTCTTTGTGTAAAAGTATAAACATATCCGTTGATGATAGGGCTTGTAAAGCTTCCCCCTAATGTAGGAACCCCGGTTCCGTTATAACTGCCGACTGCGCCGCTGTATCTGTCGAACTTCTGCCCAACCTGTAAAGGAACATCATCGACAATATTATAACCTCCGTTGGCAGGCGGCCATCCTCCATTTAAATTATTAGCCTTAAAAAGTGATTCCAGCTCACTCCATTTTCCCCTTTTGTATAGGTCATAAGCTTGATTTTTTATGGCTTGACTTACCGAATTACCGGGATCATAGGTTACTGCCAGTTCATCTGCATTTTTGTAGAATACGGTGGTCACATCCGGATTGATGTCTATTACTTCATCATCGTCAGAGCTGCAGGCAACCGAGAACGAAGTAATGGCTAAAAAAAAGAGGTACTTAAATAAATGTTTCATATAAAAAATTTTAAATTATTTTAAAATTACAGAGGTATTTGAAGGGTACCTTTTTGAAACATCGCTTTCCTGATAAAGATTTTAAGTAAATACTGATGTTTTCCGGTCTATAGGAGAAATTTTAAGGACCGGAATCTGGATTAATGTGATTTTTGACCGTAAATTACCAATTCATGCCAAAATAAACTCAAAAGAAGCAATAGCATCAGATGTCAAAAACGATCTGGAGCTCCCTTAAATACAATCTGGGTAAACGGTACAATGAAATATTGTTATGCGATAAATTTAAATTAAAAAACTTAAATGCTGGTAGTTTTATCTAAAATAAATTATTATTCTGAAATTAATTTTAATGATAAATAGATTTAAGATCATATTTTGTATTTCACTAAATAAAAAAGCTGCCCGAATGAGCAGCTTATTGTTTGAACTTTATTTTTCTACTTTTTAATAAATTGTTTTGTAAATCCTGCGATTTGGATGATGTAAGTTCCATTGGTTAGTTTATTGACATTAACCGTTCCGCTTTCCAGGTTTCCTCCACTTACAAGCCTGCCGGACATGTCGTAGATTTTATATTCCTCATTACTGGTATTGGTAAGGGTAAGAATATTTTTTACAGGATTGGGATACAGTTTGATTTCTGTAGAGGATGGAGCAGCATCTTCATTAGAATTTTTTACAGAAATATTGGCATTATTGATATCAAAGAAAATATGATGGCTTCCTTTGATCATTATTCTTCCGGAGTTGGTTAAAGTATCAGGAATTGTAATACTCTCCGAACCGTCATTAGGAGTTCCGGTCATAAGTATCGTCCATGTGCTGCCGTTATCTGTTGACCAGAGGATATCTACATTGGCGGTATTCACACCATTTGCTGTAGTGCCTGCTACATCCCATGTAACCGTTTGTGAGCTTCCTTTTACATAAGAAACAGCTGTGTTTTGTGAGGTTATCATAAATGGTCCGGCTGCCGGATCAACAGTGAGTTTTGTATCATTGGAATTATTGGCTCCGCCTCCGGCTTTATTATCACGGACGGTAAGTCTGAAATTTAAAGCTCTGGCTACAGAAGGAAGTGCCTCAACATCTATTTCTGTTCCGGCGGTTTTGAGAGAACCAGCCAGAATGGAAGACATTGTCGGAAAATATCTAACCGGAGAAGCTGAAGGCGTCCATGATCTGAATATAGGTCCCGGGTTTTTTGATTCCTGCGCTGCAGAATTAGCTCCTGTTTCAGAAGAAGTTCCTTTATCCATCTCTTCCCAGATATAGGTAAGCTGGTCTCCATCAGCATCAGTTCCTGATCCGGTAAGCATAAAAGGAGTGCTTTTAGGAATAATATAATCAGGACCTGCATTGGCTGTAGGAATTGAGTTACCGGTACTGGTATTCACAGAACAGGTTTTTGCTTTGATATTATTGGTGATCTGTTCAATGCTTATGGCATGAAAAAACGGATCAGAGTTATTCTGAACATCATAACTGGTGACACCGGCATAGCCCATAATGGTAGATCCTGAACCTGGTTCTACAGATTTTAAATCCGGTTCAACACGATAAGAAGATGTATGATTTCCGCCGAACTGATGTCCCATTTCATGAGCTACAAAATCTATATCAAAAGTGTCTCCCGAAGGATTACCGTTTGCCGGAGAAGTATATCCGCTTCCCTTATAGCTGCTTGGGTAGGTTATACCCTGACTTTGGTAAGTAGACATGTCGTTATCACAAATACATCCTATACATCCTGCATTGCCGCCGCCACCGTCTCTGCCAAAAAGGTGTCCTATGTCAAAATTATTATTTCCGATAGTAGAACTCAGATTGTTCATCAGCTCCAGATTCCAGTTCTTCATTTGTGAAGAGGAAGAATAAGGGTCTGTAGCAGCATTGGTATAAATTAGATCATCATTATTGGCAATCAGGACCATTCTTGCAGCGAAATCGTTTTCAAAAATACCATTCACGCGGGTCATGGTATTATTCATGGCTGCTAAAGCCTGAGCTTTTGTTCCTCCGAAATAAGAAGTATATTCTCCTGTGCAGGAAAGTGCAAGTCTGAACGTTCTTAATGTAGCATCATCCGCATTTTTATGGGTTACGGCATTTAAATTACCTTTTTGAGCAGCATCAGAAACTGTACATTCGAGTTTATTGAAATGGTCTTTTCTGTCAGATTTTTTATAAATAATATAAGTGGAAAGATCTTTGGTATAGGGCTGAATAAAAACAGCAGATTGATCTCTGTAGATTTCCATAGAAGATAATCCTAAAGGAGAAATGCTGAAATAAACTTTTGAAGCAGGATCTTCGACACCTTTACCGATATAAGATTTGATATCCGGATATTTAGAAGCAAGTTCCGGTTCAAAATTAGAATTTTCCGTTACTTTGAAATGCTCCATTTTTCCTGTTGAATTGGGAAAAGAGATAATGACTTCAGATTTCTCTGTTACTCTTTTCGGAGCCTTTGCCAATACATTTTTTAATCCGCTTATATTCAGATGAAAAAGCTGCGGATCTTCAAAAACGGGAGAGGAGACTTTGATGGAGCTGGAAGTCCATAAACGATCGGTCTGTGCAAAAGAAATACCCGATAATGCGAGCATTCCCGTCATCAATAATTGTTTTTTCACTTACATGTATTTTCGGCAAAAATAGTAAAAAAACTTACTGAAAATGTATTCTTTATATGAATTTTTTATCGCATATACCGATACGAAGAGGTGATAAAGTGAGAGATTGTTTAAAATTTTAAAAAAAGAAAAACCGTTCTGTGCAGAACGGTTTTTCACATCGCTTAATTTTAAAAAGTCTATTCGTTACTAATTTTTAATAAATCTCTTAGAAGATTCTCCAATTTGAATCATATAAGCTCCTTTGATAAGGTTGCTTACATTCACAGAACCTCTTTGAAGTTTTCCTGAGTCAATTAGTTTTCCACCCATATCGAAGATCTTATAATCTTCTGAAGCTGTATTGGAAATATATAGGATATCTCTCACAGGGTTTGGATAAAGCTTCACATCTGTGATCAGATCATTTGTATTATGAAGATCTCCTTTTCCTGAAGAAACAATATTAAGGGTGTAATCTTCCACCTGTCCGTAAGTGAATGCTTCACATGAAGAAGTAGGAATTGAGCTGTACTTCATCATTACTCTCATTCTTGTGGATCCAACAGTAGCAGTAGCAGGGATTGTAATAGATCCGGTTACAGGGCTGGTTGTAGAACCTGCTTTTGTCCATGCCAGTTCTCCGCTGTCTGTAAAGTCTCCGTCTCCGTTATAATCAATATAAACTGCGTACGCTTCGCTATATTTTGTAGAAGTCCACACCGGAGTGATGGAAATTGTGTACGCATTTCCTCTTGTAACATTGGTAGAAACTGAAGTGAAGTTTTCGTAACCAGCAGTTCCTGTAGAGGTATTGTTGATAGATCCGAATGTCACATTTCCAATTCTTTCATCTGCTGTATTTGAGGCCGAAGAAGAACAATAAGTAACTGTTCCTCCGGAAAGAGTTGTAACACTTACAGTGTTGCTGGAAACAGAAGCATTTCCTGCCGCATCTTTTGCTTTCACAGAGAAAGAATAGGTAGTTGCCGGTGTAAGTCCTGTTACAGTATATGTAGTAGACGCTGTAGAACCAATTAATGAAGCTCCCTGGTAAACATCGTATCCGGTAACACCAACATTATCTGTAGCTCCAGACCATGAAAGGTTAGTGGTTGTAGCTGTAGTTCCTGAAGCAGCAAGGGTAGGAGCTGTAGGAGCAACCGTGTCAGGAGTTCCGGAACCTGCATTTACAGAGATATTAGCATTGTTAACATCAAAGAAAATGTGGTTTGATCCTTTTACCATAATTCTTCCTGTTGTTGTATTGGCATTAGGAATAGTTACTGCCTGTGAGCCATCATTCGGAGTTCCTGCCAATAGAGTAGTCCAAGTATTTCCGCTGTCTGTAGACCAAAGGATATCTACATTGGCAGCATTTACTCCGTTAGCTGTAGTTCCTGCTACATTCCATGTTACTGTTTGAGAACTTCCTCCGGCGTAAGTTGTTGCAGAGTTTTGTGAAGTGATATTGAATGGTCCGGCAGTTCCGTTAACAGTGATAACAGCATCATCGGAATTATTTCCTGAGCCTCCTGCTTTGTTATCACGAACAGTAAATCTGAAGTTTAATGTTCTGGCAACTGAAGAAAGTGCTTCTACAGTGATTTCAGAACCTGCGGTAGTGGTAGCACCTGCTAAAACAGAAGCCATTCTTGGGAAATATCTTACCGGTGCAGTAGTAGGAGTCCATGATCTGAAGTTAGGTCCTGAAGCTTTTGTAGCACTTGCAGCGGAACTTGCTCCTGTCTGGGAAGAAGAAGCGTTGTCCATTTGTTCCCAGATATAGGTTAAAGAATCTCCGTCAGCATCTGTCCCTGTTCCTGTCAGTACAAATGGAGTTCCTTTTGGAATCGTATAATCTGATCCTGCATTAGCTGTAGGAATTGCATTTCCTGTATTGGTATTGACAGAGCAGGTTTTAGCCTTAATATTATTAGTGATCTGCTGGATGCTTATTGCATGGAAAAATGCATCAGAATGTGGTTGAATATCCTGGCTGGTAATTCCTGCATAACCCATGATTGTTGATCCTGATCCAGGTTCCATATTGGCACCTGTTCCTTCATTACTCATAGAGAAGGTGTGGTTTCCACCGAACTGGTGTCCCATTTCATGAGCCACATAGTCGATATCAAAATTGTCTCCCGAAGGAATAGCATCTGCCGGAGAGGTATATCCGCTTCCTTTTGATCCGTTTGTACAGATACAGCCGATACAGCCTGCATTTCCTCCGCCTCCTGAAGCTCCGAACAAGTGACCGATGTCATAATTAGCCTCTCCAATTACAGACGTTAAAGTACTTTGTAGCTGGGAATTCCAGTTGCTCATTCCTGAAGCTGCGGAATATGGGTCTGTAGAAGCATTGGTATAGATGACAGCATCATTATTGGCAATCAGAACCATTCTGGCTGCGAAATCTTTTTCAAAAACACCGTTTACACGGGTCATTGTAGTATTCATTGCCGCTAAAGCCTGAGCTTTTGTTCCCCCAAAATAAGTGGTGTATTCACCTGTGCATGACAGTGCCAGTCTGAATGTTCTCAGTTTGGCATCATCGGCGTTAGGTCTTGCAGCAAGAGAAGAATTGGAAACTCCTTTCTGTGCGGCATCTACCACTGTACATTCAAACTTGTTAAGATCATCTTTTTTGTCAGATTTTCTGTATACTACATACGAAGAAAGATCTTTGGTGTAAGGCTCGATGAAAACAGCCGATTTATCACCATAAATTTCCATGGAAGACAGTCCTAGTGGGGAAACACTGAAATAGACTGTGGAATTAGGATCATCCAGACCTTGTCCTACATAGGATTTGATGTCCGGGTATTTTGCTGCCAGCTCAGGGGCAAAATTGGAATTCTCCCTCACTTTAAAATTTTCCATTCTGCCTTCAGAATTTGGAAAAGAGATAATGAGTTCTGATTTTTCGCCTGCAGCCAGTCTTTTGGGAGCTTTTGCCAGAATGTTTTTCAATCCGTTGATATCCAGGTTGTACACCTTTGGATTGCTGATACCGGTTTTGTTTTCAAAAATCTCTGAGGAAGTTTTTTTTGAACCTTCAGACCAAAGACGGTCAGTCTGTGCGAAAGAAATACCTGAAATAAGAAGCATTCCAATCAGCGTTAATTGTTTTTTCATATTAAATATTAAATTTGATTGTGGAATGTCAAATCTAATAAAAAATATATTACGGAAAACAAAATTTTTTAAGGAATATTTGGACTTTGTGTATAATATATTATGCAATACATTGTATATAATTGAAAAAGCTTATTAATAAAAGAAAAGTAAAAGTTGTAAAATGAATTTTAATTTTAAAAAAATAATATATCGGCTTTTTGTTTGTTAATTTATTAAATTGAGACAATATATTTTATTAATAATTCAATGGTTAGTAAATAAATATTAATAAATCACATTTAGTAAATATGACTGTGCCGCTCTGTATTCTCCCTACAAAAAAAAGCTGTCTCAAAATGAAACAGCTTCTATTATATTAATGCAATGTTTAACTACATTTTATCATCAGCAGTAGGTCCGTAAAGTCCAGGGACTTTGTTTCCGGTTGCTCTTAAATAAACAACCAGCTCGCCTCTGTGATGGTACAAATGATTATAAAGAAAAGCTCTTATCACCTGAACCTTTGGCATAGGAGGGAAAAGCACATTTCCGTCCATTTCCATTTTCCACTCGTTGAAATAGGTATTTTCATCAGAGTTTTCAAGAGCTTTCTGTGCGTTGGCAACATTTTCCTCAAATTTTGCAAGGATATTTTCTGTTTTGGAAATGTCTCCTTTGTCATACCTGTACGTTCCCATATCAAAAACGTCCTGATTGAAAGTGGATTCATACCAGTTGTATACTTCAGCAATGTGAGACGCAAGCTGTCCGGTTGTCCAGTTTTTTTCGGACGGTTTCCAATCCAGTGCGCTGTCGGGGATTGCCTGTAAAATTTTTCTGGTGTTTTCTGCTTCATGCAGAAATTCACCTAAAAGTGCCTGTTTAATCATTTGTATTGGTGTTATTTTTAAAATTATTTTGTAATATCTCTTCCAATGACAAGTCTCTGGATTTCAGACGTTCCTTCTCCAATAGTACAAAGTTTGGAATCTCTATAGAACTTTTCAGCAGGGAAATCTTTTGTATAACCATATCCTCCGAAGATCTGAACTGCATTATTTGAGATTCTTACACAAGCTTCAGAAGCATATAGTTTAGCCATAGCTCCTTCTTTTGTCATTTTTTGTTTTGCATTCTTAAGAGTAGATGCTCTCTGGATAAGAAGTTCAGCAGCATCAATTTCTGTTGCCATATCTGCCAGCATAAAGTTGATTGCCTGGAAATCTGCAATAGGTTTTCCGAACTGATGTCTTTCTTTTGCATATTTCAAAGCAGCTTTATAAGCTCCTCTTGCAGTACCCAGGCTTAATGCAGCAATAGAAATTCTACCGCCATCCAACACTTTCATAGCCTGCTTGAAACCTTCTCCAACTTCGCCTAAACGGTGAGAATCCGGTACACGTACGTTATCAAAAATTAATTCTGCTGTTTCAGAAGCACGCATCCCTAATTTATTTTCTTTTTTTCCGGAAGTAAAACCAGGCATTCCTTTTTCCAAAACAAAGGCTGTAGAATTATTTTTGGCTCCTTTTTCGCCTGTTCTCGTCATTACTACGGCAATATCACCTGAAATAGCGTGGGTGATAAAGTTTTTAGCTCCGTTGATGATCCACTCATCACCATCTTTTACAGCAGTCGTAGACATCCCTCCTGAATCTGAACCTGTGTTGTGCTCAGTCAGTCCCCAAGCTCCGATTACTTTTCCGGAAGCCAGCTGAGGAAGCCATTTGTGTCTTTGTTCTTCATTTCCAAATTCATAAATATGGTTGGTGCAAAGTGAGTTGTGTGCTGCTACAGAAAGACCAATAGAAGGGTCAACCTGAGAAATTTCGTCCAGAATAGTAACATACTCATGATAACCTAATCCGGAACCTCCATATTGTTCAGGAACTACAATTCCCATAAACCCCATCTCACCCAATTGGTGGAATAAGTCTTTTGGAAATGTTTGGCTTTCATCCCATTCCATAATATTCGGTCTGATGTTTTTTTCTGCAAATTCTCTAGCCGTCTCCGCTATCATTTTGATGTTGTCAATAGTCTCAGTATTCATATAATAATAGTTAGTTCCCAAAGATAACCAAATTGATGGAATGCTAAAGAAAAATTATTTTCCCGGTATTATTAACGGTCAATGCGTCTAGTTTTCAATTTTTTATATTTTGAGAATTAATACTTTCTTAATAAAATATTCAGGCTTATTCGTTTTTTATTTCACTATTTTAGTTTCCCAATTTTTAAGGCATGAAAAAAATTCTACTTCCGATCCTTTTAATTTCTTCTTATAGTGCTGCGCAGGCACCTGCCGGGTATTATGATGGAACAGCCGGACTGACGGGATATGCCCTGAAATCAAAGATCCACGATATTATTTCGGAAAAAATGATCAACTGGCATTATAACGATCTTAAAGTATTATATGCCCAGACTGACCTGGATAAATATTATGATCATGATGCTTCCAATACTCAATACCTGCTGGATATCTATTCTGAAATTCCGTCTGGGCCGGATTCTTATGAATATACTACAGATCAATTGGTAGCAGGTGTTGGTGCGGAAGGTTTGGGGTACAACCGGGAACATATGATGCCGCAAAGTACATTCAGTACAAGCTCATCTATCAGTGATTATCCTATGTATTCGGATCTGAATTTTATAATTCCTGTTGATGGATGGATCAACCAGCGAAGAAGCAATTATCCGTATGGAACAGGAAATAGTACCAACCACTATATTTTTTCCAACACGTCAAGGATATCCAATGCAGCGATTCCGAATTATCCCTATACCGGAAGGGTTTATGAGCCTGTTAATGAATTTAAAGGGGATATTGCAAGATCATTGTTGTACTTTGCAGTACGCTATGAAGGAAAGTTAGGTTCGTTCAATACAGCTTATACGACATCTGCCAATCTTACTCCTGCTACAGACCAATGTCCGTTGGACGGAACGGAAGAAAGAGCAGTTGATCTGGCCTATATTGCCATGCTGAAACAGTGGAATACGGCAGATCCTGTTTCACAAAGAGAAATTGACCGAAATAATGCCGTTTATGCCATACAAAAAAACAGAAATCCATTTATTGATCATCCTGAGTGGATTGATATGATCTGGTCCGAAACACCTGATACCATTGCTCCTGCGGCTCCCGGATCACTGGTTTCAACCCAGCAGAATGCTTATTTTGTGAATCTGAGCTGGACGGCTTCTCCTGATACGGATATTTTAGGATACAGGATTTATATGAATGGATCCGCAACGCCTGTTGCCACTACAAAAGGGACTTCCATCAGCATCGATCATCTGAGCCCGTCAACAACCTATACTTTTACGGTGAAAGCTTTTGATAAAGCATACCTGGAATCTCCATTCAGTAATACGGTAACAGCCTCAACAATTGCTTCGGATTCCTATGCCTCGGATCTTATCATTACCAAATATATATCCGGAACAAATACGGAATCTGTGAAAAATAATGCACTGGAAATCGTCAATAAAACAGGACATGAGGTTAATTTAAATAATTACAGAATTAATATTCAGTTTAAAAATAATATATCAGGAGATTTCTATAATGGTGACACATACGAATTGGAAGGCAAGGTAGGAAACAATGAAACTTTTGTTATCCTGAATCCGAAAGGCACCTTATCATGTTATACTCCCGGCGAGGCAAGATTTGCTACGGCTTCTGATCCTCTGATGTTTGCGGGAGGAAATTATGTGGAACTTGCATATAATAAAACAGTTACAGTGGATGCTATCGGGGTAAAATACACGACCAATAATAACGGGAACGTATCTTTATACAGAAAGAACACCATTAATCAGCCCAATAATACTTTTACTATCAGTGAATGGGATTCTTATCCGTCCAATTACTGTCAGAACCTGGGTGGCACATTGTCTACAGCGGAATTGATTACTGTTAATAATGAATTTACCATCTATCCAAACCCGGTTGATGATCATCTTTATGTGAAGGAAGAAATGGAAAGGGTAAAAACAGCTCAGATTATAGATCTTTCCGGGAAAGTGATTTATACGGAGAAAGATCCGTTTAGAAATAAGAAAAGTATTCCGATGATGGGAATTCCTACAGGAATATATTTCTTAAAGCTTGATGAGAAAGCGCATCAGTTTATTAAAAAGTAAATAACATCAGATTTAAATACTATCAGCTAAACCTAACAGGTTTTAAAAACCTGTTAGGTTTATTTTTATATGGTGTAGAAATAATTCAGGAGATTGCTTCGTTTTACTCGCAAGACTGTCCTAGCCCTGATAGCAGCGGTTACCCCGCAGTAGAAGTGGGAGAGTTGTAGGGTTAAGGAGTTGGAATACGAAGGCGCGAGGAGTATGAGCGGATAGCAGGAACAGCTTCTTATTATAAAAAAAGTATAAAAAAAGTAGAGTTAAAGTCGACACCATAATAAAAGATTGAACATTTTTTTGCTGTTTTGCTATTCAGTAGTTTTATATAACACCTTAAAAACCTTATGTTTACTATATCATTGATATAAGTTGATTCACTAATAATCAATATCTATAAGTGTTTCTGCTTATATTTTTTATATATAAGTAATTATGCTTATATTTGCAGTATGATAGCGGTCATTACCGGTGATATTATAAATTCACAGCATGCGGACACTGAAGTTTGGATTACCAGGCTTAAACATCTTCTCGAAAAATGGGGAAGCGCTCCTCACACATGGGAAATCTACAGAGGAGATGAGTTCCAGTTCAAATGCAGAATTGATGACGTTTTCTGGCGTTTTCTAGCCATAAAATCTCTTATTAAAAGTGTTGAAAATTTAGATGTAAGGATGGCCATAGGTATTGGTGAGGAAAGTTTTTCTTCTGAGAAAATCACTGAATCCAACGGTACTGCCTATGTCAATTCCGGGAGACTGCTTAATGACCTTAAAAGTGACGGGCATACTGTTGCCATCAAAACCTCCAGCGACCCCGTAGACAGAGATCTTAATATTCTGTTGAAATGGTCGTCCAAGGATTTTGATAACTGGACAATGGCTACGGCAGAGATCATTCATGAGATGATTATGAATCAGGATATTACTCAGGAAGATCTTGCTAAGAGATTTGCTATTTCACAGTCTTCGGTAAGCCAGAGACTGAAACGAGCCAACTATGAGCTTATCGTAGAAACCAATCAGTATTTCAGAAAGAAAATCTCAGAATTATAGGCATGATCTTCATCAAACTCATATTGGCACATTTACTCGGAGATTTTATACTTCAGCCAAATTCATGGGTTGCAGATAAGGAGAACCATAAACTGAAAAGTAAGTTTTTATACCTTCATATTCTGATTCACACTATTTTAAGCCTTGTTTTCCTGTGGGATCTTCAGCTTTGGTGGGTCGCTGTATTGGTGGGTATTACTCACTTTATCATTGATGCTTCCAAACTTATATTTCAAAATGTAAAAACTAAGAAAAGATGGTTTTTCATTGATCAGCTGCTGCATGTTTCAGTGATTGCCGGAGTTTCTTTTTATTTCGGGGAATTCAGTTTGGGCTTCGTACAAAATCAGGAATTTTTGAAGGTAATTATGGCGGCGCTGTTCCTGACAACACCTGCTTCTATTTTTATCAAAATCTTATTGTCATCCTGGACACCTGCTCCGGATGGCCCCAACACTATTCAAACCGAATCTTTATCAAGTGCCGGAAAATATATCGGAATTTTAGAACGTCTGCTGGTTTTCACTTTTATCATGGTGAATCATTGGGAAGGCGTAGGTTTCATGGTAGCTGCCAAATCTGTTTTCAGGTTCAGCGACCTTGCACAGGCAAAACAGAGAAAGCTCACAGAGTATGTATTGATAGGTACACTGCTGAGTTTTGGGCTGGCTGTCTTAACAGGAATAATAATAAAATAAATCAATAAATCTAACTACAATTTAGAAAGTAAAATTATGAGTCAAAAGAAAGAAATGTTGTACGAGGGGAAAGCAAAACAGGTATTTGCAACCGATAATCCTGATGAAGTAGTAGTACGTTTCAAAGACGATGCTACAGCATTTAACGCTCAAAAAAGAGGTCAGGTAGACCTTAAAGGGGAAATGAACAACGCAATCACAACCCTTATTTTTGAATACTTAAATGAGAAAGGGATTAAAACTCATTTCATCAAAAAATTAGACGAAAGAGAGCAGCTGGTAAGAAAGGTTTCTATCATTCCTTTGGAAATGGTAGTAAGAAACTACTCTGCAGGAAGTATGGCACAAAGATTAGGAGTAGAAGAAGGAATTAAATCTCCGGTAACGATCTTCGATATCTGCTATAAAAAAGATGAGTTGGGAGATCCGCTTATCAATGATCACCATGCCGTTTTCTTAGGAGCAGCTACTTATGAAGAGCTTGACGAAATGTATGAGTTATCTTCAGATATCAATGATATCCTTATCGATTTGTTTGACAAAATCAATATCATTCTGGTAGATTTCAAAATCGAACTAGGGAAAACTTCAGACGGCGAAATCATTTTGGCAGACGAAATTTCTCCGGATACCTGCAGACTTTGGGATAAAGATACCATGAAGAAATTAGACAAAGACAGATTCAGAAGAGACCTGGGAGAAGTTACTGAGGCTTATGTTGAAATCTACAACCGTCTTAAAAATCTTTTACAGAAATAAGATTTAATTTATTTAAAGATTAAACCATTTAAAAATTAAACAGGCTGTAATCTTTTTAATCATTAAATTTTTTAATCTTTTAATTTAGAAAAAATAGAAATGAAAAGTTTAGACATTCATAAAAGTGAATATTTAAAACAATTTAAAACCCAGACCTACGGAAGAAATCTTTTCAGAACTCAGGAAGAGGAAAGACTGGATGCTCCTAATGAAGAGTGTGGGATCTTCGGATTGTATTCGGATAATGATCTGGATACTTTCTCTCTTTCTCAGTTCGGGCTTTTTGCTTTGCAGCACAGAGGCCAGGAAGCTTGTGGTATTTCCGTTTTAAAGGAAGGAAGAATCACCAACATGAAAGACGAAGGACTGGTTTTAGATGTTTATAAAGACATTCAGGAACCTGAAACTTTTATGGGAAATTCTGCAATTGGTCATACCCGTTATACCACTGCAGGAGATAAGAAGAAATATAACTTCCAGCCATTTTTCGCCAAAAACGAATATGACCAGATTATACTTTCTATAGCACACAATGGTAACCTTACCAATGCGAAAGAATTAAAGGCTGAATTAGAGGCTGAAGGCGTTGTTTTCAGAGCAACTTCCGATTCTGAAGTGATCCTGAGACTGATCCAGAAAAACCTTGATTTAGGTCTTCGTGGAGCGATTAAAGCAACCATGGAAAAGATTGAAGGAGCTTATTCTGTCGTAGGGATGACAAGAAATAAATTCTTTGCCTTCAGAGACTTCAACGGTATCCGCCCGCTGGTGTTGGGAGCTATCGACGAAAAGTCTTATGTGGTGGCGTCAGAATCTGTTGCATTGGATGCTGTGGGCGCTCAGTATGTACGTAATATTCTTCCTGGTGAGATCATTTATACCAATGAAAACGAACCTGGAAAACTTCATTCTTATATGATGGATGAGGCGAAAGGAAAGCAGAGAATCTGCTCTTTTGAATATATTTATTTTGCAAGACCCGACTCTACGCTTGAAGACATCAACGTTTATGAAATCAGAGAAAAATCCGGAGAGAAAATCTGGGAACAGGCTCCTGTAGAAGCTGATCTGGTAATTGGAGTTCCCGATTCCGGTGTTCCTGCTGCTATCGGTTTCTCAAAAGCTTCAGGAATCCCTTTCCGTCCGGTTTTGATCAAAAACAGATATATCGGAAGAAGTTTCATCGTTCCTACACAGGAAATGAGAGAAAGGGTAGTGAACCTTAAACTAAACCCGATCATCTCTGAGATGAAAGGTAAGAGAGTAGTTATTATTGACGATTCTATTGTTCGTGGAACAACATCTAAAAGACTGGTTAAAATTTTAAAAGATGCAGGAGTAAAGGAAATCCACTTCAGAAGTGTTTCCCCGCCAATTATCGCTCCTTGCTACCTTGGAATTGATACTCCGTCCAAAGATGATCTGATTTCTGCCAATATGACTACAGAAGAACTTAAAAATTATCTGGGAGTAGATTCTTTAGAGTTTTTAAGTATTGATAACCTGAAAGATATTTTAGGATCAGCCAACCACTGCTTCGGATGCTTTACAGAAGAATATCCTGTAGGAAAAGGAGAAGAAGTAGATTTATTCAATTAATCTCTTTATTGAAATAATAAAAAAGAACCGGGTGTACAACCTGGTTCTTTTTGTTTTAGAAATGTAGCAAAAGCTTAATATTCCTGGATTATTCAATATACAATGGAGTTTTAATTTTGTAAGATTAAAACTTCAGGATATGAAAAATGCGCTATTCACGGGTATTTTTATTGTATTTACCCAATTTTACAGTTCACAATCTTTTGACAGGCAGGCACACCGAGGAGGAAAATCCCTGTACCCGGAAAATACGATCCCGGCAATGAAGAATGCCCTTAAAATGAATGTGACAACTCTGGAAATGGATCTGGCCATTACAAAAGATAAAAAAGTAATTCTTTCCCATGATGCTTTTCTTTCTCCTGAATTGGTAACAAAACCAGATGGAACCTATATTCCCAAGGATTCGGGGTTTTATTATAAAATTTATGAAATGCCTTATGCAAAGATCAAAACCTTTGATGTAGGATTAAAAAAACTGGAAAACTATCCTGATCAAAAGAAAATGAAGGCTCAGAAACCTCTTTTTTCAGACGTTATTGATGCTTGTGAGGCCTACGCACGCGAATTGAAAAGGCCGTTACCTTATTATAATATAGAAACCAAAACACGTCCTTTCTCAGACAATATCTTCCATCCCGAACCCAAAGAGTTTGTGGATCTGATGATGAAGATCATTATTGAAAAAAAGATTCAGGACAGAGTGATCATTCAGTCTTTTGATCCAAGAACACTGGAAATTCTTCATAAAGAATATCCTGGAATCATGACTGCTTTACTTGTAGAAAGGGTAGATGATAAAAAGCTGGCCCAGCAGCAGGCTTATTTTAAAAATATTCCGGCAGAAAAATTCAGAATGTATCCTGATCATATGAATGGAGTTGCCGGAGATATGAAGTTCCTGAGTTTCACTCCTACGATTTACAGTCCGGAACACAATCTTGTAACGCCTCAATTAGTACAGGAATGCCACTCATTAGGCATGAAAGTAATCCCATGGACTGTGAATACTAAAGAAAGATTAAAGGAATTAAAAGAAATGGGAATAGATGGGGTGATCAGTGATGATCCGAGAATATTTGACTAGAATTTTTTGATATAAATAGCCGGAAGAAAATCTTCCGGCTATTTTATGCGTGCAAGGTTAATGCACTTCGGTTAAAAAATTGGTTCCTAATTAGAATTTGTAGTTAAGACCTAACTGAAATACTCTGTTGTTGTTTTCAGCAGCAGGTCTGCTTTTATCAATTTTTGTCAAGCTATTTACATATCTTGCGCTGATACCGATGTTGGATGTAATATCATATCCTAAACCAAGACCCAATCCGAAATTGAATTTATTGATCTGATCTTTGTCGATATCTTCAGTATTAGAACTTGTAGTGGTTGTAGTAACACCTCCTGTAGTACTTGCTACACTTGTTTCTCCTTTAGTTTTTCCGTTGATGAAATAACTGAATTCAGGTCCGGCTTCAACGTAAAATTTCTCTGTAGGTCTCATCTGAAGCATTAATGGAACTGAAATATAGTTCATTTTTACTCTACCTTCTTCTTTAGTTTTTACATTCGTAACTCCATTATCAGTTTCTGTAGATGAAATTACATCTTTCGCTCCCATTTGGTTGTATAATACCTCTGGCTGTAAGCTGAAATGTTTTGAAAGTGGAATATTAACGAATGCTCCTGCGTGGAAACCTAATTGTTGTGTGTTGATTCCAAACTTTTGCTCACTGAAATAAGCTGAGTTTCCTCCGGCCTTGATTCCGAATCTAATAGGTTGTACATCTTTTTTTAGTGGTGATGCATTGACTGTTTTCGTTTCCGTCTTTGTTTCTGTCTCCTGAGCGAAAGCTAGTGTACCAGCAGTTAATGCTAATCCTAAAAATAACTTCTTCATAATTTTATTTTTTAATTTTACTATTTGTGTGTCGGATATCTCTCAATCAGACTCCAAGTATTTTGCAAATTGCTTGCCAAAGTCGAAAAACGCCTGTTTAAAGGGCTTTTGAGATGGTTTTTGGAAAGATTATTTTAAACCATTTATCCCTTTTTGATGAATAAATATTTTGTATAATGAATGTTTTGTGAAAATAGTTGAAGGCTCATTACACTTTATTATTGATAATTGAAATAATGAAAAAAATTGAACTGGAATTGGCTTTTCCACGAATTAACAGGACTTCCGGGTACTTTTTAAGAATAAAAATAAAAATACCGGACTTTTTAAAGCCCGGCACCAGTTTTGAAAATAATAAATATCTCTATTTAAAACGGTACGCAACTCCTACCTGAAGTGCATTATTTCTTACTTTATCACCGTCGTTGTATTTGTAAACTTCAGTAAGCCCAGCCGTAAATCTTGCGGTTACGCCAAAGTTTTCAGTGAAATAATATCCGGCACCAATACCTAATCCTACATTGAAAAGATTAAAAAGACTTTTTGAAATGTTCTGTGAAATATGTTCCGTACGCTGTACTGTAACTGAATTTCCGGTAGTCTCAATAGTGGTTAAATCTCCTTTTGTTTTTCCTCCCAGCAGATATCCGAATTCAGGTCCCGCTTCTACATAAAGCTGAGGAAGAATATTGTATTGAACCATTACAGGAAGAGAAAGGTAATTTAGTGTTGTCCTGTAATCATAGTGTTGTGTCTTTCTGTAGTTTCCTGAGCTCGTTCTGTAGTTATAGTCTGATTTTGATCCCAGCTGACTGAAAAGAAGTTCCGGCTGGATGCTGAATTTCTCAGCAACAGGAATATTGGCAAATACTCCTGCGTGAAAACCTGCCTTGATCTTTTCATTGTTATCATATTCATAACCATCTCCTCTGGTAAGTGTAGAACCGTTAAAACCTGCTTTAACACCAAAAGTAACAGGAGAAGATTTTGACTGATGTTTTTCCTGTGCTTTCGCGGAAAGGAAACCTGCAATTGCAATTACTGCAAAGAGTTTTTTCATGATTTAAAGTTTAATTTCTTCTTTGCATCAAAATATCTGCCATAAAATGGTAAAGTGATAAAAGTCATAATAAGCGAAAAAGTCAGGCGTAAACTAATAAACCTGACTTTTTCTATTGAAATCAAAATGTATCTTATTGAACAGAAAATATTTTCCGTATTCTGTTGTGTACTCATATTGTCAGCCTGGCTGAAACAGTTCCCGTTAAAGTTTAATGGTAATAGTTAGATTGTAATTCTGACATTCAATTGAATATCAAATGAATCAAAGCATACTCATTGTGAAACATGAACCGTAAGTTGGAAAAATTCCGGATAGAGTACAATCAGTTATTCTACAGGCAAATTTCTTGCCAAAAATATCAGGATAAATAAAAAAGCCGGATTATTGAATCCGGCTGTGTATTGAATAGAAAGTTTGTTGTTAGAATTTATAAGCTAAACCTACCTGGAATACTCCGTTTTTAGCTTTGTCTTCAGATAGATCCGGTCTGTTTTTGGCAACATCCGTTAAACCAGCTACATATCTTGCCGTAATTCCGATATTGTCTGTGAAATAATATCCTGCTCCAAGACCAATTCCGAAGTCAAAACCTTTGAACAGATCTTTAGCATCTGCTGAATTGGAATCAGCTTTCAGTTTTGAGTTAATCAAAAAGCTGAACTGAGGTCCTGCTTCCAGATATAGGTTAGGCAAGGCATTATACTGAAGCATTAAGGGTACAGAAATATAATCCAGATTTACTTTAAGATCATTAGCTCCTTTAATCTTTGCTCCCATTCCGCTGTATAACACTTCCGGCTGGAAAGAAAAGTCCTGAGCCACGGGAATATTAGCAAATAACCCTCCGTAGAATCCCGCTTTTGAATTGAAATCATTCTCGGTAAGAGTTGAAATATTAAGACCTGCTTTCACACCAAATCTAACTGGAGAAGAAGAAGCAGTAGAAGTTGAAGTCTTCTGAGAGAAAGCAAAAGTACCTGCAACAAGCGCAAGGCCTAAAAAAATCTTTTTCATAAGTTTATTTTTTAATAGTTATTAAGTTTTATTTAACATTTCTTTAAGAAACAAACTACGTGCCAAAATCAATTTATATTCTTAATTTTCTACTTAGTATACATTTTTTAAGAATATTTTTTTATCTGCAGTAAAAAAGCCGGATTAAAATTAATCCGGCCTCGTTGTCATTATAAGAACTTAGTAAACTTTAGAATTTGTAGTTTAATCCTATCTGGAATACGCCATTTTTTACAGATCCCTCTCTGTCATAGCCGTAATGATATTTTGTTTTTACAATATCAGATAAGCCTGCGGTATATCTCACATTCACCCCAATATTTTTGGTAAAATAATAACCTGCTCCCAATCCGATTCCAAAATCGAAAGATTGAGTTCCATTTTTAAGAAGACTTGTAGAAGCACTTTTCTTTAATCTGGCATCAATTAAAAAGTTAAATTGCGGGCCTGCCTCTACATACAGATTAGGAAGTGCCTTATATTGGAACATGACAGGAACAGAAAGATATTCTAAATTAAGCTGGGTATTATCATCTCCTTTTCCTTTTGCTCCCGTAGCGCTATATAAAACTTCCGGCTGCACTGAAAAATCCTTAGCTACAGGAATATTGAAAAATACACCACCATAGAATCCTGCTTTTGACTTCATATCCATATTGGAAAGGGTAGAAATGTTCAGACCTGCTTTCAAACCGAATTTGATTTTAGAAGATGTGGATGGAGTAGTAGCTTCAGTAGATGCAGAAGTGCTCTGAGCAAAAGTGAAAGTACCTGCGGTAATGGCCAGGCCTAGAAAAATCTTTTTCATAGATTAGTTTAATTTTTATGTTGTTTAACGTTCGGAAAGCAACAAACAACATACCGTCAACCTTCATGAATAAAGACTTTATGTGTTTTTAACGAATGAAAAAATCAACTATGTGGGATGTATTTATGGTGAATTATTAACTCCCTATTATTTTAACATAAAAAAAGACCAGATTAAAAAATTAATCTGATCTTTTCTATTGAATATAAAATTTGTTAGTGAATGTAAGCTTATTTGAATCTATAAGCTAAACCTACCTGGAATACATTGTTTTTTACAGCATCACCAGAATTATTCTTGTAAATGTCAGTAAGACCTGCAGTATATCTTGCTGTAATTCCTAAATTAGGAATGAAGTAATACCCTGCACCAATACCGATACCAAAGTTAAAAGTCTGGAAGTCATCTTTGTCAAGAGTGGCAACTTGTGTATTGTTACTGTTGTTTGTTGAACTTTTTAACTTATCTTTAGCGCTTACAAGAAATCCAAATTCAGGACCTGCTTCAAGGAAGAACTCAGGTGTTGCATTATACTGGAACATTACCGGTACAGCAACGTATCCTAAATTTCTTGAATATTCGCTCTTATAATTATTACCAAGTACTGAATATTCTCTTGTTACTTTTGAACCTAAGTCATTATAAAGAACTTCCGGCTGCACACTAAAAGAACTTGCTAATGGGATATTGGCGAAAACTCCTGCATTAAAACCAATTTTTGATTTAGAATCACTTAAATCTGCACCGTTAGAAAGTGAAGAAACGTTCATTCCTCCTTTTACCCCAAATGTTACCGGATTAGAAGATGTGTTTCCTGTCTGTTGAGCGAATGCGAATGTTCCTGCAGTTAACGCTAATCCTAAAATTAACTTTTTCATAACTTTAATTTTTTAATTTTACTCTTTCTTAATTTTAAATTTTACTACTGTTCAGCATTTTCAGTTGAACGCAGAGTATCTTTCAAATTGCTTGCCAAAAATATTTTTTATGATTAAAATCAATAAAAAAACCACTTAGCGTTGAAGTGGCTTTAATTTTATGTATTTGATTATTAATAATTTATATCTTTAAATAAACATTTGTTTAGATATGGTCTAAATTGACAATTTTGTCAAAAGTTATATACCTGAAATGAATTATTTGATAAAAATCACTAGGCATCATTCAGTTTTCTATAAAAAGATAGGGATGCAAGGATATTTTCCTGGCTGCACTGATGATCATAATTGCAGGAACCTATCCCTGAAAGCAGAGAAAAGTTGATTTTACTGTCTGTATTCTTTTTATCATTCAGTAATAATGCAGTAATATCTTCATCTTTAAAATCGCTGATGTCGAGGTAAGGATAGTATCTCTGGACGTTTTCAATGATAATTTTTGAATCTTCTTCAGAGATAAGATTTTCAAGATATGCCAGATGAGCTTCGGCAATCATTCCCATCGCAACGGCTTCCCCGTGAAGGATAGGATTTTCCTGCTGTAAACATAAACTTTCCACAGCATGTCCGATGGTGTGCCCGAAATTAAGCGTTTTTCTGATATTCTGTTCGTGGAAATCCTGATCTACCACATTCTGTTTAATATTCATAGAAGCCTGGATATGAGGAACGACAGTCTCCACTTCCAGTTTACGGATCTGAATCAGCTGATCCCAATGATTTTTATCAGCAATTAATCCATGTTTCAGCATTTCTGCAAATCCGCTTCTCAATTCCTTAAAAGGCAGTGTCTCTAAGAATTTTGGATAAATAAAGATTTGTTCAGGAAAAGCAAAAGTTCCCACCATATTTTTATAGTGCATCAGATCAATCCCGGTTTTTCCTCCTATGGAAGCATCACACATCGATAAAAGGGTAGTAGGGATATTAATGAATTGGATACCTCTTTTATAAGTAGAAGCAACAAATCCTCCCATATCGGTAATTACACCACCACCAAGGTTGATAACCAGAGCTTTTCTGTCTGCCTGCATTTCCGTAAGAATTTCCCACAACTGGTTGGCTGTCTGGATATTTTTCATTTCTTCTCCGGCTTCGATCTCTAAAATTTCAAAGCCAAGATCGGTTTCCATATTTCCCAGAAGAACCGGAAGACAGTATTCATGAGTATTTTCATCTACAAGAATAAAAATTTTACTGAAAGATTTCTGGTGAAGAAACTCGTTGAGCTGTGAAAAATTATCGTTTAATATTGTTATCATCTTTGATTGTATGTAAAGTTAAAAATGTAAACTATAGTGCAAAGTTATGATTCTTAATTTTTAACTCGTAACTAAATTACTATCTTTGCAGAAATTTTTAGAATGAGCAGAGATAATAATAATTCAGACAGACCAAAGAGACCAAGAATTTCAACCAAGAAAAGTTCTGATGATTCTCGTGCTTCCAGATCTGGAAATTCTTCAGGATCAAAACCTTTTAAAAAGCCTTTCTCTAAAGACGGAGGAAAAAAAGGGCCGGAACATAAAGGATCCAACTCAAGATTTGAAAAGAAACCTTTTAAAAGAAATACGGACAGTTTCGAAACTTCCAATGACGATTTTGGTTCAAAATCTGAAAGAAAACCTTATATCACCAACAAAAGTGAGAGCTATGAGAAAAAATCTTTCGGAAAACCTAAGAGAGGCGGAAAAAATTTAGATACAAGAGATAAGTATGAAAGAGGCAGTCTGAAATACGGAAGAAGACCTTCCAGCGGTGATGACAGAAATGATGACAAAACGAGATCTTTTGTTCAGAAAAGGAGATTGAATAAAATTGAAAAAGATGTTAACAAAGACAGCATCCGTCTTAATAAGTATATCGCTAATTCCGGAATCTGCAGCAGAAGAGAAGCTGATGAGCTGATTACTCAGGGATTGGTAGAAGTCAACGGAAAGGTGGTAACTGAAATGGGATACCAGGTACAGAAAACAGACAGAGTTGTTTTTGACGGACAAAGCATTACTCCTGAAAAGCCTGTATATGTACTTTTGAACAAGCCAAAAGGGTATATTTCTACTACCAAAGATGATAAAGCCAGAAAAACTGTAATGGATCTTGTTGCGAATGCTTCTCCATACAGACTTTTCCCGGTTGGAAGACTGGATCGTTCCACAACAGGAGTTATCTTGTTAACCAATGACGGACACATGACGAAAAAATTAACGCATCCGTCTTTTGATGCCAAAAAGATTTATCATGTAACATTGGATAAAAAACTTACCGGTGAAGATTTACGTCTTATTGCAGAAGGTATCCGTCTAGATGAAGGAGTAGCTGTTGTTGATCAGATTTCATATATTGAGGGGAAACCTAAAAATGAAGTCGGAATTGAAATCCACATTGGATGGAACCGTGTTATCAGAAGAATTTTCCAAAGATTAGGATACGAAGTGGAAGCTTTAGACAGAGTAATGTTTGCCGGATTAACGAAGAAGAATATTAAAAGAGGACACTGGAGAATCCTTACAGAACTGGAAGTAAACAACCTTAAAATGCTTTAAACAGCATATTAAATGTAAAGAATAAAAAAGCGCAGAATTATTTTCTGCGCTTTTTTTGTTTGTATATTCCGCCCTGAAATAAGCTGACAATTAATCAATTATAAAAGATCAAGAGTTAAAAGTTGTATTTGATATATTGTAACTGATGATATACTTACTATTCTTTTAAAAACTGAGGAGCTTTTCTTTGTGGGTTGTTCTGTTCAAATGTATAGGCCATATTGATCAGTTTACCTTCTTCCCATTTTCCGGCAAAAAAAGAAATACCAATCGGTAAATTATTTATATAGCCCATTGGTAAGGTAATGCTTGGGTATCCGGCAATTGCTGCAGCACTGGAACTTGAATAGAAATTTTCAAAATTATCACCATTTTTCAAATCCGTTTTCCATGCTTCCGCAGTAGTAGGTGCTATTATCGCATCTAAATTATATTTTTTTATTGTAGAGTCTATTCCTTGCTGGCTGCCTTTTTGGGCAATTGTAACCGCCTTTTTATAATTCTTATCTTTCTTTCCATTACTTTTTGCTGAAATCTCTAAATATTCCTGTCCGAAGTATTGAAGTTCTTCTTTGTTGTTTTTGTTAAAAGCAATTAACTCATCCATATTTTTTATTACTGCATTTTTCCCTAAAGATTTTAAATAATCATTTAAATCATCCTTAAATTCACTGACCATCAATTCAAAGGAGCTTTTTGAAATTTCGGGGGAAATCCAATCTTTTTCTATTTCAACAATTATGGCTCCCTGAGCTTCAAGTATTTTTAATGTTTGTAAAAATAAATCGTCCACTTTTTTATTTGCTCCTTTGGTAATTCCTTTTACATATCCGAGCCTTTTTCCTTTCAATCCTGTTAGAGTAAGGAATTGGGTATAATCTTTATGTAGAAATGGTGTATTACCGATGGTCTTCTTATCATTTTCATCTTCACCTACCATAGTTCCAAGGCTTATGGCAATATCTTTCACCGTTCTTGCCATTGGTCCCGGGGTATCCTGTGAACTGGAAATGGGAATAATTCCTTGTCTGGAAATTAAGCCGACAGTAGGTTTTAAACCAACAATTCCATTGAAGCTGGAAGGGCAAACGATAGATCCATTAGTTTCTGTACCGATTGCTATTATGCCGAGATTGGAGGAAATAGCAACCCCTGAACCAGCACTGGATCCGCAGGTATTTCTATTAAGGATATAAGGGTTTTTGGTAAGTCCACCCAGCCCACTCCAGCCACTTGTGGATTTCTGGCCTCTGAAATTTGCCCATTCACTAAGATTGGTTTTTCCAATGATTACAGCACCTGCATCTCTAAGTTTTTTAACGAGATAACTATCCTGTAGTGGAAAAGAGTTTTTTAAAGCCAGGGAACCTGCCGTATTGGGCATTTTATCATGAGTATCGATATTATCCTTCAATAATACAGGAATTCCAAATAAAGGTTTATTTTTAAATTTTGAATTCAAATGATCCAAAGAGTCAGCAATCTTAATAGCATCCGGATTGGTGGAGATCACAGAATTTAATTGTATTCCATTTTTATCAATATCGTTGATGCGTTTAAAATAAGCTTCAACAACTTCTTTGACCGTCACTTTATTGCTTCTATACAAATTTTGGATCTTTTCAATATCATATTCCAGATATTTGAATTGCGAATCTGTTATATCCTGAGCCTTGGTAAGAACACCAAAAAAGACTACAGCAGATAGAATTATTTTTTTCATCATAAATGTTTTTTCAAATATAAAGAAATATCCCGAATTCGTGCAATCATTGTATCTGAAGCTGTTGAAAGCCAGAGTGCTGATTATAGAAAAAGCGCAGAATTATTTTCTGCGCTTTTTTTGTTTTTTATCGTTGTAAGTTCTATTTATTATCCCAGAACAGTTACTCCTTTCTCAATCATTTCATAGATGGCATCTCTGGCATTGTCTGGTTTTACATTCACGGCACGTGTTCCATTGAAATGTAGACAAGTTACATATCCATTAGCTACCGCATCCTGTGCAGTAAACTTAACACAATAATCTAACGCCAGGCCTACAATTTCTACCAATTGGATGTCGTGATATTTTAAGAAATCATCCAGACCGGTTTTCATAAAGTGATTGTTATCCTGGAAACCGCTGTAGCTGTCAATTTCAATATTTTTACCTTTTTGTACAATATGGGTTACTTTATCTCTGTTCAGATCTTTATGGAATTCTGCTCCGAAAGTCCCCTGAATACAATGATCCGGCCACATAAATTGCGGAACTCCATTGAGAATAATGCTTTCTCCTACCTTTCTTCCATTGCTGCTTGCAAAGCTTTTATGACCTGCAGGATGCCAGTCTTGTGTAAGAACCACCTGATCATATTCATTTTCCTCCATCAAGAGATTGATGTATGGAATAATTTCACTGGCTCCAGGGACAGCAAGTGCTCCGCCTTCACAAAAGTCATTCTGTACATCGACTATTATTAACGCTTTTTTCATATATTGATTTCTCGAATTTTTGATAAATTTACAAAACTAATCTTCAAAAATTTGTCCAAACCCTAATTATCGGACAAATCGGCAATATAAATTTTTCAATGCTTATCAACGAAGAACTTAACACATAAAATAATTGAGTTTTGTCTGCAACGTATGCTGTTTTGAGGGCTGAACCAAATATCAATAGCGTATCTTTGCGGGAAATAAGTATTTTATGTCATTTGAATCGTTAGGATTATCACACAATATTATTCGTTCTGTCAAAAAATTAGGGTATTTAAAACCGTTTCCAATCCAGGAGCAGGCTGTTCCTGTCATTTTGCAGGGAAAAGATCTGATGGGAATTGCGCAGACGGGTTCCGGGAAAACGGCGTGTTTTGTGATGCCGATTTTAGAAAAATTACAGAATGCGGAAGTAAAAAAAGATCGTAATGTTCAGGTTCTGATATTGGTTCCTACCCGTGAACTGGCTATTCAGATCGATGAAGTTTTCAGAGCATTCACTGATAATCTAAAGAGAGAAGTCCGTACAATGGCTGTGTACGGAGGTGTTTCTATCAATCCACAGATGAAGGGAATGTTTGGTGTGGAAGTTTTGATTGCCACACCGGGACGTCTGTTAGACTTGATTGATCATAATGCATTGAGTATTTCAGGAATTAAGCATTTGGTGATTGACGAAGCTGATAAAATGTTTCAGCTCGGCTTTGGCGAAGAAATGAATAAACTTTTTGCCATGATGCCCGTGGCGAAACAGACTACTTTATTTTCAGCAACCCTGAATGATAAAGTTTCAGAAATGAAAGAACGTCTTTCCATCAATCCTGTGATTATCGAAATTAAAAAAGAAGAGGTTGAAATTGACAATATCGAACAGCTGGCTTACCATGTTGCTCCGGAAAATAAAGGACCCTTTTTACGATATTTAATTAAAGAAAAGAAAGTTGAAAAAGCACTTGTTTTTGTTTCATCTACAAGGTCTGCTGATAATCTGGTAGAGAAACTTAAAAAGAATAAAATAAAAGCAGTGGCCATTCACAGCCAGAAGTCTCAGGGAGCGAGAAGAAACAACCTGGAAGAATTTAAGGTAAACGGAGCCCAGATTTTGGTGGCTACAGACTTAATTGGACGAGGAATTCATATTGAATCTCTGCCATGTGTTATCAATTATGAATTGCCGCGTTCGCCGCTGGATTATATTCACCGTATCGGAAGAACGGGACGTGCCAACGAAAAGGGAACCGCAATCAGTATTCTGACGGATGATGAATTGCAGCATTTCCGGGTGATTCAAAAGAAAATGGGTAGAAAAGTAACCCTGCAAAGAACAGAAGGTATTGATTTACACGGATATTAATCATTGATCATCAATAAAAAGGGCTTCAGTTGATACAATTGAAGCCCTTTTTATTGAAAAACAGGTACCACAAAGACCATTATCAGTATAATTAATGCTTTATTCACTTTATATTCTTGAATTTTTGATAAATTCGCACAAGCTGATATTCGTAAATTATCCTGATAAATAATGATAGTGCAAATCGGCAATCATAAAAATTAAAACCTGAGTAATGAGTGATTTAGAGAAAAAAAAGTTCCCCATAGGACCGTTTGAAGTGCCAGAAAACATCTGTGATATTACATTGGATACTTATATAAAAGTCATTAAAGACTTTCCCGGCCGGCTAAAGAATCTCATCGAACATTTTACAGACGATCAACTGGATACACCTTACAGAGAAGGAGGCTGGACGGTAAGACAGCTTGTAAACCACCTTTCAGACAGCCATATAAACAGTTTTATCCGTTTTAAACTGGCCCTTACAGAAGATAATCCTACCATAAAACCGTATGATGAAGCCAAATGGGCAGAGCTGCAGGACAGTTTTCATATGCCCGTAAAACCGGCAATGAGAATGCTGAAAGGAACACATCAAAGATGGGTTATTCTTCTTAAAAGCCTTACCAATAAACAGTTTGAAAGGACTTTCCATCATCCCGAGCATAATAAGAATTATAATTTAAGAGAGAGCCTTGCTTTGTACGTGTGGCATTGTAATCACCATTTTGCTCATATTGAAAACCTGAAGAAAGAAAAAGGTTGGTAAGGAAATGCCTGGATAATCCTGTATATTACGAAGAAATTGTAAATAGAATTTCCTTGTTATCTGAAAACTCTATCGGAAGATGGGGTAAAATGAACGTGTGTCAAATGCTAAAGCACTGTGATCTGGTTCTTCAGGTTGCTTTAAAAAATGTTGAACTTCCCCGCATCAATGTCTTTTTTGGGGCAATAGGGATTTTTACTAAAATAGAAATGTACGTTTTCAATAATGGAATTCCGAGAAACATGCCTACTTTTCAAAAACTAATCGTTAATTTTGAATGTGATTTTGATGAATCAAAAGCCAATCTGCTGAAAACGCTGAAAGAATTCCGGGAAGCCTGTGAAAAGAGCAATTTGCCGGATCACCACAGACTATTCGGAAACATGACTGAAAAAGACTGGACATTTTTAGAATTCAAACATCTTGATCACCATCTAAAACAATTTAATGTATGAGTTTTTTTGATAAAATATTCGGTGGGAAAAGTGAAAACCCTGAGCAAAAAACATTCTGGAAAAAGATAGAATCTGAAGAAGATCTTACAAAAGCTATAGAAGACTCCTTTCAGAATAAAATAGCGATATTCAAACATTCTACAAGCTGTTTTATCAGCAGAACTGTTCTGAAAAATTTTGAAAAAGAAGTGGAGAATTCAGAGCAACCGGTACATGTATATTATCTGGATTTATTGGCTCACAGACCTGTTTCCAACAAAATAGCAGCAGATTTTGAGATCAGGCATGAAAGCCCGCAACTGATTGTCATAGAAAACGGAAAACCTGTTAACAGTGCTTCACACCAGGATATTTCTTTAAGCCAGATTGTATCATGAAGAATATAAATAATTATTTAGCCAAAGTTTTAAATGTTCCGCTTCAGAATGTGAATACATGCAGCCTGCACTATGAAGTAAAGAAAATTCCTAAAAACCAGTTCCTTCTGCAGTATGGCGAAATATGCCGTCATATATTCTTCGTAGAAAAAGGACTTTTAAAAATGTATTCCATTGATAAAAACGGTAAAGAACATATTATCCAGTTTGCTCCGGAGAGCTGGCTGATTTCTGACCGAAGCAGTCTTTATTTCAATGAAAAGTCTATTTATTATATAGAAGCCGTGGAGGATTCTGAAGTTTTGTTTCTCCATCCTGACTTCTTCAACAAACTGGTAGAACAATTTCCGAACAGCATCGAAAGAAGTGATTTTCTCCTTCAGAAACACATCAGAAGTCTTCAGAACAGGATCAACTCTTTACTGGGAGAGACTGCAGAAGAAAGGTATATGAAATTCATCAAAATGTATCCGGATTTACTGTTGAGAGTTCCGCAATGGATGATTGCATCTTATCTGGGAATTACTCCTGAGAGTCTGAGCCGCGTTAGAAAAGAACTGGCAAGAAAAAATTTCATCCCGGATAATAAATAAAAAAAGCTGGAAGATGGGAGAGGGAAGCTTGAAGGTTCTGGTCAACACAAAAGAACTTTAAACACCCTTATTACTAAGAATTGAGATAAGCTATTCTTAAGACTATAATGCCTTCCATCTTCCAGCCTCTATCTTCCTTACCTCAAATCAATCTTTTTGGCAAGCTGTCCAACCTGTCTGAGTTTGGTCTGTGTATTTTCCGACCATGGAAGTCCTATGCAGAGTCTCATACAATTTTCAAACTGCTGCTGAAAAGTAAACATTCTTCCGGGAGCGATACTTATGTTCTGTTTGATGGCCAGATCATATAATTCTGTTGTACGGATATTTTTATCAAATTCTATCCATAAAGACAAGCCTCCCTGTGGACGGCTGGTTTTCGTACCTTCCGGAAAAGATTCTGCAATGGTCTGAACATAATTCTGATAATTGATCTGTAATGTTCTGCGCAGCTGCTGAAGATGCTTTTCATATTTTCCGGATTTCAGGAAATTAGCCACCGCTTCATTCACAATGGAAATAGAAGAGGTAGAGTGCAGAAGCTTCAGCTTCATGATTTTGTCTTTATATTTCCCGGGAGCAATCCAACCTACACGGTAACCGGGAGCCAGAGTTTTTGAAATAGAGCTACAATACAGGACATTTCCGTCTTTATCAAAAGATTTACAGCATTTCGGACGGCTGGAACCAAAATAAAGGTCTCCATACACATCATCTTCTATCAACGGAATATTATTTTCAGAAAGTATTTTTACAATTTCTTTTTTATTTTCATCAGGCATACAGCTTCCCAACGGTGAATTAAAATTGGGAATCAACAAGCACAGATCTATTTTGGGAATTAATTTTTTTAAAGCCTCAATTTCTATTCCGGTAGTAGGATGGGTAGGAAGCTCCAGTACCTTTAATCCCAATCCGTTGGCCAGCTGAAGAATTCCGGGATAGCAGGGACTTTCGATCGCAACGGTATCTCCTGGTTTTCCTAAGGCCATCAAGCAGAAAGAAAGGGCATTCATTCCGCCATTGGTGGTAATGAGATCATTTTCGCTAAGATTGCCTCCCCATTGTAAGGAACGTACTGCAATCATTCTTCTTAATTTCAGATTTCCCTGAAGTTCCTCGTATTCGGTACCACCGTCTTTTAATTCTCTGATGGCATTCACAATTTCTTTTTTTAGTTTAGCCTGAGGCAAAAGATCTCCGGAGGGAATTCCGATAGAGAAGAAGGTAAGATCCTTTTTGCCCATATTTTCATATACTTTACTGATCAGCTCATCCGGTTCATCATTATTGGCGATTAATGACGGACGGCTTACTTCCGGCAAAGGGAGCTTTGCGGAGAGCAGCTGGCTTACAAAATAACCGGACTGCGGTTTGGATTCTACCAAAGACTGGGATTCCAGTTCCAGAAACACACGCTTGGCTGTATTCATGCTTACCTGATGCTCCTGGCATAGCATTCTCACCGAAGGAAGCTTGTCTCCGGCCTTTAGAATACCATTTCTGATCTGTCCTGCAATGCCGTCTGCAATTTCTGTATATAAAAATTCTTTACTCATATTGTTAAACTGTGCTCATGCAAATATACAAAACTGATACTGTGTTTATCGAATTATCCTTTCTAATTTTGAACATCAATTAAAAAGCTTGAATACAATGTTGACAAAACAACTATCAAAAGATGAAAATATAAATGGCTGGATCAATGGCTTTATAGGAGTTGTATTATTTAGTGGAGGATTGCCGGCCACTAAGTTAGCCGTAATGGAAATGAGCCCCATTTTTGTAACAATTGTTCGTGCAGCTGTTGCAGGAATTCTTGCGCTTATCGTATTATGGCTGGGTAAAGAAAAACGGCCTGTTAAAAAAGATTTAATTCCATTATTGTTGGTTTCCCTGGGCTGTGTGGTAGGTTTTCCGCTTCTTTCTGCATTGGCACTTCAATATCTTACTTCAGCCCATTCTATTGTTTTTCTGGGAATGCTGCCTTTGGCAACGGCTGTATTTGGAGTGATGCGTGGTGGCGAAAAGCCCCATCCTGTATTTTGGTTTTTCTCTATTACAGGAAGTCTTTTGGTGATTGGCTATGCTGTCTCGCAAGGAATATCAGCATCACCCGTTGGCGATATTCTGATGCTGCTTGCCGTTATTTTATGCGGAATGGGGTATGCTGAAGGCGCGAAGCTATCTAAAACATTAGGCGGATGGCAGGTAATTTCCTGGGCTTTGGTATTGGCACTGCCTGTTATGATTCCTTTATTTTTTATTTATTTTCCTGATGATATT
The DNA here is from genome assembly GCF_036362765.1 of Chryseobacterium sp. CP-77. Lineage (NCBI taxonomy): Bacteria > Pseudomonadati > Bacteroidota > Flavobacteriia > Flavobacteriales > Weeksellaceae > Chryseobacterium > Chryseobacterium sp. CP-77. Next base: position 833,898 of record NZ_CP143637.1, read on the forward strand.
GAAAATGTTAGTTTTCAAGGGTGGTTTGGAATGGCTTATATTTCGCTTTTCAGCATGTTTATTGGATTTATATTCTGGTATAAAGGATTGGCACAAGGCGGAATTGCTACTGTTGGACAGCTGCAGCTGCTTCAGCCTTTCTTTGGCTTGGCACTCGCTGCCTGGCTTCTTCATGAGCAGGTGAGTTTGGGAATGCTGGGGGTGACCGTGGGCGTCATCTTATGTGTTGCAGGAACTAAAAAATTTGCGAAATAATTAAATATAAAGCATTATGACTTAAGTCATAAGAAGACAACTTCATAATAGTCTACCTTTGATTCATCACCACAAAATAGAGCATTATGAAGTTTATTATGTCAAGCCTACTTATAGGACTTATGGTCCTGAGCTGTAAAAAAGAATCCAAAACAGAAACCAATGTTACAACAGATACTGTCATAGCTGATACCATCAGGACGGATTCTGTTTCCTCTGTAAACCCAATCCCTTCCGATACAATACAAAGTGATACGGTTTCCTCAAAAAAACTTACAGATACGACAGGAACCTATAAAAATAAAAATCCAAAGAAATAGCATTTTTTTCTGTTATTACTTTGAAAAACCCGTTTTCATTAAGTGAAAATGGGTTTTATTGTTTTTGTATTTCTACAATTTTATGAATTTAAGTTCTAAATATGTGGTATCAAAAAATCAATTTAATTGTATTTTTAGTGATAATACTTAACTAATAAATAAAATAATTAATTAAAATTATCAATATTTTTAACTTTTTTTAACTTTCAAAACAATCATTAAGGTGCGCTTTTTGCACTCATTAACTATCGATTACCAATATATTTTTACTAAGATTAAGAAGAGGAGAAGAAGAAAACAACACCAAAAAACAACTATTATGGTTATCGACGAAAACATTTTGATTTCAGCGGGAGCAGAAACGAGACACTATAGCCCTTCAGAAGTGATATTCTGCGAGGGGGATATACCCAATTATTATTATCAGATTATTAACGGAGAAGTAAAACTCAATAATTATAATGAAGAAGGAAAAGAATTTATTCAGAATATTTTATCCGACGGAGAGAGCTGTGGAGAATCTATTCTTTTTATAGAGAAACCTTATCCTATGAATGCCGAAGCGATTACAGAATGTACGATTTTAAGACTTCATAAAACCATTTTTTTCAATCTGCTGAACCAAAACCCCGCATTATACATGGAGGTCAGCAGTTTTCTCTCCGAACGTCTTTACTATAAATTCATCATGATGCAGAATCTTTCATCGCAAAATCCTTCGATACGACTCAGAGGGCTGATGGATTATCTGAAAAGTTTCCAGAAAGATGCACGTCCTTATTCATTTCTGATTCCCTTAACGAGACAACAGATGGCAAGTCTTACAGGTTTGTGTGTAGAAACCGCAATAAGGACCATCAAACATATGGAAAGGGATAAGATCCTAAGAATTGAAAATCGTAAAATTTTATATTAACATTCATTTGACATAGAAATTTTGTGATTTTTTTCATTTAAATCTTTATAAAGATATGAAAATGATAAACTGCATGAATATTGATGAAAGTCTGTTGTACTGTCTAAAAATGGTTCCACATTGGAATTGGCAGGACAACAGATTATCAATCTTACGGACATGCATATTCCGGACTCCGGAAAAGATGAAAAAATCTGGCAAAATTATCATAAAAGACTGAAAAAATTTGTATTAATCCACATTAACATGATCCAGGTCATAAAAAAGTGAATTATTCTGACGTACATTTGAAATATAAATTTTCAATCCAATTCCTAAACCTTAGTAAAAAAGGAACGTAAAAAGCATTTGCTTTTATTATCATTTTAAAATTACCGACATCCAACTGTTGCCGTCTAATACTAGTCACGGGCTGCAATACACATCACTAAATATTAATAAAAAAATTCAGTTATGAACACTAGAAATTCAAGAAACCGCAGTTCAAGAGGACAGTCACATTCATCAGAAAACCTTGAAGAAGTATACCAGTTAGGATATGATCATGGTTTCAACGATGCAACCAGAGATGAAGATTATGACGATGATTTTTCAGAATATGAAAATTATTTTGATGATGAAAATGACGATTACGATGATGATTACGATGAAGATGATTATGATGAATACGACGATGATTATGATGATGAAGACGATGATTATGATGACGAAGAGGACGATGACGATGATGATCAGAGAGGCCGTAGAGGAGGAAGAGGTGGTTCCAGAGGTGGAAACGGTAACCAGCAGAGAGACAGCCAGGGAAGATTTACTTCCGGTAGAGGCGGTTCTCGTGGAGGAAACTCCGGTGGTGGTTCCCGCGGACGTTCAAGTTCTGGTTCCGGCTCCAGATCAGGAGGCAGAGGCAGGTCATCATCAGGAGATGGTACTTCAAGAAGAGGTTTTGCTTCCATGAGTAAAGCTGAGCGTACAAGAATAGCCAGAATGGGAGGCCAGGCTTCTCATGGAGGAGGCAGATCTTCAGGCTCAGGTTCCAATTCAGGAAGAGGAGGTTCATCCAGATCAGGAAACAACAGTAACAGCTCAGGAAGAGGAGGCTCGAACTCCAACTCAAATTCAGGAAGTTCAAGAAGAGGATTTGCTGCAATGAGTAAATCTGAGCGTACAAGAATAGCCAGAATGGGAGGCCAGGCTTCCCACGGAGGCGGAAGATCTTCAGGTCGTTCCGGATTCGGAGGCAGACGTAATTCATAATTCTTTTTCCAGGATTGCCTCTTTAGCCATATATAAAGAGGTAATCCTTTAATAACAAACACCATTCACACCATGCCCAATAAGATATTAGAAACCAATACGGCAGTTTCTGCCACCAAAAAAGGTACGGCAGACAAGGCAACTGTCAACGAGGATGAAATGAAAAATTCACCCCTTCACAAGTTCTTTGTAAGTGCCCTGAAGGACATTTATTTTGCTGAAAATGCTATTCTGGATGCATTGGAAAAAATGCAGGAAGCAGCTACTGCTGAAGAATTGAAAGATGCTTTTGAAGACCATCACCTTCAGACCCAAAAACATGTTAAGCGTTTGGAAAAAGTTTTCAAACTCATTGATGAAAAGCCTGAAAAGAAAGAATGTAAGGCGATTAAAGGAATTATTGAAGAAGGCGAAGAAGTTATCAAAGCTACAGAAGACGGCACCGCAACAAGAGATGTAGCCCTTATTATTGCAGCACAGAAAGTAGAACATTATGAAATTGCCACTTATGGCGGACTGGCCCAGCTTGCCATAACTATGGGACATGATAAGGCTGCTGATCTGCTTGAAAGAACACTTCAGGAAGAAGAAGACACCGATTCTTATCTTACAGATATTGCAGAAACATCCATCAACTTTGATGCAGAACAGGAAGACTAAACTATGTAATAAGCCATGTAGCTTGTTCTATATGGCTTATTTTAATCATGAAATCAAAATATATGGACTGTCAGAAAATAATAAAAACACTGAAACACAAAGATTTTATAAAAATATCACATACAGGAAAGTGTTTTGAAGATGGAGCAGCCATCTATGCAAAAGAGATCAAAGAAAATATTTTCCTTTTATTTATTATTCTGAAAGATATTGATATAGAAAATATCCAGGCACTAATTGCTCACTTCGACTGCTTCGGCAGTATCGGATTAAAAGAACCCGAACAGATCATGTTTCATTTATCCATAAAAGATAAAAATGACCTTCATTATTTTGAAAAATACCTGGAAGCTTCTAATAACTAATACCATTCTTACCTATGACATTTGAAAACGACACTTTACAACATTCCGGCCTGAATGACAAAAATAATGCAATAGAGAATGAGTCTTTATTTCCGTCTATTATGAATTCTTACGGAGTTACGGCTTTTCTGATTAAGTCTTTAGAAAAGATTAAAAATAATGCTACCTGTGAAGTTCTGAAAGGAGTGATAGACAATTATATGGAAGAATATATCCTCAATATCCGTGAGTTTCATTCTAATAACACAACGAAAACCACAGATCTGGATGCTGAAATACGATATGAGTCTCCTGCCTTCACTTTATATGCCAAAACAGCTTATTATAAAGTTCTGAAGGAGGAAGAATATATCAACAGGCTTCTTGAAATTCTGGGAAATAAGACAGATTAATTGCAGCGCCCCATTATTGAACTGCTTTTGAAAGAAAATACACCAACTACAAAAAGATTATGAATATGAACACCAACGAACACAACAAAAAAGCAGAACAGCTGGATGTACACAGTACTTCCAATGAAAATGAAAAACTGACCACCAATCAGGGTTTAAAGATCAATAACAATCAGGATTCTTTAAAAGCCGGAGAACGTGGCCCCTCATTGCTGGAAGACTTTATTCTGCGTGAAAAAATCACCCATTTTGATCATGAGAGAATTCCTGAAAGGGTAGTTCACGCCAGAGGCTCCGGTGCACACGGCGTTTTTAAGCTTACTAAAAGCCTTGCAGAATACACTAAAGCGAAGTTTTTAACAGAACTGGGAAAAGAAACACCTGTTTTTGTACGGTTTTCAACTGTCGCAGGGAGTAAAGGAAGTACCGATCTTGCGAGAGATGTCCGTGGTTTTGCCGTAAAATTTTATACGGAAGAAGGAAATTATGACCTGGTTGCCAATAATATGCCGGTATTCTTTATCCAGGATGCTATCAAGTTTCCTGATCTTGTACACGCTGTAAAACCGGAGCCGGATAATGAAATTCCACAGGCTGCATCCGCCCATGATACATTCTGGGATTTTATTTCACTGATGCCCGAAAGTATGCACATGATCATGTGGCTGATGAGCGACAGAGCGATTCCGCGAAGCCTGAGAATGATGGAAGGCTTTGGTGTACACTCTTTTAAATTTATCAACGAGGCAGGAAAAGTACATTTTGTAAAATTCCATTTTAAACCCAGATTAGGCGTTCATTCCGTAGCCTGGAACGAAGCTCAGATGATTTCCGGAGTAGATTCTGATTTCCATAAGCGGGATCTTTGGGAAGCCATAGAAAACGGGGATTATCCTGAATGGGATTTCGGGGTGCAACTTATTCCTGAAGAGGATGAGCACAAATTTGATTTCGATCTGCTAGACCCTACGAAAATAGTTCCTGAAGAAGAAGTTCCTGTACAGCTCTTCGGAACGTTAACACTTAACAGAAATCCTGATAATTTCTTTGCAGAAACCGAGCAGATTGCATTCCATCCGGGACATATCATTCCAGGAATAGATTTCACCAATGATCCGCTGCTGCAGGGAAGATTATTTTCATATACCGATACTCAGCTTTCAAGACTGGGATCTCCCAATTTCCATGAAATACCGATCAACAGATCTATCAACACGGTTCATAACAACCAAAGAGATGGTCATATGAGGCAGCAGATCGTTAAAGGAAAAAGCAGCTATGAACCGAATTCTATAGGCGGCGGATGTCCTTTCCAGGCGATGATGTCTGAAGGCGGCTTTACCTCCCAGCAGGAAAGGGTTTCCGGAGTGAAGATCAGAGAAAGAAGTAAAAGTTTTGTGGATCATTATTCACAGGCAAAATTATTCTATAACAGCCAGTCTGCACCGGAGAAAACACACCTTCAGAATGCATTGATCTTTGAATTATCAAAAGTAACCCATCCTGAGATCAGGGAAAGACTGGTAGGACAGCTTGCCTATATTGATACAGATCTTGCCTGGAAGGTAGCAGAAAAATTAGGAGTGGAAGTTAAAAAACTGGAATGGCCCAATCAAAGTCTGCCGGCGGACAGTAATATGATAGAACTTCAAAGCGAAGAAAGAGAACCTCATACAAAGATATCCGATGCTTTAAGTATGAAGAATACGGTAAAAAATACAATTAAGAGCCGTAAAATTGGCTTTATTCTGGCTAACGGTGCTGATGGTGGAGCTGTTAATGATCTTAAAGCAAAGCTTGAAGCAGAAGGTGCCAGAGTTGAACTGATTGCAACAAGTGTTGCTCCCGTGAAACTGAATGACGGTTCAGAACTGACTCCCAAACATTCTCTTAGCAGTACGGCAAGTGTCTGTTTTGATGCCCTTGCGATCTGCCCGGGAGAAGATTCCGTAAAAGAGCTGATGATTGCTGAAAACAAACATCTGGTTCTGCATTTCATCAATGAAGCTTATAAACACTGTAAAGCAATTTACTTTGGAAAAGATACGGAGGTGCTTTACCACAATTCCAATGTAGCCGCTAAACAACATGAGGATCCCGGAATCATTACATGGGAAGACGGAGATCCGGCAGATAAATTCATCCAGGCAATTGCCCAACACAGAGTCTGGGATCTTGAAAAGGAGAGAAACGCGTAATCATAAAACACCCTTCACACCAACACCAATCACTTTAAATATTTACATTATGAAAGCAGCCGTTTTTCATTCACCAGGTAACATTACCTGTGATACCGTAGAAGATCCCAGAATTCTGGATGAAAATGATATTATACTGAGAGTAACCTCCACAGCGATTTGTGGCAGTGATCTCCATATGTATTCAGGAGGAATTCCGCAGGCCAGGCCTATGGTAATGGGACACGAATTTATGGGTATAGTAGAAGAGACCGGGAAAAACATCAGTCACCTGAAAGCAGGCGACAGGGTAGTAGTTCCTTTTCCCATTGCTTGTGGAAGCTGTTTCTTCTGTCAGCATGATCTTCCCACTGCATGTGAACATAGTAATCCCGATTATTACGGTCCGGAAGGAGGTATTTTCAAAGAAAAAGGCGGTGCCCTTTTCGGATATACCGACCTGTATGGAGGATATGACGGTGGCCAGGCCCAATATGTAAGAGTTCCCTATGCGAATTTTGGGCCCAGAAAAGTTCCGGAAAGCCTTAGTGATGAACAGGTTTTATTTCTTACTGATATTTTCCCAACAGGCTACACAGGAGTGATGTGGGGAGAGCTTAAAGGAGGAGAAACTGTTGCTGTTTTTGGAGCAGGCCCCGTAGGGACAATGGCCACAAAAAGTGCTGTTCTTCATAACGCCAGGAAAGTTATTGTAATTGATACCCTTCAATACAGATTAGACAGAATCAAAATGCTTACAGGATGCGAAACCATTTTGTGGGAAGATGCTGAAAGCACTATTGAACAGATCAGGGATATGACAGACGGGCGGGGTGCAGATCTTTGTATTGAGGCCGTAGGATTTGAACCGGAAAGAAGCTTTATCGACCGGGCCAAAGCTGTTTTAAACTTTGAAAAAGGTTCTATCAAAGTGCTGGAAGCATGCATGAGCGCGGTACGCAGAGGTGGCATTGTTTCTGTTCTGGGAGTTTATCCCGTTAATTATGACAATTTCAGACTTGGACAAATTTTTGACAAGGGAATTACACTTAAAGCAGGACAGTGCAATGTTCATCCTATTATAGACAAGCTCATGGATTATGTGGTGACCGGAAAAATCACCCTTGATGATGTTATTACCCATCGTTTATCTCTTGATGAAGTAAGCAAAGGATACGAAATTTTTGATAAAAAAGAAGACGGATGTGTAAAGGTCGTTCTTGACCCCTGGAAGCTCGCAGGCTTTTAATTAAAATAAACGATAAACCAATTACTCAAAATTTAATAGTATGGATTTTCAAAAAAATCTTCTCGAATATATAAGTCAGTCACTGATGACCACGGATGAAACCATTTCAATTGCAGAAAGTGTTACTTCAGGGTGTTTGCAGCTGGCTTTTTCACAGATGCCAAATGCTACCATGTTCTACAAAGGAGGAATGACAGCCTATTCTTTGTCAGAAAAAGTAAAATTACTGAAAGTTAACAGGCAGGAGGCCGAAGAATGTGATTGCGTTTCAGAAAATATTGCAGAGACGATGGCTTTAAATGTAGCAAGGCTTTACGAGTCCGACTGGTCTATTGCCACCACCGGTTACTGTACACCAATCCGTAATTCCGGGTATAAAATTTTTGCCTATTTCTCATTTTCTTACAAAGGTGAGATCATCCTGACTAAAAAACTGGAATTACATCCTAAAACTCAAGCCCTGAATGCCCAGCTATATTACACCGAATTTATTTTGGGATGTTTTAAAAGTGAACTCAACAGGCTTTTAATCTTAAAATAAATCTATGGAACGCAAAAATCAATATGCACTCATTACAGGTGCCACCAGCGGTATAGGCTACGAACTGGCAAAACTGTTTGCAAAAGAAGGTTATGACCTTGTTATTGTGGCCAGAGATCATGAAGAGCTGAAAAGAAAAGCCGATGAATTCAAAAATTACGGAGTGAATGTGATCAGCATCTCCAAAAATTTATTCTTGCAGGAAGAAGTTTATTCTCTTTATTCCGAATTAAAAATGAATGGAATAAGCCCTGAAATACTGGTGAATGATGCCGGGCAGGGAGTGTACGGGAAATTTCAGGATACGGATATCCACAGGGAAGTAGACATTGTTCAGTTAAATATCATTTCAGTCATCATATTGACCAAACTGTTTTTAAAGGACCGGCTGCCCGAGGGGTCAGGAAAGATTTTAAATCTGGCATCTGTAGCCAGCAAAGCTCCCGGCCCGTGGCATTCGGTATATCACGGTACTAAAGCATTTGTATTATCATGGTCTGAGGCCATCCGTGAAGAGCTGAAAGATTCCGGAATTACAGTGACGGCTCTTTTACCGGGACCTACCGATACCGATTTCTTTAATAAAGCGGATATGAACAGAAGCAAAATACTTGAAGACCCAGATAACCTGGCATCTCCGGAAGAAGTGGCTGCTGATGGTTATCATGCTCTGATGAATGGTGATGATAAAATAATATCCGGTCTAAAAAATAAACTTTCTGTAGCAATGGCGAATATAGCCAGTGACAGTATGGCGGCTCATAGAATGGCAGAAATGCAGAAACCTTCAACAGAAGAATAAAAAGACTTATGATAGGAAAATTAGACAATAAAACAGTTTTGATTACCGGTGCAGACAGCGGAATAGGAAAGGCTGTAGCCCTTCTTTTTGCTCTGGAAGGTGCAGATATTGCCATTATTTATCATTCCAGTGACAACGATGCAGGAAGAACAAAAGCGGAAATTGAGAATCTGAATAGAAAATGTATCATTTTCAAAGGAGATATCAATGATTATGATTTTTGTGAAGAAACGGTAAAAGAAGTGATCTCGGTATTCGGAAAAATTGATATTCTCATTAATAATGCCGGAATTCAGTTTCCTGCGGAAAGTATTGAGCAGCTTGAAGAGAAAAACATCAGGCAAACCTTTGATTCCAATATTGTCGGAATGATTTTGTTAACAAAAGTAGTATTTCCCTATTTAAAAGAGGGAAGCTGCGTTATCAATACCACTTCCGTTTCCGCGTATCAGGGACATCCTGAACTTCTTGATTATTCTGCAACAAAAGGCGCTATTGTTTCCTTCACCCGTTCTCTTGCACTGCAGGCAAAACCCAAAGGAATCAGGATTAATGCCGTTGCCCCGGGACCTGTGGCTACACCGCTTACCGAAGAAACTTTTGATGAAAAGAAAGAAAATCCCAATAAACCTCCTTTGGAGAGAAATGCGACTCCTGAAGAAATCGCTTTCAGTTTCCTGTTTCTGGCAGGTGATGACGCGTCACAGATTACGGGCCAGGTACTGCACCCCAATGGAGGACTGATAGTAAACGGATAAAGTATATAAAAGTATAAACATCAAAATATTTAAATATGAAAACTACAGCACTTATTTTAGGCGTTATCAGCCTTTTTGCTTTTACTTCCTGCCGATGTAATATTGATGAAGACGAAAACAAGAAAAGGGATCAGAAAAGCAGTTCATCCAATACCGATAAATCCGGTCTACCCGAAAGTGATACCCTGAGTATCAGATAAATTAACAATAAAAAATTCTGATGATGTACAGAGACGGTGCAAGAAAAAGTATTTGGCAGGAAGAGATCAGAAAATTTTCTACAGAAACGGATCTCAGCTCATTATTTGATGTTGCCATTGTAGGAGGTGGAATTACAGGAGTTTCAACAGCGCTGAAACTTCAGGAATCCGGAAAGAAATGTGTTATCCTCGAAGCAGCCAATATAGGATTTGGAACTACCGGCGGTACAACGGCCCATTTAAACGATTTTTTTGATACAACCTTTAATCAGGCCATCCGTGATTTTGGACTGGATAATGCCCAATTGTATGCACAATCCGGAACTGATGCCATCGGTATTATTGAAGGTAATATTGAGAAATATCAGATCAGCTGTGATTTCACAAGAAAGTCCGCATACCTTTTTGCCCTGGATGAAAAACAGGAAGAACAGTTAAAAGATATTGTAGAAGGAGCAGCCAAGGTAGGTCATGAAATGAGTTATGTGAATGAAATTCCTTTTCCCATCCCATTCAGAGAAGCGGTGCTTATTCCAGGGCAGGGGCATTTTCATCCTGTAAAATATAGTAAAGCGCTCTGCGAAGCTTTTATAAAACTGGGCGGCTCTATCGTAGAAAACTGCCATTGTGAAGAACATGATGAACAAAATGATTTTGTTGTTTTGAAAACTTCAAAAGGGGAAATAAAGGCCGCAAATGTAGTCTATGCTACCCATATTCCGCCTGGAGTTAATCTTCTTCATTTTACAAATGCTCCCTACAGAAGCTATGCCATGGCTTTTACCATGAAAAATGACAAATATCCGTGGGAGCTGGGTTATGATCTTTGTGAGCCCTATCACTATTACCGTATTCAGAATATTGAAGGCGAAAATCTATTGATTGCAGGAGGAGAAGATCACAAAACAGGGCATGCTGATGATACCGGAGAATGTTTTTCAAGACTTGAAAATTATGTCAGAAAATATTTTGAGGTAGAAACAGTCTATTACAGCTGGTCCAGCCAATATTACGAGCCAGTGGACGGATTTCCCTATATAGGAAAACTTCCCGGAAGCAAAGAAAGAATTTTTGTGGCTACAGGCTTCAGAGGAAACGGAATGATTTTCGGAACACTTTCGTCACAGATCCTGCATGACCTTATCCTCACAGGAAAAAGTAAATATGGCGACCTGTTTAATCCTTCCAGAATCAAACCTGTTGCAGGATTTTCGGATTTTGTGAAAGAAACGGCAACGGTAGCTTTTGATTTTGTAAAAGATAAAATTTTAACCGAGAAAATTGAGTCTTTTTCAGAAGTCGGTGAAGGGGAAGCAAAAGTGATCAGATATGAATCAGAATCTTATGCCCTTTACAAAGAAAATGACGGCACTTTACATCTGCTCAGAAGTACCTGTCCACACGCAGGATGTGAAGTCCGGTGGAACAGTGCGGAGCTGAGCTGGGATTGCCCATGTCACGGTTCACGGTTTAATGTCAACGGAAAAATCCTTACCGGACCCACCACAAAGAACCTCCAGAAGGTATTCCCTTATCAAAAACGTGATTCATAAACTCCAAACTTTAAACCTTAAACTTTAAATATTGAATTCTAACCTTTAAACTCAGAACTATGTCACGCACCAGTTTCCTGTATCGCAACAGCTTAAGTATTGTTCTGATTACTCTGATGATTATTTTTCTTGCAGGACAATTTTTTATGGGCTGGAAAACAGAAAATAAAGAACTCATTGAAAACGGCCAGCCTGTTTTAAAGATCGGTGAATACATCCATAGCGGTCACTTTATACAGGCTACTTTTGAAAACTGGGAAAGCGAATTTCTCCAGATGATGCTGTATGTTTTATTAACGATTTCTCTGAGGCAAAAAGGCTCCAGTGAATCAAAATCTATGACAGAAGAGGAAGATGTTGACAAAGAACCTGTACCACACCCCAAAGCGCCGTGGCCTGTGAAAAAAGGCGGAATATGGCTGAAACTCTATAAACATTCATTATCAATTGCCTTTGCTCTCCTTTTTCTGGCGAGTTTCATTTTGCATTTCTATGGTAGTCTTAAGGATTTTAATGATGAACAAATGATGAAAGATAAACCTGCAGTAACGACCATTCAATACATTTCAGAATCGCGGTTCTGGTTTGAGTCTTTTCAAAACTGGCAGAGTGAATTCCTGGCGGTTGCTTCCCTGGTTCTTCTTTCTATATGGCTTCGTGAGAAAGGCTCTCCGGAATCAAAACCCGTTGATATGCCTCATGATGAAACGCCTTGATTTTTATTCACTTTCGGCTTTGTCTGCATAATGGCAAAATATGACGATGTAAAAGCTGACAAACTCTGATAGCCCACTTTATAGGCTACTTCACTCAACGTGTACTGTCTGGTATCTATCAGTTCAATACTTTTTAAAATCCTTGTCAGCTGAAGGTATTTCTGTATCGTAATTCCCGTTTCATTTTTAAAAATTCTCTGGAGACTCCTCACAGACATTTGTGCTTTTTCTGCAAGAGCATCCATGTCCGGATTATATTTAAAATTGGAATTAATTTCATTGCATACAGGAATCAGTCTTGAATCCGTAGGAACAGGAATCTGCAGACTGCTGCTTTCTTTGCAGAAATTGGGAAGACTTTTTAAAATAGCTTTGAAAAACAGATCCTGTTCTTCATTTTCATCCAATAACTGGTTCCATTTTGAGGCATATAAAAGCATTTCCTTTAAAACAGCAGGAACAGCAAATACCTGAACATGCCGGTAAAATTCATCTTCAAAAACAGATCTGAACAGGAATACCATCAGATTTACTGTTTGTGCCTCAGAAGTAATTTTATGGGCTTTTTCCGAAGGAATCCAGATGACATGATGCTGGGGGACAAGATAAATTTTCTGGTCGATATGGAAGTACTGGTAGCCTTCTTCCACAAAAGTGAGCTGAGCCCGGCTGTGCTTGTGCTCATAATCATCATGTTTCCAGTTTTTTTCACACCATACATAAGCTTCCTTGTTGATAGAATCTACAAAGTGGCTTTCCGTTTTTTCAATCAGTCCGCATTTCATTTTGTCGTTTTGAATGTATATTTTGGCAAATTTAATAAAAACGACAATAGTAATTTTGTACTGTCACTGTCATGGTTACAGGATTTAACAAATAAAAAACCTATATCTTATTCAGAATGAAAAAACTATGTCTTTTTTTTATCTTAATTTTATTATCAAATACCACCCACATCATGGCACAAAATAAAGCTAACATACTGGTTCTTATTCATTCGGACAATGGCGGAACCTACGAACTGGCTAAAGAACTCGCCAAAGGAATTGAAAGTGAAAATAACGCAGTTTCCCATATAAAGCTTGTCAAAGCATCACAAAATCCACACCTGAAAAATCTTCCGGTTGCAACACCAGATGAGCTGACCCATTATGATGGAATCGCTTTTGGTTCACCGGTTTATTTCGGAAATATCAGCACAGGAATGAGTGAATTTTTATCCGGAACTGTTCAGCTCTGGACCAATCATGCTCTGGAAGGAATTCCGGCCACTGTTTTTATGTCAGCAGGAAGCGGAGCAGGAAAGGAGCTTGCTCTTCAGGCTTTCTGGAACAGCCTTGCCGTCCACGGAATGGTTCTTGTGTCTAATGGAATACGTGGAACAGAAGAACTGAACAAAGCCATTCCGCAAGGAAATACTGTTTTGGGAATTACCAGCATGGCTTCTTTAAAAGATGTGGAAAGACCTACGAAAGGAGAGCGGAATATGGCTGAAATTCAGGGAAGAAATTTTGCAAAAATAGCATTGGCATTAAAAGATACGCACTCTAAAAAAACGCTGGCTGTTACGGAAAGTCATCAGAATTTCAGTGAAATATTAAAACAGAAAAACATTATTCTTCCACAGGTTCCAAAGCCGGCGGGAAATTATCAGCCGTTCGTCCGTTCCGGAAATCTTGTATTTATCAATCAGGTTGCTTTAAAAGACGGTAAAATTTTCAATCCGGGTAAATTAGGTGTTGAAGTAAATGAGCAGCAGGTAAAAGATGCTGTAAAAGTAACCATGCTGAATGTGATTTCAGTGTTAAATGAAGCTGTGGGAGGAGATTTGAGCAGAGTAAAACAATGCGTGCAGCTTACGGGAATTTTCAATACAAAAGATGATTATACAAAACATGCTGATCTGATGAATGTGGCTTCTGATCTGGCTGTTGAAATCTTCGGGGAAAAAGGAAAACATGCCAGAGCTACCTTGGGAGCTTCTTCCATTCCTGTGGGCTCTTCCGTAGAGATTCAGGCGGTTTTTGAAGTGGAATAGTTTTCCAGTCTAAACAACAAAGTCACGCATCTTTGTAAATCTGTGGGAGAAATATTTATTTTACCACAAAGTTTAAAACACTTAGGTTGACTTAAGTAACAGATAAGCTGCTGAGAAGTTCACATAAGTCAAAAAAATCTTTGCTTTTGTGATTGCACAACAACCGTGTAAATCCGTGAAATTAAAAACCGGAGATAACCTCTGCGATAACAGGGATACTTTGCTCCAGCTGCTCTTCAGAAAGTGCTCCGTAACTTAACCGGAATCCGTTTACCTGGCTTTTACTGTATTGTTTAGGATGAATAATCTTAATATTTTTTTCCAGTAAAAGCTTTGTTACAGCATCCCAATCCAGTCTTGTTTTGGGAACAATCCAAAAGGCAAGGCCTCCTTCAGGCAAAGTAAAATCGGCAATATTTTTCATGTATTTTGTCAACAGTTCAAAGACAAAATCTCTTTTGTTTTTATAATGAACAGTGGCCTTTCTGATGTGCTTTTTTATGGCTCCTTCTTTAATCAGCTGGAGAACTGCCTGTTCCATGATAACATCTCCATGTACATCAATAATTTTTCTCAGATCACCAATTCTTTTTAATAGTTCCTGATTTTTAGTGGCCAGATAACCGATCCTTAGAGCCGGAGCTACCACCTTGCTTAAAGTTCCGATGTACACATAATTGTGCAGTTCGGGAAAGCTTGAAATCGGGAGAATTGGGCGGTATCCGAAGTGAAACTCATTATCATAATCATCTTCAATAATGGTTATATTGTATTGGTTGGACAGCTCAATTAATTGTAATCGTCTTGCCAGACTCAAAGTAACTGTAGTAGGGTATTGTCTGTGAGGAGTAATATACAGGGCTTTAATATTCTGATGTTGCTTTAAAAGCTTTTCAACAGTCTCCATATGGATTCCTTCCTGATCTACAGGGACCGACAAAAGCTTTGCTCCTGCATACTCAAATGCCTGCCATGCAGGCTGATACCCCGGATCTTCCACAATAACAATGTCTCCGGGATTTAAAAGTGTCTGAGCGGTCAGGAACATTCCCATCTGGCTGCCCCTTGTAATGGAAATTTCATTTTCATCAATATGCATTCCACGCTGATGGTTGAGCATCTGGGAGATCATTTTTCTGAATTCTGTGTCACCGTGTTCATTTCCATATCCCATCATCTGCCACTTGGCTTTGATGCCGAAAATTTGTCTGTAGGCTCTGGCCAGTTCTGTCACAGGAGCAATTTTACTGTCGGGATGTCCATCATCGAAATTGATTACAATTCCACTAGACATTACCTGCTGATGATGTGGGTAATGTAATGCCTCTGCATTCTTTTCATGCAAAGCTGGAAGTCTTTCCGATACGAAAATCCCTTTCCTTTCTCTGGAAATTACCCACTCTTCATTGATCAGTACCTGATAGGCTTCTACAACAGTATTCCTGTTAATTTTCAAGGTCTGGGCAAGATTCCTGCTTCCCGGAAGTGCATCTCCGGTTTTTAACCTTCCTGAACGTATATCAGAGATGATCGTATCCGCAATCTGTAGATAAACTGCTTTTTCAAGCTTTTTATCAATTTCTAATTCTAATTTCCAAGGGCGCAACATCTGGACTATCTATTTATATAAAAACTGAATCATTTAAACAGTCCAAAGATAGAATAATTTTGTCATGCAATAAAGCACAAAACCCTAATAATTTAAAATCATGGACAAGAAACAATTCAGTTCTAAAGACTTCCACGAAACCTTTGCAAGACCAAAGTATGTAAAACCGAGTCATTTGATTCATAAAAATGTAGAAAATGCAGGAGAACACAATCAGTTTTCAACAGAAAGAAAACACCCGGTTTTTTTTGTGGATCTTCCGAGTAAAAATGTAAGCATGACGATTGGCGGGCTTATCCCCGGACAACAAACCAACAGACACCGCCACACTTATGAAACCGTTTTATTTGTCATTGAAGGGAAAGGATGGACAGAAGTAGAAGATGAAAGAGTATATTGGGAAGCAGGAGATGCGGTATATATTCCTTCATGGGCATGGCATAAACACCAGAATCTCAGCGATACGGAACCTGCCAAATATATTGCCTGCGAAAATGCGCCTCAGCTGCAGAACTTAGGGGTTGCCTTAAGAGAGGAAGAAGGCAGAGATCTTTAGTACCAGAGCTTTAAGCCATTAAGAATTTTGTATGTTAATTATTGATACCGGATATGATTTTTCCTTTCAAAGCAAATTAAGCTTAATACTTTCTTAATGGTTTAAAATTATTTTCAAATTTTAAATCAGTAAACATGACAAATGTTCCATTCAAAGGGATAATTGCTTATCCCATAACACCTTTTGACCAAAATGAAAAAGTAGATATTCCTCTTTTTAAACACCTGGTAGAAAGACTGATCACTTCTGGAAGCCACGGCATTGCTCCATTGGGAAGCACAGGGGTAATGCCTTATTTATCTGACGAAGAAAAAGAAGAAGTTACGGAAGCTACTTTACAGCAGGTAAAAGGCAGAGTTCCAACGCTTGTAGGTGTATCCAACCTTACCACGGAGAAAACCATTCATCATGCTCAGTTCGCAGAAAAAGCAGGAGCCGATGCGGTGATGATCATTCCTATGAGCTACTGGAAACTTACCGATGACGAAATTGTAACGCATTATGATGCGGTAGCACGCAAAATATCGATTCCGATTATGGCATACAATAATCCGGCAACAAGTGGAGTAGATATGTCTCCGGCTTTGCTGAAAAGGCTGCTTGAAATTCCCAACGTAACGATGATTAAAGAAAGTACAGGAGATGTTCAGAGAATGCATTACCTGAGAAGAGAACTGGGAGAAGACGTTGCATTCTACAACGGATCCAATCCTTTGGCTCTGGCGGCATTTTCCGCGGGAGCAAGGGGTTGGTGTACGGCAGCTCCTAATCTTATTCCTGAACTGAATATCAGCCTTTATAATGCGGTGGAAGAAGGTGATCTTGAAAAAGCAAAAATGATTTTCTATCAGCAGTTTGACCTTTTAAAATTTATTGTAAACAAAGGATTGCCGAGAGCAGTGAAATCAGGGCTGAATATTCTGGGTGAAAATGGCGGAAATCTGAGAAGCCCTCTGAAACCGCTTCACGAAAAAGAAACCGAAGAATTAAAAAATATTATGAAAACCCTTATCAATCCAGTATAAACGTATGAAAAAATCCATTTTTTACCACGCAGGATGCCCTGTATGCATCAGTGCTGAGCATGATATCGTTAACCTTATAGGTTTGGAAAATGTAGAAATTGTCCATTTGGGTAATGACAAAAGCAAAATTGAAGAGGCTGAAAAAGCGGGTGTAAAATCTGTACCAGCTTTAGTAACTCCCAACGGGAATGTGCTTCACATTAATTTTGGAACGTCTATAGAGGCTGTGAAAAATTAGAATATCATTAATATTGTATAAACGGCTCAAACTTTTGAGCCGTTTTTAGTATTGAAAAACGCAAGGGCGCAGAGCAAATATATGCGTCGTGTTATAAGGCGCGAGGATTTTATCTCCGATAAAATTGAATGCTGCTGATTTTATCTCTCGCAGATTATACAGATTACGCAGATAATTACACAGAAATATGCTTAATTTGCAGCATCTGCGAGAGAATTATTTTTATTCAGAACTTTTTAAATCGTTGCATTTCCTTCTACACCATCCGAATTATCAGTTTTATTTCCTGTGATTGCGGCCGCAACAAAACTAAACAGGCTTACCAGTTTTCCTGCTTTGGTATCCCAGTAATAGGTTTCTTTAGGTTCCACACGGATAATCGTAACATTGGGATCATCTTTACCATCAAACCAGGCTTTAGCCATTGGAGACCATTTATCTTCTATGGTTGCTTTGTCCTTATAAACAGAAGCTTCTCCATACACCGAAAGATACTGGGAGTCGCTGTTGTTCATAAAAAACAACTGTACTCTGCGGTCTTCTTTGATTTCAAAATTCTTATTGCTGGTTCCACTGCTGATAAACCACAAATTTCCGCTGTCGTCTGTTTCCTGCAGGGTCATGGGTCTTGAATTGATGGGAGTGGTTTCCAGTTCTGTACAGAACATACATATTCTCGCACTTTCCGAGAGTTCTTTGATCTTTTTGATCGCTTCAAGGTGGGTAAGGTTTTCTGTTGACATATTCTTATATTTTAGTGATTGGTAAGTGGTATGAGATTCAAATACCTGACCAAAAGAGGATAAAGTGTGGTATCTTACATAAATTTCTTTTCGTTTTTGGAATCACAACGAAGCAGGATAAGTGTAAATTCCACATAAAGTTCAAGAATATTATCAATTTTTATCTCTCGCAGATCACTCAGATTTTGCAGATGATTCTGTAGATTTCTGGGTAATTGACAAAATACGCGAGAGAATTATATATTTGATTTTACATATCCTAAATTCCGATATTGTCTTTTTCTGCCCATAAGTTTTACGTAAATTTGATGGATGCAGATTTCGCCCCCCAAACACTTAGCTCCTTATATCAGACATTATATCTTTTTGGAAAATTCCAAAGAGGATATAAAAAGTTTAAGGCTCTTTACGGATGGAAGTTCCGGATTGATACTATCCGGAGACATGAATCTGTATTCCGGTATTTCTGAGGACCGAATGCCATATTCCTTTTTCTATGGTATATTAAACGGTTACAGGGATTTCTTTTCAAAAGGTAAATTTTCTCTTATGGCCATAGTATTTCAACCTTATTTTTTGAATATTCTTTTGAAAACTTCTGCCAAAGAAATTCGCAATCAGATAATTTCCGTGGAAGATGTTTTGAAAAATAAGCTGGAAGTGTTTCAGGAGAAATTGTTTAATAAAGAGAATCCTTTAGCCATAATCAATGATCTGAATATCTTTTTTACCCGTTTTCTATCTGAACGAATGAGTACAGATTATCATTTAATAACAGCTACACAACAATATCTTCTTCACAATAAAGGTTTTGTATCCTCCAAAGATTTGCAGCATTTCACCGGATATTCTGAGCGTCATTTAGAACGGAAATTTAAATATCATATGGGAATTTCTCCAAAAAACTACGGAAATATCATCCGTCTTCATTACTTTTTAAGCCTTCTGAATAATGGGATTGATGATAACAATATGACCACACTTTCGTACCAAGCTGGATATTCAGAT
Source organism: Chryseobacterium sp. CP-77 (assembly GCF_036362765.1). Classification (NCBI taxonomy): domain Bacteria; kingdom Pseudomonadati; phylum Bacteroidota; class Flavobacteriia; order Flavobacteriales; family Weeksellaceae; genus Chryseobacterium; species Chryseobacterium sp. CP-77. The sequence goes on from NZ_CP143637.1 coordinate 853,273, forward strand.
CAGTCTCATCTTATCAGGGAATTTAAAAATAATATCGGGCTTACTCCTAAACAATATTTACATACAGAAAATAAAATGGCGGTTAATTTTATTGAACTGTAAACCGGTATGTCGGTTTTGTACAATTTTTAAGAAGCGACACAGCCTAGTTTTGCTTAAAAAAAGTATGAATATCAAAATTTCGACGGCACAATTTGAAAACAAAAGCGGTGATAAAGTTTATAACCTATCCGTTATAGAAAAACTAGCTGGTGAGGCAGCATCCAAAGGTTCTCATGTAATTGCCTTCCATGAATGCTCCATTACAGGCTATACTTTTGCCCGAAAGCTTTCCAGAGAACAGCTTCTTGATATTGCAGAGCTTATTCCGGATGGTGAGAGTCTTAAAAGACTACAGGAGATTGCTAATCAATATAATATCACCATACTGGCCGGATTGTTTGAGAAAGATGAACATGATAACCTCTTCAAGGCTTATGTTTGTGTTGATAAAAATGGACTGAAGGCGAAATACCGAAAACTGCATCCTTTTATCAATCCGCATCTCACACCAGGCAATGGGTATTGTGTTTTTGATATTATGGGCTGGAAATGTGGAATTCTTATTTGTTATGATAACAATATTACTGAAAATGTGAGAGCTACAAGACTTTTGGGTGCAGAAATTATTTTTATGCCCCATGTTACGATGTGTACGCCTTCCACAAGGCCGGGAGCAGGTTTTGTAGATCCTCAGCTTTGGGAAAACAGGGTAGCAGATCCAACCTCTTTACGTCTGGAATTTAATGGAATGAAGGGCCGGGACTGGCTGATGAAGTGGCTTCCGTCCAGAGCGTATGACAACGGAGCGTATATTGTTTTTTCAAACCCAGTTGGTATGGATGATGATCAGCTTAAAAACGGGTGTTCCATGATTATAGATCCTTTTGGAGATGTGATTGCAGAATGTCACTCATGGGAAGACAGTTTTGAATCAGCAGTTATTACTCCTGAAAAACTTACTCAGGCAGGAGGATATCGCTATATTAAAGCCAGAAGACCTGAATTATACAGGGATATCATTGGGCAGGAACATTCATCAGAACAAAAAGTAGTTTGGCTTACTGATAAAACTCTTTAAAAAATTGAATCTCTTCTGTCAATTATGTGCGGAAGAGATTCATTGCTTATGGATGAATCGTTTTCTGGAGATCGGTCCAGGCACCTCCATTGTAGATATGTTTAAAGCCTCTTTCTTTCAGGATATTCTCTGCTTTTACACTTCTGAGTCCGTGAGAACACACTGTGATGTATGTTTTTTTCGGGTCCAATTCTACATATCGTTCTCTGATGGTTCCTAAAGAAATATTCACAGAACCTTGTATATGCCCTGTTTCATATTCCTTTTCCGTTCTTACATCCAAAATTACAGCTCCTTTTTTGAGGAGTTCCGTCAAGCCATTATCTAAAGTCTGGAATCGGTAAATTCTGTAGACTATATACAAAATAAGAGCTATTCCACAGAATATAAAAAGACTTTTCATAGCTTACTCAGAATTTTTTTGTCAATATAAAAAGTACCAAACGGAATAAAGCAGGCCAAAATAACTTTCCATGTTATTTCTTTAAATTTCCAGTTCTGCTCTACGCCCACGCTCAGTGTATTGAACAGGAAGAGTAGGAATAACGTCCCGTGAACAGGACCAATAAGTCTTACCCATAAAGGATTGTCCATCCAGTATTTTATAGGGACTGCAATAAATACAAGTGTCAGCAAGGAAATTCCTTCCAAAATAGCCAGAATCCTAAGCCTGCCAATCTTTGTTTTAAATAAATCTATCATAATTATCTGAAATAAGGTCTGTTTGCAAAAGGAGAAAATGGCCAGGGGATGGCAATGAAAATAATAGCCAATGCTATAGAAAACCAGATCCCCATCGTTTTAAATTTTTCTTTATCCGAAAGTTTTCTTTTAGCCAGCGCTGAGCCAATTGTGATAATGACAATCGCTGTAATCATCAGTACGATATGGATTAACCCGAAAAACAGATGTTCAAATGAATCTTTAGCTTCATTAAAATGTTTCCAGAAGTATTGGATCACAGGGCTTTTGAGATAAAAGATTATGCCTATAATCAGCTGGATATGAGCAATTGTAGCCGTCCAGTGTCTCACAGAATTGTCGGATGCTGTAAACTTCCGGTCTGAGAAATATCCTTTAAAAGCCCGGAAAATTGCGTAGACTAAACTTATTAAAACCAGCCAACGGGTTTGGGAATGTAAAAAAGTCAGGGTTTGATACATGGGTTATTTTTTGAACAGAGCAAAGGTAAAACAAAAACATACTAAGTAGTATGTTTTTTAATAAAAAAATTACTGAAGGCTTTTAAAATAAGACTTAAGCCCCTTTAAATAAGTGAGATATACTTCTTTTGAGTTGTCAAGTTTGCCCAGATTTCTTACTCCCCAATACCCTGAAATCACAAAAACACTCACTTCTTTTGCACTTACTTCTTTTTTGATTAATCCGGCATTTTTACCTCTTTCAATACTTTCAGCAAGCGCCACTTCCCATTCTTTTGACAGTTCGTGAAGAGCCTGAGTAAAGGCGTTATGCCATGGAGCCATTTGCTGCACAAAATTGGAAGTAGGGCAGCCGTATTCCACTTTTAAAAAATCATTTTCCATCAAAAGATGGTGCATGATATCATAAATGCTTTTTAAAGGATCCGGATTGTTGTGAAGAGTGTTAATGAAAGTTTTTCTGAAGTTGGGTTTCATCAGATCGGTGATAATTGCCAGCCCCATTTCATCTTTGGTTTTAAAATGATAATAGAACGCACCTTTCGTCACCTGAGTCGTTGCAATAATTTCATCAATGCTTGTAGTCTGAAAACCTTTCACATAGATCAATTCGAACGCTTTCTGGAGAATAGTAAGACGGGTTGCTTCTGATTTCTTCATTAAAACTGCTGATTATTGTTGCAAAGAAACAAATTTTACAGGGAAAATAAAACTATCATTATTCTGATACTTTGATAGAATTTAAATAATTTTTATAATACAAATATTCATCGGAAATTTGCCTTGTCAATATCTACAAAATTATAAGACAATGAATTTTCAAAAAGAAATACAGATCAATACTGAAGCACAGACAGCCAAAAGAGGTCTTCCTGCTGCTTTATGGGCATTAACAATAAGTGCATTCGCAATAGGAACAACGGAATTTGTTATTGTAGGACTTCTTCCCACAGTAGCTTCAGACCTTGGAATTACCATTCCTTCAGCAGGGCTTCTGGTAAGTCTTTATGCGATAGGAGTAGCTATCGGAGCACCGATCTTAACAGCACTTACAGGGAAAATGCCGCGTAAGATGCTGCTGGTATCGATCATGCTGCTATTCGTTATTGGAAACGGGCTGGCTTCAATTGCGCCCAGCTTTATAACATTAGTGCTGGCCAGAATACTTACAGGATTGGCCCATGGGGTTTATTTTTCTATAGGTTCTACCATTGCAGCTTCACTGGTTCCTGAAGAGAAAAGAGCTACCGCAATTTCCATTATGTTTGCCGGACTTACACTCGCTATAGTAACGGGAGTTCCGCTGGGAACATTCATAGGACAGCATTTCGGCTGGAGAGCAACTTTCATCGGGGTTTCAATCCTTGGAATTATCGGATTGGTTGCCAGCTTGTTACTGGTGCCTAAAAATCTTAAAAATGGAAAAACAGCTTCTTTAAAAAGCCAGTTTAAGGTACTGGGCAACAAGCGTTTGATATTTGCTTTTTTAATGACCGCAATGGGATATGGAGGTACGTTTGTGGTATTTACGTATCTGTCACCTATTTTACAGAAAATTACAGGATTTCAGGAATCTACAGTCACTTTTATTCTTTTGATTTATGGAATTGCCATTGCCCTGGGAAACCTGATTGGAGGAAAAGTAGCCAATAAAAATCCTCTGAATGCCCTTTTATGGATGTTTGCTGCACAGGGATTGGTATTGCTGGCGTTTTATTTCACGGTAAGCAGTCCTGTTTTAAGCATCATAACCCTTTTTCTGTTAGGAGCTTTATCGTTTGCTTCGGTTCCCGGACTTCAGCTGTTGGTAGTCCAGATTGCAGAAAAAGAACTGCCCGGAACTGAAGACGTTGCTTCGGGGATTAATATTGCTGCTTTTAATATTGGTATTGCCATCGGATCTTATGCAGGAGGAATGATTGTGACATCCTCTTTAGGACTGGCAAGTACACCATGGATAGGAGCTTTGTTCCTGTTGGTTACGGTTTTAATAACCATCTACAGTATCCGTTTAAGCAAGAAAAATATATAGTTTTTTACCCATGTCAAGGTTTGAAACCTTGACATGGGTAACTTTTGTAAGTAGAAATATCATCAAATCTCATAAATATCTGCATCCGTAAACACAAAAAATGTACTTTTCTTAGGCAGATTTTTAGTGTCCAGTCCTGTAAATTCACTGAATGCAGGCAGTAATAACTGATTGCTGCTTAAAGCAAAACAGGGAAGCCTGATATTCTTTACCGCAGAATTCAGTACAATTCCCGGATGGATATGTCCGGTGATCTGAAATCCGGATCTGGATGCATCAAAATCATGAATGAACGTAAAATCATTTATTTCCAGCCATTCAGCTTTATGATTAAAACATAACTTTTTTTCCAGTGTTTTTGAAATCCGGTCATGATTTCCTTCAATAAGATAAAACTCAATATCAGGATATTGATTTTTCCATATACAGAATTCATCCACATCAGAATTGTCTCCGGCATGAAGTAAATCTCCAACCACTACAAACTTTTCCGGCTGAAAATATTCAATCAAAGCGGATAATCTTTCCAGATCACTTTTCATAATATGATTGGCCAGTGCAATGCCGTTTTTTCGGAAATGAGCGGTTTTCCCGATGTGAAGATCAGAAAGTATCAATGCCTTTTCTTTTTGCCAGAATGCAGCCCGCTGATTGGTCAGAATGAAAGTTTCATTTTGAATGGAAATATTTTTAGTTGCTATAAACACTTGATAGATTGAAAAATTGAAGGTTTAAAGGTAAGCTATTTAAACCGGATCAGCTAACTTTCCGGCTGACGTGAAATTTTTCATCAAAAATATAAGTCAGAGGAAAACCCGTAGCAATCTCTCTTTCTAAAATCTCTTCGGGAGAAAGATGCTCCAGATACATAATTAAGGCACGAAGGCTATTTCCGTGGGCCACAATTAATACATTTTTGCCTTGTTTCAATAACGGCTGTATCTCTCGTTCAAAATAAGGGATCACTCTGTTATAAGTGTCTTTAAGACTTTCTCCGCCGGGAGGAACTACATCGTAAGACCTGCGCCAGATGTGAACCTGTTCGGCTCCATATTTCAGCGCGGTGTCTGCTTTATTTAATCCTTCAAGGTTTCCATAACAGCGTTCGTTGAGTGCTTTATCTTGAATGACAGGAATATCAGGATTTCCAATGACATCCAAAATGATAGAGAGGGTATGCTGTGCTCTGATGAGTGCAGAAGTAAAAGCAACATCAATTCTTTCTCCTTTCAAGGCAATACCTGCTTTTTTTGCTTCTTCAATACCCGCTTCTGTTATATCGATATCTTTCCAGCCTGTAAATCTGTTTTCAAGATTCCAGAGTGACTGTCCGTGACGGACCAGGAACAATTTTTCCATTTTAAATTTTATTAAACTACTAATAAGGTATATTCTAAGTTACGATGATTATTTAAGCTTATCAAGAAAATTAACATAGAATATTAGGCTAAGAATAGGATTAAAATTGAAGGAAACTTAGTGAGTTCATTTATGAAATATCACTTATATCAGACAGTTTCAACATTCTTTTAATTCTCGCATCCAGACCTTCGCTGGAAAGCGTTTGTCTTAAGCTGTCTACTTTAATCGGAAAACTCAGCGGTGTAAAGGAACGGGAATGTTTTAAAATAATTTCCGATTTTTCAATTCTTTTAAAAGCCTCTACAAGCCTTTGTTCCTGAAGCTGCATATTAAAAACTTCTGTATACGCCTGTTTTATTAAAAAATGATTGGAATCATGGTCTTCCAATACTTTAAAAATTAATCCTGCAGAACTTTGCAGCGATTTGTTGGAGCGTTGCTGCCCTGCATAATTTTGAATGACCATTCCTGAAATAACGGCTATATCACGGAACTTCCTTCGGGCCATTTCCGCAGAATTGATGCTTGCAATGACATCATTCATCAGGTTTTCTCTGGTTAAAATCTGCTGTAGATTATCCTCATTTAAAGGGATTTCCTTATCGCTGAACAGCTCAAATCCATAATCATTCATGGCCATGGAAAAAGAAATAGGAGCGAGCTTTGAGATTCGATAGGCAATCAGAGCGGCCATGACTTCATGCACAAGACGCCCTTCAAAAGGATACATGAACAAATGGTAACCTTCGCGGTTCTTGATCATTTCCACCAGAAATTCATCTTCTTTGGGAATATGGGAACGGGTTTCCTGATTGATCAGTAAAGGATGCAGAAACTTCAGTTCTTTTTCAGAAGCTTTCGGACTTAATGCATGGGAGAGTTTTTCTCTTAAAAAATGACCCAGATTGGAACTTAGCGGCAGCCTTCCGCCAAGATAACTTGGGACTAAAGCTTTTCCTTTAGCGGCTCTTACGTAGACTGTCATATCTTTAATCATGGCGACCTCGAGCGTTCTTCCGGCCAGAATAAATTTTTCTTCTTTTTTAAGTTTTGAAATAAAATATTCCTCAATCATTCCAATATAGCCTCCGGATATGAATTTCACTTTCAGCATGGCATCACTTACAATCACGCCCATATTCATCCGGTGAAGCATTGCAATTTTCCTTGAAGTGACTTTATACAGACCGTCTTCCATAATGACGATCTTGTGGAATTCTTCATAGTTTTTTAATACAGTGCCGCCAATGGTCAGGAATTCGAGAATGCTTTTCCATTCTTCATCCAGCATTTCCTGAAAAGCATACACTTTTTTGATTCTTCCATAGAGTTCATCAGGATAAAAGCCATCTCCAACAGCAAGTGTCATAAGAAACTGAACCAAAACATCGAAACACAGGACCTGGGGTTCCCGTGGCTCAACAACTTTCTGTTTTACGGCTTCTTTTAACGCTGAAACTTCGATCAGTTCTAAAGAATGGGTCGGAACGCAATAGATTTTTGAGGTTTCAAAAGGGGAGTGGCCGCTGCGTCCTGCTCTTTGAAGGAAACGGGCAACTCCTTTGGCAGATCCAACCTGAATAACGGTGTCTACAGGCTTAAAATCAATACCCAGATCGAGGGATGATGTGGAGACAACAGCTTTTAACTTTCCTGAACTTAAGTTTTCCTCAATCCAAATTCTTAAATGAGCATCAATAGAGCTGTGATGAATGGCAATCTGTCCCGCAAAATCCGGATGTGCATCCAACAATAACTGATACCACATTTCACTCTGGCTTCTGGTATTCGTAAAAACAATGGTAGATTTTGAATCCAGAATAATGGGAACCACTTTATCGGCGAGCTTATTGCCAAGGTGTCCTGCCCATGGCAATATTTCAATTTCATTGGGGAAAACCGGGATAATATCTATCTTTTTATGCTCTCTGGCGGTTATTTTTGTTTTTTTAATATCATAGGGAATAAGCACATTCATGGCTTCATCCAGATTTCCGATCGTTGCCGTAATTCCCCAGATCTTCATTTTTGGGGTATATTTTCTAAGCTGTGAAATACCGAGTTCTACCATCACACCACGTTTTGAACCTAATAGCTCATGCCATTCATCCACAGCTACACATTTCATATCGGTGAAAAAACGCTCATTATTTTTCTGAGCGAGAAGCAAATGAAGACTTTCAGGGGTTACCACAAGAATTTCCGGCATTTTCTTCACCTGCTGCTGTCTTACTTTGGGATCGGTATCTCCGTTTCTTACACCTACCGTCCAATCGAGTCCGATTTCATCAATAGCTTCCTGCATCGCTTTTGCAATATCTTTGGAAAGAGAACGAAGAGGTGTTATCCAGATCATTTTCAATCCTTTTTTATATTGTTCAGGTTGATTGAGAAAATCTGAAACCAAGGCTAAAAACACGGAAAAAGTCTTCCCAAAGCCTGTGGGAGCTACCACCATTCCGCTGTATCCGTTTCCAAATTTTTTCCAGGTTTCAAGCTGAAATTTAAAAGGGGCAATACCTTTATCGGTCATCCATTGCTGGATAATCTTTAATCCGTTGCTATGTTCAAAAGCTGCCAATTCTATTTTTATTTAAATTTTTAACGCAAAAGGGCGCCAAGTTTTTATTTGATATTGTTTAATTTTCGATCGCAAGGGCGTTTCACTCAGCAAAACAATATCTTACTATAGCTGAACGGAGTGACTTTGCGAAAAAGAATATTAGAAATAATTTTAAAAACTTTTGCGTTCATTGCATTAAAATATTACTGTATTAATTTTTTAATCTCTTGCAAATCATCAATCTCGTCTACCGTTTTGTCTTTCCGCCATCTTACAATTCTGGGAAATCGGAGGGCGACACCGCTTTTATGACGGTTGCTGAATCCTATACCTTCAAAAGCAATTTCAAAGACCAGCTCTGCTTTTACGGTTCTTACAGGACCAAATTTTTCAATGGCATTTTTAGTTACAAACCGGCTCACTTCCATGATTTCCTTGTCTGTTAATCCGGAATAGGCTTTAGCAATAGTTACCAATGTATCACCGTTTTTCACGGCAAAAGTATAATCGGTGTAGTAAGCACTCCGCCTGCCGCTTCCTTTCTGAGCATAAATCAGGACCGCATCAATGGTTAGCGGATTGATTTTCCACTTCCACCAGTCGCCTTTTTTCCGCCCGGAATGATAGGGAGAATTTTTTTGTTTCAGCATCAGTCCTTCACTGTTTATTTCCCTTGAATTTTCACGAAGAGCATCCAGTTCTTCCCATTTCTCAAAATCCAGACTTTTTGAAATACTGATATTTTCGGGATTTTCATTCAATAATAATTCTTCAAGAAGAGCTCTTCTTGCGGAGATCGGTTTTTCTCTCAGGTCATTATTTTCAAGTTCCAATAAATCATAGACAAAAACTTCAATCGGAATTTCTGAGAGCATTTTCTTTGTTAAAGTTTTTCTGTTTAATCTTTTCTGTAATTCATTAAAATTTAAAACCTTACCCTCTTTAACCGCAAGTATTTCTCCATCCAGTACAAAGTTACCTTTCATGGATTTTACCACTTCTGTGATTTCAGGAAATTGATCTGTAACAAGTTCTTCACCTCTGGACCAGATGAACACTTCGTCATTTCTCCTGATGATTTGTCCGCGGATTCCGTCCCATTTATATTCTACCAGCCATTCGTCGGGACTTCCCAATTCTTCAGCCGGTTTTTCCAGAGGATAGGCAAGGCAGAAAGGATAGGGCTTTGAATTGTCAGGATTCACATTTTCCGCATCAATAAGTTCTCTGAAGGAAACTTCATCCGGCAGCCATTTTCCCATTAAGCTGTGCATCAGGGCACTCGGTTCCTGGCCGGAAAATCTTGTCAGCGCATTGATCAATGTTTTATCTGAGACTCCAATCCTGAAACTTCCGCCAATTAATTTATTGAAAATCAGACGTTCGGTATAATCCAGGCCATTCCAAGACTGCAGTACAAAGTCTTTTTTTTCTTCATCTGTCTTCCCTTTTAAACTTACGATATCATCCATCCATTCTGATAAAGTACGTTCTATTTTTTCCTGCGGAGGCGGAAGTAGTAAGGATAATGTTTCTCCCAGATCGCCAACAGAAGAGTAAGATTCCTGAAACAGCCAGTAAGGAAGCCGGGTAATTTCCAGTGCCCAATCTTTCATATAATTGGTATTGACATTTCTTTTGGGCCTTTTCCCGGTAAATAAGGCGATAAACCATACTTTGTCTTCATCAGGAGCACGTTCCAGATAATCGATGATGGCATCAATTTTAGCATTGGTCTTATTGGTGGTTTCCAAAGCGTTGATAAGTTCTGCAAAATGTCTCATGATTCCGGGGTTTCAAGGGTTTCTTTTTCAGATTCTTCTTCGTCTTCACCAAATAATGTTTCCACCACATCAGACTTGATTCCGATTTCGTTCAGATATTTTGAAAAAACTTCGGTTTGTCCGTGCGTTACGTGTACAAGCTCTGCTTCTGTTTCTCTCACAGTCTGTAACAATCCTTTCCAGTCTGCATGATCACTCATCGCAAATCCTGCGTCTGCACTGCGCCATCTTCTGGCACCGCGAACCTGCATCCAGCCGGAGCATATTGCAGTAGCCGGATCCGGAATCTTTTTAATTACGTTGCTGTCTAGTAAAGCAGGGGGAACAATCACAATTTCGTGTTCCACTTCTTTCGGACGTTCCCTGAAATCTGCAATGGTATATTCAGGAAGATCAATTCCCACTGCTTCAAAGGCTTCATTGAGTTTTCCGATGGAATAGTGAACGTAGATCTTTCCCAGTTCTTCCACGGCTTTCATAATACGCTGGGCTTTCCCAAGAGAATATCCAATGAAAACAGAGGTTTTGCTATTTTCTTTATTCTTCAGTACCCAATTCTGAAGTTTGTTATTTAAATCCGGAACTTCCAGCCAGTTGTAGATGGGAAGCCCAAAAGTACTTTCTGTAACAAATTCATTACATTTTACCAGCTCAAAAGGAGTGCTCAATCCATCATTCTGAACTTTATAATCTCCTGAAATTACGGTTACATATCCTTTATATTCAAGCCTTATCTGCGCAGAACCAATGATATGCCCTGCAGGATGAAGCGAAAGTTTTACTCCGTTAATGGTAATAACTTCTCCATATTCCACGCCCTGGCATTCGATATCAGGCCCTATTCTTTGGTACAAAATAGGTTTTGTAAAATGATGACAAAGGTATTTTTTCATTCCCCAGCGGGCATGATCGGCGTGGCCATGGGTAATAACCGCCATATCCACGGGCCTCCAGGGATCAATATAAAATTTCCCCTGCGGGCAGTAGATTCCTTTTTTGGTAAATGTGATTAATTTCAATGGTGTGACTGGTTTTACAAGAATACGCTTCAAAAACTTAACCAATTTTAATAATGTGGTATTTTTTATTAATTAAAAACTGATTGTTTTACGGAAGACATCAAAAAAAGCTGTCTCCATTTGAAACAGCTCATTATTTTATTTTTCATTCAGGATATTGTTTACATAATCAATCCATTGATAATCGGGGATGGTCTGATCAATGAAATAGTCAGGCTGAATGCCTTTTCCATCAATGGCCATATCGGGAATACGGAAACTTTTGGAGAGCGAATATCCCAGTTTAAATTCGTTACAGGGTGAATTTACAAAATACATATTGGAGATATCCAGCACTCCGGCTGTAGTCGTTCCAAAGAGTTTTACCTTTTTACTTTGTCTGGCAGCGAGTAAAAATTCTTCTGCAGTACTGCCGTTTCCATTATTGATGATAATTCCTACATTTTTAGGATAAGGATAAATTTTATCCATCTTATTGATTCCTACAGTACTTCCATCGTCCTGTAAACTTACATACTTACCCAGGTTCTGACTGAGTTTATCATAAGCTTTTTTCATATATTCTCGTTCGTCTTCCGGTATTCCGTATTTCTGGTAATTTTCATAAAGATCCAACATTCTCTGATTATTCAGTTTTGTAGAATAAAACTGCGTTCTGACACTTCTTACAGGATTGGTATAGAGATAGGGAATAATTTTAGCAAAACTGTTATCACTGCCGCCTCCGTTATATCTGATATCAATAATAAGATTTTCCGTACTTTCAATTTTAGATTTGTTGGCTGTAATTACGCTGTCTATATCTTTTTTCAAAGCGCCGTTGAAGGAAGGAATCCTCAAAAACAATGTCGTTTTGTTAAGTGGTTTCAGAAAAGGTTTCTGAGCCTTTATTGCTTCATAATATGTGATTTTTCCGAGCCTCATAAAATTGATCTTGCAGAGTTTATGAACAAAAACTATATGTTCAATGTTTCCGTAGATGCTTTTGCAAGGCTTACGGGACGCAGTCTTTCCGGATTTAAAAGAGATTTCAGTAAAATATTTAAAATGGCACCCAAACAGTGGCTGAAAGAAAAAAGACTGAAGGAAGCCTATTATTTGATTAAAACTCAAGATAAAAAGCCTTCAGATATTTATCTTGATCTGGGCTTCGAGAATTTATCCCATTTTTATTCTTCTTTTAAAAAGAAATTCGGAATAACAACTACGGAGGTTTAAGCATTGCTGGTTTGCCGCAAATGCAAAGACACAGGAAATAATCTCCTATGTTTGTATAAGTTATAATTTTCCTTATCTCAATTATTATCTTAGCAATAAAGTGAATAAGGATGAGAGTTGAATAAAAATCCAATAGTTCAAAGAAACATATTCGGCGCAAGAAATCACCTCATCCTTTTTTATCTTTTAGAGTCAGAACAGAATGTAAGGAATTAAAAACAACTTTTAATATCCAGAATATCCAATTAGGAGAAAAGACGAAGGAAGATTCCTCACTTAAACAGAATAAAATATGAGAGTATTAAAACAAGTGGCAGGTATAGATGTAGCTCAACAAGAATTAGTAGTTACTTTAGGTTTTCTATATGAAGATCAGACTATAAAATTTATAGCTTATAAGGTATTTACAAATACAGATACAGGAATCCAATTATTGATTAATTGGGTTGAAAAACAAATTGTTGAAGGGCTGGAAATTCACTATATTATGGAAGCCACAGGGATTTATCATCAAAAATTTGCTTATTATCTGGCTGACAATAACAAAAATGTCTATATCGTTTTGCCTAATAAAATAAGCAGTTATATAAGAACTCTTGATATTAAAACGATAACTGATAAGAGTTGTTCTCAGGCTATTACTCAGTTCGGTCTTGAAAGAAAATTAAGTGTCTGGAAAAAGCCTGATCAGACTTATAATGAGCTGCAACAGCTGACCAGAGAGCGAGATCAAATTGTTCAGGAGCGGAGTGTAATAAAAAATCAACTCCATGCGGAAACTGTTCAAGCTCGTCCTCATTTAAAAAGTATAGAAAGAATGCAAGCTCGCCTGAATTTACTCAACGCTCAAGAAAAAGAAATAAAGAAAGATATCGATACTATTATCAATACTAATGCTGTAGTAAAACAATCGATAGAACGACTTACAACGATACCTGGAGTTGGTGTTTTAACTGCCGCTACTGTTTTGGGAGAGACCAATGGTTTTGAACTGATTAGAAATAAGTCTCAATTATCAAGTTATGCGGGTTTAGACGTTAGGGAAAAGCAATCTGGAACATCAGTAAAAGGTAAATCACGAATATCCAAAAAAGGAAATAGAAGCTTAAGAAAATGTTTGTTTTTACCTGCTCTAACAATTGTGAAGTGGGATGATAATTTTAAAGAAATTTACATAAGGCTGACCTCAAAACATGGAATAAAAATGAAGGCTCTAGTAGCGATCCAAAGAAAAATATTAGAATTGATCTATATTCTTTTTAAAAATGAAACGGTCTATGACAGTAAGTATAAATCAAAAAATAGCGTGAAAACTGAGATAGTATAGCACGCTACAGAGTCTAGCTCTGGGCCGACTTAAGAAACAAATTTACAAAAAAATAAATTTTATTTGCAGGTTAACACAGAATCTTGTGTCTTTGTATTTTCCTTTATGTAACGAATAAAACATTCAATAAATATTTGATTACAAATACTACATGGGAACCGGATTATTTTTCAAAATCATAAAAATTGATTCCTGTTTCTTCATTTTTAATTTTTACAACTCTCGTTTCCAAAGGGTAAAAAATAAATTCTCCGGCACCCTGAATTTTTGCCTCCAGAAGGTGTCCGGCCAAAGCTGTGTAATCTTCTCTTCCCAGCGTAATGTGAAGGTGCAAGGTTTGTTTTCCTTCTATTTCAGAAACATTTCCGGAAATATTGGTAACTTCCATCTGTTCTTTGAAGGTCCTGTCCACATATTTTTTGGTGGCCGGATTAAAGAACCGGAGAGTAGCTTCACTCACAGCTCCTATTCCTGTTACTTCTCCCGCCCGGATATTCTGATTCTGAATAAAGTCGGTTAAAGCTTCTACAATATTGGAATGATTTTCAATACTAACGATGTAAATATGATCCACTTTCCTTGCAGACCAATGGTTTCCTTTATAATTCATGATTTCCATGTTATTGTATTGTTTTCAAATAATTGATGATTCCTATAACGTCATCCTGACCGAAGCCTTTATCATGCGCATTCTGATAGGTTTGAACCAGAGCTTCAGACAGAGGATAATCGGCACCTGCATTTTTGGCAAGAAGGATATCTTTCAGCATCAGGTCAAGGGCAAATGCCGGGGTGTACTGATTGGCAGTCAGCAAAGGTGTTTTTACTTTGGTTGCCCCGCTTCCGCTGGCACTTTCGTTGATTATTTCCAGCATGTCTGATCTTTCAATCCCCAGCTTTCCGGCCAATAAAACTGTTTCTGCAAGCCCCTGATAAATGGCAGACAGAAAATAATTGACAGATAATTTTCCCGCAATACCTTTTCCGTTTTCACCTAAATGTTTAACAGATTTTCCCATTTTCAAAAGGTAGGGCATGGCCCGCTGAAGGTCTTTTTCTTCACCTCCTGCCATAATGATCAGAGTTCCTTCCTTGGCTGGCTGGGTGCTTCCTGCTACAGGCGCATCGATAAAGGAGGCCTCTTTTATTTTCAGCGCAGCAGATGTTGCCGCAGACGCTTCGGGTGAGATCGTACTCATATCTACAAAGAGCTTCCCCTGAATATTTAGTGGAAGAATTTCTTCGTATACTGCTTTTACAGCAGTGTCGTTGGTTAGCATTGTGAATACAATATCACTGTTTTGTACAAGATCTTTAATCTGGGTGCAGACTATAGATTTTTCCTCAAAATCTTTGGCTTTTTCAGAAGATCTGTTATACACTGAAAGCGGCAATCCTGCTTTTTCGATATTCTTTGCCATAGGATGCCCCATATTTCCTAATCCGATGAATCCGATTTTTTCCATAGTATGTTTTCTATTTTTTATTGAGTAAGTCTTAATATCCTGATTGAAGGAGAATCCTCTGAAAGAAGATCAATGAAGTATATAAATACGTTTGTTTTGCAGCAAAATACCGACCAAACAGCCATTTGCCCAATTAAGTTTTAATTATATTTTTATCCATAAGCTTTTAAAACCGGATAAACTTTCAGAAATTTGCAGCAAATAAGAAGTAATGAAGATCGTAGATATAGACAACTGGAACAGAAAAGAACATTTTGAATTCTTTTCTAATATGGCAAGCCCTTATTTTGGATTTACAACGGAGGTGGACTGCACCAAAGCTTACGATACCGCCAAAGAAAAAGGGTATTCATTTTTTGCCTATTATTTTCACAAATCTATGGTGGCCGTTAATAGAGTAGATGAGCTGAAACTCAGAATTATTGATGGACAGGTGATACAGTTTGACACCGTCCATGCCGGCAGTACAATCGGAAGACCGGATGGAACTTTTGGATTTTCATTCACTCCTTTCTCAGAAGATTTTGAAACTTTCAATGCGGCACTGCAGGAGGAAATAAAAGGAGTACATGAAACCACAGGACTAAGATTAAGCAACGGAAGGCTGGGAAAAGACCACATCAGACATACTACTATTCCATGGAATTCATTCAGTGCCATATTGCATCCTACAGATTTTAATACAGCAGAATCAGTTCCAAAAATTGCTTTTGGAAGATTCAATATCCGTGGAGGCAGAAAATATCTGCCGGTTTCTGTTGAAGCACATCATGGTTTGGCAGACGGTATTCATATAGCAAGATACCTGGAAGAGTTTCAGAAAGAACTGGATCAATGATCATGGTCTCTACTATCTCTAGATTGAGTAAATGCTTTAATTCCTTACATTTTAAGCTACCAAAGATATTTTCACTCAGTATAATCCATTAAGACTCTTTCTTTAAATAAAATAATATTACGCTATTGATTACCATATTATTTAATATTTCTGTACACATTAAATATAACAGATAGTATCAGAGCTGTCATGCTGAGCTTGTCGAAGCATCTACCAATGTAATTATCAGAAGTTCAAGTGTCTTTTATAAAAAAAAAGATACTAACAGTCCTATTGTTAAGATTTCTCATCTCTCATTGTGGGAAACCGTAAAAAATATTTTCAAATCTTCAATACATTTGAATCGTTATATTACTTATATTAGAAAATTGATTTACGGTCAAAAAACTAATAAACCAATAACTTAATTGTATTAAAATGAGCAATTTTGAAAATCCAGAGCTACAGATTCTTACTTCCAAAGCAAGAGCTGATAAAGCAATCAATTCCCTGAAAGGGCTTTTATTAGGAATTCTTTCTGATGATATCATCGATGTTAAGGAGACGGATGAGCTTAGGTTATGGGCTAAAGAGCATTATGATCTTATTAACAGAAACCCGTTCCGTGAATTTATGCTTTTGATTGAAAATACAGCATCCAATAAAATTCCAGCTAAAGAAGCCGTTGAAGATCTGTATTGGCTGTGTCAGAAATATGAACATGATAGTATTTATTACAATGGAATTACTTCAGATTTACAGCTTTTACAGGGGATTTTCCATGGTATCCTGGCAGATGGTGTTTTAAATAATGATGAAGTTTTTAAACTTCATGAATGGTTGTCAGATAATGAACATCTGAATTCACATTACCCTTATGATGAAATCAGAAGTCTTGTTTTATCAATTGTTGCCGACAAAAAAATAGAAGAAGAAGAAAGAGCAGTATTAACTGCTTTTATCAAACAGTTTGTTGAGTTAAAAAATACAGATATTGCTGAAAAAGTAGAAAAAGATACGGAAGGTGTTTCTATCTCTGGTATCTGTGCTGTAGATCCTGAAATTATTTTTGAAAATAAAACCTTCTGTATCACTGGAATTCTCAGCAGAGGTAACAGAAGTGAATTACAAGAGGCAATTACAAATAAAGGAGGTATTTCCGTGAATAGTATTTCTAAAAAAACAGATTATCTGATTATTGGAGATACCAACAATGCCTGTTGGAGCTATTCCTGCTATGGAAGAAAAGTAGAAAAAGCCTTAGACCTCAGAAAGTCTGGTCATACCATTATTTTGGTTCATGAATTTGATATTTTTGATGCTATTTGAAAAGAAGATTCTTCAGAAGAGGCAATAATGATAACTAAAGAATATGCTATGCCGAACAATAAAGTTTCATTCAATACCGATCCTTCTATTATCGATGTATCCGGAAATTGTGACAGTCCAATCGATTTTGGAGATGAAGATTTTATATCCGGGAATACTTCTGATATCCGGAGTTCGTCCTATGATCCGGATTTTTGGAAAATAGGTACCAAATACAGTCGAAAACTCAATCTTAATGAGAATCAAACTGTAATGCTCAATACCATGTCTTTATCCAATAATGTGTTCAACGAGATTGAATTTTGCAGAGTACAAATTATAAAGCAGTTCTTAAGATCAATAGACTACCTTTATTCCAACTGTATTCCAGTCAATAAATCATATGCAACTGTCATTGATGAATTGTCGGAAATCATCGTCTGTCTACATTATAATTATAAAAAAGACAGCCTGAATTATAGTTATACTTACAATTCTGTACAGACAGAAATTCTCAACCACATTTTAAAATTATGTGAAAATAATGTCCGTGAAGTCTATGGTATCAAAAGGAAAATCAACACTGATTTCAATTATACCGATCAGGATATTCTTTATCAATACAATAAAAAAATTGTTTCGAAGCTTGAAACTTTTCTGATTGAAAACCAGTATCTGATTCTGGATGCTGATTTCAGAACCAATATTATTCTTAATGAAAATAATACCAACCGATGGAAGACAAAATTTGAATTAATCCGGAATGATTATTCCAACCCACTGGCCTTTGAAAGAGAGGTTTTCAGACTGGCAGATGTAAATATCAAAAACCCATCTGTGGACGCAATATTTTTTGAATCTTCAAAATTTGTGGCAGAGCATGATAAAAATTGTGCATTAAGGCTTTATATTCATTACTTAGAAAAGGATCTTAATTCACCTAAGTTCGATAAAAGAGAATTTCCAAAAAACATTCAGAAAAATCTGTTTTCTACCAAAGAACTGTTTTCTGATTTTGAAAAAATCATGAATGATTTTATTGGTGACAGAAATCTGGAAATTGCTCTTAAGAAAATCAATCAGTTTTATCTACCTAAAAGAAAGAGAATTACAATTGACGCTGAAGCCATTAAAAATATTCAGGCACAACATTCTGAAACTGCTGAAATATTAGGACAGATTCTGAGTGATGACAGTGAAGAAGAATTGATTTCCATACAGCAGGAAGAAGTTGGTAAGAAAAAAGAATTGACAACCAATGTTATTCCAATGATATCAGAAATTCAGGTTTCCAAATATAATGAAGAACTTAATTTAACAGATATTCAAAAGGATATTCTCGATTTATTTGAAAAACATAGTTTCAATATTCTACAGGAGGATCTCCGGGATTTTATTAAAACAAAAGGGCTCTTTATGGACTCTACAATAGATTCTATTAATGAGCGTTGTTTTGAACTCCTTGATGATATTCTGATTGAGGAAGAAGAGGAATATTTAATTATTAACACAAATTATTACAAAAAACTTTTAAACAATGATTGACAATATTAAACCTAAAGAAGCTACTTCCATTATCAATTCTCTGATAAGCGGTGTAGTTCCTAAAATAGGAGTACAACATATTACAGTAGGGAGATCTGAAGAAATCAATGCTTTTATTAGTGCCTTAGAAGATGTCAAAAACGGGCTCAGCCTTGTGAAATTCTGGATTGGTGATTTCGGAAGCGGAAAATCTTTTATGCTTCACCTTCTGAATACCGTGGCTTTAAAGCAGAAATTTGTTGTAGCCAATGCTGATTTTACCCCTGATAACAGGCTTTATTCCAATGATGGGAAAAGTGTGATCCTTTACTCTGCCATTATGGATAATATTGCCATCCAAACGAAGCCGGAAGGAGGTGCTCTGCAAACTTTACTTGAAAAATGGATTGAGCAGGTGATTACAAAAGCAGCGGAGGAAAACCATATCTCTCTGATGGAGATCCGAAATGATCAGTATCAACTACTGATTCAGAATTCTATCATGAAAACGGTAAATGAAATTACAGAAGTAGGCGGTTTTGATTTCGGTTCTGCTATTGTTAAATACTATGAAGGCTATATTAAAGGAGATGAATTATTGCGTAGAAATGCTCTGAAATGGTTGAAAGGAGAGTATAGCACAAAAACAGAAGCAAGACAGGATTTAGGAATCAGAGAAATCATCAACGATTCCAATTATTATGACATGCTTAAAAACTTTTGTAAACTTTTTGTAAGTATGGGTTATAGTGGTTTTATGATTAATCTCGATGAAGCCATCAACCTTTATAAAATTTCTACTATGACTGCCCGTGAGAAAAACTACGAGAAAATTTTATCAATTTACAATGATTGTTTTCAAGGGAAAGTAGCCAATCTTTTTATCAATTTTGCGGGGACAAAAGATTTTTTGGAAAATGAGAGGAGAGGATTATTCAGTTATCAGGCTCTTAAGTCAAGGCTTGACGCTAATAAATTTGAAACTTCTGAATTTCGTGATTTTGCGCAGCCAGTGATCAAACTCATGCCATTGAATCATAATGAAATATTTGTTCTTCTAAAAAAGCTGAAATTGATATTCGATTTCAATTATAAAACAGAACTCAATATAACAGATGAAGAAATTTCTTCTTTTATGGAGGAAATTTTCAATAAACCGGGGGCTGCAGAATTCCTGACACCAAGAGAAGTGATCAGAGACTTTTTGAATATGCTTAATATCATCAGACAAAACCCGGAAGTGGACAAAAAAAGACTTTTCGGAGAAATTGAAATCACAGACGAAAGACCGAATGATCTTATTCTGTTAGACAGTATTGAAGAATTATGACGGCGTTTAATCTGCTTTCAGAGCCTATCAGGAAATATATCCGGGATAAAAAGTGGGAGGGTTTAAGACCTATTCAAGAGGCGTCTATTCAAAGAATTATTTCTACAGATAATAATTATATTTTAATATCAAGAACAGCTTCAGGGAAAACTGAGGCTGCTTTTCTGCCTATCCTTTCTAAAGTAAATTTTAAAGAACAGGGAGTAAAAGTCCTTTATATATCACCACTGATTGCTTTGATCAACGACCAATTCCTCAGGGTAGAAAAGCTTTGTGAATATCTGGATGTTCCTGTCACAAAATGGCATGGTGAAGCTTCTAAAGGAGTTAAAGACAGGCTTCTGAAAAATCCGGAAGGTATTGTTCTCATCACTCCGGAATCTCTGGAAGCGATGTTTGTAAATAAACCTTATAATATACGCCATTTATTTTCTGCCCTGGAGTATGTGGTTATTGACGAAATTCATTCTTTTCTAGGTTCAGACAGAGGAACTCATTTGCAATCTTTATTGAGTCGACTTCAAAGAATAAATGGTAAAAAGTTCAGTGTTGTAGGACTTTCTGCAACTGTAAGTGATCTGAATCAGTATAGTGAGCTGAAAGAATTTCTTGGAGACAGTGATCATACCAAAATTATCAGGGATACGACTCCAAAACCAATCAATGCAGTATTTAAATACTTTCCAGGCTCTGTTGAAGAATTGCCTTTACCATTATTAAAAGACCTTTATATACGAACCAGAGAAAGTAAAGTTTTAATATTTCCCAATGCCCGTGGAAGAGTAGAAGAAGTAGCTGTAAAGCTGAAACAAATTTCAGAAAAAGTAGGAGGACACAAAAATTATTTTTCACACCATTCCTCTGTAGATAAAGAAGTCCGTGAATATGTTGAGTTTTTTGCTAAAAATTCAACTTTGCAGAATTTCTGTATTTCCTGTACTTCAACATTAGAGCTGGGAATTGATATTGGAAATGTAGATGAAGTGGTACAAATTGATGCTACACATAGCATTGCTTCACTCATTCAGCGTGTAGGCAGAAGTGGTAGAAGGGAAGGAAAAGCCAGCAATTTATTCCTGTATGCGACGGAAGCATGGAGCCTGTTACAGTCTCTGGCATGTTGGATGCTCTATCAGGAACATTACATAGAACCTGTTTATATTAACAAAAAGCCTTATGATGTTATGGTTCATCAGCTTTTATCTATTGTTAAAAGCTCTTCCGGAATTTCTTTGCCTCAACTTGTGGAAGAAATTGTAGGAAACCCTACATTTTCGGAGATCAGTCTGAAAGAAACAGAAGAAATCATATGTCATCTTACCTCTATTGATTTTTTTGAAAAACTGGGAAATGAACTGATCATTGGTATCAATGGAGAAGAGGTTGTAAATACAAAAGATTTCTACAGTCTTTTTAATACTCCTGTGTTTTTTAAAGTATCCAGTAATGGAGTGAAAATTGGAGAATTACCCTTATCTCCACAAATCAAAGAGAACGAAAACATTTACCTTTCTGCTAAAATATGGAGTATAAAAGCTATTGATTATCAGACAAAAAAAATAGAGGTAATCCCTGCCCGAGATGGTAAGAAACCTAAATTTTTCGGAGATGCAGCGGATACAGCGCACCAGATCAGAGAAAAAATGTTTGAAATACTTATTTCCAATGAACAATATGAATTTTTGGATGATGTGGCTCGGCAAATAATTATTCTTTTACGAAGTGAGTTTTCTTTTTTTACCATCAATGATTTCAAAAAGGAAAGGCCTTTGCTGGAGCATAACGAAAAGCTTACTTTTTTTTCTTTTACAAGTTCGAGGATTAACCGTACTATAGAATTGATATTGGATAGCCTCAATATAGAAAATACGCTGGATCCTCAAAAGAGTGCTTTTGAAATAGAAAACTATACCACAGAAGAACTAAAAACAGTTTTCACTAATTCTGTTATAGGACAAAATATTGATGAAATACTAACAGGTTTAATAGAAAGCAAAACCGAAGTTATTGATTTTTCTAAATGGGGAAAATATCTTCCTATGTCTTATCAGGTGAAATTATTAAAAGAAAAATATTTCGATTTTGAAGGCTGTAGGATTTATCTTCAGGACTTGAAAATGATAAAGAATAAAAAGCAATAATAAAAAAGCCGGACTTAAAACCGGCTTTTGTTTTAATAATAAATCTTCCCGCGTTCTATTTTCAAGATCTGATTCTTTTCCATCTGTTTTATGGTCCGTATAACAGTTTCCACACGTAATCCGGTCAATGAAGCAAGCTGCTGCCGGGTAAGAGGAATCTGGAAAGAATAAGGCTTTTTATCATCATGATAACTTTTCAGATAATCCATCAGTAGTTTTAGCCTGGAAACCGGATTTTGAAAAGAAAGGTTATAGAGCATGATATATTTATAGTACATTCTTTCTGCAAGGCACTGATAGATATTTAATGAAATTTCGGGATTATCCCGGATCAGCTTCAGAAAGTTCTGTCTCGGCATGATGAAAATACTGGAATCTTCCATTGCAATGGCATTCATCGGGTAGGGCCGGTCTACAAAAAGTAAGGATTCTCCAAAGCTATGGCCGTCTGATAATATATTCTGGATAAACTCTTTCCCGTCTTCCATATAATTATTAAGCTTAACTTTTCCTTTTTCAATCTGGAAATAATACATTGGCGAATCTTCTTCCCGGAAAATAATATCTTCTGCTTTATAGTTTTTAATTTTGGCTCCAAATGAGATGAGCAAATTTTCAGTGATCATAGTTCTTATTTATTTTCAGCTAAAATTTTAAATACTCTTTAAGAGACTTTTAATGTTTTAAAATTTATAATAATAAAGGAACTGTGATTTTCTTTATTTCCCATGCAATGTGGTACCATTCATGTACCACATATAGTCACTTTTTTCTGAGTAATTCTTTTGTTTTAATATTGATCCAGATCATAAAAAGTAACTTGGATAATCCATTACATTTACAACCCACTAAAAAGTAACAGTGCAAACAATGGGAAACAGGCTGATAAAAGCTGGTAGGAAATTTTTATTAAAAAAATAACGTGGTATCTATGTGGTACACGCTTTTAATAAAATTTTAATCATTTTTTCTTTCTTTGCCAATGTAAAATTGATATAAAATTCACATGTGGAATTTTTTAACATGATTATTCAATAAATATAACCTATACGCTATGAAACATTACATTATATTAATTAAAAACATCAGAATTTTGAATACATAAAAATCAACCTGCTCCCAATAGTAAATCAGCAAAATACAGATAGAAAAGAGAAAAAAGACTTTGTACTGATATGCGCAAAAGATGCCGTATCTGAAATAAGTAGAGATGAGAAAGTATTATGAAAAATAAAAAACCTGAACCGAACATAGAGGATTTGAATCAAAAGATTCTTGTACAAGACGAAATTATGGCTCTTGCTAAAGCAAATTCTCCCCGACTGCTGAATAAATTCAGACTCGTCTATCCCGATTTTTTTAAGAAGTTATCTGCTATACAGCCTGCACTAAAAAATTCTGAATTGATCTTTTGCATTTACCTTAAGCTCAATATGACCACAAAGGAAATTGCAACCTGCATTTTTGTAACCCCAAAAGCGATACAAAACAGGAAAAACAGAATCAGGAAAAAACTGAATATTCCTTCGGAATTTGATATCTATAAATGGTTTAATGAAATTTAAACCATTTTTTGTTTAAACTTCTACAATAGTTTTATCCAAATCGTGATACAAAAGAATTTTCCAACGGTTTTCTCTTGCTTCTTTTTCCCACTTCAGCCGTAATTCCATCGCCTTTCTACCATCAAAATCACTTTTGTACGCTAAATGATATTTTAAATAAGAAGCCTGCGGGAGGTCATCAGCACCATAGAAAACAGTTTCATCATTTTCTCTGATCCAGAAGACCTGCATAAACGGTGTGTGCCCGCCTGCAACTTCATAGGAAATTTCATCTGTGATCTCTCCCTTATCATCATTCATCCACGTGATATTCGGAAGCTGAATCAGTTTTTCCAGGATCTCAAAATCAAAAGAAGGATTGCCTTTATTTTCCATTGCAAAATCCAGTTCACGTTTCTGTATGTAAATCCGGGCGTTTGGAAAAGCAGCTTCAAAACCATTTTCCGTAAGCTTCACAGCTCCTTCAATGTGATCCTTATGAAGATGAGACAGCAATAACCTGGTAACTTGTTCAGGACGGATGTTTTCCTTTTCAAGAATCTCTGAAACCACAGTTGTTCCGGTACTGTTTTTCCATCCAATTCCGGCATCCAGGAGGATATAGTCATTTTCAGTGATGATAAGGAACGGTTGAACCGACATTTTGATTCCTCCAATCTTATCAAAATTTTCTTCTGTTAAAAGCGTAAAATCCTTGGTTTTGCTTGCCGAAAAATTGCCTTCTTTAAGTGGAATGATTTTCATGCTGCAAATTTCCTTATTATTTCCAAGATTCAAAAAGTTTTTCGTCAATATATATTATCCATAAAAACAATCAGGCAGGCAGAATACTGAAATCATTCTACTTATCTCAGAATCACATAGCATTCATAAAAATGTAAAAGAAAAGAGAATATTATTTCCTTTTTTAATGATTATCTTTGATCTCTTAAAAATCTGACAGTATACATCTTTATCTGCTTTCAGACTGCTTTCAATTCAAATAAAAATTTTATACGTAATGCAGGAGAATTCTTCCAAAGGTATTTCCCGGACTGTTATCTGGCTTATGGCCGTTATTTCCGGACTCGTGGTGGCCAACAATTATTATAATCAGCCTTTACTGGCCCTTATTTCAGAGGAACTACAGGTTTCTGAGAGTGCAGCAGGTAAAATTTCTGTACTGACTCAGATCGGTTATGCGTTAGGACTCTTGCTGATTGTTCCGTTGGGAGACAAATTTTTCCGCAAAAAATTAATTTTAATTGATTTGTTTCTTGTTTTCGGATCACTTTTATGGATGACTTTTGCTACTCAATTATGGATGCTGTATGCAGCCAGCTTACTCATCGGGACAACTTCAGTTATTCCACAATTATTTGTCCCTATTGCAGCGGAGCTTTCTTCAGATAAAGAAAAATCCTCCAACATCGGGTTGGTAATGTCCGGGTTATTGCTCGGGATTCTTCTTTCCCGCTTTGTGGGAGGAATTGTAGGAGAAGTCTGGGGCTGGAGAGCCATGTTTGGAATTGCGGCAGGACTGATGATCATTGTCTGGTTAGCTGTCTATAAAATGCTTCCGGAAATGTCGCCCAATTTTAAAGGGAGCTATAAAGAGCTGATGCAGTCTGTAGCTCATCTTGCAAGAACACAGCCTGTTCTTCAGCTGGCATCATTCCGTGGGGCAATGGCATTCGGTTCTATGTGTGCTTTGTTTACCACATTGGTTTTTCATATGGAAAAGCCACCTTTTAATGCAGGTTCTTCTGTAGTGGGAAGCTTTGGATTAGCCGGGGCTGTAGGAGCTTTAGCTGCTGCTAAGGTGGGAAAACTTCAAAAGTATCTGGATATTAACAGAATTATCTTGTATTCTTTACTGATTGTCATCGGAAGCTGGGGCTTTACCTACTTTGCAGGTGAAACCTATTGGGGACTGATTGTAGGAGTAATTCTTGTAGATCTGGGAGTACAGTCAAGCCATATTATGAACCAGACCAATTATTTTTTGATTAAATCCAATGCTGTTAACAGACTGAATACCGTGTATATGGTATCTTATTTCATTGGAGGATCACTGGGAACATGGCTGGCTTCTATTGCCTGGCAAAAGGCTCAGTGGACCGGCGTATGTCTTGTAGGAACTGTATTCGGAGTACTGGCTTTGATTGCCCATATTTTGTTTTCAAAAAAAGTAAATAAAGCAAACGCAGAGATGTAAATTTTACTATTTCTGATTCGTTTAAGAAGCGGGATTTTATCTTTGATAAAATCCCGCTTCTTCTATTTTCACGCTTATTCAATTTGCGGATCTGCAGAACGCAGCAAGGTTCTTTCCACCTGTCAGAATTAAATTGTAATAGTTTTTGTTACATTAAGTAAAATATCCTATCTTTGTACTCTTAATTTGATGTAAAATTAAATACAATGAAAATAGAAATCTGGTCGGACGTTATGTGTCCGTTTTGCTATATCGGAAAAAATAATTTTGAACAGGCTTTGAATAAGCTTCCTTTTAAAGATGAAGTAGAAGTGGAGTGGAAGAGCTTTCAGCTGGACCCAACTTTAGATCCGAAAGAAACTCAGGATACCATTCAATATTTCAGAGAGAAAAAAGGAATTGCCGAAGCTCAGGCTGCTCAAATGCTGGGACAGGTTACCCAAATGGGAAAAGGAGCCGGAATTGATTTCAACTTCGGAAAAACATTGATCACCAATACATTTAGTGCTCATAAATTACTTCATCTGGCTAAAAAACACAACAAATCCAATGAAATGGAAGAGGCATTATTTATCGCTCATTTTATTGACGGCAAAAATGTTGGAGATACTGAAGTTTTGACAGCTCTTGCTGAAAGCTTAGGGATTGACAGAGAAGAAGCACTGCAGGCTATTACGACAGATCAACTGGATTATGAAGTGAATCAGGATATTCAGGAGGCAAGAAACAATGGCATTTCCGGGGTTCCTTTCTTTGTTCTGAACGGTAAATATGCTGTTTCCGGAGCTCAGCCTGCAGAAGTATTTGAAAATGCACTCCGGCAGACTTATAAAGAGACGGTGAGCCCGTTTAAGGATCTTTCCGGTGAGAACGGAGCTTCCTGTGATGCAGACGGATGCAGTATTTAAGATATCAGAACCCCAAAATAGTTTTATTTTGTGGTTTTTAATTGAATAGAGTCTTGTATCTTTGTAATACAGTAATAAAAGCTGTATAAATCTGATTTCTCAATGATAAAAATTAACAACAACACCCATTACTCAATTGATGATACCCTTTTTGTTTTTGCATTAGATTCCGAAGCAGGAACTGTTTTCGACGATAAAAACAAATTGATTACCGGTATCGGAAAAGTAAATGCGGCGATTGAATTAACCAAAGAAATTCACACAAGAAAACCTAAGCTGATCGTGAATTTAGGTTCTGCCGGAAGTAAGGGATTTCACAAAGGAGAAGTGGTATGCTGCACAAAATTCATCCAGCGGGATATGGATGTAAGAGGGCTTGGTTTTAAATTATATGAAACTCCATTATCAGGAGTACCACCTGTACTGGAATATGGTCTTAAAATGGATACTTTGAAAGAAGGAATCTGTGGTAGCGGTGATAGTTTTGAAATGAACCACTCCGAAACAGATTACAATATTGTAGACATGGAAGCCTATCCGCTGGCATTGATTGCCCAACAGGAAAACATTCCGTTTTTATGCCTGAAATATATTTCTGACGATGCAGGAAGTGACGCAGCAGATGATTGGAGCGTACAGGTACATCTGGCTTCCGAAGCCTTTAAAAAAATACTGTTTTTATAAACAATATAATCCTGAACAAAGTTTCAGGATTTTGTTTTCTATTTGTATTTTTACTTTCAACTCATCACTCATATGAAAGTTACTTTTTATAAACCGATGCATCCTGTTTTGAAAGATTATATTGAAGGATATTATTTTATAGAAAAAGATGACCATCAGAAACCTGTAAAATATCTTACATTTCCGGACAATTACTTTATTGTATCAGCATGTCAGGATGTTGCTGTTACACAGGATAAAGGATGGGTAGAAATTACCAGATCTTCTTCTGAAAATATCGTGGTTGATTTTGTATTCAGATGTTCTGTTCCTACTGAAATTTTTTATCGGCAATCGGTTAATGAAGTTACCGTTTACTTTAAACCCTTAGGTATTTATCATTTTTTTAATGCTGATAAAAGCGAAGATCTGGAACAGGAAATCCTTCTTTCAGACTTTACAGACATTATGGGCACTGTTTTAAAAGAGTCTGACAGGAGAATACAAATTGAAATACTGGAAAATTATTGTCTTTCCAAGTTCCGGCAAAGGAATTTACCTATGGCTTATACAATATTGAATGATTTTGAAACAGAATTGAGTATTGAAGAAATTGCTGCAAAAAATAAAATCACAAGACAGTATGTCAACAAGATCTCTCAGCGATACTTGGCTAAACCTGCTTCAGAATTCAGAAAAATACAGCGGTTTCGTAATGTCTTGATTTCAAATAAAAAATCCAGAAATCTTACAGAACTTTCCTACGAACATCTGTTTTATGATCAATCCCATCTTATTAAAGATTTTAAAGAACTCACCAGAATAAGCCCCGGGAAATTCTTTGAGAATGTAGATACTGATCAGAATAATGTTTGGTTATTCATCTGAGTTTCCATTTTTACAATTCATACAGAACTCATTAAAATACATTTGTTGAAATATTAAATCCTTATTTCAATGAAAAAATTATATGTTGGAATTTCCCTTTTCACTTTCTTATTTTCGAGTGCCCAAAAAAATGATATTTCAGTAGTGCTTGCTGATATTACAGAAAAAGTAAAAAGTCATTATATTGATAAAGAAACTTATAAAAAAGTGGATTCTTTATTTCAAAATGAACTGAAAAAAGGAACTTTTAAAGACCTCAATAAAAAAGATTTTGCAAATCTTCTCACTCAGAAGTTAAGAACAACTATTAAAGACGAACATTTTTTTGTAAAATATCTCGAAAACTATACGCCTGAAAAACAGATGAGTGAAAAAGAGAAAGAGAAATTGAACAATGAACACAATAGTCTTGAAAATTTCGGATTTGAAACAGTTCAGCGACTTTCTGGGAATATTGGGTACATCAATTATAAAGGTTTTGCCTCTCCTGAAGCCAGTGAAAAAACATTAGCAGCGGCCATGGACTTTGTTGCCAATACCCATTCTCTGATTATTGATCTCAGAGAAAACGGTGGTGGAGAAAACGGGATGCTTCTTTTGTTTTTAAGCTATTTTTTTGATCAGAAAAAAGATCTTTATACCACGTATTTCAGACATAATCAGAAAACGGTTGTAGACAGTACTCAACCCAAAGTTCTCGGACAGAAATATCTTCATAAAAAGATCTATATTCTTACCAGTAAAAAAACTTTTTCGGCCGGAGAAGCTGTAGCCTATTTTTTGCAGCAATATAAACTTGCCGAAGTAATTGGTGAAAAAACAGGGGGTGCCGCCAATCCTGTGGATCATTTTATGGTTCAAAATCAATATTTACTGCTTGTTCCGGCAGGAAAAATAACAGCTTTAACCACTCAAAAGAACTGGGAACATATAGGAGTGATCCCCGATCAGGAAGTGAAAAGCGAAGATGCTTTAAAGACGGCTCACATTAAAATTTTAAAAAATATAATAACATCAGAAACAAAAACAGAACTAACCTTACCTGAAATAAAAAATCTTATTTATAAATTAGAACAATAAATACCTAATTATGTCATCAATTATTATCAATACATCCAGCGAAAAAGACCTCGAAACACTTCAGAATATTGGTATACAAACCTTCACTGAAACTTTTGCAGAAAATAATACGGAAGAGGCTATGAAAAAGTATCTGGAAGAAAGCTTTAATACGGAAAAAATAAAGTCAGAGTTGAATAATCCTGATTCATTTTTCTATATTGCCTGGGAAGAAGACAATCCGGTTGGTTACCTGAAAGTCAATGCCGGAAAGGCACAGACCGAACTTCAGGATGATACCGCCCTTGAAATTGAAAGAATCTATGTAAAGAAAAGCCATCACGGTAAAAAAGTAGGCCAGCTTCTTTACAACCAGGCTTTGGAAACGGCTGAGCAACTTAAGAAATCTTATTTGTGGCTTGGGGTTTGGGAAGAAAACCTGAGAGCTTTACAATTTTACAGAAAAAACGGATTTGTTGAGTTTGATAAGCATATTTTCAGACTGGGAGAAGAGGAACAGACGGATCTGATGATGAAAAAAATACTGGATTAAACCTTTTTAACCACAGATGACGCAGATTTTCATATAATACAATCCTTTATACTTTCCAAATACCAGAATGAAGCATTCAGAATTTGTAAAACATATTAATCAGTATTATCCTTTATCTGAGGAAACGATTAAAGATTTACTGGATATCTGTACAGAAGAATATTACCGCAAAAATGATCTTCTGCTGGAATCCGGTTCTATGGCGAGATATTATTACTTTCTAAAGTCGGGAATAATAGGATATTACACAGTAGATGAACAGGGAAATAATATATATAAAATTTTCTTTGAAGAAAACAGCTTCGTAGCTTCTACAGCAGCCATTATTAAAAACGAACCCAGCGATTTCAATATTATTGCACTGGAAGACTGCTCAGTAATACAATACCCCGCAAAAGCTTACCGTGAGCTGCTGGAAAAACACCATGATCTGGCTCTTTTTCACCTGTATTATCTGGAAAAAAACTGGGTGGTGAAAAAAGAACCTTTGGAAGTCTCTCTGAAGTATGAAACAGCAAAAAAAAGATACTTGCAATTGCTTGACAAAGAATCTCTTTATAACAGATTGAAACAGCATCATATCGCTTCTTATCTGGGCATAACACCTACACAGCTTAGCCGGATCAAAAAGGAAATTAATGGAGATAAGTACTGATTACATTACCATCCATTTTTAATAATCAGCCTTAAAATGATTTATTTCATGTTTCCGGGATATATTCTGTTATTATGTTAACTTTACATTATATCACAAATAAGAGATATAATTAAAATATTAACCAAATATGAAGTTACACCACACGTATTTCTATCATCCTGATTTTGTAGAAAATAATACAGCTGTTATTGAATACTTTGAAAACCAGGAAATTTCAATGCAAAAAATCCAGAATGCCTTAGGCAGGGCAGAACGTTTTATTGTTCCACAGGATTCCTATGAAACTACACTTTCTATGGGAATTGAAGCAGCAAAAGGAGTTTTTAATAAAAGTAATATTTCTATCCTCGATATAGATATTATTATTTTTGTGAGCAGCTCTCCTGAACATCATATTCCCTGTGATGCCATCCAGATCCATCATGCATTAGAGGGAAAACCGGATACCTTATGTTATGATATTAATGCCAACTGTATTGGAGCATTTATAGCGCTGGATCAGGTATCAAAATATTTAAAAGGAACGCGGTCCGGAACAAAAGCTTTGGTAGTTTGTGCCGAAAAATTTTCGGGGATATTAGATCCTGATAATCCTACGACAGCTTTTGGTTTTTCAGATTCTGCTTTTGCCTTCATCGTAGAAAATGATGGAGACGACACGTCAGGGTTAATAGATGTATTATATCATACAGACAGCAGCTTTTGTAATACCGTACTTTATCCGCCTAAAGGAAGTTCGGATCATCATCATGGCGATCTGGCAACCTGGGATCGTATTTTCGACGGAATGGGAAGTGTCAATTTTGCACTGGAAAATATCCCTCTGTTCTTAAAGCGCAATCAGATAAGTCTGGAGCAGATTGATTTGTTTTTATTTTCACAGTTTTCTATCAAGAATATCAATACGATCCGTGATTACTTTCAGTTACCGGAGGGAAAAATTCCTTTTTACTCTAAAGAGCTTGGGTATACCGGAGCATCCAGTCCATTTTTAGCTTTAGACCAATATCAAAAAGAAGTAAAATCATTGAAAAAAGGAGATTATATTCTTATCTGGACACTGGGAACAGGCTATCAGGCAGGATTAATGCTTTGGAAATATTAATCATTGACTGATCTAATTTTATTAAAAGAATTAACAAAAGCTTCAACATAGGTTGAGGCTTTTCTTTTTTTTATGCCGCAATTTTGCTCTGTCAAAGATGCATTGGTACACAATATGTTTAAAGAAATATGATACCAGTGATTATGATTAATTAAAAATTTTTCAGCATGAAGAAGCTTATCAACATTGTATTTGTACTGACTGTATTTGTACTGACTGCATTTGTACAGTTATCAGCACAAAAAATTATTCATCAGGAAATTTTCAGTCCGAAAATGAATAAAAAAATCAAAACAGTGATCATCACTCCCAATTTACAGCCTAATACCAGGTATCCGTCTGTCTATATTCTTCACGGCTTCAGCGGTAATCCGAACAGGATTATCAAACAGGATATTCCTGATCTGGTTAAAAAAGCTCAGCAATTTAAAACCATCTATGTCCTTCCGGATGGAAACTACAGTTCATGGTATGTAGACAGCCCGATTGTTAAGGATTCACAGTATCAGACCTTTATTGGAAAAGAGCTGGTAGAATTTATTGATAAAAACTATCCTGTGAAAGCTGAGAAAAAATTCCGCGGAATTCTGGGATGGAGTATGGGAGGCTATGGAGCAACCAACATCGGGGTTACGTACAACAAGACATTTGGAATCGTGGGAAGTTCATGTGGAGCACTGGATTTCAACTTGTTCGGAGAAGGATATCAGAAATATATGGTGAATAAAGTTTTAGGACCACTAGAATCCATCAATCCCAGTTTCCTTACCGACAGCAAAATAAAACTGATGGCCGGAGCAGATCAGCAATATATTTTCGACTGTGGTACAGAAGACACTCAAATGATTACTATGAACCGGAATTTTCATAAAAAGCTGACTGAAATGAAGATCCAGCATCTCTACACAGAATCTTTAGGCGGGCACGTTCCGGAATACTGGAGCAGATCATTGTCGGAGCAATTGTCTTTATTTGACAGGTTTTTTAAACAATGAACCCTTTTTTAAGTTTCGGCTAAAGCCATTTTGAATTTATATTTAATTATTAAACGGGCTTTAGCCCGTTCCTATTGAATATTGATTAGTTTTTATATCAATAGAAGCGGGCTAAAGCCCGCTTGTTTTTTATTGTTAGTGTAATATTGGCTTTAGCCGAAACTTAATACCCCTATATCCTTGTCAAGGTTTAAAACCTTGACAAGGATTAACCAGAAAAAATCCTTTTTGAGCCATGCCCAAAAAGGATTTACTATTGATTGAATGTTCAAAAATGCCAACTAACCAGGCATTCTATTAAAAGTGTTGAAAGTTTTTGCCCAAATGTTCCTCTATCACAAAGAACGGATCTTCCGTAAGGGTGTGCGCTCTCATATCAATAAGACTTACTTTGCTCATCATACGAAGCATAATCCTTCTTTCACATGGCTGTTCTACACCGTCAATATTTCTTATTCCCGCACGGAAAGCCGATCTTCCATGGGCACATAAGTGATTATTTACCAGAATAACATCTCCTGCCTGAGGCGTGAATCCTGAATAAATCAAATGTCTGGCTTCTTCCCAGAAGTCATGCAGTGTATTCTGCGCTTCATCAGACTGTCTGATGCTGGAATTGAAAAGCTGTTCAGCAGCATCGAATCTCATGAAAGGAAGGCTGTAATTGCCATACAATACAGAATCCAGGGTTTCTTCTTCACTGTTTCCCGTTTCCAGATTGGCATCTTTCGGAATTTTATAAATAGGATCAAAAAGTGCTCTGTACTTTTCCCCAATAGACTCATGAGAACGGATGGAATATAACGTTGAAGGGACCTGCTCTTCATTTCTCACATACATAAAGCTTAAAAAATCAGCCTGATGTTTCAGAAAAGCGTCTTCCGTATGGACGTATAAATCTGTAGAAGATCCTGATCCGGTTTGCGTTTCCTTCATTTTTTCATCAGGAATGATGGCATGGATCAGTCCGCCGCCTTTACGCTGCGAATAATATTGTACCGGTTTTGATGGAAGTGCGCCATGGATAAGGGCACATGCAAAGCCATATAAATTAAATTTTGAATAATCGGCTGCCTGCCAGTTGGGAGGAGTAGAACCTATATTCTCCTGATCGATATCCATGAGTCCGGTAAAGATCAGTGCACCATATTGATTTTTTGAAAAGTCACTCGCAAAATCAGCCGCTATATTTAAAATTCTCTCTGGTAAAAAATAAGACGCCAGCTGATGGACATGTTTTATAAAATCACGGTTTTCATAAGTGTCATACTTTTTCTGAAGATGCAAAGCTGCATCTTTTATCATTCTTCTTTCCTGAGAGGTGACTTCTATGACCGTAGGAAGCAGTTTTACAGCTGTTAAACAGTCTTTATCTAAAATTTCTGTAGAATTCATTAAAAAAAATTTGGTGTTAAGTAATAATTTTTATCTTTGTTTTTAATTATTCTAAATAACAATAGTCGAGTCAAATTTAGTAATAATTACGTAATCACCAAATAAAATATAATAAAAAATGCAAAATTTAAAAACCTGACTATCAGATATATATAACCATATATCGAAAAAACCACAACAACTCACAGATTTAAAAAATCACATTACAAAACTTTTATGAACAACAATTTAATATCCCTAGAAGCGTTCGCAAGCACCACTTCACCTCACATTTCGGGGAATTTTGGGAATATTTTTCATCCTGACAATTATGATCACTATCGTAATGCTGTCAATAGTACTTTAGACCTGGTTCAGGAATTTCTTCACAGGAACAACAAGCCTTTCAGTGGTATCGAAGCCAAAACAATGAAAGGAATGGTACAACAGATTGATCTTAATCAAAAACTATCCAATTATAATGAGCTGCTGGCTGAAGTAGATGATATTTATGTAAAGCATGCCACCGCTTTTCACTTACCACAATATGTAGCTCACCTTAACTGTCCTGTAGTAATTCCGGCACTGGCAGGTGAAATCCTTGTAAGCGCCATCAATTCTTCGCAGGATACTTATGATCAGAGTGCGGGAGGAACCTTTATGGAAAGAAAACTGATCGACTGGACTGCCGGTCAAATTGGATATAATACGAATGAAAGCGATGGTGTTTTCACCGCAGGAGGCTCACAGAGTAATTTGATGGGATTGGTCATGATGCGTGACTGTTTTTCTCAGAAAAGATATAACCACAATATTAAAATGGATGGTCTGCCAGTGGAAGCAAGCCGTTTCAGGATATTTGTTTCCGATAAATCTCACTTCAGCAATCTGAAAAATGCGTCCATTATGGGACTGGGTGAGAAAAGTATTGTTAAAGTTCCGACCGATGAACGTTTCCGTATGGATATTTCTCTTTTAAAAAAATACATTAAGAGGGAAGAGCAACTGGGAAATATTCCTATCGGTATTGTGGCTACCGCTGGAACCACAGACTTTGGAAATATCGATCCATTGGATGATATCGCCAATATTGCAGAACACTATAACATCTGGATGCATGTAGATGCCGCTTACGGTTGTGCTTTATTATTAAGCGAGAAATACCGTGACCTGATCAATGGTATTGAAAGAGCAGATTCTGTAACGATTGATTACCACAAGTCATTCTTCCAGCCGATCAGCAGCAGTGCTTTCATTGTTAAAAATAAAAAAGAACTGTTGATCCTTAAACACCACGCCGATTATCTGAATCCGAAGGAAATGGACGAGGAGGAAATTCCGGCACAGATCAATAAATCCATTACCCAGAGTACAAGAAGATTTGATGCGTTAAAACTTTGGTTTACTATAAGAATGATGGGTAAAGAACAGTTGGCAGAATATACAGATACTGTTATTGATCTTACCAAAGATGCAGCTACAATGATTACGGAAGATGCAGATTTTGAACTTCTTTCAGATTCCGACCTAAGTGTTCTTGTTTTCAGATATGTAAATCCGGAAATCAGTGATCTTAATGCCTTGAATCAATACATCAAGATGAAACTGTTCTACAGCGGAGAAATCCTTGTAGCCAGTACAAAAGTGGATGGCAACTTCTATCTGAAGTTTACTTTCCTGAATCCGATTACGACTACAGAAGACATTCATCAAATTCTCACCACAATCAAAAACCATGGAAAAGACTTTAATTCAGGAAAATAGAACAGGAGAAAAAGCCCGGGAAATTACTTTCAGAATTCTGTTGAACGGAATGCTGAGAGAACTGGGAAACGGAAAATTCTACCAGGGTGTTCCGAAATATGATCTTCTAACGGCAAAAGCTCTTCAGAACAGTGATTATTCATTATTTATGAGATTTGAAATGAAGAAAAGCGGACTGTTTTTATTTGCTCCGGTTTCCTATCGTTCAGAAACTCTTTTTCATGAATACGGACCTGTTTTATGGGCGGTAGATCATCAAAATCAAAAAGTTTTTGAAGTGAATGATCAAAAGCTTACTGAACTGGTTTACAAAGAACTTTCTGAGACTACCAACGAAACGGGTTTCAGAAACTTTGTGGAAAGAATTCAAAGCAGCTTAAGAAATCTGGAACAGACAACAGAAGCGTGTCTTCAGGATGATCAGTTGTTGACCTATTCTTTCCTTGAATCTGAGCAAATGCTTCCTGCAGGCCACAATCTGCATCCTTTCACCAAATCAAGAATGGGATTCTCTGAGGAAGAACAGCTTTTATACGGCCCAGAATTCGGAAAAGGATTTCAGTTGGATTATTTCCTGATCCATAAAGACTGCATCACTGAAAAATCTCTTCCGGGAATTTCAGCAAAAGAAATCTTCGAAAAATGGATTTCACTGCCAGAAAGCTACGATTTTGAAAACATCAATGACTTTTACATCGTTCCATGCCATCCATGGGAGGCACAATATCTTTTATCAACAGCAGAATACCCTGAAATGCTGGGTTCCGGGAAAATTATTCACATCGGACCATTGGGAGAAGATTTTTATGCAACATCTTCCATAAGAACGGTATACAATCCGGATTTCAGCTGGATGTTGAAATTCTCTCTGCATGTTTTAATGACAGGCTCTGTGAGAACAAACAGCTTAAAAGATCTCAACAGAGGTTATGCTTCCGCAATCTGGTGGCAGCATCAAAAAGCCTCATTTGAAAATGACTTTCCGAATTTTAAACTATTGCTGGAACCTTCCACGTTAAGCGTTCATTATGAAGGGACGAATATGGACAGCCTGAATATTCTGCTCCGTGAAAATCCTTTTTCCAATGAAGATAAAGTGATTCTATTGGCAAGGCTTTGTCAGGATGAATCTACAGATGGTTTCAATTTTACAGCGCATTTCTTTAAGAATGTTGCGAATCAATTGGGTGTAGATGCAGAAAAAGCAGCTATCATCTGGTTTGAAAAGTATGTAAACCTGTTGCTTTCTCCTTTAAACAGATTGTACAATCAATTAGGGATGGCTCCGGAAGTTCATCAGCAGAATCTGCTTGTACAATTGGATACTCAATTGCTTCCTCAATCTATTTATGTGAGAGACGGACAAGGTTATTTAATCAAAGAAAGCTTTAAAGGAAAATATGAATCTCTGATCAAAGATTATCCTGAAGTGGAAGACCTTTTCATCAGGGATGAGCGTCTTCTGGATATTATTTCTCACCATCTTCTGGTAAGTAACCTGAGCGCACTGATTGCTTCAATAGGTAAAACAGGTCTGGTTAAAGAAAGAAGACTAATCCATATTCTGTACAGGGAATTTGAAAATCTTCATGAAACTGAACCTTCCTCATTAACGGATTATGCTTTGAATCAAAGATATTGGGCTGTAAAATCAAACCTTCAGTCGGCGGTTGCTGATGTAGACGGAGGGGTGAATGCTTCTTCAATTTCTTATGCTAAAGTTCCGAACCTTCTTCACAAACATTTCTTCTCGGATCAGCTGATCAATCCGCAGGGAACAGAGGTTTTCTTTAAAAGATACTTTCAGAAAGAAGACGTGACGATGAGTATGCGTCCTATAGATCTTGAAAACGACCTTGAAATGCTTCACGAATGGTTCAACCGTGAACATGCCGTAAAAATCTGGCAGATGAACTGGCCCATTGATGAGCTGGAAACGTATTACAGACTTATGCTTCCAAGTGATGAAGCCCACAGCTATATCATCGCAGGAAACGATGAACCTTCATGCAATATAGAGGTGTATTGGGCCTGCAGAGATATTGTAGGCGATTACTACGAAGTATTGCCTACCGATTACGGAACGCACCAGTTCATTGCACCTACAGATCCTAAAAAGAAATTTGTATCTCCATCCACGCAGTCTATGGTTGACTATGTTTTTGCACAGCCACAGGTAGGAAAAATGGTAGGAGAAGGATCTGTAGACTCTCTTGCGTCTATGATGAATAAAGCTCATGTAGGCTTCAAAGTAGATAAAGTAATAGAAATGCCTCATAAAAAAGCCAACCTGAACTTCTGTTACAGAGAATGGTACTGGGAAAAATTCCCACAAAATAAAGAGGTACAAATCACCACAAACATCACAAAAAATGACTAACGAAGCCGTATACAATGTAATAGGCATAGGGATTGGCCCTTTTAATCTGGGACTTGCCGCATTATCTAATCCGATTTCAGAACTTAAAACCCTTTTCCTGGACCAGAGAGATGGTTTCGACTGGCATCCGGGACTGATGATTGACCATGTAACCCTGCAGACTCCATTTTTATGTGACTGCGTATCCATGGCCGATCCAACAAATCCCTTGAGCCTTTTGAACTATCTGAAAGAAACCGGAAGACTGTATAAATTCTTTATCAGAGAAGATTTTTTCATTCCGAGAAAAGAATATAACCGTTACTGCCAATGGGTCATCGAACAGCTTCCGCAATGCCGTTTTTCTACTCAGGTAGTGGATATTACGTATGAAGACGGTTTATATCATGTAACTACGATTCACACCAAAACCAAAGAAACTACGGTTTTCAAAACGGAAAGACTGATTTTAGGAACAGGAACACAGCCTCATATTCCTTCTTTCATTCCGAAAGATGATTCCCGTGTTATTCATACAAGCTCTTATCTGTACAGAAAAGAAGAACTATTATCTCAGGGTAAAAAAATAGCAATTATCGGTTCTGGCCAGAGTTCAGCAGAAGTTTTTTATGATCTTCTTCAAAACAGAAATGAAGGGACACAACTGGGATGGTATTCCCGTCCGGACAGATTTTTCCCTATGGAATATTCTAAACTGACACTGGAGCTTACTTCACCTGATTATGTAGACTATTTCTACAACAGAAGTGAATCTGCAAGGAAAACCATTTTAAGCAAACAGCAAGCTCAGTTTAAAGGAATCAATTACGATCTGATCAACGATATCTATGATTTTATTTATGATCTGAATATCGACAATGCGGATCCTAATCTTAAAATTATTCCTAACAGCCAGTTGAACAGAGTAGACAACAGCAATCCGGATTTCATCAATCTTGAGTTTACCCAGCTGGAACAGGAAGTACCTTATGACCAGGAAGCAGATTATCTGATTCTTGGAACGGGATACCGCTATCACGAGCCTGCATTCTTACAAAATATTCAGGATAGAATCAAGAGAGATTCCAGCGGATTGTTTGATGTCAACAGAAACTATTCAATAGACCACAACGGAGGCGAAATCTACGTGCTTCACGCTGAAGTTCACACCCACAGCTATATTTCTACGGATCTTGGAATGGCTGCGTACCGTAATTCCTATATCATCAATGATATTCTGGGAAGAGAGCATTATAAAATTGAAAAGAAAATTGCTTTCCAGGATTTCGATGTAGAAAAATATGCTGATTTACCAACTGCCAAAATTTAATCAAAAAATGAACACCAACTTAAAAAATACAATAAGCCAGGAAAACTGGAATCAGGCTAACAGAAACCTAATGGCCAAAACCATCGCAGAACTGATGCACGAAGAGCTTCTGAAACCTGTGGTAACCTTTGAAGATCAGGACGGATATACAGTTTTTAAGCTCGAAACAGGATTTGAAAATATTTCATACAGCTTCCGCGGACAGGAAAGAATGATGGATTACTGGCATATTGATAAAGACAGCATTACAAAAACAGAAAACGGTGAAGATTTGTCTTCTGTAGATGTAGCCGCTTTCTTCCTGGAAATGCAGACTGTATTCGATCTGGATCCTTATACGATTGCAAGATACACGGAAGAGTTACTGCATACTTTGTATTGTGATGCTTTAATCTTATCAAGAGGAGTAATGTCTTCAAAAGAACTTGCGGATGCGGATTATCAAACTGTAGAGCACAATATGACGGGACATCCATGGGTAATTGTGAACAAAAGTCGATTAGGTTTTTCTCCAAGAGATCTTAAAACATTTGCCCCTGAAGCCAATGAAAATTTAAAAGTAATCTGGCTGGCTTCTCATAAAAGCAGATCATCATTCCAGGCTTTGGAACACATTAACAGAGATGAGTTTTACCGTTCTGAAATAGGAGAGGATTTATATAATGATTTTCAGCAGCAGTTGTTAGACAAAAGAAAAGTTGTTGAAGACTATCATTTTATTCCTGTACATCCATGGCAGTGGGAGCATAAGCTTCAGATTCATTTTGCGGGCGATATTGCTTCAGGACTTTTAATTCAATTAGGAGAGGGTAGCGATACCTACAGCCCACAGCAGAGTATCCGTACTTTATTCAATGTAGATCATCCTGAAAAAAGATACCTGAAAACCGCTGTTTCTATTCTGAGCACAGGAAATATCAGAGGATTATCACCTAAGCAGATGAAAATTGCTCCGGCCATTACAGATTGGGTAAAAGGCTTAATTAAAGATGATGCTTATCTGGAGAACAAAGAAACTATTTTCTTAGGAGAAGAAGCTGCAATCACCTATCTGCATCCACAATATGGAGCTATCGCCAGCGTACCATACCAGTATAATGAATTTCTTGGAGCTTTATGGAGAGAAAGTGCTGAAAACTATCTGAAAGAAGATGAGCAAATGGTAACCATGGCTTCTTTACTCTATGTAGACGAAAGTGGAGTTCCATTGGTTCAGGCATTTGCAGAAAAAGCAGGAGTGAGCATTAAAGAATGGATTGAAAGCTATCTTGACGCTTATCTTACCCCATTATTACACATTTATTACACGCATTCATTATGTGTAACGCCGCATGGAGAAAACATTATGGTGGTTCTGAAGAACGGAGTTCCGAAGAGAATCGTCATCAAAGACTTTGTGGATGATATTGTACTTACCACAGAAGCCAGAGAAAAACTTCCTGCACACCTTGCGGACGGTTTGATCCAGTCTTCCAACAAAGAAAATATTCCGCTATTTATTTTACTTGGAGTTTTTGATGCCTTCTTCAGATATCTGTCGAATGCTTTGCATACGTATTCCAATTTTAATGAAGAAACATTCTGGGAACTCGTTCACAACTGTGTAGAAAATTATAAAGCAGAGAATACCCACCTTCAGGAACGATACGAAAAGTATGACCTGTACGTGCCGGCATTCAAAAGATTCTATATCAACAGTCTGCGTCTGAAAAATAACGGTTACAGTGAAAACAAGGCATTTGCCATCCCGAGAAAAGACGGAGCACTGCCTAATCCACTGTATCAGATTGCCAATAAAAATTCAGTAGCAGCAGTATGAGGAAATTCCTGCATATACTAAAAGAAGGAGCGGTTTTTACGTATGGAGCCATAGCCGGAAAGAAAGTTGAACTGACTTCCGGAAGTATCAACCGTTCCATCTTTAGTCTTGCCATTCCCATGGTGATGGAACTTGTCATGGAATCTGTTTTTGTAAGCGTCAATCTGTTGATTATCGCAAAATTAGGTGACAAGGTTCTTGGGCTTGTGGGAATTACAGATAACTACATCAACTTTGCTTATGCTATTGCCGTAGGTTTGGGAATTGCAGCAGCAACCCTTACCGCCAGAAGAGCGGGCGAAAAAGATAAAGAAGGAATGAGCAGAACAGCCCAATATATCATCTTGCTGGCTCTGTTTTTTGCAGTGCTTATTGGTGGGGTTTCCTGCTTTTTTGCATCAGAAATTGTTGATTTTCTGGGAATCAATGCCAGTACGGTAACAGAAGGCGTTTCTTTCTCGAGACTGGTCTTCCTGAGTATCGGGCTGGTGATTCTCCGTCTTTCTGTGAATGGACTTTTCAGAGGGGCTGGTGATGCCGATATTGCTATGAAATCACTTTGGATCTGCCATATTTCCAATATCATTTTTGCATTGATCCTTGTTTTCGGATTAGGATTTATACCTGCTTTTGGATTGATGGGATTGGCATATGCTACAGTTTTATCAAGGCTTTTAGGCGTCTTATACCAGGCTTTTGTGTTTGCCACAGGAAAAACCAGCATCAGTATCAGAGTTCCTTTACAGCTTGATATTCCATTGCTGCAGAAGATTCTGAAACTCGCCTTTGGAGGATTGGTTCAGTATATCATCCCAACATCCAGCTGGCTGATTATGGTGAAGATCATCTCCACTTTCGGAACTACAGCACTTGCAGGATATATTATTGCCCAGCGTATTGCTTCGGTGGCAACAATGCCTGCCTGGGGAATAGGAAACGCAGCAGGAGTGCTTACAGGACAGAATCTGGGTGCCGGAGAGCCGGAACGTGCGGAAAAAACAGTATGGAGAGCCGGAACGATCAACATGACATATCTGGTACTTGTAGCCCTATTCTGGCAGATTGCAGCGGAATATGTGGTGAAATTTTTCACTACAGAACCGGAAGTTGCAAGATATGCAGTTCAATACATCCATGTGGTATCTATGGCATATCTGCTGTTAGGATTCACAATGGTAATCAGCCGTGCTCTGAATGCGGCCGGAAACATTCTGCAGGTTACCCTGCTGTACCTCGTGATGTTTTATGTGATTCAGCTTCCGCTGGCTTATCTCTTAGGAGTAAGATTTCAGTGGGAACTGAGAGGAATATTTACCGCAATCGTTTCTTCGGAAATAGTTTTGGCTGTGCTATTCCTCATGATTTTTAAAAATGGAAAATGGAAAACTATAAAAATTTAAAATGAACACTACAGAAGAATTTTATGAAATTATCGCCTCTGCCATCGCCATAAAGAAAGAATTGGTAGATGAAAAACTAACCTATCAGGAAATCCCGGAATGGGATTCTATGTCTCACCTTCTGATCGTAGAAGCGCTTGAACAGTTTTATCAGATCAAGTTTGATTTTAACGATATTCTGGAGATGGGAACCGTCGGAAAGATTCGCGAAAAAATGAAAAAATACGATGTATTCGTAGAAAACTAAGCATATGAAAATTTTAGAAAATG
Organism: Chryseobacterium sp. CP-77; assembly: GCF_036362765.1. NCBI lineage: Bacteria > Pseudomonadati > Bacteroidota > Flavobacteriia > Flavobacteriales > Weeksellaceae > Chryseobacterium > Chryseobacterium sp. CP-77. The sequence goes on from NZ_CP143637.1 coordinate 896,354, forward strand.
TAATTGCCAATAAGAACTTGGGGTTTACAGATGCTTCCACCGGTACAACAATACCGGTGGGAACACTGTACCGGTCTTTAGGTTTAAACCCCGTAGAAAAAGGACTGCTCTTTTTATACAATGACAATCAGTTGTCAAGTATTGAAGTGCTGCTCAATTTTTACGGAACAGCACACACCATTGCGGTACTGGGACAGAAACTGCATGAGGAATTCAAAGAACGTATTGAGGCAGAATACCGTCCGAAATACATCTTTGATCCGCAAAGAGAAGCCATTGAAGGATATACTCTTAAAGTATTCTCAGACAACATCAGTATCTTCGCAAAGGATGATTATAAGAGTGAAGTTACGATTCACCCTGACATCAAAATCCTTTTGAGCACTTCAGGGACAACAGGTGTTCCAAAACTGGTTAAATTATCTGATGAAAGCCTTTATCAGAATGCGTTGAGCATTCTTCAGTACATGCCGGTTCAGGGAACGGATGTAGTTCCTTTAAATGTTCCCATCAATTTTGTATACGGATTCTCTATTTTCACCACCAACTGTATGCGTGCCGGAAGAATCGTGTGTACGGATAAAGACATTATGCAGAAAGCATTCTGGGACGAAATGGAGGAGTATGGCTACAGTACTTTGGGTGGCGTTCCTTTTCTTTATGAAAACCTGAACAGAATAGGCTTTTTCAGAAAAGATTCTCCAAGTCTCAGATATTTTACCCACACCGGAGGCGTGATTAACGCGGAATTGAGAAAAACTATTTTCTCTTATTGTCATGAATTTAAAAAAGAATTCTTTGCACAATACGGACAAACGGAAGCAGGAGGAAGAATGGCTTATCTTACCACAGAAGGATTGCTGGAAGAAGAAACATCAATCGGAAATGTGGTAGAAAGAGGAAGCTTCAAAATTGATCCTGAAACGGACGAATTGCTGTTTTCTCATGTCAGTATTTTCGGAGGCTATGCCCATAAACTGGAAGATCTTGCTACGTATGAGCAGCCTTCCGTACTGCATACCGGAGATACCGCCAGAAAAGGTGAAAACGGAATTTATTATATCACAGGTAGAATAAAGCGTATCATGAAGCTTTTCGGAATACGTCTTAATCTCGATGAGGTAGAATTTATCCTTAAAAATGAAATGCAGGGCAATACTTTCGTTTGTCTGAATGCCAATGATAAAAAAATCGTGGTATTGTATGACAATCCGGAAATAGATCCTCAGATCATCACCGAAACCATTAAAAATAAACTGCGTATTAATCCCCAATATGTACGCACAGAACGTATAGAATCATTCCCATTATCACAAAACGGTAAAATAAACTATCCCCTGTTACAAAACTTACAGCATGAAAACATCTAAAACCCTTATATTACTTCTTGGTCTTGCTTTATCTTCCAACTCGCTTTCTGCACAGCAGGGCGACAGAGTTCATGGCAAAATCATGCTGTCTGAAAAAGCACCGGTAAAAAATGCTATTTTAAGGCTTGTCAACACGTCTTATCAGGCAAAAACCAATAATTTAGGAGAATATTACTTTGAAAATGTGCCACCTGGAGAATATACGCTTCAGGTGGTTTTAAATGACATCGAACTGATGAGAGAACCCATCCACATTCAGAAAGATGTCTATGAAATCCCTGCGATCTACGCTCCTTTACACAACAATGTGATTGAAGGAATTACCGTATATGCAGTGAGCAGAAATAAATTTTTGGATAAAGACAGTACTTCAGTGGCTAAAATGCCTCTGAAAGTTCTTGAAAATCCACAGGCTTACACAAGTATCAACCAGCAGATCATGAAGGAACAGCTTACTTACGATATTTCGGAAGTATTGAAAAACGTTCCTGGTATGGTAAAAATGCAGGGTAGCCCGGGAAGAGGTTCCGGAGACGGAAGTTTCTACTACAGCCTTAGAGGTTTTCCTACCAAAGTATCGATGGTAGACGGAGTGCCTGCAACCACTAACGGAGAAATAGATCCTGCCGATCTTGAGCGTCTTGAAGTCATCAAAGGTCCTTCAGGAACGTTGTACGGAGGTGCGGTAACTTCTTTTGGAGGTTTGATTAACGCAGTAACCAAAAAACCGAAAGATTATTTCGGAGGAGAAGCTTCTTATCTGATGGGAAGCTACAACCTGAACCGTGTTACCGCAGATGTTTACGGACCGATTACAGAATCCAGAAATATGTTATTCCGTTTGAATGCGGCGTATCAGTATCAGAATGGTTTCAGGGATTCTGAATTCAGAAAATCATTCTTTGTAGCCCCTACAGTCAGCTATCAGGTTAATGAAAGACTTAAATTTAACTTAGGAGCTCAGATTTATAATTATGAAGGAACCAATACTCCGATTATTTTTCTGACCAGAACAAGACCCTATGTTGCTCATACACCAGATGAACTTGGATTCGACTGGAAAAGATCTTACTCCAACAATGATATGACTTTAAAAGCTCCGTCTATCAATGTAAAAGCAGAGGCTAATTACAAAATTTCGGATCAATGGACTTCGCAAACGTTGCTTTCAAGAAACTTCAGAAAAACGGAAGGATTATATCAATATCAGTTTATCAGAGGGACAACCAGTGATGCTTTGCTGGAACGTAACGTACAGTGGCAGAACTCGGAAGCTTCTTCTACAAGTGTTCAGCAGAACTTCAACGGAGAATTTAATATCGGAAAAATTAAAAATAAAGTGTTGATCGGATTAGATTATCTGAATCAATCGATCAACAATAATCATTCTCCGATTGTAGTGTATGATTACATTGATGGGACAAATCCTGCGGGGCCGGTAGTGGCACCTGTAACCGGAGTTTATGGTAATATATCCAGAGATCTGGCACTTCAGAAAATTCAGACTGCAACTCAGGCTGCTATTGTGGCAGGTAAAACGCCTTTGGTAAGAAATAGCAATTCATCCAATCTTTACGGAGCTTATATTTCAAACGTAACCTATATTACAGACCGTTTGATTACGCTTTTAAGCTTGCGTATGGATCATTACGAAAGTAAAGGACAGCTTAATCTGAATGATAACAAACGTACAGGTGATTTCAGTCAGACCGCATGGTCTCCAAAAGTAGGAATTGTATATCAGATCGTTAAAGATCAGCTATCTGCTTATAGTAATTATATGAATGGCTTCAGCTATACAGCTCCTGTTACCCAGCAGTTACCCGACTATAGCGGAGATATGAAACCACAGATGGCCAATCAGTGGGAAGTAGGAATCAAGGGAAATCTTTGGAGAAATAAAGTGAATTTCACAGTTGGATACTACGATATCCTTGTTGATAATATCCAGAGAGGAACCGGAGTGATCCGTGACGGAAAAGAATACAATATTGTTGTTCAGGATGGAAAGCAAAGAAGTAAAGGGATTGAAATCGAAACCATCATGAATCCTGTTCAGGGATTAAACATTATGGCCGGATATAGCTATAATCACAGCAGATATGAAAAAGCTGATCCTGCTGTAGATGGGCGCCGTCCGGAATCTGCAGGTCCTGCCAATGTATTCAATTCATGGATCAGTTATATTCTTCCGATCAAAGGACTTCAGGGACTGGGAGTAGGTTTCGGAGTAAACCGTGTGGGAAAACAGATTACCGGAAATAAAACCGTTACCGGACAGTTTGCATTTCCTGCCTATACTTTAGTGAATGCTTCCATTTCCCTTGAAAAAGAAAGATACAGATTAGGATTTAAAATGAATAACCTGGGCAATGCACAATATTTTGCAGGGCAGGGAGTGGTAGTCGCTCAGATGCCTCGTAATTTTGTTGCTGAGGTAAGCTTTAAATTTTAAGAATGAAGCTGAAGTTTAGAAAAATTGCCTATCAGTTACATCTATGGCTCGGACTAACGTCCGGGCTTATAGTTGTTATTATGGCTGCTACAGGATGTATCCTGGCTTTTGAAGAAGAATTAAAACATATTGTTCACCCCAACCGATATTACGTTGAAAACATCGGAAGAAACAAACTTTCATTGGCTGAACTTACGGAAAAAGCAGAAAAAGCACTTCCGGAAGGTTTAAAAGTCAAAAGGGTAGTCATGCCTTCCGGTCCCTCACGAACCTATGTATTCCGTACCTTAAAAATGGATAACGAAGCATGGACGTATTGGGGAACTTATCTTTATTATTATCGAATTTATGTAGATCCTTACACCGGAAAAGTACAGGAAGTAGAAGATGCCAAAAAAGATTTCTTTGAAATTGTCCTAGATCTTCACAGAAGACTTCTGCTGGGTGAAAAAATCGGAAAAACAATTACCGGTTATTCCACATTGATATTTGCTATTATACTTTTATCAGGACTTGTTATATGGTATCCCCGAAAAATGAGTAAAGCCATGCTGAAAGGAATGTTTTTCATTAAAACATCTGCCAATTGGAAAAGAATCAACTATGATGCTCATAATGTCTTAGGATTTTATGCCATCATTCCTTTACTTTTAATCTCTTATTCTGCATTGATGTGGAGCTTTGAAGATGTAGATCAATGGGTAAAGAACACACTAAACGGAAACATTCCAACAGAAAAGAAAGTCAAAAGTACAATTCCTTCCGAAGAATTTTCAAACCGTAAAAATATTCTCAATCTCATCGGAAATACCATGGAAAGAGGGTTGAAAGACAAAAAATCAGCACTTGTTAATTTTCCAAGATCGGAAGAAGGAACCTATTATGCTGAGCTGACTTATGACGGAAGACAATACAGAAATGAACATTTTAATTTTGATCAATATTCAGGAGAAGTTTTAAAATCTCAATCATATAAAAACAAAAATACCGGATATGGAACCGCATTAAGAGAAAGAAATTATGATCTTCACACCGGAAGTATCCTGGGACTGACCACCAGAATTATTTATTTTCTGGCAGCCATTATCGCATTATCACTCCCGATTACCGGTTTTATTATCTATTTGAATAAAAAAAAGAAGAAACCAAAACATAAGAAAAACAAAGTAATTTTTCCTTCTCATCATTAATAAAAGCCTCTGGAAAGGGGCTTTACTCTTTTTAAAACCACAAAAGTCACAAAAGCTTTTATTTTAAAAATACATTGGTTCACTTAATTAAGTTGAAAACGAAGATGTAGAAAAGTTCATATAAAATAAAAATCAAAGATTTTCTAAAAACTCATGTGTACTTATTAAACGTAAAGCAGGCTCTTAAAAATTGTAAGTGATCAAGACTTTTGTGCCTTTTTGTGGTTAAAAAACAATTATGTAGAATGCTATACAATTTCTATTTATAAATATTCTCAATCAATTTTATCAGAGATAAAATCCTCGCGCCTTAAAAACAAACTATTATAATCTTACTTGCGCCTTTGCGTTCAAAAAATTAAATAATCTCTTTTTTTGGAAAATCGCAAAGGTGCAAGTTTTTTAATATTCATGCATTTTTAAGACGCAAGAAAATCAAAAATTTTTAGCAAGAGAAACCGTAATTTATTCACTCAGTGTGATATTTCATCACCCAAGCAATCCCTTCACATTCTTCGAAAAAACTTCAATTCCTTTATTCATCTCTTCAAAATTAAGATCACCAAATCCCAGACGCATAGCCGTAAGCCCTTTATTCTGATATAGCAAGGTCTTTGGAATGAAAAGATTGTCTTTTGCACAGTTCCTGCTCAGCTGCATCAGATTCAGTGGAATATTCCATTCCAGCCATATGGCAAGCCCTCCGGAAGGTCTTTGAAAAGTAATAAAATCCCCAAGATTCTCTTCCAGCAATCCGGAAAAATAATCACGTCTTTCCTGGTAGACTTTTAAAGATTTTTTCAGATAACGGTTGATTTCTCCTTCTGCAATCATTTCTCCAAGTGCTCTTTCCATCAGAATATCGCCCTGGCGGTCAATAATTCCCAGATATTTACGCATTTCTGTCATCAGATTCTCCGGAGCAACAATAAATCCTGTCCTGAATCCCGGAGCTAAAGACTTCCCGAAAGAGCCGATATAGATCACCATTCCGTTGGTATCCGCACTGGCTAAAGGAAGAATCGGGCTTTTATCATAATGAAATTCATAATCATAATCGTCCTCCAGGATAATAAATCCGTATTCATTAGCCAATTCCAATAACTCAAATCTTCTTTGAGCACTCAAAGCAACAGTAGTAGGATAGTGGTGATGCGGAGTAAGGTAAAGCATCCGTATTTTCTGCTTTTTACAGGCTTCTCTTACGCTTTCCACCATAATTCCTTCCTCATCAATGGGAATGGAAACAATGTCAACCCCAGCTTTCATAAAGATCATATTGACGGAGAAATAGCTCAAAGATCCTACCAATACGGTGTCACCAGCCGAGAGAAGAATTTCGGAAACAATATAAATACTCATTTCCGTACTTCGGGTGATGAGCAGATTATTCTTGGAAATAGGAAGTCCGCGGGAAAGATTCAGGTATTGAGATAAATGTTCTTTAAAAAATTCACTCCCGTCATGATTATAATGGCCAAAAGCTTTCTGGCTGGATTTACGTTTCAAAATAGAACTGTAAAACCGGGAATGCTGTCCGATTTGGGTTAAACGGATATCCGGTACTCCATCATTAAAGACATATTCACAGTCTGAGTGTTCAAATGGATTATCGAGAATATTGGATGTTTTGAATGAGAAACCGGTCGAAATTGGATAGTTTTGAAGACTATTTTGCTCAAAATCGTTCAATTTAACAGGTTTTTCCTGATCTTTTCCGATCACAAATGTTCCTTTGTTGGGCAAACTCTCCGTCCAGCCTTGGGCAGAGAGCTCATCGTACACCGCAACCGCTGTATTTCTGTGGATCTCCAGCATTTCACTGAACGTTCTTGTCCCCGGCAGCTTCGTTCCAAAGGGAAGAAATCCTCTCTGAATCGCGTTGATCAGCTGATTGGCAATTTGCAGATAGATAGAAGTCTCTGATTTTCTATCAATTTTTATAAAACTTTCGTAGGGAATCTTAACCGGACTATCCATAATATCAAAACTGGCACCATACAACCATCCGGCAATATACTACTTTTGACATCAAAATAAAAATCTATGGAATTTCAACATCTGTTAAAAAGAATTGTACAGGAAGGAAGTACCCACGCCAAATGGCTGAACACGCTTTCTTTTATGGAAAATGCCGGTGCAAGAAAAATATCAAAATGTGAACATCCAACCCTGGTTTCTCAGATCCAGCTGAAACATGCTGCTGAGGAACACCGTCATGCTTATTATTTAAAAAAACAAATTGGTAAAATAAATCCAGAGCTTTGCAAAACCTATGAAAGCACAGAACTTCTGGCACCTATCGCCACAAGCCAGTATCTTCACTCATTAGATATTAAAGCCTGCCGTTATCTTCAGAAAGCTTTCAATCTTGACAAAACAGATATTAAATATGCCGCTTATCTTTTCGTAACCTATGCTATTGAAGTTCGGGCAGATGAGCTTTATCCCGTATATCAGCAGGCACTTACCGAAGCTTCTTCTAAAATTATGGTAAAATCTATTATTTTGGAAGAAGAAGGTCATTTGGAAGAAATGATTCATCAGCTCAATGAGTTTTCATCTGACTGGAAGCATCATGCTGACCATATTCTAACGATAGAAAAAGAACTGCATGAAGAATGGATCAATGCGATTACCCAGGAAGTAGCTCAGCTGAATTATGCTTAGCAATGTCTCTCATTTTCAGGAATCTCTTGACAAAAGAAAAGAGGAGGAAACGTTAAGATGTTTAAAACTTCAATCAGATGGAATTGATTTTTATTCCAATGATTATCTGGGGTTTGCAAAAAGTAAAAACCTTCAGCAATTACTGTTGCAAAAGATTACAGATCATCCTCAACTACTTTCCGGAAGTACAGGTTCAAGATTGATTAGCGGGAACAGTGATATGGCGGTTTCCGTGGAAAATTATATTGCGCAGAAACATCATTTTGAGTCCGCATTACTTTTTCCATCCGGATATAATGCAAATCTGGCTTTGTTTTCTACGCTTCCCAACCGTCATGATACTGTGATGGTGGACGAACAGATCCATCGTTCAGTACATGATGGCTGCAAACTATCCAATGCAAAAAAACTGAAATTCAAACACAATGATATCGAAGATCTTGAAAATATTTTAAAAAGACAGAAAGGACATTGTTATATCGCGATAGAAAGTCTTTACTCCATGGAAGGAGATTTTGCTCCTATTCAGGACATCGCTGTGCTTGCCAGTCAATACAAAGCCTCTCTGATTGTAGATGAAGCCCATGCATTTGGGGTTTTTGGCTATGGATTGATTGAAAAATACCAGTTGCATAATCAGGTTTCAGCAGCAGTTATAACTTACGGAAAAGCTCTTGGAAGCCACGGAGCAGCAATTCTCTGTAATGAAACGGTGAAATCTTATCTGGTCAATTTTGCAAGTCCGTTCATCTATACCACATCAGCACAGGATTTTCAGTGGATGAGTATCAAAACAGGATATGAATTTTTAGATCAAAATCATGAACCGGCTGAAAAACTTCAGAATAACATCAAAGTTTTCCGAAGCAAAAAACTACAGTCTCCATCGGCGGAAACAAGTCCGGTTCAGGCTATTGTGATCCCCGACAATCAAAGACTGAAAGAATTACAGGATATGTTATCTGAAGAAGGATTTTTGACCTATGCTATATACAGTCCCACAGTAAAAGAAGGAAGCGAAAGATTAAGAATCTGCCTCCATAGCTTCAATACGGAGGAAGAAATTGTAAAACTGACAGGAATTATTAAAGAATTTATTTAAAACAAAAAATAAACTTTTAACACCGGATCACGAATCCCGAACCCCGCATCACGAAAAGCATGAAATTATTTATAACAGGAATAGGAACCGAAATAGGAAAAACAGTCTGCTCAGCCGTCTTGGTTCAGCATTTTAAAACAGAATACTGGAAACCCATACAATCCGGAGATCTGCACTATACAGACAGTCATAAAATTGAAGCATGGACTGATACAAATGTCTGTCATCCGGAAACTTACCGTTTACAGCTGGCAGCATCACCCCATCAGTCTGCAAAAGAAGAAAATATCACCATCAATCTGAATGATTTTCAACTCCCAAAAACAGCAAATCCACTCATTGTAGAAGGAGCCGGAGGCCTTATGGTACCGATTTCAGACACAACATTTATGATCGATCTGATTGAGGAGTTAAACATTCCGGCAGCACTGGTTGTAAGAAACTACCTGGGCTGTATCAACCATAGCCTGCTTTCAATCTTAGCCTTACGACAGAGAGAAATTCAGCTGGAATATTTAATTCTTAACGGAGATTTTCCCGAAGATACAGAAAGAGTGATCTGCAGTTTTATTGAAAAAGAAACAAAATTGATAAAGATTCCCGAAATCAAAAATACGGATAGGGAATCTATACAACATGCTGCAAAACAATTAGTAATAACAAAATTATGATAATGGATACAACAACATTGAGAAACAACTGGACTAAAGAAGAGATCGAGGAAATTTATCACCTTCCCCTGATGGAACTGATCTATAAAGCAGCCACCGTACACCGCGAATGGCATGATCCTTCCGAAGTGCAGATATCTACTTTATTATCCATCAAAACAGGTGGATGTCCTGAAGACTGCTCTTATTGTGGACAGGCAGCCCGTTATCACACGGATATTAAAGTACAGGCTTTATTACCTACAGAAACCGTAATTGCTCATGCTCAGAAAGCAAAAGATTCAGGGTCTTCAAGATTCTGTATGGCAGCAGCATGGCGTGAAGTTCGTAATAACCGCGACTTTGACAGGGTAATTGATATGGTAAAGGGAGTAAACGAACTTGGCCTTGAAGTTTGCTGTACACTGGGTATGCTTACCGAAGAACAGGCGATCAGACTTCAGGAAGCCGGATTATATGCTTACAATCACAATCTGGATACTTCTGAACAGTATTATGAAGAGATCATCTCTACAAGAACTTTTGACAACAGAATCAATACGATCAACAATGTAAGAAAAGCAGGAATCACAGTATGTTCCGGAGGAATTATAGGGCTTGGAGAGACCCACAGAGACAGAATTTCAATGCTTCTGACACTGGCAACAATGCCAAAGCATCCTGAATCCGTTCCAATTAATGCATTAGCAAGGGTAGCGGGAACTCCGTTAGCAGATAATGAAAAAGTTGATACCTGGGAAATGGTCAGAATGATTGCGACTGCAAGAATCGTAATGCCTTCTTCTATAGTAAGATTGAGTGCAGGTCGTATAGAAATGTCTGAAACAGAACAGGCATGGTGCTTTATGGCAGGAGCCAATTCCATTTTCACGGGAGAAAGAGAAACTTTACTGGTAACGCCTAATCCTGGAGTTTCTGAAGATATGCAGATGCTTCAGACATTAGGATTGAAACCTATGATGAAAAAAGAAACATGCTGTTAGATAATTATGAATTATAAATGATGAGTGATGAGCTGGATTATGAGTATTATAATTTTTATCGCAACATTGGTATCTGATTTCATCAATACTAATATTAGTTTTTAACGCTAAGGTTCGCAGAGTAATTCTGAAAATATTTCGCTCGCAAAGGCATTCTATTCAGCAAGGCAGAATGTTTCTAATTGCTGAGTGAAACGCCTTTGCGAACTCAGAACAACAGTATGCAAAGTGAAAAACCTAGCGACCATAGCGCTAAAACTTAAACAATTTATCACTGATTATTACTTTTTATCTCAAAATATGAATACAATAACAAAAGAAATCAGCCTGCAGGAGAGAGATAAAGCGGTAAACTGGCACCCTTATACCCAGATGAAAACAGCTGACGATGCCATTCCTATTGTAAAAGGAAAAGGAATTTACCTGTATGATACCGAAGGAAAAAAATATCTGGATGTTGTTTCATCATGGTGGGTAACATTGCACGGCCATTCTCATCCTTATATTGCTCAACGTATTTTTGAACAGTTGAATACACTGGAACAGGTGATTTTCGCCGGATTTACCCATGAACCTGCCGTACAGCTTTCAGAAAATTTACTGAAACTTCTTCCGGCTGGCCAGGAAAAGGTCTTTTATTCGGATAATGGCTCTACCGCAGTAGAAGTTGCTTTGAAAATGTGTATTCAATATGCATACAATAAAGAGAAAAAGAAGACGAAGATTTTAGCTTTTAAAAATGCGTATCACGGAGATACCTTCGGAGCCATGTCTGTAAGCGGAAAAAGCTTTTGGACAAAACCTTTTGAAAGCATGCTGTTTGAAGTTGTTTTTATAGATACGCCCAATGCTGAAAATCTGGAAAGCCTGCAGAAACAGATTAAAGAATTAGCTGATGAAGTGGCTTGTTTTATCTATGAGCCATTAGTTCAGGGTGCTGCCGGAATGCTGATGTATAAAGCTGAAGACCTTAGCCAGCTGATGAAATTCTGTAGAGAAGAAGGCGTTCTCATGATCCAGGATGAAGTTTTTACAGGGTTTGGAAGAACAGGTAAACTTTTCGCAGCAGATTATCTTACGGAAAAGCCGGATATTATGTGTTTTTCAAAAGGATTGACAGGAGGAACCATGCCTATGGGAATTACGACCTGCTCCAATGAAATCTATGATGCTTTCCTTTCTGAAGACCGCTATAAAACCTTATTTCACGGGCATTCGTTTACAGCTAATCCTTTAGCCTGTACAGCGGCTCTTGCCAGTATGGAATTACTATTGACAAATGAAACTCAAATGAATATCAACCGCATCACTCATCAACATTCAGAGTTTGTGAAAGCACTTGCTTTGCATCCTCATGTAGAAAAGGTTCGTCAGATCGGAACTATTTTAGCGTTCGATTTCAAAACCGGAAATGATACTTCTTATTTCAATGAAATAGGGAAGAAGCTTTACAATGAATTCTTACAGAGAGGGATTATCATGAGGCCGTTGGGAAATGTAATCTATCTGGTTCCGCCATATTGCATTACATCAGAAGAATTGGATTTTGTTTATCAGAATATTACGGAGGTGCTGGATCAGTTTAGAGAATAAACGATCCGTTCCGGTAATAATTATTTTTAATTTTTTTAATATACCTTATAGATTTTCACAACCTATAAGGTTTTGATGTTGAATGTAAGCACCTGTATTTTTTAAATTTCCTGTTCTGCTTTCTTCAAAATAGCAATCAATTCTTTTAATTCATCTTTATTGAATTCCAGCAAGTTCTGATTAAAATGATTGCCCGGAATTTTTATATAATTCACCCACGAAGAAAATTTTTCACGGTAAACACTTCCGAATTCAATATTAATCATCGTTACAAACTTATATTTGGTTTCCTGGCCAGCCTTTTCGTTTTCTTTCTGTTCTACCGTCTGAAGAGCCTGGATCAGTTTTCCCAATTCATTTTTATCAATGGTGAGTGTCTTTTTGTAGATTTCATCAAAAGTTTCATATTCATACATGATTCCCAATAGAGTATCCGAAGAATTTTCTGAAACATCTTTCGTTACAATTTTTTGAATATTCAAATTTTTAAACTTACCTAAATTGATGATTTTCTTTTCAATTAATGTCCCTTTTCTTGAATTGACAGTTAGTCCGCGGGATGTTGTGTTAGATCTTTGAATCGTTGGCGGAGGCACTATCTGTGCAGTTACCCATGTGCCTATTGCGCAGGAGATCAAAATAATGATTCTTTTCATTTGTAAAAAGTTATTAGTTTTATATGCTATTTAAATTAAAATACACGGTAATTTTTAACAATATATAAAATATTAAATAAATGTTTTATCCCTGTTCATTTCCCCATGAATGCAATTCCAAAAGAATAGGGCCCAGCTTCCGGCCTTTTTCAGTCAGTTTATAATACACTTCCGGTGGGAAATTGTAAACTTCAATCCTTTCAATAATATGATCTTCTTCCAACTGTTTCAATTGCTCTGACAGTACTTTCTTGGAAACACGGGGCATAGTACGCCAAAGTTCCGCAAAGCGGACCCGGTCATCTTCAAAAAGGTTGTGCAGAATCAATGGTTTCCATTTCCCTGAAAGAATATCCAGGCTTCGTCTTAATCCACAGTTTTTAAATTCCTCAAAATTCATAAGTCAATTGAATATATATGGTTAACTTTTTGGTAACCTTCGATTGTTTTGCTGTTATTAGGTAATACATTTGTTAAACAAAAATACCCAAAATGAAATTACAATTATGGCGCAATGCAACATTAGTACTGAATATTGATGGAATTTCTATCCTGATAGATCCGATGCTCGGTGACAAAGGTTTCAGGGGAAAAATGCCCATGACAGACAGTGAATTACTCAATCCTCTCGTAGACCTGCCTTTTGAGAAAGAAGAATTAAATAAAAAGTTAGAAAGAGTAGACGCCGTTGCCGTAACCCACCTTCATCCTGATCATTGGGATGATGCTGCCATTGAACTCCTCGACAAGAATATTCCGCTCATCTGTTCCGATGTTATTTCAGGACAGATTGCAGAACAAGGCTTCACCAATATCATTGTTCTGAAGGATCATCTTCAATGGAATACTATTGAAATATCTAAAACCAAAGGCCGGCACGGAACCGGGGAAATCGGAGAAAAAATGGGAATCGTGAATGGTTTTGTCTTTAAAAAAGACCATAAATCCGTATATATCGCAGGAGACACAATCTGGTATGATGAAATTGCTGCAGAAATTGAAAAACATCAGCCACAGCACATCATTGTAGCGGGTGGAGCGGCCACTTTTTCCGTAGGAGATCCTATTATTATGACCAGTGAAGATATCATAAAAGTATGTGAATCTGCTCCGGAAGCCACTGTTTGGGTAACGCATCTGGAGGCCCTGAGCCACTGTAGGGAAGACAGAAAATTTATTCAGAAAAAGATCCTTGAAAACGGATTAGCGGAAAGATGTTTTATACTTGATGACGGTGAAGAGGTAAGCCTGAAATATCTATGAAATAAATAGCAGGGGTTCTGGCTTATTTTTTGAATATTCCCTGATAAATAATGTGTATGCTGTCAGTTTTTCTCTTAAATCTTGATTGGAAAGAATTATTATTAGGGCATGAAGAGTGGTCTTTTCTTTTAGAGATCATTCTTCGTACCATGATTATGTTTCTGGCTATTATTATCGGGCTTAGAATTTTGGGAAAAAGAGGGGTAAAACAGCTCTCAATCTTTGAATTGGTAGTCATTATCGGCCTGGGATCAGCAGCAGGAGATCCTATGTTTAATAAGGATGTCGGAATTATTTCTTCCCTTATTGTTTTTATTGTTATCATTCTCCTGTATTCTATTGTGACCCATTTTATCGGAAAAAGTAAAAAATTTGAAAATCTGGTGGAAGGAAAGTCCATCTGCCTGATAGAAAATGGTGAATTCTCCATTAAAAACTTTCAAAAAGAAAATCTCGGAAGTGACGAATTCTTTGCAGAACTCAGGTTAAAAGGAGTTTCTCAGCTTGGCCAGATTGAAATGGCCATAGAAGAAATATCAGGAGAGATCAGCGTATTCTTTTTTGAAAATGAATCTGTAAGATACGGGCTTCCTATTATGCCAGACTCATTAAATAATCCGTTACAATATATTCATGAAGACAAACATTATTCTTGTATATTCTGTGGATACACAGAGCATAAAAAAGCAGGTAATGCCGGAAGCTGCCCAAGATGCCAAAAAGAAGAATGGGTAGCGTCCAGCAATAAAAGAAGGGTGACCTGACCTTTAACTTTCCTAATCCTCAACATATTTATTTCTTGCCGCCTTCATTCCAAAATACAGCATCAGCAGTACGGCACAGCTTAACAGATAGAATGAACTGTTCCAGGAAATATCCCAATCATGCAGTTTTCCAAACAACGGAGGCCCGAATGCAGCAATCAGATAACCTACAGACTGTGCCATTCCTGATATTTTAACCGCATTGCTGCTGTTTTTCGTTCTCGTGGAAAAAAACAGGATCGACAGGCTGAAAGACAATCCATTAGATATTCCGATAATCACAGCATTCACATAAATCCACTGAGATTTCAGAAAAACAAACATCATTGTACTGCTGAACATCAGGGTACAGATGAAAAGGATCATAAGTCTCTGATCTTTCATTTTACTGGCAATAATCGGACAGCAGAATGTCACAGGAATCATCGTAATCTGAATGACAAAAAATACCCAGCCCGAACTTTCTCCCTGCATATGAAAGTCAGCAAGAAAGGAAGGAAGCCATGCTACCAGGCAATAATAAAATAAAGACTGCAATCCCATAAAAATACTGATATTCCATGCCTGGGCAGATTTGAACATATTAAAATCTGAAGTACTAAGCGCCGTTTTAGATGGAGCCGGATTTCTTTTATTACATATGAATTCCAATGATAAAACAAGAAAAGCCAATGCGGCAATCACCAGCCATATTCCCAGAGAGCCTTTCCATCCAAAACCTGTCAGTTCTCCTATTTTCACGCTGAATCCGGAAGCTAAAGCTGCTGTAAGATTCATAGATACCGCAAAAATTCCTGTCATAAGACCAATCTGCTTTGGAAAATTATTTTTAACGTATCCGGGAGTAACCACATTTCCAATGCATATTCCCAAACCAATGAAGATAGAACCCAAAAACAAAAGCCATAGAGATCCGGTGATTCGCAAAAATAATCCGAAGCTTAAAATAATCAGGGAATACATCAGAAGCTTACTGATTCCAAACTTATTAGAAAACCTGCTCACCAGTACAGAACAGGCAGCGAACATAAACAGTGGAATAGAAGTGAGCAGGCTCACCTGAAAATTATCCAGTTGTAAAGCATCTCTTACTTCTCCGAGAACAGGAGCCACCGCAACAATCGGCGAGCGGAGATTGCTGGAAATCAAGATAACAACCAGAACATTAATGATTAATAAAACATACGAAGCATTCTTCTTTACTTCACTCTTCATCATAATAAAAACTTTTGTACAAAATTAACATAGTAAATTTGTTTAATTTTGCCAAAGTTTTAACCTGAAACGACATGAACGCTAATGACAGTATAAAAATAGATGACCTCAAAAAACCATATTTTGTATGGTTTGAAGAAAACTGGATTCACGATAACGTACTTCATCACCATCAGAAAGGCCAGCTTGTATATGTAGAGAGCGGTTTTCAGTATATTACCATTGAAGAAAAAATCTATCTCCTTCCCCAGAATCATGCAGTATGGATACCTCCCAATGCTGTCCATAAAACCAATTCCCATTCTGAAAAAATCAAACTGATGATCATGTTTGCGGACATCAGGACCGAAGAAGCTTTTTATCATAAAGTGAACGTATTCTCTGTTCCGCCTGTTTTGAAGGAAATGATAAAATATGCAGAGAAATGGTCCAAGCTGATGACTTCGGATCATCATGAGAACCTGTTCCTGAAAGCAATGTTCAACGAACTTCCACGGTTTGTAGAACATTCTCTGACTTTTCATATCAGCCTTCCGAAAGATAAGCGTCTTGATAAAGTTATAGAACATCTGCATAATCATTATCGTCATGAAATCAACATGGAAAAGCTGAGTGATACAGTTCTTCTGTCTTTCCGTACACTGGAACGTATTTTCAAAAAGGAAACAGGTCTTACCCTAAGCAAGTATCAGCAAATGCTTCGTATCATCAAAAGTCTGGAACATTTGAGCTCCGGAAATCTTACGATTTCAGAGACAGCTTATGAAGTAGGATATAAAAGTGTTCAGGCTTATACCAGAAGTTTTCAGTCTGTGATGAAGTTCAGGCCAACTGATTTTATGAGAAACATTCAATAGGTTTTTAACCTGTAGAATGTCAGTTTGAATATATTAAAAAAGGGAATTATTAACATTACAAAACTTCTTGACTTCCTTTAAATAAAAGCAGTGATCTGGCTCAAAAAAGAAAATATTTCACATTTTGATCATTTTTCCACTTCAACAGTCAATATTCAATTATGATATTGTTAAAAATAAAAAGGTCTCCACGAATGGAGACCTTAAAAAAACACAAATGATGAAAAAAAATTATTTCGATTCACAAATATAAACAAAAATCATGTTATGTAAAACATCATAAGCTTATTTTTTTTAAAAATTATTGATTTGATATAAAAATAATTATTTCCTAAATCTTCTTCGTTTTCTTTGAGATTCCGAAATTGACAACATAAAAATCTATGCTAATAAATATAATTCGCCATCTGAGGAATTGTACACACGATTTTTAACCAAAATAAAGAAATGTCAAAAAGTGAATTATTATCAAAATTTGGTCTTATCCCGGTTGGTATTCAAACAATCGTTTAACTATTTATATGATCCTGCGCATAAATTCTATAAGTTTTTTATACTACTTTGCTTAAAAATCTAATATGATTCCAAAAATACTTAAGGGTGTTCCTGCACAAAAATCAGGAGGCTTTCATGACACGGAAAGCAGAAAAGTATTTGACCAGGCTCTGATTCCGGAAAAATTTGAAATATTAAAAAAAAGATTTTTTTCAGTTAATCAATGGGAAAGTTACAGCGGGAAAGCGTTTGCCGCATTTAAATTGCATAATTTTAATGGTGATCCTGTCGACCGCGAACCTCTGATAGGAGATTTTATCCGGATTGATATTCCTGGCCCGGGAGAAGCAGAGGCAAAAGGGTATGATTGGGTAAAAATAACAGATATCTGTTTCTATGAGGATAGCTTTTCCGAGAGCCTGTCTATCACATGCGAACCTTCAGTAAATCCTCAAAATAAGAAAAGCCGTCACATTGCTCATTTTTATAGTTCTGCAGCCAGCTCAACCTTCATGATATCCAGAAGTACCGATCATCTGCAAGCAGCGGTATACGGCCGAAATGAAAGACCTAACCGAAACGCTAAGTTTCTGGATGTCATCAGAAATCTTGTGATTGCTATTGGCGGAATGATGGGAATTGCAAAAATACAGTGGAAGCAGCTTACTGATAGTTTTCTGGATTTTGATTAAATAGCTGTACCTTTTTTGACTTAGATCAAAGTTTTGTATTGACTGTTCGGAGACCTTTGCACCGAATATTTTAAAACAAAATTTATGAGTACAACATTAGAAAAGGGACCAACTATTACTTTCTATCAGGCTACTGTTCCTATTATCATTTCAGTATTTGGAGTTTATCTTACCATAGGAATTGCTTTGGGAGTAGTTCCCGGATTTGTTCAGAACACTTTAGGTTTTGACAGCATTATTGTAGGTCTTGTCATCGGACTGCAATCATTGTCTACACTTTTAACCCGAGCCTATTCCGGAAAAATTACAGATACCGGAGGTGCCAAGAAAAGTAAAATGTCGGGGGTAGTATTAGCCGTTGCAGCGGGGATTGTTTATGTGATGGCTGTATTATTTCAGGCGCATCCTTTCCTGGCCCTTTCCTTCCTTTTAATAGCAAGAATTATTCATGGGATTGGCGAAAGCTTCCTGGTTACCGGTGCATTAACCTGGGGAATAGGCCTAGCAGGTCATTCCAGCTCAGGCAAAGTAATGACGTGGAATGGTATCGCGATGTATGCAGGAATTGCAATCGGAGCTCCGCTAAGCATCTGGTTAAGTAAAGAATACCATATTCTGCCTGCTTTTCTTCTTATTGCCTTACTTCCGCTGGTAAGCTGGCTTTCTACAGCAAAACTTCCTTCTATTCCCGTGGATAAAGATCATGTAAGAACACCTTTCTACAAAGTAATTGGTGCCATTTCCGGTCAGGGACTGAGCCTTGCTTTTTCCTCAATGGCTTTTGGATGTATTGCTTCTTTTATTGCCTTGTTTTTCTCCCAAAAAAACTGGGGTGATGCTTCACTGCCCTTTATGGTTTTTGGAGCATCTTATGTGCTGACCAGAATTTTCTTTGCTTCTTTTCCGGATAAATACGGTGGTTTTACAATAGCCTTAATCTCTCTGATTATCGAAGTGGCCGGACAAATGCTGATCTGGACCTCTACATCCAAAACATTGGCCATTATCGGATGTGGATTAACGGGGGGAGGATTTTCATTGGTTTTTCCGGCTTTGGGAGTTCTTGCCATTCAAAAAGTAAAGCCGCAGATGAGAGGAACAGCATTAGGAGCCTATGTAGCATTTGTTGACCTTTCATTAGGTCTCGCGGGGCCCATTGCAGGATTAATTGCAGGCTGGTTTGATTATCAGACCGTTTATCTCTTCGGAGGCATCAGCTGTATAGTGTCTTTCATTATTTTACTGTTTAATAAAAAATAAAAAATGGAAAATTCTATAATAATTCACGCAGAAAAAACGAAAAAAATCCGTTCTGCATTTATCGTTAAAAACAAACAATATCTTACACCACATCTTATCCGTGTGATATTTGATATTGATGATAGCCAGGCTGAATTGCTGTCTCATGTACGCTCTGGTTCTAATAATAAAATTTTTGTCCCGGCTGAAAAGGGAAGTACGCCACTTATCAGAACCTACACCAACAGGAAGATTGATCTGGAAAACCGGGAATTAAGCATTGATTTTGTCGCCCATGGTGACAACGGACCAGCTTCTGCATGGGCATTGAAGGCCAATCCAGGGGATGTATTGGAAGTAGGGATGAAAGAAAGTAGCAGACCTTTAATTCCTGATGCAGATTTTTACCTGATTGTGGGAGATGCAACTGCACTGCCTGTTATTTGCGCCATCACAGAACAGTTTCCTTCCTATGTAAGAGCAAAAATAATATTGGAAGTGGCAGATAAAGAGGATGAGCTTATGCTTTGTTCTGCAGCAGATATTTCGGTTGAATGGCTGCACAATCCTCATCCCGAAAAGGGAAGCAGGCTTGCCGAAGCGGTGAAATGTGTTCAGTTTCCATCAGGTGTATTGAAAGAATATGTTTACATCGCTGCAGAATATACCACGGTACATGAGCTTCGCACCTATTTTAAAACAAACCTGGAATGGGACACCCAAGCCCTATATGCCTGTTCCTATTGGAGAGCAGGGCAACCGGAAGGAAAAACTTCTGAAAGCACTTAAGAAGCATGAACAGCAATAAGTTTTTAACATATTTATTGCTACATTTGCGGTGACTGATTTAAATAAATGGAAGACGTATTAGTTTCATATATTAAAAGCAAAATATCAATAACAGATGAAGAATTGAAAGTTATTCTTTCCTATTTCAAACCTGTCAAATTAAAAAAGAACGAGCTTCTCGTCACCAATGTTCATTCTCCCAAAAAAACATTCTTTGTTGTAAAAGGCTGTTTACGGATATTTTACATTAATAAGCTAGGACAGGATTCTACAAGATATTTTGCTTTTGAAAATCAGTTCGCTACAGCGCTTCATACCTTTATTACTTCGGAACCTTCTGATGAACTTCTTCAGGCAGTAGAAGATTCAGAGGTCTATTATATTACCCATCAGGATTTTTATCATTTATTGGACATTATCCCTCAATGGGAAAAATTTTACAGAATTTATATTGAAATCGCCTGTATTGCCAACACTAAAAGGCTGATGTCTTTTATGGTGCAGGATGCTCTTGAAAAATACAGACAGTTACTGGAAGAAAATCCGATTATTGTACGCCGGCTTTCCAACAAACTGGTGGCTTCCTATCTGAATATCTCACAGGAGACACTGAGCAGACTGAAGTCAAGGCTATGATTTTTGTTTGATCAATCGAACATTATGATGAAGACCTTTTATTTATTTAAACCATTTTTAAACTAGATAAAATTCTCAAAAAATTAATACTACAGCCTTCTCAGGAAAAATTTAAGCCTTATATTTGTACTCATGTTAAAATGGTTTTCCATATTATGTTCAATGATGTATGTGCTGGCTACCACCAATGCGGGGGAAGTACTGAAAGTACCTATGTTTGTGGAACATTTCATGGAATACCACGGAAGTCTTTCAGAATTTGTAATGGAGCATTATGATAATCATAAACAGGATTCTGACTGGGATACGGATCAGAAACTACCGTTTATCAATCCACCTATTGTATTGACAGTACATGCCCAGCTTCCGGAACTTTCATTTGAAATAAAAAAGCCTAAAGAAATTACTGTTTCAATGAAAAGCAGTATCTACAAGGAAAAAGATTTTTCCAACCAATACCTTTCTCAGATTTTCCAGCCACCACGGCTTTCTTAATTGACTTCACATTGAAAATTAATGCTTTATGTTCTTACTTAAAGCAGTGAATTCTTGTTACATATCAATTAGTCCGTAATGCATTGTATTAATGCTTAACCCTTGACCTGAGAAGTTACAAACGTTTATTTTGATGCTTTAAGTTTTGGGAGAATTTCAGCTTTTATAAAGCATTTTGGATTACCATTAATCGTTTTTTCCATGTTAAATAAAATTATTGAGTTTTCTGTAAAGAATAAACTCATCATTGCTCTGTTTACAGTGGCTCTCATCCTCTTTGGAGTCTATGAAACCACTAAACTTCCCATTGATGCCCAGCCGGACATCACCAATAATCAGGTTCAGATTATTACGACTGCTCCTTCTTATGGTGCAGCAGATATAGAACGCCTTGTTACGTTTCCTATCGAACAGGCTACCAGCAATATCAGCGGAATCACAGAATTGAGAAGCTTTTCACGTTTCGGGCTGTCATTGGTGACGGTAGTTTTTGATGATAAGACTGACGTGTATTGGGCCCGACAGCAGGTTCAGGAGCGTTTACAGCTTGTTCAGGACAATATCCCTGCCGGAATCGGTAAGCCTGAATTAGGTCCTATTTCAACCGGATTGGGAGAGATTTTCCAGTATGTGGTAAGGGCCAAAAAAGGATACGAAAATGTATATGATGAAACCGAACTGAGAACTATTCAGGACTGGGTGGTCAGAAGACAGCTTCTCGGAACCAAAGGTGTTGCGGATGTCAGCAGTTTCGGAGGAAAACTGAAGCAGTATGAGATTGCCATCAATCCTAATCAGCTACAGGCATTTAATATCAATATCAATGATGTTTTTGCGGCTCTCGAAAAAAACAATCAGAATACCGGAGGAGCTTATATTGAAAAGAAAGAAACCGTTTTGTTTATCCGCAGCGAAGGGCTGCTGGGAAGTACAGAAGATATTGGAAATATTCAGGTGGCGGAAACCAAAGAAGGTATTCCGGTACATATCAAAGATGTAGCGTCTGTCAAGATCGGTTATGCAACAAGGTATGGCGCCATGACCTATAACGATACCGGAGAAGTATCAGGAGCAATTGTCCTGATGCTGAAAGGAGAAAATGCCAATGTCGTGATCGGAAATATCAAGCAAAGACTGCAGAAAATCCAGGAATCATTACCGGAAGGAGTCGTGATCGAACCTTTTCTTGACCGTGCTAAAATGGTGAACAATACGATCAGCACTGTAAAAACAAACCTGATGGAAGGGGCTTTGATTGTGGTTTTTATTCTGGTTTTATTTCTGGGGAATTTCAGAGCAGGATTACTGGTAGCATCAGTTATTCCTTTGGCCATGCTTTTTGCCATTATTATGATGAATATTTTCGGGGTTGGAGGAAATCTGATGAGTCTCGGCGCGCTGGATTTCGGTCTTATTGTAGACGGTGCTGTTATTATTGTGGAAGCCGTACTGCATCAGCTTGCGCATAAGAAGTATTTTGGAAAAGATAATATGCTCAGCAAAAAGGAAATGGATGATCAGGTTTCCAGCTCTGCTACTAAAATGGTTAACAGTGCGGTTTTCGGACAGATCATTATCTTAATCGTATATCTTCCGATTTTTACGCTTCAGGGAATTGAGGGCAAAATGTTCAAGCCTATGGCTCAGACTGTTGCCTTTGCCCTGATCGGAGCATTTATTCTTTCCCTTACTTATATCCCGATGATGAGCTCTCTGGTATTAAGCAGAAAGAAAAAAGAAAAAGAGACTATTTCAGACCGTGTGATGGGCAAGGTGGAAACCGGGCATCAGAGACTTCTGATGAAAGCGCTTAAATTCAGAAAAACCATAATCATTGGTGTGTTACTCCTGTTTACTGGTGCTGTTGTTACCCTTTCCAGAATGGGTGGAGAATTTATTCCATCTTTGGAGGAAGGCGACTTTGCTGTTGAAATGAGGATTCTTCAGGGAAGTAATATTAATGAAACCAAAAAAGCGACCACTCAGGCAGCGAATATCCTTTTAACACAGTTTCCTGAAGTACAAAAAGTGGTCATGAAAATTGGAAGTGCAGAAATTCCCACGGAACCGATGGCAATGGATTCCGGAGATATGATCATTGTTTTAAAGCCTAAAAAGGAATGGACCTCTGCAACAACATTTTCTGAGCTTTCTGACAAAATGAGCAAAGCATTAAGCGTTATTCCGGGACTGACAACCAGTTTTCAGTTTCCTGTACAGATGCGTTTTAATGAGCTGATGACGGGAGCAAGACAGGATGTGGTCTGCAAGATTTATGGTGAAGACCTGGACAGCCTTGCCAGCTATGCAAAAAAGATGGGAAGCATCATCAACACTGTAAAAGGTGCCCAGGACCTTTATATTGAACCGGTAGTAGGTGCTCCGCAGGTTGTGATTGATTATAACCGTTCGGAGCTGTCCCGGTATAATATTTCGGTGGCAGAAATCAACAGGGTGATCAATATGGCTTTTGCAGGGCAGACCGCAGGTGCTTTGTATGAAGGCGAGAAAAAGTTTGATATCGTTGTCCGCATGGATAATGAACATAAAAAAGATATTACCAGCATCCGGAACCTTTTGGTTCCTACTGCTTCAGGGGTGCAGATTCCCTTGTCACAATTGGCGAAAGTAGAACTTAAAAACAGTCCGAACCAGATTCAGAGAGAAGATACCAAAAGAAGGATTATTGTAGGTTTTAATGTAAGAGGAAGGGATGTTCAGAGTATTGTGGAAGAACTTCAGCAAAAAGCAGATAAGGGCCTGAAACTATCACCGGGATATACCATTTCTTATGGAGGTGCTTTTGAAAACTTAAATGAAGCCAAGGCCAGATTGGGAATTGCTGTTCCTATTTCGTTGGTGATGATTTTCCTGCTACTATTCTTTGCTTTCGGTTCAGTAAAACACAGTTTGTTAATCTATACTGCGATTCCCTTATCTGCGATAGGAGGTGTGTACTTTCTGGCGTTGAGAGGAATGCCTTTCAGCATCAGCGCCGGGGTAGGATTCATTGCTTTATTTGGAGTTGCCGTACTTAATGGAATTGTTTTAATATCAGAATTTAACCGATTGAAAAAGAACGGAATAAACAACACCAGCAGAATTGTACTCATGGGTACAAAAATCAGGCTTCGTCCGGTCTTAATGACTGCATTTGTGGCTTCTCTGGGATTCCTTCCTATGGCCATCAGCAGCGGTGCGGGGGCTGAAGTACAGAGACCTTTGGCAACGGTGGTGATCGGAGGATTGATGCTTGCCACCCTTTTAACCTTGTTTGTCCTTCCAATTTTATACGTCCTGTTTGAACATATTAATAAAGATAAAATGAAATTCTCAAAAAAACTCAACTATAAAAAATTGTCTGTTTTCCTGTTGTTAATATCCTTTGGAACTTATCAGGCTCAGGAAAATATTACCTATGATCAGGCTTTGGAAAAAGCATACCAGCAGAATGGTACTCTTAAAAATTCAAAATTAGTCTCAGATTATCAGGAAAAACTGAAAGCCAGTTATCTGGATATTCCCCAGACGGAAATTACCGGAGGATTTGGGCAAATTCAGGGTGAGGAAACGGATAATTCATTCGGAATCTCTCAAAGATTCAGTTTTCCAACGGTGTATTCAAAAAGAAAACAGATGCTGTATGCCGAATGGTGTGCCAGTGTCATCAGTCAGAATCTTACCAAAACACAGCTTACCAAGGAAGTAACAGACGTTTTCTACAGGATACTGGTGCTTCAGGAAAAGAAAAAAGTGCTTGAATACATCAGCCAGCTTTACAATAATTTTGCAGACAAAGCCGGATTAAGATTAAAAAAAGGAGAAGCCAATATTCTGGAAGAATCTACCGCCGAAATCCAGAAAGAACAGATCAAAGTACAGTTGAATACGTTAGAAAACGACCTGAATATTGCAAAACTTCAGCTTCAGTTATTACTTCAGTCAGAGGTTCCGTACCAACCAGTTGCCGATCATCCCACTATGGATATCGGACTTCAGATTTCAGAAGAAATGGTAAAACAGCATCCTGAGCTTCAATATCTGCAGCAGCAGATTAAAGTAGGTGAGGCCGAAGTACAGCTTGAGAAAAGCAGATTGCTTCCGGATCTTCTTATAGGATACACCAATCAGAGTATGAAAAACATCAATAACAACCGTTTCAATTCAGTTCAGGTGGGCGTAGGAATTCCACTGTTTACCAAAGGACAGAGAGCTTTGGCAAAGGCAGCACAGGCAAAAATTGCCATCTCTGAAAATCAGTATCAGAGAAAAGAAATTGAGCTTAAAAACAGATTGAAACAACAGTTGGCTAATTATATAAACCAACAGCAGATTATTGAAAATTATCAACAAAAACAGCTTCCGAAGTCCGAAACCATTCTAAAAACGGCTCAGAAACAGATGGAAGTGGGGGAAATAGATTATCTGGACTGGGTAATCCTGGTGAATCAGGCCGTAAAAACCAAAGCAGATTATATTGATCAGCTGGAAAAGCTTAATCAAACGGGAGCCGAACTTCAATTCCTAATTTCAAAATAATACATCATGCATTTCAAGAATATACCACTATACAGCCTTGCTTTCATCCTTACTTTATCTTCATGTTCCGGTAAAAAAGACGAAGAAAAAACGGTTTACGAAAACACCAAATTTTCCAAGAATGACAAAAATTCTGTTCACCTTACAGAAAAACAGATTCAGTCTGTAGGGTTAACAACAACCAGTATTCAGAACAGGAATATGGAAAAACTGGTGAAATTAAACGGAAAGGCAGAAATTGCACCATCTCATATCAGTCTGGTTTCCAGTATTATGGGTGGACATATCAAATCGATCAATGTCATTAATGGAAGTCATTTCAGCAAAGGACAAGTGCTTGCAGTAGTAGAAGACCCCCAGTTTATACAATTACAGCAGGATTATCTGGTGACCAAAGCTCAGCTCGAAGCGGCAAGATTGAATTTCAACCGTCAGAAAGATTTGAATACAAGCAAAGCCAGCAGTGACAAAACCCTGCAGACTGCTCAGGCAGATTATTCCACTTTGAACGCCACTTTAAAAGGGTTGGAAGAAAAACTGAGGATCATCGGAATCAATGCCAAAGGCCTGAGTACCGGAAATATCAGAAGTAAAATCAACATTTATGCTCCTTTTACAGGTTTTGTAAGCAAAATTCTGGTGAATAACGGGCAATATATTAACCCTGCAGATACTTTATTTGAGCTGATCAATCCGGCAGGGTTACTTTTAGAGTTGAAGGTTTTTGAAAATGATGTAAATGATGTAAAAGTGGGGCAGGAAATTTTGGTGTACAACAATCAGAATCCTGATGTGAAATCCAATGCAAAAATTGTCAGCGTAGTTCCCAGTATCGAAAACGGTGGTTCTGCAACCGCCATTGCCAGATTATCTTCTGTGAATACTGAATTGGTAAAAGGAATGTACGTAAATGCTGAAGTCAAGATCAGCGGCCGTTACACCCAGGGACTTCCCAACGAAGCGATAGTTTCTTTTGAAAACAAAAATTATGTTTTTGAAGACCTTGGACAATCCAATTACAAAATGATTCCAGTGGTCACCGGAATTTCTGACGATCAGTTTACGGAGATTGTAAAAGCAGATGCTTTAAAGGATAAGAAAATTGTGCAGAAAGGGGCTTACAGTCTTCTGATGATGCTTAAAAACAAAGCAGAATAATTAAAATGAAACCACAAAAGACACAAAAGCTTTTATTTTGAAACACTTTAGCCCACTTAACTAAGCTGAAAATAATGATGTAGAAAATTTCACATAAGCGAAAATCAAAGATTTTCAAAAACTTAGGTGTACTTAGTGTTTAAGCAAGGTTCTTATGAAAAGAAGTTAAATATCAAAAACTTTTGTGACTTTTGCGGTTAGAATAAAACAGACAAGAAGAAAAGATCAGTTATTCAGCTGATCTTTTTTATTTCAAACAATTAAAAAAAATGACATTTGACATGTTTTCAATAATTAAAATACTATTTAACGCATAATTCATTTTAAAATAATATTTTTAAGAAGTGAATAGTTGTAAAGGATTTTTAGATGAACAATAAAAAACTTTATCAAAACTTTATGACACAAAAACCTTTGCACAATTTCCATATTCCGGTAATGGGACTGGCTTACACCATAGACAGCCCGATTCGTGTTGCCCAATATGGAATTTCTTCCGTCATCTCTATTATTGATGATGAAATCCTGGAAAAAATGAAGAACTTTTACAACAAAAAGTTCAATCTTGACTATTTCGGGATCTCAACAAAAACAGAAGATTACAGAGCAAAAAGAGTTACCGCTTACCTGGATATGGTAGATGATATCGTGAATGAAAAATTTGAATCTTTCAAACAGGAAATCAGCAAAAACAAGGAAGCTTTGAAGGATTTCATGGCCATGCTTCCGAATACATCAGACCTCAAAAACAGCCTTCAAAATCTTATCAATCAAAAAGATAACTGGAGTTCCAATATTAAAAACTTCATTGAATCGAATTTAAAACCGGGAAGTATTGATGTCAATATCATGACGAAAGTAGATAAAGACAACTATCAGAATAATGAACAGCTTCCTGTGATGTATAACGATGCCCATGCCTCACTGCGCGGATTTGCCAAAAGTAAGCTATCATCATCAATGGTTCTTTCTGCAGGGATGAATCCCCGTTTGTACAGCTATATGGAGGAGTTTGAAGATTTTTTCCCGGACGAAAACGGAAACATCAAAAAGAAAATTATCCTTAAAGTAAGCGATTTCCGTTCGGCTATGATTCAGGGGAACTTTCTGGCCAAAAAAGGATTATGGGTTTCTGAATACAGAATAGAATCCGGATTGAATTGCGGAGGCCATGCATTTGCTACTGAAGGAATGCTTCTCGGGCCTATCATGGAAGAATTCAAGCAGAAAAAAAACGATCTGATACAATCTGCTCACGCCTTAATGACAGCTGCTTTGGAACAAAAAGGAAAGCATGCAGTTTCCGAACCTTTAGAAATGAAAATTACCGTTCAGGGTGGAGTAGGAACTGCTGAAGAACACGGGTTTTTACTGGCAAATTATAATGTAGACAGCGTAGGATGGGGTTCTCCGTTTTTGCTGGTACCCGAAGCAACATCGGTAGATGCAGAAACCAGAAATTTACTTTTACAATCAAAAGAACAGGATTTCTACCTGAGTAATATTTCGCCTTTAGGAGTGCCCTTCAATACAGTAAAAGGAACATCCAATGAACGGTTAAAGTTTGAAAAAGAAGCAAAAGGTAAATATGGAAGCTCGTGTCCCAAAAAACTTCTGGCATTAAGCAAAGAATTTTCACCGGAAGGAACCTGTACCGCTTCCAGAAAATACCAGGATATCAAACTCAAAGAATTGTACGACAATAAGGAAACCCTTACAGAAAAGGAATTTAATAAAAGAAAATACGAAATTACGGATAAAGCGTGTCTGTGTGTAGGACTTGTGAATGCTGCATACATGGAGCAGAATCTTGAAATCAAAGGGGAAAAGCAAGGCGTTGTCATATGTCCGGGACCTAATATTGCCTTTTTTGATAAGGAAGTTTCTCTTTCGGAAATGGTAAAACATATCTACGGAAACACCAATATTCTTTCCAACAACCAGCGTCCGAATATGTTTATTAATGAATTGAAAATGTATGTGGATTATCTGAGAAAGGAAATCAGCGAATCCACTGCACAGATTACCCATTCGCAGACAAAAAAATGGAATGCTTTCAGGAAAAATGTTCTTGAGGGTATCGAATATTATCATGAGCTTTTTAAAGCATCACCATTCTTCAGCAACGGTTTGTCAACCATTCATCATCAGTTACAGGAATACAAACTTCAGCTTATCGCTATTGACATTCCTCAGGTTGAAAAATAACCGTATTTTTAATTGATAGATAATAAAAACAGCTTTTACATGGCTGTTTTTATTTTTTTGACCTATTTTTATTGGAAAAGTGCACAGGCGCAAGAATTTCGGCTTCATTCAATGTAAGATTTTCAGAAAGTGATATGTTAAGAGATTCTACAGATTTTTTGCAAAAAACATAAAAATAAGCAGTATTCAATTTTATCGAAGATAAAATCCTTTTGCCTTAAAAGCAGTTCGTTTTTAATTTATTTGTGCCTTGGTCTACCCTAATAATTTTAAAAGCAAAGGAACATAATTTCAACTGATAAAGAAGGGAGCGAAGAATGATCAATAAAATTGATCTTCTCTAAGCGTATGCATATGCAGAAAGCTTATTCAACGACAAAGTCGCTCCTTTTGCTTCCTTAAAAATAATTATATTTTCTTATCAACTTTGCGTTTAACAGTATAGAGTATATCTCTTTTTGTTAGAAAGATGCAAGGACGCAAGGTTTTATTACCATATATATTTTTAAGAAGCAGGAACATTTCGACTTCATTCAATGAAAGATTTTCAGAAAGTGATATGTTAAAAGATTTTACATTTTTTTTGCGAAAGGCATAAAATAAGCAGCATTCAATTTTATCGGAGATAAAATTTTTGCGTCTTTAAAACAGTTAGCTTTTAATTTATTTGCGCCTTTGCGATTTTCCAACACATTCAAGTAATCAAAAAAACTGAGGAAACATCAGCATTCCCATTTATAATAACTATG
This sequence comes from Chryseobacterium sp. CP-77, assembly GCF_036362765.1. Taxonomy (NCBI): domain Bacteria; kingdom Pseudomonadati; phylum Bacteroidota; class Flavobacteriia; order Flavobacteriales; family Weeksellaceae; genus Chryseobacterium; species Chryseobacterium sp. CP-77. Next base: position 926,143 of record NZ_CP143637.1, read on the forward strand.
GCCGGAATGGTCATTTTAAATATTTTCCAGGCTTAATATTCCCTACCTTAGAGATCACTTAGTAAAATTATTTTTATGGAAAAAAGAAAAATCAAAAACACCGATTTAACGATTGCACCCATCAACTTCGGAGGAAATGTTTTTGGATGGACGCTGGACGAGAAACAGTCTTTTGATATACTGGACCGCTTCACAGAAGCCGGATTCAATTTTATAGACACTGCAGATACCTATTCATGGTGGGTGAACGGTAAAGGCGGACAGTCTGAAGAGATCATCGGAAAATGGATGAAAAGCAGAGCGAACCGCAATGATATCGTTCTGGCAACCAAAGTAGGTTCAGAAACGAAAGAACATGGCTATGATATCAGCAAAAAACATATCCTTAAATCTATAGATGAGTCTCTGCAAAGACTTCAGACGGATCATATTGATCTTTATTATACGCATTTTGATGACAATACGACTCCCGTAGAAGAAACCCTTTCGGCTTATGATGAGATCATTAAAGCTGGAAAAGTACGTTATATTGCAGCTTCCAACTTATCACCGGAACGTTTGAAAGCATCATTTGAGGCAGCTGAAAAGAATAATCTTCCTAAATATGTTGCTCTACAGCCACATTACAATCTCATGGAAAGAGAAGGTTTTGAACAAAATTATGCTCCTCTGGCAGAACAGTTTGACCTAAGTGTTTTTCCTTATTGGTCTTTGGCGGCAGGTTTCTTAACCGGTAAATACCGTGATGAAGCAGATCTGGCAAAAAGTGCAAGAGGTGAGGGCGTAAGAAAATATTTAAATCCTAAAGGACTGGAAGTATTAAAAGCGCTGGATCAGGTAAGTGCAAAGCATAATACTACACAAGGAACGGTTTCTTTAGCATGGTTATTATCCAATCCTTTAATTACAGCACCTATTGTAAGTGCTACCAGTGCCTCACAGCTTGAAACGGTATTCAATGCACCAAAACTTGTTCTGGATCAGGAAGATATTGAGCTGCTGAATAACGCAAGCAACTAATTTCTTCAACTTTCATTACAGATTAAAAATTAAATCCGTTCATTCCTGAACGGATTTTTTATGAGTAGACGATGATAACCACCCCGTCAAAAATTCTTTGAATTTTTGCCATCCCTCCGGAGGAGAGGGAATTGAGGTCTTCGGTTGTTATATTCTGTTATTACTATTAATCGGAATATTCTTTCAGAAGCTGTCTGTAGCTCATTAATATGGAAGATTTTGAGATAAAACCGATGAACTCATTATTCTCACTTACTACAGGTAAATTCCATACTCCCGTATCATCAAAGGTCTGGAGAATATCCAGGGGTTTATTTTCGCGGTGAAGAACAGCTGGTGGAGCTTTCATGATCTGGGCAACCGTCTGTGAAGTTTCCATTTCTTTGTTAAAAAGGTAAGGCCTTATATCATCTAACGTAAGAACTCCTCTCAGTTTTCTGTTTTCATCTACAACAGCGAAAATATTTTTATTACCATTCTTTACCATTTCAAACAATTCTGTAACAGAAGCATTTTCATTAATGGTCTGAGAATATTTGTCAATAAAATCTTCAGTTCTTAAGGCAAAGAGAAGGTTTTTATCATGCTTATTTGTGAAAATTTTTCCTTCATCTGCCAATGATTTCAGTTCAGGAGAAATCGGGGAGAACCATTTGGCAATGAGATAAGATATAATGGATACAATCATGAGAGGAATAAACAAATCATATCCGAAGCTGGATTCAGCGATCAGGAAAATTGCAGTAAGAGGAGCATACAAAACACCGCTCATTGCTCCTGCCATTCCTACCAAAACGAGATTGGTTACCGGAACATCTGTAAACCCTAAATGCTGGCATACCAAGGCAAACAGATAACCCAGAGTTCCACCGGCAAAAAGCGAAGGGGCAAAGTTACCGCCGTTTCCGCCGCTAAAGATCGTAAATGAAGTAGCAAATGCCTTTAAAAGCAATACCAGTACAAGAAATATGATAATAGTCCAGTCTCCGATCTCAAAATACCTGAAAAAACTGTTTTCAATAATGGAGTAGGTGTTTCCATTCGTAAAAGCTTTTACCGTTTCATAACCTTCCCCAAACAACGGTGGAAAAAGAACGCATAACAGGGAAAGTACGGCGCCTCCAAACATGGCTTTACGCATTCTCGAAAGCTGCAGTCCTTTTATAAAATGTTCTACTTTTTGAGAAATAATCACAAAATAACGGGCATACAAGCCCGTAACAATCCCTAAAATAAGATAGTACGGAACATTTTTATAGTTGAAGGGATCCCTGGTATAAAACCTGAAAAGAACATCTTCCTGAAGTAAAATTCTTGATAAAAGACTTCCGCAAACCGCAGCTACAACCAACGGAATGAAATCGGTGAAAACCACTCCGGTTAATAGAATTTCAAAGGCAAACATAATCCCTGCAATCGGGGCATTAAATGCTGAAGCGATCCCGGCAGTTGCTCCGGCAGCCAGTAACAACGTACGTTCTTTATAACTTAACCTGTAGGTTTGTGCATAGTTGGAACCGATAGCAGCTCCGGTAACGGCAATAGGGCTTTCCAATCCGGCAGAACCTCCCAATCCTACGGTAACAGCACTTTGTATCACCTGGGAATACATTTTAACAGAGGCCACAATACTGGAATTCTGTGCAATTTCGTATAAAATAGCCCCGATTCCTTTACGATCCTGACCTTTAAACAAGGTAAGAACAATCATCGTTGTCAGAACGATTCCTAAGAAAGGAAAAACAATATAGAATAAAATCTGATATTCAAAATGAACCTTATTGGTAATGAAATAATGGATATTGTGCACGAGTGTTTTCAGGATAACTCCCGCCAGACCCGCCGTGCAGCCTACCAGAATTCCGGAAAGAACAAGAAACTGATTTCTGCTCAGTCTGTTGTTCAGCCAATGCAGGATAAGCTCATAACTGCGTGCTTTTTCCAGCCCGTATTTCTGGAAATCTCTTTTAAATTTAAGGAAACTGAGGTATTTTTTTTTGTTGTGAATTTTCACCGCCGAAATATTTTACACTATCATCAGATTGATAAAGTTTTGTAAATTTATGAAATATATCACAAAAAATATAGTAAAGAGCCTTTTTCAAACTATAGCGATGACTGTTTATTTCTATTAATCTTACCTTATTTCTTTCGTTTTTCCTGAAAAGATGAGCCCAACAGCCAATGCTCCAATGATTCCTGCGCCTGCCAACATCAATGGTTTTGTAGAAACAGATAATAGTGTTTTCCCATCAATTCCCATATTTCCTGAGGAAGATTGGCGGACATTTCCACCTGTATTTTCTGCCTTATTGGCTTTCTTCATTATCATTCTCATTCCTGCAGAAGATACATAACGGATGATTCCCGGAAACATTTCATATAAATTTTTAAAAACAACAGCTGACCAGTCCGGATAAGAGGCTTCAGTTGGATTTTTAGCTGTTTTTACAATTGAAGCTGCCAGTTTACGAGGATCAAACGATGGAGGAGGCGTACTGAGCTTTATTCCCGAATAATTGGCTGCATGTTCTATTCCTGATGATTTCTGAAAACCGGGATAAAGCGCACAAATATGGATATCAGGAAAGTCTGAAACTTCACCCTGCAGGCTTTCTACCATTCCGCGAACGCCAAATTTCGAGGCCGTATAGGCTGTTCCATAAGGTGCAGGCATCCATCCGCCAATAGAGATATTATTTAGTAAGACTCCTTTTTTCTGCTTTTTAAAAACAGGAAGCACTGCATGTGCCGAATGCATATACCCCAAAAGGTTGGTTTTCACAATCTGATCGCTGATATCTACCGGAATTTCTTCAAACTTTCCAAATGCAAGCACTCCGGCATTATTGACCCAGTAATCAATTTTCCCGCTGAATTCCAAAGCTTCTCTGACAAGGTTCTGAACATCTTCTGCAACAGAAGTATCGGTGGGGACAGCAATCACTGTAGCACCCAGTTTTCTGCATAATTCTGCAGTTTCTGCCAGGGCTTCTTCTCCTCTTGCTGCCAATACCAGATCAGCTCCCTGTTCGGCAAAAGCTTCTGCCGTAGCCTTACCAACTCCGCTAGAAGCACCGGTGATGACGACTGTTTCTCCAAAAAACGGAGGTCTTCTTTGATTTTTCATAATATGATGGATTTAAGTGTTCTTATTTTTTTATCATGATCCGTTTCCTGTATTTCTTTTCGGAAAGAGAATAAGCCGGATGGATGGATTATTGGTGATGAATAGCCGGAACCAGTCCATGGCCAGCTGAAGTTTATTTTTAAACCCTACCAAAGGAATGATGTGGATGAAAAGCCAGGTAAGCCAGGCTATAAAACCGTTAAAGGAATTTTTCGGAAGATCTACTACCGCATTGTATTTTGATATGATGGCCATACTTCCTTTATCATTGTACCGGAATTGTTCCAGGACTTTTCCGTCTTCTATCCTTTTAAAATTGGAAGCGAGATTTTTAGCCTGCTGAATGGCAACCTGAGCCAGCTGAGGATGTCCTTTTGGATATTTTTCTTCTGTCAGCATCAGACATATGTCTCCCAATGCATAAATATTGGTAGTTCCGGTTACTTTATTATAGTCATCCACCAATATTCGTCTGCCTTTTCCGATGGTTTCGTCCGGTAATCCGGGGATTTCTTTTCCAATGACTCCGGAAGTCCAGATCAGGGTTTCTGTTTCAATAGAATTTCCGTCGCTCAGAATGACTTTACAGTCTTTATAATCTTTTACAGATACATTCAAAAGGATTTTCACGCCTAATTCTTTCAGTTTCTCATAGGCCGTTTTCTGGGCCAGCTGGCTCATAGGCGAAAGTAAAGTAGGTAAAGCATCAATAAGGTAAAGATTGGAAAGTCCCAGTTTGATTTCCGGATATTCTTTCTGGGCAATATATTTTCCCATTTCCGCAAGCATTCCTGCCAGTTCTACTCCTGTAGGTCCGCCTCCGGCAATCACGATATTCTGAAGTTTTTCGGCTTCCTTAATATCTTTATTTCTAGCGGCTTCTTCCAGAGTCAGCAGAATATGATTCCTCAGATAGAGGGCTTCTTCTATATTTTTCATCGGAAGCGAACATCTCTTTACATTTTCCATTCCGAAAAAATTGGACTCTGTGCCCAATGCCAGCACCAGATAATCATAACTGAGATTTCCCGTATCAGTTTCTATGGTCTTATTTTCAGGATTTACCCTGACCAGGCTTCCCATGTGAAATTTCACATTTTTATTGTTTGAAAACAATTTTCTGAAAGGATAACTGATATTGGAAGCTTCTATAAACGAAGTAGCTACCTGATAGATAAGTGGCGGGAAAAAATGATAATTGTTTTTATCGACCAGCGTTATTCTGAACCTTTTATCATTCTTAAGAGACTTGATAAGGTTAATACCCGCAAATCCTCCTCCTACGATTAGAATGTGCTTTTTCATAGTATGTGATTATTTCAAATGGTGTACTGAAATTCATTCAATAACAAGACCAAAGGAGCTACGAAATAAATATTTAACATAATATTCAAAATACTGAAATACCTATTGTTCCGGCAGCTGGTACGGATTTCAGTGTTTCATTACAATTTTCTTTTTAACATTTCTATGGAGGGCAGCATGATGTTTGTACTGTAAAAATCATCCAACACTTTAAATATTCAACATATGAAATCAGACATTTTAACAGAAAAGCACCGACTGGGAATAGGGGGTGTAGCAATAGGAACAGCTTTTGAAAATATTACAGATGAACAGGCTCAGGAAATTCTACAGACAGCCTGGGAAACCGGAATCCGGTATTATGATACGTCTCCATGGTACGGATTAACCAAAAGTGAAAGAAGATTTGGACATTTTCTTAAAGATAAAGACAGGGGTGATTTTATTTTATCAACCAAAGTAGGAAGACTTTTTCAACAGGTCCCGGAATCTGAAGTTCCTCCAACGATGTGGAAAAAACCACTTAACTACGACTTCTTCCATGATTATACCGCCGACGCCGTAGAAAAATCTATTGAAGACAGCCTGGAAAGAACCGGATTGAGTCATATTGATATTGTTTATATTCATGATTTGTCTGAAGATCAGGTAGGAGACCGTTATCCTTATTTTCTGAAACAGGCAAGAAACGGAGCTTTTAAAATTCTTTCTGAACTTCGCAGCCAGGGAGTGATAAAAGCATGGGGAATGGGTGTTAATAAAATAGAACCTATTTTAGACTGTATTGAATCTGCTGATCCGGATATCTGTCTTTCGGCCACGCAATATTCCATTCTGGAACATGAAGATGCTGTGGACCGTCTTCTACCTGCAGTCAAAAAAGCAGGGGTAAAACTGGTTTCGGGAGCTGGGTACAATTCAGGCTATATAGCAGGAAGAGAACGCTATAATTATAAAGATGTGATTCCGAAAGGAATGCATGAAAAGCGAGCCAGGATGACTTCCATTGCCGAAAAATACAATATAAGCCTTATTGATGCCGCGCTGCATTTTGTACTGGCCGCTGACGAATTCGCTTCCATTATTCCCGGTGCCAGCCAGCCTGAGCAGGTGAAAGATAATATGAATGCCTTGCAAACCAACGTTCCTGCCGAATTCTGGAAAGAATTGAAAAATGAGGGACTGATTTATGAAAAGGCGCAGGTTCCTGGGTAAATAAAGGTAACCATTATCGTTAATTAACTCAAAGGCCCGATTCTATCCTGAATCGGGCTTTTCTTTATACCACCTTTGCTTTACGGATTATTTTTGCCAATAAGCCTGGAAAAAATCGTTTCAGGTAAACAGCCATCACTTCTTTACCGCCTATCGCTTGTTGTCTTTTCTGTTTTTCAATGGCATAAAGCATTTTTTTTGCGAAGATATCTACAGCCATGCCATTCTTCGTAGCATCATCCATCGTGCCTTGCGTCGAACCATCTCCGGTGACTGCATTAATAGAAATATCAGTCTGTATAAAACCCGGGCAGATCATCGTAATCTTAATATTCTGGCTGAATAATTCTGCCCGCAATGCATCAAAAAAACCGTGTAAAGCATGTTTTGCACCTGCGTATCCGCTTCTCATAGGAGCTCCAAAAATTCCCATAAGACTGGATACAACAGCAATCTGTCCTCCTTTATTTTCAATCATATAAGGTACAACTGCTTTAGTAAGTGCTACAGTTCCGATATAGTCAGTATCGATCAGCTGTTTGTCCACTTCAATATCTGTTTCCATGGCTAAAGACCGTTGTGACAGTCCGGCATTATTAATCAGAATATCAATCTTTCCGAACTTCTCAGCTGCCTTCACTGCAATGGCTGGCATTTCTTTATAATTTTTAAGATCTAAAGGAATGACCACATACCGATCTGTACTCAAACCGGCATTTTCAGCCACGGAATGAAGCTGGCCTTCTTTTCTGGAAGAAAGAATAATTTTGGCATTACTCTTTCTGGTAAGCTCTTTCACTAAAGCTTCTCCAATTCCTGATGATGCACCTGTGATCCAAATGACTTTATGATCAAAATAGCTACTCATAATTAATACTTTTATTCAATTTTAAAGTCCGGCAATATATTGTCCGGCTTTCATTCCTGAAAAGATGCAGCCACCTAAAAATGTTCCTTCCAGAGCTCTGTAACCGTGCATTCCGCCGCCTCCAAAGCCTGCAGCTTCTCCGGCAGCATACAATCCTTCAATGATCCTGTCGTCTTCTCTCAGCACCTGACCATTCAGATTGGTTTTTATTCCGCCCAAAGTTTTGCGGGTTAAAATATTAAGACGTACCGCAATCAAAGGCCCGTTTTCAGGATTTAAGATCTTATGCGGAGCAGCAACTCTTCCCAATTTATCCCCTAAATAATTCCTTGTATTTCTGATGTAATTAACCTGAGTGTCTTTTGAAAACTTATTGTTTAATTCCCGGTCTCTCGCTTCAATCTGTGATTTTATCTTTTCATATTTAAGGAGATTATTTCCTGCCAGTTCATTCATTCTTTTAACCAGATCTTCCAGGTTGTCTGATACAATAAAGTCTTTTCCGTGCTCTTTAAAAGCCTCTACCGGTCCCGGAGCTTTTTTACCAAAAATCCTTTTCAAAAAAAGAGCATAATCTTTATTGGTGATATCCGGATTCTGTTCCGAACCTGAAAGAGCAAATTCTTTTTTAATAATTTTCTGGGTAAGAATAAACCAGGAATAAGAAAATCCGGTTTCCTGGATATACTGTAAAGTCCCCAATGTATCAAAACCGGGAAGAAAAGGAGCGGGGAGACGTTTTCCTTTCGCATCAAACCATAATGATGAAGGCCCGGGCAATATGCGGATTCCGTGATTAGGCCAGATAGGATTCCAGTTTTGCAACCCTTCCGTATAGTGCCACATCCTGTCCGGATTGATGATATGAGCTCCAGCATGTTCTGCAATGCCTATCATTTTTCCATCCACATAAGCAGGAACACCACAGACCATATTTTCAGGTGCTTTTCCCAATCTTTCCGGCCAGTTTTTTCTTACCAGGTCATGATTGGCACCAATTCCTCCTGAAGCGATGATGATATTAGGAGCTGTATATTCAAATGCAGAGATGATATTCCTGTTCGTTGCAGCACCTCTTTCCTGGTTATCATTTTCCAGAATATCTCCTTTAAGGCCTATCATTTTGCCGTTTTCCTCTATCAATTCAGTTACCCGATGTCTGAATTTCATCTGAAGCAGTCCTTTTTCCTGAGCTTTGTAAGCTTTTTCTACAAAGGGTTTTACCACGCCTGTGCCTGTTCCCCAACTCACATGAAAACGGGGTACGGAATTTCCATGGCCCGTTGCCGAACCATCGCCACGCTCTGCCCAGCCCACCATAAACATCAGCCTGATTCCCAGTTTGGAAATGTAATCATACTTTTCACCGGCAGCAAATTTCAGATAAGCTTCAGCCCACTGGCGGGGCCAGTAATCTTCCGGACGGTCAAAACCAGCGGTACCTTTCCAGTCCTGCAGTGCCAGCTCATAAGAATCTTTGATTCCCATTCTTCTTTGCTGGGGAGAATTAATCAGAAATAATCCTCCAAAGGACCAGAATGCCTGTCCACCGATATTCTGCTCTGTTTCCTGATCCAGAAGCAATACTTTTTTTCCGGCATTGGTAATTTCCATCGCCGCGGTAAGCCCTGCCAGTCCGGTTCCGATAATAATTGCATCGGGCTGGAATTTTTCTTCCATTGTTAAAAGTATTTGTTATAGATAAATGTATAAAATTATTCGGAATCGGATTTAAAATTAAAAATTTAAATAAGCCTGCTTTGAGTAATCAGCCCTGAACTCTGAACTTTTCAACTTATCTTTGTGAAAAATAGAAGTATGAAGTATTTGTTTATCATTGCCTGCCTGGTTTGTTCCATATTCAGTCAGGCACAGCAAAAACAGGATCCATGGAAAGACAGCCAGCTGATGGATCCGGCGTTATTGGCTTCCAGAATTGAAAATCAAAAAACAAAGGATCTGGTCATCATTTCAGTAGGTCCTGAAGCTATTGTGAAAGGTTCTGTAGACATCGGACCGACTCATGAACCTGAAAATCTGGAAAAACTGAGAAATTATCTTAAAGATATTCCTAAGAACAGAGAAATTGTGATCTATTGCGGTTGCTGTCCTTTTGTAAAATGTCCTAATATCCGTCCTGCATTTGCATTGTTAATGGAATTGGGCTTCAAAAATGCAAAACTTTTAAATCTTCCGAAAAACATCAAAACAGATTGGCTGGATAAAAATTATCCTACAAATGATTAATATGAAAAACTCTTTAACAATATTATTTTTCATACTGTTTTCAGGGTATATTTCTGCCCAGAGCACCATAGAAGTAGGGAAGAAAGCTCCTGAAATAACAATGACCAAGGCAGATGGAACTTCATTTTCTCTTTCAGCATTAAAAGGGAAACTGGTTCTGATCGACTTCTGGGCAACGTGGTGCGCACCCTGCGTAGAAGAACAACCTCAACTGAAAACAATGTATGATAGCTATTCCGGGCAGGTTAAAAAAAATCAGTTTGAAATAGTGGGCGTTTCTTTAGACAAGAATAAGGAAAGCTGGCAGAAAGCAATCGACAGGTTTCAGATCAACTGGATACAGATCAGCGATTTAAAATTCTGGAAAAGCCCTGTAGCAAAACTGTATGAAGTAGATGAGCTTCCCTTTAATGTTATTATTGACGGACAGGGAACGATTATAGCTAAAAACCTTCATGGCCAGGAACTTGAAAATTTTATTAAGAAAAATTTGATACAGAATTAAAACAAGTTATTTTTCCGGTGATAATATAAAAGAGTGGTAAGTTATTGTACCACTCTTTTTAGTTGAAAAAGATAGAAGCATTTGTGTCTTAGAATCGTTTTTATAACCAGGTAAAATATCTTATGAAGACCGATTACTGATTATGGGGAAATTCATTATTATGTCTTATCTGAATGTAAATATACTAAATTGTATTTATTAAATCACTTTATATTGAAATATTAAAAAGATTTAATATTGCATAAATAGATCTCAATAATAAAAAATTGCCATTTGCGTTGAAATTAAAACTTTTATACCTTTTACAAAGTTGTTGATATACAAAATGATAAGTGTATGTTTTCGCATACTAATTTTGTTTTATGAAAAAGAGTTTTTACCTTCGTTTGGCACTTTCAGTGATATTACTGATGCATAGTGTGATTTCTATTTTCAGTGGGGATGTGAATGATTTCGGACATGCGTATCTGGACAGATTGGGTTTCAGCCCTGCAGGAATTTATATAGCATGGGCCATAAAACTGACTCATCTTTTATCAGTGCCTTTACTCTGGATTGATCAATGTATCAAGCCTGTAGCTGTCTTTAATATTCTCATTTTTATTTCCGGAATTTATTATGTTCACTGGCAAAATGGTTGGTTTGTAGTAGGAGGCGGAACCAATGGAATTGAATTCAATGTCCTGCTGATCTTCTGCTTTTTCAATCTCATGTATCCTGAAGTTTCTTTATATTTTATGAATAAAAATAAGAGTTAAGCTATTCAGGAATCTTTGCAAGTAAGATGATTCAGAAGAAACAGTTTGTAGATTTTTGGCTTCATTTGATAGACTTATATGTTTATATTTGGGTTAACAAATCGTACTTTGTACTTTTAAATCATCATAAGCTTGAAATCAGACAGTCAATCTAAATGGCGGATTCATTTGCTTTTTTGGATCTTGTATTATACGCTGGAAGTTTACCTTGACTTTTACTGGTCCAGGTATCAGTTTCCTGATTTCAAATGGCAGATAAGGCTCCAGAATGCCCTTATGCTGGAACTCTGTTATTTTCTGGTTAAAATTCCGTTAGCCTATGTATTGCTGTATATATACGATAGGGTTGATCTTAAATTAGTCATTAAATATATTCTCTATATTTTCACGGTAACAGCTGCTGTTTTTGGTCACCGGTTTGTAACGCATTTTATCATATATCCAGATATCTATGGTGTTATTGAAACACTGGACGGCAAGCAGGTTTCCGGATTTATCAATGGTTATGTGGCTTTCAATTCTTTTATGGATCTAATTTTTATGGCAGGTCTTATTTTCGGGGTTGAAATTACCCGGCAGAAGAATATACTCAAAGAACAGATATCTCAATTAAAGTCAGAAAAACTGGATCAGGAACTTACCATGCTGAAAGCACAGATCAATCCCCATTTTCTTTTCAATACCCTCAATAATATCTACGGAATGGCTCTTAAAAAAGCAGACGAAACTCCCGATGTTATTCTGCAGCTTTCCAAAGTAATGCGGTATAATATTTATGAAGCTGCAGAAAAAAACATTTCTATAGCCAAGGATATTGAAAATATTAAAGATTTTATACAGATTCAGAAGATCCGATACCATCAGCTGACTGTGAATTTTGCTGAAGATATTGATAATCCTTCACAGGAAATTTCCCCCCTGATATTGATACAGTTTGTAGAAAATGCTTTTAAACATGGCGTTTCCGAAAGCCTGGGAGAAGCATTTATTACCGTTGATATTCATTTAAAGAACGGAAAGCTTACTTACCTTGTAGAAAATTCCAGGCAGGAAAAATTTCATAAAAATTCCACAAAAATAGGCCTGAAAAATATCCGGAGACAACTTGAACTTCTTTATCCAAAACATACGCTTTCCGTGGAAGATAAGAGCAGCCGCTATACTATAACTTTAACCATTGATTTTCATGACACCATCAGCTCCTAAAAAATACAATTGCATTATCGTAGAAGACGAACCTATTGCAGCAGAAATTCTAGAAAATTTTATATTACGGGATCAGGAACTGAATCTGGTAGGAAAATGTGCAGATGCAGTATATGCCAGCAGTCTTTTAAGTATTCATGATGTAGATTTAATGTTTCTTGATCTTCATCTTCCGGTTGTAAAGGGCTTTGATTTCCTAAGGAAAGTAAAAAATCCTCCTTTTGTCATTGTTACAACAGCTTATCATCAATATGCAGTAGAAGGCTATGAGCTTGATATCACGGATTATCTGATGAAACCCATTCCATATGACCGCTTTCTGACTGCTATTGATAAATTCAAGCATTTAATGGAAGCAGAAGATGCATTACTCGAAGTTTCTGAACGCGATTTTATATTCCTGAACAGTGGTAAAAAGAAGGTTAAAATTATTCTCCAGGATATTATTTACATCGAAAGTTTAAGAGAATACATTAATATTCATACAAAAACGGAGACTCTCACTTTTAAAATGCCCATCAGCAAAATAGAAGAAACGTTGAACCCCAAAATGTTTACCCGCATCCATAAGTCCTATATTATTTCCCGGTCAAAAATAGAGGTAAAATCTGCCAATATTATTCAGGTGAATGGAAAAAAGCTGCCTGTGGGGAGAACTTATAAACCATTGATAGAGCTTTAGTCTTACTATTTTAATTTAATATCCTTATTATTTTATTTTTCATCCATTATTAAACCTGTATTTGCAATACAGACTTTTATCAAAAAGAAGTTGATAGATTGGAATTGCCCATTTATAGCTATTTTTTTCCGGTTCATATTCATTTGTACATCTTTGAAACTGTAAATAATAAATATTTGAATTATGAAAGTAATCGGAATTTCGAAACTGAGGAGCAGATTCTTTTTAATGTTGGCTTTAGGAAGTATTTTCTTCAGCTGTAAAAACAGTGACGATGATGATCCGGCTCCCGACTCACATGGCATTGAAGTAGCAACAGGAGTATTCAAGGGTACCATGAAAATCCAGGGACAAGATTATTACAATGCAATAGTTAATGTTTCAAAGACAGGTGATTCCTATGTTAAAGTACAGCCTAAATCAGGTGAAGCGTATTCAGCAGCAACCTCTAAAACCTTCAATGTTACCAATTCTGCCGGAGTAAGTGTTTCGGGCAATGACAGCCAGGGTAGTTTTAACTACATGATTTCATCAAAATCACTTCAGATCAGCACTCAGAAAGCATCCGAAAATGAGGTAGCTTTTTATTTTGAAGGCGAAAAGCAATAATACAATAAAATGTGGTTGGTTTATTATTCGAATGTTGAATAATGTTTTGGCTTATGACTCATGATAGTCTTAAGCCAATTTTTTAAAATAATTTAAGGCCAACGATTCCTACGACAATCAGTAATGCTGATAATAATCTTAAAATACTGGCAGAATCCTGAAAAAAGAGTACTCCCACCAATAGCGTTCCTACAGCACCAATTCCCGTCCATACTGCATAAGCAGTTCCGATAGGAATGCTTTTTTGAGCAAACCAGAGAAATCCACCGCTAACAGACATGCATAGAATTGAAAAAATAATCCAGCTCCACTTATTATTTTCCGGCTGTTGAGAAAGTTTAAGCCCTAAGGGCCATCCGATTTCAAAAATTCCTGCGATAATTAATGCAATCCAGTTCATACTATTTGTTTTAATGATATTTTGAATGAAAATCTATTAAAGAAAATTCATTGCTATTACAGCACAAAGCTACCATTATCCATTTATAATCAACACTATAAACTTTGTGATCCGACAAAAAACAGAGATAGAATGTACTTTAGAGAAGATGAAACGTTTTGCATTTTCAATAGAATAGTATCATATGAAAGTGCATAATTCTACTTATTGGGCTTGCTCACATATTTATTTCCTTTCACAAAAAAGCGCCAGGGTAAAAGCGCATCCTCCTGTGCATAGGCGACACCTATCCGGGGACCTGCAATGATTTCAGCCGGAGGATACGAAATACCATGATCTTCAATCCAGATTTCATGACCGGAAAGATCTTTTCGGTTTAATGAACGGTCGATGCCCAAGGCTTTGGCCGCTGATCCCGGACCTGCAGAAATGGCTGGTTTTGAAGCAGGCATATTCCTCCTCAATTCCATAATTTCTTTACCGATCAAAGGTTCAATAGCCCTTACCAGAACGGCATGAGGCTCGTCTTCTACTGAAGTTACTACGTTGAAAAGGTGATGGATTCCGTAGCAAAGATACACATAAGAAACTCCGCCATGGCTGTAGAGCGTCTCAGTACGGTCTGTCCGTCTGCCGCCATAGGCATGCGAAGCTTTATCTTTCACGCCAAAATAAGCTTCTGTTTCTACAATGATTCCTGCTGTTCTTTCACCATTGAGCTCTGTAAAAAGTACTTTTCCCAAAAGATCCCGGGCCAGAAAAAGAACGTCCTGATTGGAATAGTAGGAGAGAGGTAGTTTCATGAATGATGTTGGAAATTATTCATTCAAATGTAATGATAATCCTGTAAAAACAGAAGAATACTAAAGTGAAATTAAAAAGGTACCACAAAAAGTCAGATTTCATAAAACAGTGACTAATTTGGCACATCCATTGTTGTTTTCCAGGTACATCATTTCACACCACTATAAAAAATTATAGGTTTTGACACTTATTTTCCCTGGAGTAATCCGGGGAATTTTTTATTGGTCCAAGTGTGTTGAAACAAAAAAGTCCCACATCCATGTGAGACTTTCAATTTTATTTTGCTCCCGGAGGGCAGTGTTCTTTCAGGTATTTTGTAAACATGGTAGCCAGATGCAGTGATGTTCCTTCTCCTTCATTAATAGAATGGGTACGGTTAGGATAAGACATCAGCTGAAACTGTTTGTTATATTTTACCAGTTCATTAATATATACTTCCGTATTCTGGTAGTGTACATTATCATCTCCCGTTCCGTGAACCAGCAGAAGATTTCCTTTTAAGTTTTTTGCATAGGCCAACGGAGAACCCTTGACAAAATCTTCTCTGTTTTCCTGTGGGAGACCCATATAGCGTTCCTGGTAGATATTATCATAGAATAACTGATTGGCAACGGGTGCAATGGCAATTCCTGTCTGGTAAATATCAGGATATTGTCCTAAAAGGTTCAGGGTAGAAGAACCTCCGCCGCTCCAGCCCCACACGGCAACTCTTGAAGTATCGATATAAGGCCATTTTGCGAATAAGGCTTTAGCTCCCATTGCCTGATCACGGATATTGAGCTGCCCAATTTTCCGGTAAATAGATTTTCTCCATTCCCGTCCTTTTGGAGAAGGAGTTCCGCGGTTTTCAAGGGACACATATAAATAGCCGTCTTCTGCCATATCGCCTGTATATAAATAATTCCAGCCTGTGTAGAAATTATCGGTAACGGTTTGAGATCCCGGTTCTCCATACACTGTAAAAACAACAGGATATTTTTTATTGGGATCAAAATTTTTAGGTTTTACTACCCAGCCGTCCATTGTAACGCCATCCTGTGTTGTAATCTGGAAGAATTCTGCTTTAGATCTTGCCGGGTCGGCTTTTGCAGATCTTTTGGCAGCAACCAGTTCTTTATGATCGGGAAGCGATATCACAGATCCAATGGAAATGGCATTCACACTGTTATTGGTAAACATAGCGATTTTTCCATTAGGTGAAATCGTATATTGGTTAGAACCTTTAAAAGCTTCAGGCGTTACTTTTTGAGCTTTTCCGCCTTTCATACTTACTTTATACAGATATTTCTGAGTGGCGTTATCTGGAGAAGCCAAAAAGTAGATCAGTTTATTGGGAACATCAAAAAATTCAGGTTTGATAACATCGAAAGCATCTTTTGTGATCAATGTTTCTTTACCGCTCATATCTATTTTATAAATATGTCTCCATCCGTCTTTTTCAGACAGCCACAAAAATTCTTTCCCATTTTCAATCCAGTCCCAGCCGCTTGGATCATTATCATTCCATCGGGATTTTATATCAATCCATGCTGCATCTGTTTCTGTATGAATGGTCTTGCTGCTTCCGGAATCCGCATCAGCAACAATAATTTTACTTTGATTCTGTTTTCTGTTCAGCTGCTGAAGAATGACCGATCTGGAATCCAGCACCCATTCCATTCTGGGAATATAGTTTTGTACTTCATCACCTGCTATATCAGCCTTTTTTGTCGATTGGGAAGCCAGATCATAAAACCAGATGCTGCATCCTGAAGGATTTTCTCCAACTTTCGGATATTCTACAGGAACGGTAAACGAATACAGACTGTCCGTATTATTGATCATCAGGAAATTCCTGGTACTTCGGGCATCCATTTTCCAGTAGGCAATTTTCCTGCCGTCCGGAGACCATCTGAAACCATCCTGCGTTCCGAATTCTTCTTCATATGCCCAGTCAAAAGTACCATTGATCATTCTGTCGGTACCATCATTCGTAATTTTACTGATCTGATTATTTGAAAGATCCTCAATATAGATATTATGCTTAGAAACATAGGCTACTTTTTTTCCGTCAGGTGAATATTTTGCAAACATTAACGATGAAGCCGGCAAACCTTTTCCAAGCTGGAGCAGTTTTTTGGTGTTTTTGTCGAAAATCCAGTAATCTCCACGGGTATTATCCCTCCATACTTTTTTGGTATCGGCAAATAGCAACAGGCTTTTTCCATCAGGAGATACCTGAAAACTCTGTACCTGCAGAGCATTGGAACTTCCGGCAGGAATCAGTTCACTACTGTTTAAGAGCGTCTGATCTTTTCCGGGATGCAATAGATCAACAATTTCAACCCCTTTTTTAGTAAATGAATAATAAGCGTTGCCATCGGGAGTCCATTGTGTCTTCTGTGCCGCCAATGGTGACAAACACAGAAAATACAATGCAATAGCTGTTAGTTTTTTTATGTTCTTCATAAATATAATTTGGATTAAGCCAGATGTTCAGCTCTGTAATTTTCAATGTCCTCAACAGTTTTGATCAATCCGTTACCTAAAAGTCTGTAACTGTCATCCGTAATCAGGAAATCATCTTCCACACGGATTCCACCGAAATTCCGGTATTCATTTACTTTATCATAATTAATAAAGTCTGCGTTTTTATTTTCGGCCTGCCACATGTCTATCAATTCCGGAATCATATAAATACCAGGCTCAACTGTCACTACAAAACCGGACTCCAAAGCTTTTCCTAAACGTAAAGATTTCAGTCCGAATGTTTTGGTATCTTTTGGTTCTTCTTCAGTATAGCCAATATATTGTTCTCCAAGGTCTTCCATATCATGTACGTCAAGTCCCATCATGTGTCCCAGTCCACACTGAAAAAACAACGTATGAGCATGGTTTTTTACAGCATCTTCGGGATTTCCCTTCATCAGTCCAAGATCGACAAGTCCTTCTACCAGATGTTGTGCTGCTTTCAGGTGGATATCTTTAAACCGTACTCCCGGTTTTAAAAGCTTCTGGGCCTGATTAAAAGCATTCAGAACCACTTCATACATTTCCTTTTGCTTCGTTGTAAATGTTTTGCCTACAGGAAAGGTTCTGGTAAGATCACCTGCATATCCCATTGAAGTTTCTGCTCCGGAATCGTTCAGGAAAAGGTCTCCCTCTTTCATGGTATTAAGACGGTAATGATTATGCAGAATACCTCCGTTGATCGTCACAATGGGAGGATAAGACATCTGGCATTCTTGGTTGGCGGCGAGATATTGGATCGCATTGGCAATTTCATATTCTTTCATTCCGGGTTTCGCAAGACGCATGGCCAGCAAATGCATTTCATTGGATACATTTACAGCCTGTTCGATCTGTACAATTTCCTGAGCTTCTTTAACAGAACGTTGTTTGACAATCGCTTTGATCATTTCCGCAGAAGGCTGCAAATCCTTAATTTCAATTCCAAGAAGATCTCCCAGCAAAATTTTATTGGAAGACTGATAGGGAGGAAGGTAGTGCACTTTTCTACCGGAAGCCTGGGCTTTTACAATATATTGGGCAAGTTCTGCGTAAGGTAACGTTTCCTGAACACCGGATTTCAGGCTTTTTTCCTTAAGGGTTTCCTGCCTTCCCATCCATACAATTTCATCTATACTTAGCTCATCACCGAAAATGATGGTTTTATTTTCATCAATATCGATAATAGCTGCAATGCGGGGTTCCTGAATCCCGAAATAATATAAATAGGTACTGTCCTGGCGGAAATAATAAGGATTGTGCTCAAAGTTTACAGGATTCTCTATATTTCCCAGAAATAATAAGATTCCATTGGATACATTTTTCTGTAATATTGCTCTTCTGTCTTGATAAGTTTGTGCTGAAAACATATTATGAATAGTTTTTATTTTAAAACTTTAAAGTTACGATTTTGTAGTATTTATAGTACTTTATTCATTAAAAATAAGAATATGTAAAATTTGGATTTTAATATGATATTTAATGTTCATATTTTGCTTACCTTCAGCAATATTTTAACCTTGCTAATCTAATAACCCGGTAAAGCATTCATAGTATGATGAAGAGTCTCCAGTTTTCTGTTCCTGCCGATACCAACAAAAGTATACGTATTCAGGAAGATATAATGCCTAATTTCTATCCTTATTTCCACCGCCACACCGAAACCCAGATCATGTGGATCCTTAAAGGACATGGAACACTGGCCATAGAACAGAAGCTCTTTAATTTTGAGGCGGGTGATATTTTCTATCTCGGAGCAAATCAATCCCATGTTTTCAGAGGTAATTTTGAAAAAAATGAAAAACAGAAGGTTCATTCCATCTCTATTTTTTTTGATCCTCATAAAAAGATCGCTGCATTTTTCGACTTACCGGAATTTGAGGAACTTAAAAACTTTATCAGTCATTCAGATGTAGGTTTCCAGGTGGCTTCAAGGCTGACAAAAAGTATCGGAGAAAATATTGCGGCTTTACAAAAAACAAAAGGTGTAGATCAGATCATAGATTTTATAAGAATTTTAAACCATCTTATGCAAAACAGGCATTTGCATATTCCCTTATCTCCGGAAAAGAAACTGCCTGATCATATTTCAGATACAGACAAAAGAATTATTGATGCCCAGACTTTTATCAAGAAAAATTTCACCCAACATAAGCTTACCCTTGATCTGATTGCCAAAGAAGCCTGTATGACGCCTCAGGCTTTTTGCCGTTCTTTTAAAAAACGTACCCGCATCACTTATATTGAATATCTTAATGAGCTTCGGGTACAGCGGGCCTGCAGACTATTGACTGCCAGCAATATGTACAGTATTTCTTCTGTTGCCTTCAACAGTGGGTTCAATAGCCTTACCAATTTTAACCGGGTCTTCAAATCCATCATGAAATATTCTCCTAAAGAATACCTGAAACATTACAAAGAGGCTACCATACAGCAATAAAAAACAACATGTTAAAATACGGTTAGAATACATTAAAATATTAACATTTACCGTTTTAAAATTCACCTAGTTTTGAATAAATATTATTTGATATGAGTACAAAACTAAACTGGGAAGGTATTTTTCCTGCTGTATTAACGCCTTTTACAAAAGAGGGTGAGATAGACTTTGAAATGTTTGCTGTCAATACAGAAGCCCAGATTAAAGCAGGAGTTCATGGAATTATCCTTGCAGGAACATTAGGGGAAGCCAGTGCGTTGGAAACGGAAGAAAAATTTGAACTGCTGAAATACGCAAAAAAAATAACACAGGGCAGAATTCCTGTCATTCTTAATCTTTCTGAAAATACCACCAAAAATGCTGTCAACTTCGCTAAGAAAGCAAAAGAATTGGGTGCAGACGGCCTGATGCTTCTTCCTCCAATGCGTTACAAAGCTGATAACCGTGAAGTGGTTGAGTATTTCAAGGCAGTGGCTTCCGCTACGGATCTTCCGATCCTTATCTATAATAATCCTGTAGATTACGGAATTTATGTCACCCTTGACATGTTTGAGGAGCTTATTGAATATCCAGCCATTCAGGCTGTCAAAGAATCAACAAGAGATCTGGCGAATGTAACCAGAATGATTAACCGTTTTGGGAAAAGAATCAAAATTCTTGGAGGTGTAGATACGATTTGCCTGGAAACCCTGATGCTTGGAGCTGACGGCCTTGTGGCAGGTCTTGTAGATGCCTTTCCTAATGAAACCATGGCCATGTACAACTATGTTAAAACAGGCGAATACGACAAAGCGGTTGCCATCTACAGATGGTTTATGCCATTGCTTGAACTTGACATTCACCCTAAACTTATCCAGTATATCAAGCTTGCTGCATCAGCAGAAGGGATAAGCAATCCTTATGTGAGAGCTCCACGTCTTGAACTTCATGGAGAGGAAGCTCAAAGAATTCAAAAAATTATTGAAGAAGGAAGAGCGAATCGTCCCGTATTATTAATTCCAGAAATACAGCTATGATGGAAGAAACATCAACTCAAAATATAGACAAAAGAGTGCAGATGGCGGTTGAAGCCTTCCGGTTTCTGAAAAACACCACCATCAATGATCGGGCTGAATTTATGAATGCTGTAGCGGATCAGCTTGAAGCCTTGGGAGAAGAACTTTTAACAGTTACTCATACCGAAACGGCATTGCCATTAGCCAGACTTACCGGAGAAAAGGCAAGAACAGCAGGACAATGGAGAAGCTACGCAAAAGCTGTTGCTGACGGAATCTATACAGAAGCCCGAATTGATCTTGCCCAGCCTGAAAAACAAAAAGGAGATCTTAGGAAATACAATGTAGGCATCGGACCTGTTGTTATTTTCGGAGCCAGTAATTTTCCTTTTGCATTTTCTACTGCAGGAGGCGATACTGCCAGTGCAATCGGGGCAGGCTGTCCTGTTATTATAAAAGCGCATCCGGCACATCCACAGACTTCACAGATAATGGCGGATGCGATAAGCGCTGTTGTTAAAGCTTTCGGATGGCCTGAAGGAATTTTCAGCCATATTACCGGATCATCTTATGAGATTGGTACCTATCTGACTCAGCATCCGGACATCCGGGCTATTGCGTTTACGGGTTCATTTAATGGCGGAAAAGCATTGTTTGATATTGCCAGCCGTCGTGAAAATCCTATTCCTGTATTTGCAGAAATGGGAAGTATCAATCCGGTATTTGCCTTTCAAAACCTGCTTGAAACCAAAGCTGAAGCATTGGCAAAGGAATATATCGGTTCTTTAACGCTGGGTGTAGGACAATTTTGTACCAATCCGGGAGTGTTTATAGCATTGAAAGGAGAGTCGTTTAACCGTTTCATCAATACATTAAAAGAAGAAATTCAAAAAGTGGCTCCCGCTAAAATGCTTCACAAAGGAATATTAGATAATTTCGAAAAAAACAAAAGCATTGCATTAAAACAGCCTGATGTTGAAATCATTGCATCAGCAGAAACAGAAAATTCTTCTGGCAACGCAACCGTGATAAAAACCAGTGCCGGAAATTTCGTGAATAATCCGGTATTAAGTGAAGAAGTCTTTGGCCCATTTGGTATTGTTGTGGAGTGTGAAACAGATGAAGAACTCATTGAAATTGCCCAACAGCTAAAAGGGCAATTAACCATCACCATCGCAGCGACCCGTGAAGATGTTCGCGATAACAGTACATTGATTACTATTTTGAAAGATAAATGCGGAAGATTATTATTCAATGGAATGCCTACAGGAGTAGAAGTGGTCTATGGCATGCAGCATGGAGGTCCGTTTCCTTCTACTACCGATTCCCGTTTTACCTCCGTTGGGCCGGATGCTGTGAAACGATTTGTCCGTCCGATTTGCTTTCAGAACTGGCCGGATGAATTCTTACCGGATGAGTTGAAGAATGCAAATCCATTGCAGATCAGCAGAATGGTGGATGGAACAGTGAATTCAGGATCATTAAAATTACAGACCACATGAACAGAACATTTTTTTGTATAGATTCTCACACCTGTGGATGCCCTGTACGTCTTGTGGCAGGAGGTGCCCCTGTTTTAAAAGGAAATTCCATGATGGAGCGCCGGCTGCACTTTATGGAAGAATACGACTGGATCAGAAAGGGATTAATGTTTGAGCCCCGTGGCCATGACATGATGAGCGGAAGTATGCTGTATCCTCCTGTAGATGAAAATAACGATATCGGAGTTTTATATATTGAAACCAGCGGATGTCTTCCCATGTGCGGACACGGTACCATCGGAACGGTTACCATTGCCATTGAGGAAGGACTTGTCGTACCTACAATTCCGGGAAAATTACGTCTTGAAACACCTGCAGGACTTATCCTCATCGATTATGTACAGGAAGGGAAAAATGTAAAGTCTGTAAAGCTGACGAATGTAAAGTCTTTCCTGTATGCTGAAAACCTGGAAGTGGAATGTCCGGATCTGGGATTAATAAGAGCCGATGTTGCTTATGGCGGAAATTTTTATGCGATTATAGATCCTCAGGAAAATTTCAGGGATATTTCTGATTTTACGGCCAGCCAGCTCATTCATTATGGAAAAATTATCAGAAAATTACTCAATGAAAAATATGAATTCATTCATCCTGAAATTGAACACATTAAAGGATTAAGCCATATTCAGTGGACGGGAAGACCCACAGATCCTGAAGCCAGTGGAAGAAATGCAGTATTGGTGGGTGAAAATGCTTTAGACCGTTCGCCGTGCGGTACGGGAACTTCGGCAAGAATGGCCCAATGGTATGCTAAGGGAAAACTGAAGAAAGGGGAAGAATTCATTCATGAAAGCTATATCGGTTCCCGGTTTATCGGGAGAATTGAAGAAACCACAACTATTGATGGAAAAGCAGCCATTATTCCGTCAGTAGAAGGATGGGCAAGAATTACCGGATACAATCATATAATTATTGATGATGAAGATCCTTATTGGCAGGGTTTTCAGGTAATGTAACAGGCATATGGCACAGAATAAAGGAAAAGCACTCATCATAGGTGCAGGAATAGCAGGATTAAGCTCAGCGTATTATCTTTTGCAAAAAGGATGGCAGGTGGAAATTCTGGAGCAGAATGACCTCACCAACAACTGCTCTTATGGCAATGCAGGCATGATTGTACCCAGTCATTTTACCCCATTGGCAGCACCGGGAGTTGTAGCACAGGGAATACGCTGGATGTTCGACAGTAAAAGTCCGTTTTATGTAAAACCTTCACTCAATTCGAGACTTATATCCTGGGGATTGAAATTTTTAAAACATTCCAACCAGAAACATGTTGACTATTCTGCAGCAGCCATCAGGGATCTTAACCTGGCAAGCAGCAGGCTTTATAATGAGATCGCGCAAAAAGATGAATTTGATTTTGAGCTGAATCAGAATGGTATTTTAATGCTCTATAAAACTGAGAAAGTTGCGGAAGAAGAAACAGAGCTTGCCCACAAGGCAATCAGTATGGGTTTACCCGTTGATATTCTGGGTAAAAAAGAAATTCAGGAACTTGAACCCAATGTTCAACTGGATGTTATCGGAGGAATCAATTATAAATGCGATGGCCACATGAATCCCATGAAGCTGATGAAACAAATGATTTCTTATCTTAAAAATAATGATGTCATTTTTCATACCCATCATCGGGTAACAGACTTTGAAACTTCCGGCAGCAAGATTAAAACGGTCATAGCAAATGGTAAAGAATTTACTGCAGACCAATTTATCATGACGGGAGGTTCATTCTTGCCTGAACTTGCTCAGAAAGCAGGTCTTAAAATCCATTTAATGCCCGGAAAAGGATATTCGTTGATGCACCAACCGGAAAATCCACTCAATAGGTTGGAGCATGCCGCTTTATTACTCGAAGCCAGAGTTGCAGTAACTCCAATGAACGGACAGATCCGTTTTGGCGGAACGATGGAACTGGCTTCCCATCAGGATACAATTAATATGAAAAGGGTAGAAGGAATCATCCGGTCTATTCCCAACTATTTACCCGACTTCAAGGTTGAAACCCCAAAAGAATCTGAAATCTGGTTCGGATACAGGCCTTGTGCCCCGGATGGACTTCCGTATTTAGGACAGTCTTCCCAATTGAAGAACCTGATTATCGCAGGCGGAGGCGGTATGATGGGACTAAGCTTGGGACCCATTTTTGGAAAAACAGTTTCAGAACTTGCCAATGACCAAAAACCAACGGTTGATATAAAGATATTCAACCCTGAGAGATTTAGTTAAAAAACATCACATAACACACCAAGTTAAACCCAAAACAATTTGATCATTTAAATAATTTATTAACCACCAAATCCAAAAATTTATGAAAAAATTTAAATTACTATTACTTGTTTCCTTATTTCCAGCAATAGGTTTTGCTCAGGAAAACAGACCTCGTGAGTGTAAAGCAGATGAAATGATGAAAAAACATTTTGAACTGCATCCTGAATCTAAGGCTGAATATGAAAACTTTGAGAAATACACCAAAGAGTTCATAAAAAAAATGGGATCGAACAAAAATTCATTGAATAATAGTAGGATCAGCAATCCAACTTACATCATCCCTGTGGTTTTTCATGTGTATGGAGAATCTCAGAGCAATGTAAAAGTAAATTACCAAAAAGTAGTTGACTTACTGGAACAGATCAACTTAAATTTCAATGGAATCAACACTGATTCAAATACTGTAGATCCTGACTTTCAATCTATCAGAGGAGCATTAAGCATTGAATTTCGATTAGCTAAAATTGATCCAACCGGAAAAGCAACAAGCGGAGTGGTATTTCACCCCTTCAAAGGCGGATATGGCAACGGAGGCGGATATGATGCACAAATTGGAACGGATGCCTGGGATAATACAAAGTATATGAATGTGTATATCCAAAATGACCTGTATGCTAATAAAGATTTATATCAGTCAGGAGTTGCCTGGTATCCGGATTCATACATGACTTCAGTAAATACAGCCAGAGTTGTTTATAACGGACGTTATATATTTAATGCTGCAGGAACAGTAGCTTCAAACGAGTTTTCTGATACATTCACTCACGAATTCGGGCATTGGCTAAATCTTCAGCACACGTTCAATGTTCTGTGTTCAACTACAAACCCTGGTAATGATGGGGATGGAGTTGCTGACACCCCTGTAGAAAATGCATCTTCCGGATTGGGATGTAACGCTGGTAACAATTGTCTTGGACAAAAAGTAAACGTTGAAAACTATATGGGATACAACGGCTCTTCCGGCTGTTATAAAATGTTTACCAACGGACAGGTTAACAGAATGCTGGCAGCATTAAACCATCCTTCGCGAATAAATTTATGGCAGCCTGCCAACTTAGCCGCAACCGGAGTTGCCAATACGCCACCTAGGCTAACCCTTAGCAACAGTACATTTACAGAGAATTTAAACAATAATGGAGCCGTGTCATTAGATGGAACAGTAGCATCTGCCCCTGCATCAAAGATTACGCTAAACGGAGCAACATTTGCCCTGCCAAATGGAACAACTCTTACTTCAGGAACTCATTTCACGTCTTCATTGCCAGCAGGATTAACTGCAAGTATAGTAGTTACAAGCCCTACTACAGCTACACTTACCATCAATGGTGCTGCAACCAGTCATTCTAAAAGCCAGGTCCTGAATTCATCAATTACATTCCTGAATCCGGCTATAGCAGGAGGAACAACTTCACTAGGATCAACAACAGCTTTGGCATTAACTTTTTCTTATAAAGATCCTTACAAAATAGTTACAGGAACTCCTCTGGAAAGTTATGCCAACCCAACACCAACAACAGTAACCACCAACTCAGGGGCAACTTGGAAATATTTTATCATTAACCCGGAGCTTAGTGATGATGCTGGATATGGCGCCTGGTACTATGGAGCCAATCAATTAAAATTGGAAACTTATTGGAAAGGATTAGTGTGCCAAACAGGAACAAGAAATATTAGTTTAATTCCAGCCTGCACCACTATAACGAATGCAAATAATATAGGGTATCCAACTTGGACTCCCGGACAACTGGATGTGTATACTCCTACCTATACTACCTGGTCTGGTAAAACCGCTTATGTTGGTTTTAGAAACCAATTCGAAGGCTACGATATTAACGGCTATTTCAAAGTGAGCGTTGGGGCCAATGGTTCAAATTATTCTGTCACTGAGTTTGCATATAATACACAACCAAATGGCAGTATTACAACACCTTGTGCATTATCATTTTCCACTGCAGACGTTGATACAACCAACTCAGAAACTTCCATCTATCCAAATCCGGTTTCTGATGTATTGAATATTAAAACAAAAGGGGAAATTAAATCAATTTCTGTTTATGATATGTTTGGAAGAAAAATGAATGCAAAAGTTATTGGTGATAAGGTTGAGGTTAAACACTTCCTGAGCGGAACTTATTTAATTGATATTGAAACTTCTTTAGGGAAATCTTCCCAAAAATTCATTAAAAAATAGTTTCGTATTCATATACAGTTGATTGGGCTTCATTGTAAGCCCAATTTTTTTATCCTGTTTATGAGCAGTTCTTCATTTATTTATGTAATTTTATTCTTTGATAACAATATTCCATGCATTATAAAAACGACAGGATCATTATCCGTGAATTTACCCCTGAAGAATTTTCATTATTTTCCACTCTTTTTGAAAATGAAAATGTAACCCGATATCTGCCCTATAAAACCCCGGAAGAATATAAGGAAATGTTTGACAAAGCATTGGCAGATTATAAAGAGGGACCATTCAGCAGATGGGGAATTTTCCATCCCCAGAACAATGATTTTGTAGGAATGTGCCTTGCCAGAACCTTTCTTGACAATCCTGATCAGATGGAAATAGGCTATACTTTAGATGAAAAATACTGGGGTAAAGGTCTCGGAACCGAAGTCTGTAAAGCACTTGTTGACCACTGTTTATCAATAAATCATCAGAAAGATATCGTAGCAGTAACGGATCTTGATAATATCGGGTCCCAAAAAGTACTTTTGAAAAGCGGCTTTAAAAGAGTTGAAAATCTTGCACGAGAAGATAGGGAACTGGCGTATTTTGTTTTACAGAAAGAGTAAACTTGTGGCTCATATTACAAACGGAGGACTTAGAATTCCCATCTTGTGGAGGGATGGCGAAAATTCAAAGAATTTTTGACGGGGTGGTTAGCTTTTCCCACAGATTTCACGGATTTACACAGATGTTTGTGTATTATAAAAATCTTCGATTTTTAAACTTAAGTGAACTTGTCAGCAGTTTATCTGTACTTAAAATCAACTTAAGTGTTTTTATCTTTTGTGGCTTTTGACTTTGTCGAATCTTCGATTTGTAGTTAAAATACAAAGTTTTCAGCCATAAAAACATTTCATTTATCAGATAATTTATCATAACTTGCAGGAATTATGATGTCGAAACGTTGCAAATATGCGCTTAAAGCAATGGTCAGATTAGCAAGGAATTATAACCAGGGCTTTCTGCCAACTTCCGTTATTGCACAAGACGAGAACATTCCCAAAAAATTTCTGGAACAAATCCTTCTTGAACTTAAAAGAGCAAAACTTGTCAACAGCAAGCAGGGTAAAGTAGGAGGGTATTACCTTTTAAAATCACCTGATGAGGTCTCATTAGCAGACATTTACCGTATTTTCGACGGCCCTATTGCGCTAACACCATGCGTTTCTTTAAATTTTTACGAAGCATGTGATGATTGTGTGGATGAAGCGGTATGCTATCTTAGGAAAGAATTAATGATCGTTCGTGAAAAGACCAGAAAAAGCATGATGGAAGCTACCTTAACCAAGTTCATCAATAAAGAATAAAATTTTTTTTATTTAAATTCTACTATTTTGATAGGAGTTATAGAATTTTATATATATTTGCAAGACTTAAATCTCAATTCAAAATGGAAAACAGTCTGAAAAATGAATTCGAAAATCTTGTAAAAGAGGCTGATGAAGCTTCTTTTCAAACCAATGCACTGCAAATACTGACTGAAAGATTCCCGGGTAAAGTGATCTTTTCAACCAGTTTCAGTTACGAGGATCAGGTTATCACTCATCTGATTAAAGATTTAAATATTGAAATATTCACTCTGGATACGGGAAGACTTTTTGAACAAACCTATGAAACCTGGACCTCTACGAAGGCATTTTTTAAAAAGAACATCAAAGCCTATTATCCGGATACGGACGAGCTCAGAGAATTTGTCACAGAAAACGGCCCTGATTCATTCTATCAATCTGTAGAAAAAAGGAAAGCATGCTGTACCATCCGAAAGGTTCATCCTTTAAGAAAAGCGTTGGAAGGCTATGAAGTCTGGATCACAGGTCTGAGATCCGAACATTCTCCCAACAGACAGAATATGCCTCAGCTGGAGTGGGATCCTGATAATAAAATCATCAAATTTCATCCCATCCTTCACTGGACGACAGAACAGGTGACAACGTATGTAAAAGATCATCATTTACCTTACAATCACCTTCATAAAAAAGGATTTGTGAGCATAGGAT
Source organism: Chryseobacterium sp. CP-77 (assembly GCF_036362765.1). Classification (NCBI taxonomy): domain Bacteria; kingdom Pseudomonadati; phylum Bacteroidota; class Flavobacteriia; order Flavobacteriales; family Weeksellaceae; genus Chryseobacterium; species Chryseobacterium sp. CP-77. The sequence goes on from NZ_CP143637.1 coordinate 954,856, forward strand.
GTGAGCCCTGTACCAGAGCGATCAAGGAAGGAGAAGATTTCAGAGCAGGCCGTTGGTGGTGGGAAGATGCCAACAAAAAAGAATGCGGTCTGCATATTCATCAATAAAAAAAAGAAAAACATGTCAATACATCATTTAAATTATTTAGATCAGTTAGAAGCCGAATCTATTTATATATTAAGAGAAGTCGCAGGCCAGTTTGAACGTCCGGCGTTGTTATTCAGTGGAGGAAAAGACAGCATTGTACTGGCTCATCTTGCAAGAAAAGCATTCTTCCACGGAAAAATTCCGTTTACATTTGTTCATGTAGATACAGGCCACAACTTTCCGGAAGTATTGGATTTCCGTGATCAGCTGGTAGAACAGCTAGATGTCAATCTGGTAGTGAGGAAAGTGGAGGACACGATAAAAAGTAAAAAATTAACCGAGGCTAAAGGGAAATTCCCTAGCAGAAACTGGCTTCAAACCTACACACTTCTTGATACCATTGAAGAATTTGAATTCGATGCTTGCATCGGAGGAGCCAGAAGAGATGAAGAAAAAGCAAGAGCAAAAGAAAGAATCTTCTCCGTTCGTGATGAATTCGGGCAGTGGGATCCTAAGCTTCAGCGTCCTGAGCTGTGGAATATCTTCAACGGAAGAATCCACAAAGGAGAAAATGTAAGAGTTTTCCCAATCAGCAACTGGACAGAGCTTGACATCTGGAATTATATCCGAAGAGAGAAAATTGCACTGCCTTCCATCTATTTCTCGCATGAAAGAGAAGTCATCGATTTCAACGGACAGTGGCTGGCCAATTCTTCCCATGTTGTACTGGAACCGGAAGATATTATTACCACCAGAAAAATACGTTACCGTACCGTAGGAGATATGACATGCACCGCTGCCGTAGAATCTAACGCCATTACCATAGATGCCGTTATTGAGGAAATTGTTGCCACAAGAATCTCAGAGCGTGGCGAAACCAGAATTGATGACAGGGTAACAGAAGCCGCTATGGAGGACAGAAAAAAAGGAGGCTATTTTTAATCAATGATAAAAGATAATTGATCAATGATTACACAAAGTATTTCATCAATTATCATTCATAATTTATCACTTATCATTTATAATTAACATCGGATGGATATATTAAGATTTATAACAGCAGGAAGCGTGGATGACGGTAAAAGTACCCTTATCGGCAGACTGCTTTACGATAGCAAAAGCATTTTACAGGACCAGTTGGAAGTCCTTGAAAAACATTCTAAAAACAAAAATGAAGACGGGGTAGATCTCGCGCTTTTAACAGATGGTCTCCGTGCAGAAAGAGAGCAGGGAATCACCATTGATGTTGCCTACCGTTATTTTTCAACGGCAAAAAGGAAATTTATCATCGCCGATGCTCCCGGGCATGTACAATATACCCGCAACATGATCACCGGAGCATCCAACTCAGATCTGATGGTTATTCTGATTGATGCAAGAAAAGGAGTGATTGAACAAACCAGAAGACATTCTATCATCGCTTCTTTATTACAATTAAAAAAAGTAGCTGTAGCCATCAATAAAATGGATATGGTGGATTATTCCGAAGAAGTCTTTGAAAACATAAAATCAGAATATGCAAAAATTGCTGAAAATCTTGGACTGAATGACGTAAGTTATTTTCCCATCTCAGCATTAAAAGGAGATAATATTGTTTCAAAATCTTCCAGAACAGAGTGGTATGAAGGAACTTCTTTACTGGAATATCTTGAAGAAGTAACAATCAATGAAGAAAAAAATAACGGAAGCCGTTTTCAGGTTCAGTATGTGATTCGTCCTCAAACTGAAGAACTGCATGATTACAGAGGATATGCCGGACAAATATTAAGCGGAAAGTTCACCAAAGGAGATAAAATTCACATTCTTCCGGCGGACCTGACCACTGAAATCACTAAAATTGAGATCAATGGCATTGAAAAAGAAGAAGCCTTTGAAGGCCAGCCAGCCGTTATTCATTTGGCTCATGATGTAGATATCAGCAGAGGAGATATTTTTGCTACGGAAGAACATGTTCCCACTGTTGAAAAAGATCTTGAAATCCTTTTATGCTGGCTTGATCAGAAACCGCTGCAGCAAGGAAACAAATACCTTTTGCAGCAGAACAGCAGACTGATAAAAGCAGTAGTAAAAGAGGTAGATTACAAGATCAATGTCAATACCCTTATCAGAGAACAGGCCGATGGAGAGATCAAACTGAATGAAATTGTGAAAGTTACCCTGCGAACGGCACAGCCTTTGGTCTATGACAGCTTTACCAATAATAAAACAACGGGCTCTGCCATTCTGGTGGATGAAACGTCCAATTCAACGGTAGCAGCCTGTATAATTCAATAGAAAAATGGCAATTTCCGATCAATTAACAGAGAGAATTCATCAGACTAAGCAAAATAATATTCATGGATTCTTTGATAAAATAAAGACAAAAAAATGGGTGAAGGATTTGTACGAAACACTTTTCCTTCCTCAGGATGACAATACTGAAGATCAGCTGAAAAGAAATTTTGAAGCGCTCCAGGAAACACTTTCAGACCTTATCAATACGGTAACAGGAGATAAAATTATTACCGAAAAACAGGTTGATCGTTTTTTTGAAGCTTTACCACAACTCTATGATCAGCTGGTACTGGATGCAAAATCCATTCTGGAATTTGATCCTGCCGCTGACTCACTGGAAGAAGTATACCTGGCATATCCCGGCTTTTTTGCCACGTATGTTTATCGTATCTCGCATCAGCTCTGGAGTCAGGAGGTAAAGATTTTACCCCGTGTGATTTCAGAATATGCCCACAGTAAAACGGGAATTGATATTCATCCGGGAGCCACCATCGGAAAGTCTTTTTTCATTGATCACGGAACAGGAATTGTGATCGGAGAAACAACGGTTATCGGAAATAATGTCAAAATCTATCAGGGAGTAACCCTCGGAGCCTTGAATGTTTCCAAAGAAAAAGCCCATCAGAAAAGACATCCCAATATTGAAGATGATGTGATTATCTACTCGGGAGCTACTATTCTGGGAGGCGAAACTACCATAGGCAGAGAAAGTATTATCGGAGGAAATGTCTGGGTTACACAGGATGTTCCTGCCAATTCTCTGGTGTACCACAAAAGTGAAATAAAAATAAAGGATAATTCTTCATTACCGGAATCATTAACCTTTGTGATCTAAAAAAACAAAAATAAAAAGTACATTGATATGAAATTTCAGAATGCATTAGAAACGATTGGGAATACACCCGTCGTGAAAATCAACAAACTCTTCGGTTCAGATCACGAAGTCTGGATCAAACTTGAAAAAAACAATCCGGGGGGAAGCATTAAAGACAGAATCGGACTGGCGATGATTGAAGATGCAGAAGCCAAAGGATTATTACATAAAGACAGCGTTATCATAGAGCCTACCAGTGGAAATACGGGAATAGGACTCGCTCTGGCTGCTGCCGTAAAAGGGTATAAGCTAATCCTTGTTATGCCTGAAAGCATGAGTATAGAACGCCGTAAAATCATGGAAGCCTACGGAGCAGAATTCGTGCTTACTCCAAGAGAAAAAGGAATGAAAGGGGCTATTGAAAAAGCTAATGAACTTGCTGAAGAAACACCCAATTCATGGATTCCAAGACAGTTTGACAATCCTGCCAATGTAAAAGTACATGTAGAAACCACAGCACAGGAAATCTTAAAAGACTTTCCTGAGGGACTTGATTATATCATTACCGGAGTAGGAACCGGAGGACATATCACCGGAATCGCAAAAGTGGTTAAAGATAAATTTCCTAACGTAAAAGTAATTGCTGTAGAACCGGAATTATCTCCTGTATTAAGTGGAGGAAACCCGGCACCACACCCATTACAGGGATTAGGAGCCGGCTTTGTACCTTCCATTCTGGATATTACCCTATTAGACGGAGTGATTACAGTAGGCAAAGAAGAAGCTTATGAATATGCCCTTAACGCAGCTAAAAAAGAAGGTCTTTTTGTCGGAGTTTCAACAGGAGCCGCTTTAGCAGCCATCGCCAAACATTTACCGGAAATACCACCTAACGCTAAAATCCTGACGATTAATTACGATACCGGAGAGAGATATCTGTCGGTAGAAGGACTTTTCTAATTCCTTAATTAACAACTACTTCAATGAAAACAAATATAAAATCACCAAAGGTCTTCCTTATCGGTGCAGGGCCCGGCAACCCTGAACTGATCACTGTAAAAGCGGTAAAAGCAATCGCAGAAGCTGACGTTGTTTTATGCGACCGCCTTGTAAGTCCTGAAATTCTGGAAACCTACGTTAATGAAAACACAGAAATCATTTATGTAGGCAAAGAATGCAGCAAAAATGCTTCCACCCCTCAATCTCATATCAATACTTTGATGGTGGAATATGCCCGTCAGAATAAAACGATTGTAAGATTGAAAGGAGGGGATGTTTCCATATTCTCGAATATTCTTGATGAATTACAGGCTTTAAAAGAAAATCATATTCCTTACGAAATCATTCCGGGAATTACAGCGGCTTTAGGAGCAGCAGCCTTTGCAGGGATGCCTTTAACGGCAAGAGGTTATTCTACATCTGTACGTTTTCTGACGTATTATAAATCGGAAATCGTGACGGAAGAGTATTGGCAAGAGCTTGCCTTAACCAATGATACCCTTGTTTTCTACATGTCTAAAGGAAATCTTACTCCTCTTGTGGAAAAGCTGAAAGCACTTCAGATTTCAGGTGATAAAAAAATTGCAGTCATTGAACAGGCTACAACGCCTTTCCAAAAGGTATACACGTCATCATTTGATGATTTTAACGAAAAATTCGGAGATAAAACCTTTGCATCTCCTTCTTTAGTTGTGGTTGGCAAAATTGTCAATCTGCATGAAGAATTTTCATGGTTGGAAAATGCCGAGCAGGAAGGTCTTTATTTTAAATCAGTAGAAAACGGAACTCTAATCCCCACAACTCAAAATTTCTTTGAATATGCTGTCTGAATCTAAATTAAATGTATTAAAACAAATCTCCGGAGACCTCTCCAGAGACGAAGCCATCTGGGCAAGCGGATATCTTGCGGGTATTGCCGGAGGGTCCTCAATTACCGCCGTTCTGCCACCACTGGAAACGAATACCACTACACAGAATGCTGTAAAGAAAATAACGCTGGCTTACGGCACAGAAACCGGAAACAGTAAGAAACTGGCTACCGCACTGGCCGGTATAGTGAAGAAAAAGGGACTTCAGGTAAAGCTGGCTGACCTTTCCCAATACAAGCCTAAAGATCTTACAAAAGAGGAATTCTTCTTTATTGTCATCAGCACTCAGGGAGAAGGTGAACCGCCTGCTCTTGCTAAAAAATTCTACGATTATATTCATGAAAATGAAATTGATCTCAGCGGACTTAAATACGGAGTTCTGGCATTGGGAGACAGCAGTTATCCTCTGTTCTGCCAAACCGGAGAAGATGTGGATTCACGTTTTGAAATATTAGGTGCCCACCGTATTATTCCATTAAAGAAATGTGACATTGATTACGAACAGGAAGCTTCTCATTGGATAGAACATGTATTTGAAACAGTGCATAAAAGTGCTGGTCAGAGTACAAAAAATGCTTCAGCTCCAAAGGTTTCTACCGGAAGAAAGAAATATCAGGGAAAAGTTTCAGCCATCATCAACCTTAACGATATTACCTCAGAAAAAGAAACCTATCATATTGAAATTGAAACTGAAGAAGCGCTTAGTTACCGCCCCGGTGCAGCTTTGGGAGTGATCCCTTTCAATTCAAAAGAGGTTGTAGATGAGATTATTACACTCACAGGAATTAATCCTAAAAAACAGGTTGAAACAGCAAAAGTTACAGACACTGTGGAAGAACTCCTGCACAAGCATCTTAACATCAGCTATTTACTTAAATCTGTGGTGGCTCAATATGCAAAAATAACAGGACATTCCATTCCGGAAGTTAGATTAAGCCTTCTTGATCTGCTTAGGATTTACCCTGTAAAAAATGCAGATGAATTTGAAGAAATCATACAGATATTAACCGCTCAGGCGCCGCGTCTGTATTCCATTTCCTCCTCTGTGGAAGCGCATGGTGATACGGAAATTCATATTACGGTTGCTAAATCTGAGTTCTTTATTGACCATCAGAAACATAATGGGTTATGCAGTGGTTTTCTGAGTGAATTCAAAGAAGGGGAAGCGTTGGAATTTTATATTCAGGAAGCAGGACATTTCAAATTGCCGGAAGCGGATAAAGATATCATCATGATTGGTCCGGGAACAGGGATTGCGCCTTTCAGGTCATTCCTTTGGGAACGTGATGCCACAGGAGCAGGAGGAAAAAACTGGCTGTTTTTCGGGGACAGGAACTTTGTATCCGATTTCCTTTACCAGGCAGAGCTGCAGGATTTTCTCAAAACAGGCAGTCTGACGCATTTAGATCTCGCTTTTTCAAGAGATACAGCTGAAAAAGTATATGTTCAGCACAGGTTGGAACAAAAAGCCCAGGAAGTATTTTACTGGCTGGAAGGCGGAGCATCGGTGTATGTATGCGGTGCTAAAGAACCCATGGCCCGTGATGTAGAACAAACGCTTCTCACCATTATACAGAATGAAGGAAAACGCAGCAAAGAAGATGCTGTAACCTACCTGGAAGAAATGGAACTGAGCGGCAGATATGCTAAAGATGTGTATTAAAAAGAAGTACCCGTAAAAATTAAAGGAAACAATTATGAACAACAATAAAGAGAACCTTTCACCGGTAGAAAAAATTAAAACCGGCAGTAACGGACTCAGAGGAACTTTAAAGGAAAGTCTTGCATATAACTTCACCGGAGCCATCAGAGAAGATGACCAGACTGTGATCAAATTTCACGGAATGTACCAGCAGGACGACAGAGACAGAAGGGAAGAGCGTGTCTCCAAAAAACTGGAGTGGCTGTATTCTTATATGATCAGATTAAGACTTCCCGGCGGTTTTTTAACTCCGGAACAATGGGTTGGATTGAATGAAACCGCTGAAGATCATTCCACAGGAACCATTAAAGTAACGACAAGACAAACCATTCAGCTGCATGGTATTTTAAAATCTCATTTAAGACCTACCATCCAGAGCTTCAATCTGCAGCATCTGGATTCTATTGCGGCCTGTGGAGATGTCAACAGAAACGTAACCTGTACAGCCAATCCTTCGGAATCGCCTTTACAGCAGGAAGCTTATGAACTGGCCGGAAAAATCAGTGAAATGTGTCTTCCGAAAACCAAAGCTTATTATGATATCTGGATTGATGATGAACTTCTGGTAGACCGTAAAGCAGAGGAAGATCCATTGTATCAGGACAGATATCTTCCAAGAAAACTGAAAATAGGAATTGCCGTTCCACCCAATAACGATGTGGATGTATTCATCAATGATATTGCCTTAATTGCGATTATCGAAAATAATAAAATCGTAGGATATAATATTGCTGCCGGAGGAGGATTAGGCGCCACTCACGGAAATGAAGCCACGTATGCCCGTCTTGCTTCTATCCTTGGATTTGTGGATACCGAAGAAAAAGTATTGAAAGCCGTCTACGAAATTATCACGGTACAAAGAGACTTTGGAAACAGGAGCGACCGGAAATTATCAAGATTAAAATACACCATTGATAAATTAGGTATCGATCAGTACAGAGCTGAAGTAGAAAAGAGAGCAGGCTTCAGTTTTGAGCCGGCCCGTGAATTTAAGTTTACACAAAGAAAAGACCGCTACGGCTGGATACAGAATCATGAAGGAAAGTGGTTTTACACCGTATTTGTAGAGCATGGAAGAATCCTTGATATTGAAGGATATCCTTTAAAATCAGGACTGTTAAAAATTGCACAGACAGGGAAAGCCAATTTCCGTTTTACCTGCAACCAGAACCTTATTCTTGCTGATATTGATGAAAAGGATAAAGCTGAAATTGAAGCTGTTTTAAAAGAGTACAGAATTTCAGAACATACCGACGGAGCAAGTGCTTTACGTAAAAACTCTGTTGCGTGTGTTGCTCTGAACACTTGTTCACTGGCTCTGGCAGAAGCACAGCGTTATCTGCCTTCCCTGGTTACCAAAATAGAACCTATTCTTGAAAAATATGGCTTGCTGGAAGAAGATATTACCATCCGTATGACCGGCTGTCCTAACGGCTGCGGAAGATCTCCGAATGCCGAAATCGGATTTGTGGGAACAGCTTATGGGAAATACAATCTTCATATTGGTGGAGACCGCTTAGGAATGCGACTGAATACAAAATTTAAAGAAAATATTGGTGAAGAAGAAATTCTGACCACCCTGGATGAACTTTTCGGGATTTATGTACAGAAAAGACTTGCAGAGGAAACATTTGGTGATTTTTCATACCGTTACTTACCTACCTTAAATTAATTATATGGCTGATTTTCATTATGATCTGAAAAAAAACAAAAAAGCTCAACCTCTTCATTTAAGCGGACGAATGTGTATGTGTTGTTGATTCTTAAATAACAATACAAACAAAGCTGTTTGAAGTTTTTCGATTCAAAACCGCAAAAGTCACAAAAGTTTTAAACCCTTAAGCTTTTTAAGAGCCAAACTTTGTGCATAATAAGTACACCTCAGTTTTGTAAAAATCTTTGATTTTCATCTAATGTGAACTTTTCTACAGTGTCATTTTAAACTTACATAATTGAACTAAAGTATTTAAAATGAAAACTTTTGTGCCTTTTGTGGTAAAAATAATCAATGTAAAAATTCAGGCAGCTTCATTCTCAACCTAAAAAATGAAGAAAAAATGAAAAACAAAAAGCAGGGAAATTTTCTACCAAAAGCAGGTATTATTGCATTTACATTTCTATTTTTTAACCTGGCAGAAGCTCAGCAGCAACTTATAGAGCTTAGTGGAAGCATCAAAAACACAGGAACAAGCAAAGGTCTTGACTCCGTAAAAGTACAGATCGAAAATACACAGGATGCCGCATTAACGGATCAGGCAGGTAATTTTAAAATCAGAACAAGGGTTACCATTCCCTTCAGGGTGGTGATTCGGAAAGATGGCTTTACCAGTCAGACAGTTGAAATACTTTCACCTTCCAACAAAATAACGGTAGGTCTTAATCCTCAGAATACCATTATTGATGATGTTGTAATTTCAGCCTCCAGAGTACCTGAAAAAATATTAAGATCTCCGATCGCCATTGAAAAAATTGATATTAAAACCATCAGGGAAAGTCCGGCAGCTTCATTCTATGAAACACTGGAAAATGTAAAAGGGCTTCAGCTTTTAACATCAAGCCTTACGTTGAAAATCCCTAATTCAAGAGGTTTCAATTCACCCAATAATTTCCGTTTTATGCAGCTGGTAGATGGCGTAGATGTACAATCGGCAACGTTGGGAGTACCGTTGGGAAATGCGATAGGACCTACAGAACTGGATATCCAATCTATGGAAGTGACTCCGGGAGCAGCTTCAGCGTTGTATGGAATGAATGCAATTAATGGGCTAGCCAGTTTACAGACCAAAGATCCGTTTACCTCTGAGGGGATAAGTGTTTATTTCCGTGGCGGAGTAAATCATGTAGACAATGTGAACCATAAAATAAGTTCTCTGGGAGAAAGTGCTATCCGTTTTGCAAAAGTGATCAATAAAAACTTTGCAGTGAAAGTCAATGCCTCTTATTTCAGTGGAACCGACTGGATTTCCAATAATCTGACCGATCAGAATCCGGGATCATTAGTTACAGCCAATCCTAATTTTGCTTTGGCCAACAATCCGGCAGAAGATCTTTGGAATAAGTATGGAGATGAAAGAAACAACCGTGTTGCCGTAAAAGTAGATTACAACGGAAAACCAACCACATTCAACGTCTCGAGAACCGGATATCTGGAAAAAGATCTGGTAAGTCCTGATGTGAAGAACATTAAGTTCGATGCTGGATTATATTACCGTTTCGGAGATCAGTGGAGAACATCTTATGTGTATCGTTATGGTTTGCTGGACGGAACTTTCCAGAGAGGAAATAAAATCCGTCTGCAGAATGCTACGGTTCAGAATCATAAAGTAGAACTGACAGGAAGAGAATTAACCTTCAGAGCTTATATATCGATAGAAAATACAGGAGATTCCTATAATCTCAAACCTTTGGCAGATAATCTTGATCTGACGAATCTTTCCAATACCAACTGGAAAAATAGATTCCAGACTGCACTGCAGAACAGCCTGAATGCCGGAATCAATCTTAACGAAGCATTTATTCTCGCCCGTCAGGAAGCTGATAAAAACAGGGCTGTACCGGGAACTGCAGCCTTTGAACAGTTAAAAAATACCATTATTGGAATTAATAACTGGGATTCGGCCAATGCAGGAGTAGCAGGAGCTCCGGCAACAGGCGGGGCAAAACTGGAACAGAAATCCCGCTTTTATCAGGGAGAACTGACCTATGATTTCAGCAGGTTTGTGAAGATATTCAGCCTTCTGGCTGGTATAGATTACCGCCTGTATAGCATTACTCCGGATGGAAACAATTTTGTCGATTTCAATCGTCCCGTGAATGAAAGAAACATTCCTTTAGCCAATGGTACTTTCGGGAAAGATGTTATCTATCAGAAATATGGGGCTTTTGCACAGATTACCAGGCTTTTCTTTAATGATAAATTAAAAATCAATGCCGCTTTACGGATCGACAGAAACCCGGAATTTGAAGCTAAACTAAATCCAAGAATAAGTGTAGTGTATTCCCCTGTAAAACAGCATAATTTCCGGGCCTCTTTTCAAAACGGCTATCGTTTTCCATCTTTATTTGAAGCCCTTTCATTCGTGAATAACGGAAATGTAAGAAGAGTAGGAGGCCTGTCCAAAGTAAATGACGGATTAGGTTATCTGGAAAACTCTTATACGCTGGCTTCCATCGATAAATTCACCTCAGCAGTAAATGCAGATGTAGATGCCGGGAAAACCCAGGCTCAGGCAGCCCAGGATAATAAGCAGCTTTTAGCGGTAGCCAATCTGCAGAAGTTACAGCCGGAAAAGATCAATTCATTTGAAGTAGGGTATAAGTCTACTTTTTTCAATAATAAACTGGTGCTGGACTGGGATTTTTATTACAATATCTACGAAGGATTCCTTGGTCAGGTAGAGGTGGCTGTTCCTAAAAACAGCCAGGTAGGAAGCAGTGCAGCCGTACTTGCAATGCTCGACAGAAGCAAACAGGATCGTTATAGAGTTTATACGAACAGCAACAGTACCTACAAAAGCTACGGAACCTCTTTAGGAATTCGTTATAATATTACAGGAAATTATAATGTAAATACGAATGTTTCTTATAATGATCTGGCTTCCAATAATAACTCAGACCTATTTATCACCGCTTTCAATACCCCGAAATGGATGGTGAATGTAAGTGTTGGAAACAGAGAAATTGTTAAAAACATAGGGTTTACCATTGTCGCAAGATGGCAGAGCAGCTTTATGTGGGAAAGTCCTTTAGCCTCAGGCCAAATTCCTGCTTATTACACCATTGATGCACAGGCTACATGGAAACTGCCTGAAATTCATGCCCATATTAAAATCGGAGCTACCAATCTGCTGAACCGCCGTTACTTCCAGTATGCAGCAGGCCCTGAAATCGGAGGACTGTATTATCTCGCTTTTACGTATGACTTAAAACTGTAATCAGGATGAGCAATTCTTTATATCCCATCTTTTTAAAACTTGAAAACCTGTCGCTGCTGATCATTGGCGGCGGCAAGGTTGCCCTTGAAAAACTTGAATCTGTTCTGGGCAATTCACCGGAAACATCTATCAAACTGGTAGCCAAAGAAATTATTCCTGAGGTCAGAATTTTACAAAATCAGTTTTCCAATATAACTATTCATGAAAGAGCATATCATGACCACGATTTTAACGATACTGATCTGGCCATTATTGCAGTAAATGATATTAATCTTGCCGGGGAAATCAGAGAAAAAGCCCAGAAAAAAAATGTATTGGTCAATATTGCCGACAAGCCTGATCTTTGTGATTTTTATTTAGGTTCCATTGTTAAAAAGGGAAGTCTTAAAATAGCTATTTCCACCAATGGAAAATCTCCGACTATCGCTAAAAGATTAAGAGAAACCTTCACAGAGGTTATCCCGGATGAAATGGATCATGTACTGGACAATATGCAGCATATCCGTAATCAACTGACAGGCGATTTTAATTATAAAGTAAAAGAACTTAATAAGATTACAACAGAATATCTGTCCGAAGGAAAAGTTGCTGCAAAACCGGATATGGAAATTCAAAAGCTGATCAGTATCACCAAAACAGCCCAGAGAAAAGCCAATATTTATCTGGCCATCATTGGTGTTTTACTTCTTTTCGGCTTATTTGGCCTTGTCGTATATCAGTTCAGTTTATCTGATGATATTCAGCATTTTCTGAACAAAGATGGCCATATTTTTTACTGGATGCTGTTTGCGGGCTTTATGGCAGAAATTGTCGCCGGATCAATGGGAATGGGCTACGGAGTGATATGTACTACCATCCTTTTACTGCTGAATGTTCCGCCTCCCGTTGTAAGTGCCAGCATTCACTCTGCTGAATCGTTTACCACAGCAGCCGGGAGTTTCAGTCATTATAAATTGGGAAATGTGAATAAAAAAATGGTCTGGGTGCTGTTTCCATTGGCTATTGTAGGTTCTGTTATCGGTGCTCTAACGCTGTCTCATTATGGTGAACATTATGCTCACATCGTAAAACCAATTATTGCCTGCTACACGCTCTATCTTGGAATTAATATCTTAAACAATGCATTCAAAGATAAAAAATCAGGACAAGTTAAAAACAAACGAAGAACCAATCTTAGAGTTTTGGGACTTGTAGGTGGTTTTATTGATTCCTTTGCAGGAGGTGGCTGGGGACCATTGGTTACCGGAACATTAATTAAAGAGGGAAGAATTCCCCGCTATGTAGTGGGAAGTTCCACTGTTGCCAAGTTTTTACTAACCATTACCAGTGCCATTACCTTTATTTTTACCATAGGTATCCACCACTGGAATATTGTTCTGGGACTTTTATTGGGTGGTGTCTTTACCGCTCCGTTTTCTGCGATGCTTACGGCAAAACTTCCAACAAAGAAAATGTTTGTGGTGGTAGGAATGGTGGTTATTGCCATGAGCCTTATTACGATAACAAAATCAATCTTCTCATAAGAACAAGTATACATCAGAAAGTATTAAACGCAAAGATTTTAATGTTTACTTTATTTTGAGGCATCAGGGGGAAAATTAATGATGCACCTTATGGGCAATACCATTACTCATTTTTAGTAAAAATCTGAACCATTAAAACTTTGCGTTTTTTATAAGCACTTTTTATTTTACAGATTGTTTTTCTTTTTTAATTTGTTCAATTCCCTGTCTGTAGGTAGTTACATTAAATTCCGGGAATCTTTAAGGCGAGCTTTAACTATAAAAACAGAGTAACTGAATCTAAGGAAGTTGTAACATAATCTCTGAACAATGTAAAAAAGCAGAAAATAATTAGGCTGAGAAAATAAAAATACAGCATTGAATCATTCTTAACCACAAAAGGCACAAAAGTTTTAAATACTTCAATTTTTTCAGAGCCAAACATTGTGCGTAATGAGTACACCAAAGTTTTGTGAAAATCAAAGATTTTCATCTTATGTGAACTTTACTGCGATATCATTTTACCTAAATAAACTTAAGTGTATTAAAATGAAACCTTTTGTGACTTTTGTGGTTGGATAAAGAGTAAAAAAAATTATAATAATCAGGTAATTCTTTACTTTTTTCAGCCTTACTGTTTTTATTTTCGGTCCAATGCCAGGTAATTATCCTCAATTCTGCTGATCAGAATGTAGAACAAACCTGCATAAATCATCTGAATGCCCATTGCTTCCCAGTTTTCAACAGTACTGCTTCCAAAAAGCAACAGAATAATGAGAGAAGCTCCGGCCATCGCCGCAATACGGGTTTTAAAACCAATGATCAGCAGAAGGCCGATTATAAATTCGAGAAAGGGGAGAGTGACACTAAAAAGATGGACCAATGGCTGCGGAAGCCAGCTTGTTTCAAAACCCTTCATCATTCCTGATGCAAAGTCCTGCAATTTCACGAGACGAACCAATCCGTGTCCCAAAAAGTTGATTCCCATCGACACACGAAGGAAAAAATAGGCTGTTTTTGTGTTATTCATAAAGGTATTTTTTTTAGGATGGAAGCTGGAAGCCGGATGCCGGAAGATATAAATCTGTTGGGATTCACTTTTATTGTGTTCATCATTATTCAATTATTCTGTAATTGTTTTTACAGACTTCGATAACTTCCTTCCTCCAGCTTCCCGCTTCCTTACTTATTAAACTTTTCTTCGCTGTTGTCAACCGGAGTATCGGGATCGTTCATCACCATTTTAGCAATATCATCTTTTCTCATAAAAACGACTCCCTGTTTTTGTTGTGTATATTGAATAAATTCCTCCATGGCATGTACCATTGCAGGAGTTCCACCTATTCTGTCATGAAAACTGATACTCATCATTCTCCTTTTGGAAGCTCCTTCTTCATACAAACGGTCAAATTCAAATTTCAGCTGGGCCAAAAACTGCTCCGGGCTCCAGTGTTTCCCTTCAATATTGACAATATCATTGTTACGAAGCGTATAAGGAACGACCACAAAGTTTTTTCCTTTTACTTTAGTTATAAAAGGTTCATCATGGCTCAGGTCATCGATATGATACAGAAAACCCAGTTCCTGCAATACTTTAAGTGTATTCGGGCTTCTTCTCAGCCAGTTGGCATTATAACCAACAGCTTTCTGTCCTGTAATCTTTTCTACAACATCCACACCTTTCTTTACGAAATTCAGTTCGTCAGCATAATTTTTATTCCACTGGTTATCCCAGGTAAAACCATGAGCGGCAATTTCATGACCTCCGTTTGCAATAGCTTTGGCGACTTCAGGATACTTTTCAGCAGCACTTCCTACGACATGAGAGGTAACTTTAATGTCGTATTTTTTCCATAAATCCAGCATACGGTAAATTCCTTCATTTCCTCCGTAGCGGTACCAGCTTTCTGCGGGAAGGTCCGGCTGTCCCTTGGGAAGAGGAGTTCCACTGAAAGGACTTTCAGCGCCTTCCGGTTGTCCACCCGTTTCAAACTGCATGGAAACGGAAATAACCAATTGAGCACCATTGGGCCAGTATTTTTTTGTTTGGGTCTGTCTTTCATGCTGCTGCTTTTTTTCTGTTGTACCCCTTTCATGATCAGAAAAGGACATCAGAACAATTGCTGAGGCAAGCAGCAATACTGATTGTTTTATATATTTCATTTTGAATGTATTGATAAGGCAAAATTCATCAATAATCCATTGGCATATATTGTAAAAATTAATGGTAAATTTGTAAAAATCCATTCTTCTATGAAACGAATCGTTAATTTCAACTCTTTCAATGTTTTCA
Source organism: Chryseobacterium sp. CP-77 (assembly GCF_036362765.1). Taxonomy (NCBI): domain Bacteria; kingdom Pseudomonadati; phylum Bacteroidota; class Flavobacteriia; order Flavobacteriales; family Weeksellaceae; genus Chryseobacterium; species Chryseobacterium sp. CP-77. The sequence goes on from NZ_CP143637.1 coordinate 970,330, forward strand.
GTATTGAAAAGGAAAACTGGGATGTTGAGTATCACAATCATAATTTTTATGAACTGATCATTATAGAAAGCGGAAAAGGATTTCATCACCTCAACAGCATTACTTTCCCGTATAAAAAGGGGGATGTATTTCTGCTCAGACCAAGTGACGGTCATGAATTTTCAATTAAAAACAAAACGAAATTCATTTATATAAAATTCACAGAACAGTATATCTGGGAAAACTTACTGCCCAACAAAAAGAATGAACTTAAAAAGGCTGTACAGCTCCTGATGGAAGATCATTCCTTCGTTTATGAATCAGCGATTAAGAGTAAAACAGACAGGGAGCATCTTTTACAGCTTGCCCGGATTCTTCTGTATGAATTCAGCCATAAAAACACCTATAACAAAGAGATAACTACTGATCTGTTTTCGGGTATCATGACTATTCTGATCCGGAATACGATGCAAAATGCTAATGCCAAAAACCGGCTCACTCAAAATCTAAACAGAATTGAAAAGATCCTGTATTATATCAATGTCAATGCTCTGGATGCTGATAAAATGAAAATTGATAACCTGGCTGAAGAATTTATGCTTTCTCCCAATTACATCAGCATTTATATTAAAAAACAGACAGGTTTCTCGATACAACAGCACATCATACAGCATAAGCTGAAGACTGCTGAAAAGCTTTTACTGCAAAGCCATTATAATATCAGTGAAATTGCCGACAGGCTGGGTTTCAATGATGCCAGCCATTTTAATAAAATATTCAAAACGTACAAACAAATGTCACCCTCTCAGTTTAAAAAGAAAGGTTGATCTTATTGATCATCTGATTATATATTTTTCATATCTTTAATAATCAAATCTTTAAACCCATGAAAACGAGTTCCGGGATTCTGCTCTTTAAAAAAGAAAAAGACAGTCTGTATTACTTTCTGGTTCATCCCGGTGGTCCTTTCTGGAGAAATAAAGATTCTGGCGCATGGTCTATCCCCAAAGGAGAGATTCTTCCCGATGAAGATCCCTTGGAGAGGGCATTAATGGAATTTAAAGAAGAAACAGGTACAACAGCAGAAGGCCAATTCATAGAATTATCACCCATCAGACAAAAAGGAGGAAAAACAGTTTATGCATGGGCCCTGGAAGGAGATATTGATACTTCAGACCTTTACAGCAATAGTTTTCCATTAGAATGGCCGCCCAAATCCGGCAAAATAATTGAAGTTCCCGAAGTGGACCAATGGGAATGGTTTGCTTCAGAAGAAGCTCAAAAACGGATCAATCCGGCACAGAAAGATTTCATCACAGAACTTGAAAGTATATTAAAAAATCACTAACACCTAACAACAAAAACCATGAAAAAATTAAACAGAAAAACATTAAAAAACATGATCGGAGCCATTGGAATAGAACTGAATCTTCCTCTTCCTGTAGGCGTTTGCCTTGGCAATCTGCTTTCTCTTTGCCCTCCTCACTCTCATTGCCGTGCAGATGAAAGGTGCTATCCTGATGCTGCCGGCCCCTGCATCAACGGGCTTTGTCCATCAGGCTACCACTGCCATTCGGGAGAATGTGTCAGATAAAATAAGAAAACAAAAAAACCTTTATCAGTGCTGATAAAGGTTTTTTATATGGTACAACTATAATTTATCGTTTTATCCCAATCGCTTTTAATGCACTGGATGTTAAAAAGATATCATCAAACACCGTCAGTGATTCCACATCATTGAAGCCTGTAGGAATCAGGTCATTTTTATTAAAAGACAATTCAATAGAAGGGTCGTATGAAGCAATGATTCTCACTTTTGAATATCCATTATAATCTACCTTAAAGCCTTCAAACATACAGTTCTGCTCGGCCTTCTGATACTCTGCATATTCTTCGAAACCTACAATATCCGTTCTTCTTCCATCGTTATGGTCAAGAGATTTCCATGCGGTATAATTTTTCGGTTCTTTCAGAATATTCCCTTTACGGTCTACAGGGACAAACATTCCAAGAGTCAAACGCTTCTTTAAGAAATTGGCATAATTATTCATCAGATTCAAAATCTGAAGATCGGCATATCCTTCGTGTGAATAATATTCCAGCACGAAAGTTGTCATCGGAATCAGCTTAAGAGAAGCATCAGTGGGCATAATGAGTTTTTACTTTTTTGGCCGATAAAAATAGTATTTTTATTTACTTTACCCAATGGGAACAGATGAATAGGATGGAATTTATACCCATTCTGAATAACAATAACTTTGGCATAAACCCTGATTTTTCATTATTTTTGAAGGAATAACCACAGAAACCATTATGAACCATCTGCAAAAAACAGGATCGTTTTTGTGGATACCCATTACAATATGTTGAATAAGATACTATTGGCAGCCGGCATTTTTCAGTGCTGCTTTTATAATACCATGGCACAAAGCCCTGGCCAACGCCCTGTTTATACGTCAGAATGGGGACATCTCTTTCGTGAAAGTGGAAAAAATAAAGATCTTTTAGGAATATTTTCTACCGAAGCACCTGTTTATGTTCTGGATTCTACCCAAACACAATACAAAGTACAGGTAAGCAACGGTGATATTGGTTTTATAGACCGTCAGCCGTTACAAAAAAGCATGCGTGGGAAAAAGTCTGCCGGCGAACCCGCTCAGTATTTTTATAGAGGAACAGAAGGACATCAATGTCCGCATTTTTATGTGCAGGTATCTGAGCTGCGTGTACGAAAAGCGCCTACCACAGAAAGTAAAGCCATACGCAGGGCTGCTTTAAACGAACTTGTCTGTATAGATTATGTTCCTTTATATGAGGATGGCTGGATTTATATCGGGGATCACTTTCATGACAATCCGGAATATATTCAAATGAAATATCTGGGAACCGGACTTACTTACGACAGGATTCTGAAAGATTATCTTGCAGTTAAAGGTAAAAACAAGGAAAAAGAACTGGCTCAGGTGGGAAGATTACGTGAAATTGCATGGCAGGAAGATAAAAACCTTAAACAAGCATTACAGTACTGGAAAGAATCCAATACCGGCATAGAAAATCCAAAAGTAGATATCGATTTTGAACTTCTTCTGGCAGATCAACTGGCAAAAAAACCAGAAACTGAAGCTTATGAAAAAAAGCTGAAAGCCTTAAACATGCATTTTGTGTGGAAAGAAACCCAGCTTTTTGACGGCAAAATCACTGATACGCAGATGAAACAGCTGGAGATGCAGAAGGTAAAAGACATTCCCAATACCCCTGAATGCGGATGGGAACCTCAATATTTTTACAGAACCTCTGATATGATGGTTGCTTTTGAAGAATATAAAGGAAAAGTTTCCGGAAGCATTTACAAAATGTCCTTCAACAATGGCGAAGCTGTGATTCTGGGAAATGAACGTATGGATTCTAATTATAACGAAAAGGACTTTGTCAACCATTTTGGAAATTTACTCTCAACACGCTGGATTTCTTCTCCGCACGAATATCACATTCAGAATGGAGATGCCGGGCTCTTTATTTTTACTTTTAAAGAGGGGAAGCTTTTCAGCTATGAATGCATGTATTATTGTTAAAAGTTTTTAAATTATTATTATCATAGAGGCGGGCTAATCCCTGATTTATATATCAATAGAGGCGGGCTTTAGCACGCTTATTTTATAAAGTATCCTTCCATTGGCTTTAGCCGAAACTTAAAATATTTTCTAACATAAGTGATTAAATTTTAAAGCTGTATCTTTACGTCACCAAACAAAATATTACAATATGTCATTTATAACACCGGAAGGAGCCAGGAAGGCTCAGCTATCCCTATCTGAAAGAGCACCCGTTGCTCATGCTATTCTCTCTGGGAAAGAGAACATTTCGAAATACAACAGTGGAGTATGTCATGATGTGGTTGCTTATGCATTATATATGCGTGGTGCCAGCATAAGTCCTACTCAGCTTGCAGAATCGGCAGGACAAAAATGGTTAACCTTATTCAATTATCCGGCGGGAGAAAAGTGGGATGGATATACCCCTATTCCTGCAGGAAAAGCCATTGGTTTTTACAGGCTTATCGACAAAACATTCTTTCATTCGGCTATTACTACGGGAAATGGTAATGAAATCCGTTCTGTTAACGGTTTTTCATTAGGATCAGCATGGAATGTACCTGTAGATATGAAATGGGTACTGGGTAAAAAGAATTCTGATGGAACCTTCAATTATGATGGTACCAAGATAGAAGTCTATATTTCTTCTTTATAACAGAATTTATATTTCAATACAATAAAAGGCAGATCAGCATATTCGCTTTTCTGCCTTTTTACTTTTTAAGCATCGGCACATTTCGGGCATATCCCGCTGATGATAAAATTATATTCCTGTGCGATAAAATGTTCCGGCAGACTGATTTCCGGAATAGCGTTTTCAATACACGTCACTGAATGACATTCCTTACAGTTAAAATGAACATGATTATGAAAATGCTGTTCATGGGTACATTTTCCACTGCACTTTGCAAAATTCACTACACCATCAATATTGACGATCTTGTGTATTGCACCTTCGTTTTCAAGCCTTTCCAGAACCCTATAGATGGTTACTCTGTTGCACAGATCTCCCAGTTTCTTCTGAATATCAGAATGGGTAAGGGCAACATCCGAACTATTAATAAGGTTTAAAATTTCCGTTTTGGCGTGAGTATTTCTGACCTGTTTCATATTTTAATGCAACAAAGTTGCGTTATTTAAATTTTTATCTCTACTTTTGCAACAAAGTTACGATAAGAAAATTAATCCATACTATTATGAAATCAAAAATTCTTGATGCTGTAGGAATCTCCGCTGCTGTTTTATGCCTGATTCATTGTATTGTCTTTCCACTGCTATTAATTGTTCCATTGGGAATTTCCCATAATCCTTATATTGACCTTGCTTTCCTTTTTATTGGAGCCGTTGTAGTATTGAGAATAACAAAGAAAATGGAAAAACGGTGGCTGAAGTTTCTGTTCTGGATATCATTAAGCCTTATTTTCATGTCTATATTGACAGATTTTCTGTTTGAAGTTCATCTTCCTCTGATCTATATCGGAGCTGTCGGTTTGATTACAGGCCATATCATCAATTTTAAAAATCATAAACATTAAAACATGACTAAGAAACTTCCTGTAACGGTACTCAGCGGATTTCTGGGAGCGGGTAAAACGACACTACTGAATCATATTCTTCACAATAAACAAGGATTAAAAGTAGCAGTCATCGTGAATGATATGAGCGAAATTAATATTGATGCACGCCTTGTTGAAAATCAAAACACGCTTTCAAGAACTGAAGAAAAACTTGTTGAAATGAGTAACGGATGCATCTGCTGTACACTTCGTGAAGATCTTATGGTAGAAGTGGAACGTCTTGCCCGGGAAAACCGTTTTGATTACCTCCTTATTGAAAGTACGGGAATCAGTGAACCGATTCCTGTAGCCCAGACCTTTACTTATATTGATGAAGAGAGCGGAATAGATCTTTCCCGTTTCAGCTATGTAGATACAATGGTAACGGTGGTAGATTGTTTCAATTTTATGAAAGATTTTGGATCTAATGAACTACTGATGGACCGCGATCTTACTGATATGGAAGGCGACTACAGAACGATTGTTAATCTTCTGACTGATCAGATTGAATTTGCCAACGTGATTATTTTAAACAAAACAGATCTTATCAATATTGAGACACTGGGCTTTTTAAAAGCAGCAATCAGGAAGTTAAATCCGGAGGCGACCCTTTTACAATCAGAGTTTGGAAAAATTGATCCTCAAAAGATTTTGAATACGCAGCTTTTTGACTTCGAAAAAGCACAGTCATCCGCTGGCTGGCAAAAAGAATTACAGGCTGATCATCACACTCCGGAAACTGAAGAATATGGAATAAGTTCACTTATTTTCAGAGATAAAAAGCCCTTCCATCCCATAAGACTCTGGAAATATCTGAATCATCATTATCCGGAAGGAACCATCAGAGCAAAAGGCCTGTTCTGGCTGGCTTCAAGACCTGATGATGCATTGAATTTTTCTCAGGCAGGAGGTTCTTTCAGACTTGAAAAAGCAGGAGTCTGGTGGTGCAGCATGCCGATGAGCCACAGGGTTCAGTATTCATCATTTTCAGACAATCAGAATTTTATAGAAAGCAGATGGGATAAAAACTGGGGCGACAGGATCAACGAACTGGTGTTTATCGGCCAGAATCTGGACAAAGATCAGATGCTGGCAGCTCTTCAGCAATGTCTTATTAATGAAAAAGAAAAGGAACAATTCGATAAGAAACTAAGTTTTGAGGATCCGTTCCCAAAGAATATTTAAAATTAACTTTTAATTAATGCAACAAAGTTACGATAAAGAATTAAATATGATAACTTTCGGCATTATTTCAAAAACAATATGGACAGAAGAAAATTTCTAAAAGGATCTGCAATACTTTCAGGATTATTAACCTTATCGCCATCTGATCTCTGGAGCTTCGGGAAGAATACCGAACTGCACAGGAAAGGAAAAGCTAAGAATATTATTTTTATGATCAGTGACGGGATGAGCCTTGGAACGCTTTCAATGGCAGATCTGTATTCACGGAATATTTTAGGAAAAGGAAGTAACTGGCTTAATCTGTATCATGATAAAAAGGTAACCCGTGCTTTGATGGATACCGCTTCAGCAAGTTCTGTTGTAACAGATTCTGCTGCCGCAAGTTCAGCCTTTGGAGGTGGAATCAGAGTGAAAAACGGAGTTTTAAACATCGGAGCTAACGGAGAGAAACATCTTCCGATATGGCAGCAATATAAAAAAGCAGGAAAAAAAGCAGGCTGCGTGACTACGGTAACCATTACTCATGCTACTCCTGCCGGATTCTGTGTAAATTCTTCGAAAAGAAATGCTGAACCCCAAATTGCTGAAATGTACGCCGAACTTGAACTCGATGTGCTGTTAGGTGGTGGAGACGAATTTTTTAATCCCTCCAAAAGAGAAGACAAAAAAGACCTCTATTCTGTTTACAGCAAAAAAGGATACAGAATTCTGAAAACACAAAATGACCTGAAAGAAATCAAAGAAGGAGAGAAGCTGCTAGGTATTTTCAATACAGGAGCATTGCCTTACAGCATCGACAGAACTCATCTTCCGGAATATAAAAATACACCCTCTCTTGCTGAAATGGCCAATACTGCTATCCGTCAGATGAAAGATCATCCAGAAGGTTTTGTCCTTCAGATCGAGGCCGGAAAAGTAGACTGGTCTGCCCATGCCAATGATGTAGCGGCACTCATCCATGATCAGCTGGCATTTGATGAAGCGGTGAAAGCAGTCATGGATTTTGCCGAAAAAGACGGAAATACTTTAGTCATCATCACTACAGACCATGGAAATGCTAATCCGGGAACTATTTACGGAGCAGAGGCTACTACACATTTTAACAGCATTTCAGAATACAAATACACCAATGAATACATTCTGAACAAGATTAACAAAGATAATTCGGTAAAAGATATTAAAGACTGGATTTATGAAGGCAACAAGATTACTCTGAACGACGATGAAGCCAGGCATATGCTAAGTTTCTACAACGGTCTTGAAAAAGAGGAAGCAGGACTTTATAATTACAAAAAACTGCCTTTTAAACTGTATTCAGAAATTCAGAAAAGCAGGAATTCTGTGGGCTGGATCAGCATGGATCATTCCGGAGATTACGTGGAAGTAGCGGCTTATGGCCCCGGAAACGAGCTTTTACAGCCGTTTATTAAAAATACAGACCTTCACGATCTGATGCTGAAGGCCTGTCTGGTATAGACATTCATATTTTTTCATATTTAATTATTTGGGAGATACGAGGCGGATTGATTGTGTCCGCCTTGTTTTGTATCAACAGGGGTTTAGATTTCCCCCATTACAAACATATTTTCCATAGTCGGAACGCTGCTTCCGCCTTCTTTTTCAAGCGTAATAGCAAAAGCCTGAGCTTCCGGTATACTGGCCAAAGCAATTCTGCTGTCTTTATCTTCGGTGTACATCCCTGCATTGACCGGTTTTCCATCTTCTATGGCCCAAAGCTGATACTGCATACCTTCAGGGGCTTTAGGAAGTTTTTCTGCATTCAGATACACTTCTTTTGTTTTTTTATCCCAGAAAACCATGGCTTTGGCGTCTGTATGCTTTTCTACGCCCTTCAGCATCACCATCTGCATATCGGGATTAGAAATCATATCCATCTTTCGATTCATTTTTTCCATAGCCTGATCCTTCTGCTTTTTATCAGCTATCATTAAAGCTATTTCTTTTTGGCTGGCAGATTGCGTATTCATCCAGAATACATTTCCGCCAACACTTACGAGGAACAATACAGAAGCTGCTATGGCATATGTTTTCCAGGGTGTATTTTTCCTGAAATCATTTCTCTCTATAGCACTTTCCGTTTCTCTTTTTACTTCAGGAATATCTGGTGAAAGAGCAGGAGTTATTTCTTCAACCACCTGTTGCTGCTGAATTTTGTTCCAGATCTTAGATTTCAAATCACTTGGAGGTGTTACAGTCTGAGCTGTAGCAAGATGTTCCAAAGTTTTCTGTGCTTCTTCAAAAGCTTCTTTTACTTCAGCATTATTCTTCATCACACACTCCAAAATCCCTGCTTCCTCGGGAGAAGCATGGCCAAGAATATAAGATTCTATAATTCCGGATGATATGTATTCTTTAGTGTTCAATTTATTGATAATCTTTTAGCAAATCCTTTAATTTCATCAGCGCATTCCGCATTTTCGTTTTTACCGTTCCCAGCGGTATCTTCAGTTTTTCTGATATTTCATGTTGAGTATATCCCTGGTAATAAGCAAGGTCGATGAGCTCCTGTTTATCTGTTTCCAGACCTTCCAGCACGTTATTAAATCCAATATAATCGGAAGAATGGTTAGTCGTTGAAAGCTCGGCAGTATTATATACGAAATCCGGAAGTGGTTGGTTTTTAAGCTCATTCTGGAAAGCTTTTGATTTTAAATAATCAATGGCTGTATTCCTGGCAATATTGATGATCCAGGTATAAAACCTCCCTTTGGAAGCATCATACTGATGGATAGAGTTCCATATTTTAACAAAAACATCCTGAATCACTTCTTCAGTATATTCCTTAGACTGAACGATCCGAAGAATAATTCCATACAACGCACCGGAATAGTGGTCATACAGATAATGAAAACCGTTTTCGTTTTTTTCTTTTAATAAAACGATAAGCTCCTCTTCAGAATAGGTTGTTTTAATAATATTTATTTTTCTGTTCAAATGTAATAAAATAAAAGACATAATCAACAAAATCCAATACATCATTTATTTCGTACATGTTTTCCTGAAAATTATTGAAAAATATTCAATACGAAAATTATATTTCAAGAGTTGATTTTATTTTCCAGTAAAAATAATATACTGAAAATCATATAGTTACAGTTTATTTTATTTTTTTTCAATCTAAAACAAAACCGGCCTCGTAAATGATTTTAGAAACACATTCAATATAATTAACTAAAAATCAACGTAATGAACACACAGTCAAGAATCACAGTTTTAGCAATGGTAGTTTTATCATTTGCTTTCAGTGGGAAGGTAACTGCACAAACGATGAAAGAAAAAACAGTAATGGTAGGGGGAGCTCCCATGTATCCTTCTAAGAACATTATTGAAAATGCGGTCAACTCAAAGGATCATAAAACCCTTGTAGCTGCCGTAAAAGCTGCCGGTCTGGTAGAAACATTACAGGGTGCAGGACCTTTTACCGTATTGGCACCTACAGATGCAGCCTTTGCCAAACTTCCGAAAGGTACCGTAGAAAACCTTGTAAAACCTGAAAATAAAGCGATGCTTACTTCTATTTTAACCTATCATGTTCTTCCGGGAAGGTATAGCGCTAAAGAAATATGGGCCGCTGTAAAAGCAGGAAACGGAAAAAGCATGATGAAAACTGTACAGGGTGAAGATCTTACATTCTGGACAAAAGGTAAAAATCTTTACATAAAAGACGCAAAAGGAAACAGCGCCAAAGTAACGATTGCTGATGTAAACCAGTCTAATGGAGTGATTCATGTAATCGATACAGTATTGATGCCATAACAAATTCTAAGTTTCAGACAGCATATTCCAATGTGCTGTTTTTATCTCCTATTTATCCAACACTAAAAATAAATACTATGAAAAAAACAATTCAGGTTTCTAATCAGGGTGCAACCCTTGATACCAGCAGAAGAAGCTTTTTAAAACTAAGTGGAGTAGGATTGGCTATTGCAGGCCTTACCATCATCGGATGTAATGATGATGATGACTTCCAGATTATAGAAGAATCAAAGTATGATCTTGGAACCGGAGATGTAGGGGTATTAAATTATGCCTATGCTTTGGAACAGCTTGAAGCAGATTTTTATACAAAGGTGGTCAACAATTTTTATACAGGAATTTCCAGTATTGAAAAAGAGATTTTTACAGACCTCTATCATCACGAAGTGATTCACAGGGATTTTTTTAAAGTTGCTATTAGTGGTGCTACAGATCATGTGCTTCCTAAGCTTGAATTCCAGTATCCGAATGTAAATTTTAATGATAGAAATTCAGTACTGGCTACAGCAAAGGCATTGGAAGACACCGGTGTTGCAGCGTACAATGGAGCAGGAAAATACATTTCCAATCCCGCTTATCTCGTGATTGCCGGTAAGATAGTTTCTGTGGAAGCCAGACATGCTTCTGCCATCAGAAATTTAATCAATCCCGGATCTGCAGATTTTTCAGGAGATGATGTGATCGATGCCAACGGACTTGATCTTGCCAAAGAGCCCAAAGATATCGTAATGGCTGCCGGAGCTTTTATCAAAACACCATTTACCTGGAAAGAAAGAGGAATCAACTAAACATCACCCTAAAAACTCACATTATGAATATTCTTAGATTACTGGATAAGCTTTCTGATGATAAATTTTTCACGAGGGAAGCATCAAGATTAGATACGATTACTGATATTTCATTATTTGGAAAAAAAGCAGCGACAGCAGCTGTACCCCTTGGTTTGGGTGCTATGATGGCCACCCCTGCCAAAGCAGAAACTACCAAAACAGCATTAACAGGTACTGCTTTAAAAAGTACCCTTACAGATGCTTTACAACTGGCGCTGGTACTGGAATATCTTGAAAATGAATATTACAGCATAGGATTGTCAACCCCGGGACTGATTCCCAATGGAGACAGAACCGTCTTTATGCAGATTTCAAAGCATGAATCCGCTCATGTAAGTTTTCTGAAAAGTACACTGACTTCTTTAGGAACAACTCCCGGAAATAAACCTATTTTTGATTTTACAGCCGGCGGAAACTTTATGCCTTTTACAGATTATAACCAGTTTCTTATCCTTGCGCAGGCTTTTGAAGATACCGGAGTGAGGGCTTACAAAGGGCAGGCAGGAAATGTGATGTCCAACAAAGTGGTTCTGCAGGCAGCGTTACAGATTCACTCCGTTGAAGCCAGACATGCCTCACAGGTAAGAAGAATGAGGGCGAACAAAGGATGGATTGAGCTTGCCAACGGAGGAAGTATGCCTTCCGCCACCAATCCTGTTTATGCAGGAGAAGAAAATACCAACCAGGCAGGTTATAATACCGGAACTTTATTTGGTGCTGCAGCAGGTTCTGCAGCGTACGACGAAATTTTAAGCGGCAGCGATGCACAGGCCATTGCTTCCCTGTTCATAGTATAGTTGTGATTTGGATGATGATAAGTGGTGAGTCCATTTCCGTATTTTTCAGGGAATGGACTTTTTTATCAATCGTCAGGCCTTAAGAAAACACATAATCAATATCTTATATTCATCCGGATCTACCCACTAAGCATCATATTTCCTATATGGTGCATTTTGTTTCATAATTCTTATTACTTCCATATAACTTCAGAATTCCTAGAAGATAATCAAAAATTAACACACATATAGGTTTATTAACATATTTACTGTAATAGAATACAAAATTATTTCGTAATTTGGTTTACTTATTAAAATAATAATTTAATGCGCTTAAAAATATTTAAAATATAAACTTTAAGGCCTTGATTATCATTTTTTAATAATCAAAAAAGAAAAGTCTCTAATTGTTGATATAACATATGAAGAAGTATCCAATTCCTGCGAATGAAGAAAGCCGAATGAAGAAACTGGAGTATTTTGGTCTTTTAAACCTTGAAAAAGATCCCCAGTTAGATATTTTTGCAGAAACCGCATGTCTGGTGACAGACTGCCCGGCAGCACTTATAGCCATGATGGAAAGCGAAACCCAGACCATCCAAAGCTGTGTGGGGCTTGCCCTTGATTTTGTAGACAGGAAGAATACTGTATGCCAATATTCTATCGCAAGTGGAGATATAGTAGTGATCAATGATACTTTACTGGATGAAAGATCTTCTGATAACCCGCTCATTCTGGCAGGAGGAATCCGGTTTTATGCAGGAGTACCTCTTATTGATGATGAAGGATTTGTATTGGGAACCATCTGCGTTATCGACTATAAGCCTAAAACCATTACGGATGATCAGATTTCAACCCTGAAAAAAATAGGAGAAGCAGTCACAAAAGTTCTCATGGGAAAAAGGAAAAATATCCAGGCTGAGTATTTTCAGCAGACTTTTACCATTTCCAATAATCTGATCTGTGTTCTGGATAAGGATTTTGTGCTGAAAGATGTGAACCCGACTTTTGAGAAGGTGTTTCAATTAGATAAAGCAGAGGTTATCAATAAGAATTTCATAGATCTGATAGGGAATCACAATTCTCAGCTGCAAATGCTTTCCAAAAATCTTCCCGATACCGACGAAGAAGTTACATTTACAACTTCAACAAAGATAGATGATACTCAAACCATCATAATTGAATGGTATTTAAAGCTCAATCAAAACCACTCGGAGATTTTTTGTTTCGGAATCAATATCACCCATCGTATCGAAGAAAAGAATAAACTGGAAAGCTCTGAACGCCGCTTCAGAAGCTTCTTTGAAAACGCCATAGGATTGATGAGTATGCATGATATGGAAGGTAATATCATTGCTGTCAATGAAAAAGGAAGAGAAACCCTGCAATATTCTTCTGAAGAAGTAGAAAAATTGAATTTGAGAGACCTTGTTCCCAAAAAAAACTGGTATCTTCTTGAGCAATATCTCGAAAGAATCAATAAAAACCAGGAAGATTTCGGAACCATGATCCTGAAAACAAAAGGAGGTGAAGAAATGATCTGGATGTACCACAATCTTGTGGAAATCAACAAAGAAGGGAATCCTTATGTGGTAAGTACTGCCCTGAATGTTACGGAAAGAATAAGTTTGGAAAAAGATCTTGTTCATACCAAAAAGATGCTGGAACAAACAAGTGCCGTTGCCCAGGTGGGAGGATGGGAAGTCAACCTGAAAAACAATACCGTTTTCTGGTCACAGTCTACCAGAGAAATCCATAAGATAGACCGGGACTTCCAGCCTGATTTTGAAAATGCACTGGGTTTTTACAGTGAAAAAAGCCGCGAAAAGCTGGAATTTTTATTCGAAAAGGCTGTAAAAGAAGGCGTTCCCTACGATGAAGAATTACAGCTTATACAAAATGACGGCGTGATGATCTGGGTAAGGGTAAAAGGGATCCCGGAATTTGAGGATGGAGTATGCACCAGAGTCTACGGAATCATTCAGAATATTGATACCTTCAAAAATATCTACCTTGAGCTGGCCAGGAAAGAGGCTATGCTGCAATCTTTTGTAAAATATGTACCTGCTACGGTAGCCATGTTTGATAAAGATCTCAATTATGTTTCTGTAAGCAGAAGCTGGAAAGATGAGTTTCAGATGAATGACATCAGGCTTATTGGTGAAAATATGTTCAAGATATCGCCCAATGTACCGGATGAAAGGTTAAAAATATATCAGGATGCCCTGGCCGGGAAAGCCTATAAAAATGAAGACATGGCTATAGAAATTCCTGGTAAAGAAATCATTCAGCATTACAGTGTAGAGGTGACACCATGGTATCTTTCCAATAATGTTATAGGAGGAATTATTGTTTCTGCCCAGAATATTACAGCTTCAGTAAGAATCAACAGAGAACTGAAAAACGCCAAGAAAATGGCAGATATTGCCAGCAATGCAAAAACTGAATTCCTAGCCAACATGAGCCATGAAATCCGGACTCCTCTGAACGGGGTAATCGGTTTTTCCGACCTTCTTTTAAAAACTCCATTGAACGAGATACAGACTCAATATCTCCATTATATTAATGAATCAGGAGAAAATCTGTTGAATATCATCAATGACATTCTTGATTTTTCTAAGGTAGAATCCGGGAAAATGGATCTTATTGTGGAAAAAGCCAATATTTACGATATGGTAAGTCAGGTAATCAATGTTATCCTTTACCAGTCGCAGAAAAAAAATATAGAGCTACTGCTGAATATAGAACCGGGACTTCCTGAAACAATCTGGCTGGATGAATCGAGGCTGAAACAGATTTTAATCAACCTTCTCGGAAATGCCGTAAAATTTACAGAACAGGGAGAAATAGAACTTAAAGTAGAAAAACTAAATCTGGACAGCAAAAATATCAAACTCAGATTTTCCGTAAGAGACACCGGAATTGGTATTCCTAAGGAAAAACAGCAGCATATTTTCGATGCCTTTACCCAGGAAAACAGCTCGATCAGCAAACGCTATGGAGGAACAGGTCTCGGATTGACTATTTCCAATAATATCCTGAAATATATGGGCAGCAGCTTATCATTGGTAAGTAAACTTCATAAAGGTTCTGTCTTCTATTTTGATATAGAGGTTCCTTATGAAATATCTGATCGTCATGAGGTTGAAGAACTACCAATCAATAAAGTTCTTATCGTAGATGACAATGAAGCCAACAGAATTATTATTCAGCACATGCTGGCTTATAAAAATATAGATTCAAAGCTGGCCGCCAATGGAATGGAGGCCCTTCAGATATTACTTGCCGGAGAACGCTTTGATGTGATCCTGATGGATTACCATATGCCTGTCATTTCCGGGCTGGAAACCATAGAAAAAATTAAAGACCTGTTTGATCAACAGAAAGAATCGTCTCCTTTGATTATCCTTCATACCTCATCTGAAGAACATGATGTTATTAATTATTTCCGTCAGGAAAACGATTCATACTTCCTGTTAAAACCTATCAAATCAGAAGAACTCTATAAAACATTAAGCCGGGCCGTGAAAACTACGGAAAAAGAGGTCACCAGCATTTCAAAGAAGGAAACAGAGGCATCCTTTCTGATGCAGTCGCCACAGGTTTTACTCGTGGATGATAACCCGGTTAACATGGTTCTCAACCATAAAATGATAGGTTCATTGATTCCTGATGCGGAGCTTACAGAAGCTACAGATGGGCTTCAGGCATGGCAGCTCTGTCAGGGGAAAAAATTCAATATCATTTTAATGGATGTTCAGATGCCGGTAATGGATGGTATTGAAGCTACAAAACAAATCCGTTTGCTTCCGGAATATTCCGATATCCCGATTATTGGTGTCACTGCCGGTAATGTGTTGGGAGAGAAGGAAAAGTGTCTGGATTCCGGGATGAATGACTTCCTTCCTAAACCTTTAAGACAAAATGATCTGCTGGAAATACTGAAAAAATACATTCCTGGTGAAAATAATGTTCCAGATCAGAATAATGTTCCGGACGAGAATACCACAAATACAGAAAATGATCTCGATATAAACCTTCTGAACGAACAGATAGGTGATGATGATGAAGATTTTAGAAAAATATTCCTGGATCTTGTCATGCAACAACTCATTCAGGCTGAAGAAGATATTAAAAAACACGCAGCTGAAAAAGACAGTACCAATCTGAAACTGATCCTTCACAAGCTTAAAGGAACAGCCGGAACAGCGGGGTTGGTAACACTTACAAAAAATACGGCCAGCTGGGAGAGTAAAGCGGAACCCGACATGGATTTTATCTCCATGGAAAAAGAAATGATCCGGGAAATAACAAAAGGATTACAATTAATTAAAAATTTAATACAATAAAAAACCAAAATTATGCTGATTCTAATCGCCGAAGACGACGAACTGATTCTAAAAACGATTGAACATAAATTAGTAAAAGAAGGGCACGAAGTGATCCTGACCCGCAACGGGAAAGACGCTATTGAAACCCTTAAAACCAGGGAAGTAGATCTGGCCATCACAGATATTATGATGCCTTTTGCTTCCGGAATTGAAATACTTTCTGCCATTAAAACCATGGGCAAGCAGATACCGGTAATCATGCTTTCCAGCATGGGGCAGGAGGAAGTAGTACTGAATGCCTTCGATTTGGGTGCAGCCGATTTTATTGTAAAACCATTCAGTCCCAATGAATTGATACTAAGAATAAAAAGATTTTCTTCAAAATAAACGACAACCATGTTTCTCACCACTTCTGTGCATTTTCTCTTTCTTGTTTTTCTGGGAATGCTATCTTTAGTACTTTTACTGATCATCGTTGTACTGATCTACAGCTTTTATCAGTACAGAGAATCTATTCGGGTTTTCAGATGGTCTGAAATGATCAATAAAAAGATCTCAGAAGTAATTGTATATGGTGAAGAAGAATTGGCTGCAGACACTAACTTTTCAACAGCATCTGGTAATCCTTCATTCAGAAATCTGTTTCTTCAGAAACTGGCAGAATCCGAGAAAAAATTTTCCGGAGCAGCACAGAATAAACTTAAAGATTTATTTCATGAATATGGCCTTCAGAAAGAAGCATTGAAAAAACTCAATCAAAAGAAGGAACATATCATTGCTGGAGGAATACAGGAACTTACCGCCATGCACGTACAGGAAGCGTTGCCAAAAATTTCTACATTTTTAACCCATCCTTCAGCTCAGGTGTATCAGGAAGCACAATATGCAATGGTTAACTTTAAGGGTTTTGAAGGTCTTCATTTCCTGAACAGCATTTCAACCAAAATATCAGAATGGCAGCAGCTTCGTCTGCTTATTTCCGTAACACATATTCCGGAGAATTCCCGAGACAGCATTAAAAGCTGGATGGAAAGTTCTAATGAATCCGTAGTTATTTTTACCCTTAAACTCTTAAGAAAATTTCAGATATTATCTCTCTATCCAACAGTAACTGATTTGTTGAATCATCCATCTGCTGATGTACGGGTTCAGGCAGTGCAAACTTTATTATCGCTGGAAAATTCTTCAACAATCGCTGATCTTATAGAAATCTATCCACATCAGCCAGCTGAAGTACAGAAAGAGATTCTCAAAGTCATGAAAAAGTCAAAAGACCAGTACAGTACGGATTTCCTGAAAGATCAGTTATTGGAAAATCCGGATTCAGGGATAAAAGTATATGCAGCAGAAGCTTTATGTGCATTGGAGAAACAGGAATTCCTGAAAGAGATATCCCAAAAGGAAACCTCTTCTGAAGAACTCATTCAAATTATTAAATACGCATTACAGGAAAAAGCATGTTAGAATTCTCACACATCATCTATGAAGTTGTTATCTGGCTGTTTCTGATTTACGGAACAGCAGTAGCCCTTATCTATGGCTGGATAGGAATTTATGCGCTTGGCGCTGTATTACGTTATAAAAAAGAAAATACATTTACAGACTACAGTATTATTGCGGCCAATCCCAATGCTCCGGTGTTCAGCGTTATTGCTCCGGCATATAATGAAGGAATGACCATTGTAGAAAATGTACGTTCACTGTTATCCCTTTACTATCATAATCTGGAAATTATCATTGTAAATGACGGAAGTAAGGATGATTCCATTCAAAAGCTGATTGAGGCTTACGAACTTGAGTCTGTAGCTTATTTTATTCAGGGAAAAATTGAAACCAATGCAGTAAGAGGAGTTTATAAAAGTAAAAATCCGGCCTTCAAAAAACTGATTGTTGTTGATAAAGAAAACGGAGGAAAAGCAGATGCCTTAAATGTTGGAGTCAATATTTCTTCCGGAGACTATCTGGTCTGTATTGATGTTGACTGTATTCTCGAGCAGGATTCGATTTTAAAACTCGCAAAACCAATGCTGGAGCAGACTGATAAAAAGTTTATTGCCTGCGGTGGAGTGATTCGTCTGGCCAACAATTGTGTCATTGAAAACGGAAAAGTAGTAAGTGTCAATATGCCGAAAACCCTACTGGGAAGAACACAGGCATTGGAATATATCCGGGCTTTTGTACTGGGACGTATGGCATGGTCCAGAGCATCAGGACTGATCCTGATCTCCGGGGCTTTTGGAGTCTTTGACCGGAAAATTGTACTGGCCTGCGGCGGCTATGATAAAAACACAGTGGGAGAGGACATGGAGCTGGTGGTAAGAATGAGAAAGTACATGGAGGAAAAAAACGAGCCTTATGAAGTACTTACCATTCCGGATCCGCTATGCTGGACAGAAGTTCCGGAATCCAAAGATATTCTCAGAAAACAACGAAACCGATGGATGCGCGGCACCATGGAAACTCTGTGGAAACACAGAAAACTCATGTTCAATCCGAAGTATAAAAAATTAGGGATGATCAGTCTTCCTTACTGGTTCTTCTTTGAATTCCTGGGTCCGCTCATCGAATTTTCAGGATATATTATCTTTATCATCTTTTTATTGCTGGGAATTATCAACTGGCCCTTCTTTCTGATCTTGTTTGCCCTCGTCATCTCAATGGGATTCCTGTATTCCATCTATGCGATATTGGTGGATCTTGTCAGCCATCAGGTTTATACCAAAAGGAAAGACTTCCTTAGACTGATTTTTACCGCTTTTTCCGAACCTTTTTATTTCCATCCTATTGTGGTAAAAGCAGGGGTTAACGGATTTATAGATTATTTTAAAAAATCTCATGGCTGGGGCGAAATGACAAGACAGGGCTTCAATCAAAGTACCCAGCATTTACCGCTGAAAGAAAGGATATATGCTATTCTTCAGGCAGGACTTAAAAAATGGGGAATGCTGGCGTTGGCTTTCTTTGCTTTATTTTTATTAGGAGTCGCCGCAGAATCACTGTGGTACAAATATACTTTTCCAAAATTTGAAACGTCAGCCATTATTGGTCATCTTTTCTTGGAAAACATTTTATTTGCGCTTCAGCTGACATTCTGTATCGGAATTATATATCTGATTATTAATTTTGTCAAAGAAGGCTGGGCAAGAATTCTGGGAATAATCACCCTGCTTATTGTAGCAGTTACTCAATATATTTTGTTCCTGTATTTTTCTGAAACCCGCAATGTTTTGGGTGCCGACCTTTTATACTACAGCAAAGAAGAGATGAAGCAGATTTTGCAGGCAAGCGGAATGCTGAACTTCAAAAACTTTGCATTGCTGGGAATTTTAATCATTGGGTCCTTGATTCCTTTGTGGATTGCAGGAAAAGCAGCTTTAAAATCAATCTATCCGGGAATGATACTATTGATTTTCGGGTTAGCAGCATTCTTTATTCCTTCCAATGTAGTGGGAGCAAGGATTTTGAGTTCCGAAAGTGAGTTTAATCAAAATGCGGCAAAAAGTAAATGGGCTTATTTTTTTAAATCCAATGAAGATAATTTTATCAGTGACCATCCGGAACTCACTGAATTGCTGAGCGACAATGAAGATTTTACTGCCAATGCAGAAATGATTGATAAAAATTTTCCGTTCTGGAGAAAAGAAAACACACCGGACTTTTTAGGTTCTTACTTTAATCGATCTGAGAAAGTTCCCAATCTTGTTTTTCTTGTGATGGAAGGTTTCGGACATGCGTATACTTCCCCAAAAGGATATATCGGAAACTTTACTCCTTATCTTGATTCTTTATCCCATAAAGGATTGTATTGGGAAAACAGTTTAAGCTCAGCAGGAAGAACATTCGGAGCATTACCATCATTAACGGGATCTCTTCCCTTTGGTAAGAACGGCTTCCTTGAAATAGAACAAACACCGGAGAATTTCAATCTCTATAACATCCTTAAAGCAAACGGTTTTGAAACCGGATTTTATTACGGAGGTCATGCATCATTTGACCGCTACCGTGAGTTTCTGGAGTACAGCGGAGTAGATCATATTATAGACCAGGCTTCCTTCAGCAGCCCTTACCGTAAGCTTCCTGCGAGCAACGGAGAGAGCTGGGGATATGAAGACCAGGCTGTTTTAAGTAAAATGCTGCAGCAGCAAAAACCCCAGAATCAGCCTTATTTCAATATGATTCTTACACTTTCAACACATAATCCTTTTTTAATCAATAATAAAGACTATTATGAAAAGCTGTACAATCAACGACTTAACTCCGGAATTTTAACTCCTGAACAGAAAAAATGGGCATCTGCCCACAAAAATCAGCTCATTTCGGTATTGAATGCTGATGATGCTATGAAAAATTTCTTTGAAAATTACAGCAAACGGCCGGACTTCAAAAACACTATTTTTGTCATTACGGGAGATCACAGTATGCCTGAAATAACCTTAGAATCTAAAATTGACAGATTCCATGTTCCTTTATTAATCTATTCTCCGTTATTAAAAGAATCAAAGCGATTCTATAAAACGGTAAGTCATTTTGATATTGCGCCTTCCATTCTGGCATACTACAGAAATAATTATCAAATCAATACCCCTTCTACAGTTACATGGGTTGGAAGAGGTTTTTCCGCAGATTCTGAAATCAGCAAGGCCGGAATCCCTATGATGCAGAGTAAAAACCAGCTTATCGATTTTGTATCTGAAAAATATTATATCCATGACGGGCAGCTTTTCACCCTAAAAGATATGGAGGAAGATGCTTCCAATAATGCTGCGGCCATGAACAGGATCAACGCCAGGTTTAATCAGTATAAAAGCATGAATACCCGGTTTTATTCCACAAAGAAACTGATGCCGGATTCGGTAATGATTAATTTTAAGAAAAAAACAAGGCCAAAGTTTTAAAACTTTCGGGTATAGCCTAAAGTAATATCAAACTGATTTCCTTTCTCACCCGGACGGAATTCCTGGTTATAATACATGGTTCCTACAGAAAAAAGATTGACAGAGCGGTAAGAGAAATTATACTCAGCACCTATTTTAAAAGTTTTAAGCTTAAAGGTTTCATTTTCCAGAAGGTTATTTCGGTATTCTTCCGGGCTTATCCCGGTTCCGATCTGAAAGGCAACATAATCCTGAGCGCCTTTTGTGTAATATCTCACCGTTCCGGTATAAGAATGTGAAATATTTTTACTGCCAGGTGTAATATAAGTACGAAGGTTGAACCAGAAATTTTTATAATATTTTCCTACAGCCGCAGTATACATCCAGATACTGTTGCTGAAATGAAGCTGACGGTAACCCAGCTCTGCCTCAAAACTATGAGGAAGATTGGCATTCAGGGAAACTCCGGTACGGTATTTCGGAAACAGACCTACATCATCAGAATATCCTCCGCCAACATATAAATAGAACATTTTGGAAAGTCTCGGATAGGCTTCCAACTCAATCTGTGTACCACCTTGGGCAAATTTGTTCGCATAGTTTCCACGAAGGATCACGGAACCAATAGGTGTAATTCTTTTATAACTTACCCCCACAATGTGCCAGTCGTCATCAAACTGTTTGTCAAAATGGGAATAGTTGTAAATAATTCCAACAGCATTTTTAGAAGACAGATCCTTGATTCTTACTGCAAGAGCCCTTGCTTCTGTATTTTTGGGATTAATAGATAATAGAGTGGTTACCGCTTTGTCAGCTTCTTCATAATGATCCATTCCAAAATATACTTTTGCCTTCAGCAGCAGTAATGCCTCAGATTTTGAATGATAGGAAAGTCCTTTATCTATAATTTCGATAGCCTTTGTATTCTGATCATTCCAGTATTCCAGTGAAGCATACGCCAGGAAATAATCTTCATCCTGAACCTCTCTTTTTCCAAGATCTTCAAACACAGCTCTTGCCGCTTCAATATCTTTATTCCAGGTATATAATCTTCCTAAGAAAACAGAAATATCGGTATAATTGGGAGCTTTTGCCAGCGCCTCTTTTGCCAGGGCAATAGATGTAGTATAATCTTTTTGTTCAAAAGCGGTAGTGCGGGCTTTAACAAACAGTTCATCAGCAGTAAGATTCTGCTGGCCATACATTGTAATGGGAAAAAGTAATGCTAATAAAAAGGTCGGATATCTTTTCATCGAAGTTTATTATTAATGAGCTACATCTTTATCACAAATATATTGAACTTTTATCTCTCTACCCAGAGATTATTCATCAAAACTTATCTTTTTAAGATTATTATTCCGCAAAATATCAAATAATAGATATTTATGATGGAATAATTATTGTCGTAATTGAAAAGAATTGATTTTCTAAAAACCTTCATCATGAAAATAGCAACGTATAACGTGAACGGAATCAATGGCCGGCTGCCTGTTTTGCTGAAATGGCTCAAGGAAGCTTCACCGGATATTGTCTGTCTTCAGGAATTAAAAGCTCCTCAGGAACGTTTTCCTTTACAGGATATCAATAACGCAGGATATGAAGCGATCTGGAACGGCCAGAAAAGCTGGAACGGAGTAGCCATACTGGCCAAAAATAAAGAAATAACTGAAGTACAAAGATCTTTGCCTGGTGATGCAGAAGATGTTCAAAGCCGGTATATAGAAGCTATTATTGATCAAATGGTCATCTGCTGCCTGTATCTTCCCAATGGAAATCCTTATCCGGGGCCTAAATTTGATTATAAATTATCGTGGCTCAAACGTTTTAAAAGACGAACCAATCAGCTTATCAAAATGGAACTTCCCGCCATCCTTATCGGTGATTTCAACATTATTCCGGAACCTGTCGACGTTTATAAACCTGAGCACTGGGAAAATGATGCCTTATACAGAACAGAAGTGAGAAAAGCATTTAAAGAACTCCAGAAAAAAGGCTGGCTGGATTCTCTGCGAAGTCTTTATCCTGATGAGAAAATCTATACATTCTGGGATTATTTATACAAAGCCTACGACCGCAATGCAGGAATGAGGCTGGATCATATTTTATTAAGTCCTTATCTTCAGCCGAGATTATCATCCGGTGGAGTAGACAGCCATGTGCGGGGTTGGGAAAAAAGCAGCGATCACGCTCCGGTGTGGATTGAACTTTCGGATCATCCTTGATAACTGAAGTCCCTATATAAAAAACTCCCGGTATAAAACCAGGAGTCTTTATATGATATCTATTTAAATATTAAGATTGCTTGCGGCGGCGGCCTGAAACCTTTTTGTCAAGATCCCTGATATCCTGTCTCAGTTCACGGAACATCTCTTTAAAGTTGTAGCTTTCATAATCACCCGGCTCAAAATCTTCCGGGAAAATTCCTGAAGCATACTGCCAGATTTCCACTACTTCTTCAAAAGGAATATCATAAGGCTCGTAAAATGAATTATCAGCACTTACGCAAATTGCATTTTCCTTTCTTTCTTTAAAACGCTTGTAGGTAATTCCGTCATTTAAAGTAACAAAAACATAGGTTTTGCCTGGTTTCAGTTCATTAATTCCTTCTACATATTTTCCTACAATATAAGATCCGCTTCTGAAAGGAGGCATAGAATCACCATCCGCAGGAAAAGCCCTGTATTTACCATTGGTAAGAAAAGGAAGAGCAATACGCTGAAGACTTTCAATGTATTCTATATCGCTATAGCCTTCCAGATACCCCATTGATGCCTTCTGAGGAATAATTTCTATGGTATCGTTTCCATGAGTATCCACTGCTACCGGAAGAACGATTCTGTTATCAGGAAGCTTTAGCATTTCATCTATCGGATGCTTTTCAATATCTACAGAAAGCATAAGATCAATACTCACATGGAAATATTTTGAAATTTTTACCAGCAGCTCGATAGGAGGCTCCGAAATTCCGTTTTCATATTTTGAATACCGAACTCTTGAAATCATTAGTTCATCGGCTACATTTTGCTGGGAGAGCTTTCTCCTGGCTCTTAAAAAGCGTATATTATTTGAAAAAACTGACATTGATATAAGTATGTCAGCAAAAATACAAAATTTGATTCCTTTATCAATCAACCCAAGTGGGTTTTACCCGATAAGAGTACAAATTTCATCGATGTTTTTTAATTTTTATCTAAAATGAGGAAATCAAGGTATTTCAGCTTATCCATTTTACCTGTTACAGCTCTTTGTAAACGGTT
Source organism: Chryseobacterium sp. CP-77 (assembly GCF_036362765.1). Lineage (NCBI taxonomy): Bacteria > Pseudomonadati > Bacteroidota > Flavobacteriia > Flavobacteriales > Weeksellaceae > Chryseobacterium > Chryseobacterium sp. CP-77. Next base: position 994,488 of record NZ_CP143637.1, read on the forward strand.
TTTCCCACATTGAAAAATAAATATCAATAATTAAGATTTAATGCAAAAATAATAACTCCAAACTCCATAAATTGAGTTATGCTTTTTAACTTTTAGAAAATCAATCACATATAAGTGAAAATATTATCCTCATTAATTTATATTTATATTAATGAATTATTAAATAATATAAACATATAATTAATTTATTTAAAATAATTTGCAATTCTATTATTATTATTCATATATTCGTGATGTAATAATCATATAAAATTATAGTTATGAAAAACTTAAAAAAATTGGACAGAAACGAATTAAAAGCTATTTCAGGTAACGGATTACTAGATCCAATCGGCGGACTTCTAGGTGGACTAGGAGGAGTAGTTGGTGGAGTAGTAGGCGGTGTAGGTACTATCGTTGGTGGCGTAGTTACTGGCGTAGGATCTACAGTAGGTGGAGTAGTTGGCGGTGTAAGCACTGTTGTAACTAACGCTTTATGCCAGACACAATGTGTTGTTAATGGTGTAATCCACATCAAATTACTTGAGTGCGGATCAACTTGCTAGTCAGAAAGCATTACATGTAAAAATTATGAGGCTGTCTAATAAGACAGCCTCTTTTGTATTCTTAAAAATTAAATTTTCCTGCATTACATTATTCCATAAGGGTAATTTGAACTAGATCTTAAAGAAACCTTTCTATTTATAACTTTTAAGATTTAAGCTTGGGGAAGCATGGTATACTCAAGATGTACCCATTCAGGCCGGACCTTATATTTTTCGAAATTTACCCGGATTAATCATCGAGATGGCAGATTCTACCGGCTCTTATAAGTTTAACCTTTATTCTATAAAGAAAAAATCTGATACATTAGATTTTGAGAATATATACAAAGGAGCCCTCACTGTTCCGCAAAAGCAGTTACAGAAAGTATCTTTAGATTATTATAATGATCCATTAAGAGAAATGAAATCAAGCAATGTGCAAGCAAAATTTATAGATGAAAGAGGAAAAGAGGTGAAGCCAAATTTCAGAGAAATGACCAAAACAATCCAGTCCCGTCTGAAGAAGTACAATAATCCGATAGAGCTGTCGGATGCTATAAAATATCCGAACTAATGTAGATTGAGATTAAACATATTCATAATATTAATGTAATAGTTTCAGCCGCTCTTTCCAGAGCGGCTTTTTTTTATGTATGTCTCGTCCTGAAAAAGGTTGACTAAAAAACCATAAAATTAGTCATCCTTATGAATCTAAAAAAAACATCGTCCCCTGTCCAAGAATACAGTGAGGCATTCAAACGACAAGTTGTCTCTGAATATGAACGGGGATTATATACAAAATCCCAATTGCAAACTCGATACAATATTCGGGGTAATTCATGCATTTCTAGTTGGTTAATAAAATATGGTAACTTTACTTATGAAAAACAATTAAGTAAAGGCAGACCTATGAAAGATCCACAGAAACAAAAGATTAAAGAGCTTGAAGCTGCTTTATCCAAAAAGGAAGAAGAGCTCAAAGTGTTTAAGAAATTTATAGAAATCGCAGAGCGTGAGTTGAAGATTGAAATTGTAAAAAAGTCTGGTTCCAATCAATCCAGGAAATAAGGCCGTATACAAATCTTTCACTGGAAGATATCTGCCGATTGTTTGGATACAGTAAACAAGCTTATTATAAAAGGAAGAAACAGCCTGATTCTATCAATAATCAAAAAAGGATTATAGAACTGGTATTATCAATTCGTAAAAAGATGCCTAAAATAGGGACTCGAAAACTTTATGTATTACTTAAAAATGATTTTTCAAAAGAGGATCTTCATATAGGAAGAGATCGGCTGTTTCAACTTTTAAGATCGAATTATCTTTTAATTCCCAGAAGACACAGTTATTTTAAAACAACCAATTCCAGACATTGGATGAAGAAATACCCGAATATTATTAAAGAAAAGGAGTTGAAATGTTCAGAAAAAGTTTGGGTTGCAGATATTACCTATCTGAAGACCAAAGAGAAAAATTATTATCTTCATTTGATTACCGATGCCTATTCAAAGAAAATTGTAGGATATGAACTAAGTGATAATTTACAGACTGCCTCCACATTGAAAGCATTAAAACAAGCCCTAAAGAACAGGGTGTATAAACATTCTTTAATTCATCATTCAGACAGAGGATTGCAGTATTGTAGTAAAGAATATACTGAAACGTTAAGGAAAAATGATATTCTTATCAGTATGACCGAGAACTCGGATCCTTATGAGAATGCTGTAGCAGAGAGGGTAAACGGCATTCTGAAATATGAGTTTGGATTGATTGATACTTTTGAAAACTTTAAGAATCTCTCACAGCAGCTTGACCAATCAATTTATTATTATAATAATTTAAGACCTCATTTTTCCCTAAATTATAACATCCCCAGCCAAGTGCATATGAAAAATAACGTGAAATTAAAAACATACAAAAAACAAAATCAGAATAGGAAAATTCCTACTCTGATTTAAGTATATTTGAAATATTAAACTAGTCAACCTTTTTCAGGACTAGTCAGTACTACAAGAAAATCTGAGAGTAGTAAAAAATAACTGGCAGAGAACTATTTTTCAATTATTTAGATTTAAACATGAAATTTCGGAGATAATCAATAAAGCAACAAAGTTGCATTAATAAATTTAATTTTCTAGCTTTGCCGGATCATTAAAGTATATGCACATGAAAAGGACCTTTTATTTTTTGGCAGGCAGCTCACTTATTTATTCGTCATCACTTCTGAAAGCGCAGAAAATTATCCCCGAAAAAAGAACGGTAAAGGACATAGAGTCTATTCAGGTACAGGGAAAAACAAATTATAACGCTGCCAATATTTCAAGGAAAAAACTGGATTTCATTCAATCCAATACCCTGGGAGAAACATTGAGTAAAATTCCAGGAATTCAAAATTCGGGATATGGACCGAATTCCGGCGCTCCCGTTATCAGAAGCTTAAGCGGAAACCGGGTAAAAATACTGGAAAACGGAATGGCCGTGAATGACCTTTCGGGAATAAGCCCGGATTTTAATACGGATATCGAAATGAACAGTGTTCAGAATATCACTGTTTACAAAAATTCTGCATCGGTTTTGTATGGTGGAAAAGCTATTGGAGGAGCTGTAGATATTGAAACAGATTATATTGCCAGACAGCTTCCTGAAAAAAAGATAAATTTCAAAGGACTCCTTGAAGGAGGCAGTAACAGTGGTCAGAAACAGGCTTTTTCAGCCAGAGGAATTATTGCTAAAAACTGGGTCTGGACTGTTGGAGCATCCAATCAGAAACAGGAAATAGTCAGAATTCCGGGAAAATCAAAAGACGACAGATGTTATGATCCTGAGCTTGTAGGTTTCAACAGTATTTTACAGTCACTTTGCCAGATCAATGTAGATTCCAGACGTGTCCTGAACAAGAGCCTTTTTCCTTATATCAGCCAGTTTGCCAAAGATCATATGATAGAGTATGAGCTTTCGGAAGATGATCTGTATACATTCAGTTCCACGTATTACAATCCTGCTGACGGTAAATATTATCCCAACCCGAAGAACGATCTGTACATTCCTGGCCAGGATGCAGTGAAAGACCGGTACAAAAGTGAAGTAAACGGAATCAAAGATTATGTGGAAACAAGAGACGGCGAGATTCCCAACAGTCATTCAGAAAGCAATTCATTTTATGTAGGCACCAGTTATATAGGAAAATCATTGTATGCAGGAGGCGCGTATCAGAATTCTTATTCCTATTTTGGGGTTCCCGGGTATGCAATACCTAAAATACCCCAACATAGCCATGGAAAACCACAACCCAAAATAGAATATAGTCCCATTAATATCAGAAGCTTATCTCACAAAGCGATGTTTGAATCCGGTTACAAGTTTACCCGTTTTCCGATTTCAAGCATCAAACTGAACTATATGGGAGTATTTTCAAAAAACGCAGAACTTCTGGACCGTTACCGTGCCAATCAGTTTGCTGTGAACCAACATAACGGACGGCTGGAAATCACCCAGCAGAAATTACAATTTCTTACCGGAACCACAGGCCTTGAAATACAATACAGAGATATGGAAGGAACTGGAGGCCAGAGATACTTACCCAATAATATAAGCCGGGAAATCGGAATCTTTACCATGCAGCACCTTGATTTTAATTTTCTTCAACTGGATCTTGGGTACAGAAACGATCATGTACAACGCAGGGCAGAAGCAGATAGTAAGTATGTCAGAAGCCGCGGACTTTCCGGAGGAAAACACAGTGACAGAGATTTCACTCTTCACCAATTTCATAGTTCCGCACAATGGACTCTCTTTAAAAAAGGGTATCTGAAAGTACAGTACAACCATTCAGAAAGAGCTCCGGAAGTGAATGAGCTTTATTCAGGAAACAATCATTTTGCGATCCTGACAGAAGAAAATGGTGATGACAAGCTGGATAAGGAAACAGCCAATACCGTTGAAATCGGGACTGGAGTTAATCTGAAGAACCTCCGGATATCTGCCAGCTGGTATCATACCTCTTATAAAAACTATATTTATCTTGCCCACACCGGTATTTCCAGAGAAGTTTTTCTGGTAAAAGAATGGCGTTCCGATGATACGGAAATCAATGGAATTGAAGCGGAAGCTGCTTATAAAGCAGATCTCGGAAAAGCAGGAAAGTGGGAGATAGGCGGATATTATGATCTGGTAAGAAATATAAGCGTTGCCGACAGCTCCATAAGAAAATGGAGTGATGGTGATTATATGCCCAATATGCCAACAAGCCGTTTCGGATTCTCTCTGGAAGGAACTCTGCACAACTTCAGCGTGAATATCAGCTTAGACCATTACTTACAGCAAAAATATTTAGGTAAAAATATTAATCCTGAACTTCCAATGCCCGCATTTTCACTGTTGAATGCCCGTTTTTCTTATAAGGACAGCAGTCTGGGTTTAGGTAATCTGGAATATTATATCATAGGAAATAACCTACTGAATGCTGAGGCAAGACTTCAGAACTCTCAGTTAAAATTTCTCAGTCCGCTTCCCGGAATTACTATTTCCGCCGGTGTGAAAATCACCATATAAAATCAATCTGTTTTCTGCAGTTATTATTACTTAATAGCTGCAGATTTTTTTTAGGTTATCCATGTAAAACCACCTTTTAGAATACAGACTATTTCTGGTAGTTTTTACGCTGTTTTTTATACAAAAATTAATCAAAAAAAAAGAAAAAAAAGAGGGAAAAACTTTTAATACGACGAGTTTTGTCGCTGTGCGCCAGTACCTTTGTATCAGAGATAAGATAAAGAATCCCGGGAAATTAATTGTCTTACCCAAACCAATTTTAACCTTAAAACAACTTTTTTAAATTATGTGTAAAAAACAACTAATAATCATTTTTCTCCTTTTATTTTGCATTTCCTATGCGCAGAATGAATTTACTACCATCTGGAAACCCAATGCAAACGGCATTATTGATCATTCAATAAGATTCGGCGGCACAGGAACCGATTACACTATTTACTGGCACGAAGTAGGATATCCTGAGCATAACGGGATGTTTGATAATGTAAACTCTAGCAGCAGTGAGCCTTTACTTATATATTTTGGGCCATCATTCCATCCAGATCCTCTGCAGGCCACTTATGAATTAAAAGTATTCAGCGGTAACGGATTATTTTACGGGTTCAGGGCCAATACCGACATCATTCCTCCGGGTGGAAATCAGGAACTCATAGAACTCAGCCAGTGGGGAAATACGACATGGCTTCAGCAATTCGACAGAGCATTCGCCAACTGTCCCAATCTTAACGTAACGGCTGCAGATACTCCTGATTTGACACAGATAACCAGTTTATCACAAATGTTCCTAAACTGTTCATCTTTGACAGGCCATACTTCATTTTCTTACTGGAATCCATTCCGTATTACGGACATGAGCGGTATGTTCAGCGGAGCAACGCGGTTTAATCAGAATATCGGAAACTGGGATACGTCAAAAGTAACGAATTTCAGCAGCATGTTTTCTTCTGCATCTTCCTTTAATCAGGATATTTCTGGCTGGAATACGATGTCCGGAACTGATTTCTCCTCCATGTTTGCAGATGCCACAGCTTTCAATCAGCCATTAAATTCGTGGAATACAGAAAATGCGACTAATTTCCGCTATACATTCTATAATACGGCAGCATTTAATCAGCCACTTGATAACTGGAATACAGGTAAAGTGACAGATTTTGAGCATATGTTTGAAAATGCAGTATCATTCAATCAGCCCATCGGAAACTGGGATGTAAGTAAGGCTGATTATTTCGCCGGATTAAATATGTTTGCAGATGCTTCCCATTTTGACCAGGATATTTCTTCGTGGAATATCAAGCTGCAGAACTTCAACTGGAATACAATCTATTTCGGATTTAAAAATGCCGGCTTATCTTGTACGAATTACAGCAATTTTCTCATCGCTCTGAATAATAATCCTACCTGGGCAAACTCCACAATAACGTCCGGAACTATAGATGCAACAGGATTGGTTTATTCTACACCGCAAACGATGCTGGCCAGAGCGCAGCTGATCAACAAAGGTTTTAATATTATCGGAGATTCCTATATTTCAGGTTGTTATCTGTCAACAAGAGAAGCTTCCCCAAAAACAAAAACTTCCGCTTATCCTAATCCAACGACAGGAGTGATCAACGTGGAATCCTCAGTAGACGAAAATGTGTATTTATATGATAATAACGGTAACCTCATTAAAAATATATTGTTCAGAAAAGGGAAAAATACCATCGATCTGACTGAATATCCTTCAGGAGACTATATCTTTAAAGGTGATACTTTTTTCCATAAAATCACCAAGCAATAGTAGAACAGCCTAAAGGTCAGCTATTTACACCCTGCTCCAAAATCTGCGGATTTTGGAGCTTTATGGTTTTCCTCATTTTATATATAAATAACTGTGTTATATTTGTGTACACTGGAATAATCAACTGCAAACTAAAAATTCAATTCCAATATACAAAATAACAATTATGAAAAAAACAATTACTCTTTTTACTATTCTCTTATCGATAGTAAATATTCAGGCTCAGGAAAATATTGATTTATTGACCTACGAAAACACACAGGATATTAATTTCTTCAACACTATTAAAAACGGTGCTCAGGTTAAGGAATATATAACAACGAGTAAAAATAGTGTGAAGGTAGGTGATACTTTAATATTAGGATCTCCAACCTCTGAAGAGCTGAATACAAGGACTTATTCAGGAAGTTACGGAAACAAAGCAAGAGGGGGGATTTCACAATCCAGAAGTACTTCCAAAAAGACTTATGACTTTGTACAAATGGGAAGACCGGCTGGATTTGGAAGTATTATGTCTGCTATGGGTGGAGAAGCACAAAATATGGCAGATATCAGCTTAAAAAATACTAAAGTGATTGTCAGAGAAATAAAAACTTATCATAGAGGCAGCAAAAATAAGCCTTTGTACGTAGTTATGGTTTTGGGAGAAATAAATGACCGAGCTTTTGGAATCAATAAATATTTAAGCGTGATGGATACGGAGCTAGGGATTGAATCTGGTGAAATTCTTTTAAAAAATAGAAAAATGACCAGAGAAGAAGCGATTGCAAAATTAAAAGAAGCAAAAGAACTCGTGGAAATTGATATGATGAGCAAGGAGAAGTTTGAAGAATTGAAAAGAGAACTTGCTCCGATTATTAACAATAATAAATAAGAATTACACTTGTATTGATAGTATGGTCAGCAACTTTCCGGATATTTTAACGAACAAAAAGGATAATGAAAAGAAGCCAGAATTTCGAAATGTACTGTTTAATTTAAACAAAAACATTATCAGCAATGACAATGTGGAACATCTGATGACTATTTACAACTCAGCAAAACAATTAGATATTCGAAATAAAATATTGAAATTGCTTTATGACTTTACTTATCCGTTACTGAAGGATTTTTTCCTGAATGCCTATAAGAAAGAACGTTATTTGGATATGAAAATATATGCCTTACGCGGACTTTCAAATTTTATTGAGGAAAAGGAAATCACTCAGCTTTTAAAAAAATTTAACCAATCATTGGCTAAAAGACAGCAAACGACACCTTATAACTTTCAGGAGTACGAACTTTTAAAAGGAGGAAATGCTTTGCCGTACTTGGTTGAAAAATATGGTTATCCTTGTTTTAAAGAAACATTAGAACAAGTAAACAGACAATACGAGGCTATGCCTTATGCTTTTAAAGGACATTATACAATTGATGACAACGGGGACATCAAAATGCTGAAAAGCGCGGGAGAATCTACGGCAATTATGGACAGATTCTGGGAAGAGGAGAGAAGCAAGCTAAAATAGCTCATTTAAATTTTACCAAGTTGTATTAAAAAATTCAATAAAAAAAATGACAGAAAATTATATTCAATATGCGGAAGGCTATCAGAAAGATAATATTGACGAATCGGATATAGTAAAAGCTATATCAGACATTCAATTAATGGATGAAGAACATGGAGCATTTTGGGTTTCTGTTATAACCGATGACGAAAAGGTGATTGAAGTAAATAAAGACTTGTCACTTTCTGTAATTTTTGAAGAACAAGAAGTGAAATACCAAGCTAAAGACTGGAACGAAGTAACAGAATTCTTTAAGCTAATATTGGTTAAAAAATTCGATGTAATATCTGAGAGAGTAAAAAACTTAGGATGATTTTTTTGTGATTTCTTAACAATTCCATCATCAAAATAAATTTTATATTCGTAGCATAAATGGCTTTGTAAAAATTATATCAATTAAATTGAGTCTGAAAACAAAACGTAACCATCTAAAATCTAAGAATTAAATACAGAAAAAATGAGAAACACTCTTTATGCTTTGTTGTTATTATTTTTATTCACAGGCGCTAATGCTCAGGAATACTCAAAATTAATCATTGAAGCCGATCAATTATATAGGGCAAAAGATTATAAAATGTCTACGGATGTATATGGTAAAGCTTTTAAAATCGAAAGAGAAAATCCAAGTCACTTATATAATGGCGCATGCTCATCTTCCTTGGCAGGAAATACAAAACAAGCATTCAAATGGCTGAACCTATCCATAGAAAAAGGCTGGACCAATCTGAAGCACTTAAAATCTGATTCTGATTTGGATAATCTACATTCAAAAAAAGAATGGGGGAAAACAATTGAAAAGTTAGAAAAGAAAATAGCGGTCATAGAAGCCCATTATGACAAACCATTGCAGGCTGAATTACTGGCAATTCTTGAGGAAGACCAAAAATATAGAATGCAAATGGATGAAACGCAAAAAAAATTCGGTCCGCAATCTAAGGAAATGAATGACCTTTGGAAAAAAACAATGCAGAAAGACTCTCTTAACCTGTTAAAAGTAAAAAAAATATTAGATGAAAAAGGCTGGGTGGGTAAAGACAAAGTAGGCGCACAGGCCAATAGTGCCTTATTTCTTGTGATTCAGCATTCAGATCTGGAAACGCAGAAAAAATATCTACCCATGATGAAAGAAGCTGTCACAAAAGGAAATGCCAGTGCAGGTTCTTTAGCGTTGTTAATTGACAGAATAGAAATCCGGGAAGGCAGAAAACAAATATACGGAAGCCAGATAGGAATCAATCAAAGTAATAATACTTACTATGTTTTACCTTTACTAGATCCTGATAATGTAGATAAAAGAAGAACAGAAGTTGGCTTGGGTCCAATCTCTGACTACGTTAAAAACTGGAATTTAGCTTGGGACGTTGAAAAGTATAAAAAAGATTTACCTGAATTAGAAAAATTAAATAAGAAGAATTAAATCAATAGAAAACTTCTGATCACAGCAGTTTACAAGATGGCGGATTAAGGGTGTTAAAATTCTTTAATCCGCCATTTCTCATTAGCACAACTTTGAATAGAGTTCTGTATTACCTGAAAAACCCGATATTAAGATCAGGAGAGCAAAGTAATGAAACCTAAGATGTTCTGTGAATCTTTGAAACCAGAATAATATACAATTTAACATAATATAAATTATAGGATTTTTATAATAGAAGTGAAATAGACCATTTATTGTCTGAGAATCCGTTATTCTCAAACTTTTCCTACCCAATAGCTTTTAACGAATTCTCGGAACTCTATTTCTGTTGTAAACCTATCCGGAAAATCTCCGGCTTATCGTCATCCAATTCTTTAAAATTTTGGTAAGGATAAAACAAAACGAAAAATTTTATTTCAGAGCTTTTTACAACTTCTCCTAAATCTTTTTTCTTTATAAGCCGTACAGCTCTTCATAATATTCTGAATTTTCTCTAAGCGATGTAAAACTCATTTATTGAAAAAATATGAACCCTGTGTCAATTCATGGTCAGAAAAATATAGTTTTTAAATTCAAATAATTTCGCTTGCCATTGACCGGTTGGAAATCCTTAATTTCTACTAAAGGGAAAATTTTCCTAGCTCAATTGTTGAAAAAAATTTGTTGTGGAGAGTAACCCTTGTCAAGGTTCAAAACCTTGACAAGGGTCTTTAAAGGGTCTTCGATCATTAATTATAACTTAACTCCTTTTATATTATGTTAAATTACCCAACAGGAAATTTAGAAGGAAAACCATCTCCTGAAATATAGTTTCCATCATGTTCATCTACCCCTTAAAAATACGAAAACTTGCCACATGACAGTTTTTATTCTGTAAAAACAAAATACCTTTATCCTAACCAAAATATCACCGATATGAAACCTAAAATGATCTGGGCCAATCTGGCCGTAACCGACCTTGAACGCACACAGAAATTCTATACTGAACTGGGTTTCAGGCCCAATAATCCACATACATCCAATGAACTGGTAAGTTTTTTTATGGCTGGAAATGAATTCATTATTCACTTTTTCTTACAAACTGTTATTGAAAACAACCTGAAAAGTATGAAGTTTGGAGATCCCCACTACTCCAACGAAATCATATTTACCCTTTCTGCAGAAAATAAAACTCAGGTAGACAATTGGGCTGAAGAAGTTAAAAAAGCTGGCGGAACCATAGTGTCAGAGCCTGAGACTTTTGGAGACAATTACTACGGTTTTGTATTTGCAGATCCGGATGGACATAAGTTTAATGTATTTTTTATGTAACCCTTTACAAAAAACAAATAATCAGGCTGAAATACAATTTGCCCATATATCTCCTCTGTTTTCAGTCAGATAGCATAGTTACTGACTTGATAAACACGGCTTATTTGGGCACCTGTATCGCTTTTTGTATAATTGACTAATATTTAACACTTTGTATGATTTAAAGGTTTAAGTTTTATTTTAAACTTCTGAACTAAAGTGGTTAAAAATGATAGGTTTTATGACTTTATGGTTTTTGTACAGCTTACATACGTTTACTATAAAAACAAAACCGGACACTTAAATAATTTTAAATGTCCGGTTTTTATTCTAAGTGTATGTACTACCCGTTCAATCCCAAACTATTATACAGCTGCACCTGCCATATTCCCAGTACTTCTTTAAGCATCACAAAAGTAAATGCTGCGTTATAGCTGTTAGGAAACCAGGTAATTTCCGTATCTATAAAATCTGAAGCTTGCGGAACGGGATTTACCCCAAATGTCTGAAACAAAGCCACAGACCTTTTCATATGAAACCCGGAAGTCACCAGATAGACATCAGAAGGAGCCATCTGTTTAAGGATCTTGCTGGAATATTTTGCATTTTCATAGGTATTCATGCTTTTGTCTTCTTTGATGATATCAGCATCCGAAACCCCCATGTTTTTAAAATTTTCGCTGAAGAGTTCTGCTTCACTTGTATGTCCTCTCCCCTTTCCTGAAATGACTATTTTACAAGGCAGATTATTTTTCCTGTATTCATGATACAGCTGATAGGCGGTCACCAGTCTGGAATAAGACAAAGTATGCAGCTTTTCTGTTTGGTTAAAATCTACAACGCCGCCACCCAATACAACGATAACAGGATTCTGAGAAGCCCCGTTTTTATTCGCAATAGTATTCACATAACTTTTCTGCAGATATTCTGCGGTGAACTTTCCGAGAAAACCGTTCCCTATAAAAATGATCATTAAAACGGCAACAATGCCAATTCCTATCCGTAGATTTTTACGCTTGTTTTTTCTTCTTAAAAGTGCAATGATAACCACTGCGAGAAATACTAAGAAATAAGGCTCTGTAAAAAGCTGGATCGTACGAAACAAAAGGTCTAATAAAAACTTCATCTTCAAATAATATTATTTAATACCTGCAAACATTAAAAGCCCAAAGATAAAGCAATTTTCTGAGTATAACTTTTTACAGCAGCAAACCATCCAATATAATCAGGATGATTTCGTCTTATTTTTCTTTTGATTTTTTCCATTTATTTTATACATTTGCATACAACACACTTTTTAGTGTGTTAAATAAAATACCTACCCCAGTGAAAAAGCAGAAAAGTATCACCGTTTTGATGACCGTACTCCATATATTTTTGGAAAGGCATTTTTGTAAAGGAAAAAACAAAAATTCTTCCTCACGTATAAAAAAACGATTTCTACTTTAAAAAACTGAAAGCCAACCTGATCTGTTTTTAAATCAAAAACAAGAGATCTCACTGATAATTTCCGGACTGTATTTATTACAAAACCTTAACAGATTTACTGTTAAAATTAATGTTGCCTCAATGCAATATGGCCTTTAAAAAAAGTACATTTGCTGAAAACTATAATACAACATCTGTGAAATGTCAACAGTCCTCAAAACATTTGTAGCTTATCTTAAAAGGCCCCCTCTTTATCCTGAACTGGGCAGAAAAATTATCAAAAACACATTCAACAGAAGAAGTCCGTCCAAAGGAAAAGCCAGAGCAAATTTCTGGGCTGCATCCATAGCCGTTTCTCAGGAAGAGGTGATCTCCAGACTTTTCTCCCGCAATGCTGATCATTTTGGATCTGCTTATGCCGATATCCTGCAAAAAGCCAGTGTAAAAGAAAGAGAATGCCCTGTCAAAATGGGTGAACATGGTGCATTGGAGCTTATTTATTATGCATGTGAATTCACCAAAGCACAAAACGTTCTTGAAACCGGAGTAGCTTATGGATGGTCTTCACTGGCGATATTGCTTTCGCTTCAAAAAAGAAACGGCACACTCTATAGTTCAGATATGCCTTTTCTTGCTCAGAATGGAGATCAGTATGCAGGATATGTTGTTCCTGATCATCTTAAAAAATACTGGAAGTTATTCCGTTTTGCCGATAGAGAATCTCTGCCTAAAATTTTCAAACAGGCTACCTCATTTGATGTTTTTCACTATGATTCCGATAAAAGTTACCACGGAAGAATGTGGGCGTATCATCAGATCTATAAAAAACTGAGACCTGGCGGAGTGTTTATCAGTGATGATATCGGAGACAATTCCGCGTATCAGGATTTTTGCAACCGAATGAATATCAGCACTTGTGTTGTAGAATATAATGGAAAATATATCGGGATTTTTGTAAAAGAATATATTCCACTCATCAGAGCTAAATAACGCAATTGATGAGATAAAACTATACTTAATTTAAAAACCATTAAGAAAGCGGTAAGCTGTTAAGAATATGAAGAGAGCACAAAGACATTCATGAAGCCTTACCGCTCTATTTAAAAAGCACTAGTGACCGAAACGAATCTTAATCCTTTTAACCTCTTCCTACAATCTTAATGGTTCAAAATAAAAAAACTTTAATTTTAAAAATTTAAGCCTCCTGATGGTTTAAAACTAATATTTTCACTCATAGCTCACTTCCCTTTCCAAAATAATCTGGTTTCTGCTTACGGTTACCAATATCTTATCTCCTGCCTGAAAGCCACATTGCTGTACCCACTTTCCTGTAATTCTTATTTCGGGAAAGTACACGATTCTGCCATACGCCCTTGAAAACGATTTGAGGAAAACCGTAAGGTTACGATTGTGCAGTTCATTATATTTGCTGCTGTTCATTCTTCTTTTTCTTTTCATCTTTGTTATTTTTCAACAAATGAAGGGATAATAAGAAGGATAAACCATCTGGATAAAGGATATTTTATTCAGAAAGACGGATATTTTAGAATAGTATTTATTTTAAAACAGAGCATTATTTTTTTGTTCTAAAGCTTTATATTTGTTATTATGAGTTACACAGATATGCAAAATAAAAAAATACATCAGGGTAGAAATATAAAGCGTTTCCGCGAAATGCTGGGCATCAAACAGGAAGCTCTGGCTTTTGAGCTGGGCGACGACTGGAACCAAAAGAAAATTTCCCTTCTGGAACAAAAAGAAACCGTAGAATCCGATATTCTGGCACAGGTAGCCCAGATTTTGAAAGTTCCCGCGGAAGCGATTGAGAATTTTGATGAGGAACAGGCGGTGAATATTATAGCCAATACTTTTCATGAAGGTTCAGTTGCTAACAACTCTGGCTATTTTAATTGTACCTTCAATCCCCTAGATAAAATGGTGGAGCTTTATGAGCGTATGCTGGAGCAGCAGCGGGAAATGATTGAGAAATTGGAAAGATTGATTGAGAAAAGAATATAACTAAACATACTTTATAAAAATAAATAATGATTAATTTATAATCTCTATATAGACTTAAACCAAATATTAAATGGCTACCAAAAAAAAAACGACACAACCAGAAAAAATATCTACACAACTAATTGTTGGTAAAGATTATTTTAAAGAAAAGATAAATGAGCGTATACAAGCTGGAACTGAAATTTATAATAGACAGATCCAGACTCAGCAACAATTAGAAGAAGCCAAAAATGATTATTACAATTGGAATGATTATAACTCAGAGCTTTTGAAGCAGTCATTTAATAATGAACTTAATGAATATAAAAAAAGATATGATGATGTAAATAATTTCTTCGGAATTTTGATAGGTGGTAACGATCAAAGAAATGAATTGAAAGATTTTAGGGAAAAATTAAATAATAAACTTACAAATCTTAAACAAATTGTTGCTAAAATTGATTTAATGAAATCTGAAGTTCCTGACCAAATTACAACTGGTATTACAAAAACAGATAGCAAAGAAATAAATAACGATATCTTTATTGTACATGGACATAATAATGAAGTAAAAATAAATGTTGCTAGAACATTAGAAAAACTGGGATTAAATCCGATAATTCTTCATGAACAACCAAATTCAGGTAAAACTATCATTGAAAAGTTTGAGGAACTATCAAATGTTGGTTTTGCAATTATCCTTTTGACAGATGATGACTTAGGAAAAGCAAAAAAAGATGAAAACTTAAACCTGAGAGCTAGACAAAATGTTAT
This sequence comes from Chryseobacterium sp. CP-77, assembly GCF_036362765.1. NCBI lineage: Bacteria > Pseudomonadati > Bacteroidota > Flavobacteriia > Flavobacteriales > Weeksellaceae > Chryseobacterium > Chryseobacterium sp. CP-77. The sequence goes on from NZ_CP143637.1 coordinate 1,009,797, forward strand.
TTTAGAAATGGGATATTTTATCGGAAAATTAGGTAGGAACAGAGTATGTCCTCTCTATGCAAAAGGAGTAGAATTACCTAGCGATTTATACGGAATACTCTACACTGAGATTGATAATGTAGAAAATTGGAAAATACAAATTGCCAAGGAATTAAAGGCTGCAGGATACGAAATTGATGTTAATAAAATCATTTAATGCCAAGAAAAGACCAACTATTTATTAGCTGGTCTTTTTTAATAAGTCTTTTACATGACTATAATAATTCTTATGCAAAAATATTTCAAAAAAACTTGCGTAGCTAAATAACTACACATATATTTGTAGTCAAATAACTACACGATGAATTTAAGAAGAGATGTATTTCAGGCGATAGCGGATCCTACGAGACGGTCTATATTGATGTTGGTGGCGGCACAGTCGATGACGGCGGGAGCTATCGCTTCCAATTTTGATACGGCAAGGCCTACCGTTTCAAAGCATCTCCAGATCCTTACAGAATGCGAACTGCTGAGATCTGAACAAAACGGCAGAGAAATTATCTATCACCTTAATCCCAATAAAATGAAAGAAATAGCCGATTTTATAGAACCTTTCCGCAAAATGTGGGATGAGAAATTCAATAAGCTGGAAAGTGTGATGAAAGCGTATCAGAATAGAGAGGTGTGATGCGAGGTGCGAGATACGTGTTTCGGGATATTGGAATTTCGTAGTATAAGTTTCGAGATGGGATTGGATAAATGAATGGCAATTTAAAGTCAAAATACCTCGAATTTCTTACCTCGAACCTCGCAAACACAAAACCCCGAACCCCGAACCCCGAACCCCGAAACCCGAAACCCGAAACGCGTAACCCGCATCAAACTCTCCCACTCTAACACTCTCAAACCCTCAAACTTAAACACCAAACTCAACATATGGAACTTAAAACAAAAATCCACGCAGAAGACGGCAAACAGGAAATCTTCATCATCAGAGAATTTGACCTTCCTGTAGAACTGCTTTTCAAGGCATATATAGAACCTGAACTTTTCGAGCAATGGATGGGAACGAAAGTAACCAAATTCGAAAACAAACCGCACGGAAGTTATCGCTTTGAAACTTTAAATCCTCAGGGTGATGTGGTTTTCAGTGCCAACGGAACCATTCATGACATCGTTCAGAATGAGGAAATTATAAGAACTTTCCAGATGGAAAACACGCCTTTTCCGGTTCAGATCGAGTTTTTAACATTTGAAAAATTAACCGATACCACCAGCAAAATTACCATCCAAACCATTTATAAATCTGTAGACTTCAGAAACCAGCACCTGAAAATGCCATTTGCACAGGGCATTAATATGGCGCATAACCGTTTGCAGGAATTGTTGGGTGGAAGGTAGCAGATTATAGATAATAGACGAAGAGATGATAGACAATGGGCAACAAGGTTTAAATTGTGGGCATCAATGTCAATAGTGAATTTTGCTTTGCAAGTGAATCGTCAATGATCAGTGAAGGATAACAACTTTAAACATCAAACTTTAAATTTTAAACCTTAAACCATTACTCTCCCACTCTAATACTCTCTAACCCAAAAACCCAGAACTATGAATCCAAAAGTCAATTTTTTCTTCGAAAATGCCGGACAATGGCAGGAAGAATTTGAGAAATTAAGAACGATTGCTCTTAGTACAGAACTTACAGAAGATTTAAAATGGGGCTGTCCCTGTTATACTTATGAAGGGAAAAATATTTTCCTGATCCACGGTTTTAAGGAATATTGTGCGCTTCTCTTTTTTAAAGGAGCTTTAATGAAAGACCCGGACCATATCCTGATTCAGCAGTCTAAAAATGTACAGGCGGCCAGACAGATCCGCTTTACAGAGGTAGCGCAAATCAATGATCTGGAAGATGTTCTTCGTGCTTATATGTTTGAAGCCGTTGAAATTGAAGAATCGGGCGCAAAAGTGGAAATGAAGAAGACAAAAGAGTTTGAAATGGCTGAAGAGTTTCAGGAGAAGCTGGATCAAAATCCTGCATTACAGGAAGCTTTCAAAGCATTAACTCCCGGAAGACAAAGAGCTTATCTGCTCCACTTTTCTTCTGCCAAACAGTCTAAAACCCGTGAAGCGCGCATTGAAAAATGCATTCCACAAATCATGGACGGAATAGGATTAAACGACTAATTATATAAAAAAACAATCATGAACACACCACAACCTTCACAAAAAAGAACAAAAATAATCTATTGGATATTTACCCTATGGATGGCTCTGGGCATGGTTTCAACAGCTATTGTCCAACTGATGAAAAACAAAGATGAACTGGCCAATTTTACCCATCTCGGCTACCCTTCTTATCTGATGATGATCATTGGAGTATGTAAAATTCTTGGCGTTATTGCCATATTAATCCCTAAACGACTAATACTGAAAGAATGGGCTTACGCAGGATTTTTCTTTGTGATGTCAGGCGCTGTTATTTCCCACCTTATCGTTGGCGATACAGCCGGCAGAACTTTTCCGGCAGTATTGTTATGGGTACTGGTTATTATTTCCTGGTATTTTAGACCTGCAGAAAGAAAAATTACTATCGTTGATTAATCGTTTTAAAATTGAAATAAATAAATTTTATCGAAGATAAAATCTTTGCGTCTTAAACACTCCTCAATAACAAAACTTGCGCCTTTGCTATTTCCAACAACACAACACAACACAACACAACACAACACAACACAACACAACACAACAAAATTTGACATGAAAAATAAACTAACCCCGGAACAAACCAACGAGCTTTTAAAAACATTAAAAACCCGTTTCGAAAAGAATATGAACCGCCATAAAGACCTGAAATGGGAAAAAATCCAGCAAAAACTGGAAGCCCATCCCGAAAAAATCCGGTCTTTATATGAAATGGAAACCACAGAAGGCGAACCCGACGTGGTAGATTATAATAAAAAAACAGATGAATATTCTTTCGTTGACTGCTCTCCCGAAAGCCCAAAACGCCGAAGCTTATGTTATGATTATCAAGCCTGGGACGCCAGGAAGGCCAACAAACCGGAAAGCAATGTCATCGACACCGCTAAGGAAATGGGAATTGAACTTTTGACAGAAGAACAATACCGTCATCTTCAGGAATTGGGAAAATTTGATCAAAAGACTTCAAGCTGGATCAAAACACCACCACAGATCCGTGAACTTGGAGGTGCTGTTTTCTGCGACAGACGCTACAATTCCGTATTTACGTATCACAACGGTGCAGATTCTTATTATGCAGCAAGAGGTTTCAGAGGAATATTAAAAGTATAAAGGAGATAATCAAATGGGATCTCTCAGCCAGGGAGATTCCACACTCCAGAATATAATTTTTACGCCAAGATAGTTTTCGGCATATTCTGTAAATTCTTCTTTGGTGAAAGGCTTTCTAGTTTTCAGATTTGTATACGTCAAGGTCGGCTCCTGAACGGCCATTGCTACCAGAGAAAGTTTTCCTTTGTACTGATTAAAAAAGGGATAAGAATTTTTCATTTGGGCTTTCTTATCCGGAACAATATCAGGTCCGCCCAGTCCGATATTATTCTGGTAAGCAAAATCGAAAAGTCTGGACATGTATTGATGGTCATTTTCCCATTCACAGGGAAAGAAATTAACATACTGCAAAACATAGGATTCACGGAAAGCACTTTTCGCAAATTTAAGATTTTCCAGTTCAGCCTGAAAATAACGGTCACAGCTGAAACCTGTTTTATCTTTCTTCATATCAGTGCTTCCGGCTACTCAGCAAAGGTCCGTAAAGAATTTGCATTAAAGCAATTAGCCGAACTTCTGGGTGAGAAAGCATTGGAACCAATCAGCTACTATGACAAAGTTTGGACGGATGAATATATTTCAGGAGGTCCTCAGATGATCAGCAGACCTCATCAAAACAACGGGCATCCGCTTTTACAGTTTGGATACCTTCCAACACGGAAACATCTGCGGAGTTTCAGGTTATATGGAAGGAGCCGTTATTTCTGCAAAAAACATTGTTTCAACGTTGAAAAAATTTTGTTTATAAATTTTCTAAATTTTAATATTAATAGATTATAATTGATTTCTATTAAATAAGCGAGGTTGCCTGTATACAGACAACCTCGTTTACTTTAATAAGTATGTAAAATAATACTTAAATATCTGGCTTTAATTAATGAGTTCAGTAATTAATCAATAGTAACAGAATCAAATCCGGAAACTTGTAATTCATTAGGTATAGGAATGTAGGACCAACAAATTATATCCATTTTAAAACCTTCCACAGCTTGCCATTTCTGAAGCTCAAAGTCATAATAACCCAGATCAAAATTATCTAAATCTTTATCGTACAATAAAACAGTTCTGGAAAATTGCTCTCCTTCTACCTGGGTAGGAAATTGATCCACTGGATTAACTTTTAATTCTGCATTCATAATTATAGTTGTTCAAATAGTAAATCTAAAAGATTTGAAAAAAATTGATAAACCTAGGTTTTACATTTTATTCTTAAATACCTTTTTCCATTTAGTGATCGTATTACGACTGAGCTTAAAATAAGATGCTACTTGCGTATTATTAAGCTCATTAATTTTTTGAAACAATAGTATCTCTAAAATAGCTTTTTCATCATAAGATCTAAGTTTTTGATTAAAACCATCCGACTCATCACTGAAAAGTAAATAATTCAATTTAATCACATCTAATGCAGATAAAACTTTCTTTTGCAGGTATACTTCACATATAACTTTTTTTTCTGGATATTTTAGTTCAATAAGATCTTTGTAGATTCTATTATAATTGGGATATCTGTTCATTTCTGATATTTTTTTATCCATTTATACAAAGTTGTCTTAGGTATACAATATTCCTCAATAATTTGAGACTTTGTTTTGCTACCAGATGCAATCAGTTCTAAAATAAAATAAATGACTTCCTTTGAATAAATACTTTTTCTAAAAACTGGCAACTCTGTTTTATTCTTTGAAATCTGTGATCTTTTAGATGGTGAATACAAAATCAAATGTTGCGAATATATACGAAAAAAGTCATAGTCAGTTAATTTGGAAATCCTAAGTAATAAATCAGTGTCAATACTAGTCGACCTATATATTTGTTTTAAATCGGCTTCCATAATATTCAAAAAACTGCAGATACGGGATACTTCTATCCCGTTCTCTGCAATTTTCTGTTCTATCATTGGTCCAATCTGGATGGTTTTGAAATTCATAACAAAAATTAAATAGGCACATATGTAATAAAAAGTGTTGAGTCTGAAGCTGTCTTATACTGTTGATTTCCACTACGGAGACATCTCGATTCTATGGAAATATTACATCCTGTGGTAGTTACATTACCTGTTTTGACCGTTACTGGGCTTGCTGCTTCAGTTACATACACTATGCTCACCCGTATATAATTGATCTTTTGCTTTTAACTGATTACCGGTAAGTCTTGGGGCTATTAAACCATCTGCCTTTTTTATATCAGTTTCAAAACCATGAATATCGAGGCTTGCTTTGGGCTTTGAGATGTTGATCCCAATCTGAGAATACAGAAGCGTTCCATACAGAACCGCTCCTGTTTGAAATAATGTTTTTATCATTTATAGAGGTTATTGTGTTTTTTAATTTAAGAGTAGGAAGAAATAATTCTTGCCCCTGCAAATATTTTTATCAAGGCACAGATAATTGTTGTAATGAGAAATTTCTGGATTCCACTAATGAATTAGGATGAGCAATCTGGACACTTGTTGTAGGCTGATTACCTGCCCCATAATTCATAGTTAAGTAAATACGATCCCCTGCATTCAAATGCACAATGCAATTTACATTTATTGGAGTATTGGCAACCTGGGCAATTTCATTCATAATATTATTTCTGTTTCCACCTATAATGTTTGTCAGTGATGTCCCATTTTTTGTAATATTAAGGTTAATACCTGTCCATACATATATACCCGAAGGAGCTCCTCCACTAGAAAAATAGGCAGCGCCCTCTATTTTGTAAACACCGGATTCAATTATCTGCCAATAATCACCAGCATCATTCCAAGAGGCAGATCCCCCTTGGTTCACAATAAGGTTTCCAGAAGTAAACGGAATAATTTGAGGAATACTATTGTTAAAATTAGTAAGTGCTGTTCCCGTATAAGTAACAATATCTGTAGCCCCAAGTGCCGCAATTGTAGAAGTTGTTTTATCGATGAAAGTAGATAGCTCCCATGTTGTTCCTGACGTAGTACCTTTACTGATAAGCATTGCATAGCCGCCAGGATTCAATTTAAAGCTCGCCACTCCGGTACCACTTTGGTTATCTATCAGTTCCGAGCCGCTGGCAGCTACCGTCAGCTGCGCTGTACCTGTATTTTTAATATAATACACCCTGCCAAGTATATTTCCCTGTGCAGGAGCTGCAGCTGTTGCGATCGGCAATGTAAATGTTCCAGCCGTACTGCCACTGAATGCCATGTAAAAATCATTGATTCCTAAAGTAGCAGAAGTAGAGAAAACTTTATAAGTCCCTGCTAAAGAACCATTAATAGTTAAAGTACTACCTGGAATTGTAGTATTTATTCCAACTTGCGCATATAATATTGCGTTAAAAAGGAATAGGCTAAAGTAAATAAAAGTCTTTTTCATTTCGTTATTTTTTTAGAAAATTTTACATACCAAAATGTAAGTTACTATCTTACATTCAGGAATTCGCTAAGAAATCACTGTCTCTAATAACAGAGGGAAATTGACAGGAATATCCAAATTTTGCGATGTGCTAGATGTGTTTTCAGAATCTTTTAATTTTTGAACTTAAGTTTAATGTCTCAAAATAGACTGGATTTTGTTTCTTTCATTATTTCTTTGTTTTTTGATTAATAAAATTTAAATTGAATTCCTGAAGCAGCTCATTGTGGTTGACTGTGGAACAAATGTATTTAGTAAAAATCAAAAAATTCATACTGCATTTATACTTCAAAACACAAATAACTGATTATCAAATTAGTTGGTAAAAAAATGAACTGAAGTCAGAAATCATTAATCCATTTATAGAGATCAATATCCCTGGAAAGGTTCAATTTCTTTCTGAGTCTATATTTTTTTGATTCAGCTGTTCTAACTGATATGTGATCATAATCTGCAATCTGTTTATTGGAAAAGTTCAGTTTAAGAAATGCACATAACTTCATATCATTTAAGTTCAGATCTGGATACTTCAAGATGAGGGCGTCATATAAATTTGGAAATGAATCTCTAAACTTAAGCATAAAAGACGGATCTGACTGCTTAGCCAGCGCGATCAATTCTTCATACGTGTATGATGATCTTTTTAAAGAACTTTCTGATTTATTTACTTCCTCTATCATCAAAGAATCCTTACTCTTTTTCCATTGTCTTGAAAATTTGAAAATAAAGTATCTGATGACCACCACCAAAACCAAACCCAAGATGATATATAAAAAAATAAGATTCTCTTCCTTTCCTTGTTCTGCCTGTTCATTATCTTTACTGTTAATAAGCAAATTCACTGCAGCATTATCTTCTTCCTGCAAGCGGTCATTAAGCACTGAATATTTTTTTAAATATTCATTCTCTAGTTTGGAAAGCTTTAAACCATTATAGGCTTCAGCAATTAATTTGTAAGATTCAAGAGTTCCGTTATCCAGGTGGGCTTCTGATGTAATATTTACTGAACTGATTAAATATTCTAGAGCTTTATTATAATCCTTCTTTTTAATGCTCAACTTTCCAAGAGCCCTAATTACATTAGCTTTACCTTCCATAGGAATCTGTTTGGTAATCAGCAGTTCATTTGCTTTATTAATATAAAATTCTGCAGAATCAATGTTTTTTCGCTTAAAATGCCTTTCAGCAATTGTAATATATAACATTGGCATAGGTAATTTCATACATTTCCGCTCATTACGATAGACAGAATCCATAATTCCCAGATATTCAAAACTGTTTCTTTTCCAGTCATAAATGCTGTAAAGCCTATATTCTTTTTCTTTTTTATCTTTAATCTTGTGAGCTATCACAAAAGCATCATCAAAATATTTGATTGCCTGCTCGTGTAATCCCAGAGAATTATAGTTGGTACCATAAACAAAATACAGATATGACTTAAGTCCATAATCATCCTCATCCCCTAATTCCTTCTCTGCTTTTTCAAGCATCTGAAGACTCTCTTTGTTTTTTTTCATCACATTGAGTACAGTGGCAATATTCAGATAACCTCTTATTTCACCTTTTTTATAATGCAATTTTTGACATTCTTTCCGCAATTTAGTTTCTAATTGTACGATTTTATACAATTCACCACGCATAAGGAGTTTACTAACCGATTGGGTTTGTATACTGTCAATTTTAGCTATGGTGATTTGACATTGGAAATAACTGATTAGAAAAAATGACAGAACAAAAAAAATGTTTCGCAAATGAGTCATAGATATTAGAAGATAGGTTAAAATAAGTTGTAAGTAAATAGCTAGTAAATATAGTTTGAATGTCGTTTTTTTTCAGCTATTAATGGTTAAATATTTTTTATTCAGAGTTTCATGTTTTAAACTATTTTTGAAATAAATTATTGCCCTAAAAAGCATTTGGAAATATAAACAAATGTTTTTTTGATAGTTGTTTGCTATTGTCATCATAAAGAAGAATAGTACACTTAAAGTTTTGGTGAATAAAAAACAAAGTGTACTATAGCAACTAAAATTCACCTTTTTTCATATGACTTTCTAAACAGTAATTGATAAGTGTTACACAATTAATATATTTATTTTTATAGGATTTCACTTATAGTGCAGTATAAATAATATGCATAAATGCATCGTTATGATTATAGCTAGGTGCGCCAATACCTGCTTTACTCTCACAATAAATAACATCTCCTGCATTAAGCAACTTTACATACGTTCCAGATAGTATATAAATATTTCCTGCCTGAGGAGCCCCGCCGAAAGTCCAAGTACCATTACCTGCATGGATATAAAGTCCATAATTTGGTGGACTAGAAGCATTTTCCAGTCTTACTCCAGCTACAATATGATATATTCCTGTTTTGGCTACTGTATAGCTGCTATTAGCAGAGTTCCAAGTACCTGCGCCTGCAGAATTAATATTGACCGTCCCAAATATAACTCTGTTAGCAACACCATTTCCAGGCAGAGTTGCACTACTGGCAAATTGCTCAGCATTAAAAACATTATTTGGAGTTTTTAAGGTGTTAATAAAGTCATTACTGGTAATCTGTGAAATAACTCCAGTTCCGTCAGAAAGCAACATATTAGAACTTCCAAGCGTAGTTTGTGTCGGTAACGAGCGAAACCTAGCATTGCCATTTACATCCAATGTGTTGGTTGGAGCATTGGTTCCTATACCAAGCTTTCCAAACTCATCTAATGACATTTTAGGGCCGCTCGCATTTCCGCTAGTGTAGAAATCCATTTGCGAACCCAAAGTCGTTGGAGAATCTGCTTTTGATACCGCAATAGCTCCTAATGTCCAACTGCCAGTATTAACATAACCATTAAAATTAAGAAATCCTGCAAGTTGCCCAACCGGAATATTAGTGTTGCCATTATATCTAGTCAAACTAATACTTGCTGCATTAGTACCTGTGGAATTGATCATAACGTTAGTTTGAGCGGATTCAAACTTTCCATTTCCTCTTACATCAAGCTTCTCAGTCGGTGCTGAAATACCTACTCCAACTCTATTATTGGCGGCATCTACTGAAAAAGTATTTCCGGCTACAGAGAATGCATTAGGCTGAGTTGCAGTAAATGCCAAAGTATTGGCTCCCTGTGTTACGATTCTGTTACTGCTAAGTGTACCATCTGCAGTATAAATATTGACAGGAGTTGCACCTACAGTTCCTCCATCAGTAGATCTCCATCCTCCATTGCTGTAGACAAATTCCAGAGCTTTTGAATTTGGGATTGTAACCCCATTAAGTGTGGCACCAAAACCACCTGACGTGTTGTTAAAAATAACAAGTCTCTGTCCAGCATTGGGTGCTGTTGGGGCTGAAATTGAAACAGTTGCTGTAGCAGACCCTGTAAGTTTCACCTGACTTATATTAGCCGGAACGGCAGCCGTATTGCCAGCAACATTTACTGCTGTTTCACGATTGGTGATGGCTCCATTAACATCAAGTGTGGTACCTGGTGTTGTCGTATTAATTCCTACATTGCCAGTTTGTGCAAATAAAGATAGACTTACTAATGACAAACCAATTGAAAATAAATTTTTTGTGTTCATTTTTGAATATGTTTTTGTTAAGGGATAATTTAAATATCTGTCTATATCAAGCATTCAGTTCTTGTTTAAATGGCTTTGTACTTATTCCAACTTGGGCTAAATACAATCCGTAAAAAAGAATTATCAGAAGAAGGTAATTTCTTACCTTTCTAATGGGTTCAATTTTTTTTAAAATAGTCGGGAGTTATGATTTAGATGTGTAATAAAATTATAAGAATTTCTTTCATCAATCCTTACTGCATTTATACTGCAAATCATAAACAACTGATTTTCAAAACCATTTACCACTAATATGGCTCGATTTGATTTTAATAATTAAATTTAAACTTGGGTCCTAAGGGATTCACTGAAAGCAGAACTTCCTATTCAGCCAGAAAAACAAAATGTTGCTTTCAATGATTTGAGAAATATACAATACTGATGATTGGTCTGAAAATGAGTAATTTGACCTGTAAATCAGCATCATAATAATAGCAGTATAAAAGCAGTAATATTTTTTTGTTCTAATTGGATAAATTTGTTCTGGAAATTAAAAAGGCAGCTATTATATTCAACCGTACAGATTCAGTAGAATTTAGCCATTTCCAAAAGATAGTAACAACCGGCCCAATTTTACACCTACTCTAGTATTGATCCTTCAGAGAACTGAAATGTAATAATTTATCCAGCAAAAAGTTGTCCCTGGCGATGATACAAAAATTATAAATCATAACTTCGGAAACGGAACCGTTACTATAAATGACTTGTACTTCATTCCTTTCACTGACTTGGATCTATTGATTATTTAGAACATATCCTCATCAATTTTAGTTCAACAAAGCAAAACCCTTTATACGACAGAACTTGACGTATTAAAAAGTTATCCACCAAAAGTAATAAAATAAAGAAACCTCTTGGGACATTAGGAGGTTGAATACATCTCATCCGATATTGAAGTAATCGAACACTTAAATATATACCTCTAAAAATGAGAGTCAACTACAGATTTATTAGTTCATAAATAATCCACAATATTCACAACTGACTAGTCCTGAAAAAAGTTGAACTTTTTGAACTTTCCATAACTCAATGTTTCTATAGTTAAAATTAAATTTAATTGAGTTACGAGACAGCATGAAACATAACGCAAAACATTGAATTACATTTACTTTTTTAAAAAAAACCTAAAAAAAATGGTAATGATTTGGTAACCTGCTTTTTCATTTAGAACTTCTTTAAGTAGCTTTTCATTGCACCATTCCAATTTTACTATTCTCCTAAAATCCTTTATTCATGTGAGATTTCACCCGTTTTTACATTTTCTGAGAGTTCAGGACTTTTAATATATGAATACTATTATTATTTTAGCAGAATAGAAATTTGATTTTTAACAATGAAGGATATGAAAAAATTAATCTTACTGGGTGCTGTATCAGCTTTTTTAATCAACTGTAATAAGAAAACTGAAGCTCCGGCTCCCAAAGTGGAAGCAGATACCATTGCTGTGGAAGAACCGGTAATTGATACCCTTGGGCCAAAATCGTTCTGTTATATCGGGGTTACAGGAAAAGACAGTGTTTTTGCTTCTATTGATGACAATTTAGGAACAATCACCGGAAAATTATCTTATAAAAACAGTGAAAAAGACAGTTCAAAGGGAGATGTAACGGGTTTCAAATCGGGAGACACCCTGAAACTAACCTATGAATTCAGCTCTGAAGGGAAAAAGAGCAAAAGAGATATTTATTTCCTGCAGAAAGATAATATTTTAACGGAAGGTATTGGTGATCATAAGGAAGAAGACGGACAAACCAAATATGCTGACGAGAAAAAAATCAGCTATAAAGACGGACAGAAGCTAAGCCCTGCAGACTGTAAAGTCGTCAATGAAGCTTTGAAAAAATAATTCATTATAAAATAAAAAAAGGCTGTCTCGAAAGTCCGCTAGTGGATTTTTGAGACAGCCTTTTCATTTTATGCTAGTTCTGTTCAATCATTTCAATAAAACGGTTCACAGCGTCATCTCCTGTACTCCACGAAGTAATAAGACGAATGGCGGAAAAATTTTCATCTACTTTTTTCCAGACATAGAATTCAAATTTTTCAGATAATACCTCTATAAGCTGGTTACTGAGAACAGGAAAAATCTGGTTGGTATAAGTGTCTGAAAGAAATTCAGTTCCTCTTTTTTGCAAAGCTTTCTTAATCTTCATGGCCTGCTGATTGGCATGTTGTGCCAGCTCAAAATACAGGTTATCCTTCATCAGCTCTGAAAACTGGATTCCCAACAGTCTTCCTTTTGCCAGTAACGCTCCTTTTTGTTTGATATTAAAAGCAAAATCTTCCTGTAGTGCAGGATTATTAATCACAATTGCCTCTCCTATCAAAGCTCCGTTTTTCGTTCCTCCAAGATAAAAAACATCGGTAAGAGCAGCTACTTTTTCCAGGGTAAGATCACTGATCTCTGCTGTCAGCCCATGTCCAAGTCTTGCTCCATCCATAAACAGGTATAATTTATTTTCCTTACAAAATGCGGAAAGCTCTTCCAGTTCTTTTGCCTGATAGATTGTTCCCAGCTCTGTAGAATTGGAAATATAAACCAGTTTAGGCATCACCTGATGCGGTACATTCCTGTGTCCCTCTAAAATTGGAACAATATCTGATGGTTTTATTTTACCGTCTGCCGTTTCGATGCTCAGTACTTTATGTCCTGTGGCTTCGATAGCTCCTGTCTCGTTATTCAGGATATGGCCTGAAGAGGCAGAAATAACACATTGATAAGGTTTTAAAATAGCAGAAATAACAATTAAATTGGCCTGTGTTCCTCCGGAAACAAAATAAATATCCGAATGCTGATTATTGATTTTTTCCTTAATCAAAGCTTTGGCCTTCAGTGAAAATTCATCTTCGCCATAGCCGGCCTGCTGAACAAGGTTATGCTGTAAAAGTGCCTGTAAGATAGTAGGGTGACAACCCTCAGAATAGTCGTTTTTGAATGAAAATTTCATAGAGTAAAAGTAAAAAAAGTTAAAATAACAAGAGCGAACTTTTCATTTTATTTTGTTAGATTTGTAGTGAAAATCATCTAACATTTTGAGAACAACCCTAACAGAAGAGAATTACCTGAAAGCCTTGTTTCATTTAGTTGACAATGAAGGAAAGGTTACGATTAATGAACTCAGCAAATTTTTGAATGTAAAAATGCCGAGTGTCAATAACATGATGAAGAAATTTGCCGAGAAAAAATGGGTGGTCTATGAGACCTACAAACCCTTGATCGTTACAGAAAGCGGAAGACGTGAAGCTGCGCTGGTGGTTCGTAAACACAGGCTTACCGAAATGTTTCTGGTTAAAAAGATGAATTTCGGCTGGGAAAACGTTCATGAGATTGCAGAACAGCTTGAGCATGTACATTCTCAAATCTTTTTTGATAAAATGGATGAAATTCTGGATCATCCTAAATTCGATCCTCATGGTGAACCTATTCCTGATAAAGATGGTAATATTATCGCCCAGGATCTGCAAAAATTAAGCATTTGTGAGCCAGGAGAAACGGTAACTTTTGCTTCTGTTACCCTTTCCGACGATGCTTTCCTTACGTATCTGAACGACAGGAAATTGCTGCTCAATACCAAAGTGAAAATTGTAAAAATAGAAAGTTTTGATAAATCAATGACGATAGAAATTGAGGGTAAAACAGAAATTTTAAGCAAAAAGGCTACTGAGAAAATACTCGTTAAGAAATAAACCATTACAACTGAAAAAATAAACCTCACAGGTTTTTGAAACCTGTGTGGTTTGATATTCATACCAATCTGTATTTACCCTATTCCTCAAACTGTTAAAAAAGGGTTAAACTCTATTTCTACAAATCCCGGAGATTTATTTTTAGTTAGGTTTGCAAAACAATCTACAGACTTTGTCATTTCTGACAAGTACAAACATTAATTATTACTCAAAAAAATTATGAAAAAAAGCATTCCGTTTTTTATTATTTCGATGTTGCTAAGCCCATTGGCAAACGCTCAGGATAGTCAGGTAAGAGATTTTGTCATTGAGCCTCAGATTCAGCCCAATTTTTATATTTACAAAACTTTCGGAGTATTCGGAGGAAAAGAATATTCTACCAATGCGGTATATCTGGTGACCAAAAAAGGAGTTGTTTTATTTGATGTTCCATGGCAGAAAACCCAGTATCAAAGTTTGTTGGATACCATTCAAAAAAGACATAACCTTCCAGTTATTGCCGTATTTGCCACCCATTCGCATGAAGACAGAGCCGGAGATTTAAGCTTTTATAATAAGAAAGGGATCAAAACCTACGCTACAGCGAAAACCAATGAGCTTTTGAAGAAAGAGGGAAAAGCTACCTCTACCGAACTTATCAAAACAGGAAAACCTTACCGTATCGGTGGGGAAGAATTTGTAGTAGACTTTCTTGGGGAAGGGCATACAGCCGACAATGTAGTGGTATGGTTCCCTAAATATAAAATACTGGACGGAGGTTGTCTTGTAAAAAGCAAAGCAGCCGTTGATCTTGGCTACACCGGAGAAGCCAATGTTGCAGAATGGCCGAAAACCATGACAAAACTTAAAAACAAATATTCACAGGCAACTTTGATTATTCCCGGACACGATGAATGGAAAGGAGGCGGACACGTAGAACATACGCTTGATCTTCTGAACAAAAAATAATTAGAAGCGCCCTGGCGAATGCCAGGGCGCTTCTAATTTAAAACCATCATGTTAATGGTTACTGTTTTTTTAAAAGCTGTGAAACCCTTTCAATTTCTTCCATTGTATTGAAATAATGGGGAGATAACCGAATCGCATGATCTACATTTTTAGAGGTAAAATCTATTAAGGCATCCTGTCTGCGGTTTTCCTTAAAAAATACATTATTATCACTCAAAGCCTTATGAATTTTTTCAACCTTTCCATCTGCCTGGCAGAAAGTAACAATACTGCTTAATCTATTTCCCTGATCCAACACTCTGAAACCGTAGTTCTGCAGATTGATTCTTAAAGTATCTGCCAACTTGCGGTTGTAGCTTTCAATCTGATCCATTCCAATCGCATTGGCATAGCGTAAAGCTTCTGCAAATCCAGCCAAAGCAGCATAAGGTCTTTCAAAAAGTTCAAATCTTTTAGCAGTATCGTTGAGCTGAAAATCATCAAATGATGTCCATTGAGCCCCAAAACTATCTAAAAACAGAGGATACATTTTCTGGTTTAATACTTTATCTGAAACGTATAAAAATCCAGTTCCTCTGGGCCCTCGCATAAATTTCCTTCCGGTTGCCGTCAGAAAATCACAATGGATTCTTTCTACATCCACCACAATCTGTCCTACAGACTGACAGGCATCCACAAGATAGAGAACATCATACTGTTTACATAACTTCCCCACTCCTTCCACATTCTGAATTAAACCGGAATTGGTCGGAATATGAGTGACAGCAATTAATTTCGGATTATGTTTTTTAATTAATCTTTCAAAGTCTTCCAGATCCAATTCATGATCAGGAAGATTGGCCACTCTGATGATTTCAATACGGTATCTTTTCTGCAAAGAAATAAAAGCAATCTGATTGGAGATATAATCATCATTGGTGGTAATGATACAGTCACCTTCTTTAAAATCAATACTGGATAAAGCTTTTGCATATCCATCTGTAGAACTGCTTACAAATGCTATGTTGGAAGGTTTTGCATTAATCAGTTCTGCGGTTTCATCATAAAACTGATTGATGAGACCTGTGTTTTTAGTTGCGGCTGTATAGCCTCCAAACTCCTGTTCTTCATATAAAAACTTAATGGTAGTGTCCACAACAGATTTAGGCATTAATGATGCGCCTGCACTGTTTAAAAATATCTTATCCGAACATCCCGGAGTATCCTGTCTTATAACCTCTAAATTCATTTTATCAATCCTTACAACAAATTTACTTTTAATTTTTCCTAAATACGACCATAAAAAATCCCGAATTTTCATCCGGGACTTTATTTTTAATTAATGATTTTAATCTAAAACACTCCAACCTCTTTTTGGGTTCGTGTTCGTGGATACTTCCTGCTCATTAACGATAATATTTTCTTTTCTCTGACCGATATAATCAAGCTCGCTCAGTTTAGAGAAAATAATTTCAAGGCTTCTCAACATCTGTTGAATATAAAGCAATGGTTCACCACAATTATGGTGGTCATAATTCGTTTCTGCTACAATAGAAAGCTGGTTCAATAAGGTATGAGGGGCAATTTCACTCCATTCCAAACTGTAGTTCAGCATTTCCTCCAGTTCTGCCGGAACAAGAAGCTGGGTTGAATTGTATAAATGAAGCGCCAGTCTTGCAAAAGACTCAATTAAAAATACAGGCGGCTGCCATGGTGTAATATTTCTGAACTGGAAATACATATCACCAAAAGTATTGATCATGGTAGTACACAAGAACTTAACGTTTTGTGCTAAAGCTGTATTCTGATTCTTGTGAGAAGCTTTCTGGATAATTTTAAAAGCATACTGCTGAAGGTTTCCGATAGATTTTGCATAGCTGCTGTAATAATCTATCAAAGCCGGATGACTCTGCACAGAAGTACAAGGCGGAATAAAGTTGGAATCTACCTGTGCAATATTTCCTTTTAAATCTACCTTACCGATAATAAGATAATTTCCTCCTGAGTAACTGCTGTTCAAGGATGTTACAGGAAGCAGTTCAATATGATGATTAGGCTGTGCACTTGGATGGCGTGGCGGAATTTCTTCAGGATCAATATCGCCGAAAGGTACTTTATCAAAAGGATTTACAGAGATCAAAATATAATATTCCCCGTCTGCCTGCTCTTCATTCATTGATTTCGCCAAAGACTTCACACTGATTCTTCTGTCCGTAAGTTCAATACGGTATCCAGCCATAGTAACAGCGCTGCAACGCTTGATTACAAGCTGTACATCATTGGTTGCCGTATTGTGAACATCAAAAATGGTACGGTCTGTAAATTCATTGGAAATAGGCAGAAGCCCGTAGTTATATGTAGTAATTCCAAGGGAATTGGAATCTCTGATGGTATCGATTAAGAAATTATCCTGATCATTAAGGTGTCTCTGGGAAACTTTCATCCCATCCACCCAATTGATGGCAAAATGTTTAATAGGCTGTATCATGTTTAATACTTTTTAATTTTTTGTGTTATGATTTTCTTGTGACTCCCTCCTCTTCATGCTGAATAACTCTCTTACAAATCACCACTTCATTTTCAGAAATGTTGTTTGTCGTAATGTCGTGGTCGAAATCTATATATTTTCTAAAACTGAAAAACGATTTTTTGGTGTAAAAGATCCAGTAGTAAGGCTCATTTCCTTCGTCTGAAAGATGAATAATGGAACCCGGATTTTTGTGGTTGTAATCATCTACTACCCTGTAGAACCAGTCTCCGAAAGTAACTCCGGTAGGAAGTGTTTTGGCTTTAATTCTGAAACGGTTGGTATCTTCCAATTTTTTGCTCAGTTCAACATTCAGGACCATTAATCTGTCAAAATCGGCACCTTCAAAATCAGGCAGTTTCTGCTCCGGAGAATATCTCCACGTTTTATAAATATCAAAAGGAATGCTGATAAACTGAATATAGCAGTAATAAAAAACCATCGGAACCACAAAGATCACCATACTTGTCGCTGCCATTACAGCATATCCTGTACCTTTACTCATCAGGTTGAAGAGCAGTGTAAAAAGATATCCGCCCAAAGCGATACATGTCAGAGAAAGGATAGATTCAAACAGAATACTCATTGCCAGAGAATCGATGTGCTTTTTGAAATATTTATGCAGCAGATTCACATGAATAATCCCAAAAATAAGATAGATCACCTGTGCAATAAGATACCAGTACGGATTAAAAAGGTTTCCTGCAAACCCAAAAACACCCGGAATAGCCAGACATAAGCTGCAGAGCAGTACGTATATAATAATTACTTTAATTTTTATCGCAGGTTTATTTCTCCTGATTACACCGAGTATAACCATCATAATAATAGCGATTAAAGGCATTAAGATATACCTTAGAAAAATACCTTTTACTGAAGAAATTTCCATTTGTTTCTTTTCGAATTTATACTTTGTTGGTAGTTGTAAATATAATAAAATAATTTAGAGGAATGTAGAGTATCCAAGGCGGCTGGCATTTCTTTCATCGTCCTCAAGACTGAATGAATATTCCTTCTTTTCCGTGACAAAATTCTCCTCTACATCCACTGTTACAGGAAGAAAATAATCATACAGAGCATGAAGCACATTTCTGAACGGACTTCCCGGAATATACTTCTTCATATCCCCATAAGGAATAGGACCAATATTCACCACCCAGTTTCGCTGCCCGTCCATATGAGGTCCGCTTGGAATATAGGTGACGCCCAATCTTGAATTTCCCAGCAGCATGGAATCATCGTTTTTCTCAATTCCGTCAATAATATTAGGTGAAAAACTTACTTTTACCGGTACCTGCAGAAAAGCAGTCATACATCTTTCAAACCATCTTTTGTCTCCTCTGATCTGATGGAAAAACGGTAAAATATGCATGAAAATATAAGCACTCTGCTTGTCCAGCATTTTTATCAGAGGCCAAAGCTCACTCACTGTTTCCAGCAAAGAATCTGTATTGCTTGTAATATCAAATTCTGACTCTTTAAGCAAAGCACTTATTTCTGTAAAAAATACTTCCAGCTCAAAAGGCCGGAAAAACTTACGGGCATCATCTTCTACCCTTTTCTGCTTCCGGATTTCTCTTACTACAGTATCTACATTTTTTCTGGAAGCTCCGAGAGACGGCGGATGGAATAAACCTTCCGGAAGATAGTCATAAATGCCTTCCCTGTAAGTCTCTATAGTAAAAACTTCCTCATCAAATCCTAAATAACTGCTTGAAATACTTTTAATATCTTTCAGGTAAGCACGGTCGTTTACGCCCACACGCTCAATGAAGATATTGCTTACTGCACGATGGTATTTCAAGAGGTTTACAGCCACAGCTTCAGCCTTAAAGTCTGTCTGCAGCTTATTGTAATGCATATCTACAATATTATTCTCATACATAGTGTTTCCTCTGATTATGACTTGTAAAGATAATATATCTCATAAGTTTGAAAAAATATTTTTACAACAATTTTATCCTAAAAATAATAATTTATTGACATTAATAGGAATAATTTTCTACAAATTCCGTGAAAATACGGTAAACAGCCTATTTATTTGCTTTTTTAAATTTAAAATTAACTATTCAGAATCAATCGATTAAAGGGTTTTCATTTATCGTTTAAAGTTCAAGGTTTAAAATTTAAAGTTTAAGGTTGTGATTCAGATTTTACATTGTAATCCTTATTGTTCTCTCCTGTTACCTTTATTACCGGAAAAATTCAAGCCGTCAAACCTACTGTAATTGCTTCTTTTATTTAAATTAAATTTTATTAACATCATCATATGGAATAAATTCAGGATAAAGCATGCTCATTCCGAAAGCGGGCCGTATCTTTGCAGACTGAAAATTGTTATTTAAAATGAAAAGTATTTATTCTAAAATTCTGATTTTAGCATTCATGGCCTCTTCACTTTATTCTTATGCGTGGGGATTGACGGGACACAGAGTGATTGCAGACATTGCACAAAACCACCTTTCCCGCAAAGCAAGAAGAGAGATTAAAAAGATCATGGGAAAAGAACGTCTCGCTTACTGGGCAAACTGGCCGGATTTTATCAAATCTGATACAACAGGCGCATGGAAGCAGGCTTCATCATGGCATTATGTAAACATTGATCCGATGACTGATTTTAAAGCTTTCGAACAAAACTTAAAAGCACAGGCGGGACCAAGCCTTTATACTCAGGTAAATACCCTTTCCAGCCAGATCAAAGATAAAAACACTTCTGAAAAAGACAGAAAAATTGCTTTGATCTTTCTTATTCACATTATGGGAGATCTTGCTCAGCCTCTACACGTAGGAAGAGCTGAAGATTTAGGTGGAAACAAAATCAATGTTACCTATTTCGGGGAAAAAACAAATTTACACTCTGTTTGGGATGGAAAATTAGTAGATTCTCAAAAATACAGCTACACTGAATATTCTAAACTTCTGGATATCAAATCTAAAGAAGAAGTAGCACAGATTCAGTCCGGAACCCTGGAAGACTGGTTGTATGATTCTCATAAAATCGCCAACAAAATCTATGCACAGACTCCAAACGATTCTAAATTAGCTTACGACTACCAGTACAAGTTTAATGAAACGATGGAAAGACAGCTTCTATACGGTGGATTGAGACTGGCAAAAGTATTGAATGAGCTTTTCTAAGTAGATTTCGAGTTGCGGGTTTTTAATCCAATATAATTTAAAATATAACTCTTAAATATAAAAACGGGACTTTGGTTTCGTTTTTTTTTGTTTAAGGTTTAAGGAAATTATGAAATTTGTAAATGAATTTACCTCTTTTAGAATTTATATTTATTTTTTAAACTATAAACCAAAATACACAACAATTTAGTTATCAGTTATTTAATCTATTATTAAAAAATCATTAATACATTTTATAGTATACTTTGCACAAAAATATTAAATCCTGTGTAACCTTTTTACCTTTTCATACGTATATATTATAGTAACTCTTTTTTGAGGAAAAAATAAATGAGACAATTAAAAATCACTAAGCAGGTTACCAACAGGGAAACTGCTTCATTAGACAAGTATTTGCAGGAAATTGGTAAAGTGGAACTGATTACTGCGGACGAGGAAGTAGAATTGGCACAAAGAATACGTGCAGGCGACAGAGCCGCACTTGAGAAATTAATCAAAGCCAACCTTCGTTTCGTAGTATCTGTATCTAAGCAATACCAAAATCAGGGTCTTTCTTTACCCGATTTGATCAATGAAGGTAACTTAGGATTAATGAAAGCGGCAAAAAGGTACGATGAAACTAGAGGTTTCAAATTTATCTCTTATGCAGTATGGTGGATCCGTCAATCAATTTTACAGGCATTGGCTGAACAGTCAAGAATTGTAAGATTACCATTGAACAAGATTGGATCTATCAACAAAATCAATAAAGCATACGCTCACCTTGAACAGGAAAATGAAAGACCACCTTCTCCGGAAGAATTGGCTGAAGTTCTTGACATGAGCGAGGAAGATATCAAAGAATCTATGAAAAACTCCGGAAGACACCTGTCTATGGATGCGCCTTTGGTAGAAGGTGAAGATTCTAATCTTTATGATGTATTACGTTCAGGAGAATCTCCAAGCCCTGATAAAGATCTGATGCTGGAATCTCTGCAAATTGAGATTGAAAGAGCATTGAATACTTTGACGCCAAGAGAGGCTGATTTAGTAAGATTGTACTTCGGACTGAACGGAAAACACCCAATGACTTTAGAGGAAATTGGTGAAACTTTCGATCTTACAAGAGAGAGAGTTCGTCAGATCAAAGAAAAAGCAATTAAGAGACTAAAACACAATACCAGAAGCAAGATCCTTAAATCTTACCTGGGTAAATAATTTTAGCGTAAAAATTTTATAGGCGGAGTCTGGTTTCAGGCTCCGTTTTTTTTGGATGTAACATTTTTCAAAGTTTGTTCAACTAATTAAAATCATATCTTTTAATCCCTTGTGGTAGCATTGAAATGATTAATTTTAGTTGCTTTGGATATGATGATGATTTTCAACTAAAACAAAACATACTATGAAAAAAATACTCTTCGCTTCTATTCTGGCTTTATCTCTACTTTCCTGCAGTGAAAGTAAATCACAAAATGATATTGTAGAAAAAGCCGCTGAGAATACAGAATCCAGTATTCCTATAAAACGACTAAGCAAAACCCAGGATATATTTAATGGCATCTATGATGAAAAAATCAAAAATGATAAGGAAATTAAGAAAGTAGATGAAAAAATATCTTTAATGCAAGAAGATGCTCATAAAATGCAAGGTATATATAGTAGCCTCATTTCTAATTCAGAAGATTATTATTTGATTGCAAAAAATGAAGCAAAATCTATTAACGATTCGGTTCTACGAAAGGAAATGATTAAGCTCATCGAAGAAAGTTCAGATAAGTATTATCAAAAGGTTCAAAAAATAAAAGATCTTAAGCATAAAATTAATCGTAACAAGCAAAGTATTTATAGCTTATACGCTGCCTTCAAAATCAGAAAAACCCTTCCCGAAATTGAAAAATACCAGAATGCCCATCCTCTGAAAACAGATAGTCTCAATCAATTTATCAACAAGCAGAATAAGCTGCTGCAAGAGCTGAAAAATTTAAAATAGAAACCATTACACCTCATGAAATATACTACCCAATGGCTTACCGATAAAAGCCGCGTGAAAGAACTTGTAGACTTTTTTATTACCCATAAAACAGATGCTTATATTTCTCATGGCGAAATGATGTCCGGCAGAGCGATAGACTCTCACCACTGGAATCCTGATCTTGAACTGATCCTGACAGAACAGCTGATCACCGATTTTAATTCCGATGGCAGTTCCAAACTGAATATTCTGGTTGCAGAAAATGAAAACGGAGAAATTGTCGGTATGATGGTTTTCAACGTCATCAACAGTCCATTTAAAAAATATGCCATTCTGGAGGACATGCTCCTGGATCAATCTGTGAGAGGGCAATCCCTTGGAAGCAAACTGCTGGAGAAAGCTATTCAAGAATCTAAAAACTGGAATATCAGTTTTATTTTACTGGAAAGTGGAGTCAATAATCATGGCGCTCACAACTTTTTCAGTAAGTACGGTTTCAAAAAAGTGTCGGAGAGTTATATTTTAAGTGTATAAATTAAAATCCAGGTTCTAACTTATGAACACCATTTCAATTATCGGAGCCGGAATAGGAGGACTTACCCTCGGAAATGTACTGAAACAGCATCAGTATGATTTTACGATCTATGAATCTGCGCCTGAAATAAAGCCTGTAGGAGCAGGAATTATGATGGCCGTCAATGCAATGCAGATATTCGATAAATTAGGTTTAAAAGAAAAAATTGAAAAAGCAGGTAATAAAATTCACAGGATTGTTATTACTGATGAATCTTTAAAGACTATTTCCAAAACGGAGATTAACAAACTGGAAGCCCTGTACAATTCCTGTAACGTTGCGATTCACCGGGCAGAGCTTCAGAAAATTCTGGCAGAAAATTTAAACCCAAATTCTATACAGCTCAACCATCCATTACAAAAAATAAAGAAAGAAGAAAACTATATTCTGAATTTTGAAAATGGAACCGAGATTGAAAGTCAGATTGTTTTCGGTGCTGATGGCATAAAGTCTTCTGTCAGAAATCAGATCATGAAAACCGGCATAATAAGGGATTCAGGGCAGAAATGCTGGCGCGGCCTGGTAGATTTTGATCTGCCGGAGAAACATCATCAGGAAGCTGTTGAGCTATGGGGAAAAGGAAAACGTTTCGGTTTTGTAAAAATTTCTGATAAAAAGGTCTACTGGTATGCCTGTATCAATGAGAAAAGTTTCGGAAGATATTTGCAGATTGAAGACATTTTCTATGATTTTGATCCGTTGGTGTTAAAAATCATTGGAGCCACCAGGCATGAGAACATCATCTGTAACCCAATTTCCGACCTCGCTCCTATTCCTCAGTGGTATTCTGAAAACCTCTGTCTGATTGGTGATGCAGCCCATGCCACAACACCCAATATGGGACAAGGCGCCTGCCAGGCCATTGAAGATGCCTACATCATTGGAAAATTGCTGGAAGATCATCAGGATTTCAATGCTATTTTCAAAAAGTTTCAAAGTACCAGAAGGAAAAAGGTAGATTATATCGTCAGTACAAGCCGTACCATCGGAAAGGTTTCTCAATGGGAAAATGGAAATTCACTCCGGAATTTTCTGATGGGTTTAATTCCGGAAAGTATAAATCAGAAAATGGCAAAAAGAATTATAGAACTGGAAATGTAGGCCATTATTGTAAGAATCAATAAAAATTAAAAATTATTAACAATTTATTAATAACAACTAAAACTTAAAAACATGAAAAAAATCTTTTATGTATTGCTCCTGCTCATAGGAGTACATACAGCACGAGCACAGGAAGTCCCGGTACTGGACAGAGCTTTATTCTTTGGTAACCCGGAAATTGCCGGAGGACAGCTGAGTCCCGATGGGAAATGGATTTCCTTTACAAAAGAATATGAAGGGATTATGAATATCTGGGTAAAAAAAATTGATGAACCTTTTGAAAAAGCACGTCCTTTAACAAACAGCAAACGCCCGTTGAATGGATATTTCTGGACAGAAGACGGAAAATATATTCTGTATGTAAAAGATAATAACGGGGATGAAAACATGAATATTTTTGCAGTAGATCCTATGGCAAAAGTAACAAAAGGAGTTCCGGAATCAAGGAATATTACACCGCTTAAAGACGTAACAGCAAGCATCTACATGGCAAGCAGAAAAGATCCCGATTTGCTGATGATTGGACTGAATAACCGCGATAAAGCATGGCATGATCTGTATTCGGTGAAAATTTCTACAGGAGAACTGAAAAAGATTTACGAAAATAAAGACCGTATCACCAGCTATGAATTTGACTGGGATGAAAAATTGAGAGTTCTTTCCAAAACGGATGATAAAGGAACAACACAGTTTTTTTATAAAGAAGGTGATAAACTGACTCCTATTTACGAAACACTGGTTACAGAAAGTGCTTATATATCAAACTGGAACGAAGACAATTCTAAGTTTTATCTGGTAACCAATAAAGGAGATCTTGATAAATCTGCACTATTCCTGATGGATCCGAAAACAAAACAGATTACAAAAATAGAAAGTGATCCTAAAGATAAAGTAGATTTCGGAGGACTGTTCCTGGACAGAAATACAAGAAAAATGATCTACACTTCTTATACCGGAGATAAAACAGAATATTACTGGAAAGATAAAGCCTGGGAAGCTAACTACAAATTCCTGCAAAGTAAATTCCCTGGAAGAGAGGTTGGTTTTGCAAGTTCTACCAATGATTATTCTAAGTTCCTGGTTTCTGTAGGAGGAGATAAATATGCTTCAGAAGCCTATTTCTTCGATGCAAAAACAAAACAGCTGATATTCCAGTATACCCCAAGAACAGAACTGAAAAAAGTTGAAAAATACCTGGCTGCCATGACTCCTATCAGCTATAAAAGCAGTGACGGACTTGAAATTCCGGCTTACCTGACTCTACCTGTAGGTTCTTCTGGAAAGAATGTTCCTGTTGTGGTTTTAGTACACGGAGGCCCGAAAGGTCCGAGAGATTATTGGGGATATAACTCAACCGTACAGTTTTTAGCCAACAGAGGATATGCTGTACTTCAGCCTAACTTCAGAGCAAGTGGCGGTTATGGTAAAAAGTTCCAGAATGGCGGAGATCTTCAGTGGGGAAAACTGATGCAGGATGACATTACCTGGGGCGTAAAATATCTGATCGATCAGGGAATTGCAGATAAAAACAAAGTGGTGATCATGGGAGGGAGCTATGGAGGCTATGCAACGCTGGCCGGGCTGGCTTTCACTCCGGATGTATATGCTGCGGGAGTAGATATCGTAGGACCAAGTAACCTATTTACCTTGCTGGATTCTGTTCCTGCTTACTGGGAATCTGCCCGTGCATTCCTTTATGGGATGGTAGGTGATCCAAAAACGGAGGAAGGAAAAAAGCGCATGCATGATGCAAGCCCACTATTCAGTGTAGATAAAATCAATAAACCATTATTGATTGTTCAGGGAGCTAATGATCCAAGAGTAAAGCAGGCTGAAGCAGATCAGATTGTCATCGCTCTTCGTGATAAAGGTAAAAAGGTAAACTACATTCTTGCTGATGATGAAGGCCACGGATTCCGTAAACCTGTAAACAGCATGGCGATGTATGCTGAAACCGAAAAATTCCTTGCAGAAGTAATCGGAGGAAGATATCAGAAAGAAATGCCTGAAAATGTGGCAAAGCGTCTGAAGGAAATGACGGTTGATATTTCAAAAGTTACTTATACGCCAGCAAAGACTGAAAAAGCCGTCGGAGCTTCTAAATAAAAGCATCTTATATATTACATAAAGCCATCTCGTGAAAATGAGGTGGTTTTTGTTTTTAGCTAAATTATTAACATTTTTCTTATAAAAAATTATACTCATCAATTACATAAAACCAACACATTACATTTGAATATTAATAATAAAATTACTATTATGAATGTAAAAGAAAAAGAAAAAATTGAAAAGCTAGTTAAAAAGCAATTAGCTCAATTTATTACTCTTAAAAGACTTACTAAAAAGAATAATAGATTGGTGAATCCAGTAAGTTTCCTAAGGAAAGTAACTTTAGCAAAGGAGTTTGTAGCTAAATGTCAATATCAAAATTGTGATTTGGGAGATGGCAAAATTTATTTTGACAAAGAGGTTTCCAAAGCCTGTAAAGTAATTATTGATTATTACTTATAGATAAATGTAAAAGTGATAGCTAAGAAGATATAAGGACCCATTGCAGAAGAGATTTAAACGCAAAGGCTTCACTTTGAATAGCAAAATTTTAAGGGGGCAAAGCCGGAATCAATTTCATTGATTCTTTCTAAGCGAATGTATTATTTAAAGCTTCATCAGCGACAAAGTCGCAACTCTTTGCCCTCTAAAATTAAGCATACCAATTATCTATTCTTTGCGTTTACATACAGTTTGCCAATAACTAACATCTATTTGAACTGCAGGAGCTTCTGAATAAAGTTTCTGTATCCATAAACAAAGCCATTCGATTCAGAATGGCTTTTATTTTTTTTAATTCTTATTGGCTTTATTATGTTCAGCCTTCATCAGCTCTATCCAGCGAATCATTTCTTTTATCTGACTTTCAGAAAGCACAGCTTTCGGATGTAGATAAGTATAAGACGTAAGCGGCATTTTTTTCTGCTGTACCTGATTAGCAACAGATTCTAATTTATTGGCCTGCTTACGTTGGCTGTAGCTCCCCCACTCATTAAAATTCAATTCTTCTTTTCCGTTTTTTATATGCTTTTCAATATAATATCCTAAAGGCTGTATATAAGAATAGAACGGATAATGCGTAGAATTGCTGTGACAGTCATAACAAGATTGCCTCAAAACAAACTGTACATTATCAGGAACTTTATAAACCTTTGAAATATCTGTTGAAGGAACCTGCCCGTAATCAATATTACGGGCAGGCTGAATGATCTGAATAAGTAAAAAAATGAGAACAAACCCTAAAAATATGCTTTTAATGTGTCGGTTCATTTCTTTTTACATTTTAAAATACTTTTTTTACAGAGCCACAGTTAATCATTTTCTGTCCCTCATATGGATTGACAATCTCCTCTGATTCGCTGATCCAGGTTCCACCTTTTCCGTTATTGTACATTGGACAGAAATCCTGGTATAATTTTAAACCGCCTGTTCCCTGTTCTTTTATTAAATCGGTGATATCATTACTCAGGGAAAGCAGATGTTCTCTCTGATGAGCTATATCATCAGGTTTTTCGCCTATATGTTCTGCGTTCTCTGCTGCACTTTCTATAATATCACGCAACTCAGAATTGTTTTTTGCATCGGTTGTACTGATGTCTATTTTCTTTAAGATGGAAAACAGGTTTTTAGCCGCATCGGAAGCTTTTTTAGAATCATCCTGAGCCAGGGCATTTTTAAGGGGAAGGTAACCTTTGATAACTTGCTGAATCGGAAAAGGTGAAAGCTCCTCTGCTTCTTTTTTATTTTCCAGATTTTCTTTTAGCTCCTGACTTGAAGTTTCGCCAGCATCAGTTCTTTCTATTGTTTTAATCTCCGGTTCAGCGGCTTTGCTTTCAGGTATTTTATGATCGGGTTTATTACAAGAATATAATGTAGCTCCCACAAACAATACGGTTATTATATTTTTCATTGTTTCTTAAATAATAGGGTTAAAAAAATTAATATGTTAAAGTGACACCTGCGCCCCAGCCCAGTTCGTTATCATAATTTCCTGAAAGAGACAGCCATTTTTGAACGATATATCTCAATCCGGTTGAAAACTCGCCGTCTGAGTTGACAGAAAAATTTCCTCTCAGCCTTCTTGAAAGTGGGATATCTTCGCGGCTCAATTCCAGTAGTACTTTTCCGTTCTGATCTACACTAGCATCAGCAGTAATCAGCATTGGCAGCACATACTGCATACCCACCATGAATGTAAACTTATTTTTGGAGGCTTTCTGCTGTCCGAACCAGGTCTTTTTACCATGAAAATCCGTTCCCATATCTTCTGCCATCTGTCTTTCCATGATCTCATGATTCTTTTGAACTCTGATTCCGGCATAAGGAAGCGCCCACTGGAATTTACCTAAAAAACGTCCCACTTTCGCACTTCCTTCGAAATGATCAAAGTTCCAGTTGGAATGAAACTCATTCAGGTTAGCCCATCTAGGCCCGAACATCGTCATCGTTTCTGCATGGATTCTATTGCTTGCTACATCCAGCATCGCCATAGAGCTTGTCATTTTATTATCCTGTATGAAATTTTTCCAGGCTAATTTCCTGTTGGGAAGCTGCGGATTGGGCTTTGAGTTTTCATAACTGAAGATTCTTCCCATTCCTGCCATCATATGATATAGAATATGACAGTGGAAAAACCAGTCTCCATCCTGATTCGCAGCAAATTCTATCGTTACGGTTTCCATTGGCATGATATCCACAACATTTTTCAATGGAGAATATTCTCCTTTTGAATTGATCAATCTGAAATCATGACCGTGAAGGTGCATCGGGTGACGCATCATAGAATTATTATACATCTTGATTCTCAGAACCTCTCCTTTTTTGATCAGAATTTTATCTGTTTCTGTAACCGTTTTGTTATCCAGTGTCCACAGATAATGGTTCATATTCCCTTCCAGTGTAAATTTCATTTCACGAATACTGTCTGTGGGAAGAATGGTTTTCTCAGGAGATTTCAAAATATTGTAAGACAGTCTTTTGATTGTTTTCTCTTCCTTCATATCCATTCCGGCATGTTGAGAATGATCCTCTTTCTGATCTTCCTTCGTCTTCACACCCATCATTTCATTGATGTGCTTCGCTGTAGTCTTTCTCTGGCTTTCGGATAATTCAGGGTACATCACTTCGTTCATATCCATCATCTGATTTCCCATCGTCATATTCATCGGTTTCATATTTCCGCTCATCTCCATCATACCGTTCATCATTTTCATGCCTTCAAAAAGCATCAGCCTTGGAAGGTTGGGCGCTTCAACCTTTTCTCCTGAACCTAGCCAGAGAGATGCGTGCCCTATTCTGTCTTCAGAAGTCGCTCTGAATTCAAAGCTTTTGTTTTCAGGAATGGTCACTTCAATATCATAAGTTTCAGAAACTCCTACAATCAGGCGGTCAACTTCTACAGGCATCACATCATTTCCGTCATTTCCCACTACTTTTATCTTTCCTCCACCATAGTTCAGCCAGAAATAGGTAGATGAACCTCCATTGGCAACTCTCAGTCTTACTTTATCACCAGCTTTTACATTAGAATAATCTGAACTTGGTGCGCCATTGATTAAGAATTTATCGTAATAAACATCACTTACATCCATGGCTTCCATTCTTTTCCATTCATTCAGGGCTTTTGTCCCTAAATTTCCGGATTTGATGGCTTCCCAGTAACTCTGTACGGCATTTTTCTTTACCGCATACCAGTCTGTATTGGCCATATGAAGCCTTCTTGCAATCTGCATCGGATCATCATCACTCCAATCTCCAAGTAATACCGGAATTTCAGCATTGTATGTTGTTTTCGGCTCACCCTCTCTTTTTTTGAAAACCAGAATGCCGTTCATCCCAATCTGTTCCTGAAGGGCTTCGTGCGAATGATACCAATAGGTTCCGTTCTGAGAAATTCTGAATTTGTATAAATGAGTTTCCCCGGGTTTTACAGGTTTTGTGGTAAGGTATGGAACACCGTCATGTTCATTGGGAAGAATCACGCCGTGCCAGTGCAGCCCTGTATTTTCCTTAAGCATATTGTGCAGGTAGATCTCTGCAGTATCTCCTTCAGTAAAATACAAGGTTGGAGCCTGAAGTTTACCATTGATTGCAATGGCTCTTCTGTTTTTTCCTGTAAAATTGACAATCGTATCTTTTACATAGAGATCGTAACGAACTGTTTTTCCTCCAAAAGTAATCTTTCCATTTTCTGAATTACGTTTTAAAACAGATTTTTCTTCTTTAGGATTTTCAGTCTGTGCATGGGAATGATCTTCTTTTTCTACCAGTTCCATGCCGCATTTCGGACATTTTCCCGGTTTGTCTGAAACTATTTCAGGATGGATCGGGCAGGTATACGTAGCCTGTTTCTGAGCTTTAGATTCCGATTGATTTAAATCCTGAGTTTTAGCCGGCAATACAGTCTTTGTTTCAGATTTAGCATCATTAATCTTTTTAGCCTCCGCTTTTTTCTCAACCTTTCTCTTATTTATTTTTGTTTCTGCAGGTTTTGCTTTAGTCTCTGTTTTAGGGGTAGGTTTTACTTCCGGTTTTGCTGCTACTTTGGGTTTTATAACCACTGTTTTTTTCACGAGAGTCATTCCGCATTTCGGGCAGTCTCCAGGCTTTGATGACACCACCTCAGGGTGCATCGGACAGGTATAATACGTTTTTGTAGTTTGTGCGAAAGTAAAAACAGAGAATAAAAGCATCAGAAACATTATAAGTTTTTTCATAATATTTCGAACTTTTTACAAGCTGCATGAATTAAAGTTAATTCTAATTTAAGCCATGCAACTCATTGTTTTTAATAATAATACAGCAATTAATTAATTTCTGACTTTACACTTCCGCAAGAAAGCATAGACTTCCCATAGTATGGGTTAGCGATCTGTTTTTCATCGCTTAGCCAGCTTCCGTCTGCCATTGGGCAATATTGAACGTAGATTGGTTTTTCAGAAAGTTTGAACTCTTTGGTCAAAGCAATCATATTGTCGGAAAGATTGAAAAACGTTTCTCTTTGTGCGGCAACTGTTCTTGCTTCAGAAATGGCAGAGGCATCTTTTCTGAGAATATTAAGGTTTCCTTCAGAAACAACTTTATAGTCGATGGCTGAAGCTGTTTTAATGAATTCTGTTGCTGCTTTTGAAGTTGTGTCAGCATCATCTGAAGCTAAAGCTGATTTAATAGCGATATAGTTCTGATACAGCTTAGTAACCTGAGCATCCTTTTTAGATTGTGCTGATAATGATACGATTGAGAATAAAGATAAGGCTGCTGTGATGATATATTTTTTCATTGTTTTAAATTTTAGAATTAATTTTTTAATAAAGAATAAGGGATAACGCATCGGTAGTGCGTTAGAACATGTCGTCTGTAACGGTATATGATTCATTATACCGGAAACGACTGACGGATTCTAAATTCTAAAATTACAATGATTAATGTAGATAGGGACCAGCCTGTATTCAGGCGGCGCATTAATCTGGATCTGTGTAAATTTCGTAGCTGAAAAAGACTTGTCAACAACTGGAAACTGATGTTTCACCGGAATTTCTGAAACTGCACTTAAGAAATCCACATTCAGATAATCTGATTTCTGTGAATCGTCTACTTTTACAATTTTGATCTCCGTTTTGCAGCATCCCTTTTTATCTTTAACGCCGCATTTTCCACAGATGTCATCTACTTTCTGGCTTACGGAAACAAATTCTTTCATGCAATAATGAATGCTAAATGCCGCTCCGGAAGAGAATCCGAAGTAGAAAATAGAAAACAATATGGCAAGAATCTTTTTCATTGGTAGGACAAAGTTAAAAATATCTGTGATACCGTTGTTATAAAATTTGGTAATGTTGTTATAAAATTCGGGTAAATAAAAAAGCTTCCAAAAAAATTTGAAAGCTATTATTTTACAGTTTGAATTCCAGTTTTACATTAAAGAAACGTCCTGTAAGACGTACCGGAACAGGATACATATAATTGCTGTTATAATCTGTGATCCATTGGTTCGCAACAGTATTGTTAATATTAAATGCATTGAACACCTGAACGCCTAATGTCAGCTCTTCAAAATTACCCCAGAAACCGGATCTCTTATTTTTTTCTTTTGGATCAATGAATACCTTTGTCAACCCTAAGTCTACCCTTTTATAGGAAGGAAGGGTCTGCTGATAATTATAAGCTGAGCCAAAATCCGGCTGTCCGTTACTGTTAAACATTACAGGAGCTCCTGTCGGTAATCCCATAGCGTACACCAGGGTAAGGTTCACACGCATACTCGGAAAGCTTGGCATATAGTCCTGATAGAACATCGCAAACCTCAACCTCTGATCTGTAGGTCTGGGAATATCTCCTCTTCCATCAATATTTTCATACACTCTGGCATAACTTGCAGACAACCAGGAATCTACACCCGGAACAAATTCTCCGAATAACCTGGTATCAATACCATACGCATATCCTTTTGAATTATTCTGCCCGGAATAACGAATTCTTACATTATCCATATAATATGGGATCAGGTTATCCATTTTTTTGTAATAAAGTTCTGTTGTCAGTTTGAATGGTCTGTCATACATCTGGAACTCATAATCATTGGCCAGAATAACCTGGATAGAACGCTGCGATTTTATATTAGAGTTAAAATTACCATCCAAATCTTTAATTTCTTTATAGAAAGGAGCCTGATAGTAGATTCCCCCTGAAATTTTGAACAACATATCGCTGTCCCAATCCGGTTTGATCGCAAACTGGGCTCTTGGTGAGAATATCGTTTCTTTATTGAAACTCCAGTTGGCAACACGTACTCCTGCATTCACAAACACTTTACTGGCTCCCCAGTAGAACTTCTGTGAATACTGTGCATATGCTGAAAGTCTTGTAGGCTCAATATTATTTTGCCCGGCAATATAATAAGCAAGCTTAAGATCTCCTGTGGTTCCTGTTCTCGGATCAATAACTTCCGGTCTTGGAAGGCTGTATCCTGCAGAGTCTACCAATTTCCATTCATTGGTAAGATCTTTCAGGTTTTCTTTTTCATATTTGAAACCTACTTCAAAATCTGTATTGACATTGGGTGAAAATTTAGCTCTGAATTGTGTTCCGTAGGTTCTTACAAACAAGTCGTTTCTGGCATGTTCTATTTGTCCTCCCACATCAAAAGACGTTACAGGCTGCTGCGTCACAGGATCAAAAGTTTGCAGCTCGTATGCTGACTGTATCGTGTAATATTCTCTTTCTCTGTTCTGATAAGCAAAGGCATCCAGGGTAAGCTTCCACTTGTCCGCCGGCTTATAGTTCATGGAGAATGTTCCCATCATATTTTTATATTGGTCATTTTCCTGACCTCCATAGCCGATATTTACGGTAATAGGCTGCTGAAGACTTCCGAAAGTAACACTTTTTGCTCTGGGGATCATCTCATAATCATTCTTGGAATAATATCCGATGAATGACATGGAGAATTTGTCACTGACATGATAATTGAGATAAGACTGGAAATCCCAATAGGTTGGATTAAAGTCTGTATCTTCTTTTAAGGTATTAAGAACAAGGTTGGTATTTCTGTATCTGCCAGAAAATAAAGCAGTAAATTTTTTATTTTTTGAAGCCAGACCTGTTGTAAGCCTGCCTCCGATTAAGCTTGCCTCTCCTGAAACTTCAAATTTTTCAGGCTCACGGTAATAGATATTCAAAGCAGAAGACATTTTATCGCCATACTTAGCTTCAAATCCTCCCGCAGAGAAATTCACTGCAGAAACCATATCCGGGTTGATAATACTCATCCCTTCCTGTTGAGAGTTTCTGATCAGGAAAGGTCTGTAGATCTCAATATCATTAATGTAAATCAGGTTTTCATCATAGTTTCCACCACGAACCATATATTGTGAAGACAGCTCGGTATTGGAGTTTACGGAAGGAAGTGTTTTAAGCAATCCTTCAATCCCACCATTAATTGAAGCTACTGATTTCGCTTCTTTCGCTGAAATCCTTACATTGGTAAGGTCATTGGTTCTTCCTGTTGCTTTTTTCTGGAAGACAACTTCCTCTATATCGGTTACTTTAGTGGTCGCTGTATCTTTTTTCCTTTGTTGGGAGAAAAACAGTACAGGGACCATAAGGCTTAGCGGTAAAACTAGTTTTTTCAAAAGAAATGTTTTAGAATTTCTAAAATTAATGTTTTTTTAACAATTACAAAATCGATTCTCTAATTCTTGTCAATTTTTGTAACAAATCTTCTAATAAATCTAATCTTAACATGTTGGCACCATCAGATAATGCCGTTTCCGGTGTAGGATGCGTTTCGATGAAAATTCCGTCTGCTCCCACTGCAATTCCTGCTTTGGCAACGGTTTCAATAAGATCTGGTCTTCCTCCTGTAACGCCTGAACTTTGGTTAGGCTGCTGCAGAGAGTGTGTAACATCCAAAATCACTGGAGCGTATTCTCTCATCGTAGGAATTCCTCTGTAATCTACGATCAGATCTGTATATCCGAAAGAATTTCCTCTTTCAATGATGGCTACTTTCTCGTTATTGGAATCTGTAATTTTCTGAACGGCAAACTTCATCGCTTCCGGAGAAAGGAACTGCCCTTTTTTCAAAGTCACACATTTTCCTGTTTGTGCTGCCGCCACCAATAAATCGGTCTGGCGCACCAGGAATGCCGGAATCTGTAAAACATCCACATACTGTGCTGCTAATGCTGCATGTTCGTTCTCATGAATATCTGTTGTGGTAGGAATATTGAACGTCTCTCCTACTTTTTTAAGAATTTCCAGAGATTTCTCTTCACCAATGGTTGTGAAAGAATCTACACGGCTTCTGTTTGCTTTTTTGAAACTTCCTTTGAAAATATAAGGAATATTGTATCTATCGGTAATACTGATTACTTTTTCAGCAATTCTTAATGCCATATCTTCCCCTTCAATAATACAAGGTCCGGCAATAAGGAAAAAGTTTTTTGAATCTTTGTGCGAAATATTATCTAAATACTGAATCATTTTTGTTGTAATTAAAAAGTTCAGTAAAAATACTGAGAAAGTTTCACAAATGGAAATTATTTGATTGCTTTAACAGGCTATGGCTGCAATAGTTTTTGGCTTTTGGATTTCTTATTATTTATTGATAGATGCTTCGACAGGCTCAGCATGACAGCTCTAATACTAGCTGTTAATCGGCACTGGATAAGTGATAAGTGATAGATGCTTCGACAGGCTCAGCATGACAGTTCTAATACTAGCTGTTAATCGGTACTTGATAAGTGATAAGTGATAATTGATGGATGCTTCGACAAGCTCAGCATGACAGCTCTAATACTAGCTGTTTTATTAATGTGAAAACTATAATACAAAGTATAAACCATCAATGTACAAACACCTACGTCGAGCCACATTATATTAACGTTATTTTTTAGCGGTGTCATGCTGAGCCTGTCGAAGCATTGCAATAATTATTTAGAATTTTTTAAAATTTTCTCATGCCTGTTCACCTTCCTGCTGGTAAACTGATCTTTAAGAGTTTTTTTGCCCAGTACTTTCCAAAGGTAGAATCTGTGTAGATCTGAGAAATCTGTGGGAAACTCTACAATAACTTATAAAATAGGTTTTGGCTGAAGCCAATGGCTGCTACTATTATGGATAAAGAGGCTGTCTCAAAAGTACCCCCTCTCTCGGACTCCTGCCTGACAACTTTTGTCATTTAGGAAATTCTCAGAGCGTTAATTTACCTTTTGAGACAGCCTCTTCCCTATTGAATTTCCAATAAATGTTATAATATCACTGGATAAGCTATATCCGAAGGATAATTCGTGTATTTTAATTCATCTTTTTCAGAATCTTCTCAAACGTATTCACATTCCTGCTGGTAAACTGATCTTTAAGGCTTTTTTTGCCCAGCACTTTTCCGAAAGTAGAATCTAAAGTATTTCCCTTAGGAATCTGCCAGTAAAATATACCATTGATAATTTCTGCTTTTTCATTTTCTGCCTGAGCGGCTTTTTGAAACTCCTCCATCAAAACTTTTTCCACGCCCGGAATACCGACAAAACTATAAATATGGAGACTCTCATTCTTTTCAAAAGGAATACTGTTCCAGAACACTTCTATCTCTTCCTGGGTTTTCACAAACAAAAAAGCTTCGTAAGAAAAATGGTCTGACATCGCTTTTTCAAGAATGGTTTTTAACTCCTCAACATTTTTATCTGAAGAAAACACAATATTTCCGGACGCCAATATTGAACTTACGTCTTTCATCCCCGTATCTTTAAAAACCTGGCAGACTTCCGCCATTTTCATATTGGTTCCTTTTACGTTGACGCCACGGAGAAAAGCACAGTATTTCATTTTTTTCAGGTATTAGGTTTGTTTTGAGTTTGAGGGTTTGAGGGTTTGAGAGTATTAGAGTGAAAGAGTTATTATAAAACTTTTTTTCTGAATACTTTCAGTTTTTAAATATTTTAATCTTTTAATCAATTCTAATGTACAAATTATAGTCTGTTCCGGAAGGTTTCAGATGGTAAATTTTTTCCAGAATCTTATGATCACTATTCAGATGATCTTTCACACGGAATTCCTTCAAAAGTTTATAATGGGTTTTATAGTATTCTGAATTGGCATTCTTTTCTTCATATAAATTCTGATAAGAAAGAAGATATTTCGGTTTTCTGTTTTTTACCGTGTTGATCCAGTAATTCGTTTTATCTTTTTTAATTTCCTCCTGAATCTGTTTATCAACCAATCCAACCTCATCAATCGTTTTTAATCCTGAGAAATAAGGAACATAACCTGCCGGCTCCAATAAAATCCATTGGTTTTTATCTTTTTCATATTGATTTAAAAAGGTACCAATCGTTCTGCGGTAGTTCCACTCTCCGTTTCCTGTTGCAATACAGTGAACAGTCTGGAAAACAAACATCGGGAAAATGTAGAATACAATTAATAATGAAAGCCATAGGTTTTTCTTCTCTTTCTGTTCCAGTACGAAAATAAGAACAGGAACAAAAAGTAAAAGCTGCGGCACCCAGTAATACCAGTCGAATAAACTTTTTTGAGAAATGAATATGATTTGTTTTGCCCATCCGAAAAGGAAAATCATCCACAAAAAGTAGTTTCTTTTTTCCCTTTGTCTGATCAGATAAATAAAACAAAGCAATTCAAAAATCAATACTACAATTGTCATAGGATTGAAATCTCCCGGAACTTTCAGCATTCCCCAGAAATTCCCAAAGCTTTTAAAGAAATACCCGATATGCTGCTGGATCGTAAAATTTTCACTGTAAAGTAATTTTTTTGCGGTAATGGTATTGTTCACCAGTTCGCCAAAGTAAAACCAGTTGAAAGCAACTGTTGATAAAACTCCAAAAGCTCCTCCAAAAATATAATTCCATCGTATTTTTCTGTTCCAGAACAGGTCCACAAGAAATACAATTCCAAGGAATATGACGGTATCAATTCTGGTAAACATGATTAAAACGGGAAAGAGTGTCACAACCCATTTTTTCCCTTTGTTAAATCCGTAGTACAGCAATGCCATCTCCAGAAAAAACAGAATTCCATATTCCATACCAAGGATTGAAATTTTAATGGCAGGCGGTAAAATACCGATCAGAAATATAAAGATTGCTTTATGCCATGGATTTTTTAAAACCAGATTAGACAGCCATAAAGTTCCTATGGTAAACAGTATGGAATTAAAAATCAAAAGAGGCTCAATAAAATTTTCTTTCCCAAAAACAAGATTGAAAATATAGGATACAAAAACATACAGATGTGTTGTAGATGCAGAAATTTTAGTATCTCCATTGAAGCCGATTACTCCATAATCCAATAGATTCTGGGCAACTCTCCAGGTGATAAACGCATCTTCCTGAATATAGTGCGTTAATAAAAAAAGAAGTTTAAAAAGAACCGTAGCAATGACGGCATACATTGGGAATTTGCTATTTTGTGTTTCGGACATTATGTATTTTTACTTTCACAAATATAATCTTAAAATTCAGGATTCCCAATAATAAAAAAAAACGGAACCGAAGTTCCGTTTTAAGTATTTTATTTTGTTGCTTTGATAATTGCAGTCGTAATCTGATTTTCCTTTTCTTTTGAATAGGTAGAATCATAAGGCTCCATCACATCAAATAAGTACTGATAGAAAGGTGTAATTTCCTGTACATTTTCAGACTCTTTCATCGCCTTATCTCTGCCCATTTCCTGAAGATCTTTGATAAATACATTGAACTTCTTGTCAATCGGCTCTATGGATTTTACCAGATAAGCATATGCTTTTTCTTTCTGTCCGATCTTTGTATAAGCATCTGTTACTGCAGAAACCACAAGAGAATATTCCATTGGTTTTGTTCTCATCTGTCTTCTCAGATAGCTTTGATCTGCTTTGGAAAGACTTAAATAATAATCATACTCTTCAAAGATTCCTTTTTTAAGCACTTCAGCAATCTGAAGACCTTTCTGCTCCTGTCCTGCAATAATGTATCCTGAAACAATTGAACTTAATGAACGGGGATCATTATATTTCTCTGCCGGAATTTCTTTGGCTGCAAGATCCAGAATTTCCAATGCTTTTGCTTTCTGTCCGCTTAATGCTAAAGCTGCTGCCGCTCTGCTTGCTGACATTCTGTAGCTGATGATATTGGAAGTAGCTGTTTCATCAAAGTGAGCATTTAAATTCTTAAAGTTCCCCCATCTGAAGTTTTTCACTACATTATAAAGAGAATTGGCATCTACTCGTCCCATATCTCCATCAGCGCTCGGAGGCGTCTGGATAGGAATCAATCTGTAACTGAATCCGTCAAACTGAAGGTAATCGTTCAGATAGAAAATATTCTCACTGTCATAAATACCTCCTGATGAGAAGTTGATCGGACGCTTCCAGTCGAAGTTCGCTAAAAGATCCATCAGGATCAGGTTGTTTTTATACAATGTATTTCCTTTGTAAGTAATCATGATCTGATTAGCAACATTCGGAAGATCTTCTTTGTTGATGATGCCTGCTTTTAAAGCATTTTCTTTGTTAACAGGAAGGATGAATTTGTTTACCGGAAGGATATTGTATTTTTCAAATTTCTCTTCCCCGAAATACATTTTCAACAATTCGTCTTTTTCAGGAGATTTGAATTTAATAAATTCAATTGCCTGTTTCAAGGTTAAAGAATCCTGAGTAAGATATTTTCTGAACGACTGGAATTCTGTTTCCGGAGCTCCCTGTTCTTTCAACATAGAGAAAACACCTTCCCAATCTTCCTTCTTCATCATATAGATCTGGTCGTTTACACCATCTCTGTAATCATCATGCGTCAATTGGCTAGGGATTCCCATCGCATTGTATGTTCTTCTTTTGATCTGATCCAGATTCCATGGAGTTGAAGCAAGGGTAAAGTTAACCACCTTCACATCATCCCTGAACTGTTCCGTCTCCTGA
Organism: Chryseobacterium sp. CP-77; assembly: GCF_036362765.1. Classification (NCBI taxonomy): domain Bacteria; kingdom Pseudomonadati; phylum Bacteroidota; class Flavobacteriia; order Flavobacteriales; family Weeksellaceae; genus Chryseobacterium; species Chryseobacterium sp. CP-77. Next base: position 1,049,454 of record NZ_CP143637.1, read on the forward strand.
ATAGCCCAAACCGGGTAAGTATCGTTATCTCCGTAAACGAAAAGGATATCGTTTTTCGGCAATGATTTTAACACTGAATACGCATAGTCGTATGCAGTATATCTGTTGCTTCTGTCATGAACATTATAGTTCTGGAAGCCCATCATGAATGGTACTCCTAATAAAACCACTCCCAGAGCAACATTAGCCCCGTTTGATTTTATTTTAGATTGTAAGAACCAAAGAATGGCTCCGGCACCCAAACCAATCCAGATGGCAAATGCATAGAATGAACCTACCATTGCATAATCTCTTTCTCTTGGTTCAAATGGTTTTACCCCAGTGTAGAAGATAATCCCTACACTTGTTAAAATAAATAAAGATAACAGTGCATAGAATCTTCCGAAGTCTCTGTTCAATTGGAAGAAGAATCCGATCAAACCTAAAATTAATGGAAGGAAAAAGAATTTTACCGTACTTTCATTCTTAAATTTAGCAGGCATTTTATCCTGATTTCCTACCGTAGCATTATCAATGAAAGGAATTCCGGAAATCCAGTTTCCTTTTGTGCTTTCCATGTTTCCTTCAAGATCATTTTGTCTTCCTACGAAGTTCCACATCAGGTATCTTACAAAGTAATATCCGTTCTGGAAAGTAATAAAGTAATCCATATTCTGAAGGAATGATGGCTTCTGAACATTGATCAGATTATAAGGTTTTACTTTCAGATAATCTGAAGCAGTAATGGATTTGTCTTCATATTTAGCTCTCAGTTCATCAAAGATCTGCTTTGCCTGCGGATTGTCTGCCACATCTTCATTCGCATAGTTGAATGTAAAATCAGGAGCACCATACATAGAAATATAGTTCGCCATTACATCCTTATCCTCATTAAACATTCTTGGCATTAAGCTCACCTGAGACTTGTTGAATACATAATTGAAACGATCTCCGGTTTTTCTGTAGGTTCCCGTTTTTTCATCTTTTTCGTAAATTTCTCCGGTTTTCTGTGTCTTAAAGCTTCCGTCTTCGTTTTTCTCAATTCCGTTAGCATCAAGGAAAGCCGTATAGTTTTGTCCGTAAATAGTTGGCCAGTCACCATACTGCTCTCTGTTATAATAATCCAGCATACCAATTGCTGTATCCGGATCATTAAGGTTCATCGGCGGATTAGCATTCGCTCTGATAGGAATAACCATCCAGCAGGAGAATCCGATCATCATGAAAACTACAGATAATGCAGCCGTCTGATAAATGTTTCTTTTTGCCTTTCTTGCATATTTAATTAAGAAGTAGCAGATCGCTACCATTAAAATAAACGCTGCAATGGTTCCTGAGTGGAAAGGAAGTCCAAGACCATTTACAAAGAAAATCTCAAGTCTTCCGAACATCGTCATAATTAAAGGGAAAATAATTTTGAAAACGATAATCAAAATTCCCAGTGTAATAAGGTTTGCCCAGATAAAGTTTTTCCAGGTAAACTTGTAATTTCTTGCATAATATACCAGACATACTGCAGGAATTGCCAGCATACACATCATGTGTACTCCCACAGAAAGTCCTAAAATGAAGAAAATAAGAATAATCCATCTTTCACTGTCTCCCGCCTGATACTCATTCTCCCATTTGGTGATCAACCAGACCAAAAGCGCAATAAACATAGAAGCCATAGAGTAAACCTCTCCCTCTACTGCTGAGAACCAGAACGTATCTGAGAACGTAAAGCAAAGTGCTCCCACTGCTCCTGCAAATAAAATAGAGATTTCCTGATGTTTTGTAATTTCTTCAAAATCTTTGTTTAAAAGTCTTCTCACAAAATGAGTGATCGTCCAAAACAAAAATAAAATAGTCAGCGCACTGAACAATGCAGACATCGCGTTGATCACGATAGAATAGTTTTCGCCTTTCCCTAATGCAAAAATGGCTGCCACGGCACCCACTATCTGGAATAAAGCAGCTCCGGGAGCGTGCGTTACTTCAAGTTTTACTGCAGAAGAAATGTACTCGCCACAATCCCAGAAACTGAAATTGGGTTCTATGGTGGACAAGTACGTGAAGAAAGCAATAACGAAAATCACCCATCCTGAAACGGTGTTCCATTGCCTAAAAGTCCAATTTTTCATAGTATTAAATCAATTATGCGAAAATAAGGCTTTTATCTTATTTTATGCGGGTTTTAACAAAATTTAAAAATTTTGGCGTAGTATTTGCGATTATACTCGTGTCAAAACTGAAAATACGAAAATATTTTTTTACAAACTATGCCCCAGAAATCAAACAAAAGTTTAGTAATTATTTATTTTTTTGTATTTTTGCAGTCAGATTTTTATTGAAAATAACAAATAATGAGTAATGTTTACGATAATATTCTTGGCCTGATAGGACACACTCCGATGGTGAAGCTAAATACTGTGACAAAAGATATTCCAGCAACCGTTTATGCCAAGTTAGAATCATATAATCCTGGACATTCCACCAAAGACCGAATCGCACTTCATATTATAGAAAACGCAGAGAAAAAAGGCCTTTTAAAGGAAGATTCTGTAGTTGTAGAAACTACTTCCGGTAATACCGGATTTTCTATTGCGATGGTGTGTATCATTAAGGGATATAAATGTATTCTTGCAGTAAGTGATAAAACAAAACCTGAAAAAATTGCTTATCTGAAAGCATTGGGAGCTACGGTGTATATATGCCCGGCCAATGTACCGGCAGATGATCCAAGGTCATATTATGAAGTAGCTAAAAGAATCGCTCAGGAAACTCCTAATTCTATTTACATCAATCAATATTTTAATGAGTTGAATATTGATGCACACTATCAGACAACAGGTCCAGAGATCTGGGAACAGACACAAGGTAAGATCACTCACCTTTTTGCCTGCACCGGAACGGGGGGTACACTGTCTGGTTCTGCCAAATTTTTGAAGGAAAAAAATCCTGATATCAAGATAATTGGTGTAGATGCAGACGGTTCTATCCTTAAAAGCTACCACGAAACAGGAGAAATACACAAAGAAGATGTACATCCTTATCAAATTGAAGGAATGGGTAAAAACCTGATCCCTTCCGCCCTGCTTTTCGACAAGGTGGATGAGTTTGTAAGGGTAAATGATGAAATGTCCGCGTACAGAACCCGCGAAATCGCTTTGAAAGAAGCCATCATGGGAGGTTATACTACCGGAGCTGTAACCCAGGGATTAATGCAGTATGCCCAATCTCATGAACTTACAGAAAATGACGTAGTTGTTTTGATTTATCCTGACCACGGTTCCAGATACATCACCAAAGTATACAGTGACAAATGGATGGCTGAACAGGGATTTGTTAACAACTGTGTTCACAACTATGACGAAGTTTTCAAAACCGAGTTTATCAAATAAAAACGAATAAAATCACGATACAAATAAATAAAGCCTTTTGCGTATTCAGACAAAAAAGGCTTTATTACTTAAAAATTACGATACAATGTTGGATATTTTTGAAAGAATAAAAGAAAATCCAGGACCACTTGGACAATTTGCAGATTATGGTGAAGGCTATTTTATTTTCCCGAGATTAGAGGGACCTATCGGCCCGAGAATGCAATTTCAGGGGAGAGAAGTAATTTTCTGGAGTGCCAATGACTATTTAGGGCTGTGTAATCACCCTGAAGTAATAGAAGCGGATGCGAAAGCGGCTGCAGAATATGGAATGTTCTATCCAATGGGTGCAAGAGCAATGTCCGGAGAGACAGACCAGCACCTTCAGCTGGAAAGAGAACTGGCAGACTTCGTAAAAAAAGAATCAGCATACTTATTGAATTTCGGTTACCAGGGAATGGTTTCTACCATTGATGCTTTGGTAAGCAGAAATGATGTGATTGTTTATGATATGGATTCTCATGCCTGCATCGTGGATGGAGTAAGACTTCATTCCGGTAAAAGATTTACCTACAAGCATAATGATATGGCAAGTCTGGAGAAAAACCTTCAGAGAGCCACTAAAGTAGCTGAAGAAACAGGAGGTGGTATTCTTGTAATCACAGAAGGAGTTTTCGGGATGAGAGGACAGCAGGGAAAAATCAAAGAGATCTGCGATCTTAAATCCAAATATCAGTTCAGACTTTTAGTAGATGATGCCCACGGTTTCGGAACTCTTGGTAAAACAGGTGCCGGTGTGGGTGAAGAGCAGGATTGCAATGATCAGATTGATGTCTATTTCTCAACTTTTGCTAAATCTATGGCAGGTTTTGGAGCATTCCTTGCGGGTGACAAAGAAATCATCAGATATCTTAAATTCAACCTGAGATCACAAATCTTTGCAAAATCTCTTACGATGCCAATGGTAATCGGAGGATTAAAAAGACTGGAGCTATTGAGATCAAGACCGGAAATCAAAGCTAAACTTTGGGAGAATGTTTACAAATTACAGAACGGACTTAAAGAAAGAGGATTCAACATTGGAGACACGAATACTTGTGTAACTCCTGTAATGATGCAGGGAACTCCGGTAGAGGCTACTCTATTGGTAAAAGATTTAAGAGAAAATTATGGTATCTTCACCTCTGTGGTGGTATATCCGGTCATTCCAAAGGGAATGATTCTTTTAAGACTGATTCCTACCGCTTCTCATACTGATGCAGAGATTAATGAAACTCTGGCAGCGTTTGAAGCTATTCACGATAAATTAGTAGGTGGCTACTACAAAGAGCAGGAAGAAAAATTACTGCAGGAACAAGGATTAAGTTTTAAACCGATTTAATCTTAAAAAAATAAAGAAAGCCACTGATTGATTCAGTGGTTTTTTTGTTTAATAACTATAATGCACATGAAACTTAGAGGTTACACACTGGGAATTTTGTCGGCCGTTTCCTATGGTCTGATTCCGATTTTTATTCTGCCCGTAAAACAGGCGCACTTTTCAATGGATATCACGCTGTTTTACAGATTTTTCTTTTCAGCATTAATGGTGGGAGGATATCTGCTGTATTCAGGCGAGAGTTTTAGAATCAATAAAAAAGAGGTCTTAATCCTGGCCATCCTTGGAATCTGTTATGCCCTTTCTTCAGAGTTTCTCTTTTTAGGGTATGATTTCCTGACCCCCGGAATTGCCTCTACCGTTTTATTTATTTATCCGATTATTGTCGCATTGATCATGCTTTTCTTTTATAAGGAGAAGCTTACCAGATTATCCGGAGCTTCTTTACTTCTTGCTTTCGCGGGAGTTATTGTTTTATGTTTAAAAGGAAAAGGACTGGAAATCAACTTTGCAGGGTTGGGAATTGTCATGCTCAGTTCACTGTTCTATGCTTTATATATGGTTATCGTCAACAAGTCGAATATCAAGGTTTCCGGATTCAAGCTTACATTTTATTCAATGCTTTTCACCTCTTTGTTCTTTATGTCCAAAGCGGTCACAGCACACGCATCGTTTGCTATTCCTTCAACAGAGATCTTCATTAACTTCCTTATTTTTGCCTTTCTGACTACGGTGATCTCCAGTCTTTGTCTGGTATATGCTATTAAATATATCGGATCCACTCCTGTTGCTATTTTGGGAGCTTTGGAACCTGTAGTTGCTGTATTGATCAGTGTCCTGATGTTTCATGAAAAATTCACTCTGAATTTACTCATCGGGATTACTTTAATTCTTTTGGGAGTTACCCTGAATGTGATTGGAGACCAAAAGAAAATAAATCATATCTAAAATTTTTATTGACTGATATACAAAATAATACAAAAGCCGGACTTCTTGATGAGTTCGGTTTTTGTATGAAATAATCTAATTTTTCAGCTCAGGAAATCATCAAAAAGAAAAATATTTGAAAAAATACATCTCTTTCTGGCGTAACACAATTTATCTGACTATATTGCATCAGTCTATTAACAGGTGTTTCCCCCACCGAATAGATAATGTATATACTTTTAAAAACCGATGAAAGAATTGCAAAAACTGACCAAAGACCAATTATACAAACAACTCAAAGAAAAATCAGAAAATCTATACAGCATTGCTCACGAAGCCCTGGAAAACAATTTTTTCAATGAAAGCGGCATAGATGAAGAAAGTCTTAGTGAATTTCTCGAAATGCTGGACGATGAAACAGCAGAAAAGTTAAAGGACGCTTCCCTGTACATCAATAATGAAAATGATGCTCCTGAAATTGTTCTTATACAAAATGACAGCAATACTTCTCTGGAACTGATTACTTCCGAAGATGAAGGGTATAAAATCATTCTTATCGATGGTGATCTTCACTTATCGGAGAAACTTTTTGTGGAAGATTTTATTGTCCTTATTGTTACCGGTAATATCCAGGCAGAAAATATCATCATCAACGGTTCGCTGTATTGCGCTGGAAATGTTACCTCAAAAGTATTGTTTGGTGCTTCGGGGAATGATAATGAAACCTACATCGGAGGAAGCATTATGACTTCACTTATTGCAGAAAACGGACATTACACTGTTGCTGAAGGCAATATTTATTCCAGATACTTAATCAGTTTTCACAATGAGATCACAGGCAAAACCGGAAAGTTTATTGAAAATATCAGCCTGGAAAAACCCAGTGAAATTGAATTATTAAATCCGGCAATTCTTGATGAGGACGGATATTTTGATGAAGATGCTTTTCTGAACTTTATCGATAACAATGCTACTGATGCTTTGTTTAATAAACCCGCTGATTTATTCTAAAATACATTTTCAAGATTGAAAATAAAACAATTGTGATAAAAAGGATGTAATAAAGCAAACTTTTTCTGAAGACTTTTTCGGACTGCTTATAATCAGGAGAAAAAATTTTTTTCTAAAAAAACTTTAGAATAACTTTGCAAAAAATTTCTGTTGAAAGACCTGCTTCTTATTACTCCGCCTTTTACCCAACTTAATACTCCTTATCCTGCAACGGCTTATATTAAAGGATTTTTAAATACCAAAAATATTTCCAGTTATCAGGTAGATTTGGGGATCGATGTTATTTTGGAATTATTTTCAAAGGACGGAATACTCAAGGTTTTCAATAAAGAAATTGGTCTTCAGAACACCTCTGAAAATTCCCAGAGAATTTATGCCTTAAGAGAAGAGTATTTAAAAACGATAGATCAGGTGATTCCTTTTCTACAGGGAAAAACACCTACACTGGCAAGACAGATCTGCAGCATGAACTTTCTTCCCGAAGCTTCCCGTTTCAACCAGCTGGATGATATGGAATTTGCTTTTGGAAATATGGGGCTCCAGGATAAAGCCAAACATCTGGCAACTTTGTACCTGGAAGATATTTCCGATTATATTGTAGAAAATATTGATGCTGATTTTGGTTTCAGCAGATATGCGGAACGCCTTGGAAAAAGTGCTAATTCTTTTGATGAACTTTATTCAAAACTATCTGGTGAGCCTACCTTTATTGATGAATTTACGTTAAAAATTCTTCAGGAAAAAATAGAAACCGTACAGCCAAAACTGGTTTGCTTTTCAATACCGTTTCCCGGTAATCTGTATTCCGGTTTCAAATGTGCCCAATGGATCAAAAAGTATTATCCTCACATTAAAATTGCAATGGGAGGAGGATTTCCCAATACAGAATTAAGAGAAGTAAAAGACCAGAGAGTATTTGAATTTTTTGATTTTATTACTTTAGATGACGGTGAGCTTCCATTGGAACTTCTTCACCAAAATTTAGAAATTCCCGCAGGGGAAGGCGAATTTAAAAGAACTTTTCTTCTCGAAAATAATGAAGTTGTCTACAAGAATAATTCTAAAAGACATGACTTCAAACAGTCTGAAATAGGTACTCCCGATTATACAGATTTAAAACTGGATCAATATATTTCCGTTATCGAAATCGCCAATCCGATGCACAGTTTATGGAGCGACGGACGATGGAACAAACTGACGATGGCACACGGATGCTACTGGGGAAAATGTACATTCTGTGATATTTCTTTAGACTATATTAAAATCTACGAACCTATTTCTGCAAAAATTCTGGTAGACCGGATTGAAGAACTGATCCGTACAACCGGTGAAACAGGATTCCATTTTGTGGATGAAGCCGCACCGCCTGCCTTAATGAGAGAAGTAGCTCTGGAAATCCTCAGAAGAAATCTTGTGGTTACCTGGTGGACCAATATCCGTTTTGAAAAAAGCTTTACCCGTGATCTCTGCTATCTTCTGAAACTTTCAGGATGCGTGGCTGTTTCCGGTGGGCTTGAAGTAGCAAGCGACCGATTATTGAAATTAATTGATAAAGGAGTTTCCGTGGAACAGGTTGCCAATGTAACAAGAAATTTTACAGAAGCCGGAATTATGGTTCATGCTTATCTGATGTATGGCTATCCCACCCAAACCGTTCAGGAAACTGTCGATTCCCTTGAAATGGTAAGACAAATGTTTGAAATGGGAATTCTTCAAAGCGGTTTCTGGCATCAGTTTGCGATGACCGCTCACTCACCTGTCGGGATGAGCCCGGAAGATTTCGGTGTAGTTCCGGTAAAACAGGAAATTTTGTTTGCTAATAATGATATTGACTTTAAAGATAAAACCGGAATCGATCACAATAAGTTCAGCTTCGGATTAAAAAAGTCTCTGTTCAATTATATGCATGGAGTCAATTTCGAACTGCCGCTTCAGGAATGGTTTGATTTTAAAATTCCAAGAACAACCATTCATCCGGATTATATTCACGACTGTCTTTTGGAAGATGGGCAGTTTCAGTTGAAGACCAATTCCAAAGTTGTCTTTTTAACCAAAAATGTAATCGCTGAGAATCGCGTAAAAAATAAAAAGAAATATTCTGGTACGTATACGCTTCTTACATTCCACTTAAAAACCAATATTGTGAAGGTGGAACTGGAACAGGAAAAAGCAGAATGGCTGATGAATGTACTGGAAGAAAATGCTGTTGAAAATTCTAAAAAACCTACTATTCAACAACTTAAAAATCAATTTGAAGAAAATTTCGATGATTTTGAGCTGTTCTGGTTCTCAAAACCAATGCAGCAATTGAAGGAAAACGGGGTGATTTTAAGTTTATAAAAAATTCCGTTTTTTTCTCAGGAATTTTTAAAATTGGTGAATTTTCCGTGAATTCTTATTTTTCTGAATGAATAAGACTTGTTTTGATTAAAATATAATCTCTCACAGATTTCACGGATTACACAAATTCAAATTTTTATTTAAGAGAATAAAATCTTCTATTTTTATACTAAGGAATCAAAAACCAATTTCTAGCTGCCATAGATAAACCGGCAAAATATTCCCCTCCTCCGGAGGGGTGGCAAAACATTCAAAGAATTTTTGACGGGGTGGTTTTAAAGTTTTGGCTAAAGCCGGATGAATTTGATCCATAATAAAAAAACGGGCTAAAGCCCGTTCCTATCGATAAAATCTGTATTACATTAATTAGGGGTCTCTTTTGAAACAGTACCTACGTTTACTTTTTCCTGTATTTTGATAAAATTGGGATCCATAATCGCCATACGCTCAGCCAATGCTTTGTAGGTCGGGAATTTCAGGATTGAAGCTCTTCCGGACATTTCTCTGTAGATGGTAAAAGACTTTCCTCCCGCTGTTTTCAGCTGTTTTGTTGTGGTAATATACCTTCCGATAAGTTTACTTTTAGCATCATAAATTTCAATATCAATAGGTGTTTTGTCCATAATGGTATCTTCCGAACCAAAACTTACCGGCAGATTGGTAAAATATCCCACCGGAACGCCATTACTAAGGATCTCTCCCACTTTATTGACCTCAATATTCATCTTGTCTATTTTCTTTCTGATTGCATAAGCATCTTTTGTCTTAGCATCCAGCTTCCTTTTGGGAACATTTGAAAAAAGCTCATCCAGGTTTTTAACATTGATCCCTTTGTTATCAATAATTTTAAGATCTTTAACTGAGGTAAAGACGGCAGATTTTTCTTCTCCGGAAAATGCAGAAGGTGACGAGTAATCAATTTCGATGGTTTTGTCCCTGTTATATACTCTGTTGACCATGATATAACTGTCGCGAACAGAATCCACGATGCTTTTATCAATGAATTTAATCGTATACATCGGGGTCTCTTTAAGATCCATAAACGTATATTCGCTGGATTTGTTGGAGAGCTTAGCTACCGGAATACCGTCAAGATTAATAATTCCTCTTTTGGTTTTGATATTCTGGGCATGGAGGAAAACACCCAGAACTGTAAATAATATGATTATGCCTCTCTTCATACAATCAGACTTTTACAAATAAAAAAAGTGTAACACAAAGTTACACTTTCTTGAAAATATATTTAGCTTTTCATTTAATTATTCACAAAGGATAATTCCTTTATTATGATTAAATTCTACAACACCGCTTTTGATAGCATAAGCAAAAACAGAGTCTTTTCCGGCTTCTTTAGTGAAGTTTTTAGCATAAGCCTCATCAATAGAATTAGCAAAAAGCTTTACATCACCTCCGATTAAAGAAGAAACAATTCCTGCGTGGTTTTTCATGATGTGAAATTCACCATTTTTTCCAGGCAATAATACTGAGTCTACTTCTCCTTCAAAAACTACGTATTCTGGTGTTAAAATTTTTATATTCATTTTAATTTAGATTTGAAGATTTCAGATTTCAGATTTCAGACAACCTTAAAGTCTCATGTCTGGTATCTGTAATCTTTATGTCTAATTATTAAGCGTTTTCAGCTAACATTTTTTGTCCTGCTTCGATAGCTTCTTCGATAGTTCCTTTCAGGTTGAAAGCTGCTTCTGGTAAGTGATCTAATTCACCATCCATAATCATGTTGAATCCTTTGATTGTATCTTTGATGTCTACCAATGATCCTGGGATACCTGTAAACTGCTCTGCTACGTGGAAAGGCTGAGATAAGAATCTCTGAACTTTTCTTGCACGGTATACAACAGCTTTATCTTCTTCAGAAAGTTCTTCCATACCAAGGATTGCAATGATATCCTGAAGTGCTTTATATCTTTGAAGGATCTCTTTTACTCTTTGAGCACAGTTGTAGTGATCGTGACCGATAACTTCAGGAGCAAGGATTCTAGAAGTAGAAGCTAGTGGATCTACCGCTGGATAGATACCTAATGAAGCAATCTTTCTGTCAAGTACCGTAGTTGCATCCAAGTGAGCAAACGTAGTTGCAGGAGCCGGGTCAGTTAAGTCATCCGCAGGTACGTATACCGCCTGTACTGAAGTAATTGAACCATTTTTAGTTGAAGTAATTCTTTCCTGCATCGCACCCATTTCAGAAGCTAGCGTTGGTTGGTAACCTACCGCTGATGGCATACGACCAAGAAGTGCAGATACCTCAGAACCAGCCTGTGTAAAACGGAAGATGTTGTCTACGAAGAAAAGTACGTCTCTACCTTGTCCGCTTTCTCCACCGTCTCTGTAGTACTCAGCCAATGTAAGACCAGAAAGTGCTACTCTCGCTCTTGCACCTGGCGGCTCGTTCATCTGTCCGAAAACGAATGCAGCTTTTGAATCTTTCATAGCTTCTAAGTCTACTTTAGAAAGATCCCAGCCTCCGTTTTCCATAGAGTGCATGAAATCATCACCATACTTGATAATACCTGATTCCAACATCTCTCTCAAAAGGTCATTTCCTTCTCTCGTTCTTTCACCTACTCCGGCGAATACAGAAAGACCTCCGTGTCCTTTTGCAATATTGTTAATCAACTCCTGGATCAATACTGTTTTACCTACACCGGCACCACCGAACAATCCAATTTTACCTCCTTTTGCATAAGGCTCAACTAGGTCGATTACTTTAATACCTGTAAATAAAACTTCTGCTGAAGTTGATAATTGATCAAATTTTGGAGCTGGTCTGTGAATTGGAAGACCACCATCCTTAGAAATATCTTGAAGTCCGTCGATAGCATCACCAACAACGTTGAATAGTCTTCCGTTTACAGCCTCTCCGATAGGCATCATAATAGGATTTCCGTATCCAATTACGTCCTGCCCTCTTTTAAGACCGTCAGTAGCGTCCATTGCGATACATCTTACTGTATCTTCGCCAATATGTTGTTCTACCTCTAAAACTACTTTTTCACCGTTTTCTTTTGTAATTTCTAACGCGTCATAGATTGCTGGAACAGCTTCCACATCTGTGAAGACAACGTCGATTACCGGACCAATAATTTGAGAAATTTTACCTTTAATTTGGTTTGCCATTGCTAAATTTTTTCTTGGTGCAAATATAGTGATTCTTCATAAACCCGCAATTGGTAAAAAAAAGATTTTTATCATGCTTTTGAAGAGAGGAAGGAGTTTGCTATTTACTATGTAAAATTCAATATTTATCATTATATTTAACAGCAAATATGCAATTCATTACTTTGTCATTATTATCATACAATATAATGCAGGATATTTTCAGAATTTTTCATTTTTAAATTTTCAGGTTCTCTCCGTTACATTAAAAATAAAGGTTTTATATTTGCAATCAAAATTTTTCCGTTTTGAAAGTTTTCAAGAATTTTACAGATTACTCCTCACAGAAGCCTCTAGCGTTGTCTTTAGGAATGTTTGACGGGGTACATCTCGGGCACAAGAGTATTATCGATGAACTGACTAAAATAGGTACAGAAAATAATCTGGAAACTGCAATCCTTACCTTCTGGCCGCATCCAAGATTTGTTTTTAATCCGAATGAAGATTTAAAGCTTCTGAATACACTGGAGGAAAAGAAACAACTTGTAGAGAAATATGGCATTGATAATTTGTTCCTGAAAGAATTTGATGAGGAATTCAGAAATTTAACCGGAGAAGAATTTGTACGTCAGATTTTAGTTGATAAACTTAATGTAAAGTATCTTATTATAGGCTACGATCATTCTTTTGGAAAAAACAAAAGCGGAAATTTTGAGCTTCTTCAGAAATTATCAAAAGAACTTGATTTTGAAGTAGAACAGATGGAAGCCATCAACATTCATGAAAACAATATCAGCTCCACAAAAGTGCGTAATGCGCTTTTAGCAGGAAATGTTAAAGAAGCAAATGAAATGTTGGGCTACTTCTACTCTGTTTCCGGAACTGTAGTTCATGGGAAAAAGATCGGAAGAACCATCGGATATCCCACAGCTAATATTGATACCGAATCGATCAAGCTGTTGCCTAAAAAAGGAGCTTATATTGTAGAAGTATTTGTAAAAGGCAACCAATATAAAGGAATGCTGAGCGTGGGAACCAATCCTACGGTAAACGGTGAAAAACTAACTGTGGAAGTTTATATCCTTGATTTTGATGATGATATTTATGGAGAAAAGATTACGGTAAGTTTCAGGGATTTTCTTCATGATGAAATCAAATTTGAAGGTCTGGACAAATTGATTGAAAGACTGGATGAGGATAAAAGAATAACAGAAAAATTTGATTTCTAAATATAGAGAAAGGCTATTCGGTGAGAATAGCCTTTTTGTTTATTTTAGTACTTTTAAGTAGATTTTCTGGGTTTCATTATTCAGTTTCACATTCGGGAACTGCTTGTCATAATCAATAAAGATATCTCCTTTCTGATCTGCTTTTCCGTTTCCATCAGAGTCCCAGCTTATGGTTACATAATATTTTGCAGGCCCTGTAGGTTTTGGATTAATCTTGCTTTCAGCATCTTCAGGTATTGGCAGATTGATGGTGAAAGGTATTGATTTCTGTTCATATTCCTGTTCTGTGATTAAAGTAGCAGGAGCATCAGCCAGTTTTTCGTCCATTCTATATAAGCTCACTTTCAGCCGTGCATTTGTAATGGTAAATGCGTCTGTCCCTGAAAATTCTAATTTAAGAGTTTCGGGAGATTTTTCAGGGGCTGATACAGCAGAAGTGTTTTTTTCGGTAGTGTTCTTATTTACCGGCTTGGTGCAGCCTGACAGCATCAATGTTCCGGCTGCTGCGAATAATAAAAGGTGATTTCTCATTTGTTATTTATTTTATTAATGTCAAATATATTATTTCACCAGTAATAGATAACAAATCCCGTACCTCAATTTATTTTATTTACTATAATGAATTGACTTGATTCTGCGCCTTTTTAGTCAGAGATTTGAAAACCAGCTCGTAGGATTGATCAATGAGTTTAAAGATCAGATCTCTTTTCAATCCATCTACAGTTACAGAATTCCAGTGGGTTTTGTTCATGTAATAGGCCCCCGAGATCTGCGGATATTGCTCACGAAGCTCTGCGCTCCATTCAGGATCTGTTTTTACATTAATGGCCAACGGCTGTCTCTCAAGTCCCATCAGTAAAAACATTTTGGTGTCTACTTTCATCACCAGAGTTTCGTTATCAAACGGAAAACTTTCTGTAACTCCTTTTTTGGCAAGACAGTAATCTAAAATTTCGTTGGCATCCATGTTCAATATAAGTAATAAGTGATAAGTAATAGGTAATGATCAAATTAATTCTTTAATCTTTGATTCAAATTTAGTAAATTTAAGAAAGAAATAATCTCACAAAACCGCAATTATTATGAAAGCTCTGGTAATAGGTGCTACAGGTGCCACAGGAAAAGATCTTGTCAATCAGTTACTGAATGACAAAGAGTTTGATGAAGTGGATATCTTTGTCAGAAAGCCTGTTGATATTCAAAATGACAAGCTTAAAGTTCATGTGGTGAATTTTGAGAAGCCGGAGGAATGGAAAAATATGGTAAAAGGAGATGTTGCCTTTTCCTGTCTTGGAACAACTTTAAAAGATGCCGGAAGCAAAGAAGCCCAAAAGAAAGTAGACTTTGATTATCAGTATGAATTTGCGAAAGCAGCGAAAGAGAATGAGGTGGAAGATTATATTCTGGTATCAGCCTACGGAGCAAATCCACAGTCTAAAATTTTCTATTCCAAAATGAAAGGCGAACTGGAAGAAGCTGTAAAACAATTGCATTTCAACAAGATCACTATTTTTAAGCCGGGAATGCTGGAACGAAAAGATTCTGAAAGAACCGGAGAAGTATTGGGAAGCCGCATCATCAAATTTGCTAATAAATTAGGGCTATTAGAAAGTCAGAAGCCCCTGCCAACCGATATTCTGGCAAAAGCTATGATTAATTCTTCGAAAATAAAAAGTAACGGTTACTCCAGTATCAAGCTGGGAAATATTTTCTGTTTTGCGGAAAAGAGCAATGAATAGTTAAAAGATTCGGGATGCGTGATTCGGGATTTCGGGATGCGGGGTAATATGTTTCGTGTTAAAGGGGAAAAACTCCTTATTGATTCCCTTAAGTTTAAGCTCCCAATACTGCTACCTGTAATGTATTCCTATTTTGTAGTCTTGCTGCCCATTTTCTGTCCTAATTTTTCATATTCAATATCATTAGGCTCCCAAAGTTCTATTTTATTGCCCTCAATATCCATAATGTGGATAAACTTTCCATATTCATAAGTCTCAATCTTATCTACAACGGTTACATTTTCTTTCTTCAACTGTTCAACAAGTTTTTCAAGGTTATCCACCCTGTAATTGATCATGAAATCTTTCTCCGAAGGCTGAAAATATTTAGTCTTTTCACTGAAAGGGCTCCACTGGCTGAATCCTTTTTTAGAATTATCACTACCCTGAAACCATTCAAATACAGCTCCATACTGATTGGTACTGAGTCCCAGATGATTTTTGTACCACTCTCTCATTTTCTCAGGATCTTTACATTTAAAAAAGATACCGCCAATACCGGTAACTCTTTTCATATCGTCAGACTTGTTTTCTGTAACGGCCTTAAAAGCAAATCCTAACATAAACGAAGCCACGATACAAAGGGTAAAAATTATTTTTTTCATAAGATATATTACAATTTAAAAGGACTATATGCAATTTGATGCCATTGCCATTCTGACGAAGGAAGAACCTTATGGAAAGTCCGGATTCTTCATTTCACTGCGTTACATTCAGAATGACAGAGTCATAATAAATAAGATAGCAGTATTAATGTAAAATTGTATAATTACCAATTTTAAAATAAAAAAGTGGATGTTAACACCCACTTATAAAAAATATTTCTTATTTCAGATACTTTGTAATAGCCTCATCAGTAGGCTTTGTAGTACTTACAAAAGAATCGATGAGTTTTCCGTTTTCATCTACCAGGAATTTGGTGAAGTTCCAAAGGATGGTTGTGTTCTTTACTCCGTTCAATTCCTTTTCCGTTAAGTACTTGAAGATGGGAGCGGTATCATCTCCTTTCACGGAAACTTTGGCTGCCAAAGGGAACGTTACTCCGTAGTTTTTCTGGCAGAAAGCACCGATTTCCGTGTTGGTCCCAGGCTCCTGGCCCCCGAAATTGTTTGCAGGGAAACCTACTACAACCAGTTTATCTTTATATTGTTCGTACACCTTTTCAAGATCTGCGTATTGGGGTGTAAACCCACATTCTGAAGCGGTATTGACAATCAGGATTTTTTTCCCTTTGAAATCTGCAAAATTGATTTCTTTACCGTCAAGACTTTCTACTTTAAAGTCATATATTGTTTTTCCCATAAGTTCTGTGGTTTTAGCTTTAGAAATTTCACTTTTCTGGTTGGTGCAGCTTTGCAGGAATGCCATGAAAGAAAGCAGCAGTAAAAAAATCTTTTTCATTTCTTATAATTTTATGCAGCAGGCTGCAGTTGATTTAAAACTTAAAAATATTAGCCGGAAAAACTTTATTGATATCGATTCTGTTTAATAACATCACATAATCTCCGTCTTTTTTGGGACTTGAAGATTCGATTCTGAAGGGCATGATAATGTTCCCAACTTTTTTGAAATCAGAATAGATCAGTGTCTCATCTTTTTTCACTTCTTTAATCAGCATATACGTTTTTGTATCAAAATAGTACATGTTCTTATTTACATTCTTGGTAAGCTGTACCTTATGGCAGTAGATCTCTCCTACTTTTTCTTTTCCAAGATATTTGGCGTCAAATCCTTTATTTTCCCAATCAATGAAATCATTATCAAAACTTTCCGGCACATATTCAGGATATTCCTGAAGTTTGTTGGCCGCATAGTTCATTGCATATCCTTTGGTACCATCAAAACCTTCAATGGCTGTTTCTTTCCCTCCGGTGGTAATCAATGTTTTAGTAAGATTCGGACGCTGCTGAAAAATTCTTATCGGATATTCATCTTTGACACCCAGAATTACTTTTCCCTGAAGCAATACTGAGTTTAACAGTTTCCAATTGGTTAAACCTCCGGATAATTCAATGTTTTTGTCAATAATTTCCTTTGCGGTCTGTCCGAATATCACGTGCGAAAATATCAGTCCAAATACTAATAATAACTTCTTCATTAATTTTATTTATAAATTCAAATATAGGGGGATTTATGGAAAATTGCAAAAAAGGCAAAAGCTCAGGAAGACCAATTTGTTAATTTCAGATAAGTTTTCGGGCTTTTTCCAGATCTTCCGGAGTATCAATGCCTACTCCTACGAAATTGGTTTCTATCATTTTGATTTTCATTCCATATTCAAGATAGCGGATGCATTCAATCTTTTCGGATATTTCCAATGGCTTCATAGCCAGCTTTGAAAACTGCAGCAAGGCATCTTTTCTGAAAGCATATACTCCAATATGTTTAAAATAACTTACATCATAAGAAACCTCCCTGTGAAAAGGAATGACGGAACGGCTAAAATACAGGGCAAACCCATTATTATCGGTAATCACTTTTACATTATTCGGGTTTTCAATTTCTTCTTTTTCATGCAGCTGTATTTTCAAAGAAGCTAAAGATATTTCCTGTTGCCGGTCATGTTTAAAAACTTCTATCAGTTGACGTAAAGGTTCTAACTTAAGGAAAGGCTCATCTCCCTGGACGTTGATCACAATGTCGCAGTCAATATTCTGTACAGCTTCCGCAATACGGTCGCTTCCGGTTTCATGCTGTCCTGTCATGACCGCTTTTCCTCCGTTTTTTACGATTTCATCAAGAATAATTTCGGAGTCGGTGGCAACAAATACTTCATCAAACAGCCCTGTTTCCACTACATTCTGATAGGTTGTGGTAATAACGGTTTTTTCTCCTAAAATCTGCATTAATTTCCCCGGAAAACGGCTTGCTTCATAACGTGCAGGGATGACAGCGATTATTTTCATTCAATACAATATTAAGTAATTCTTTTTAAATCAGGAGGTTTCATTCCGGTATTTATAAAAGTCCGGATACACCTTTTATCCTGAGATCAAATGTAGTGAAAAGTATCTTATTTCCTAAACAAAACAGAGATTTCAGAGATTAAAAAGAGAGTTTTACGCCTACCATATTGTATTCCCATTGGCGGGATGCAGTGAAGTTGAGACTATATTTTGTCTTTCCGATTGTTCCTTCTGAAGAAGTGTATCTGCTTTTTGAAATGGTTTTTCCTATAAAATACCCCATGAATAAAGCCAGAGGATAGTCTGAAGCCCAGTGAACTTTACTCTGCATCATTTGAAAGCACAATGCTCCGGCTAATGTATATCCTACAGGTTTGATCCATTTCGCATCCGGATAGTTATCTGCAATTACAGTAATCCCAGCCATAAATGTCGTTAAATGTCCTGATGGCATTGCGTCGTAATTCGAGGTGTTTTTGCTGAATGCTGAAAAGCTTGGAAAAGGGTTCCATGCGCCTCCTTTATGTCCGTATTCTTCGGCAATAAAAGGGCTTTCTCTTCCGGTAATTCTTTTAAGGGTCTGCGTAAAAACTCCTGAAAGAATTAAACTTTCCATTAAACCACTGGCGGTAGCCTGGGCTCTGTAGTCATTTTTTATCAATCCATAGGTTCCGAAGCCTATTCCTAATAAGACTAACGTAGACCCGTTTCCGATCAGGTACAGCGCAGATCCGACATCTTTAGGAATTTTAAAAACACCTCCCACTTTGTGATAGTTGTTATCCTTATCCATTCCCCATCTTTCGGCCAGCTCTCTTGAATTATCAATTAGTTTCTGATCAAACGGCAGGAGTATTAACGTAGCACCAACAGCACCCCCCAGATAATAAGCATGATCTTTAGCTACGAAATCTTTATTGGTATTGATGAAGTTTCTTGGTAATTTGGTGACAAAGTCAAGGAGTTTAGGTTTTGGATACGTCCGGACGGAACCGTCTTTTAAGGTGTAGGTTTGTACTTTTGGAAGCTCAGCTTCTTTGGGAAGTTCTTGTACCTTCAATGTATCAACTTCTTGTGAGCATACCAATATTGAAACCGGTAAGAGTAGAAATCTCAGTTTTTTCATCGTGTAATTTTCGATTTATATATTCAGGTGTGTAAAAGCCACAAATATAATTCCTTGTTGAATGTAGTGCAAAGCGGTTATCTAACTTTTAATATTTATTTAATTTTTCGAGAAATAAACGCAGCTTTAATTCCAATATTGGATCAGAAAAATAATCCCATATATCCATGAAATATAGGGTTTCTGTGGAAGGTTCATGGTTTAAAAGGTGTGTAAAAAAAGCTTCGACTCCGCTCAGCGTGACATTGCTAAAACTAAAGGATGTATTTTAACGATGTCATGCCGGACAGAGTCGAAGCCTATATTTTATGTAAAGATTACTTTAAATTGTTCAAAGCACTTTCCAGTTTTGGAAGCATTACCTTGATCTCATCTACAGCCAATCCTCCTACAGAAGCACGGAACCAAGGTTCTGATTTTTCTTCTCCGAAGGCTGAGAACGGTACCAAAGCCACTCCTGCTTCATTGATTAAGTAGAAAACAAGATCTGAAGAGTTTTCAATGACAGCTCCGTCAGGTTTTGTTTTTCCGATATAATCAAGTTTGATGGTAAGGTAAAGAGCACCCATTGGTTCGATGCTGTCAACAGCAAGTCCTTTTGCCTTTAAATCCTGAACTCCGTTGTGAAGTACTTTTAAGCTGTTTTCAAGTTTAGCTTTAAAGTCGTTAACGAAAACATCAACGTTCTCTGAGTTTTCATAGAATTTAGCGGTTGCTTCCTGCTCAGGTTTAGGTGCCCAAGCTCCAACGTGAGTAAGAAGTGCCTTCATTTTATCAAGAATATGAGCAGGTCCGAATCCCCATCCTACACGTACTCCGGTTGCAGCAAGGCATTTTGAAATACCGTCAATATAGATGGTGTAGTCTTTCATTTCAGGGAAAAGAGAAACCGGATCTACATGTTCTGCTCCAAACGTAAGACAAGAATAGATCTGGTCATACATCAGGTATAACGGTTTTTCGTCTGCTCCTCTTTTTTTGTTTTCAGCAATAACCAGTTCACAGATTTCTGAAAGCTGTTCTTTTGTAAACATGGTTCCTGTAGGGTTCAATGGAGAACACAATGCCAACAGCACTGCTCCATCCAAATGCGGTCTTAAATCATCAGCAGTCGGAAGGAAGTTGGTTTCAGGTTTTGTTTTCACTTCTACAGCGTTGGCAGAAGTAAGATAAGCATAGTGATTGTTGTTCCATGATGGTGTAGGATACACTACTTTATCTCCTTCGTCTACAATGGTTTTGTACACCGCATAGATCAAAGGTCTTGATCCTGCAGTAATCAGAATATCGTTAGGAGAATAATCCAGGTTCCATCTTTTTTTAAGGTCTTTGGAAACTTCTTTTCTTAAAGATAAAAGTCCGTTGGCAGGCGGATAGTTCGTCAAATTATTCTGATATGCTTTCTGAATCTCTTCCTTCAGCAATGCCGGAATAGGATAGATATTAGAATTCAGATCACCAATAGTAAGATTGGCAATTTCCGCTCCTTTTGCTTTTAGATCATTTACTTCGTTACCAATTTTTACAATTTCAGAACCGATCAGGTTCGCTGCTAATTTTGAAACTTTCACTTTTTCTTATTTTAAATTTATATTATCGTTCTCCATGAATCTTCTCATATTTTTGATTGATGGTGTTTTTAAGAGTATTAATCCAGTTTCAAATCTGTCTTAACGGCTCCTATTTTGGCTTCCAATGATTTTAATTTGTCTCTGAAATCTGCTTCTGAAGTAATGGAATCCTTTACAGAAACATAGAACTTGATTTTTGGTTCCGTTCCTGAAGGTCTTACGCATACTTTTGTTCCATCCTGTGTATAATAGATCAAAACGTTAGATTTCGGAATATCATTCATTACTTTTTTCTCGTTGGTAGAAACGGTAAGGCTGGTTTGTTCTTTGAAATCCTTTACTTCTTCTACCGGTGATCCTGCCAGTTCCTTCGGAGGATTTTCACGGAAGTTTTTCATCATATTCTGAATTTCTTCAGCACCTTCTTTTCCTTTTCTTACAATATTGATCAATCCTTCGTAATACATTCCAAGGTCTTCATAGATCTCGATCATGTACTGATACATTGTTCTTCCGTTGGCTTTACACCATGCTGCAATTTCGCAGGCTAAAAGGATACTTCCACAAGAATCTTTGTCACGAACGAAATCTCCGGTCATAAATCCGAAACTTTCTTCACCTCCGCATACAAATTTCTGCTTTCCTTCTGCTTCACGGATCATTTTTCCGATCCATTTGAATCCGGTAAGACCTACTTTGCATTCTACTCCGAATTTCTGAGCGATATCAAAGAAGATATCTGAAGTTACAATCGTAGAACCAATAAATTCTTTTCCTGTAATTCTTTCCTGCTTTCTCCACTCGTTTAAGATATAATACGTAAGGATGGTATTGGTCTGGTTTCCGTTCAACAGCTGCATTTCGCCATCAAGGTTTCTTACCGCGATTCCTAATCTGTCTCCATCCGGGTCTGTTCCGATCACAATATCAGCATTGGTAATTCTTGCCAGATCCATTGCCATTTCCAATGCTGCAGGCTCTTCCGGGTTGGGAGAATCTACAGTAGGGAAATTTCCGCTTGGGATCATCTGTTCTCTTACCAGATCAACCTTTTTGAACCCTGCTTTTTCAAGTGCTTTAGGAACAGTTGTATATGTTGTACCGTGGATTGAAGTGAAAACAATATTTAAATTTTCTTTTCCGATATTCTGATAGGTAGAGTTTTCAATACATGCATCGATATATACGTCGTCCTGCTCCTCTCCGATCCATTCGATCAGATCATCATTTCCGTTGAATTTAATTTCCTCAAATTTTACAGAATATACTTCATTGATAATCGCTTCATCATTAGGCGGTACAATCTGTGCACCGTCATTCCAGTAAACTTTATAACCGTTGTATTCCGGCGGGTTGTGGGAAGCTGTTAAAACAATCCCTCCGTTACATTTTTTATCACGAACGGTGAAAGACAACTCAGGTGTCGGTCTGTGGTCTTTGAAAAGCAGTACTTTAATTCCGTTGGCTGTTAAAACATCTGCTACCAGTTTCCCGAATTCTTTTGAGTTATTACGAACATCATAAGCGATGGCCACTTTAATCTCTTCACCTTTGAACTGCTGTAACATGTAGTTCGCCAATCCCTGTGTAGCCTGTCCTAATGTATATTTATTCAAGCGGTTGGTTCCTACTCCCATTATCCCACGCATTCCTCCTGTCCCAAATTCCAGTTCTCTGTAGAAAGAATCTTCCAGATCAGGGGAATTGCTGTCAATCAGTAATTGTACAGCATCTCTCGTTTCCTTATCGAAGGTATCACTTAACCAAAGTTTCGCTTTTTCTAGTGTATTCATATTTATATGTTGTTCTTTTATAGTTTGTAAAATTCCTAGTTTCTAGTTTAAATAATGCTGTTTTTTAATCCAGCTTTTTGTTTTCAACTTTCGTCGTTTTATCAATTTTAAACGCTCTGATCGGATCGTTATAATAGACAAATTTTGCTGTGTTCTGAATATGTCCTTTCAAAGAATCCTTTACGTTTACTTCTGCATAATTTCCGTTTTTGGAATCAATATTCAGGTTGGTAATTTTCCAGTAAGGCGCAATCAAACTTGCTGTATCTGAGATTTTTATAACAGCTTCTTTGGACAATCCAAGAAAATTAGCACGGCTTCTGTTATGCATTTCCACTTCTGCTCTTCTGGTGTTGACAGAGCCCATGAAGCTTGCATTATTTTTCATACTAAGCCTGAAATTGTCTGTCTTGATTTCACTTGAAATATTGACTTCAACAGAATCGGAAACGGCAACTTTTTCAAGATTATATTTTGAATAAATCGTTACATTATAAAAATCGACTCCTTTTGTACCTCTTTTTTCTTTGATGAAAAGTGTTTTGTCTTCTACATCCACATCCAGATTATTGGCTACATTCGGATAGGTCTCTATTTCTACAAAATTTTTCGGACCTCTGGCATAAAATACACGGAATTTCCCTTCCAGGTCAAGGTTTACAAATTCCGGTACATCCACATCTTTCTTTTCAATATTTCCTTTTGGAGAAACTTTTCCACAGGAAACAACTGCCATCAGCATCAATGTGTATACAACTTTTTTCATATTTAATTTTAAATATTACATTATTATCGTAACAATTCGTACTGAAAATCCCTGAAAGTTTTTTCATATCTCTCAGTAGACTTTCAATATTACTTTGAACAAAAATAGGATTAAAATTTCTAAAAATCTTTGTCTTTTGACAATAAAATACCTGATCATTTTTAATTTTCTGCTTTTCAGGGAAAAGACTGTTTCCTATTTATACTTTGTCTTTATTTTTTTATAAAACCACGTTTTAGGACTTCCCGACATTGAAAATAAAAGCAGGTAATTTTTATCTACACCTGAAATCTTCATAGGAGTTACATTTTCATCATCATTATACTTCATTTTCAACAGATTATTTTCTATCTGATAAGTTCCATTGTTGCCCATTGAACTGAAAGTTTTATCCTGATAAAAGGTCAGAATTCCTGTTCCGTATCTGGAATTATTTGTTTTGGTTTTCAGTGTATCTGTCTGACTGATTTCACCATCATAAATATCGATAAACTCCCACGAACCAGAGAGTTTGTTGGATGAACAGGAAATTATCAGGAATAAAAGAAAATAAAAAAGGATTGATTTGAATTGAAACATTGAGATTAAAAGTTTTTATAAAAATACAAAAAGCACCCTGTAACAGAGTGCTTATATTTATTCAGAGAAGTTATTATCGTTAATTGTGGTCTACTATCATTGTGCTTAAGAACCACTAATTACACTAATTTTATACACTAATATCACAAACACCCATAGTGTAATTTGTGAAGCATTCGTGCCATTAGTATTTAAAGATTATATCACTTCGTCAATATTATAGTTTTTATGTTCGCGGTTGGTTCTGATAATCATTTCTCCTAAGAATCCTGCAATAAAGAGAAGGGTTCCCATAATCATCATGGTTAATGCAATAAAGAACCATGGGTTATTGGTAATCAAATGTCCGTAAATTCCTCTTGCCACATCAATCAGTTTAGAAATTCCCAGCCAAAGTGCTGAAAGAAAACCAACAATAAACATTAAAGTCCCCACAGCTCCAAAGAAATGCATTGGTCTTCCTCCGAAACGGCTTACAAACCAAAGGGTTATCAGATCCAGAAATCCTCTGATAAATCTTTCCGTTCCGAATTTTGAAGTTCCGTAAGGTCTTGCCTGGTGCTGTACTTCTTTCTCGGTAATTCTTCTGAAACCTGCATTGGCAGCCAATACCGGAATATAACGGTGCATATCTCCGTACACATCAACCGATTTTACCACCTGTCTTTTATAAGCTTTCAAACCACAGTTGAAGTCGTGAAGGTAAACTCCTGAAACTTTTCTCGCTGCCGCATTGAATAGTTTTGACGGAATATTTTTCGTCATTACATTATCAAAACGCTTCTTTTTCCAACCGGAAACGATATCATAATTATCATGAATCACCATATTGTACAGTTCCGGAATTTCTTCTGGGAAATCTTGTAAATCGGCATCCATTGTAATCACTACATCACCGTTTGTTCTTTCAAAAGCGGCATGAAGCGCCTGTGATTTTCCATAATTTCTGGAAAATTTAATAGCGTGGATCTGAGGATACTGAACTTTCATATTCTCAATAATACTCCACGACAAATCCGTACTTCCGTCGTCTACAAACCAGATCTCATAAGATAAATTACTGGTTGTACACACTTTATCAATTCTTGAAAAAAGTTCTTCCAGAGAGTCTTCTTCGTTCAGTAACGGAATAACTATAGATAAATTCATTTAATTTTAATAAAAATTAGGCTTGATTGGTTTCTTCGGGCTGATGTATTGTTCTTGTTCTGAAAAATGCTCCGAAAAACACCGACAAAACTACGTAAAATATAAGAATTGCTGCAAAATATCCTGAAAAATGACTTGCGGTAAGCATATCTTTTCCTTTAACCGCCTCAGGAGTGAAGCTTTGCAGTCTTTCTTTGTATTTCTGATCCAGTTCATCAATATCTTTCTGATGCTTCAGAATTTTTCTTGCAGAAGTATATTCTGTATCCAGTTCTGATTTTTGTCTCTGAACATATTGATAGTTCAAAAGGCTTTTTGCTGCAGGATCAACGAAGGTTAAAAACGCATAAATACTGAAGATGGAAAGAATTCCTCCGATAAACATCGGAACAAATGCTCTTTTGAAAGCATCTTTAAATTTCACCACTCTATGGTTGTTCCAGTAAGATTTTACAGACCAGAAAGCAGCTCCGGCATATAAAAGAGGTAAAACAAAAGCATTGGCTTTCAAAGAGATATCAAAATAATTGATTCCTGAGAAAAAAGTATATACTACAAAGAAAACGATCATTGTAGCAATAAAAAGTATAATTCCTAGTGTTGATGGACTTTTCGTCATATTTAAATTTTTAGAAAAAAGTTGAAAAATTTTCCCTCTAAATGTCAGGCGTTTAGCTTTACCACTGCATTTTTTCGACTAATTTTCTTTAATAAAGTTTTGAAGTTTATAAAATATTCCTACCTTTGCAACGGCAAGTCCTAAACAACCAGCTCCTGAGAATCCTCCAGGGTGGGAACGCAGCAAAGGTAATCGGTCGTAGCGGTGTGATTTAGGTAGCTTGCCATTTTTTTTTGGTTTAAAGTAAGAAGAGAGGTAATTTGATAATTATCTTTTTTTGTTTTTAATACCTTACGCATCATTTTCATTTTTCTAATTTTCAGATTACCTCCGGTTTTGTTATCGATTAAAATTCGAACGTTTCTCCTAATTTTGGTAAAACAAGTTCTACATTTTTATCAGCGAAATGCTGTAGTGCACTTTCATGGTTGATTTCAATGGCAGGGAAAGTATCAAAGTGACATCCGATTACTTTCGGAGTTTTTAACAATTCTGCTGCTGCAAAAGAAGCTTTTCTGGGACACATTGTATAGTGGCTTCCGATGGGAAGAATAGAAAGGTCGATGTTTCCGTATAGTCTCGGGAACAGCTCCATATCAGCCATTACTCCTGTATCACCTGCCAGATAGATGTTCTTACCTTCAGGAAGTCTGAAGATATACCCTACAGGAACGCCTCCATAGCTTCCATCCGGGAAAGAACTTGTATGGTGAGCCGGAACCATGGAAATTTTAAGATCGTCGATTTTTGCCGATCCTCCTAAGTTCACATCGTCTTTATTTTTTGCCTGCTGGAAATAACCGCATACTTCAGGAACTCCAATGATGGTAGCTTCCGGATAGTGCTGCAATACCTCTGCTACATCAGCAATATGATCACCGTGCGCATGGGTCAGCAGAATATAGTCGATTTTTTGAGCAGCAATATCAAACCCTGACTCTGCTTTTTTGTAGTTGTAAAAAGGGTCACTCAAAATTGTTTTGTCCTTGTACGTGAACAGGAAACAATTTTGCCCTAAGAATTGTATTTTCATTTTAAATTTAATTTCAATTATTATTAAATAGATTAAACACAAATGACTCAAATAATTTCACAAACAGCACAATGAGATTAGTGGAGCTTGTGAAAGCATTCGTGCCATCCGTGTTTTCTTTAATTTATTATTTCGCCGGGAATTTATCCTCAATCAATCTTAAATGAATCCCATGCTCCAGATACGCTTTGCAGCCGTCTAAAACCGTTGTAAAACCGCCTGTATTGTCATTGATTACTTTCAGCAGGTCTTCACCTGTCTGGCTGAATCCATAACTTTTAATGACTACGAGTGTTCCTTTTTCCATCGTTTTGAATTCATAATCTACGTTTACTGAAGGCTCTCCCCATTCTGTTCTGATCAGTTGGTTCGGAATAATCTCGTGAACTTTCACTACGTTTTTTACTCCGTACATTTCCCATTCCCAGGTAACCGTCTTACCTTCTTCCAATTTTCCGGTCGATTTGGTAAACCAGAAATTGGTAGTTACTTCCGGATTGACGAATGCTTCGAAAACATCCTCAACCGGCTTCCTGATAAGCATTTGAGCTTCAACGTATGCATTAGAACTCATGGTATACTATTTTAGATTTAGTGAAATAAGTTAAGTCCGGCTGCTGTAAGAATTGCCATTACAAAAGTCATGATTCCTACCTGTTTTAAGTACTGGTCTAATTCTTTTGGTTCTTTCACCGACATGATGCTTCTCCTCAGCTTGGCTAATGGGAATAACAGGATCATTACAATAAACACATAGTAGTTTTGCTGCTGTATAAACCCGTTTACTCCTAAAAAGATAAGGATAAGCACCAATGGTAACTGCAACAGAACCATTTCATAGATCATTGCATTTTTGAATCCGATTCTCAATGCAAAGCTGTTTTTCCCAGACAGTCTATCACTTTCGATATCTCTCATATTGTTCAGGTTAAGAACCGCCATACTCATCATTCCAACCGCTGTTCCGGGTAATAATATATCCCAGCTGAAAGTTTTTGTGAATAAAAAATAGCTTCCGCACACAGAAACCAGTCCAAAGAAGATAAACACGAAAATATCTCCCAATCCCATGTATCCGTAAGGTTTTTTACCTACCGTATATCCAATTGCGGCAAGAATGCATGCTACTCCCAATCCTATGAAGATATAGAATTCATTCATATAGTTTGGAATGAAGGCTACGTATAGCAAAGCGATGGTAGCAATGAAGGATAATGCTGCGAAAAGGATTACTGCATTTTTCATCTGTTTTGCGGTAATTTTCCCTGATGCTACAGCTCTTGCTTCAGCTTCATTGATTCTTTTGGCGTCTGTACCTTTTACTCCGTCACCATAATCATTGGCATAATTTGATAAAATCTGGTATAAAAGTGTAACCAAAAGAGCAAGCGCAAGGATTTTCCAGTCCCAGGTACCTCCTTCTCCGTAAAGTCTCCATTTTGCAATAAAAGCTCCCATAATAATTCCGCTTAAGGAAAGCGGTAAAGTTCTTAGCCTTGCGGCTTTTATCCAATGTGTCATAAATTTATCATTGATAAGAGATAATTGATAAATGATAATATCAATCATCATTCATCAATTATCAATTATATTTTTAAGATATCCATTGATCTTCTCCGAAGTTGGGCTTTCTCTTTTCAAGGAAAGCATTTCTTCCCTCCTGAGCTTCTTCTGTCATATAAGCAAGACGGGTAGCTTCTCCGGCAAAAACCTGCTGCCCTACCATACCATCATCTGTAAGGTTCATGGCAAATTTCAGCATTCTGATAGAAGTTGGTGATTTAGCTAATATTTCCTGTGCCCATTCGTAAGCTGTATCCTCTAGTTCTGCATGAGGCACCACTTTATTCACCATTCCCATTTCGAAAGCTTCCTGTGCAGAATAGTTTCTTCCTAAAAAGAAAATCTCACGTGCTTTTTTCTGTCCTACCATTTTAGCAAGATAAGCAGAACCATAACCACCATCGAAACTGGTAACATCGGCATCGGTTTGCTTGAAAATAGCATGTTCTTCACTCGCTAAAGTAAGGTCACATACTACGTGAAGTGAGTGTCCTCCACCAACTGCCCATCCTGGAACAACAGCGATCACCACTTTCGGCATAAAACGGATCAGACGCTGAACTTCAAGAATGTTCAGACGATGTCTTCCATCTTCTCCTACATATCCCTGGTGTCCTCTGGCTTTCTGATCTCCTCCACTGCAAAATGCCCATCCTCCGTCTTTTGGACTTGGTCCTTCTCCTGACAGCAATACAACGCCTATGGAAGGGTCTTCATAGGCATCATAAAAAGCATCATATAATTCTGAAGTTGTTTTAGGTCTGAAAGCATTACGTACTTCAGGTCTGTTGAAAGCAATTCTTGCTACTCCGTTAGATTTTTTATAGGTAATATCTTCGTATTCCTTGGCGGTTTTCCACTCGATCATCTTATAAAAATTTTTCTCAAAGATACGGAATTACAGAG
The DNA here is from genome assembly GCF_036362765.1 of Chryseobacterium sp. CP-77. Lineage (NCBI taxonomy): Bacteria > Pseudomonadati > Bacteroidota > Flavobacteriia > Flavobacteriales > Weeksellaceae > Chryseobacterium > Chryseobacterium sp. CP-77. The sequence continues at coordinate 1,078,586 of NZ_CP143637.1, forward strand.
AAATTTTCAGGTTGAAATTGAAGGTTCATCTTTATAAAAAAAGAAATTTTGAATGCATGAATCCGGCATGAAAAATTTTCAACAGAAACTGCATCTTAGGGCCGGTAATAAATGAAACCTAACAGGTTTTTAAAACCTGTTAGGTTTATAGATGTAATTCAAAATCATAAAAGGTCTGCAAGACTTCTAGATGAAACATAAAATCCTGATAAGAACTTCAGTACTTTGCGTTTACAATAAAAAAACCGAAACATTTCTGTTCCGGTTTTTTTATCTGTTGTCTCGTCCTGAAAAAGGTTGACTAAAAAACCATAAAATTAGTCACCCTTATGAATCTAAAAAAAACATCGCCCCCTGTCCAAGAATACAGTGAGGCATTCAAACGGCAAGTTGTCTCTGAATATGAACGGGGATTATATACAAAATCCCAATTGCAAACTCGATACAATATTCGGGGTAATTCATGCATTTCTAGTTGGTTAATAAAATATGGTAACTTTACTTATGAAAAACAATTAAGTAAAGGCAGACCTATGAAAGATCCACAGAAACAAAAGATTAAAGAGCTTGAAGCTGCTTTATCCAAAAAGGAAGAAGAGCTCAAAGTGTTTAAGAAATTTATAGAAATCGCAGAGCGTGAGTTGAAGATTGAAATTATAAAAAAGTCTGGTTCCAATCAATCCAGGAAATAAGGCCGTATACAAATCTTTCACTGGAAGATATCTGCCGATTGTTTGGATACAGTAAACAAGCTTATTATAAAAGGAAGAAACAGCCTGATTCTATCAATAATCAAAAAAGGATTATAGAACTGGTATTATCAATTCGTAAAAAGATGCCTAAAATAGGGACTCGAAAACTTTATGTATTACTTAAAAATGATTTTTCAAAAGAGGATCTTCGTATAGGAAGAGATCGGCTGTTTCAACTTTTAAGATCGAATTATCTTTTAATTCCCAGAAGACACAGTTATTTTAAAACAACCAATTCCAGACATTGGATGAAGAAATACCCGAATATTATTAAAGAAAAGGAGTTGAAATGTTCAGAAAAAGTTTGGGTTGCAGATATTACCTATCTGAAGACTAAAGAGAAAAATTATTATCTTCATTTGATTACCGATGCCTATTCAAAGAAAATTGTAGGATATGAACTAAGTGATAATTTACAGACTGCCTCCACATTGAAAGCATTAAAACAAGCCCTAAAGAACAGGGTGTATAAACATTCTTTAATTCATCATTCAGACAGAGGATTGCAGTATTGTAGTAAAGAATATACTGAAACGTTAAGGAAAAATGATATTCTTATCAGTATGACCGAGAACTCGGATCCTTATGAGAATGCTGTAGCAGAGAGGGTAAACGGCATTCTAAAATATGAGTTTGGATTGATTGATACTTTTGAAAACTTTAAGAATCTCTCACAGCAGCTTGACCAATCAATTTATTATTATAATAATTTAAGACCTCATTTTTCCCTAAATTATAACATCCCCAGCCAAGTGCATATGAAAAATAACGTGAAATTAAAAACATACAAAAAACAAAATCAGAATAGGAAAATTCCTACTCTGATTTAAGTATATTTGAAATATTAAACTAGTCAACCTTTTTCAGGACTAGTCATGTTGTGTCAAAAAATGATTATTTTGCTCCAGCGGCTGTAAGTTCAGCTTCTTTAGCTTTCATTTCTTTAACTTTATCCATGTTTTTAGTTACAATGTAGATTTCTTTTAACGCAGTAACCGCATCAAGACTCTTTGGATTTGCTTTATACCATCCTTCAGCATATGGTAGTGCTTTTCCGAATCTTTCTCTTCTTGCATCAATCAGCTTAGAAGCTTCGTCCGGCTTGTCTTTTCTTAATGCATTGATCTCTCCTACTACTTTAGCATCATCACCAATAGTCGTATATACTAAATTCTGATATGCATCAGAGAAATCAGGCTTCAGCTCAACAGCTTTTTTGAACGCTTCCAAAGCATCGTTAACAGTAGCCGGGTTTTTAGCCTGCATTACCCCAAGGTTATACCAGTTTGTAGCATCGTTAGGGTTTTTAGCCAACTGTTCTTTCAATCCTGAAACGAATTTGTCTGTATTTCCAGACTGAAGATATGCTGTAGTCTGAGCTTCTTTAAGCTTAGCATTGTTTGGGAATTTCACCAAACCTTTTTCGATAATCGTAAGAGCCTCAGTTGGTTTTTTAGCATTCAAAAGCAATGAAGACAAAGTTTCATACAAATCAGACTCTATACTTTTAGTCTGTTCTGTTTTGAAATCACTGTAATCAGAGTTCTTTTTCATCAGTTCCCACGTCGCTTTATCAAGATTTACAACCTGACCTGTCTTCTTCTCTTTTGCAGTGTATGTAGTTTCTACTCCTGTAAATCCGGAATTGATAAGGTCTGTATATATTTTGATAGACTGATCACTGTTATTAGCTAATGCGTGGCTCAATCCGGCATAATACATATATATTTTATTATCCTGCCCGTTAGCCTTTAACAAGTCGTAGACTTCTATAAACTTAGGCGCTGCAGCAGCATAGTTTTTTGCATTATATGCATCCATAGCCACTTTGTTAGCTTCCTGAAGTTGAGCATTTAAAGCTGCCGCATCTTTTTTCTGCCCAAAAGCAAAAGCAGATGCTACGATAGCCATTCCTAAAATTAGTTTCTTCATAATAACTATTTTATATTTATATTGTACAATTTATTCGGAATCAGAATTCTCATTTTCCTCTGCAGAATTTTCATTTTCAGCCTGAGGAGCCTCTTCGTTTTCCTGGTTATCAAATAGTGATCCTACAACACCTTCTTCTGTTTCTTCAAGTTCTTCAGAATCTTCCTCTACATCTTTATCCATTTCTACTTTTGCAATGGCAGCAATTTCGTCATTTTTCTTAAGGTTGATCAGTTTTACACCCTGAGTATTTCTACCCATTACTCTCATTTCATCCATTCCCATTCTGATGGCAACACCGGATTTGTTGATAATCATCAATCCGTCTTCGTCTGTTACGTTCTGAATAGCAATTAGATTTCCTGTTTTTTCAGTAATATTAAGCGTAATAACTCCTTTTCCTCCTCTGTTGGTAATTCTGTAGTCTTCTACCGCAGTTCTCTTACCATATCCTTTTTCAGATACTACAAGTACTGTTTCGTTCTCTACATCGTTCACAACAATCATACCAATAGCTTCGTCACCATCTTCAAGCAGGATTCCTCTTACCCCGATAGATCCTCTACCTACTTCTCTTACTTTCTCCTCAGGGAAACGGATACACTTACCGTTTTTAGTGGCAATCATGATCTGAGAAGTTCCATTGGTTAGGTAAGCTCCTAATAGCTGGTCATTATCTCTGATTTCGATAGCATTCACCCCGTTTACTCTTGGTCTTGAATACGCTTCCAACGATGTTTTCTTGATGGTTCCGTTTTTAGTTACCATCACGACGCTCATCTGATTTACATATTCGGAATCCTTAAGGTTGTTGGTTCTGATATATGCTTTGATCTTATCATCCGGTTCAATGTTGATAAGGTTTTGTACTGCTCTTCCTTTTGCCGTTTTGGAGCCTTCAGGAATTTCAAATACTCTTAACCAGTAACATCTTCCTTTTTCAGTGAAGAACAGCATATACTGGTGGTTGGTTGCAGAAACGATATATTCAAGGAAATCGGAATCCCTTGTCGTTGCCGCTTTATTACCTACACCACCTCTACTTTGGATTTTATATTCTGAAAGTGAAGTTCTCTTGATGTATCCTGCATGAGAAATAGTAAGAACTACAGATTCATTCGGGATAATATCTTCGATAGACATTTCTCCTCCTGAGTAATCTATTTCAGTTCTTCTTTCATCTCCGTATTTTTCTTTGATCTCAAGCAATTCTTCTTTAATGATCTGGAATCTTCTCGGCTCGTTCGCTAAGATGTCTTCCAAATTCGCAATTTCTTTCATAATCGCATCATACTCATCACGGATCTTATCAAGCTCCATTCCTGTAAGACGGGCTAATCTAAGATCAAGAATTGCCTGAGCCTGAATATCAGAAAGTTCAAAAGCTTCGATCAAGCCTTCTTTTGCAGCCTGAGGGTTGGCACTGTGACGGATAATAGAGATTGCTCTGTCTAAAGCATCCTGAGTTCCGATCACCTTCATAAATCCTTCAAGGATATGTGCTCTCTCTTTTGCTTTCTTAAGCTCATACTGAGTTCTTCTTACGATGACCTCGTGTCTGTGCTCTACAAAGTGATGAATGATATCTTTAAGGTTCAGCTGCTCCGGTCTTCCGTGTACCAATGCAATATTGTTTACACTGAAAGAAGTCTGAAGTGCCGTATATTTATATAATAGGTTAAGAACGACATTCGGGATTGCATCGTTTTTCAGTTCGTATACAATGCGAAGTCCTTTTCTATCCGATTCGTCTCTGATCTCGTGGATTCCAGGGATTTTTTCGTCTTTAACAAGTTCTGCTGTTCTGGCGATCATTTCAGCTTTGTTCACCTGATAAGGGATTTCAGTAACGATGATAGCGTTTCTGTTTCCGATTTCATCAAAGTTAACTTTAGCTCTTAAAACAACTCTACCTCTTCCTGTATGGAAAGCATCTCTTACTCCGTCGTATCCGTAGATGATACCACCTGTAGGGAAATCTGGTGCAATGATGTGCTGCATCAGTTCGTCAATCGTAATTTCTTTATTATCGATATAAGCACAGATTGCATCTACAGATTCTGAAAGGTTATGAGGTGCCATATTCGTTGCCATACCTACGGCGATACCTGAAGTACCATTTACCAAAAGATTCGGAATTTTAGTAGGCATTACGGTCGGTTCCTGTAAACTGTCGTCGAAGTTATTCTGGAAATCAACTGTTTCTTTGTCCAGGTCTGAAAGAACCTCATCAGAGATTTTTTTCAATCTAGCCTCGGTATAACGCATTGCTGCAGGCGGGTCACCATCCATGGAACCAAAGTTACCCTGTCCGTCTACCTGAGGATAGCGTAAGCTCCAGTCCTGAGCCATTCTTACCATAGCATCATATACAGAGGAATCTCCGTGCGGGTGATATTTACCCAAAACATCCCCAACAATTCTCGCAGATTTCAAATATTTTCTATTAGAAAACACCCCTAATCCATACATACCGTATAATACTCTTCTATGAACGGGTTTCAAGCCGTCTCTTACATCCGGTAACGCTCTTGAAACGATAACCGACATCGAATAATCGATATAAGACGACTTCATTTCATCAACAATGTTGATAGGAATCAGTCTTTCTCCTTCTTTTTGCATAAACAAATTTTATTGTAATGATATTCAAACTTTTAGCTGTAAGTTTGAAAATTATTTATTTCCAATTTTTATTAACGGGCTAATTTACGAAAAAAAAGCCGATTTTTGTGGTAGAATTTATCCAAAAAATCTTAAAAATTCATAAAAATATGAGCGTATTAAGTATAACTTTCCACTGCACAAAAGATAACCTGGAAGAATGGGAAAATTATATTGATGAAACCCTGGTTTTAATGACTGAAAACCTTATGGATGTCAACAAATATATTCTTTCTGAAGTGCACAGTGACTTTATTGAGGAAGGTAAAAATTATAATCTCCTGCTAATTTTTGATAATGATGAACTGAGGGAAGATTTTATTAAAAGTGAACTTTTAAATATTTCCGAAAGGATTGAGAAAAAGTTCGGACAGGAAGTTATGGTTTTCAACACTTTCCTTAATCCCAAAAAATCGAGATTATAATAGATCATAAAAAAAGCACTGAAAAAATTCAGTGCTTTTCTTTTTATCTGTGATGTCCATGACCGCGGCCTTTGTGATGATGCCCTCGATCGTCATAAATATACACTTTCTTTACCTGTCCTGGCGCGTAGTACCTCGCGCTTCCACCATAATACCTTTTTGCATGGCCCGGAGGCATTCTCCTTCCATGATGCTCATGTACCACACATGAAGACAGCAATAACACTACCACAGCTACTCCAGCCACTTTAAACATACTTTTCATTATTTTCACTTTTTCAATTTCGATAGCGAAATATATCAATGTTAATGCCAAAAGAAATTGAAATTAAGCTAATGTATGTTAAAACTAACTGCTAATTTTTTATTTTTTGTGCCTGTTAGTAGCCGCTTCTTTTTTTCACCTGCCCAGGAGCATAGTCTTTTGCGCTTCCTCCAAAGACTTTTTTAGCCTGTCCTGGCGGAACTGTTTTCACCCGGCGTCCATTGTCATGCACCACACAAGATGATAACATGAATGCTACAATAAGAACTCCTGTAATTTTAATCAAATTTTTCATTATTTCTATTTTTCAACTTTATTTAATATAACAATGGTAATGCCAAAGGTTAAAAAATTTAAAGTTCAAAGCTCAAAGTTTAAGGTCGGAATAGATGGTCTTTTATTGTCAATAGTCAATTTTGCTTCACAAGTCAATAGTGAATTTTGTTATGGAGAATTATATTACCAAACAAAATCACCAATCATCTATCATCTATTATCTATTATCTATTATCTATTATCTATTATAGTTCTCTAGATGATTTCGCTTCTTTTTTCCATCAGGATAATGTCTTTCCACTCTCCATTGAGTTTTCCGATTTTTTTACGGACGCCTACGATTCTGAAACCGTTTTTCTGATGAAATTTGATAGAAGTTTCATTTTCAGAGAAGATGTTGGTCTGTAACGTCCAGAATCCGTGATCCTCGCTATCCAAAATCAATTTTTTAAGCAATACAGACCCCAATCCCTTTCCCTGGTATTCGTTATCAAAATAAATGCTTACCTCTGCCACTCCTTTATAGCACTCTCTTTTGCTGACCGGTTTTAAGGCACACCATCCTACTACTTCATTTTTTTCATTTTCCAGTACCCAGCGGCAGTCGTTAAAATAGCCCATGCTCCAGGCTTCAGCAGTTGGAACTTCTGTTTCAAAAGTGGAAATCCCACCGTCTATTCCCTGGCGGAAAATTTCAAGGACCCTGGCTTCATCAGTAGGAAGCATTTCTCTTAATTCGTAATTCATCGTATTTAATGGTATTTTCTTTTGATTTTTCTTTTAATTCTTGAATAGTGTGTCTGCTTGCTTTTTTCATCCTGAGAAACCACACTGATATTTCCATCCACTTCCAGAACGGAAAGCTTTACATTGTTTATGTTTTCAATTCCGTGTTCTCTTATCGCTTCTTCCAATTCACTTTCTGTAATCTTTACCCGATTCAGGGCTGCCTGATCGGCAATTCCATCCCTGATCAGAATAACCGGCTCATCTTCCATAAAAGTCTGAAAGGAACGGCTGGAAAACATGAGTCTCTTCAGAATGAAATTAGCAACAAACAAAACCAATGCCGCCACGATTCCTCCCTGAAGAGAGGTATCAGGACCTACCATTGCATTCTGAACAGCATTTGAAATTAACAACAGCAATACAACATCCCCTGCATTGAGCTGGGAAAGCTGATTTTTGCCAAATAAACGAATGGCAATTACCATGAATAGGTAAACGCAGAGGGAACGGACAGCAACGTTAAGAATAGGATCCACAATTTTTTTATCTACTCAAATGTATTGATTTTTGTGATTCGTGAGAAATATTTTACAGACAGATTTTGGTATACATTTTGAGCCTGGAATTCACATAATACCACAAAATAATACAATGAAAAAATTACTTCTCTGTTTAGGAATATTCCTGTTTTTTGTATCCTGCAAGAAGAACGAGCCTCAACCTACCCGGTTTTCAGAAACTGCCATTATTGAAAAAGTAAATGAACTGTATACTCTATGGAAAATCCAACGAAGCTGTTTATAACCAGCCGATTCCCGATACTTTATTTTCTCAGGAGCTAAAAAGAGTTTTAGACGAGGCCATCAATGCATCAAAAGCAGATATTGAAAAGGTAAAAAAAAGTAATCATCCTGATGAGAAACCTTTAATATTCGAAGGCGCTATGTTTTCCAGCCTGTATGAAGGATTTACAGATTATAAAATCAAGTCTGTTAAGATACAGGATAAGACTGCTGAAGCATTGGTAGCCTTCGAATATAATGAAGCTTCCCCCAAAGAAACCTGGATCGACACCGTGCATCTTATCAATACAGAGAAAGGATGGAGAATAGATAATGTTACTTTTGATACAATAGGAAATTCTAAAGATCTTAAAGCAAGATTAACAGAGTTTGTTCAGAGTACACAATAATAGAAAAGCCGCTTTTTGTAAGCGGCTTTATTTTTTACGGACATTGAACGATTGGAATATCGCTGCAGATTACTTTATTTGCCCACTCGCAAAACGTACAGTATTTTACAGGTTCTCCTCCGTTCACTGACTTCAACTCTGACTTTGTCAGCTTCTTTAAATTTTTCATATCGTTTTAATTTTATGGTAGCCCAAAACTAAAACATATCTGTTTATTCTTTATTACAATTTAATCGGATAAGGTTTCATTATTCACACATTCATGAATAATATGCAATAAATATTATCTGCTGTGGATCTCTACTGTCACAGGCATTACATAGGTGTAAGCAACCATGTTATCAGTTAGTTTTTTGTGGTCTACTCTATAGTCAAGATCGCTTAACACGGTTTCAATTTCCTTGCTTACGGTTTTACAGTCACCACTGGAATGAACATTAACGATTTTTCCGTTTTTTGCAATATCAAATTTCACCACAGAGTTTACGGTTCCCTGTTTGTAATCAGGATTCGTAAGGTCAAAATTAGCTTCTAATTTATTTCTGATATCATTAAATGTTTCACTCCTGTTCAACTGAATTTCCTGAATGGTATTATGATCTGTAGTTTGAGCTTTAGCAGTGTTCAAAACAGCAGCAAATCCGCAAACGAAAAGTGAAGCCATCAATATTTGAATTCTATTTTTCATAACTAACTGGTTTTAAATATTATACTAACCTATATTTGTATCTCTTAACCAAAGTTATTAAAAATAATTCATATTAATTTTACATTCAGTTAACATTGAGTTAACATTAAAATTTAATTAACTGATTATCAGCTTAATAATTTTTAAAAATAATTGAAAATTTAATATTGGAAGCTTATTTTAGGCATAAAAAAGGCTAAACCTGATAAGTTTAGCCAATTATTATCTCGATTTTTATTTTAAATGTTGATCAATATTCTGAAGTAAATTATTTAGATTCTTTGGAATAACAAAAAAGCTGCATCATTTTATGAATACTTACTCCAGTTCTCTTTTCAGGAACTTCCCTGTCAAGCTCTTCTTGGACTTCACAATTTCCTCAGGAGTTCCCTGTGCAACGATCTGTCCGCCATGTTTTCCTCCTTCAGGTCCTACGTCGATAATATGGTCTGCTAATTTGATGACATCCATATTATGTTCAATGATGATGAATGAGTTTCCGAGTTCTACCAACTGATTGATGGCATCCATCAGGATTTTTACATCTTCAAAATGTAGTCCTGTTGTTGGTTCATCAAGGATATAAAGGGTATTTCCGGTTTGTCTTTTTGCCAGTTCGGTTGCTAGCTTGATACGTTGCGCTTCACCTCCCGAAAGGGTTGTCGACTGCTGTCCAAGCGTAATATATCCTAAACCGACATCCTGTAATGTTTTTACTTTTGCAAAAATCTTAGGAATCGGCTGGAAGAAATCTACGGCTTCATCAATTGTCATATCCAATACATCAGAAATTGATTTTCCTTTGTAACGAACTTCCAGGGTTTCTCTGTTGAAACGTTTTCCGTTGCAGGTTTCACAGTGCACGTATACATCCGGAAGGAAATTCATTTCGATCACTTTCAATCCTCCACCCTGACAGGTTTCGCATCTTCCGCCTTTTACATTGAAAGAGAATCTTCCTGGCTTATACCCACGGATTTTACTTTCCGGCAGTTCTGCAAAAAGGTTTCTGATATCGGTAAACATTCCGGTATAGGTTGCAGGGTTCGAACGTGGCGTTCTTCCGATTGGAGTCTGATCTACGTCTACAATTTTATCAATATTCTCTAACCCTTCAATTTTCTTGTAAGGTAACGGTTCCTGAACCGCTCTGTAGAAATGTTTGTTAAGGATCGGATACAATGTTCCGTTAATCAGAGAAGATTTTCCGCTACCTGAAATTCCTGTTACTACAACCAGTTTTCCAAGAGGAATATCAAGGGTTACGTTTTTAAGATTGTTCCCTGTAGCGCCTTTTAACACAATATTTTTACCACTTCCTGCTCTTCTTTCTGCAGGAATTTCTATTTTTCTTTTTCCATTAATATACTGAGCCGTGATGGTATCAGCTTTCAAAAGATCTTTTGGTTTTCCCTGCCAAAGAATCTCTCCTCCGAATTTTCCTGCTCTCGGACCAATATCCAGCACCTCATCGGCTTCCAGGATCATGTCTTTATCATGTTCTACCACCAATACAGAATTTCCGATATCTCTCAGGTTTTTCAGAGAATGGATCAATCTTTCATTATCTCTCTGGTGAAGCCCGATACTTGGTTCATCAAGAATATACAATACATTCACCAACTGAGATCCGATCTGTGTTGCCAGACGGATTCTCTGCGATTCTCCTCCTGAAAGGGTTTTTGAACTTCTGCTCAAACTTAAATAATCCAATCCTACATCCAGCAAAAACTGAAGTCTGGTTTCAATTTCTTTTAAGATCTCGTGAGCAATAATTTTATTCTTTTCTGAGAATTTATCTTTAACATCAGCCAGCCAGTCTTTTAAATCTGCTAAGCTTAATCCATTAACCTCAGCAATGTTCTTTCCATCAATTTTAAAACTTAAGCTTGAAGGCTGAAGGCGGGTGCCATGACATTCAGGACATATTTCTTCTGTGGTGAAATGTCTTTCCAATAAAACAGCTTCATAGGAATCTCTTTCATCAATAATCTCTTCCATGAAAGCAATCAGACCATCGAAACCAATTTTTATTTTCTTGGTAATTCCGGCGTATTTCAGGTCTTTATTGAATTCCTTGTGACATCCGTTGTAGATATAATCCAGTGCTTCTTCAGGAATATCCTGCAATGGCGTTGTTAATCCTAATCCAAAGATCTCAAGAATGTTTTTGATCTGTGACAGGATCCATTTGTTGGACTTGATATCTTCCAACGGCAGTAATCCTCCCTGATTGATGGATAGTTTCGGATTGTCTATAAAGTAATCGGTATTGATTTTTTTAATGGTTCCCAGACCTTTACAATTCGGGCAGCTTCCTTTTGGAGAGTTGAATGAGAAAGTATTGGGTTCAGGCAGCGCCAGAGAGTGTCCTGTTTCCGCATCCATCAGATTTTTGGAAAAGTATTCAATATCTGTACTTCCCAGTTTCTGAATTCCGATAATTCCTTCCCCCATTTCCATTGCTGTTCGCAACGATTTTTCCATTCTGCTTTCCGAAGCATTCTCCCCGATAATCCAACGGTCGATTACAATGTCTATGTCGTGGGTTTTATAACGGTCAAGTTTTAAATCATATTCAATATCCTGCAGCTCACCATCAATCCTTGCCTGCCCGTAACCTTTTTTGGCCATCTGAACAAAAAGCTCATGATAATGTCCTTTTCTGGAGCGCACCACGGGCGCCAAAAGCATGATTTTCTCTTTTTTATAATTTTCTTTGATGGTTTCAAGGATCTGATCTTCTGTATAGCTTACCAACTTCTGCCCTGTGGACAAAGAGTACGCATCCGAAACTCTGGCATACAGAAGACGCAGAAAATCGTACAGTTCGGTGACCGTTCCTACGGTAGAACGCGGGTTTTTATTGGTTGTTTTCTGCTCAATGGCAATAACCGGAGAAAGTCCTTCGATTTTATCCACATCGGGACGCTCCAATCCGCCCAGAAATTGGCGTGCATAGGCAGAGAATGTTTCGATATAACGACGCTGGCCTTCTGCAAAAATAGTATCAAAAGCCAACGACGATTTTCCACTTCCGGAAAGGCCGGTAATCACGACCAATTCGTTGCGCGGAATTTTTACGTTAATATTTTTAAGATTGTGTTCACGGGCTCCGTAAACTTCTATATATTCTGTTGATTTACTCATAATTTGGGGTGATTTTGCCTGAAAATCACAACGTGCAAAAATACGAAATTTTATAGACTTTTTTTGAATATAAAAGGGATAAAAGTTTCATAAAAAATTCTTAGGTTTTGTTAATGCATTGAACCCAATGTTATTGAATTTTTCCGGAGAGATTTTATAAGTTTTGGATGAAGCCAATGAAAAGCTCATTTATTAAAAAAACGGGTCAAAGCCCGTTCCTATTGATTCAAAAATGCCGCAATTGATACGGCATTTTATATTTTAAACTGATTTATTTTTTAAGGATTACATATCCTGGAAGTCAACATCTTCATTGGTGATTCTTACAATATATTCAATTCCGTCAATAGCCTTGGCAATAATCTGATTCCTGATAATATTGGCCATATTTTCCCAATACGCTCTTCCGTAGAAAGAATAGTTCTGCGGAATGATTTCTACCTCAACCGTTCTTACAAATCCTTCTTTTGGCTTGTTGCTGATCATCGTTCCTCTTCTTACCCTTACTTCTCTTACCTCATCTTTCAGAATCATGCGGCAATAATTTTTAACGTCTTCCAAAGAAATGATCTTATCTCTGGTTGTTAATGCATATTTATACGCCTGAATACTATCCGTTCCTTTTTGTTCCTCAGCTCCCCCTAATGTTTCGGTAAGCAGTACCACAGTCTGGGATTTCAGCTGGTTGGAAAGTTCAGTTCCCGGACGCATATGATTGGCGAGCGTACAGTGTGTTACCCAAAAAGAAGCGTAGGTATGATCGGTTTTTTCTACCGGTTCCATGATCACGTAATTCAGTTCCTGTCTGATATTCCTTTTGGCATTATTTACTTTCTGCACCATGGATTTCATTTTGTCAGACATTTCGCTGAGAACTCCTTTTACATTATCTCTGTTCAAAAGGGAAAATGCAGCAATTTCATCTCTCGTCAGTTCCAGAACATTGGCAATCATATCTACTGCATTTCGGCTGGTAAAACGTTCCATTCCTCCCTTTCTTACAGTATATAATCCTTTTTTAAGATCATCGGCCGGAGTGAAAGGAATTTCGGTATATCTTCTACCGTCACCATCCTGTACCTCATCTACATAAAGGAAATGCTCGCCTTCGTCTGTCACCAAAGGGATATTATTCCCCATGATATCAAGGCTGTATTCTGTTTTTTTCCAGCCTCTGTTATAGATTGGAAAAGCATTCAATACAAATGAGAAATTATCCAGGATTTCGGCTGAAAACTGTGGTGGAAACTCAAACGTAAGCCACAGATAACTTTTATTATCCAGGAATTTAGTAATTTCTTCTTTTCCGGCAAGAAAATCAAGGTTCTGTGGAAGCTGTCCCGGTTCTGAGAACAGACTTTGAGAGATTCCTGTTACTTCAATAAATTTATGACGATAGATACTTTTAATATCTTCAATCACCTTATTTCTGATGGATTGTTCTTTGAACATCTGCTCATAACCATCGTTCTGACTTTCCGTAAGATAGCTTAATCCTTCTCTTACAAACAGAGGGTTACCATTGCTTGAAACCGTGATATAAGGTAATAATTTATATACGAAATCAAGGTGCTCAAAAGCCGGATTGGAGCAGAATATGCTCAGGTATTTGGGAAAGTTTTCACTTACATATTTGCTTACATCTACTCCTATTGTGATTTTTCTGTAATCTTCAGGTCTTCCCTGAAATCTTGCAATAGGAATTTTGTTGAATCTGTCGTCGATGCTGTAGCAGGTATTTCCTACAAACATGATCGAAGTGTGAACTTTATTGATTCTCACATTTCCTACAGGGGTAAACGGAATGTTCAGCTGTTTGTCCGATTCCGATTTCACCGTGGAAGTCATCTGTTTACGGAAGAAAAATTCCGTGTGTTCCAATAAAATTTCAGAAGACTCATAAGGCTGTGTAAAAGCTACGGAATGAGCCGGAATAGGATGTGTATAAATGGACGGTGTAAGCAGTTTTGCCAGTTTTTCCAATATACGGGCATTCACTGTCTGTATTTCATTATTCGCTTTGAAAACCTCTGTACTGAATGCGTCTATCAGCAGTTTTACAAAAGGATCTAAAGACTGTGGGCTCCTTAATCCCCATACTTTAGTTGCATTCTGCAGCATTCTCGCTTTTACAGATTCTTTGGAATAAATATTCTGATCTAAATTCATAATTTTCTTTCGCTGTTAAAAATATTAATCAATAGACATCGGGCTTAGAAACAGCTCTGTTGAGAAACTGAACCGTTCTCCTGTTTCTTCCATTTTTGCATTGATGGCAATTCTTACTTTCTTTTTAATTTCGGTGTGTTCTTTAGTATCGTAGCTGTGCTCTACAAATTGTATGTGAGCATCGATCTGCGGGTTTACGATTCTTGGTTCATATTCCTGAATCTGTCTTCTTAAGCTTTTGATAAAAACGCTTTCCCAGATGGCACTTGTAACTCCATTATCGAATTCAAGGTTCCAGACATCGTTTCCATAGTTTTCATCATATCTGTTCTCCCCTTTTTTGGTGGTGATCAGCAGCATAATATTGTGGGCAATACTTTCGCCCATATCGCAGGTATCGATACTTCCGCCTTCGGTCATTAAAGTAGACGGTACGAAAGGCATTCTGTAATTTGGTGTATCCATAACTTATTGTTTTTACTTCATGGTCCTGTTCTAAAAACGAAATACCAAATTACACATTTTCGACAAATAATAATGATATACTTTAAAATATTATTCAAAAACAAGGGCCTTCAAACTGAATTGAAAGCCCTTTAATCTGTTATATTTTTGTTTTATTTTAAGTATTTGCTTTTTTTCTGTTGATAAAATAGTACACAGGAAGTCCCAGCAATACCAAAACAAAACCAGGCCATGTATATTGCTGCTTGTAAATAAGCAAGAGGATACAGAAACATGTTCCTATGACAAGATAAATAACCGGCGTTACAGGATAAAGCCATGTTTTATAAGGTCTTTCCAGCTGCGGCTGTTTGATTCTTAAATAAATAACTCCAAAAACCGTAATCATATAGAAAAGGACGATCACGAAAGAGATCATATCCAGTAAATTTCCATACTGCCCGCTCAGACACAAAATGGAAGCCCAGACTCCCTGCATCCACAGTGCATTTTCAGGAACTTCATTTTTATTATTTTTTACTGCTGACTTAAAGAACATACCGTCTTTGGCCATCGTCTGGAAAACTCTTGCTCCTGCCAGAATCAGTCCGTTGTTACATCCAAATGTAGAAATCATGACCAATAAGGCAATGATGATAGTTCCTGCACTTCCAAATATATTCTGGGATGCCGCTACCGCTACTCTGTCATTAGCAGCAAATGCAATTCCGTCTCTGTCCAGAGCATTTAAGTAGACATAGTTTACCGCGATATAAAGAATCATTACAGCAGAAGTTCCGTAAATCATTGATTTGACTACATTCTTTTTAGGGTTTTCAATTTCACCGGAAACAAATGTTACACTTTCCCATGCCACAGAGCTGAAGACAGAGCCTACCATGGCAGCAGCAATTCCGCCTAGAAGAGTCATTCCTCCGATAGGTTCCCAGCCTTCTTTAAGGAAATTTCCGCTCAAATCTTTTTTAAGATTATTGAAAGAATCTGTTCCCCAGTTAAAGTTTTCTGCTAAATGAGAAATGTCTACTAAAATAAAACCGGCCGCAATCAGCCCAAGTAATGCAATAATTTTGGAACCGGTAAAGATATTCTGAAGGATTTTTCCGCTTTCTACACCTCTGGTATTGATATAGGTGAGCAAAATAATGACAGCAATTGCAAGAATCTGTATCCAGGTTATTTTAAATTCACCACTCTGGAAAATAGGAGCAGCATCGTTTAATGACGGAATCAGATAAGCGGTAAATTTCCCAAAAGCCATTGCCACCGCAGCAATAGTTCCGGTTTGTATCACCGTAAACAATCCCCATCCGTAAAGAAATCCCATTTTTTTTCCGAAAATCTCTTTCAGGTAAGTATATTGCCCTCCGGCTTTCGGAAACAGTGCAGACAGTTCTCCATAGCTTATGGCTGCAGCTACTGTCATCACTCCTGTAATTACCCATACGATAATCAGCCAAAACCCGGATCCCAGGTTTCGCATCATGTCAGCACTTACAATAAAGATCCCGCTTCCGATCATAGATCCCATCACAAGCATGATGGCATCCCATAGTTTCAGTTTTTTTTGCATAGTCAAGTATAGGGGTCAAATATAATCAAATCTGTCTTTGATTTTCAAATTTGTTGAAAATTCATCAAAACACCTGTCTTTTGTCATTTTTTATTCCTTTATGATTCAATTTTAATTAGTATTTTTGAGAAAAATATTAAACATGAAATTTAAAGCAATATTATTGGGTGCAGCCTTAACAGCTTCTTCGTTAGCTTTTGCTCAATCCGGACCACCGGAAGGGAAAGCGTTGGTAGGTGATACTTACGGAGATCAGGTAACTTCATCCGCTGAATCTAAAGCGATCACCGCAGATAAATTGAATAAGCAGCTTAAAAAAGATAACAAAAAAGTTGAGAATGTTTCCGTTAAGGGAAAAGTAACAGACGTATGCGACAAAAAAGGCTGCTGGCTTACGATCCAGACAGAAGATAATTCTAAGTTTTTTGTAAAAATGAAGGATTATGCTTTCTTTGTACCTACCGCATTAAAAGGGAAAAATGTTGTGTTGGAAGGGAATGCAGAAAGAAAAGTAACTTCTGTAAATGAACAGAAACATTACGCCGAAGATGCTAAAAAGCCTCAGTCTGAAATTGATGCTATCACTCAGCCAAAAGAAGAAATCAGGTTTGTAGCTAACGGAATTAAAGTAGTTAACTAAACTTTATATTCTGAAATTAAGTTTTGGTTAAGCCGTATGAATATTCATTAAATTCAATGGGCTAAAGCCCACTCCTATTGAATCACATTATAATTTAGTGCATAGCCATTTAAATTTTGGAAATTAGTTATAAAAATAAAAGTTTCGGCAGCCCCTCCAGGGCTGCCGAAACTTTTTTATATGGAGATATTTAAAGTCTTTTAATCTTCTATTTTAAAATCCACAACTGAGTCCAGTTTCGGATATTTAGTTGCAGAAATAAATTTCTTTCCGGTACAGTCTATTTCCAGCCAGCCCTTCTTTTGTTTCACATCTCCGGCTTCCATTACGAAAGGAATAAATGAGATGTCACTTTTCCCATCTTCTTTGATTTCCCTGTACTGTACTGCAATATCCAGAATACATTCATGCTCTGTATTCAGCTTTACATTTCTGTAAATCAAGTCATAATGGGTTTCCTGGTTTTCAGGGATTTCAAGGTAAGTTTCCCAGCCTGTAGTATCAGAGTTCAGTTCACTGATTGCTTTCAAAGCATAATAAAGAGCAATTGTATAGTATTTTCTTGTTCCTGTACGGGTATAATCTTCTACAAAGTGCCCGCCTTCAAATAAGATGGTTGGCATCCCTGCTTTGATAAAGTTATCTCCGGTAGAAGTCGGATAAAATTCATCAGAATATCTTCCGATCTGGTTGGGAATCATTTCTTTTAAATGGTTGTACACGCTTCCAATGACTGCCATACATTTTTTTCTGTTTTCGGTAATGGTACGTTCTACATTTTCAGAAGGTGCCAAAAAGGAAAGCGTGGCAGGATGAATACCATCAGTGGTAAAAATGGTTCTCTGCTCATGAAGATTTAAAGCATAATCATATTTTTTGGAAGCTGCTGCTTTTTTCAGGAATTTAATCTCCTTACTTGCTTCGTTATGAAAATCTCTGTTCAGGTCAATATCGGCTGCATTCAGCCTGGTCCATCTTTCGGATCCATCCGGATTCAGCATGAATATAAAATCAAGTGTTATTTTACTGAACAAATCATCTTTCATTTCGGGAGCTTTATCAAGACTTATCAGAAGGTCAAGCATAGCATGGGTGGCATTGGATTCATTTCCGTGCATTTGTGACCAGGCCAATACCTGAATGTTTCCGGTTCCGATGCTTAACTGATAAATCGGTTTATCTAAATAGGATGTTCCGATCTCCCGAATATAATCGCTGAGATTGGCCTGTAGATAAGAAAATAATTTTTCAGGGGAAATATAGCGATTTGAGAAATCGGGGTTTTGAGAATAGATCTGTTCAAAATTCATTGTAGGAATAGTTTACAAGAATCAAATTTAGCCATTTTTAGCCAAAAACTTAAATTAACATTTGTAAATATTAGCAAAATTCACAAATTTACATTTGACATTCGCTTTGAAAACTGTTTACAAAGTTTAAATTATTCAAATTGAGCGTTATAAAAGTAAGTTGACACTTGTAACATTATTAAACAGCACTGAAGGACAATTTGTCTGTGGATAAAATTGTGGATTGCGAATAATTCAATAACAAATATTTAAAATATTAAAATTCAGCACTTTATAAAGTTTAATTCAACTGTATTTATAACTGTACTTTAAGTGTAAAAATAGAGCATTTTTGCTATTTGAGAGTTATTTTACTAAACATAAAAATTGTGGAAAACCAAGTTGTTTAGTAGTGTATACATATGTAAAATCACAGAAAAATCAAATGGATGTCTGAAAATTATTCAAATAATACTTTTTATCAGGAGTTTTAATCTTTGATAAAATGAGTTGCTTAACAGGAACAGTATTTTCCCCTCAATTTGGCCAAATATGGGCCAAAATAGTGTATTTACATCAGTAATTTACTACTGTAAACTCTATTAAAATTGCTTTATATGTGTTTTATAAGGTATTTATCGATAATCTTATTTCCGGAAACGATTTAAGTGGTTTAATAATGTATATTCTGTTTTTAAAGCTATTTAATGGATAAAATAGCTCCATCGATGGGCTTAATTTACATTTTTAAACCAGTTTTTTTAAAGAATCGTAGTCTTTTACCAGATCGAAACTATCTGTCTACAGCGGTAATGGTAGATTCATCTGATAAGTAAATACAATTGTAATTTACATATAATGATTTGATTTTAAAACAATTAAAACCTTGTTACAAATGTATACAAAAGGAATTTCAAATTATTTACATTTGTATTTTGCATTTGTAAATTATATATGTTACATTTGTAAAATAATTAAAGGCTTATTTTTATGAGTTTAAATGAAAGAATTTCCAAAATTATAGAGTATTCTCGTCTTACTCCTTCTGAGTTTGCAGATGAGATTGATGTACAGCGTTCATCCATTTCACATATCACATCAGGAAGAAACAAACCGTCTCTTGAATTTATCATAAAAATAAAATCCCGTTTCCCGGAACTTCTTTGGGACTGGCTGGTTACTGGTGAAGGTGAGATGCTGAAATCTCAACTGCCGGAATCAGAAATTAACGAAGAGCATACCGAAGAGGAAAAAATAAAGACAACTCCACTACCCGATCTTTTTACTATGATGAATGATGATGATGAATTCGGAAGTGATGAAACGGAAGCAGAACCTTCAATATCAAGTCCTGGAGAATCGTTTATACCGGCCCATGATAAAGCTCCGGAAAAAATATCGGATTCTCAGCGATTAGAAAATTCGGGTGATCATATTTTGGGACAACTATTTGGTAATCAACAAAGTAAGATAAAACGTATTGTTCTGTTCTATGAAAACGGAAAATTTGAAAGTTTTGAGCCTTAAAAAACCTGATCAAGGAAATGATCAGGTTAAAAAAATATTTGAAGAAGAAAACTAAAGCTATTGCTTTATTTTATTTTTAAAAAATTTTCACGGATACCAGTGACAGAGTTTTTACCTTTTATGATCGTCTGATCCCCTACTATATTTTTATAATTTAGTTTTAATAAGAGTGATTAGTGTATTGGATAGTTACTGTCATAGGACAGAAGTGTATTAGTAAATGAAGATATTGTTTTATGTTTTTTTATAGCTTTATCAAATATAACTATTTTAAATCAAATCAGCAATAAAAACTGAATTATTTTACACTATAACCAACACATCTTATCATTACATTCATTATCATTAATTTACTTTTCATTTCCATCTTTTAATTCCAATAAAAAAGACCTGCAAAACTGCAGGCCCAATATATATTGTGGACAATATTATTATTTCTTTCTTCTTTCCAATTCTTTTTTGATCAGTCCAAGCTCTCTTCCGGTTTGTCCGGCTACAGAGGTGTTTTCTTGGGCTCTTCTCGTCAAATAAGGCACGACATCCTTTACAGGTCCGTATGGAAGATATTTAGCCACATTGTAGCCTTTATCAGACAAATAGAAGGTGATATTATCACTCATCCCGTAAAGCTGTCCGAAATAGACGTGCGGATTGCCGTTTTCCAGAGATTTTGCCTTCATTTTATCCATAATCAACTCTGAGGAGATTTCATTATGGGTACCAAAGAATGCTGAAACCTTATCCAGGTGATCCATCACAAAATCAATTCCTGCATTATAGTTCTTATCTGAAGCCTCTTTGGTTGGCTGAATAGGATCTGCGTACCCTTTTTCTGCGGCTCTGGCTCTTTCTTTTTCCATGTAAGCACCACGAACGATTTTGTAACCGATGAAGTAATTTTTCTCTCTTGCTCTCTGAAGATGTGCCTCCATATACTCCAGTCTTCCGGTTCTGTACATCTGGATGGTATTCCAAACGATAGGTTTCTGCTGGTTATATTTCTCCATCATTTCTTCACAAAGATGGTCTGCTGCATCCTGCATCCAGGTTTCTTCAGCATCTACCATTACTTTTTTATCATGTTCGTGACAAAGACTGCATACTTCATCAAATCTTTTTACCACTCTTTCCCATTCTTCTTTCTGGCTGGTAGTAAGCTCAGCGCCTTTTCCAACAGCTTCATAAAGATCAATTCTTCCGAATGCGGTAGGTTTAAATACAATAAAAGGAATTGCCGGATTTCCTACTGAGAATCGTACAATGTCCTTGATTTCTTTGCAAACCGCATCAAAAGTTTCTTCATCTTCTTTCCCTTCGATGGAATAATCAAAAATACTCCCAACTCCTCTTTTGAACAGTTGCTTTACAACTTTCATGCTTTCTTCACGGGTTTCACCACCACAGAACTGCTCAAATAAGGTATTTTTTACAATTCCGGTAACGAAAGGGAAATTATTGTGTACTGTGAAATTCAGAACAGATGTTCCAAGGCTTGTAAGAGCGGGCTGTTCAATCATTTTAAACATCCAGTAAGCCTTTCTCAGTTGTGCATCAGACTTGTCTGCAAATGCAATTTTAGTATCATTAAAAATGGGCATTCCTATTTATTAAATTTAGTTATGCAAAGGTAATAATAACCTCAGTTTATTTAAAGATTTTTTTTACAATTTATGCTCTATTCCATTTAAAAGCATGGCGATGATTCCCACAAAAACCCAGAATCGTAACACGTTCAATGTAAGAAAGTTACTTCTTCTGGAAGCATTTAAAAGAAGATATATGCATACAATCATGACAAAAAGCCCGCCGGCAAAATAATAAGCCATGAATCCGGTAGTGCTGGTTTTCGTAATAATATTCATTGAAACTGCCATGGTAATGATCAATAAAGAAGTCAGAATAATTTTTGTATTTCTGCTTTTAAAATAATTGGGAATGGTAGTATATCCGAAAGCTTTATCCACACTTCTGGTAAGAGTATCTTTCACAATATCAATACATAACAGGATAAGGAATAGAAAAACAGCCATCAGGAAAACCTTTTTGGAAAAGGTTTCGTAATACACCATCATTCCAAAGAACGGATATAGCGTCAGACTGACAAAAGTAAGATTGTTCAGGATCAGTATTCTGCTCAGTTTATGGCTGTAAAACCACATAAAGAACTGATAGACCAGGAAAAAAACAAATACATTATGAGAAATTATCCAGGCTACCCCCAGAGAAATTGCACTTAGTGCCAGGTAGGCATAGAGAAAATATTTCTGTTTGATGAAGCTCTGAACCCTTGTTCTGAAAGGCTTTACTACATGATCTTTCTCCAGATCGTAAAACTGGTTGATAATACCACCTGCCAGAATTGTAAGGACGGTACAAAAAATAATACCGTGAACTTTAAAATCAAAGACAAATTTTCTGAAGGATTCATCCTGATTGAACAGGAAAAAAGTAGAAACATAGAGAGCAAACGTCAGCAGAGCCGCTACAAAAAACCGTGCTCCGAGAAGAAAGCCCACGAATTGTGAAAATCTGTAGAATAGAGATTTTGAGAGATAATTTTTAGATTGGAAAGGTTCTTTTTCAGAATTCATTCCAATCTGTTTAAAATCTGTAAATCACTTCTTTTTGGAAGCCGTCAAGCATTTTTTCTGCTTTTGCATAGTCTTTGGTAAATCCTAAGATATAGCCGCCTCCACCGCTACCGCACAGTTTCAGATAATAAGCGTTAGAATCCAGACCTTTTTTCCAGATGTTAAAAATACTTTCAGGGATCATAGGACGGAAATGTTCATAAGCCCAGTGAGAAAGCTTTTTAAGATTTCTGAAGAATGGATTCATGTCTTTTTTAAGGAAAGATTCGATACATGCGTTGTTATAACGGATGAACTCTTCTTTCAGGGTTTTACGGAAACCTTCTGTTTTCATTTTTTCGAAGAAAATCTGGATCATAGGACCTGTTTCACCAGTCATTCCGGAATCGATCAGGAAAATAGCTCCTTTTCCTTCTTCGCCTTCGGGAATATTTACCCTGTCTAAATTTTCTTTATTTTCGATAAGGATTGGCAGATTCATATAACAGATCAGTGGATCCATTCCTGAACTTTTTCCATGGAAATAACTTTCCATTTCACCGAAAACAGCTTTTAATTTTTTAAGATTATCTTTTGAAATGTTTTCAGGATTTAGTTTGCTGACTGAATATTTTTCAAAAATAGCAGCTACCAAAGCCCCGGAACTTCCCACTCCATATCCCTGAGGAATATTGGAATCAAAGAAAAGTCCGTTTGAAATATCATTTTTAAAGCTCTCGATATCCAGCTTAAAGTCGTCGGAAAGATCAAGTGCTGTAAGAAATTCAGAATATTTCTGCAAATGTCTGTTGGAATTAAGTTCGAAATCAGAACTCAAATCTGAGAATTTCAAAGTCCCTTTATAGAAGCTGTAAGGTACAACAAGCCCCTGGGAATCTTCAATCATTCCGTATTCTCCAAACAGGATTATTTTTGCATAAAATAAAGGATTGGTCATATTGACAATAAATCTTTTTGCAAAGTTAAAATTATTCCGCTGAATATAAGCAAAACTCAGGCCGAATTGTCTTCTATTTTACTTTCTTCAGTTCTCTATTTATTAAAAATAGGAAAAAGCCTGATATTTTCAGGCTTTTATTTAAAATTACTGCTTGATCAATTTCTTATTCACAGTTTGCTTTTCAGTTTCAATACTGATTACATAATTTCCTGTTTTAATAGAAGATAAATTAATCTCGGTTTTATTACCTTTCAGGGAAGAAGTTGATGTAACCAATCTCCCTGCTTCATCAAAGATTTTATAAGATTTTAAATTTTCTTTTGATGAAATAATGATTGTTGTTTTTGCAGGATTTGGATATATGGAGACTATATTATCCTTCACATCTATATCTTCAACTCCTAAAAATTTACATAGAAACCCTGCATTCCATCCGTTTGCTGTGCCAGCTTCATTGGAGAAAAACTCGACAGTAATAGCGCCGGTAGGATCTGTGGAGACAAACGGTCCAGGAAGTAGTGTTCCTGTCAAATTATTACCGTTTGGAAATAATGGAGCCCCTGCTGAAGGTCCATTATATACATACATATAGTCTTTAAAATTTTCCAAATTAAATTCATTGAAATACAATGTCAATTTTGAGTTGGAAAGTGGGTAAAAAGTTTTGGTTAATTTTTCATTATTGGTATATCCTCCTGAAAGACCTCCAGAGTCTGTAAAGCGTACACCTGAACACCAATCTCCATCCGTTAAAAATGTTCTATGCTTCTGAAATGCCAGAGGTCCAGAGCATTCACTTCCAATGAATATATTGTAGTAAGTATTTGGAGTCAAATTATTTAAAACAAAGCTATTAGAATTAGTAGTTCCTGACTGTACAACTGTTCCATCAATTTTGCAAAGTTTATATCTCCAGGACGACATACTTCCATCTAGAATAAAAATATCTGCAGAATTTTGAGTTACACCAGAAACACTAACATCCAGTACGGTAATCTCACATGAAGAAGTACAGTTCATCCCAAGACAAGATTTAGAATTAATGATATTTCGTATTAGTTCGGCAGGCTGCGTTCCAAAACCATTACTAAAATTGATTCCAACCCCAGAAACCAGGTGACAATAGCTCATTATTGTTCCTCCTGCATTTCCCGGCAGTGGTCCGGGGCATGTACTTCCCTGAGATCCGGCCAAAACTCCACATCCATCAATAGCAGTATTATTTCCATTCCATGCACAGGCGTGCGTATGTGGAGATCCTAAACCATGTCCCATTTCATGTGCAATTATAAAGATATTCCAGGAATACAGTGGAAACTGCTCATAGTTTGGGCGAACAGGAGAATAGCAATATTTCAAATCCGAACAAAGTGAATTAATATAGGCTACCCCTGTACTTGAAGGAGAAGTTACTAAGCTTGCAATATCTCCATTAAACAAAATTCTATTATTACTAAACATGGCTAAATTCGCATCATGCCCTGCTATATAAGGATCCTGTGTTGTCCATACATAAATTTCACTTAAAGATATCCTGATATCATCATTAAAATACAATGTTTCAACGTTATTATGCATAGCCGTCATCCAATTAACAGTAGCTGTCATATTGAAACCGTTATTTTCATAGGGTTTATATCCTACCTCATAATAGGTCCTGACGCAATTGTCAGTTACTGTCTTTTGGGTTAACTGAGAAGGTTGAGGAGATTTTTGCAACTTGTTTTTCATCAATTCATCTGCTTTGCAAACAAAACTGTTTTGTATGGCCAGTTTAGAGTCTGAATAGCTTACAAAAGTTTCTGAGTCTTTAAGCTTTCCAACAACCACATTCCCCAGAGCAGGTGTGGAAATAATTCCTACCACATCATTATCAAAAAAACTAAAGGCTGCGAGGGAATTATCGTCCCCTTTCACAATACCCCGATAATAGATCCCAGGTTTGTAAGAGACCAGTTCATCCTTTTTGGTTTTGACATTAAATCCTTCTGCAAAAATTGATTGTTTATAAAGTTGAACTATTATTTCTTTATCATCCTCAAAAGGAAAAGACACTTCGAGAAGTTCAGGGCTTTCCGCGAGTAATCTCATCAGCTTAGGCATATTCAGCCTGAATACTGTTGCATCGGCAGCTGTTTTCCTCAAATCTGACATGTCACCGTCATCTTTCACATCAAATAAATCATACTTAGGTGCCCGGTAGTTTAATTTTTCGTATTCATGGATTTTACGGGCTAAAGGTTTTAAATTTTGCCCAATACAAAAAATGCCCAATAGTAATGAGCCTAATAGTAAGAGTTTTCGCATTATTAGTTTTTTTTATAAAAATAAGAATATTCTCTCAATTATAGCAATGTAAAATGTTTAAATACAAAAATTTGTAAATAATAGACAATAATCAAAACAATAATGGAAATTATTATTTCAGTGCAATAAAAAAGACGTTAAAAATAACGTCTTTCAATTTTATAATGTTTCTCTGTCTTTTCTCATTTTAACCTTCAGGAATCTGATTAAAATCAATCCTGCGGCGAAGAATATAGTCATGGACAATGCTGCAATACGCATATTATTGAAATGCTCGATCAATGTTGCAAAGATAAATGTTCCAATGATAATAGCTATTTTTTCCAACACATCATAGAAGCTGAAATAGGTTGTATTCTCCATTGAGTTCTCAGGAAGTAGTTTTGAATAGGTGGATCTCGACATAGCCTGAAGACCACCCATTACCAACCCTACTACTGCAGCAACTCCATAAAACTGGTATTCTACTGTTGGGTTTTCTTTGTTCAGGAAATAAGCCCAAAGACAAGCTACAATCCATAGGATGATCGCAATTGAAATAACATTTTTGTTACCGATTCTCTTAGATAATCTTGAGAAAATAACGGCTCCAATGATCGCTTCAATCTGAATCACCAAAAGAGTTCCGATCAGCTTATCCTGAGCAAGGTTAATTTCACTTTTTCCAAATAATGTTGCCATAAGGAAAATCGTCTGCATTCCTACACTGTAAAAGAAGAAGCTCGACAGGAAGAATTTCAGATTTCTATCTTTGAAAAGCTCTCCTCCTACTTTAAACAGTTCGTGGAAACTTTCTTTTGCAATATCTTTATAGAAGCTCAGGTTATCTTTAAATACTTCAAAGAATCCTCCCTGTTCTTCATGTTTTTTGAAGATATTCTTATAGTTCAGCAGTACTAAATCTTTAGGCAGTTTATCTTTCACATCCCCAAACTGAGGAAGGTGCTTGAAGGTATATTGAGAAAACCCGAACCACCATGCTCCTGTTAAAAGGAAACTGATTCTCGTAAACAGTAACTGCTGCGCGGCTCCTTTCGCAAAAACCTGAATCAGTACCAAACAGATTACGACCAAAACTACGGAACCGATGTATCCGTAAACATATCCTCTTGCAGAAAGAGCGTCCTGTCTGTCCGGTGTGGCAATATCCGGAAGGAAAGAGTTGTAAAAGACTAAACTTCCCCAGAAACCTACACTGGCTGTAATACTGAATAAAAGTCCTAAAAATACGTTATGCATTCCCGTAAACATAGCCAATCCCATACAAGATGTGGCACCAAGATAGCAGAAAAACTGCAGGAAAGATTTTTTGTTTCCGATGGTATCGGCCAGAGAAGACAAAAACGGAGATAACAATACTACGATAAAGAATGATATCGTGAGAGAATATCCATACACGGCATCCGGCTGATATTCCTCACCGAAAATTCTGATCATATGCCTTACCGGAACATCAATCCATGTTTTTGTTTCCGCTACATATTCCTTTTTCTCGTAAGCAGTAGTAAGAATTGAGTAGTAAATGGGGAAAATGGTAGAGGTAATCACCAGGGAATAAACAGAATTTGCCCAGTCATATACAGCCCAGGCTTTCATAATTTTCGGATTATTCTTTATGTTTTTAGGCTGTCGATTCTCAGTTTCAGACATTTCAAATATATATTAGTAGCACAAAAATAGAAAAACTACGGAATATTCTACAGTTTTTAATATTATTTTGAAAATAATAATTTTAAAGTATTGAAATAATTCAGCAAAGTTTTAATCCTATTTTATACCATCAGAGGTTAAATCATATCTGTTGAAGGTATACGGCCTGCTATATCTATGTCGATAAATTATCTGGCTGAAATGGTAATTTTCAGACCCTGTAACTAAAAAATCGGGGTTTTTGAACCCCGATTTTTATATTTTAAACCACAAAATGCGGTTATGTACTTATCAATTATAAGTTTTCAATTACAATAGCAGAAGCACCACCACCACCATTACAGATAGCAGCAGCTCCGTATTTCGCATTATTTTGCTTCAATACATTGATCAATGTAACGATGATTCTTGAACCTGAACTTCCCAGTGGATGCCCTAATGCTACCGCTCCTCCGTTTACGTTTACTTTAGCAGCATCCAGTCCTAAAATCTTGTTGTTTGCCAGTCCTACCACTGAGAAAGCTTCGTTGAATTCGAAGAAATCGATATCGGAAACTTCTAATCCTGCTTTTTTAAGCGCGATAGGTAACGCTTTTGCCGGAGCTGTTGTAAAGTTTTCAGGCTCCTGTGCTGCATCAGCATAAGAAACGATTTTTGCCAGAGGCTTCAATCCAAGTTCTTCCATTTTTTCTTTGGAAACAAGGATTAATGCAGAAGCACCATCGTTCAGAGTAGATGCGTTTGCTGCTGTTACTGTTCCTTCTTCTTTTTTGAATACGGTAGGAAGTGTTGAAATTCTGTCAAAGTTGACTGCTTTGTATTCTTCATCTTCAGCAAAAATCACAGGCTCTCCTTTTCTCTGAGGGATAGAAACCGGTACAATTTCTTCGCTGAATTTACCTTCGCTCCAGGCTTTTGCTGATCTTTTGTAAGATTCGATAGCGAAGTTATCCTGATCTTCTCTTGTAATATTATAGTCTGTAGCACATTTTTCTGCACATACTCCCATATGTACTTTATTGTACACGTCTGTAAGTCCGTCAAGTACCATTCCGTCAAGCATCTTGATATCGCCTAACTTTGTAGCCACTCTTGCATTGTAATAATGAGGAACTAAAGACATGTTTTCCATACCTCCGGCAACAATTACATCAGCATCACCAGCTTTGATCGCCTGCGCTGCCATTGTTACAGCCTTCATTCCTGAAGCACAAACTTTATTAACTGTAGTAGAAGGTGTATTGATTGAAAGACCTGCTCCTATAGCAACCTGACGAGCCGGCGCCTGGCCTTCTCCAGCCTGAAGAACATTCCCCATATAGATTTCCTGAACAATATTAGGATCTAAACCAATTTTATCTAATGCTCCTTTTACGGCAGTTGCTCCCAGTTTTGTAGCCGGAACTGTTGATAAGCTTCCCATAAAACTCCCCATAGGTGTTCTTACCGCGGAAACAATGAATACTTCTTTCATGTATATAATTTTTATTTAGCTGAAACGGAATAAAAATCCCGTTTTATAGTTAGAATTTATTTCACTTTTATATATACCACGTCAAATTGAGTCCCTTCAATTTTGGTATTCACTTTCAGAAGATTATCCTGAGTAGCGACTATTTTATTATTGAAGACGTCTCCTATCTGTGCAGGATCATTTTTATCGGATTTCTCTATCACGATTGCTTTATAATTGCAGTCATCCACAAAAACCAATGTCGATTTGATATAATCTTTTCCATTATTGAAATATTCGGTTTGAACATTGTCTTTAATGGTCATATGCCATATTGATTCCGGATAATTGGGTCTTAGAAATTTTCCTTCTTTTATGTTAGTACACTTAGGCGGATTATCCGGTTTTTTCTGTTCTGTTGTCTGAGCATGCACCTGTACAGCGGTCGTCAACAAAATTCCTGCTGAAAATATTTTTAAAAAGTTCATATTATATTTGTGTTCTGTTATTTACTTTTTTATTTCCTCCTGCAAAAACCATCAGAAAAGCACCTAAAAACTCTACAGCCCAACCCCATTTCAGCTTAACGATCCCTGCAAAAGTTTCCTGCCAGGATTTGAATGGTAAAAAGCTAAAGTATTGCAGCGACTGCATTTTCACAGCAACTAAGGTAAATCCGAATAGAAGAATAAGGAGAATACCAAAGAACCTTACAATTTTTGCACTATTGTTTACGATCCCAAAAACGGCACATGCGGAGAAAATCCAGCATGCGATAGCCAGATAATGATCAAGCTTCCAATAGTTCCAGTTCCCTATTACAGGTACATGTACCAAGGGTAGAAAACTACCTACAATTACTAACAGTAATCCTAATAACTGAATATTTTTCATATTTACTAAAGTGCCAAAATACAAAAAAAAACACAGTTTTAAATAGGGTGATTTAAAAATAGAAATTCTGCACCCGAACACTTGTTAGTCATAAAAATGATTCAATATTTTTAATTATTATATAAAGAAAAATACAATTTATTATCAAATTAAAAATTAACATTTACTGTTCTATATCCATCTGAAGTCCATAATTTTCTTCTGCAAAGCTTTATTTGATAAAAGGATATTGGAATATAAAAAAATTGCATCTTTTTTCAAAAATGCAATTTAATATTTTAATAAAAATAAGTTTCAATTAATGTTTCACTGAGGATACATCTTCCGGGTTATGTTTATGCTTGAACAATACCGCAAAGAAAATCGCCAGTATTAATGCGTAGATTGCGAAAGAAAGCCATATCTGCTGCCAGTCTTTCACCATTACTATAGAAGAAAGAGTTCCATCTGTATTCACAGCTGCATTGAAGCTGTTCTTTAAAATGTTCAGGAAAGTAGGATTATCAGGTGTCGTTTGCAGATAAGCAGACAGATCTGAAGCTGTAGAAAACTTATGGGTAAAGAACTTGTCAATAGCCCATCCTGCGGCATAACTTCCGAAAACTGCTCCAAAACCGTTCGTCATCATCATGAATAATCCCTGAGCTGAAGAACGTATCTTTTTGTCAGTAGTTGTTTCTACGAAAAGCGATCCTGAGATATTAAAGAAATCGAAAGCCATTCCGTATACAATACACGAAAGGATGATTAACGAAAGTCCAAATCCGTCCGGCACCCCATACGCAAAGAAACCGAACCTTAATACCCAGGCCAGCATAGACATCAGCATTACTTTTTTAATTCCGAATTTCTTCAGGAAGAAAGGAATTGCCAAAATAAACAGGGTTTCTGAAACCTGGGAAATTGACATAATGATGGTAGATCTCTGTACCACGAATGAGTCTGCATATTTAGGGAAATTAGCAAATTCACTTAAGAATACGTCACCATAGGCATTGGTAAGCTGAAGCGCAGCTCCCAAAAGCATTGAAAACATAAAGAATAATGCCATTTTATAGTTTCCAAAAAGCTTAAATGCATTCAAGCCTAATTGCTCGGATAATGGTGAGTTTTTATCAATCAGTTTTTGTGGTGGGCATTTTGGAAGTGTAAGGGCATAAATTCCTAAGAAAATTGCTACAACACCTCCGATATAAAACTGACCTTCTGTTGCTTTATTTCCACTAAGGTTGGTGATCCACATGGCAACAATAAAACCAATAGTTCCCCATACACGAATCGGCGGGAAGTCTTTCACCACATCCAGATTGTTATTTTTCAGGATTGTATAAGAAATTGAATTGGCCAATGCGATGGTAGGCATGTAGAAACACATGGCCACGAGCATTACCGAAAAGAAGGAATTCGGATCTGCAGAATGAGGCAGTATAAAAAGAATAACCCCATAAAGAATGTGTAATACTGAAAATATGCGCTCCGCATTTACCCAGCGGTCAGCGATAATTCCAGTAATGGTTGGCATAAAGATGGAAGCTATTCCCATTGTTCCGAACACAGCTCCAAACTGAGTCCCGTCCCAATGCTTTGTACCAAACCAGAAGTTAGCCATCGTAATCAGCCAGGCTCCCCAAACAAAAAACTGGAGAAAACTGAGGATGGTCAGTCGTAATTTTAAATTCATAGTTTATAAAAAAAGTATCTCTTTAGTCAATTTTCTTTTTCCTCCTCTTGATTTCTTCCTGGATTTCAAGGGCGGTATCATAGTCTTCTTCTTTAACGGCTTCATCCAATAATTTCTGAAGTTCTTCCATTGAAAGAGATTTTAAGTTATCTTCTGTCTGTACAGTTTCTGAGAAAGATTGATCTTCTTTTGAAACATCTTCCAGTTCCAGTAAAATTCCGGCTTCATTTAAAACCTGCTGTGTTGTAAATATAGGCGCATCAAATCTTACGGCCATTGCAACGGCATCGGAAGTTCTGGCATCAAGGATCAGTTCTTCGTCGGTTACTTTATTTTTAAAGTTGATATTGGAGAAGAAAACTCCGTCTACAATCTGATAGATAATGACAGAAATCAGCTCATAATTGGCAGAAACTATAAATTTTGTAAATAAATCATGAGTAAGAGGACGCGGTGGATGAATATCTTTCTCCAATCCGAGAGAGATAGACTGAGCTTCGAAATTTCCTATAACAACAGGTAATTTTATGTGTGTTTCTTCATGCTCCAGTAACAATGCGTACGCCCCCGACTGGGTCTGGCTGTACGATATTCCGCGAATAATTAGCTGCTTATAATCCATAGCTACAAATATAGATTAATTTTTTGTTGTGTTTTCACTTTTTTACGCAAAAATAAAAGCCCGGAAAGCCGAGCTTTTATCTGTATTGTTGATGATTGTCAAACGTCAATAGTGAATTTTGCTTCGCAAGTGAATTATTTCATTAAAAAATTGACGAGCAAAGCGAATTGACTATTCACAATTCACTTTCTTATCCTTTAATTGCTTTAATTTTCTCTGTTAGTGCAGGAATAATCTGGAAAGCATCTCCTACTACTCCGTAGTCAGCAGACTTGAAGAACGGTGCTTCAGGATCACTGTTGATTACTACGATAGTTTTTGAAGAGTTAACTCCCGCAAGGTGCTGAATCGCTCCTGAAATTCCTACTGCAACATAAAGATTCGGAGAAATTGCTTTACCTGTTTGTCCTACGTGTTCCGTGTGAGGTCTCCATCCGATATCAGAAACCGGTTTAGAACAAGCTGTAGCTGCTCCTAAAACGTTTGCCAGATCTTCAATCATTCCCCAGTTTTCAGGTCCTTTCATACCTCTACCTGCAGAAACAACAATTTCAGCTTCTTTAAGGTCTAATTTACCTGAACTCTGCTCGTGAGAAATCACCTTAGTATCTTCATTGGCAACAGATAAGTTTTTCACTTCTTCTGAACCTGACACTGCATTTTCTTTAACACCGAAAGCGTTTTGAGAAACAGTAACGATTACTCCGCTTCCTTCTGCTTTTGCGTGCATGAAACCTTTTCCTGAGAATGCTCTTCTTTTTACCTGGAAAGGAGAAAGGCTTTCTGGAGCTTCCAATGCATTGGTAATTAAAGAATAGTTCTTCATCACAGCAAGCATAGGAGCTACGGAAGAAGCGTCAGTAGTGTGAGGGAAAACGATAATATTTCCATCTGCTACTTCACTTACAGCCTGTGCAAATGCTTTTGCTGAGAAATTTTTAAGACCTTCGTCTTTGATATTGATAACGTTTGATGCTCCATATTTGTATAATAAATCTGAAGAATCAGTTGGGTTTACAGAGATTGCCGTAACGGTATCTCCCGCCTTATCAGCGATAGCTTTAGCATAAGAAACTGCTTCGAAAGCTGCTTTTTTGTAAACTCCGTTTATATTTTCTGCGTATACGAATACTGCCATTGTTTTACATTTAAGATTTAAAGATTGAAAAATTTAAAGATTAGATTACTTTAGCTTCTTCGTGAAGTAATCTTACCAACTCATCCAGATTATCAGGAGAAACCATTTTCACTGCGGCTCTTGGCGGAACGCTGTCATAAGATACTCCCTGAACTTTTACTTCTGAAGAAGAAGGCTCTACTACCTGCAAAGGTTTTGTTCTTGCAGACATAATTCCTCTCATATTCGGGATGATAAGATCTTTTTCATCTACCAATCCTTTCTGACCTGCAATAACTGCCGGTAATTTTACTGAAATAGTTTCTTTTCCTCCTTCAATTTCTCTTACTGCTGTAGCTTCACTTCCGTTCACGTCTAGTCCTACAGAAGCGTTTACGAAAGGCTGGTTTAATAGCTGAGCTACCATTCCCGGAACAGAACCTCCGTTATAATCGATGGATTCTTTTCCACAAAGGATAAGATCATATCCTCCGTTCTGAGCCACAGCTGCAATTTCTTTTGCTGTAGAATAGCTGTCTTTCGGGTCAAGATTTACTCTTACCGCATCGTTAGCTCCAATTGCCAAAGCTTTTCTGATTACAGGCTCTGTAGCAGCATCACCTACGTTGATTACCGTTACTGTTGCTCCCTGAGATTCCTGAAGTTTAACCGCTTTTGTCAACGCAAATTCGTCTAGAGGATTGATTACCCACTGAATTCCGTTTTTGTCGAAAGCAGATTTGTCTGCTGTAAAGTTAATTTTGGAAGTAGTATCCGGAACACTACTAATACAAACTAATATTTTCATATGTTGTTCTTAATTTTTTTATTGGTCATATGTAACCTTAAGGTTTCATGTGTCTATTTTATTTTTTCCCTTTTGATGCATAAAATTGTGACAGTTTATGCAGAGATTTTGTTTGAATTAATTTTTGCTAATATAAATAAAAAATATATTATGCATGCATAATACTTAGTAAATTATTATTCAATACATTAGATGTAGTTACTTCGCTGGTTTTGTTGCCCTAAACTCTATTTTACTCGGCAAAACCCTTGGGTTCATCTTTAAAATATCCAGCACAAGATTCCCCATATCTTCGGGCTGAATCTTCCAATTATCCTTTTCAGACGGAATATTTCCATTAAAATGAGTGGCTACTGATCCAGGCATAATTACAGTAGACTTAATATTGTATTTTCTTAAATCGATCATGGCAGCCTGAGTGAAGCCTACCACTCCGAATTTGGAAGCATTGTATCCAGTTCCGTTTTCAAAGAAATTGGCACCTGCAAGACTGGAAATGGTAATATAGTAGCCTTCTGTCTTTTTCAACTCTTCTACAGAGGCTTTTAAAGTATAGAAAACCCCTGTAAGATTGGTATCTATCATATCATTCCATTCTGCTGCGGTAAGTTCATCTACGGGCTTAAAAATCCCTAATCCTGCATTAGCAATAACATAATCCAGCCTTCCGAACTTTTCAACGGTATATTTTACAGCTTCCTGTTCGCTTTCGAGACTTCTTACATCAGAAACAATTCCCAAAACATTTTCTGAATATTGCTTAAGTTCTTCTTCCGCCTTCATCACATCTTCTCTTTTTCTTCCTGAAAATGCTACAGAAATGCCGTTTTCAATTAAAATTTTCGCAATCCCGAAACCTATTCCTTTGGTTCCGCCTGTTATATAAGCTGTTTTATGATCTGACATATGATTAAAATTTTTAATTCTCTAAAATAACAAAAACGCTCCAATTGGAGCGTTTTGCAGATACTAAGATTTATCAGTAATTATTTTTTGATGAACTTCTCTGTAAAGTTTCTTCCTTCTGTTTCCACATTCAATAAATAAGCTCCGGCAGATAGATTTCTAACGTTTACCTGATCACCATTGAGTGTTACATCCACTCTTTTTCCTGACATATCATATACTTCAACATGTTTGATTTTGTTAGGCGTTGTAATTTTTATCACATCAGTAGCCGGGTTTGGATAGATGGACAGTTTCACATCATTTTTAACGGCATCTTTCGTAGATAACGCTGCTTCATTATTGATTTTGATATTATCGATATAGGCCGAACCTCCATAGTTATCATGTACAAAATCCATTCTGTTAATATTATTGTTGCTGAATGGCTGTCCTGTATAGATCAGAGCATCATTCAGGAAATATTGGATTCCCGTAGCCGTAGAAACTATTTTTACCCTGTACCAAGTATTGGCATTCCAGGTCTGGTTGGTATTGACTAAATTATTTGAACCCGCTGTTGCAATCAGAATGCTTCCATCATAAGAAAAATCAATATAAGTAACGATCCCTCCTGCCCCTGTTGTACTTACTGTTCTAAACACAAAATCTGAACTTGATGTACTTTTCTGGGTAAGTCTTACATCAAATGATTGCGTAAAGCTGTTATATGTCAGGGGTGTCGCAAAGGTATAGAATCCACCCATTACCGGGTTCTGTTGCGGCCCATACGCTGGATCCGGAGTGATTTTAAAACTATTTGATCCCTGGCTTGCTATTTCAGATGATACCAATTGGCTTGTAATATACACCGGCGGCACTCCTCCGTCGTTGGTCGTAACCCAACCCTGCTGTCCATTAATGTTTCCTGCTGTATATCCTTCGCTGGCTTCGAAAGAAATGGTCTGCTGTGCAAAAGATGATATTGAAATCAACGAAATTGCGAAAATGTAAAGTTTCTTCATGATATTTTTTTAGTTTAAAGCAAATATATACGTTTTAAACCTAAAAAGCAAAACACGTTAATTTTTTACACGTATTAACAAATTAACATAATATTTTTAATCAAAAATAGTAAAGATATTAAATCCAAGAAAGAAGATCAATTCCGAAAAATCATCCATGAATACATTAAAACGCTAAAAAGATCCCATGTTTCCAGAGGTAAGAAATAATTTATCGGATGATCACTTTTTCTGTAAAATTTCCTCCTTCGGTTTTAACATTGACACTATATATTCCTGCGCTTAAGCCTTTTACCTCTATTTTATTGTTGTTTATTTCCGTCTTTATGAGTTTTCCTGTCTCGTCATAGAGGTCAATACTTTTTACTTTGGTGGCTGTATTAATATTGATAAAATCATGGGCGGGATTAGGATAAACCGCAATTTCCTTAGTATTTACTTTAGAATCATGTACCGCCATTACCCCCAGTTCACTATTAATTTTGATATGATCGATATAAGCTGATCCCAATGAATTATTATGAACGAAACGAAGCTGGTCTATATTTAAAGAATTGGCGGCTGTTCCTGTGTAGATCAGCACATTATTAAGGTAATACCGCACATCTGTGGCGCTTCCAACTATTTTTAACCGAAACCAGGTGTTAGGTATCCAGATTGAAGGCAGGGAAATCAGATCCGGTATACCTGAAACCGTGTTTAAAATCTTTACCGATCCTGTTTTTTCAAAATCCAATCTCACCACAGACTGGTCATCAATACTGTTTACGCCCTGAAAACCAAAATCAGAGCCGTTGAACTGTGATATACTGATATCGAATGATACAGAAAAATTGTTGGAAACCAACGGTGCCGGAAGGTTATAAAACCCTCCTATGATCGGATCATTCTGGGTTCCATATGTATTTTCTTTTACAATTCTAAGGGAACGGCTTCCATCACTGGCTTTATCCATGCTGATGGTCTGATGAGTAACATTTTGCGGTATACCTCCTGTGGGAGTACTGATCCAGCCTGCCTGACCATTGATATCTCCGGTGTTATATCCTTCATTAGGCTCAAAGGAAATGGTCTGCTGGGCTAAAATGCATATTGAAGATAGCAAAATTGCAATTGAGTAGTATTTTTTCATAGTAAATCAAGTTTTGTATTAAAAATATAAACTTTCAATGAATAGTGAAATAACTTATTGCAAATAAAAATTAACCCTTTTATTTTCAGTGAATTTAATTTTTAAAACTCTTAAAAAGGCTTTGCCGGCAGTTGATAACAGAATAATATAAAGCAAAAAAATAAGGTATCTCTTTTCAGAAATACCTTATGATATTGTAATATTGATCAATTACTTTGAATAATTCTCAAAGAACAATGGAATACTTTCAATCCCTTTATAGAAATTGAACAGCCCATAATGCTCGTTTGGAGAGTGGATCGCATCAGAATCCAATCCGAATCCCATCAATACAGACTTAGCTCCTAAAACCTGCTCAAACATGGCTGTAATCGGAATACTTCCTCCTCCTCTGTATGGAAGAACTTCTTTTCCGAATGCTGATTCCATTGCCTGTTTCGCAGCAGCAAATTCTTTTGTATTGGTTGGTAAAACGTACGGCATTCCTCCATGGTGAGGAGTTACTTTTACTTTTACTGTATCCGGAGCGATTTTTTCAAAATATTTCGTGAACTTTTCCGTGATTTCCTGAGGAGTCTGGTAAGGAACCAAACGCATTGAAATTTTAGCAAAAGCTTTTGAAGGAATTACTGTTTTTGCCCCTTCTCCTGTGTAACCACCCCAGATTCCGTTGCAGTCTAAAGTAGGACGGATAGAAGTTCTTTCTAAAGTAGTATATCCTTTTTCACCTTCGATATTGCTTAATCCGATTGATTTCTTGAATTCTTCCGGATTGTCTTTCAGTTTGTTCATTTCAGCTCTTTCAGCATCTGAAACAGTTTCTACATTGTCGTAGAACCCATCAATAGTGATATGACCGTTTTCATCAATCAGATTAGCGATCATTCTTGAAAGGACATGGATAGGATTTGGAACCGCTCCACCGTAAAGGCCTGAGTGTAAATCTCTGTTTGGACCTTCCACTTCTACTTCTACATAGCTTAAACCTCTTAATCCTGTTGTTACAGTAGGTTGTTCATTGCTGTAAATATGGGTATCGGAAATTAAGATACAATCGCAAGCTAACTTCTCCTTGTTCTCGTTTACCCAGTCTCCTAAGCTTACAGAACCCACTTCTTCTTCACCTTCTAAGATAAATTTAACATTGCAGGGAAGAGCATTGGTTTTCATCATGGCCTCAAAAGCCTTCAGATGCATGAAGAACTGTCCTTTATCATCAGCAGAACCTCTTGCGAAGATAGCTCCTTCAGGGTGTAATTCAGTTTTTTCAATATAAGGCTCAAAAGGTGGCTTTGTCCATAATTCCAACGGATCTGCCGGCTGAACATCGTAGTGTCCGTATACCAATACTGTAGGTAAGCTTTTATCTAAAATTTTCTCCCCGAAAACAATTGGATATCCTTTTGTCTGGCAAACTTCAACATTGTCAGCTCCAGCAGTCTTAAGGTGCGCCGCCACTACATCTGCACATTTCAAAACGTCATCTTTATACGCCGGATCCGCAGAAATAGAAGGAATTCTCAATAACTCAAATAATTCATCCACGAAACGCTGTTTGTTTTCGTTGATGTAATTTAATGTCTCTTGCATTGTAAAAATTTATTTTGTTAAAATTAAAAAAAATGCCTGGCAGGGACAAACAAAAAGAAAGGATTTTCCCAATCCCATGCTAATGAACCCTATAGCCCTCTTTTTAATAAAAAAATGCCCTGCAGAAACAGGGCACTTATATATTTTGTACTTCTAATTAGTGTTCAGCTTTTGGAGCTTTATCAGCTTCAGCAGGTTTTGCAGCAGCAGTACTGTCTGTTTTTGGAGCAGCAGCTTCTTCTTTATGCACTGCAGCAGCAGCTTCATGTCCGTGAGCTTCTCCCTGAGGAGCGTCAGAATATCTTTCTACTCCTTCTTCAAGTTTCAAAGTAGCTTTGTTTCCTCCTTGCGGAACTTTTTTACAGCTTACCGCTACCGTTGCAATCGCTAAACAGATAACTAATTTTTTCATATGTAAAATTATTTTTTTTAAAAGGTAATATGGAACCGCGCTATTTTTAATCTATTCTGACTCTCCAAACAGCAAGCGATTACATGCTTCAATTTTTGATTGCCCAAAAGTAAGAAATCCTGCTTTTTTCGGCAACATTTTTATACTGATTTTAATATTATTTTCCCTTTTTTGGATTGGGTAAAAATAAGATACTGATCTCCTCCGTCTTTTAAACCGTATTTCTTTTTAATTTCTTCAGGTTTTAAAGGGTAATTTTTTGCAATGATATTAAACTGCCCTTTCTTTTTAATACTTTTAGAATCAACAGATTCCATTTCCAAAATCCTTCCCGGAAAATTTTCAATCTTTTCAGTGGAAGTGTAAAGATGGCTGTTGGGATGAAGTTTTTTCAATCCGAATTTCAGGGAAATCAAATTAAAGACTCCCGCCTTCAAAATAGAATGGTTGGGAATATAAATGTATTTTTCCGGTTCAGAATATTCCGATTCTGCAGTTTCTTCTTCCCCAAATGTAAAGCTAAAGACAGATTCATTGCTTTCAAGGTTCACACAGTTACAGATGATCTCATCCGTATTTTCGCTGGAAAGAAATAAGACAACTTCTTTCACATCATTTTTCAGAGCAATAATATCCACTCTTGAAATACCTGGCAGCACCGAAACAAGATACTTAAGATCAATTAGCGGGGAAAGCTTTATCACCACAAGATCGGATATAGAGCATAATTTTTCCTGAATTTCAAGAATATCAGGAGACAGATCTTCCAAAAGAAAAACTTTATTTTTTTGCTCGTCTCTTCTGGCCGGGTCAAGATAAATGACATCAAAGTGTTCCTGATTCTCATTCAGAAAATCTTCGAGTTTTCTGTTGATAAATTTTGCCTTACGGCCCAGGACGTTCCAGTTATTTTCAACAATATTTAAAAGCGCGGTATTTTGTTCTACCAAAGTGATATCGTCAAAATTTCGGGAGAGATAATAAGCATCAATACCAAAACCGCTTGTGAGATCAATGAATTTCTTTCCTTTCAGAATTTCAGATTTATAAAGCGCCGTTTTTTCTGATGATGACTGTTCCAGATTAAGCTGTGGCGGAAAAAGAATACCTTCTTTTAAAAGAAAAGGGAATTTTCTTTCTGCGACCTGTTTTCCCTTGATCTGCTGTACAATTTCCTGCATAGAAATCTCCGGAAATGGTGATTTTTTTAATAATAGCGTATGTAAATCTGTTTTCAGATTTGCATTGATATAGTTTTGAATTTCTTTGTTTAGTAATTTACTTCCCACAGATTTCACAAATTGCACAGATTATTATGCTTATTAAATGTTTCCGTTTATTTTTCGAATAATACTTTTATCAATATAATCAGTATTGAAATTAACCAATATTCCTAATTTCAGTTTGGTCAATTTTAAATAGGTTAAGAGCTGCTTGTGATGAACATTAATTATTTCAGGAATTGATTTTATTTCAATAATAACTTTGTCTTCAACAATTATATCTGCAATAAAGCTTGAATCAATAAACACTCCCTTAAACGTAATGGGTATTGGAACTTGGGTTTTAACGCTTAAACCGTTATTTTTTAATTCAAGTGCCAAAACTTTCTCGTAAACTTTTCCAATAAACCTGGTCCCAACCCGTTATATACAGAAAAAATAGATTTCCTGATATAAAAGCTTATCTCATTTTCATTCATTTGTGTATAATTTAGTTTCTACAGTTGCACTGTAAAAAGCTGTGTCATCTGAGAAATCTGTGGGAGCAATTAAATTTATTCAAACATTTCCGCCCAGCGAACGGCTTTTATTTCTTTTTCGCTGTAAAGATCCGTGATGGACTTTTTAACGTCTAATTTAGGGTACAGATTCACTCCGATAAGCTTTATTTTCCCTTCTTCAATCCATTGCTGCTCTTCAATCGCATGATCATAGATTTTTTTCTGAATAACTCCCTGTTTCAACAATTCAAGATATCCGCCTGCTTCTTCAATCTCAACAAATAAAGCCCATGCTTTTTCTGCAAACTGCCGGGTGATATCTTCCACATAATAACTTCCGTTGGAAGCATCTTCAAATACGTTGATGATACTTTCATAGGCCAGAACTATCTGTTGTTTGAAAGAGATCTCTTCCGAGTTATCCGTACTTCTGTCTACAAGATAATTGTTGGAGAAAACAGCGTCTGCTCCGCCAATCATGGCAGAAGCAAGCTCCAACGTAGAACGGATCAGGTTATTTTCATTATCTGAAACAGCTTTATTTCTTAACGAAGTTTCAGCAAAGATGTAAGGAACTTCATCCAGTCCGTATTCTTTTGAAAGCTGGTTGAAAATAATCTTAAAAGCTCTCAGCTTAGCCATTTCAAAGAAATAACTTCCTCCTACAGCTATTCTGAAAATCAGTTTATTTAAAATTTCAGCTCCATAAACTTCTGCTAACTCCTTAGCTTTTGCAAGGGCAATTGCAAGCTGCTGATAGATAGCGGCTCCGGCATTCTGATGCAGTGAGATATCTACGCAGATATTTCTTCTAAAATCTTTTGAAAGTAATTCTTTTACCAGCTGATCATCAATACTTCCTTCTTTTTCATTAAAAACATCAATCAGTGAAAAATACTGGTCTTCTTCTTTAGGACTGATGTGCCCTGCAAGATCTTTATTATTCACAAAAATGGTTTTCTGATCCAGATTTTCTACATTCTGATCCAGCATAAATGCAAATACTTCTTCTTCCAGACTTTCGTGGTATCTTGCAACCAGATGGGTACTTTCTTCAACTCTTGGCAGGTTTACCAAAGGCTTCTGAACTTCAGTGTAAAAAGGCTTCACTTCTATTCCTTCCAGATTCTGTTTTTCTAAAACGGGATAGATATCCTCTGTTTTAAGTTGTTTTTTGACCAGGTTTTCCCAGTTTGAAAGTATATCTGTATTTGACATTAGTTTTTTATTTGTGAATTGTTAATGGTGAATTTTGCTTTGTAAGTGAAATTTAAAAACTAAAAATTCATTTCATCATCAACATAATTCTATTCAACTTTTATTACTTTTTAGCCACTTTTGTGCTGTCTACCACCAGAATGAAAATTTCTTCATTCGGTTTTTTCATAAAATAATTTTCTCTTGCGTATTTTTCTTTTTCTGACTTGTTGTTCATCAGTTTCTTATAAAAAGCATCATTTTTTTCGTACTCTTTTTTATAGTAATCCAGCTGCTCTTCATACTTATGAATCTCACCATTCAGTTCATTAATAACAAGAAATGAAGTTTTATCGAAAAAAATCATCCATACCAAAAACAGACAGATCGTAATGGTATACTTGTTCAAAACATATTTCTGGATAAGTTTGAATGTTTCAGATTTCGGCTGAATGTCTTTGATAAGGTTGTTTTCTTCCATTTTTTAATGTTTTTTCAACGAGTTTTTAATAACAGTAGTTAAAAAATCAATGGCTACGGAATTCTGTTTCATATTAGGGATAATAAGATCGGCCTCATTTTTAGAAGGCTCGATAAATTCCTGGTGCATTGGTTTCAATGTGGTCTGATAACGGTGCAATACTTCGCTCAGATCTCTTCCCCTTTCCTGGGTATCTCTCCTGATCCTCCTGATCAGTCTTTCGTCAGAATCTGCATGAACAAATACCTTCAGATCAAATTCTTTCAGCAATTCTTTGTTGGTCAAAACAAGAATTCCTTCTACTACCAATACGTTTTTAGGTTCTACAGTGACATGATCTCCTGTTCTGGAATGTGTAACAAAGCTGTAAATCGGCTGTTCAATCGGCTCATTGTTTTTTAAAGCTTTTACATGTTTTATCAGTAAGTCAAAGTCTATTGATTTCGGATGGTCGTAGTTCAGAGCTTCTCTTTCCGTCAATGTAAGACCCTGGTTGTCGTGATAATAATTATCCTGAGAGAGGATATTCATTCCCTCAATATCAAGCTGCTGAAGTATCTTATCAACAACTGTAGTTTTGCCGGATCCTGTACCACCGGCAATTCCTATTACAAGCATTGTTTTTTTGTTTCTTTATAGTTGGTACAAATATACTATTTTAGATAAAATATGACAATGTAAGAGTATTGAGAAATTAAAAGATTAAAGGATTTAAAGATTAAAATACATTCTGAAAACTGACAGGTCTTTATGATTTATTGGTATTACTCAACTTTCTTTTTGGGATTTTGACTAGTCCTGAAAAAGGTTGACTAGTTTAATATTTCAAATATACTTAAATCAGAGTAGGAATTTTCCTATTCTGATTTTGTTTTTTGTATGTTTTTAATTTCACGTTATTTTTCATATGCACTTGGCTGGGGATGTTATAATTTAGGGAAAAATGAGGTCTTAAATTATTATAATAATAAATTGATTGGTCAAGCTGCTGTGAGAGATTCTTAAAGTTTTCAAAAGTATCAATCAATCCAAACTCATATTTTAGAATGCCGTTTACCCTCTCTGCTACAGCATTCTCATAAGGATCCGAGTTCTCGGTCATACTGATAAGAATATCATTTTTCCTTAACGTTTCAGTATATTCTTTACTACAATACTGCAATCCTCTGTCTGAATGATGAATTAAAGAATGTTTATACACCCTGTTCTTTAGGGCTTGTTTTAATGCTTTCAATGTGGAGGCAGTCTGTAAATTATCACTTAGTTCATATCCTACAATTTTCTTTGAATAGGCATCGGTAATCAAATGAAGATAATAATTTTTCTCTTTAGTCTTCAGATAGGTAATATCTGCAACCCAAACTTTTTCTGAACATTTCAACTCCTTTTCTTTAATAATATTCGGGTATTTCTTCATCCAATGTCTGGAATTGGTTGTTTTAAAATAACTGTGTCTTCTGGGAATTAAAAGATAATTCGATCTTAAAAGTTGAAACAGCCGATCTCTTCCTATACGAAGATCCTCTTTTGAAAAATCATTTTTAAGTAATACATAAAGTTTTCGAGTCCCTATTTTAGGCATCTTTTTACGAATTGATAATACCAGTTCTATAATCCTTTTTTGATTATTGATAGAATCAGGCTGTTTCTTCCTTTTATAATAAGCTTGTTTACTGTATCCAAACAATCGGCAGA
Source organism: Chryseobacterium sp. CP-77 (assembly GCF_036362765.1). Classification (NCBI taxonomy): domain Bacteria; kingdom Pseudomonadati; phylum Bacteroidota; class Flavobacteriia; order Flavobacteriales; family Weeksellaceae; genus Chryseobacterium; species Chryseobacterium sp. CP-77. The sequence goes on from NZ_CP143637.1 coordinate 1,122,522, forward strand.
TATCTTCCAGTGAAAGATTTGTATACGGCCTTATTTCCTGGATTGATTGGAACCAGACTTTTTTATAATTTCAATCTTCAACTCACGCTCTGCGATTTCTATAAATTTCTTAAACACTTTGAGCTCTTCTTCCTTTTTGGATAAAGCAGCTTCAAGCTCTTTAATCTTTTGTTTCTGTGGATCTTTCATAGGTCTGCCTTTACTTAATTGTTTTTCATAAGTAAAGTTACCATATTTTATTAACCAACTAGAAATGCATGAATTACCCCGAATATTGTATCGAGTTTGCAATTGGGATTTTGTATATAATCCCCGTTCATATTCAGAGACAACTTGCCGTTTGAATGCCTCACTGTATTCTTGGACAGGGGGCGATGTTTTTTTTAGATTCATAAGGGTGACTAATTTTATGGTTTTTTAGTCAACCTTTTTCAGGACGAGACATTTAATAAAAAAAACCGACAATTCATTTGCCGGTTTTTTATTTTATACGATTTCGCTTGTTAATTCGCGCGAAATTAATTTTTCATGCATAGGCTTCAAAACATCCATTGAGCCTGTTTTTACGGTACATTTGCCTTTGTAATGAACAAGGATCGTGCATTGCTCTGCCTGTTCCAGCGTATGCTTGCATATTTCGATCAGACAGTCTATCACATAATCAAATGTATGGATATCATCGTTATGCAGTACCAGTTTATAAACTTCATCCGTATCATCCAGAACAAGTACTTCTTCTTCGTACTGACGTTTTGGATTTTCGTAATCTTTTATGCTGTTATAAAAATTCATTTTTATTCTTTTAAACTTCTCCTATTTTGTCTGCCAGATTATCAATCGCATTAGGTTCCTGATAAACAAGTTCCACCAGTTCAACACTCTTGTTATTCATTTTCAGAATTTTAAAGTGATAGTCTGCAAGATCAAACTCCTGGTTTTCTTCAGGGATTTCTTCGAGCTCATAAAGAATAAATCCGGCCAGTGAGTTGTACTCGCTTTCTTCGGAAAGAGGAAGTTTTCTGGGAAGGAATTCATTGATTTCCTCCAAAGGCTGTGTAGCCTGTACCCAATAGGTATTATCCGCTATTTTATCAACGATTTTTTCTTCATCGTCTTCTTCATCCTGAATTTCTCCTACCAGTTCTTCCAGAATATCTTCCAGTGTAATAATTCCTTCAGTTCCACCAAATTCGTCAATAACAATGGCGATGTGCTGTTTTTTAAGCTGGAAAGTCTTCAGTAAGTCTGAGACTTTTTTGCTTTCCACCACAAAGAAGGCGTCACGCATTAAGTCTTTAAGATCTTCATGATCCAGATCTCCTTTTCTCTTCACAAATTCTCTTATAATTTCTTTTGTGTAGAAAATTCCGATCACATTATCAATAGAATCAATATAAACAGGAATACGAGAGTAACCGCTGTCCATTATTTTGTTGATAATATCATTGACATCTTCCTCAAAGTCTATGGAAGTAATATTCTGTCTTGGAACCATGATCTGTTTTGCAGAATGATCTGTAAAATCAAATGCATTTTTGATGATCTCATAATTCTCTTCTTCAATTTCTCCACTGTCTGCACTTTGCTTTACCAGAAGCTGAAGTTCTTCTGTGGAGTGAATTTCCTGTTCCGAAGCCGGGTGAATTTTTACCAGTCTTAAGAAACCATTTGACATGGAATTCATCAACCAGATAAACGGTTTAAAAATCGTATAGAAAACTCTCAACGGAACCGCTGTTGCCATTGTCGTTGATTCAGATTTTCTAATAGCGATTGATTTTGGTATAAGCTCACCAAACACAATGTGCATGATGGTAATCAATACAAAACTGGTTACCACTGAAATGGTGGTAATCGTTGTTTGTGTCAAGTCTATATTAAACGAATGAAAGAGGCTTTCAACCACGTGGTGCAAAGCACTTTCTCCTACCCAACCAAGGGCAAGGGAAGCCAATGTAATTCCTAATTGTGTAGCGGAAAGATATTCATCAAGATGCTTGATGATATGTTCTGCCTGCTTAGCCATAGAGTTTCCTTCTGCAGCTTTTAGCTGAATTTGAGAGTAACGAACTTTAACAATTGAAAATTCTGCGGCTACGAAGAAGCCATTGAGTAAAACAAGAAATAAGGCCAGCAAAAGCCTGACTATGTCCGAGTCCATTTAGAGATTGTATAAATTTTATTAGGTACAAAGATATGTAAAATAAAAATAACCTGAATCCGGGATAGATTATTTCGATGAAGGAATTTTCGGAAGAAAAAATGACACTATAAAATACCGCTATTTTCAAATAAAAAAAACAATTGAAACAACGACTCATTTTTCAACAGAAACGATATTTTTAAGTGGTAAACAGCAGTTTCAGCTTTCCAAAAACAAAAAAGCACCGATAATTTCGGTGCTTTTATGGGTATAGTAAAATAATTCTTTATGAATTTTTCAAAGCTTCTGCTCCGGAAACAATTTCCAAAATTTCGTTGGTAATTGCAGCCTGTCTTGCTTTGTTGTAGAAGATCACAAGATCGTTCTTTAAAGCCTGAGCATTGTCTGTTGCTTTGTGCATTGCCGTCATTCTCGCTCCGTGCTCAGATGCTACTGAATCTAAGATCGCTTTGAAAACCTGAGTTTTGATAGACTTTGGAATCAGGTTATCCAGGATTTCAGCTCTGTTAGGTTCAAAGATATAATCCGTTTCAACCTGCGGCTCAGTATTTTCCGGCATTGAGATAGGAAGAAGCTGTTCTGTAGTAACTTCCTGAGTAGCAGCATTAACGAATTTGTTATAGATAACATACACTTCGTCAAATTTACCTTCTCTGAAACTCGTCATTACCCCTTCAGTGATATGAGCAACTGCATCAAAGTTCAGATTATCATATACAGTGCTTCCATTAGTATATACCGTACGGCTTTTTCTTACAGCATCATATACTTTTTTACCTACAGGAAGAACTTCAATCTCGTACTGAGCGTTGTTCTGAAACTGAAGGTTAAGCTCTTTTACGATAGAAGAGTTAAAAGCTCCCGCAAGACCTCTGTTTGAAGTAACAGCGATGAATAATACTCTTTTAACCTCTCTTTTCTGAGCATATACAGAAATCTGATCAGGATCAGAGCTAGAATTTACATTCTGGATAAGCTCCTGTAATTTTTCAGAATAAGGTCTTAACATCACGATTGCATCCTGTGCTTTTTTAAGTTTCGCTGCGGAAACCATCTTCATAGCACGTGTAATCTGCATCGTAGATGAAATTGACGTAATTCTGCCTCGTATTTCTTTTAAGTTTGCCATTAATTTGGGTTCAAAGTTTAAGGTCTAAAGTTTAAGGTTTAAAACACTATATTTCAAACCTTAAACATTGAATTTTTTAGTTGTATTTAGAAGCTAAATCGTTAGCTGCCTGCTTAAGAACACCTGTAATATCGTTATCGATTTTTCCAGCCTTGATAGCAGCCATTGTATCCGGGTGCTTAGATCTAAGGAACTCGATGTATTCGTGTTGGAATTCTTTAATCTTGTTCAAAGGAACGTTTCTCATTAAGTTTTCTGTTCCGGCATATACGATTGCTACCTGACTTTCTACTGGAAGTGGTGCATTTACCGGCTGCTTAAGGATTTCTACGTTTCTTTCTCCTTTAGAGATTACTGCTAAAGTAGAAGCATCAAGGTCAGAACCGAATTTAGCAAACGCTTCCAATTCTTTATATTGAGCCTGGTCAAGTTTCAATGTACCAGATACCTTTTTCATTGATTTGATCTGAGCGTTACCTCCTACCCTTGATACAGAGATACCTACGTTGATTGCAGGACGAACCCCTGAGTTGAATAGATCAGACTCCAGGAAGATCTGTCCGTCTGTAATAGAGATTACGTTTGTAGGGATATACGCAGAAACGTCACCAGCCTGAGTTTCGATAATCGGAAGGGCTGTTAATGAACCTCCTCCTTTTACGATTGGTTTAAGAGACTCTGGCAAATCGTTCATTTGCTTAGCAATTTCGTCATCAGCGATTACTTTTGCAGCTCTTTCCAATAGTCTTGAGTGAAGGTAGAAAACGTCTCCAGGGTAAGCTTCACGGCCCGGTGGTCTTCTCAATAGTAGAGAAAGCTCACGGTAAGCAACAGCTTGTTTAGATAAATCATCATAAACGATAAGCGCCGGTCTACCAGTGTCTCTGAAGAACTCACCGATAGAAGCTCCTGCCATTGCAGAATATACCTGCATTGGAACCGGATCTGATGCGTTAGCTGCAACGATAACCGTATATGCTAAAGCTCCTTTATCAGAAAGTGTTTTAACGATTTGTGCTACAGTAGAAGCTTTCTGACCGATAGCAACATATATACAATATACTGGCTGACCAGCATCAAAGAATTCTTTTTGGTTGATGATCGTATCGATAGCAACAGTAGTTTTACCTGTTTGTCTGTCACCAATGATAAGCTCTCTTTGTCCTCTTCCTACAGGGATCATCGCATCAATTGCCACGATACCAGACTGTAAAGGCTCAGTTACCGGCTGTCTGAAGATAACTCCAGGAGCCTTTCTTTCCAATGGCATTTCGTATAAATCCCCAGTAATAGGACCTTTACCATCGATTGGGTTACCAAGAGTATCTACTACTCTTCCTAACATACCTTCTCCTACTTTGATAGAAGAGATTCTGTTTGTTCTTCTTACTGTATCACCTTCTTTTACTAATTTACTTTCACCAAGTAGAGCAACCCCCACGTTGTCTTCTTCAAGGTTAAGTACAATACCTTCTACATCACTAGAAAATTTCACCAACTCTCCGTATTGTACGTTTTCTAACCCGTATACACGAGCAATACCATCACCGATGGTTAAAACTGTACCTACTTCCTCAACGTTTGATTGAGTATCGAAGTTGGCCAATTGCTGTTTTAAGATCGCAGATACTTCTGCCGGATTTATTTCTGCCATTGTATGGTTGTTTTTCTTAATTTAATTGGAAATCTTTTTTAACTTGGTTCAATTTTGTCTTCACAGACGCATCTACCTGCTGGTCACCTACTCTCAGAATATATCCTCCAAGAATTTCAGGCTTCACATTTACTTTCAGATCAAAGTTTGAATCAGCATTTACAAGATTTGTAGATCTTAAAATCTGGTCAAGGTTCTCTTTTGAAAGCGGAGTTGCTGTAGTAAGCGTTACTCTTTGTACACCACTAAGGTCTTCTACTTTGTTGATAAATTCCTGAGCAATATTTTTCAATTGGCTTTCACGTCCGTGCTTAATAACCAATCTGATCAGGTTTTGAGAAGAAACAGATAAACCTTTGAATATTTCGTTTGCTACTTCTATTTTCTTTTTAGAATCGATGTAAGGAGTAAGGAAAAATCTGTTTAAATCTTTAGATCCAGCCATTACCTTTACTACATCTTTCATTTCAGAAAATACAGTAGCCGTTTGCCCAGCTTCGTTGGTGAAGTCAAGTAAACCTTGTGCGTATCTTTTAGCTACTTTAGATGTAAGCATTCTTAGTTAAGGTTTGATTTGTTTAAATAATTTTGAACTAATTCGTTTTGAGCTTCGCTGTTATCTAGCTTTTGCTTCAAGATAGACTCGGCAATGTTTACAGATAAAGTACCAATCTGAGTTTTGATGTCTGCCATTGCAGCATTTTTCTCAGCGTTGATAGTCTGTTTAGCAGCTTCGATCATTTTGTCTCCTTCAGCTTTAGCAGCATCTTTAGCTTCCCCTACGATTCTGTCTTTAATTTCTCTGGCTTCTTTAAGGATCGCGTCTCTTTCGATTTTAGCTTCACGAATGATTCTTTCGTTATCCTCTTTTAAAGTTTCCATTTCTTTTCTAGCTAATTTAGCTTGATTAAGAGCGTCAACAATAGATGTTTCTCTGTCGTCGATTGACTTTAAAATAGGCTTCCAAGCGAATTTACCTAACAAAAACAATAATGCTAGAAAAATAACAGACTGGATAATAAATAGTCCTGATGAAAACTGATGAATTAATTCCATTATATAAATGTATAAATAATTATTACTTTTTTTTTAAAATTAACATTGCTGCAGCCAACCGCTGCAACAATGTTTTTGTTTTGTTTGGCTTATGATGCGAATAACGCAGCAAATGCAACACCTTCAACTAGTGCAGCTGCAATAAGCATAGCAGTTTGGATTTTTCCAGATTGCTCAGGCTGTCTAGCGATAGCTTCAAGAGCAGCAGCTCCGATTTTACCAAGACCGATACCTACACCTAGTACGATAAGACCTGCACCAATAATTCTAGGGATTTCCATAATATATAATTTTAAAAAATTGTTTTAATATTTGTTTAATTTTCTCTTTTTAACTTTTAATTAGTGAGCAGCGTGATGTTCGTGCTCGTGTTCTTCTACAGCCATTCCGATAAATAAAGCAGATAGCATTGTGAAGATATAAGCCTGTAGGAATGCTACCAAAACTTCAAGTAAATAAATTACTAATGTTAAGAATGGGAATGCTACTCCTGCGATCCAGTTTTTAAAGATATAGATAGATCCAATCAAAGTCATTACTACGATGTGACCTGCTGTCATGTTGGCAAAAAGTCGGATCATCAAAGCGAATGGCTTAGTGATAGTTCCTAATAATTCGATTGGCAACATAATGAATTTCATTGGAACCGGAACACCTGGCATCCAGAAGATGTGCTTCCAATAATCTTTGTTCGCTGAGAATGTAGTAATCAGATACGTAAGGATAGCCAAGAAGAACGTCATTGTAATATTACCTGTAACATTAATTCCGAAAGGCATCAATCCTAAAACGTTAAGGAAAAGAATAAAGAAGAATACCGTTAATAAATAACCCATAAATCTCTTATACTTATGTCCGATGTTAGGAAGAGCGATCTCATCTCTTACAAAAATCACTAAAGGCTCTAAGAATCTTGCTGCTCCTGTAGGAACCGCTGACTTCTTATAAGATTTAGCCATTCCAACAAATAACACAAACATGAAAACAGCTACGAAGATGATAACCAATACACTTTTTGTAATAGAAAGATCTAAAACTTTCTCTTGCGTTGGGTGATGATCTTTATCCAGAGTAATTGTTCCCTTCTCATCAGTCTTATAGATTTTCTCATGATGTAATACATAATAAGCTCCATCTACTTCAGTTGGCTCTCCATGCATAAAACCTTCTTTGTTACTCATGAAAGAGTGGAAACCATTATCATAAAAAATAACAGGAAGAGGAAAACCGATATGATGACCATCTTTGTCAACCATCAATGTGAAATCATGAGCATCCAATAAGTGATGATCGATGAACTCTTTGTTTTCTTTAGTTACTTTGTCTTTCTCTGAAAGCTCTTGAGCAGGAGCATCACCAGTGGTGGCCTCACCATGCTGTGCAGACACTAAGTTTAATACAAAAATACTGTAAAATAAAACTGCGAATTTCTTAAACATTGATAGGTTTTTTTCGTTGTGCAAAAATATGATAATTTTTCTAGTTTCAATAAATAATTTTACTGTTTTTTATCATGATTAATTAACCCGATCGCATAGTATGTAAGCAGTGCTGTCAGGACAAAATAAGGTATGATAAAATGGAATTTGTAGCCGGGAATCACTTCAAAGTTCAGTTTTTTTCTGATTAAATACATTAAACCAAATTTTAAAAGGATTAAACCAATAACAGACAATCCTAAAAATTGAGGCGCTACTCTATTAATTAAGATAACAAGAGTGATCATCATCATAAACATGACACTTAGAAAAAGGTAAAATTTAATGATCACTATCTCATCCAGGTGAAAAACAAATTTCCACAGGGAAAAATGCACCAGGAAGGTCAGAAAGAATAAAACGACAACAAGAATATTGGGATTAATTTTCATTCTATATTTTAATTGATCGCAAAAATAGACTTTTTCTATCGTATTATACTATGATTTGATATTTATCATTTTTCTTCTTTGTAATAATATTACGTGTATATATAATATTACGTGTTCAAACACTTTGGATATCCTAAAAATTCCTTATTTTTGCAAACCTATAATTTACAATAAATATGTTTAATAGTTTACAGGATAAATTAGACAAGGCATTACACAATATTTCCGGAAGAGGAAAAATTACTGAAATCAATGTTGCGGAAACCGTAAAAGAGATCCGTAGAGCATTGGTAGATGCCGACGTTAACTATAAAGTTGCGAAAGATCTTACAAAGAGAGTTCAGGATAAAGCATTAGGAGAAAACGTTCTTACTTCCCTTACTCCGGGACAGCTGATGACGAAAATTGTTCATGATGAGCTGGTAGACCTGATGGGAGGTTCTCAGGAAGGAATTAATCTTTCAGGAAAACCTACTGTAATCCTTATTGCCGGTCTTCAGGGATCCGGTAAGACCACTTTCTCAGGAAAGCTTGCTAATTATTTACAGACAAAAAGAAATAAAAAACCTTTACTGGTAGCATGTGACGTTTACCGTCCTGCAGCGATTGACCAGTTGAAAGTATTGGGAGGACAGATCAAAGTTCCTGTTTATACTGAAGAAGGTGCTACTAACCCATCTACCATTGCTGAAAACGCGATCAATTTTGCAAAAGCCAACAACCATGATGTTGTAATCGTGGATACGGCTGGTCGTTTAGCCATTGATGAGCAGATGATGAACGAGATCAAATCTGTGCATTATTTCATCAAACCGCAGGAGACGCTTTTCGTAGTAGATTCAATGACTGGTCAGGATGCTGTAAATACAGCAAAAGCATTCAACGATGCCTTGAACTTTGACGGAGTTGTTTTAACGAAATTAGATGGTGATACTCGTGGTGGAGCGGCTTTAACGATCCGTTCTGTTGTTGAAAAGCCAATCAAGTTCATCTCTACAGGAGAAAAGATGGAAGCTTTAGATCTTTTCTATCCGGAAAGAATGGCGGACAGAATCCTGGGAATGGGAGACGTTGTTTCCTTAGTAGAAAGGGCTCAGGAGCAGTTTGATGAGGAAGAAGCTAAAAAACTTCACAAAAAAATTGCTAAAAACGAGTTCGGATTTGACGATTTCCTTAAGCAGATCAACCAAATCAAGAAGATGGGTAATATGAAGGATTTGATGGGAATGATTCCTGGAGTTGGAAAAGCAATCAAAGATGTAGAAATCAGTGATGATGCATTCAAACATATTGAAGCCATCATTTATTCTATGACTCCTGAAGAAAGAAGAAGACCTTCTATCATCAACACTCAGAGAAAAGGAAGAATTGCTAAAGGCGCCGGAAGAAAAATCGAAGATGTGAATCAATTGATGAAACAGTTTGATCAGATGGGTAAAATGATGAAGATGATGCAAGGACCTCAGGGAAAACAAATGATGCAGATGATGAGCAAAATGCCGAATATGCCTGGAATGGGTGGAATGTTTGGAAAATAAGAAAGACAAAATCATTCATAAAAAACTCTCAGAAATTCTGAGAGTTTTTATTTTTATACGGTATCTGTTTATTTAAACTTGTATCCTACTCCTAACTGGAAGAAATTCATTTTTAATTTTTCTCCATCCGCAGGATTTTTGATCATATTGGTAAGACCAAAACTGTAACGTGCATCTACAAATAATCCTTTATATACATCATAATCAGCTCCCAGGAACAAACCGAATTCTGTAGACTTCAGTCCATTATCAAAATAATTTTCAAGATATTTTTCACCTTCGTTGATAGCAGATGGATTGGACTGCGCCCCACTCACTTCAATTTTAGCTTTTGTATTGGTTCTGAAACTTACATATGGACCGGCATAAAGCCCTAGTTCAGGAGTTGCATAATACCTTGCAGATACTGGAATAACAATTCTGTTAAAATGCAGTTTTTCCGTCACAGTAACTCCGGAAGCTTTTACTACCGCTTTACCTCCCAGGTTAGCATACTCCACTTCTCCCTGTAACGCAAATTTATCGTTCAGTTTATGCTCAACCAAACCTCCGATATAAAAACCGGATTTGGATTTAAGACTTGCTCCTATCCCGTCAAAATTGACGCTATTGGCATCGGAATTTAATGTTGACAAAGCATAACCTGCTTTTACACCGAATGTAGTTTGTGCATTTAAACCTGCAAATAAAGCGATTGCAGACGCTAATAAAATTTTTTTCATGATTTATTGTATTAAAAAAATGTTCGCAAAAATACAAAAAAGCCTTGAGAAACCTCAGGACTTTCTTGCGATATGCTTTGTTTACTATTTTGCAAATACATATTTCACTCCAAAAGTCACGGAAGTTAAACTGATACCCAATTTGTAATCATTAGTTCTTTTCGCCCCTTCCAGGTCTTTTTTATAAGTATTGTATCCGAATTCTCCTATTGTAGCTTCAATTGACCAGTTCTTAGTCAGGAAATAATCCAGCCCCGGTTTAATATTCACTCCAATGGTAGTGTAGTTATTTTTTTCTTTAAACGGAGCAGAAAGTATTGGGTCTCCGCCATCACCTTCACTGTTAAAATCCAGTTTTTCCTTACCAAATTCCAATGGAACCTGTAATTGTCCGAAGATGTATAATTTATCAGATAAAGTCCAGTATTTTCTCACAAAGGGAGCAACAACAAATGCGTTATCTGTATTTTTTATTTCAATTGTATTAAGGAATCCAAAACCATTTACCGTATATTTTGTAACGGCACCTTTATAGCCTATCCCAAGTCCTACTGCTAAATTGTTATTAACGAAATATCCAGCTGTTGGAAGAATTCTGATCACATCATCCTTTGTTTTGGCTTCGAATTCATTCTTTTCACTGTGATAATATCCTACCTGTCCTGAAAGATAAGAAGTTCCTTTTGCAATCTGTGCATTTGATAAACCAAAAAGCACCACAGCGCCCATCAATACGATTTTTTTCATGATTATTATATTAGTTTTGTATAGAAAAAAAGCCCTAAGGGTTTCTCAGGGCTTTCTTGCTATATGCTTTGTTTATTATTTTGCAAATACATATTTAACTCCGAAAGTTACAGAAGATAAATTCAATCCGAAGTTGTAGTTGTTTGTAGCATCACCATCTTTTGGCTTGTAGTTGTTATAACCGAACTCACCGATAGTAGCTTCGATAGACCAGTTTTTGTTTAAGAAATAATCTAAACCTGGCTTAACAGTTACACCGATTTGAGTGTATTTAGCTTCAGTAGAAGTAGAGTTAGAAATTGTAGTGTTTCCAGCTGTAGTTACAGAGCTAGTTTCAGTTTCAGTTTTTCCGAACTGCATTGGAACTGCTAATTGTCCGAAGATATACAACTTGTCAGACAAAGTCCAGTATTTTCTTACGAATGGAGCAACAACGAAAGCTGGTTGCTTAACTACATTTTCGCTTACAGTTGTAGCGTTTCCGATGGTAGTAGTCGTAGTAGCTGTAGTTTTTTCAGTTTGGTATCCTACACCTAATCCGATTGCTAAGTTAGTGTTAACGAAATATCCAACTGTAGGTAATACGTTGAAGTTTTCAGTTTTAAGGTTACCGTTGTTCGTTTCTACTTGAGAATAACCAACAGATCCTGATAAATATGTAGTTCCTTTAGCAATCTGAGCGTTTGATAAACCAAAAAGTGCAACAGCACCCGCTAATAATATTTTTTTCATTGTAAAAAATTTTAATACTTTCTGAGGGCAAATTTACAGTGGTCCCCAGTAATATTAAAATTTGTTAATGTGATTAATATCATTACTAAAATATAGGGTTTTATAAAAATAAATCCTAGTTAAGAGATGTTATTAAGTTTTTCACAATTTTATGAATAAAAAAATCACTTTTTTTCAACAAGAGCTGAATATATTTAGTTTTTTAAATTTTGTATTTTTTACCAAAAGCCCATAAATTCAGGTGAAATGCTAAAGCCTATTAACTTAAAATGCTTATTTCAAAGCCATTAACTCTTAAAACTTAAACAAACGTTTATTATTTGAGGTTGTTTTTTCTTTTTTCCAATCCGTTCAAAATCCTCTTTATAAGAAATTACTGAGAGAAAAATCGATAAAGTCTTTATCTAAATAATCAAAAAACTCCGGCCTTCGGCCGGAGTTCTCATATGCAATTGCTTTTTCTTATTTCAAAAAGAAATTAAATCCTAAGTTTACAGCTCCTACGTTCCAATTATGTTTGTACCAACCATAATCACGTGTGTTGCTGATAGACTGATATCCGATATACAACTCTCCTTTAGACATCTGGTATCCAAATTTAGGTTGTGCATAGAAACCTCCATCTACCCCATCTTTTGTAGAAATACCATATCCAAGGTCTAATCCTACAAAAATAGGAGCGCCTTTAAACTTATATTTCCCTGAAACAGCTACAGGAATAAATCCGAAATCATCAAAGTTATCTTTTCCAAAGAAATGAGAATATCCTGTTGTTACCCCAAGGTCGAAACCTTTGGCAATATTCCACATATAAGCAGCATCCACTCCTAATGTAAATGAAGATACATCACTTGCATCAGATACAGGCACCCCAATATGTCCACCCAATTTGAAACCTTCCTGTGCCTGAGCAACACCTCCTAAAAGTGCAAAAGCACCTAGTAATAATAGTTTTTTCATTTTTTTAAGTTTAAATTTTACCCTGCAAAAATACTAATTATTTTCATCATTAGAATAAAATTGCCTTATAACAGAAAAAGCAGGACAAATTTTGCCCTGCTTTTATGATCATTTAAAATTAAATTTTCAGAATTAGTTTCCTCCGAATTTGAAACCTACGCCTACCTGTACGAAGCTGTTGGTTAACTTTTCATTCCCTTCAGCGTGTTTCGCAAGGTTAGAAACTCCAAGGTTGTATCTCGCATCAAAGAACAATCCGTTTTCCAATGCATATTCAGCACCAAGGAATGGAGCAATATTCAAAGTATTCATTTGATCTTTAATATCTCTTTCGTCATTAGCATCAATCTCGAATCCAGGAATTCCGAATCCAAAATCAGCAGTAAGCTTTTGCTTTGCAGAAAGGATCACTCCGAAGCTGGCCCCTGCAGAAACTGATAATCCTTCAGTAATAAAATACTTGGCAGAAATAGGAACTAATAAAGTATGATAAGTCTGCTTTGCTTTTACATTTAAAAAGGTGGTCGGATCTTCCGGATCAGCTTCAGCCAAATTTACCTTTCCTCCAAGCGGAGAATATAACAGTTCTCCCTGTAGGGCAAATTTATCACTCAGTTTATATTCAGCGATACCACCGATATAAAATGTATGTAAAGGATCTGAAGTTTCAGACTGATTGTCACCTTTCAATTTAACTGTAGAGTAAGAGTATCCGGCTTTTGGACCAAATCGAAATTCCTGTGCGTTGGCACAAATTCCCATAGCAGCGACTGCTGCAACAAGTAAAAGTTTTTTCATGTTTAGTTAGTTTTTACATTTAAGGTGTGCAAAGCTAACTATTTTTTTCAAATTAACAAATTTTAACCAACTTATTTAAGGTTAATAAAAGGTTAATAGAAACTTTTACTCATTTTTACTAGTCGTTCCTTAATCTTTTCTCTTCGTCGTTATAGGCAAGGATAATCTTTCTTACCACCGGGTGCCTTACCACATCTTCTTCTGTAAGGTGTACAAACCCTATTTCTTTTACTCCATTTAAAATTCTCATAGCCTCTTTTAGTCCGGACTGTTGATTTTTCGGAAGGTCAATCTGACTTGGATCTCCCGTGATAATGAACTTGGCATTCATTCCCATTCTGGTAAGGAACATTTTCATCTGGGCATGAGTGGTATTCTGTGCTTCATCCAGAATCACAAAAGCATCATCCAAAGTACGTCCTCTCATGAAAGCCAATGGTGCTACTTCAATCACTTTCTTCTCCATGAAACCTTCCAGTTTCTCATGGGGAATCATATCACGAAGTGCATCGTACAAAGGCTGTAAATACGGATCCAGCTTTTCTTTAAGGTCACCAGGAAGGAATCCAAGGCTTTCTCCTGCTTCTACGGCCGGTCTGGTAAGAATAATTCTTTTCACTTCTTTATCTCTTAAAGCCCTCGCTGCCAATGCCACACTGGTATATGTTTTTCCTGTACCTGCCGGGCCGATGGCAAAAACCATATCCTTTTTTTCTGTTTCCTTTACCAGTTTTTTAAGATTGGTCGTTTTAGCCTTAATTACTTTGCCGTTGACTCCTTTTACGATAATATCCTGATCGAATACCAATTGTTTTTCGTTTTCGTCTTTAATATTCAATATATTTTCAACATCTTTCAGTCCTATTGAATTGTTTTTGGAGATAAAACTGACAATATCGTCAAGTTTTTGCTTCAGTATGTCTAAAGCTTCCTGATTTCCCATGGCAAAGATAAAATGATCTCTTCCTGTAATTTTTATGGTTGGAAAGCTTGATTTTATTAAGTTGAAATATTGGTTATTAACTCCATAGAAGATTTTCGCGTCGATATCTTCCAAATCATATGTTAATTCAAACATGCAGTATTTTTATTTTTAGATTTTAAAATTAAAGCTTTTTTTCAAATTTATATCAAATTCTTTTCAACAATCTTTCGGGCTTTCTTTTTATTTTAAATAACTTTGCAATACTACACTATTCTATAAATTGCTCATGTCAATTATTACCCTTACTTCGGATTTCGGAAATTTAGATTACAGAGTTGCCGCTGTGAAAGGCAAAATTCTGTCTCTAAACCCTGAGGTTAATATTATTGATATCACCCACGAAATCCAGGCATTCAATCTTATACAGACTTCATATATTGTAAGAAATGCTTATAAATATTTTCCCAAAGGAAGCATTCACATTCTTTCTGTAGACAGTTTTTACAGCAAATCAAGAAAGAACATCCTCTATAAAGCAGACGGATCTTACTTCCTGGCGGCAGACAACGGCCTTTTGAGCCTTATATTTTTTGATATAAAACCGGAAGCCATCTACGAGCTTACGCTGAATAACCGTTTTGATGACGTTATCAACTTCACTTCTACAGACATTTTTGTTCCTGCAGCAGTACATCTTGCCAATGGCGGACTTCCTGAAGTTATAGGAAGAAAAATCAGCACAGCAAAACAGCTGATGTTCCCGCGGGCGGTTTATAATGAATCGGAAGGGATGATTATTGGCGAAGTGACTTATATTGATAATTTCGGAAATATAATATCAAATATCAATAAAGATTTTTTTGAGAACATCAGTAAAGGTTACAACAGTTTTACCATAAAATTCAGAAATTTAAGCCTTTCAAGAATATTTTCCAGCCACACGGAAGTTGTTTCAGACTGGAAAAGGGAGACCGAATTTCACGGACAGTCTGCGGCCATCTTCAATGATAGTCAGTTATTGGAGCTTACCATCTACAAAGGAAGCAAGAAAAACGGCGCTAAAAGCCTGTTTGGACTGAATGTGGGAGAAAATATTTATATCGAATTCAGCTAAGATTATATATTTCTTAAAAAAACCGATTTTTTTTATATATTTGTCAAAATCTAAAAATCAAAAATGGCAGAATACAAATTATTGCTTCCTTCCATGGGAGAAGGGGTTATGGAAGCGACAATTATCACTTGGTTATTCAATGAAGGTGATAACGTAAAGGAGGATGACTCCGTAGTAGAAATTGCAACAGATAAAGTAGATTCAGACGTACCGACACCAGTTTCGGGGAAAATTGTGAAAATTTTAAAGCAAAAAGATGAAGTTGCAAAAGTAGGTGAAGCCATTGCTATTTTAGAAATTGAAGGAGAAGGCTCTGCTTCAGAAGAAGTAAAAACTGAAACTCCTGCAGCTGCTCCGGATGCTGAAACTTTAAAAGCGATTGAAGAGCCATTGCAAACAGTAGCTGCTTCAAACGTAGAATTCTCAGGAGATCTTTATCTGTCTCCACTTGTAAAATCTATCGCACAACAGGAAAAAATTTCTGAAACTGAACTGAAATCTATCAAAGGAAGCGGTTTGGAAGGAAGAATTACCAAAGAAGATATATTAGCTTATGTTGCCAACAGAGGAAGCCAGCCAGCTCAGCAGGCCGCTCCGGTACAGACAGCTTCTGCTCCACAACCGGCAGTATCAGCTCCGGCAGCTACTATTCCGGTAAGTGCAGGTGATGAGATCATTCCAATGGACAGAATGAGAAAGATCATCGCTGAAAACATGGTGAAAGCAAAACAAATTGCTCCACACGTTACTTCTTTCATTGAAACAGACGTTACCAACGTTGTAAAATGGAGAAATAAAAACAAAGCTGTATTCGAAAAACGTGAAGGTGAAAAACTGACTTTCATGCCTATTTTCGTAAAAGCGGTAGTGAAGGCAATCCAGGATTTCCCAATGATCAATGTTTCTGTCAATGGTGAAAACATCATCAAAAAGAAAAACATCAACATCGGTATGGCTACTGCCCTTCCGGACGGAAACCTTATCGTTCCTGTGATCAAAAATGCGGATCAGTTATCTCTTTCAGGGCTTGCAAAAGCAATCAATGACTTAGCTTACAGAGCAAGAAACAAGAAATTGAGACCAGAAGATACTCAAGGGGCAACGTATACAATTTCTAACGTAGGAAGTTTCGGAAACCTTATGGGAACACCGATCATCCCTCAGCCTCAGGTAGCTATTTTAGCCATCGGAGCAATCGTTAAGAAGCCTGCAGTTCTTGAAACAGCTGATGGTGACGTAATCGCGATCAGAAACTTAATGTTCATGTCTCACTCTTATGACCACAGAGTGGTAGACGGTTCTCTGGGAGGAATGATGCTGAAGCACGTTCACGACTACCTTGAAAACTGGGATCTGAACACAGAAATATAAGTAATAAATAATCAGTAATAAGTAATTTTGCTTATTGTTGATCATATAAAATGAAAACCTTCGATTAAATCGGAGGTTTTTTGTTTTTTTACTACTTAAGCTTAACAACATCCTAAAACACTAAACATTCCATTGAATAAATATCAAATATTCAACAAAACCAATAATTATCTATCAAATCAGTAATTATTTAAAATATTTATATACTGTACTAACTTTTTTGGAAATTAGATCGATTAGCATTATTTTTAAACAAAATATTATTGAGAAAAATGGATCCGGATTACAGGAAATATGATGTCACAAGGTTTTTTGATTTCACAGAACAGGATGAAAAACTCATTACTGAAATCTATGATCTGCTTTCTCTATCGTATGATATTACTGTCATTGATGTCAAAGAGTCCCCATATGAACAGTTTAGTTCTTTTGATATGTATCCGTTATTTATTCCACGCATCTGTTACCTGGTGAAGGATATGAATAACAGCAATAACTCTTTCTATCTTTTTATCGTCAGTAAAGTGGGAATAAATTCCAAAGGCGGACGTTTAGATCGTAAATATGACACTATCCAGCTTTGGGGATTAAAAAAAATTGAAGAAGATTTTGGGTATATTTCCATTAATAAAAAGAAGCTAATGGATAAGATTGCAGGAATCTTCAACAGTTTCTCCATTAATTTTAAAGATCCTGACTTTAAAGATTTTTATGTCGTGGGAAGTGATTCGTTTAAAACCATGAGCTTTTTGACCCAAAAAAGAAAAGAAACAATAAAAAGCTTCTCTGATGAAGGCTTTAAGCTTGAAGTCAGAAACAGTATTTTAAGTTTTGGTATACCTGATATGCTTACGGTTGAAAATGCTGAAATCACCTCAAAGTTTTTAAACGAAATATAATTTCCAAAATTTACCGTAATTTCATCCCTCAAAACCTGCAGATGCTGAAAATTTTCGCCCTCATAAAAAGATCTCTCAAAAATTCCTTCGACAATATCCGGAATGAACAGCTTAAGCATAATCTGCTTCAGGCCATTCCTTTTTGGATAGGATCTGTCATAACAGGCTTTTTTGCTGTCATGTACGCACAGGTATTTGCATGGGGTGAACATCTCATGAATTTCATTTTCAACTGGCATGCATGGATGATCTTTATTATTGCACCTGTTGGATTTGTACTTTCCTGGTGGCTGGTAAAAGAATTTGCGCCGAATGCCAAAGGAAGCGGGATTCCTCAAGTGATGGCGGCTGTAGAACTGGCCAATCCGAAAGAACATAGGAAAATCCGGAATCTTTTAAGTATTAAAATCATTTTTTTCAAAATACTTTCTTCCGTCATTCTTGTAATCGGAGGAGGTGCTGTTGGACGTGAAGGACCAACGATTCAGATTGCAGGTTCAGTTTTCAGAAAAGTGAATGAATACCTTCCCGAATGGTGGCCAAAGATTTCCAAAAAAAATATGATTATGACGGGAGCGGCAGCAGGACTTGCAGCAGCATTCAATACTCCGTTGGGAGGAATTGTTTTCGCTGTGGAAGAGCTGTCAAAAACCCATATCAATTACTTTAAAACAGCCTTATTTACAGCAGTAATCATTGCAGGTCTTACGGCACAAACATTAGCGGGATCTTATTTATATCTCGGCTATCCTAAAACCAATGATGTTTCTTTAATGGTTATGTTTCCTATTATACTGGTAGCTGCCACTGCCGGCATTCTGGCTAGCCAACTCTCTGTTACCATGCTTAAAATCAATAGCTGGAAAAAGAAAAAACTGAAAACAGATAAAGCCAACGTGGTCTTTCTGATCATTTGTGCCTTAATTATTGCTTCCATCGCTTATTTCATCAACAGAGAAGTTCTGGGATCAGGAAAAGAAATTATGGAGCGTGTCCTTTTTACTAAAGATAAACATGAAGACTGGTATGTTCCCATTCTGAGAATGCTGGGTCCTGCCCTTTCCTTTACTTCCGGAGGTGCAGGCGGAATTTTTGCTCCGGCTCTTACTGCGGGAGCAAGTATAGGTTCTGTTATTTCAGGAATTATTCATTTAACACCCAACGAAACCAATGTGGTGATTCTGGGCGGAATGGTTGCTTTCCTTACCGGAATTACAAGAGCCCCGTTTACTTCAGCGATTATTGTGCTGGAAATGACAGACAGACATTCATTGATATTCCACCTTATGCTTGCCGGAATGGTTTCTTCTATTGCTTCCATCCTGGTAAGCAGACATTCTTTATATGATGTTTTGAAGGTGAATTTTCTGACGGAAATCAGATCCAATGATGAAACTGAATCCAGAAATCTATAAAAAGATGAATAGACATTCTAAGGAAACGCTAACTATTTCACCCATCCTCTTGCATATAAGAAATATATTTTCTACTTTTGCACCTCGAAATAATTAACAAATTTTTTAACATTATGAACAATTACGAAACTGTTTTCATTTTAACTCCCGTTCTATCTGAGGCACAGGTAGAGGAAGCAGTGAACAAGTATGTAGATCTAATCAAAGAAAAGAACTGCGAAATCGTTGCTAAAGAAAACTGGGGATTAAAAAAATTAGCTTACCCGATTCAATTGAAAAAGAATGGGTTCTATACTTTAATCGAATTTAAAGGAGAAGGTACTGTAGTTGCTGATTTAGAATTAGCATTTAAGCGTGACGAAAGAGTAATCCGTTACCTTACTACAAAACTTGACAAGCACGCTGTAGAGTACGCTGTAACAAGAAGAGCTAAAGTAAAAGCAGCTAAAGCTTAATTATTAACCCTATTTTTTAAAAAAGACAAGACATGGCAATAGATGAAATGGCTAAACAAGCCTCAGCAGGAGGAGAATCAGAAGTAAAATTCCTTACTCCGCTTGATATCAATACAAAATCTGAAAAGAAATATTGTAGATTCAAAAAATACGGAATTAAGCACGTTGATTACAAAGATGCTGATTTCTTATTACAATTTGTAAACGAGCAAGGTAAAATTTTACCAAGAAGATACACTGGAACTTCTTTAAAATACCAAAGAAAAGTTTCTGCTGCTATCAAAAGAGCAAGACACCTTGCTTTACTACCATACGTAGCTGACTTATTGAAATAAGACAAAATAAATAAGAGAAGAGGCTTTTCCTCTTCTTTTGTTGCTGAATACATCATTAATTCTAACTTGATTTTAGATACACCTAAAATCTAAAAAAGGACAACAACAATGGAAATTATCCTAAAAAAAGACGTAGAAAACTTAGGACTTGAGTTTGATACAGTAAACGTAAAGCCAGGTTATGCTAGAAACTTCTTAATTCCTCAAGGAATTGCTCTTTTAGCTACACCTAAAAACAAAGCTGCTTTAGAAGCTACATTAGAAGCTAGAAAAGAAGAAGAAGCTAAATTAATCGCTGCTGCTAACGCTGTAGTTGAGCAATTGAAGAAAACTTCTATCACGATTCCTGCAAAAGTAGGTGCTGGTGACAAATTATTCGGATCTATCAACAATGCTGATCTATCTGCTGCTTTAGAAAAAGCTGGTGTTTCTGTAGAGAAAAAATACATCAAAATTCCTGGTAACACGATCAAAAGAACTGGTAAATTCGCAGCTCTTATCAGACTTCACAGAAATGTTGAGTACAACTACGAGTTTGATATCGTATCTGATGCTCCAGTGGAAGCAGCTCCTAAAAAAGAAGAAGCTAAAACTGAAGAAGCTTAATAAGCAACTGAGAATTTCTCACAATACAGACCACTTCAATTTATTGAGGTGGTTTTTTATTGAACTACCCCGTCTTTTTGCTTTGCAAAAATCCACCCGTTCACAGGAAGGGGAATGTAGGAAATCTTAACAGCTATTACTCGTTAAATTAACTTTTTCGCAACCTTACCTGTAAGAACAGGCAAGAAAGTTTATCCCGCACTATAAAACCCGTTACCTCGTAACACGCACCCCGTAACCCTCAAACACTCAAACACTCAAACACTCCCACTCACAACTTATCCCCTCTCAATTTATGCTGATACTCCGTAGGCGCCATTCCGATTACCTTTTTGAAGATATTACTGAAAGACGAGAGGCTGTTGTACCCTACCATCATGGCAATCTCATACATATTGTACTTTCCTTCCAGCATCAGTTCAAGGGAACGGGTAATTCGCAACGCTCTCAGAAAGCGAACGTAATTCATGCCCAGAATCTCTTTAAATTTCCTTGAAAGGGTTCTTGTACTCATTCCGAATTCTTTTGCCGTAGATTCAATCGTGAGGGGTTTCTCAAGGTTAGCATGAATATATCTTGCAATCTTCAGCAATGTTTCATCTTTTGGAAAAGGGTGCTGTATCGGAAATGCCAGATGTTTATGTTTCTTTTCCTGTAAAACTCCTTTAAGAGCTTTGAGAAAATAATATTTTGAGGTATCATTTTTTGTGATTTTTCCATCCCAGTCTTTAGTATAGAAAATCATCTCACGAAGAAGATTATTGACAGAATAAATATTGATTTCATCAAAAAAGCCACTTTCATTTTCTTCTTTCTTAAAATAAAAGTTATATAAATCGACCTTGGGGCTGGTTGAAAAAATATAATGCGGTGTACCGGCAGGAATCCACATAAAGCATCTGGCAGGAAGATACCAGTGTTTCTGATCCGTGAAAACATGTACAATACCGCCTTCTGCATAGACTAATTGTGCAGAACTGTGATAATGAATCTCTGTGGTAACATTTCCTGTGAGAACATGATAGATGTAAAATTCGGCATCATCTTCTTCTACCGCTTTAAAATGGCTGTCGTTCATACTCTAAAGGTAAGAAGAATTTTTAAATTGGCGTAAATGAGCAAATATTTTTCTGTTTTCACAAATAGGGTCTGCAGCATCTCATCGTAACTTTGCTGCATCAAAATCATTTTAGCAAAAATCCTTTAATTAATTTATGAATATCATATTTAACGCATGCCGGTATATGTGCATTGCGTTGTGCTTATTATTGAGCAGTTTTTTACATTCACAGATGATCGATTACCAGCATCTCGGCTTACAGCAAGCTGTAGAAATTGGTTTGAAAAATAATAAAAACATACAGATCAGTCATCTGAAACAGGAAATGTCCGTTACCAAAGAGAAAGATCTCAAAATGGAAAAACTTCCGGACATTGAATTCCATACAAGCTACAATCAGGTAACCAACCTGTTCCAGCATCAGAATGGCGTATTTAATAAAGCGACCAAGTACGATGTGATTAATGGAATGTATGATTTTACATTATCCGCTTCCATTCCGGTGTACATGGGAGGAAAAATTAAAAATACGGAAAAGAAAGCGGCTATAGATACTGAAATTTCAGCTTTAAAAACTCATCTGGACGAAAGACAGCTTAAAATGTCCATCATTACGGCTTTTCTACAGATTCATCATTTAAAAGAGCAGCAGAGCCTTATTAATGATAAAATGAAGGAAGATTCCGTCAACATCAGGCAGGTAAAAGCATTGAAAGCTAATGGTGTTGTAACGGTCAATGAAGTCTTAAGAACTTCTTTACAGCTTTCCAATCATAAAATGAGCTGGACGGAACTGGATAACGATATTCAGATTGCAGAGCACAAACTGAAAACAATTCTTTCGCTTCCGGAAAATCAGGAAATGCATGTCAATACAGAAGATCTTATTTCAGACAATGCTGCCATTCCCTATGTTGATGAGCTTACAGAAACAGCTTTAAACAAAAATGAATCTGTTGAAATCACCCATAAAAATCTTTCTCTTAAGGAACTGGATCAAAAGATCACCAAAGCGAATTATTTACCCAAAATTACGGCTGGCGGAGAATATTTTCTAAAGTATCCGAACATGATGTTTTTCCCTCCGGAACCTTATGCGTATCGTTTGGGAATGGTAGGTGTAAACCTTACCTATCCTATCGAAAATCTGTACAAAAATAAATACAGAATGCAGGAAGCACGGGAAAATATTGATCTTGCCAAACTTCAGATTGAAGAAAACGAGGAAAATGTAAGACACAATGTTTATGAGGCTTATAAAAAGTTTGAAGAGACAGACCAGAAGGTAAAAATTGCTGAAGAAGCGATTAATCAGGCTAAAGAAAACTACCGCATTGTAAGAACAAAATATGCCAATAAACTAAGTCTCATCACTGAACTGATAGATGCAGACAATGCTTATCTGGAAGCTGAATCTAATCTTATTTCCGTTAAAATCAACAGACAACTTAAATATTACCAACTCCAATATACGATTGGAAACTTATAAAAACTATGGCACAGAAACAATTGACACAAAAGGAAAAAAGAATCAACAAGTCCATTACTTTACTGGCCTGGATTCTGATCATCAGCGGAATCACGGGAATGATAAGTTTTTATCTTTTTTCGAGAAAGAATGTGACAACGAATGATGCACAGATTGAGCAATATATCACACCTGTATCCAGTAAGGTATCAGGTTTCATCAAAACGATACGGTTTAGCGAAAATCAGTTTGTACATAAAGGCGACACTTTAATTGTCATCGACAACAGAGAGTTTGTGAATCAGGTACACATGGCTGAAGCGAATCTTCATGCCAATACAGCAACCATCAGCACTATTGAAAGCGGTGTCAGCACCAAAGAAAGTGATACAAAGATTATTGATGCTAAAATTGCCTCTGCAAAAATTGATATCTGGAGAACGGAGCAGGATTTTAAAAGATATAAAAACCTTTTGGCAGAAGATGCTGCTACCGAACAGGAATTTGAGAATGTAAAAGCTTCTTATGAACAGTCAAAAGCCAATCTTTTGGCATTGGAACAGCAGAAAAATGCCGTAAAAGCAGGAGCGAACGAACAACAAACCAAAGTGGCTCCCGTAAAAAGCCAGATCCAGCAGAGTTCTGCCAGTCTTAACAATGCGAAGCTTTATCTTTCTTATACTGTAATTACGGCTCCTTATGACGGATGGGTCGGAAAGAAGACCATTCAGGAGGGGCAGTTGATTAAAGAAGGTCAGGCCTTGGTACAGATGGTCAGCAAAGAGAAATGGATCATAGCCAATTACAAAGAAACACAGCTTGGGCAGATTGATCAGAGCAAGGAAGTAATTATTACTGCGGATGCTTATCCCGATGTTGAGTTTAAAGGAAAAATAATTTCCGTTTCCCCTGCTTCAGGTTCCCAGTTTTCCTTGGTAAAACCGGATAATGCCACCGGAAATTTTGTAAAAATAGAACAAAGATTTCCTGTAAAAATTATCCTTGATAATAACAAAAACAATGAAAAGCTGCTTTCCGGAATGAATGTTCTGGTGAGTGCGAAGAAGATTTAAGTTTGAGAGTGGGAGCATTTTAGGGTTATAGAGTATAAAAATATCAGGTGTTATTACCATTTTCAAATTCTCTCATTTTCAAATTTTCAAATTAAATTATTTTTTTAGCGAAAAGGCAAACCGCAAAATAGCAAATCTGCCAATTTTTTCTTTAAGCATATTGGCCGTTTTACCTTTTACTTTTACACCCTTTTGCCCTTTGTCTTTTCGCGTTTTTCATTCAGATTAAACAGCAGAAAAACGATTTTTTGCTTTTTATCCACCATAAAAATTATGCAACACAATTCAGTTTATCATAAATGGGTACCACAATGGCTGAAACTGCCACTTCTTATACTGGCATTGTTTCCCCACCTGATGTTGTTGTCGCTTTTACATTCGAACAGCGCCTTCACATCTTCTTTTATGGATGTCGATTCAGATGACATCCAGTATTTAATGATTTTGATGTACGGGACATTTGTGGTTACCCTTTTAGTATTACAGAGATTTATGGCATATTTCAGCGTGAAATACTATGTTTTGCTGATGGCCTCGATTTCGGTGATTATTCTTTATGTTTTATCAGTCACCAATGATTATCATGTCATATTGGTCATCCGGTTTTTGGAAGGAATTTTCGGTTTGCTGGAAGGTGCTATTTTCCTGCCTTTAATTATTGCAGAATTAAAAACAAAGCACGCCAAAGTCTTAGCATATCTTTTTATGTATACGATTATGCTGACCGGAGGAACTATTACGACTTCCCTGTTAAAGTCAAGTATTGAAGATTATGATTTCCAACATATGGTTCTGATGATGGTCTACTTCCATGTGTTTGTACTGATCATCGGTATTGCTCTGTTCAACAGAAACAGATTCTTTCCTAAAAAACCTTTGTACCAATTGGATATTACAAGCTGGTTTTTGCTTTGGGTATGCCTGCAGGCTGGCGGCTATGCCATTATTTATGGAAAAAGACTGATGTGGTTCCAATCTGATACCATTATCATGTGTCTGTTTATATTTCTTCTTTCCGGAGGGTTATTTATGTTGAAACAAAGAAATTCCAAGAGACCGTTGTTCCATTTCGAAGTTTTCAGTTCCAAAAATGTCATTGCGGGAATGATCCTGTTTTTCATTTTTTATCTGATCCGTTCCGGGTTGAATAATGTCTACAGCATCATGGCTACCGTATGGAAATGGCCCTGGGATTATATTGTGAACATCCAGTACTGGAATGTGGCAGGAACTCTTTTGGGTATTTTGTTGTCAGGAATCTGTCTGGTTCGGGGAATTTCCTCAAGGATTGTTTTCTTTACAGGATTTCTTTTACTGGCCATTGACTGTGCATGGTTTACCTATACTTTTTATCCTGACACTACCCTTTCTACCATCTGTCCGCCCTTATTTCTGCAGGGAGCTGCTCAGGGATTGTTATTTACGCCGCTTGTTTTCTTTTTAATTTCAGGAACACCGGAAGAATATGTATCCAATGCTACCGCGCTGGGAACCACCACCCGTTTCTGGACAACCGCTATCGGTTATGCTTTGATGCAAAATCTGATGTTATTTTTAACATTAAAACATTCCGACAGTCTTAGCGCTAATCTCACAGATACGAATCCTGTCTTCTATAATCAGTGGAATCAAATCTTTGGAGCCAATATTTCCAAACTACCGGTTAACGATTCTTTATCCATGACAGCCGGTGCTTTTAAAGCTAAAATAACCGCTCAGTCAATTCTACTTTCCAATATGGAAATTTTCACGGGTCTGTTCTGGCTGGCTCTTATTACTGCAATTGGGCTGCTGTTGTATCATCCTGTAAAAATAGCAGTACGAAATATTATGTAGAATTACTCGCCCCAAAAAGACCACACAGTTCCGTTGAAAACTGCTAATTGCTTTTTCTGGGTATCATAAACCATCATGCCGGCTGCAGGAGAAATAATATTGAGATGAGGAGAAGCTACTTTCGGTAAAATCATGGCTTTATTACTGTCTTCAAGCACAAGAATTCCTGAAACGGAAGATGGTGTGCCTACGGAAACTTTTGCATCAGGCTGATCTGCCAGACTATCCTGCAGACTTGTATCCGCAGTACCTGTTGTATCTACGGAAAGATCTTTCCAAAGGGTATTCTGATACACTTTCACCTTCATATCCGAAGTATCAAAAACCAGAGTACCATTCTCAGGATTCTGAATGCCCGAGGTATTAGTTACCCAGGGAAGAACAATCCCGCGGTTCTCACTCCCGAATTCAATAGATGATGAAGCCGATTCTAAAACAGTTTTCCCTAAAGCAACCTGTGCATTCAAAATTCCGGAAGCTGTTATTATAATGATTAAGGCTATTTTTTTCATAACGATTCAGTTTTTTGTTAATCCGGGCAGGTTTGGGTATTGAAACATTTCCAGCCTGCAGCTGTTCCGTCAATATTAACCTGCAGACAATTTTGTGTGGTATTGTAAACCATCATTCCTTCTTTAAGATCTGCCTGTGGAATGGCTGCTACCTGAGCATCGGTAAGCCTGTTAAGAACAAAGCCTTTATTTTTTGATTCCAGTACAGCCCACGCACCTTTTCGTACACCCGGCCAGTTGCTTCCTCCTTTATCTGCCCTGCTTAATGAAGTGATTCCAAAATCCGGAGAAAGAACAGTTCCTGCTGTAGCTGCAGGTTTATAACAAGGTACAGTCCCCTGAATCGTAACGGTTACCGTTGCCGTATCACAATTTGACGGAGAAGCCGTCTGACAGATCTGATAGACTAAAGTATAATTGCCTGGAGGCGTTCCAGGAGCTACCAGAATATGTCCATCCGTAGTATTCAATGAAATATTGGGATTTGAGGTGGATACCTGAGATAAAATAACATTGGAAAGGGTTGCCTGTGCTCCGCCATACGTTTCAAAGTCGTTATCCAGTACAATTCCCACAGAAGATCCTCCTGCAGCAATAGTATAGGTATCATCTACCGCCATTGGGGGAAAATCTCCATTAATGGCAGGACAAAATCCGGGATTAATAATCAAAGGCGCACTACAGCTGTTGGTAGAAGCGCAATCAAAGGTAACATTCGTCAGAAAACTTGGATTACTGTTCATGAAAACCGTGCCCGGGTCAGAAACACCTGTTGTTCTTCTGAAATCAAGATTGGGTCCTACAGCCACATTTCCCACCTGAATAGGATTTTGCAACACGATATATCCTTTTTTTGTGGATGAAGCAGGTCCCTGAATGGCAGCATTCCCTCCCTGATACTGGTTCAGCGCCAGTTCCCCTTCATTGTAAATAACCGCATCAGCAGGGGCATTATTTATATTTCCCGTAGAGGTAAAAAGTCCAAAATTGTAAATTTCGCTGCTGCTTCCGGACAAATTAATATCTCCCCCGACTGTAAAAATTCCAGTATTGATAATTTTACCGCCATTAATATTAAATCCGTTCTGAGAGATAATGGTTCCACAATTGACATACACACTCTGTTCGTTATTCCCGTAGTTGCCGCCAATAAATATCAATCCGCCCCCTTCGTTCCTGAATAAAGTGGTAGCAGAGCTGCTCATATTCAGGTTGCCGTTAATATTCAGATTTCCAAAATTATCAATCTTATTAGTGGAATTATCCCCTAATTGCAAAACTCCCATTTCTATAAGTCCCTCATTGACAATTTCATTAATCTGTCCGTCTATGGTGAGATTTCCATTCCCTCCTCCTACTGTTATATTCCCGGTATTATAAACATGAACATTGAGATTGGCAACACTTGTTATGGTCTGATTAAAATTAAGTGTTCCATACACTTCAAGGCTTACAGGAGCATTGGCCGCTCCGCTTATACTATTCTGAAACTGCAAGGTAACACCGGAAGCAACGCAAATCTTAGCATTTGTCCCGAACGTCGGATTATTGAATGTCATATCGGAAGTAAAGCAGACTGTTGTATTATCAGGAAAATGATAATTGGGGTCGGTAGGGTTTTGAACACCGCAGCCTGTACATTGTGCGTAACTGAAATAATAAAAGAATAAAGGGAATAAATAGAATAATTTTCTCATCCTTAGATTTTATATAAATAAAACTACAAAATTTTTATCACCAAATAATGAATTTCATAATATTTATCACTATATTAATTAAAAAATAATATAAGATGATTTTATTCAAATCAATATTTAAATATTATTAATAAATTTCCAACCTATACGATCCAGAAAATAAGAACGTTTAATAATATAAAAGTCACCGATGGAAATTGAGAGTATTCTACTGAAGCAAAGAGATTTTTTCAAAACACAGCAAACCAAAGGCATTGCTTTCAGGAAAATGTATCTTGAAAAGCTTAAAAGCCTTATTATTTCCAATGAAAATAAGCTGTATGAAGCGATTAACAAAGATTTTGGAAAATCAAAATTCGATACTTTTACTACCGAACTGTCTTTTATTCTGAATGATATCAATTATTATCTTAAGAACCTAAAATCCCTTTCAAAGCCTAAAAAAGTCAGAACCAATCTTGTTAACCAATTGGGAAGCAGTAAAATTTACGCTGACCCGCTTGGCTGTGTACTCGTCATCGGAGCCTGGAATTATCCTTATCAGCTATCACTTTCTCCCATTATTGCGGCAATGGCTGCCGGAAACTGCTGTATTCTGAAGCCCAGTGAAATCGCTGAAAATACAATGAAAGCAATGGCCTCCATTATCAATGAAAACTTTCCGCCTGAATATCTGTATGTGTATGAAGGTGGTATTGATGAAACCACAGCTCTTTTAAAACTAAGGTTTGATAAAATATTCTTTACCGGAAGTACAAAAGTCGGAAAGATTGTTTATAAGGCAGCAGCAGAGCACCTTACTCCGGTAACCCTTGAACTGGGCGGAAAATCTCCGGCTATTGTCACTAAAAATGCCAATCTCGAAATAGCAGCCAAAAGAATTGTGTGGGGCAAATTTCTCAATGCCGGACAAACCTGTGTCGCTCCCGATTATTTGTTGGTAGAAGAAACCATTCAGGAGCAGTTTCTGGAAATGTTGAGAAAATATATTAAAGAGTTCAGATATGATCAGGATTCTGAACAGTATACAAGAATTATTAACCTAAGGAATTTTCAACGCCTGGTACGTCTTATTGATAAAGAGAAAGTCTATTCCGGAGGTTATTTTGACGAAGAAAAGCTCTATATCGAGCCTATTATTCTGAATCATATAGACTGGAATGACGAAATCATGCAGGAAGAGATTTTTGGACCTCTCCTGCCAGTCATCAGTTTTAAAAATTACAATGCAGCACTCAACTCCATTTTAGAACTCGAGAAACCGCTGGCAGCTTATCTTTTCACCAATGATTCTGAAGAAAAAGAAAACTTCACCCGTAAATTGTCGTTCGGAGGAGGCTGTATCAATGATACCGTGATGCATTTAAGCAATGATCATCTTCCTTTTGGAGGAGTGGGCAATTCAGGGATTGGGAATTATCACGGAAAATATGGTTTTGAAACCTTTTCACACCCAAAAGCAGTTCTTGAAAAAGCAACCTGGGGAGAACCGGATATCAAATATCCGCCTTATTCTGATAAAAAATTAAGCTGGATTAAAAAGCTATTATAATTTGTACGGATTAGTATTTTTATACCCTTATACTAACCAGAAAATAAAAAAACTGCCTCATTTCTGAAGCAGTTTTATATTTTTATCCTTTCTTTGGGGCCCAGGTAGTAAAAAATTCTTTTACTTTTTCTTTACTGTACCCTTTTCCTTCTTCCAGAACATCACTTTGCTGAACCTTAATCATTTTCCCATCCTTATCCAAAACGATAAAAACCGGATAACCAAATTTTTCACCCGGATTTCCATACTGGGCAAAAACCTTTTCATTCTTATTGTCCGGAGAAAAGTTCAGGTGGTAGTATACATAATTCTTATCTACTAATTCCTTCAGTTCAGGAGTAGTCTGTACGTAATTATTAAAACGAAGACACCAGATACACCAGTTTCCACCAGCCTGGATCATCACATTCTTTCCTTCTTTCTTAGCCTGGGCAACCAGTTTATTAATATCAGCCTGAGCATCAGCTTTTGGGTCATAAGGTTTAGGAAGCTTAGCCTTTTCTTCAGCTGCCTTTTTCTGAGCTTCTAATTTAGCCTCCTCTGCAGGCACTGTAAGTGCTGTTTTTTGTTTTCCTTTTTCGGGCGAATTTTTTGCATTTTGCGAAAAAGCAAAAGTACTTAATCCCAGGAAAGCGAATATTATCAATTTTTTCATAATATAAAAGTAAAAAAAATAACATATATCCTTTAGCAAAAATAGAACCATAATTTTATTATCACTAAATTTGCGTGTTTTATGAATTTTCTAATCAAAATATTATTCCTGATCTCAAAGCTTCCGCTGAAAATACTCTATGTTTTTTCGGATGTTATCTTCTTCCTGAATTATTATATTGTGGGATACAGAAAAGAGGTTATTACTCAAAACCTTAGAAACTCTTTTCCGGATAAATCTGAAGAAGAAATTAAAAAGATCCGAAAGAAATTCTACCTTAATTTTTCAGATTATCTGGTAGAAACGATTAAATCTTTCAGCATTTCGGAAACAGAATCCAGAGTGAGAATGCAGCACATCAATCAGCATTTATTTCACGAGGCTAAAGCGGAAGGAAAAAATATTATTCTTTTGGCAGGGCACGTTTTCAATTGGGAATGGATCAATGCACTGGCAAGAATTATTCCTCAGGCGCACTGTCATCCGGTTTACAGAAAAGTAAACAGTGATTTCTGGGAAAATCAGATGAAGAAAGTCCGGAACAAATTTGGAAACGAGGCATTGGAAGCCAATGAGGTTATTCTGAATATTTTCAGATCTAAAAACAACGGTGACTCAGCTTATATGTTTGTCGCTGACCAAACGCCTCACCATGCTCATGTCACTTACGGATTAGAATTTCTGAACCAACGTACTCCTGCTTTCATAGGTTATGACAGGCTGGCCACAAGAATGGATCTTGTATTCATTTATTGTGAAATGAAAAAGGTAAAACGCGGCTATTATCAGGTTAATTATCACAGAATATATCCGGATGGTGAAAAGTTTACAGAAAATGAGGTCGTGAGAAAATTTCATAAATTATTGGAAAACACTTTACACAAATATCCTGACAATTACCTTTGGTCACACAGAAAATGGAAATATCAGGACTCTATCAAAAACTTTGATTCCGAAAAAAAATAGGTTGACATGCAGAAAAAACTGGCAGTTGCCATCTTAAACTGGAACGGCAGAAACTGGCTTGAGAAATTTCTTCCGGGTGTAGTTCAATTTTCTCAGAATGCGGACATCTATGTGATAGACAATCTTTCTACGGATGATTCTGTTGAGTTTCTACAAAAGAACTTTCCCACGGTACATATTATTAAAAATGATCAGAACTATGGGTTTGCAGGCGGCTATAATGAAGGATTAAAATCCATCAGACATGAATATTACTGTCTTCTCAATTCTGACGTAGAAGTTACTGAGAACTGGACAGAACCTGTGTTGGAACTATTAGAAAACACCCCTGCTATATCCGCAGTACAGCCCAAAATTTTATCTTTTCATAACAGAAGTTATTTCGAATTTGCCGGAGCTGCCGGCGGATTGATAGATAATCTTGGGTATCCTTACTGCAGAGGAAGGGTTTTTGATGATCTGGAAGAAGATAAAGGCCAGTATAACGATGAAACAGAGATCTTCTGGGCATCAGGGTGCTGTTTTTTTATCCGTTCAAAAGATTTTTGGGAGCAGAATGGTTTTGATGCCAGATTTTTTGCTCACCAGGAGGAAATTGATCTTTGCTGGAGGCTTATTAATTCAGGAAAAAAGATTTATTATACCGGAAACTCCAAAGTTTATCATGTAGGTGGTGGAACACTTAACAAGCAGAGTGCACAGAAGACGTATTTAAACATGAGAAATAATCTTTCCATGATGCTCAAAAATCTTCCCTTTCCACAGGTAATTTTGATAATTTTAATCAGACTATGCTTAGATGGCATCGCCGGAGTGTATTTTGGAATTAAGTATGGCATTTCCCATCTGTGGGCTGTATTGAGAGCTCACTTTGCGTTTTATAGTCACATTCCGGGAACTTGGAAACTTCGCCAAAGTCATCAGAAGAAGGATTTTTATCAATCAAAATGGCTGATTTTTAAGCATTTTTTAGGTCGCAGATGAGAGGTTATAGGTTGCAGGTAATAGGAATTAGGGATTAGGGATTAGGGATTAGGGATTAGGGATTAGGGATTAGGAAAATTACAACTTTCTTACTTATCATGAACTAAGATTTATTAGAGTAAAAATTTATAACTTCAATTAACCTTAAACTTTAAACTCTAAACTATAGAACCAGCAACTATCAACCCAATAACAACTAACAACTTATAATAAAAAAACAATGGATTTCTGTGCAATAGATTTTGAAACGGCAACACACGAGAAAAGTTCAGCGTGTGAGATGGGGATTTGTATTGTACAGGATTCTAAAATTGTAGAAACAAAGACCTGGCTGATCAAACCGCCGAGTTTTCCCTATTTCAGTAAATTTAACATTGCGGTGCATGGAATTCAGCCGGAGGATGTAAAAGATGCCCCTACCTTTGATGAAATATGGTATGAAGCTCAGGATATGATGTACGGAAGTCTTATGATTGCTCATAATGCAGGCTTTGACGCCTCTGTTTTAAGGGGATGCCTGCAGCATTACGGAATGTTTACTCCCAACTTGAACTATCTTTGCAGTATTCAGCTTGCCAAGAAATCATGGAATTATCTTCCTAAATATGGGCTGAAGCCATTAGCAGAATATCATCAAATTGATTTTACCCATCACAGAGCAGGAGCTGATGCGGAAGTATGTGCCAAAATATCTCTACTGGCATTTGAAAAACTCTTCCTCACCAGTAATGATGAAGTAAATGAGTATATGAAAGCAAAAATTAAAAAGCTTTAGTTATCTTACAAACAATAGAACCCGGGTTCTTTGTAAAAACCTGTACTTTCTGACAGGACATCTGTTATTAATTACTCAACACTTCAGACAACAGATTGAATTTTGGAATATCAATTTCAAAAGTTTCCTGTGTCTCCATGTTTTTAACCAGGTATTTTCCGCTCATATTCCCCACTCCGGAACGGAGCATTACATTGGAAAAATAAGCAAAATTTTCATTGGTTCCTATCTCGGGAGTCAATCCGATCACTCCGTCGCCTATAATTTCTGTGTACCCGAATCCGACATCAAAAATCAACCATTTTCTTTTCAATACTTTGATAGGAAAGCTTCCGTCATTTTCTATCGTGATATTATATTTAAAAACGTAACGGTTTTCGGATGGATAACTGTTTTTACTATCATATTCAGGGATTACTGAAACTTTGATATTGGAAGTCATTTTTGAAAACATCATTGTAGTATTTTCTTAATAAATACAAAAATCTCGCCTTTTTTAAGGCGAGATCATATATTATGTTATAATTTTATTAAAAACTATAATCCAAGGCCTTTTCTTTCGTCACCTCCCATTAAAATTTCAACAGGGTTGTCGATACCTTCTTTTACCGCTACAAGGAATCCTACAGATTCTTTACCGTCGATAATTCTGTGGTCATAAGACATTGCAACATACATCATTGGTCTGATTACTACCTGTCCGTCAACAGCAACCGGTCTCTGGATGATGTTGTGCATTCCTAAGATTGCAGATTGAGGAGGGTTGATGATTGGTGTAGACATCATAGATCCGAAAGTACCACCGTTTGTAATGGTGAAAGTACCACCAGTCATTTCATCAACTGTAATTTTACCGTCTCTTACTTTAGTAGCAAGATCTTTGATGTTGGCTTCAACAGCGCTGAAAGACATGTTTTCTGCATTTCTCAATACAGGAACCATTAATCCTTTAGGACCTGAAACCGCAATTGAGATATCGCAGAAATCATAGTTTACTTTGAAATCACCATCGATAGATGCGTTTACATCAGGATACATTTGTAATGCTCTTGTAACAGCTTTTGTGAAGAAAGACATGAAACCAAGTCCAACTCCGTGTTTCTGAGCAAATTCTTCTTTATATAGTTTTCTCAATCTGAAGATTTCAGACATGTCAACTTCGTTGAAAGTAGTTAACATCGCTGTTTCATTCTTCACAGAAACTAATCTCTGAGCAATTTTTCTTCTTAAAACTGAAAGTTTAGTAGTCGTAGTAGATCTTGAACCTGTTGCAGTAAGAGGGCTTCCTCCTAATGCAGGTACTGCTGCTAATTCAGCATCAGTTTTAGTAATTCTTCCGTCTCTTCCTGTTCCTGAAACCTGAGCAGCATCCATTCCTTTTTCATCAAGGATTTTCTTAGCAGCCGGAGATGGAGCTCCTGTTGCATAAGTTTGTGGTGCAGCTACCGGAGCAGCAGGTTTTGGAGCTTCCTGTTTAGCAGGTTCAGCAGCTTTCGGAGCTTCTTCCTGTTTTGGAGCTTCAGCAGCAGGTGCAGCACCTTCCGGCTTTTTAGCATCCATATCAATTAAACAAACTACCTGACCTACTTGTACCACATCACCTTCTTCTGCTTTTAAAGTGATTACACCACTTTGTTCTGCAGGCAATTCAAGAGTTGCTTTATCTGAATCCACTTCGGCGATAGGTTGATCTTTTTCTACATAATCACCATCTTTTACAAGCCAAGTTGCAATTTCAACTTCTGTAATTGATTCGCCCGGTGAAGGAACTTTCATTTCTAAAACTGACATATCGAGTATTTTTTATTTTTTAATTGATTATTATTTAAATTAAGCTGTAACGGGTCTTTTTGCAGGAGCATCATCTCTGTCGAAAACTCTGTTGATCACTGCATTCTGGTTTTTCTCAAACATTTTGTGGCTACCTGGAGCCGGAGCACCGCTTGGTACCGGAGCAACTACCTGGATTCCTGTATCTCTGAAGTTTCTCAGGATATAAGACCATGCCCCCATGTTTTCAGGTTCTTCCTGAGCCCACACCAGTTGTTTTCTGTTTTCATATTTGTTGAAGATCGCTTCAATAGCATCTGTCTGAAGCGGATATAACTGCTCGAATCTTACCAAAGCAATGTTTTCACAGTTCAGTTCTTCTTTCTTCGCCAATAATTCGAAGTACAGTTTACCTGAACAAAGAACTAATTTCTCTACTTTTTTAGGATCTGCAGCAGGATCGTCTAATACCGGCTGGAATGCACCGTTTGCAAAATCTTCAAGCGGAGAAACCACTTTAGGGTGTCTCAACAGAGATTTAGGGCTCATTACGATCAATGGTTTTCTGAATGACCATTTCAACTGTCTTCTCAATAAGTGGAAATAGTTGGCAGGTGAAGTAATATTGGCTACTACCATGTTTTCGTTAGCACAAAGAGTAAGGAATCTCTCCAATCTTGCTGAAGAGTGCTCTGCTCCCTGACCTTCTGAACCGTGAGGCAATAACATTACCAATCCGTCCTGGATTTTCCATTTTTCTTCTGCAGCTGCCAGATACTGGTCAACAATAATCTGAGCTCCGTTCACGAAATCTCCGAACTGAGCTTCCCAGATGGTTAATGTATTTGGAGAAGCCATTGCATATCCGTAATCGAAACCAAGTACACCATATTCTGAAAGGTGAGAGTTGAATACATCAAATCTGTTTTCAGAAACGTGTCTTAACGGGATATATTCTTCTTCTGTATCTTCTGTTTTTACTACAGCGTGTCTGTGAGAGAATGTACCTCTTTCCACATCTTCTCCGGAGATTCTTACATTGTGACCTTCCACAAGAAGTGTTGCATAAGCTAACCACTCTCCTAACGCCCAGTCTAATGAGTTGGCCTCAATAGCTTTGATACGGTTTTCAAAAAGTCTTGTAATTTTATTAATGAACTTTTTGTCTGCCGGAAGTGTAGACATTTTAAGCGCCAGTTCTTTCAGTTTCGCCAGATCATATTTTGTGTCTACCGGAGACTGAACTGCTCCTCTCTTACCAATTGGATAATTTACCCAATCTTCAGCCATGAACACATCCATAACGTTTTTCTCAATCTCTTTGGAAGCATCAAAATCTTTATCCAGCAGCGCTTTGAATTCCGTTTCCATTTTAGCGATTACATCGTTTGAAGTAATGCTGTCCTTAAGCAATTTATCTTTATAAATTTCTCTTGGATTCGGGTGTTTTGAAATGGTTTTATAGAGGTTAGGCTGAGTAAATCTTGGCTCATCCCCTTCGTTGTGACCGTATTTTCTGTATCCTAAAAGGTCGATATAAACGTCTTTACCGAATTTCGCTCTGAAATCAGCAGCAAAATGAATGGCATGAACAACCGCTTCAGCATCGTCAGCGTTTACGTGCATTACAGGAGATTCTGTAACTTTCGCAATGTCTGTACAGTATGTTGAAGATCTTGCGTCCATGTAGTTGGTTGTAAATGAAACCTGGTTATTGACAACGATATGAACAGTACCTCCTGTTCTGTATCCTTCCAGCGTCATCATCTGAGCAACCTCATAAGCAATTCCCTGTCCTGCAATAGCACCGTCACCGTGGATGATGATTGGCAATACTTTAGAATAATCTTTGTATTTGTCATCTACTTTTGCACGGCAGATACCTTCTACAAGGGCAGCAACTGTTTCAAGGTGAGACGGGTTCGGAGTAAGGTTGATAGACACTTCTTCTCCGGAAGCTGTTTTGATCTTTTTAGAGGATCCTAAGTGATATTTAACGTCACCTGAGAATACATCTTCTTCAAATTCTTTTCCTTCAAATTCAGAGAAAATCTGCTTGTAAGATTTTCCGAAAATGTTGGTAAGGACATTCAGTCTTCCTCTGTGAGCCATTCCTAATACCACTTCATCTACTCCTAACTGAGAAGATCTTGAGATCAGCTGATCTAAAGCAGGGATTAATGTTTCACCTCCTTCTAATGAGAATCTTTTTTGTCCTACAAATTTTGTGTGAAGGTAGTTTTCAAAAGCTACCGCCTGATTTAATTTTAATAAGATTTCTGTTTTTTCGTTGGCAGAAAGACTTGGGTGGTTTTCATTTACCTGAAGCCATCTTTTGATGAAATCTTTTTCTTCAACGTTGTTGATGTGCATGTATTCTACCCCGATAGAATCACAGTAGATGTTTTCAAGATGCTTGATAAGGTCTGCCAGCGTAGCAGGCTCTTTCATTCCGGTTTCAACCGCACAGTTGAATTTTGTATTTAAATCTTCTTTAGAAAGGCCGAAGTTTTCGATGTCTAAAGTAGGGGTATAATGTCTTCTTTCTCTAACCGGGTTAGTCTTTGTAAAAAGGTGTCCTCTCGTTCTGTAAGCCTCAATAAGGTTTACTACTTTAAATTCTTTCTTGATGTGCTCAGGAACTTCTCCGTTGGATACTGCCTGAGAAATCTGTTGCTGAACTGCCGGGGCAGCGTTGGCTGACGCCTGAATAAATTGAGTGTTATCGTCATCTCCGTAGTTCTCCAAAGCAAAATCGAAGCCTTGAAAGAAAGCTTTCCATGATGGTTCAAGAGAGTCCGGGAATTTTAAGTACTGTTGGTATAAATCCTCAATTAACTGAGAATGAGCTGCGTTTAGGAATGAAAATCTGTCCATTATTACAGTTTATCTATTTATTAAAATTTATTTGTAGAATTAATCTTCAAATTTAATAAAAAAAACCGAGTTAGAACAGTCTGAAACCGTTAAAAAAACTTAAGAAAAAATAAATTAAAAAAAAATCACTTATACACTGATAATGAGAGCTTAACGTTTACCTCCTGACCTTCCATAGGACGTTCAATAAAGGTCTGGCGGATATCTCCGAAGCGCATCTCGTCTTTTTTGGCTTTCTGAATGAGCTGCTGGATTGCCCGAATTCGCCCCTCGTAGTTCCCTTTGTAGTAAATTACATAATTTTGAGACGGATTTACGGACCTAAAATTGAAATTATTATCAGACACTCCGATTTTCTTGGAAAGTGGAATTCCGAGGAAATAAGAAACCTCTTTGTCTTTGTAATTATCGGCGTCTGTAATCAGGATCGGGTACCCGAATTCATCGTCTCTTTTCCCGAGATCCATCGTCACAAAATTATAGACTTTGTTATAATTCATGACGATATTTTTGTAAAGAGCATCTTTCTTGTTTGAAGTACTTACATTAATTCCCAACAACAGCTTGTCTTCTTCATTTTCCACCATTAGACTATCATATTTGATAGCCGCCATCTGGTTATCTTTTTCTACTTTATTTCCTAAAGAATTTTTAAGATTCACCATACTTTTGTTGATATTTTCAGCAAAACGGTCTTCAGTCCAGAAATTTTGCACTCTTCTCCAGACCGCTAATTTGGGGGTGTGAACATACCAGATAATTTTTGTTTTTTCTGCAGAAACCGGTTTGAATTTAACATCAACCAATGTCGGATTTTCGTTTTTATCTTCAAAAAGCTGGTATTTCAATGTCTTATTGAGGTTCTCATACCTGATGAACATTTCTCCATCAGTATCATTTTTAGGGTCTGCATAGCTGATGGCACTTCCCTGTCCTTCGTAAGGCGTATAATAATCAATATCTATGGATGGTGAGCTGGTAAAAAAGTTATTCCATCTTGTAAAATTCTGAAGATTATTAAACTGGGCAAAAACCTTATCCACGGGATAATCAATCTCTTTTTCAATCGTAAAGTTTTTACTTTCGTCCACAAAATAGTACATGGAAGCAGCATAAGCTCCTCCCAAAAGGATAATAATTACCGCTAAGATTTTAAAAATACGCATCGTACAAAAATAATACAAATATAAAGAGTGACCAATATGCTGATCACTCTGATTATATGTTTAACAATAATTAACCTTGTTATAGGCTGGAAGCGGGGTGAGGGAAGCTGGAAGTTACTATTGTGCAGATCATTACTATTTTTTTTGATTAAAACATCCGAACTTACCCAATAAACCTGACGTTTATATGAAGAGTCTACTTTTATACTCCGTTCTTCAATAACTTCCATCTTCCAGCACCCAACTTCCCTTCTCTTACCCGATATGTGTTCCGGGGGCAATGACAGCGCCTTTCTTTACTACCACAATCCCATCCTGAACAGAATAGGTTCCATAATCTCCATCCGGAATATGTTTTCCGCCGATAATCTTCACATTGTCCCCAATATAACAGTTTTTATCCAGGATTGCTTTTTCTATATAGCAGTATTTTCCGATTCCCATATTGGGACGTCCTCCTCTGTCATTGATGACGATTTCTGTCGTGTTCTGGTAGAAATCAGCTCCCATAACATAGGAATTCACGATGGTACTTCCTTTGTCAATTCTGGTTCTGTTTCCGATCACGGAATTTTCAATTTTATCTGCCATAATGATACATCCATCCCCAAAAACAGCTTTGCTTACATAGGAACCATTGATTTTTGACGGCGGAAGCATCCTTGCTCTGGTGTAGATCGGAGATGAAGAAAAAAGATTAAATTGCGGCAGATCAAGGCAGAGGTCAAGATTGGCTTCGTAGAAAGATTCAATCGTTCCGATATCCGTCCAGTAGCCTTCATACTGATAGCTTAATGTCTTGTATTTTCCAATGGAACTTGGAATAATATCTTTTCCGAAATCATCACCTGCTCCTTCATCAAACATCTTTTTAAGAATATTCTTTGTGAAAATATAGATTCCCATGGAAGCCAGAAACTCTTTTCCGGTGCGCTTATTTTCTTCTGAAACTTCGGATTTCATACCTCCCAGCATATCAAAATCCGGTTTTTCATGGAAAGAAGTGATATTTCCTTCGTCATCGGATTTTAAGATTCCAAAACCGGTGGCATCTTTTGCATTGACCGGAATGGTAGCGATGGTAAGATCTCCCCCGTTTTCAATATGGAAATCCAGCATTTCCCTGAAATCCATCTGATACAGCTGGTCTCCTGAAAGAATCAGGATATAGTCGTAATCATATTTTTCAAGATGCTTCATCGACTGGCGGACAGCATCTGCAGTACCCTGGTACCAGCTGTCATTTTCCACATTCTGCTCGGCTGCCAGAATATCGACAAAGCCTTTGCTGAAGATGTCAAAGTGATAAGAATTTTTAATATGTGAATTGAGAGAAGCAGAATTAAACTGCGTTAACACCAGAATTTTATTCAATCCTGAGTTCAGACAGTTTGAGATAGGAATATCTACCAGTCTGTATTTTCCTGCAATAGGAACAGCCGGTTTAGATCTCGTATACGTTAACGGGAATAATCTTGTTCCTCTGCCTCCTCCTAAAACAATAGAGATTACATTTCGATTCATAAATATCTTGCGTTTTATTTTATTAAGTTTACTGTTCTGTTTTTAGTGTTTACTGCTACTTTAAAGCATTCTTTGTTTTCATATTAAATTCAAATCAGCTATTATATAAAGCTATGTATTTTTCTGCAGATTTCTCCCATGCAAAATCAAAATTCATATTGGCATGGATAAGATCTTCCATAACCCCTTTTTGATTATAAATCGCCAATGCCCTGTTCATCGCATGTACAACATCATCTACACCCGGATAAGTAAAGTTCAGTCCTGCTCCGCCGGTTGAAATATCTTCCACCGTGTCTCTGAGCCCTCCTGTATATCTTACCACAGGAACGGTGCCGTATCTCATAGAATACATCTGGTTCAGTCCGCATGGCTCTACTCTTGAAGGCATCAGAAGAAAATCTGCCGAGGCATATATCTTATGGGAAAGATGCTCTTTATATCCGAGATCCAATGCAAAATTGGTATACGTATAATCGTATTCTTTCAGCTTATTTTCTATGTAGGTATTTCCTGATCCGAGAATCATAATATTTAAAGCGCCATAACTCTGCTTAATACTTCTCCATACAACATCCGGCAGCAGATCTGCACCTTTCTCTGTAGCGAATCTTCCGATAAAAGCAAATAAGGGAAGTTCGGGTTTTAATCCATATTCTTTACAGAGATTTTCTTTATTTTTTTTCTTTTGAGCGACTGCATTTGTACTGTTAAAATTAAAATCCAGCATCGGATCGGTTTCCGGATTCCAGACTTCTGTGTCAATACCGTTGATGATTCCGTACGCTTTTCCGAATTCCTGGCGAACCAGACTTTCCAGTCCGCGGAAGCTGATGAAGAGTTCTTCAAGATATCCTTCCGAAACAGTAGTGAAAGCATTGGCACATTTGATCATGCTGGCCAGAGGATTCATCAATCCGTTCCAATCCATCAGTCCCCATTTGTATGCATCGAAAGAAGGCATATATTGTGCCATAGTCCAGCTCATCATGCCCTGATATTCGCCATTATGAATAGTTCCTATTGTTTTTACTCCTTTTAAGAATTCAAATTCATAACAGTTTTCTACCATAAAAGGAACGAGACCGGTATGATAATCATGGCAATGAAGTACATCAGGGCGGATTTTCATCGCAGAAAGCCAATGCAAAACGCCATGCTGGAAAGCCAGAAACTGGAAGTTTTCATCCTGGTATCCATAAGGGTTGTCCCTGTCCAATAATCCCGGAATTCTTACCATATACAGCTCAAATCCCAGAACATTGGTCTTCTCTTTCAATACCTGAACCTGCAGCATATTGGCTGACTGATGAATAAACCCGTCAAAAACCAGATCAAATTCATGATCATATACAAAGGATTTGTTGTACCACGGCATTACGACCCTGGCTTCTACTCCTGCTATTTTATTCTGATATTTTGGTAACGCTCCCACCACATCTGCCAGACCGCCTACTTTTGCTACGGGATAACATTCTGTACTTAAATGATAAATAACCATTCTTTATCTCTTATGTTTAATTCTGTGTAATTTATATTTTTTATCTTTCTTCTGACGTAAAACTATTCCGGCCAATGGCGGCAGCTTCACGGTCATTGTTTTTGGATAATTTCTCCATTCTTCATACTTCTCTCCCAGGATTTCAGGTTCTACTCCGCTTCCACTGTACTTTTCATCATCTGAATTCAAAACAACCTCCCAGTGGGTGCCAGCAGGAATTCCTATCTTATAATCCAATACGTTGGGTGCCAGGTTTAAAGCTACCATCAGAACATCATCTTTCTTTTTTCCTTTTCTGAGGTAGACATACACCGAGTTTTCCAGATCATCTGCTTCCACCCATTCAAAACCATTTCTATCAAACTGATTTTCATAAAAGGCAGTTTCTGACCGGTACAAATGGTTCAGTTCCTTCACCATTTCCTGCATTCCTTTATGAACAGGGTATTTCAGCAAATGCCAGTCGAGGCTTCTGGTAAAGTTCCATTCACTGGTCTGCCCGAATTCATCGCCCATAAAAAGCAGCTTGGCTCCGGGATGGGTATACATATAAACATATAAGGTACGGAGATTGGCAAATTTCTGCCATTCATCCCCTTTCATTTTATAAATAAGACTTGCTTTTCCGTGTACGACTTCATCGTGTGACAAAGGCATCATATAATTTTCATTATACATATACATGGAAGCGAAGGTCAGTTTATGATGATGAAATTTACGGTTAATAAAATCCTCTTTGAAATAATCCAGCGTATCATGCATCCATCCCATCATCCATTTCATTCCGAATCCTACACCGCCGTCATGAACAGGTTTTGTAAGCATGGGAAAATCTGAACTTTCTTCTGCGATGGTAATGATATTATCTCCAAATTCTTTGTAGACAGCTGTATTAAATTCCTGTAGAAAGGCTTTCGCTTCCAGGTTCACATTGGTGCCATATATATTAGGCTCCCACTCCCCTTTATTTCTTGAATAATCCAGATGAAGCATTGAAGTCACGGCATCCACACGCAATCCGTCAGCATGATAACGATCCAGCCAGAACATGGCATTTGAAATCAGGAAGGATTTCACTTCATTTCTTCCGTAATTGAAAATATGCGATTTCCAATCCGGATGAAAGCCTTTTCTCGGATCTTCGTGCTCATACAGATAGGATCCATCAAAACGGTGAAGCCCATTGGCATCTCCCGGAAAATGGGACGGAACCCAATCCAGAATAACGCCTATGTCATTATTGTGAAGTTCATCAATAAGAAACATCAGATCCTGTGGTGAACCAAAACGTGAAGTTGCTGCATAAAAACCGGTAATCTGGTATCCCCAGCTCGGCTCGTAAGGATATTCCATCACGGGCATGAATTCCACATGGGTAAACCCCATTTCTTTGATATAAGGAACGAGCTTTTTCGCAATATCCCTATAGTTTAAAAAACGTTGAGGCTGATCTTCTTCCCTTACCCAGGAACCCAGATGTAATTCATATACCGATAGTGGAGCTTCCAGCCTGTTTTTTTTCCAGCGGTAATCCATCCACTCCTGATCATTCCATTCGTACCAGGTTGTAGAAACCAGAGAAGCAGCCTGAATATTCTGTTCCCAGCTCAATGCATAAGGATCACTTTTTTCAAGAATTTCGCCTCCTTGGGTTTCAATAGCATATTTATACAATGTTCCCCAGGTTAATCCTTCAATAAATCCTTCCCAAATCCCGGATTCATCCCATCGTGGAAACAAAATATGATCTTTATGATTCCAGTTGTTAAAATTTCCGATCACGGAAACTTTCTTTGCGTTAGGAGCCCAAACGGAAAAATATACGCCTTTTACGCCCTCTTTTTCTGCAGAATGTGCTCCAAATTTACCATACAGCTTATAGTGCCTACCTTCTTTAAAAAGATACACATCATGATCGGTGAAAAGCGTGTAGGTCTTAACAGAATTCATCAAGATCAGTTTATATTTATATTTTCCCTGAAACTACGAAAAATACTGACAATAGCGATGAATTATTCATCAAATAATTATCAACATCGTTTCATGTTTTGTCTATCTATCAAATATATCATTTTTTAACTCACATTTTTTATGATTTCAAAACAATCTTTTTTTATAAATTTAACATCAATATTATTAAACACCTATGATGAGGTTTGAACTTTATACAGCAGAAATAGATGACAGGCCGGTATTTATCACCGGAAATTTCAATAGCTGGAATCCCAAAGATTACCATTTCCAGCTTAAACAAATTGATCCTTCCGGTTATTTTATAGAAATCGAAGATC
Source organism: Chryseobacterium sp. CP-77 (assembly GCF_036362765.1). NCBI lineage: Bacteria > Pseudomonadati > Bacteroidota > Flavobacteriia > Flavobacteriales > Weeksellaceae > Chryseobacterium > Chryseobacterium sp. CP-77. Next base: position 1,166,719 of record NZ_CP143637.1, read on the forward strand.
AGCTCCTTCCTGATGATATTGAATACAAATTCACAAAAGGAGGTTGGGAAAACGTAGAACTGGATCAATATGGAAATATCACTCCCAACCGGAAAGCGAAAAAATCTGCTGGTAAAACGTCCGACTCCGTAGAAAAATGGAGATTGAACTGGGGACCGTTCAAAGAAGAATATTATCCTGTAGCAGAAGTTATTTCTGAAAATTTTTATATCCCGCAGCTTGACCGTTACCGCAAGGTTTGGGCACTCCTTCCTTATGATTATCACACGACAGATAAACGATATCCTGTTTTATACCTTCAGGATGCACAAAATCTTTTCAATGAAGGAAGCGGTTTCGGAAACTGGGAAATCGATAAAAAACTGTCTATCCTTGCAGAATACGGACGTGGTGATCTTATCATCATAGCGATAGAACATGGCAGCGAGGAAAGAATCAAAGAATATATTTTTGATAATGATCATGTAGCCAACGGTTCCGAAGGAAAAAAGTACATCCGTTTTATTGCCGATACTTTAAAGCCTTTTGTGGACGAAAATTACAGAACTAAAAAAGACCGCGACAACACCGGAATCGGGGGCAGTTCATTGGGAGCATTGATCAGTATATACAGCGGATTTCTTTATCCTGAAGTGTATTCTAAACTACTGATATTCTCACCTTCTCTATGGGTAGAACCGAATAACAACTTTCCGATGATGAATTTCCGGGTTCCGTTTAAAACGAAGATCTATCTTTACGGCGGAGGTCAGGAAGGTTCTAAAATGGTCAAAAGAATTCATATTTTTGAAGAATATCTGAAAAGATGGGAAGAGAAAAAGCTTTTTGATTTTGAATTCAAAACCAATATCAATCCTGAAGGCACCCACAATGAGTTTTACTGGTCTCAGGAGTTCCCAAGGGCTATAGAATGGCTGTTCTATGATAACACAGAAAATCCTGTAGAAGTAAAACCACAACAAAAAAGCATCAGGAACTAAATGCATAAAAACTGCCGCAGAAAATGTAAGCCGGCCAGGAACAAAATGAAGGCGCACTCTTTATGAATTTAGAAATTATAACATCTATTTATGAAACTAATCAATAAAAAAAACAAAAATTACACTCAGGTTTTCCAACTGTTTACGGAGGAAGAATGGACGAAAACCAGTAAAAATTTCAACAAAAACATTTCCAATTTTTTCACCGGAAAGAAATACGAAGTTTTTGTCAATGCTCATGAAGAAGGAATTACGTATTTCATTGGATTAGGAAAATCTGTTTTACAAAATTTCGAGATCCAGCAGGTGGCAGCTAAATTTTCACAGACACAGAAAGACAAACTGCTGGCCGTACCTACATTAGCCCTTGCTGACTTCCTGAATGAAAAGCAGTTCGAAGAGTTTGTAAAAGGACTTTTAACAGGAACTTACAACTACCCTTTTGATAAAAAACACGCTTTCTGGAATACGAAATTTGAATTGCACTTTGAAAATTTAAGCCAGAAAAAATTAGATCATATCAGCCAGAAAGCAGAAGCATTGGTTAACGGACAGACTGCCTGCCAGGACTGGCTCAACAAACCAGCCAATCTTAAAAAACCGGATATCTTAAGCGCATACCTTAAAAATCTGGCTAAAAAATATGACTTAAAATATACTGCTTTTAACAGAAAGAAATGTGAAGAGCTTGGATTAGGCGCTTATCTTTCTGTGAACCAGGGAAGTGCTTATGATGCAGCCTTCACTATTTTAGAGTATAAAACGACAGCGAAAAATGCCAAGACTTTCGGATTAGTAGGAAAATGTATTCTGTTTGACACCGGAGGAATATCAATAAAAAGCTCTGCCAACCTGCATTATATGAAATCTGACATGGGCGGAGCTACCGCTGTTTTGGGAACGTTAATCTACGCCGCAGAAATGCAACTTCCGGTAAACATTGTTGCTGTTCTTCCTATTACTGATAATGCGGTCTCTGAAAAGGCTCTGCTTCCGAGTGATGTGATTACAGCCTACAACGGAAAAACGATTGAAGTACTTGATACTGACGCAGAAGGCAGATTAATTCTTGCAGACGGTTTATCTTATCTCGCTAAAAACTACAAAACGGATTTCCTTATTGATCTGGCAACATTAACGGGAAGCTCGGTGAGAATGTTCGGAGACACCTGTGCTGCTATGTTCTCTAATAACGAGGAACTGAAAAACAACTTAATCAAAACCGGTGACCAGACCAATCAGAGGGTTTGGAATCTTCCTTTATGGGATGTCTGGAAAGATGATATCCAGTCTGATGTAGCGGATATCAAAAACATCTCTCTAAAGCCTGTGGGAGACTGTATTATTGCAGCAAAATTTTTAGAACATTTCATTGAGAGCCACCCAAAATGGGCACATTTAGATATTGCCGGAGTTGCCTTTGGAAGCGTGGGTTATGCTAAAGAAAAAGCAGCAACAGGTTTCGGTGTTCAACTCCTCGTGAATTTAATTGAAAATTATCACTAAAAATTAGTTTTTTACAAAAAAACTCTGTATAATTGATTAGTGGATTTTCAAAAACGCATCATATTTTATTTTTTGATATTAATAAAATAACACACAAATGCTTTTATTTTTGAAAATTCACTAAATCTTAAAAAACATTATATGGAGAAGAAAACTATTGTGTGTATTTCGTGCTATTACAAAGGCTACGATTTTATGGACGAAATGAAGAAGCTCGGCAATAAAATCATCCTTGTAACCTCCGAAAACCTCAAAGAAAAAAACTGGCCCTGGCATGCGATTGATGAAACATTCTATATGCCCGAGCTAAAGCCTTCCGTATGGAATCTGGAGCACCTGATTCAGGGATTTTCCCACCTGATGAAGACCAGAAAAGTAGATGCTGTGGTGGCTTTGGATGATTATGATGTTGAAAAAGCAGCGTTAATCAGAGAAACATTCCGTATTCCCGGTATGGGACAGACAACCCACCGATATTTCAGAGATAAGCTTGCCATGAGGCAAAAAGCAAAGGATTCCGGGATCAGCGTTCCTGAATTTACCGCTGTGTTCAATGATAACGAAGTGGATGAATTTACAGACCGCGTTCCTGCTCCATGGGTATTAAAGCCGCGCTCTGAAGCATCCGCCTCGGGCATTAAGAAAATAACCTCCAAAGAACAGCTTCTTGAAGCCCTGGAAATACTGGGAGAAGAACGCCATCTTTTTTTACTGGAAAGTTTTAAACCCGGAGATGTTTACCATGTGGACAGTCTTACTTTTAACAAAAAAACAGTATTCACTTCTGCCTCAAAATATCTTGCTCCTCCCATGCAGGTTTCTCACGAAGGCGGGGTTTTCAGATCCAAAACATTAGGAAGGTATTCCGAAGAGTTTAAGGCACTGGAAGATATCAATGCCAGAGTTCTTTCCAATTTCGGGCTTGTCAACGGAGCCACCCATACAGAATTTATCCGTGGAAAAGAAGACGGAAAATGGTACTTCCTTGAAACCTCATCCAGGGTTGGCGGCGCTCATATTCCGGATCTGGTTGAAGCATCAAGCGGGATCAATATCTGGAGAGAGTGGGCTAAAATTGAAGATGCTCTTCTGAGAGGTCATGATTACAGCGTTTCTCCGCCTACAGGCTATTATTCAGGCCTGATTGTAGCTCTGATTAAAGATAAAGAACCAGATTACAGCAGATTTGAATGTGAAGAGGTTGTCAAATTTCTTCCCATAGATTATCATGTCGGAATTGTTTACAAATCCGGAAATGCTTCTGTTGTACAGGACAGACTGGATTCTGCAGCGGAAATCATCCATACTGATATGCTGAACATTCTGCCTCCCAAAAGTAATAAATTGAGTTCTTAACAATGAAGCTTGACATTGATATTCAAAATGTTATTGAATTCATAATATACAATCCGCTCCAAGATTCCCTACTAAAATGTAATTTAGAAAAGATAAAACCAAATAAGGAAAATGCCTCACATAGAACATACAGAGTATTATTCAAATATATTGGGAACAAGTCTCAAAGTAGAAGTGACCGGACATTACGGCCATCCTATCATTATGTTTCCAACTTCCCAGGGACAGTATACCCAAAATCATGATTTTCATCTCAACGGAAGCATCAACTGGTTCATAGAACAGGGAAAAGTAAAGCTTTACAATGTACAGACCATCGACAGCTGGAGTTTTTACGATGAAAAAATCTCTCCTCAGCAAAGAATAAGAAATTATGAACGGTATGTACAGTTCCTGCTTCAGGAATTCGTGCCTTATATCCAAAAGCTTCATAAAACACATCGTGTAGCAGTGGCCGGAGCCAGTTTCGGGGGATATCATGCCGCTAATTTTGCTTTCAGATTTCCGGATTTGGTTTCTCATCTGTTTTGCCTTTCCGGCGCCTTCAGTATAAGGAATTTTATGGATGGTTATTCTGATGATCTGGTATACTTCAACTGTCCGAGAGAGTTTGTACGGAATGATGAAGCCTGGAAATATAAACACATGCATATTGTACTGAGCACTTCCGATCAGGATATCTGCAGGGATAAAAATGTTGAAATGGCTGAAATCCTCAGGATAAAAGGCATAGATTTCTGGTACGATGAAAGAAAATGGATAGGCCACGACTGGCCGCTATGGAGAATGGTTTTCCCTACTTTTATAGGAGCCTTTTTCTCTTAAAAACAATGAAAAGACAAATAGAAAAAAATATACCCACCTTAAAAACAAAAATTATGACAAAAAAAGTAGGAATTCTTTTCGGTATGGAAGACACGTTTCCCTGGGCATTTATAGACAAAGTAAATGAAATGGGAGGTGGAGATATCATTGCTGAACCCGTTACTATTGATAAACTGGAACAGGGTGCAGATTATGGTTATGCAGTGATCATCGACAGAATTTCACAGGACGTTCCCTTTTACAGAGCTTATTTAAAAAATGCTGCCCTTAACGGTACTTATGTAATCAACAATCCATTCTGGTGGAGTGCTGATGAGAAGTTTTTCAACAATGCCCTGATGTCCAAACTGGGAATTCCGCTTCCTAAAACGGTTCTGCTTCCGTCGCACCAAAGACCGGATAATACTTCAGAAACTTCATTCAGGAACCTGAAATTTCCTCATGACTGGGAATATATCTTCAATTATGTAGGGTTTCCTGCTTACATGAAGCCTCATGATGGTGGCGGCTGGAAGAATGTTTACAGGGTAGAGAATCCTGATGACCTTTGGAACAAACTCGGAGAAACGGAACAACTGGTGATGATGGTACAGGAGGAAATTATCTTTGATGATTATTACAGAGTGTACTGTCTGGGCCAAAAATATGTCCATATCATGCCTTATGAACCGAGAAATGCACCTCACCTGAGATATGCCACCACCCATCAGACACAAGGTGAAGAGCTTGAAAAATTGTTGAAAACCATTCATGATTATACGATTAAAATGAATCAAGCTTTAGGATACGATTTCAACACCGTGGAATTTGCGGTAAGAGACGGTATTCCTTATGCGATTGATTTCTGCAACCCGGCTCCTGACGCAGACCGCAATTCTGTAGGGGAAGAAAACTTTGCATGGATCATAGAGCATGCCGCCAAACTGGCTATAGAAAAAGCCAAGGAGTATGTTCCGGGGAAACCTAATATTGCCTGGGGAACCTTCGTGAAAGATTCCATAAAATAATATTGAAAAAGAATTAAAAAACACAAAATAAATGCATCATCAGTTTACTATTGGAATTGAAGAAGAATATCAGATCATCGATGTTGAAAGCAGGGATCTGGTTTCTCACGTTTCAAAAATCATTGAGGGCGGCAAAGCGGTTTTAAGCGAAAATTTAAAACATGAAATGCACGAATCCATGATTGAAATGGAAACGGGAATCTGCCAGAATATTCAGGAAGCCAGAGCTGAATTAACGAATTTAAGGCGCCATCTTATCAATATCGCCCATGAGCAGGGACTGCGTGTTTCCGGAGGAGGAACCCACCCTTTTTCTCACTGGTCTGAAAACAATATTACCCAGGGAGAAAGATATATTAAAATCGTAGATGATATGGGAGATGTAGCCCGTGAAAATCTTATTTTCGGACTGCATGTTCATATCGGAATTCCCAACCGTGAAGAAGGTGTAAGAATTCAGAATGTGATGAGATATTTCCTTCCTCACGTCTATGCCCTTTCCACCAACTCCCCTTTCTGGATCGGAAGATATACAGGTTTTAAATCGTACAGACAGGAAATCTTCGTCAAATTCCCAAGAACCGGTATTCCGAGTTACTTTAACTCTCTGGCAGAATTCGACAGTTATGTGGATCTTCTGGTAAAAACAGGAACCATCGACAATGCCAAGAAAATCTGGTGGGATTTACGGGTACATCCGTTTTATCCAACTATCGAATTCAGAATCTGTGACATGCCGTTAAGAATTGACGAAACCGTTTGTCTTGCGGCCATAATGCAGAGTCTTGTTGCGAAAATATATAAACTGCACCAGCAAAATCTCAGCTTCAGAAGCTATAGAAGATTACTGCTGAACGAAAATAAATGGCGTGCCTCGAAAAGTGGTATTGAAGCCCATCTCATCGATTTTGGAAAAGAAGAATCCGTACCTTATCCTCATTTGTTGAAAGAACTTTTAGAGTTTATTGATGATGTGGTAGATGATCTGGGATGCCGCCAGGAAGTGGAATATGCCTGGAAAATCCTTGAAAACGGAACCGGTGCAGACCGGCAGCTTCAGATCTTCAAGGAAACAGGTGATCTGACGAAAGTGGTTGATTATATGATCTCTGAAACGGAGTATGGCATCACCCATGGTGAACCTGCTTCATAATTTTTTTGGTAACTTTACAAAAAATATGATGTAATGAAAGATATTCGAATTGCTCTGCTGGACATGAACAACAATCATGTGAATCAAGGTTTTAGAAACATTAAAGAAATTTCCGAAACTTTTCAGCAGAACTCTGAAGAAAATGTGGTGATCAAAACGTTTGATGTAAGGTATAAAGATGAAATGCCTGAAATAGGTGACTTTGATATTTTCATTTCTTCAGGCGGGCCTGGCAATCCACACCGGGAAGGTCTGGCCTGGGAAGACAAATTTGCTGATTTCTTAGATGCTGTTTTTGAGCATAATCAATATCATGAAGATAAAAAATACCTTTTCCTGATCTGCCATTCATTTCAGCTGGCAAGTATCCACTGGAACCTGGGGAATATCTGCAAAAGAAAGTCTTATTCTTTCGGAGTAATGCCTGTTCATAAAACAGAGGAAGGCCAGGAGGAGTTTTTATTCAAAAATCTTAAGGATCCTTTTTATGCGGTAGATTCCAGAGCTTATCAGTTTATCGAACCGGATCACGAACGTTTCCAAGAATTGGGAATGACCATCATGGCGATTGAAAAATTCCGTCCTCATATCAACCTGGAAAGAGCGGTAATGGCCGTTCGTTTTTCGGAGGAGATATTCGGAACACAGTTTCACCCTGAAGCCAATCCTGAATCTCTGATCGAAAACCTGAAGGATGAAAAAAACAAGGAAGCCATGATTGAAAATTTCGGGATGGAAAAATATCTTGAAACGATAGACAGAATAGACGATGAAGATAAAATCGTTCTGACCAGACATCAGATACTTCCGAGATTCCTTCAGTTTGCAAAAAAAAACATTTTGAAAGAAGCTGAGACTTTGGCTTAATCAATACAAACCACAAAAGTCACAAAAGGGATTGGGGTATTACAATCATAAAAGCTGTTGAGAAGAGCACATAAGCTTTCTTGAAAATCAAAGATTTCCCAATTAAATAGGGATTTTATAAAAGTGTATTGTAAACTTTTATATTCTAAAACTTTTGTGCCTTTTGTGGTCAAATCAAATCGGGCAGAAACGTCCGATTTTTTAACACCACAAAAGAAAAAAAATATGATCCCAGAATACAGAAAACAGTTCAATCAGGAATTTTCATATGAAAAATACCATCAACTCAAAAACATACTGACTGAAAAAGCTGGAACAGCACCTGGTTTCAGAGTTTCAGAAAGTCCTATTTTTCTGACTAAAGAGTTTGAGAAAAAACTGATAGACGCCAGTGAAAGTATCATCAGCCAGATTAAAGCAATTCCGGCAGAACTCCTTCAAAAAGCCATTCCTGAAAACTGCAGGGTTCCCAATGATACCCATCAACCTCATTTTTTCACCATAGATTTTGGAGTCTGCAAAAGCGAAGACGGAGCAATAGAACCTCAGCTGATAGAACTTCAGGCATTTCCTTCTTTGTATGCTTTCCAGAAAGTATATGAGGAAACGTATTGTGAAGTCTACCCTTTTCTTTCGGAGATAAAAAACCCTATGCCCCACGAAACCTTTAAAAACTATTTGAAGGAACTGATTGTAGGTGATGAACATCCTGAAAATGTAATTCTGCTTGAAATCTTTCCGGAAAAACAAAAAACGGCGATTGATTTTGCTTTGACCGAGAAATTGCTAGGCATCAAAACAGTATGCCTGACAAAAGTAAAAAAACAGGGCCGAAAACTGTATTATGAAAATAATGGTAAGCTTACCGAAATTAAGAGAATCTACAACCGGGTTATATTTGATGAACTGGACAATATTCCGGATCTGCATACAGAATTCGATTTCCGCGAGGAAGTGGATGTAAATTGGATTACCCACCCAAACTGGTTCTTTAAAATATCAAAATTCCTTTTGCCTTTATTACAACATCAGTTTGTTCCGAAAAGTTATTTTCTGCATGAATTTCCGGAAAATGAAAACCTTGAAGATTTTGTATTGAAACCATTATTTTCATTCGCAGGAAGCGGAGTTAATCTGAATCCGACAAAAAAAGTTACAGACTCTATTCAGGATAAGGAAAACTATATTTTGCAGAGAAAAGTCTATTATGAACCCATTTTTGAAGATATCAACGGAGATTTTTCAAAAGCAGAGATCCGTTTGTTGTATATTTGGCGGGAAAATGACGAACGCCCTATCCTATTGGAAAATCTGGGAAGAATGACTAAAGCCGCCATGGTGAATGTAGACTTCAATAAAAAAGACGCCATCTGGATTGGTAGTTCGAATGCTTTTTTCGGATAAAAAACTTATAAAACTAATACAACATGGAAGAAAAGCCAACCGCTTTTGCAGAATTTGAAAACCACACTTTAACACGGAGAAGAGATCTGTTACCTGTCTGGATTAAAATTTTCCTATGGATCTTTTTAATCGGAGGAGCACTGGCTGCTATCTTTTTACTGGCAGGCTCTCTGATGACTCATGTCTCTTTATCTTTATACGGAATGAATGCCAATCATCCGTATTCAATGACCGGACTTTTGATCTGTGTCTTGTTTTTATTTAAAGGGATTGTAGCCTACGGACTTTGGTTTGAACAAAAATGGGCACCACAGGCTGCCATAGCAGATGCCATTATCGGGATTACTGTCTGCCTTATTATGATGGCCATTATTCCGTTTATGTACCCATCAATCAGCTTTACCCTCAGGTTAGAACTTATTCCTTTGTATTTTTATCTTAAAAAAATGCAGAGCATCAAAACAACCTGGGAAAATTTATAGAAACAAACCTCCGGAATTCCGGAGGTTTTATTTTTTACTCCTTAAGTCCTCTCCAATAATAAAAATCCCCCTAAAAAGGAGGATAAAATTGACATGTATGCTGTGTTTTCACAAACATTGTAAATATACGGATAGACTATTGGCATACTCTACGGAAACATTAAAATTTGATTTTCAATTATTTATATGTTATATTTTCTTTAAAGCTATTTAAAAACCGTCTTACAGTCCTTCCCCTTATCATAACCCAGCATATTCTTTCTTCGCATCAAAGCTAGGGCAAGCTTTATAGACATTTGGAAAATCTCTATGCCCCTGAATTGTAGCTTTAGGAAATGTTGATTTTAATTCTCTTAACAGCTTTACCATAGATCTTTTTTGGTCTTCCGTTCTTGTATCTTTTGGATGGTTGTTTTTATCAATGCCTCCAATGTATGATATATTGATAATTTGGGAATTCCATCCTGCAACGCCATTGGATACCTGATCAATTGGCAAAGTGTTTACTATTTTTCCATCAGCTTTTATCATATAGTGATACCCTGTATTTTTCCATTTCAGGTTTTCCTTCCAATACCTTTTAATGCTCTCTATTGTAACATCTGGCTGTGTTGCTGTACAATGTATAACGATGTAATTGATTGTTCTCATGGATTTCATTTTATTTATGGTTGAGCAAAATTAAATCTGTAACTCCCAAAATAATGAGGGAAAAACACCCTATTTAAATTGACAGGCAGGATGCTTGAGTAGCTGATGCGGTCATAGGAATTGCTATTGGTCTTATGATGATGGTCATTATCTTGTTTGTCACTCAAACAATCAGCTTTACAGTCCAATGAGAACTCATTCCCTTGTATTTTATCTTAAAAATGTAGCATATAAAGAAAACCTGGAGAAGCTTATAGAAACAAACCTCCAAAATTTCGGAGGTTTGTATTTTTTCATATATTCTAATTCTCTTTCATGATGCGTTCATCTATTTAGCATTAATCATCATATATCCCCTTTCATAAAGGGTTTAAAGGCTCTATTAGCAGTGATTTATTTTATGTTTATTGTATCTTTGCTGCAGAAAAAAATGATGTGAGCCTCCTATCCTATTTGGAAATTCTTAATTAAAAATCAAAATTGGGATGGGTTAATGTAGATTTTAACAAGATGATTCAACAGGATAAGAAGTTCTAAAGTTTTTTTTACAAAAGCTAAAATTTAACTATTAGAATGAACAGAAAAACATTTATTCAAAAATCTTTTCATGGAATTTTATATGCTGGGTTAAGCACTACTTTACTATCCTGTGTACAAGATAATTTTAATGATGAGATTAATAGATTCAACAATGATGATGAATTAAAGAAAAGATTTAAACCAATTTATATAATTAATGAGGGCTCTGATATCAAAGGTAGAAAATCAAAATCAGTAAATTTTGACAGGAGAAAGATTATCCTTATGGAATTTGTAAGTCTGGGATATATTACCTTAAATGAGTCTATCAGTGAAACTAATAAAACCAATAAGAATTTAAAAATAATGAAGTTGAATGATGAGTTTTCATGTGTTCTTTTCAAGGAACCAATTCAAATAAGCTTGCCCAATACCTTTACAAAACTTAAGTTTCAATATATACATTACAATGAGCTTAGCGAAAACTTTACAAAAAAAGAAATAATATTTTAAGATGGCTTTTATTATTGGTGAAAAAATCCTCGTACAGGGGGAACATTGTATAGAATGTACTATGTGCGTTCCGGAGTGTCCGGAACAGGCTATAGATGATACTGAAATGTATTTGGATGTAGGAGGATATGTATCTCTTAAAGGGGTAACCATATCTATAAATGTAGAAAAGTGTACCGGTTGTGGTGATTGTATTCCAGTATGTCCTACTTCAGTATTTTCTTACTTAAATCAACCTAATTCTGGTGGCAATAATAATGGAGGAGGTACCACTGGTGGTAATCAACCCGATGAGGATGGGCAGGATAAAGATCCTTGTTTAAAAGCTGCCAAACCATCGGCTCACGCAACACAGCTATCTCAAACTGACGCATTTAATAATGCATTCAATACAATTGGAGGAATGAATGACGGAAAAGAGCATGGATATGTACTCGGAAGCCAAAATGGAGCTATTGTTTCTACTGACATACAACATGGAGGTCCGAATAACATGACTTTAAATCACAATTTTGAAAATCCGGTAGGGAGCATACATATTCACCCTGCCAACGATTCTCCACCCTCTGTAGGAGATGTATATTCTCTCATTAACGCTTATAACGGGAATAATACTTATAGTACCTATTATGTAATGAATCCCGATGGTACAGTTTATGCTCTGGTAGTAACCGACCCTGCTGCTATGAACCAATTCTTACAAAACCATCCTTACACACAAATCCCGGGATATGCCCCCAATTTCCCACCACCATTATTTGATGAATGGAATGATTTTGATGGAAGTTGGGAAATGTCACTATCCCATATTCTGGATAAATATGATGCAGGAATGGCTTTATTAAAAAGAGATCATCAGGGGAATTTTAAAAAAATAAACATTGATTACAAAAAAAATCCAGACGGAACTATTACAAACACTCAAACAACCTGCCCTTAAGTCATGAAAAATATACTTACTTTCACCTTACTGATAGCTCTAAGCTTTTTTTATAAAATGAATGCACAGGAAAAAGTATCCTCAAAGCAAACCGTCGGAAGATTTGAGGCTAAAAAAAATAATTATACAGGAAAAAAAGTCAAGGACCTATTAAAAGATTTAAAATTGGATATTCAACTGGTTACTTTTGGAGGAGGCTCACCCGAAGCTAATAACTTTATCACCCTAAGGTTTATTGATGATGTAAGAAATTCTGATAAAAATGCAAAGTCGGCAAAAATCACACTTTTTATTAAAGAACATGACAGTGCCACCAACAAGTTATTCCAAAGTACTTCAGGTGTCAAAAAAAGAATTAAAAGAGATCCTGTAAAATATAAAACCAATGAAGATATGTTAAAAGGATATGAAAATCTAACTATAATAGAAATTTATGCTAACTCTGAAAAAAAATAATTGATCCTTTCAATCTGCAACAAAAAGAATCGGCTGAACCTTTGGTTCAGCCGATTCTTTTATCATAAATTCTTATCGTCTTCCAGCAATTCCTTGGCCTGATATTCCTGAACCAGATCAATAGCATTGGAAATAACATCACTTAAAGCTGTGATAAATGTTCCTTCTTCCGCCATTCCTATCGCATGTTTTAACGCTTCAATTTCTTTAGGAATGATCTCATAACTGACATCTCTTCCTGCAGAATTAATCCCGTCGATAATCAATCCGTTGATTTCCTCTTCGGTTCTTCCGCGAAGGTGTTTTTCGTTTCGGATGATAATATAATCGAACATTCTTCCGGCAATTTTTCCGCATTCTCTGATATCGTTGTCTCTACGGTCTCCAACACCGGAAATAATCCCGATCTTTTTGGTAGATTCTACATTTCTAAGATAATCTTCTATGGCTTCGTATCCTGAAGGATTGTGGGCAAAGTCGATCAGTACCTTAAAGTTTTTGAACTTAAAGACATTCAGTCTTCCCGGTGTCAACTGAGCACTTGGAATAAACGTTCTTAAAGAATTGGAAATATCCTCAATTCCAAATCCGTAAAGGTAACTTGCCAAACTGGCTGCCAATACGTTTTCAATCATGAACCTGGCCTTTCCTTCCATCGTAATCGGGAAGTCTTTGGCTTTTCCTATTCTGATTTTCCAGTCTCCTTTTTTGATGGTTACAAAACCTTCTTCATACACACAGGTGATCTTTCCTTCTTTGGCAAATTTTACAATATGAGGATTGTTTTCATCCATACTGAAAATAGCCACATTGGAATCGAGATCATTCACAATCTTCATGGAGTATTCATTATCTGCATTCAACACACTCCAGCCGCTTTTTTTCACACTATCCAGTACAACACGCTTTACCTTGGTAAGATCTTTTAAACTGTGAATATCGTTCATTCCCAGGTGATCTTCCTCGATATTAGTCAAAACTCCGATATCACATTGTGAAAAACCAAGTCCGGAACGTAAAATACCCCCTCTTGCGGTTTCCAGCACTGCAAATTCTACGGTAGGATCTTTTAAGATAAACTCTGCAGAAAGCGGCCCTGTAGTATCTCCTTTTGACAGCATGGTATTTTGAATATAAATTCCATCCGAAGTTGTAAATCCTACTCTGTAGCCATTGCTTTTTACAATATGAGAGATAAGTCTTGTTGTGGTTGTTTTTCCATTGGTTCCTGTTACTGCAATGATGGGAATGGTAAAAGGTTTCCCCTGAGGATAAAGCATATCAACCACCGGAGCAGCCACGTTTCTTGGTAAGCCCTCACTTGGTGCAAGATGCATTCTGAACCCTGGTGCTGCATTGACTTCAATAATGGCGCCGCCACTTTCCTTTAAAGGCTGGGTAAGGTTTTCTGCCATCACGTCAATTCCGCAGACATCCAACCCGATAATTTTAGAAATTCTTTCAGCCATTGTGATATTTTCCGGGTGTACCATATCTGTTACATCGATGGACGTTCCTCCGGTTGAAAGATTGGCTGTTGATTTCAGGTACACCACTTCTCCCCTTTGAGGAATAGTCTCCAGCGTGTACTGAAGTTTATCCAGTAATTCTAAAGTGTCTTTATCCACTTCAATTTCAGTAAGGACATTTTCATGGCCATAGCCTCTTCTCGGGTCTTTATTTTCTTTTTCAATAAGCTGCTGAAGATTCAGTTCTCCATCTCCCACAACATGGGCTGGAACTCTTCTGGCTGCAGCCACCATTTTATTATTGATCACCAGTATACGGAAGTCGTAGCCTGTGATATATTTCTCAACAATTACTTTTCTTGAATATTTCTGAGCATGTTCAAGACCTATCTTAGCAGCATCCCAATCGTTGACATTAATGGAAGAACCTTTTCCATGGTTTCCATCCAAAGGTTTTAAAACAATGGGATACCCAATTTTTCTGATGACTGCATTTAAATCTTCTTCATCTGTTACCAAATCTCCAATCGGTACGGGAATAGCTGCATCATGAAGCATTCTCTTTGTTAATTCTTTATTACATGCGATATCAACAGCAATAGAACTTGTGTTCCCGGTAATGGTAGCCTGAAATCTTTGCTGGTTCACGCCATAACCAAGCTGTACCAATGAGTTTGTCCCCAGTCTGATCCAAGGAATTCTTCTGGATGCCGCTTCTTCTACAATACTTCCTGTGGAAGGTCCTAAACGGACGCGCTCCCTGATTTCTTTTAATCTATGGATACAAGCATTCAAATCATAGTCTTTGCCTTCAATCAGTGCTTCTGCAATTTTTACAGATTCTTCTGCAGCAAAGATCCCTGCATTTTCTTCGATATAATTGAATACCACGTTATACACTCCGGGAGTTTTTGTTTCACGGGTTCTTCCAAACCCTACATCCATTCCTGCCAGGGTTTGTATTTCCAAAGCGATATGCTCAATGACATGTCCCATCCAGGTTCCTGTTTCCACTCTATGGAAAAAACCTCCCTCCACTCCTTCCGAGCATCGGTGCGTCATCAATGATGGGATTAATTTTTCAATCCTTTCCCGGAATCCTTCAATTTTATTGGTAGGATAATTCTCCATTTCTTCTAAATCCAACCTCATCTGTATCAGCTTCTTTCTTCTGATGCTCCAGATGTTAGGACCTCTTAGTGCCTGAATCTTTTCGATTTTCATAGTCTATTGGCATTTTAACAGTTAACAATAACTCCTTTCATAGCCAAAGATAATGTAAAACCCTAAACGAAACTATACCACATTTAAAGATTCATTAAAAAAAAATTAATTTTAATTAACATTCCTAAAACATTAAAAATCAACTAAAGATGGCATGAAATTGGCCAAAGAATGTGAATTATTTTTTAATTTTGCACAATGATGAAACCTGTTGGAAAATTAATAGTTATCGGAGGCGCTGTAAACAAAGGAAGTTTTGCTGAAACCGATTATGATCAGAATATAGAAAAGAATCTTAATTTTTTTGAACGTGGGATCCTGCGAAAGATCATCAACGAATCAAAACTAAAGGAAAATTCTGTCATTGAAATTGTTACCACTGCCTCTCAAATCCCTCAGATCGTAGGTTCCGAGTACAAAAAAGCATTCGAATTTCTTGGAGCTAAAAATGTAAATGTTCTGGACATCCACAACCGTGAGGAAGCCAATTCTGATGCAATGGTCGCAAGGGCCAACGCTGCCGATGTGATGATGTTTACCGGGGGAGATCAGCTGAGACTGACCTCTATTCTTGGAGGAACAAGATTTC
Source organism: Chryseobacterium sp. CP-77 (assembly GCF_036362765.1). Taxonomy (NCBI): domain Bacteria; kingdom Pseudomonadati; phylum Bacteroidota; class Flavobacteriia; order Flavobacteriales; family Weeksellaceae; genus Chryseobacterium; species Chryseobacterium sp. CP-77. The sequence continues at coordinate 1,182,660 of NZ_CP143637.1, forward strand.
ATGATACGGTTTTATTAAAATACCAGGAACAGGATTTTATTTACTCCGGAACTTCTGCGGGTGCTGCAGCAGCTTCTGAAAATATGATCTATCAGGGAAGCAGTTCTGAAGCTTTATTGAAAGGAGAAATCAAAACTACTCAGGGCTTAGGGTTAATTGATAATGTTATTATTGATACTCACTTTGTACAGCGGGGAAGAATCGGGCGTCTTTTCCAGGCGGTAGTGAACAATCCGAGAACACTGGGAATCGGATTGGGTGAAGATACAGGGCTTTTCATTCATAATGATGTAATGACTGCTGTAGGTTCAGGTCTTGTTATTCTGGTAGACGGAAGGTTTATCAAAGATACCAACCTTACCAATATCAACCTTGGAGAGCCGATTTCTATTGATAATTTAACGGTACACGTGATGTCTATGAATGATCATTATGATCTTACGACAAAAACGCTGACGATTGAGAATTCGCAGTTTAACCCTATTCCACAGGATAAATAGAACAACAAATACAGCTATACAAACGGGACCTCGGTTCCGTTTTTTATTTAACATTCGTATTTTAAGTTGGGCTAAAGCCGATGGATTTAAAACGTTTATAATAAGGCGGGCTTTCTTCGTCTCCGCTCAGAATTATAGCCCACCTCTATTGATGTTGATATCCAGATGCATAATAGTTGCTTAACAACATTATCTTTTATCTTTTATCTTTTATCTTTTATCTTTTATCTTTTATCTTTTATCTTTTATCTTTTATCTTTTATCTTTTATCTTTTATCTTTTATCTTTTATCTTTTATCTTTTATCTTTTATCTTTTATCTTTTATCTTTTATCTTTTATCTTTTATCTTTTATCTTTTATTAATTAACTTCGTAAAAGAAATCATTTATCAACCATCATCTATAATTTTATGAAAGTAATCATCCACGGCGGTTTTTTCTCTGAAAGCGACCAAAGCCATGAAGTAAAAACAGCAAAACAGGAGTCGTTAAAACAAATTGCTCAAAAGGCATTCGATTATCTTAAGACCCATTCGGCTTTTGATACTGTTGCTTATGCTGTATCCTTGCTGGAAGATGATCCGTTATACAATGCCGGAACAGGTTCTCAGATCCAGAGTGATGGTGTTATCCGTATGAGTGCTGCCATTATGAATGGAAATACCCAGAAGCTAAGTGGTGTCATCAATATTGAAAATGTACAGAATCCCATTTTTGTCGCCAAAGATTTGATCAATGAAGATGACAGAGTTTTAGGGGGAAATGGTGCCAAAATCTATGCTACGGAAAATGGGTTTGAAAATTTTTCTACAGAAATTCCTCAAAGAAGAAAAGAATATGAAGCTAAGCTAGCCAATGGAGGTAAAGGAACTGTAGGCTGTGTTGCAATTGATCATGAAGGGAAACTGGCTGTTGCTACGTCTACCGGAGGTAAAGGTTTCGAGATTCCCGGAAGAATTTCAGATTCTGCCACAGTGGCCGGAAATTATGCCAATGCCTTCTGTGCGGTAAGTTGTACAGGGGTTGGTGAAGACATTGTAAGCAATGCTACTGCTGCAAAAATTGTAACAAGAGTTACGGATGGAATGAGCCTTCAGCAGGCTTTCAATAAAACATTTGAGGAGCTTAAAACCATTGATGGGTTTGCAGGTGCTATCGCTATTGATAAAGATGGAAATGTACATCATCAGGATTCATATCCTACTATGGTTTTCGCCAGTTTTGATGGTGAAAAACTTGAAGTCTTTTCCTAAATTTAACATTTATTTATAAGTCCATTTATTTTTTTGGCACGTATTTTACATTATTCATAACAACAAATTTTAATATTAATACTTAAAAAAATAGAAATCATGGGAAACAAGACTAAAGGCTTATTAGCTTTACTAGGATTAGGTGCATTAGCTTACTGGAAATATAAGAATTCAAGCCCTGAAGATCAGCAAGCGGTAAAAGATAAGATCAATACAGCTAAAGATAATCTTAACAAATGGGGAAATGACCTTAAGAGCAAAGCCAATGATGTTGCTTCCCAGGTTCAGAATAAAGTGGACGAAGCAAAAACAAAGGCTGAGGACTCCCTGAGCTAACCAACACAGAGCAGTTTTTTTTAACATTCATATATAGGAAAAAGTCATCGTAATAGTAATTGCGATGACTTTTTATTAGGATTAAAATAATCTTATATTTTCTCTGCAATCAAAGCGAACACCAACGGTATTTTATTTCCGAACTGTGGAATTCTCCATTTTCCTTTTTCAAATTCATCTACATGTCTGAAGCACGGATAAGGTGACCAGTCAAATTCCTGAAAAGTCTCCAGTTTCAAACCTTTTTTCATTAAATTGTCCAGCACTTCTGCTAAGGAGTGGTTCCACATGACATACTCCTGTACAATAGGTGCAGACTGATCTGCATACGTTCCTTCATAAGTTTCCACAATCGGTTTTTCATTGAAATAATGGTAAGCAACTTTTGTAAAATCATCATCAAACATCCAGACAACAGGATGAAACTCTGCCATAATAAACTGCCCTCCCGGCTTCAGAAAATGATTGATAATTTCCGCCCATTTCTCAAGATCGGGAAGCCAGCCAATGGTACCGTAACTTGTATAAACGATGTCAAACTTATGATCCAGAACATTCGGCAGCTCATATACATCTGAACAGATAAATTCTGTGTCTGTACCGCATTGCTGTGCAAGTTCTCTGGCGGTATCAATAGCTTTATCAGAAAGGTCAATTCCGGTCACTTTTGCTCCCATTCTTGACAGGGAAATAGAATCCTGTCCGAAATGGCACTGCAAATGCAGAATACTTTTTCCTTTTATATCTCCAAGAAGCTCCAGCTCTATGGAGTTCAGCGAAGTTCTGCCTTTTAAGAACTCATCTACAAAGTAAAAATCCGATTTCAGATGAGGTTCTACTTTGGCATTCCAGGATTTTTTATTGATTTCTAAGTAATTTTCCATTGTTTTAGTTTAAAATGGGAGTTCCACCCATCAAGTAATTTCATTATTCAACACAATGATTACAATTTCTCCATCAATTTTTTCTTTTGCTCCAAAAATTCTTCCTCACTTAGAACTCCGGATTCCTTTAATCTTCCCAATTGTTCCAGCTGATCTAAAATACTAGGTTCGGATTTACTCTGAAAATGTTGTTCCAGACGGGACATGAAATCTCTTACTTTTTCACAAAACAGCTCAGCATGATACTTTCCTACTCCGTCAATCTCTACAACATCATCACTAACCTGAATATCTATAGAGGCGAGTAAGAATTCCTTTTCATATTGGATGGAGCTTATTTTGCTGTAAGAAAAGTCTTCTACTTTCAATCCGTACATGAACTCCTTATCCACAAAAATCAGTCTTCTGTCGGTGGCTACCAGGATGATATGATGATTGTTCAGTTTATTTCTGCCTTCTACGAGATAGACAATTCTTTCGTCCGGTGAAAGGATATCCGGTAATTCATGAATTTCTTTCCGGGCAAATATGGTAGGGCTGATATCCAGTTTTTTAAGCTCTTCTCTTATTTCGTCAAGTCTTGATTTTTCACTCATAGCGTTAGTTTTTTGGGTCTAAATTACTCTTTATAAGTAATAAAAATTTAATTCAATAAAAATATTAGTCTCCTGATGGTATCACAATGGAAGTATGCAAACAGTATAGCTTCCAGCCTAAGGTTTCATACAACAGCTTTCCTTCTTCCGTTGCCACTAAAATATTCTTGTAAAAACCTTTGGATAAAGCGATCTTCTCCAGTTCTTTCAATAAAAAACGGGCGAGCCCTTTCCTTTGATGATTTTTTTCGGTAATAATCCTGTCATACACAGCAACATCATCTATAAGAGAGATACGTCCTATAGAAGCCTGCTCACCATTCTCCGCTACAATCGTGATAACAAAGGTTGTATTGTACTCAGAAAATTCCAGATGGTATCCTTCTGCAAGACTTGTGTCCGGAAAATTCATCGGATGAAAACACGTCATCATATATCCCTGTGGCTGCAGTTTCCACCTTTCAGGAATTTGATCTGTAATTTGATCGGGGGGAACAGATGCTTTCAGATAAATCCAGGGCTCGGTAATTGAATTGGCAAGCTGAAAAAAATCGTCATTAAGCTCAGGAAATACAAAACGTTCTTTTTGTTTTTCATCTCCTACAACCACATGAAATCCGGATTTATAGGGAACGGCAAAAGGTACTTCTCTTGATAAGCACCAGCCTTTAAGCCAGCTTTCTACTATTTTTGCAGATACTTTATCTTTCATGATTGGTATAAAATTTTTATGGTAATTGCTCCAGCAGTTTCTTTTTTTGCTCTGCAAATTCGGCATCGGTTAAAATTCCGTTCTCCCTCAGCTTACCCAGTTTTTCAAGCTGATTTAAAATTTCGTCTGATGAGACTGCAATACTTTTGCCTGCTGTACCCATTTGTTTTGGAGATTGATCCTTAGAATTATTATAAATGGTTTTTATCGTATCATAGAACTTCTCTGCATCTTCCTTATCCATATAGCATTCAAACTCCACTATTCTTTCTTCCAGATGCAGTTTAATAATCGGAGATCTCGGATGGGTTACAAAGCTCACCGACTGTATGTTTTCATTAGGGTAAATAGTAATCTTTGCGGCACCAAACATTCCTTTTGATACAGAAATCATCCTTTTGGGTGTTGCTACCAATACTCCGGCATCCAATGTATTGACAAACTGAGCATCGGTAATCGCTGTGATCTGTTCATCTTCTGAAATCAGATAAGGAAGCTCTTTGATTTCTCCTTTGGTAAACATGGACAGATTAGCATGAAGCATTTCCAGTTCGTTCTTTATTTTCTGATGTCTTCGCTTATAAACTTCTTTTGAGATTTGATGAGAATCATAGAGTATCGTTGCAGGAAGATTCTGCTCTGTAGTCATCACAGCCTGAACGTCTTCAGCTTTTTCTGCACTCAGCATTTTATTGATATCCTTAATGCTGAATTTATTAAGATTGTAAAGCAATTCTTCATTGATATCGCTCACTTTATTCAAACATTTGTTGCATAAAACATTACCATCCGAAAGTGAATTCGCTCCCAGAAGCGTATCCATGGATGTTAATTCTGTATTACACAATGCACAATTATTAGTCATTCCTTTTTTATTCAAAAGTATTTAAATTCTCAACATCCATCAAAAAAAAACAACCACAAAAGTAATTTGCAGTTGTTCTGTTTTTATATAATTAAAAAAATTATTCTCCTAAGAACTCTTCTAAAGAAACCGTTTTCTGTACTCCTGCTTCAAGATCTTTAAAAGTAACCGTATTATTTTTGATTTCTTCTTCACCCAGGAAAACCAGGTTCTTTATGCCTTTCTTTTCAGCATACGTAAACTGCTTGTTGATCTTTGCATTTTCAGGGTATAGTTCTGCAGAAATCCCTTTAGCTCTCAGCTTCATGATCAGCTTTAATGCATCTGTGATTCCTTCACCTCCAAAGTTAGCAAACAGATATTCTATTTTGGCTGATGCTTCTTCAGGGAAAAGGTTGAGTTCTTCCATGACCAGATAAATTCTGTCTAATCCGAATGAGATTCCTATTCCTGGAATATTTTTAACGCCAAAAACTTCAGTAAGATTGTCGTATCTACCGCCACCTCCGATGGATCCCATAGCAACTTCATCCGCTTTCACTTCGAAAATGGCACCCGTATAATAATCCAGTCCTCTTGCCAGGGTAATATTGAAGACCAGGTTTTGAATATCCACACCAAGGTTCAGAGATTGGGTAAGAACAAATTCCAGCTCTTCTACTCCTTTTAGTCCGATTTCGTTCCCTGCAAATTTTTCTTTTAACTGAAGAAGATTTTCCAGAGCATCATCCGACTGGCTGAACAGGAAATCCAGCTTGTCAATAGATTCCTGAGAAATTTCTCTTTCCAAAAGTTCTTTTACAACTCCATCTTTCCCAATTTTATCCAGTTTATCAAGAGCAACAGTGAAATCAATCAGTTTATCTGTGATTCCTGCATATTCTGCCAATCCGGAAAGAATCTTTCTGTTGTTCATATGAATGGTTACAGGAACTCGCAGATCAGCAAAAGATTTCAGATACAACTGAACCAGCTCCACTTCCTGTAATAAACTCTCACTTCCTACTACATCGGCATCACACTGATAAAATTCTCTGAATCTTCCTTTCTGGGGTCTGTCTGCTCTCCAAACCGGCTGGATCTGAGAACGTTTGAACGGAAACGTCAGTTTACCATGATTCATCGCTACGAATCTTGCAAAAGGTACGGTAAGGTCATAACGAAGGGCTTTATCTGTAAGACTCTCTGCACTGAATGGTTTTTCCAATGCTTTTTGAAAGTCATGAAGCATCTGAGTTTTTTTCTCTTCTTTCGCTTCGTTGATGCTTGAATTTAAAATTTTAAAAATCAAGCGGTCACCTTCTTCTCCGTATTTTCCTGTCAACGTAGAAAGATTTTCAAAACTAGGTGTTTCCAAAGGCTGAAACCCGAATAATTCAAAATTATTCTGTAAAATATTGATGATATATTTTCTTCTGGAAACTTCCTGTGCCGTAAAATCTCTCGTCCCTTTTGCTAAACTTGGCTTCATTTATTGTATGTCATTTTGATAAATGCAAAAGTAAGGAATTGAAAGGAATTTTACACAGTATAAAAAGCTGAAGAAAGTGTTTCCCCCAGCTTTTCCTTTACTATTATCAATTATTCCAAAAAATCATACGCTTTCAAGAATCTCAAGAATCTCTTCACCATAATTTTCAATCTTATGCTTTCCAAACCCTTTGATTTCAAGCAATTCTTCCTTCTTAGCAGGTTTATACTTGGCTACAGATATCAGTTCTTTGTTGCTCGCGATGAAGTAAGTGGGCAGGTTCTGTTCTCTGGCTTTTTCCGATCTCCAGAATTTGAGAGCATCCAGAATTTTTTCTTCATCGGTATTCAAAAGATCAGTATCGGCAGAGTATTTTACTGCCTTTGGTTCTTTTACTGTACTTTTTGTGGGCTTTAATTCTTCAAAATACAATATAACAGACCAATAACGTTCTTCGTTCACAAAAGCTGTTTCTACTTTCATAATCTCATTGGCGTCCAGGAAATCATCCAGCATTTTCTGATCTTTGTAGAGAAATTCTTCCGGAAGTCTGATTTTAAAAACTTTTACTTTCATCATTTGTGTTTTTAGAATTATTTACCTCCTAATAAAAGAATCTCGTCTACCCGAATTTCTGTGATATACCGTTTTACCCCATCTTTATCATCATAGGATCTGTAGGTGATTTTGCCTTCTATGGCAATTTCTTTCCCTTTCGATACATACTTTTCAAAGATTTCTGCTGTTTTCCCAAAGGCAATCAGATTGTGCCATTGTGTTTCTTCTACTTTTTCTCCTTTCGCATTCGTGTAGTGATCGCTGGTAGCTAAAGATACACTTGCTTTTACGTTTCCATTATCGAAGTTTACCATTTCAACTTCTTTACCTGTGTAACCAATTAATGTTACTTTGTTTCTTAGTGACATAACTTTTAGATTTTAAAGATTAATAAATTCAGATAAGAGACGTTCACTGTTTTTCTCAAATCTCTGTTGCAAAGATTGCGATGTTCCGGTAAGACAGTCGGTTATAAACTATTTAAATCCGTTTGTAGTCGTTTGTAAACGAATAATAAAATAAATAGAATTCTATATAAAACAATATTTATCAAGCTTAAAAAGCAATAATGTTCACTTTTAAAGTAAAAATTAAACAATGAAAAGCCTTATCCTAAAATAAAATTCTTCTTCTAAAAAACATTGAAAAATAGATGTATGACAAGGATTTTTTTCTTTTTAATTTAATTTTTTTTTGCAAATTTGTAAAAATGTCTGATATGCAAAAAGAAAAACTCCGTACAGTAAGAAAGATGAAAGGTTTCACTCAACAGCAAATGGCTGAAGTGATCCCTACCGACGTCTCCAACTATAGCAGAAAAGAAAGCGGTACTGTATCTATAACACAGACAGAATGGAACAAACTTGCCCAGTTTTTAGAAGTTCCTATCGAAGAGATTTACGAAGAAGAGGAAGCTAAAATTGTTATTGAAAATCCTGTTTTTAACGATAATAATGGAGTCAATGTAGGTAATAGTAATGCTACAGCAAATATTAGCAATGAATTAAGCATAGAAATCATCAAAACGATGCAGGAATACATTGGTCTGCTGAAAGAAGAAATCAATAGATTGAAAAAGTAACAGTATAAAAGTTATTACGAGTAGAAGCTATCGCTGAAAAAATAAATTTATATTTTTTCAGCGATAGTTTTTTTTAAAATAAGCATCAACCGCTTTTTTTACAATAAACAAGATAAAAAAGGCACTCAACAAAATTGTTGAGCGCCCCCTACTTAATCATGCAACTAAAAATAAAAATTGAAACTTATATTTTTTCACATTCAATAATGCTTTTTGCATCTGTTCCGATGTGAATAATCTGAGTAAAGTGTAATCCTGCTTTTTCAATAAGCATTTTAAACTCACTTAAAGTTCTTTCTTTTCCCGTAAGGCAGGCCAGCATAACAATGTCCAGAAGTTTGGCAATATGGGGTTTATTTAAAGAATCGTCCGGGATAACTGCGTCTATAATTAATAGTTTTGCGCCTTTAGGCATTGCATTATAGCAGTTTTTAAGAATTTGTACACATTTATCATCATTCCAGTCATGCAGGATCCATTTCATGGTATATAAATCTGCACCTTGCGGTACTTCATCAAAAAAGCTTCCTATTGCTGTAGAACATCTTTCATTAAGATTTTCAGGAATCATTGTGATCGTTTTTTCAATGACATTGGCTTCATCAAAAATAATCCCGGAGCTTTGCGGAGCATTGTTCAGAATGGTATGGATCATGACCCCATTACTGCCTCCTATATCAACAATTTTTTTATAAGGTTTAAAATCATAGTTTTCTATAATCCCTTTTAGTTCCATGCCGGACATTCCTGTCATTCCCTTTCCAAAGTTTTCACCTGTTTCGGGAAATTCTTTATAAAAGCCCCAAAGATCTTTTCCATGAATTCTTTCAAAAGGAATTTTGCCTGTCTGAACAGCATAGGTCAGCTCTCCATAACCCGGAAAATGTTCATTCATAATGGTCAGGACAAAATTTTTTGCTGTTCCGGGAACATCGGTTTGCAGGGCAGCTCCGAAATCATTCAAAATAAAAGTTTTGTTTTCTGATTCTTCAAATATTCCGGCACCACATAATGCTCTCATTACCCGGTACAGCTGGCCTTCATGCGATTGTGTTTGTTCTGCAAGGAAAGAAATAGTTTTCGGACCGGAGGCCAGCCAATCAGCAATACTGAGCTCAGCAGCTGTTTTTATACATCCGGTGAGCCATAAACCACCCAGCATTTCAAACATTTTAAAAGTAAACTCCGGTTTAATGGATTGTTTTTCCATAATCATATTGGATTGTCATCTACTGCGTGTGAAAACAAGAACAAACTGATGAGTTTGTTCTTGTCTGACATGTGTCAAATTTGAAATTAAGCTTTAAATAATGAGATTAGTCTTTTGCCTGGGAAATCCTTGTTACACTGCTGATAGTAGCATCCAATGCGGTATCAGATTTTATTTTAATAAGATATCCGCTGCCTATAGACAAAGGATCGGCAACACTCACCAGGTAAAAAACAAGATCTCCGGAGGTTACCCCATTGGGTGCAACAGCGGTTTGATCTATGGAGAATGTTGAAGGTGGAACAGGATTGGAAAGGTTTACCGTCACGAAGGCTACAGAACCATTATTCTTGTTGGCATAACTTACAATAACCCTCCACATATGAACCTGTCCGGCAATAGGGTTTTCTAAAAACCGTCCCGTTGCCGGATCATATATATCTCCGGGTACGGGGTTGATAATATTTTCCGGCCATGTGGTTGTAGGAGATGATGCAAAGTCTGTCACAATATTCATTGGAGTTTGATAGACTATGTTTTGGTACGTCATTAAAGGAACTCCTCCGGAAGATCTGAATGCAAATGTGGGTTTTACTCCTGCCCCGCTATTGAGCTTAACAACTCCTTCATTAGCGGTTGTTAATGTCAGGGAAGAAATTACGGTACTCCACTGGGTTCCATTATAATACCTTAAGGTTTTATTGGTGGTATCGTAGATAATCATTCCTGCTGTAGGTGTTGTTACATTGGCCGGAGGATTGGCATTTCGGGAAAGTATGACTGCAGAATTTGCAGAAGTAACATCCAGAACTCCTTGTGGAGACGTCGTATTAATCCCTACCTGTCCAAAAATGAATGAAGAGCATAAAACGCTGAGTAATAAATTGGATTTTTTCATGGTTTGTTTTTTTGATGCATTAAAATTACAAAAAAACACAATACAGTGAAATAAAAATTAAAATTATTTATTGAAAATAAGACTGTTAAGCATAACAATAAACATTTATTTATAAAAAATTCATTTAAAACATCGATAAACTCTAAGTTTTTCAAAATAGAGTGAATTACATAAAATATATACTCTTTCAAAAAAAATAGCTTTAGTGAATATATTCTTTACCCTGGACTCAACTATCCAACACAAGTACAGCAACTACAATATTTCAACTCTTAAAAAATAATAATCCTGCAGGCGAGTTTATCTCACCTTCTTTTTTCAACCCAGCGGTTATCCATTTGCAAACGGATAATTCTGTATCTTTGTGAAAATTCTTCTTCTACCTTGTCATCATTATTTTTTCATTTCATACATTTTTATTAGTTTAGTTTCATGAAAAATATTGGTAACGTTTGGTCTAAAATCGAACTAATGTTTAGCTTTCCTCACATTTTTCGTAGGCATAATTCTTATCAAAAATTAACTTATGATTTTATATAAATATTTCCCTGAGAACATCAATTCTCTAAAGGCTCTCTCTTGTAAATCTGTCTGGATGAATTCAGCTCTTAAAATGAATGATCCTTTAGAATCATTGTCATTAATTAGTCAAGAATACTCTCAAGAAGATTTAAATCAATACAGAAAGCATATAAAAGAAAGTGAAGTTATTACAAAATCAGATTGGTTAAATTATAATAATGAGCAATTAATTGAATGTTTGAACTTCCTACGTAGAAATATTTTAGCTGGACTTTGCTTTTCATCATTCTCAGAAGATTACAATAATATTTTAATGTGGTCACATTATGCCTCATCACATACCGGTTTTTGTCTTGCCTTTGAATTTTCTGAGGATTTATTAGTTGAAAATGATTTGATTAAAGTTAAATATTCAAATAAAGTAGATTCATTAAATATTAAATCTCTAATGTGCGATGACAATTCTCCACATAAAGATTTAGTAGAGATGAAAAGAGATTTTTATAAAAGCTTAACTGTTAAATCACCTCATTGGAGTTATGAAAAAGAATGGAGAAAATGGGGATCCTCAGGATATGAGGATTTTGATGGTCGTGCGAAAATTGTGAAAATCTACTTTGGATACAGAATTGATAAAGAATTTGAAAACATTGTACGAAATATATTAAAGTCTGTAGAACTTGAAAATATAGAAATAAAATATATGGATATACAAGATAACTCAACAAATCTGACTACAATCAATGAAGAAGATTATAACAAAAATTTCAATAAAAGACAAAAATTGGTTGAAGGAACATATGTAAATATAAAATCCTTTATATAGAGAAGTTACAGCTAAAAAAATGTTAGGTTTATATCGGAATTGAAAATCCTTCCCTATTTTGTTATAAATACTTTTCCATAGACAATTTAATTCAAATTATAAAAAATAAAGAAGAGTAAATGAAGAAGACATTCAAAAGAACATTCAGGGTTTCAAAATATGTGATCTATAAAGAAACACTTGTAGATTACAAGGAACATTTCTGGTCATTTTTGGGCGCATTTTTTGGAATCGGGATTATTGCCTTTATCCAGTCCCATTCACTGGCAGAAACTGAGAATATATTCCTGATCGGTTCTTTTGGGGCATCGAGTGTTCTTATTTATGGAGCTATTCAGAGTCCTCTGGCCCAACCACGGAATCTTATAGGCGGACATGTCCTGTCGGCATTGGTGGGCGTTACTGTTTATCAGTTTGTTCCGGATGTAATCTGGCTTTCGGCACCTTTGGCAGTAGCATTTTCCATTGTGCTGATGCAGTATACAAAAACTTTGCATCCACCAGGTGGCGCTACAGCGCTGATCGCAGTAAGTTCTACAGGAAAAATTCCTGAACTGGGATATTGGTATGTTCTCTCCCCTGTTCTTTCCGGGTGCATTATTCTTTTGATTGTTGCTCTGTTTTTTAATAATATTACACCCAACAGAAGCTATCCTTCTCACAGCATGTTCAAAAAGCTGTTGAAAAAAAGACACCACCATCACTTAAAATAAAAATTATGAATTGTCTGGAATGCGGTGAGAAAATCATCGGAAGGTCTGATAAAAAATTCTGCAACGATGCCTGCCGGAACGCCTATAATAATAAGCAGAATAAGGATTCTAACAATCTTATGCGGAATGTTAATAACAAACTCCGTAAAAACTACCGCATTCTGATGGAAATCAATACCGATGGCAAAACAAAAGTCCCCAGATCCAGACTGGATGGCTTGGGTTTTGATTTCGATTATTTTACCAACCTGAAAGTTTATAAAAATGGTTCTGAATACAAGTTCATTTATGATTACGGTTATAAACTTCTGGAAGATGATTTTGTACTGATTGTAAAAAATCAGGCATAAACCCACCCACCACAAATATAGAATTATGAAAGAAGTTGTCCTGATCACCGGCGCCAGCGGCATGATCGCTAAAGAACTGGCAAAAAAAATAGGGAATGAATACGAGATCAGATTTCTGACCCGGAAAAAAAAACATGATTATGAGTATGAATGGGACATCAAAAAAGGAAATATAGATGAAACAGCCTTTAACAATGTTTCACACATCATTCACCTTGCAGGTGCCAATATTTCAGAAAAGCGCTGGACTCCGGAAAGAAAAAGAGAATTGATTTCCAGCCGTGTAGATTCCGCAGAATTACTCCGAACCACTTTAAGAAAAAACAGGATTAAGCTAAAGTCTTTTATTTCAGCTTCTGGAATTAATTTTTACGGTACAAAAACCTTAGAAAAGATTTACACAGAAAACGATCCTCCGGGTAATGATTTTCTAAGTGAAGTGGTGGTTTTATGGGAAAGAGCTGCTGATGATTTCAAGGAACAGGATCTGGCAGAAAGGGTTGTCAAAATAAGAACTGCCGTGGTTCTTTCTGAAAAAGACGGAGCTTTAAAGAAAATGATCCCTCCTATCCAATATTATATCGGTTCTCCGCTGGGAAGCGGCCAACAATATATGCCATGGGTTCATATTGAGGATATCTGTTCTATCTACGAATTTGCATTAAAAAATCCGACAATGGATGGTGCTTATAATGCAGTTTCTCCGCAACATGCCACCAATAAAGATCTGACAAAAAAGATTGCCAAAGTACTTGGAAGACCTTTGCTGATGCCCAATATTCCAGGATTTGTTCTGAAACTGCTATTCGGAGAACTGGCAAATGCTATTCTGGAAGGTTCCCGAGCTTCCTCAAAGAAACTTCAGGATGAAGGTTTCCATTTTAAATTTCCGGACTTGAATAAGGCTTTGGAAAATCTCTTACAAAAGCAATAACAGAATGGAGGAAGAACTTTTAATCCTAAAAAACATTTCCAGGCATATTTCACTTACCAATCAGGAGAAATCTTATTTTATCTCTCTATTAAAAGAAAAAAAGGTTGCCAAAAAAGAATTGATTTTACAGCAGCAACAAGCGTGTAAAGAGATTAATTTTGTTCAGACAGGAATTTTAAGAGCTTTTCATATGGATACCACAGGAAAAGAATCCACCATCATGTTTGCTGTTCCCGACTGGTGGATCACTGATATGTATTGTTTCATCAATCAGAAACCTGCCATGCTGAATATTGAAGCATTAGAAGAAAGTTGTATTTTGCAGCTTCAAAAAGATCATCTGGATGCGCTTTATCACAAAGTTCCAAAATTTGAACGCTTTTTCCGGATTATGATGCAGAATGCTTACATCAGAGAACAGCTCAGAACGATTGAAAATCTTTCTCTACCGGCAGAGGTACGTTATTATAACTTTCTAAAGAAATATCCTGAAGCGGTAAAACGGATCAGGCAAAAACAAATTGCTTCTTATTTAGGTATTACTCCTGAATTTTTAAGCCTTATAAAGTCCAAACAAAAAAACAGTTTCTCTTAAGCTATATTATTTTTTTTATTCTGAAAGTTCTGTTATTTTACTCAAAAAAATTATGTTTATACTTATTGCAGGCCCTTACCGTAGTGGAACGAATGATGATCCGCTGCTTATTCAGCAGAATCTTCACAATCTTGAATCTGTTGCTCTTCCTATTTTCAGAAAGGGACATATCCCAATTATCGGAGAATGGGTTGCATTACCATTGATCAACCTTGCCGGTTCTGCTCAAATAGGTGATGAAGCATGGCAGGAAATACAATATCCCGTAGCTCATGCCCTACTTGAAAAATGTGATGCAGTGCTACGTATAGAAGGAGCATCAAAGGGAGCTGATGAAGATGTAAGAATAGCTAAAGAAAGAGGTCTTACCATTTATTATAACCTAGAAGATATTCCTTATGCAAAATCCTGATATAACTATCCTTCAGACAGAAATCCTTTCAGATAACTGGTATACTTTAAACAAAGTTACCTACTCTGTTTTAAAAAAGAACGGAACTACAGAAACCCAGAGCAGAGAAGCTTATGACCGAGGAAACGGAGCCGTAATCCTTCTTTACAATACAGATTCAAACACCGTTATTCTTACCAGACAATTCAGATTACCTACTTATATCAACGGAAATTCGACAGGCATGCTCATTGAAGCCTGTGCCGGACTTTTGGATAACGATAATCCGGAAGACTGTATCAAAAGAGAAACAGAAGAAGAAACCGGATATAAAATTTCCAAGGTTGAAAAGGTTTTTGAAGCCTATATGTCGCCCGGATCTGTGACGGAAATTCTTTATTTCTTTATTGCAGAATATTCTCATGAAATGAAAATCAATGATGGAGGCGGACTGGAAGAAGAAGGGGAAAATATAGAAGTTCTTGAATTATCTTTTGACGAAAGCCTGAAAATGATCGAAACAGGAGAAATCAAAGATGCAAAAACCATCATGCTTCTGCAGCATCTGAGGATTAAAGGAATCTTGTAAAATAGAATATGAGTGATGATTGACACAGAAAACCGCTTATTTGAATAAAAGCAATACCTTAACTCCGGTAGTTTATACGATATGAAGTCTTTGGGAATACAGATAATTAAAGCTGGTGCTTTATTTTTAGTCTTTCTTTTCAGCATCCTGATGCTGAAAGTAATTTCCCAAT
Organism: Chryseobacterium sp. CP-77; assembly: GCF_036362765.1. Classification (NCBI taxonomy): domain Bacteria; kingdom Pseudomonadati; phylum Bacteroidota; class Flavobacteriia; order Flavobacteriales; family Weeksellaceae; genus Chryseobacterium; species Chryseobacterium sp. CP-77. Next base: position 1,198,116 of record NZ_CP143637.1, read on the forward strand.
ATACTTCTTTGGATAAAAATACCGGATTTCTGGCTTTCAAACAAGAAGTAGTCGGAAATCCATACTGGATGGCTTTTTTCTACATTCATATTTTTTCAATAACACTTTGTCTGCTCGCTGGTCTGACACAGTTTTCGAACCGGTTTTTAGCGGAAAACAGAAACCTTCACAAGCTTATCGGGAAAATATATGTGTACAATATTCTGATCATCAATGTTCCCGCGTGTTTTGTACTGGGACTTTTTTCAAATGGCGGGCTTATCGGAATTACAGGATTTCTTGTACAGGACGTACTTTGGGCTTATTTCACTTTTGCTGCCGTATTTTTTATCAAAAAAGGAAATGTGAACAGACACAGAATGTATATGATCTTCAGCTATGCCGTCACCACTACAGCGATTACTTTCAGAATTGTTAAAAATCTGTTGTATAACGAAGCTTATCATGACTACAGTCTCTTTTATGGTTTGAATGTCTGGGCTGCCCTTTTTATCAACCTTTTCCTTGCTTATTTAATTCTTAGAAAAAACTCCTGGTTAACGGGAGAAATCAAGGGTAGAAAAGAAAATATACAGACTGAGGAACGACATCAGAAAAAATGACGCAATAAATATGAAAGTGTTAAAAATCAGTTCATATTTGCTTTGCCTGGTCCATTTACCGAAAAAGCGCATGATGAGGTAAGAAATGCCTCCAAAAACTGCGATAATAAAAAGAAGAAAAAAATAATAGATCATGGTTTTGTGTTAATTGATGTAAATCTATCATTTTAAATTTAGAAAAACAATCAAACTGAGGAACTGATCTCCACTAACTTTATTTGAGGCAAAAATCCACAATTCCGGCAAGGTTTAAATTATAACCGGATGTGTAAAGAATTCAATCCTTTTGTTTCCATAACCCGGATTACAGTCTTATTGGAGTAAGCAATTATCATTAACAAAAAAACCTCTGTATCAGTTTATTACTATCTATTTTTTAGGATTTGACACCCCTGAATTCTGAAAATACAAAAACGAAAGTATAAAATCCATATAAAATTTGCAAAATCAATTGAGAAAATCTATTTAATCCTTTATATTTCGAATTTAAAGCCTTAATTTTGCACTGAAATTCAGAAAATTCGGATTCTTTCAACAGGTTATGTACATGAAAAAAATGATGATCGGGCTTGCTTTGGCCTTATCCATTACTATCTGGGGACAAAAAACTCCTGCAAAAGCAAACAGTCTGACCCCTTACAGCTATCAGACTTTTAACTGTGACAATAAAGGGTATTTTGACCCGGCAAAATATAAAAAAGAAGAAATAGACGGCGTCAATAAACTTTTGTATCAGTTCAATGGGGTTGTATTTGATACCCAGCCTGTTTTTAAACTTACCCAGCTTGAAGAAATCCGTAAAAACAGAGAAACGTATTTGCAGGAACTGGAAAAGCAGTATGAAGAAAAGAAAAAAGAATTGTACAGCCTTAAAGTAATTGATCTTCCAAAATGGAAAAAATTAATGGAAGAAACCATCGATTCTTTTGAAAATGAATACCAGCTTAATAAAGAAGAAATCCTTGCCTATTCTGATCCTACCACACTGAGAAACAGTAAATATTACAATACCTGCAGAGAACAGATTGACGCCATATCGTCTCCCGACAGAGAAAAGATGTTTGCCGCATGGAGAGCATATACTGAACTTAAAAGTAAAAATAATGCTGATCCAAAGGGTGTAATGGCAAGATTTGATGCCAAAATGAATGATCCGCAGAGAGAAGACTACGCTTTGATCGACATGATAGGACTTGGTTTTCACAACTGTGCCAACAGCAGTTTCAGACAGAAACGTAATGACGAGGGAACTTCTTACAAGGATTTTGATAAGATTTTTACCAAGCTGAAGAAAACTTGTGATGAACCTTAGGATTGATGTAAAACCTGAAAGATTAAATATAGCAGCACTCAGATTGGGTGCTGTTTTTTTGTATTCCCAAATTGAATAAAAATTACGATCAAAGTTTAATCGGCTGTGAAAGTTAACTATACAGGATTCTACAGCAGTTAATCATCCTAATTTAATGCTTTAAAAACAGCTAAATAAATTAATAATGAATAAGTTATGGTTTATCAGATTTAAATCCGTAATTTTGCACCCCGAAAATAAGGATTAGAGATATGAAAAAAATTGGTGAGCACAGAACACTTCTTGGAGTTGATAAAAACGTTACTTTAAAAGAATTAAAGACGATTTACAGAAATGTGATGAAAGATACCCATCCTGATAAATTCATTAATGATGAAGCAGGAAAGCAGGAAGCTGAAGAAAAGAGCAAATCTGTGATTGAAGCCTACCACTTTTTGGTAAGTATCAATCCTGAAACGCAGGAAAAATATAAAGAAGAATATACTGAAACCATTACAAAATCCAATATTCAGGATTTTTATCTGGAGAAATCAATTTTAACGGTTCAGCATCTGAACGGGAATATGTATGAATATATGGGCGTTCCAAGAAATACATACATTAAAATGATTAATGCTGATTCACCAAGCCGTTTTGCAAGAAGACATATCTACGGAAACTTCGTTTACAGAAAGTCCGGAGAGGCTATGGCAGATTAATTTTTTCCATTACAATATTTTAGAGCTTCCAGCAAAACTGGAAGCTCTTTGTTTTATGTTTTGGGCTAAAGCCGAATAATGAACGTTATAGAATTAAGCGGGCTAAAGCCCGCTCCTATTGAATATTTTCTGATTGCGTAATTAATTATCAATAGAAATGGGCTTTAGCCCATTTACAATAATAAAAATAATCCAACGGCTTTAGGAGCCAAAACCTATATAACCCAAATCCTGAATATTATTTACCAACAAAAAGCGCCTCAGGAAATCTGAGGCGCTTTCGGTTAATTAAAGGTTAAATTTATTTATCTAAATGCTTCGGAGTAAATCCGTCTTCATTCAATTCTCTGTGTACGTAATCTGCTTTCATTTCAGCTTCGTAGTCTACTTTCTTATGTTGTCCCATTCTTCTTAAAAGAGAGTCAAATAATGAATATACTACCGGTACAATGATCAGGGTAAGGAATAGTGACGATGTCAGACCACCGATTACTACCCATGCAAGACCTTTGTTCATCTCTGCTCCGGCACCTGTTGCCAATGCGATCGGTAACATACCGAAGATCATCGCAATGGTGGTCATCAGGATCGGACGAAGACGTGCGTGGTTCGCCTGTACCAGGGCATCGTGAGTATTGGCACCTGCTGCTTTTCTTGCATTCGTAAAGTCAACGATAAGGATCGCATTCTTCGCTACCAGACCAATCAACATGATCATCCCTAACATGGTGAAAATGTTCAGCGAGTTGGCCGTTAAGGCAAGGATAACCATTACCCCGATCATCGCCAACGGAATTGAGAACAATACCACGAAAGGATATACAAAACTGTCATATAGTGAAACCATTACCAGGTATACCAATACGATAGCGGCCAATAATGCAATTCCCAATGTACCGAAACCTTCCTGCTGGTTTTCCATATCTCCACTCCAGATGTAATCTACACCTACAGGTTTTTTATCGCTGTTCATGAACTGGTTTGCCCATTCATTCGCTACGTCCCCTACCGGTCTACCAACAGCTTTCGCTCTTACTTTTACAGATGGAGATTTATCTCTACGTTCAAGCAAACTCGGTCCTGAACCCATTTCCACATTAGCAAACTGACTTAAACGAACCTGCTGCCCCTGAGGGTTTGTAAACATAAGGTTTTTAACGTCATCAATAGATTGTCTGTTCACATCTCCGAAACGGATATTGATATCATATTCATATTCTCCCGCTCTGAATTTTCCGTCTGTATTTCCGTTGAATGCAGTCTGCATCGTCTGTCCTACACTTGAAAGATTCAGGCCTAAAGCTGCCATTTTATCTCTGTCGATACTTACTTGAACTTCAGGGCTACCTGTATCGGTTGACAATTCTGCGTCTACTGCTCCGGGAACTTTTTTCAGCAATTCAAGGATTCTTGTTGCTTCTTTCACTGCTGTAGCGTTATCCGGAGCGGTTACTACCATTTCAATAGGAGCATTTTCCGCACCCATGATACCGATTGGAGCAGTTTTAAACTCAACTCCTGTGAATTTCTCTTCCAGCTGTCTTTTTATTTTTGCAGCTTTGATGTTGGTACTTTCAGAACGTTCAGACTTATCAGTTAAGTTCACCTGAACCTCAGATTGGTAAGTAGTTGCCTGAGCACCACCAAAACCAGTAGACTGCTGTCCGACTGTTGTGATAAGATCTACAACATCTTTATCATTTCTTAAGAATTTCTCAACATCTAATGTTAATTGGTTTGTCTTCTCAACGGTTGCATCTTTTGACAATTCCATTTGTACCAGGAACTGGCCACGGTCGATTGGCGGGAAGAACTCACCTCCGATGAATCCGAATGCTACCAGCATGAATGAACTGATTAAAATAATAAATGTGATCACCACTGTTGAAATTCTTCTTAACGTCGTTTTCAGACACCATTCAAGGATATCAGTGATCCAGTGTGTAAACTTGTCAATTAATCCTTCAAACCAAAGAATGAATTTCTCGAACCAGTTTTTCCCTGTTAAATGTTCCAGTTTACCGAATCTTGATGATAACCAAGGAATAATGGTAAATGAAGCCAATAAGGATAACAAGGTGGCAATAACTACCGTGACGCAGAACTGTGCAAGGATGTTGGCTACAAGACCTGAACTCATTGCGATCGGTAAGAATACCACCACAATTACCAGGGTAATTGCCGCAACGGTGAATCCGATCTCTGAAGCTCCGTCATACGCTGCTCTGATCTTACTTTTACCCATCTCCATGTGACGGTAAATGTTTTCCAGTACTACAATCGCGTCATCCACAAGGATCCCAACCACAAGGGATAGCCCCAGTAAACTCATTAAGTTCAAAGTATATCCCATTAAGTTCATTCCGATGAACGCCGCCACCAATGAAGCCGGGATAGAAACCATTACGATGAATGCGTTTCTGATACTGTGAAGGAATAGTAACATTACAATTGCCACGAGGATAATCGCTAAGAATAAGTCGAAAATAACGTGGTTGGCTGATTCAAGGGTAAATTCTGTCGTATCGTTTACGATTTTTACTTTTACTCCCTGAACTTTATAGGCTTCTTCTACTGTTTTGATGGTCTTCTGAACACTTTCAGATACTGCTACCGCATTGGCATCAGATTGTTTTTTAACCTGCATCAAAATCGTAGGAAACTGATTGAATCTCGCTACTTTTTCAACATCCTTCTGAGAGTCGAAAACGGTTGCGATATCAGATAAACGTACCTGAGCTCCGTTTTTATTGGAAACGACAAGGTTGTTCATTTCCTCCGTAGACTTATACTTTCCTGAAAGTCTGATCGTAGATTTTGTAGTTCTCGTCTTCAAACTTCCTGTAGGGAAATCTAAGTTTGATGAAAGAATGGCCTGTTGTACGTCTCCAATTGAAAGTCCGTACCCCTGTAATTTTTTCTCATCAAGATTTACCTGAATCTCTCTCTCCTGTCCACCTACAAGGTCAACCTGAGCTACACCGTTTACACGTGAGAAAATAGGTTCAATCTTTTTATCCAATAAGTCATAAAGGTCCTTACTATTCAGTTTATCTGATGAAATACTCATCGTGATAATCGGTAAATCATCTAAGGAGAATTTATTCAGAGACGGTGCCTTCACGTCTTCCGGAAGGTCTGCCAGAATAGCATTTACTTTTCTCTGCGCATCATTTAAAGCGTAATCTACATCGGCTCCATCATTCAGCTGAACCATGATTACAGATAAGCTTTCGTATGAAGAAGATTCTACTTTTTTAACGTTTTCCAAAGAACCTACAGCATCTTCAATTTTTCGGGTTACGGAGGTTTCCACCTCTGCAGGTGAAGCTCCCGGATAGACCGTAGAAATGGTTACCATGTTGGTTTCAAACTTCGGAATCAATTCGTATCCCATGAGTGTATAACTCAGGATACCTCCCAACGTCAGAATTGTAAATAATACAATTACCAGCGAGGGTCTTTTGATCGATATTTCTGCTAACTTCATAGATCTGCTACTTTACAATGTTCACTTTAGATCCGTTGTCCAGGTTGATCTGTCCGCTGGTTACCACCTGCTCTCCTCCATTCAATCCACTTAAAATCTGAACTTTATCTCCATAAACTTTTCCGATGGTTACTTTGATCAATTTAGCAACACCATTCTGAACAATGAATAATTGTCCTGAGCTTACTCCATTTACAAACGCTTCTGCAGGAACGGTAAGCATATTCTGAGTTTCTGCACCGTTGTTTGTACTGAATTTAGCTGTTGCATACATACCAGCCTTAAGGTTTCCTTTGTTTTGTACTTCGATTTCAACAGGGAAATTCAGAGAAGCATCACTTTTAGGAGCGATGAAAGTAATTCTACCTACGAAAGAATCTTCCGGAAGAACATTTACTTTAATCGGAACTTCCTGACCTAACTGGATTTTTCCGATCTGGCTTTCATCTACCAAAACAGAAAGTTTCAGACTGTTGATATTAACGATTTCAAACATCGATGTTCCAGGAGAAACCACCGTTCCGGGCTCAACCATTTTCTTGTTGATCGTACCGCTGATTCCTGCACGGATGCTTGTATCATTTACTTTTACACCTTGTGCTCTTACTGCAGCCTGAGCATTTTTCAGCTGTAGTCTTGAGTTGTCAAGCTGTTGTTTTGTAACTCCGCCCGTTTTATATGCGTTCTCATAGCGTTGGTTATCAATAATAGCATTCTGCAGATTGTTCTGAGCCTGGGTAACATCTACTTCGATAGCATCTTTTTTAATAGTTGCCAAAACCTGTCCTGCTCCTACCCTTGAACCTTCTTTTACCAAAACGCTTACAATACGTCCTGATATTTCAGAAGACTGGTTCATTTCCTGCTTAGGAATAAAAGTTCCGTTGGCTGAGTAGTCTGTATCAATATTTTCTCTTGTAACGGTTACAATATTAACATTGATCTTATCCACCTGCTTGGCAACTTCTTTTACTTCCTGCGTCTGCTTTTCTTTGTTACCCGCAATCTTGTAAGCGGCTAAACCTACCAGTACAGCTGCTACGATGATATATATTAAAGTTTTTTTCATTTTAGTTTATTATAAGTTTTGTAGTGTGTTTAGTTCACCCTTAGCTTTTATCAGCTTGATCTCTGCCTGTTTATAATCCAGCAATGCATTAGAATAGTTCTGTTTTGCCTGCGTAAGAGCATTTTCAGAATCCAGCACTTCCGTAAGTGTTGCCAGTCCATACTGGTAGTTTGACTGGGTATTTTTCCGAACTCTTTCCGCCAATCCTACATTATCTTTCATGCTTTCGAGATTGATCAATGCATTTTCCATATTGGTAACGGCATTTTTATAATCTAAACTTAAGCTCAGCTGAGTGTTTTCAATATCAACATCAAGATCCTGAATATCTATTTCTGCCTGGTTGATCTTCGCTTTGGTAGCTCCACCTGTGAAAATAGGAATATTGACATTCAAACCAATTGCTGAAAAATCACTCCAGAGAACACCTTTACTAAGGCCATTGGTCAATGGGAATTTGGCTCCGTTGGCTCCCCATCCGTAGTTCGCTGTAAGATTTACTGATGGATAAAGATAAGCTTCAGTCGCTTTTTTATTGAAAACCAAAAGTTCCCTGTTTTTATTTAAAACTTTAAGCTCCGTACGATCATTAAGATTTACGTTGCTCGCAATCAATTCAGGTTTTGGTTCGATTTCTTTTTCCTCAAGCTCGATGTCTGTAGAAATCGGGATTCCCATATAAAACTTAAGGGCATTTTTTGAAAGTTCCACAGAATTGATTAAAGCCTGCTTGTTGGAACCGATATTGGTAAGCTGAACATTGGTTCTGTCCAAATCGATTGCTTTTGCCAGACCGTTATCAACCAGACTTTTAATAACATTTCTTACTTTTTCAGTGTTGGCATAGCTAGCTGTTACCGTTTTAAGGTTTTCCTCCTGTACGAACACCTGATAATAAGCTGTTGCAACATTTTCAATAATCTGTTCATTGGTTAACTGAGCATTCAGTACATAAAACTCTCTTGTTGACTTTGCAGCTTTCAATCCTGTAAATACTCTCTGATCAAAAATCGCCTGCTGAAGCTGTACAGAAGCTGTTGAACCCCACGGCTGCCCAAACTGAGCTCTGATCTTCTCTCCTCCAAATTCCAGCAAAGATTCCTGAATAATCGGATTATAGGTTAAACCTGCCGTAGCAGTGACCTGAGGAAGGGCACCGGCTCTGGCTTCATCAATCTTGTATTCGGCTTTTTTCACCTGTAAAGCAGCTTTTTTAGCTTCTGCTTTATTTTGAAGTGCCTGTTTAATTGCTTCCTGCAGGGAAACCTGCTGCTGGGCAGACATCAGTGTTGAGCCGAAAATCATAAATGCTGAAGCTATCCCAATTTTTAGCTTTGTAGCAGTTATACGTTTTCTATTCATAATTTTATACTTCGTTTATTTTTTATTTAATTTTCATTCATTATTTATTTCTATTTGACGAATCATTTTCAGAAATACTTTAGTTTTTTTTTAGTTTTTGAACAACATATTGATAATAATCTCTCTTCTTTCAGAAATAATTTTATCATATTCTTCATCATTAATTAATAAATTCTCCATGAATAATGGTCTTATGGCGCTTGGGAATACCAACAGCGAAACCATGTTCAGAATAAACTGAACCGGTGCCATTTTCTCAATATTTCCCAATTCCATTTCTTTTTCAATATCCTTGTACATATCGTTCAGGATATCCTCTTCAATCTCTCTGTGATGGCAGGTTCCTTTATTGATCTGTGACACAATATACGTTTCCAGATACGGATATTGAAGGCTTGTGGAAAGACTGCTTTCTATGAATTTGCTGATCTTCTCTTTAAAAGGAAGAGCTGAATTCTGAATAATCTTCGACTTTTCCTGTTCTACTCTTTGTGCTTCATCAAAGATGATCTGGATTAGCTTATCTCTTGAACGGAAATAATAATTAATAAGGGTTCTGTTCACTCCTGCTTCATCTGCAATCTCCTGCGTAGTAGCATCAAACTTTCCTTTCACAAAGAATAAATTCTTCGCTGTCTCCTTGATCAATTCCTGTGTTTGGTCTTTTTTTGCTTGATTTGACATTTTTGTTAAACAAATTTGTGCAAATTTATATTAAAAATTATTTTTGACAAAATTGTTAAACATAAAAATTAAACAAAAATGTCATGACATCGATCATGCCTTCAAATAAAAAGCGAAATAAAAATGTCTAAAAAGAATTTTCTTTTTAGACATAATGATACTAGCTTCTCTTATCGAAGAATCTACAAACGTTGGATACTATTATACTTGCAAGAAACCAGATACTTGTAGCTTCATTGATACTGTCAAGCGTAGTAGAGAAGCTTCAAAAGAGTGAATACGGCTGATTTACTTTAATAGTTGTAATAAAAAGGATAAGATAGATCATATAAGGTATTTGCTTATATTTATATAATAAAAAATAAATCAGAAATTATATTTAAATCCACCCATAATATATCCGTGTAATGCTATAGTTGAAGTTTCATCCCTTCCTAAAAGTGAAACAGAGCTATTTATATAATTAAATGAGTTCAGATTCAATATATTATTCATAGCCAAATTATATTCTAAGACAGAATTTTCTTTCCTGTATGAAATTTGTCCTCCTAATAGAAAATTCTTTATTATATTTTGTTGCGTTTTTTGAATGAGGTATTCTCCCAGAAAACTTCCAATCCATTCATTTTTTATATTTGTTCGAATTCCTAGAGATAATTTTAAATTCTGTTGACTTGAAGTAGTATTAAAAAGACTTTGATTAAAAAATGATTTGGTATATGTATATCCAAAATCAAATTGTATAGGTATTTCCTTAAAATTCGTTAAGAACTTTTGTCCTAATTGAAAATTTTTCAAATTAGTCTGATTAGTTTGATGGTTAATAAAATTATTAGTACGACTATATGATCCTGTAAATTTAGATTTGAGCGAGAGAAAATCCCCTAATCTTCTATCATCAGAAACAAGTAAGAACCAACGGTCATTTAAACTGCCCAGAACATTCAAAGTTTCCGAAAACATCCCATAGTTAGATACATCTGATGTAAAATTAGAATTTGCTTTTTCATACATCAACATTGCAAACAAATAATTTCCTTTTTTCAAATTGAAACGAATAAAATTGAATTTGAATGTTTCAGTATTAATCAAAGTTTCTGGAAACAAGGAAACATTACGCATATATGATAAATCACGATTATAATTTTCATCATATAATAATTGGGTAAATTCGGGAGATTTATACTTATTAAAATATTCGAGCGTTAAAGCTGTCTTTGTATTTGACTTTGGCTGAAATTTTATCTTTATTTTTTTTTCAAAGTAGTGTTTCTCACTCTGATTAAAATTGAGAAAATGAGAACTAATTGCTCCAAAAAAATCAAAGCTGCCCAAATTTTTTTGAGTAAAAATTTCATTTAAAAAATGATAAGTTTTAAGTTTCCTCGCTTCTGATTTATTGGTAAAAGCTTCTAATAATAACGCATTTTCATTTTTATTAGAATATCCTGAACGAAAATTAACCGTAATAAATTTGAAATCATTTTTCAGAAAAAAGTCCAAAGCATACTTTTTAGAATCTGTGTCTAAAATCTGTGCTAATTTATTAAATGAATTTTGAAAAATATTTTCTGTGGAATTTATATCTAATGTTGATTTATAATTATTTTGTTGTTGTAAAAAAGCAAGGATTATTTTAGAACTATTAATTTTTTTGTTCCAAGAAAGAAAATTCCCAAATGTTGTACCTCTAACAGTATTTTCAATATCAAAAATACTGTTTTTAAGAAATGTATTTCTATTTATATCTTGGTCGAAGTTATCTTCCGATGGATTATATCCAAAACTGTAATAAAAAAAACTGCTGTCTGAAAAAGTTTTTTTTACTTTGATTTGAGTTGTTCCAAAATATCCATTATTTTTTTCCAAACGACTTTCATAGAAATTATAGTTTGTTGGTTGCTCTGGAAATGCTGTCCTATTAATTGTTGAGAGTTTCTCTAATTTTGAGCGATCAAAAATTGAAAATGCAGTTACAGATACTTCCTTTCCAGATTTTGAGTATTGCAAAGCTCCAAATTGATTATCTTTTGATTTAACTTTTCCATCATTATTCAAAAAAGTAGGAGTATCTATACCTGTTCCTCCATCTATATTAACTGCTTCTTCCTGTTTATTCATGTCATAAAAATCCATTATTCCTATGGGATCTTTTGCAATGGAATTGACATCTGTAATTAAAGCTAAATTTCCAACCTTACTAAATTTGAATAGATTGGCATGAGCAAGATAACTATTTTTATTTCCATAATTGGCTTCAATGTTCCCTGTAATTCTTTCTTTATATTCATCTTTAAGTTTTAAGTTCAATGCGGTAGATTGATTTCCACTAACTGTTGTATAGTTCTGCCAAAAATCAATGCCCTCAATCATATCAGCAGAAATATTTTGTGTAGACATTGTATGATTTCTTCCAAAAAGTTCGTTTCCATCAATCAAAACTTGTCCTACAATATCTCCATTATGGGTTACTTTTCCATTTTCATTGATCTCTAATCCTGGTAATTTTTTGATCAGATCTTCTACGGTTCTTTCAGTTCCATCTTTAATTGCCTTAATATTGTACGAAATAGTATCACCCTTTGCAGTTGCAATCTTGGGCCGTGATTTTATTTCTACCTCTTTTATCTCTGTGATCTGTTGCTCCAACGTAATTTCAAAATCTGACTTTTCCGATATATTAATTTCTACAAATTTTGTTTTGTAGAGTAATGAAGTAAATTTTAAAGTATAAACTCCTTTTGTCGAGATATTAATATTACAAATTCCTTGTAAATCAGTTTTTTTGAATTGCAATGTTCGTCCATTTTGTTGAAGTTGGACATTGATGTTATCAAGTTGTTTTCCTTGCTGGTCAACAACCTTTATCAAAATATTTTGTGAAAAGTACACACCGAATAAAAAAAGAAATAACAATGTAACAACATCTTTCATACTTTTTAATATTCAATTTAATTCTACTTAGAATTTTGCATTTTTTGTTTAAATGCATCTAAATTTTCTCTTCCATTCTTTCTCATTTTATCCCTGCCTTCTTTTATTTTTGTCTCCAATTCTAGTCCTTTATAGACAGAAAGCTTGGAGTCCATTTTTTTTATTTCGTGTTCTTTACAATCTTTGGAAATATGAGTGGCATAACACAAATATTTAGAATTTTCAACTTTCAAAACCAAACCTGGCAGGCTGTTAAAATTATAGGGTCCTGCAGACACTGGAATTTCCTCAGTATACCATACTTTACTGATAGTATTACCTGTTTTGACAATTGCTAGTTTACAGAGATAATTTTCAATAGTCAGATTTTCATCCTTATATTCAATCTCAGAGCTGCTGTCTGGATAATATCCATAGAATTCCTCAACTCTGTAATCGTTTAACTGATAATAACTGTTTTGGTTTTTAAATTTAAAGTATTCCTTTTTTTGTTTTTTATTTATGTTTTTTTCATCCGATACTAGTTCTGTAAAATAAGAATTTCCCTCATAATAGTAGAGAATACAAAACTCGGGGCGCTTTTTTAGCTGTTCTATTTTTTTCAGCATTTGATCTTTCATTTCATCAGATAACTTTGCGCCTCCCCAGGAAACATTAGTTTGATGAATAACTTCGTAGTTTACTTTTAATTTTTCCTGTGAATGGATAAATATTGAAAAAAAGAATAAAAAGAATATAAAAGATTTATACATTTCAAAATAAATTTAGAAAGATAAGAGACTTAAATAAGCCTCTTATCAAATTAAGTATAGTACTAATTAGTACCAAATATAGAGGCTAACTTCAGCATTGTCACATTCATAACTTATCTCCATTGACCCTTGATACTCTAATTCTCCATCAACTTCATCAAAAAAAGCATGAATATCCGTACAAGTTGCTTTTAATAAATCTTCTTCAATAGAATTGATTTGATGAGCTTTTACAACTTGCTTTACTTCTTTTGCTGTTGTAGTTTTTACTTCATTTTTTTGCACATTATCTTTGGCGAAGCCTAAAGTCGCTCCTGTGAATAATAACGCAGTAAATAATTTTTTTTTCATAAAATGAATTTTAATTTGTAATAATTTAATACACTAAAAAAACATTTGTGCACTTGTGTTTTTCATAATCTAAACTAAACATATTGCTCAATGCAGAGAAATACTTTTAGTGAAAAATCTATACTTTTGAGAAAAATAAATACAAATGATGGAAATTGAAAAAATTATTGAGAAAATTGCCCAACAAAGGAGTAAAAAAGGCTATACTTTTGAAAACATGGCTGATGAGTTAGACATAACTCCAGCAGCTTACCGTAAAATAGAGACAGGCGAAACCAAACTAAGTGTAGAAAGATTAATAAAAATTTCTAAAATTCTTGAAGAAGACTTATTTAACTTTCTAAATGTCAATAGAAATACAACCCATAGTCTGACTAATGAAGGCAACAGTAGTTGTGGTTATGCTGAAGCTATTAATAATGACTACAAAGAGATAATTAAAGATATTAAAGAAGCCTATGACAAACTCATCCAGTCAAAAGACGACCAGATAGTCATGCTAAAAGAACAAATTTCATTTTTGAAAGAAAAAAAATAAAAACGGACAGAAATTTCTGCCCGTTTTTTGTTTTATAATAATTTGATTTTATCGTCTGAGATATCGATGATCTTATCTTTATAAAGTCCTCCGATTGCTTTCTTGAAGTTTTTCTTACTCATCTGAAGCTCATCTTTAATCTCTTCAGGAGAAGATTTATCGGATACATACAAAAGTCCGTAATTTTCTTCCAGTTTGTTCAGAATCTTTTGTTTGAACTCATCAATATTTTCAAAACCTTCCGGCTGTAAAGAAACATCTATTTTACCGTCTTCACGGATCGCTTTGATGTATCCTGTTTCTTCTGACAATGGATACAGCTTTTTGAAAACATCGGAAGCATAGATCAAACCAATGTATTTTTTGTTGATGATCACATTCCAGCCCAGTTCACTTTCGTTCATCATAATCAGATCTACTTTGTCTCCTTTTTTGAACGGAAGATCATCATACTGAGGATTTCTTTTGAATTTTGTAGTACCTGTAATCAGTTCCATATCTTCATCTACATAGATATATACCAGATATCTTTTTCCTTCGATGATTTTGGTTTTCTGCTGTTTGTAAGGAATAAATAAATCTTTAATGATTCCCCAATCCATAAAAGCTCCGCTAGGAAGGCTTTGTACACAGCTCATTACTGCAAATTCACCTACTTCAGCCAAAGGAATTTCAGTGGTTGCTTTTAATTTATCGTCATCCTGATATACAAAAACTTCAACTTCTTCACCTGTTTCTTTTTCTTCCTGAATAAAGATTTTAGGCAGAAAAGCCTTCTCACCGGATTCATCTACGAGGATCCATCCTGAATTAATTTTTTCTGAAATTGTTAAAGTTTGAGTTTTTCCGAGTTGCATTGATGATAAAATTAGCTGACAAAGGTACGGAAATTTGAAGATGCTAACCTAGTCAATGCTATTATAATTCTTTAAAGGTCCATCTTCATCTTTTGTAAAGCCTCTGAAACCTTTATATTTGAACAAAAATAATCATGAGAAAATTGATAATACTACCTCTTATTTTTTTAACGTTTTTTTCAAATGCTCAGCTGCTGGAAAAAACAGCATTGGGTATTTCCTATCGTTATACCGGAAGAAATGTTCTTCAGGCAGGATTGGAATACAGATTAGGAAATAATTATGTAGGTTCTATTATCCTTGGCCCTTCTTTACTTTATACCCATGTTAATGATAAAGATAAATTTATTCCTGAGATCAATGTCAATATTCTTCGTGCCGGGCTTTTGATCGGAGTCTCTGCTAATCCCTATTCATTGGAACCGAGAATAGGTTTTTCCTTATTTAATGCGGTATTTCTCAATACAGGATATGCTTTTCCCATTCATAAAGAAAAATATTTTAAAGGGATAACCTTTGGGATCCAGTTCAACATTGCACCAAAAGATTCTAAGTTTTATGACCATCTGAAAATGATGTAAACAGTTATTGGCTTATAGATGATTTTTTTTTCCAAACCAGGTTTCGTTCTTTACAGCAAAAATCTATAAAAAAGGCTGTCTCCAAAAGAAACAGCCTTTAATTTTAAATATTTAAATGATTAAATCTTTTAATCAGATATTACATATGAATAGGTCTTTTTGCTGTAGCATCCAATGCAGCTTCTTTGATAGCTTCTGCATAGGTTGGGTGAGCGTGAGAACTTCTTGCGATGTCTTCAGCGCTTGCACGGAACTCCATAGCAATTACTCCTTCTGCAATAAGGTCAGCAGCTCTTGCTCCTACGATGTGCATTCCTAAAACCTCATCAGTTTTTTCGTCTGCAATAATCTTCACAAGACCGTCGATATCACCACTTGCACGGCTTCTACCTAAAGCTCTCATCGGGAAAGATCCTACTTTGTAAGCAACACCTTCTTCTTTTAGCTGCTCTTCAGTTTTACCAACTCCAGCAACTTCCGGCCATGTGTACACAACACCAGGAATCAGGTTATAGTTGATGTGAGGTTTTTGTCCTGCCAATGTTTCAGCAACGAAAACTCCTTCTTCTTCAGCTTTGTGAGCAAGCATAGCCCCTTTGATAACGTCACCGATCGCATAGATATTAGCAACATTAGTCTGCAGGTGATCGTTTACTTTTACTCTTCCTCTTTCGTCAAGCTCTACACCTGCCTTTTCAAGACCAAGACCGTCTGTGTAAGGTTTTCTACCTACAGAAACCAAACAGTAATCTCCTTCTACAACTACTTCTTCACCTTTTTTATCTTTAGCCGTGATCTTTACAGTATCTCCGTTTCTTTCAACTGCAGAAACCGCAGTAGAAAGCATAAACTTCATTCCTTGTTTTTTAAGAACTTTAGTCAATTCTTTGCTTAAAGCTCCATCCATTCCAGGGATGATTTTATCCATAAATTCAACAACCGTTACCTGAGCTCCCAATCTTAGGTATACAGAACCTAGTTCAAGACCAATAACTCCACCTCCGATTACAACTAAATGCTTAGGAATTTCTTTAAGGTTTAAAGCTTCCGTAGAAGTAATCACTCTTTCTTTGTCTAAAGAGATGAAAGGCAGTGTAGATGGTTTAGAACCTGTTGCAATAATGGTATATTTAGACTCGATCGTTTCTGAAGAACCGTCGTTTTTAGTCACTTTAATCTGAGTAGCAGATTCGAAGCTTCCTACTCCTTCAAAAACAGTAATCTGATTTTTGTTCATCAGGTAGCTGATTCCGTCAGTATTCTGCTTGATCACTTCGTTTTTACGTTCGATCATTCTGGCAATATCCGCTTGCGGCTCGTTGATGATGATTCCGTGACCTGCAAAATTATGTTTTGCATTTTCGAAATGCTCAGAGCTGTCAAGAAGTGCTTTTGACGGAATACATCCAACGTTAAGACAAGTTCCGCCTAAAGTTGAATATTTTTCAATAATTGCTGTTTTGAAACCTAACTGTGCTGCACGGATTGCAGCAACATAACCACCGGGACCGGAACCTATTACGGTAACATCGAATTGACTCATGTTATTGTATGAATTTGTTTATTATTATCTATCTTAATTCTCACAAATTTACATATAAATTACCAAGCACCAAAGTGAGTTTTATCAATTTTATTGAATTTCATATTTTAAAAAATAACTTTTATCTATTGGCTTTTATCCAGATAATCACCGCCAAAAAAATTAGAATCATTCCCATTTTAATCCCTCCCAAAACCATCATTATTATCCCTGAAAAAATAACTATGATTCCTGCTATATATAACATGATACTGATAACAGAACGATATTTATTTTTTTTCTTTAACATCTCCTGCTTATCAGTATGGATACCTTTCATTACTTCATCTACAACTTGTTGGTTGTAGCCTTCCTGAAGAATTAACCGATAAATATATTTTTCACTATAATTTTCGGCTACATAGCTATTATATTTATTAAATATTTCTCTTTTTAATTCGTCATTCATGGTTAAATATGGTTAATTGGTAAAGTAAATTTCTATTTTTTTCTACATATTTTGTTAAAGAGCTGCTAATCCAACCTCAGACTTCCTTGTCCAATGGTTCCCGTACTTTCAAAAAATGAGCCTCCATAGACATACCATTCAAGGCTTTCCAGATATTCCACAGCGTTTTCAGGAGTAATGTGAGGGCGGTCTTTTTTCGAAACAATGCCTTTGTACCATCTTCCTGATTTGGAATAATGCTCATATTCCACAAAATAATGAATCCAGATTCTCTGGCACAATTTGCACTGTTGGATAGACACTTCTCCATATCTTCCGTTGGTATGATCGGTCCCTAATTCTGAACTCCTGAACTCCGTATAATGGAAATCAGGTTTCTCACAGGCACATCCTAATTTTTGGATTTTATTCATGAATAAAATGGGTTTTCAGATAAAATTGACAGCCCCAAAAGTAAGAAATTAACAGTCTATAAAGCAAATGGAGTCATCAGGGTTTGATCAGATCCAATAAGACCTTTTCATATTTATCCAGAATAATATTTTTTGAGAACCTTGATTTAATGGAATTTTTTACAGCATCCCGATTATAATTGCCCTGAAGTATCCTTACAATCTCCTGGGCAAACCTGTCATGATTCTCAATATCTGCAATCTCTCCGTTTATATTATGCTGGATAATCTCGTTGATTCCACCGGGACAGTTATTGGCTAGGGAATAAGTTCCGCAGGCACCAGCTTCCAGAAGAACGTTGGGGAACCCTTCGTATCGTGAAGAAAGCACAAATAAGTCCGCATATTTAAGATACTGGTAGGGATTTTCCTGTCTGCCATGGAAAATCACCTTTTTTAATCCTAAAAGTTCCTTTGTCTGAAGCAGAAGATCTTTGTCTTTTCCATCACCCAGAATATGAAGCATAATATTTTCATTCTTCAGTCTTGAAAAAACCTTCAGCAGGTTATCAAACCCTTTTCTGGAAGACAGATTCCCAATGGCCACTACATTTTTATAATTGTATTTGAAGCATTCGGGTTTTAAAGACAAGGCCATTTTATCTTCAATGAAATCAAAGTCTACAGGATTATTGATCTTGACAATTTTTTTCTTTTTAATATTAAAATTATCGACAAGATCTTTCATCATATCATCGCTTTGAGCAATGATTTTCTGATAGTTGTTGTAAAAATTATAGAAAAACTTAATCTCTTTGCGGGTTACATGCTGGGTGACAACATTAGTTTCCCTCGCAATAAATTTCGTTCTTGGAAACAGTTTTATAAACAGGGATAAATAAGCATTTACCTCACCAAAACCTGAAAAGACTATATCCGGTTTTCTTCTGTAGATCTCTCCTAAAATAGGTCTTAATGAATGTCTTATTCTTTCAGTATTGATATCGATAATTTCAACATCTTTTTTCAGAAAATTCAAATATCCGCCTTGTTTACGTAACAGCAAAATCTTAGGCTCGAACCGATCTCTGGAAAGATGATTCGCTATTGTGGTAACAATCCTTTCTGCACCCCCGGTTTCTAAGTCCGGCAGAATAAATATGACAGATATTTTTTTCATCAATGTAAAGTTAGTAAAAAGTTTTGTTAACCTTTAATCCCATTTCGTTAAATAAAGGAATAATTTCGTTAATATTTTCAACACTTAGAAAGGCATATTTATCTTCAGTAAAATTAACACCTCTTCTTTTAAAAAAAGAAAAACTCTCATCATCTTTACCCAAAAAAGTCTCAGGTTCACCAAAAATAATATTACCAAAATGTTTAGTATTCATTTCGGCATTTACTTCCTTTATTTCATTCAATTCCTTATACTTTACAATCTTCCCATTTGCCTTTTCAACAATAGCTATTCTTTGATTTGTAATGACATAATAATTGTTTTTCAGTCTCCAATACTTTACAATCCATCTGAAAAAAGCAACATATAAAGCATTACAAAAAACACCAAATCCTATTATTGAAAAAAGCCAAAAGCTGGAATTTAAACTACTTGTAATGAAAAACATACCTATTGCAAGGTAGAATATAGAAAAAGCTATCCTCAACTTTTCTGTCATATTAAAAAAGAAACTCTTCTTAGGAAGAATTTCTTTTAAAATTATTTCGTTATTGTTTAGAATCATTTTAGTTCGCTACGTCACTGATGAATTTAATTCTCAACATTCGCACTTCTTCATCAGACAGCTCATCCCCGAATTCGTCCAGCAAAACTTTCATGCTGTCGCTTTCAGATTCGTTCATGAATTCCATGAATCCGTCTACAATGTCTTCATCAAAGTTGTCTTCAATATAATAATCGATATTGAGTTTGGTTCCCTGGTAAACGATCCTTTCCATCTCTTTCAGGAGTTCATCCATAGAAAGGTTCTTAGCTCTTGCTATATCTTCAAGATCAATCTTTTTATCAGTGCTCTGGATAATGAAAACTTTATGGCTGGATTTATTGGCCACCTGCTTCAATACCATATCCTGAGTACGTTCGATATTGTTATCTTCTACGTATGTTTTGATGTAGTCTGCGAATTCTTTACCGTATTTTTTGGCTTTTCCTTCTCCTACACCATAGATTTTGGTGATCTCATCTACTGTAATCGGATACTGAACCGTCATATCCTCCAAACTTGGGTCCATAAATACGGTGTATGGTGGAATTCCATGTTTTTTGGCTACTTTCTTTCTTAATTCTTTCAACAGGTTAAAAAGATTCTGATCCAGACCACCTCCGGCCTGCTGCTGTACCTGATCACTCTCAGCTTTCGCCTGGGTAAGATCAAATTCTCTGTCTTCAGCAATTAAAAAAGTATCTTTAGATTTGCCATTCAGAACACTTTTCCCTTTCTCTGTAATTTTTAAAACCCCATAGGTTTCAATATCTTTCTGTAAAAAATTCTGAACAGTCGCCTGTCTTAAAATTGTTTTCCAGTAGTTATCTTTTTCATCCTTTCCAAAGCCAAAGTGAGAACTTTGTTCAAGCTTATAGGATTTCGTCACCGCATTTTCTTTTCCTACAATGACGGATATCAGATCTTTTGATTTGAACTTTTCGCCTGTGTCTCTAATAAGCTCCAACGCCTTTTTTAAATCGGCAGTAGCATCTTTCAATTTTGGTGGATTGGATGAGTTGTCACACATCTTTGCTCCGTCTCCGTTCACAGGATCGAAACTTTCTCCAAAATAGTACAGGATATATTGTCTTCTGCTCATGGAAGTTTCGGCATAGCCTACCACTTCATTCAGAAGCTGTAATCCGATTTCTCTTTCTGAAACAGGCTTCTGAGCCAGGAATTTTTCCAGTTTTTCGATATCCTTCGGATCATAGAATGCCAGGCAGTGGCCTTCTCCTCCGTCTCTTCCAGCTCTTCCTGTTTCCTGGTAATAACTTTCCAGTGATTTCGGGAAGTCGTAATGGATCACAAAACGTACATCCGGTTTATCAATTCCCATCCCGAAGGCAATGGTGGCTACAATAACATCTACCTCTTCCATCAGGAATTTATCCTGATTCGCTACTCTCACTTTTTGGTCAAGACCGGCATGATAAGGCAGAGCGTTGATTCCGTTCACCTGCAGAAGCTGGGCAAATTCTTCCACTTTTCTACGGCTCAGGCAGTATACAATTCCTGATTTTCCTTTATGCTGATTGATAAATTTTACGATTTCCTTATCTACATTGATTTTAGGACATACTTCGTAATAGAGATTAGGACGGTTAAAGCTTTCTTTAAACACCAATGCATTGGTCATTCCTAAAGTTTTCTGGATATCATCCTGAACCTTAGGAGTAGCAGTAGCCGTTAAAGCAATCACCGGTACATTGGCGATTTTGTCTATAATCTGTTTCAGATTTCTGTATTCCGGTCTGAAATCATGTCCCCACTCTGAAATACAGTGAGCCTCGTCGATAGCAAAGAAAGAAATTTTCACTTCTTTCAAAAAATCCAGGTAATCATCTTTAATTAATGATTCAGGAGCTACATACAGAAGCTTGGTTTTGCCGCTTTTGATATCGTCAAAAACCTGTTTGGTCTGCGTTTTGTTTAATGATGAATTCAGTACATGTGCTACCCCATCATCAGATGAAAGGCCGTTCACGGCATCTACCTGATTTTTCATCAACGCTATCAGGGGCGAAACTACTATTGCCGTTCCTTCCGAAATAAGAGCCGGAAGCTGGTAACATAATGATTTTCCGCCACCTGTAGGCATTAAAACAAATATATCCTTCCCATTCAATAGGTTATCTATAATCTGTTCCTGCTGGCCCTTAAATGTAGAAAACCCAAAATACTTTTTCAATTCGCCTGATAAATTGGCTTTTTTTGCGCTCATCTAATTTTCTATTGCTAAATTTGCATCTCACCCAAAGTTATAAAAATTCTGCTTAAAATAAAAGCGAACGAATTTATAAAAAATAAAATTTATATTAAATATTCTTTTTAAAATATAACATTTTTTAGGAACTTTTTTGTATACCTTATCATCGTAAAATGGATAGAACCAACATTATATCAATTGCAAAAAGCACTTTAGAAATAGAAATTTCTGAACTTGAAAAATTAAAAAACAGAATTGATGACGAATTTGCCCGTGCAGTAGAGATCATTCATTCAGCAAAAGGGAAGCTCATTGTTGTAGGAATCGGAAAATCGGCACATGTGGGTAACAAAATTGTTGCTACATTAAACTCAACAGGTACGCCTTCACAGTTTTTACATGCTTCGGAAGCGATTCATGGTGATCTTGGAGTTATTCAGAAACAGGACGTGGTTTTGTGTATCTCGAATTCAGGAAATTCTCCGGAAATTGCCAATCTGGTTCCTTATTTAAAAGATTACTCTTCTTCTTTAATTGGAATGACCGGAAACAGATCCAGTAAACTGGCAGAATTTTCCGAAGTTATTCTGGATACTCATGTTGATATCGAAGCCTGCCCGAATAAGCTGGCTCCCACCAGCTCTACTACAATACAAATGGCATTGGGCGATGCGCTGGCTGTTGCTTTAATGGAACTGAATGATTTCAAAGCGAATGATTTTGCCAAATTCCACCCGGGAGGAAGTTTAGGAAAAAACCTGACATCAAAAGTAGAACAGTTCCTTTCTTCCCAAAAGCCTCAGGTTACGGAAGATTCTTCAATAAGAGATGTCATTATTTCCATCAGTGCTTCAAGCCACGGAATCACGGTGGTAACGAATGGAGACCAGATTATTGGCGTTATTACAGACGGAGATTTAAGAAGAATGCTGATGAAAGGAGAAGATATTGGTAAGGTGTCAGCTAAAGATATCATGTCTGCCCGTCCGAGAACAATTGAAAAAGGTGCTTTGGCCAAAGAAGCCATGAAAATTCTGAAAGAAAATAACATTGGTCAGCTTGTTGTTACAGAAAACGGGAAGTATTTCGGAATTATCGATCTGCATAAACTGTTAGACGAAGGGATTAATTAGAACTTATAAATCAGAGCAGATGTTAAACTGAGGGATGATTTTGCAGATTACAAGTAAAATCTAACTAATCATTCACAGACTCTTGCTTCTGTCATTTTTTTTATAAATTTGCGCTTTAAAATTTTATTCTGTGAGTGAAGGTAAAGACATGTCCTTTCTTGGGCATATAGGAGAATTAAGAGGGCACCTGATCCGATCGATTATTGCTATCATAGTTGCCGCTTTTGTGGTAGGCTTTAACATCAACTGGATTATGGACCATATCTTTTTTGGGCCTACCAGAAATGATTTCCCTACCTTCAGACTTGTTAATCATTTTTCAAGAATGATTTTAGGTGAAGACAGTATTCATCTTCCAAAGGACTTTCCTGTTCGCGTACAAAGATTGTATCAGCAGTTTAATGTCATGATGGCTGTTTCAATTTTTGGCGGGATGGTAGCGGCATTTCCTTATATTGTATGGGAACTGTGGCGTTTTATCAGTCCGGCTTTACATCCGAGAGAGAAAAAAAATTCTATTTATATTATTAATGCGGTATGGATGCTTTTTATGACCGGAGTTTTATGCGGTTATTTTTTAATCCTTCCGTTTGCAGTCAATTTCGGGGTTATTTTTAAAATCTCAGATATTATTGTTCCCCTTTATGATTTAAGTGATTATACCACATTATTTTTACAGGTGGTTTTGGGTATGGGTGTTATTTTCCTTTTCCCGATTCTGATCTATTTCCTTACCAGCATCGGAATTCTTACGCCTACGTTCATGAAAACTTACCGTCGCCACGCTATTGTTTTAATTATGGTAGTAGCTGCAATCATTACTCCGGCAGACGTTTTAAGTATGCTGATGGCTGCATTCCCGCTGTTGATTTTATATGAATTCAGCATCATGATGTGTACGTTCACTTATAAAAAAGTACAGAAAAACAACGCAAATCTTCCTGCAGTACAGAAATAAACAGTGTTTTTTACTCATAAAAGCATAAGCGCTACTATTCAGTTGAATAGTAGCGCTTATTTTAGATAAAAATATTAATCTTAATTAGATTTATTCTTAATTTAATTAAAAACAACAATAAAATTCAACCAACAATATAAAGTTTGGAATAATTAACACAGTTATATCAACATTTCTTTTAAAAAAATACGCTATCTTTAAAAACTTTAACAACAATCAATAAAAATATGAAAAAGAAAATTATTTTCGTCTGTGCACTGGCTTTAAGTCTGGGCGGTTTGCAGGCACAACGCTGGGAACCTGTCTCGGAAAAAATTACCCCGATAAGAAAGGAAGTAAAGGTAGAATATGCCTACAAATTTGACCTTTCTGCATTAAGAAATCAACTAAAGGATGCTCCTGAAGCAGGAAAAGGTGGAAACGCTGTAATCGTTTCTATCCCTACAGCAGATGGAAGAATTGAAAGGTTTTCGGTTTACAGTTCACCCGTAGTTGAAAAATCTATGGCAGACCGATACGAATTGGGAGCATATGCCGGTATCGGGTTAGATAATCCACATAAACAAATCCGGTTCAGTACAGCACCTAATGATTTCCAATCTATGACATTCGATACTGATTCAGGAAAATACGAATTCATAGAACCTATTAATAAAGAAAAGGATGTATACGGAGTCTTTTTCAAATCCAACAAATCCCATGAAGACCCTTTCGAATGCAGAACTGCTGAGCCTGAGAAGGCAAAGAAAGAAATGAATAAGCTGCTTAAAACAAAAAACGTTTTAAAGGGTTTAGGGAGCGCTAATAAAAGTAACGAGCAAAAATACAGAACCTACAGAATTGCGATCTCCGTAAACGGTGAATACACGCAACTTGCCGGAAGTGTTCCTGCAGCAGCAGCCCGTATTAACGCTACAATGAACCGTGTAAATGGTGTTTTTGAAAAAGACTTCGGAATCCATATGATTGTGCAGGATCTTCCACAGCTCATATTTCCCAATCCCGCTACGGATCCTTATTCGGATGTAATAACCAATACAAATGGTACCTATAGTGCTCCCGCAGCATGGAACCTTCAGCTTCAGCAAACTCTTACCAATACCGCTGGTGTAGGTAACGCAGCCTATGATATAGGACATTTCTTTGGCCACAGAGGTGGCGGCGGAAGTGCCGGAGATGTAGGAAATGTCTGCAGAAACCCTGCAAACAACAATGATGCTACTTCTAAAGGAGCAGGAATAACTTCTCCTTCTACTCCGGATCAGCCTTTTGGAGATAATTATGATATCGATTTTGTAGCGCATGAGATTGGCCACCAGTTCGGTGCTGCACACACCATGTCTATTGCTTTGCACGGAGCCCACATGGAACCGGGATCAGGATCTTCTATTATGGGATATGCCGGTATTACCAACTATAATGTTCAGATGCATTCTGATGCTTATTTCCATACCAAAAACATTGAAGAAGTAGGAGCCTACGTTAATGCTCAGGACTGTGGAATTATTACGAATGTGGCAAATACACCACCTTCTATTCAGCCAATGGCTAATAAAATGATCCCTAAGGGAACAGCTTTTGTGTTAACAGCTTCTGCAACAGATACACAAAATGATCCGATGACCTATACCTGGGAACAGTATGATCTGGCTACATCTGCTTTTGGTCCGGTAAGTGCAACCAGAAATAATGGTGCGAATTTCAGATCTCTGATGCCTACCACTTCCCCTACCCGTTATTTCCCTAAATTCACCAATGTTCTTAATGGTACTCTTACCAGCCCTACAGACTGGGAAACGGTATCCAATATCCCAAGAACGATGAATTTCAAGGTAACGGTGAGAGATAACAATCCGGATGTTGCACAGCAGCAGACACAGAGCAGCCTGATGAAGGTGGACATAGGAAATGAAGGTCCTTTCAAAGTGACTTCAACCACCGTTTACAATAATACACCGGGAGCTGTTACCTGGGATGTCGTAAACACTAATAATGCTCCATACAATGTTCAGAATGTTAAAATAGATTATACTACAGATAATGGAACGACATGGACAGTTATCAGCCCATCTACTGCCAATGACGGATCTGAACCGTTTTCATTCTCTTCTCTGGCTACAGGTACAGGTGTAAAAATAAGAGTAAGTGCCATTGACAATGTATTCTATGCCATTGGGAATGCCACTGTTTCCGCATCAGCCGGCGCCTGTACAACATCTGCTCCTGCAGGAGTTACGGTAAGTGGTATTACCAGAACATCTGCATCTGTAAACTGGACAGCGTTAATTGGAGCAACGTATTCTGTACAATACAGAAAAGTGGGGACAGCCACATGGACTACTGTTCCTGTTTCAACAAATTCTTATAATATTTCAGGGCTTACAGAAGCTACTCAATATGAAGTACAGGTAGCCAATGTTTGTAGTGCTTCGGTTGGTTCTTATTCAGCTTCAACGAATTTTACCACATTATCTTTTGCTAAATGTTCAATCACCGGAACCAATGCCGCTGACGAGTATATTTCCAATGTTACGGTAACCGGCGCAGGAATGAGCCCCGTTTCAAACACCAGCAGCAACACTCCTTACACAGACTACACTACTGATCCATCGAAACTGATTACCCTTATGTCCGGATCTTCAGGGAATAATATAAGCATCACCAAGGCGTGGACGAGCTCACAGTATAACGATGGAGTAACCGCCTGGATCGATTTCAACAAAGACGGAGTATTCTCTTCTTCTGAAGTAATCTACACCAGCGCACCAAGCATAGCAACACCGGTTTCCGGAACATTCTCCGTACCTGCTGATGCTTATACGGGTGGCAACGTTATTATGAGAGTTGTATTAGGATATGAAAGCCAGCCAAGCAGCGGATGCAGCAACCAGCAGTATGGTGAGGTTGAAGATTATCCGGTATTGATCCAGCAGCAGCTTTCCACCAGTGAGACAGTGAAGGATAAGAGTCCAATTCAGATCTACCCTAACCCGGCAAGTGATGTATTGAATGTAACTGAAATCTCATCTAAAGCTCAGTTTATCATTACGAATATGGCGGGTCAGAAAGTTATGAACGGACCTATTAATGATAATAAAATCTCTGTTTCAAAATTAACGACAGGAACTTATATTATTTCAATTGAAGACAAAGGAACAACTTCAAATCTGAAATTCATCAAAAAATAAAACCTAACCCGTTTTTACAGCCCGGCAATGACCGGGCTTTTTTTATGCCTTCCTAAAATCTGTATTTAATTTGATTTCCGGCATCGGGCTATTAATTTAATTTTATACTTTTGAAAAGATTTAATAACAGTTTACATGAAAAAATTGTCATACACACTCTTATTTGCATCAGGACTGGTTTTCGGACAGTTCTTTGAAAAAGATAAGACTTTCACCAAACAGGATACTTTAAAGGGATCCAATACCGAGTTCAGAAATTTTTGGGATGTCAAAAAATATGACCTTTCCGTAGAACCGGATTTTGAGCAGAAAAGTATCAAAGGAAATAATAAAATCAGTTTTGAGATTACAAAAGATATTACCAATCCTGTATTTCAGATTGACCTTCAGCAGCCTATGAAAGCTGAAAAAGTGGAAGGAAGCTTTCCTATCGCGAATTACAGACAGGATGGAGACTTTATTTTCATTACAGCGAATAAAAAATTCAAAAAAGGCGAAAAATATACGATTAACGTCATCTATTCCGGAAACCCAACCATTGCTAAAAATGCGCCCTGGGATGGCGGATGGGTTTTCACTAAAGATGAGAAAGGAAATCCATGGATGACTGCTGCAGACGAAGGCATAGGAGCTTCCATATGGCTTCCTACCAAAGATATCTGGAGTGATGAACCTGACAACGGAATCATCATGAAAATTATAACTCCTAATGATCTGGTAGGTGTAGGTAACGGCAGACTCACTGATAAAAAGACAGCCGGAAATAAAACTACTTATACCTGGGAGGTTAAAAATCCTATCAATGCCTACTCCATTATCCCGAGTATAGGAAAATATGTAAATTTTAAAGATGTATTTGAAGGCGAAAAAGGAAAACTGGATCTGGATTACTGGGTAATTGACTATAATCTGGATAAGGCAAAAAAACAGTTTCAGCAGGTGAAGCCTATGCTTTCCGCATTTGAATACTGGTTTGGCCCATATCCGTTTTATGAGGATTCATACAAACTTGTAGAATCTCCTCACCTTGGCATGGAACATCAGAGTAATGTAGCCTACGGAAACAAATATCAGAACGGCTATTTGGGCAGAGATCTTTCCGGGACAGGAGTGGGACTGAAATGGGATTTCATTATTATTCATGAAAGCGGCCACGAATGGTTCGCCAATAATATCACAGCAAAAGACCAGGCTGATATGTGGATCCATGAAAGTTTCACCAATTATTCCGAGACTCTTTTCACCGAAAAATATATGGACAAAAAATCTGCTGACATTTATGTTCAGGGAATCAGGAAATTGATAGATAATGACATTCCTATCATCGGCCGTTATGGTGTAAGAAATGAAGGCAGCGGAGATATGTACCCGAAAGGGGCCAATATGCTTCACACGATAAGACAGGTCATCCATAATGATGAAAAATTCAGACAGATTTTAAGAGGTTTGAATAAAGATTTTTATCATCAGACGGTTACCACACAACAGGTAGAAAATTATATCTCCTCAAAATCGGGAATCGATTTTTCAACAGTGTTTGATCAGTACCTGAGAACAATAAAAATTCCAACCCTTGAGTATGCTCAGGATGGTGATGCTTTAAAGTTCCGGTATACCGATGTGGTAAAAAACATTAAACTGCCGATAATCATCAATGGTGACCAGACCATAAATCCAACGGAAGAATGGCAGACTGTAAAGCTTAAAAAGAGCTCTCCTGTTGAGCTTGACCCTAACTATTATATTAATTATAAAAATATTAAATAAAGAAAAAGGCAGATTTGCAAACAGCAGATTTGCCTTTCATTTTTTTGATCTTAAAATTTTAAGAAAAGTTTAATACTTTTTCTCGTAACAAATTCAGAAAAAAAGCAACTATTTAACTATTAATTTTAAACCTAATGAGAAAAACAGTACTTAGCCTTGGTATTTTTGCTGCTTTTTTAGCAAATGCGCAGTCTATAAAAACCACTATTGACCTTGTCAATGTAAAAGATGATAAAGTAGCCGTTACCATGGAGTTCCCAAAAATGAAATCCGGTGACATCAAATTTCATTTCCCTAAAACAGTTCCGGGCACTTATTCTGTAGACGACTATGGAAGATTCATCGAAGGAATCAAATTTTACGATAATAAAGGAAAAGAGCTTACTTATACTAAAGTAAATGACAATACCTATTCATTGAAAAATGCTCAGGGTCTTTCCAAAATCTCTTATCTTGTGAATGACAGTTTTGATGATGAATTGGATACCTCAAAGCATAAAGCCGTATTTTCTCCTTCAGGAACTGATATTGAAGCCGGAAAAGTATATATGATCAATACCCACGGATTTATCGGATATATCGATAACATGCAGGATGTTCCTTATCAGCTTGTCATTCAGAAACCAACTGATTTCTACGGAACCACAGCACTGGTAGATCAGGATAAATCTGAGAATACAGATACCTTTACTCTTGCCAACTATGCTAAAGTGACAGACTCTCCATTGATGTACACCAAACCGGATTACATTACCTTTAATGCCGGAGGAATGGATCTCGTACTGGGCGTTTATTCTCCCACAGGAAAATATAAAGCAGCCGATTTCAAAGAAAATCTTGAAAAAATGGTGGTTGCCCAAAAGAAATTCCTGGGCGATATGAACACGAATAAAAAGTATGCTATCATGCTTTATCTTTCCGGTGGTGACGGACCTAGCATTAAAGGTTTCGGAGCATTGGAACACCACGAATCTACAAGTGTAGTACTGCCTGAAGCAATGCCGAAAGATGCTATTGACAATACCATTACAGATGTGGTTTCCCACGAGTTTTTCCATACCGTAAACCCTCTGAAAACCCATTCCGAAGAAATTCATTATTTCGATTATGCAGATCCGAAAATGTCTCAGCACTTATGGATGTACGAAGGCGGAACGGAATATTTTGCCAACTTATTCCAGATCCAGGAAGGCCTGATCAGTAAAGATCAGTTCCTTCAGAGAATGGGAGAGAAAATTGCCAATTCCAAGAGCTATGACGATACAATGCCATTTACAGTAATGAGTAAAAATGTATTGGTAGAGCCTTATAAAGATCAGTACAGAAACGTCTATGAGAAAGGAGCTCTTTTAGCCATGTGTTTAGACATCGAGCTTAGAAAATTGTCCAACGGAGAAATGGGATATCGTGATATGATCAGAAAACTGTCTCAGAGATTTGGTGAAAACAAACCTTTCAAAGATGATAAACTGATTGACGAACTGGTAACAATTACCGGATATCCTCAGGTAAAAGAATTCTACAACAAATATATCGCAGGAAACCAGCCAACACCTTATGCACAATATCTGAGCATGGTAGGGGTGGATATTAAAAAACAGGAAAGCCAGCCTTTGTTCTGGTTTATCAAAGATCCGAACCAGACAGGTTTTGATGAAAAGACCAATGCCTTTGCTTTTGATGAACATTCTGCACTGTCTCCATTTGCAAAAAGTATCGGATTTAAAATCACAGACCAGGTGCTTGCTTTAGATGGAAGAACGGTAGATATCAAAAAGGTACAGGATTTTATCGGATATACCAGAACGATCAAGGACGGACAGGAAGTTACGGTAACCATTCTAAGAGACAATGCCGGCAAAAAAGAGAAAATGACATTGAAAGGAAAAGCAATTCTGGATAAAATGACCATGGAAACACTTTCTTTCAAAGCGAATCCAACACCGGAAGAACTGAAACTTCAGAATCAGTGGCTTACAGGTAAAAAATAAAGAGAAAAGCGGGGAAAATTTCCCCGCTTTTTATTTTCTCAAAGTTGAGCTTTCTAAACAAGCCTAAGATTACTTGATGCAAACCTAACAGGTTTTCAAAACCTGTTAGGTTTCTTATTTACCTTAATTTCACTAAGAATCAATCCTCTTTTCTGATTGTAATCCTGAAAGTACTTCCCTTTCCTACTTCAGTCTGAGATATTTTGATATCTCCGTTGTGGTATTCATGAATTACCCTTCTTGCTAATGACAATCCTAGTCCCCAGCCTCTTTTCTTGGTAGAATAACCAGGATTAAAAGCATTTCGTGCCTGCTGTTTGGTCATTCCGCTTCCGTTGTCTTTTACCTCAATGAGAATATTTTTATTTCTTTCAAAAACAGACATGGTGATAGCCCCTTCTCCTTTCATAGCATCTACGGCATTTTTTACCAGATTTTCGATCACCCAGCTCATCAGAATTTTGTTGTGAGGAACCAGAACGGTATACGTAGGAAGATTAAGCGTAAAATTGATCTTTCTGGAGATCCTTGTTTTCAAATAGTCATAATTCTCCTGAATGGTTTCATTAAAATTTCTGTCATTCAGTTCGGGGACAGAACCTATTTTTGAGAATCGCTCTGAGATCGTTCTGAGTCTTTCAATATCTTTTTCTATTTCATGTACTCCTTCCGAATCCGGATTATCAAGCTTCATAATTTCCATCCACCCGATCATGGATGATAAAGGAGTTCCGATCTGATGCGCGGTTTCTTTAGCCAGACCCGCCCAAAGATATCCTTCATCCGTCTTTTTAATGGTCTTGAAAAACCAGAAAGAAAAACCAAAATACAGCAGAATAAACAGCCCTAAAATATAGGGAGAATACCGGAGATTATTAAGAAGACGCGAGTTGTCATAATAGACAAACTGATTATTTCCATCCGGCACTTTGATCTCAATAGGATCATAATTTTTTTCCATATTGCGGATCAGATCCTGCAGTTTTTCAGGACTTTTAATCGTACTTTCAGGAATATTTCTGTAGTATCCGAGGTCAAGAATCGGGTTTTTATATTTATCTGTTACAATGAACGGAATGGTATTGTTAATGTTCAGAATATCCGGCAGCAGATCCAGCACATCAGTATCCGGAGTTTTAACCTCCTGTTGTATTCTTATCGCTTTGGAAAGAAGACTGATCCTTTTGATCTCCTCTTTTCTGAGAAAATTAATAAGCGATGTTGAAGCCACTACAATGGCGATCACCAAAGTAGTCATCACAACAAAAATAATCCAGTTATTCAGTCTGGTGAGGATGGATTTTCTCAAAGTATTTTATTTTAAAACATTCAGGATTTTCTGCAGCTCAGTATTTCCGCTTCCCTGATAGTTGTTGATGATAATCGAAAATACATATTTTTTCCCATCTTTTGCGGTGTGGTATCCGGCAAATGATTTGGTATCTCTCATCGTTCCGCTTTTCATTTTCATTCCATTATCCTGAACCGGAAATCCATCGTAGTATGTTTCAAACCATGATTGTTTTTTAGCATATAAAAGAGCCTGCACTTCTGCTTTTGCGGACACATAATTCTGAGGGGAAAGCCCGCTTCCATCTGCAAAGTTGATCATATTAGGATTGATCCCTTTTGATTTCCAGAATTCTTTCAGATAGGCAACTCCGCTTTTGAAGCTTGAATTTCCTTTTTTCTCTTTTCCTAACGTTTTAATGAATGTTTCTCCATACAGATTGATACTTTTTCTCAGAAACCAGTACACAATTTTATCAAGAGTCGGAGATTGATAAGTCAGGATAATATTATTTTTTGGGGCTGATAAAGGATTTTTTCCTTCTATTTCAAGCTGAGAATTCGTTACAGCTTTTCCAGACAGTTCAATTCCTGACTCCTTCAGCCATTGTTTTACTTCTGCTGCCAGCTGCAGCGGCGGATTGGGAGCAGAACCGGAAACAGTAACTGTTTTTCCAGCCGGAAGCATTCCATTAATCAAAGCGACATCAGAATGAGGGGCGGTAAAGATCAGGCTTTGATCCGAGTTTCCTCCTTTTTTCAGGTCATTCAGCCACTTTACACCTTCCAGCGGATAAGAAAAGCTTTTAAAATCGGTTCCATTAATATTGATATCAAACTGGTTCTCTTTCCAGTTGATTCCCCATACACCCGCACCATAGTAATTCCCCAGGTCATCCCACGGCCAGCCTCCCGGAATCGTTTGATGGTCAAAATAAGAATCATCAATGATCAGATCTCCTGATATTTTTGTTATCCCTGAATTTTTGATAGCATCAATCAGTTTCTTTTTAAAATTTTCGGGTTTATAGCCATCATATCTCCAGCTTCCCAAAGTAGGGTCGCCATTGGAGTTGATGAAAAGGTTTCCATTCAGCGTTCCTCCGGAGATATTTCCGGAATAGCTTGAAGTGGTGGTAAAAGTATAGTTTTTTCCTAAAGTTTCCAGTGCAGCTCCTGCTGTGAAAATCTTTTGTGTAGAGGCAGTAGAAAGACCTTTATTTCCCTGATATTCATATAAAAAGTTCCCGTTTTCATCGGAAACATAAAAAGATAAGCTGGAAGATACTGCTCCTGAAGAATCCATAAGATCCTTTGTTACTTTATCTAATTTTTGGGCTATATTCTGTGCAGCAACCATCTGTACAGAGAGTATGAGAACTGCAAATGTTTTTTTCATTACATTGTTATTTGGGTCTGCATGCAAAGGCTCCAATACAGTTTACAAAGAGTATCCGGACCTTTTTCTATTGATTTAAATTCTGATCAAATATAGTTAAAATAAAAGCTTTTCATACTCACTGAGCTCTTCGGAGGTGAAAAGTATCTGATGGCCAGGAGATTTTTCAAACGAACGATCATGTTTGAAATATTTCTCATAATCATCTTCATCTATAAAAATATCCATCTGGCATTCCTTTATATAGTTTGATTTTTCCCCGTAATCCTGAATAAAATATCCTGAATCATTCCAGGGTTCATGATGACAGCGCAGACAATTTCTTTGGTGCACAGCTTTATAACCGCATATTTCACAATTCCGGAGGTCCTGAAATACTGCTGAGATTTCATTCCGGCTCTCTTCTGGAAAAAAAGAAAGGGGAACGCTTC
Source organism: Chryseobacterium sp. CP-77 (assembly GCF_036362765.1). Lineage (NCBI taxonomy): Bacteria > Pseudomonadati > Bacteroidota > Flavobacteriia > Flavobacteriales > Weeksellaceae > Chryseobacterium > Chryseobacterium sp. CP-77. The sequence goes on from NZ_CP143637.1 coordinate 1,231,822, forward strand.
TCAAAAGCAGATAATAATTGGGTTCCTGCCATGAAAAGTAAAATCCCTCTTCAGGATGGGTATAAAGCCATAAACTCTTAAGATCATATTCTACCTCGGCTTTAACAATATTCTGAATATTCAGAACAATCTCATTGCTTCTTTTGACATTCTGTTTGTCATCAATTTCAATAACAGGCTGTTGTTCCAGAAAATGGTTCAGGCACAATGTGGTCTGCCAGGAGCCTATTGCTCTCATTTTACCTTCTTCTCCACAGATTTCACAGGTCTTGACAGAAAGTTCCGAATATTTACTTTTGATCTTTTTAAGTTTGTCATTAAGCGTTTCATCCTCAGAATAGGTATAGCATCTCAATTCGCCAAACTTCTCCTTTCCAAAGACACGGTGTTCCATATTCCAGCCTGCCAAAGCAAATTCATACAGCAATTTCCGGATCAGTTCATTCCATCCGGTACTGTTCACTGAAAAATTAGTGAGATTGCGTTCTATGAAAAGATTAATTTCATTTTCGCTCATTAAAGTCTGCTTCCTGCTTCTATTTCGTAAGGCTCTTTTCCTTTTTCAAAAATCCTTGTCAGCTCACTTCCTTCCACAGTAATGGAATCATTGGTTCTTCTGATCCAGTTCCCTTCTCTTAGACCAACCACTTTGATATCATTCTGGGTAAGAAACTCCTGAATACGGGTTTCTCTGGTTTCTCCGTTATGTTTTAAGTCGGGATTAGGATCAAGATAGTGCGGATTAATATTGAAAGGCACCAATCCCATACAGTCGAAACTTGGCGGATATACAATCGGCATATCGTTCGTTGTCTTCATATTCTGGCCTCCGATATTGCTTCCTGCGCTGCATCCGAGATAGGCTTTTCCTTTTGATACATTTTCTTTCAGGACAGACATCAGCCCTTCTTCGTGTAATGTTTTAACCAATAAAAAGGTATTTCCGCCTCCTGTAAAGAAACCTTTTGCCTGATGAATGGCTTCCTTTTTATCTTCAAATTCGTGAAGACCTTTCACTTTTATATCGATGGTTTCAAAGAAAGAACGTGCTTTTGCAGTATAATTATCATGGGAAATTCCGCCTGGTCTTGCAAAAGGAATAAATACAATTTCATCAATTCCGTTATAAAGTTGGATTAATTCTTCTCTTAAGTATTCCAGATATTCTCCACCAAAAAGTGTAGATGTTGAAGCTAATATGATATTCATACCACGAAATTTATAAGTATTATTAAAAACGAATCACAAAGATAGCCTCAAAGATCAACGAATCAAAAATTAAATTAAAAAAAACATCAATCCCGTTAATATTTTCTAAAAAAACTTAAAGCCTCTAAAATTTACGGTTTTGTGGAATTATTATTGAATTTTAGATTTTGACTTTAAAATATAAGATTATGAAAATGAGTAAAATTAATAGCCTGTTTTTAGGCTTAATACTAGCAGGAAGTGTAAGTCTTGTAAATGCACAAACGACTCAGCCTGAAACTTCAGCAGCAACAAGTCAAACAACTAATCCAACTATCGAAGATCTTAAAAAACAGATTGCGGCCAATCCAAAGGATGCAGAATCATTAGCAAAACTGGCTAATGCTTATCAGGAGGCTTCAGACTGGCCCAATGCTATTGATACCTGGAAAAAAGTATCAGTTTTATTACCGGACTGGGCTCCGGCTTATTACAGCCAGGCTTATGCCTATCAGTCTGCAAAAGATGATGCCAACGCAAAAATTGCTTACGAAAAGTATATTGCAGCCGTAAAACCTGAAGAAGTGGAGCAAAATAAGAAAAATCTGGCGTACGCTTATTTCTATCTTGCCTTTACAGAACAGAAAACTGATCCCAATAAAGCAAAAGAACATATTGCGAAATCGATACAGTATGATCCTACCAACCAGGATGCTGTGAAGCTTAGCAAAGCATTAAATTCTTAGTAAAAAAGAAAATGCCGGAAGTTTTTCCGGCATTTTTGTTTATTTACATATGTTTTAATATCAAAAATCATGATTTAAATTTAACGCAAAGATCAAGTAAATGCTGTTAAATTTTTGAGGAAGCCAAGGATGGAATCAATTTCATTGATCCTTTCTAAGCGCATGTATACCATAAAGCTTCATCAGCAACATTGTTGCTTTCTTAGCACACTTAGGAATAAGAGAATTTAAGCTAATCTTTGCATTAAATTTAAAATATATTTTTTGCAGAGTTAATCTTTTATAATTCCAGATTTCCGGTAATTATTTGAAATTTTTGTCTTGCTATGATCCTACTCAATCATCTTTCCGAAAAAATCTGTTTCACCATGTAGATGCCTGATGATTTTCTCAATATTTCTCTGAATACTGGCTTCGGTTTTTAAATTATTAATATACCTTACCAGCTCATTTTTTCTTGAAGGAATCAGCTTTTCAAAATTTTCCGCAGCTAAAGCACTTTCTTTGATTGCCTTTTCTAATTGAGGATGAATAGGTATACTTCGGTCGGAATCATCATATTCCAGAACAACTTCAATAATTTCCCCGATTCTTTTCGGTGAATTTTTCAGCATAGTCAGATTCACGTAAAGCCTCCACTCACCTAAATATTTCATGAGGTTTTGTTTGAATTCTTTCCCGTTCACCGTTCCTTTTACAGCGATTGGGCTCTTATTTCTTCCGGATTTTTCAAAAATCGTGTCCAATATTTCTTCCGGAACAAATACAAAAGGATTAATTCCTATGATTTCCAAAGTGGCGCTGAAACTATTGTTTTTCATGGATGGTAATTTAAGTTGGTCTGGCTGGAAGCTAGAAGCTAGAAGCTAGAAGCTAGAAGCTAGAAGCTAGAAGCAAAAATAACAGTTTGACGAATATCTAGGGAATTTCTTTTTTTATTATTTCAAAACCATTACTTTCATACACTCCCACAGCCAAACCCGTTTACCCTCAAACCCTCTCACTCTACCACTGCAAGCCCAAAACCCCGTAACTCAAAATTCATACCTCATAACCCAATTAATTCCCTATATTTGTATCAATAAATCTATTTATCAAAATGAAATTTTTTATTGACACAGCTAATTTAGAGCAAATCAAGGAAGCAAGAGACCTTGGAATTTTAGATGGTGTAACAACCAACCCTTCCCTAATGGCAAAAGAAGGTATTCAGGGAGCTGAAGCCATCAAAAACCATTATAAAACGATCTGCGAGCTTGTAGACGGAGATATTTCTGCGGAAGTTCTTTCTACAACGTATGAAGAAATGATTAAAGAAGGAGACGAATTGGCTGCTATTCACCCGAATATCGTTGTAAAAATTCCGATGATCAAAGATGGAATCAAAGCTTTAAAATATTTTTCCGATAAAGGTATCAAAACTAACTGTACATTGATCTTCTCTCCGGGGCAGGCTCTTTTGGCAGCTAAAGCGGGAGCAACTTATGTTTCTCCTTTCTTAGGAAGATTGGATGATATTTCTACAGACGGCTTGAACCTTATTCAGGAAATCAGATTGATTTTCGATAACTATATGTACGAAACTGAAATCCTTGCAGCTTCTATCCGTCACTCGATGCATATCATCGACTGTGCTAAGATCGGAGCTGATGTTATCACATCTCCACTTCCTCCGATCCTGAGCTTATTGAAGCACCCATTAACAGACAGCGGATTGGCTCAGTTTGTTGCAGATTCTCAGAAATTAGCATAATCACTGATCCTTATTATGACTAGTCCTGAAAAAGGTTGACTAGTTTAATATTTCAAATATACTTAAATCAGAGTAGGAATTTTCCTATTCTGATTTTGTTTTTTGTATGTTTTTAATTTCACGTTATTTTTCATATGCACTTGGCTGGGGATGTTATAATTTAGGGAAAAATGAGGTCTTAAATTATTATAATAATAAATTGATTGGTCAAGCTGCTGTGAGAGATTCTTAAAGTTTTCAAAAGTATCAATCAATCCAAACTCATATTTTAGAATGCCGTTTACCCTCTCTGCTACAGCATTCTCATAAGGATCCGAGTTCTCGGTCATACTGATAAGAATATCATTTTTCCTTAACGTTTCAGTATATTCTTTACTACAATACTGCAATCCTCTGTCTGAATGATGAATTAAAGAATGTTTATACACCCTGTTCTTTAGGGCTTGTTTTAATGCTTTCAATGTGGAGGCAGTCTGTAAATTATCACTTAGTTCATATCCTACAATTTTCTTTGAATAGGCATCGGTAATCAAATGAAGATAATAATTTTTCTCTTTGGTCTTCAGATAGGTAATATCTGCAACCCAAACTTTTTCTGAACATTTCAACTCCTTTTCTTTAATAATATTCGGGTATTTCTTCATCCAATGTCTGGAATTGGTTGTTTTAAAATAACTGTGTCTTCTGGGAATTAAAAGATAATTCGATCTTAAAAGTTGAAACAGCCGATCTCTTCCTATACGAAGATCCTCTTTTGAAAAATCATTTTTAAGTAATACATAAAGTTTTCGAGTCCCTATTTTAGGCATCTTTTTACGAATTGATAATACCAGTTCTATAATCCTTTTTTGATTATTGATAGAATCAGGCTGTTTCTTCCTTTTATAATAAGCTTGTTTACTGTATCCAAACAATCGGCAGATATCTTCCAGTGAAAGATTTGTATACGGCCTTATTTCCTGGATTGATTGGAACCAGACTTTTTTATAATTTCAATCTTCAACTCACGCTCTGCGATTTCTATAAATTTCTTAAACACTTTGAGCTCTTCTTCCTTTTTGGATAAAGCAGCTTCAAGCTCTTTAATCTTTTGTTTCTGTGGATCTTTCATAGGTCTGCCTTTACTTAATTGTTTTTCATAAGTAAAGTTACCATATTTTATTAACCAACTAGAAATGCATGAATTACCCCGAATATTGTATCGAGTTTGCAATTGGGATTTTGTATATAATCCCCGTTCATATTCAGAGACAACTTGCCGTTTGAATGCCTCACTGTATTCTTGGACAGGGGGCGATGTTTTTTTTAGATTCATAAGGGTGACTAATTTTATGGTTTTTTAGTCAACCTTTTTCAGGACGAGACATTACATAAAAAATCCCGGAACATTGTTTCGGGATTTTACTTTATAATGATTCTGCATATTATTCTTTGGGAATATTTTTCACCATTTTACACGGATTTCCCACGGCTACTACATTCTCAGGAATATCTTTCGTTACCACACTTCCAGCTCCAATCACAGAATTATTTCCGATAGAAACACCCGGAAGTACAACAACGTTTCCTCCCAGCCAAACATTGTCACCTACTTTGATGGGATGTGCATATTCCAGTCCTTCATTCCTTTGCTTTGCATCAAGAGGATGGCCTGCGGTATAGAAACTGCAGTTGGGACCGATAAACACATTATCACCAAACTCTACTTTGGCACAATCCAAAATGACCAGATTGTGATTGGCGTAGAAATTCTCTCCTACGGTTATATTATATCCGTAATCACACCAGAAACTGGGCTCTATACAGATAATATTCCCTTTGATACTGCCGATAATGCTTTTAAGCAATCGGAATCGGTTTTCGGAATCGGAATTTTTTAGAGCATTATATTCCTGACACAAATCTTTGCATGCAATGCGTTCTTCTATTAATTCTTTATCGTAGTTGGCATTGTATAAAAGTCCGGCTGCACATTTTTCCTTTTCTGTCATAAGATATAAAGTTTATTGCTTATTGCTTATTGCTTATTGCTTATTGCTTATTGCTTATTGCTTATTGAAAGATAAAAAAATATATTATAACATCATGAATTGATATTTGTCACATTTTATTTGACTTCTTTTGTCAAACAAAAATAGGATGACACGTATGCCATCCTGCAGATATTAGAAAATATAATTTTTAATTTACCAGATCCGGTTCAATCGGATTGTTATCTTTTTTAAGGGCTTCTTTAGTATTTTTTTCTATTTCCCTAAGTACCTGATTGGGATCTGAGATTTCTTTACCGTCTCCTGTTCTCAGCTTGAAACTAAATTTGGTATTGCCATCACCATTTTTCATCAACATTTCTCTCATATTCTTTGCTGGATCATTTATATAAGCCTTCCATACTTTTTTAAACTGATCTTTTGTGACTTCCAGCTCTTTTCCCCCTATTCCCAACACTTTTACATGATCAGGCATCTGCATTTCCGAGTCAGCAGCCGGAGTATTAATCGTTTTATTACCTATCATCGTCATGATATGAGATCCGGTGGTGTCCTCAATCTTTACGATAAGACCGGGAAGACCGTAAAAGACATAAGGCCCATCCTGAAAAGGAAGATCTGTTGCAAACCAGGCTATCCATTCCCTTCCTCCAAAGCTGGCAGTGGCTTTCTGAGCCTGATACGCTCCTATTTTTTGTTTCTCGGCCAATATTTTCCATTCCGGTTTCTGATCTTCTTTTATTTTATATTTATCTGTGGAAATGCTTCTGAAAAGATAGGTTTTGAAATCAGGATATTGTTTGGTAACTTTATAAGAAACCTGCCCGGGCTTTTCCCGTCTGTTAACACTGATATTTCCACCTCCGGCTTTTAACTGTTTTTCAAGTTCTGCCTTTCCAATAGAATCTGATACAAATTTATCACGGCTGTAATAGCTTGATCCCTCTTTATCAATATCAAGCAACATCATTTCTGTCTTTACATCTTCCTTGTTATTGGAATCCGGAATAAATTTGTATTCATAAAAAAACCTGTTGACCTGTGCACTGACAAGCACACCCAGAAATAAAAAAAATAGAATTTTACTTTTCATAATGTATGTTTAAAAAAAGGCTTTGCCAATCTGAAACTGACAAAGCCTGATGGAACTTTATTTCTTTGTTTCGATTCTTATTTCCCCTTGCTTAACATCTCCTTTTTTCTGAGTATTGACATTAACTTTCGATATATTGCTTGTATCCAATGAGTTTACATCATCCTTAGAAACTTCCCTTCCGTCAATATAATACTTGTATTGTACATCATCATTACCGCTTATTCTGAAATTTTTCACCCCATTCATGGCAATATTTCCGTTGCCATCTTTTTTGATAAAATCAGCATTCATTACAATTACATCAGGTTTACCGTCAAATTTAATAAATGCTCCGTTTCTAAAGCTGACAGATCTTTTCTCTGCTTCTGCACGGGCTTTTTCAACTTGTTTTCGGATTTTTTCCCCATCAATTCTGATTCTTTCAGCCTTCACTCTGATTCTGTCTCCTTCAGCTCTTGCTGTTTCACCTTCCACTCTGGCTTTTACCGCTTCTTTCATCGCATCTCTGGCTTCTGCCATTGCTTTGCGTACTTCTTCTTTTTCTTTAGCACTCAGATCCTTATAATAAACAGTGTTATTATTCTTAAAGTAAACTACTTTGGGAGCCTTTGGGGCTAGTGGAGCTTCTGGAGCAATTGGCGCCAGAGGTGCATCCGGTGCATTAGGCGGTGTGGGCGGAACGATGTGTTTCACTGCTCTTGCAGCCTCTCTTCCCGCTTTTTTAGCTGCTCTTTTTATTTTGCGAAGTTCTTTCTTATCAAGAGGGTCCATATTTTCAAGTTCCTTCATCTGATTTTTCCATTCAGCAGAATTGAAATATTTATCAACTTCAACTTTGGCCGCCATCTCTCCTATTTCTGATGCCAGATTACTTATTTCTTCAATTTTATCACTGAAGGCATCACTTTCCGGATCCAATCCTTTCAGTTCCTTCTCTTTTTCTTTTATCTTTTTTTCAAGATCAGTCAATTTTTTGTGTTCACCAGGTGATAAGGTTTTTAATTCCGGGATATTTCCCTGAACCGATTTTTCAGGTCTGATGGTATCTTTTTTTATTTCTGAAACTGCTTTTTTAATAGAAAGATTGGTTTCTTCGATTTCTCTGTTCTTCGCATTTACTAGATAAGCAAACGCTACGGTAAATAAAACCGGCAATGCAAGAATTCTTCGCGCATATCCGAACTTGGTTTTTGGTTTTTGTAACATTTTAAGTCTTTTTTTAAGGTTTGAACTTAGAAACGGACTGGCAGCAGGCAACTGTGTTCCGGAAAAGTGGCTTGCTAAAAGCATCTGCGCAAATGCTTTGGTGTCCGACTGCTGTACGGCTTTTTTATCCGCCAGGTATTCGTGGATGAGATTAATTTCTTTTTTGATGATATGAAAAAACGGATTGAACCAGAACACAGAAGTAATAATCTCAATAAAGATCTTATCAAAGGAATGTTTCTGCTCAATATGTACCATTTCATGCTTTAAAATCTGTTTTCCGATATCAGAATGCAGGGTAATTGTATTCTTCCAGAACAGGTTTTTAAAATAGGAAAATGGAGCTTCATTAAGGTCTGTACGGTAAAAGTTGATCCCGTCAAAGCTTTCTTTCTGAAATTGATTTTTAAACTGCTGGATTTTAAAAATCCCATACAGCAGCCTTCCTAGAAAATAGAAAGAAACCAGTCCCAGAGCTGAAAAAATAATGTTAAAATAAAGGTTACCATTGTTTATATTTTTTTCTGAATTAAAATTCTGAATTTTGTCAAGAAGCATATATATATCATTATTCACCTCTATCGTAAAATCATCTACTCTGATGAGTGGCAATAACAGGGATATCACAATTGCTGCCAGCAGATAAAATCTGTTATAATGATGGAATGTCTTGTCCTTTAAAGACAATTGATAATACAAAAATGTTACACCCGAACATAAAATAATTTTTCCAAAGTATAAAAGTATTGCTTCCATAGGTTTTAGTCTTTATTTTTGAGTTCGTCCAATAGCATCTCAAGATCTTCTACCGTCATTTCATTTTTTTCTACCAGAAATGAAACGGCACTTTTGTAAGAGCCTTTGAAATAGTTCTTTACAAGGCTTTTCATGGTTTTCCCGGAATACTGTTCTTTTGAAACCAGTGGAAAATACTCATGCTGTCTTCCATGTACACGATAGTCTACAAATTCTTTGTCTTTCAACACTTTTAAAATGGTAGATACCGTATTGGTATGGGGCTTGGGTTCCGGAAAAAGATCAAGAACATCCTTAAGAAATCCTTTTTCTATTTTCCATAAATACTGCATTACCTGTTCTTCTGCTTTTGTTAAAGTCTGAATTTTCATATCCTGTTCATTTATCATTTATCGTGATATAAACCTTTTGACTCTATATCACTAAGAAATTAGTTATACAAATGTAGAAATAAAATCGAATCAAACAACTATTTTTTTAGTGATAAACACCAGCAAAACATTAAACATCTGATAATCAATTGAATAAAAATAGTTAAAATATATTAAATTTTTAAGAGAGTGAAAATATAGCCTGCTTAATCGATAGAAAAAGAAGCAATTCAGAGGTAAATTCTTAAAACTTGTTAAATTTTATTAAATAAAATTAAAATGAATTTGTTTTAACCGGGAAATTATATTTATTTTAGTGCTTTAAAAATTTCTCATGAAAAGATATAATTTACTGATTGTACTATTACTGCTTATTTTTAATGTTACTACAGCACAAAAGAAGGGTTCTCCTGCTGCCGATCTTAGCATACTGAAAGATACAAAATCAAAAATCGAAGCTACCGTTCCATTGGTTATTCAACATCTTCAGACGATCGCTACAAAAGAAGGCGATAATAATATTGTGAATAACGGAAAGATTGCTTTGGGTAGAGAATATGGTATTGTAGAATCTGAATGGTTTTTATACAGAAACAACATGAAAAATTGTATCCTGAACAATTCATCTAAAAAAGCTAAGAAATGTATGGAATACCATAACAATATGATGAGAGGAACAATGATCAATTACAACAATTATATTACCAACCTTACAAGAAAAAACGGTTATCTTGGAGTTGAAGGAGATACAAAATTCGATTTCAAACCTGCTGATATCGCTACAAAACTAAGTGAAGCTTATTTCAATGCGAATGATGCTGCAGGCAGAATGAAAGCGGATCAGAAAAGAGACTTTCTGGGACAGACGATGTCTGATGACAACAAGCTTACTCCATACACTCAACTGGCTCAATAATATTTAAATATATTTTAAGAATACAAAAAGAGAATGACGATCGTCATTCTCTTTTTGTATTCAAAAGCAAAAAATCTCCGCCGGAAAAAGCAGTTTTGTGGTACTAATCATAAAACCTTGGGGAAAAAGTAGAAAATAGGCAGAGATTTTTTTGCATACGCTCTACAGATCAACTGTCCTACCCATGATCTGTAAGAGCTTTACAAAAATAGGATTATACCCTTCTGCTGGCTGAAAATACCTGTAGAATTAAACGTTCAGAACTGTAGAACTAATACTACTTGTCCTTATAGAAGTAAAAATAGCTGAAAAAGCTGCGCTATGATCAGTACTGAATAGCCTTATTCTACTTCCACCAGTGGTAGTAATTATGCAGTCCGTCATATTCAAACCCACAGCGCGGGTACAATGTGTTTCCTATATCATTCGTTTTTTCGGTTTCAAGCATAAGTCCACACGCTCCTGTTTCTTCACACCATTGTTTACTTCGGTCAATTAATGCTACAGAAAGACCTTTTCCTCTATAGTCCGGATGAACAAACAGATCACTTAGCAGCCATTGTTTTTGTAATTTGGTATAGTGAAATAATTTGTAAAGCTGCACGAATCCTACGGCTTTTCCGTCCGCTACTGCTAGAAAAATATTGGATTCACTGTTTAAAAACCTTTCTTTGAGAAAAGCCTTCCCCTTTTCAACATCAGATTCCTGTCTGTAAAAAACACGATAAAGATTGAACAATTCAGCTGTTTCATCAAGATCCTCAAGACTTGCCTTTTTAATAATGTAATTCATCGTTATATCTATTTTATTAACAGGGCAAAGGTAGCCTTAAACAGGACCAGTGGTATCATCCAGAAATATATTAAATCAATAGGCCAGATATTTTATAACTCTTTATTCATCGATAAAAATACCGCATGTTTCGGATTGTATTGTTCTGAAGAACTATGGATTTTTGCAGAATAAAATCAAAATAATGAAAGATATCATTCATACAATCAAAAATATTGACTGGGAAAGCCTTACGGAAACAATGCATCAAAACGGCTATGCCATCATTGATAATCTGCTGTCAGAAAACGAATGTGAAAAACTGAAATTGGATTATGATCATCCAGCTTTTTACCGGAAAACAGTTGTCATGGCCAGACATCGTTTCGGATTGGGTGAATATAAATATTTTAACTATCCATTACCTGAAATTATTCAAACCATACGAAAAACTATTTATCCTTATCTGGCGCCTGTCGCCAATGCATGGTTTAAAGCTTTACAAACAGACACCCAATTTCCTTCAGATCATCAGGAATTCTTAAACCAATGTCATCTTAACGGGCAGCAAAAAGCGACGGCATTAATTTTAAAATATGGAAAAGGAGGATTTAATACGCTGCATCAGGATTTATATGGCGATATTTATTTTCCCATTCAGATTGTTTTAATGCTCAGCGAACCCGGCAAGGATTTTACGGGTGGTGAGTTTGTGCTTACCCAGCAGATTCCCAGAGCTCAGTCAAAGGCTATTGTTCTGCAACCCAAAAAAGGGGATGTACTTATTTTTACGACTCAGTTTAAACCAGAGAAAGGAACCAAAGGCTATTACAGGGTCAATATGAAACATGGTGTAAGTGAAGTTAAAGAAGGAAACCGCTACGCGTTGGGTATTATCTTCCATGATGCGACTGCTTAATTATTCAATAAGTAAATCATGATTCAGCACTCTCAGATCCCAACCGAAAGTCTAAGAAGTAAAATCCATCACAGAGAAATTCGTTTTGGAGGAAATAAAAAACTGAAAATCTATGGATTGCTCTGCTGCCGCTCAGGAAAAAGAATGAAGAAAGAGAACAGGGTTTTCTTCACAGATGAGAAAGAAGCTTTAGAAAATGGTTATCGTCCCTGCGGGCATTGTATGAAAGAAGCTTATAAAAAATGGAAGGAAATGAATATGGAATGATTCAAATGTACACCAACATCGTTTTGTCTGCAATGACCAGAGAATAAAAACAGAATTCTATAAAATTTAAGCTGCTATAAAAAAATTTTATATTTTTCCTTATGGAAAACCGTAATCAAATTAATTAATGGTTATATAAATTTGATTATTACGATAGTATTTAAGCAGTTATCAGAATATCATTTTTGAAACATATATTAGAAGTAGTAATGTCCTAGATTTACAAAAATGAAAACAGAAGAGAACCTTTGACAACAAAGACGCTCGGATATTCGCGACTCAATTAATTTTAAATTTTAAAACCATGAAAAAAATTATTTTAATCGCTGGAATTCTTACAGCGGGAATCATGAGTGCTGCTACAGCTCCATCTAAGAACGAGAAATCAACTACGTCTAAGATTCAAAAAGAAAACCGAATAGAAGTTTTGAAGAAAGATTCTAAAACAAAGAAGAAATATTCCAAATTTTATCCAATCTATTATACTACAAGCTGTGGTGTAGCTGCGGTAACTAATCAGTCTAACTGGAGTGAAGCACAGATAATGGCATGGACAGAAGCTCTTGAAGCAAATTACTGTAATTAATTTTTTAATTATATCTTGCACTTACAGTAATAATAACAATAAACTGTAAGTGCAGTTTTTATTTATCATAATATCATGAGTAACTCTAAGAAAATTTCTTTATTTTTTTCCTTCTTTTTATTTGTATTATTTTATTCTCAGACAGAAAGAAAAGAAGCCCTTGTTGCGGACTTCACCTATTTATTAAAAGGGAAAATAAACAAATCAACCCCCAACTATATACATGAAGAGTTTTTCTCTTTACAAGTCTTGAATGACCGGGCTTTTTTTATCAGTGAAAAAGCTGTAAAATTTGATTCTGTGTTTCAAAGTGAGTTTAAAAAAGCTACTGTAAACGGATATTCAAATATAGATTTTAGGGGAAAATCTTTCCCAAAAACCAAATTCCCGTACACGATTATCCAATCGAATCAGAACATTCAATATTTTGAAAATATCGGGATGACATTACTTTCCTATAAAGAACCTATCATAAACAACTGGAAACTTATTAATGAGTCCAAAGTGATAAAATCATTTAACTGTAAAAAAGCTGAACTTAATTACAAAGGACGAAACTGGATCGCCTGGTATTCCACCGATATTCCCCTCTCGTACGGCCCTTATAAATTTACAGGATTACCGGGATTGATTATTAAAATATCGGATCAAAATGGGGATTATGACTATGAACTTGTAAAATCTGTATCAAGCGAGAAACTGAAGGGTATGGAATTGACAGTAAGGAAAAAAAGATATGAGAATTCTACGGAAACTTCTATAGCCGGCTTACAAGAGGCGAAAAAGAATTTCATTAATAATATGATCGGATCACTTTCAAACTCGGAGACCACTATAACATCAGAGTCTATGGAAACGGTACGAAATATACAAAAGCAAAAACTGCAAAATTTAACAGATGAAAATTCAATTGAACTAATTCAATAATTATGCAATATCATACTATCGGATACCATCAACAGATCTTAAAAATACTATAGAATTTACAAGCTTAATTAATATGTTCATTTAATTAAGCTTTTTTTTAGACAGAACATATAAAAAATCGGTATAACAATAAGTCATACCGATTTTTCGTTTAGTAGCGGGAACCGGACTCGAACCGATGACCTTCGGGTTATGAGCCCGACGAGCTACCTACTGCTCCATCCCGCGGTATATTTTTAGAGTGTTTACCGAAAACACTTGCTTAGTAGCGGGAACCGGACTCGAACCGATGACCTTCGGGTTATGAGCCCGACGAGCTACCTACTGCTCCATCCCGCGGTGTATTTTTAGAGTGTTTACCGAAAACACTTGCTTAGTAGCGGGAACCGGACTCGAACCGATGACCTTCGGGTTATGAGCCCGACGAGCTACCTACTGCTCCATCCCGCGATATTGGATTGCAAAGGTACGAATAATTTTTACAAATCCTAATTTTTCTTTTAAATAAAGGACTTTTATAAAAACTATTTTATTATTTGTATCTTTGTTTTATGGCAAAAATATTAAAAATTTATCCAGACAACCCACAGGAAAATCTTGTGAATGAGGTTATTAAAACATTAAACAATGGCGGGCTGATTATCTATCCTTCTGATACGATTTATGCTTTAGGCTGTAATATTTTTGATATAAAAGCCATGGAAAAGCTGGCTCAGCTCAAAAAAATGAAGCTCGACAAGTCTAAATTCTCAATTATCTGTAATGATCTCAGCCATCTTTCTGACTTTACAAGACCTATCGATACGTCAGTTTTCAGATTTCTGAAAAGTCATCTTCCCGGGCCGTTTACCTTCATTCTTGAAGCCAACAAAAGTTTACCTTTAGCCTATAAAGGCCACAAAACAATTGGTATCCGTGTTCCGGATCATCCGATTCCGCAGCTTATTGTTGAAAAACTGGGCCATCCCATAGCATCCACTTCCATTAAAGATGATGATGAAATTATCGAATATTCTACCGATCCGGAACTTATTGCTGAAAAATATGATCATCTGGTAGATATCGTCATTGATTCAGGGTATGGTGACAATGTAGCTTCTACGATTGTAGACCTTACTTCAGGAGAACCGGAAATCATCCGTCAGGGAAAAGGGATCATTTAATTCAAAGTTTAAAGTTCAAGGTTTAGGGCACTGAATGATGAATCTTACCGGGAAATATGCTGTAGGAATTTTACTCACTTTTGCTATTTTAGCTGCAGCCATGCTGTATTCTTTCCCTGCTGTCACCACAATAACAGGAGTAAGAGGAATAACTGAAACCAATTTCTTTCTCAGCAGAATTATACTATGGATAGTTCTTATCACTGTATTTCTATACAATGTCTTTATTGAGAAAAGTGCTTTTTTTCTTAAAAAGGAGAAGAAATATTCCGCAACATTTTACATCAAAGCTGTTGTGAGCTTATATTTTATCTGTCTGATTGGCGGAGTGATTCTGAATGCAGTCGTCATGTTCGTTACACAGGAAAAAATAAGTGAGAAGCTTCTCAACCTTGTTCCCATTCTTAGAAATAATTATTTTTTAGTTATTTTTACATGCCTTACGGCTGCTATTGTAGAGGAATTTCTGATGCGGGGCTATATCCAGCCCAGGATTGAAAAAATATATAATAACCCGACAGTTGCCATTGTTATTTCAGCTGTTTTATTTGGAATTCTGCACAGCACTTACGGTACCATAAGCCAGGTTCTTGGACCTTTTTTTATCGGAATCGTGTTTGCTGTATTTTATAAACGCTATTCAAATATTAAAATTCTGATCATCTGTCATTTTATGATTGATTTTATCGCAATGATGGTCATGAATTGTATTGATATTAAACACTTATCTGTATTTTAACATTATGAAAATTATAACATCTCCTGCCAAATTAATGAAAACGGAAAATTCAACGGATCTGTTGAAAACCACTACTCCAAGATTCATTGAAGATGCAGCATTGATACAATCTTATTTAAAAGAAAAATCACCCAAATACCTTTCCGAGCTTATGGAAATATCCCCAAAGCTTGCTGATGAAAACTGGGAAAGAAATCAAAAATGGAAGTCCAAACCTACAGCAAAAGAATCTGCTCCTGCTATGTTTGCCTTTACAGGAGAGGTTTACAGAGGCCTTGATGCTAAAACACTGGATAAAAATGCTGTAGATTACCTTCAAAAAAACTACAGAATCCTTTCCGGGCTTTACGGTTTACTGAAACCATCTGATAAAGTAATGCTTTACAGGCTTGAAATGGGCCGTCCTTTTGAATTTGAGCAATACAAAAACCTATACGAATTCTGGAGAGAAAAGATTACAGAGCAGTTGAATGCTGAAATGAAAAAAGGAGAAATCCTCCTTCACCTTGCCAGCAACGAATATGGAAAAGTAGTCGACAGAAAGAAACTGAACCATACAGTAATTGATTTTGATTTCTATGAATTAAAAGACGGAAAACTGAAGACCATCGTGGTATATACAAAGCATGCCAGAGGTCTTGTGGTCAGATTCTGTGCAGAAACCAATGCCAAAACACTGGAGGATGTAAAAGCATTCAACTATGAGGGATACAGAATTGATGAAGAAAAGTCAACAGATAAAAAACTGGTTTTTACAAGATAAATGACAATTTCAGCATTTAAAAAATATTTCAAAACAGAACTTTCCGATCTTTATACAGACTCGGAAAGTGTGTTTTTATCGTCTTTATTCATTCAGCAGATCGTAGGTTTCGATTCATTTCAGCAAAGAAGATTTGCTGAGCAGGAACTTCTGATGGATGATGAAGAAAAACTTGATCATATTGTTTCAGAACTTAAAACCGGTAGACCTTATCAGCAGATATTGGGTGAAACAGAATTTTACGGAATGAAATTCTTTGTGGATGAAAATGTTCTGATTCCCCGCCCTGAAACAGAAGAATTATTGGAATTTGCTATCAGGGAGATTAAAGGTTCAGAGTTTAAGGTTCAAGGATTAAAGATTTTGGATATAGGAACCGGAAGCGGAGTTATTCCATTGGTTTTAAAGAAACATTTCCCGGAAGCAGAGGTTTCATCTATTGATTTTTCTGAAAAAGCTTTGAAGACAGCCCAAAGAAATGCAGAGTATCACCAGTTGGAAATCCGGTTCATTCATGCCGACTATCTTAATTTTGATCTGGCTGAAAATTATGACATCATCATTTCAAATCCTCCCTACATCGGGATTGAAGAAGAGATCGAAATTGTTGATTCTGTGAAAGAATTTGAACCTAAAATGGCCCTTTTCTCCCCTACTTCGGATGCTTTGATCTTTTACAGAAAAATTGCGGAAGATGCTGAAAAGTATTTGAATGAGAACGGACTTTTGTTTCTTGAAATCAATCAGAAACTGGGTCCTGAAACGCTGGAATTGTACCTGGATTTTTCTAATGCTCAATTATTGAAGGATTTATCTGAAAATGACCGATTCATTTATGGAAGGAAATAAGTAATTTTGTTTTCATACACACCTAACCTATGAAAACTTTACTATGGAACATCGTTATTTGTCTTTCACTGATTATGCAGCTGGTATCCTGCCAAAAGCATCCTCGGGATGTGGTGAGTAAATATTATAGTAAAGGAGAGTTCAACGGTTCCGTTTTGATTGTGAACAACGGCAGGATTGTTTGCGATACGGCTTTGGGTTTCCGCAACTTTGAAAAAGGGCTGAAAACAGATAAAAATACCTCATTTTATATTGCATCCCTCAGTAAACCCTTCACTGCAGCAGCTATTATCATGCTGGAGCAAAAAGGTTTGTTGAAGTTTGATGATAAAGCGTCCCGGTTTATAACGCTTCCTGAATATGCCAGAAACATTACGATCAGACAGCTTTTGCATCACACTTCAGGAATCAGGGATTATGAAAACCTGTTTTCTAAAAGAGGATTAACGAATCAGGAGGTAATAAACTGGCTGTTTAATCTTAAAAATCTTGATTTTGTTCCGGACAGCAAATTTAAGTACAGCAATACCGGATATATCATTCTATCCCTGATTATTGAAAAGGTTTCAGGTAGATCATACAGTGCATTCATCAATGAACAGATTATTACTCCATTAAAAATGAATAACACTTATGTGTATGAACATGGGACAGTTATTCACAATAGAGCATCGGGATATAATGAACAAAAGCAGCCTGATGATTATTCAATTTTAACAACCGGTGACGGTGGAATCTACTCTACTCCTGAAGATCTCTATAAATTTGATCAGGCTTTGCGAAACAATTCTTTTATTAATAAAGAAAATATCAGTATGATGTATTCTCCTTTCCAGTTATCTGACGGACAAATATCAAATTACGGCTTTGCATGGTATATAGAGAATAAAAATGGAAAAAAATCAGCAATGCATACAGGTGGCCTGAACGGTTTTAGAGCTTTATTCTGGAGAGATTTGCAGCATAACAGCTGTATAATTGCACTTACCAATCAGGGAGATGCATTTCTGCCTGGCAACTTTCTACAGGACATAAAAAAAACAATACGATAAACATGATTATTCAGCAACACGAAATCAATTCTATAAAAATTGCAGAAATTATTTCTGACGACATCATTATCCGGTCTGCACAAGACGGGTTGGATCTTATGGGAAATATCTATTATCAGGGGTTTGACAAAGTTATTCTTTACGAAAAAAATATTACTCCTGAATTCTTCGATTTAAAAACAAAAATTGCCGGAGAAATTCTCCAGAAGTTTTCAAACTACCGCATAGGATTGGCTATTGTTGGCGATTTCAGTAAATATGAAAGCAAAAGTATGAGGGATTTTATTTTTGAAAGTAATAAAACAAATCACATTAATTTTGTACCATCATTGGAAGATGCTTTAGTTTATTTTTCAAAATAGACGATTTCTCAATTCTTTAGATACAAAAACCGAAAGCTTTTTTCAATTTGAGATATCACGGTCTCGACATCTTCTGTTTTTTAATTCCTTACCACAGTACAAAGATTTACATAATAAAAATAACCTTTTAGATTTATAAGTTTATGTAAAAATTCAATTCAAATTATGTTAATCATTAAGAGAAGGCTAGAATTAATTCTATAACCATAAAAATCCGAACATTTCTTTGTATATTTGCAAAAAACACGAGGGAATATGAATCTTACTTATTTAGAAGCTTATACGGCTACATAATTCAATTTAATTTTTCGACCAACCAGGTAGGCATAGGATCTTTCTTTATGAAGCATGCTTGCTATATCTGTTCATGAGCTTTTGAACAAAGGTCTCGTCTGGCTATTATTTGAGCAGAACAATTCATTGTATTAATGAACTTGTTGATTATATCTTTTGCCTTTATGAATTAAGCCTCTTAAAGATTCCTTCCTACAAAAAACAAAAAATACACAAATAAAAAATTATTAAGACATCATGATTAAAAAATTATTTCTACCAATCGTTTTAGTAAGTTCTCTGACATTTGCTCAGATAGGGATTAACACATCCAATCCTGATGGCAGTGCCGCTCTTGATGTTTACAGTCAAAGTAAAGGGTTATTGATACCAAGACTTACTACATTACAAAGAGATGCCATTGCCAATCCTGCCAACTCGCTTCTTATCTACGATACTGATAAGAAATGTTTAAGTCAGAATATCGGTACTCCTCTCAAGCCGGACTGGCTTTGTATCAGCAGCAATGCCGTAAAAATGTTTTATATGCCTAGTGTTTCTTTTGACACTTCCATCACAGCCACTGGCCGGACTAAAGATTTGTATACATTGTATAAAACCCAGTTTGGATCTCCAAAAGCAAAGAGTAGCAGTGCTCCAGCTTCTATTCCTTTTTTCCCGTCCAGTAAAGATCTGTACTATTACGTAACCGATGCCGACCCTAATGTATTCAGTAATATTTCTATTTCTGATGACGGAGTTATGACTTATGATGTAAAAGCTGCAGCTACTGACTGTTCTTTTATCAATATTGTTTTTGTTGTTAAATAATTGAGTTATGATAAACAGCAGCTCAATTTTACGGTACAAAAGGTTTTTGTTTACCTTTTCCTTATTTGCCTGTTCTCAAAATATCCAGGCTCAGAACGAACAGGGAACGGGTTATCCTTATTTTGTAAACTTTACTCAGGGATTACAGCCCCAGGAAGCCTATAAGGTAGCTACCAGCGGTGTTCAGAATGACGCAACCTTTACTACAGACGGGCTAAGGCTCACCCGAAGTGTGAATAATATTTCAGGAGGAGTGATATTGGCAGATAAAATATTCAAAAGTGATCAGGGAATCAAATTTGAGTTTGAATTTGCCATTTATGGAGGAAATACCAACGGAGGAGATGGAATTTCCATATTCCTGGTAGATGGTTCTATTCCTAAAGATCAGCTTAACCTTGGATATTTTGGGGGAGGATTAGGATACAGTTTTGTACGCGGAGGAGAATCTACGGAAGGACTGAGAGGTGGTTACCTGGGAATAGGCCTGGATGAATACGGAAATTTTAAAACAAGTTTTAACCAAACTGAAAGGATCAGAAACGGAATATTTGGGGTGGGACTGGCAGATGGGCGCAGCAACGTTTCATTAAGAGGAAAGCGTGGAAACCAATATCTGTCTTCAGCTGAGCCTGCAGGATATAACGGTTATCCGCTGCTTTACAGTATCGCCACCAATGCTTTACCAACCAGCAGCAACCGATCTGCTTATCTGGATACGGCAACAGGGAAATATATCGGGATTAAAAATACAGCACTTCAACAGTTCAGCATCGAAAGTGGCGGAACTACAATTCCTCAAAACGAAAATGATGCAAGATTCCGTAAAGCATATGTTACCCTTGTCCCCAATTCGGCCGGCGGTTACAATATAACCCTGGAAATCCAGCACGGAACGGTGAAAGAAAAAGTGATTGACAATTATTACTACCCTACTTCACTGAAATATACCGAGACTACCATTTCCAACACTACGGTAAGGACTCTGGATACTTCGCCTCCTTCTACTTTCAGAATTGGATTTGCAGCATCTACGGGAGCTGCCAAAAATATACATTTACTGAAAAATTTAGGGGTTACAAGACCTTATGCTGCCGAAGTAACAGATGATTTGTTTGCAGGCTGTCCAGGGATAAAGTCGACGTATTATCCTTTGCTTAATGATGCGGCTTATTCTTCAGCTAATGGCCAGAATCCTCCAACCCTTTCCTATAATAACCTTGATTTTAATTCATTTCGTTTTTTAGATAATAACGGAGCTGTAATTCCCAATATAACAGGCGGTGTCTACACCAATAGCCAGGGAACATGGACCTATTTCCCAACTACCGCAGCGCTTTCTTTCAAACCTGCGGCAGGATTCACAGGAGTAGCCCAGATACAGTATGATATTAAAGGAGGTGGAAGCAATGGTACTGAAGCGCCTTACAATAGTGAAGAATACAGATCATTACCGGCATTGGTACAGGTTAATATTTCAACTGCCAATAACTGCAGCAAAGCCTGCGTTATTTCCAATAAAAATGTAACTCAGAAAATAACAAGATAACTTGAAACCAGCTTTTAAGAGCTGGTTTTTTTATTATTTACGGGGTTTTCAATAAAATACCGGACAGCATCCTCAATTGCCCTATCAACAGATTGATATTGAATTCCCAATTCGTCTGCTGACTTCTGATTAGAATAATAATTATAAATCTGCAATGCTTTCATATTGGGGGTACTGAGGTTTGTTTTTATTTTTAATATCCTTAAACCATCACCAATTAATCCAATGAGACTCAAAAGCGTGTTGGGAATAGTAATCATAACCGGGTTCTGATTGGTAATCCGGTTTACTTTTTTAAAAAACGCTCTGTAAGTCAGATTTTCATTGGCCAGGAGATATTTTTCTCCGGTTCTTCCGTATTCAACAGCATTTACTATTCCATTGGCTGCATCTTCCACGTGTACAAAGTTCTTACCTCCTTTCGGATAAAATACCAGTTTCTTTTTCCATGCCCAGAAGATTATTTTCCCGGAACTTGGCTTGCTGTCATATGCTCCGATCATCAAGGTTGGATTAACAATAATAACCTCTGTGTTCTTACTGTTCTTTAAAAGATAATCTTCCGCAGCCTGCTTGCTTTGAGCATACAGTGAATGGGTAAAAGGATAAATTTGCGGTGCTTTTTCAGTTCCCCGGAATGCGGTGTTTCCAAATCCTAAGGTATTGGCAGTACTCACAAACAAAAACTTTTTTACGCCCATCAATTGTGCATGGGTAAAGAGATTTACAACGGCCTCGTAATTCACTTTTCTGTATTCATCATAACGGATAAGATTCTGACGTGTTTCTGCTGCCACATGAATAATACAGTCAATATCGGTCAGCTGCCCAGAAATATCGCACAGAAGATCCGCTTCCACAAGCTTCAGATTTTCGTTTTCTTCGCCCAGCCAGCTGCTTTTCTTACGCACCAGAGCAATAACAGAATAACCATTTTGTAATAATTTAAGGATAACATTAGTTCCCAGAAGCCCTGTTGCTCCGGTTACACATACTTTTTTCATGCTTCGATCTCTCTTTTTATAGCCTGGGTCATCAATGGCAGTTTGATCCATATGGGTAAAATTTTCATCACCAGCCAGCTGATTGGGTTCACCATAATTACGGAATCTTTTTTAAATAATTGCCGGATGCAGTATGAAGCTACTTTATCAGGATTCAAAAGTGTTAATCTTCCCATCAGACCCTGCTTTTCTATTCTTTCACACACATCCTTATTGGTTTTCATTGCCCCGGGATTCACAACACTTACAAAAACATTGGTATCTTTCAGTTCTTCATGCAGTCCTCTTGAAAATGAATGGATAAAACTTTTGGAAGCTGGATATACGGTTTTAAAACCAATCGGAGAAAAAGCAGCCATACTTGAAACATTCAGGATATAGGCTTTGGGTTGTTTTAAAAGGTTAGGAAGCAGCTGATGCGTCATCAGTGAGGTGGCCGCCACATTCACCTGTAGAATAGTGTTGATATAATCCGACGAGGCTTCCGTAAATTTTTTCGTTCCTCCAAGCCCTGCATTATTAATCAGAATATGAACATCAAAAGAACGGTTGAGCCACTCTGTAAGCTTCATTACATTTTCATTAACAGAAAGGTCTGTTTCATAGTAATGAGCCTTTATTCCATACTGTTTCTCCAGCTCTCCGGATAATTCTCTGAGATTCTGATCCGGAAGACTTATAAGAATGACATTGATTTTTTGTTTTGCAAGATGTTCAGCAAATGATTTTCCAAGTCCCTGGCTTGCACCCGTGACGACCGCATATGATTCTTTGGTATCCATAAGTTTAAATTGTATGGTACAAAGCTATCGCAAAGAGGATGTCTGAATGTTCCGGATTATCTGAGCGAACTGATTTTAAGAAGGGGAAATCAAAACAAACAACTACGTGAAAATCAATTATTTAAAACAAGTAAAAAGTAAAAGTTTATAAACCTGAACTTATTTTCTGAACTCAGAAGGTGTTTGTCCGGTCACTTTTTTAAAGGTTGTATTAAAAGAGGTTTTAGAATTGAATCCGGCTTCATAGGCAATCCCCAAAACAGACAATTTACTGTTGGGCTCTTTCAGAAGTTTTTTGGCATACTCAACTCTAAACTCATTGACGTATTGGAAGAAGTTTTTTCCGAACCCTGTATTGATAACATAAGAAAGATGGTGGGTAGAAACGGACAGCATTTCCGCCAGCTTGATCAGGTTAAGTTCACTGTCAAGATAAGGTTTCTGAAGCTCCATGATTTCTTCCAGCAAGGTTTTAATCTTTAATAGTTCTTCATCGGATATCAGTTTTTTCTTTACTTCTTCCGGACCGGAATCTTCATCAATAGAGATCAGCTCCTGTCTTTGTTTTTCTTCTAACGGATAAATTTCCTTCTGCTTCAGAGAATAGTATCCCACGCAGTAGATAACGGATAAAAAGACCGCATTGATAAAGAAATTCAGTGATTTCGGATCATAGAACAGATTATAAATTACATAGATAATATTCACGATAAGCAGTACCAGAATGATATATTCCAACCAGTTCAGATTGATTCCTTCGGTATTGGATGAGAACTGCTGAATTTTCTTTTGATGTTTTCTGATGGTAATATAGGAAAGCCCCGTATAAAAGAGAGCCTGGATCAGGATCAGAATAATACTGAGATATGCAAATGGTTTTTCGTACCCTGATTTTACCAGTATGAGACACAGCACAAAAGCTGCAGGAAGTATCAAAAATCTACAATCTTTAGTTTTAAAAGTAAAAGACGGATTAGTATAGAACAGTACACTAAAGTAAAAAACAATAGGTGTAAAAAACTGAATAACTCTGACTAAAAACAGGGAGTGGAACTCTATTACTGAACCGGTAATGAGAAACAGCACTTCATCCAGCCAGAAGGTAGACCATAAAAAGAGAAATATCCCAAACCAGAAATTGGCCTTATGGTTTACTTTTAAGGGGTTGGCCAGCTTCAGCAGAGAAAGCAAAACCAATGAACCATAGATAAGTATCACGATGAAACTGTTTAACTCTGATGTGTTCATTGGTTTTAATGTTTGATTATAAATAGTCTTTTATCCTATTCGCTTTCTTACAAAAATTTCATATCCTAAATAGATGAGCGGAAGTGACATGATTCCCAGGAAAAGAATATTACTCATAGCGAGCTGCGGATGCATTACAATTGAGTAAACCAATCCGAAAAACGCTCCCCCAAGGTGAGCAGCATGCCCCAGGTTGTCCCACTGCTTTGGATTCAGCATCATGTATACAGAATATCCGAAATACAGTGTTCCGAATAACCATCCCGGCAAAAAGTTGACACTGATCTCATTCGGAGCCATAGCTATGGAGGCAAAAATAATTCCGGAAACCGCACCT
Organism: Chryseobacterium sp. CP-77; assembly: GCF_036362765.1. NCBI lineage: Bacteria > Pseudomonadati > Bacteroidota > Flavobacteriia > Flavobacteriales > Weeksellaceae > Chryseobacterium > Chryseobacterium sp. CP-77. The sequence goes on from NZ_CP143637.1 coordinate 1,256,268, forward strand.
GATGCTCCAATTGCAGAATACCACGGCTGCTTTTTATAAATCTGCAGGCTGAATAGGTTTCCAAGGATCATGGATCCGAAATAAAGAATCAGGAATCCTATTTCTCCAAAGAAACTAATAACCACGCCCTGGAAAAAATACAGGGACAGCATATTAAAAAACAAGTGCATAAAGTCTGCGTGCAAAAATGCAGAGCTGATCAGCCTTACATATTCTTTACGATTCGCAATCGCTCCGACGTTGAATTTATATTTTTCAAATAATGCTGTATTATTGAAACCCATGTAGCTAAAAATACATGTGGCTGCAATGATAATGATAACAACTATATCCATTATGTTCTTTTATGTTATAACTGAATAAACATGCAATCTATTCATTTTCATTATTCCCGTTATCTTGGAAAAGATCTCCGATCATTCCGCCGTCTTCATCGGTTTCGCCGGCAGGTTCGGGATCTTCGTATACTTCAGGCTCCTCTTCTACCGGTTCAGGAATGGTAATATTAATGGCCTTTACTTTGAATTTTGTAAACTGGTTTCCGATGGCTTTTATTCCTTTTACCGCTATGAACTCATCAATATTTATCGTTTCCGGATCGCGTTCTTTTCCTTTATCTTTTGCAAAAATGATTTCTGCAGTGGCATCGTTGGCAACAATTACATTTTCAATGAATGATTTCGGATGTTCAGATGGCATAAAAGTCTGTACATTAACTGTATTTTCCAGTAAGAATCTCTTAATGAAATAAATATCTTTTTCTCCATCGTAATAGATGCAGGTAATCGGCTGTGCAGGTCTCCATTTTTCCAATACCAGGTATTCATCATCAAAACGATTACCAAGGTCAAAAGATACCAGTTTTACTTCACCGTTTGTATTGATGGTCAGAATCTTATCATCTCCTTTGAAGCTTCCCAGCAGTGTTCCTCTTGCATCGGCATTCAGTCTTCTTACCGTATCATCAAACCAGATTTTTCTAGGGGCCAGAGTAGAAACTCCTTCTTCCTTCATATCTACTTTCTTGACAGCGTACTTAGTTACCAGATTTCCTTTGGAATCACGTCCTTTGATGGCCAGATCGGAGAAATTAATCTCCATTTTGTTCTTTCTGATTCTTGGGTTTGGTTTTAAAAGCACGGTTACCGTTTCTGCTTCTCCATTAGGGTTGGCTGAGAAATAGAGTGTTTCAGAACCCTTTTTATCTGAAGCTAGCGGATAATCTGTATTTCGGGTTACTCCGGTTACAGAGAATCGTTTCATATAATAAGGTCCTTCCCTGCCTTCACGGTAGATCATATTATACACTGTCCTTTTATCATTTTTCTTCCATACGGCAACATGGAGGATATCTTTTCCGATGAAAGTTTTCGCTTCCACTTTTACAACCTTCATACTTCCGTCTTTTCTGAATGTGATGATATCATCAATATCAGAACAGTCGAACAAATACTGATCTTTCTTCAAAGATGTTCCGATAAAGCCTTCTTCAAAATTCGCGTAGAACTTTTCATTGGCTACGGCTACTTTTGTAGCATCAATGGTATCAAAGATTCTGAGTTCAGTCTTCCTTTGTTTGTCTTTACCGTATTTCTTCTGAATATTTAAGTAATACTCAATGGCATAAGCGATCAGGTTGGCCAGATTGTATTTCACCTGTTCTATTTTACCTTCCAGCGAAGCGATATTTTCCTTAAACTTATCCAAATCGAATCTTGAAATTCTCTTGATTCTGATCTCTGTCAGTTTTAAGATATCTTCTTCTGTAACGGCTCTTAAAAGATGTTTGGTGTGCGGTTTTAATCCTGCATCAATGGTCTTCAGTACATCTTCCCAGGTTTTTACCTCTTCAATATCGTGGTAAATTCTGTTTTCGATGAAAATTCTTTCCAGTGAAGAGAAATGCCAGCTTTCCTGAAGCTCATGAAGCTCAATTTCCAATTCTTTCTTCAGCAATGAAACTGTATGATCCGTATTCGTTTTCAGAATATCGGATACCGTAAGGAACATAGGTTTATCCCCTACAATCACACAGGCATTGGGAGAGATGGTCACCTGGCAGTCTGTAAATGCATAAAGAGCATCAATAGTTTTATCCGGTGAAACATCATTATGGATATGAATAAGGATTTCTACTTTGTCTGAAGTATTGTCCTCAATCTTTTTGATTTTGATCTTTCCTTTCTCGTTGGCCTTTAAAATAGAGTCAATAAGATCAGTGGTTGTTTTAGAATAAGGAAGTTCGGAAATCACCAATGTATGCTTATCCGTCTGGGTAATTTTGGCTCTTGCTCTTACTTTTCCTCCTCTTTGACCGTCATTATATTCAGAAACGTCAAGATAACCGGCTGTTAAAAAATCCGGATACAGTTCAAATTTCTTACCTTTCAGGTAGGCTACAGAGGCATTGATAAGTTCATTAAAGTTATGAGGAAGAATTTTAGTGGAAAGCCCTACTCCAATACCTTCTACTCCCTGAGCAAGAAGCAGAGGGAATTTTACCGGTAAATCGATAGGTTCATTATTTCTTCCGTCATAAGACTTTGTCCATTCTGTAGTTTTAGGATTAAATACTACTTCCAGAGCAAAAGGTGTCAGTCTAGCTTCAATATATCTCGCAGCGGCTGCAGAATCTCCTGTATAGATATTACCCCAGTTTCCCTGTGTATCTATTAACAACTCTTTCTGCCCGATCTGCACCATGGCATCTGTAATGGAAGCATCACCGTGCGGGTGATATTTCATGGTATTTCCCACGATATTGGCCACTTTGTTGTAACGGCCGTCTTCCAGCTCCCGCATGGAGTGCATAATTCTTCGTTGAACGGGTTTTAAACCATCATATATTGAAGGGATAGCTCTATCCAGAATTACATAGGAAGCATAATCAAGAAACCAGTCTTTGTAGAGACCGGAGACTTTTTTTAAGCTTTCACCCTCATGCGAATATTCTTCTGTCATCATCTAGTTTATCTTTTTTCTCTTTATTAGTTTTCACTACTTTGTTCAGAGAGAGTTTTAAATCGTTTACTTGTTTTCTGTTCAAATAAGAGATCTGGTACTTCAGGATAGTAGAACCATTATTCTTACTTGAAACGGTGATGTATAATCTTTTGAAAAAGAGAATACTGACTACATCATATTTGATCAGTTTGTATTTTGGAAATTCGTCGTGAAGAGGCTTATCCAGAAATGGAATGATATTCCTGTTTTTAAAATTCAAAGCTTCTCCATCGCTGTCATATTCAAAAATCTGTCTTCCGCTGATGTAAAAGATAATCAGCAGCAGAGCAGGAACAATAATCAATAAATAACTTTCTTTCCCCACTGCATTAAACCTATATTCATTAGCAGCAAATGCGATGATGCCAACCACGGTTATCATCAAAAGCAACGTGCATAAAAAATTATAAATTGATGCTTTATTACGGTTACTTAGTCTCATTTTATTTTTTTTGGCTGTGTAAGTACTATAATTCCTACTTCATCCAAAGTTGTGCTTTTTTCAGTCTGCAATGGCCTTACAACCAGTTTTTTAAAGTTACAGTTTTTTTAATTTTCTACTTCATCCAGGAGTTCTTTTTTATCAATATCTGTATCATCCTCTACCACAAGATTTTCAAGAATAAAAGTCTGTCTGTCCGGAGTATTTTTCCCCATATAAAATTCCAGAAGCTGATCAATCGTCTGGTCTTTTCCTACTACTACGGGTTCCAGGCGGATATCTTTACCAATAAAGTGCTTAAATTCATCAGGAGAAATTTCTCCTAATCCTTTAAATCGTGTGATTTCAGGATTTTTCCCCAGTTCATTTAATGCTTTTACCCTTTCTATTTCTGTATAGCAATATCTTGTTTCTTTTTTATTTCTAACTCTGAATAACGGAGTCTGAAGGATATAAAGGTGTCCGTTTTTAATAAGATCCGGGAAGAACTGCAGGAAGAAAGTAATCATCAGCAAACGGATGTGCATCCCGTCAACATCGGCATCGGTAGCAATAATTACCTGATTGTATCTCAGGTCTTCCAGACTTTCTTCAATATTTAAAGCTGCCTGAAGAAGGTTAAATTCTTCATTTTCATACACTACTTTTTTGGTAAGACCATAACAGTTCAGCGGTTTACCCTTCAGTGAAAATACAGCCTGAGTCTCTACATCTCTGGATTTTGTGATCGATCCCGATGCAGAATCTCCCTCGGTAATAAAGATCTGAGTATCTCCTTTTCTTTCGGCTTTCTGGTCGTTATAATGCTGCCTGCAGTCACGAAGTTTTTTATTGTGAAGAGATACTTTTTTTGCTCTTTCTCTGGCCAGTTTCTGAATTCCGGATAGCTCTTTTCTTTCTCTTTCGGAAATTAAGATTTTTCTCTGAATTGCTTCTGCTATTTCCGGATTTTTGTGTAAGAAATTGTCCAGTTTACTCTTTAGGAAATCAATGATGAATGTTCTTACGGTAGGTCCGTTGGGTCCCATGTCATTGGATCCTAATTTTGTTTTGGTCTGGGATTCAAAAACAGGTTCTTCCACGTTGATGGAAATTGCGGCAATGATCGACTTTCTGATATCAGAAGCATCAAAACTTTTATTGAAAAATTCACGAACTGTTTTCACATACGCTTCACGGAAAGCATTCAGGTGTGTTCCTCCCTGCGTTGTATTCTGTCCGTTAACGAAAGAGAAATAGGTTTCTGTCTGTGATTTGTCGGAATGGGTAATGGCAACCTCAATATCATCATCCTTCAAATGAACAATCGGATAAAGGATATCGCTTTCCAGCTCTTCTTCCAACAAGTCTTTAAGACCGTTTTCAGAATAGTAGGTTTCTCCGTTGAAGAGAATTTTGAGTCCCGGATTCAGGTAAGCATAGTTACGGAGCATTCTTTCGATATACTCTTTTCTGTATTTGAAATGCAGGAAGATCTCTCCATCAGGAATAAAGGAAATTTCGGTACCGTTTCTGTCCGAAGTTTCTTTCTCGTCAAAGTTCTCTTTAATCATCCCACGGGAGAATTCGGCAGCTTTCATTTTTCCGTCACGGAAAGAACGAACTCTGAAATAATCTGAAAGGGCATTTACCGCCTTGGTACCGACCCCGTTCAGTCCTACAGATTTCTTAAACGCCTTACTGTCGTATTTACCTCCGGTATTCATTTTTGAAACCGCGTCTACCACTTTTCCTAATGGAATTCCACGACCAAAATCACGGATGGTAACTTTACCGTCATCCAGCTTGATTTCAATTCTTTTTCCTGCTCTCATCCTGAACTCATCAATAGAGTTATCAAGAATTTCTTTTAGCAGGATATAAATACCATCATCAGCAGAAGAACCGTCACCGAGCTTCCCGATGTACATACCGGGGCGCAGACGGATGTGTTCCTGCCAATCGAGGGTTCTGATATTATCTTCGGAGTAGGTTGGATTTATTTCTTGTGACATATATGATTTCAGCAAACATACAAAAGTACAAAATTGTCCAAAATTATCCGAATTTTTTCAACGTGTTTTTTTCAATATTCTACTACAAACATTGTAGTATTTTTAATCAAATTATATATTTACGAAATTATCATTATCAAGTGAAAAATTTCTTTACTTTCCTCATATTCTTTATAATTTTATTCTTTTCAACCTGTTTTTATCACAGATCTCAGGGATCATCAATTAAACAACCTGGATATTGAGTTATTATTAAACTTTATCCCTTAAAAACAATGGCCATCCTGTGATGAGTATGGTCATTTTATATCAATATCTACACGGTATGCAATTTCTTCTTTTCCAGCTGCCCGATCATATTTTTCAGCATAGCCGGAACAATCAGCTTATGGAAAGGGCGTACAGGCAGAAAATAAAGCACACCCAGCCAGTTATGATACTTTACGGTAGTGGAAATGGTAAGCGAATTTTCATCAGGATGCACCTTACTCTTTTCAACTAAGAGAGATACTCTGAAATCCAGGTGCTTATCATCTTCTCCCAGAACAATTTCGTTGCTGGTTTTATCAAACACCTTAAAAAGCCCCATACGTTCTCCTACTTCACATTTAAAATCCTTTTCCTTTTGCCGTGTTTCAGCTTCAGATCCGGTCTTCAGCCCGAATATTCCCACTGCTTTATTTCTGAAAGCAAACATTTTCTTTCCCCATTTTGGCCCGCTTGTAAAGAATGCTTTTCCTACTTCTGAGATATCGATATTCCGGCCTCCATCCGCAAATTCTCCTTCAAAACTATCGATATAATTGAAATCTTTTTTTCCCGGAGATAAAATAGATTTTTCAGGAAATTCTGTCTTCTTAATCTTCATTGTCATTGTTTTTATGGTTGTTGTCTAACAAATGTAAGTATCTTTCCATTAACTCAAAAGGAAAATTTAAACAAATGTTTAGATTTATTTTATACTATGAAACTGACTATTTAATTTACAATTTCCATCATTCTCTTTAAACCTGCTATTTTCTAATTTTTATTACCATAAGTTCAAACTGTTTTAAATATTTCATTAAATTCGGTCAACAAAACTGCTTTTATGATACAACTTCCTTTATCAAAACTTTCCAACGTAGGAACTACTATTTTCAGTCAGATGACTCAGCTTGCCAATGAAAATGAGGCAATCAACCTTTCTCAGGGTTTTCCTGATTTTATGCCAGATCCGGAATTACTCAATGATGTGGATCACTTTATCAAAAAAGGGTTCAATCAGTATGCTCCTCTTGGCGGAATGATTGGCTTAAAGGAAGAAATTGCACGAAAAATTGAAAACAGCCATCAGGCAGTATACCATCCGGATTCTGAAATAACAATTACCGCAGGCGGCACCCAGGCCATTTTTACCGCTATCGCCTCCTTTATTAAAAGGGATGACGAAGTGATTATTTTTGAACCGGCTTATGACTGCTATGAACCTACTGTGGAACTTTTCGGAGGAATTATAAAGCGCTTTGAAATGAAAGCTCCGGATTACGAAATCGACTGGGCTGCCGTAAAAAATCTTGTCACTGAAAAGACCAGAATGATTATTCTTAACAATCCCAACAACCCTTCAGGAAAAATCCTGAAAGAAAATGATATACAGGAACTTATTGAGATTGTAAAAGGAACTTCCATTCTTATTTTGAGTGATGAAGTGTATGAAAATATTGTTTTTGATGGAAAACAACATGTAAGCATCTGTAAATACCCTGAGCTGAAAGAAAGAAGTCTTCTTGTAGCCTCTTTTGGGAAGCTTTTCCATGTTACCGGATGGAAAGTGGGCTATTGTGCTGCACCAAAAAACCTAACAGATGAATTCCGAAAGGTTCATCAATTCAATGTTTTTTGCGTAAATACTCCCATTCAGCTCGCACTGGCAGAATACATGAAAAATGATGAACATTACACCCATCTTAATCAGTTTTTCCAGGAAAAAAGAGACTTTCTGAGAAAAGGCCTTGCGGGCACACCATTTGAACTTCTGGATTGTGAAGGAACTTATTTCCAGGCAGTAAAATATGATAAAATTTCAGATAAAAATGATTTTGATTTTGCTTCAGAACTTACCATCAACCATAAGGTAGCCAGCGTTCCTTTCTCTTCATTTTATAAAAACAGGCTGAACGAGAATGTGATCAGATTATGCTTTGCCAAGAAGCAGGAAACACTGGAAAAGGCTCTTGAGAATTTATCAAAGATTTAACAGTAATCTATTTTTCACCCACCTGATTCCTGTTGATTTTTCAGATTGGCAGATCAAAACTGTCGGTCTTGTCTGTTTAATCTGCGGAGTATTTATTTATAATATTATTCCTGTCCGATTAAATTAAAGCATGAGTATGAGGTGCTCCCCTGGAGCTATATTTAAAACAAATACGTTCTATTAGCAGTCAGTTCCCATAGGAGCTGGATTTGATCCCATCGGAATCTGCTGTTAGTAGAAAAAAAGTGAAGTCCCTGCAAAAAAATAAAGCTCCGGAGGAGCGGCCTGTTAATGATACGTAAATATTGATATTTAAATGTTTTTATAGTTTTATCGATAATAATGTTAGTATATATAATCATTATTTAGTGATTTATTTAGTTTATTTTTCCTATTTTATCTAAATCAAAAAAAAAATAATAAATCAATAATTACCAAAAATAAAACTACCATGAAAAACAAGAATTTAAACAAAGGAAAAAAATTAACCAGAAAAGAACTGCAAACATTCAACGGAGGATTGGGCAACATAAGATGCACCAATTCTTCAGGCTACTGTATCTACATCGGACCCGGCTGTTCAGAACAAAAATGCCAGCTGCCGGAACCTCTTGAAGCTGTTGAATAAAATACATTACTCCATATCCGGAATCGGCCGGCTCATTCTGAGCCGGCCGATTTATTTAAAGATAATAATTCACCAAGGTTATGACACTTTATAAGAACATTCCTCCTGAAACTTCAATTCTTTGCCCGTTGATCCATCTTGCATCTTCCGTACACAGGAATGCCACCACTCCACCAATATCATCAGGAAGACCTACTCTTCCCAAAGCTGTAGCACCAGCTACCATGGCATTGATCTCTTCATTATCTCTCACCCTTCCGCCGCCAAAATCTGTTTCAATAGCTCCAGGAGCTACAACATTGGCTTTGATTTTTCTTGAACCTAATTCTTTCGCCATATATTTTGTCAGCATTTCAACGCCTGCTTTGATGGATCCGTAAACAGAAGATCCCGGTGTTGCGAATCTTGCCAAGCCTGAAGACACGTTGATAATCCCTCCTCCGTCATTGATAAATGGCAATAATTTCTGAGTCAGAAAAAATACGCCTTTAAAATGAATGTCCACCACATCGTCCAACTGTTCTTCTGTCACTTCTGTAATCGGTGAATATAAAGCTGTTCCTGCATTATTGATCAGGTAGTCAATATGAGTGCTTCCTGTATTTTGCTGCAAGTGATCTGTTACGTTTTTCACAAAAGTATCAAAGCTCTTAGTATCTTTTGTGTCAAGCTGAAATGCAACAGCATTCCTTCCCATTGATTTGATCTCATTCACAACAGCTTCTGCTTCTTCTTTATTACTTCTGTAGGTAATAATAACATCCAATCCTTTTTGAGCAATTTTAAGTGCTGAGTTTTTCCCTAATCCACGGCTTCCTCCGGTTACCAGTGCAATATTTGTTTTTGTGTTCATTGTATTTTGATTATTTTGATGGTACAAAGTTGGGAAATTTTCAGACTGAAGGGTTTGCTTGAATCAATCTGAAATTTGCAAAATTCAAATCAGGAACGGAATTCCAATGGAGTAAAGGAAGTTTTCCTTTTAAAGAAATTGGAAAAGTGGGCAATTTCCTCAAATCCCAGCGCATACGATATTTCTGAAACATTCCATTTCGTCTGTTTTAAAAGTATTTTAGCTTCCTGAATAATCCGGTCCGAAATAAACTCCGTAGTAGTTTTTCCTGTGCTTTCCTTTAATCTTTTGTTTAAGTAATTGACATGAACCGCCAACCGCTCTGCATAATCTTTTGCAGTCTTCAATTGCAGTCTCTGTTCCCAGGATTCTATAGGGAACTGTCTTTCCAGCAGCTCTATAAACAAAGAAACCACTCTCATGGATGCATCATTTGATGATGATATTTTAGAAGCAGGCTGTAATTTCTGTCCGTAATGGATTAGCTCCAGAACATAGGTTCTGATCAGATCATATTTAAACACATAATCTGAATCAATTTCCTTTTTTATCTTTTTAAAAAGGTTTTCAATCTCTTCTGCCAGTTCACCATCAATTTCGAAGATCGGCACTCCACCTGGCTGGAATATAGGAAGATCTTCGAGGTTGTAATACGATTTATCCTTGATGAAAAAGTCTTCGGTAAAAACACAGAAACTTCCTGACTGATCGGGATCTTCAGGAACCCAGTGATAAGGCACTTTAGGCGTTGCAAATAACAGAGCGTTCTCTTTAATTGAAATGACCTTGTCGGCATATTCTGCTCTGTTCCGTCCTTTTATAAAGCTGATCTTATAATACTTCCTTCTGTTATAAGGCATTTCAGAAGTGCTCTTTGCTCTTTCGATTGTCTGGGCAATATCAAAAACATTAAAATGACCAATGTCTTTGTGAAGTCCCTTTGGAAAAATACTTTCAAGATCTTTGCCCAGTTTGGCAGCCATCTCTTTATAAAAATCTTCCAGTGAAGTACGGGCTAATTTTTCCATCTCAGATGATTTGTAAAATTCAAATATACAAACTTATCAACCAATATTTTTTGAAATGAGTCCAGATTGTTTGGCGAAGCAAAAAAGTCTTTTTAAATCTCAAAAATATAACCTTATTAACTTATTGAAAAATTCAATGTATTTGCCGATTGTAGTTAATATTCACCATCAATATCATAATAAAATATTTAAAAAATCCCCAATTTTTTCTAACGACAGTGATATACTTCATTTATTTTTATTACTTTCGTTAAAACTAACCCATTAAAAATCAAATCAATGAGAAATCAAATCAGTCAAATTGGAAAAAAATTAAACAAAAAAGAATTAAGAACAATCAAAGGAGGTCTTATTAACTGTATGGAACCTGTTTTATGTCCAACACCATGTGAGCCATCTTCTGATCCATACGGATGTACAATCATTTCTCCTAAATGTGCACAAAAAGAGTGCAGACCAGAATTATAAAGAAAGTATCATTTTAAACAAAAAACTATGAAAAAGATTGAATTAAGCAAAGGTAAAAAGCTTGAAAAAAAACAATTAAAAATGATTCACGGGGGCTTGCTGGATTGTATGGAGGCAGTTCCGTGTACAGAGTTTCCTTGCGAAACTTATCCACCTGGAGATATTAGAAACTGTACTATATTTTCTCCAAGCTGTGCACAGAAAATTTGCAGACCGTAAGACATCATATTTCTTGAATTCTAATTTTATCAATAATCATTAAAATCTAACATTATGAAAAATCAAAATTTAGCTAGCGGAAAAAAATTGAATAAAAAACAATTAAGAGTAATTACTGGTGGAAAAGAAATGTGCTTGCTTCCAGACCTTACTTGTAAGAAATATTCTTTTACCTGTGCAGAAATTCAGTGCCAGCCTGGTATTGAATTGTAGCCAATAAAAAACTAAACCATAAGACTTTAACGAATGAGAAATCAACATGTAAATAATGGTAAAAAACTCAATAAAAAAGAGTTGAAAACCATTAAAGGAGGTGTGATGATATGCAGCCATCAAGGTATTTGCGCACAGATTCATCCTTCATGCTATGAACCGGAGTGCCGAACTGGACAGGCGCAGTTAAAATGTACAGATACCATCAATAACTGTGTAGTTTTCTCTCCATCCTGTATCGAGCCAAAATGCCGGTTTGATATAGGTATTCTACTTTAAAAATAAAAATACTGCTCTCTACTTCAGGGAGCAGTAATTTTTAGTACCTGTCCCAAATATCAAAATATAAACAGACAGCCTACATTATTAATTTTACGCAAAAAACGCTCCCAAATACATGGAAGCGCTTTTTTAATATAACTAACTTTAATACTTTTCTTATACGTTGAATCTGAAGTGCATGATGTCACCATCCTGTACAATATATTCTTTACCTTCTACAGAAAGCTTTCCTGCTTCTTTTACCTTTACTTCAGAACCATAATTTACATAATCATTATACTTGATTACTTCTGCACGGATAAATCCTTTTTCAAAGTCTGTGTGGATTACTCCTGCAGCTTGCGGAGCCGTCCATCCCTGTCCGATAGTCCAGGCTCTTACTTCTTTTACTCCGGCTGTAAAGTATGTTTGAAGTTTTAAAAGATCATAAGCTTTTCTGATCAAACGGTTAACCCCTGGTTCTGTAAGTCCCAGCTCATCAAGGAAAATTTCTCTTTCTTCGAAAGTTTCAAGTTCGTTGATATCAGCTTCAATCTGTGCTGCCAATACTACGACTTCAGCACCTTCACCTGCAGCCATTTCCTCAATCTTGGCAATCCATTCATTTCCGTTTTTGATAGAGTTTTCGTCTACATTACAAACATAAAGAACCGGCTTATTCGTCAACAACTGAACTTCTCCGATAATTGATTTTGTAAAATCATCAGCAGCAAATTCTCTTGCATTTTTACCATCTTCAAGGAATTTCTGTAAATTCTGAAGTGTTTCGTAAGTAAGAATATCCTCTTTCTTCCCTGATTTGATGAATTTTTTAGCTTTTTCAACTGCTTTTCCTACCGTTTCAAGGTCTTTCAGCTGAAGTTCTATATCAATAATTTCTTTATCTCTTAACGGATCTACTGAACCTTCTACGTGAACGATATTTCCATTGTCAAAACATCTTAAAACATGAATAATCGCTTCACACTCGCGGATGTTAGCCAGAAACTGATTTCCCAATCCTTCTCCTTTGCTGGCTCCTTTTACAAGACCTGCAATATCAACAATTTCAACCACAGCTGGTAAAACTCTTTCAGGTTTTACGATTTTCTCCAGTTCAAACAATCTCTGATCCGGTACAGAAACCGTTCCAAGGTTCGGTTCAATCGTACAGAAAGGATAGTTTGCTGATTGAGCTTTTGCGTTGCTCAGACAGTTAAAAAGAGTTGATTTACCTACATTCGGTAAGCCTACGATTCCACATTTCATATTGTAAAATTCAAAGTTTAAGGTTTAGGGTAACTCAAGGTTTCTCCAACTTTAAACATTGAACTCAGAACCTTGAATTACGAGTGTGCAAAGATAGTGATTTTTGAGGGAGTTTCATAATAAAAAAATCTGCCGATATTCTGACAGATTTTTAAATGGCCTGGTTTCACCAATTGTTTTAAGGATTATCCCCTGTAGCATTCTGAGCCAGCGGCACATCATTCGGTGCTTCCTGCAAAGTTTTATCTAAAGTAAATAAAGATTCATCTGTTGCCCTGTCGCCGCCTGCAATTTTTAATTTATCAATTAAGTTCTGCGCTAATGTTTCTTCTTCAATCTGTTCCTGTACAAACCATTGCATAAAATTCCATGTAGCCCAGTCTTTTTCTTCAAGAGAAAGATCTACAATTCTGTAAATTGCGGTGGTATTGTCAACTTCATGCTTAAAGACGCCATCAAAACAGGCAGTAAGGCTGTCCGGATCTGCCGGAGGAGCGGGAATAGCGTCTACTTTTGGTTTTCCACCGCGGTTTAAGATATATTCCATGAATTTGATGGAGTGGTTTCTTTCTTCCTGAGCATGGCGGTAAAGAAAATTGGCAATACCCTGATAACCTTTATCATCAGCCCAGATCCCATAAGATAAAAAAACGTGTGATGCATGAATTTCTTTGTTCATCTGATCACTTAATGCCTTTTCCATGTTGTCGGAAAGTCTTTTAGTATTCATAATGTTATATTTTGGTGATTATGGGATGAATCATGCAAAAACAGTTCCGATAGGATTATTATTCCGTACAAAAATTCCAAAACACCTTTAAAATACAACTGAAATTCAGTAACTTAAATTAATAATTTATAGTTATTCTAAAATAAAACCGGCTCTGTCTGAGAACCGGTTTTTTAAATTTATGATTGAGATTGCTTCACCTAAAGGTTCGCAATGACCAATTTAGAATGGGCATACTAACTATTTAATCTTTCTTGCTGTATAATCACTCTCATTTCCTAATCTGTCGATAGCTTTGATGGCAACAGCATTCAATTTTTTTCCGTCTTTAGATTTGGGAATATCTTTTGAAAGCGTATCCAATGTCAGAATTTCTGTTTGCCATACTCCGTTGTACTGAGTAAAAAGTACCCACAGGAAAACATCTGCAGCATTTTTTGTACTCCAGCTTGTCTGAGCAAAGCTTCCGTTATCAGCAATAAACAAGGTTGGAGTCTGCAATGGAACCGCTTTAATCCACGGAGATTTTGGAACTAATGCTTTTTCATTGTATGGTCCGCTTTTCAAAGCGGGAAGCATATTTGGATTTTTGCTAAGCCCGGCAATACTCCAATGAATTTCTCCGGCATCATTTTTAAGGATATTTCTGGAAATTGCAATCTGGTTTTTGATTTCAGCCGGACGGTCTGATACTTTTATTTCAACAGTATTCAATCCCGGCCACAGGTGACGTTTCATTGTATTTTCAGACTGCCACCAGCTTAACAGGCCTTCGAAGCTTTGTCCTTTGGAATCTATAGGCCAGTAAAGCTGTGGTGAGAAATAATCTACCCAGCCTTTATTTAACCATAATTTAGCATCTGCATACAGTTCATCATATTGTGATGATCCTACAACTCCTGCCGGATATCCTGGTTTCCATATTCCGAACGGGCTGATCCCGAATCTTACATTATTTTTTTCTGCGTGAATTTCTTTATAGATACGTTCTACAAATTTATTCACGTTATCCCTTCTCCAATCTGCCCTGGATAAGGTTCCGCCACTGCTTACATAGGCATTCCAGCTTGCATTATCAGGAAAATCCGCACCTTTATTGTAAGTAGCATAAGGATAGAAATAATCGTCGAAATGTACAGCGTCAATATCATATCTTTTTACAATATCTTTCACCACATTGGATACGTGACCTTGTGTTTTCGGATTAGCAGGATCAAACCAATACATTCCATTCTTTAGTCTAACCACAATATCAGACAGTTTATTGGCCATTGACAGCTTATTTACCGCACCTCCGTTGGTATGATGTGCACGGTAAGGGTTTAACCAGACATGGAGCTCCAGACCTCTTTTATGAGCTTCTTCAATCCAGAACTGAAGCGGGTCATAATTGGGATATGGTGCAGTTCCTGTTTCTCCGGTCAGAAAGTAAGACCATGGTTCGATATTACTGGTATAAAGGGCATCTGCCGAAGGTCTGATCTGGAAAATAGCGGCGTTGAAATTGTTATCTTTCAGCATATCAAGCATACTTATTGCTTCTGCTTTCTGCTGATCCACCGTAAGATCATTTCTTGATGGCCAGTTGATATTGGCAACACTTGCGATCCATGCTCCACGGAATTCTCTTTTGATTTCGGGAAGATTGGTTCTGAAATTTTCTTCACCGGAAGCTCCTGTATTTGTAGCAGGTTTTACAGCTGTCGGATTTACTTTCGGAGGATTTGTATTGTTGATTGGTTTTGTCGGATTCTTCGCGGAAGGTGTTTTTACAACGTTGTTCTGAACGGAACAGGAGGTAGCGTAAGATGCAAAAACGCCCAATAAAACGATAAGTTTTAATTTATTCATTCTCATAGTCACAAAACTACTTTAAAATTTATTTTTTTATTTCAGAGATTATTATGCCAAAATAAGCATTTAATGGGTAGGTATAGAAAAAAAGCCTCGAAAATCGAGGCTTTGATTTTATGTATAAGATTTTATTATGCTTTTGCAGATCTTTCTACTCTTTTTCTTTCTTCTTCAGAAAGGATTTTCTTTCTCATTCTGATGAAGTTCGGAGTTACCTCAATCGCTTCATCACCCTGGATGTATTCCATACATTCTTCAAGTGAGAATAAGATTTTCGGAGCAACACCAGTATCTTTATCTTTTCCGGAAGCTCTCATGTTGTTCAACTGTTTTGCTTCTACGATGTTTACTACTAAGTCACCAGGTTTGTTTTGCTCACCGATGATCATTCCTGTGTAGATTTCCTCACCTGGATCAACGAAGAACTTACCTCTATCCTGCAGTTTAGCAATAGAATATTCTGTAGCAGGACCAGTTGTTTTGCTGATCAAAACACCATTGTTTCTTCCAGGAATAGCACCTTTGAAAGGCTTATATTCTGTGAAACGGTGTGCCATAATAGCTTCACCAGCTGTAGCTGTCAACATCTGAGAACGTAATCCGATCAAACCTCTTGAAGGAATTTCGAATTCCATGTGCTGCATTTCACCTTTAGTTTCCATAATGTGAAGGTCACCTTTTCTCTGAGTTGCCAGGTCAATAACTCTTGAAGCAAATTCTTCAGGAACGTCAACAACCAAAGATTCATAAGGCTCACATTTCTCACCATCAATTTCTCTGAAGATAACCTGCGGCTGACCAATTGTCATTTCGTAACCTTCTCTTCTCATTGTTTCGATCAAAACTGATAAGTGAAGAATACCTCTACCGAATACAAGGAATGTATTGGCATCGTCAGTCTGCTGAACTCTTAAGGCAAGGTTTTTCTCTAATTCTTTTGTTAATCTTTCTTTCAGGTGATTAGAAGTAACATATTTACCGTCTTTACCAAAGAAAGGTGAGTTGTTGATAGAGAACGTCATATTCAGCGTAGGCTCATCAATTGCCGTTCTTTCCAATGGCTCAGGATTTTCAAGATCTACGAAAGAATCTCCGATCTGGAAAGCATCAAATCCTACTACAGCACAGATATCACCTGCCTGTACTTCAGTTACTTTTTTCTTTCCTAATCCTTCAAAAACGTAAAGTTCTTTTACTTTTCCTTTTACAATTTTACCATCTGCCTGAGCAAGACCAATCCATTGAGATTCTTTGATCTCCCCTCTTGTCACTTTCCCGATTGCAATTCTTCCTAAGAAAGAAGAGAAGTCAAGAGAAGTGATCTGCATCTGAAGATTACCTTCTGTTACTTTCGGTTCAGGAACATATTGTAAAATACCATCCAATAATGGTAAGATATCTTCAGTTTGCTCTAATGAAGTGTTGAACCATCCTTGTTTTGAAGATCCATAGAATGTAGGGAAATCCAATTGCTCTTCTGTAGCATCAAGGTTGAAGAAAAGGTCAAATACTTTATCATGAACTTCGTCAGGACGACAGTTTGGTTTATCTACTTTATTGATAACCACTAATGGTCTCAATCCTAATTCCAAAGCTTTCTGAAGTACGAATCTTGTCTGTGGCATTGGTCCTTCGAACGCATCCACCAACAAAATAACCCCATCAGCCATTTTCAATACTCTTTCTACTTCTCCACCAAAATCGGCGTGACCAGGAGTATCGATTACGTTAATTTTTGTGTCTTTATAAGTAACAGAAATATTCTTGGATAAGATCGTGATCCCTCTTTCTCTTTCAAGATCGTTGTTATCCATAATTAACTCCCCACTCTCCTGATTTTCTCTGAAAATGTTGGTAGCGTGAATGATCTTGTCAACCAAAGTCGTCTTTCCGTGGTCAACGTGTGCGATAATCGCAATATTTCTAATGTTTTGCATAAAAGATTTTTACGGGTGCAAAAGTAGTGATTTTTAATGAAAAAATATTTAGTTATACAAATATTTAATATTTTGTTTAAAATACTTATTTACAAGACAATAAAAAAGAGTGCTCAAAAAACACTCTTTAGATTATTTATACACAAGCCTGTACTTCGCATGGATCTACTGCAGGCGGTTCTCCACATATAATGTCAAACTCTGCACAATTGCTGGAGAATCCGGTTCCCCATCCCCATCTTACAACGCATGTATCAGCATCTTTGCATCTTACCATTCCTTTGACGATTCCTCCCTGAACTGATTTCATTTCTGTTCTGGAAATTTTTTTGAGATTTTTCATGTTGTTCTTTATTTGTTATTAGCCTGATAAAGATAAAAAAAATAAATCATGACAACTATTTATTAAAAACATTTAACATTTTTAATATCAACGTCTTATTAATCTGTAAAACATAACCAGGTCAATCAAAACCACAAGCACAAATTTTACTAAAAAAGATTTTTTTGAAGTTTTATGATTGAAAATCACCATTCCTGAAGCCGCTCCTAAAATTCCACCTAGAAGGGAGATTCCTAAAAGAGCATTTTCGGAGATTCTCCATTGATGTTTTTGGGCCTGCCATTTATCAAATCCAAAGATCCCAAATGTAATCAGGTTTGTTATAAAAAGAAAAGGAATCATTCAAAAAATTAATTTGTGGCAAAAATAAAGCTTAATTTGTATACTTTACAACCATGATATATTTATAATTTATCAGAATAAGATTTTATAAATTTGCGCTTCCTAAAAATAAAATCAATGACAGTACATGATCTTGCAGGAAGCTACTCTATTGAAGGAAGTAACCAGGAAGAGTCTTCCCTACCCACATATCATGGTATATTAACCATATCCATTGACGAGAATAACCGTATCATCGCGCAATGGATTATTGGCGACCATATACAAAATGGCACCGGATTTTATAAAAATCAGATCCTGGTAATCAACTTCAATTATGAAGGTGAAGATCATAAAATATATAAGGGTGTTGCTGTATATCGCTGTCTAAATAAGGATATACTTGATGGATTCTGGTCTGAAAAGCACGGTAATCCTCTATATCTTGGAAGTGAATATTGTGTGAGAATTCAGAATTCAACGATTTTGAACTGATTTTTAAGTAAATAAAAAGGGCTGCCTTTTAAAAAGACAGCCCGGTTGTTATTAAAGTTTAAATAACTTATTTTTTAGCTTTTACATCGATAGCAATCTCGAT
Organism: Chryseobacterium sp. CP-77; assembly: GCF_036362765.1. Lineage (NCBI taxonomy): Bacteria > Pseudomonadati > Bacteroidota > Flavobacteriia > Flavobacteriales > Weeksellaceae > Chryseobacterium > Chryseobacterium sp. CP-77. Next base: position 1,274,668 of record NZ_CP143637.1, read on the forward strand.
ATCTTTGCTGATCATCCATTCTGCAGGGTCTGCTTCTGAAGTACCGAATTTGATTCCCCAATCTGCTCTGTTTACTGTAAATTTAGCCTGAATAACCGCTGAGTTTTCAGTCACATCTACTTTAGCAGGGAAAGTAACATTCATTGTTTTTCCTGATAATGTAAGGTTTCCGCTTACTGTTTTATTAGCTCCTGCTACTGCATCTTTTGGTGCTTCCTTCAAATCTGTAACACTGGTAATTTTGAAATCTGAAGTAGGGTTTTTAGCTACATCAAAGAAATCAGGGTTTTTAAGGTGAGCTTCAAGGTCTGCCGGTTTTTTATCTTTTTCTGTTACTGAAGCCGGATCTACTTTGATAGAATTCATGTCAATAATAAAGTTTCCTGCAGCAACCTGACCTGCGTCAACACTGATATCTCCTGATTTTACAGTAAGTGTTCCCCAACGAGGTGCCATACCTCCCTTGTGGAATGCTTTCCAGTTTACTACTGAAGCTGCTGTGTCTACTGCCAGTGTTTCTCCTTTACTTTCAGCTACTGTCTGTTCCTGAGCTGTTGCTGCAGACTCTGCTGTTTTTCCTTTATCACATGATGCCAAAAGCAATCCTACTCCAACTAATGCAATTACGCTAATTTTTTTCATATTGAACTGTTTAAAAAAGTTTGAATTTTGTTGTTTTCGGGTACAAAAATAGAAAAACCTATTTGGAGGAGCCTTAACATACATCAAGAAATGTGGTATTTTTGTAGTATTTGTAATGATAATACCATTTGCGGAATATTTCTATTAAATTAAATGCCTACCGAAATAATTGGTATAATATATAAAAATAAACAGATTAATACATTCAGGATCTATATTTTCTCATTCCAAAACCCTATTTTAGCTATCCGAAAACAGAACAATGACGACCGTAGAATTTATCCAGAGACATCTCAATATTTCAGAAAAGAGCATCAACAATACTTTACAATTATTAGCAGAAGACTGCACCATTCCTTTTATTTCGCGTTACCGAAAAGATAAGACAGGAAACCTTGATGAAACACAGATTGAACAGATTTCAAAAATCAGCAAGCAGTTTGAGGAAATTGTTAAAAGAAAAGAATCTATTGTAAAATCGATAGAAGAACAGAATTCATTAACGCCTGAACTTCAGCAGAGAATAGAAGAAAGCTTTGATATCCAGGAGCTGGAAGACCTTTACCTGCCTTTCAAAAAGCGTAAGAAAACCAAAGCAGATACTGCCAAGGAAAAAGGGCTGGAACCTTTAGCCAAAATCATAATGAGCCAAAAGAATAACGATCTGCAGTTTTTGGCTTCAAAATATCTTAATAATGAAGTAAGTTCTGAAGAAGAAGCATTGCAGGGAGCAAGAGATATCATGGCAGAATGGATCAATGAAAATATGTATGTCCGTAAAAATCTCCGCAGATTATTTCAGCGTAAGGCTGTTATCACTTCTAAAGTTGTAAAAGCCAAAAAAGATGAAGAGGATGCGCAGAAATTTTCCCAATATTTTGAATGGGAAGAAAGCCTTGCCAGAACTCCTTCCCACAGACTTCTTGCAATGTTGAGAGCAGAAGCGGAAGGTTTTGTAAAAACAAATGTAGCTGTAGATAAAGAAGAAGCAATCGGTTTTATTGAAAAAGCGGTCATTAAATCCAACAATGAAAGTTCGGACCAGATTGCACTGGCCATAAAAGACAGTTATAAAAGACTTCTGGAACCCGCTATTTCAAATGAAACATTACAGGAAGCCAAAGAAAAAGCAGACAAAAAAGCAATTGAAATTTTCTCTGAGAATTTAAGCCAGCTGCTTCTTGCCCCGCCTTTGGGAGAAAAAAGAATTCTGGCAATAGATCCCGGATACCGAAGCGGATGCAAAGTTGTGTGTCTGGATGAGAAGGGAGACTTACTGCATAACGAAACCCTCTACCCTCACGCTCCGCAGAATGAAAGCGGAATGGCGATGAAAAAAATCCGTTCTATGGTGAATGCCTATAATATTGAAGCTATTTCCATTGGTAACGGAACAGCAAGCCGCGAAACAGAATTCTTTATCAAGAAAATTGCTTTCGATAAGCCTTTGCAGGTTTTTGTAGTTTCTGAAGCCGGAGCATCCGTATATTCTGCAAGTAAAATTGCAAGAGATGAGTTTCCTTCGTATGATGTAACAGTACGTGGAGCTGTTTCTATCGGAAGAAGACTTTCTGATCCGCTGGCTGAATTGGTGAAAATTGATGCCAAATCTATAGGCGTTGGGCAATATCAGCACGATGTGGACCAGACTCAACTGAAAAATGAGCTGGATTCTACTGTGATGAAATGTGTAAATTCGGTGGGAATTAATTTAAATACCGCCAGTAAGTCACTATTGAGTTATGTTTCCGGAATCGGAGAAAAGATGGCAGAAAACATTGTAAATTACCGTACTGAGAACGGAGCATTTGAAGACAGAAAACAGCTTAAAAAAGTTCCAAGGCTTGGAGAAAAAGCCTTCCAGCAAGCTGCCGCTTTCGTGAGAATCACCAATGCCAAAAATCCACTGGACAACTCTGCAGTACACCCGGAAGCGTATGGAATTGTAGAGAAAATGGCAAAAGATTTGGCTATTAAAACCACTGAGCTGATTGCCAATAAAGAAAAAATAGCTCTGGTAAAACCGGAAAACTATACAACAGGAGAAATCGGAATTTTAGGAATTAAAGATATTTTAAAAGAACTTGAGAAGCCGGGACTGGATCCAAGAAAAGCAGCAAAAGTATTTGAATTCGACCCGAATGTTAAAAGCATCAAAGATTTAAAAGCAGGAATGATTCTTCCCGGAATTGTCAATAATATTACCGCTTTTGGGTGTTTCGTAGATCTTGGAATCAAAGAAAGCGGGCTGGTTCATATTTCGCAGCTTAAAGATGGCTTTGTATCAGATGTGAATGAAGTGGTAAAACTTCATCAGCATGTCCGCGTAAAGGTAACGGAAGTGGATGAAGCAAGAAAAAGAGTACAACTGAGCATGATTTTGTAATCTTTAACCGTTATATATTTAAATTAAATCAACAATTATCATTTTGAAAACAAAGAACTTAATCTTCGATCTGGATGGAACATTATGGGATTCCAGAGCTACGATTATCAAAATATGGAATAAAGTATTGGGCAACCATCAGTTGATCCAAAAAGAACTGAAACCTGAAGACATGAATCAGTATATGGGATTATTAGCTCATGACATTGTAAAAGATATTATTCCCGGCATTTCAGACCCGCAGGTTCAGGAACTCCTTTCTGAAATTGTAGGCGAAGAAAATAAAATACTACACTTAGAAGGTGGAATTTTATATGATGGTGTGGAAGAAACTTTAAAGAATCTGGCTAATACCTATTCCCTTTTCATTGTAAGCAACTGCCAGGATGGGTATATTGAATCTTTTTTAGATTATTATCAATTCAGTGATCTGTTTGTTGATTTTGAGTCCCACGGAAGAACCCGAAAAAACAAATCTGAAAACATACAGCTTCTTATGGAAAGAAATCAGTTATCTGCTGAAGACACCATATATATTGGAGATACCCAAACTGATTATGATTCTGCAACACCCAATGGGTTACCATTCATATTTTGTAAATATGGGTTTGGAAAGTTAACCAATCCTCTGTATGAGCCGGCGATTCTTTCCTTTTCACATTTAGGACTCCGCATTTCCGATATAACCCAATAGAGGCCGTCTCTCAGACAGCCTTTATTTTTACCCATACACTTACAAGTACTCGTAAAATGCGATTGAATTATTATTTGGAATTTAAATTTTGCAAGAAAAAATAAAGATCCACATCGGATGGAATATTTAATTTTTTCCTTAATCTATTTTTCTTTGTTTGTACCGATCTGTGCTGCATAAAGCCATATTGTGCAATTTCCTTAGAGGAAAAACCCAGTTGTATCATTGCACAGAAAGAAAGTTCATTTGCTGACAGCTTTGGATTAATCTCAAAAAGTTTTTCAACCAGCTCAGGATAAGCACTTTGATATTCATTAAAAAACAAAGGATCATTTTTCTTTGCTAAAAACACCAGCCTTTCATCATTAGCAGACATTTTTTTCATTAAAACTTCCGTCTCTAATTCTTTCTCCTCTATTATTTTATGCTTTTTGGCAATTCTTTTACGATAGACAAAAAAAACAATTATGATAACGCCTAATAATGTAAAAACGATTACATTATATATGATGGCTGAATGCTTTTTTTCAATATCATTTTTCTCCTTTTCCAGAAGCATTTTATCAATAGAAGTATTGATTGACTCATCCCATATCTTTCCAAGGCTATCATTTAATTTCGTATATTTCTCCAGATAATCTTTTTCTTTGGAATCATTGTTTAATTTTTTATAGGTCTTGGCAATAGCTTGATACAATACGGGAACCTGATAAATTCTCTGGGTCTTTTTGAGTATTTCTACCGATTTAGTATAATAGTCTAATGCCTGACTATAATCCTGTTTATCAAATAAAAAATTCCCATAATAAAAATAAGTAAGCGCCCTCTGGGAATCCCAGTAATCTTTTTTTTCTAAAAGAGAAAATGCTCTGTTAAAATATACCTGTGCAGAATCCTCATTTTTACCAAAAAGCAAATAGTGATTAGCAATCGTGGAATTGATAACCGGTGTAGGTTTTACATCTAAAGCTTTGTGCAGATAGATTAATGAAGAGTCAACCGAATTTGTTTCCCTTAAAAAGTCGGCTCTGTTTGCATACACAACGGATAAAATTTCCCGGTCATGCTTATCTTTTATTTGTTTACCATAATAAATTGACCTGGAATTATACTTAATCGCTTTTTTATAAAGACCTATTACAAAATTTGCCTGGCCATACTCCTGATATAGTCTTGTACACAGGTAATAATCTTCCATCCCTTCAAGGTCATTTTCAGCCAGCTGAAGGTATTTGAAGGCTTTTTCATACATCCCGACAGTCGCATACATATTACCCAGATTAATATATGAAAGTACGACTCCTTTTTTATAATCCTGTTTTTTACTGATATTGTAAAATTTCGTATTAAGGTCAATTAATTCCTTCTTTCTCCCACTTACTCTCAAATTCTCATTTACTTTGATCAACATACTATCTATATATTGAGGGGTGTATGTCTGAGAAAAGTATAAGTTAGAAAACAAAAAATATATCAGCGTGCTTAGCAATACTTTCGAAAATTGGTTAAGCTTTAATGTTTGCATAGTAAATTTAATAATAATTAGTTTCTAAAGTGAAAAAGCAAGATCAGATTCTACCACAAAAAACTACTTAACAAGATATTAATAATAACTTCTTCAACCAAATTACAACGCACAATTTAGTTTCCATAAAATTAAATAAAAAAAACATATCGCTATAAAATTTTTGCTAATTTTAGTTAAATTAAATAATATATCATGACCATATTCACCATATGTTGATTAATTGAAACACATAAACAGTCAATCTTAATGAATTAAAAATCATCAGAAATTTATTTATATTAATAAATTTATTGACGTAGTAAACCAATTGATAAAATTTCTTTTTTGCATTAAATCTTCATGCCCCGGATACTACTACAATGGCAAACTATAAATTGATGTACTTTTGATGTATGTGAAATTTTGCTTTAATCATATACCAGATTTAACTTTGTAACAGTAAAATTTATTGATACAATCTGATATAAAGCACAAAAAAAATATTGAGTTGAGAATTTAATTAAAGTTTTCACACAAATAAAAACATCCGTTGTAAAACTTTCAGTTCTCAATATTTAATAACAAAATCAGTTTTCATTTTTATAGAAATCTATAATACTGATCAAAGTTGCTACTCCCGTTTTACGGGAGTTTTTTGATCCTATACCATAGAAATTGATGTATCTCTGATGTAGAGCCATTTAATTAAAAAAAAATAATGAATGCTAAATTTGAACAAATGATAGAAAAAAGGTTACCCTTATTATTTTCTCTTCTCAGGTAGGAATTAATATTACCTGTATAGAACATAGTGAAAATACTCACTATAATCCAAGCCATATCTGTCATCCAACCAACGAAACTAAGTCTTAAGACTTATTATTCTTGTAAAAAAAAATTTTAACTATATAATACCGTTTATTTTGAATTTTAAAAAAATACATATTGGCAGTACTATTAAAGCTAAGTTTCAGGAAGAAGCACTGGACATGCAGAGAGCATGCAGTTTCATGAAATGTACTGAATCTGAAATTGAACAAATGTTCCTTGAACAAGATCTGACAACTGATAAATTATTAAGGTGGAGCAAGTTGCTGGAGTATGATTTTTTCCGGGCCTACTCACAACATCTTATACTCTTTTCTCCTCCCAAAAAGGAGGCTTCCCATAAAACTTCCGATAAAAAAACATCTTCTCTGCCAGCGTTCAGGAAAAACATCTACACCAAGGAAATAATAGAATTTATTCTTGAGCAAATTGAAACAGGAAAAAAAACAAAGCTGGAGATAATAAATGATTATAAAATCCCAAAAACTACACTATATAAGTGGATAGCAAAGTATACGGATAAAAACAAGTAGACATCAACTTTATTTTGTATAGTCATAAAGTTCTATGGCTAATACTCTGCTTAAAACAATATTCATTAAATAGGTAAAAAAAATAGACTAATTTTTTAGTCTATTTTTTTTAAGCTCAAATAAAATTATTAAACACTATAATTTATCTACTTTAGTCGTCGTAAAGACATTTGGGTAACAGGACCGGATCCTGTAGAACCTGAGCTTAAATATCTGACGATTACATCCACTGTATTAGACAGTCTGAAAGAATAGGTATGAGAAGCTAACATAGGAATTGAGGTAATAAGAGTATAGGTCTGCTTTGGTCCACCTCCAACTGAAGTTGATGATCCTGCCCAATAAACATCATTAACACGCGCCACCCAGCTACTACTTGTATCGTCCCATATGCCTATTACTGGAATCGTAGGTTGATTACTACTATCATTACTTGTTGATAACTGCGCATTCATCATTATCTGATATACTCCATCTGCAGAAACTTTAAATGAATTAGTGGATGGTGAACCTGTATACAGATTTTCATTATCTACAATTTCATTATTTAAACTTCCTATAGCAACCGGAATACCACCATTGGAACCAGCTGTATACGTAAAATCATTAGTCATTTGTACTATGATTTCCTGGGCGACCATAAACTGACCGTTTACAACAATCACCGTTCCTGTAGAACTGGGAACACCCGCAATAGATTGCCAGGTAGGAGCATTACCCGGTCCATTAGACTTAAGTACCTGCCCGGCAATTCCTGCCGAACCTGCGGTAGAAGCAGTCCCTCCCACATTCAGTTCATTGACAACCTGCAAAGCTCCGTTAACATGCAGGGACTTCATAGGAGTAGAGGTATTAATTCCAACTTGGGAATGATAAAATAAAGAACCAAAGATACTGGTTATAAGGATGGCTTTCTTTTTCATAACGAATATTGTATTTTAAATTGTATGCAAAACTATAACACAACACCGCTTTTACAGCATAAAACCACATACATCACAGGTACATCATCCAACAACAACATTTATAAAACTCTAAAAATCAACACCTGTACACCTTAAGAAAAACAGCAAATCTATTTTTACGTACTACTGTCATCCTGGTCATGAGAAAGGTTTTTAAAGAAAAAATACAGATCAACATCTGAAGAAATATTCAATTTTTTCCTGAGTCTATGCTTTTTATTCTGGACAGACCGATGTTCCACAAAAGTATATTGTGCGATTTCTTTTGATGTAAACCCCAACCAGATCATTGCACAAAAAGCCAGATCAGATTTTGACAAATTAGAATTGATTAAAAGTAATTCTTTTATAAAGTCCGGATGTGCTTCCTGAAATTTATTGAGAAAAACAGGGTCATTTTTTTTAGCCAGCTCAATAATACAATCGTAGGAATTATTAAGTTTCTCCTTTAAAACATCTGTTTCAAATTCTTTTTGTTTTATGATGTCTTTATTCTGTTGACAGTGGATGAAGGCTAAAATCAGAATAACAATAAGACTGAAAACTACACTATTATAAACAAAAAATATATTCTTCTTTGAAATATTTGCTGATTCTTTTTCCTTCATCATGTCATCAACAGAAATATTGATGCTTTCATTACAAACCCTCCTTAAACTGTCATTTAGCCTTGTATATTTTTCAAGGTATTCTCTTTCTCTCTCCAGGTCATTTAAAACCCGATAAGTATCGGCTATTTTTTTGTATAGGAGAGGAATATTACAAACTCTTTTGGTTCTTTCTAAAATGGCTACAGACTTTGTATAGTACAACAGCGCTTTTTTGTACTCCTTTTTTTTATTAAGAAAATTACCATACAAGTAGTAAGTCTGCCCTCTTTGGACATTCCAGTAATCCATTTTCTGCAGCAGTTTCAATGCATTATTCAAATAATATGAAGACGAATCTGTATTCTCCTTATAAACCATATAATGATTTGCTATCGATGAATTAATTACCGGAGTCGATTTTATATTTAATGCTTTATGCAAATAAATCAGTGAAGAATCATGCCGATGGATATCATATAAGAAATCTGCCCTGTTGGCAAAAATATCTGATAATATTTCCTTTTCATTGGGATTGGAAATCAGCTTACCATAGTAAATAGATTGCGAATTATATTTCAAAGCTTTTGTATATAACCCAATAACATAATTAATCTGTCCATATTCGTGATATAGCCTGGCAGATAAATAAACATCATTAATTTTTTTGATTTTTCTTTCAGCTTTCTGAAAATAATAAAAAGACTCTTTATAGTCACCTATAGCTGCGTAAATATTGGCAATATTGATATAACCTAAAATCTCTCCTTTCAGATAATTTTGATTTTGGGAAATAATAATATATTTTTCATTGAAAGAAATTAACTCTTTTTTTTCACCTCTTAATCCTAATTTCTCGGATTTAATTATTAATGCATTGTCTATTTGGTCCGGAGTATAATTTTGAGAATATAAGACAGTAAAAATAGACAAATGGGCAAATACCATCATTAAAAATTGAAATATTCTTTTTATGCTCACTCTGATCATATTGTATATTCAATTGCTGTTCCGTTGTTACTAGCAGATAACTCTGCTTATTCTTGTACTTTCTGAAAAATTATTTTTTTTGAATCAGGTTTTTGAATGATAACAATGGTGTTGGGGATAGTCATGAAACTCCGCTGACCTCCTTTGATCACTTTATAAGAGTATACTATATTCTGACCTTTCTGCTGAAGGCTGACAGGGATAATCTCCACTTCCAGATTGGTTTTCGGGTAGATAAGAGCAAGTACATTTTCTTTTGAAAAATTAATAGGTGTTGGTTTCCCACTCATGCCCATTGTTGTTGCGGCCCCAAAAATCAAATCAAATTCTTCCTGTGAAGTAATTATTTTTTCAGTTAATTCTTTTTGATCAGTGGTATTTTTAACAAAATATTTCTTTGCTGATGTATAGGGAATATCTTTTTGAGAAACATTTACAGCACACGAAAAAGCTATTAGAGTACTTATTAAAGTCATGATGAAATTTTTCATTTTTTTCCAATTTATTATGTGTTAAAAGCTATTGTAATTACTTAAACAGATAGTAATCAAAGCCGGGCCCGAGGGATTACTTAGAGAATATTAGATAATCCGAACACATCCTGTTTCTATAATCGTATTATAGCTTGTAAGAAAGGATAATTTTAGTCTGGGCGGCAGCAATTCTTGGTAACAGGATACCATCGTTGATAGATGACCGGGTTGAATTTCCCGTTACATTTATAGTAATTTTAGAATTTGGAGTATTAATCCCGCCCTGAGAATCCATCTCCAGCGACAATAATACAAGCAAGGTTAATACAATCTTTTTCTTCATAATGTTTTTTGTTTCACCGTAAAAGTATAAAATAAGCATTATGCTGCATTAAATGACACATACATCACAGATACAGCACGATGGAACATGCATTATTTCAAGCAAATACTCCTGATTTATACTAAAAGACAAACAACTGTTATCTGTAAGCAATTTTTGTGTTTTTTGACATTCATCAAAAGCTGTATAGATGATGTATACAAAATATTGCAGCGTATAGAACAGTACCTATATTTTTGCAAAAAACACAAACTATATACTTTCTATTAACTCACAAATCATTTAGTTGATATTAAGACCAGATACTAGAGTTGTAACTGACATTAAAGAATAAACTATTGTAAAATTCAAAAACAATTTTACTTTATTATTTGGAATATTAAAAGCATTCTTTTAATTGGTTGAGACACTCTCTTTAATTAATTTATAAACTCTAGTATTCTTTTTAGTAGATAGAGCTCACTCAAAAAAAGAGCTATAAAACGGAAAAATTATATTATTATATTACAAATGGATCATCACAAGCAATCTCACTCAATGACGCCTGATTATAAAAAGATTTATATTGATCTTGTCGACCTGAAATATCCTGAGAAAAAGGATGAGTGTGCAAAAATTTTATCGAAGCAAAACCTTTCAGCGTTTGATGTAATAGAAATTAACAGAATAATATTTAATTATAACCAGGACATCAAGGCAAATCAGTCTCATCGTTCTTACAATGAAGAAACGATACACAAAATCCTTGAATATCAAAAAAAGAATTATCTTAATAATACGCAGCTGGCCCTGCATTTTAAGTTGAGTCGTAATACCGTTGCAAAATGGAAAAACTTATTCAGTATGTAATCAATTCACGTCCTCTATAAATTTATTATGACATTCATTCCTGATTAAAATACTGTGCTTTTATTGGCTTGTTTAAAGGGTATATTGAGGATATAGCAGAACCTTAGCACTTCCGATTATTCTGTGAGGGATATTCCTTTTTGGGAAAATTCATAATAACAAATGCCGTTATTGACTACAACATATATAACTACAAATATATGTTGTAAGCAATAACGGCAAAAAGAATATACCAGAATATGGTGTGATATGTAGAGATTTAAAACCAGCCTTCTTTAATGTTTTTTCAAAGAAAGAACTATTTATAATCTTTGGAACTTCTTCGAGGTTCTTTTACTTCCGGCCATTTTACCGCCTCTCCTTTTTCGTCTTGGGGCATTACTCTTTTTTCTCTGTTACTGAATTCAGGATCCTCGGAAGCCATATAAGCCAATGCCGCTGTTAAAATCACATTATTTTTCACCTCATCAAAAACGATCTTGTCATAGGTATCTTTCGTAGTATGCCATGTATATCCGAAATACCCCCAGTTCAGAGAACCTAAAGAAATTCCGGGCACTCCTGCTGCCACGAAAGAAGCATGATCGGAGCCTCCACCACCAGGCATTCCTGGAAAATCTGTCTTGATGTGGCTTCTTACAGCCTTTGGAACTCCATCAAGCCATCTTCCCACATAATCATAAGCTTTTACAAATCCTTGTCCACTGATATTAACCACTCGTCCCGTTCCGTTATCCTGATTAAAGGCAGCCTGTACCCCTTTAATAATCTGAGGGTTGTCTGCAACAAAACCTCTTGAACCGTTTAATCCCTGCTCTTCACTACCCCAAAGCCCGATAACAATAGTTCTCTTGTTATCAGGATAATATTTTTTCAGAATTCTCATGGCTTCCAGCATGGTAATCGTACCGGTACCATTATCTGTAGCTCCCTGAGCTCCGTCCCATGAATCAAGGTGAGCAGAAAGAATTACATATTCATCAGGTTTTTCTTTCCCTTTGATCATTCCGATCGTATTAAAGCTTTTGGCTTCGGGAAGTATTTTTGACTGGGCATCAATTTTAATTTTAGGCCGAGTTCCTTTTTCTGCCATTCTGTAAAGCATTCCATAGTCTTCCAAATCGATATCAATCATTGGAATTTTGGTAGTTTTTGCGCCGAATATTCTGTTAGCTCCCATAATACCCGTCCAGTTTGAAATGGCAATGCCTGCCGCTCCTGCTTTTTCCAATGCTTCCGGAAGACTGTTATTATCATAGCCGATATTCTTTATATAAGCTGCAAAATCTTTAGCAGCCTGATCTTTTTCGGCTTTAAGTTTTTCATACAATTCCGGGGTTGCAAATTCTTTGATCTGTTCATCAGAACGTCCGATTTTCTGGTATTGTGCCATCAGCACAATTTTTCCTTTCACTGAAGGAAGCCATTGATCAAACTCAGCTTTAGAAGACACTTTCGGAAGAGTAATTACTTCTGCTTCAATGGCTTTTTTTGTAGCCGGACTCCATGCCAGCTGAGTTGCTGAAAGAGATTTTATGCGAGGATAGGTCATATCAACATGAGTAGTTCCTCTCTGCCATCCTTTCCATGTTCCGAATTGCTGAAGATTGGCATCTACTCCCCAGGAGCGAAGTTTATTGACACTCCATTCATTTGCTGCCAGCATTTCGGGAGTTCCCACAAGACGAGGCCCGATACCATCCAACAGTTCAGATGCCAGGTTTTCAAGCTGGGAATTATTATTGACTTCATCTACAAAACTTTTTACGATAGGGTCTAGTCTTTCTTTTGGATCAACCTTTATCTGAGCCCATGAAAACTGGGCAGCCAGCACTACTGCAGGCACTGCAAAAAATCTATTTATCCTCATAATATATATTGATTGGTTTAAAGATAGTAGAAATTGGGGAAATGAAAGCAAAAAACTCTTTAAACAATATACTTTAAAGAGTTTTTTATATAATAAATTAAATTGATAAAGAATATAATTAGAAATATTTCTGCTATTTGGATCCAAAATCAGGTAATTTCCTATCGATAAAAGCTTGCTCTTCCCTGGAAAGTAAAATTGTATTATTTTTATTTTCTTTCACCTGAACATTATCCCAAATATTTTTAGTAAAATCCACTTTAGGGACAAGTCCTTTTTCTTCTGATTTTTTAAAGGTATTGTATATAAGCTCCCTACTGCTCTTTCTTTCATGTTTAACCCCTTTGTAATATGCAACATATTTATTCCCTTCAAGTCTGCTCATCGCAGGAACATACATTCCATCATTTTTATAAAAATCGAAAACAAGTATTGCATTTCCCAGTTGATAATCATATTCTTCCCCCTCAACTGTTTTTCTTTTCATCATCGGATATTGATCCTGTAAATAATGGATCTCAAAATAGGTAATTACTTTATCTGCTTTATTAAATTTAAATTCGCCTTCCATTTCAATTCCCAATCCCGATTTAATACTAAATGTAACCAATTGTTCATTGCCTTCTTCGAAGATCATCCATCCTGAATATTTTGAATCTTTATTTTTTAAATGAGCCAGCACCCGTGTTAATTCAAAATTGAAAAAAAAATTCCCCATATATTCTTCAGAAAATTCTTTTAATCCTGCGGTAAAAATACTGTCCGACTTTACATTTTTAAAGCTTTTCACATTATTTAACTGCATTTGCAGGTTCTTATCATAGGATTTATTATGGTTGTAATAATTGGCCTTACTCCACAATTTAGTCTCCGCAATTACTAAAAAATAAAGCTTATTATTATCACTCTTTTTTTCTTTGTAGATTACGTCATAAAGAGATGGATCACTGTAATATCTCTTTCTATAATTATCACTTACGTCTTCAAAGAGTTTTCTGATATCGATTTTTGCTAGTTTTACCTCTTCAATTTTTTTATAAACCCGCTTTAGTTTTATAACAGAATGAAATTCATGAACTATTGTCTTTTGGAAACCGGAAGCAGAAATTTCAAAGTTCACAGCGCCTTGTTCAACCGGTGCAAAACCATCTTCATTGGTATAAACAATCTGATTCTGTAAAAGAATTCTTGCATTGAAAATAGGCTTCCCGTTTTCTGCATCCACAACTTTTAATTTCTGCCCTGAAAAAAAATTAAAAAAGAGAATAAACAGCAGATAAAAATATTTCATAATATACCATCATTGATGTTTCTAAAATACAAATTATATAAATGGTATGTATTCAAACAAAATAAATTAACATTGGATTTAAAAAGCATCAACATAAAGGTATGATAGGATCGAAAGTGATCAGGAAAATAAAGGTATAAAAAAACCGGCTTCAAAAGCCGGCTAAAGGTGAATTATTTCTTAGCTTCTTCTACAGAAACTTTTCTGAATTCTTTGAACAATTTGCTTAGTTCTAAAGCTGCTTTACGAGCTCTTGTACCAGCTGCTTTGTTTCCTTTTTCCGCTTGTTGGTTTGCCTCAGTTGTGAACGCTTCAAATTCTGCGTTGATTTTTTCAATTAGTTCTTTCATTTATTTAAAAATTTAGGCTGCAAATATAGGTTTTATGGCGATTCCAGCCTAATTGTGTTGAAAAAAAATAGTGGATTTACTCATTTTTTCTGAGTCTTTCTTAAATTCAATTTAATTTTTAAAATAAAATCAAATTATTGTAGAAAATAAGCCATGTTATTCGTTGTCACATAGAGCATCAATGAATATTTAAATAAACTATTCAAAATCAATAAGAACCGAAGAAACATCTAGAAAAATATTCTTAAAAATTTTATCTGTAAATTATTCATTTTCCTTACTTCATACGTATTTGATTACGTTGCTTTAAAACTGCAGTTCTTTATATTCCTGCCAGAATTTTATACTAAAATTTTAATGATATAGGACAATTTTAAACAAATAATGTCTGTACCGCTGATATTTTACCAAACTGTATCCTTTTTGAATGGATTAATCTTATATTTTTGAATAAAAAAATTTCATGGATATCATTTCAAAATTTACAGTAGGTTCTGAAGAGGGAATTTCTGATCTTATAGCCATCATTGATTCTTCCGTTTATGCATTACACAAAGAATTTGTAACTGAAGAAGAAATCAAAAGATATATTCACAACGAAATAGACCCGAGAAAGATGATCAATGACCTGAACGATCTTTCCAACCAACTGATCATGATGTATGCAGATCAGAAACCCATCGGATTCAGTATTATAAAAAGCGGTTCGGTACATCCGGGAATTCCTGACGGAAAAAGAGCTACAGAAATCAGTTTTGTAATTCTTTCAGAGTTTGATCTTCCTGAAACACGACAGTCTCTCTGGAAAAAATGCAGGTCAGCAGTGAGCTTTACGGATATTATATGGATCAATATCCTGGATCATGATCCGATCGCAGACTTTTTAAAAGAATGTGGTTTTATCGCTGTGAGCAGTTCAAAAGCCGGACCTTTTCAACTGCCGTCTCATATTTTGGAACTGGAGATTAATAAAAGTTAATCGGCTGCTTTCAACCCTAGGTTTCATAGATATTTGCCTATATAATAGTATCAATCATTTTTTTAATTCTGCAACTATTGAGGAAGACTATTATTTTAATTTCTATTATCTCATTTAAAATGCTCTTAAGTAGACAACAGTTTACTTATCTTTGATTTTTATAATTTTTACTTATGAGTGATCAGCTGGAAACGATAGAGGATTATTACAGACGTATCCGTAAAAATCAGATCAAAATATTTGATTCTGAGGATTTTGAAATGGGAAAATCCCACTTCAATATTTCTATGCGGAAATACTGCAGTTTTAAAAGCCCTTACAACCGCCGTGATTATTACAAAATAAGCTTTATTATTGGAAAGGGCACCATTCATTATGGTACTCATCAGCTGTTTATAGATGGTCCTGCCCTGTTTTTTCCTTCTCCAAGCATTCCGTATTCATGGGAGTGCGGGAGCGATGTGCAGGAAGGATATTTTTGTTTATTCAATCAGGAATTTTTTAATGGGAATTCTGAGTTCAATCTGTTTAAAAAAACGTCGATGTTCAAGGAATGGAGTAAGCCGGTTGTTTTTTTGACGGAAGAACAGACTCAGCTGGCAATGCTTTATTTTGATCAGATTTACAGAATGAATAACTCTTCCTATCCTTTCCGCTGCAGCAGCATCAAAAGCAATCTTGCTTCTGTAATGCATCTGGCGCTGGAAAACCGTGTGGAAGACATCAATCCTAGTGAGCTTCCCGCAAATGTACGTCTGTATAAGCTATTTGATGAACTGCTCAACAAACAGTTTCCGTTGGACTCCCCTGCTTATCCGCTGGCCTTAAAAACACCTTCTGATTTTGCCGCGCACTTGAATGTACATGTCAATCATCTGAATTCTTCAGTGAAATCCGTAACTAATCTTACAACCACACAGATCATTAAAGAAAAGATGTTTGAAGAGTCTAAAAACCTGCTGAAGTATACGAATTGGGATATTGCCCAGATCGGTTATACTTTAGGATTTGATCAGCCTGCTCATTTTAATAATTTCTTTAAAAAGCATGCACAGACTTCGCCCTTAAAATTTAAGAACCTGTCATAATATTTGATTTTTGTAATTTTTACTTTGTCTTTTAAAATCCAGTTTTGTATTTCTTGACTTATTTTTGCAATGTAAAAAATGAATGAATATGTTGAGAGAAGCATCTGAACAACGAATCAGATTAATTACCATTATGGCTTTCGTGTCTATCCCGCTTTCCGGTTTTGTCACGGATATTTATTTACCATCGTTCCCATCTATGGCCAAAGAAATGATGGTTTCGGAAAAAGATATTCAGATTACCCTGACATCATATCTGTTGAGCTACGGGATTTCCCAATTATTTGTAGGAGGAATTCTGGACAGCATCGGGCGTTATCGTCCCAAATTGATAGCCTTGTTTCTGTTAATACTAACCAGTATTTTAATTACGATGACCAACAGTATTCTGCTGATCTGTCTGCTTCGTATTCTTCAGGGAGCTGCAGTTTCAGTACTCGTTGTGGCTACGCGTGCTATTTTTGTAGATATTTATGATGCGGAAAAGGTAAAACATTATCTGAGCTACTTTACTATTGTATGGTCCTGCGGTCCTATTCTGGCCCCTTTCCTTGGAGGATATCTTGAGAAAATCTTTAACTGGCATGCTAATTTTTATTTTCTGGCAGCATATGCAGGATTTCTGTTCCTTTTTGAGTGGTTTTTTAGCGGGGAGAGCCTTCCTCAGAAAAAGAAACTGGATCTTTCAGAGAACATCAGCCTTTATAAGATGATGCTTAAAAACAGGATTTTCATGTTGGGGATTTTCATTTTAGGTTTAAGCTACTCTATCGTGATGTTATTTAATATTACCGGGCCATTTATTATAGAAAATACTTTTCATTTTACGCCGGTAGTGATTGGATATTGTACATTAATCTTAGGATTTTCATGGATGATTGGAGGTTTTATAGGGAAACGCAGGCTGACTCTGGATTTTAAACCAAGAATATTGCAGCCTATCTTACTTCAGCTGATCCTGATCGCAGGCCTGATCATCACCAGTTATTTTGCAGAAAGCCTGTTCATTATGATTCCTTTTGCCTTTTTTATTCATATCTGCTCCGGAATTTTATTCACCTCCTTTTTTACGACAAGTATGCTTTACTTTCCGAAAAACGCAGGTACAGCCGGCGGACTGATGGGTGGACTGGTGTATGTAATCACTTCTGTAACAAGTTTCATCATCTCTGTAAGCGGAACGGTAACAGATCAAAAAGGTCTTTCCTGGCGCTACCTGATCATTGCATGTTTCCTTTTGGGGATCATTCTTATCATGCACCAAGCCGTTAAAAAAGAAAAAGCAGAGAATTAGTCTCTGCTTTTTTAATGGATATCTTTCAATATTCTTGTTATTCTTGTTTTATAGTGATAATAAGCGGCTACCAGAAGGCAACCGCTTATTAAATCCTTACATCAGTTTATAATACATAATTCTAAAAAGGCTGTGCAACGGTATTATTCATTTCAACTACGAATTGTACATCCGGAGTTAAGCTTGTTCCATTCAGATAAATCCAGTCTGTTCCTGACTTATTATAGACCTGAAGATAATATGTGTTACCAAATCCTGTTGTATCCTTGAAAGCAACGGTATCTCCATTTTCAATACTTGTTGAAAAATTCCCTGGTTTTTTCTTGACAATTTGAATTCTCATATTATAAGTAGTCTTTCCATATTTTGGATAAAAATAATAACTTCCACTGCCTGAAGAATACCAATACCAGAAATGATTAAGCCTTTCGCTGCTCTCTACCCTAACGTATCCTTCTTTCAAATCAAAATAATTGTCAGAATCTCCGATATTCACAATATTAAACCAGGTTCTTGCATCGCTTGGCAGCAGAGAGGAAACAGTTAGCCAATCATTGGGTGTTGAAAGGTTCGAGCTGATATATTTCCCGGTGGCTACAGATCGCAATGAAATACGGTCATACTTTCTGAATTTCATACTTTTTGTTGGTGTTTTCGGGTCTGAATAAACATTGGCCTCTACAGGATAATGATCCGAATATTCTGTCCAGTGATATTTAATTCCAGCTATATTGGTATAGGTCATAAGGTTTGAAGCTACAGGATCGAATGCAATATTTTGCCAGCTTGGAGGAACAAGATGATCATTGGAAACCAGAATATAATCAAGATATTCTCTTTTATTGTCCGGGTAAGGATAATGGTAAGAAGCCATGGTATTGGTTTTTGTATCCCATGAATATTTTAATCCTTTATAGGTAGGAGCATTCACATTCAAGGTCTGCAGCATACTGGAATATTCGGGAGTATCTTTTATAATGTTGAAATCTCCACCATAAATTACCATTTCATCTTCAGGGATATTCAAACGGTCAACAAATGATTTCATCATTCCCAACTGCTGTTTGCGGATTTCCACATCTCTTCCGTTACAAGACGGCTGTGTAGACTGTGCATGTACTGCTATAAAGTGGATACGTTTTCCTCCTTTTACTATTCTGGCGTAAGCAAAGCCTTTCAGACAGTATCCATCAAAATCACATCCTGCAGGAAAGATAAACTGATCCATTCTTTCAATAGGATATTTACTGGCAATCATCACACCTCCGTCTTCAAATCCTCCGGAGATGATCTCACGCCAGTGACCGAAAGTATTGTTCCATCCATTTTTTGTGCGTCCCACTATTGGAGTCTGATAAGGAAAAGTGGGAAGAAGTTTTTCTCGCAGCTTATCGGAAGCTGCATTATCGAAGCACTCCTGAAGCATCAGTACATCATAGTTCTTCAAAAAAGAAGCTTCACCAATTTTCTGAGCACTGGCCTGTTGTGACCATTGTGTCATACCAGACACTGCAAGTTCTTTCAACAGGAATGTATTATACGATAATACTTTGATGTTTGGAAAAGAACCTCTCATGGCATTTTCCTGTGCATTGGGGAGAGTCTCATCTTGCTGAAACTGATCTGACCTACACGATAAAAGGGTTAATAGACAAAGTACCGGAAGAAACCGGAATAATGAAAATTTCATTTGATTCATAAGTTTTTAAGTTAAAATTGTTTTGTTTTGCTGTGGCCAAAGTAAAATTTACAGTATAAACAAAAATGAACTGAATATTATCTAAATAATAATTTTCCGGTTCGTCATTTAACTATTAAAAATCATCATAATCTAATGGCCTAATTAGTTTCAATTAAAACTAATTTTTCGTATATTTGTTAGGTTAAGACATGCTAAAAACCCTCTTGACAGGCGCTGTAGCCTTCCATATTATTATAAAATTATGCCCGCAAAACAGAATAACATATCGGAACTTGCTCTGGAACTTGGCCTGGCAATGAGTGAAATGAAAAGCCGTCTTCGGCAGAAAATTCAGACCATTGTTAATGAATATGATCCCGATTTGTCTTTTGAGCTGATTGAAATCCTGGGATTGCTTTCACGAAATAACGGCATCAACCAGCAGGAAATTGGAAATAAAGTAAGCAAAGACAAGTCAAGTATCACCTATCTCATCAACAGCCTTGTGAAAAAGGATCTTGTTGAACGGATAGCTGATAAAAAAGACAGGAGAAATAAACAGATCTTTTTAACTCCGAAAGGTAAACAGATTGTAGAAACCGTTTATCCATGGGCATTGGATCTTTATAAAAAAGCAGCTGACGGTATTGATGAGAAAGAGATCAGCAAAGCACTGCTATTGGTAAAAAAAATGACAGCCAACCTGGAGGAATCAGCATTAAAACATGATACAATATGAGAACAATTCTTGTACCTGTTGATTTTACATCAACTACGGAAAATGCAGTAAGAGTTGCCGCAGACTGGGCAAAAACCTACGAATATCAAAATATTATCCTGTTAAAAACTGCAGGAGAATCAGAATTTGATTATCTGCATATTGCAGAAGGACATTCATTTGTCAATGAAGAAAGTATCAATAACCTGCTGCAAAGGACAGAATTGCTATTCGATCAGCTAAGCAGTATTATCACGGAAAAGTCACCTGAAGTTAAAGTTTCCAGTGTTTTAAGTGATTGGACTCTTACCAGAAGTATTAATGAACTTTTAAAAAACCAGCCGTCTGTAGAACTGATTATTCTGGGAAGTGATGACCAGACTTCTTCTACCGATAGTTTTGTTTCTGAGAATATTATAAGTATTGCCAGAACAAGTCCTGTGAAAACATTAATTGTTCCCAGCAGCTACCATTATTCACCTATTAAGAATATATTTATTCCTTGTGATATTAGAGGTATTAAAAGGCTAGAAAGACTGTTTCACCACAAATCTGTTATTCATAAACAAGATGTCCGTCTTTCATTTCTCAATATCAACACCAGTGAAAAAGAGAACGAAACGCAAAAAAGAGAACTGGAGGACTACATTCGTGAGCATTTAACAGAAATTCCGAGCAGTATTCATTATTCTCATGATGAAAATATTATTAAAGGTATCCTGAACTTTGCTGTATCAGATCAGGCAGACCTTATTATAGCGCTACCCGGTAAGCACAGCTTTTTGTATTATCTGGCAAGCAGAAGTATTTCCGAAGGAATTTATCAGAACACCTCTCAGCCCGTTTTAATTTTAAAATAACAAGAAAACTGAAAGCTAATAATAAATCTTAGCATTTTCAATTTTAACCATGTTCAGCTCTTCCATTTTCTTAACATAGCGGATCACCGTCTCTACCCGAAGGCCGCTTAAGGTTGCTATTTGCTGTCTGGTATAAGGAATCAGAAATGAATAAGGTTCTTCAAAACCGAAATATCTTTTAAGGTGATCGAAAAGCTTCGTGAGCTTTACAATAGGATCTGAAATTGCCAGAAAGCTTGAAATCATATATCTGAAATGAAGTCTGTCTGCGGTATACTTATTTATTTCAAGCATTAATAAAGGGTTTTCCACCAGGAATTCCAGGAATCTTGTTTTGGAAAGCCTGATAATCTCACAGCTGGTTACCGCAATGGCATTTACAGCATAATGGTGATTGGTAAATAAATAGCTTTCACCTATACAATGCCCGTCAAAGGGAAGCCCATGAACAAACTCTTTTCCGTCTTCCAGAAATGTATTGACTTTCACAGTACCCTCTCTGATCTGAAAATAATATTTTGCTGCGGCGCCTTCCTGAAAAATAGTATCTCCCGCTTCATAATTTTCCAGACTGGCTCCGAGGGAAAATAATAATTCTTCATCTATGATCATCTTACCATTATTAATTTGAGTAAAAATACTTAAAGAATAAGCAATGTTGCAACTTATTAAATACCACAGAAACGGTAATCCTTTTCTACACTGCTTTTCTTATATCTTATTAAGTTGTAATTTTCTTCTTGTGTTTGGAACCCCAATCTGCCAAAGCAGCAATCACATCTTTCAGGGATTCACTATACTCTGTGGGAACATATTCTACCAGCACCGGCTTCTGATCCGTAATCACAGTTCTTTCCACCAGGTGATTCATCTCCAGCTTTTTCAATTCGCTGGATAAGACTCTTGCCGAAATTCCATTGATAGTCCGCTGTAACTCATTGAAGCGGGTATGTCCGCCTAAAATGGCAATCATTACTCTGATGGTCCACCGCCCACCCAAAACATATAAAGCATCCTCAGTAGCAGCCAGATGAGTACTGCATTGCGGTCTTGAATACACTATTTTCTCCTCTTCCATTCTTTTATTTTTACTGATTACTAACCTAAATGTTATTACTAACCTTTTGGTAACTACTATCTTTTTATTAGTAAATATAGATAATTTTGAAACATCAATTTTAAAAAAAATAAAAAAAATGAAACGTGTACTTCATATCATTTCAAGCCCGAGAAGCGAATCATCAATCAGTAAAAAACTGGGTAATGCTGTTGTAGAAAAAATTGCAGCAAAGTATCCTGACAGTGTTTTTAAAAAGCGTGATCTGACCAATCCACTTTTTCCTCATCTGGAAGAAGCACATATCAATGCATTTTTTACTCCAGCTGAAAACCGCACTGCTGAACAGCAGGAAATCGTAAAACTTTCAGACACGGTAATTGATGAATTACAGGAGGCTGACATTATCATTATTGAAGCTCCCCTTTACAACTTCAGTATCACTTCTACATTAAAATCCTGGCTTGATCATATTGCCAGAGCAGGAAAGACATTCAGCTATAGCGAAAACGGTCCTGAAGGCCTGGTAAAAAATAAAAAAGTATACCTTGCCTTTTCAAGTGGCGGAGTCTATTCTGAAGGGGAAAGACAGGCTTACGACTTTGTAGTTCCTTACCTGGAAAAAACGCTTGGATTTATGGGGATGACGGATATTTCCGTTGTCCGAGCAGAAGGACTTTCTGTTCCGGTGATCCAGGATACAGCCCTGCAAAAAGGGATTGAAAGTATTGTTGTAGAGTAAAGACTAAAAATACTGTTCCTTTGAACAGTATTTTTTTTGCATCAGAATTTTATTATTGATGAAAGTATGTAAAGAATTAAAAATATTTCCCTCAACATATGTAAAGTTTTTTTCAATTTTTTTCGCTCATTTTTACTTTATTAAATAAAAGATTATGGAAAAAAATAAACAGCCTAAACTGATCAATCCTGTTGAATTATTTGATCCCAGCCCTTACGGCTTCTCTCACAGTATTGCTGTGAAATCTCCATCAACGATGTGTTTTATATCCGGACAGAGCGGCGGCGTGGGGGGAAATCATGTGCTGGCAGATGACTTTAAAACTCAGGTTCAGGATGCTTTGAAAAATTTACAGATTGTTTTACAGAGCCATTCAATGACATTTGAAAATATAGTTAAAATCACCTTACTTATTGTAGATCACAACCAGGAAAAACTTGAAATATGGGCAGAGGAAGCCAGAAAAGTCTGGAAATCTTCGTTCCTGCCTACGAGTACGCTTATTCCTGTAAGCCAGCTGGCTTTGCCGGGAATGATGTTTGAGATCGATGCAATTGCTGTAAAACAGCTGGCCACCTAGAAATATCTGATAATGGTATTATAATTCTTCCCTTCGACCTTATTTATTTAAATACTGCCTGAATATTCAATTCAGGCAGTATTTTTATCTATCCCAGGCAATCGTCACTGTTTTATCCGATATATTTCGATAACAGATACCACATTATTTAAAATAATTCTAAACTATGTGAAAATAGAATCTCCTATAAACACTTCAAATAAAGGATTTGTTACAAAAAATTAAAACACTGTTAATTCAAATTACGTAGAAATACTGAATCTTATCTGCCGGGATGTGATTAATTTCGAATAAACAAAAACTGATACTATGGATCGCTTGAAATACAGTCAATCATTTCTGAAAAAGAGGTGTTATCTGAAATATCCGGCAGCTGTAGATCAATCAGCTTGATAGCCTCCTGTTAAAAGGAGTTGAAGATATTGAATCCAAATTTTTTACGAAATGAATATTATTAACAAAATTCTCAACGTCGACGATTATTATTTCGACGTGTTCATGTCTATCTCGGAAGCGCTTACCGGGTTTACGGTAAACGAACTGCAGTCAACAGGGCTTGCAGAAACCTATTACACTTATGTTTTAAAAAGCCTGGAAGCAGCCACTTTCGTAGAATTCCTTACGGTTTCTAAAAATATCCTTGAAAATTCTTCCGGTGAAGAGGAATTAAAAAAGGCTATTCAATCTGAAATTATTGCCCATCCGGGAATGAATGACATTTCAGGAAAAGTAATCACCATGTGGTATCTGGGAACCTGGGAAGGAGCGTATATCAATGATCTGTCTTACAAGGAAGGTCTTGTCTGGAATCTGATGCATTCACACCCGCCGGGAGCCAAACAGCCGGGCTACAAATCTTGGAATATTAAACCTGTAAACACCCACTCATGAATCCAACCCATAACAAAAAAGATGTGATCATTGTAGGAACAGGGATCGCAGGGTCATTAATCGCAAAGCTATTATCCGACCACGTATTTGACACAACCAAAGGAAAAATGGTCCATCGTGCAGATGCCGGAAAATCCGATAACATCAGGGAAATATCAATCCTAATGTATGAAGCTGGCCTGGAAGCTGGTATTGAGCTGGATTCCGTGTCCTCAATGACCACTTATAATGAATATATCCGTACTTTTTACAGAGAGGAAGCCAAAGTACCCAACTCTCCTTATCCGAACTTAAAGCAGGCTCCTTCTCCCAACGTTCTGGATATGGAACATATTGTTCAGCCGTATCCGGATAAAAAAGGGTATCTCGTTCAGTTCGGGCCGATGCCATTCGCAAGTGATGCGATACGGGTAGGCGGCGGAACTACTCTTCACTGGCTGGGAACTACACCAAGAATGCTTCCCAACGATTTTAAACTTACCGAAAAATACGGCATCAAGATTCCAAAGCCGGATTCTGAGGAAAAAGCTCCTGTCGACTGGCCGATAAGCTATGAAGAATTAAGACCTTATTATGAGATGGCTGAGTTTGAAATCGGGGTTTCCGGGGATGTTTCAAGACAGGAATATCCAATTACAGAGAAGACGGAAGAATATTATGGAAACTATGTATTTCCGATGGAAGAAATTCCCCAGAGTTACATGGATCATAAGATTATTGAGGGACTTAAAGGGACAAGTGTAAAGCTGAGTTCAGGAGAGATTCCTTTAATGATGGTGCCTTCTCCACAGGGAAGGAATTCCATTCCAAATCCAAAATACGGAAAAACGAAGATCATTAAAGCAGAGTCAAAGGATTCCGGTTATAAACTGGTTTTAGACAGCTCTGAAAAAGAAGAATACAAAGCTCTTGGTTCCGTGTGGAATCCTTATATGGGAGAACGCTGTGAAGGGAATGCTTCGTGTGTTCCGATCTGTCCTGTTCAGGCGAAGTACAATGCGTTAAAAACATTGAAAAAGGCTTTATATAAAATAAATGATAATGATAACCTGAGCCGTAATCCATTCATGCAGATTCAGGCGCAGAGTGTTGTTTACAGGCTAAGCATTGATCAGAATGATAGTCATAAAATTTCAAAAGTCCATCTGAGAAAATATATATCAAAAGAAAAAACCGATTTTGTTGAAGAATCTATTGATACTTCTGATGCCATCGTCATTCTGGCAGCCAATGCTTTTGAAAATCCCAAAATTCTGTTGAATTCCAAATATACAACTCCAGATGGTGTAAAAACAGCAGCCAACAGCAGTGATCAGGTGGGGAGAAACCTGATGGATCATATGGTAATGCTTACCTGGGGACTTTTCCCTGAACCGGTATATCCGTACAGAGGTCCAGGTTCTACGACAAATATTTCTTCTTTCCGTGACGGAGAGTTCAGAAAGAACTTCTCAGCATGGATTTCTCCGCTTGACAATTGGGGCTGGGGCTGGCCGGCATTTTCTCCGGGTTCTGATGTGGCAGAATTTATCGAAGATAAAAAGTTTGGGTCAGAATTAAGAGAAAAGCTCACCGACAGACTTTCAAAGCAGGTATTATTTCATTTTGAAATTGAACAGCTCCCGAATCCCAATAACAGAGTAACCATTAATGATGAGTATCTGGATGTTCTCGGAATTCCACGCCCTGTTATTCATTATGAACTGACAGAGTACGAAATGAAAGCTATGGAACAGGCAAAAGATGCTTCGGATCAAATGTTTAAAAGATTAAACATTACGGATTCTACAAAATATACTGAGAAAGACAAAAACTCTGTGATATACAATGGTAAAAGATATTCTTACAATGGTGCAGGGCACATCGTGGGAACTCACAGAATGGGTTCTAAAGCTGAAGAATCCGTAACCAACAGCTACTGCAAAACCTGGGATCATCCGAATTTATACGTTGTAGGTGCGGGAAATATGACCACACTGGGAACATCAAATCCTACTTTAACATTATCAGCATTCACAATCCGTTCGGTAGAATCCATCCTTGCTGACCTTGAAATTCAACTTAAAAAATAACAACATGAGACAAAGACTTATCAATAAAACAGTTCAACCACAGGAAACATTATTAACAGCAGGCAGGATGGCTTCCAGAAGTGCCGCGGTTACAGAAGCTATTTCATTACCTTCTTTATTATTTGATTCAACATTAAGCAAAGAAGACTGGATAGAGGGATTAAAGAATCACAGTAAAACAGTAACTAATCTTTTACTGAATGATCAGATTGGTGACTTCAATGCCTATCTGGAATCTCAGTTCGGTTCAGGAGTTTCAGAAATGAAAAGAGAGGTAACAGAAGTTGATTACAAACCGGTTTTGCAGGACCTTCTGCAAACTGCCATTCTTATTGAACATTCTACAATTCCACCCTATCTTACAGCATTGTACTCGATCAAAGACGGAACCAATGCTCTGGCTTCACAAATTATCAGAAGTGTGGCTGTAGAGGAAATGCTTCACCTGATTATGGTTTGTAACGTATTGAATGCCATCGATATTCAGCCTTCAGTCAACAAAAAGGAGAACTACCCTGTTTATCCTATGAAATTACCGATGAACGTTGATTTCTATGTAGGGTTGGAAACATTCTCAAGCAACAGTATTGCCACGTTTATTGCCATTGAAAGTCCGAGTGCATCTGTGGTAAAAGCTCCGAAATATGATGATGAAGCGGAGATTTCTGAACTATACTCTCAAAGAGCTGCCGTACAGGAAAAACACCTCTGGGCTCTTGAAAACATGAAAGGTTTCATTATGGAAAACGTACACACCATTGGTGAATATTATGACGTATTATTCTTTTATATCGTTGTCTTCCAAATCATTGCTTACTATAAAGCACATGGGACACTTCCGACAAACTTTGAGGAATTAAATACCGGAGGAATTTTCACAGGAAATTCGTCAAAACAGATCCGCCCTGAGCAATATTACGGAAGCGGCGGGAAACTTCATTCTGTAGAGGCTTTGGACGGAGTAATTGCTGTTTTCCAGGAAATCAAAGGGCAAGGTGAAGGTGCAGATGATTCTATTTTCGATGTAGATCCGTCCCAGTTTGAAGAAGGGGTTGAACTGGCTCATTATTTCAGGTTTAAAGAAGTTTTCCATGAGCATTTCTATCTGGGAGGAAACTATGAGCCTTTCATGGATGAAAATGGAATGATGCCTGTAACCACTCCGCCTACAGGAAAAGATCTTCCGGTAGACTGGAACGAGGCTTATCCTATGAAACCTAACCCTAAGATGGAAGATTACATCAAAAACAAAGATTTACATGCTCAGGGTGTGGAGTTTAATAAAACCTACAAACGTTTGTTAGATGCTATACAAAGCGCTGTGGAAGGAAATCAGAGAGAACTGGAAAAATCCATTATGTATATGTATGCTCTGAAAGAACAGGCTGTAAATCTGATGAAACAACCGTTGGATGCTCAGACCAATGCGGGGCCAACATTCGAATACATCGACCTATAACCATAAAAACGATATATCATGCTTAAAAGAAAAAAAGAAAGCCTGGAAGCCGGAAAAGAACAGCTGTTCCGCAGAATGCCGGGACAAAGTGAAGTTAATCTGGCTGAATTAATGGACGGATATTCTAAACTTCTTATTGATGATCCGGTAAGACCATTCAGGGAAGACAACCTGCAGGCTATTGAGAATAATGTGGATTATGGAGTTCTGGCTGCCCTGGATGGCACATGGGTAAGCTATAATGTCAATTATAATAAAGGTGTTACCACCCCTTCGTTAGCAAGCGGAGTACATACAACCATCATGCCTTCTCCCGGAACCAATCCGGGGACGATACCCGGAAAGTTCGCTTTTACCAGTGAAGAATATATTGAGAAATTAACATTTTCCATCGTTCCCGGCGGAGTACGTAACCGTGGCGGAGCGAGTGAGCTTTTCTGCGGAGCAGTTAAGTACGAACAAAGCATTAAAAGTGTTAATACAATACCGGGACAGGATGCGCTGAAATATACCCCTATCCACGAAGAAAACGGAATGTACCTATGGCTGAGTGATGTCTATAACCATGCAGCAACGAAAGAATCTATTGAAAGAGACCGCGGTATTCATGCCGTTTTAACAGAAGATGCAAAGTACGGATATACCGGCGAATACAGAGACGAGCCTTTGCTAAGGATAACACCGGACGGAGAACCCAACCCTCAATACATTCTTCAAAGCCAGCTGCAACCGGGACAGCCTTATTATGAAATCATTCCGGCACAGGAAATAAAGCCGGGAGCAGGGCTTGATGGTCCTTATTTTATCCCGGACTACTCTATCTCCCGAAGCGGTGTTATTCCGCATGGAAGCACCATTACTTTGCTTGGAGATATCATTCCTCAGAATAAAGATAAGACAACGTACTATTTAATTGAAGGTTCACCTCAGTTCCCTTACGGTAAAGAGGCTTGGGAAACCAATCATCTTTCCATTTCACGGACTATGGGAAATGCCGGAGTAACTCCGGAAGAAATTATTGATCTTGACCAACCGGCACCGGCGTGGGTTCATGAAAAACTTAATGATGATAATGATCCCGGCTCCAATAAGATCTATACCCAGAGAATTCTTGCAGACAATTTATATCCTTACTCTGTACGGCCTGACCTGAGGCTCAGGGATACGTTAAGAGGCCAGAAAGTCAGCAATCATGTTCATGTGAGAATGTCTTCAAAAATGAAAACAGGAGCACAGGGAGGCGTGTTGAATGTTCCGTTTGTCAATCGTTTCGTTCCAACTGTTGAGGTAGATATGGACATGTGGATCGAAACGGTGATTGAAGATGGAAAAGAGATTCTTCAGCTGCAGTATGAGCAGATTGTATTTTTTGAATTTGATTTCGGGAATGACGGAGGTACCACAAGCTGGCCTCATATCCAGGTAAATACCCTGCGAAAGATACAGGATATTCCTGAGGATCAGAGAAAGGTAATTGAAGAGCAGTTCTTTAATACCGGAGTAAATACCGGTACAGCTTCTGGCTGTCCTTATCATAAAGGATAGACTACTATACTATAAGTAACATATAAAAAAGGGGCAAACTATTGTCCCTTTTCTATGTTCTTTAAATTAGATTAAAGATTATCGTGGGTTTGTTGTACCATGAAAGATATTGCCTTTTTGATTTTTTCCCGTCCTTCAGGCGTATTGGTATCTATACCACAGAAAATACTTCCGTTCAGAGACGAAAACATATTCAGGTAATACAATCCTGAAACCATGATGGCCATAATAGAACGGTAAGTATCCATTTTATCTTTGAAACGCGACTCCATCAATAATTTGAAGATATATTCTCCGTTTTCCTCCTGAGTGTCAATCAGTTTCTTTAATGATTTGCGGGGTTCAGAAATAGTCCACAACAATAGTTTTTGAGCTTCTTTATTGGCGTATACATAATCAAACTGGGAAAGCAGCATATGCTCGATAAATTCTCTGCCTCCATCTTCAAGATTCGGTTTCATCTTTTCCACTTCCTCGCTGGTTACTTTTACCCAGAAATCCTGTGTACGAACATATTCGTCCATGAGGCCATCCATTCCGCCAAAATAGGTATAGATCATTTTCTTATCTACCCCGGCAGTCGCAGCGATATCATTAATCTTCAACCCTGCATGTCCCTTCGTTTTCAGTATTTTTCCAACGGCGTCCAGAAACTTTTTTTTGCTGCGTTCCTTATTCCTAATACTACCTGATGCTGACTTTCTTTCCATGACTAAACATTCAATATACAAGATACAAGTTTAAGAAATTTTTTTTTATTTTAGACACTAACTAGTGTCTAAAACAATCTGTTTGTATATATTTGTACAAACTATAACCATTCAATATACAAAACACTATTGAAATTGAGAATTAAAACTATTCAGATTGTATCGTTAATTCCCTCAGTTCAAAATATTTCGAACAAAATGACTGAGGTAAAACAACAGCAGCATCATTTTTTACAGTGATGCTGTTTTTTACATAGCAAATAATGGCTTGATATTAAATAATTATTTCTACAGATATCCTTGATCAACCCTTCTTTGTTATTAAAGACGCTATTTTAAACTATTTCATAGACTTAGCTTAATCAAAAGCATCGAGAAAGAGAAATTTTTACATCAATAATAAAAAATAATATACTGATTTTCAATAAATTAAATAAAATAATGAAAAATATTACGATTTTACACACTTAGCAGTGTCTTATTTTATATATTTGTACAAACTAAAACCATCTACATATTTTAAAACACTTTTTAGGTTGAAAAATAAGACAATTCAGATTGTATTATTTTAGTTCCCTCACTTTATGAGAATTTCGGATACGAAACAACTAAGGTAGAAACACAACTTACATACAGACCATTAGATTTCTAATGGTTTGTTTTTTTATAATTTTCAAATTCCAAAAAGTTCTACAGGTTTTTGCAGGTATGATGCAGCAGAAAAGAAACAGCTTTTTTTATTTCATCCCGTCCTTTGGTTGTGCTTATATCTATTCCGCAGAAAATACTCCCATTGATTTCAGCATACATATTCAGGTAGTATAATCCTGAGGTCATGATCGCCATGATGGCACGAACATTTTCAGCATTATTCTTAAAGTGGAAATCCGTTAAAAGCTTAAAAATGTATTCTCCGTTTTTTCCCTGAGTTTCGGTGAACTTTTTTAAAGATTTACGGGATTCTGATAACCGCCAAAGCAATAGTTTTTGTGCCTCTTTGTTGCTGTGAATATAATCAAATTGAGAGAAAAATGTGTTTTCCATAAAGGATCTTCCTCTATCGTCCACCTGGGGTTTTATTTCCTCAATCATTATTTTACTCCAGTAATCCTGTGACTCTATATACTCATCTATCAGACCATCTATTCCTCCAAAATAAGAATAGATCATTTTCTTATCGACCCCGGCTGTAGCAGCAATACTATTCACTTTCAAGGCAGTATACCCTTTTGTTCTCAGTATTTTTCCAACTGCATCCAAAAATTTTTTTTTACTGCGTTCCTTGTTCCGGATATTTCCTGCCGCTGACTTTCTTTCCATGGTACACTTTTCAATCGTACAAGTTTATGAATTTTTTTTCATTTTAGACACTTTTTAGTGTCTAAATGTATATATTTGCATTAACTAATAACCATTTTATATAAACAGACAATCAGAGTTGTGAGATTGAGAGTGATTAGATTGCACCGTTAGTTCCCTCAGTATACATATTTTACTATTCCATTACTGAGGTAAAACATTATCACAGCATCACTATACATGATGCTGTTTTTGATTAATAAGGGTATTTTTTTAGTTTTTGATCAGTTAAGGCTTAATTTTTCAAATTTCATAACCTCATACAAGCCCCTTTAATAAAGGGTTTTCTTCACATTACCAGACTGTTGATTATTTTTTTTTATATTTTTTTTCATATTAGACACTTAGAAGTGTCTTATTTTGTATATTTGCTTCAAACTAATAACCATTTTTACATAGAAACACTCATTGAGTTGAAAATTAAAAGTTTCGAATAAAAGCAACTAAGGTAAAAACATTAAATGCAGCAGCATCATGAGTTCTCTAATGGTGCTGTTTTTCATTTAGAATTTTAATTTAGTTGGACCTACGGAAAATTGTATATACCGGGAATCCGGTACTAGAATAGTTGATATGAAGAGAGACTGCCCAAGGACAGTCTCTTATTTTTAAATTGAAGTTGTATTAGCCTTTTGCTTTCTCATCTGTAAAAAACTGAAATCCATTCTTCTTCTCAATAAGCTGCATTGGATATAACGAAGGATTATATTCACCATTCAATACTTCATTCAGTGCATGCTTTTTAGATTCCCCGAATGCAATAACCAGGATATTTTCAGCATTATTAATGATAGGGGCAGTCAATGTAATTCTGAACATTTCCTGAGGCTTAAGATAATAAGCAGATACCCATTTTTCTTTTTCATTTAAAACATCTTCGCCTGGAAATAATGAGGCTGTATGGCCGTCATCTCCCATTCCTAACAGGATAAAATCAAAAACACCTTCATCACCAAGAACAGTTCTTATCTGCTGTTCATAAGCTTTTGCATAATCTTCAGGAGTTATTCCTTCAGCATACATAGGAAAGATATGGCTTTGGTCAACCGGAACCTTACTGAGAAGTGCCTCATCTGTCATCCGGAAGTTGCTCTTATCATCGTTTAAAGGAACCCATCTTTCATCTACCCAAAAAAAGTAGACTTTATTCCACTCTATCTTTTCTTTATATTCCGGTGTTGCCAATAATTTGAAAATAGCTTTAGGTGAAGAGCCTCCACTTAATGCCACTACAAAACGGCCATTTTTCTGAATAGATTTTTTTGAAAGATCAACAAATGCATCTGCTGCCTTTGTATACAGTTTTTCCAGATCGTCAAATACTGTGATATTCATTTTTTCTGTTTACATTTTATTTTGTTTATACCCAGCTGTGCCCTTGTCTTTCCACCAAAGCATTAACATCTTCCGGACCCCAGCTTCCTGCTTTATAATTTGGGAAAGATAAATCTTTGTTATTTTCCCATGCTTCCTGTATGGTAGTCACTACATCCCACGCCTCTTCCACCTGATCGGAACGCATAAATAAGGTAAGATCTCCTAAAAGAGCATCCTGTAACAAAGTTTCATACGCCTCCGGAGTATCTTCTTTACAGGCAAAATTATCGAAAATCATTTCTGCAGGTTTCAGATCCAGTGTCAGTCCCGGTTTTTTGGTCATGAACTGTAATCTGATATCCATCATGGGCTGAATATTAATGATCAACCTGTTGGCAGATAAAAGATGTGGGCTGTCTGAGAACGTTGAGTGAGGAAGCGGCTTAAACTGAATGGTAATGTAAGAATGCTTTTCTTTCATTTTCTTTCCGGTACGGACATAGAAAGGGACATCCTGCCATCTTTCGTTATCCAGATAAAATTTAATCGCTGCAAAAGTCTCTGTATTGGAATCCGAAGCAATTCCATCTTCCTGGCGGTAGCCTTTCACTTCCACTCCGTTGATGGTTCCTTTTCCATACTGGCCTCTTACCGCATAATGATCAACCTGATCGGAAGATATTCTCCGAATTGATTTCAGAACGTCAACTTTCCGGTCTCTGATTTCACCTGACTGCAATGAAGCCGGTGGTTCCATAGCCACCATACACAGAATCTGCAACAGGTGATTCTGAATCATATCTCTTAACGCACCTGTCTGTTCGTAGAATGCTCCTCTAGTCTCTACTCCAACTTCTTCCGCTACCGTAATCTGTACAGATTCTATATATTTATGGTCCCATAAAGGTTCAAAAATAGAATTTCCAAATCTGAAAGCCAGTATATTCTGCACCGTTTCTTTTCCCAGATAGTGGTCGATACGGTAGATCTGCTCTTCTTCAAATGTTTTAGCCAAAAGGCTGTTCAATTCAACAGCAGATTGTTTATTGTGACCAAAAGGCTTCTCGATAATGATACGGTCTTTTTTCGGATCAGAAGCTAGTAAAGTCGTTTTGATATGATTGGATATTGTAGAAATAAAGTTGGGCCCGATGGATAAATAAAACAGTCTGTTTGCTCTCATTCCGTAAACGGTATCGAAATCCTGCAGTTTCTGCTGCAGATTTTCGTAAGAACTTTCTTCATCCAGCTGATGCTGAAAGTAAGTAATATGAGCCTGAAAACCTGCCCAGTCTTCGGAAGTCACTTTTTTTCTTGAGAAACTTTCAAGGTTTTCTTTGATATAATTTCTGAAATTTTCGTTGGTATTTTCAGCTCTTCCCAATGCTACAATATTGAATCCTTTGGGCATTCTGCCATCGATATATAAGTTGTAAAATGCCGGAAAAAGTTTTCTTTTTGCCAGATCGCCTGTAGCACCAAAAATAACAATAGTTGTTGGCTGCAAGACTTTATTTTGATTCATTTTTCCGAATTTTAGTTGTTTGCACTCTGCCAGGAAGTATGAAAAACTCCTTCTCTGTCAATACGCTGATAGGTATGAGCTCCGAAATAATCACGCTGAGCCTGGATAAGATTCACGGGAAGAGATTCTGTAGTATATGCATCAAAATATCCTAAAGCTGTCTGAATTCCCAGGCTTGAAATTCCGTTGGTAGCGGCATATCCAGCTGTTTTTCTTAAACCTTTGATTTTTGATTTTACCAGTTCTGAAATTTCTTTATCAAGAAGAATATTAGAAAGGTTAGGGTTTTGGGTATAAGCGGAATAGAATTTTTCCAGCAAAACTGAACGGATAATACATCCTCCTCTCCAGATTTTCACAACATCTTTCAATGGAATTTCAAAGCCGTATTCTTCAGATGCTTTTACCAGTAAAGATAAACCTTGTGCATAGCTGATTAAGGTAGAAAGGAAAAGAGCATCGCCAACCTCCTTAATGAATAATTCTGTATTTTCAGGTTTTACAATTTCGTTATCGGCATATATTTTTGAAGCCTGAACTCTCTCGTTTTTATAAGCAGATAAAATTCTTGAAGTTACCGCAATATCAATGGTAGGAATAGAAACTCCGATTTCCATGGCCTGTTCTGAAGTCCATTTTCCGGTTCCTTTCGCACCTGCTTTATCTAAAATCTGATCTACAAGATAGCCATCTGTTAATGAATCTTTTTGTGTGAAGATATCTCTGGTAATTTCAATAAGGAACGAGTTCATTTCGCCGTTATTCCATTCTTTGAAAACCTGATAAAGCTGTTCATTATTTAAACCTGCTCCTCTTTTAAGGAGATCATAAGCTTCACTGATCAGCTGCATTATGGCATATTCAATACCGTTGTGTACCATTTTCACATAGTTTCCGGCAGATCCTTTTCCCATATATGCTGTACACGCTTCGTTGTCTACTTTGGCTGCAATGGCTTCCAGCATCGGTTTCAGAAGTTTGAATGCATCCAGATCCCCTCCAGGCATTATACTTGGACCTGTTCTGGCCCCTTTTTCACCTCCTGACACTCCCATTCCCATAAAATGCAGTTTTTTAGATGCCAGGTCAGCAACACGTCTGTTGGTATCTTCGAAATAAGAATTTCCTGCATCAATCACGATATCGCCTTCGCTTAAAAGCGGGGTAATATTTTCCAGCACAGCATCTACAGGTTTTCCTGCAGGAACCATAAGAATAATTTTTCTTGGAACTTCCAATGCGGATACAAAGTCTTCTAAAGATCCTGTACCTTTCACCTTCATTTCTGAAGCAGCTCCGCCTTCTAATTCTTTAACTTTCTCCTGATCAAGGTCGAATCCTGCGATTGAAAACCCGTTGTCAGCGATATTATAAAGCAGATTCCGCCCCATTACTCCAAGGCCAACCATCCCATAACTATATCTTTCCATTATATTGGTATTAATATGAATTTTTGTTATACAGAGAATAAAATTACGGAAATGCCTATAATGAAAAAAATAAAAGGAAAGAAAATGTTTGTTACACTTTTGTTACGTCCTCATTTATAAGCCTCTAATATTCACATTTTCATATGATTTTGTGTTTATAGAATAAAATTCAATCATTAATATGGGAATGATCTATTAAAACAGTCTGTTTTTTGGCATAATTAAACTTATATTTGCCAAAATTTATAAAGTAATGAACTATAAACTTGAACTCAACACTCAGGAGCCTAATTCTAAAATCGTTTTTAATAACATCATATTTGATTCGTTCAAGATTAATATAGTTGAAAGATATATCGGTTCCATGAAGGCTCGCCCTACGTTATGCGAAGTTTTATTTAAAGTAAGAACTCTGGATAATGTACTTATTAACAGAAAAGATGGTAATATAAGAGTAAAGATAAAGGGTGATGATTTTGAAACGTATCAGAAATTATCACGCGACCTGAATTCTTATGAATACAAAAACAAACTGATTAACAGAAAAGAGGTAGAACAGAATTATGTTCATTTCATCCTGAGTTTAGTGATCACAAATTATCAGCTTAACTAAGCTGGCCGGGTATTTTCCCTCTGAATTTTGCGGAGGGAAAATTCTCGTACGTTAGTAAGGACATAGAAACAACTATTTTTCAAGGCTTGAAAAATAAGATTATAAAGAGAAGTACATTTTGTTTCTCGGTACTTCAGGACTGGAAAATGTTTTAAAAAGTAAAGTTTAAATCAAATTATTCGTTATTACGTAGGATATTGCTTCAATTATATTTTTCACTCCAATTCTTTCAAACAATTTGCTTCTGTGAAACTTTATTGTACTGGGCGACACAAACAGTTGTTCTGCGATTTCTTCTATTTTTAATCCCTGGAGATACAGCCGTATGATCTCGATTTCCCTTATCTTTAAGGTTATTTTGCATTCTTCTGTCCATTTTCCGGTAAAGAGATTATATTTCCAGTAGGTTTCTGAAGTATTGGATATAATCCTGATATTTCCTGCATTCCTGTTCAGGGAATAAGACACCACACAGACTATTTTGGAAATTTCACCATGATCATCCAGTTCTATAGGGGTGATCCTATGGTTAACAAGCACATCTACACTGTTGGTATACTTAAGATGGAAATCATAGGTAATAGTGTGTATTTTTTTTCTTCGGGTGACAGGCATTCAAAAAATTTGAGTCCGTAAGTATTTACTTTTCTTAGTATAATTATATTCAGACTTAAACCTATTGTAGAAAATTACTTAAAAGACAAAAAACACCTGCTTTTATTGAATTTTCAACATTAAGTGAAATTTTTAAACACAATATACACACAAAAACAGGCATTAGATTGAATATTAAAAAAAGAATTAAAATAAAAATCAAGTACTCTCTTTACTGATAGTGTTT
Organism: Chryseobacterium sp. CP-77; assembly: GCF_036362765.1. Taxonomy (NCBI): domain Bacteria; kingdom Pseudomonadati; phylum Bacteroidota; class Flavobacteriia; order Flavobacteriales; family Weeksellaceae; genus Chryseobacterium; species Chryseobacterium sp. CP-77. Next base: position 1,311,737 of record NZ_CP143637.1, read on the forward strand.
GAACAGAGGTTCCCTTCAAATTAATTCATCAAGCTTTGATTTAAAACTATACAAAAGTATAGTCAGTTTATATTTTTATTAAATTATTTTTATCCAAACAATAAAATGGAAAATGCTCTAAGAAAAAATATAAAAATGAAATAAATTTTGCCAGTTATAATCAGACCATTAACAAGCCATTAGGTGCGCGATCTTGTATCTAAGGTATCAAACGGCATTCATACGTTTCTGAAAAGATTCCCTCTTTTTCAGTATTTTCTTATTTTTTCAGACAATCCAATGATTACTTTTTAATAGAAATGGTATATTGAAATATAACAATTAATAAAAAATTAATAATAAAATCATAATCGTTTTTAAAAAAAGAATTCGTAATTTTTAGAACGAAAATTTAACGATGCATGAAAAGTATTATATTTTGTTTATTGTTCCTTCTATTGAGTCCTCCTCTTTTGGCACAAAGAGATACAGATCATTGGTTTGCACCTTATTACGGGTCTGTAAATTATACGCAGGCACTCTATCTTTCTACCGATTCTGCAACTCCTTTTGTTGTTACAATTAACAACAATAATGTCCCGATAGGTAATGTCACCATCAGTAAAGGGTCTCCTCAGACTTTTGTGGTGCCGGCTAGTATTATAGCAGCTAATGTTGCTTCAAATGCATTCACTACTATCAATAAAGGTTTATATGTACATGGAAGCAAGCCATTTTACTGTTCATTAAGAATGGTAAGCGGTACTGTACACGCTGAAATTATAACAAGTAAAGGAAAAGCCGGTATAGGCAAAGAATTTTTTGTAGCCGCAACTCCTACCACTTCATCACTTAACATATTTAACTTCTCAGCAGGTATATTGGCAACAGAGAATAATACAGTTATCACCACTACTTGGAATGGAAATGTAACTTTCTTTGGAGGAACACCTGCCACCCATTCGCAAACAATCACTCTCAACAAAGGACAATCCTTTATTTTTGCCGGAGGTCCTGGAATAGGAGGTCAAAATATATCAGCTTTTATTGGAGCTAAAATTGTTTCTGATAAACCGATTACCCTTACCAACGGAAATATCAATGGAAATTTTGGAAACAACACCAGCATGGGATCTGATGCGGTTCTTGATCAGGCTGTACCTACGGATAGGCTTGGTAGCACCTTTGCCATAGTAAGAACAAGATCTACCGATCCGGATCTTGAAGGTGGCATCATTGTAGGAACAGAAAACAATACACAAATATTTATTAACGGTTCCAACACTCCTGTTGCGACCATCAACAGTGGGGAATTTTACAGAGTTTCAGGAAGTAATTATGTGCAGCAGGGAAATTCCGGACATTTCAATATGTTTATTACGACTTCAAAAAATGTCTATTTATATCAGTTGGTCTCTGTAAATAACAGCAGTGCAACGGTTGGATTCAACTATATCCCGCCATTGAACTGCTTTTTACCCCGAAAAATTGATGAAATCGGGAAAATCAATGAAATGCCAACAGGACCAGGGGTAACAAGCACTGTCCCAACCGGCACTGTTGTAAAACTGAATATTTTAACGGAAACCGGAGCCAATGTCACGGTAAACGGCATTACTCCCACTGCCGCACAAGGACCTTTCCCATTGACAGGAAATAGCAGCTGGGTAACATATGCTATCCCATCCATCACTGGAAATATAACTGTAGTTTCTGATAAAGCTGTAACAGCAGGTATTAATGGTGGTTACAGCACATCAGGATACGGGGGTTATTTTGCAGGTTTCTCTTCCATCCCACTGATTTCAAAAAAGACCGGAGACTGTATTCCGGGTATTGTATTGGAAGTAAATGACAGCTATGATACCTACCAATGGTTTCTCAACGGAAATCCTATTAACGGAGCCAATACCAATACTTATGCTCCAGTGGCTGCGGGAAATTACACCGTGAAAATTTCAGTAAGCACTTGTCCACCGGCAACCACCCCTGTCTATAAAGTATACACATGTCTTCAGGAATCTACAAAAGCGATTACTGTTTGCGAAGGAAATCTTACGATCGTACCGGAATTTACCAATTCCACCCAAACTTACGTTCCGAGTACAGTAACGATTATTACTTCTCCAACAAACGGTACTGCTACCATTGATGCAGCAGGAGTAATTAATTATGTTCCCAATTTCGGTTTTCTGGGTACTGATACCATTGTTTATAAATTTTGTGGGAATGATCCGGAATTTACAGATTGTGAACGGGTAACTGTAACCTTTACTGTTTCTGAAAGCCCCATTGTAAAAGATGCAGCTTTAAGATCATGTTTCCAGCCATCCAATCCGTTGTTTGGGTTATTTGATTTAACAACGGCAGGAGTTAATGTACAACCGGGAATTACTAAGCAATACTATCCATCTCCTACTGATGCGCATAACGGGACAAACGAAATTCTGACTCCCTCCAACTATATTGCTCCTAACGGTTTGGTTTACATTAAGGTAAGCAATGCCAGCGGATGTTATAAAATTGCAAAAGTAACTCTCACGGTTATTCCTCCCAGCTATTCAGAAGCATTAAAGGATAAAATTATCTGTATGGAAAGTACAACCATATTAGATGCAGGACCAGGCTATACCTCTTATGAATGGAGTACTGGAGCGACAACACAGTCCATCAAAAATGCAGGGGTTGGGGTCTACTGGGTAGATCTGAAAACCAGAGAATGTACCACCAGGCAAACAGTGAAGGTTTATGCTTCTGAAAACCCTGTTATTTCAGATATTAACATTAACAATAATACGGTTACCTTAAATGTAATTGCAGGTACAGCGCCTTATCAATATTCGATGGACAATATCAACTGGCAGAGTGAAAACATATTTACCAATATATCCCGCGGAAGCCATACTTTCTATGTAAGGGATTCATATAACTGTGTTCCTGTACAGGTAGAAATTACGGTTCCTAATTTAATAAACATCATCACCCCTAACGGTGATGGAATCAATGACGTACTTGATTATTCTGCTTTGGCAAATAAAAGTAATTTCACATTCGGTATCTACGACAGATATGGAAGCAGAATTCATACAGGAAGTAAATTAAACGGATTCAAATGGGACGGAACCATGGACGGTAAAAAAGAACCTACAGGAACTTACTGGTTTGAAATGGGCTGGAATGAAAACAACACAAAACAAACCCCAATAAAGTATACAGGATGGATTGTAGTAAAAAACAGGAATTAACACCAGCCTTCCATGGTAAAATATCCAACATTTAAACCTCTATTTTTATTATGAAAAAGTTATTGTACATACTCTTCATTATTAATTCATTATTACTGTTGGGCCAGAAAAACAGTAACATACAATTTGCAGTTTACAATGATGCCGTTGGAACCAGCAGCATGTTTAACCTTTACAAAAGCAGTATTGAAAAATTAAACGTTTTTAAAACCAAGGCCAGTCTGCCTTCTCATTTAAAAAAGTTTGACTATCTGGCTGACAACGGTTTAATAGAGATCACGTTTAAAAAAAATGAAGGTTATCCTGATAGTTTATCGCTGGAAATGCTTAATGAGCAGAGCGATCTTCCTAAAGACAGACCAGTGTTTATAGAAGGATATCAATTTAATGATACCTCTACCCGGATCTACAGTGAAATGATCACCAACATTGAACTTAAAGATTGTAATGGATTGCAATGCATCCATATTTCCACCATAAGAAATTAACCACTGGTTTTTAATCGGGAATTAATTTACTACGGGGACTATTTCGAAATGAAATAGTCTCTTTTTTATTTTAATAATTTAGAAAACCAAACATAGATATCCATATCAACGGGAATATCCAGTTTTTTTCGCAAATTGTATTTCTTGGTCTGCACAGTTCTTACTGAAGTATGAGTATACCCGGCAATTTCCTTGGTAGAGAAATTAAGATAAATGTAGGCACAGAATCTTACTTCTGAAATTTTTAAAGGCGAAACCTTCAGAAGCTCTTCAGAAAAACGGGGGCAGTATTCATTGAAACGGGTTAAGAATTCAGCATTATTTTCTTTAGCAAGTTGTATAACTTCTTTAAAAATACATTCCTGTACCGGTGGTTGATGAGGAACATCAAGTGTATCCAGGTTTCTGCTTTTATATTTTTTATAGTAAAACCAGAAAAGGAAGATGAAAAAAACACCTATTACAATGGTTCCCGATAACAGCCATATCAATCTTTCTGTAAATTCCTTCTCCTTTTTGCCTTCAAGCTCATCTCTTTTATCAATAAAATCTTTTAAATCATAGCTTTGATGCTCCCCAGCAGTTTGAATATCCAGTAACATATCTGCATAAAAAGCAGCGCTGTCTTTTTCATTTATTTCCTCATAGAGGTTTTTCAACTCATTGGCTACAGGTTTTTGATGAGGCACATTCTTAAAGTGATTGTTCGCAATTTTTTTACAGATCCATAGGTATTGCTGTGCATTTTCAAAGTCTTTTATTGTTCTGTAATATTTTGCAGCGTTAAACAAAGTAAAGTACAAAACGCCTTTATCACTTGTTTTTTTTAAATCTCCCAATGATTCCTGTACATAGATCTTTGCAGAATCAAGCTTACCCAGATCAACATACACTGCCGCCAAATATGCTGTTGTTTTATAACTCCAGGCTAATTTGGTTTTATGCATTTTGTATTGATTATTTTTATTTTCTCTGTATATTTTGGAGTATTGATAGGCAATTTTAATCTTCTTTAATGCCTTTTCGGTATCGCCCATTTCATTATAAAACCCCGCGTACTGCCAATTGATCAGATAGGTATAGTAAGCATTATGCTGCTCCAAAGTCTTCTCATAAATTTCATCCATCTGCCGTAGCGCAGTAACCCGTTCTCCCAAATTATAATAAAGTAAAGATTTTAAAAGATTGAGATATAAAACAATTTCAAAATCTGTTTCTTCATTAATTAAGTTTTCATTCTCTACTTTCCCTATATAGTAGAATGCTTTTTTAACATCATTATTTTTGTTGTAAATATTGGCAATCTTAAGATATCCTAATGCGATGCAGTCCTGGTAGGAATTCATCCGGCAAATTGTTATAATATTTTCAATTTTTTCTATTTCTTTTGGACCGGATGTACAAAATTCAATATCAAAAAGAATATTCTTCAACTGTTCTTCAGTTTGTTGTGCGTAAAAAAGGGAAGAAATTAAGAAAAGCAGAAAACTTAGATTTTTTATCATGAGTACCCCATACTATTTAATGCAATATTAATACTATAACAATTCAATAAAAGACAAAATATATACGTATTACATACACAATACGCAAATACAACAATTAAAACCGATTTATATTACACAATTAACAATTACTTTTGACCGGAAATTACTTCATTATTTAACTCCACAACAGAAATCAATAATATTCTAAGGCCAGCTCATAACTTCTTAACTCAAAATATACACATCAATTCTATGAAAAAATTACTACCCTATTTCTTTTTGTTCTCTGCAATATTTGCAAAAGCACAGAATGACAACTGCTCCGGAGCTACTCAAATAACTGTTGGAACAGATTTTACCTCTGGAGCCGTTATCTCAAATAATACAGCTTCCTCCACAGACAATACATTGCCTGTTTGTAACCCGGATGCTGTAGAAAATGTCTGGTTTAAAGTGGTGGTTCCGGCTAGCGGAAATTTAACAGTAGAAACCCGCTCAGTTTCAAATTCGTCATTTGATGATTCCGTACTTACAGTGTATACCGGAGACTGTAATTCTTTAACGGAAATTGCCTGTGATGATGATAGTGGAGAAGGCTCATTTTCAAAAGTCAAATTAAGCGGTCAGACTCCCGTAACTACTTTATACATAAGTGTTTGGAAGTACAGTTCAAATACAGAAAATGGAGAATTTCAGGTTTCTGCCTATGAAGTTTCTCCTCCTTCTAATAATAATTGTGCAGGTGCTACAACCTTGACAGTAGGAACAGACTTTCCTTCAGGTTCAGTCACAGTCTCTAATTCAGGTGCTACTACAGACGATGCTCTTCCCTCCTGCAATCTGGATTCAGTTGAGAATATATGGTTTAAAGTTGTCGTTCCGGCTAGCGGAAATATAACCCTGGAGGCTCAGGAAGTTTCAGGATCCCCGTTTTCTTCTCCGGTGATTTCAGTATATAGTGGTACTTGTGGAAATTTAACAGAAATCGCTTGTGATGTTACCAGTAGTCAGAACTTCTTACCATTGGTTTCATTAACGGGGCAAACACCAGGAACTACTTTATATGTAAGTGTATGGAAGTACAATTCCTCTACAGACGATGGAGAGATTCAGATTTCCGCTTATGACAATACAATCTTGTCTACTCATGAAACTTTGAATAGCAAAAATAAGATCACCGTATTGCCTAATCCTTTCAGCGATGTTCTTAATATTTCAGACATCTCAAAAGTCAAATCAGTTACAGTTACTGATGCATTAGGAAAACCCGTTAAAACAATTGAAAAACCTTCATCTCAGTTGTACCTGAATGATTTAAAAACAGGATTATATCTTGTTACTTTAAAAATGACAGACGGAACTACAAAAACGATTAAAACAATTAAGAAATAGCACTTTTTTTCAGAATCAGAAAATAGTTTTTAATATTTAGGATATCTACTATCTGCAGGTTTGTGTTATTTTCCTGCAGGTTTTTTAAAAAACTTTGAAAGTTCAAAACACATTATACTTTTTCACATTTGCACAGAAGCTGTTTCATGAATGAGATAGCTTCTGTTTTTTAAGATCAATTTTATTTCAGTAATTTGGAAAACCATACATAAATATCCATATCACTGGGAATATCCAGTTTTTTCCGCAAATTATATTTCTTAGTTTGTACAGTTCTTACGGAGGTAAATGTATAATCTGCAATTTCTTTAGTGGAAAAATTTAGGTATACGTAAGCACAGAACCGTATTTCTGACATTTTTAAAGGAAAAATTTTCAGGAGTTCTTCTGAAAAACCAGGACAGTATTCATTGAAACGGGTTAAAAATTCCGGGTTATTTTCTTTAGCGAGCTGGATGACCTCCTTAAAGATACTCTCCTGAACAGGTAACTGATGAGGCACATCCATCTTATCCAGGCTTTTACTCTTGTGTTTTCTGTAATAATACAGGGAAAGAACAATGAAAAGAATACATACAGCAATACTGACTGATAGTATCAAAAAGAGATTTTTTGCCTCTTTTTTTCTTTTGCTGGTTTCCAATTCGTTTTGCTTATCAACAGTGTCATTTAAAATCTGGTATTGCTCGCTGCTTGAAGACTCTATATCCAGCAGCCAGTTGGAATAGTAGCCAATACTGTCCTTTTCTCCCAGGCTCTCATACAGAGCTTTAAGTTCATCAGCAACCGCTATTTGATAATTTTCACTTTTATAATAATTTGTAGCAATATTTTTGGAGATCCAAAAATAATGCTGAGCCTGCGGGACATTTTTAACCGCTTTAAAATATCGTCCGGCATAGAATGAAGTAATATATTTGATCCCGATATCATCTACTTTTTTTTCATTCCGTATCGCTTCATCAATGTAGATTTTTGCTGAATCCAGTTTATTCAGATCTGTATAAATTCCCCCAAGATAAGCAGATGTCTTATAGCTGTTACTCAACCTGTTTTTATCAATCCGATACCGGTTTCCTTTATTCTCTCTGTAGATCTTTGAATATTTATATGCTATTTTGCTATACTTCAATACGAGATCCTTTTTTTTCAACTCATCATATTTACTGGCATACTGTCTGTTAATCAAATAAATAAAATAGGCATTGTCCGTTTTCATTGCATCATCATAAATTTCATCCAGCTGCTTAAAAGAAGCCACTCTCTCCCCCAGCTTCTGGTATAAAAAAGACTTCTGTAAATGGAAATAAAATATGACTTCAAAGTCTGTATTGGAATTGATAAGATTTTCTTTCTCTACTTTATTGATATAATAGAAAGATTTTTTCGTATCATTCAGTTTGTCATAGATATTGGCAATCTTAAGATAGCCCAGCGCAGTACAGGTAGTATAGGAATTTTTCTTACATACTTTAATAAGACTGTCAATTTTTTCTATTTCCCGAGGTCCGGCCTTAGAATAATCTATATCAAAAATGACATTCTTCAGTTCTTCCTCTGTATGCTGTGAATGCATTAAAGAAGAAATAAATAAGAGCCAAACAAATAGTCTTTTCTCCATAACTCTACCAAAAACATAAATATAATATTAACACTACATCAAAGCAATATCGCCCGAAACACATACGTATTACATACTCTATCTAACAAAACAGCAAGTAAACATCGTTTGTATTACAAAATTAGCAATTACTTTTGAATACCCGAATTTTATATTCAATCTTCAAATACCATTGTTAAATACCTAATTTTTAAAATGAGAAAAACTCTATTATCATTATTTTTGATATCAGGATTCTGTCTTTCCAATGCTCAGAGGTGGGAACCCGCTTCACAGAAAACATCCGATATCAGAAGAGAGGTTAAAATCAAGTTTGCATACAAAACTGATATTAATGCTTTGATACAGTTATTAAAAAATGCTGAAGAAACCGGAGCCAATGCAAAAGCTGTCACCATCCAGCTGCCAACTGTAGAGGGAACCATTGAAAAGTTTGCCGTGTACAGCAATCCTGTAATGGAAAAATCACTGGCTGAAAAATATGGATTGGGATCTTATGTAGGGATCGGAATTGATGATCCGTCCAAATATGTAAGGTTCAGTACATCCCCTACAGAAATACAATCAATGATAATCAAAGATGGTATCTTCCAGTTTATAGAGCCCATTACTACGGATAAAAAAACCTATGGTGTATTCTATAAAACTGAAAGAACAGATTCTGAACATGGCTTTAGCTGCAGTATGGAAGGAAAAAAGGAACTGGATATTAAATCCTTGAAAAAATCCGGAAAAAACAAACTTGCAGGAATCAATATTACCGGAAGACCTGCCGCATCCATGTACAGAACTTATAGACTTGCTTTATCTGCAACAGGTGAATATACAACGCTTTTTGGAGGGGTACCGGGCGCACTTGCCCAGATGAATGCTACCATGACTCGTGTCAATGGTGTTTTTGAAAAGGAATTCGCTATCCATTTGAATATACAAAACCTTCCCAATATTATCTATGCCAATCCTGCTAATGATCCTTATACCGGTAATTTAAATACACAGCTGCAACAAACTTTAACCGCACAGGTAGGTAATGCAAACTATGATATCGGACACGTCTTTAATGCGGCAGGAGGAAATGGTAATGCAGGCTGTATAGGTTGTATATGTACCGATCCATCTGTAGCGGAGCCACAAGGTAAAGGTTCAGCTTTTACACAAAATCAGAATCCTGCGGGAGATACATTCGATATAGATTATGTAGCCCATGAGATGGGGCATCAACTTGGAGGCAACCATACATTTTCTACAGTTACAGAAAGTTCAGATGTCAATGTAGAACCGGGAGGAGGTACAACCATCATGGGATATGCGGGAATTACAGCCAATAATGTTCAGATGAACAGTGATGCCTATTTCCATTATTCATCAATCAATCAAATCCTTACCAATCTTGAAGGTAAAGTGGGATGCGGTGCCGCTGAAAATATTGCCAATAACGCTCCTGCCATCACTCCGCTTATTTCTTATCATATCCCTAAGGGAACAGCCTATTATCTGGATGCCAATGCAGTGGATGCCAACGGAGATCAGCTGACGTACAACTGGGAACAATATGACAGTGTGGGAGCTACAAACTCTATTTCAGGGGACAGCGGATGGGGTTTTAACCCTGAAGGATCTCTTACCCGTTCTTTTCCAGCAGTTGCCTCTGGCAGAAGATATTTCCCGAGTCTTCCTATTGTGATGAGTGGTAAATTAACTAATAAAGACACTTGGGAAACGGTTTCGTATATCCCAAGAGTATTACACTATGCTGTAACGGTGCGTGATAATAATCCAAACAGACCATTAACTATTTCTGCTGAAAATACGGTTACCGTTGGAAATGACGGACCTTTCAAATTTAAAGGTTTAAGTACTTCTTCTACCCTTTATAATAATGCATCCAACACCATTACATGGGATGTTGCCAATACAAATCAGGCTCCCTATAACGTTGCCAATGTAAAGATTGAATATACAACTGATCTTGTTAATGGTTCCGCATGGACAGAACTGGTTGCTTCAACTCCGAATGACGGTAGTTTTGATATACAGATGCCGGCAACACTACAAGGCAATATTAAGCTGAGAATTTCGGCGGTAGGAAATATATTTTACACAGTTTCTCCTACTGTTACTATTGGAGCGGCTCCTACTACTTTAAATAATCCCCCAACCGGACTTGCTGTATTTGAAAATGATATAGTAAAAACCTCAGCAACCGTTTCATGGAATCATGTACCGGGAGCAACCTATTCTATCAATTACAGAAAGGCAGGAACGACAAACTGGTCTAATGCTGCCAGCCCTGTTAATTCAGTATTCCTGAATAACCTTGAAGATGAGACCTCTTATGAAGTTCGTGTTGCATCCGTGATTAATAATGTTGCCGGAGCATTCTCCCCTGTTTCTAATTTCAAAACAAAAGGGCTACGCACAGGATATGATTACTGTTTGATGACTACGGGAGGCAATACAACAATTTCGCCATATTTCAGTGGTATATTAAGGGTAAACCTGGCTAATGTCAATGTAACAGGTAATGGAACTACCGTGCAGCATACTTATAAAGATTATTCAGAAGATCCTACGAAACTGATTCAGCTTACACAGGGAGCACAATATAATCTTAATTATGTTGTTTATGCTAATCGTGCAGGAGGAAACTTTCAGGATTGGGTACAGGTATGGATTGATTACAACAGAAACGGAGTGTTTGAAAATTCAGAAAGAATAGGTATTAATGGTGCAGTACCTAATGCCAATGAAGCACACCTTGGAAGCTTTGCCTTTGCTGTTCCGGCTAATGCTTACAATGGAGACAAAACATTAAGAATGAGAGTAGCCAGTGGTTTTTTTAATGCTTCAGCTGATGCATGTGCAAGTCCTTTCGTAAATGCCAATGGTGATATTATCTCTCATGGTTCGGTATGGGATTTTTCTGTAAAAATTAATGCAGCACTTGGGGTTAAAGAATCTGTTCAGTCATCTTCTGATCTTGAAATCTACCCTAATCCTGCCGATACATTTGTAGAAGTAAAAAAACTTAAAGGAAAAGCAGATTACAAGATCTACAGTGCAGACGGAAGACTTGTTCAGGAAGGGAAGCCGGATGGCCAGAGAATCAATGTTGCTTCCCTGATAAAAGGAATGTATGTGATCTCTGTAAAGGATGACAAGACTACTTACACTACGAAATTAATCAAGAAATAGTTAATAATTAGTACCGTGTACCTGTAGGTTATTCGAGATGCCTGCAGGTACTTTTTTCAAGATTTATTAAACTAATACAGCCCAATCATTAACTCATTATAAATCAAAAAAATCTCTAACAAAGTAAATACATTAACATTTTCATTTTAAACACCTTTTAATGTTGTACCTGCAGTATAGATTGGGTTTCCTGCAGGTGCTTTTTAAAAGGTTATCATTAAAAAAAGGATAAAGCAAAATATATAAAAAAACATTTTTTAATCAGAGTTTGTGTTGTGTACCTGCATAAGAAGTGGTTTTCTGCAGGTACCTTTTTTAAAATAACTCTCAAAAAAATACTCTATGATAAAAAAACTACTTTTTCTGATATGCACTGGTTTTTCAGTCTTATCATTCTGCCAATCCGATGAAGTTCTGTTTATCGGAAACAGTGTGACGTATTTTAATGACATGCCTGAAATATTCAAAAATATAGCGGCTTCAAAGGGGAAAAATCTGTCTGTAACAACACATACTCCCGGAGGAACCGGATTTGTAAATCATGTGGATGATCCTTCATTGTATCAAAAGATAAGATCTAAAAACTATAAATATGTCATCATGCAGCCCGGAACCGGTGAATCTGCGGGACATTCCTACCCTGTTGCAGTAACTGCTGAGCGCAGTCGGAAAATCAGAGACTCTATTCGTAAATACAGTCCTTGTTCAAAGATATTTCTGTATGAAATTCCTTATGGAGTACCCTCTGCGAATGAATACAATACCTATTTCGCTTTTCAGCAGAAAATTAAGGATTCCATTACAAAGATGTCTAACCTGATGCAGGTGGAAATGGTTCCTGCCGGAGAATCTGCAAGACATTACTACAATTCTTCCCAGGATCTGGCTCTTCACGGGTCTTATAACGATATTCATCCAGGGCCTAAAGGAAGTTATCTTGTAGCAGCTTCTATGTATTCTGCGATTTTTCAGGATCATGTTTTTCCGTCCACTTTTTATAACGGACTGCCTCAAAACACGGCTGAAAATTTTCAGAATATTGCAGATCTTGTTTTTTTTAATAATCCGCCACAATGGAACAGTAACGCGTTTCATCTTCATTCGGATTTTATAGCAGGAATTAATGGAACAACTGTAAATTTCACCAATCATTCCGCCAATTACACATCTGTATCATGGAACTTTGGTGATGGCATTACCGATTCATCATTGAACCCTGTGCATCAATATACTGCACCGGGAAGTTATACAATCTCGCTTACGGTCATGAAAAATTCCTGTGCAGAAACTTTCAGTAAAACAATTACTATTGGTTCTCTGGGGACTGCGGATACGAAGGTAGAGCCTGAGCTTACATTTTACCCTAATCCTGTGAAAGATTTCTGTCATATCAAAAGTAAAGAGAAAATAAAGGACATTATGGTTTATGATATGGCTCAAAGAAAGCTTTCTGACTGGAAAAACCTTCATACTTATGATATACAATTAGATTTTTCAACTTATAGTAAAGGCGTTTACATGATCAGCATTCTCTATGAAAACGATCATAGGGAAAGCATTAAAATCATGGTCAAATAAATGCGAAAAGAGAACTCGTCTGAGTTCTTTTTTTTGTTGTATTATGAGGTAATCCATTTACAAAAGACTATCCTGCAACCACTTTTTCTGCATATACCACTCCTTCATAGCAGGCATTGTAAATTGCGTTCAATCTTCTAAAACAGGAAGCAAATGTACCATTAACATAGAGATATAAACGATGGTCTGCAAGGATATCTTTCTCCATAAATTGGTTTTTCACTTTTGAAACACACAAGATATTACAGGAGAAACAGTTTTTTCCACTTGGCAATGGTATTCCTGCTCAATTTAAAATATCTTGCTAATTCAGCATTATTCAGTTTATTATTTTTCTGATAGCTTAGAATTTCCAGAATTGCAGTTTTATCATAGGAACGATGTCTTTGATTGGCAAATTCGGTTTGTTTATTGGCTTTAGGAAAAAGAATATTGTTAATGGTAATTACATCTTTTACTGAAAATATGGGTTTTGACAATATAGATTCACATTCTTGTTTTTTTGCAGGGTATTTCAGACGTACAAGGTCTTCATATATCCTTTTATAATCGGGAGATTCGGGTTTGTGCATAGATTCTTTATTCTTAATCAAAAATCCCCGGAAAGGGGGCCGAAGTGCGGCTGGTCTCCGGCCAATAATAACTAAACATACTTCGCCACAAAAACTATATTTTAATAAAAAATTCCGAACAGATCGATTTTCTTTATTGTTATAATTCTCTTACAGCACAAATTTGCTTTATTCTCCTTTCGTCTCAAAAAAAACAGGTATGACACAGGTATTACAGTGAGTTAATCCCGGTAAAAATCCACTAAAATTATCTCAAATTAAGCATCCAGAGATAAATATCCTCATCTGACGAGATTCCCAATCTTTTGCGTAAACGGTTCTTTCTTGTCTGTACAGACTGAGGCTGAACAAAAGTATATGCTGCAATATCTTTGGTGGAAAAATTAAGAAACAACATGGCACAAAACTTGAGCTCAGTACTTTGCAGCTGAGGTTCAATTTTCATCAGTTTGGGTACAAATTCAGGGTAAACCTCCTGAAAACGGGTAAGGAATTCCGGATCATTATTTTTTGCCAGTTGTATCACCTCTTCAAAAGCTACATTCAATTTTTGATTAAGCTCCTTCGTTTCCATTTCCCTGACATTTAACATCTTATTCTTATTTTTTATTCTTTTATTAATCATAAAGAAAATAACTGCCAAAATTCCAATCCCTCCAATCATGATATAGAGCAAAAGATGATTTTCATTTTTCAGATTTTTTTGTTTTTCTTCCACAAGAAGATCTACTGTATCTTTCAGATTATTATCGTCTATCTTTTTTAAACTGTCATTGAGTCTGCTGTATTTAAGCTCATATTTATTTTCATTATCAATCTGCCCGGTTTTTTCGTATGATCTGGATATTAAGCCGTACAACTCTGATAATTTTCTGAAGTTTTTTGCTTTTGCAGCAAGCACTATGGCCTTTTCATAATTGACAATAGCTGCATCATATTGCTTTCTCGCATCACAAATTTGCCCTAAAAGCTTATATGTTGCAAAATCATTATTCCCCCAGTCAACAGCTATAGACTGGGCAGATTTTATATAATACTCCGCAGAATCAATTTTATTTTCATTAAGTTTTGCTTCGGATAAAAGGAGCATGGCTGCTTTCAGACTGGTATTCATCCCCGTATCCATTTTTTTTGATTTTTTCAATTCATCAACAATTTTCTTTCCATAGTAGGTAACAGAGTCGTACATTTTTTTCTCAAGATAATTTCTCCCTACCTGAACCAGAATCATTCCCTTAATAGCATGCCTGGTAGAATCATTTTTTAAATCATCCGCCATTGTCAGATTCTTTTTCAACTTTTTTAACGATTCATCATACATTTTAATTCCTCTGTAATTGATGCTGTATAATATATTCATGGAAATTTCCTGATCTTCAGCATTCGAGTTTTTGAACTCAGGTTCCATCATTTTCAAATAATAATTGCTTTTATTATACCTGTATTGCATGGAAAAAGCCAGTGCCAGATTATAATATGCAGATAATTTTCCTTCCGCATAATTAATATGTTTGGCATCATCCAGTATTGAAAGATTCAATGTAATCATATCATCTGTCTGGCCATCAATAAGAAGAGCATTAGACTCCTCCAGCCTTTTATCAATAGTTGCTGTGGTAATTTTAGGCTGTGCAAACAGCAGTAACGGGAAAAACAAAATAATAAATTTCATAGTGTATCAAATATGTGTAATATATATATGCATATAACATGTATAAAAGTAAAAATTTATTAATTTAATATCAAAATAAGAATTTTAACCTAATAAAAATCAATACCAATAAAACTTAATATAGATCTTTCACATGCATCTTTACTTCTTTTCAGGGGCAATGATAAAATATTTACATAAAAAAATGCCCTATGGAGCCATTACATACATATGACATACCTATGACATTCAATAGTATTGATGCTTTAGCTTATTTTTCAAAGTTGTAATCTGATTCTTATTTGAGTCTCAAAGTATTCATCCTTATTCCCTGATCAAATGAAAGAAATCGGTGTGATAACAATTGGATAATAAATTTTTACTTTCTGCAATTAAACCCACTTATAAATATGAATACAGCGAACATCTTGAGCCTGATTCTATTCCTTATACTCATACAACACAGACTCATTAATTCCCATTAAAAGTATAATACAGTGAACAATTTTAAGACATCTATACTTTTTCATTAAAAAAATAAAATACTCATTACCAATTAATTACAACAATGTCATAGCTATGTCATAGGTGAAATTTTGTACAACATAAAGCCTGGAATGTAATATTGCATCAACAAACTTATCCATCTGATTTCCAGCAAATCCCGGTTACGATCAATGGATCATGAGTTCAAAACAAAAAAAATATATACATCTATGAAAAAATTTTTATTAGCCACAGCTTTACTAGCTTTTTTGAATGTGTATTCACAGGTTGGTATGAATACTACAAGCCCCAGTGCTACAGTTGATGTAGTGAGTAAAGGAAACACCAATGCAACAAAAGCTTTAGAAATTAATGACAGTACCAATAAGGAACTTCTTAGTGTATCTGATGATGGATCAGTGCGCCTGGAAAATTATAAAAACTTCAGTTTATTAGGCACTGATGTTAATGGTAACCTGGTGAATGGGACAACAGCAAGTATTCCTTCTATTGTAGGAATTGCCACAGGGATTGCGTCAACCAGTGACCTTGCCGCCAATACGGAAGCTAAATATAATTTTACTGTGAACAAAATTAATTCTGCTAATCTATCATATAGCTCAGGTAACTTTACCGTATTGAAAGCAGGATATTATGGTATTTCGCTTTATACAAAAAAAGATGTCAGTATGAACTCTCCTACAACCGGAGGAACAGTACAAACCTTTATAAAGAAAACTGTTGGAGCTGCTACAACTGAACTCTCAGTAAATCAAAATGGCTTAACGGATAATGTTTCTTTTGAAGCCAATACTATAGGAGTAACAGCATATTTTAATGTTGGTGACATAATAAGCTGCAGAGGTAATTACACAAGACCTCACAGATTAACTACAGCTTCATTGAGCATTGTATATTATGGTACCTAATCAATTTCCTTTATAGAATACTTTATTTTTAAACTATAAAAGCCACTTTTAAAACCCTCACAAAAGTGGTTTTTATCCTAATCCGTTGATTATGCTTTTTAAAGACATTCACATTGGTACACTAATACAAAAACGGGTACAGGAAACCGGATTCTCTTCAGACAGGCTCATGAAATTCATGCAATGCAGCTGTGAAGAACTGTCTGAAATGTACAAAAGCAAGTCATTGGATGCAGAGGTACTCCTTAAATGGAGCAAGCTACTGACTTATGATTTCTTTAGAATTTATTCCCAACATCTGCTGCTGTATTCACCTCCCCTATCTTCAGATTATTATCAAAAATCAAAACAGGAAAAAACGCAGCTTCCGGAGTTCAGAAAAAATATCTATACTATAGAGATGATTGATTTTATTCTTGAGCTTTTAAAAACAAATGAAAAAACAAAACAACAAATTATAGAGGAATACAGAATTCCCAAAACTACTTTATACAAATGGATCAGAAAATACTAACCTTATTTATCCATGATCATTAATGAAAAATTTTACTTTGATGCCTGCATCTGATCTCCCTCTGGAAAGTGTATGTCCATCCTTTATTTTTCACAAATTTCCGATTCTATTAACACAGATAAAAAATATAAGATTTATTAAAAACTTCAGCATTACATGTACTTCAGAAATATAATCAGGACCATCAAAAGCAGCAGAAACTCTCAATGATTGAGAGTTTTTTTCTGCAGTTCAATTTTTAATAATGTGCCTTTGCTATTTCAAGCCTGTTGATTTTCGCTTGTTTGCTATATAGTGAAATTTGAAGGAAGTCCTAGTTGCTGATAAAGTTCGCGCAAAGTGCGTACATTCAGGTTACCGTTTACGTTTGCATTCGATTTCGGATAAATTTAGAAATTTGATTAAAGTATAGCCACTGTAAAGATGAAATTTATTTTCCAGCAATTTCCTTTCTATCAGTAAATTGAAACAGATTTTCAATAATTTTTCATAAAAAAATCAAATAAAATTTGTTTTTATGACCAATCGGTCATATATTTGCTTCATTATTCAGTATGATCATGGCAAAAGGGGAAGAAACCAGACAGTTCATTATAGAAAAAGCAGCACCTATTTTTAATACAAAAGGGATTGCAGCTACTTCTATGAGTGATATTATGGAGGCCACCAAGTTGTCTAAAGGCAGTATGTATGTTCATTTTGAAAATAAAGAAGTACTTGCCTGTGCCGCTGTTGAGCACAATATGCAAATGCTGACGGAAAGACTTCAAAGAAATTTAAGCCAATACAAAACTTCCAAAGAGCAGTTATTTGCTTATATTGATTTTTTCAGTGATCCCAATCACCCCCCGGTAGTTGGCGGATGTCCCCTATTAAACTTTGGAACAGAAGCTGACGATACCAATCCGGTGGTTAAAGGAAAGGTAAACCGTGGCATACAACAGGGAGAAAAACTGATTTCCGGTATTATAGAAAAAGGAATTGCCAATAAAGAGTTCAGAGCAGAATGGAACGCGGAAGATTTTGCAACAGTTTTGTTTGCAATGCTTGAGGGTGGACATTTAATGTCAAGAATGGCTGGCAATAATGATAAAATGATCACTATTGGAAACAGCCTGAAAAAAATTATAGAGGAAAATACGGTATAATTTTTTTTACTCAAAATATGACCGATCGGTCATTTAAATTAAAAACAATATTGCATAAAAATTATAATCACAACAATCAATTAAAAAACAAAACAATGTCAAAAACAGTTTTAATTACAGGTGCATCAAAAGGTTTCGGAAAAGCATGGGCAGAAGCTTTTTTAGCAAAAGGATACAAAGTGGCAGCAACAGCCAGAAATGTAGAAACACTTCATGATTTAAAAGAAAAATATGGAGATTCCGTATTGACTTTACCCTTAGATGTAGATAAAAGAGAGGAATCATTAGCAGTTGTTCAGAAAGTACATCAACACTTCGGCAGCATTGATATCCTGATCAATAATGCAGGATATGCATTAACAGGTGCAGTGGAAGAAACCAACGAACAGGAAGCAAGAGCACAGTTTGAAACGAATTTCTTTGGAACTTTATGGCTTACACAGGCAGTACTTCCTATCATGAGAGATCAGAAAAGCGGCCATATCATTCAGGTGTCTTCTATTTTGGGATTAGCTACGCTACCAACCATGGGGCTTTACAATGCTTCCAAATTTGCTGTTGAAGGATTAAGTGAAACTCTGGCCACAGAAGTAAAAGAATTTGGAATCAATGTAACGTTGGTAGAACCTAACGGCTACGCTTCCAATATCTGGCATACAGGAATTAATACGCAAAGTAATCCGGTTTACGACAACATTAAAAAAGCGTTCTCGGAATCCGAAACATCTTTCGGAAGCGTTGAAGCGACAGCACCAGCCTTGATAAAGTTAGCAGAAACTGAAAATCCTCCATTACGTTTATTACTTGGAAAAGTAGCGCTTCCATTTGTAAAACAGAATTACGAACAGCGTTTAAAAGTTTGGGAAGAATGGAATGATGTATCTGTAGAAGCTCACGGATAATTTCCAAAATGAATTAACAAAATAAGCTCTGTTATAGTAAAACGGGGCTTATTTTTTATCTTTTTTTAGGCCGGCAACGCTCTCTTTTTCCGTAGCACTACTTCTCATCAGTCTTCTATTTAAACCATCTTCCTGTTCACCATCTGAAATGTCTGTTTCGCTGTGAAATATGACTATTTGAACACATTTCTCGTTTCCCAGGCGTATCTCAGTGTATAATTTTGTCTCATCAAAAAAGAAAAACAGATTTAAAATCTAATACAGCAAAACAATGAAAACAACAATTTCAACAATCCTGTTAGCAGCAACTTTTATCTTAGGCACGCCTGCTATTTCTAAAGCGCAAAAAATTGAGACTGCCACTCTATCATCAAAAAATGATACCAGTATCCGGTCTTTTAACATCAATATCCCGCAATCCCAGCTGGATGATCTTAAAAAACGGATTTCCGAAACCCGATTCCCGGATAAGGAAACGGTGAAAGATGCTTCCCAGGGCATTCAGCTTGAACAGTTAAAAGAGCTGATCACCTATTGGGGCAATGGGTACGACTGGAGAAAGGTGGAAGATAAGCTGAATTTACTTCCCCAATTTGTAACAAAAATTGACGGGCTTGACATCCAGTTCATCCATGTACGTTCAAAGGAACCGAATGCTATGCCTGTGATCCTTACCCATGGCTGGCCGGGTTCTCCACTGGAGTTTATCAATACAATAGGTCCATTAACAGATCCTGTTAAATACGGAGGAAAAGCAAGTGATGCCTTTGATGTGATTATACCAGCTATTCCGGGATATGGTTTTTCAGAGATTCCTACTGAGCCTGGCTGGAACCCGGACCGTGTTGCCCGCGCGTGGGATGTCCTGATGAAAAGACTCGGTTACAAAAAGTATGTTTCTGAAGGTGGCGACCATGGTTCCGTTATTTCTGATGCATTAGCAAAACAGGCTCCTTCTGGCCTTTTAGGAATCCACCTTACCATGCCGGCTACCATTCCTGCCGAACTTGTAAAACCGATCAATGCCGGTGATCCCGCCCCGTCAGGACTTTCTGCCTCAGAAACAAAAGCATACAATGCAATGAGTACATTCTTTGGAAGAAATGCAGCTTACGGAGGAATGATGGTAACACGTCCACAGACAACAGGATATCTGCTTTCTGATTCTCCAACAGCCTTAGCAGCATTCCTTTACGAAAAAATTGCAGAATGGAGTGAAAGTGATCTTCATCCCGAGAATGTCATTGGCCGTGATGCTATCCTCGATGATATTACCCTTTACTGGCTTACCAATACGGGAGCGTCTTCTTCACGTTTCTATTGGGAAAATAACAAGAATAATTTCAGTGCCGAGGCGCAGAAGACGAAAGACATTAAAGTTCCTGTAGCTATTTCGGTATTCCCTCATGAGATTTACCAGGCTCCGGAAAGCTGGTCGAAGCAGGCATATCCTACTTTATATTATTATCATAAAGCTTCAAAAGGCGGACATTTTGCAGCCTGGGAACAGCCGCAGGTCTTTACAGAAGAGCTTAGAGCCGCTTTCAAAGAGTTAAGAAAAAAACTTTAACAATATCAATCAACAATATCGTTTAATCTAAATAATAAAAATATGGAATTAAATACCATTCAGGAAGTAGAAAATACAACAGTAATCAATATCAGTAAAGTGTTGTATTCCGGAAATGTCATTGTAACCGGAGGCCGTAACGGAGAAGCAAAAAGCAGCGACGGAAAATTAGATATTGAATTAACCTCTCCCGGTTCAAAAGGAAACGGAACCAATCCGGAACAGCTATTGGCAGCAGGATGGTCGGCATGTTTTATCGGGGCTATGCATTTGGCTTCTGCAAAAATGCAAATTGATCTTCCTTCAGACCTGTCCCTAAATACCTCTGTAGACCTTGCCACCAATGATGACGGATTTTTCCTGCAGGCTCACCTACAAGTCGTTCTGCCAGGCCTTGCAATAGATGAAGCAAGAAAAGTTGTGGAAACCGCTCATGCAACATGTCCTTATTCAAAAGCAACCCGCGGAAATATTAATGTAAAGATCGATGTAGTGGTGTAGTTTTCAGAATGTTTATCTCATTTTGATTATAACCTTCCCTGCCAAAAGCAAGGAAGGTTTCTTTTGCTGAGATCTGTCTGAAAAGATAATCCGGATATAAAGGTCTGTTATATTAATTTCCAAAATTGACAAAATGAGGAACATCCGTGGCAAAGCTGTTCAATGGTAAAAGATTATTCCTGTTACTGTTAAAGTCAAAAACAGAATTATTATCAAAAGGAACACGCGGATAATACATGAAAGAAATCTGAATCCTGTTGAAAACCAGATAAGGATTATTAATTAAAACACCGATCCCGATTTTTGTGTTGGCCTTAGTTTTAAACAGCTTATCATCCGGCATTCCGAGCCAGCCCACTGCAGTCGTTAAATATGGACTGAAGTGAAAATTCTTCCAGGTTTTATTAATAAACAATTGAAGCTGATACCTCAGCACTATTTTTTTTGTTCCGATATAATCAGAATTATAAACGGGGAACTCGTCTGTAGAAGAAAGGTTGATTCTATCCTTATACGAATAATTATGCTGTGGATTTCCCAATGCCAGTGTTGGAGAGAAGAAATGTCTTGCTTTGGCAAATTTCCAGTCCATGAGGTTTGTAAAATAAGTTCCGTCAAAACGGAAAGATTCTCTGTTCTGGCTGTCTTCGTTAAAAAATCTTCCAAACTGTGCTTTCACGGTGAAATACCCCAATCTGGTAAAACGGCCATAAGATGCAGAGATTCCCACATACGGATTCACTTCTTTATTTCTTGATAAGCCTCCGGCAATGACATTGACAGAATTACCATAAGCAATATCCTCCGGCAAATCATACTGGAAAATATTTTTCTGAACCGAAAAGTTTCTCTGAATAAACCCTACAGACATCAGGAAACTGTTGTAAGAACTGAAATATTGATACTGATCGATTCCCGGGCTGTCTTTGTACTTATAGTTCTGAAATCTTCCTATGATGGCAATATTACTGGATACCTTCTCTTTGGGATCCGATGAAACCGGAATCTGATAACCTCCCCATAAATCCTGACTGTACACTTTGATCTGAACTTCGGGAAAAGTGGTAGCTGTATTTATCGGAAGTAAAACTTTCCGCATGAAATATTCAAATGTAAAACCTCCCGCCCATTTCGTCAAAGGGGAGAAAAAGTCTCTTCTGAGGCTGAAATTAATTCTTTCATTTTTCGAAAAGTCCCGTTCTCCAAGAATCTGGGCATTGATATAGGTACCAAAAAGATTATGGGTAGTATAGCTGCCTAAAAGATAATCCTGCTTTTCTTTGGAATCGTTTCTGTAAAGAAAGTCCAGTGTGTGTCCCAGTCCCAGCACATTTTCTTCCGTAACACCCAAACCGATTTTACTTCCGGAATAGCTGATTCTCGGCTTCAGACTCCAGGAATCCAATACCTTTACCACAACATCTATAGAATCCTGACTGGAAGTACTGTCGGAAACACTGATATTAACTCTGTTGACAAAAGGCATTGTTCTCAGCAAACGTTCAGATTCGTAGAGTTTTTGGGCGTTGTACTCTTCTCCTTCTTTAAAAAGTAAAAAATTATTGATTGTTGATCTTCTGGTACTGGAATGAAGATGATCCTTTATCCAATCATACCATTTACCTATTTCCTTACTGTCATTAGAGCCATATCCAAAAGGGTCAATGGTTTCTATCCTGACATTTCTGATAATTTTTTTGTTATAAGTATTTTGTAAAAGCTTTTCAGTATTGGACTTCACGGAAGTGGAATCCGGCTCTCTACGAAATATAAAACGGTGAATGAATTTGGTAACTTTTCTCTTATCTGAAAATTCTTCTATTTTGTAATACAGCGAATCTTTCTTTTCCTGTGCATTTAAAAAGAAAAAACCGCTTAAAAGGAAAATCAGAGTTACAGTCGTTCTAGCCATTAGTCATCAAAAATTCAATAAAGTGTGTTGTATCAATTTGCAAGCCAATAAGGGCTGATCATAGATAAAGAAACAATTTTTATGAGAAAATAGTGAAAGCAGGCCCTTATCATCATTTTTTCTACATCTTAAAAAAGAAATAAACCACCGCAACCCATTCTTTTTTTATACCATGAGCGTAGCCTATTGTGCTGCGGCTGGCATTTTCAACGGTTCCATCCTCTTTAATATACCCCAGAGTAGAGCGGCTGCTATTTTCTACTGTTCCATCTTCCTTTACATATCCCACTGTGGAACGGCTTTTATTTTCAATAGTTCCATCGTTTCTGATATAGCCAATTGTAGAACGGCTGCGGTCTTCAATAGTACCGTCACTCCTGATATAACCTACGGTAGAATGGCTGCTGTTCTCAATCGTTCCGTCACTTTTAATATATCCTAAGGTGCTTCGGCTGGCGGATTCAATGGTTTGTGCCTTTGTCAGTATCATGCCTGGTACTGTGATCATTAAAAATAGTATTTTTTTCATCCCTTTTTAAAGTTTTACCTCATTGTAAGTTAAGATTCTCTTTTTAATTTTCTAAACAATTTTAAAACTAATTTAAATCATAAAGCAAAAGCATTCGATACATTTCTTTTTTATTATTTTTACTCATTATAAATAAAAATAATACATGAAAAAATTCGTACTTACGGGAATAGTTATTACAGGAGGCTTTCTAACAGCAAAAGCACAGTGCAAGCCGGTGGCCTCTCTTGCAGAAAGTTTTGATACATGGAAAGATATCCATAAATGCTGGACTGCCCAATCCGGGAAAGCGATGCTTTATGCGAGTGACAAGAGAATTATATTCTACTCCATGAGCAATCCGGGAGAAAATATGTCTCTGGTAACTCCCGAAATTAAAGCCGGAACCTATACGCTGTCTCTTGACCTTTCTGATAACGGAGGAGAAACAACATTAGAACTTTTTTCAGTAGATAATCCTTCTGATATAAAGACCTATACGACAATTACCAAACCTTCCAAAATAACTGGAGAGAAAAAAACATTTACGGTTTCTTTGAAGAAAGATTCACATTTAGGGTTGAAAGTCATGCTGAACGGAGTACATCAGGCTGTTTATATGGATAACTTGTCTCTACAGGCAAAGAAATAGATGCAGGATAAAGCCTAAAGATTATCAACAACAGAGCTTACCATTTGACAATAAAAGCCTCCAATAGCTATTATTCAAAAAAAAACAGCTCATATCAAAATGTAAAAACTTAGAGTGGAATTTTCACTCTAAGTTTTCTATTTCTAGTTGTTAAGAACGCAGTAATTACCATACACAGATTATAATAAGAAAATACGTCTCCATTTTGTAACAGTATTTCGGCTTAATTTAAAATGTCTGGCTAGCTGGCTGTTATTTAGTTTATGCTTTTTTTGATAGGTAAGTATTTCAAAAATAGTCTCTTTATCATAAGATTTGAATTTTTGGTTCTCGGATAACCTGTCAACAAAAATAATATTATTAACTTTCAACACATCAGATAAAGTCATGGATTCTTTTGACAGATATTGCTTTACATTTTCCCATTTATCAGGGCATTTGGACTTGATGAAATCATGATAAATCTTTTTATAATCAGGGCCTGTATTTATTATCTGTATTTGCTTATCCATTTATTTAATGTTGACTTGGGAATTCCGTAGTGATTAATGATTTCCTTAGTAGTTTTTTGTTTATTTTCTAAAAGTTCCATCATATAATCTATGATTTCTCTGGTATATAAACTTTTGCGAAACTGAGGCAGTTTTGATTGTACTCCGTTTTTATTTTGGCTGGCAATGGGAGCGTATAATATTAAATGATGGGAATAGAGACGAAAAAAGTCATATTTCAATAATTTTGACCATTTAAGAAGTATCTCCACATCTAATGATTTCTTAGAATACATTTCCAGAATCTCATTTTCTGTTGAATGTAAGAATCTGCAGATCCTGTTCATAGTAATATCCTGTTCATTGACAAGTTCATATACCAAAGCACCGATATGAATGTCTTTCAAATTTTCCATCTTAAACTAATTTATCTGTCTTTAAAAAGCAATTTTTTTATAAGAAGTAAGTTCCTGTTCTATCTTTCATTAAATTGTTGGATATATCTTTTAAAAGCTGATTGACTTCATTCTCACTACAAAACGTGATATCAATATTTTTTCTTAATATTCTTCCTGAAGAATTCAAAAAAAGAAGGATTAAGTATTTTCTAAAAGTCTGTTCCTTTATTTCAATTCTTACAATTTTCTTTTGCGCCGTTTCTAAAACAAAACTTTTTCCTCTGTTTGAAGGCCATTGATAGCTTTTGATGGAAATCATCTTTCCGGAATGCTCATATTCGAATATAAACCGGTTCTTTAAGAATCCATATACGAGTACCAGCAAAGTCATAAAAGAAAAAATTTTTAAAGTAAGGATGTATTCCAGATACATGAGAATACCAATGCACAAAAAAAGCAGTGCCAACGCAGCTAAGTGAACAGTCATATAATGATCTACTCTTTTTTTATTATTTATTTTCATCACTCTTTAATTATCAAAATTGTGTCTATTATTATTTATTTTCTCTGACCTGGCAGCCATGCTATCAAAAAACTTTATGTTATAATTTTAATCATACTTAATTTTCTATTTACATTCATTCACTTATTACTCCTCTTTTGTTTTTTAAGACAAACAGACTTCATTCATAATTTAATCAGTCAAAACATATTATTTCTTTTAAAATCATAAATAAAAAAATCTCAGTTTAGTGAAATATATACAGAATTTTGTTTAAAAAATTTGAGAATTTATTTAACTTTCAGCTGTTAAAGAAAGCATTAAAATCAACAACGCAAATATCTGACAATCTTATAAAAACGTAAAATAATCCATGTAAAAATAGATTAGCAATATTGTAATTTTTAATTGTGTATCATGTAGTTTTTAAATGACATTTAATTCTTTCAACAATGATTTATTTTTACTACATTTATAATTATTCAATCTAATAAAAACACAAATGCATCAACTCCCTTTACTGTCTCGTACAGCACTTATAGTGTTACTATTATTCTGGATACAACTTTGTGATGGCCAGCAGGCAGCTTCTGTATGGTATGACACGGATAACGGCCTTCCCCAGAATAGTGTAAAAGATATTATGAAAGATAAATACGGATTTATATGGCTGAGTACAGAAAACGGGTTAGTGCGCTATGATGGATATAATTTTGTTGCCTATAATCATCTTAATCTTAAAAACAACAGATTTACTTCTTTTTTTGGAAGTATCGAAAAAGATTCCATTTATAATTCTACAGCTTATACTGAAAACATTGTTGTATTGTCCAAAAGAAATGTGAGTGCTTTCCATCATATGAACAGCTACACTAAAAAAATACTGAATGAAAGCAGGTTATATGGATTATTTGTAAAAAACGGAACTCCTGAAAAAATAGATCATAAAAACTTCTTCCTTTATTTTGACAAAAAGAACTCCTATCATCTGTTTAATAATGGAACTATACAGTATAATGATAAAAAGACCGCATCAATAAAGGAGCTGCATAAGCATTATATCGCCGATACTTTTTGTTTTGGACAAGATATTTTTATTATCCACAAGAAATTAAAAAAAATCATTAAAATTTCGTCCGGGCAAGCCAGTTATTTAAGTGCTTCAGAGATTTTCTTCCGGAAACATGTCAAAGTATACTGGAGCCAAATCAACAATCAATGTTTTATCTTTCATCATAATTCATTGTATAAGGTCTCCTATCAAAACAATGAGATCGGATTAAAAAAAATGATAGACTATAATCTCAATGAGAATTCTTTAGCATCTGTTTATCATGATGAGGTTAATAATAAATTATATCTTGGAACATTATCGGACGGGTTAAATGTAGTAAAGTTTAATAATTTTCGTGTAGCCAACCGGTCAAACAAATCTTATGAAAATATTTTTTATTCTATACTTCCTTTTGAAAATGATAAAGTAATTACTTCATCAGGAGATGTATACAATAAAGACGGGCTGGTAAAACAGTATTATTTTAACACTACAAGCAAATATTTTTTATTTTATGATTCACAAAAAAATATTTTTGTTCAAAATGGTATTTCACTGCTTCGTTTTTTCAAAAATTCCGGTTACTCAAAACATGAGTCCTTATATTTCACGAAAACAGCACCTTATGTTTTCAATGTCAATCACTGCTATGCTATCACGTTTCACCTGCCTTCATTACAATCAAAACTTTGCTTTTATAAAGATTCTGTCTTCAAAAAGCCGTTTTTACAATTTTCAATTCCCAATATCGTTACATCGGTTCAGGAGCTGAGTAATGATCAATGGCTGGTAGGAACCAGGGATGCTTTGTATTCGATTGAAGGTCCATCATTTATTCTTAAAAAGGTTTCTTCCGATCCGTTACATGTAAGAGAAATTACCAAAACAAAGGATGGAAATTTTTGGATCATGACTCAGGGAAATGGCTTCTTTCTATATAAAAAAGGCCAGCTCATTAAAATGCCTGAAGATAAAAACGGACATCTTTCATTTTCGCACACTATTCTGGAAGACAAAAACGGTTTTCTCTGGATCAGCACCAATAATGGTTTATTCAAGGTACTGAAAAATAACCTGATGCAGTATTCTCAAAACAATAAAATCTCACCTAACTATTACCGGTACAGCAAAGAAGACGGCTTTAATACCAATGAATTCAACGGAGGATGCGCTCCAGGTGCTGCAGCCCTTCCCAATGGATATTTTGTATTTCCTTCCATCAAAGGGCTGGTATTTTTTGATCCTGAAAAAATAAAAAGCTATTACCCTAACAACTTTTTTTTGGAAAGGGTTATATTTTATGATTCCAAAAGCACTATAAAAAGACAGAATATTAATCTGGAAAACAATTTTTATAAAGCGGTTATTTTAGTAGATGTACCCTATTATGCTAACAGGGCTAATCTCGTTATCGAAGGAAAGCTGAAAGGTTCTAAGAACGAAAAATGGGAAAGGATAAGCAGTGATGGCAAATATTATATCTCAAACCTGGATCCGGGCCAATATCAGCTTATGGTGAGGGTATTGACCTCACCGAAAGGAAAATACATCTATAAAACCATTAATATTAATGTAAAATACCTGTTTCATCAAACCCCTATTTTTAAGTTCTTTATCCTTTTATTATTGTCTCTTATTGCATTTACATTCTTTAAAATATGGATAAAAAGACAGAAACAGAAAAAAAGAAAACTTGAAAGAATTATTGCTATCAGAACCCGGAAACTGTCACAGACAGTTTCAAAACTGGAATACACCAAGGAACAGCTCCGAAAAGAGAGTGTACAGCAGAAAAAACTATTGGAAACAATAAGCCATGACATCATTACACCCGTAAAATATTTATCTATTACAGCCCAAAAGCTGTATGAGACAGACGAACATGACCGCTATATACAAAAGAAATATTTCGAAAGCTTCTACACCTCTTCTTTAGAGTTTTACAATTTCGTGAAAACGCTGAAGGAATATGCCGAAATTTATAATATTTCTGAAAAAAATGAAATCTATAATATTTACGAGGTGGTAGAAACTAAAAAAGCCCTTTTTGAAGGTGCGGCCAAAGAACAAAATACTCTTATTATCAACAATATTAAAAATCCGACTTATTCGAAAAACAATCAGAATGTGATCGCTGTTATCATTCATAATCTCATAGATAATGCGGTTAAAAATACCACTAATGGAGTTATAGAACTTTCTACTATTGAAGATAGCAGGACCTTTTTTCTGGAGGTGAAAGATACGGGTAAAGGAATGAGCAGAGAACAGATGAACTATTATGTGAAAATTCAGGATAATATTGAAAATGAAAAGCTTGTTTTACAAAAATACAGTTTAGGATTACATCTTATCCTCCAGCTGCTTATGATGATTAATGGTAAAATTGAATTTAAAAATAATATCCCCAACGGAACAATCGTATCAATTAAAATAAAAAAACAAAGAGATGACTAAAAAAATTATTATTGCCGATGATCACTTCGTAGTAAGATTAGGCACTACCCTGATTTTGGAATCCCACTACAAAGATGTAAAAGTTTCCTGTGCAGAATCCTATAGGGATCTCACAGAAAGATTATATGCAGAGCCTTTTGACCTGCTGATTCTGGATATCAATATGCCAGAAAGCAAATATTTGAGCATGATCGGTGAAATAAAATCGATACAGCCCAATCTTAAAATCCTTGTTTTTTCGGTATATGACAATGATATTGCCGTACAATATATCATTGAAGGTGCTGATGGATATATTAATAAATTATCAGATGAAAATAATATCCTGGAAGCTGTTCAGCAAATTTTTGACACCGGAACTTATTATTCCCCGGATATTGTAAAAAAACTCGTTTCATCTGCCAAAAAGGACACTCCCATCAACCCCCTTGAAATATTATCAGAAAGGGAAAAGGAAATATTTGACCTGCTGGTGAAAGGATATGGAAATATTGAAATATCCAACGAACTCAATCTTCACCTTTCTACCGTGAGTACTTATAAAGCAAGAGTTTATAAAAAACTCAACATTAAAAACACTGTTGATCTGGTACGGTTAGGAGATAAAAACCAGACCCACAAACCTAAATAAGCTCCCGATAGGTAATGATCCCAAAGAAAGATCAGCTGAAGGATATATTGAGCAGATAAAAAAAACGGAATGTTTATTCCGTTTTTTTTATTGTATTTTAATAACTTACACAATACAGGGATAGTATCTTTTTTTATATTCTTTCAGAATAGTAAAATAGTAAGACAATTGCATTGCTATTTTTTTGATTTAATTTTCTTTTGTAATTTTTGAGTCAAGGTAAATAGCTTATTAATTTGTTCTTTTTGCAAGTCAATTTGTTTTTGCTGTTCTATGACATGTAAATACAATTCTTCTACTTTTTCCAGCGTTTGGGTTGATAATCGGGTAATATCAAAAGAATATCCATCTTTTGTTTTCTCTAACTCTTTAATAGAAGTTACCCCAGGTAAATGCTTATTATCCTGAATAAACTTTTCTGTCTCATAAATAGTTGAGAATTTATAATTTGAATTAATATTTGAGACCCCGTTAAAATACTTATCAAATACATAATCCGGATAAGTGACTGTTGTTGTTGCAATACTTCCATTTACTTTTAATTTCACCCCTGGGGTAAAGGTTGTACTGGCATATCCAACACCAACATTTGCGGCAAAAAAAGAATTTCCATCCGGTGCAATACGGAGTTGTTCACTACCAGAATCTCCGCCGACAGGTGTTGTAATAAATAAAATACCACTGGGCACCGAAGTATAAGCTGTTCCTATTGATAAACTTGTACTGTTTCCTGCAGCCTTGATTTGTGCTGCTGAGTTGGTATCTGTAAAAATATGCATACTTGGATTGCCTCCATTCGTTAAGGATATTGTTGCTCTGGTACCAGATCCGGAATCCTGGATAATACCAAGGCCTACACTATTATTAATGGTTGTCGTTTGTTGATTCACAAATTTCAGATCCTTTCCATTTTGGGAAACCGTTCTGTTATTGGTAAGAGTACCATCTGCATTATAAATATTATTATAGATCAGTTTTCGCCATACCGTACCATCAAAATAATAATACCCAATCCCATCAATATTCACTCTTGGCCCGCTATTATCACCCGTTGAGATATCTGTAATAAATATCAATGCTCCTTTTTGGTCTGCTCCATAAAGAGCATCTCCTTTAGCAGAAAGCTGTGCCCGAGTAAGTCGTGGTGCCTGAAGTCCGTCAGGATCAGCAGCGCCCAGTTTTCCATTGACATCCAATGTGGAGTTAGGAGTTGAAGTATTAATACCTACACCTGCCGTCTGTGCAAAAACGCCAGCAGAAGTTACCAACAGGGTTACTGTTAATAAAGTTGTTACATTTTTTTTCATTGTTTTTATATTAGTGTTTAAATTTTTTCTGAAGTGGATCATACGAGATAAGCCGGCACATATGACTCTTATGTCAACTTGTGCGCTATCAGTATAAAAAAGAAATATCTGTTTGCTTAAAAGATAGAATAGAAAAGGCTTTTTGCTTAAGTATGAACAAAAAGAATAAAATTTTTACAGAGGCTTTATAACCTTAGATAAATGTATTGTTTTATAGGATTTTTTTCTACTTTCTGAAGTTTAAATATATTTTATTATTATTCCATTTGCATTTTTATCATTATTGATTGCACAATTCTTATATCTTAGAATTGAACCGTTTATTTTAATGATGGTACAAATTTAATATATGAGATCTAAAAAGCTGAACTACTTTATGTAAAAACAAATCGTCACTTGTGTAGTATTACATCTTGTTTATGTAGTTTAAAATTTACAAATATCTGTAAATGCTTCCAATATAAATAAACTGACAACCGATGCCATACTGCCCGCCCCGCTGATGATATAATGCAGAAGAAAACGAATACCAGGATTTTCATTCGTCCTGGATAAAAATAAGCTTACGCAAACAATTCACCATCGTCTCAGGCTTCTCATTACATACACTTTTCTTTCAGAAACTCTCTTTCTGTCAAAAGTTCTATTATCAATAGATCACATTTACTATTTTTTATAAAATAGAAATGAAAATTTAAAACACTTACTGAAGACTGACAATTAAAATTGCATTATATGTAGTTTTATAACTACAGGTTTAAAAAACGCTTATAGAGAACATTTATGTACTTTTGCAAAAGCTATGTAATTAATATTATATTGACAAAAATAATAGAGCGTTACTATCAAATTTTTAAGGGACTCTCCCCTTTAAATATAAAAATCAGCTAATTATTCTTCTGATATTGATTGATTTTATTTTATGACCAGTGTCATTTATTTTATCAGAGTATCAAAAACTATTCAACAGAATATCAAAACAGATAAGTACAGAACATTAAAGAATACAAAGTTTACCAAGTATTTGATTAATATCTGCAGCTTACTCTGAAAGCCTTAGAAATTGATGTAATGATCATTTTAAATGTAAAAGCATCTGGTTTTAAAATGACCCTCAACATTTCTACCTGCTTTTAAAATTGCTGATTCTTACAATTTTATACCATGAATACTTTATAATGACAAGTATTAAAAATGTTTTATAAACAACTTATATTTCTGTTTTTCATCAGTATACAGCTGTATTACAGCCAGCAGCCGGCTTCGGTTTGGTATGATACAGATAAAGGACTTCCTCAGAATAGTGTAAAGGA
Organism: Chryseobacterium sp. CP-77; assembly: GCF_036362765.1. Classification (NCBI taxonomy): domain Bacteria; kingdom Pseudomonadati; phylum Bacteroidota; class Flavobacteriia; order Flavobacteriales; family Weeksellaceae; genus Chryseobacterium; species Chryseobacterium sp. CP-77. The sequence continues at coordinate 1,344,220 of NZ_CP143637.1, forward strand.
TATTACCAGGGATAAGTATGGATTTATCTGGATCAGCACAGAAAATGGATTGGTACGTTATGACGGAAATAATTTTGTCACCTATAATCATCTTAATTTTAAAAATAACAGATTCACTTCTTTTTTTGGAAACGCAAAGAAAGATACTATTTATATTACAACCGCTTTTGATGAGAATATCGCGTTGATATCTAAAAGAAATGTGAGTATCCTGAGCCACCAGCAGGGCTGCCTTCAAAGAGTATTACGGGAAAGCAGATCGAACCTTATTTTTACCAAGAATACAATAGACGATAAGTTTGAAGATGAAGATTTCTTTATTTATTTTGGTAAAAACAACTATTATCATTTGTTGCATGACGGAACAATACAATACAGGAATAACAAAATTAAAACGCTGAACAATCTTTGTAAAAACTATATCTCAGATACATTTTGTTTTGACAAGACGATTTTTATCATTTGCAGATCTTTAAAAAAAATAATCAAAGTTTCTGCAAACCGGATTACTTACCTTGATGCACCTGAAGTATTTTTTAAGAATGATACAAAGGTTTACTGGAGCCAGATCAACAATCAATCTTTTATTATCCAGAATCATACATTGTACAGAATACATTATGAGTGTAATAGCTTTAGTTTAAAAAAATTAACAGATTATGACCTTAATAAAAATTCCCTATCTTCCATTTATCATGACGAAGTGAACAATAAGCTGTACCTTGGTACATTATCCGACGGATTGAATGTCATAAAATTCAACAATTTTCATGTTTCCAACAAATCAGATAAATCTTATGAAAATATATTTTATTCAATACTTCCTTTTGGAAATGATAAAGTAATAAATTCCTTAGGTGATGTATACAATGAAACCGGACTGGTAAAAAGGTATCATTTTAACACAACCAATCATTTTTTTTTGCTGTATGATACTGAACAGAATATTCTTGTTCAGCGCAGATCAGGCTTGGTACGTTTTTTTAAACAGTCTGATTATTCTAAAAGAGAAAATCTTGCTTTTAAAAATGAGCCCTCCCGTGCCTGGAAACTGAGAAATTATTGTATTGTAACGGTTCACAAGCCTATTTTAAAATCTACTCTTTCCTTTTATAAGGATTCCTGCTTTAAAAATCCTTTTTTGCAGTTTTCAATTCCCAATATCGTTACATCGGTTCAAGAGTTGAGTAATGATCAATGGCTGGTAGGAACCAGGGATGCTTTGTATTCAATAGAAGGTCCATTATTTATTCCAAAAAAAATTTCTTCCGATCCGTTACATGTAAGAGAAATTACCAAAACAAAGGATCGGAATCTTTGGATCATGACCCAGGGAAATGGCTTCTTTCTATATAAAAAAGGCCAGCTCATTAAAATGCCTGAAGATAAAAACGGATATCTGTTATTTTCGCACACCATTCTGGAAGACAAAAAAGGGTTTCTCTGGATCAGCACCAACAATGGCTTATTTAAGGTACTGAAAAGCAGCCTGCTGCAGTATTCCAAAGACAAAAAAACGTTGCCCAGCTATTACCGGTACAGTAAAGAAGACGGCTTTAATACCAATGAGTTCAACGGAGGATGCTCTCCGGGAGCTGCAGCCCTTCCCAATGGAAATTTTGTATTTCCCTCCATCAAAGGGCTGGTATTTTTTGATCCTGAAAAAATAAGAAGCTATTACCCTAACAACTTTTTTTTGGAAAGGGTTATATTTTATGATTCCAAAAGCAGTATAAACGGACAGAATATTAATCTGGAAAACAATTTTTATAAAGCGGTTATTTTAGTAGATGTTCCTTATTACGCTAACAGGGCTAATCTCGTTATCGAAGGAAAGCTGAACGGTTGTAAGAATGAAAAATGGGAAAGGGTTGGCAGTGATGGCAAATATTATATCTCAAACCTGGAGCCGGGCCAATATCAGCTTATGGTGAGGGTATTGACCTCACCGAAAGGGAAATATATCTATAAAACCATTAATATTAATGTAAAACACCTGTTTTATCAGACTCTTATTTTTAAATTCCTTGTTATTCTAGTAGTAGTCCTTATTGTATTTACTCTCATTAAAATAAGAATAAAAAGGCAGGAACAGAAAAAAAGAGAACTTGAAGAAATTATCGCCATAAGAACCCGGAAGCTATCACAGACAGTTTCAAAACTGGAATATACGAAGGAGCAGCTCCGAAAAGAGAGTATACAGCAGAAAAAACTATTGGAGACGATAAGCCATGACATCATTACTCCCATAAAGTTTTTATCCATTACAGCCCAAAAGCTTTATGAGACAGACGAGCACGACCATTATATACAAAAGAAACATTTTGAAAGTTTCTACAAATCTTCTGTAGAGTTTTACAATTTCGTGAAAACCCTGAAGGAATATGCAGAGATTTATAACGTCTGTGAAAAAAATGAGCAGTATAACGTCTACGAAGTTGTGGAAGCTAAAAAAGCTCTTTTTGAAGGTGCGGCCAAAGAACAAAACACTCTTATTATCAACAATATTAAAAATCCGACTTATTCGAAAAACAATCAGAATGTGATTGCTGTTATCATTCATAATCTCATAGACAATGCCATTAAAAATACCACCAATGGAGTCATAAAACTTTCTACCACGGAAGATTGCAGGACCTTTTTTCTGGAGGTAAAAGATACAGGTAAAGGAATGAGCAGTGAGCAGATGAACTATTATGAAAAACTGCAGGATAATATTGAAAATGAAAAGCTGGTTTTACAAAAATACAGTTTAGGATTACATCTTATTCTTCAGCTGCTTATGATGATCAATGGTAAAATTGAGTTCAAAAACAATATTCCTAAAGGAACTGTTGTGTCCATTAAAATTAAAAAAAAATATGACTAGAAAAATTATTATTGCCGACGATCACTTCGTAGTAAGATTAGGCACTACTCTGATTTTAGAATCACACTACAAAGACGTAAAAATTTCATATGCTGAATCCTACACGGAGCTCTCGGATAAGTTATATGCTGAACAATTCGACCTGCTAATTCTGGATATCAATATGCCGGAAAGCAAATATTTGAGCATGATCGGTGAAATAAAATCGATACAGCCCAATCTTAAAATCCTGGTTTTTTCAGTGTATGACAATGATATTGCCGTACAATATGTCATTGAAGGTGCTGATGGGTATATTAATAAATTATCGGATGAAAATAATATCCTGGAAGCTGTTGAGCAAATTTTTGAAACCGGAACTTATTATTCCCCGGAAATTGTAAAAAAACTCGTTTCATCTGCCAAAAAGGACACTCCCATCAACCCCCTTGAAATATTATCAGAAAGGGAAAAGGAAATATTTAACCTGTTGGTGAAAGGGTATGGGAATATTGAAATATCCAACGAACTCAATCTTCATCTTTCTACGGTGAGCACGTATAAGGCAAGAATTTACAAGAAACTGAATATAAAAAACACCGTTGATCTGGTCCGGTTGGGAGACAGAAATCAGGCCTATAAAAAATAACCAATTGTATTTGTTTTAAACATGATGTGGGACTTTTAACAACCTTAAATCATTAAAAACCACAATAAAAACCGTCAAACATGTCATTAAATAACTACATCTCTCATCACTTTTTAAGCGAAATTATTGTATAGCTTTGCTTCAGGAAATGAACCTTTATGAGCATGAGACAAAATGATAAAAATATACTAATCTATAACCTGGATGTAAGGTTTCAAATAGGCATTCATTCTATTTAGCTGCCTGTATTTTTACGATGATACAGGATTAAGATGGGCTCATTGAGCCCATCTTTTTTATTCTACCCAAAATCAAAACTACTTGTAAGGCTATTTATAACTGCATTGATGTGGTTTAATATCTACAATTTATATTTCTTATTCCTAAGCTATTTCAATAGCTTTGTCAAACATTAAATTGTTTATGTATACTTTACTGTTAATACTCAAAGTAAATAAAAGTTAGAAGGACTTCTTTAAGTATAAAAAATATATCCACATGGTCAATTTCCGATTTTTAATACTATTGCATTATTCATAATACTAAATTTCATCATTTAAGCCTTATGGTATTGAAGTCGGAATAAGCCGGAAAACTTTTTAAGGATATAGTGTATTATTAGTATGTAAGTGTACAATGAAAGATGGGCGTTCTGCCCATCTTTCTTTTTTATCCCGTACCAACATATCCCTATATTCAATTCACTAAAAAACATGACAATCCTGCCCATTAATGTCTTCATAAGAGTAGTTTAATCTTTACGACTATCTTTTTTTATTCCATCATTAAGCAGCTAATTTTGTCACCAGTTAAAGAATTATATTATGAAAAAAATTATGATTTCAATGGCTTTTGTTGCCACTCTATTTGTTTCATGTCACAATGAAAACCTTGAAACAAGTTCTTCTGCTAACAAAGGTGTCGTAACCAATAATGGCAGTATGTACAAAATTTCAGAATTACCATTAATACCAGAGTTTGCAAAGCCTATTGAAAAAGAAGGAGAAGTAAGAAAGTTCGCCCTTATCAAGAATGATGGTACAAAACTCAATTTTGAACTTATAAGCAACAAAGCAACTCTTTTTGGAAAAATGAGAACGTTCATAGGAACAGTGAATACAAGGGGACAAAATAAAGAAAAAGCCATTATGATTGTTGGTAAAAATGGTTTTGATTTATTTTATACGGATCAGAATCAGGATTATAGACTGAAGGGTAATCAAGACCTCAATATTGGTTTGCAAAAAGGAAATCTGGGAATCAATCCTAATCACAGAAAACAGTTTCTGGCTTTGGCTCAGAAAAAAGGATTAGACGGTGGTCATTTATTACACGAAGCGAATAAAAAACCTGTAGATGATGATAAACGCTATGAGATAGCAGTGGAAAAGTCAAACTATTATTCCTTAATTAATGTAACAGCTACCTTACAGAAAAAAGGTTCAGGTAAAAATTATGGAAAATGTAATGTAAATTCTTTTCCCTTTCCCCCTTCTGAAAAATCATATAGCAAAAATTCAGGGTCTTTGCGTTCGTACAATATTGAGATCGCATTTATTGAAAGTGGCTTTGATTTTGATTCATCTTACGCAGCTCTCTTAACCTCACTTAAATCAGTAGATTTAGGATTTGAAAAAATCTTGCCGAATGTTACCCAATATCCAGGACGTCCTAATAATCCAGATTTCCCATTATCTGTAGAAGATGAATTGAATTATAACAATGCATTTTCTAAAGTATATAGTGCAAGTGAACAATTAAATAAACTTACAAATTGGATTGAAACTACAAAACCTCATAGCCCGGGAAAAGTAGTTCGGGTTGCTTTATATGAAAGTACATGGGATTCTTCTACATGGGGATTAGGTACTTTAGGCCTCGCATGGGTAAACCAATATAGATATAGTGGCAGTATTCAAAATAGTGGTCGTAAACGTTCATCATTGATAGTCTGTGATGATTATAGTACTACCTTAGCACATGAATGTGGCCATAATTTAGGAGCTACACATGTAGAAAGCAGCTCTGACGTGATGTATAAAAATGCCAATTATATCCATTCGCATTATGATGCAACCAACATTTCGAACATAAAAGGATCACTTACCTATTAATATCATATACGATACGACAGGATATAATCCGAACTTTATAAATAGTACATTGCAAAAAAGGATGAGCAGTTTTGTTCATCTTTTTTAATTTAACAATAACTAAATCTTGCTTATAATAAGGTAATAATTCAAGAGGTTTGCAAAACTTAATTCACTACAAAGCATCAATAATAATGTTTGCCAAAGCTCTAGTTTAGAAGGCAAGCTTACGATATAAACAGTATTTTTTGTAAGTCCTTGTGAAAGGCCAGCTTTTTGTTCCTTTTTCTTCTTCATCTCTCCCTAGAAAAGTTTAATTTTTTCAGACTCGACATTTCCGGTTTCCCTACTCTATTTCTTACCCATTATTCTAATTTTTGAGTTGATGTCAACAGATACAATTTTATTGCTTTACAACCCTATTAACTTTGTCAATTCCTTTAATTTATAACTACAAATATGTAGGTTTAAATGGACATAAAATATATGGGCCTCTTCCCTCAAAAAAATAAATTTGTGTATACAGAAACACATAGGATAGAAATACCTATCCGGTAATTTAATTTTCTTAATTATGATAGATCGAATAGTAATTTTAGGAGACAGTATGTCTGACTTCGGTATTAAAAAAAATACCATTATGGGTATGGTAGCAAGGGCTGCCGGTGCGATGCGTGTAAATGCGGTGGGACGTTTCAGCGACACAAAAAACTGGGCTGACTACATGTGGGAATGGTCTGGTGGTGAGAGTTTGATAGATGGTAAGGATAAGAAACAAGCTGATGCCTTAACGGCGAAACATATGTCCCTGAAAGAGTCAAATCATGGGAGCCCTGATAACAGATTATCATTCGTCAACTATGCAGTAGGCGGTGCAGTAGTGAATGAAAGGGAAAAACTGGCACACAAATTAGCACTGACAACTATACTGGAGCAAAAAGAAAAATATTTCAAAGAATTGGACAATGAGACGTCTAAAGCTAAAAATACGTTGCATATCGTCTGGATTGGTCTGAACGATACTGTTACCGATGGTAAAGACGCTTCGAAAATGAAGGCAATCGTTGATCAGATCAAAGGTATGACTGATGAAATTCGAGCTCGCGTTGCTAAGGACGGTGGCAAAGCCTATTTTATGGTGGTTAATAATCCTGCTCCTGAAGAAGCTGTGCGTTACACCCATGCAGATAAAGACCCTAAATTACGTGCAACAGTAGATAAGGCACAGGAAGCTACTTTGGAGTTTAACAAGCATCTCAAAGAAGCATTTCCCAATAAATATGATGATACGATGGTGGTTGATATGTATGAAGCACTTAAAACCAACTTGTATAATTTACGTCTCATAAAAGCAGCACAGCACCGCGGAAGAAAAGTACAATTCAACAAGCCGGAGGACAATATGGATACTTCACTTGCGAATACCCTGAAAGAATTTAAAGAAATATATAAGGATAAAGGAGGTAATGAAATATTTAATGAAATCCAGCCGCTTCTGGATAAAGCACATAAAAGTGATAATGAGATTAGACTTCACAGGGAAGTTGGTGATTTAATCATTAAGAAAATGGCTGAAGGTCACAAATCTGCTGAAAAGCTTGAAAGCATAAAGGCTGTTAAAAATGCATTAATGGCTACCGGAACATATCCGAGTCAGATCGAATTTGTAACAAAGTATTACCAGCAAATCAGACCCGAAAAACATCAGGCAGATATTGCGAAACTTCGCGGAGAACTTGACAAGGTATTTTCTGAGAATCTTGTCAAACAGCTAGATGATAATGTAAACATCTCCAACACAGGATTATATGATACAGTTGGTTCTATATTGAATGACGGACTCAATAAAGGAGGGCAGAACAGAGATAACAGTACTTTCAGAAAATTATTAGATAATGTTACCGCTAATAATCTTGGATTTGTAGCGACATCGGATGGGGCCCATCCTACTCAGGCAGCTTATAAAGCGATTGCTTTAACTATGGCCTCCCATCTTAATCAAGGCTTTTCTGTTTTGCCAAGTCCCGATTTTATAAAGAATGCACAGGATGCACTGGTTGAGGCTGAGATTTTTGAAAAAAAGGTAAATATTCCACTTAGCCGATCAAATGATATATCAGCTTATACCACTCCTACTGTGAAGGCAGATCCAAAGGCGGTTCTCGCTTCTGAAACGCTAAAACAGCAGCAGCAAAAGGAAATAAAACAAGAAAAGCCTAATACTAAGACGCATCATACCAGCCTTTAAAGTAAAAACGGAAGCGATCTGAGATATTAATTAACTGTTAGGTAAAGTTTACAACGCTATTATAATACAAGTATACTTAGGATTTAGGTCTTACATGTCATGAATACGTTGTAAACTTTTACAGTTATTCAATAAAAACAACAATCAGTTTTTTACAACTTTAATATATATAACATGCCTCAAAGAGAAGCCGAAGAATTACACAAACGTCTGGAAAAAGAAGCCCATGCTCATGCGCAACAGAAAAATTTGAATGAGAATACTGATTTAAAAAATGAAAACGAAAAAAAGGATATCCCACCAACAGAAGAGTCCCGGAAACGAAGAGGCTTCCTCAATTCTGTCTCCAAAAACGCTTCTTTCATTAAGAAATCCTTAAAATATTCTGCGATTGGACTGGCTGCAGGATTTGCACTTGGATTATTTTTTCCACCATTAGGAATAGCTGTCATGGCCATTTCTGCAATAGCCGGCAGCATCGCTATAGGTACGAAAATAACGCACAGTTTTAATAATTCAAAATCAGATAAAAGTTATACTCAAGAGAATACTGAAACAAAGGCTGAAATACTTCGTGAGATTGTCCGGGAATTAATGGAAGAAAAGTTATCCAAGGATAAGGAGGAGATTAAACAGCATGATAAAAAGAATGGTATTGAGGATAATTTGAAACAGGATATTGAAAGATTAACAGGCGGCCCGGAAAGGAAAACAGAAAATACAACAGGAAATGGTATAGAGAATAGAATGGTCCGTGACCAAAAACTACCTTTTGATACTAATGCAAAGAACGTAGGCACCGGTAATCGTAGAAAATCTGCAACACATACTGATGAATCCAGACTAGCAATGTTTACTAAGCCATTAAACAGACTTAATCCTGATATAAAACAACATGCTCAAGCTTCAAAGCCCAAAGTACAGCAGGAAACGCAAAGCATCAGTAAAAATATGGGAATGAGACGAAATACATTATAATGTCTGTAATAATTTATCTTTCCAAACCTTGGAGAAAGTGAAAATGTAAGGAATGTATCTTACAGACCGAATAATTGAAAAGTTATTCCGGAAAAATTTGAGCTTTGAACACTCAAATTTTTCCGGAATTTTACTGCTTAAGCCTTGTGCAAAACAGATAAGAATTTGGATTGATCCGTATCTTTATAGTTCTTTATTCTGGATGTAATATTGTTCTCCGATATAGTTCCATAAAGTGGTATTTATAGGTCTTAATATATTGTTGCACGTGTTGGAAGCACTTTCTCTGAGTACAATGATGGCTGCGTGTTTTGACAGTGAATCACCGGATTCGATCACTTTCAGCAGATCTGAGGTAATCTCTCTATTGACAAATCCTTCCATCAACCGCCATATCTCCGGGGATACTGTTTTTCTCTCAGACCATCTTTCGTGAATATATCCGGTGGTGATGAAAGCCAGCTGTTCGTTTTTACGCAGATCCAGATTGATGATCTGGTAAAGCGGGCGCCCCATCAACAATGCTTTAAGAACCAACTGATTCCAGGATTGCTGAGACAGGTATCTGGCGGCAAAAGGATTTAAGAGAGCTATAGCATCAAAAACAGAAGTAATATTGGTCCTGATGCCCTCTTCAACGAGTGGTACAAACTCATACGCATTTTCAAGGAAGAAAATTCCTTTGTATATACTAATCAGTTCACTGATATCTGCTGACTGCGTAAGCTTTTTTACTATAGCTATATTCTGATCTTCAGGAACACAAACCATCAATAAACATTGGCAGAATTGCTGAAGGTTCCAACGGCCGGAGGTAAGGCCCGGATAAAGCTGCTCAAGGGTAATTTTTTCAGATGGACTCCATTCTGGTGAAACGGATGGAATTACCTGGGAAATCCGTCTGAAGTTCTGAAAGAAAAGAGTTTCATTTTCAAATAGCATCACCGTTTTCATCCAATCCATCTGGTTTTTTGAAAGCCTTGTTTGGATCAGTGAATATATTAGCTCGCTGGAATTATTTTTAAAAACGTTCTCTGTCATCTCAGTGGTGCTTTTGGATTGTATATAATGGATCATGCGTTGACCTTTCAATTAAAACTAAATACATTTCTTTCAGATTTATATTTTCCCTTTTATTTACCAAAGACTTTGCCTGGTAAACCTCTCAAAACGGAACCTGCCTTATTACTAAATTTATTACCAGATTCAGGATCTACCAGAAGATTCGCGAATTGCGGAACTTTTAATATCATAAATATCATTACAAGCTGAAGAGCAACAGAAAGGAGAACATTAGTAAATTCTGTACTTCCAATAGGTAAAAGAACAATCATCACTTTCAAAATCGTTAATATGGGCTCCCACAGCAGGATAGAAAGGAAACCAAAGAACCATGTCTTCAGAATTCTTTCATTAGATATAATAAGTGAAAACGGTAAAACAAAAATTCCTAAAACATAATAGACAAATATCATCAGTAATTGTCTCAATAATATATAGGCTCCAACACAAGAAGCAACAAGATAAACAAGAATATGGAAAAATTCTAAAAAAGGATTGACCTGCAATACATCATACACCCCATTTCCATCTGCTCCTTTTGACTGCACATGTGATATTCCCTTTTGAAAGAGGTTTTCAAACTCAGCAGGACTACGCCCTGTCACTTTATAAGCCCCATGTTTTACTATATCTGATAAAATATCCACGGTATCAAATAATAATAATTTGACCAAAGGAATGTATAATGTAATCACCATGAGAGTAAGAATGGGTCTTAAAAGCGTTTCCCGTCCAATCTTTTCATCCGGATCCGACATGGCTTTCATTACTTTATACCCAACATAAACAAAGGTAAATGTAACGGCTATGAGAAGTACATACGGTCTCGACTCAGTAATAAATAGGTCAAAATTGGTTTTAAGAATTTTCCTATAGTCATTTAGAACTTGATTTATTGTCATTTACTTTATATTTTTAATCATCACTGATTTTTATATTTTGCTAATCTTATTAGAAATTATTTAATTAAGACCTTATTGATTACCGACAGGGATTGGAGGTCTTTCTTTATAGACAAAACAGTGGCTCTGATTTTCAAAATCCTTGTTAAAAGTTTTCCAAAAACAGTATAAAACTGCCCTAAACCTCCGGAGAGAAGTCCTGATGCCAGATATCCTTTATAGTCACTTTCAGCTTCCTCTAAATATCTGTTTTCAATGGCCAGTTCTTCAGATTTCTTTCCGAGGGAATGTTTAATAAATAACGGATTGTATTTGATGATACTGATCACCTTTCTGAGATCTTTTATATCTGTTTTGGTTGTTTCAATCGTAGCGATAGAAGCAGCAGCAAGCGCAAGGCTTTGTACGCTTTTGATGCTCTTTTTGTCATCAATCTCTTTTTCCAGCTTGATGAGCTTTTCAAACAACTCATTCTGTTGATCTTTTAAAATAATTTCTGCTGCTAATCCTGCAATAATTCCCGTTTTGGTTATAGCAACGGTTTTATCCTTAATATCAAAGGCATATGTCTGTGCATTAAAAAAACCAATGCTAAAAAGAAGCAGCAATGCGGATATTGGTTTAATATGTTTCATCTTCCAGTGTTACTCTTATTACTTTATCTAAGGCCTGCTGAATGAAACGCAGTCTTTCTCCTTCGGGAATATAGTTGCTGGTATCCAGATAATTGGTAATATTTTTTTTCTCGGCATCAAATTTCTTCTTGAATCTTCTTCTTATCAAACCATTGGAAAGTTTACCACTTGAAAGCGGGGAAACTGCCACGATCGGATATTTATCCTTTATATAATCATAACTTGTTCCGGATAAAAATTTCAGTATATCGTCTTTCTTTGAAGTTAAACCAGATGATATCCGGGTAAGTTCCTGATTAGGTTCTATATAAATATCTTTTGTTCTTTTCAGAATACCCGTTTTTCCTACGGCATATATCAAATTTAGCTTTCTGTGGGCTGAGGCCATATCTTTGTAATACTTCTTTGACAGAACATCATTAGCAGCCCAGGGTACAGGGATATCAATCGTCACAAGCTGAGCTTTGGGAAATACAGATAATAAGAATACCCCTACGAGAAATACCTTACCACTGAATGATTTGAAATTAATATACAGTATATTCATGACTTAAAAATTTAGATTAACTATTTAGTAAACTGCCGGACTATTTTCCTCTTCAACGTACTCTCCTTGATATTATCTTCTACCCTATCAAGCTGCCGGTTAATCGCAGACAACGATGTTCTCAGGTCTTCATACAGGTTAAATTTTTCTCCCAAAATGACCGCTTTTTCACCATTTAAGAAATTGGCAGACATATTCTCAATCTGGCTGTCTGCTGACTGCAGATACACCTTATTTTCTTTCTTTTTTGAATAATACAGGAAAGAAAGCTTTTCATTATCCTGTCTGAGTTTTAGGGATCTGTCCTGGACATTATTGATAATACTATTTACCGTAAACAGCCAGGTAATACCAACATAATATGGAAGTCTTTTTCTATACTCTTTTAAAAAATCTTCAGTTCTTTTCTCTGTTGTTTCTTCCCTTCCCTTCAAAGCATATTTTTCTATAATAATCCCAACTGAGCCAATATTAGACGGGACGTCTGAAATCGGACCAATAGGATTATTGGCAAAAGGCTGAGAATAAGCTCTTATTGAAGCAAATAATAACAGTACTATCAGAAACCTGTACATATTGAAATAAATTTATATTTGATAAAAACTAGAATATAATCTCAAGCTTCTTGATGAATTTGATAAGATCCGGATGACTTTGTACCAGAAGTACCAAAGCAGGCAAAGCCATCACTCCAATAACTTCCTTGTCATTTTTAGAATATACTCTTACCAACTGATCCCGGATTCTGTAAATTTCCTGTCTTTCGGCGGCCTTTATTTTTGAGGCATCCACATTCTGGATAGAAAGAAGCGCAGCTTTATTTAATGCTAACGATTGTAAATAATCTTTCTTAACATTGGTTATATAAGGAAGTGTTTTAAACTGGTTCAATAGTACAGGTCCTATCCCTAAAATTCCGGTCTTTACAGATTTAATCGTACTATTTTGTTTATCAAATTGAGCTGACTTTTTATAATTCCTTTCTAAAAATTCTTCATCATTCTTAATCATTTCTTCCAGGTAATTATTTTGCAGCTTTAGCTGTATAGCTCTTGCCGCGGTATGTCCAGCAATTTCTTTAAGCTTTTTCCTTGTATCTGAATCGGTATTATTCAAATGGATAGCAAAATGTACAAACTGAGCTGAAAACAGCTGAAATGTAAAAAAACACAAAATGGTTAATACTCTCATAATACTGTGTTGTTAAAATTTATGATATAGGTGTAAATATTTGATATTATTTGGGTATCAGGCCTAACCTGTAGAATAAATTACTTTGTTCTGCTTCATATTTCATCTCTTCCAGCTCCTGAATCAGAAAATTTAAAGTACTCATAAATCCTGCATCCAGCTTTTCCCTGTTTCCGCGGTTGATCTTTATCCCTCTCCAGCTATAAAGGCATCTTCCAATATGCTGTTCGCAGCTTTAATATATGCCAGTTTCTTTCTGCACTTGCTTTTCTTAATGGGATTAAAATAAGGATTGCAAACCTTGGAGTACTTAGAAAAGTTGATGAGGTCTTTTTTAGAAATGGTAGTCCTGGCCGCATTTTCGACTTCATTGATGGCCTCAATTTTAAGCAGTTCATCCCGGCTTTTTTTGGTCGCTTTTTCATAGTCATCAGTGGCATTATTTTCTAAATACCTTACCCCCAGACCTATGGGATCAATGTATGGCAACTGTCCTTTATACTGTAATGAAAAAAACAGCAATAGCAGAATCAGGTATTTCATAACTGAATACGTTAAATATCTTTATATATACTCGGGAAATAGAAGTTTCTTTCTGGGAATACGGATATTGACGCTTCTGCCACCGGCATGCTCTCCTACTTCCAGGCTCAGTATCTCATCTTCATTCAATGTGAATTTGTCAAAGATGAAGGTAAGAACCCTTGTTTCCCCCAGTTTAATATTTCGCTGCTCTCCACAGGATTTTACAGGCGTCAGTATTCTTTCCTGATAGACATAATCTTTCTTCGCAGCATTATTTCTCTTAAGTTTTGATCTGAAAAGAATCTGGTCTATATCCAACGTGATTTTAGACGTATTATAAATTTCTACGCGTAAGACAATTTTATTCTGAAAGTTCCTGTAATAGATTCCGTTTAAAGTAAGGTTCAATCCATCTTGAGTATCTTTAATTTTTACTGTGGAAGGCGCACTTTCAGAAAGCATACACAATTCCTGAAGATCCTGTGCTGTCCTTTCTTCCTTTTCAATTTTGTAAATATTTTCCTTTGCAAAATAATCTATTGTGGTAATGGTTTCAATCGCTTTATACGTTGTGATATCCGGATTTCTGTTATATTCCATATCAATAGAATAATAGCTTCCTTTACCATTAATCACGGTAAGGTTCGCCTGCCGGCTCTTTAAGTCTTCCAACTCTTCACCGGTATGCTTTAATTTGAGCATATTCCCAATGGTATCTGCAACGAAATAAGCAGATCCCACATCCACATATTTTATTTTTTCATCAAAAATAATGTGTGTGGTTTTCACATCTGAAACGTCAATGGCCTGGCGCTGAGATAAAGGTTCCAGTATTTCCTGGGCAAAAGAGACCTGAGAACATATAAAAAATAGAATAAATAATATAACGTGTTTTTTCATTTCTTTTGAGAATTTAAATCAATAAAATCATTAATAGCCACCGACATGTTTCCTTTGGCTTCGTATATTCCGCGGATTACTTTGTTTTCATCAGCATTGGAAGAATAACAGGCATATCTTTCGGGAGATACTTTTACTTTATATACATTAGACATACTTCCTACTTTAACATACACCTCACCTTTATCTGTAGAATAAAGCTTTTGAAGATCAGATTCACTCAGTGACAAATATTTGGAAAACTTATCTTTGGATGCCATTTTCTTTTTATGGGAAAGCATAATCAGGGTATCTGTATTATTCACCATGGCAGGTCCGGCAGCTGTATCCAGGATATCTTCCAGATCCTGGGTTGCAATGGCTACTTCTCCATAAAATTTACGAACGGTCTTGTACAAATACTTGATAAATTCTGCCATCTCTCCTTTGGAAATAGGCTTCCAGCACTCGTCTATAAATATTGATTTCTTTACTCCCGGGATCTTTTGTATCTTAGTCATCACCAGATTAATACACAACATGGTAACTAAAGGGAACAATGTCGGGTGATCTTTGATATTGTCCATTTCAAATACAATAAAACGCTCGTGAATCAGATTGGCTGGTTCTTCTGCATTAAGTATATCTTTATAATGTCCGTCGTAAAAATCTCTAAGTGAGAGTTTAAAGCTGACCTTGTCAAAATAAGTTGATTCTTCTTCAACAGCCGAATTTTCTGAGATAAACTCATAGAAAGTAGACATACTAGGAAAAACATCATTTTTAACGACATGCTCGTAATAAAGATCCAGATAGGTGGACAATATCTGTTTTTCTTCTCTTGAAGCTCCCTCTTCTCCTTTCCATAAGAAAAAGATCAGTGACAGGAGAAACGTTTTCTTATCTATATTAATTTCATCTTCATCATAGTAATAGAAAGGATTAAACTGTAAAGGTGAGTTTAAGTCATAGGTAAAGTAAACACCTTCCACCAGTTCACATAACTTTTTATAGGAGTTTCCGATATCTATCATCACGATATGGTGGCCCTGCTCATAATACTGACTCGCAATGTGATTGATCAAAAATGATTTTCCGGTTCCGGAAGGTCCGAAAATCAATCTGTTTCGGTTCACGATGATTCCTTTTTTAACGGGCTCGTCCCATAAGTCAAGACGTAACGGAGATCCGTTTTTACGGTCACAGAAAAGAATTCCATCTTTATTGCTTTCGTAATAGGATTCAAAATTCAGCAATGAGGAAGTTTGCTCGGATATCCCGATAAATTTATGATTCTCCGAAATATAGGCTGGCGCTCCTGGACAATTGTTCATATATAATTCATTGAGCGCATACTTCACCTGATAAGGTGTAATTCCCAGATCTCTGAAGGCGTTTTCCAGTAAGTTTACATCATGTTCCAGTTTCTTTTGCGAAACATTCCAGACGATTACACTGAAATGCTGATAAACAAACGTAAGTTCTCTTTCCAATACATCTTCTACAAGATCTTCCACCTGAGAATAAGTAACCTGATTTTCTCTCGAAAGGATCGCCATACTTTTAAACTGATTCATTTTGGTCTTCAGGGAAGAAAAAACTTTTTCGGAATCTTCAATAAAAATCACCTGGTTGTAGATATGGTTTACATCCAGCCCTGTAGATACCGGCTGTATAAAAGGAATTCTGAAATCGGTTTTTGGGGTAGAATATTCAATACTTTTGATGGTACTGTTAATGGTAATAGGTAGCTGATTATTGGAAGAGATAGTATACAGTTCTGCGAATTTATTTCCTACCTGTAAGTTCTTATCAAAAAACATGTCCCTCAGATTGGTCTCTCCTTCTTTCGAAAGAGACAAATATTTCCCTAACAGCGCTATAATCTGATTATTATTCAACCTTTCTACTGCAAAAAAACCTTCTTTTGTTAAAAATGAGAGACTTGATTCTACAGCCTTGATAAAATCATCTATTCCATCTAAATATTTATTATACTGGCTGGAATTATTAAGTATGCTTACTTTACTTTTGGAGTCCTTTATGATGGTGAGATAACACTCGTGGCTCATTGTTGGCTTTTCATGGAAAAACCTGTTATCACTTGCTGATAAAAAATTAGGGCTGTCCGATACCTGCTCTTTGATAGCGTCTACAAAAAAGAAATCCTGTTTCTGCAATATTGTTCCGGCGGGTAAAGATCTGATTACTTTGTCAAAAATAACACTGATCTGCTCAATCTGGTCACTATCAAGCGAATATATCTGAGGGAGCATCACTTTATACACTAAGCCGACATCTCCTTTTTTACTAATTAACAAATCATTGTCTACCGCTAATATGTTAAAAGCCTTTTTGATATCTATATCTTTCATAATCTTAGGAAATAATTTGTATTTTACTTCTACAATAAGAACACTCTAATTAAAACCAGAGCCATTATTTGAGGATCTTATATTGATCCATAACTGGTATTTTTTAGGTAAGAACACTCTCCTTTTCTCAAAAACTTCTTTGCTTATTTCTTTTCCTGCTGATAAAATGGCCAGGTTTTTAGCCTCCTTTAAATCTATCCCGGTATTGGTACCACCACCTAAAATAGAACCGCCGGCATTGGTTCCTCTTTGAATGGCATAATCAAAAACATCTTTCGATACTGTTGAAGGGATTTTAAGCCACGAATGATTATTCACCTGAATACCCTGTCTTCCGTCATAGTCATAAACGCTAAAGTTTAACTGGTACAGAACATTATCTTTTTTATAGCTTTCAATATCAATATTAATCCGGTCTTCCCCTAAGGATATTCTTCCATAGATAATTGAATTCTTTGGAATTAGCAGTCCGCCCGGGACATCTGTAAGCCTCATATCTTCTTTTATTCTTATAGGAATGATATTTTTATCTAATATCCTCTTCTGCTCTATAGTTTCTGAAGGAATCAGCTGTAAAATTTTCTTGTTATTTCCGGCTGTTGTTCCCTGGAAAAAATTCTTTTGATCCCGAACATCGTTTTTAACCAGCTCCTTTTTACTTTCCCTGTTTTTGGGAATATCACCGGAATCCAGAGCATTACGGGAGGCAGCCCCTTCCGTTAATCCTGCACGGATCTTATCCTGCAGCGCAAATATTTTGTTAAGGCTGTTTTCAGAACCAGATGCATAGTCGGAGCCATATCCTGAGCTATACCCGGAACCGGAAGAGTAGCTTCTTCCCGGTGAAGAGATGTTGGATAAAGCTTTCATATAGCTTTCCTGCCTTTTGGCATAATCATTTTCTTCCGTTTTGCCGCTAAAATTCTGAAACTGTTCCTGCAATAATTTTTCATCTTCAGGCAGTTCTGTATCTATACCATACTTTCCGTCTTTTGAAAAGTACTTTTTTAGATCTCTTTCATCCTGATTATAAATTTCTAATTTTGATTTTTCTTCAAGCTGTTTCTCATCTACATTAGGAGTTACAATCAACTTATCATCAGACTCCTTTATTTTTGGGAACAGGATCAGGCTCATCATCAAAGTAAGAGTACCTAATGCAGCCACAAAAACAACCCCAATAATGATCTTTTTTTTCTTGTCAAGATTTGCAAACATATTTTTATAAACTATTATTACACATGATATTCAGAAATAATAAAGGGTTAATTTTTTTACCTTCAATTATTATTTCGTAATGGAGATGGGGACCAGTGGAATGTCCTGTATTTCCACTTAACCCTATCAACTGTCCGGGCTTTACCAATTCACCCTTCCCAACAAACAGGGTCATTAAATGTCCATATCGGGTTCTGAAGCCTCCCTCGTTATCTATTAAGATGGTATTGCCATATCCTCTTTCGTACATTGAACTTAAAACGATCCCGTAATAGGTAGAAAATACAGCAGTTCCCTGAGGTACGGAAAAGTCAACTCCATGATGCTTTTTAAATACTCCGTCAACAGGATGCTTTCTGTACCCATAATGCGATGAAACAGTTTTATGATAGGATTCAACAGGCGGAATCATCTTTTGTGATTTTAATCTCTGGTAAGGAAATACTATAAAAAAGATAAAACACACAGGAAGTATCCTATTCTTTTTACTAAGTAATGTATACATAAGGTGTTATCATCATTGTATGTTTTCTCAGTTAAAAAAATCAATTCTCTTGTGTTTCCACTTGTGACGACAGTTCACCACCCATATCAGCATTTTCCTCCTGGGAAATTCTATACAATTCGTTTTCAATAAGAATATCAACCTCTTTTACAATTCTTTCAAAATTCCCATTGAGAACTTCATTGATCATTTCTCCTTCTATAATGGTTGGTATCTTATTCTTTATCTGATCTGTACGCTTCTCTACTTTTATTTTTCCTCTGAAAATCTTCCGGTTAATTTCTTCTCCGAAATTATCAGCAACCACTCCTACAAATTCTCCCTGAGAAAGCTGGGATATCGCAGATACGGGAATGGCATATTCTAAATTCTCATTAATAGAATATGAATTATTCGTATCAATGGTTACATTTTTTAATTTTTGCTTTTTCTTTCCGAATATTTCCTGAAGCTTGCTTGCCGTTTCACTTCGTACTGAACCACTAAAAATATTACCTACGATATTAAATATTGTTTCAGCTACTTTATCACCATAATCACGCTTCAGCTGTTCAAGATCCTGCATTCCTATGGTTGTTGAAACTTTGTTGGATCTCGCAGTAGCAATCAGGTTATCCAATCCCATAAAGTACATGGTGGGAAGCTCATCCAGGATCACGGAACAAGGTTGTCTTCCCTGCTGATTAATTTCTTTCAGAAGCTGGGTAACCACAAGCCCTAAAGCAGGAGAATTGGTTGTCTGGGTACTTGGTGAATTAGCAATAATTAATATGCATGGACTTTCCGGATTGTTGATACTTAATGAAATATTCTCTTCAGGAAAAACATTATTACCCATTACCCAGAATAATTCCTTGGTTGCCAACTGAGACAGCGGTATCCTCGCAGACGCTGTCTGACCAGAAAGCTGCTCGTAAGCCTGCTTGGCTAAAGCATCTGCAAAGGGAGTCATAAAGAATCTCAGTTCTGAGTACTGACCAAAAACTTTGAATACTTTTTCATCCGGCAGCGAAGCTAAAGATATGGCATGAGGCAGCGTACAGAATTTCCCGTCTTCATAAATTCTCAGGAAATAAATACAGGCCGCGAAATACGAAATCGCTGATTGTGCAAAGAAATCTTTTTCCGTAATCCATTCTTTATTCAGATTAAACAGGATGGTTTGTGATGCTTCGATGGCATCTGCTGCTTTTCTGATCAATTGAGGATCCAGAGGATTCACAAAATTAGATTTCTCCAGATCATCCAAAGAAACCACACAAAACCGCGGTTCAATTTTATATTGTTCTTTGTAATATTCATAAAAAGCAAATGTTTCTTTGGCCAGTGCAGGAAATTTGAAATCATACACCATCATCGAAAATTGCTTCTGAATATGCTGTCGTATATATTCTTCAACTACAGAGTAAGACTTTCCTGATCCCGGAGTTCCGAGAACCATCGTGGCTCTGAAAGGATTCACCACATTAATTACCCCGTTTTCTGTTTTAAAATTTACAGAATAAGGATTTTTCTTAACGACTTTCTCTTGTTCAAAGATTTGATTTTTATCATTAAACTCATCCTTCTTATCATAAAAATTGAAGTATTTTCTGAATTTTAAAAAACCAACGATATAAACAATGTAAGAAACAAAAGATATGATGGTATAAGAGATTATTTCAATCTTCACAACCGATATACTTAAGAAAATGATAAGAGATGATCCTACTATGATAATATTCTTCATAAAAGAAGAATTTTCTCCCACTTCTCTCTTTACTTCAAACCCAAAACTACAAAAGGAAACAATGGCCAGACTTACTGTTCGTAATAATAAAGGATTCTTAATAAGCGGGAAAGTTTTAAATAGCTTTATAATGAATATATTGATATATTCGTTGCCCAGTCCTTTCTCAACTATATATATATATTTCGAATAATAAATATCTACTAAAATAAACAGTATACTTACTAGAAAGGAAAATATAATTAATATATCTAAAGAATATTTATCGTTTTTCATTACATACAAATTATAACAGAATCCCGTTGCTGAAATTCCAGATTATCATCAATACTTATCAATCCAAAGATTTTATAATACAAAAGTGTATCACTGATCCTCTTCCTATTGGGAATCTTCTTCATTATCAGCGGCCTCCGTCTTTACCCCATTGCCACCATCGTTAACGGAAGCATTTTCAAGGCCTTTACTTTTGAATAAATAATTTTCTATAAGTAAACCATGAGGATTATTTTCAGTTCTTGCTACATTATATAAATCGAATGATGAATAAAACAGATTTTTTGTACTCACATTCTGATCAACTCTGGAGACGCTGAGCTTTCCATAAACAGATGCATGATAAGGATATTCTTTATCGTTAACTTTTATAGAATCTATTTCCAGTTTTTGAACCAGGTTCTGCGATTGTATCCTCGCAAAATGCCCGTTGGCCTTAAGAGATAAATACAATTGCTTTCCTGAGTTTCCAATCAGATAGAGGGCCTCATTGATATTTTTATCATAACTGAACTGATCGTATCCAAAAAATAACCTGTGAAACACTTTAATCTGGTTCTTGATCTCAGGCAGTCTGTAATTTTCGTAGTCCTGATCATTATTCATAGAGTTTGCAATGGCAGCCTGTCCCTTTTCAGTAATTACATAGATCTTTTTAGTAAAAACTTTACTCACGTAAACAGCCCAGACCGAGCTGGAAATAATAGCTATAATTGTAATAGAAAAGCTAAGAAATAATGCTTTTTTAACTAAAGAGTAAGTAGAAGGAATTTCACGTAATTTTTTTAAATCCATTGGTATTTTAATATTGATAAATGATGATAGAGATAAAAGAGAAGCATTTTATCTGAATATTTTAACTTTAAAAGAAGCTTTTCTGCAATTTTCACATAAGGGATACTGATTTTCATCGTTATTCTCTGACAGAGGAGCAATATTAGCCACCTTAACATTCTGCCCGCTTTTACATTTCACACACGACAAAGCCTCGGTATTAAATAATTGAAATCCAACAGGCACTGCATTTTTTCCAACTTCTGCTGAAGCGGACTTCAACCTTTCTTCTTCAGTATTTGAAGGTTCAACAAATGATTTAAATTCCATAGTTTAAGTAAATACGTTCTTAATGGGCATAAGATTAGAATATCAGCCACAAACAAAATTTCAGAAAAATTGTAAAAGGGATAGTATTGAATAAGTGTATGCGTTACCTATTCAATTCCTGCAGAAGTAAGGAGTGCCAATTAGATTTAAGCTATATTAAATAGCGTATAGCTTAAATCTAATACCGGTTGAAAAGTGCTATATGCTAGATGAATACATGAGTAATGACATCAACCAAGCCAAAAATAGCTAACCCTATCACAAAACGGACAAAATTCTTTTGGGCCTGTTCGTTACCCTGCATGTACTGAACAAAGATCAGGAAAGCACCCACCACAGCAAAAGCTGCCACACCTGCATTCAATGAAGTTTTAAGAGTGTTTGTCCATCCATTAATTTTTGCATCAATTGCTCCAGCACCGCCGCCTCCCTGGGAGTATAATAAACTACTCATTGGTAATAACAATGCGATCAGGCTCCTTTTATTAAATTTCAAATTTTTCATTTCTGCTCTATTTTAAAACTAAATTTTAATTTTGTTTGTTTATTTTTATCTGTAACCCGAATATCTGCTGAAAAATAGTTCCCTGTTTTTTACCATCATCCTGCAGAATTATATCAGTCTGTCAAAACTCTTCTGATAGTTCAGACTGATTCAGTTACTTTTTTTTGATTCTCTATTATCCTTTGAATTGTTACTGATCAGATTTTCTAATTTCTCATCAAATCTGATGCATTGTACTCCCATCTTAAAATCAAAAAAAAATTCTTTAAACTCCCCTTTCCTGGGGTACTTTTTTATGATGTATAAATAGAGGATAGGAATTACTAAAAACACTAATGATACCAGTACCTTTTTAAATACAATAAAAAGGAACAACATCAGACATATAACAACGATCATAGCGGTGATAACGGGATAACCAAAGACTAAAGGAGTCCTTTCTAATGTTTTTGGAGTCTTATATTCCATATAATTTTGTGTTTATTTTAATCGAAAAAAATCTTTATCATTACAAAAAATTCACTTATGGAAAATCTGTTCTGATCATAAAGGATGGCAGGCCAATTACAAACCGGATACAATTTTTATCAGCCTGCTCATACCCAACCTATATTGATGAATACTAAATGTCTTAACAATTATAAAACCTCAGATCAAACAGCGGCATACAACTTCATCGTCTCTATCCATCAGGCTTTTTACCGTCCTGCTGTGAATCCTTTGAGTATGCAACAAATTAATGATCATATAGAAATACTATTTTTAAATCCAGAAGTACCTGATCTATAGTACATTTTCACTTGTGCTTTTAACGCAGTTTTGGTGATTTAGGAGGAAGCGCAGGAGCAACGTTAGCCTCGGCTTTAAGAGTTTTAGGAGGAAGTTTTGGTGCTGATTTAGGAGAAAGTCTTGGTGGTAGCGCAGGTGCATTCTGTGTTTCTGTAAACTTTGAAAGATCATTTTTACTCGATTTAAATTGACTTGCATTTGCATATATATCTTGATTCACATTTGCATATATATCATCTTGTACATATGATGCGTTTTCCTTATTACGTTGCTTAGATATCGCCGCTTGCTGCTCAAGCGCTTTTTCTATCGCATTGTTAAGTTTTTCCATAAGTTCCTTATTAAGCCCTTTCGTTGCTAACATCCCGGTACTATTCGGATTTCTACTTTTGGTAAATACTTCAATATTTTCCTTACTGTCATCAACAAAAATATTTTTAACATCAATCAACCCTTCAATACTTGCTCTTTGTGCTCTTTCATATTTTTGTATTTCTTTATTCTTATCCTGAGCCATTTTAAGCTTATTTTCCTTGACAGTCCCACCACTAGCGATAGGAACAACAATCATTGGAATATCGTTTAACTGAGTTAAGCCCTTTATTTCATTTATTGCCTTAATTGCACCCGGAAACATAGAGGCTGTTAATATAGCAACATCAACACCTTGCTCTTTACGTTCTTTAACAAGTTTATTCAGGCTCTGTCCTTCAAAAAAATCAAATGTGTGTTCAGGTTTTGCAGGTTTTCCTTCTGCTTTAAGTTTTTCATTTGTTTCTTTAGCATCATTTCTAGCATTCATCAATGCAGTCTGTACCGCCCACTTAGAACTTGGTGTAATGGGGGCTTTACCCATAAGCTCGTCCATTAACTGCCCTTTTGTCAATCCAGGAATATCATTGTCTTGATACTTATTTGTATATCTCATCATAGTATTATGAAGATGGCCATCAAATTGTGTATTATCGAAGTCTAAAAAGACATTTGTTTTTGTTTTCATTTTTTATACTTATTTATTGACACTGATTATTTAATATAGCCCCCAATACATTTATTTTAAGCAGATCATCTATTGCGCAACGTGTCATTAAAATACCGCTATTGTGTAACTATTATCATTTGCAAAATTAGGAGGTGTTACAATCCACTGAAAATTAATACCGTAAGAATAATCCGTAATGTATGTAGTTTTTATTCGTGTTGGTAAACTGAAAAAAAATGACATGATCTTAGGTTAAAAAGGTCTATCGTAAGAAGATTATCCATTACACAAAATGTAATTAAAAAAATCAATTGTTTAAGTATTAACAATCTGTAAAACTACATAATTCGATAATTAACAAAAAAATAAGACCGTAAGAATAAACAGCAACGCGTGTAGTTTTTAATCGTGCTAATAAGCAAAAAAGCATACACTATCACTGATGTTATTATAGTATTCGGCAGTAGTTTAATCTATATACAAAACCACCACATATATTTTCATCCCGGCCGCATAATAACTACAACTAATAAACTGTATTCCAATCGTTTAATCAACAATTTTGCCTACTATATAATATGCCATTGATCTGGTATAAATAGGTACTATGAACGATTTACTTACTATTGCAATTGTAACTGCATCCATTGTTCTTTTTTCCTATTTGATGACGAGTCTCAGAACCAATAACAATTGGCAGGAAAACGATTACTTCGACTCATACAAATGACGGCAATCAAAACGAAAGTATTGCATATTCTTTGTAAAAGGAATCTCAGAAACGGAAAGAATCTTGTCAAAAAAGATAAGAGTCACGGAAGATAAACCAACTTTGATAATAAGAAAAAAATTATCGCATGGTCTTTTCAGGAAACAAAATCTAACGATGAACTGCTTACATTATACAGCCTTATTCATCATTAAGTACATGAAAAACAAACAGAAAGACAATAAATAATGTCATCCATGTAGTTTTATAACTACTGGTTTTCATCTTCCAATGATAACAATTTTCCTAAATTTACATTATAAAAATCACTCATTATAAATATTTTTCTTCACACCAAATAGTGCTTTGGGTTCAAAATAGTCTAAGACTAATTTTCAAAAAAATCTGTAACTGAACTAACCTTACCAGGAATGGTATATTTAGATGAAATGAACCCAGGGCCTATTTAACTGATTTTTATATTTCAACAAATATCCTTTTTTCAGAGAATTACGAACCAGGCTGAGAAGTTACCCATATATCAAAACGGCAATAAAAAAAAACAAGTGTCAGAACACCTGCTTTTTTTTCATCTCCTACGATTGATTAACTTTTCTTCCAGGACTTGTCTTATTAATTTTTAATCTTGTTGAGTTTTAGAAATTGATCCAAGCTGTATTTTCCAGCACCAAAAGAAAATAGAGTAAGGAGCATCAGAATATAATATAGAGGAATTTCAAAACCGTTATCTCCTGCATCAAAACCATTTCCAAAATGTACCGTGACCATAGCAATAATCATCGTATCAAACTGTCATAAAACTGAAACTCCAGAAATAAAAAATCCGGAGATTTTTTTCTCCGGATCTGATATTACTTAATTGTATACCAACTTATCTCAGGCCTGACATTTTTGAGTATGGATGAATTCGAAATAAATTAACAGTCTGAATTATTTTACCAACTGTAATATTCCATCTGCAGGGCTATACAATGTTCCAACAATTTTAATCTTTCCATTATCCTCCATTTCCTTAAGGATCGGATTTTTTTTTCGTATTTCACTGAGTGCTATTCTTACATTATTCTCAGAAACGAACTTAACAAATTCATTGTTTCTTGAGTTTTTCATTCCTGTAAAACTCAGACTTATATTGACCGCTGGTCTTATTCTGTAAAGTGTTGCTGTAATATTACCAAACCTGACATTGTCAATTGCTGCTTTTACCACTCCACAATGCTGATGGCCCATTACCATGATAAGTTTGGCACCCGCTACCGCACAGGCATACTCAGTACTTCCCAATACATCTTCATCTACAAAATTTCCTGCCACACTTTCAACAAAAATATCTCCCAGCCCCTGATCAAAAATATCCTCCACGGGAACACGATTATCTGAACAACTTATAACGACAGCTTTGGGAGACTGCCCATTTACAAGCGTTCTTGTGCGTTTTGTATGATTTCTTACCGTTACCGTTCCCTCCCGGAATCTTTTATTGCCCTCCATAAAATCTTTCAGAACCTCTTCACCTGTTAACTTATCCTGCTGTTCTTTTGTTATGATTTGAGGAGAAGACTTTGACGGGCTCTCTCTATTCTCTGCTTTTTTGCATGAAACCGCCAATCCACAGAGTAACAGACTTAATAAAATATTTTTTTTCTTATTCATTATCAGATGTGTTTTTTACATTCTCTTTAAACCCGGTTACCTTCAGAAGGACATCTTATTTATCAGGATGCGGCGTATATCTTAAATAAGGTTTGATTTCTTTAACACCTTTCGGATATAATTTTCTTGCATCTTCTGTAGAAATACCGGGAGGAATAATGACATCATCACCAGCTTTCCAATTAACAGGAGTGGCTATAGTATGAGTATCCACCAACACGTATTATTTCATCAAAATTCCGTCCTGTAGATGCCGGATAAGTAATCATTAAACGAATCGTTTTATGCGGGTCAATGATTAATAAAGAACGAACTGTTGCTGTAGTGGATGCTTTTGGGTGAATAAAATCATAAAGCTTTGAAATGGCAAGATCATCATCAGCAATGATCGGAAACTGAACACAGGTCATTTGGGTTTCATTAATGTCATTTATCCAATTCTGATGATCTTCTACCCTATCAACACTTAATGCAAGAACTTTGGTATTGCGGTTATCAAACTCAGTTTGCAGCTTTGCTGTCATTCCCAGCTCCGTAGTACATACAGGTGTATAATCTGCAGGATGAGAAAATAAAATTCCCCATGAATTCCCAAGGTAATTATAGAAATCTATTTTGCCGGCAGACGAATCGGCCTGAAAATTTGGTGCGGTATCTCCTAATCTAAGTGACATAATTGTTTTTATTTTAATTTATCCTGTTATTTCTATCGCAAAGTAAGTTCTGCAGATATTTTATTATTGTTTTGAATTATTTGCAAAACTATCTATAAACGGATGGATTAAATAATTTGGCTTGTAGATATTACACTATAATAATGTAAATATTAATCCCTATCTCGCTTGTATTATTAAAGACAAAAATTTGAAGGTATAATCAAAGTAAACCTCATCGGGACTGGTGATTACAGTAAATTTTTATGCTCCATCAGATAGGACAAAGCTTCTCTTACGGCCTGTTCAGGATTTTTAGGATTAAAACCCAATTCATTTCTGGCTTTGGAAATATCAAAATTCTGTTGTAGCCCTGAAAACATGGCAATATCCTTTGTGGTTAATACAGGAGGTTTTCCACTTATTTTAGCTGAAAGTTCCATGAATCCGGCAATGGTATAGAGGATAAATTTAGGAACAGAACCCGGCACTTTGATTTTCAGTTCCGGATAAAGCTTTTGAGCCAATCTGGTAGTGTTGGTAATAGTCATGCATTTTTCATTCGCTAAGATATACCGTTCCCCTGAACGTCCTTTCTGAGCTGCAAGGTAACATCCTTCAGCAACATCTTTTACATCTACCCAATTAAGGGTTATTTGGGTATCCATTGGTATTTGTTTATTTAAAATCAACTTCAGTACACCATAGGACACATTCAAAGGAAGAAAAGCTTCGCCTCCTATCATTGCTCCCGGCATTACAGACACCAGTTCTACTCCTAATTCTTCAGCGAGTTGAAAAGCCAGTTTTTCGCCATCGTTTTTCGAATTATAATACATATCCCGGCGGTCAGGATTATACCCGTTACTTTCTTTAGCAGGAAGATGAGTATAATCCAAAGCTGCAATGGAACTTACATACACGATTCTTTTCACGCCCGCTTCTGCAGCAGCTTCAATCGTATTTCGGGTTCCGTTCATATTGACATCGTAGATTTCCTTTTTTGGATCTTTAGCCCACAATTTAAATGCTGCACCTACAGCATAAAATGTATGAACCCCCTGAAGAGCCTTAACAAAGGAAACTTTGTCCGTAATGTCAGCCTGAACTACTTCACAGTTCAGATCCTTGAAACATTCTTTATTTTGGATACTGCGAACGGATGCCCTTACATGAAATCCTTCTTTTATTAGTAATCTTACCAGATTATTGCCCAGATGACCGTTCGCACCTGATACCAATACTAAGTTTTTGCTTGTCATATCTTTTGATTTTAAATGATAGTGCAAATTTCAGTTTTGCTCATTCAAAATCACTTCACAAATGTTACCTAATAATCTGCTTGCGGATACGGCTCAAACTTTTTGGATTCATCCCTAAAAAAGAAGCGATATACTGCATCGGGACATTGTGCAGAATTTCAGGATTTTCCGTTATCAACTTTAAATAACGCTTTTCAGCGGTCAATGTTGCAAGGTCCTTTGCCCGTTTTTCATTGTAGGACAACGATTGCTGAAATACCAAAAAACTGAAATCTTTAAATGCAGGACTCTGCCGGATAAGCAGATCGAGATCAGCCTTTGTAATGCGTAAAAGCTCACATTCGGTAATGCACTCGAGATTTTCTTCAGATTTATTCTGATTGACAAAGTTGGTATACGATGTAATGAAACCGGGAGGACAGTTGATATGGGTGGTTATCTCATCTCCTTTATCATTGTAATGGAACAGCCGGACAAAACCTGAAACCACAAAATACAGGTACTGCGGTATTTTTTCTTCTTCCTCAATTATTCTGTTTTTTGGATACAATACAGGTTCGAAATACCGATTACACAGCTCTCTTTCTGAATCTGAGAGTTTTACATTTTTTGAAATAAGTTGGTTCAGCTGATTATGCATAGCATTACAAAAATATAAACTTCCGGATTAAAATCCATTATCATCTGAAATTGGCAACTTTCCAAACAAGATGGTGTTCTTTTGTGATAGCATTTTTACTGATTATACAGTCGGAGAATTTCCACCAATTCGGGTATGGACCGTATTTTCAGCTTCTCAAACAACCTGACTTTGTATGTACTGATAGTCGATGAATGGAGATTCAGCTGATTAGAAATTTCTTTGAGCGGAAGGCCTTCCGCAAGCTTATTGGCAATTTGCAATTCGCGGTCTGAGAGGGCTTCAAAGGGAGAATTTTTTGCCGTCCCGTTTAACGATTCTAAAAAAATCGATTCCTTTATATTATCACTGACATATCGACCTTTATTAAGCATCGCCGCTAAAGCAGTCTC
The DNA here is from genome assembly GCF_036362765.1 of Chryseobacterium sp. CP-77. Lineage (NCBI taxonomy): Bacteria > Pseudomonadati > Bacteroidota > Flavobacteriia > Flavobacteriales > Weeksellaceae > Chryseobacterium > Chryseobacterium sp. CP-77. The sequence continues at coordinate 1,373,590 of NZ_CP143637.1, forward strand.
AATGACTTCAGTGGAGCTCAGCTTGCTTAGATAGCCACCAGCTCCCATTTTCAGATAACGCATCCCATACAGCTCTTCATCCTGTGAAGAAAATATTAGAATTTTTAATTCAGGCTGATGAATTTTTATATAATCTATTGCTTCCTGAACAGTACCATTAGGCATATTAACGTCCATAATGGCCAGATCGAATTCTTCTTTCAGAATTAATTTGTAGAGCGATTTATAATCCTCTACCTCTGAAATTATAGCATCAGGCAGGAGTCGTTTAATCGTTTGTATCAAACCCATCCGGACGATACCATGATCGTCTGCTACAACAATGCGAATGTTTACTTTTGAACCCATCATTCTATAAATTTACGTAAAAAAAGAGAAACCGTGGTACCTTTATTTTCAGTGGAAATGATCTGGATGTTTCCTTTAAGCAAGGATATAAAATTTTTTACAATTTTCAAACTTAATCCCACTCCTTTCTCGCCAGCAGTTCCCAGAAATACAGGATTACCATGAGTATAGATCGCAGGCAAATACTTTTCATTTATTCCCGTTCCGGAATCAATTACAGAAAGTACAACCTGATCACCTTCTGTACTTTCCTGTAAATAAATATCTTGCCCCGGAAAGGAATATTTTACCGCATTGTTGAAAATTTTGTCCAAAACATATTCGAGTAACACGCGATCGCTCGTAAGAAATGCATGATGATCTCCTTTAAAGTAAAAATTGATGTTTTTTTCTTTTAATTGAGCAGCGTATTTTTCTTCCAAATAGTGAAAGAGATCTGTCACCATAATTGTAACGGGTTTAATCTTAAATTCCCCGTACTGTGTTTTTAGCCAGCTAACACTATCCTGAATCGTTTGCAGATTCTTCCGGGCATCACGTTTTATCTGCGGCAATAACTTAAAAAAATCTTCCTCACTTATGGTCTTTTGCTCCAGCTCTTCGATAAGCCACAGAAAGGTTCCAAACAGTTCTTTTGAATCATGAGACAATATCGAAATCAGTCCGTTCTTGAAATTGATTTCGTTTTCAAGTCTTTCGATTTTTAATTGTAGTTCGTTGATCAAATCATTCATAAATTCAGTATCACGGTTAGAAGCTGTTTGAATTATTTTTGAAAGAAGGCAGAAAGAGTTATGTTGTTTAAATACTGATAAAAACATATAGTCCAGACCTTTCTTTCAGGAGCTGGCAAGTTATAAAAAATATCATATCAGTGAAAAAAAAATCAAATGGGATTTACCTGAAATAATACAGGTCCTGTTTTATTTCACAAAAAAGGCTGTGTCAGATTCCACGAGAATTTTAACTCTGGCAGACGGTTTACCGGTATTATAGAAAATAGAGTAAAGGTGAAATATAGAACAGTATCAACAGATTACTGATCACAAAAAACTGAATGATGCAAGATAAAATGGCAGCCTGAAGTGGCAATCATTGATAGCCAGGCACCCAAAATACATCTACAGGTAGTGAAAATTATAAGGAGTGAAGGAAAAACTCATCAAAGGAAGAAAAAGTATCTATGGAGATACTTCAGGAGATTTTTTGGAAAGTTTTGTAGTTCCGGCCAATTGCAACCAGCGAAGAACAGCCATAAATGCCGGGACTAAATACGCCAAGAAAACGAGTTATTGGTATTAAACGGATCTATAAGAAAACTATTTCAGAAAGTAGGGTTAAATTGCCGTAAAACTATAATACACATTGACAGAGTAAGTGGTATTTTCCTTCCCTACCAAACTTTGGGCACCCGCAGGCGATATAGTATATCTTACGTTTAGTCCCTGGTCCAGAACCGGAGTTCCGTTAAAGAGTATTTTTTGTGGAGTTTTGGATAAAGGTACATTTACAGAACTTCCGTCCAATCCAATTTGTAAAATATTGGAGTTGATATCGGTCTGCAGGCCGCCTTTCTTGAAATAATTTTCGTCCGATTTTACATAGAGCTCAAAATTTTCATTATTAGACAACATAATCTGGTTGGGAATCATCTGTGACTGGCCATCCGTGTAATGGGCAGCGGTATTAAAATTGAAGTTGACATTGCGCCCGGAACTGGGAATGGTGATCTCCGACAGAGGAAGCACTTTCAACTGAACAGCCGTATTTTGCAAGCTGTTAATGGAGTTATCTGTACTTCTGGCATTGAAGTTCAATTCAAACGTATAGGTTCCGGCTTCGAAAAAGAAGTTTTTAAAATCTTCAGCAGACACATAAAGCTGGGGGATAAAACTGTTCCTGTTTCCCGCTACAACACTGAAGTTAGCAGCCGAAAAATTCTGAAAATCGGCAGATAAGGCTTTGGTGGTAAGTGCAGATCCGTTACTACTCAATTTAATGCTGGCAATATTTCTGGTTCCCGGAACACCTTTAGAGGACGTGAACTGGACATTTGTGGAAACTGCTTTCGCCCAAAAATTAAAATCAACCGTATTCGCGATTTCCGTATTTCCCAAATCCCACACCCGCGTGCCTGTACTGCGGTAGTCATTTAAAGATGAGATTTCTATATATTTTGTTAAAGAGTTTGCAACCCATCGTATAGATGAAGGAATGACTAAAATTGTTTTAAAATTACGGGGCGTGAAGTCATTATAATTCTGAGTGATATCCATGGAGTAATTCCCCGCCCGGAAGGCATTGGCTGTAAATTGTGAGGCAGGAATTTTAAATGTAAAATTGATGTTTCCGCGGTTGAACCCTCCACCGATACTGATGGATGGCGGTTCAAACCATTTTACAGCGCTTGTACTGAACGACTGAAAACCTGGTAAATAACCTGAAAGTCCGGTATAGGGCAGCTGCCCGCCCATACTTTCCAGCTGCCACAGAAGAGCGGATGCGGGTAATGTGAGTGAGGAAGAAGAATGAGTAAAATTTGGCCCGGAAACAGAGGTAAATGTAGGAGCGATTGGGAGTAATCCCAAAAAGGCATAATCCCAGTTGGTTCTGTTGGCGTTCGTCATTACCCTTGTAGGTACTGAGGTAAATTCGGTCCTGTTAAAAATATTATTTTCAGGAACCGACAGGTACACATCCTGAGCTTTCGTGGCTGCAGCCCCGCAGAACACGGTAAAAATTCCTATTAGAAAAGCCCTCATCTTTTTCATACTTTTAAATTTAAAACTTTTTCACCTTAATGGTGGTGTCTTTCTTCTTATATTCAAAAACCAGAGTTTTTGAGTACCCTTCTTTTGTCACCTGAATAGTTTGGCTGGGTTGTGTATAGCTGTATTTGTCATTTTCAATATAGATGTTATATTTTCCATCTTTCAGGAAAAATTCAAACTCATTTTTCTGGTTCACCACGGCAGTATAGATCGTGCCATCTTCACTTTTTGCATACACCACTATTCCGGTTACATCCGTTTCCAAAACATCGTAAGCTTGTTTGATCTCTGTCAATTTCCCACTTACCCTGATGTTTTTTACCATGCCCACTTTGCGGTTAATATTGTTATGGACCATAATGGCAGGATCCATCATCAACCGGGCACCCGCACTTTCGTTTACTTTCAGCGTGTAAGTACCTTCGGGTACATTCTGAAAAACTACTTTTCCATTCTTATCCGTCATCGCTACATAATTGTCCAGTTTTACAATTTCATTAGCAAGTACTGCTTCGCCGGACTCCAGAAGTCCATTAAAATTTTTATCTTCAAAGAACTGGAAAGCCACTTTATGATTTCCAAGAGCTGTAGCGGTGGTAAAATATTTTCTGATCCCCACTCTGAACTGGTAATAACTTCCGCTGGTTGCATATTCAGCGGTAGATTTATACCCGGAAAGATTAAAATACCCTGTGGTGGACCAGGAAGGCGAAATCTTATATTCCAGATTACCGGTGATATTGCTGTTTAAATTTTGATACAGTTGCGAATAGAAGGTTCCTGCTGAAAAAGATCCGGTCAGATTATGGTTAAACATCTGGAAATTATATGAGGCGTATACATTGTAGTTGGCGAAATTATGGTTTACGTTATAATAAGAATTTAAATCAAAGACACTTGTTGCGTTCCATTGGGCGGTTCCGTTGAGGGAGAATGACTTATATCTGTAAGACAAGGTTGTTTTCAAACTGTTGAACCAGTCTGGTTTATCATTCTCTTTTGAATAAGAATATTCCGCCGTAAGGTTCAATCCGTGAGCACCTAAAGTAGTACTGATGTTGGCTTCCAACCTATAGGAAAAAAGTTCCTGTGATGTGTAAAAATTAGCTGTTTTTTGCTTTTCAACCTTTGGAGACAGTAGAAAATTCCATTTCTTTAAAGAAAACTGATACCCTAGTCCCAAAGCTTCTGTACTGTTGAAATAATAACGCAAATTAGCGGTGTTCCCAGGTTGGATTGGCTCGCTCTGGAAACTCAGGAACTCTGGCTCTATCTGCGAGTTCTGATATTGTATAAAAGCGCGCTGAGCAGCAGAAAATTGACGGCCGATCCGCTGATTTGAGAAAAAAGATCCCCTTTTGATCCCTGCATAACTTTTGGTGGCAAAGGAATTGAAAGACTGTATATCCCATTTCCCTATTTTCCCCTCGTAATTGGCTCCCATTAATGCTCCTGCATTTTCATCGTTGTTCAAAAGACCTTTTTCGTGGCTCACTCCTACCTCCGTGCGAATGGTGTGTTTATCATTAATTAACAATGATGTTACCGCATTCGCTACCTGCGTATCTACGTTAAAGCGCGGATCATGATCGAATATATAAGACACTTTCCCGTTGAAAGATTTAGCATTTCCAAAAGCATATTTTGTACCCACCATGGTAGATCCTTCTGTTTGCTGGAAAAAAGTGCCATACAGGTTGTAATTATTTTCCAGCGCAAGAACTTCAATCTGATTATTGTTACCAAATCTGGTAGAAATTTTCCCGCCTCTTCCGAAAACCGGGTAATCGTAATCGCTGCTGTTAACATTTCCCAAGCGTAATACCGTATTTTTTCTCTCCAGTTCCAGCCAGGTATCATACAGGTTATACAAGCCGTCTTCAACATAGTAATCTGCACCGATATTGAAACGCGATTTTAAATTGTCAGTCACGCGAAATGCTGTATTTCCCCTCAATTGAAGATAATTGAAACCTGAACTGTTTTCATTATAGCTCATTTCCGCAAAGTTACTTCCGCTCACCGCTTCATTTCCACGGGCAATCTGTCTGTTATGCGATAAAATAACTAAGTAGAGTGTATTGCTTCCCACAATTTTATTATCAAGCAGATCTGTGACAATTGCATTAATATTAAATTCCGGATAAAGTGTATTCTGTTTTCTGACGGCAATTTTAATCTCAACTGTTTGTTTTTCCAGACCTTCCAGAGATACGGTTTGTTGTTTTGGCAAAATTTCCAAGCCATCAGGAATGGATTGCAGATCAATCTTAACGGTGCGTTTACTGTACCCCTGGTTTTCTACAGTCAGCAGAATTGAGGATTGAGGTAAAGCAGGGTTAATGAAATTTTCGTAGTTGGCGGTATAAATTGCGATGTTTTTGTTCTCGCCCTTAGCAACGAAGAACGAGGCGCTATCAGTTCCGGTAACCGCTGGGGTGGCGTAAGAGACCTGAAATTGGATCTTATTGGATCTCAGTTTCATAAAATCCACGTTGGCAATCAGTTTCACAGGAAGATTTTTAGACTGACCAGCGCCTAAGGTAAAGCCATTTTTGGGATAGAAAAGCAACCCCGGATAGTTTTCCTGAGGAATAATATTCTGAATAATAATCTCTTCAGAACTTTTATTCTCTATGATCAGGAAATTAGTAAAAGTAGAACCTTTTTCAACAGCTAAACTGTCATTTTCAAAATGGATTTGAATATCCTTTTTTTCCTGCGCAAAGGCCCACGAAATGTGCAGAAGAACAAATACAAAAAATAAGATTGTTCTTCTCAGGACTGACATCGATATTCCATTCTGTGGTTTCAAAGCTTACTATTAAAATTTAAAGTTTTTTTCTCCTACACGTAAATCATTGGATTCCGCCATTTTGACGATAACCACGCCAAGGAAGTTCCCTGAAATGTTTTCAGGTAAAGAAAACTGAACAACCTGATTGGTATCCGGAAGCATGGAGATTGAAATTGCGGGTAATTTTATTTCTTTGCCGCTGTCTGTGTTGGTAAGTTCAAACTCAACGGTAGCATCATTGATGGTGTTTCCGTCATTGTGAATGCTTACTGCAACTTTTCTGTTTGCTGCATTTTCATTGCTCACCTCTGCAATATTAGTAATATCCAGACTTTTCACATGGTTTCCCGGTGGAGTATAAAAGAGATGAAGTCCCACCTCAAATAAGGTGATAATACCAATACCATTCTGAACACGTGCCTTATCTGCCTGCTGAGGAAGTTGGGTAAAAAACAACATACTGTTCGTAACGGCAGATTGTGATGCGTTTGCAGGAATCTGCATGGTTACTGCAATCTCCTTTGTACTTTTCGCAGGAACTGTTACAGTGTTTTCTAAGGTAGATACCCAGGAAGCATTAGACGTTTTTGAACTGCCTGCTTCAAGATAAACCTTATTTCCGTCTTCTTCTCTGAACCAGTCTTTATAGTTGAGATTAAAGACATAATCCTTATCCGAGCTGTTCTGAAGCGTGACTGTCTTTGTTACTTTTTCTCCAGGATTACCGGTAAAAAACAATCGTGTAGGCGACATAGAGATACTTTGTGCCAGAAGCGAAGAAGATCCTGCGAGGATAAAGAAAATGAAAAGGTGAATGAATTTGTGCATGGTGTAAATAGTTTAATAATAAAAGATTCCCAAAACTACTGAAAACATAGCAAAAGGAACCTTTTAAACTAATTTTTTTTTTATAAAGCAGTCGCGGTATACGTCACTGTTTGTGTATAAGTTCCGGCTGGTTTTCCTAAAATATCAGAAGATGATGATTTTGCTGCCGGAATAGTGTAATCCAGGTTCAATGTTAAGGCACTTCCGAGAGGAGCATTGGCTACTAAGTTTTTTTCTCCCGGGGATAAAACCACTTCGTTTTTTGTTCCGCCCATACTTCCGGGAGCTTCTGCAGCTTTGATTGTTAAAACATCCACTGGGATTGAGTTTGAACCATTGAGGAAATTCGGACCGCCTGCTTTTACTTTTACATTAAAGTTCTTTGTGGAAGTAACTTTTAAAGAGTTCGCTTTGGTAATTGTCTGATCAGAATTATAGTCTGCTGCAGTAACATAATTAAAGGCAACTATACCACCAATTGCTGTACTTCCTGCGTCGATAGAGATGACATCGTTCAGGGTAATATTTGCAGCTGTGGTTGCAGTTGTGTTCTGAGCTTGAACATTGTTAGTTCCAAATATAATTGTTCCAAAAGTTAAGGCTGTGATTGTGATTAGTTTTGTCATGGCAGTAATATTTTATTGTTATTTTTATTTAATTGTTCTTGATGAACACTGCAAATCTACAGCGGTGATAAAAGTTTTTTTATTATAATGCTGTTGCAGTATATGTTACTGTCTGCGTATAAGTTCCGGCTGGCTTACCTAAAATATCAGAAGATGATGATTTCGCAGCTGGAATAGTATAGTCCAGGTTCAATGTTAAGGCACTTCCAAGAGGAGCATTGGTAACTAAATTCTGATCAGTTGCAGATAAAACGACAGTATTTTTTGTCCCGCCCATGGTTCCGGCAGCTGTAGCCGCTTTGATGGTCAGAACATTGACAGGGATTAAGTTCGTTCCATTCATAAAATTAGCGCCCCCTGCTTTTACTTTAACATTAAAGTTCTTCGTGGAAGTAACTTTCAAAGAGTTGGCTTTGGTAATCGTCTGATCAGAGTTGTAGTCTGCTGCAGTAACATAGTTAAAATCTACCGTATTACCAATGGCCGTACTTCCTGCGTCGATAGAGATCACATCGTTCAGGGTGATGTTTACCGTTGTAGTTGCGGTTGTATTCTGAGCTTGAACATTGTTTGTTCCAAATATGATTGCTCCAAAAGTTAAGGCTGTGATTACGATTTGCTTTTTCATGATGGTAATATTTTATTGTTATTTTTTACTTAATTGTTATCTTTTGTATACTGCAAATTTATAGTGGTGGTAAAAGTTTCTTTGTAGTGGAAAAAGGAAGTTCATGTAGTAAAATCACTACAAGGTTTATTCACATGATAAATAGAAAACCCTCACATACAAAATCAAAGGCCTCCTGAGGAAGCCTTCGAAACACCAAATCACAAAATATTAATATGAAAAATTTATTTATAAAGCTGTTGCAGTATATGTTACTGTCTGCGTATAAGTTCCGGCTGGCTTACCTAAAATATCAGAAGATGAAGATTTTGCTGCCGGAATAGTATAGTCCAGGTTCAATGTTAAGGCACTTCCAAGAGGAGCATTGGTAACTAAATTCTGATCCGTTGCAGATAAAACGACAGTATTTTTTGTTCCGCCCATGGTTCCGGCGGCTGTAGCTGCTTTGATCGTCAGAACATTGACAGGGATTAAGTTCGTTCCATTCATAAAATTAGCGCCCCCTGCTTTTACTTTAACATTAAAGTTCTTCGTGGAAGTAACTTTCAAAGAGTTGGCTTTGGTAATCGTCTGATCAGAGTTGTAGTCTGCTGCAGTAACATAGTTAAAATCTACCGTATTACCAATGGCTGTACTTCCTGCGTCGATAGAGATCACATCGTTCAGGGTGATGTTTACCGTTGTAGTTGCGGTTGTATTCTGAGCTTGAACATTGTTTGTTCCAAATATGATTGCTCCAAAAGTTAAGGCTGTGATTACGATTTGCTTTTTCATGATGGTAATATTTTATTGTTATTTTTTACTTAATTGTTATCTTTTGTATACTGCAAATTTATAGTGGCGGTAAAAGTTTCCTTGTAGTGGAAAAAGGAAGTTCATGTAGTAAAATCACTACAAGGTTTATTCACATAATAAATAGAAAAACCTTCACATACAAAATCAAAGGCCTCCTGAGGAAGCCTTCGAAACACCAAATCACAAAATATTAATATGAAAAATTTATTTATAAAGCTGTTGCAGTATACGTTACCGTTTGCGTATAAGTTCCGGCTGGCTTACCTAAAATATCAGAAGATGAAGATTTTGCTGCCGGAATAGTATAGTCCAGGTTCAATGTTAAGGCGCTTCCAAGAGGGGCATTGGTAACTAAATTCTGATCCGTTGCAGATAAAACGACAGTATTTTTTGTTCCACCCATGGTTCCGGCAGCTGTAGCCGCTTTGATCGTCAAAACATTGACAGGGATTAAGTTCGTTCCATTCATAAAATTAGCACCTCCTGCTTTTACTTTAACATTAAAGTTCTTTGTAGAAGTAACTTTCAAAGAGTTCGCTTTGGTAATCGTCTGATCAGAGTTGTAGTCTGCTGCAGTAACATAGTTAAAATCTACCGTATTACCAATGGCTGTACTTCCTGCGTCGATAGAGATCACATCGTTCAGGGTGATGTTTACCGTTGTAGTTGCGGTTGTATTCTGAGCTTGAACATTGTTTGTTCCAAATATGATTGCTCCAAAAGTTAAGGCTGTGATTGTAATTAGTTTTGTCATGGCAGTAATATTTTATTGTTATTTTTTACTTAATTGTTATCTTTTGTATACTGCAAATTTATAGTGGTGCTAAAAGTTTCTTTGTAGTGGAAAAAGGAAGTTCATGTAGTAAAATCACTACAAGGTTTATTCACATAATAAATAGAAAAACCTTCACATACAAAATCAAAGGCCTCCTGAGGAAGCCTTCGAAACACCAAATCACAAAATATTAATATGAAAAATTTATTTATAAAGCTGTTGCAGTATACGTTACCGTTTGCGTATAAGTTCCGGCTGGCTTACCTAAAATATCAGAAGATGAAGATTTTGCTGCCGGAATAGTATAGTCCAGGTTCAGTGTTAATGCGCTTCCAAGAGGAGCATTGGTAACTAAATTCTGATCCGTTGCAGATAAAACGACAGTATTTTTTGTTCCGCCCATGGTTCCGGCAGCTGTAGCCGCTTTGATCGTCAGAACATTGACAGGGATTAAGTTCGTTCCATTCATAAAATTAGCGCCCCCTGCTTTTACTTTAACATTAAAGTTCTTCGTGGAAGTAACTTTCAAAGAGTTGGCTTTGGTAATCGTCTGATCAGAGTTGTAGTCTGCTGCAGTAACATAGTTAAAATCCACCGTATTACCAATGGCTGTACTTCCTGCGTCGATAGAGATCACATCGTTCAGGGTGATGTTTACCGTTGTGGTTGCGGTTGTATTCTGAGCTTGAACATTGTTTGTTCCAAATATGATTGCTCCAAAAGTTAAGGCTGTGATTGTAATTAGTTTTGTCATGGCAGTAATATTTTATTGTTATTTTTTACTTAATTGTTATCTTTTGTATACTGCAAATTTATAGTGGTGCTAAAAGTTTCTTTGTAGTGGAAAAAGGAAGTTCATGTAGTAAAATCACTACAAGGCTTATCATTTTGACTTAAATAGTAAAGCCCTCAATACTTAGAAAGTGTTGAGGGCTTTATAAATTACCACATTTTGCATTTTATCTATATCGTTACAATACATACAAAATCAAAGGCCTCCTGAGGAAGCCTTCGAAACACCAAATCACAAAATATTAATATGAAAAATTTATTTATAAAGCTGTTGCAGTATATGTTACTGTCTGCGTATAAGTTCCGGCTGGTTTTCCTAAAATATCAGAAGATGATGATTTCGCAGCTGGAATAGTGTAGTCCAGGTTCAGTGTTAATGCGCTTCCAAGAGGAGCATTGGTAACTAAATTCTGATCCGTTGCAGATAAAACGACAGTATTTTTTGTTCCGCCCATGGTTCCGGCAGCTGTAGCCGCTTTGATCGTCAGAACATTGACAGGGATTAAGTTCGTTCCATTCATAAAATTAGCACCTCCTGCTTTTACTTTAACATTAAAGTTCTTTGTGGAAGTAACTTTTAAGGAGTTGGCTTTGGTAATTGTCTGATCAGAGTTGTAGTCTGCTGCAGTAACATAGTTAAAATCTACCGTATTACCAATGGCTGTACTTCCTGCGTCGATAGAGATCACATCGTTCAGGGTGATGTTTACCGTTGTGGTTGCGGTTGTATTCTGAGCTTGAACATTATTAGTTCCTAGTATCATTGCTCCAAAAGTTAAGGCTGTGATTGTAATTAGTTTTGTCATGGCAGTAATATTTTATTGTTATTTTTTACTTAATTGTTATCTTTTGTATACTGCAAATTTATAGTGGTGGTAAAAGTTTCATTGTAGTGGAAAAAGGAAGTTCATGTAGTAAAATCACTACACAGTTTATTCACATAATAAATGAAAAAGCCCTCGATACTTTTGTAGTATCGAGGGCTTTTCTATTTAAAATTGGTATTGACTTACAATGCAGTGGCAGTATAAGTTATTTTTTGTGTATAAGTTCCCTGTGGTTTTCCTAAAAGTACCTTGGATGCATTTTCCGCAGAAATAGAGTAAGCAATATTTAAAGACTGCCTGGTACCTAAACTTGCATTACTTACCAGCACCTGATCATTTGGAGATAAAGTGACCTCATTCAGGGTTCCCACCAAACTTCCGCCTGGTATTGCTTTTACCTGTAATATATCTACAGGAATGACATTTGCGCCACTTACAAAGTGTGCACCTTCAGATTTTACTTTTACATCAAAATTTTTAGAGGAAATAATAACTAAACTATTGGGAACGGTCACATTTTTTGATGAATTATAATCTTTTGTGTTCCCATAATTAAAATCTACAGCGCCTTCTGAAGCAGCAGAGCCAATATCCATTGCAATAACATCTGATAAAATAATATTGACTGATGTACTCACCTGCTCTGAATGTTGTGCCATAACCCGGTGGGTTCCTAAAGCGGTTGCTCCCAGAGATAGCGCAACGATAAAGATTTGCTTTTTCATGATTAATAAATTTAGTGAGGTGTAATAATATTGTCATTCGGAATTCATTATAAAGCTAATAACATTATATGACATTACCAAGACTTTTTTCATTGTTGAGTGTATTATATAAAGAATTTTCCATCTTAAACTGGTATAAATAGTTGATTATAAACTGCAAGCAAACAAGAAAACCATCAATCAAGTAGTTTAATTTACAATCAGTGATTTTAAATTCGATTAAACACATCAAAAAATAGAAAAGCCGGAAGATTTTTCTTCCGACCATCATTACCATAAAAGGACTTCTTATTTAATCTTTAATACCTATTTGTTAACCAATCTGTTTGTTATAAAACATTTTATATTAAAAAACTCTTTTTCCATTTGGTTACTGTGTTTGGGCTTAATTTAAAATGAATGGCGAATTGAGTGTTATTAAGTTTATTTCTTTTCTGATAATCAAGCATTTTAAGTATATCCTTTTTCATAAATGAACGATGCTTCTGACTGGCTGCAAAAGTTTCCTTATCCGGAATTCCAAAAATTTTTTCATTAAGTTTCATAATATCCATAACGGATAAGCTTTCTTTCTGTAATAATCGTTGACAGGAATCTCTTTTTTCCGGAAACTCTTTTACGATGATGTCATTATAAATTCTTTTATAATCGGGAACTATTTTTTCCATAAAATGTTTTATTTAATTTATTTCGCTTTTATACTTATATATCCATTTATACAAAGTTGTTTTAGGAATTTTATAATGCTCTATTACTGCAGCCTTTGACATTTCTCCTGATTCTATCTGTCTCAGAATAAAATCAATGATTTCCTTTGTGTAAATATTTTTACGAAACTGAGGTAAACCTGGCTTTTTATTCTGTCTATTTTCTATGCTTTTACCTGCTATTGATGGGGCGTACAATATCAAATGCTGAGAATACAGCCTGAAAAAATCATATTCTAATAATTTACTCCATTTCAACAGATTTTCTGTCTCTATACTTGAAGATTTGTACATTTCTTTTATTTCCTGTTCCGTACATTTCATAAAGCTACAGATACGGGATAGTTCTATCCCGCTTTCTGCAACTTCTTTTTCAATCAATATTCCTATTGGAATCTCTTTAAAATTCATTAGTCTGTGTTTTTAGAATCTTGTAATTGAAGGGTATTTATAAACCGACAGACGGAATTCATCTGCCGGATACAATGAATTTAAGATGCGCTCATCTGTTCTATTTTATCATTTCATATCAATAGGATGACATTCTTTGTGCTGTCATAAAGACACGTCGGATGTTATTGGTGGGATCAGTATCATTTAAATTATCTACAGAAACAAACACGATTATTCTATACCAGATTCCGTCAACAATTACATCTACCGTTTCTATCTCCTGAGAATCATCACTGGAACTGGTAGCTGTTACAGGAGTAGAACTGCTATTCATATTGTCTCCCCAGTTAAGATAAATTCCGTTATCCGTTTCCATATAACCTCCGGGCGCTAATAAAACGTTCGAGCGGCGGAAACGGTCTACACTCGATAATGCCGAATACCACACCTTAATATTAGAACTGGAGGCATTTACCAAACGTGGATTGTAGGTAACGGCTCCTGAACCCTGATTGGAACTTGCATTAAAATTCAGGTCCAATTTTAACTTTCCTCCTAAAATAGCATCATAAGTACCGCCAACCTGTGTGCTCAGCAATCCTATATATGTCGCCGGTAATGTATAAGTAAAGAACTGATACTCTCCAGGTGCAAGCACTTTCCCAACACCTACTGTTGCACTACAGCTCTGCCCTCCGATCGAAATGGGAAATGTTGTTGTATTGGGGCTGGATACTGTTGGTGTTCCGGAAACAGTATAGTTTAAAGTACCGGATCCTTGTGCAAAATTACCCTGTGGAAGTGTTGCGGTAAGACCATTTACAGGTCCTATCGTTTGTGGAGCATATACTCCTGCATTGCCTCCTGAATAAGGAATCGACATGGTACCCTGATAAGGAGTTCCGGCAGTATAGGTAAGCGGACTTAGTGTTGCGTCAGTACATCTCAAACCACTTATCGTTCCCGGCTGTAACGAGCGCCCGTCCAAAGGTCTCCATTGGGTTCCGTCCCAATAAACATATCCCTTAAAGGTAAAGGTAGCCTGAGTTCCCAGGTTGTAAACCAATAAGCCAACTGCAGGATTAGGTATTGTAGACGCATCATTATATACCGTTAAAGCTACTCGTGGACCTAAAAACCCTTTTTGGCTGCCCGATGCAAGCTGACTTACATTAAGCTCCAGAATAGCAGATGCATCGGGAATTGCACCAATACCTGTAGATCCTGAATTGGTTACAATAAAATCGTTGGCCAATTGTGCTGCCGTCGGAGTTCCTGTTACAGCATTGTTTTTACCACCATCGATATTGAATATCCCTTGTGGATTTTGCGTATTGATGCCTACTTGAGCGAAAGCTAATGCGCCAACTGTTAAGGCAAGGATTGTATAAAATTTATTTTTCATTTTGTTTGATAATTTGGAAAATGGAAAAGAGTCTTATGAGTACTCTTTCCATAATTACTATATTTTAAATTTGTGTTCCTGTTATTTTGCTATAAAATGAATTTGAAAGAAGGAGGAGGCCGAATTTGTAGTCCTGCCAGAAAAGCCCTTTCGTACATATCAGTTTTAAGAGATTGCTGTGGACAAAACTGTTTTTCGTATAGGATAAATATCTTATGCTTTCTATGTAATATTCCTTGTTTTTCTTTAAACGTGTTGGTTATAATAATAGCAATGTCTTCTGATTTTCCATAAAAAATGATAGTAGACTGACCATTTTCAGCTCTGGAGATTTTCTGTTCAGAAATCAATTTTAAAACTCTTTTTTCTTCTTTTTTATCTTTAGCTTTTTTTATAGTATCACTACAAGAACTCTGCAATGGTTTTGATAAATAAGAAGAAAGTACAACAATCTTGATATTGGACATTTGCTGCAGGTTATGCACTTTAGTGTCGGCTTTAATATATAATGAAACCAGACTATCTTTTCTCTCTATCAGAGAAATAATAATATTATCTTTAATATTGAGATCACAACTTTTTCCAATATATAATTGAGCATACATCTTACAAAAAGAGCAAAGCAAAAGAAGCATCCCTGATGCCTTTGTCATATAGTAACTCTTATTCTTAAAATACATTTTCACCTCATTGGAATTGAGTTGTAAAATTGATCTTATTTTAAGCTTAGATAAAGAAATACCATACGCTACAGATACCTTTTCAACATGGTAAAATATACGGCATAGATACCACCAAAAGAACAAAACACACTTAACTTTCTGATTTTCAAAACATTACAATAAACAATGATAGATCATTTAATTAATAGTATTAAAAAACCAGAAATTCCTGTGCTACGCAAATGGAAATCTGATAATATTACAATTACCATTAACCTTGTATGAAGTTCTGAGAACCAAAAAAACAACACAATGACAAACAATAATCAAAACCTGATGCAGATAAAAAAACAGAAAACCAATAGTCTAAAAAAATCCGTTGAGGATAAAGTATAAATGAAATTGCATGGGGTGTCTACAAAAGCATGACTATGACTTTTATTATGATATTAAAAATGGCAGATGATATAGTTTACCTTTTTTTAGTAAAAAACATTCAAAGCATTTAAAACTACAATTTCTGACCAACTAATTTCAGTATTTTGTACAAGCAGCTATAAAGATTTAACATTACTAATCACTTGGTATATTTTAGCTTACATTTTTATGGAAAATTAATTTTACAGAAATAATTTTCAACTACAAATAAATAGTATCTTTTAACAAATATTTATAAACAATGTTACGTAAAATTTGGAATTATATAGAGAATCTGCATATTGATCCCAATGCTGACAGATTTGAACGTCTAGATGCCCAAATATTAAATTTATTCGCATTTTCTATAGGAATAGTTTTGCTTGTAAGCGGATTCAGGGATTTGATGTTTGGGTTTGAGGGCTATTTTTTGTTGTTGTTCGTGTTAGGAGGCATTTTCCTTATTCTTTTCTTTTTTACTAAGGCCCGGCAAAACATCATGATATGCTTTATTGTTATAGAACTTGCTATGCTGTTGGTTTTCTTCTTTTCATCCACTTCAGGTTTTGAAAATGGCTTGTCATTATATTATTTTTTGCTGCTCATGACTTCGTTATTTATTTTTAACACAAAGAAAAAATTAAAGTATATTATAGCTGTTTTTGCTACCGCGTTTGTTTTATTTCTCATAAGTCATTATTATGATTTTAGAATATTCAGGATTAAAAATGCCGGAAATTTAGAATTTTCAAGAAATCAGAGACTTTTTACTTTTTTACAAGTATTTATATGGTTTGCAATTTTCGGATATTTTATTCTGCTAAAACATTTTACTGTTTTGGAGCTGTACAGAAAAGTCCTTCGTAGCCAGAATATAATCGCTAATATACGTACGAGGCTGGATAAGAAAGACGATATAGATTTAGAAAATCTTGTAAAAATGGCTATGAATGATGACATCGCTTTCATACCAAAAATAAAACAATCATTTCCCGGATTATATGAAAACCTCATGCAAATAAATCCGGAAATTACATCAGAAGAGTTTAAACTATGTGCTCTTCTCAAGCTGAATTTTACTACAAAAGATATAGCGGAATACAATCATATTTCAATACGCACAGTTCAGTCAAGGAAAAGCAGGCTGAGGAAATCATTTGGAATCTCTTCTGATACAGATCTTTACAAATGGATAGATACTTTCTAATTTCCCTTATTTTAGCAGTAGTTATTTATTAGAAATCAATAAAAGCTTAAAAAGAATTTTTTGACACATTTGAACAACTTGGAATATGGTGGCTTTCTCATCTTTAGGATGAGTTTACCCAAAGATTGATGGAGCTTGATAGCTTAGAAATGAAATTGCAAAATCAGAAGATGATAAGAAAAGACCTGGATATAAAACATAGGTTGAAAAAGTTTTAGCAGTGATACCGAATCTATCAAAGCTATACTCAGAAGGAAATACAGAAACAAAACAGTCGATTTTGGCCGAAAAACCTGAATTTGAAGAAAATGCGTTTCGAACACCAAATTAAATTCCGCACTTGCTCAAACAACCCTGATTCACAATCAGTTACAAGGTAAAAAAAAGGAAAGAGCACTTTTAGAAGTGCTCTTTCCCGAAGAGTGACCGCAGAGTTGCATTTTCCGAACACTTTTATAGAAGATTTGAACAAAATAGCTGAGCTTGAGTCGTTAAATTTCAAAATTCATATTTGATTATTTTAATCTACCACTTTGGAACTATCAATTTTAGCTATGAACCTTCCATTGCCTTCTATCTCATGAAAGTTCAATCCCCTTGTTACAGCTTTAAAATCTGCTTGAGAGTTTTGAAACGAGGCAAAGACAATACTTTGTGCTTCTTGCTGCAAAGACAGCTCTCTTAAGAACTCATGAAAATCTTTTTAACAAAAGCGGGTGACTCCTATCTTTAGCATAGGAAGTCTCTAAAAGTGCGATATAATAAGCCCACATGGCGCGAATATGATCACTTCCGGAAGAATCAAACCGTAAGTCTTAATATTTCAGTCTTCCATTTGGAAGGGCTACTTCTATTATTGGCATTTACTTATCACCGGATATGCGAATAGCGCTTTTATCTTTACTTTAATAGTTGAAATGTGTTAATAAAGTAACGAAACAATTTTCCAGCAATTGAATCTTTTCATCATCCTGTTTCGTAAATAAATCTTCTCCTAAATTTGATTCTAAGCCTTTTAAATTTTCCCACTGATCTGATAGCATTTTGAGGCGATTTTTTAAACCCACTGTAGTTTCTTCAAGCGCTTCATAAACTATAATTAATTTTTTCAGATTGATCTTTAAATATCAGGCTTTTCAACAAAACATAACTGTTATTTAATGGTTACAGCCATGTTAGGAACTACAATATCGCCTGTTAAACCTGTATAACGTTGTGCAAATATTTCAACGTAATCATTCGTGGATAGTTCAGTTGTGCCATTAATTGGCAATACCACAATATCATTTAAAGCAGCTCCACGTCCATATACTTTATACTGACTGATGGCTGTTCCGTTTTTTGCAATATAGATGATATAAGTACCGGCTGCAGGTACCTGAAATGATACAGAACCCGTGACCTGAAAAATTCTTTTCTTTTTACCCACATACTTCAACCTGTTAGGAACCCCATCCGTAGTAAATCTGAACAGGTTTGATGAGGTGGAAACAGATGTTGAAGTGCCAATTTTTACAATATTACTTGGATTGGAGCTGTTAAAACTTACCCCAATACCGGTTCCTACTGGATAATCAACTGAAAAGTCACCAACAGCATTGGTGTCTGCTTCAGTTGGAAGACCTGCTGCCCTGACGGTCCAACTGTTATTAAAATTGTATCCTGAATACGTCCCAGTAGTATAAGGCTTGACATATCCAGCTGTATTGGTTCCTGTAAATACAACGGATTCCATCACCGCATCTCCTGTAATGGTAAGCCCGCTTGTTGAAACATCAAAACCGATTGCCGAACCGTTGACCTGACTAAACCCGCCCTGTTTTTCAACCGATGTAAAGGTTCCCGTAAGCTTTTCGTAGGTGCCGGAATTATTAGCTGCCCAACCCATATTGCTGAGCAGAAGCTGCCCGATATTATTATAGGTTATACCATTGGTATTTCCGGTAAACTGGATGATACTGAGAAACACCAGTCCAAGCCCGGAAATGGTTCCCACACTACTCGAGTTGGCTACAACACTATCTCTGAAGATAAGATTCTGGGTAGCGGCACCTGATATATTAAAAACATTTCCTGATGGTGCACTGAGGGTAACACTCTTAATACTTCCCCCTGTTGCTCCCTCAAAAATATTTCCTGTCGTTCGGACAATAATATCGTTATTGGTATCAAGTCCGTGTATATAAGCATTATTAATTTCTATAGGTCTGTCAAAAACTATCTGTCCGTTGATTTCATACAATGTATCTGCATTCAGAAGGTACCTTGTTCCACCTCCTGCACTTAGTTCCGTTGCCAGCACTGTAGCTAAAACATCTGTAGACTTTATTCGCTTAAAATTAAGTCTTTCAGAGACATTACTTCCTACAGGGAACCATGCTGCCGTATTGGAAGCATAATAGTAAAGCTGTTTGAAATTAGTATCGTACACGATGAGTCCATCAGCAGGTGAAGCAATAGCGATCCGCTGGGCTGTTGTCAGACGTGGAGCTAGCAGCCCTCTTGTTGTGGAGTTGAGATCTAAAATAGAGCTGGGATGAGGAGTTGTTGTATTTATCCCTACCTGGGCTCTCATTGAAAATGAAATAAGAAAAGCCATCAACAACATAAAAAGCTTTCCTGTAAAAGAATTTTTTTTTGTTTTCATATTAAAAGATTTAGGTGGTTTGATAAGGTAATTTTATGTCTCGGGTAAGCAGTAAGTCAGAAAAACACTAATCAGCGTTTTCCGGTGGTCTCAGAGTAAAAATGATTCAGTAATAAAAAAATCTACAGTACTGTATATTTTTCGTAAAAAGGAGTAATTCTTGTTCTGACAATAATTAAAGAAACCAGGTTATCGGATATCAGACAGGATATGGTCATTGTTTTATACCATTTATAGATCATAACGGTAATCCACCTGCCTTTATCAATGAGCCTGTACATCTTTTTTTTAAAGTACATAATAACAATGTCCTTCCTCTTGCCTTTTAGTGAAAATAAGTCTATCATAATATTTTGTAATTTTTAGTTTAACAATTTTTATGGTTTCCTTATTTCATGGATAGTTTTATTATTCCAAATGTCGTGAAATAAATTAATCTCTATTATGACGGTGATCATAAAAAGAACTAGTTAGTCTTTTTTTATTAATCTATGTAGGATTGTGGTTATTAATTACGTCAGCATAAAGGCAAAAATCATGGAGTTCCCAACCAAGATTCGACATGAGTTAGCCACATACTTGTTGTATTAACCTGGATTAATGCTATTTTTAATATGGTAGGTCAAAAAGTACATATCTCAAAATGCTGCTTTTTGCCTTCAAACTCACCAATCATTTATGCTTAGGAGGATGGATTTCTTACCAGACAATTCCTCCTAATTCATTCCTTTCACTGACGTGGATATATTGATTATTTAGAACATATCCACATCAATTTTAGTTCAACAAAGCAAAACCCTTTATACTACGGAACTTTACGTATTAAAAAGTAAACCACCAAAAGTAATAAAATAAAAAAATCTTCCGGGACATTAGGAGGTTGAATATATCTTCATCCGAATATTGAAGTAATCGAACACTTAAATATATACCTCTAAAAATGAGAGTCAACTACAGATTTATTAGTTCATAAATAATCCACAATACTCACAAAAATAAAAAAACTCCATTAAAAAATGAAGTTTAAAGTGTGTGATTAAGTATAGATAAATGATGTGGTGTCCTATGTCTTTTGTTTCAAAATCTGCATTAACACTAACAAGGCACATACCAAAATCTTCACTATTTAATGAAAATAACGTTTTTGTGGTGTGAAATAAAAAATTAGCTTACAAATAGCCTAAATTGCAAGAAGTTTCATATCAACAAAAAATCCCCGGATCTCTCCGAGGATAAAACTAATAACCATGAAAACTCAACTAATGAGTTGTATTTTAATATACGATCAAATTTACGGTATGGATTTATTAAATAAATAAAAACCTCCCGGATAGCAGGAGGTATAAAAACTTATGTTAAAATTTATTTATTAACAATACAAATGTAATAACTCTCTTCCAATTGATTTATGACTTGGCTCATAAAAAGCTCCCAGGCTAAGAGAGGTGGGTTTATTTTTTTAGCAAAAACCTTCTAAAGGGGCGGAAATATCTATATATTTCTTTCCACTAATAAATTAAATACAATAATTTATTCACTATTAAATGATATAAAATCTTTTTTGTGTTTTTGCAAGAAATTTTATTATATTTGATTAAAGTCTGTTATGAAAGCCGACTACTTAATCATGCGACCTCTCCTATTGAGAGGTTTTGTTTTTATTTGGTTCATTAATTTGCATCCTAGTCTTAATGTTACCAAGCCTAAGAATGAGGATCTTCTTATTATAAATTATGAACATGAGGATAACATACGCCTGCAATCCGATTCTGTTACCATCGATTTTTATTTGCTTGCTATAAATTGAGGGTAAAATTGTTTCTTTTTAGACATCCTAATGAAACACTCTGTTAGACATATAAGAATTATCTACTACTTCCCCTGCACTTGGGCGCAAAAAGAAAAATTCAAAAGAAATATCACTTACCTTTGCAGTTGTTTAATGTTTATTATTATGGAAAGCACTTCGATATACAGAAAAAAAGTAGTTCGATATAGTTATCTAAAATTGATTGCTTGTTCAATTTTGGTCAGTATAATTTGTTGTGTACTGGCTTATAGCTTAAAGCATAGTACTGCTTATGTACAGGAAAAATTATCTGAAAAAATTTCCGGCTTTGATCCGAGATTTTATATTATCGCACCAAGTATTGGTATTACGTTGATATATTTCCTGAGAAAATATGCTTTTCAAAGCAGAAAGAATAAGGGAATAAAAGAAATCTATACGACATTGGAAACAAGGAAAGATCACCTGCCCTTTTTTAAAATTCCTTCACACTACATTAATGGCTTCTTAACTGTTGCTTTTGGCGGATCAACGGGAGTTGAAGTCTCAACCGTTGTTGCAACCGCTACAGTAGGTAACCAAGCTTATAAGAGATTACAACCTGCAGGAGCTTACAAAACCGAATTGATATGTGCAGGGGCTATTGCTGGCGTAACTCTGCTATTTGGAAGTTCGTTGGGTGGTTTGTTTTTCGCATTTGAGGTCATTGCACGAAGATACAGCAGGACTTTACTACTTAGTGCATTAACTTCGATGTTCATTGCATCAATTATTGTTTATTATTTTGATTCCACTCCCCTCTTTACTTTTGCAGTAAAAGAATGGCGGTGGCAGGCAATTCCTTTTGTGATTATTTTAGGATTGATAGGAGGAGTTTTGGCACTTTATTTTACTAAGATTGTTATCTATGCAAAATCTTATTTTGCAGAGATAAAAAACAACTTTATCCGAGTTAATATTGGAGCAATAACGGTAGGAGTTTTTATATTTTTCTTGCCAGCACTCTATGGTGACAGTTATCATGGTCTTGAAGAAATTTTAAGAAATAGTTTAGATAAATCTATTGATCTATTATACTTCTTTCCGCTGATCCTGCTCGTTCTGTTAAAACCCCTTGCAGCCTCACTTACATTAGGAGCTGGTGGTGACGGTGGTGTCTTTGCGCCTAGTATCGTAACAGGTGCAATATTAGGTGTTTTGTTTGCTCAGCTTTGTAACCATTATCTCGGAACTCAACTTGTGACTATTAATTTTGCACTTTTTGGTGCGGCGGCAATGCTTTCTGCTGCAATCCATGCACCTTTTACAGCAATATTTATTATTTCAAGTCTTGTTCCCAGTGGATATGTTTTGCTGCTACCATTACTAATTAGCAGTTTAGTTTCAAAAGTACTAGCGAAAAATCTCTTTCCCTATAACGTATATACTTATAAAGAAGAGGCTGTCACTAAATAAATAATACATATGCAGAAATCTAAGTACTTTAATTTTAATAAACATCTTCTACTTTATAACAAATTTCAAACACAAAATCAATGCTTTCCTAGCGCAATAATTTGTAAACATCATACTTAATTAAGGATACATATACGATTTAACAGCTACAGGTAGTGTAATTTAAGTAATTCTAAGTTCATTAGCATCTCCATATCTTCAAACCTTTCATCTTACTCTGAAAAGTTTGAAGTTGTTATGTCTCCACGCTTGGTCTGGCTTCTTCACTGTCTCCGTAAACCGCACGACACCCATGGCCATCAACATAAAAACCTGTTCAATTCCGGCTTGGGCCCCTTTTATATTTTTTACGTTATTTAATAATGTAATGAGCCAATGATATTGTCCATTATATCAGCCGTAATTTATTCAGCACACTATTTGATGAAGTCGCTACCACTTCCTTAATTGAATGAATTCCTGAACTCTAACGGTGAAATATTAGTTTTCGCTTTAAACAGTTTATTGAATGACTGTGGGTGTTCAAAGCCCAGTTCATAGGCGATCTCGCTTATGGTAAGTTCAGTTGTGGAAAGTCTCTCTTTGGCTTTTTCGATTAACTTTTCATGGATGATTTGCTGCGTGGTTTGTCCGGTCAACGATTTGAGCATTGCACGCATGTATTGGGGTGATATATTTAGCTTTTCGGAAAGCAGCTGCACCGTAGGCAAGCCATGCTCTATTATATTTTTTCCTTCAAAATAATCCGAAAGAAAATTTTCCAACCTCTCCAAAAACTGATGAATGACTTTCTTACGTGTTATAAACTGGCGCTGATAAAAACGTTGGGAATAATTAAATAGAGTTTCCAATTGAGAAATAATAATGTGTTGGCTGAACTGGTCTATATTGCTCTGATATTCCTGTTTGATATTTTCAATGATCTGCTTCATTTTCAGTTCCTCATCTTCTGATAGGAACAGCGCTTCATTAACAGAATAATCAAAAAATTCATATCTTTTGATGGAAGTGGAAAGTGCCGTATTCCAGAGAAAGTCCGGATGGATCATTAGCATCCATCCGGAAGGATTTCTTCCTTGTTCTTCACGTATCACACTTAAAATCTGATGTGGGGCCATGAAAAACATCACTCCTTCATCAAAATCATAATCATTCTGCCCATACCTGTACTTGTGCTCCATATCACGTTTTAGCGAGATCATATAAAAATCAAACAGAAGGCTCTGTTTTCCGACTTTTGTATGCTCGGTCATATCTTCAAAATTGATCACACTAATAAGCGGGTGCTTCGGCCCCGGCAGACCACGTAGTTTGTGGAAGTCTGAAATGGTCTTAATTCGAACAGGCTTATCGGACATGGAATTATGTGCTTTTATATTAAAATAGATAAAACAAAAATACAGATTATCGGAGTTCCGAAAAATAATACGAACCTTTTAAATCTTCCAATAAAGTTGGATGTACAGGATTCCATCCCAGCGCATTCCTTGTCCATTCACTTGAAGTGGGGTTATCCAGCTCTGCAAAATGCGTAAACCAGGAAAAATGCTGCTCAGCTTCCTGAGAATTCAGCGAGGTAAAAGGAATATTTAAACGATCCGCAATTTCAGCGGCTACTGTCTTGAGCTCAATTCCTTCTTCGGATACTGCATGATATCTGGTTCCATTTTCAAATGGTTTTTCCAGCGCCAATCGGTAGAGCCCTGCCGCATCCAGTCGATGCACAGCTGGCCAATGGTTATTTCCGCCCTCAATAACCGCAGAGACACCTTTTTCTTTGGCTATTTTGATAAATAGCGGAACAAAGCCGATCTGATCTCCTTCACCATGCACCGATGGCGATAATCTAATCACGGCGACACGCACACCTTTTGCAACCTGATCGTCCGCGGCATTTTCAGTTGCAATCCTAGGATGTGGGTGATTGACGTTGCGGTCTTTCTCAGTTGTGATGCCATCTTTTGAAAAAAGTGCAGTGCCGGAAGTGATGAGAAAGGGCTTGTCCGTACCGACCAGAGCATCTCCCATGGCGCCGATTACATCCCTATCCAATTCACACATTTCCTCAAACCGCCCAAAATCATGTACAAATCCTAAGTGTATAACTGCATCAGCTGCATTAGCCCCAGATTTCAGACGTTCAAAATCAGTAAGGTCACCTTGGTGGACCTCTGCTCCTGCTTCAATTAACTTCTTTGCAGATTCTTCCGACCTTGCAAGCCCAAGAGCCTTGTGACCAGCTCCTAATAATTCTTGTACTACAGCTGTTCCTATGAAACCTGTAGCGCCTGTAACAAATACTTTCATTTCTAATATTATTTATGAAGCAAAGTTCGGGGTTCTTATATCGCAAAATGTAGCCAAAAATAGCTTTGTTGTAGCCAAAACTTACAATTTAACTAAGAGTGATTTAGATGTTTGATTTTAAAGGGTCTCTTAATTGGCAGATATCTCTGTATAGTCCCCGGCGAAACGCAATCCACATCATCAATTCCGGCAATCCTGCTACTGTGTGCATCCTGAATTATCTATTTATCATCAAATCCAAGTAAGAAAAACTTCGAGGATAAGGAAATGTTATATCCATATACCATTACAGGTATTTGGAAAATCATGGAAGATCATCTTAAAAATAGAGAAATCAGAAATAAGACTGTGCTAATACAGACTGGCTGGGATATAGATGACAAGGCTAACAGAACAAGACCAGTTCACACAGAGCTACTGGGTACAGGGATTTTGATTGTCTAACATCTTTGTAATTTACATAAATTGCCGGCTAAGAGTTTTTTCCTTCACCGCCGCTCCACCAAAATTTAAAGGTGTCGGGACATTTCCGGTAAGAACTTTTGCTTCAATTGAAAAAAATCATTAAGTTCGAATACGAACTTTATTACACTAAGAAAATTAAACATGGCAAAAAACATTGGACTAACGAAAGATGCCGGCTGGCAGTTTGGAATCAGAAAAACTATGCCAACGAACGTGGAAACACTTTGGGAAACCTTTTTTTCAGACAGGGGCTTAGGCTACTGGGCTGAGGGGGTTGATCAGAACTTTTCGACTTTTAAAGAATATTCACACATCCGAACTACATGGAAGCATAAAGATTTTGAAGAAAGGGCCCATTTGCAGGTCAGGTTTATTCCAACTAAAGATAAGGATAAGACTACAATTTCGATTCATGTTGATAATTTAAAAAATGAAAGTCAACGTGAAGTAACTAAAAAATACTGGTTGGTCGTGATTGAAAGTCTATACTTGCTAACAGCACCCTAGATCTCGGGCCAAGGGGCTAAATCTAATTTTTACTTTCCCTAACAGCTTCGAATAATCCAGGATAACTTTTGATTATACTTCTTGATCTACAAGAATCGTAGTTGAGAATCAGAATCAATGTTTTCATATAGAGATTGCTTTATTGGATTGAATATCATTGCCTTATCGGTTTGATTTCATTGCTCAGGATGTAAATGTATAAGACATCAATTTAAATTATAGCATGAATAATTTTGTGTTCATATCCTCGTTTCTTTTTTCCCCGACAATATAACTCTATATCAACATCATTTTTGGCAGTCACACGGGTATATGCACCATCCCAATTATCTTTCAAACCCGGACTTAACACCTCTCCATCTAAACCAATAAAGTTAATTGGCTTATTTATTTCATAACTGTAAGATGCCTATCTGCGATATTCTTCATTCAATCCGGCGAAAACTATCTCTTATCAGCTGATGAACATCAGAAAGTTTATAATACAACTTTCCGCTTATTGTATAATATGGCAGCCTTTTATCTGAGCGGTAACGTTGCAATGATCTGGCACTGATCTTAAGTAATTGCAAAACATCCTGATTGTCCAGTAACTGTTCTCCGTCAATACTGTTTAAATCATTTTGCTTTCGACTTAATTTTTCGCCAAGAATATCAAATCGGGTCATAATACGCTCCATCCATGCCATAAATTCTGTTCTGTCAATGTTCATGATATTTATTTTAAGAGTAAAGCAAAGTTTACACTTTACTGGGAAATTCTTTCGGTAGACTGTCATAACTACCGAAAGATTATCCGCAAAAAAAACATAAGTTCACTTCATTGATCACAATCTGCAAAAAACTGATTAAGATTGTCGTTTAAAAGCTGAAGAAACTTAGTCCTGTTAATTTTTCTGCTTTTAATTTCATGGAGGGTCTTATAAAAGTTCCCTAAATTAACATTCAGTGATTTTTCGGTAAAACGTATTACCTCACTGAATTCAATATTTCCGCCGTTGAAACAGCAGGTTTGATGAAGTGCGTAGAGAAGTTCAACCAATCCTGACTTTGAAGCCGACCAGTTCAGGGGAGACCTGTCAGTGACTTTTTCAAAAATGTATCCTTCTGTTTGGCTGATCGATTGTAAAAGATATTTCTCTAAAAGATCGTTGGCAAGAATCTGGGCAACTAGGTGATCGTGAGATGTGGCAAACTTTTCATCATAATTATACAGCCCAGATTGAAGTTTTGTTTTGAGATCAAATTGATTCCTGACAAAATATTTCTGGTCCAGAAATGCTGCTTTCCTTCTGTAATATTCATAAAAGTCAATATGCTGCTGATAAAAATCTTTAATTAATTGCAATTCACAATTATAATATTCTTTAAGACTCACTTGTCCTGCATTCGGTTTGGCCGCCTCAATAGCTAATAAATTTGAATAATAAATAAAGCGCGAAATAAAAAGCGGCTTGAGTTCTTTAAAAAAGTAAATTTCATCTGCTACGGATGAAAATTCAAGTCTGGCTACCATTGATTTGATGAGTCTTATGGCTGTATCAATTTCCATCAAAGATTTTTCGCAGGCTCCTATCCTATCTTCACTATGAGTAGAATCAATCATCTCTAATTTTTTGTCCAGTTCTCTTTGTAATTCTTTGCACTTTTTAAAAAACAGCTGTATTTCCATATTTTTATTTAAAAAGTACAAAAATTAATCAAATCATCTTTTCATCAATCCTAAACAGTACCATCATTATTTTTGCTATTCTCAATATTCTGGATAAACTCAACAGGGCTCATTGAAGTCATTTCATGAAACAATTTAGAAAATTTTGATCTGTTGGAAAAACCACATTCTTTAGACAGGTCATCGACCGCATATTTTCGCCATAGAGAATCGTTAATAAGCCTTTCTTTTGCATATATAATTCTTAAGCGGTTAATATAAGCATTAAAATTGCAGCCTTTATGCTCATTGATAATGGCAGATAAATATGCTGTATTGGTCTTCAGTTTCTTGGCCAGCTGGTTTTGTGTCAGTCCCTTTTCAAGATAAAAATTTTTCTCTTCCATTTGCTGCAGCTTACTTAGAATGTCTTCCACCAAATGTTCAGGCAGTCTGGAAGTCTTGACACTACTGCTCTGCTTAGGATCATCCTCATCTGGTTGAACATACTCCTTTTCCTTTTTATTTTTTTTCCTTGTTCTGTAATAACCTGCTACAGAAAACACTAAAACACTGATGAACGAAAGCAGTGCTATGGTATAAACGTAGTACGAGGTATTTTCCAATTTTTTCTTTGACTCCATCAGATCTTGTGTATCATATTCTTTATGAATCCTGGTTGAGAGATACTTAAAATCTGCAGATAATATTTTATCAAACTTTAATAATTGTCTAGTATAGTAAAGTTCTTGTTTATGATCTTTCTTATTTCTGTAATAATCAATAAGCAGCTCATATGTTTCTCTGGTCGCTGGTAAAACAAAATTATTTTGCTGAAATACAGAATCCACTTTTTTAAGGAAACCTATTCCTTCATCGTCTTTTTTATTTCTTAACAGAATTTTACCTTTCAAAAAGTAAATAACTGAGGCATTCGTAAAGTCATTTATCTTTTCAATAGCTCCTATAGCAGTATCAAAATCCGACAACGCCTCTTTATCCTTATTATTAAGATAACCCAGCACTGCTTTAAGTTTATAAAAATAGCTCCTTTCCAGATCAAAATCTTTATCATTTGATGATTGCTCCAGACCCTGTTCTGTAAGCACTGCTGCTTCCTGATACCTGCCAAGCAGGACAAGACAAATGCCCATCTGATTAAGGCTGTTCAGGTAGCCCTTCTTTCTGTTATATCGAAGATTGGGAAGTGTTTCCGAAGTATGGGGTTTATTATAATATCTGCTGCATTGTAAGAAGATATTAAGGGCTTCCTCGTAATATCCCAGATAGCTTTTAACCACTCCTATATGATAGAGATTTTTGTAGTAGAGATAAGAATTATCAGAATTTTTTAGATATTTCCAGGCCTTTAGATATTCATCTAAGGCTTTCTGATATTTACGTAACGTGAAATAATATATACTGCCCTTAGTGAGATAGGCATTTCCGATTGTTTGAGAATCCTTTGACAATAATGCAGCCCATATCGTACTATCGGCGTAAACAAGTTTTCTGTCTTTGCTAAAGTAGACTGCATCCCTGTAAGCCTGTGATAATTCTTTGTAGTTATTTGTTTTTCCAGCTTCTTTAATATAGGGATTAACAAATTCCAGTGCACGGGCATCATTTTCATCAAAGTTATCATAACGTGCCCTGTAGTCTGAAAACTTCTGACCATCCGTTAAAATGCTAATAAATACAAAAAAAAATATTGCTTTTTTCAAAACAGAAAAAGTTTTCATCACAAATTTTTGAAATACAATGATTATTATTCAAAAGTACACAAATTGAAACAGGAATAAAATTATTTCAACAGAAAGGGAATTTAACAATCATCAAAATAAAACACAACAAATTGATTTCCAAAACATTAAATCAATATTATATTTTGATTTAATTTACAAAACATACCTCAATAATTTATAAATCAAGTCCAAACATCATTTTTTTCAGTCCGTCGATGTTCTAAATTCGTTCTCAGAATTCTAATAAAAACCGGCCGGGATCACTAATTTTTAAATCCCAGATTATGAAAACCTTAATTTACATTTCATCAGGAATTATCATCACTATAATCCTGCATGCCTGTCATCCGGATCAATCTGTATCAGCCGAAGGTCCTCAGGAGAATAATCTCAATATTAATAGTCTTTCTGCAAAATCAGACAGCACACAATATATGGAAAGCGATCCTCCTAAAGATCGCGACCATTGGAAACCTACAAACCAATAACCATTGAAATGAATGATACATCAATTCCAATCCTGACAATAAGATCAGGACAAAAGTGTCCGGTCAGCGGGCTATGGAAAAACAAGGGGACTTTCACCACAACAATCATTATTGCTGAGAAATCAACAATGCCGGAATATTGCGGACAAAAAGTTGTATGGATTCTTTTATACCAATGCTAATAAAATACCATGAGAAAGCTCGTTGAACAACTACCGACATTAACTGCTTACTTTTTTGTACTGCTGTTTATGTACGCATCGGTAAGCAAGATTCTTGATTTTGAAAATTTTCAGGTTCAGATTGCCCAGTCTCCTATTCTGACAGCTTATGCCGGAGTGCTATCTTACGCTGTAATAAGTATTGAATTACTGATCGTTATTCTGCTGCTGATTCCACGTTTAAGACCTGCAGGTTTATTCTTTTCTCTGGGGATAATGACCAGTTTCACCGCTTATATCTATATGATCCTGCATTATAGTGAGTCTGTTCCGTGTTCATGCGGGGGTATTCTGGAAAAAATGGACTGGGATGAGCATCTTTTTTTCAATCTTGTATGTGTACTCCTGGCAGTTATTGCGTTGATCTGTATCTATCATAACCAGCAAAAAAACAGATATAAAGCTTATATAATACTATGCGCGACTATCCTGACAAGCTCTTTTGTAGTCATTCTGCTTTATATCAGTTCAGAATACACCATAAAAAAGGAAAATAATTTTACCCGTCGTTTTCTTATCCATCCGCTGATTGAAGATAAAGTATTACAGCTTGACAATGAACATTATTACTTTGCCGGAAATAACACACTCAATGTATTTCTGGGAAACAAATCAACCCCTTTGGCTCTGACATCCACGGATAATCTTTTTAACGCATTACAAACCATGCATATCTATCCCGATCAGACAGATCACACCTACACTAACCTGCAATTAAGGGTAAAAGATTCAGATTATTATCTCTATGACGGAAGTGTTCCTGTTATTTATAAAGGAAAACTAACAGGACCGGCAGCCCGGACCATCAGCTATAACGAAGTGTACTTTAATCAGCTTGTCGTTATTGATTCTTCAACCTTCGCAGTAAGAATACGCAGCAGTAAGACTGGAGAATATGAATTAGGATTGCTTTCTCTCAATAGTCATCCGAAATTTACCTTACATGACCAGTTGCTGGAAAAGCAGATTGATGGAATATTTGATGCGGACGGCCAATTGGTTACTGACTTAAAAAGCCAACGTATCACCTACATGTATGCCTACAGAAATCAATTCCTGGTAATGAATGACCAGCTTCAGCTCAAGAAATTCAAAACCATTGATACCATTTCAAGGGCGCAGGTTGAGCCCGTTACTCTGGCGGATGGCAGTACAAAATTAAAATCCCGCCCTCAAAAGGTTAACGCTGCCTTAGCGGCTAATGGTCCTTTCCTTTTTAATCAATCCCATCTCATGGGAAAACACGAAAGCAAAGACCGTTGGAAAAGCTCTACGATTGTTGACATCTACAGGACGGACAAACAGGAATATACCGGAAGCTTTTATTTAGATCGTATTGATAACAAACCCGTTTCTCAGATTATGGTCACCGATCAGTACCTCTATGCTATAGCCGGCAGAAAACTGATCCGCTACCGATACCGAACATCTAATGTAAAATATTTTACAGCAGGGGAAGCTGAAAACCTGAACAAAGAGTAAGCAATCATTAACCAAAAACTTCAATTATTATGAAAAAGTTTCTTATTCCTGCCGCCCTGGTGATTATGGGCACAGGAGGTGCATTAGCATCAACCATCGAAAGTTCATCCAAAGTGATTACTATTGGATACAGAGTAGGCAATTTCGGAGAACCTACCTGTGTAGCCGTTAAAAACTGTGAAACAGTTAACACAGGAGTACTCTGCACGTACACAGATGCCACAGGCCCTCACAACTTAAAAAGAATGAGCGGCTCACAGTGCTTCGGAGATTTGTTTGAAATTTTACCGTAAACCCTATCAATTAACAAAAGAGGATGCCACAGGCATCCTTTTTATTATTTAGGATTACTTTGAGAAGCCTGAATCACAATATAATTCAGCCACATTTCATTTAACAGCGGTTTTATTTCTGAATTGTATGGTAATTTTTTTAGTGAATAGCTGCTAATCCCAACCGATGATCTACGCTATGTTCTTTCTCCACTTTCCACTTTACGGTACTGCCGTGTTGATAGTTTTTTTAAAAAAAGATGAAATTTTCTTCATTTAATTTTTAACACGACGAGTTCTGTCGCTACACGAAACTATCTTTGTATCAGTAAGAAAAAGGATAAGAGCTCTTCCAAACTTTACTTAAATTATTAACCAATTAACCTAACCAAATCATTATGAACAAATTCCCATTTACTCCTGAAGGAGTACAAGCAAAACAAGAAGAACTGAGTACATTAACTCTTGAAGAGAGATTAAAAATTGCTGAATATGTAGCAAGCAATCCTATTGAATTCATTTCTGAAAACTTTGAGATGTCTGACGAGCAGCAGGTATATTTAAAAGAACTTGAACTGGTCGATATCAGAGTAACAGGATTCAGCCTTGCTATTGGATTCTTAGGACAGATTCCTGTTGAAATGCAGGATACAACACCTCCTTCAGCTTTCGCTGCAAGAGGAAAGAAAAAGAAGGAACTTTCAGCTAACGTAAGTACAACAACCAATCCGCAGACTGGTACTACTACTGTTACAGGTTCTGTAGGTATCAAGTGGTCTTGGTAATCTATGACTGTTATTGTAATAAAGGCTGTCTGCATGACAGCCTTTATCAAAAAAAAACTAATTTTTTTCATTTAATTTTTAACACGACGAGTTCTGTCGCTATGCGAAACTATCTTTGTTTCAGTAAGAAAAAGGATAAGAGCTCTTCCAGTCTTTACTAAGTATTAACCAATTAACCTAACCAAATCATTATGAACAAATTCCCATTTACTCCTGAAGGAGTGCAAGCAAAACAAAAAGAACTGAGTACATTAACTCTTGAAGAGAGATTAAAAATTGCTGAATATGTATCAAGCAATCCGGTTGAATTCATTTCAGAAAGCTTTGAAATGTCTGATGAACAGCTGTTGTATTTAAAAGAAGTAGAATTAGTCGATATCAGAGTAACAGGATTCAGCCTGGCAATCGGATTCTTAGGACAAATACCTGTTGAGATGCAGGATACAACGCCTCCTTCAGCTTTTGCTGCAAGAGGAAAGAAAAAGAAAGAACTTTCAACCAATGTAAGTACAACAACGAATCCACAAACCGGTTCGACTACTGTTACAGGTTCAGTAGGTATCAAGTGGACCTGGTAATTTACCAAGGCTTATGAACAATAAGGCTGCCCCCATATGGCAGCCTTTATTTATTTTTTTAATTATATTTGCCTGACACCCCGATAAATAAGAAAATGAAAAATATTAAATCACATTTATTTATATTACTATTAACACTAACCCCTTTCTTTTTTAACGCTACGACCATACCTTTTGAGCTTATCGATGGAAAAATTGTTGTTGATGTGAGTATTAAAAATAATAGACATAGCTTTATTTTTGATTCGGGAGCTTTTACCATCATTTCAGCAGAGCTAAAAAACCAGCTGAATGAAAAAAAAAGTACAACTGTTTTCGAAGGCGTAGATGCAAATAACGCAAAGTCTAAGATGGAGGTTTTCTCAACAGATTATATCCAAATAGCAGATCTGAAAATGAAAAACATCAATTTTTCATTTGCTGACATCAGCTGGATGAGCGGCAGGGCATGCAAAAAGATCAGTGGAATTTTTGGTGCCAATATGATGAAGGATAAGGTTTGGCGAATAGACTTTAAGGCAAAGACTATTACAGTCTTTGATAAACCTCAGGAACAATCTGGTACTGTTGCAGCAATCTCTTTTTCTGAAGAAAGTTTCACGGGTGTTCCCAAACTTAATGCTAAAATAAGAAATCAAAATATAGAATTCATTTTTGATACCGGCTCAGGAATGGGCTTTACAGTGAATCAAAAGGTGTATGATAAAATAAAAGATAAAGACTTTCTAACTTTTGAAGGACTCTTATCACAATCCTTAAATAGTATTGTAAAAGGGCAAAGACAGGTTGATCTAATGGAAGTCCAGCTTAATAATACCCAACTTGGTCCTCAAATTATTGACAGCAGTTCAGATTCTCCTAATCTCATTGGTACAAAATTTATTGAAAACTACTTGGTAGACCTTGATTTTATCAGCAAAAAAATTCTTCTTGCCAATGAAGGAAAAAAGCCGCAATATCAAAGTTTCGGAATCGCATTAGCTCCTGTTGACAACAGCATTGTTATTGTTAACAAACTGGAAGTTCCTCAATTATCAGAGATAAAACTAACGGATAAAATTATTAAAATCAACAACACTGATGTTACAAAGGCCTCAGGCGACACCTTTTGTAAAATAAAGGAACTCCTTGACCAAAATCAGTCTATTACCATAGAGAATGGATCTCATCAAACATTCACTTTAGAAAAAAAAGATGTTTTACAGTATCTGCATTAGAATTATATAATCACGTAACAGCACTTATCATGTTAAAAGCTTCAGAATATTCTGAAGCTTTTAGTTTTATTTACCAATTAGTAATTCTTAAAACTGTATACCTTTTTCATTTGTTTCTCTATCCATGGAATCTCCTTCTTCCCTTTCAGAAAATAATCCCACCACTCCCGTATCCTAATTTCCAAATCTTTCTCTGCCAAGGAACCAGTTGTAAAAACATGTCCTTCTCCCGGATAAAGCAATGCCACGACATCCTTTTTATTTCTTTTCAATCCTATATACAATTCAATCGTCTGATCCCATACAATCCTTTTATCCTCCATCCCGGTCCATAAAAGCATCGGGGCACTCACAAGATGTACATTATCAATCGGATTATTATCCATATACAGCTTCTTATTTTCTGCAAAAGAAGCATGCATATTATACTGTCCCTCTTCAAACTGCCAGTAAAAAGGAGTCGATGATGTTTCATTATAGGAAAAATACATTCTGGTCAGATCACTGGCTCCAGCTCCGGAAATATAGGTCTTAAAACGGTGGGAATGTCCTGCTATAAAGTTCGTCCGGTAGCCTCCAAAAGAATGCCCTATCAATCCTACATTCCCAAGATCAACACCCGGATAATTCTCTAAAGCATCAAGAGAACTTTCCACACAGTCGAGTGCTGAGAGTCCTACCCCGGATGCTCCGTTTACAATATCCGGCAGATACACAAAATATCCATCTTCCAGAAGCTTCTTAATAGAAAACCCTACCGGAAAATTATTGAGTGGTGACAAATACTGGTTAGGATTTCTGCTTTGCACTTCATAAATATGTACCACCATCGGATATTTTTTCCCTTCTGTGTATCCAATCGGATAATACAGAATCCCTTTTAAAGATATCTCCTCTTTATTTTTAAAACTAATGGTCTCCATCCTAATCAAAGCAGATGTTTTATCCTGTGGATTACTCTGAAAGATAACATCCCCTTTTGGATGTCCGATCTCTTTATAAACAATCCCGGGCGGCTTATGAAGGCTTTCTTCCAAATATATGGCTTTATTTAACATTTCATCCGTCTTATACCACGTGATATTAGAGCCTGAAGAAACCATGAGTGTTCCTACACGACCCTTATACCATTTCAAAAAAGTCTTCTCTATGGTTCCTTTCCGGGTTACTGACAAAAGCACCGGAGCATTTACATCCAGTATGCTTCTTCTGAAACTATAACCTGTTTCAGGATATAAATCCGTTTCATCTTTAGTGACCACCCTTACTTCATTTTCCTTATCGATAGTAAGTGCCGTAAACTTCCCTTTATTGATTTCATATCTCCAAAGATCACTGCTGCTTTCAAAATAAATTGTTTTGCCATCCGGACTGAAATACGCTTTTGTCAGGTCCTCTTTTTCAAGAACCACTCTATTTAAGGTATCTGTATCCAACAAGATCCATATTCCTTGCTTATTTTTATACACAAAATGATTTCCTTGATCTGATACTGAAACCTCCGCCTGCATGATGCCCAGATCTTCATACGTATTCCTTTTCATATTAAAAAGCCAGCCATGAATCAGAGGAAACAGGGTGGAATAATTCTGAAGTTCATCCCTGTTAAACATCAGAAAGTAATCCGGGTTATTCAGGCTTGCTACCGTTGAAAAACGGTCAGAGGGAACCCTGATCACCTCCGTTTCTTCTTTTTTCCATATCCAATATCTTTTTACAAAAGAACCTTCCTGCTTAGCCTCCAGATTCCCGTCATTTCCATACCAGATATCCACCGTTCCTTTTTCTGCCGCAATATGCGTCATTCCCGTAATCATAACCGCTTTTCCTTTCTGTATTTCCGTAAACCGCAGGTATTCCTCCTGCTTTATTTCTCCGATATCCGGATACAGCAGCTCTAAGTTCGCTGTATCCACAAAAACAATTTTCTGAGACTTACTTTCTGTACCAGCATTACCGCCACTTGACACTTCTTCCTTAAGAATCATCAATTTTCCTGAAGGTGTTTCCTCCATGCTCCGTATCATACCGGATGCAGAATATACTCTTTCCACTTTATCACCGGAAAACCTTACGAGCTGGTTTTCCCGGCCTTCTTTTTTCACAATATACAATGCAGATACTGAACCACTCAATCTGAAATACTGCACCCGCTCTACTCTTTCCAGCAGTTCAGATTTTGCATTGTAGATATGGAGAATACTGTCACTGGTCTGCACAAAATATTTCTGTCCTTTCTCCATGATCCCGCTCTGTATAATACTTCCTGAATCACTGCCCTCCCGGCCTGTTTTCACTTCTTTCTGCATTCCTGTAGCAAGATTCCATAACAGGGCTTTTCCCTGCCCCAATGCCAGCAGCTGATTGCCTTTTACAAAAGAGTACTGGTATTTGTTGGTCAGCGTTCCAACCAGTGATTTTACTCCTGATCTTCCTGCAGCCAGTACCACTGCGGTATCATAATTATTCCTGTACACTTTTGTGGCTACGATCCATTTGCTGTCATCCGACACTTTATTAACGGCAATGTTGTAATACTGAGAACCTTCATCTTTCAATGAATCCCTAAGGGCCTGTCCATAACAGACCATTCCCAGCAGAATAAGTAAGAGAATAATCAGTTTATTGATGTTAATAGCCATTATTCTGCGGATTAAGGTTAGGATTAAGGAGGATATCTTTCTGAGGAATGGGCCATACACTATGAAAAGTTTTCCAGTTGGGCTTTACCGCCTGTACATCAGAGAGCCTGTTATTGCGTTTTAAGTCCAGAAAGCGGTGCCCCATTTCGGTAAAGAACTCCCTTCTGTTTTCCAAGAGGATTTCACTCAGCAAAACCTCTTTTGGAACTGATGTTAAAGCACTCATTCCTGCCCGCTGTCTCACCGGATTGATATACTGCAATGCTTCCCCAATCTTATTCTGCTGAGCAAGCGCTTCTGCCAGCAGTAAATATACTTCTTCCAGACGGAAGACGATAGAATCTTCAGTATCATTGATGGTGATATTTTTATACTTATCCGCTCTGTACCACGTATTCCCTCCCACGGTTACCGCAGCCATCCACAGCTGTTTTCTAAGGTCTCCTGCTTCAAATGAATTCACGAGGCTTTCAGATAACGCATACCCTGTAGGCGCTGCCCCTGAAAAGTAGTACACCATCGCTTCTTTCACAGGATCACCGGGATTCGCGGGCTTTAGCTGCCATATAATATGCTTTGAATCCTTTTGAAACACCTTCGACAGGTCATTCTGAAAACTGTACAGCGGACTTCCCGAAATGGTCTTAAGCACCTGCTCTGCCTCTGCCCACTTCTGCCTTACCATATACACTTTGGCCAGCATCAGCTCTGCTGCCTTCCGGTTGGGATATACCCTTTCCGCATCCCTATACTGATCCGGGAGCAACCCTGCACAGTAAGAAAGATCCGTTTCCAGCCTTGACAGCACCTCCCCGGATTCTACCCTTGACAAAGACTGGTTAACCTTATAATCTGTCGTTACCGGGTAAGGAACGGGTCCAAAGACCTGCTGAAGATAAAACAGAAGCATGCTTCGGGCCAGAAGAGCTTCCCCTTCTATCCTGTTCTTTTCATTACCCGGCAAGGCTGATGCTCTGATTCCTTCTATGATGGCATTGGCAGCATAGATATGCTGGTATGCGGTTGACCAGACCGAATACACCGTAGAATTGGTATCGGTCTGCTGGTTGTGATACAGCGCCAATACTCCATTGGTATCGGTTATGGCATAAAAGTCCAGATCATCGGTATAGACTCCCAGAAAAGGTCCCAGTGACTCCCCTGACAATGGAGAATTATCCCTTAAGCCTGCATACAACCCAGCCAGCGCTGCATTAGCGGTCTGAACATCTGTAAAGACCTTATCTTTTCCGATCTGATTGGAAGGCGTTTCCACTTCCAGCATCTTTTCACAGGAGAAAGCAAGGATACAAAACAGCAGAATCATTCCCATGTTCCTCCAGAACACTATCGCCTTACGATATTGATTTATATTGATTTTAGAATTTTTCATTATTATTTTTTTTTAGCATTTAGATTTACAGGGTGATCAGCACCCCCATGGAATAAGTTTTTAAAGGCGGCAGGAACCCGATATTCCTGAACTCAGGATCAGGCCCGAAGTATTTGGTAAAGGTCAGCAGGTTCTGTCCCTGAAAATAAACTTTCACACTTTTAAAGGTTCCTTTCACCGGAACCTGATAGCCCAGCTCCAGGTTCTTAAGGCGGATAAATGACGCATCGGACACCGCTGCCGTACTGTTCATAAAAAACACATGGAGCTGATTCTTGATCCCATTACTGCCTGAAGAATAAGGCATATAGCTTCCCCCGGGATTCTCAGCAGACCATACATCCAGTACCTCCTGAGGCTGGCTATTCATGGTTCCCGGTATAGGCATGATATTGTTATAATTCCAGTTTCTCTGTTTCACGAACTGAAAAAGAAACGACAGGTTCCAGTTCTTAAAGCGAAGGGTATTGTTCCAGCCTCCAAAATACCTAACTCCGATATTCTCCACAGCCTGCCTGTCGTCAGGAGCCGTGATCTTGCCATCGCCATTAAAGTCTTTGAACCGGTATAATCCCGTAGCCGGATCAATTCCTTCATACTGATATACCTTTACCGATGTGATGGGCTGTCCTATAACATAGGTATTGGCATAGGTAGACCCTGCAAGACCCGGAAAAGAAACCAGCTTGTTCTTTGGAAAACTTATATTAACGTTTGATTCCCACTGAAAAGCTCCACCTGAAACAGGTCTCCCGGAGAGTTCCAGCTCCCATCCTGAGTTCTCCACGACGGCATCCAGATTGGCCAGTACACTTGGAAAGCCTGTTATGGAAGGAAGCTGATATCCCACCAGCTGACTCGAAGAACGGTTCCTGTACCACGCTGTAGTCAGGTTAATCCTGTTTTTCAGAAATCCCAGCTCCAAAGCCGCTTCCAATTTGGTGGTCTTCTCCCAGCTGTAATCCGGGTTATACAGTCTTGAAGGATTGAGCCCTGCTGTATTGTTATAGAGGTATTCCGAGAGATCATAGGTATCCAGATACCCATAGTCTCCAATATTATCACTTCCGGTAGTTCCGTAGCTGCTACGAAGTTTTCCAAAGCTCAGCCATTTCTTATTTTTCAAAAATCCTTCCTGAGAGAATATCCATGCCGCTCCCACGGCCCCGAAATTCGCAAACTTATTGCTGGGACCAAAGCGGCTGCTTCCATCCCTTCTTCCCGTCACATTCAGGATATACCTTCCGGCATATTGGTAATTCACCCTTCCAAAGAAAGCAGCATAGCGGTACTCCGTTTTAATCTGATCGGTAATAATCCTGGTCCTTGCCGCTCCTATGTTCTCTATGAAGGCATTACTTTCAAATCCAATCCCGATCATAGAACCCTGATTGCCTG
The DNA here is from genome assembly GCF_036362765.1 of Chryseobacterium sp. CP-77. Lineage (NCBI taxonomy): Bacteria > Pseudomonadati > Bacteroidota > Flavobacteriia > Flavobacteriales > Weeksellaceae > Chryseobacterium > Chryseobacterium sp. CP-77. Next base: position 1,413,335 of record NZ_CP143637.1, read on the forward strand.
TATCCCCCTGAAAGGTCGCCCCTGCCAATACATCAAGAACATGCTTTCCTTTCTTCATCTGCCAACTGAGCTGAGGTTCCAATATAAAAGAAAAACGGTCCTGATTACTTCTATATGACTGCGAACTCGCACTGGACTGTCCCTGATAGGATGAAGGATTATACATGATATTAGGCTTTAATGACCTTTCATCAAAAGACTGGTAATTAAGACCCCCACTGAACTTCAGAAACCAATGTTCCAGCAGTTCATACTGCACATTCATATTGGTTAAAAACTGCTTGTTCTCATAAGAATAGGAGCTGTTATACAGTCCTGCTGGATTGTTAAAGGTATTGTTCTCCCAGTTGAGGCTCCCATCCGGCAGATACAAAGCCGGAGCATTGGGGACCATCAGGTAAGCCTGTCTGGTAATATCCTCACTCAGTACGTTATTTTTCTGAAGGGAAAACCTGCTGGAAACACTGAGCTGAAAACGTTTGTCTTCAGAGGTGTGGCTGATATTCGCAGAGAGATTATCCGCTTTGTACTTAAACCCTTTTGAAAACACAGTAGACTGCTCATTGTGCCCATAGCCTACCAGAAAACCTGTTCTTTCATTCCCTCCGTTTAAGGAAACATTCGCAGTAAAAGCATCAGCGGTATTTCCGATCAATTCTTTCCTCCAATCGGTATACCTACCCTGATCCCACACCCCGTTAATATCATAGGCATTAGCCGGATAGGCAGAAATCCCATCATTCTGATAAGCCTGCCTTCGCATCCTGAGATAATCCCCAGTCTTCATCATGGTAAGGTTATTAATCACAGAACTCACCGCGTACGAAGTCCCTGCATTTAATCCCAGATTTCCCATTGCGGATTCTGATCCAGCACCTGCACCGGATTTCCCGCTCTTTCCTTTCTTCGTAGTGACCAGCACTACACCATTAGCTCCCCTTGATCCATAAATCGAGGTTGCATCCGCATCTTTCAGGATCTCAATACTCTCAATATCCGCAGGATTAATACTATTAAGGGGATTAATACTGCTGGCTGGCAGTACCGCTCCTGAAAACTGGGAAGCCATTTCTCCTCCTACCGGAACCCCGTCTACTACATACAACGGATTATTCCCCAAAGCCCGAAGACTGTTCTTTCCTCTTATCTGAATATCATAGCCTCCTCCCGGCATTCCCGAATTCTGCACAATATTCACTCCCGCTACCCTTCCCTGAGCCGCAGAGAGCACATTCAAAACAGGCTGATTTCCGATATCTTTTGCTGAGACTTTGGCAATACTACCGGTTCTTTCTTTGTCTTTAACCTTGTAGTAGCCAGCATTGAGAATAACTTCTTCGATTCCCTTTACTTTTTGTTCTAAGCTGATATTAACGACTTTCTGATTAGTAAGTGTGAATTTTTCTTCTGCATAATCAGGGTGTCTGAACAATAGGACGGTATTTTCTGCTGAAACCTCTATTTGATAGGTTCCGTTGCTTCCGGTTCTGGTAACCTGGTCACTGCCCTCCCGGGAGATTATGACTCCTGAAAGAGGTTTGCCGGATGAGGTTACGGTACCGGAAATGGTGCGTGTCTGGGCTTTTGTATGAATGCTTACAGCGGTAAACATAAGCCCAAAGAAAATGCCTCCTATATTGTAATAGGAATTTTTCATAGATTTGTAAAGGTTTTTAATTTAATTAATGACTTAATTGTGCTCTTTTCTATAGGTCTGCAAACTGTATGGAAAAGGGCTTTTTTATGAATTTCTGTTACTTGTTTTTATTTTTTTATTACTTTTTTGTACTCCTCTTTGCATCATAAGATAAGCTGCATCCAGCATTTTGAAAGATGGATATAAGGTCTTACCAGATTGCTTTCCGGTCCATGCCTGTACATTTCCTGTGAGAAACAGACAATGCCGGATATAAAATAATCATACTTTTTAATGCTGTATTCCTTAAAGGCTCTGTTGAAAACCAACAGTGGGTTTTCGTATTCTTTATCAGACAGAGCACCTTTCATCATGGGTGAGCTGATTTCTGGCGCTGCAATTACCTGCCATTTATTTATTTTTTTACCGATCATATAACCTTCATGAATGAAAATGCGCAATGATTGATGAAATTGTAAAATGACAGAAGGATCTTTCTTTAGCCAGTCTTTTCCGTTGACTGCATACTGCATGATGGAACTGAGCATCTGTTTGGCTGTAACAAGGTCATGGGTCTGAAAGAAAGTTTCAATACACTGTAGTTTTTTACGTTTCTTTCTGAGTGATCTAACAGCTGTCTTTTTGTTTTTCAATGGTTGTTTTACTGTAAATAATAGTTTTCAAAGACCATGTAGGAGAAACCTAAGGCAAAGCATACTGCTCCTCCCTACAAGGTCAAATGTGAATATGAATGAATTTGTGTTCCCGTGAAAGCTTTAAAGCCGCAATAGGTTGTAAGCCTATTGTATCGTGCAATCTATTATTTACAAAAAGCAGCTTAGGATGTAGAGAAAATATCGGACAGCATTGGAAATAAAACGGCGTGGAACTCTACAATATCGGCCCAGAGGTACTGCCATACCCATAACAACAGATAGAGAGAGCTCACGCCTAGGTCGTGAGCTTTCTGCTTATCCTCTCGTTGTTATTTGAAAATTGGCAGTTTTCTTAGGCGAGATTCTAAGCGAATAGCTTCTAATATTTTTGAAGGTTCGCAAAATTACAATTAAGTAACTTGTTTTACAAAGATAAAAAAAACATTTCGGTATACAAAACTATACCAAAATATTTTTCATTATGTGCTTAATTGCGTCTATGATTAAGGAGAGTGAAAAAATCATCATTATAAAAACAGCGATTGCTTTGCGTAAAATGCTCAGTAAAAATAAGAGCTCTTTATCGAAAACTAGCGATAATTCTGATTTAGTTAATAGTTATGATAAGATAGCTGCAAACTCTAATTCAGAACTGACCAAAGCCACAGTAAATAGTGCTTTTAGTGGAAAGAAAAGGTCAACAATGGCAACTATTGTTCTTATTACAGAATCAATGGGTTATACGATGGTAGACTTTTCTGAAATTTATGATAATCTTTCAGAAGAAGATGTTATTAAATTCAGAGAAGAAGTGATGAAGAAGTAATATTCTATAATTAAATAAAGAACAAATCCCAACATACAAGTTAGGATTTTGTTTTACTTGCCAATCTCTTGGTAATAAAAGGCTGAAGATTGCGGCAATTTTTTTTTCAGTTTTCTAATAATTTTATTATTAAGCATATTTTTGCCTATAACCCCAATCTTTCTCAAACGCTGAATAGGGTAGAAATTCTGTTATTTTTATTTATACCTTTTTTATCATACATAAGCATTAGCCTCAATTTGTGCTCTTGCTAAAACAGAACCTCTTAAAAAACCGTCTAAAACAGGTTTTCTAATAAATGATAGATTTAATTTTTCATCTAATTCTAAAGCTTTTAGACATGCAATTTTTCTATCTTCTTCGGGCATATGAGCCATATCAGAATCATTAATATATTCCCAATAAAAGCGATACCATTTTTCTACTCTCCCCTTTGCAAAATCAGAATATCTAATATCAATATCATAAATATTCCGCCAGGATTGTATTTCGTCCACCTTACCATCAGGACTGAAATAATTTATGTCCCAAACTATCTGTTCAGGTTTTGCGTTATCAGTAATTATGTCAAATGATACAGATATTTTTTGATGCTTTAAATCAAAAGGATAAAATAAATGGCCCGTTGATATTGCTATAGTATCTTTATCACCCTTAACATCAAATGAGTTACATTCTTTACAACAGAGAATTAAATTTTCAAAATTTACTGAGGAAAATGGATATAACGATTTTGGTAAAAAATGGTCATATTGGTCACGCGTTTTGCTTTCTTCCATTTTTAATTCTCCAATTCCACAGGTTGGGCAAAGAGTTGTATTTTTATTAATCCTTCTAAATTTATTGAAATGTTCTAAAAGTGTTGTATTAAATTTTTCACGAAAAGCATTTCCATCTAACACTTGATCATATAAATTCAAGAAAAAATCTCTTAATAATTTCTTTAAACCTTTAACATTGCTGTCTAATAAAACTGGTGAATAGCCACCAGAGCATATTAACTCTATGTTATTACTGTTTTTTATTTGATTACAAATAGTAGTTCTTGTAACTTGATTGAGTCTTCTTAAAATATTATAAATATCAATTAGTGGTTGCTTCACTATTTTTGGGTGTCTTCTTACAATATCATAAAAGTCAGGATCAAAAAAAACATTATCAAATGGACCTGTTTCATGTTCAATTCTTTCAAAAAACTGAATAACAAAGTCATGTAACATAATATGACAACTAATTAAGTATTTATAGCTATTTATCATCTTGCTTATTAAGTTCATTTTCTCTGATAATCAGCTCTCTAAATAACAATACTTTTTCTACAGATTCACCCAATATTCTTGCTTCTTCTTTAGCAGCTAATATATCTTCAGGACTATTTAAAGGCATGTTTTTAATCTTTTCAATAATTTCTAATGAAAGTTTAGATATAGACTCTTTTTTACCAAAAATCTCTTCCGTTAAAATATTAGCTGAAGTTCCAAAAGTTCTTATCCCTTTGTCTTTAGCAGTTTGATGTTCTACTTTACTATTTTTTTTTCTAAAAATAATAACATTTTCTGGTTGGCAATCTGATATGATAAACGGTGAGTGAGATGTTATAAGTAGATCTCTCCTATTATCTAATGAGCTTGTTTGATCTTGTTTGAGACAATCTCTTAACGTTGAAACAAAATTGGAGCGCCAATCAGGATTAAAATGGGTTTCTGGTTCATCTAATAAAAACAAAGAGTTAGTATCCCTAAACAACAAACATAAACCTATGCAATGGATAAATTGATATTCACCATCTGATAAAGATTTTGTGTAAATTACTTCATCAACATTATCTTTCTTTAGAACAACATCCTTAAATCTAAAGATTCTTTCCTCATCATACGGCAAAGGAATTACATCTTGATTGATATAAATATTTTTAGAATGATAAACTTTTTGTTTTATTTTTTTTGTAGTTTTATAGTTATTCAAGTTAAGTAAAACTTGGAAAGTTCTAAACAACTCGAAAGCATCATCTGCAAAGTGAAATTTGAATGCTTGTCTACATTCTTTATCCACAAAATAATCCAAAATCAACTCTTTTGTATCATGGTTGTAATACGAGGTTGTACTGCAAGCTTTTAATCGTTCGATCGATTTACTTATCAAAGATGTCAGTTCACGGGTAATTTTGTTTTTATTTTTCCTTTCTTCTAGCGGAATTGTTTGGAAAACATCTTTATGAACTTTTTCAAATTCATCATTTTTTATTATCAATCTAAAAGATTTAATATCATCAAGCCCTAATTCATTCTTAAAGGGAAGCAGTGATTCTTTTTCACGTAATAAATAAATAGATAATAGGACAGCTTGATTGTAGTAGTCATCCAAATATACAAATCTACTCTCAGGTTTAATATAGTCTAAATCTTTGATTAGCCTGTACAAATATTCATCATATTGTACAAATCGCATTTTAAAAAAAGGAAGATTTATTAATTGATTTTCACCTGATGAATAAGCAACAATAAAGTCTGGTAAAAAATCTTTGACTTCTTTTCTTTCCAATAATGTATTTCCGCTTTTAACACATTCTGCTCTATTTAACCAATATACTTTTGGAGATTCATTTCTTTTCTTGTCAATTTTTATATGTGCATCATAGCCAATATTAAAAGAAGAGCTAAAATGCTTTCTAGAAAAATCTCCTTTGATGTAATAATAATATTCCAACTCAAAAGCGTCTGGATTACAACTTTCAGCAAAAAAACCTTCAGTATGTATATTTTTAAATTTTCCTTCTCCACTAAAACCCTCGGGTTTAAAATCCAAATAGATACATTCAATGTGATAAAAAATTTCTGCTAAGACTTCAAGTATATTTGATTTTCCGGAACCATTTCTACCTACCAAACAGTAGGGTAAAAAATCCCATAACTTATCTAAATTATAATCATTTAGAAAGTCTATTTCAAAGCCTGCCTGTAGGCTTCTAAATTGGGAATTTAATTTAAGCCTTTTTAATTTCATTAATTACTATTTCTAGTTGATTTGTTTCTGAATTATATTTTTGTTTTAAAAATGGTTTAGGTTTTGAAATCTCTTCGAAAATAAATTTTTTCCAATCTTCAAATTCAAAATATTTACCATGATGAGAATAGATTTTATTATAAATTTCTTCAAGTCTCGATAAGTCTACTGGTCTGTTATAAAAAATCTTTTTAAGTAAAAGTTCCTGGTCTTGATTGTGGTCGTCTATGCTTCCATATTTTGCTATGATTTCTTTAGGAATTCCATAATACTCATCAAGTGACATATCCTTTATATGTTTCACTTTTTCTGGAAAAACCGGAATGTTTTCAGTTTCAATATGTGGTTCTAAAGAACCTCCGACAGGTGTTTTTAATTCGGTCTTAGATAATTCTAAATTTATTTTATTTAAATTAATTTCACCTTTAAAGGCTTTTTGACTCAAAGCTCCATACATATTTTCTAATTCTAGTAAACTAGACTCATAACTATTTTTTAAACTCTCAACTTTTTCAACTATTGTAGCAAATAGATTTTGGAGTTGAATAGGAGGAATAGGTATGTTTATTTTTTTTAATGCATTAACATTAAAGTGTTTTTGAATTCCCCCCACTTCATTGGATAAAACTATTCGTTTACCAATATCAGAATTGAAAAAGAAAACTAAATATTTAGAATTAATTAAATCTTCTTTTGGTCTTGCTATAATTAAATCAATGCAATTGCAACCATCTAATTCTTTAGGAATAATCGCTGCTGTTCCTGTCATACCAGTTCTCACAAAAACTACATCACCTTCATTTAAAATTGATTTTGATAATAAAGTTTCATTTGCTATTTTAGAAAAATAAACAAGGTTAGATAAATCAATTCTATTTGGTTTAACATTTAATGATCGCAATGCTATCACTCCTTCCTCTACATAATGAGATGCAGGTTTTGTAACCACCCCAACAGTAAGTTTACTTAAATATTTTTCTCCAGTTAAATATTTCCACTTCTTTTCATTCTTTAGGGGATCTCCAAACATCTCCAAAAAAGTACTCTTCAAAAACTCATCTAAAAGCTTTATACTTTCTTTCCGCATTTGGATTAGCTTGTCTGCCTGTGTTAAAATTTTCGCAATTTGGGTTTGGTCACTCAACGAAGGTAAAAAAATCTCTATTCCTTCAATTGAAGTAGAAGAAATATTGGTTTGTGCACCACCATTTGCTATTGTTTTAATAATTGGCTTAATGGTATTTAAAACATGAAATAGATAATCTTGATCTAACCTATTTCTATCCAATATCTTAAAACATCCTACTCGCTGATTTTGATATGCAATTTCTTCAGATTTATATATTCCATATTTACCAGTTGTTGCTCCTGACATTGCAATCAGAATATCCCCATTATTGATTTTAAAATTATCAAATTGTTTTTCATAAATGGTTCTCACTGAATTTTGCGGTGTCACTACATTATCACTAATATTTGAAATACGAATAATCGGGACACCGCTTTCAGTAAAATTTTTACTTTTAAAAGCATAACCATTTCTCAATTTACAAACAGAACCTAATTTTACAAATTCCATTAAAATAGCTCTTTTAATTCATTAATTCCTTTAATAATATCTTCTTCAATAGTTTCTAATTTTTTAAATATTAATTTTGGTTCTTCAAATTCAACATCTTCATAAACTTGTACTTGATATTTATTAAAACTTAGATCATAGTTATTATCAATAAGTTCTTGTTTTGAAATGTTGAAACAATTTACCGTTCTTTGATTATCTGTGCTTGGTAAAGAATTACGTTTATGATATTTCTGAACAATGTCAAGTAAATCACTCTTTTCAATTTTATTACGTTTATCATCAAGAGTATACCCATCATTTTTCATGTTGTAAAACCACACATTACTAGTTTCGCCTCCCTTGGTAAAAATTAAAATAGCAGTACTTACTCCTGCATAAGGTTTAAACACCCCACTTGGCATACTTATTACAGCTTTCAATTCGCTTTTTTCCACCATTATTTTTCGACATTCCACAAAAGCTTTTCCGCTACCAAATAATACACCTTGAGGAATGACAATTGCTGCACTACCTCCCATTTTTAGCATGGTATAGATACGTTCGATAAAAAGTAATTCGGTTTTGGTAGTTCCAAGTTTTAAACTTTCATTGATATCACCTTTGTCAATATTACCTGTAAAAGGTGGATTAGCAAGTACTAAATCGTATAGCGAATCCTCATTATAGGATTTACTTAATGTATCTTTGTAATCAATATTAGGTTGGTTAATACCGTGCATCATAAGGTTCATCAATCCTAATCGCACCATAGTAGTATCAATATCATAGCCATATAAGGATTCTTCAACAATATGCTTTAAATTTTCATTTAAAGTAGCTGAAACCGTGGCACGCATAAAACCATCTTCATCTGGTTGCAAGGCTTCTGGATTATCTTTTTTAACTAAATCAGTCAAGATATACTGATATGCTCCCAATAAGAAACCAGCAGTTCCACAAGCAGGGTCAACAATTCGCTGCTCCAATTGTGGCTGCACTAAGTCGATCATCAATTTAATAATATGACGTGGAGTCCTAAATTGTCCATTTTTACCTGCACTGGCAATTTCACCCAATAACATCTCATACACATCACCTTGTATATCTTGAAAGGCGTGACCACCTTCAATAGCATCTTTTTCAATTTCAACAAAGATCTTTTCAATTATTTTGATGGCTTCTTCTAATAAAGATGGCTTCGGCATAATAAAAACAGCAGTTGCCATAGCTTTGGTAAACTTAGACCCTCCTTCAAATTCTTTAAGAAAAGGAAATACTTTAGTTTGTACATGGTATAAAAGTGCTTCGCCTGACATACTGCTTGAAAACGTAGACCAACGCAAGTCTTGTTTGTTAATTTCTTCGTCACTTCCTGGTACTTTATAAGTACCATCAAATTTTGAGGTATAAGCCTCTCCTTTAGACCTTGCATTCCGTTCACGTTTCTCTTCCAAATCATCCATTTGTTTCATAAAAATCAAATATGTAATTTGTTCAATGGCGGTAAGGGGGTTACTGATACCGCCACTCCAGAAGTTATTCCAAAGACGGTCAATTAAAGCTTTTAATATTGGATTATTTTGTAGCATAAAATCAAGTTAAAATTTCAAAATTTCTTTGTTTGAAGAAATTCCGACAATCTACAAATATACCGATTATCTATATTTACATGAATTTATGATGACTTAATTTTTATGATTATTAAAGCTAAATATTCTATACTAAATATTAAACCTCTTAAAAACCTCTTAAAAACCTTTTAAAAACCTTTTAAAAACCTTTTACTCATCTCAATTTTATTTTAGTGTTAAAGCTTCATCAACAATTTTTATTTCTACTCAAAGTATTCTAAAATATGCGCGAAATATGTGCGAATCAATTTATTAAGATATTTTTCAGACATTTTTATCGAACCTTCTTTATGATGAAAGAGGCAGCATTCTCAAAAGTGGGATTCATGTTCTTTCATTGAAGTTTTTGCCTATATTTGCGTGGTTTAATTCTGCTGAATTTCAGGATAAAACCGTTGACTCCATCGTCAAATATCAGAAATTAGCTAAATAAATAATCATGAAATATCAAGCGATCTTTATTGTTTTGTTATCATCTGTACGCCTCTTTTTTGCTCAGGTACTTGATAATAATTTTGGAACCAATGGAAAAATGGTTTATGACATCAATGCAAACTCAAATATTGAGAAAATAGGGTCGATGATTGCTGTGAGCAACAGTAAAATACTGGTTGGAGGTACTGACAATACCAGCGCTTATCTTGTGAGACACAATTCTGACGGTTCTTTTGACACTTCTTTTCAGAGCAACGGAATCAAACAGCTTCCGTTTAAATCAATTGAAAAAATATTAAAGACAAGCAACAACGAGGTGATCATTCTCGGAACTAAGCTTGCCGCCGACGGATATTTTAACATCATCGTCTGTAAAGTTGATGAAAATGGAAATTATGTTACAAATTTCGGTACAAACGGTATTCTGGAAATCAATTTTGGTGTTCAGTCAGATGACAATGTCTTTAACGGTGAACTGCAATCTGACGGAAAAATAATTGTGGTCGGTAACAAAAGAGGCACGAATGCATTGACAGAAGGTTACGTTTTGCGTTTATTACAGAACGGCCAATTTGATACTACGTTTAATAATACCGGACTATTCACTATTGCACCTGTTAATCACCGCCATTATTTGAATGCCGTAAATATTGCTCCCAATGGAACAATCGTTTGCTCAGGCTATCTTTTGCTGACGACAGGCTCCAACCAAGGTAGAATGTTTATATTAAGATTGTTACCAAACGGAACTTTGGATACTTCATTTGCCACCGTAGGATACAGATATTTTAATGTTACGAATATAGGTAGCTCACTGTCAAATACCAATATTGTTTTAAGCGACGGAAGTATTTTATTGGGCGGAGAATCATTCTCATCAAGCAATAACAATGTTTCATCTAACTTTACGATAATAAAATTCAATGTGGATGGTTCTTTTGAAAATGCTTTCGGAACGAACGGTGTTGTACAGACACTTCTTCCAAGTATCGGAGGTCAGCTGAGAAATATGAAATTAGATTCTTCAAATAATATTATCGCAGTTGGATCTACGTACTCGGCGACCAACGGTAATGAAAATTTTGCGATGATGAAATTTAATCTATCTGGGATTTTAGATACACAATTCGGAAATTCCGGTGTTGTAATTACAGATTTTTCAGGATTTCAGGATATTCCGTATTCATCATTGGTTTTTGATTCAAAAATAATTCTTGCAGGATTTGCTTCTTCTTCAGATTTTCCAAGCAAAAGCAAATTTGCACTTGCACAATATACATACAATAACTTAGGAATTGTTGAGTCTAAAAAAGCAGATAACTTCAAAATCTTCCCGACAGTTTTTTCAGACCATATTAATATAAAATGTGAAAAAGAGACCAAAGTAAGCGTTCGTATTTTTGATTATTCGGGTAGACTTATTTATGGAAAAGAAAATTTCAGATGCTCTCAGGCTCCGGAACAGCTGCAACTGCCGATATCAAAGCAAGGAGTATATTGGTCACAAATCAATTCAGGAAATAAAATTTCTGTTCAGAAATTGATAAAGAAGTAATATTGGAGTTGCTAACTTTGTCAGGACATAATTCTTATACTCTTTAACTTTAAGAGTAGGAAAAAGATCAGAAAAAAGTACCCTTATTTAAAATTAACAGCTCCCTAAAAGACAGTGAAATATAAAGGATGAAACTGTAATCCCCCAAACACTTGCTTTCACCCCAAAAGCAAAAGCCTTCCCACAGAAGGCTTTCAAATCCCCCTCCCTCTCTTCCTATTCTTCCCGTCCTCTTGTTTCTTGTCTTTCTTCCACACATTCCTAAACGAAAACTCAAACTTCCCTATCCTTCTGTCGAACCTCAAATATCCCTGATATCCCTTCCCATTCCTATCCACCAGCCCATCCATATACGCTACCTCCCCAGCCATTAATTTCTCTACCTGCCATTTCTTTAATTCTTTTCCCCTAAACACTCTGGGAACTTCCCTTAAATCCGTAACTCCCATCCTCCTAACATTCTTATCCAGCAAAAACTCCACATATCTTTTATCCGCATTATACTGAACTGCTGCATTGAACAGGGTCCCCCGAGCTGAAAGCATATTTTCAATAAACAGCGCTTTTCCTTCCCTTAATATTTTTCTCTGCCCTTCATCCAAGGTCACACCTTTGATCACGAGTGGAACTCTCACCCTGTCTGCCCTTACCTGCACCAGCTCATTGGTCAGCCTGTCCCTGCTGATAAGAGAAGGCACGATCTCTCCTGTAATCCCATGCACCAGATCCACTACCCTTCCCATATTCCCGCTTACTATCAGATTCCTTTTATCCTCTTCTGAAAATACATGCCCAAAGAAAGGCTGGGAAAAATCAGGCATTCTTCTTACCGGATGAAACCTGAGTTCCACTTCTCCAAAATCATTAGCCTGAAGGGAAAGCCTCGCTTCAATCGTACCCGATACTGTTCCCAGTTCAATATGTACCGGAACCAGCATCGGGGTTTTATATCCTTTCAGCATCGGTTCCAATACCTCCAATTCTTCCAGCTTCTCTCTGCTTAAACCGATCTTCTCTACCACCTTCCAATCCACCTGTTCAGCTTTAAATAAATAACTATTCCCAACATCTTCTCCTTTGAGAACTTTTCTCGCTTCTGCCTTTCTATATGCCTCCACCACATCAATAGATATCTCATACTTCTTCAGCTCTTTTTTCTCTTCATCCGTAGCCTTATCCATATACTTCTGAAGGTTTACAGCTGTCTGCTTCGCTTCATATTCTGTCACTTTAAAGAAAGAAAACTCCGAAAGTTCCTTCAGCTGGTGATAAAACGCCGAATAAAACTCAGTAAAAGAGTTCTCATTGCGCTCAATACTCAGCATTTCATCACCGTTCAGATCCTGAGGACCTGCTCTATTTACTTCCCCATTATCACCCAATCCCTTAACAATTCCAACAGTACCTGTTTCATGATGGAGTACCAGTAAGGTATCGCCTGTTTTTTCAACGGTTTTCAGTTCTTTGTTTATATTGTTATCCATGACTTAAATATTGAGTAAGGATTTAAGATACAAAGAGAAAAAAGTTTTTTACATCAATGGCGGCTGATTATCTATATTTGGCACTCGGTGACATTACAAAGTGAAATTAATGATTATTCTGTCATTAGATTTACTTTCAAAATATTCCTAGCTTTAAAACTATCTATAATGATGATTCAAGAGTAATTAAAGTTATCTGTTATGAACATCATCATAAAAAAAGCCTCCCAGGGCTAAAGGAGGCTAAAATATCGTTGCAATATTTTCACTAAGAAGTACAAATATACAATTTTTATTCACTAACCAATGAATAAAACCATTTTTTTTTACCGACCAATGTATTGATAGGTATTTACCAACAAATTGGCCTTCTTTTTGATATGGGAATTAATACCAATTTTTACTAAAAGAAGAATTATAAAATTTAAAATTTGTAATATGATAATTAGTAAAGATCTCTTATTCTCTTATGGTGCGGCATGTCAAAATTACAATTCTAAAGAGGTAATTTTCTCAGAGGGCGCCGTGCCTTTATTCTATTATCAAATAGTGCACGGAGCGGTTGAACTAAATAATTACCTCGATGATGGTAAAGAGTTTACGCACAATATTGTTACTGATGGTCAAAGTTTTGGTGAATCTCTTCTTTTCATCGATCAGCCCTACCCTATGAACGCAATTGCCAGGGATTCTTGCGAAATAATAAAACTATCAAAACAGGATTTTAAAAAACTGTTAAATGAAAATAATGATGTAATGTTGGAAATTTTTCATTTACTTTCAAGCAGATTATTTTACAAGTATATGATGCTGCCAACAATGTCTGGTTCTGATCCTCAGAATAAAATTAAAATTATTTTGGACTACTTAAAGTCAACACAATCTAACTTAAAAGGTAGCAAGTGCATTATACCATACACAAGACAACAAATTGCTAATTTAACCGGATTAAGAGTTGAAACGGTAATCAGATCAATCAAGAAAATGGCAGAACAAGGGCTGCTGCAATTAGATGAACGAAAGATCGTTTTTTAAGATTTTAAAAGTAATTATTAACGTTTTGGCAATACCTTGTTATCTGTAGTCCTTACTTATTTTACTACAGTCCAAATTTTATCATTGATTTTTTTGAATCTTACAAGTTTAAATTCTTTAAAATTTTTTGTTTTGTATTCAAGTTCTATAGTTATAATATCATTATTTGGTATCATTGATTGTCTATGATAGGAACGAGCTTTATTAGCTATTAAAAAATTTCCATCAGATAAAATTTTTATAATAGTACCATTTCCCCAATCACTGTATGTAAATTGAGATTCTTTTGGAAAATAATTATTTAGGTTAGTTAAAAATTCTTTATCATTTGGATTTGTTTTAATTTCCTCTAAATCATTTTTGCTAACTAAAAAATTTTTAATAATTGAATATTGTCCAATATTACTGTCCCAACGAATAACTTTTCCTGGAATGCTTTCAGATACTAAAGGGTTATGATCAATATCTTTCATAGAAGCAATAAATTTCGAAAGAATATCTTTTTTGTATTTATATTCAAATTTTTCTTGAATATCTTTAGTTGTCAGAGTCATATAATTCTGAGAAAAATAAAGATTGGAAATAAATAAAAAGTAAAAAAAAATTAGTTTTTTCATATAGTGAGATGTTAGAATTGGAGATAACTCTCAAATATACTTAGTTATCAAAATACAATCAAAATTTATTTTTTTTCAAAGGATTGATTTTTAAATTTATATTCGATGATAAGTAATTGTAATTACCTACAAATCTTGCGCATAATTCATATTTAAAGATAGTATAATTGAAATTTTATTATTTAGTAAAGATTGTTTTTTCATCGTTTTTTGAGACTTATAGAATTCATTTATTAAGTTTATGATAAATCTATTTTGGAAGATTTTTAATTCCTCATACTTTTATTCTGTCCATATGCAAGAAATCAATCGTTTTTTGAGACTTATAGAATTCATTTATTAAGTTTATGATAAATCTATTTTGGAAGATTTTTAATTCCTCATACTTTTATTCTGTCCATATGCAAGAAATCAATCGTTTTTTGAGACTTATAGAATTCATTTATTAAGTTTATGATAAATCTATTTTGGAAGATTTTTAATTCCTCATACTTTTATTCTGTCCATATGCAAGAAATCAATCGTTTTTTGAGATTTTCATTTTTAATATTCGGGTCACTTATAAATAAATTCTTAATTTCCAAATAAGGAATTTCTATTTTTTATTTTTTTGGTTATATACATCAAGAAATAAAACCAATGATTTAAAACTTCAATTCTGTATTTTGCCATTACAATGATAGCAGAAGTGTTATTTGAGTATTTTAGAAAAGAAATTCATTACACTGAAAGAGTGCTTTGGTTTAATTAATCTTCTATTTGTCTCTATTTCAGTAAGTATATTTTCAATTTTTTTTGGGTCATATTTTTTATAATAATCTATTTGTTTCTCTAAAAATTGGTTATACCAATCTAAAAAAGATAATTTTTCATTTTTTATATTTGTTAGCGGCATCATTCCATTACATGATACTCGATAATCACCCCAAACATTCCCATATTCTTCTCCATTAACAATCAATATTTCAAAATCTCCGCATCCGCAATCAGAAATCAATATAACTCCATTTAACAAAGAATCATATTCAAAATGGTAGAGTTCATCATCTTCTTTTTTTTCTGTAAATGGAAATTCTT
This sequence comes from Chryseobacterium sp. CP-77, assembly GCF_036362765.1. NCBI lineage: Bacteria > Pseudomonadati > Bacteroidota > Flavobacteriia > Flavobacteriales > Weeksellaceae > Chryseobacterium > Chryseobacterium sp. CP-77. The sequence goes on from NZ_CP143637.1 coordinate 1,428,851, forward strand.
TTTGTAAATCATTTTCTAAAATACGGTGACGTAAATCATTATATTGATTTAAAGGAAGAAGTCCTTCATTAGGCCCAAAACCAAAACAACCTACATTTGTTACAAAATCAATATATTCTTCTGGTAACTTAATTTTATGGTTGAATTCGAAAAGTTCTATTTCTTTTAAAGTTAAACATCTTCCAATTTTGAAATTACCCTTAGGGTTTATTTCAATTAATTTTTTAAGATTTTCTTTAACTTTTTCTAATTTTGATTTCATGAAGAGTTTGCGTTTAATATTTCTGTTTACGTTTTGGGCTTTGCGTTAGGGAAGAAATCGAAGCAAAAAGCCTATCTTATTATTAAAGTTCAATTGATTCAGTTTTCGCAAATATTAGTAAATCGGCCCAAATAACAACTGTCTATGTTTCTTTGTGGATATATACCGGTTTCTTGATCCTGTTACTAATTCTTTAATGAATTCAGCTTAATTCAGCACGCAGCGAGTTCCCAATTCAGAATATGAAGAAAAAGTTTGCACATTATTAACGCTTCTCTCATTAAATCGTTTTTTGAAATTTTATAATAATTTAAAATTCATCTAAAGTACTACGATCTTCAGCAACTGGCTCTCCGGTTATTTCGATTTCACAAGATTCAAAATTTATTTTATAATTGACAATAATGTGATCATTGTCTTCTTCATCTAAATCTTTACAGCCACTAAAAAAATTTATAGTATAGCGAATATGTAATTGATCAGGGTTTTGAAATATCTAGATTTAATGACTGAATGATTGTATTTTGGAATTTTTCTGGCTCATCCTGATGAATTTGATGACCAGAATCTTCAAACAAAAAAATATTTTTATGAGGTGCTTTTAGACTTTTGTAATATTCTGTAGTTATTTTTGTTAATGTCTGAATATCATTTTTACCTACAAAAAAATATATAGGGCAATTGATTTCTTTTAATGTTTTTGATAAATTAATAGTCATGACTTCATTCCAGACAGGAGACCATCGCTTTGACCATTGTAAAAATCCATTTTTGAAATTATTTTCAGTTACAAATGTTTTACCTTCTTTAAAAAAAAGCCATTTTCTTAAATAAAATAAATCTTCTTCTTTCAGAAAAGGAATATTGACCTTCTCCAACTCCGTTCTTGCATCCGGATTGTCTTTGAAGTATATTTTCAAAGTTTTGAGTAATTCTTTTTCGCTGGATAATTGATTTACAACAGGATTGACTGCAAAATATGAGTAAAGTAATTCAGGATGTTTTTGGACGATATCAAAGCCTAAAACATTGCCCCATGAACTGCCTAATAAATATAATTTTTCTTGCTTTAACTCTTTTAAAACAAATCTTATAACCTCATAAGTATCTTTTGTCATTAGGTCCAATGAAACTTGGATCTGTGAGGGATTTAATGCAAGGGTTTTACCAGCGTCTCTTTGATCCCACTGAATAAGAGTGAAATGATCTTTTAATACATTTGTGAACTTATCCGAATTATTCATCATGGAACTTCCGGGACCGCCTGATAGAAAAAAGAGTATCGGTCTCTTAACATCAGAAGTTGTAATCCTTATCACTTGTTTAATTCCTCCAATATCATTAGAAAAAACAGAGTCTATTGAATATAGTTTTTTTTCAGAATCACTTTTAATCACGCTTTGCGCTTGAAAGGTGTGGTAAAAAAGTAATGTTATGATGGAAAGTAGTTTTATTTTAATCATCTTATTCAAATTAAATTGCATAAATATATTTATTTAAGTATAAGAAGTATCGTTTTTTGAGATTATTATGATTTTGCCTTAAAAATATCTGCAAATTTCTGAAACAATTCAAGCATTTTGTTAGGATCTACTTCATCATTTGAGGAGTTTATCGAATCAATTTTCGATCTTTTCCTTAACGGATCTTGGTGAATTTCTGCTAGCGCGGTTTTCATGTAAGTGACATATTCATCAGTATTTTCATTCTCATTTTTCTTTATTTGTTCAGAAAACCCGACAATTGCCTTAGCAATTACAGTTTTATAAGCATAATCTTCTATAATCGTTTTTTGTTTGTTGTATTGACTAATACAAAAATATAATCCAATTGATAGAATAGGTATCATTAAAATTCTTCCAATCAATACATTAGTTTCAATACTTTGGCCAGATAGAATCCAATAACTAATCCAAATTATAAGAAGCATAAAAATAAGCGCTGTAACAAGCCATATTCCAACCTTATAAAATCCCTTAGAATTTTCATGTTGAGTTTCAAAAGCTGCACTTATTCCTCGTGCTGTAGAATAATTAAGAGCTTGACGTGCGGAGTCTAACATCTTTTCAGCATCAATAAGTAAGTTTTCCCTTTCTTGAGTATATTTTCTTATATGTTCTTCATTATCATCCATTTTTACATGAAGATTAGTTAATTTGTCCTCTGATCTTTGAACGTTTGTAGCAAAATTTTTAATAATTTTTTCGTTCGAAGTCACTTCATTTAGAGAGGTTTTTATTGTTTCATGAAAATCAATAGAAGAGTTTTTTAATTTTTCTATTTTTTCATTTTTAGCTTCTAATAAGTTAATTTCCTCCTCTAATTCTTCTTTTTTCTCTTGTAGTTTTTCAATTTCTCCATCTAGAATTGTTAACTTCTCCTTACTTTCCTCCTGTCTCTTTGCAATTTCTTCTGATTTTGTTTTTATTTCTTCTATTTCTTTCTGTATCTCAAATTTATCCTCTTGAATATTTATCTTAATTCTACTTATTTCTTCGATTCCTTTATCAAATTCAACGAATCTATCTTCAAAATATCTGATATTAAAAGGGCGTAAGTTTAGTTTTAGTTGATCTACTTGAGCATAAAGATTTCCAGGTGTGTGAATATATGTTTTGATATTTTGTAGTGTACCTAACAAGGAGCTACGCTCCCCGTAGGTAGAAAACTTTATAAATCGATTTTCGCTTTTAGTTAGTACGGACAAGTCAATTAATAATGCTTCAATCCCAGCAATTAATCCTTTGTAAGTATATTCACTTTCTGACCCAAAAGTTTGGTCTTTAAATGATTTTAAGTCTATATTTTTTATTTCTTCTCTGATTTCATCACGAAGCTGCCTGATTTTAATAATAGAAGTTATTGCCATTTTGGAATTAGTTTTTTATTGCCATTTTCTTTATTTCCTCATTTGTATGATTATCAAGAATTTTAGCATAACGATAAAACATTGCTCTAGTCAAACCAAGTGGCTTGTAAATCTCCTCCGGAGTCTTAGTTGGATCTTTATACACAGACCGCATAATTATTAACTTAGAAATTGTTTCTTTTGAATACCCCTTTGGTCTTCCGCCAGTTCTACCCCTTGCTCTTGCAGACTGTAATCCTTTCATATTCAGCTAATGAAGCCATGAGATTCAAAAATAGTCGTCCGTTAATTGTAGAGGTATCTACACCATCTGCAAGCCCTTTTATTATAATTCCTTTTTCACTTAAACTTAAGACAAGATCAATAATATTTTTTAAGCTTCTACCCAATCTGTCCAGTCTCCAAACATAAAGCTCATCACCTTTTCTAAACTGTTCGATCATCTTATCTAGTTCCGGACGATTCTTTGTTGCACCCGAAATTTTTCTCTTGATAAATTTCTCACAACCAACTTTTTCTAAGGCTTCAATTTGTAAATCCAAATTTTGGTCTTTGGTTGAAACCCATGCATACCCAATTTTCATATTTTGTTACATTAAACTCATACTCTATAAATTTATGAAACTTTGTTTAATGATACAGGTTTTTGAGAAAATAAATTTAAAGTGAAAAAGGTAAAATGTTATCATTTACCAAAATCTCACAAAACCACCGAATAATCCATGCAGGACAAATGGTCTAAAATATAAGATTAATAATTGTGGTAAGAATTAATAGTATTAAGAATTTAGCTTTACCAATATTTCCAAATCATCAACTTATTAATTCGATAATTGTTCATCTTGGCTTACAAAAGCGTTGATTTTTAATGTTTTTTATTTAACAACTTCAAAATTATTAAAAATACTCAAAGTATTTTAGAATATGCACGAAATATATACGAATCAATTTATTCAGATATTTTATCGAACCTTCTTTATGAAAGTTGCAGCATTCTCAAAAGTGGGATTCATGTTCTTTCATTGAAGTTTTTGCCTATATTTGCGTGGTTAAATTCTGCTGAATTTCAGGATAAAACCGCTGACTCCATCGTCAAATATCAGAAATTAGCTAAATAAATAATCATGAAATATCAAGCGATCTTTATTCTTTTGTTATCATCTGTACACCTGTTTTTTGCTCAGGTACTTGATAATAATTTTGGAACCAATGGAAAAATGGTTTATGACATCAATGCAAACGCAAATATTGAGAAAATTGGGTCGATGATTGCTGTGAGCAACAGTAAAATATTGGTTGGAGGTACTGACAATACCAGCGCTTATCTTGTGAGACACAATTCTGACGGTTCTTTTGACACTTCTTTTCAGAGCAACGGAATCAAACAGCTTCCGTTTAAATCAATTGAAAAAATATTAAAGACAAGCAACAACGAGATGATCATTCTCGGAACTAAGCTTGCCACCGACGGCTATTTTAACATCATCGTCTGTAAAGTTGATGAAAATGGAAATTATGTTACAAATTTCGGTACAAACGGTATTCTGGAAATCAATTTTGGCGTTCAGTCAGATGACAATGTCTTTAACGGTCAACTGCAATCTGACGGAAAAATAATTGTGGTCGGTAACAAAAGAGGCACGAATGCATTGACAGAAGGTTACGTTTTGCGTTTATTACAGAACGGTCAATTTGATACTACATTTAATAATACCGGACTATTCACTATTGCACCTGTTAATCACCGCCATTATTTGAATGCCGTAAATATTGCTCCAAATGGAACAATCGTTTGTTCAGGCTATCTTTTGCTGACGACAGGCTCCAACCAAGGTAGAATGTTTATATTAAGATTGTTACCAAATGGAACTTTGGATACTTCATTTGCCACCGTAGGATACAGATATTTTAATGTTACGAATATAGGCAGCTCACTGTCAAATACCAATATTGTTTTAAGTGACGGAAGTATTTTACTAGGCGGAGAATCATTCTCATCAAGCAATAACAATGTTTCATCTAACTTTACGATAATAAAATTTAATGTGGATGGTTCTTTTGAAAATTCTTTCGGAACGAACGGTGTTGTACAGACACTTCTACCAAGTATCGGAGGTCAGCTGAGAAATATGAAATTAGATTCTTCAAATAATATTATCGCAGTTGGTTCTACGTACTCGGCGACCAACGGTAATGAAAATTTTGCGATGATGAAATTTAATCTATCTGGGATTTTAGATACACAATTCGGAAATTCCGGTGTTGTAATTACAGATTTTTCAGGATTTCAGGATATTCCGTATTCATCTTTGGTTTTTGAATCAAAAATAATTCTTGCAGGATTTGCTTCTTCTTCAGATTTTCCCAGCAACAGCAAATTTGCACTTGCACAATACACATACAGTAACTTAGGAATTGTTGAGTCTAAAAAAGCAGATAGCTTCAAGATTTTCCCGACAGTTTTTTCAGACAATATTAATATAAAATGTGAAAAAGAGAGCAAAGTAAGCGTTCGTATTTTTGATTATTCGGGTAGACTTATTTATAGAAAAGAAAATTTCAGATGCTCTCAGACTCCGGAACAGCTGCAACTGCCGATCTCAAAGCAAGGAGTATATTGGTCACAAATCAATTCAGGAAATAAAATTTATGTTCAGAAATTGATAAAGAAGTAATATTGGAGCTGCTAACTTTGTTAGGACATAATTCTTATACTCTTTAACTTAAGAGTAGGAAAAAGATCAGAAAAAAGTACCCTTATTTAAAATTAACAGCTTCCGAAAAGGCAGTGAAATATAAAGGTTGAAACTGTAATCCCCTACACACTTGTTTTCTCCCCAAAAGCAAAAGCCTTCCCACAGAAGGCTTTCAAATCCCCCTCCTTCTTTTCCTATTCTTCCCCTCCTCTTCTTTCTTCTCCTCCTTCCACACATTCTTAAACGAAAACTCAAACTTCCCAATTCCCTTATCAAACCTCAAATATCCCTGATACTTCTTCCTGTTCCTATCCACCAGCCCAAAAACATAGATTCTACCTCACAGCTGACAGATACCTATTCCCGGATTTTGAATTTTGTCTATATCGTTACAATACATACAAAATCAAAGGCCCCCTGAGGAAGCCTTCGAAACACCAAATCACAAAATATTAATATGAAAATTTTATTTATAAAGCTGTTGCAGTATATGTTACTGTCTGCGTATAAGTTCCGGCTGGCTTACCTAAAATATCAGAAGATGAAGATTTTGCAGCTGGAATAGTATAGTCTAAATTCAATGTGAATGCACTTCCAAGTGGAGCATTGGATACTAAAGTTTGATCTGTTGCAGATAATACTACAGCGGTCTTTGTTCCTCCCATACTTCCGGCAGCGGTAGAAGGTTTGATTGTTAAAACATTCACAGGAATCAGGTTGGTTCCATTCATAAAATTAGCACCCCCTGCCTTTACTTTAACATTAAAGTTCTTTGTAGAAGTAACTTTTAAAGAGTTGGCTTTAGTAATCGTCTGATCAGAGTTGTAATCTGCTGCAGTAGCATAGTTAAAATCTACCGTATTACCAATGGCTGTACTTCCTGCATCGATAGAGATCACATCGTTCAGGGTAATGTTTACCGTTGTAGTTGCGGTTGTATTTTGAGCTTGAACATTGTTTGTTCCCAATAGGATTGCTCCAAAAGTTAAGGCTGAGATTACGATTAGTTTTTTCATGATGGGTATATTTTATTGTTATTTTTTACTCAATTATTATCTTTTGTATACTGCAAATTTATAGTGGTGCTAAAAGTTTCCTTGTAGTGGAAAAAGGAAGTTCATGTAGTAAAATCACTACACGGTTTATCATTTTGACATAAATAGCAAAGCCCTCAGTACTTTCACAGTACTGAGGGCGTAAATAAATTGCTGTTATTTCTAGTATAAACATACCCACGCTCCGTTCGATTTGAAAAGCAAGGTTACGGATCCTATTCAGACACTTATATCAATTCAATTGATAAAGACGAAGTTGATGGGCTTATTATTTCCATTAAAAACTTACTTGACAATGTATTAAAAACAACACCAACAACGTATACGGAAGTTACCTATTCATTGAGAGGCGGATTCAGCCTGGGAAGTTACTTCGAAGTTAAAAAATCAAGATGGACAAGCTTCTTGAAAATTGAAAAAGATAGCAGTAAAAGCATGGGAACTTTGAGTGAGACTGACTCCAGAACTTATTAAGTTTATTGGAGCAAGCAAAATCTAAAATGTAATTAACAGATACAATAAAAATACTCCCGGAAATTCACCAAAGTATACCCTAAAATTTAAATCTAAACTACCTCTTAATCCTTTCAGACAACAGCATTAAGAGGGTAATGTTTTGTATTCAGTGTTCCTCTAAACTATTTTATGTAATGGAAATTTGTGCTAATAACCTTTCTTAACGGCTATACATTCAATCTCAATACTCGCATTTCGGGGCAAAGAGGAAACTTCGATTGTACTTCTTGCAGGAAAACGATCACGAAAATAAGTACCATATATTTTATTAAAAACATCAAACTGTTTCATATCTGTAATAAAAACGGTTGTCTTTGTGATATGATCAAAATCGGAATGATTGTCCCTGAGAATAGTTTTTAAGTTTTCAAAAATCTGTACTATTTGTTCTTCAAAACCTTCTTTTAAGCGGTTTGTTTTTGGATCTATTCCTATCTGGCCCGATACAAACACTAAATCTTCATAGCCGGTTGAATGGCTGTAGGGACCTATGGCTTTTGGTAAATCCGTATGTTTTACTGCTACAATCTGTTTTTTTGTACTGCATGACAACAATGTCAGGGCTAAGAAAAGCAATATAAATCTGTGCATTTTGGTTCATTTGATATTAAAAAAAGAGGTTAGCTTTTTAGACTAACCTCATACTGTACTTATCCTATTTTTTGATGAAGTTCAATAATTCGGTATTAAATTTATCCAACTCTTCGATGAACAAGGCATGACCGCTTTTTTCAAAAGGAACTAACGTTGAGTTTTTAAGCAAAATATTCATTTGTTCCGCAAGATCATAAGAACAGATTTTATCCAGCTTACCGTGTAAGATCAAAGTAGGAATTGTTATTTTCTTCAAATCATTACGCAAATCGCTATCCCTCAGAGTTTTTAATCCCTCAGCCATTGCATAAGGTGATGCCTGAGCCTGAATGCCTCCCAACCAAGCACCATGACCTTGGGAAACGCTGGTCTCATTAGCTGGAAATATCTTACCGAATGTGGCGAATAATTCCGGACGGTTAGTGTTGTTTAGGTGTATCAAACCATTGACATCTTCTTTAGTCCACAGGCCATAATTAAAGTCTGCCCTTTTTGTCCAGATCGGTGCTGCTGCCCCAAATAAAGCCATTTTTGAAACGTGGGCCGCATTGTATTTGGCTACATAGTGAATCACTGTAGCACCACCCATTGAAAATCCGCCGATTGTAGCATTTTTAACATCCAATTTGTCCAAAACAACCTTGATATCATCTGCAAATACATCATAATTATATTTGCCTCCCGGTTTGTCAGACAGTCCGAATCCTCTTAAAGTGATACCAATCACACGATATCCTTTTTGGATAAAATCGGCATACTGGTATTCATACATGGCATCACTCAATGGCCATCCGTGAATTAAAACAATAGGCTCTCCCTCACCAAGGTCCGTTACATGAAGTTTCACATTTTTCTCTACTTCAATATATTCTTCTCTTCCAAAGGCTGCTGGTGTTCTTTTTGTTTGTGATAAAACTGTGTTTGAAATTAATGTTGTAAATAATACGACTGCTAAAATTAAATTTTTCATGTTTCTTTAAATATTTATTATTGTTGTTATTTTGACACTACAAAGTTGCTCTTATTCCTCAGGCCTTCCAATGGACGGCTTTCGCTTTGAATTGTACTTTTTGTCTCTCTTGATTTATATTCTTTTATAAATGATAGGATATCCTTGTTGATTACATCAGCATTGATGGTAGGCATGCCGTGAGAATAGCCCGGATAAATGATCAGTTGGCTATTTTTAAGAAGTTCTGCAGCCTTTACTGCCGTAGTCTGATAAGGCACAATCTGATCATCATCACCATGGAGTACTAAAACAGGTATTTCCAGACTTTTTAGGTCCTTTGTAAAATCGGTCTCAGAAAAGACTTTGATACAGTCATATTGTGCCTTGATACCACCCATCATTCCCTGTCTCCACCAGTTGTCCTGTATACCTTTTTTAATAACCGCATCTTCTCTGTTGTAACCGTAGAAAGGCACTGTAAGATCCTGATAGAATTGCTGTCTGTTATGAAGTGTATTATGGCGGATATCGTCAAATACAGCAAGTGGCACCCCTTCAGGATTATTGACATCAGCAATCATATAAGGTGTAATTGCACTTATTAAAACCACTTTAGATACGCGGTTTTTTCCATATTGGGCAGCATATCTTATTGCTTCGCCACCACCTGTTGAATGACCTACGTGGATCACATCTTTTAAATTCAGGTACTCTACCAATTCTGCAACATCCGCTGCATACGTGTCCATGTCATTACCCTTATAGGTTTGAGTCGATCTTCCGTGCCCTCTTCTGTCATGGGAAACAACTCTATATCCTTTTTCCAGAAAGAACATCATCTGTGCATCCCAGTCGTCGGATGACAATGGCCATCCATGGTGAAAAAATATCGGTTGCCCTTCACCTAAATCTTTGAAATAAATTTCTGTTCCGTCTTTTACTGTAAACTTGTTCATGTCTTTACTATTTAATTGTTGTTATTGTTCCTTTTTGTTATTGCAAAGTTGGGGTAATTCCGAAGGCGTATCAATGGATGGTTTTCGCTTTGAATTGTACTTTTTGCCCCAACAGGAACCAGTAGTATTATGAACAATCTGTTTTTAGGATTAGAAAGGTGTAAATATGAAAAAGCACAACCGATCAGGGCTGTGCTTGTACTGGATATTGGAGAAATATCTGGTTAAAACTGCTTTCTAAAACTGGTTGGGGATATTCCCGTGTGTTTGGTGAAAAAGCGGACAAAATAGGCGTCGTCTTCGTAATTCAATGTGTAGGCAATCTCTTTGACACTCATTGTAGTATGTACTAAAAGACGCTTACTTTCAAGTATAATACGGTTTTTTATAATTTCATTTGGTGTGTCTTTACTAACCAGGCTTACTTTTTTACTTAGATTTTTTGGCGTAATACAAAGCAAATCAGCATAATCAGCTACAGTATGGAGAGTCTTGAAATGCTGTTCTACCAATTTGCTGAATTTCCGCAGAAATTGGACATCGGCCTGCTGTATATTGTCTGCCAGCTGATGTTGCTGCTTCCAGATGCGTGTAGATTTAAGAATGATCAGTTTTAACAATGTCCTCAGCATTTCTTCTGTACCGGAATCTTCATTTTTCAATTCGGACTGAATATCACTGATGATCTTTTGTATATCAGCAGACTGTTCTTCATTTAAATTGATGAATGGAATTTCAAACACATTGTTATACAGAATACCATCACAGGCAACTTCATGATCATGAATTTCCACACAGTAAAAATCCTTGTTAAAATGCATCAGTTGCCCGCCGATAGTTTCACAGGGCTTTACGATGACATGGGGATTAATAAATAATAAGGTATCTGTTTTCATTTCAATCTCCTGAAAATCCACTTGTATAATAGCTTTCTGTGGAATGAACAGGACTTTGATATGTTCGTTTATTTTGTTGAGGGTATCATTTTGAACGGAGGATTTGCTAAATTCTAAATTCCCAAATTTTTTAAATGAAAATTCCTTTATCATTATAATGATTTAAAAATTGCTATGTACATCAACTTAATTAGAAGTCTACTGTAAAAATAAGGAATAATATAACAGTAATGTCAACAGTATTTCTTTATTATCCAAGAGTTCATTATACTTTAGTTCCAATTACTTTCATGTATCTAAAGTAATCTGGTTCCTTGATTAATCAATAGTAACAGAATCAAATCCCGAAACTTGTAATTCATTAGGTACAGGAATGTAGGACCAGCAAATTACATCCATTTGAAAACCTTCCATGCCCTGCCATTTCTGAAGCTCAAAGTCATAATAGCCCAGATCAAAATTATCTAAATCTTTATCGTACAATAAAACAGTTCTCGAAAATTGCTCTCCTTCTACCTGGGTAGGAAATTGATCCACTGGATTAAATTTTAGTTCTTCATTCATAATTATAGTTTTTCAAATAGTAAAGATCTGTTCAAATCAAATTTAACACTATTTTCTGATTCTTTTTATTATATGGTGGAACGAATGATTGTCATCATTTAAAAACCTATGCACAGGATTATGATGATTATGATCATAGATCGTTGAAGATCTGGTAGATACTTTGGATTTACCTAACCTGGGTTACTATAAAAATACATTAATAGAAAATTGTTCGTCCATCAAGCTTCAGGATCTTTTCTTGTGCCATCTTTTTAATCGTCCGTATTACTGTTTCGACCCGCAAACCTGTCAAATTGGCAATTTGCTGCCTGGTAAGTGGAACAGGATAAGAGTAAGGATTTTGTTTTAAGGAACTATCCTTATAATAATCCATTAATGATTTTATTTTCGACATCGGGTCAGTGGATGAATTGTTGAACAGCATCACATACTTATCGAAAAGACGGTCTGACAGATGACGGAAAATTGTAAACATCAATTCTCTATTGGTACTCAACATATTCAGAAAGTTGGATTTTGGTAATTTCAGAATTATGCAGTCAGTTTTAGCGATGGCATTCATCGGATAATTCTTATTGGCAAAAAGTAAAGATTCTCCAAAACTCTGACCTTCTGAGGATATTCAGGGTAAATTCTTTTCCATCCTCGTGATAATTATTCAGTTCTACTGTACCCTTAACAATCTGGAAATAATAGTGGGGAACACTTCCCATTTCATAAATAATTTCCTTTGCGGGATAATCCTCGTAAACGGCTCCATTTTCGAGCAAAAGATTTTCATCGATGATCATATTATCTATATTTTGTTATGGTTCCAAATGAATATCTTAGCAAAAATTGGCAGTAACTTTACATACAAATTTTGGGCCATTCATATGCAAAAAAGCCCTTCAATAAATGTCTCAATGACCATCTGCCCAACTCCTAAAAATCAGATATCGATCTATTGGCTGCCCAAATAATTACTAAAGACGCTCCAATATCCGCACCTGTAGCTTTTTAATTTTTCAGACTGCTTCTCAATCTTCTTTAAAAATAACGTATTTATGCCTCGTCTTTAGTATTTTTGACAAGACCAATCCCCGAAAAAAAGAATATCAGTCCAAGAACTCCGATCACTCCTAAAGTCGTATAGGCTGAGCTTTTATTAATCAATTCATAACCTGTATAAATCAAACCTGCGATTCCTAAAACAGTCAGTATTGTTCCAAATGTGCGTTTAACGTTCATAACAGTATTTTTTTAAAATAATAGTACTCTACAATTTTTTTCCAGTTACTTGCGCTGATATTTTTGAGATTATCAGCACAGCCTTAAAAACAGTTTTCCCCTATTCAGTTAACTGAGATGCGAGGTTAAAAACTATGCTCCGAACTTTAAGGAAGGCTGATTACTTTTCCCTCTCTTTTTTGTTTGTTAACTACCATCATATGATTAATATCCGGCAGTTAAAAAAATTGCAAAAATTAAGCCGTTTGGATAAAAATATTCTTTAACAAGTGGTAAATGCCATAGTAACAATCCTATTGAATTCTATTTTGTTTTTTATATATGTAAAAATCGAGTTAAAGTTCCGCTTGGAATTATAGTTGTAGACCAGAAGCATTAATAGTTAATCCCCATTTATTTTTCATATAATTATGTAATGGGCTATCCCAGAAGTAAGGAGGTGGGCAATACTCACTTATTTCCGGAAGTATCCTCTGAATCCTTTCTTCATAGATAGGATTTTCTTCAAATTTTTCTGAAATCTCTGAATACTTCTCACTTATAAAACGTATAAGCTCATTATCTATGAGTATTCCTTTCTTCTTTAATTGATCCAGCTTTTTAAAAAATTCAATTACAATCTTTTTATATTGCTCATCATCAATAGTTGAAAGAGATTCAAAATTCAAATAAGTATCTATAATATTATTAATTTCTGTTATTTTAGTAGTTTCCATAATGTTATGCAGCTTTAAAATAACTTTGCCAATAAAAACCCTGTTACTAAAGCTATAACAGCTGCGATGACAATCTTTAGATAATCTGTTTTACTATTTTTAACCTCCGTATTCAGTCTTACATTTTCCTGCTGTAAAGATTCTACTGCAGCCTTTAGAGAAGCTGTCTTCTCATTAATAACTGACTGTAAGTTTTTCTCATGTAAAACATTGAGTTCCTTTTTATAGCTTTCCATTTCCTGCTGTCTTTGTTTCTGCTGTTCTGAAAAACTCTTTTGTGTTTCCTGAAGCTGTTTAGCCGAAGACTCCTGAAATTTCTGGAACTCTTCATTTCTTTTTGAAAGCTGATCTGTTAAAGTTTTTACCTGCTGACCATGTTTTTCAGTAAGATCCTTCTTTAACTTCTCTACCTCTTCATTACGAACCTTAAGCTGCTCCGTAAAAATCTTTATCTGGTTTTCAGCCTGCTCCTTAAAGTTTTTCTGTGCTTCGGTAAATTCGTCATTTTTCGTTTTAAGCTGCTTTTCCAGTGTTAACACTTGCTCTGCAAACTGTTTGCCTACATCCTTTTTAACTTCATCAATCAGTAATGCCCGGGAATTTGATTTCTCATGAGACAACTTTTCAACGATGGAGTGAAGCCCTGCTCCATAATCATGAGGAAGATGAAATCTTTTATCTGCCAGCTTATCGAGCAAAGTTTCATCTACCGTATGCCCTATTGCTGTGACAGTCACTGCTTCTATTGTAATAAACAATTCTGAAAGCTGTAAATCATTAAAAGTTTCCATACTTTGTTTGTCTCCCCCACCTCTTACCAATGCTATGATATCGTAGCCTAATGCTGAAACTTCTTCAAGTTTGGAAACAATAGAGGTCGATGAAGTAATACTGCAGGTATATTCCGAGACCTGGAAATACTTCTGGAAACATCCAATCCTTCTGCGAAGTCTCTTTGTACAATCGCATTATTTCCATAAATGTTAGCAATTCTGATCGGCTCATCTTTCAGAATCTTCTCTCTGATCACAGTTTCCAGGTCCTTGGAGCCCTTCCCAAGCTTCTTCTGGATAAGCTCATATCTCTGTAATTCTTCCTCCGAAATTGCGCGTTCTTCCTGCTGAATAATCTCATCGACTACAAAGCGAAGTTCCACAGAAGAGTTCTTAATACTTTTCTCAATATATCCTCTGAGGGTATAAATCTCATTATTTTCAATCTTACTTCTCAGTAACGCAGAAACCCGTACCCCAATAGAAATTGTATCAGATTCTGAAAATAAATTATCATAGTAATAATTTCCATAGGCTTTCCCACCACCAAAAGAGTATCTTCCCTTAAGATAAATAAGATTAACCGTTGCATTAAGTTTTAATGCATTACTAAAAAGGCCAAGTACCGATCCCGGAGAATAAACCTGATATGCCAACTCATTTCCCTGCATGTTTTTCAAACTCAAAATTAAATGACTTCAAAGGTATTGTTATTTTATTAATTTAACTTTTCAAACCTAGAATTGCTAGAATTCCCAATAATATGCATCCACATTATCAACCATTTTATTTTACAAAAATACACTCCGTAAACGACAAAACATGTCGTATTTTATCCCTAGAAAAATGGAACCCTGCCGGTTGAAGTTTTTTGATAAATTATAACAACTATTGTACTACCAGATCTGATAGAACAGAGAAAAAGCATGGGGTCAACGAATATAGTATTATTGTTAAAAAACGATCATTTCTTAGAACATCAATTTTGGAATGCAAAGTAACAAACAAGGTTTGAACGTTAAAATTCGTTAATTTAAACTATTATATAATAATTATTCTTGAGATTTGTTGTGAACATAAAATATATTAATATGAAAAATTTAAAAAAGCTTAACAAAGCAGAATTAAAAACAATTGTTGGCGGAGCAGATTGTACCAGACTATGTTTTATAAATGATAAATTAACATGCGTTCCGTATAATTCATGTGGCGGCCCTGGGCTTGAGCCATAAAAAAAGAATAACCTGTTTTTCAGATACGTATTTTCAAAATACTTTCAATAACAGTAAACCATGAAAAACAGGTTATTACCTTAAAAACATCTATACACACCTAAGAATCAAGAACTAACCTGAACGTCAGATTAATCCGCTCTTTCATGGGTATTATAGATTTAGCTATCCGATGCTCCCAGTTTTCCTGCAAATCGCCTTTCATGATAAGCAGAGAACCATGCGGAAGCGGTAAACTGTACTTACTGGCATGGTGGTCTTTTTTCCTGAAATCAAAGTTCCTGGTTTGCCCAAGGCTGATAGAGGCAATCACAGGCCGTTTACCATACCGGCTTTCTTTATCTCTATGCCAGGCCACAGAATCATTATGGTCTCTGTAGAGATTTAATAAAACTCCATTAAACTTACAGTTAAACTCTTTTTCTATCCTTTCCTTGAGCAAGAACAGTTCAGGAGTCCATGGATTTCTTGCCCTTTCTTTTTCTTGAGCACCATAATCTTTTGAATCCCCATACCATGCTGTCAGCCGTGGAGTCAATATCATTTTATCATACATTTTCTGTGTACGCTGTTCCCATGACGCGGTATTGAGCAGCTTATCTTTTAACTGATCAGCTTGCTCTTTACTTAGAAAATGTTCCCTGTATTCCAAAAGATCCTTTGGAAATTCATAGAACGCTTCTGTATCGAATAAACTTAACTGATTCATAATTCTTCTTATCAAAAATTTTACTATTACTACTGTATCTTATGTCTTGGCAATCCAATCTCATGGGCCTGCGGATAAGGTTCTCTATAGGTCATGCTTACATCTTCCCTGATCTGCCTGTGGATATCATATTGTTTTTCTTTATCATAAGCATACCTTGGATCAGGAATCATGGGCATCTTTGCCATTTTATGAATGGTAACGGTAGGAAAATGAAAATCGACTTCCACGGTTCCAAGGAGCAGATAACATCCGCCGCCCTGAAAATCATACTGCTTTAGACTGTCAGGAAAATGAGCGGTATCAAAATAATCTCCGTTCACATCGATCCACGTACCAAAATACATGGTGCCTTTCTTCGTGGGTACATGTTTTCTTGAAATCAGATACGCCAGCATTTTAACCTGCTGCTTATGAAACTTCAATAAATCCTTCACCAAAACAGAACCCCGGTACCGGGTCTGTAACAGATCAAAAGGGCTGCATGAAACAGGAAACCCAATGAGTTCAATTTCATCAAAGGCATCCTCAAAATGTTCCCGCTTTAATTCAGGAAGCTTAAATTCCTGAACCGGTTCTTCAATCAGCATAAGCCCTCTGTTTTCAGGCTTAAAGTTAACAAGCAGAACTCTCGCCTCAACAAGCAGTTCATTTTTAGGTTTTCCAGTAAACCGGAAGGCGCCGATAAAAATCAGGATCTGTATGGTTTCAATACCAATGGGAATACGTCTTATAAAATTCTCCAATGAGGTATATACTCCGTTGGTTTTTCTTTCCTCGACAATACCGTGGGCAATTCTTGTTTCCAGCCCTTCCAAAAGCATTAATCCCAGATAGATATCCGTCCCTTTCAGTGTTGTCTGATACTCACTGTTATTAATACAGGGAACCTGGATATTTCCGCCCGACATTTTTGCTTCATGAATATAGACTTCAGTTCTGTAAAATCCTCCCTGGTTATTAATCACTGACACCATAAATTCCAATGGGTAATATACCTTTAAATACAAACTCTGATAACTCTCCACCGCGTAGGATGCCGAGTGTGCTTTACAGAAAGAATACCCGGCAAAAGATTCAATCTGTCTGTATGCCTCAGCTGTCAACAGTTCCGAATGGCCCTTCTCCTTACAGGATGCAAAGAAATTATCCTTTATCTGCTGAAGCTTTTTAATCGATCTTCCTTTTCCGCTCATGGCTCTTCGTAAGATATCCCCGTCCGCTAATGATAATCCTCCAAAGTACTGGGCAATCTTAATCACATCTTCCTGATATACCATAATGCCATAGGTTTCTTTCAGATGCTCTTCAAATACCGGATGAAAATATTCAAACTGATCCGGATGGTTATGCCTGAAAATATATTCCCGCATCATTCCGCTCTGAGCCACTCCCGGCCGGATAATGGAGGAAGCGGCGACCAGTGTTCTGTAATTATCACACTTAAGTCTTCTTAAAAGACCGCGCATGGCGGGAGATTCTATATAAAAACAGCCGATGGTTCTTCCTATCGCCAGATATTCATTGGTTTTTTCTTCATCTTTTGACAGTGATGTATCGCGGATATCCACAGCGATTCCTTTTGTTTTCTTAATAAGAGCTACCGTATCATTGATGGTACCCAATCCTCTCTGGGAAAGAATATCAAATTTTTCCAGCCCGATATCTTCTGCCACATTCATATCAAACTGAACAATCGGAAAACCTTTGGGAGGCATTTCAAGTGCCGTATAACTTGTAATAGGTTCTTCAGAAATCAGAATTCCACAGGAATGCATGCTTCTCTGATTGGGAAATTTCTCCAGCAGCTTACCATACTTTTGTACCATCTGAACCACTGTGTTATGGTCATGGTCTTCCATAGGCTTTGTCGCCAGATCATCCAATTCTTCTTTAGGAAGTCCAAACACTTTTCCCACTTCTCTGAAAATAGACCGGTATTTAAACTCCACATTGGTTCCGCAAAAGGCTACATGATCCTTTCCATACCGGTCAAAAACATACTCCAATATCGTATCCCTGTTCTGCCAGCTCCAGTCGATATCAAAATCAGGCGGAGACTTCCGGTTAAGATTTAAGAAACGTTCAAAATACAGGTCCAATTCCAAAGGACAGATGTCGGTTATTCCCAGACAATAGCTTACAATAGAATTAGCACCACTTCCCCTTCCCACATGCATAAGCCCCAAGCTGTTGCTGTAACGGATAATATCCCAGGTTATTAAAAAATAAGAACAGAAATTAAGTTCATCGATCACTTTCAGTTCTTTTTCCACTCTTAATCTGGCCATTTCATGATGAGTTCCGTATCTTTTTTCCAGTCCTGAATATGCCAGCCTGCGAAGTAATTTTACATCATCTGCTTTTGATTTTGTATAAAATTGTTTATTCTTTACCTTTTTAAAATCAAATTCAAAGCTGCATTGTGCCAGCATTGCTTTTGTTCTTGTAACAATCTCCGGATATCTTTCAAATGCCTTTGCAATCTCCTTTTCAGTCATAAAATATTCTGATTCCCTGCATATATCCCGTTTAGTGAGCTTTGACAATAAGGTATTATGATCAATGGCCCTGAGAATTTTATGCAGTTTATACTCCTCACCGGTTCTGAATGTAACAGGATGCAGAACTACCATTCTGGAAATCAGTTTCTGGTACTCAGGTCTTATCAAAAAATTCAGTTCCTCTATTCTCACCCCAACCCGTTCATTTTCCTTTAAGACTTCCGGGATATTACTCATAGGATAAACCACAAAGATATTTTCAAATTCCGGCGCTGTCTCTGAAAGTTCCTTATCGTCACAGTTATGCTGAGTAATAATGGTATTGACTTCTCTTATTCCTGAAAACTCTTTTGCAACAGCAATATACAACAGTTTGCCTTCCTTGCGTACCTCAACGCCTGCGATAGGTTTAATACCAACCCGTTCACATTCTTTCTTAAAATCATAAATAGCGGTAACGGTATTTATATCCGTCAGTACTAGCTCTGTACTCCCTGATGCATAAGCCTGCTTCACCAATTCCTCTATGGATAGGGTCCCATATCGGAGGCTGTGAAAAGAATGACAATTCAAAAACATTATTAAAAATTTAAAATTATTTTTCAAAATCAAAACCTGAAGCTCTCCCAACTGCTCCCATACCGTAGCGGTTTTTCAGATAATCCATGGTCTGATATAAATTCATCTGCTCCTCAGTATCTTCAAACAGATTCATCTGGTGATTCCCATGCACGAGGCCGGTAAAGCGCAGCCCTACCAGACGAAGTCTCATTCTTCTGGTATATACTTTATTGAATAATTCCAGAGCCACTCTTGAAAGGGTGTGATCTGCAGAAGTATAAGAAACTCTGCATTGTTTGGTTTCGGTATCAAAATTGGCATACCGTATTTTTACAACCACTGTGGATGTCAGCCATTTTTCCTTTCTGAGCTGATACGCTAACTGTTCCGCCATTCCCGATATCAGCCTTTTCAATTCTGAAACATCCATAGTATCATTGGTAAAGGTTCTTTCCGTAGAAATGGATTTTCTTTCAGAATAAGGAACTACAGGATTTTCATCAATTCCATTAGCTTTTTTCCAAAGCTCTTTTCCGTTCACGCCGATCATCTGCTGTAAAACCAGAACGGGCATTTCAGACAGCGTATGAATGGTACGGATTCCAATTCTTGATAATAACTGAAAAGTCTTGTCTCCCATCATCGGAATCTTTTTAATAGATAGAGGGTTTAAAAAAGATCTGATCTCTAAATCTTTAATTTCCAGTCGGCCCACCGGTTTCGCTTCTCCCGTTCCTATCTTTGAAACAGTTTTATTAGCAGATAAAGCAAAGCTTATAGGAAGTCCTGTTTCTTTGGTAACAGCTGCCGCAATTTCCTGGGTCCACTGATAGCAACCGAAAAATTTATCCATACCTGAAAGATCAAGATAAAACTCATCAATACTCGCCTTTTCCATTACCGGAACTCTTTCCTGGATAATTTCAGTCACGGTATGAGATAAATTGGAATACAGCTCATGGTCTCCCCGGATGACTTTCGCATCAGGGCACAACCGGACTGCCATTCGGATCGGCATGGCAGAACGGACTCCAAATTTCCTTGCTTCATAGGAGCATGATGCTACCACTCCACGGTCACCTCCGCCAATAATCAGGGGAATTCCGTCAAGCTGAGAATTATTACGTCTCTCGCAGGATACAAAGAATGTATCCAGATCCATATGTACAATCGCCCGGTTCACGTCACAAAATTAGATACTATATGTATCATTTTTCATATATTTGCAGATACAATTTGTATCAATGTCAATTTTTTCAGATAACATCAGGTTTTTAAGAACTCAGAAAAAATTATCCCAGCAGGAACTGGCGGATAAAATTTTGCTGAGCAGGGTCCGGTATTCAAAATATGAGGACGGGCGTTCGGAAGCCCCCTACGAAATACTGATCAGAATTTCAAAGTATTTCAATTTAAGTATTGATCTTCTTTTGACAGTGGATATCAGGAAATATCCTTTAGAAGATGTATTGAGACTTCCGGATAATAGAATTGTTCTACCAGTTATCGTTGATCAATTAGGTAACAACAGTATTGAAATTGTTCCCCAAAAAGCCTCCATGGGATATTTATCAGGATACAGTGATCCTGAATATATTGAAAGCTTACAGAGAATTTCACTACCCTTTCTGACCAACGGAAAATACAGAGCGTTTCCGGCAAAAGGCGATTCCATGCCGCCCTTTAAAGACGGTTCTTACATTGTCGGGAAATATATAGAAAATATCAAGGATTTAAAGTCCGGCAAAAGTTATGTTTTCGTCACCCTGAATGATGGTATCTCTTATAAAAGACTTATCTCTTTGAATGAAAAATCAATAACCGTAGCAGCTGACAATTCATTTTATACACCTTATGATATTCCTTTCGGAGAAATCGTTGAAGTATGGCAGTATGCTTCTGGAATATTTCCTGAAGATTTTGAACCTGAGCTTTTTGAAAACTATAATGTGAAGGAAATACTGCTTGGGATTCAAAAAGATATCCGGATACTTGATGAAAAGTTTTCAAAAAAATTAGATTAAAATAATTTACACTATCCCATTATTATAACTATGAATATCTCCTATTACGATTTTCAGAATTTAACCGATCGCCAGACACAATATGAACTTGTACTAACTCATGGACGCATCATCAGTGAAAGAATGGTTTCCCAATCAAGATATGTTTTGTATGAAATTTCAAATTTTTCGGTAGAACTGATCTATGACAACATGCATAATAAAATTATTGGTATGAATCTTTTTGAAAAGCACTCCAGTTATAGATAAAAATCCTGTTTTATCAATAATAAAACAGGACAAAAAACACAAATGATGAAAAAAAAACGTCTCGATCGAGACGGCGTAAAATTAATTATTTTTACCATAGTAGCAACAAAAAGCTGTTAAAAAATTAATGTCTTATTGGTATTTTCCAGACAATCCCAGCCAAATATCCCCATCTACTTCCACTTTTAACTTTTCCTATCCAATAGGTCTAACTTCGATGTTAAATCAATACTTAACATCATGGAAGATATAGCAAATACCCAAAATCCTGATCCTGCATTAATTAATACTCTGCTGGTTTTAAACCCTAAGACCAACAAAATAGAAGTGGTAAAAACTGTTGATGAAAAAGGTGATCTGAAAACAGTATCCAATACCCGGAAAAACCAGAATCAGTTTTTAAAAATTGATAAGCAGGGCGATTTATTTTCCAACTTTTTTTCCAATTTCCTCAGCCAGCTCAAAAACCCTACTTCATTTAATTTTTTTACCTCTCCTCTCAAAGAATCTGAAAAAATTGGAAAACAGATTGAGCATTACCTCAAGCATTCAAGCAGTAAAGGTGAAGAATTTCTGAAGACCTATAAAATAGTAACCCCAAACACCATTACAATGAGTACAAATCCATCATCAGAAAAAGAATATCAGTACTCCCAGGATCAGATCGACTGGGATATGATGTCAAAATTTGGGCTGACGCAGGAAAAATTAGAAAAAGCCAATGCCCTGGAACCCATGCTAAGAGGATTCAAAACCAATGGTCTCGTTCCCATCAGTCTTAATCTCGGAACAGCGCTTATCCGGATAGACGCCCGTCTTTCACTCAGCACTAATGATGCCGGCAATGTCATGATCAATCTCCACGGCATCAGAAAAGAACCTAATTTCAATTTTAAGTTTCTAGGTCATGAATTTACTGCTGAAGACCGTAAAAATCTAATGGAAACCGGAAATATGGGACGTGTTGTAGATCTTGTCAATCCAAAGACTGATGAAATCATTCCTTCCCTTATCAGCAGAGACCGGCTGACTAATGAACTTGTTGCCTACAAAGTAGAAAACATCAGAATTCCTGATGAAATCAAGGGTGTTAGATTAGATGAAGCCCAAAAGCAGACGCTTATAGAGGGCAAAGCATTATATCTGGAAGGGATGATCTCTACTAAAGGGGAACCTTTCAATGCCCATGTCCAGTTTAATGCTGATAAAAAGTATGTTGAATTTCTTTTTGATCAAAAGCAGATTCAGCAACAATCTCAAACCCATACACAGACAGAGATACCAAGATCATTCAGAGGCAAAGAATTAAGTGACGAGCAGTATAGTCAGTTTAAAGCAGGCCAAACGATTTATCTCGACGGATTGCTGGATAAAAAGAATCAGCCCTATCAGGGATATATCACTCTTAATAAGGAGAACGGAAAAATCGATTTCTCATTTCAGAATCCTGATAAAATCCAACATAAGACAAAGCCTACTGAGGAGCATACAACCCAGACAGCAGTGAATTCAGAAGGCAAGACCAACGAAGCCACCAAGCATTTAAAGGAGCCTCTACAAAAGGGTCAGCAGGCACCTAAAGACAAAAGCCAGCAGTTAAAACAGGACAAAGCCCAGTTCCGCGCTAGAAAACGCCTATAATACCCACTTCAATTAATAATCATTATGAAAGCAGTATTAGCAGAAAAGCCAAGTGTTGCCAGAGAAATAGCAATGGTTTTGGGAGCAACAGAAAAGAAAGATGGATATCTGACCGGTAATGGCTATGCCGTTACCTGGGCTTTTGGCCATTTGATTACACTCGGGATGCCAGAAGATTATGGCATTTCAGCTTGTAAAAAGCAGACTTTACCTATTTTACCTGACCCTTTTAAATTAACCATCAGAAAAGTAAGAAAAGATAAACAACTGATAACTGATCCTGGCGTATCCAAACAGCTAAAAATCATAGAAAAATTGTTTACATCATGCAGCAGTATTATTGTTGCTACAGACTCAGGAAGAGAAGGGGAACTGATCTTCCGGTACATCTATGAGTATTTGAACTGTACCCTGCCATTTGAAAGATTATGGATCAGTTCACTCACTGAAAAAGCCATTAGGCACGGTTTTCAAAATCTGAAGCCGGGTCACCTATATGATGGATTATTCCATGCTGCTCAGTGCAGAAACAGAGCCGACTGGTTATTAGATATTAACACGACCCAGGCACTAACTATAGCAGCAGATGACGGGTTATATTCACTTGGAAGGGTCCAGACTCCCACTTTAGCTTTACTCTGCAAACGTTATAGAGAATATAAAGAGTTCACAAGCCAGCAATACTGGCAGATTGAGCTTATGCATCAAAAAGATTTTGTGGAGTTCAAAAGTCTTGGAGTACTCAAATTCAGCGATAAAAAACAAGCTGAGGACTTTGTAAAATCACTGGAAAGAAACAGGACTACAGCAACAGTCACTGCGATTACTTCACACCCCATAACAGAACATGCTCCTCTTCTGTTTGACTTAACCGGCCTTCAGAAGGAAGCTAATAAAAGATTCAGCTTCAGTGCTGAGCGAACACTCGATATTGCCCAAAGCCTTTACGAAAAAAGGTTCATTACCTATCCACGTACGGGCAGCCAATATATTTCAGAAGATCTATGGCCGGACATTCCAGATCTCATAAGAGTACTGCAGGAATGGGAGCCTTATAAAACCGCAGCAAGCATAATCCCATGGGGAAACT
This sequence comes from Chryseobacterium sp. CP-77, assembly GCF_036362765.1. NCBI lineage: Bacteria > Pseudomonadati > Bacteroidota > Flavobacteriia > Flavobacteriales > Weeksellaceae > Chryseobacterium > Chryseobacterium sp. CP-77. The sequence goes on from NZ_CP143637.1 coordinate 1,452,943, forward strand.
TCAATAAAAGCATTGTCAAGAATGCTAAAGTTACCGATCATCACGGGCTGCTTACTACAGAAAAAATACCTTCAGCACTTACTTCAGAAGAAAAGGTGATATATGATCTGATTGCTTTTCGACTATTTGAGGCCGTCTCACCGCCATGTGTCAAAGAAATCACAGAAATCAGTTTACAGGTACTTCACTATGATTTTACAGCTAAGGGACAAAAGATATTACAAACAGGCTGGCACCATATCAACGGCAATTTTTCTGAAGGTATCGATGAAATCCGGCAATTTCCTGAGTTAAAAGAAGGAATGGATCTAAAGATTAAAATGTTTGCTGTTCTGGAAAAGAAAACGCAGCCTCCCAGCCTTTATACCGAAGAAACCCTGCTTTCTGCAATGGAAAATGCAGGCAGAAATATTGAAGAAACATGGCAGCGAAAATATGTAAAGAATATCGGAATCGGCACTCCTGCCACGCGTGCCTCTACTATTGAGACACTGCTTGACAGGGGGTATATCAGAAGGCAAAAGAAACTGCTTATTCCTACTGATAAAGGCTTACAGGTATATGATTTAGTTAAGGATAAAAAAATTGCGGACGTTTCTATGACTGCAGAATGGGAACAGTCCATGGAGGATATTGAGAATAATGAATTGGGTGCTGCTGAATTTCAAAAGAACATTGAAAACTACACGATGACGATTACGGAAGAATTACTGCAGATAAAAATTGAAAGAACTCATCTTCCCGGTATTGTATGTCCCAAATGTAAAACCCAGTCATTGATGATTGATGATCGTGTTATAAAATGTCCTGATACGTATTGTAACTGGTATCAATTCCGAAATATCTGCGGAACCCGGATCGAAACAGCCGACATTGAAAGACTTGTCAAAAACGGGAGAACCGCATTAATCAAGGGTATGAAAAGCAGATCAGGTAAAACTTTTAATGCCCATATCATCCTTAACGAAAAAGCTGAAAGTTCATTTGAATTTGAACAAAAAAGACGATAAAGCAGCTCAATACTATTGATTTCCTAATCTCACAACGACTCTTATAAAAGCAAACTTAATTAACAATATAACGCATAGACACAGTAAATCGGAAAAGAGAATCATTTGTTTTAAATTTGCACCCGATTCTCATGTTTAATTTGAGTTTTCATGGTTATTAGTTTTTTATCCCCGGTCTCCGGGGATTTTTACTTTATTTTTTGGGTATTAAATGCTGTAACTCAGGATCGGCTTTAATACGCTTCATTTCATTTTCAATGATCTCTACCATATCAAGCTTCACTTTTTTATAGTTCTCTTCAATAATTGATGTGAACCGGTCTTCTCCACTATCATTTACAAATGATAAAATCTCTGGTATCCGCTGATAAAATTTAGTTTCTTCAGCTACTTTCTCATTATCCACTACGATTTCTGCATGAAACATTTTCTGTTCAATTCTTTCATCAAAATTATCAGATACAGCTCCTACAAACATTCCCTGGCTTAATGTTGAGATTTTGGAAGCCGGTATCAAGCTGTCTAGCTGGGTAGATATGGAAGTAGATTTATCATTTCTGTTGATGGTTATGCTTTGCCTTTTCTGCAAAATCTTTCCAAAACGCTCTGAAAGATTTTTTGCGGTATCTCCGACTACCTGTCCGCTGAATATATTGCCTACTGTATTCTGAATCACTTTACTTTCTTTGTCTCCGTAATCTCTGGTCAGCTGAGAAAAATCCTGAAATCCTAAGCAGACAGCTACTTTATTACTTCTTGCGGTTGCAATCAGATTATCCAATCCCCGGAAATAAATCGTAGGCAATTCATCAATAATCACTGAACTCTTTAGTTGTCCTTTTTTATTGATGAGTTTTACGATTCTGGAATTGTACAAACCCAGTGCTGCTGAATAGATATTCTGCCGATCCGGGTTATTCCCTACACATAATATTTTCGGTTCTTTCGGATTGTTGATATCTAATGAAAAATCATCTCCGGTCATGACCCAATATAACTGAGGAGATATCATTCGTGATAAAGGAATCTTAGCAGAGGCAATCTGCCCCTGAAGCTGGTCCTGTGCGCCACCTTGCCACGCGTCCATGAAAGGGGAAAGATAATTCTCAAGATCAGTATAAGAAGTTAATATTGTGAAAACATCAGAGTATTTTTTATTGAGTAGTTCAATGGCATGCGGAAAAGTGCAGTATTTACCATTTTCATATATTTTCAGGAACCAGATAATAGCAGCTAAAAGAATAATGGGAGATTCCACGAAGAAGTCTCCTTGCTTTTGAATCCAGGTTCTGTTTAAATTGAGCATGATGGTGTAAGCTGCTTCATAGGCATCTGAAATATCCGTCATAAAGTCAGGATTTAAAGGATTGCACCGATGGCTTCTTCGGGGATCATCAAAATTAATGACATAAAATTTCGGTTTTACTTTGTATTTATCCTGATGTTTCAATACATGATTATAAGCAATTGTTGAAAGATCATCAAACTTAAAATCATAGATGTACATGGAGAACCCCTTCTCAATCTGCTGTTTGATATAATTATTAACAATGGCGTATGATTTCCCTGAACCTGGTGTCCCCAGGACAATGGTTGCCCTGAATGGGTTAACAATATTAATCCAGCCTTGATTCCATTTTCCTTTATAATAGAATTTAGTGGGAAGGTTAACAGAATATTCATTTTCCATCAGTTGGGTTTCCTGCATAAAACTTTCATTCTCATTATTGAATACATCATCCATCAGGTTATGTTTTAACAAACGGCTCATCCATACCCCTGATACCATTAGGAGGATATATCCTACTGACATTGAAAGCATATATAAAAGAATGCCTGCCCCGCCCCATCTCAGCAAAATAGTATTCAAGAAAAACAACACCGTTCCTACTGCCATGAAGCCGATAATCCGAGGCCAGGTTATCTTCTCGTCTTTTACTCCTTTTGTTCCCAGGCAGCTTAGAGAGAGTAATACAATGCTAAAAACTTTTGTATAGAGACAGTGAGAGAACAACCCTGCCGTTCTTTGGAAATTCAGCAGTATTCTGTTGATAACTTCCAATGTCCATCCTTTTTCATGAAAAAATGGATAACAATACCAGTAATAATGCATCAGTACCATTAAAATACTGACGGTACGCATAAAAGCCATAATTTTAGCTAAGCCCCGTAGATCATCTTCACCCTGCATATCATTTATTTTTAGAGTTAGGATGATGAATTTATCGGGTAACAGAAGTCTGCTTTCTACACTGGCAGTGTCAGGCATTATAAGGAAGCATTTGGCACAGTACCGAAATTTATTTTCTCATGAATCATAGCAGTTGTTGACCAGGGAATTTTTTACATTTGTCTTATAACAAAATATCAATGAAACCTGTACAATCAAAATACACTGAATTACTGGACAGTATCGGATCCGCTATTGAGGTTGCAAGACAAAATGCGGTCAAGGCAGTTAATACTGAACTGGTGAAAGCCAACTGGGAAATTGGCAGGCATATCGTGGAATACGAGCAGCATGGTGAGGAACGTGCAGAATACGGAAGTAACTTACTGGCAACACTTTCCAAAGATCTGAGGCAGCGTTACGGCAAAGGATTTGGCAGGCGTAATATTTTAGATATGCGCAGATTTTATCTGACCTATCAAAAATGGCAGGCAGTGCCTGCCAAATTAAGCTGGACTCATCTGGTTACTTTGCTGGGCATCTCTGATGATACGGCAAGGAAGTTCTATGAAAAACAGGCAGTACTGGAAAATTGGGGCTACCGTGAACTGGAAAGGCAGATCAACTCTTCCCTTTTTGAAAGACTGGCATTGAGCAAAGATAAAAAGGGCGTACTGCAACTGGCGGAAAAAGGTCATATCGTAACCGATTCCACAGAGGCTATAAAAGATCCGTATGTCTTGGACTTTCTCAAATTACCTCAAAGTCATCGTGTTACCGAAAAAGCATTGGAACAGAAGATTATTGACAATCTGCAGATGTTTCTTTTAGAACTGGGAAAGGGTTTTACATTTGTCGGAAGACAGTATAAGATATCACTTCGTAACAGGCATTTTTATATTGATCTTGTATTCTACCACCGTATCTTAAAATGTTTTGTGCTGATTGATTTAAAAATAAAACAGGTTGAGCACAATGATATAGGACAAATGAATTTATATCTGAACTACTTTAAATCTGAAGAAAATGTTGTGGATGATAATGAGCCTATAGGCATTATCCTTTCTGCGGAAAAAGATGAAGTATTGGTGGAATATGCAACAGGTGGTATTTCTAATAAAATATTTGTTTCCAAATACCAGTTGTATTTACCTGATAAAAAGGAATTACAGCAAAAAGTACAGGCAATTATGCAAAAAGAAGGCTAAGGGTAAGAAATCATTAGACTATCTTTTTCTTTTCTTTTTCCACTTTCGCATTTGCTGTGAAAAAAACTGTTCTTCATCGTCTTCTCCCTGCACTGTTGGCAACAATCCGGGAAATGAGTCCATTGATTCAAAGTCATGTAAATCGTGATTGTCATCATTTAAGAATCCAAATAGGGGATGAAGTTGAAGGGGTAAAAATTGATTTGTTGGGAGTGATTCAGCTTCTGTCTGCTTTGCATCAGAGGATTTATTTAAATGCTCCTGATTCTTCCATAAATCATTAAAAACAGCAGCGGAGTATCCTTTTCCCAAATTTGAACCATTCCATACTGTTTGGGTGTTATGATCGATAAACGTGATTCCATACATACGTCCGGCTTCATTTCTGCGGATTACCGTATTAACACCCACAGACTTTAATTTCTCCACAAAATCTTTTTCATGATGACTCACTTTGAGGGCATTATCAATCCAGCCCTTTATTTCAGTTTTATTCGATTGAAGAATAGATTCTTTACTTTTTAAAAAATGAGATTCCAGTGCAGGTAAGAGTGCAGCTTTTCCAATGCTTGAAGCTTTCAATGGGTTTCCAATTTTATGTTTGTTTGTATCCAATGCAAAATACACCAACCCCCGCTGTGGTTTTCCATGCAATTCGCCATCAATTTTTTCAACTGCTATATTGAAAAGTGAAAGCAGCGCATTGTACTCTCCAAGTGTTTTAAAGGAATACACATCAGCTATATTCCTGATCACGGAGGCGATCTGATGTTTAATATTTCCAGTCTGATAATCAACCGGTTTGAAAACCATGTTATTTTTCACCTTCTGCCCTTCTGCAGCTGGCCATAAATTATAGGTATTTTCGAGTTGTCTGCACATATTCATCGACCGTCTTTTCTCAAATCGATCTGATATTTTCCTGCCATTTTCATCAACACATACAGACACAATATGAATATGGGTACGGTCGATATCAGTGTGTTTAAAAACCATGTAAGGCTGTTCACCGTACCCCATTCCATTCATATACTCTTCTGCCATCTTCACAAAATTCTTATCGCTGACCTTATCATTCGGATCGGGATTGAGCGATATATGTAAAGTATGTTTTTCCGTCTTTTGATTGGCAGCCAGATAAGGATCGAAAGATCTCATGAGTTGGGGTATAGTATATTTCCCATCTGTGGATTCCACCATTTTATTCATCAACAAAATTTGTCCATGTCCCTTTTCCACCTTATGATGATTATAGGCTAAGGCACCATATAAATTACTGCTTCTGCCAATTTTTGCAATCATTGAACCATCATTTTTCTATATTCCGGTTAGTAAATTCATTAGCCAATTCGATAATTTTCCGGCACAAAGCTGAAAGTTCAGCAGTGTGTCTCTCCAATTGATATAGAAATGCCGCAGCTTTTTTTTCGGTAAAATGAGTATATAATAACTTAACTACCTGATTGTAATTCACGCCCACTGCTCTGAACTGGGAATAAAAGGAAGTCAGCCTCATGTAAAAATCAACAGTACCTTTATCAATTTTTACTGTTTTTATTTCTTTTGAAAACAATACAGAAGTTATAAATTTAGCTTTATTATCTATTCCAGAGGCTTCAAATAAAGACAGAAATTTGCTATTATCTTCATCATCCAGCCGAAAAACATAACGGTGATTACAAGGGTTTATCTTTGGTTTTCGCCCACCTTTACTTCTCTTATTATTTTTCTGATCATTCATAGATATCCATTTAAAGTTTATAAACCTCGACTTCGGAGAGTGTTTCAAAGCTCCCGGCAGGGCAAGTTGTTTTGAGGCACAAAAAACAGTTATGAGGCACTCAAAACACAACTTGCCGTGTTCAGGCGAACACCCTATTTACCATATCACAAAAAATATTGTAACAAGCGATCAACATCTTTCAGATGTTGTAATAAACACCAACTCTTCTTAAAATTGTATACAATAAGGTAAACAGAAACAACCGGATATCTACAATAATCCCCCCTTCCAATAACTGCCAAATAACACCAGGTATCACCTGAAGATCAGCACTGGTTTTGAAAACTCTTTCCTTTACAGCAACACATAAAGTTGATGATGAAACGGGCAAATCATAAAAATGTAAAGTTTTAAAACTATAAAAGCGCAAAAGCAAAAAAGCAGTTACAGATATTCAAAAAAAGGTATTCTCTCAACAAAGCAGTTGCAGATATGCCCTGTAAAAAAGATGTAAATGTATACATCTTTAGATTTTTAAGATAATACAGGAGTACCCCTACATATAAATCAACTTATACAGATTCTTACCATTCAACATTATAAAACAACATTAAATACATGCATCATGAAAGCAACAAAAAAAACTTTAAAAGTAAGTTTCTCCACTCAAAAAGGAGGTGTTGGAAAATCGACGATTACCATATTACTTGCCGGCGTATTACATTACCGATTGGGATACAATGTTTTAGTCATGGATTGTGATTTTCCACAATACAGCCTAAGCAATATGAGGGAACGTGATAAAAAAGCAATTATGGTGAACGAGTACCATAAGAAAGCTGTTATGAAACAATTCCAACTGATCAATAAGAAAGCATATCCGATTACACGCTGTAAGGCAGAAAATGCAATAGAAGAAGCTACCCGATATATTAAACAAACTACCATAGTTCCGGATATTATCTTTTATGATCTGCCTGGTACCGCCAATACCAAAGGGGTGCTGACGACCTTGAAATCAATGGATTTTATTTTTGCTCCCATGACTGCTGACCGTTTGGTTGTAGAAAGTACGTTAGGATTTACCAAAGCTTTTATGGCGCTTCCTTCCGGTGAGCATGATTTTTCGCAACAAGCGTTATGGCTATTCTGGAATCAGATTGATGGTCGGGAAAAGACCGGGTTATACGAAATCTACGAAAAAGCGATTGCGACTCTTCAGATGAATATAATGGATACGCGAATCATGGACAGTAAACGATTTCGTAAGGAATCCGACCATATCGGAAACAGTATTTTCAGATCAACACTGTTACCAGCAGACTATCCGCTTTTAAAAGTGACAAGAATGGATCTGTTTATTGAAGAGTTTCTAAGAATCACAAATCTATAAAACCCAAAAGATGGCTACAAACAATGAGAACAACGATTTAGAAAAGGCTACTGTTGATGAAGAGTATTTAATGCAGGTCATCAGTGGTGAACAAACGGCTCTTGACGAACAAAATCATACAACCAAACCAGCTGTTCAAAAGTCCAAAGAAAAAGCAAAAACCAATTCTTTTAAAAAACTGAACTATGAAAAGACCTTTTTAACCAATCGCTTTCCTTCAGGAAGGAATGGTAAAGTGGTCTACATACGCCCCGAGTATCATGAAATATTATTGCGGATTGTACAGCTTTCCAGAGAAGAAAGGACAACTCTCTATTCCTATATTGACAATATTCTTGAACAGCATTTTCTGGAATATGGAAACGAGATTACGGAGTATTTTAACAATCACTTTAAACCCATTTTATAACTATGGAGACTCTCATCATTATTTGTCTTCTGATCATAATTCTGCTATTACTCCATGACAAAATTATCCGAAAACAATCCCATTGTCACAAAACTGAAGACCAAGCAAATAATAAAAAGCAACTCAATATTATGGGTGAAGCAAAAACTTCACTCCATTCTATGACAATGACTTCCTCTGAAAGACAAGAAAATGAACTTGGTTTTGATCCCTCTAATTTAGACATAGAATATGATATCAGCGAAAATATCAGTCTATTAAATCCGCAGGAAGAGCCGGAATATGGTTTTAATAATGAACCTGATTTTATTGAAGAGGAAGAAGAATGGAAAAAGTATAGAATAATCGGTGAGGATAACAGTTTAGCCCAAGGGATTACCTTTGAAGAACTGAGCTCTGTGGAGATGTTTGTGAAACAAAATAGTTTTACCTTATCTCAAAAGGAAACAGCAGCAGCGATCGTTCAAAAAACTTATGGAACCGAATTATATACCTTACTTGAGAATTCTATGGAAAATGATTCCCATAAAATAGCATTACTATTAGATAATTCTTTTAACAATGAAGGAATATCCGGTTCTTCCGATATGCGGAAAAGCGATCTCAATGATTTTGAAATAGGGAAATTCATTTGAAGTTCCCTATTTTCTTTATAAAGCACTAAACTATTTGATCAAAAACAGCTTTTTGTAAAAAATGAAGATCACCTTTTTCTGCCATTATTTTCTGATCTGGGTCAGTTGGACGTATCGCTAACCCAATTGTTCTATAGGAATATCTTTAACAAGATTTTTAGCAATATCATCAACTTTTGGAACTCTCCACTTTGTTAAATTAGCCAAATAAATCATCCATGTAAGTTCTCTACCGCTCATCTGCTGACTTTTTAAAATTTTTGTTAAAGTTTTAGACAGTAAAGTATCTACTTCTTCATACATCCTTTCGATATTATCCCCATATTCCCATTTATATCAAAAAGATTCCTGCCATCTTCAAAGAAAATAGCTTTAGGACTTTGCATCTTACTGATAATTCTTTTGGATTCTTTGTTATATACCCACAACATATTGTTTTCATCACTAAAATTCTTATTCAGGAATTTGGGTATGTAGTGATGTCTCTTTGATTGTTCTTTCATGGTTAAGTACTATTTTTTGAAAGTAATCAAAATATTCTTTATAAAGCATTATAGAGCCAAACAATTCCTGAAAACACCAAATTCCCAGGTGGCAACCCCATACCAAACACCTTTGTCTCAGAACCCGTAAAGCACGGGTTTTCATCATCATAAAATCTATTCATTATGAAAAGACAAAGAAAAAAAATCGTCTTAACAGCATTGCTTCTGTTAATCGGATTGAGTATGAATGCCCAGGGAAATGGTTCTGCAGGAATCACTGAAGCAACTCAAATGGTTACTTCCTATTTTGACCCTGCAACGAAACTGATTTATGCCATTGGTGCGGTAGTAGGCTTAATTGGAGGGGTCAAGGTTTACAACAAATTCAGCAGTGGTGACCCTGATACCAGTAAAACTGCTGCCAGCTGGTTTGGAGCGTGTATCTTCTTAATTGTTGCAGCTACCATCCTACGTTCATTCTTCCTTTAAAATCATTGATGATGAATACCTATCATATCAACAAAGGAATCGGAAGAACGGTAGAGTTCAAAGGATTGAAAGCACAGTACCTGTTCATTTTTGCAGGAGGATTATTGGGAATACTTGTATTTATCATGATCATGTATATGGCTGGTGTCAATACCTATATCTGCTTACTTCTTGGAGGAACTATTTCTGGTCTTCTCATTTGGAAGACCTTTTCTCTCAACAGAAAGTATGGAGAACATGGATTAATGAAATTGGGAGCAAAAAAGAAGCATCCAAGGTACATCATCAGCCGAAAATCCATTTTCAGGTATATCAAGATACACTCTAAAAAAGCTGTAGCATGAGAAATCAATCCAAAGCGACAACGCTGGAAAGCAGATTTCCACTGCTAGGTGTAGAAGAGAACTGCATTATTTCAAAAGATGCTGATGTTACGGTTTGTTTCAAGGTAAGTCTTCCGGAACTGTTTACGGTAGCGTCAGCTGAGTATGAAGCTATCCATTCGGCTTGGTTTAAAGCCATAAAGACATTACCTGATTACAGCATCGTTCACAAACAGGATTGGTTTATCAAGGAAAATTACCGTCCTGATTTATCTAATGACGATCAAAATTTTCTGTCCAAGTCTTTTGAAAGGCACTTTAACGAAAGACCTTTCCTGAATCATTATTGCTATCTGTTTCTTAACAAAACTACAAAGGAAAGGATGAGAACACAGAGTAATTTCTCGTCACTTTGTAAAGGAGTTTTGATTCCAAAAGAGATCAGGGATAAAGAAGTGATCAGCAGATTCATGGAAGCGGTTGATCAGTTTGAAAGGATTATGAATGACAGTGGATATGTTTTCCTTGAAAAAATGACCGCTGATGAAATTACGGGAACAGCAAAACAATCGGGATTGTTAGAACAGTATCTGACTCTGTCCAGAGAAATTAATCCATCTCTCCAAGACCTCAACTTAGGAGCAGAAGAATTGCGTATCGGTAACAACCGCATCAGCATGCACACTCTTTCGGATACGGATGATCTTCCGGGTACAGTTTCTTCGCACAGCAGATACGAAAAGTTAAGCACCGACAGAAGTGACTGCTTGCTCTCATTTGCATCTCCGGTTGGACTGCTACTCAGCTGTAATCACATCTACAATCAATATCTGTTTATTGATAACAGTGATGAAAACCTAAACAAATTTGAAAAGTCTGCGAGAAATATGCATTCGTTGGCAAGATACAGCAGAGCCAATCAGATTAACAAGGAATGGATTGAAAAGTATCTCAATGAAGCGCATTCTTTCGGACTACAGTCTATACGTGCCCATTTCAATATTATGTGTTGGTCTGATAATCCTGCTGAGCTTAAACAGCTAAAAAATGATACCGGAAGTGCCTTGGCACTGATGGAATGTAAACCCCGTCATAACACAACAGATACTGCAACATTGTACTGGGCAGGAATTCCCGGGAATGCAGGAGATTTTCCGAGTGAAGAAAGTTTCTACACGTTTATAGAACCTGCCTTATGTTTTTTCACTGAAGAAACCAATTATCAGGATTCCCCTTCACCTTTTGGGATAAAGATGGCAGACCGATTGACGGGAAAACCTATCCATCTGGATATTTCAGATCTTCCGATGAAACAGGGAATCATTACCAATCGAAACAAGTTCATTTTGGGACCTTCGGGGAGTGGGAAGTCTTTTTTTACCAACCATATGGTGAGGCAGTATTATGAGCAGGGAGCCCATGTTCTGTTGGTCGACACCGGAAATTCCTATCAGGGGTTATGCGAACTGATCAAAGGTAAAACAAAGGGTGAAGATGGAGTTTACTTTACTTATACAGAAGACAATCCGATTGCTTTCAATCCATTCTATACTGATGATGGAGTTTTTGATATAGAAAAACGGGAAAGCATCAAAACACTTATTCTCACACTATGGAAAAGAGATGATGAACCGCCAACCCGCTCCGAAGAAGTTGCTTTATCCAATGCATTCAGCGGCTATATTGATCGAATCAAAAATAATGAGCAGTTCCCTTCATTTAATGGCTTTTACGAGTATGTAAAAAATGATTATCAAAAAGTATTAGAGCAAAAAAAAGTCAGGGAAAAAGACTTTGATATTGCCAACTTTCTGAATGTTTTAGAGCCTTATTATAAAGGCGGAGAATATGATTACTTATTGAATTCAGAAAAGCAATTAGATCTTCTTTCTAAGCGATTTATCGTTTTTGAAATTGATGCGATCAAGGATCATAAAATCCTTTTTCCCATTGTAACCATTATCATCATGGAAGTTTTCATTAACAAAATGCGAAGACTGAAAGGAATCAGAAAACTGATCCTGATTGAAGAAGCCTGGAAGGCAATTGCTAAAGAAGGAATGGCTGAGTACATCAAATACCTCTTCAAAACTGTAAGAAAATTCTTTGGAGAAGCCATTGTCGTTACACAAGAGGTGGATGACATCATTCATTCTCCCATTGTTAAGGAAAGCATCATCAACAATTCAGACTGTAAGATCCTTTTGGATCAGCGGAAATACATGAACAAGTTTGATGATATTCAGTCTATGCTGGGTCTGACAGACAAAGAAAAAGCACAGGTTCTTTCCATCAATATGAATAATGATCCGAAAAGACTGTATAAAGAAGTCTGGATCGGATTAGGAGGAACGCACTCTGCTGTATATGCCACGGAAGTTTCCACAGAAGAATATCTGGCCTATACCACAGAAGAAACGGAGAAAATGGAAGTCATGCAATTGGCTTCTGAACTTGATGGCAATTTAGAGCATGCCATCAAGAGGATTTCTCTTAAGAGAATCAAATCGAATACAAAAGAAACTTAAATCATTTAAAATTTTACAACAATGAAAAATTCAATCATTACAACAGTTATGGTTATTGTATTAGCTATAACATCATTTGCAAAAGCACAATTTGTGGTTACGGATCCGGCTAATCTGGCTTCAGGAATACTCAACTCCGCCAATGAAATTGTACAGACCTCATCGACTGTTTCGAATGTAGTTAAGAACTTCAATGAAGTTAAAAAGGTTTATGAGCAGGGTAAGGAATATTATGACAAACTGAAAGCAGTAAACAATTTAGTAAAAGATGCCCGTAAAGTTCAGCAGACTGTTTTATTGGTGGGTGATGTTTCCGAAATGTATGTCAATAATTTCGGAAAGATGCTGAATGATCCCAATTTCAATGCTCAGGAGTTAACCGCTATCGCTAACGGTTACTCAACACTATTGAACGAAAGCACTGAACTGCTTAAAGAACTAAAACAGATTGTCACCTCTACCAATCTATCATTGAATGATAAGGAAAGAATGGAAATTATTGACAGAGTATATAAAGAGGTGAAAGATTATCACAATCTGGTAAGATATTACACCAATAAGAATATCTCTGTCAGTTATCTGAGAGCTAAAAAGCAGAACAATACGCAGAGAGTTCTAAACCTGTATGGTACCGTTAATCAAAAATACTGGTAAGATGGAACCTACTAATTTACATGAGGTGCTTCGTTCCGTGTATGAAGAGATGATGCCGATGTGTGCTGACATGGCAGCAGTTGCAAAAGGAGTTGCAGGGCTGGGAGCATTATTCTATGTGGCCGTAAAGGTTTGGCAGGCATTAAGTCGTGCCGAACCGATTGATCTGTTTCCTATGCTCAGACCATTTGCCATCGGAATCTGCATTATGTTCTTTTCAACAATTGTCTTAGGCAGCATCAACGGAGTATTAAGTCCGGTCGTTCAGGGCAGCCACTCCATGCTGGAGGGTCAGGTATTAGATCTTAATGAACTCCAGCAGAAAAAAGATCTGCTGGAAAGGGAGGCTATGCTTCGAAATCCTGAAATGGCTTATCTCATTTCTGATGAAGAATTTGACAAAAAATTGGAAGAACTGGGATGGTCACCTTCTGATTTGGTGACAATGTCGGGAATGTATATTGAAAGAGAAATGTTTGCCATTAAAAAAGATATCAGAGACGGTTTCAGAGAATTTCTGGAAATACTCTTTCAGGCAGCGGCCTTGGTGATTGATACAATCAGAACTTTCTTTCTCATAGTACTTTCGATTCTTGGTCCTATTGCATTTGCCATATCGGTTTGGGATGGTTTTCAATCTACGCTTACCCAATGGCTGACCAGATACATCAGTGTATACCTATGGTTACCGGTGGCTGATATGTTCAGTGCTATCCTGGCAAAGATTCAATCCCTTATTATAGAAAGGGATATTGAAATGCTGGCAGATCCCAACTTTATTCCAGATACTTCCAATACGGTGTACATTATCTATATGATCATTGGAATCATTGGCTATTTCACTGTACCTACCGTTACAGGCTGGATCATTCAAGCGGGCGGAGCGGGAAACTTTATGCGGAATGTTACCCAGATGGCACAAAAGTCAGGAAATATTGCCGGTGCGGCGGCGGGTTCTGCAGCTGGTAATATATCAGGAAGGCTTCTTAAATAACAAAATCATCAAATCATGGAATTTAAAACCTTAAGAAATATAGAAAACAGCTTTAAGCAGATCAGGTTATTCACCTTCATTTTCGCTCTGCTATGCTTTGGGGTGGTTGGTATTGTTGTCTATCAGTCATATAGCTTTGCCGAAGAACAGAGGCAAAAAATATATGTCCTGGATAATGGCAAATCACTTATGGTTGCACTGTCCCAGGATATGTCCATTAACAGACCCGTAGAAGCAAGGGAGCACGTAAGGCGGTTTCATGAACTGTTTTTTACGATTGCCCCCGATAAAAATGCGATTGAAAGCAATGTGAAAAGGGCATTTAATCTGGCTGATCAGTCCGCATTCAACTACTACAAAGATCTTTCTGAAAAAGGATATTATAACCGGATAATCAGTGGAAATATACAGCAGAGAATTGAAATTGACAGTATCGCTGCGAATTTCAGCAGCTATCCATATTCAGTAAAAACTTATGGCAGGCAGTTTATCATCCGATCCAGTAACCTTACGATCCGAAACCTGATCACCAACTGCTTCCTTGTTAATTCAGTACGATCTGACAGTAATCCACAGGGATTTACAATTGAAAAATTCAATGTACTTGAAAATAAAGATCTCGAAACCGTTAACCGATAAATGAACAAACATGAAGAAATTAACCCTACGAATTGACCGGTGGATAGAAAAAACGGAAAGCCAGTGGAAAGCAATTCCTATAAAAAAGCAGCGCGTACTGACAAAACTATTTTTTACAGGATATACACTTTTGACCATACTTGTTATCATTCGGATATGGGCAAAAGGAACTGGCAGTACTGATATACCGCTCATCAGGCATATCACTACTGCACCAGCAGATCTCAAAATCAAACAGCAGGCAGGCAATTCAATCTATAATTCCCCACAAAACAATCATGATGAAAGCCCAAAATAACAGCAGTATCAGAGTCAGGGAAGGCAACCAAAGCAATAGTTCCGAATACGGATTTGAAAACCGAAAGCTCATGATTGAGCAGTTGAAAAAACCATTCATTTATCTACTAATGGTTATTGCATGTGCGAGTTTCCTGTTCTTAGTCTTTAAACCGGAAAAAGAGAATGATAACGCAGAAAAGGCAGGTTTCAATTCAGTTATTCCGCAGGCATCTGACGGCCAGTTGCAGTCTGATAAGCAAAAAGCGTATGAACAGCAGTTGCTTGAACAGCAAAATGAAGAGAAAAAAAATGCCCTCACAACCTTATCAGACTATTGGACGGATTCTTCTTCAGAAACATTACCCTCGGATCCGATGTCTTTACAAGATAAATCTGAATCTGTCTTATCCGCCCGGAATTCGATGGGCAGTTATCAGAATACCCGGCAAGTCTTAGGCTCATTTTACAGCAGGGATGATCAGGAAGTGGAGCACCTTAAAAAAGAAATCCATCGGTTACGAACAGAGGTTACAGAGCGGGAATCAATACCGGCCAGCACAAGTATCAATAACCAGCTGGAGCTCATGGAAAAATCTTACCAGATGGCGGCCAAATATTTTCCAACTTCTAAACAGGAGGTTTCAGAAAATAAAGGCGAAATAAAAGAAGGATCAGCTTCTGCTAAAACCATGATCACCATTGCAAAGCCTGTCATTCATCCTATTGTTTCAAGTTTATACCGCAGTACATCAGACAGCATCACCCTTAGCAGTATTTATGCTCAAAGATTTACAGGAATTCAGGATCAACAGTTCCAGGAATCACAACCCAGAAACAGTATCCGCGCTGTCATTCCAGAAACAAAAACAGTCACCTCTGAAAGTGTTATTTCAGTAAGGATCCTGGAGTCTATTTTGCTTGGACACATAAAAATCCCTTCTGGAACTTTTCTGAAAGCCAAGTGCAGATTTCAGGGCGAAAGATTGCAGCTTCATATCTCTGCCATAGAGTATGGAGGCATGATTGAGCCTGTTGACATTGATATCCACGATAATGACGGACTGCCAGGACTACATATTCCCTACTCTTCCGAACAAAGTGCCCTCAGTGAAATGGCCGCCAACATGGGCCAGAATTCAGGAACAAGCATTATGATGACGCAGTCTGCAGGACAACAGGTTGTTGCCGATATGTCCAAAGGGGTTATTCAGGGAATAGCGGGATATTTTCAGAAAAAGGTCAGGAATCAAAAAGTAACTGTAAAGACAGGACATCATGTTTTCTTAGTTCCAAAAAGTAAATAACATATAATTATACCATCATGAGAATAATACATCATATAAAGCTCTTAATAATTTTTTCGTTTATTCTGATAAATACTGTTAAGGCGCAGAGCCGTGCAGGAGATAGCCCGCTCCATAAGGCACGGCTGAATCCATACAAAATGCAGGTCACTTATGATAAAACAACCCATCTCATATTTCCTTCGCCAATACGATATGTTGATTTGGGTAGTGATTATCTTACAGCAGGCAAAACAGAAGATCTAGGAAATATTTTAAGGATTAAAGCAGCAATAAAAGATTTCGAGACAGAAACCAATTTTTCAGTGGTCACAAAAGATGGCAGGTTTTACAGTTTTGATGTTGTATATGATCCTTATCCTGATATACTCAGCTATGATCTTTCTAAATTACTTATGGAGACTGAAAAAGAGAGCGATCCTGAGGTTCTGTTTGAGGAACTCCAAGGGGATTCATCCGCTCTTACAGATCATATAATGAAAACACTGCAAAAAAGTACGAAACGCGGCACCAGACATATTCATGCAAAGAATGATGGTGTGTATTTCTCATTGAAATCGTTGAATACATTCAGGGGCAAGTTCTATTTTGTTCTTCAGATCAAGAACAGCCGAAATATCAATTATGATATCGATTTTATCCATTTTAAAATAACGGATAAAAAAAACCTCAAACGGACTGCTGTTCAGGAAAAAGTGATGTGTCCTGTACGGATATATTCTCCAGTAACAAATGTAGAAAGCCACTCCACTGCTATAAGTGTTTATCTTTTCGACCAATTTACATTGCTGAAAGATCAGGCACTCAGCATTGAAATATTTGAAAAAAACGGTGGCCGTCATCAGCAGTTAAAGGTAAAAAACAGAGATCTGGTCAGGGCAAAAATTATCAAATATGCTCCCAATCGTACAATATAAATTTACAGCGAAAAGACATCTTCGACCAAAGGAAAATCTGTCTTTTCGCCAAAAAATTTAAAAAACGGCAATCTTTAATTGCTGTTTTTTTATGATTATATTTACAAATCACTTACAGTAAACCTTCATCAGCAAATGACAAGTATTCTGCTGACGTTAAAATACAATGATCCTGCAGTTGAATATTTAAAAATTCAGAGGCATTCTTGATTGTACCGGTCATTTTCCGATCCTCAGATGACGGCTTTAAACTTCCCGAAGGATGGTTGGTGCTACAATGACATTAACCTCTTTAACTTCTTGGAAAAAATCATCTGTCACCACTCTTGGTCTACAGTTTAAATAAGAAGAAATGGAAAATCTACGTAAACATCTTCACCAACGTACTTTTAAGAAAGGTTTCGTCAAAAGTAATTAACAAAATGTCCTCGATTTCCTTCCAGCTGAATGTCCGATAATTACTTGGATTGGTAAAATAGATTGAATGTGGTTCAGCTTCAAAGCTTTGCTCATCGATTGTATATCTTCCACTGCCATTCTTGAAGAACAAAAAAAGAGAAAAATTGGGTCGGTAAGACGCAGATTGATAAGGAAGTTTGAACGGGATATCTCTTAAATTGAAAATAGTGAATCCCTCCATAAGATCAAACAGGTCTACAGGAAAGTTCAGTGCTTTGTATAGCTGAAATAGAGATGAGATTCGAAATTGTCTGTTGATTCCACTTTTACTGCATTTCAAATTTGACTTCCAAATTTAATAATTTGAAAACTTAAACTGATAAAATCAGGAATTGGTCTGTAGTCTTGATGCAAATATTAATATTTAAAAATGCTTGATCCCGATATGCTTCTTTACCTAATTTCATCCGAAAACTGATCTACGATCTTTTTCAGATTAATTCCTTTGCCTAATACCGGTTTAAAAATATCTCCTTCGCTCTGCATTCTTTCTATAGCATTGAAAATATGAAAATCAGCAATCTTCAAGCCCTTTTTAACTTCGTCCCAGTAAAGCGGCATGGAAACTGTAGCACCGGGTTTCGGACGGACAGAATAAGCTGCTGCGATGGTAGCATGAGGTCTGTTCTGTAAAAAATCCAGATACATCTTCCCTTTTCTATCCTTTATGGTCCGTTCGATACTTGTAAATTCAGGCAATTCCTTATGTACAAGAGTAACAATTACTCTTGCAAATTCTTTTGACTGTTCGTAGGTGTATTTATTTCCGAGAGGAATATAAATATGCAGCCCGGTAGATCCGCTTGTTTTACAATAGCTTGGAACCCCCATATCATCCAGAATACCTTTTGTTACCTGCGCTGCTTCGATCACCTGCTCAAATGAATTTTTATCCGGATCAAGATCAATAATACAAAAAGTAGGATGCTCAGGTTTTTTAATGGTACTGTTCCATGGATTCATTTCAATACATCCCAGATTATCCATATACAGCAATGTAGCCTCATCTTTTCCTACAAGATAATGCCGGTCTTTATTATCGGTATCGCTATGATATAAATAAGTTTCTGCCCAATCGGGAGCTGTTTTCGTAACATCCTTGAAATAAAATCCTTCATCCTCGATACCGTTGGGAAAACGGTTCATGCTTTGCGGACGGTCTTTAAGATAAGGCAGAATAAAAGGGGCTGCCTGGTAATAGTAATTAATAAGATCTCTTTTTGTGATCCCTTCTTTAGGCCAGAATAATTTATCAAGATTGGTAAATTTGAGTTCATGTCTGTTTATTTTCCGCACCTGGCTTTTATCTTTCGGATTAAGAAGAGTTTTACGGCTGGTCCCGGTTCTTGCTTTTATCATTTTACCAGGGTGATCTTCTACTAGCTTTTCTATAGGTGCTTCTGTTTCCAGAACAACTTTTTTCGCATTTTTATCCTCTCTCATTCCCTCAAAAGAAGGATGCCTCATAACACCATCACTCGTCATCTCTGCAAAGCTTACTTCACACACTAATTCAGGACGAAGCCATGTTACCGTTGCATGTGGAGGGTTGGGTCTGAACCGTGAGGGTTTATTCACATCAGGCTCTTCTGCAAAAGGTGCTTTTTTGATAATCAGCGGTTTAAAAAGTTCCATCATTTCCGTCTGCAGCTTTCTATTGAATCCTGTTCCTACTTTTCCTGTATATATGAATTTACTGCCTTCATATACTCCAACAAGAATACTGCTGAAGAGCTTATTGGAATCATCGTTCAGGGTATATCCGCCAATCACAACTTCCTGCCTTTTATTAGCTTTAATTTTGAGCCAATCCCGGGATCGGTTATGTACATGATAAACACTGTCCTTACGTTTTGCCATTATACCTTCAAGGCCAAGCCTTTTCGCTTCTTCTAAAAAATCAGTACCTGACGTTTCAAAATGTTCACTGACAATAATACTGTTACTTTCAGGAAGCACTTTCCTTAAGACCGCTTTCCTTTCCAAAAGGGAAAGATCCTTTAAGTCTTTGCCTTCATACCATAGAATATCAAACACATAATAAACCAGATCGCCATCTGCTTCGCTCCGCCAATTCTGAAGCCGTCCAAAATCAGCGGTACCCTTTTGGGTCAGGACAACAATTTCACCGTCTATCACTGCATTCAGATTCAATTTTTTAAGTTCATCATATATAGGATAAAATTTTTCGCCAAAACTTTTATCGTTACGGGACTTTAATTCAACCTCACCATCATTCATAAATGCTACCGCTCTGTACCCATCCCATTTCACTTCATAGATCCATTCATCATTATCAAACGGCTTATCAACCAATGTTGCCAGCATCGGCTCAATTCGGGTATAAAATTTTTGTTCAGGCGATTTATTAAGAAGAGATTTGATGTTACTCTTACTTTCAGGTTCTTTATCGGTTCCAGCTTTCCTTTTCGTATTTTTCCTATTCTTTACAGCCTCATCTTCATTAATATCTGTTTTTCCATAGATATTAGCCGTTGCTTTTTCCATCTGTTCAATTGTCTTACCGGAAATCACTGACTTACCTTTCTCTGTAATATCTTTTTCACTGGCATATTGATCTTCAAGCTTCATCAGCAGCCAGCCGTTATCCCCCCTTCCATGCGCTTTTACGAGAGCAAACTCTCCTTTAAGCTTTTCACCATTGAGTATAAACTTAAGTTTCCCGGAATATAGTTGATGAAGAAGATTCTTCTCTTGTTTTGTATGATCTTCATCTTGCAAATCTGCCGGCATATAAGTCCCCTGGTCCCACACGATCACAGTTCCACCACCATATTGCCCCTTGGGAATAATACCTTCAAAATTCCGGTAGTCATAAGGATGATCTTCAACCATCATAGCCGGTCTTTTTATGTCAGGATCCATTGAAGGCCCTTTTGGCACTGCCCAGCTTTTTAATATCCCATCCATTTCAAGACGAAAATCATAATGAAGATGTGAGGCATCATGTTTCTGAACCACAAAATGCAGCTCTTTTCCATTTGGTTTTCCTCCAAAAGGCTCTGGGGTCTTTTCTTCAGAACGCTTTTTGCGGTATTCAGATAAGCCCATAAAAATAGTTTTAAGATTTATTGCAGTGAGTAAAGAATCTTTACTTTCTATGTTTTTCCTTGAGATATTTTTCAAGTATTTTACGGTCATTCGATCCGGTTGCCCTTATCGCTCCTGTTACAGCCTGAGATGTCACTCCCATTTTTTCCTTAAAATATTGGATTTCGTAATTTTCCGATCCGCTGACTTTATTTCGGTCAGATGAACCTCTTTTGGATTTATTGTCTGCCATGATCTGATGTTTTGAGAATAAATATTTTGTAGGTTAAAAAAATTACAAAAACCAAGCCGTTTTGCGAAAATATATTTTATCATCACAGGATTTACTGTACCAACAACGATAAATAGGAGAAGAATGAATTACAAAGTAATTCTTAGGCTATCTCTATCGACCGGCTATGAAGATGCCGTTGGGTCGTCTTCCTACTTTAATCCTTGAACATATAATTTAGGTAATTGACACTCAGATTCAATTCATCTATTATTAAAATAAACATTCGGTAAGCTTTCCAGCTTTGTAATAAACAACTGAGCAAAATAAAATTAAGCTCCAACCTGATCCACGCAGCCAATTCTCAGAACTTAGATATAATGCTTCAGGAAAAGAAATCCTTACTGTAATGGTTTCAGATATTGGAGACAGAACAATATACGGTTACAAGACCGATATCGTATCAGGTAAAATAAACTACCGATAGACATCGAAAATGCATATCAGGAATCTACCACGTAAAGTGGTGTTCTAGAATGGAAATTCCGATTCATACAACTACTCAAAAAATAAATAGTAAAAGCGATGTGCCAACACTCTGTCCGGCTGATAAAATGTTAAAAGTAAATTCCTTACCATCCTCATGGTAAGTATTTACCTATACTGTTCCTGTAACAATCTGGAAATAATACTGAGGAATGCTACCAAAATGAAAGATTATTTCTTTGTCAGCATAGTCTTTGTAAACAGCTCCATTTTCGAGCAAAAGATTTTCATCGATGATCATATTCTTTTCATTTAAAGTGATTCAACAAAAAATCTTAGTAAATTGGTAAAAACAAATATCAAAATTCAAGCCATATCCCTAGCAAATACTGGTTAAAAGTTAAAAATATAAACCAAACATAATCTATATTAATAAATTTAAAATATAAAGATATTTTCCAGTAGCATATTTGTATTTTAAATCAATTTATAATATTATTTATTCTTTTTTGAAGTTGTAAAATTGCATGTGTTTAGCTGATATTGCATTTATGAGAAATATCTTCAATAATTAATTTAAGCCAATTAAAATGAAATATTATCCAATACCAGAAGCTTTAATGAATTATGTTGAATCTATCTGGTCATTTGAAAGCCCGGAGCAGATGGAAGCTGATGAACAAGCAGCTATAATTCCATCAGGTCGTTGGATCGTCATATGGAATTATAGTGGGAAATATGAACATATTATTCAAAATCAATCTTATCATCATTCGACATTTGATCTTCATTTGGTAGGACAGCACCATACTAAAATTGTGCTCAAAGGCAATGCTCCCGTACATTCCATCGGTATCAGTTTCAAGCCATACGGTTATTACTCAATAGCAGGTAGCGATCTTTCCAATTATCTCAGCAAAGTGGTTTCCATCTCAAAAAGAAAGCTTGACGGCTCTGAAGTTTTGACAGATTTTTCAGGAAACCTTCAGGAATCAGTAACTCAGCTTACCGAACTGCTTACAGAAAGGATAAGGTTTGAACCAGATAGCCGTGTTGTCCATATTGCGGAACAAATAAACGCTCACAAGGGCAATATTTTAATTAAAGATCTTTTTGCAGGAATTAATACTTCGCAACGCCACCTTAACAAACTCTTTAAGTTGCAGACTGGAATTACTCCCAAGGAATATGCCTCAATAGTACGTTTTCAGGAGATATTTAACCGTTACATAAGAAATAAAAAACCAGAGAATAAAAATGAACTGTACGATCTTTTTTATGATGAATCCCATTTTTTGCAAAGCTTCCGTAAAGTCTTAACATTACAACCGAATGTATTTCTGAAAAAAAACAATAAACTGGGAAACGAGTTTATTAAAAAATAAACAGGTCTGTTTTTTCCTATCACCAACTACATCTGTACTGTTACTTTGCAGAAAAAAAACAGAACAATATGCTAAACAAAGTAACTGACACAGCAAAAGAGCTTATTACCTTTAAAGCTGCAACTACGACTATACCGTATGCAAAAGAAATTGCAAAGTATTTCAGTATTGACAATCCACTGAATTCAGATTTTGGGTTCAGGGCAAGTGTGCTCCATTTTGAAATGCGCTACCTTTCCCTTGACTTTTTCCTTGAAAAGAGTGTTTCCTCGGCAGTACTTGAATTGTCAGCCGGATATTCATTGCGTGGGTTGGAATACACCAGTAAAAATCCTGACAGGATCTATTTTGATACTGATCTCAGGACGGTAATGAATGAAAAAATGGAAATGTTAAAACGTCTGAATATTCCTGTTCCCGGCAACCTTAAGTTTCAGGAATTTGACGTTTTGAACCCCGGCAGTATTCTGACTAAAGATGAGGATCTTCTTATTATTAATGAAGGCCTGCTCATGTATTTTGATAGAGAAAAGCAGTCTCAAATCCTTAAAAATATACATTCGGTCTTGCAGGAAAACGGAGGAACCTGGGTAACAGCTGATATTTATCTCAAACACGAAACAGGTTCCGTAGGTAGCGATAAGGATAAAAAATGGGCACGCTTCTTTAAATCAAATAATGTCATGGAAAATTATTTTGTTTCTTTTGACCAGGCAGAACAATTTTTTTATGACAATGGATTTATTATTATAAATAAATATGAACCTGAATTTGAAAAATTCAGCAGCCTTCCCAGTTTATTGAATTCTGCATCTCCCCAACAGCTGGAGGCCTTGAGAAGTAAAGGAAATGTTCAGCAGACATGGCAGCTTAAGATTAGGTAATACTATAATAATCCTTTATGTCTACTACTATATACCTTACGCTTTAAATGAAACGAATCTGAGTTTGTACCCATGTGATAGTTTGTTTGGATTTTGAAATATTATGAGATTTTTTCATCTTTAAAAAGAATTGAATTACAAGAATCAAGTATTATTTCCTTAATAAGTTAACAATAAACTGTGGCGGAAGCATGGCACTTGTTACTTTAAAAGATGGAAATATGGATAATACACTGGTTAAAGAATACAGTTCGTATCCCGTATTGAAAAATTTGAAAAAAACGATGGCTGCCATCAGCGGTTAAAGGTAAAAAACAGAGATCTGGTCAGGGCAAAAATTATCAAATATGCTCCCAATCGTACAATATAAATTTACCGCGAAAAAACACCTTCGACCAAAGGAAGATCTGTCTTTTCGCCGAAAATTAAAAAAACGGCAATCTTTAATCGCCGTTTTTATGATTTATAATTTACAAAATCTCTCACAGTAAACCTTCATCAGCAAATGATAAGTATTCTGTAGATGTTAAAATACAATGATCCAGCAGTTGAATATTTAAAAATTCAGAGGCATTCCTGATTTTACCGGTCATTTTCAGATCCTCAGATGACGGTTTTAAACTTCCCGATGGATGGTTATGTGCTACAATAATAGATGACGCATTACACAATAAGGCGGCCTGCATAATAATTCTAATATCCACCAGTGTTGCAGAAATTCCAGATTCCGAAATTTTCTTTATTCCTAAAACGTTATGTGCATGATTCAAATAGAGTGCATAAAATGATTCTCTATAGTCAATTTGGCTACTATCAAAATGTGCTCTGAATACTTCAACCGCATCATCTGAATTTGTTATCAGTTTTTCGGCATTCCCTTCTCTTGAATAAGTTAATTTAATTTCATTGACAATATTAAACTTCATTTGTTTTGCTCCGGATACGGCGGAGCCTTTCTTTTCCCGTACCTGCTTAATTATTAAATCAATTCCTCTTCCTATTGAGCTCAAGACTCTATTGATATTTCTCAAAAGAAAAACTGGAAAAAAGAAAGCAGATTATTGTTACGGGCAAAGTGAAAGGCAAAAGGAAACGGAATAACTGGAGGGTACCTTTAGGGAGGAAACCGTTTATGCCGTAGTCTTTTGACAGGGATATAGATAGAAAGGCTGACCGTTACAACTTGGCTGCCTTTTTACCGGTTATTTTTGAAATATCTGTAAACAATATTCAATTAAATAAGCCAGCAAAAGACATTATGTTCCAAATGAGCAGCTATTCAACATGATAAAGCAGTTAATAGTAATTTAACTCATAGTTAAACACATAGTACCGGAACTGACTAAATAGAGATGGTTTATGAAGAGAAATCGTAATCATAAAATAAGAAAAAGTAATGCTATAAAGACATTACCAAGATCATTATATAGTTATCATACTATTCAGCAACTTCCTTTTGAAAAAACAAAAAAAATACTTTTAAATTCGGGGCTAAAATTAACTGACCAAGAAGTAAAAGTAATCTCTGAAATTTTGCACAAAATTGCAGAACTCATTATAAAAGAGTTTATTACCAAATAATTCTTATATTGCATAAATTATTTTTTTTTGAATAACAATAGAAAGATCATGAAGATAGCAGATTTATACATTCGGGTTTCTACCGACGAACAGGCGGATAAAGGTTATTCTCAGAGGGATCAGTTTGAACGGCTTGAGCGTTACTGCAAACAAAACAATTTAATTATTGGTCAGACGATATTTGAAGATCATTCGGCAAAAAACTTTGTAAGGCCAGAATGGATTAAATATGTCAATCATATAAAAAAAAGGAGTACAAAATCCAATTATTTGCTTTTTACCAAATGGGATCGCTTTAGTCGAAATGCTGGCGACGCCTATCAAATGATTAAGCTGCTACAAAATCACAATATTTCTCCACAAGCTATTGAACAGCCACTGGACACAAGTATCCCTGAAAATAAAATGATGCTTGCTATCTACCTTGCTGCTCCAGAAGTAGAAAATGATCGCAGAGCGTTAAATACATTATACGGAATGAGAAGAGCGCAGAAAGAAGGACGAGTTATGGGAACCGCTTCTTACGGGTACATCAATAAATGTACTGAAGATGGCCGAAAATATGTGGCTATAAAAGAACCCGAAGCATCAAACATGCGCTGGGCTTTTAACGAACTTTCTAAAGGAAAATATGCCATAGACCAAATACGCAAAAAAATGAATTCGATGGGAGGAAGTCCTATCAGTAGAAGTTCATTTTATAAGTCTATCCGTAACCCTATTTATTGTGGCAAAATTTTTATAAAGGCTTATAAAGATGAGGAGGAATGTATTGTTGAAGGAAAGCATAAACCCCTGATTTCTGATTCATTATTTATCCAAGTTCAGCAGGTACTCACTGGAAAAGCGAAGGATGAAAGGCCAAGGGGCAAAATTCTTGTTTCGGAGAATTTACCACTCAGAGGTTTTCTGAAATGTCCCAGATGTGGGGAACATATCTCAGGAAGCGGCTCCAAGGGCAAACTTAAAATATATTACTATTACCATTGTAATTCAAAGTGTGGCTACAGATACAATTCCACTGTGGTCAATACAATTTTTGAAGAGCAATTAAAAACATTGAGTTTTAACGAAAGCGCAAAACAATTATTAAAGGAAATAATACTGTTTAATTTTAAACATATCCAACAAAATGTTGATGACAGAAAAAAAGATCTTATCTCGCAATTACAAGATTTAAATAATAAATTAGACAATGCCAGAGACAAATACTTGAACGATCTGCTAGATTATGATGATTACCGTCTCATAAAATCTGGTACCAAAGCTAAGTTAGACAATTTAGAAATGGAATTACAAAATCAGAAATTGACAAGAAAAAATCTTGATATCACGAAAAAAGTTGAAACGGTTCTAAAGATCATACCTAATCTGTCAAAGCTCTACTCACAAGGAGATACAGAAACTAAACGTGACATATTGTGTTCGATTTTATCAGAAAAACTTGAGTTTGAAGAAAATGCGTTTCGAACACCAAAATTAAATTCTGCGTTATCTTATATCTTACACATTAACAATAGTTTACAAACAAAAAAAGACGGACAAAACATTAAAAAAAATGTCTCGTCCGTCCGAGTGACCGCAGAAGGATTCGAACCCTCACTGTCGGAGCCGAAATCCGAAGTTCTATCCATTAAACTATGCAGCCGTATTCATAAATAATGAATGATAAATAATGAGTAATACCTGATTATTTATCATCATTGCCTTTTATGTTTTAGAAAGTAATTTTCACCCCTCCCAGAATCTGTGCACCCAGGACTTTATATCCTTTGTACGTCTGGTATTTTGAGCTCAGAAGATTATTTCCGAGTGCGAAAATACTGAAATTTTTGTGAATTTTATACTCTGCGGAAAGATTTAAATCAGCATACCCTCCAACTTTATCATTTGTATTCTCTGTAGACTGGTAAATGATGTTAGGATCACCTATCCCTTCTATCGCATAAGAGTTTGTAGTTCTGTCACTTGCAAAGATTCCTTTGAATCCAAGTAATAACTTCTTGTCAAGCATCGTATATTTTGCCCCGATGCTCGCATTGAACAAAGGAACGTTATAAATGTTGTCGTAAGTCTTAAGATCGTACTTGGTGAACCTCAACTCTCCGTCTAAAATAAGGTTAGCCAATGGGAAATACTGCACACTACCCTTAATATCGCTTACATTTCCGTCATCATACACTGCAGAGAATGTATTGGCAAAATTGTAGGCAGAACGATTAACAGAGTTGTTATCGAAAAGATCATTGGCCTTAAAGAACATAATATCTCTCATTTTTCCATAACCTGCAGAGAAGTCGTATTTCAGCGTTTCATCAATATCTCCTCTTAATCCTACATAAAAATGATATTTTGTCTCTGTGGGCTTTAAAAACTGATCAGAAAGGATAAATGGATTCGTCTGTAACATATCTCCGTATGTATTCAGTTTCAAACCACCGTCTACCCCTCCGTAGAATTTAAATTCATTAGCAGCGGCAAACTGAAACTCCGCCTGCGGGAACCAATAGGTTTTATTATTTTTTTGCTGTTCTAACTGATCGTTGGAGTTTTTAGCATTCAGGAAAGAGAATGAAGATCCTAACGTCAAATAAGAGTCTCCTTTTCTGAAAGTTACTTTCGGAGTCAGGCTGGTATTGAAGAAGTTAGCAGAGTTTTTATCCCTGATGGCAAAATCTGTCTTTACCGCATCCAATCCTACTCCAAGGTCAGCATTCAGGTTGATTCCTGATTTTCCTAATTCAACAGCATGTTTGGAGAAATTGGCAAGAATAGACACCTGATTTTCCTGAGCATCAAAATGATCCTTCAGGAATGATGATTTTACTCTTATATCATTTAAGATTTCATTGGAATAAAAATCGTAGTACCCGTTTACTTTAAACTGATTTACTTTTTGTTTCAGATCAAGCTCTCCGGTAGGCTGCATAGCGTAGATCCCATAATAATTATAGCTGTCTAAGCCATATTCAGCGTTAAGGTTGAACTTCCCCTTTTCTCCGTAAGAGTTTAAGAAAGCACCAACATTGGCTGAAGTCTGCCCGGATTTCCAGTCATAATCTTTTTTAAGACCATTCGTAGACAAAACATGAACATCAGCTCCTACTTCAAGCTTATTTTCAAGGGTTTTTGAAACGTTTCCATCTACCAGAATTTTCCCGTAGTTACCCATTCCGAACTGGAAATAATTATTCTGAGCAGTTCCGTCAAATTTAGGTGCTACGTCCTCTCCCTGAATGGTTGAAGTTTTGAAATCCGAAACAGCAGGAACATCTGTGATGGTATATTTCACAGGTGTCTGCGATTTCTCTTCCGGCGGATAATTTTTAATGGTTTCCACAGAAGTTTTCTTCTTCTCGATCTTCTTCACTTCCGGTTCTCTTTTTTTGTTAAGAACCAGCTTTTCCTCCTTGATCTGGGAAAACGCCACCGACGAAACCCCTAAAAATAATATGGATAATAATTGAATTTTCTTGTTCATATTTTCTTTATTTGAAAAAAATATATAACGGGCTTTTATTTATTGGAAGCAATATAACTGCCTAATAAAGCTTTCCCCGACTGTTTTGAAAAAGTTCTCCCCAGTCTGAATATATTAAACAGCCAAAGGCTTTGATAAACTTGTAATTTGTATTGATAATTTTTCGTTGCACTATTCTCAGCTACATCATAACTGTAAACAATATCATAAGGAAATGCTGAAGGCAGTAACCCGACTGTAATCATACTTCCTATCATTGGGTTTCCGCAAGGAGGAGTATAGGTTTTCATCGGATGCAATGTTATCTTAGATACATTGGTACTGTCTTCTACAATTTCATAAATATCAGAATGTTTTAAAATCTCAAATTCTTTCTTAAGATCCTTATTCACTACAAAAGCTTTCTGTTTTTGGAAGTCAGCTTTTGCATGGTTATACTCTTTTGGATAGGCACTGTACGAAGGAATGCAGCTCCAGAGTGAAGCAGAAATTAAAAAAGAATATATGGAAATTTTAAAAACTTTCATGTACTATTTCTTAATCTGTTTTTTAACTTCTTTTGCTTCTGCTACAATTTCAGGGAAATCCTTGTAGTTTGCAATGATCTGATCACAGGTATAACTTGCCTGGTAGTTATCTTTCAGGCCGATATAGTTTTTAGCCATCAATACCAACGCTTTGGCTCCCCAGAATTCTTCTGATGCATAGTTGTTGGCAAGCTTAAAGATCGTCTCATTAGAAGACTTGAAAGCTTTTCCTTTGTTCTGATAATAGGCTTTAGCATATAAAGCTTCTGCAGCTACCGAAGTATTGGATGATTTTTCAAGAGAAGAATAGGCAGTCTGTGCATCTTTATCTTTTCCTGAGTTCATCAGGCTTCTTGCTTTGATTACTTTCGCAGTTTCAATAACGGCTGCCGAGTTTTTAGAATTGGCGATTACTGCATTGGCTAATTTTTCAGCTTCTGAGAAATTATTTTCTTCTGCATACAGTTTCATCAATTCCACATTTGCATAGTTTTTAATGCTGATGTTGGAAGAATTTTTAATGCCTTCAAGGTACTTTTTAGCTTCAGCAGTATTCCCCTGTGCAAGGAAGATCTGAGCTAAACGAGTTTGTGCATCATCCTGGTAATCATTCTGAATTCCAGCAACTTCCTGAAGCACAAGTAAAGCTTTGGTTGAATTATTGGTCTGGTAATAACTCTCTCCCAATTCATACTTCGCCTGGTACAACCCTTCCCCTGTTGGGTTCTGTGTCAGATACTTTTCATAATAAGAAATGGCATTCTTATAATCTTTCTTCGCAAACAACTGCTTACCTGTAGATAAGTTGATCTCATCAATTTCAGCAGCATCTACATTTACTCCAATATTTCTTGCGAAAGTTTCATATCCTGAAACATCTCCGTTTTTCGTAAAGATAGGTTTTGCAGCCTGAACTACTTTCTGAGCATAGGCCGTATTTTTATACTGCTCACCCAGAGATTTTAATTCAGAAAGTGCTTTATCATTCTGATTCTGGTCGATGTAATTCTGCGCCCTATAGATAGAAGCATTCGCAATCAGATCTTTATCAGAAGAACCTTTAATTACTTTTCCGAAATAGTCATTGGAATTCGCAAAATCATCCTGAGCAGCGTATGCCGTTCCTATTTCGTACTGAGCATCATCATAATATTCAGAATCCGGATATTTTGATAAAAGGTTTTTAAGGTTGTTAATCTTCGCCTGAGTATCCCCTTTGAATCCTAAAGCCATTGCTTTTTGATACAAAGTATAATCCGTAGCATCTTCGTTTTTGTCATAGATAGCAATGGCTTCGTTCAGATCATTGTTGGCATAATGGATATCTGCAAGACGAAGTTCTGCATCATTTTTAAACTCCGGTTTCGGATTGGTAAGATACTGCTTAAAGTAAGTAGCAGCCTGATCAAATTTTTTGGATTTAAAATAAGCATATCCTAAATCATAAGGCAGCTGCTGTTTTTCAGGGAAGTTTTCAGTCAGAAGCTTTTCGTAACGAGCAATGGCAGAAGGATAATTCCCTTTCTGGTAATATACCTGTGCCAGCCAGTATAAAGCTCTGCTGTTGAATTCTTTATTGATATTAAAACCAAGACTTCTTAAGAAATATTTCTCGGCCTCATCATAATTTCCTTTGTTGAATTCTTCAGTCCCTAACAAATAAGAAACCTCCTGGTCTACTTTGTTGATCTCAGGAGTCGAACTCTGTAATCTGTCGATTGCGTTCAGCGTTTCTTTATAGTTTCCGGAATACAGATAGGATTTCACCAGTAATGACCTCATTTCTGTGGCATTGGCTCCATCCTGATTTTCGTTGATATAACTTTGGATCACCGCTGAAGGACTTTCAAACGGGTTACCGATATCGTAACTTAGTTTAGCGTACTGCTCATGGGCCAGCTTTTTCACTTTTGCATCATAATCCATCTGATAAGAAGAACGGAATGCGGAAAGAGCTTCCTGTTTTTTATCTACAGCCAGGTAAGCATTTCCCAGCTGATAGTAAGCATTCTGGGCCAAAGCAGAATTGCTGTTGAGAAGCTGGTTGTAATAAGAAACCGCTTCATCATATTTTTTAAGCTGTGCAGCGACAAATCCCATCTCATACAAATCGTTTTCAGATGGATTCTGCTGTACGCTCAGATAATCTTTCAAATGTGGATACGCAGAGGTATAATCATTCTTCATGAAGTAACTCTCCCCGATGATCTTATGAACTTCCGCTTTATAAGAATCTGAAATATTTTCATTCAACAAAGCTGTTCCTTCTGTAATAGCCTGATCGTAGTTCTTATCATTGTAATACATCTGTACATAATAAGGACGTACCAGCTTTGAGAATTTATCCTGATCTTTTATCGAATCAAAATACTGGAAAGCTTTATCATTCTGTCTGTTGCTGTAATACAAATGCCCAAGCATATAAGCAATATCTCCTTTTTGGGACTGATCTGCTGATTTATAAGCTTCTTCAAGGGCATCAGTAGCTCCCTTAGAATCACCCGTCATGAATTTTGCATATCCAAGCTTCAGAATATACTCGGTATTCTCCTCCTTCGAAAGCTGATACTGGTTTACTTTTTTCAAAGTTTCCAGCGCTTTGTCGAAATCTTTTTTTGCTAAATAGTAATCTGCCAATGGAAGATTAGCCTGC
The DNA here is from genome assembly GCF_036362765.1 of Chryseobacterium sp. CP-77. Classification (NCBI taxonomy): domain Bacteria; kingdom Pseudomonadati; phylum Bacteroidota; class Flavobacteriia; order Flavobacteriales; family Weeksellaceae; genus Chryseobacterium; species Chryseobacterium sp. CP-77. The sequence goes on from NZ_CP143637.1 coordinate 1,484,842, forward strand.
GCAAAATAAGCAGAATTAGGGTATTCTTTCATGAAAGCGGTTAACCCTTCTTCAGCATGATTTTTCTGAAGAATCACACCGATCACATTATCAAAAAACTGGGCGCCTTCCTTTTTCGAACGGGACAAATTCTGATTGTAGAAATATTGTCTTGCATATTCGTACTGGGAAGCGTTGTATATTTTGGTCTGATAAAGATTTTCGGCTAGATTGAACCTGTAATTTTCTTTCTGGGTAAAATATTGGGACTGTTGAGCATCGGAGATTCCGAAATAGATGACCGCAGCCGCTAAAAGTATTTTTTTTGATTTCATTCTTCTTGATATAAGAAAATTAGTCTAAATAAGTTAACGAAAATATTAAAAACTTATTGTTTAAGCAAGTTTTAACAGTGTTAATGACAGTTAATTCTTATTTGATAACAATGTAAATTTTCTCACCATACAATGATAAAATTTACTACATTCGTTTGATAAAATATAAACAATTTTAATAAACAGTTATCAAATACATATTTTAATTTGATACTTTTTCAACAGCAGCTAAAAACATACCATAAATACACCATCTCATGAAATTTAAGATTCTTTTAGCATTAATTTGGGTAAACCTCCTGCAGGCACAAAAGTTTTATTTTCCAAAGACAGCTGTAAATGACTCTGTTATATTGGAAAAACAGATTCCAGGACTTGCACAGCAAGTAATTCCTCATCTTCAGTCGGTAAAATACAAACCGGAAAACACTGTTGATCTTATGGATAACCTTTTCCGTTTGCAGATAGTGGCTCAGGATTATAAAAATTCGCTGACTTCTCTTACTGAAAACCGTAAGCTCTTCGCGGATAACAATATGGGAGACTACAGATATATCGGATTTGAACTGTATGCTCTTGCGAAAATGGAGCAAAAAGAAAACAGCACCTCATTTTCCAATGCCCTTCAGAAAGTATTCAACCCAAAATATGAAAGCCTTCCGGAAAAATTAATTCCCAGACTCGGCCCTGCTCTTGATGGGGATGTAAAAGAATCCAGAAAGCAGCTGAAAAAAATACTTGACAAACAAAAAGACAAAGACAGTATTGATTACAGGACTGCCCTTGCTCTGTGCAAAAGTTATTTAAGCTATAAAACCTATTCGGGAATTAAACCTCGGGTGATGCAGCTGCTGGCGTCAAAAGACAGAGAAAGATTCATTATTGAAAACAGAGACCTTACTATAAAAAACGGAAATACCTTAACGATCACCATTGTTCGGAAAAAGGATAATACTTTCCCACTACCTGTAATTCTTACCAATAATATTTATGCCGGTCCATTTGATGAATTCTTTGGGAAGAGAGCCGCTGCTTATAATTACGTAGGAGCTGTTGTTAATACCCGAGGTAAGAGAAACAGCAATAATGTGAACAATCCCTTTGAACATGAATCGGAAGATATCTACGAAGTAATCGACTGGGTCAGCAAACAGCCCTGGTGCAACGGGAAAGTAGGAATGATCGGAGGAAGCTATTTAGGCTTCAGCCAGTGGGCAGCCGTAAAAAAAGTGCATCCGGCTTTGAAAACAATTGTTCCTCAGGTTGCAGTGGGAATCGGGATTGATTATCCGGCTCAGAATAATATCTTCATGAGCTATATGCTTCAGTGGATCCAGTATGTTACCAATAATAAGTTTACCGATGAAGCTGATTTTACCAATGCTGTAAAATGGGATTCTATTTTTACAAAATGGTACAAAAGCGGGGAATCATTCAGATCGTTAGATAAAATAAGCGGGAAACCCAGCAAAATATTCCAGCGTTGGCTGGATCATCCGGGATATGATGAATACTGGCAGAAAATGGTTCCTTACAAAGAGGATTTTTCAAAAATCAACATTCCCATTTTGACTACAACCGGATATTATGACGATGATCAGATTGGTGCACTGTATTATTTTAAACAGCATCATTTATACAATAAAAATGCAGATCATTATCTGGTCATAGGCCCCTATAATCATGGTGGAGCTCAAAGTTTCGGATTTACTTACGTGAATGGCAATCCTATTGATCCGGTGGCCAGAATAAGCATTGATGATCTTGCTTTTTCATGGTTTGATTATATTCTTAAAGGAGGCAAAAAACCGGAAATTTTAAAAGACAGAATTAATTTTCAGGTCATGAATACGAATACCTGGAAACATGTGGGTGATCTCGATAAAATGCATAATTCTTCTTTGAAATTCTATCTTCAGGACAAAAAAAATACGCCTTCAGTCTTTAATAAACCTGAAGCTCAAAGTTTCACAACCCAAATTATTGATTTTAAAAACAGGGATCAGAAAGACATTTATTACAATGTCAGTAAAAAAGACAGTATTAAAATGACTAATTCTGTCGCTTTTGAAAGTGAAATTCTTGACAAGGATATGATCATGAGTGGAAACCTGTCAGGAGTTTTCAATGTTTCGATCAATAAAAAAGATTTTGATACGGAAACCTATCTGTACCAGATTTCTCCTGATGGAAAATCCTATTTACTATCAACTCATATCGTGAGAGCCAGCTATGCAAAAAACAATCAAAAACGACAGCTTCTTGACCCGGGCAAGACAGAACAGATTCCCATTAACAACTCATATGTTATGAGTAAAAAGATAGAGAAAGGAAGCAAACTCCTTTTGTTGGTCGGCGTTAATAAAAATCCTAACTGGCAGATTAATTATGGATCTGGTAAAGATGTAAGTGAAGAAACGATAAAGGATTCTGGGGAACCGCTGGAAATAAAATGGTACAATGACAGCTATGTGGAAATACCTCTTTATAAAGATTAAAATCCATTGTTTGAGCATTTTTACCTAAATGTTTTTAACAGCTGTTAACATCAAAATAAAAAATCATTACATTTGCTTTTTTTCAAATCAAATATAGTTATTGAATGAGTCAACTTTTTAGAAGAAAAATCTATTCAGATACAGATACTTCAACGGGACTTTTAAGAGTGCTGGGTGTATGGGACATTGTATTTTTTGGTATTGCGGCTATTATAGGAGCTGGGAGTTTCAGCAGTTTGGGAGAAGCCGTTTTCAGAGGGGGTCCCGGCGTTATTCTACTATATTTGATTTGCGGTTTTGCCTGTGGGTTTACGGCTTTATGCTACGCTGAATTTGCCAGCAGAATTCCTACTGCAGGTTCTGCTTATACCTATGCTTACGCCAGTTTTGGAGAACTTATCGCCTGGGTTATCGGCTGGGCGCTGATCATGGAATATTCTTTTGGAAACATTTATGTAGCCTTTTCCTGGTCGGATTATTTTACCAGTTTCCTGGGACGTCTTGGAATGCATATTCCTGATTATCTGACCTGCAGCTATACTGAAGCAAGGAAAGCTGTTCAATATGGTTCAGAAAATAAAGAACTGTTAAATGCATGGAAAACAGCACCGCTAATCGGAAGTTTGAAATTCATTGTAGATATTCCGGCGCTGGTGATCAATGGTTTAATTACATGGCTTTGCTATGTAGGAGTAAAAGAAAGTAAAAACTTCAATAACTCTCTGGTTATCTTAAAGCTTGGAGTAATTTTACTCGTTATTCTTGTTGGTTTTGCTTATATCAATACTGAAAACTGGACCCCGGTAAGCCCGACAACTGGAACACCATCCTTCATGCCGAATGGTTTTGCCGGAGTAATGAGTGCCGTATCGGGAGTATTCTTCGCCTATATCGGATTTGATGCCTTAAGTGTTCTATCTGAAGAGACCAAAGACCCGCAGAAGACCTTACCAAAAGGAATGATTATCTCTCTTGTATTGTGTACCGTGATCTATATTGCTTTGACATTGGTCTTAACAGGAATGGTAGATTACAAAAAATTTGATGGTGTGGGAGATCCGCTTTCATTTATATTTGAAAAAACGAATGCTAATGTAGCCTGGATGGAGCTTGTTGTTTCCTTCGTTGCAATTGTTGCCATTACTACCGTATTATTGGTTTTCCAGATGGGACAGCCGAGAATATGGTATGCCATGAGCCGTGACGGACTGATGCCTGCAAGATTTCAAAAAATACATCCTAAGTACAAAACGCCATCCTACGCAACGATCGTTACAGGAATTGTGGTAGGTATTCCTATCCTGTTTACAGATAAAACGTTCATCCTTGATTTTACCAGTATCGGAACCATTTTCGCTTTTGTACTGGTATGTGCCGGAGTACTAATGCTTCCAGCTAAAGAAAAAATTAAAGGCAGATTCCACCTTCCTTACGTGAACGGTAAAATCATTTTCCCTGTCATTTTCATTGGAGGTTTACTGGCTTTCTACCAATGGCAGCCTGAGTTTTTTGATAACCTGATGAACTGGTCAGACCCTAATGAAGGAGAATTCAGAGCTTCTATTTTCTTTTTTATTATCATCAACCTGATTCTATGTGTCGTAGCTTTTATCAAGAATTTATCATTAATCCCATTGATTGGTTTAAGTTCATGTCTGTATCTTCTTACAGGAATGAGCCATGAGAACTGGTTCTGGTTCGGAATGTGGTTCCTGATCGGTATGGTTATTTATTTCTGCTACGGATATAAAAACAGTAAGCTTGGAAAAGAATTAAAGGACAGCTAAGTAAGTACTTAATAAAATTGCGAAAAGGCAAAATAGCAAATAGGTTAGACCTGATGGAAAGACTGATTTGTTATTTTGCCTTTTTACTTTTTGAGACTCTTTTAAAAATCGGCAGAATTATTGCTTTCAACTCAATTGAACCAATAAACTAACCCGCCATGTCTGAAAGAATCAAAACATACAGAGAGTTTTATCAGTTTTATCTTACTGAGCATAGTAAAACAGGAACCCGCATTTTCCATTTTATCGGAACGTTTCTCGTATTTTTCGTATTATGGTACGTCATCAGTTCCGGAAAAGAAAGATTTCTTTGGTACATCCCGATTGTAGGCTATGGATTTGCCTGGTTCAGTCATGCTGTGATCGAGAGAAATAAGCCGGCTACTTTTAAATATCCTTTATGGTCTTTAATTTCAGATTTCAGACTGTTTTTTGAACTATTAATCGGGAAACAAAAGTTCTTTACGTCCAATAACCAGCCTCAAAAGCAGGAATAGCTTTAGGACTTTCTGATTCTTTTTTTGTTCTGGAAATTAAATTTTAGCTTATAAAAAACTCGTGCCATTGCGGTTCGATCCGTAGCTTTATGAATACTATTGAGATTCCTTGCTTTGCTCGGAATGACAAAACAGAGTTTTGAAATTTTATCGGAGATAAAATCTCCTATGTTTGTATAAGTTATAATTTTCCTTATCTCAATTATTATCTTAGCAATAAAGTGAATAAGGATGAGAGTTGAATAAAAATCCAATAGTTCAAAGAAACATATTCGGCGCAAGAAATCACCTCATCCTTTTTTATCTTTTAGAGTCAGAACAGAATGTAAGGAATTAAAAACAACTTTTAATATCCAGAATATCCAATTAGGAGAAAAGACGAAGGAAGATTCCTCACTTAAACAGAATAAAATATGAGAGTATTAAAACAAGTGGCAGGTATAGATGTAGCTCAACAAGAATTAGTAGTTACTTTAGGTTTTCTATATGAAGATCAGACTATAAAATTTATAGCTTATAAGGTATTTACAAATACAGATACAGGAATCCAATTATTGATTAATTGGGTTGAAAAACAAATTGTTGAAGGGCTGGAAATTCACTATATTATGGAAGCCACAGGGATTTATCATCAAAAATTTGCTTATTATCTGGCTGACAATAACAAAAATGTCTATATCGTTTTGCCTAATAAAATAAGCAGTTATATAAGAACTCTTGATATTAAAACGATAACTGATAAGAGTTGTTCTCAGGCTATTACTCAGTTCGGTCTTGAAAGAAAATTAAGTGTCTGGAAAAAGCCTGATCAGACTTATAATGAGCTGCAACAGCTGACCAGAGAGCGAGATCAAATTGTTCAGGAGCGGAGTGTAATAAAAAATCAACTCCATGCGGAAACTGTTCAAGCTCGTCCTCATTTAAAAAGTATAGAAAGAATGCAAGCTCGCCTGAATTTACTCAACGCTCAAGAAAAAGAAATAAAGAAAGATATCGATACTATTATCAATACTAATGCTGTAGTAAAACAATCGATAGAACGACTTACAACGATACCTGGAGTTGGTGTTTTAACTGCCGCTACTGTTTTGGGAGAGACCAATGGTTTTGAACTGATTAGAAATAAGTCTCAATTATCAAGTTATGCGGGTTTAGACGTTAGGGAAAAGCAATCTGGAACATCAGTAAAAGGTAAATCACGAATATCCAAAAAAGGAAATAGAAGCTTAAGAAAATGTTTGTTTTTACCTGCTCTAACAATTGTGAAGTGGGATGATAATTTTAAAGAAATTTACATAAGGCTGACCTCAAAACATGGAATAAAAATGAAGGCTCTAGTAGCGATCCAAAGAAAAATATTAGAATTGATCTATATTCTTTTTAAAAATGAAACGGTCTATGACAGTAAGTATAAATCAAAAAATAGCGTGAAAACTGAGATAGTATAGCACGCTACAGAGTCTAGCTCTGGGCCGACTTAAGAAACAAATTTACAAAAAAATAAATTTTATTTGCAGGTTAACACAGAATCTTGCGCCTTACCACACATAGTATTAAAATAATCCTGCGCCTTTGCGTTTTCCAACCTTTACTTTTAGATTGAGATTGCTTCACCTTCGGTTCGCAATGACTATATGTTGGTAGAATTCTGTTTATTCTGATGGAGTTTCTTCCCTATCATATATCCTGTTGAAGGCAGAATAAATGACAGTACAACCGGAAATAACAATGCTATGCCTGAGCCCTCAAGAATAACTGTCAGAGGAAAAAGATATCCGTTATAAACAAGCAGTGCCAATGTAAAAAGAAAACTGTCACTATTACCTGTAGAAAGAATATTAAAATCATTACCAAACTGATCAAACAAGCCGGAACAAAGGAATAAGAAGACATTCACAAAAAACATCCATAGGACCGTTCTGTAGATCATTCCTTTTTTTGCATTCAGATATCCGCCGAGGATCAGAAATAAAGACAAAATTCCGGAAACGACATAATCCAGTCCTGATACATCAACTTCACTGCCCATTCTTCCAAAGAAATACATGCCATACAATACCAGATTCAGGAGATAGATGACTGTTACATAATTCATACGTTAAAAATTTTATGTTTACGGTTAGTATTGTTTTTCAAGTATGTCGTAATGAACCGTGTTGGCTATTTTTTCAGCGAATGCATCTCCGTTTACTTTTTTCGGTTCAGGAATATAGCTTGAAAAGGTTATCGTATGATCTTTATTGATTGTTACTTCCACTTCTTCAAGGATATTTTTATCATCTACATAAAACTGGATCCTGTTTTCAACAATCCTCCAAAAAGACAGTCTTGGTTCAGATGGACTGCAGTCACCCGACTTCCCTTCTACATAATTATAAATGGCAAAACCATCTTCCCTGATGGCATAATTTCTCATCAGGCGGCAGTTATCGAATTCTTTTATCACTTTATTTTTACCTTCATAAAATCCGGCTTCCTTCAGTTTCCAGAATCCTGTAACGTTTTCTTTGGTTAATTTTTGGGCACTGACCAGAGAAACGGTCAGAAAAGAGGCAAGAAAAAATATCTTAGACATAATGAATTTGTGTTTTTTTGATTGTAAACGAATATAATAGTGAGTAAAGAATTACGGCGGGCGGCGAAGCCGCCCGCCGTAATTCTAAACCTTAAACTTTAAACTTTAAATTCAAAGCTCTATTTAAACTTCTTCTTAAAACTGAATTTAAGCATATTCATGAGTCCCGGTTCAATGATATCAATTCCCAATCCGAAATTGCTGTCGGCAACAGTATGATGATCTGTTCGGAATTGTTCAAACTCACTTTGCGGAATTTCAATATTGATCAGAGGATTGTATTCAATATAAACACTTGCCCCGTTTTTGTGTACTTTTTTTCGGCTTTTATAGTCAAAATACGGGTTGGATATTGTACTTTCCTGAACTGTATATTTTTCTTCAACATCAATTTTCTGATCCGTCTGCAAATTAATTTCATATTTCTCACTGTCGAAATTATGCCAGAAAGGTAAATCTTTATGGATGAAATCTCTTGCACTCGCCTTCACTACATTCCGGTCAAAGTACATCAGAAAACGGTTTTTCTGTGGATCCACAAAGTAAGGATTTTCAATGGTTGCAGTATATTGGATCTTAACTTCATTCAGTCTTTTATCATCACTTACTACATCAATAGCAGCATCTTTGAATACGTTTCGGACATCTGTACCATTGCGGTCGCCTGAATAATTAAGCGCATAGAAAAGGAAGCTGTTCCAGCTGTCTATAATTTCTCTTTTATTGGTACTTTTAAAATACCTTCTCATAGCATTGGCTCTGTTTCCTTTATAAGTCGTTGATAAAGTAAGCTTTCCGGTATTGCCCTGTGCATTTAAATCTACTCTTTCATCAATACAAAAATAAGGGAATTTATAAGATTTTCTTACCTGAAGCTCCTGATCTTTCTTCACTTCCAGATAATGCATAAAATAGATAAAACCTCTGTTTTCAATCAATCCGAATTCATCACGGATGGTTGCATCAATGAAATATTCTTCACCCTTATAATTCACTTTTACAACAACATGATTGAAACTTAACAAGGATGGCAGATAGTATTTAATATAATAATCCGTATTAAAATTAACCAGCACTACAGAGGCGTCTACTCCTATATAATCAAGGATTACTTTCAATAAAACCGATTTTGCCTTACAATCGCCCTGTTTATTTTCATACGTTACTGATGGTTCCTGTGGCTTATGACCATTCATTTCATCTGCATTGAAGACATAATAGATATGATTTTGTACATATTCTATGGCAAACTGCAGTTTTTCATCCTGATCAGCAATGGCATCCAGTTTTTCAACCAGATTGGGAGCAAAATCCTGTAAAGAAGACTTGTTAAAAATTTCCTCATAGAACGGTACAATATAGTTGGAAAGGTCTTTCCAGTTACTTTCTGTAGCAAAATCTACATAAGGAAAAATTTCACGACCTGAATCTACAGGGTTGATATAATTCTCTTCTTCAATGACAAATCTGTCTCCTTTTTTCAGATAACTGATCTCCGGTTCAAGGACATTTCCCTGCTCATCTCTGAAAAATGTTTTTTTATAGGCAATAGTCTGTTCACGTTCGTTGATGAACGTAAATTTAAAACTTCCATAAGCCCAATAGTTATCGGGACTTACCCAGACATACTTTGAGAATTCCTTTCTTAGAAAATCACGGTCTGTAAACTCTTTGATCCTTGAATCTTCCAAGATCAGAACATCATACAGCCTAAGATCTTTAATGGTAATATTGATTTTTTTATTACTGCTAAGAACTCCTCCACTGCTTTGGTTTTCACTGTCGAGAACCTTTATTTTTGTGTCCGGAATCTTATCGATCAGCACTCCATCCCTCAACACACTGATTCTGTGAATCTGGTAAACTTCATTTTCCTCCACAATCACATCAGAAACAGAAGCTCTTTCCAGGTTTCCAGGTTCGTTCAGAGTATACGCCATGCAGACGTACTCACTGTTTTCCGTATTGCTTGTATAGTATTTTTTGTCTAAAAAATAGCAGTAATCACGACCTTCATCAATTTGTCTTCTGGCAAATTCGGAGTCTTTGATTCGGTTCTTTATTTCCTCATCCCCGATATTTCCTGCCCACATTTCAGGTTTTTGAATCCTGTAATTTTCAACTTGCATTTGATTATCCATATTTATTATAAGAATTATATTTTGGTTAGTGTTTAAGAAATTCAAATTAAACAATTAAAAAAGTAAAAAACAATAGCAGAAGTACTACAAATTCAGTATTTTTTTTCGGCACAGTAATTGCGAGGTATGGGGAAAATCAAGTTTATGAAAAGTATAGCAACAATTCTAAAAGGGACAGCACCCGCATTAGCATTATTCGCAATGACGCAATGTACAACCACAGCCAATGCATCCGCAGGTGATGAAAAAACATTCATCGTAGGACCACAAACAGCAGATTGTACAGGAGTAGCTCCTATGAAATGTCTGCAGGTAAAAGAAAACGCTTCCGGAAACTGGACGAATTTCTACAGCAATATCGAAGGATTCACTTATGAACCGGGATATGAATATGTTTTAAAAGTAAAAACAGAAAAAATTGAAAATCCTCCGGCTGACGGATCTTCCATAAAATACACTTTGGTAAAGCAGGTTTCTAAAACGAAAAAAGCAGAACTGGCAGCCGATGAAAAAACAATTATCATAGGACCACAAACCGTAGAGTGTTCTGCCGGAGCCGGCCGTATGCAATGCATGCAGGTAAAAGAAAGTACTTCTGCAGACTGGACGAATTTCTACAGCCCTATTGAAGGCTTCACTTATGAGCCGGGTTACGAATATGTTTTAAAAGTAAAAACAGAAAAAATCGCTAATCCTCCGGCAGATGCTTCTTCCATCAAATATACATTGGTGGAACAGGTTTCTAAAACGAAGAAATAATCAATAAAAAACCGCTTCTGAAAATTCAGAAGCGGTTTTTTATTGCTGGAAGCTGGAAGAACGAAGCCAGAAGTTGCTTTTGGACGATCCGAAAAAGTCAGCAAATGATCCATTTTTAAGTGTTTATTTCTGTCTTTCTTTTTACTTTCTTTTATCTTAAAACCCAGTCTCTTTTTGTGGAGGATCAGGATATTTTCCTTTCGTAGCCTCTCCTACTGTGTTGGCTGTTGTCATCGCCACTACAAGATCGTTCAGCATTCCGCTGGCTGCTGTGGGTGAATTGGGAAGGAGTACAAGATTACTTCTGTTGCTGGCGCCCACAGAATGTAAAGTATCATAATGCTGTGTCACCACAATCAATGCTGATGCTTCATGAGAATTGATATCCACATTATTCAGCATTCTTACAGACTCTTCAAGCCCTTTGGCAATTTCTCTTCTCTGGTCGGCAATTCCCTGCCCTTGTAATTTCTTGGATTCTGCTTCTGCTTTTGCCACCGCAACAATTCTGATTCTTTGTGCTTCAGATTCGTATTCAGCAGCGGTTTTTTCTCTTTCTGCTGCATTGATCCTGTTCATGGCATGTTTTACCTGCTCATCCGGATCAATATCTGTTACCAAAGCTTTGATAATATCATATCCATAACTGTTCATGGCATCCTGAAGCTCGCTTTTCACCGCAATGGCCACGTCATCTTTTCTTACAAAAACATCATCAAGCTTCAGCTTGGGAACTTCTGCTCTTACGACATCAAAAACAAAAGAAGTAATTTGATTTTCAGGATTTTCCAAACGATAATAAGCATCTCCCACCTGGCTTCTGATGACCTGATACTGAACAGAAATTTTCATTTTGATGAAAACATTGTCTAATGTTTTGGTGTCAATCATGACATCCAGCTGCTGAATTCTCAGATTAAGTCTTTTGGCAATCTGATCTATGATGGGCAGCTTAAGGTGAAGACCTGAATGCTTTACCGCACGGAATTTCCCGAAACGTTCTATAATTGCTGCTGTTTCCTGCTTAACGACAAAAAACGAAGCGAATAAAATGATAAGCCCGAAGAAAATAACGGGTGCAAAATATATACTCATAGTTTTAATTTTTATTAATATGTTGTCACACCACCTGTTTTTGTTAAAAACATTTTTGTAAGTAGCTGCTTAAATATAAGAAAAATAAAAATAGAGTTAATTACAAATTTTAGAGTAAAAGTCACTCTAAACCATAAAAAAGCCTCCACTTTAATGCAGGCATTAATTGAAGAGGCTTGTGAATTATTACAGTAAATAGAATCTACACGGTCATTCCGATGTCTATTCCTTTAATTTTTCTATATAAATCGGTCGCATAATTATCTGTCATTCCTGAAACGAAATCAATCACGCCAAGAACTTTCTGATAATCAGTGCCGTCATTGTAAATAAATTGCTTTGGAATAAGTTTCAAAGCTTTTTCATCATAGGATTTTCTGTTGTCCTTAGACTTCAGAATAGAGGGAATAAAATGATCCAGCAATTCGTACATTACGTTATACCCTGCATTTTCAATTTCAACAACAGCTTTATGATTGTAAATTTTTTCTACCGAGAAACTCTCAATATCCTGTAATGCTTTGTTTTCTTTCTTGTAAATATCAAGTAAGCCGTTGCCAAGATTTCCTTCAAGAATTGTTTCAAAGTTATGCTTATACATCTCAATCGACTTATTGATCAAGGCATTGATTACTTTTGCTCTTAAATAAGAAATCTGTTCGTTTTCATTAGAGATGGAGCTTAATTTTGTTTCAATTCTCTGAACATCATCCGTCTCCGATTTTACCAGCTCGAAAAACAGGTTTTTGCAGTCTGCTGTGGAAACAATTCCCAATCTGTGGGCATCTTCCATATCAATGATATTGTAACAGATATCGTCAGCCGCTTCTACCAGCCACACAAAAGGATGTCTTTTGAAAATGTGAGGTTCTTCACTTTCGGAAATAAGTTGTGTTCCTTTGGCAATTTCCAGAAAAATATCTTTTTCATTCTGGAAAAACCCGAATTTCTTCCTGTGAATAATTCCTTTCTTTTTCGCTACCGCTTCACACGGATATTTTGCAATACTTGCCAGTGTAGAGAATGTCAGCTGGATACCACCAGCATCTTTTCCTTGCTGCTGTTGTGCCAGTACTCTGATGGCGTTGGCATTTCCTTCAAAATTAACCAGATCCGCCCACTCCTTTTCATTGAACTTAGATTTCAGATCCTTTTCATTTCGTTCAAAATAGCTTGCAATAGCATCTTCCCCGGAATGTCCGAATGCAGGATTTCCCACATCATGGCACAAACACGCTGCTGCAATTACATTTCCTAAGTTATAGAGATAAAAATTCTTTGAATCTTCAGTAAGGTCGTTTTTAAAATCTTCAGCAATAAATTCACCGATAATACTTCCTAAACTTCTTCCTACGGATGATACTTCCAGAGAATGCGTAAGTCTGTTGTGCACAAAAACACTTCCCGGAAGAGGAAAAACCTGCGTTTTATTCTGCAGTCTTCTGAAGGCAGAAGAGAAGATAATTCTATCGAAATCCCTTTGAAAATCAGTTCGCGAAGCTTTGGTCTGTGGATTGTTTCCTGTACGTTGATTGGTGAAAATCTGGTTTAAATTCATCATTTTTCAAAATTACTCCAAATTTTAATTGTACGGAATAGTATTTAGATTTTTATTAGTGAGATCTTCCATTCAAAAAATCTATTATAGTAAACGTTTTTTAGGGATCGGAAAACTTGATGAAATATTTTACATTTGGTGTAACTAATACATTGAAGATTATGAATGATTCTTCTTCATGTCAATTTTAAATTCTTAATACAATGACAGACAACACATGGCTCAACAGATGGGACGAAAGGTACAGCACCAAAGAGTTTGCGTATGGAACAGAACCCAACAATTATCTCAGACAACAATTAACACGGTTAACGCCCGGAAAAATACTTTTTCCTGCTGAAGGTGAAGGCCGGAATGCAGTTTTCGCAGCAACACAGGGATGGCAGGTTTCAGCTTTTGATATCAGTGCAAACGGCAGAAATAAAGCGTTACAACTTGCAGAACAACTGGAAACCACCATTGATTATCAGGTTGGAGAACTTTCAACGTTGAACTATCAGAAAGAACAATTTGATGCCATTGCTCTTATTTATGCTCATTTCCCGGGAGACATTAAATCTTCTATCCATCAGATGCTGAATCAGTATCTGCGTAAAGGCGGTTTTATTATTTTCGAAGCTTTCAGTAAAAACCATCTTGAATATATTGCAAAGAACGAGAAAGTAGGCGGTCCAAAGGATATTGAATCCTTATTTTCTATTGAAGAAATCAAAGCTGATTTTCCGGATTATGATATTATTGAATTAGCAGAAACAGAAATAGAACTCAATGAGGGACTATTTCACAACGGGACAGGTTCCGTCATTCGTTTTGTAGGACAAAAACTTGCCTAAAAATATTTTAAACAGGTTTGTTTTGGGATAAAAATCAGGTTTTATTCAGCTATGGAATATTATTTGAATCTTTATCTCAAAACAAACGTATGCCTGAAGGTCCATCCATCATATTAATGAAAGAAAGCCTGCAGCCATTTGCAGGACAGCAAGTGACAGAAGTTTCAGGGAATGCCCAATTTGAGAAAGATTCTTTCATTGGCCAGACTCTTCTCGAAATCCGTACTTTTGGAAAACAGACTTACCTCGTTTTTGAAAAAGCAGCCATCCGGATTCATTTATTAATGTTTGGCTCTTATAGCATTGATGAGCAGACCAAGCCGGATAAAAGTTTGCGTTTAGCCTTGTTTTTCGCTACCGGAAGTATTTATTTTTATACCTGCTCTGTGAAATCCGTAGATCTTGATTTTCTCTCCAGCATTGATTGGGAAGCCGATGTGATGAGCGATCAGTGGAATCCCAAAAAAGCAGAAGAGAAATTGAAATCCAATCCGAAAATGATGGTTTGTGATGCATTGATGAATCAGGATATTTTTTCGGGTGTGGGAAATATTATTAAAAATGAGGTTCTTTTCAGGATTGGCGTACAGCCGGAAAGCTTAGTGGGTAATCTTCCAGCTAAAAAAAGAAAAGAATTAATCGCTGAAGCCAGAAATTACAGTTTCGATTTTCTGAAATGGAAAAGAGAATTTGTTCTGAAAAAGCACTGGCTGGTTCATACAAAATCGGTGTGTCCGGTTTGTGGACAAAAATTGGTTAAGAAACAAACCGGCGTAGGAAAAAGAAGAAGTTTTTATTGTGAAAAGGATCAGAAGCTTTATTGAATAAACCGCTATTTTTATGTTTTGGCTGAAGCCGTTGATTGTTTTTATTTGTCTAACGGGCTTAGCTATTTTTTTCCACTGATTACACAGATTTACACCAATTTTCTAATCATTTGACTGATATTATAGCTCATTACCTATTACTCATGTATTAGTCTGAGTTGAGAAGACCTCCCGCAAATCTTGTAAAAAACTCGGAGCGGTAGACTTCACCAAGAGGAATTTCGGAATCTTCAATGTATATATTATGATTGTCAAATGAATCTATATAATTCATATTCACCACGTAGGATTTGCTGACTCTGATAAAGGTTTCCCCGGAAATCTTCTGATGAATGGTTTTCAAATTCATTGCAGTGATCAGCTTTTGCTGCTTTGTATGAATAACGACATAGTCTTTGAGCCCTTCAATAAATTTGATATCTGAAAAACTGATTTTATAGAACCTGCGTTCTGCCTTTATGAACAGGAAGTCTGCGGTATTAGATTCTACCGTATTTTTCACGGTATTCTTAGATAAAAGTTCGGTGTAAAGTACCGCTTTATCAATTGCTTTTTCCAGCCTTTGAGGATCAATAGGTTTCAAAAGATAATCTACTGCTTCCAGTTCATAGCTTTTCAGGGCATACTGGGAATAGGCAGTTGTAAAAATGATCAGTGATTTTTTCGGAAGCATTTCTGCAAATTCAAGACCTGTTACCATAGGCATTTCTATATCAAGGAAAATAAGATCTACCTCATTATCTTTAAGAAATTCGAGAGCAGAAAGCGCATTGGAAAATTCCCCAAGGATACCGATACCGGAAATTTCAGCGATCAGCGATCTCATCTCGGATCTTGCCAGAGGTTCATCATCAATTATAATACAATTCATCACACGGGAATTTTTAAATTTACACTATATTCTGTATCATCAGATTCTATCTTCAAATCAAAAGTATCATTATAAAGAAGTTCCAGTCTTCTTGTGATATTGGCGAGCCCAAGTCCACTGCTCCTTTTGTCCGCAGGAAGATAACCTGCACTTCTTGAATTCACACATCTGAAATAAAGCAGCCGATTATCGATATTGATTTCTATTTTCACACAGGATTCTCTTCCACTAAGATCCACACTATGTTTTACCGCATTTTCTACAAAAGTGGTAAACAGATTCGGAGGAATAAAGGTACTGCTTATTATTCTGTGATCAATATTGACCTGAATGTCAAAAGAGAAATTGTCCCGTCTTATTTTTTCAAGATTTAAAAAATTGGACAGGAAATCAATCTCTGAAGTCAGCAACGTTTTTTCTTCGCTGTTTTCATACAGCTGATATCTCAGAAACTCGGAAAGTTTTACAATGACTACAGATGCTTTGGCCGGATCTGTTCGGATCAATGCTTTTACATTATTCAGCATGTTGAACAAAAAATGCGGATTGATCTGGTTTCTCAATTCGTTCAGTTCCATATTCAGGGTAAGATTGCTCAGTTCATTGATTCTTTTATTATCACTGATCCATTTCTGCAGCAGTTTGATGGTTGTGGTTGTCATAATAATCGGAATGCACATCAGAACACCTTCATAGATTCCTCCCTTTTCATTTTCTCTGAGAATATTTTTCACCCTGAATTCTTCAAAGAAGGTTTTGAAGCCATACCCGATGAAATTAAGTCCCACCACACCCATAAGAACCAGCAGTACAAGATAAGTGACATATTTTGTTTTAAAGAAAAACCGGGGAACCAATACATATATATTAATGTAGACCATTGCGATCAGAATCACATACACAAAGAATAATACATAGTACTGATATATTCCGGAATACCAGTGCCAGAATCTTGCGCTGTACAGTAAAAAGAAAAAGAAGATCAGGAACAGCAGATGCCTTCGGAATCCATATTTCGCTTCCACCAGAAAATCGATCACAAAGGTTTCTTCAAATTTCCAAGGGCTATATTTCATATGGCAGGCTCATTTTATTACAAAAATAGGCAATAACGGAAATTAAAGTTGTTTTATTATACAAAACCGGTATTTTATTATACCAATGATCATCCTTCAGGATTTTGTATAAAATACCAGCCATTTTGTATAAAAACTAATTTGTGTTCTCCTTTTCTCTATTTCTTTGTGTTGTAAATGAACACATATGGAATTAACCACTTTTCAGGAACTGACTCAGGAAATATCACAGGAATGTTTTTTTATGACAGCTTCTCAACAGGAAGAAAAAGTAATACAGCTTATCGATCTTCATCATTTTATAGAATGTTTTGATGCAAAAATAAAAATTCTCAGCTATCTGCATCATTCCATTAATATTGTAAACCATGAAGGGAAGAAAAAAGGAATTCTGTTTTGTGACCTGAAACATTCTGCCGTTCCCGACAGCAATACATCTGAAGAGTTTAGAAGAAGATTTGGGCTCTCAGAACTCTGGTTTGTTTTTGTAGAGGAAACATTTGTGCCTGATACCGCCTGCTACACTGATGCAATTATTGAAAACAGCCTGGATATATTCTACGACAGGATTTTCACCTTCAATTTTTTCCAATCCATCATTCAGCCATTAAAAAAAGAAAACTGATTTTACAATATCTGAACTTATTATTAAAATTTACAATCTGGGAGATTAAAAAAAAATTAAAATTTTCTTCTTCCGGCTTTTAACCATTTCTTCAAAATACAATCAAAAAACAAAGCCGGCATAAGCTGTTTCAAATTTCAGGAATTCCCTCCTCCTTATGAAAACTCTTATTACTGCATGCACATCACTGATGAAAAGGATTTAAGAATTTGTATAAGGATTATTAAAAACAGGACATGGCAGTACCCAAACAAATATTTCAGACTTTTAAAACTAAAAAACTTCCTTTGATAACACGATATCACATCTGGAATATGAAAAGGAAGAACCCGGAATACAGCTATTTCTTTTATGATGACAGTGATATTGAAAAATTTCTCATAAAAGAATTTCCTCCCAACTATATTGAAACCTACCATAAACTGACAATTGGCGCTGCAAAAGCTGACTTTTTCAGGTACGCTGTTTTATATAAAAAAGGAGGCATCTATCTGGATATTGACAGCAGTATCGTAAAGCCTTTCCGTGAACTTATCAAAGAAAGTGACGAAGCGGTGATCAGTGCGGAAAGACATGCCAATTTATATGTGCAATGGGGACTTATTTTTAATAAAAACCATCCTTTTCTTAAGAAGACATTAGAACTGATGCTTGATAATATCAATAATCACCGGTATCCGAATGATGTACATGCTACTACTGGTCCTACTGTCTTCAGTAAGGGCATAAAACAGTCTCTTGCTGAAAATCCTTCTATTCCTTTTACTTTGTTTGACGGCATTGAGTTCAGGGGCTTTTTAAAGTTCAAATATAAACTGGGTAAGTTCTTTTTATACAAAAAAAGGTCTGAACATTGGAAGCAACAGCAAATGCAGCAGGATATTATTGTTTAATGAGTTCCCATTTTTGAGAATACATTGATAATAATCACTCCGGTTACAATCAGGGCAATACCAATGATAGCCGGCAGATCCGGTATCTGTTTGAAGGCTACCACTCCGATCATCGTTATAAATACAATCCCTACGCCGGACCAGATGGCGTAGGTAATTCCTACAGGAATCTGACGAAGGGTAAGGCTTAAAAAATAAAAAGCGCAGGCATATCCGGCAACTGTTACTACAGATGGCCATAGTTTGGAAAATTCCTCAGATTTTTTTAGAAAAGTAGTAGCAATAATTTCAAATATGATTGCTAAGGCAAGAAAAATATAACTGCGTCCCATAAATTCATTCTTTATACAAAAGTAGTAAAAGCCTCCGGGTAATTCAAAAACAAGGCATCCAAGCCATCAGTCAGCAGACAGTCTTATTTTCAGTTGTGACACAAACTTCTATTTCTCTCTGACATGAAATATGACAGCTGACAAAAATTCCAACATAGAAATCAGTGTTAAAAATAAATTTTATTAACATAAAAATCTGTATGAAGTAAAAAATTAACGTTCAAAAAATACGCTTTAAAACAATATTATGCTAAGCATTATTTATTATTTGTTTTATCAAGTCCAATATGGAAGTCGATAAACGATTAACACATTCACATAATTTTACAGATAGAATAATAAAAGTATTAATAAATTCCAAATAATATATTAATTTACTGTAAACAAAAATTCACCATTACATGAACCTGAAACACGCTAATACACTGATAAACATCATAGTATTTTACTTTGGCACATGATTTGAAAGTAGTAATATTGCAATTGAAAGATTGATAAAAAAAAGTCAAATAATTAAAAATAATACAAAATGATAACTTATATCGGTATCGCAACAGGTTTAGTCGTAATTACATCATATTTCATGACAGTAAGAAGAGAAAGAAACTAATCTTAAAACAAAACAAGCCTATAGAAAATCTATACTAATTATATTGTTTTATGTTTTTAGTCTGAGAGATCAGATCGCTCTTTTACCCATCGGGTAAAAGGGTCCAAAAACATAAGCAGAAAGATCTTAGTTTCATAACAAATTTTAATATCCAATGAATAAAGCCGGTCGCAAGTCTGGCTTTATTTTTTTTATCAGGAGATTTCTGTAAAATGTAAAAGGTGTATTTCCCACAGATTCCGAGGATTTTCAGCGATGTTTAGGAATATTTACAGAATATGCTGCTTTGTTCGTTAGCGGCCATTCATCATTTATAATCCATTTTACGCTGGACCAGCTGTTTATTATTTTTCAGGATTCTTTTTGACATCCAATAAAGCTTTATCTTTGTTTACTCAATATTTTTAATTGTCATTATGAATCTGTACAACCTTATTATTCAAGACAAAGAACAGGTAAATCTTAACGAAGTATTTCTCAACGCAAACAACAGGGAACAGCTTGTACAGCTTATCAAGGAGCATGCTTATGTTAAGGAACTGCAGGAATACGGCCTGCCGGTTAACCATAAGATTCTGCTTGAAGGAAGTTCCGGATGTGGAAAAACAATGACAGCCAAGGCCATTGCCAATGCTCTGGGAAAAAATATTATTATTTTAAACCTTAGTAATATTGTTTCTTCCCGTATCGGGGAAACGTCCCAGAATATCAAAATGATTTTTGACAAAGCCGCCAGAGAAAGGTCAGTACTTTTCCTTGACGAACTGGATCAGATCGGAAAAGCAAGAGGCAGCGATGATAAAGATGTAGGCGAAATGAGAAGATTAGTTAATACTTTGATTCAGCTGATTGATTATTATCCTGAAAATGCGCTTTTAATCTGTGCCACCAATCATCCTGAGATTATTGATACTGCCCTTTTAAGACGTTTCCAGCTAAAAATTAATTATGAAATGCCTTCCGCTGAAATTCTGGATTCGTACTACAATCAATTGTTAGCAAAGTTTCCGGAAGATTTGAGAACGATTGAAAGAAAATACTCTGTTTCTTTTGCTGAAGCTAAAGACCATGCTTTAACCGCCGTCAAAGCTGCTTTAATAAAAAAACTGGAGGCTAAAGAAATTATCCCATCATGAAAGAAGATATTCTCCACAACCTCACTTTGATCAATGAAAGAATAAGAAAGGCCTGTGAGCAATCCGGAAGGAATATTGATGATGTCAGGTTATTGCTCGCTACTAAAACTGTTTCTGCAGACCGTATCAAAATTACTTTGGAAAACGGACAGGAATTAATTGCAGAAAACAAAGTACAGGAATTGAAGGAGAAATATGAAGACCTGAAAGACATTCCTCACGAAAATCATTTTATAGGCCATCTTCAGACCAATAAAATAAAAGATATCCTGAAATATGATGTTACCTGCGTCCAGTCTCTGGATCGTCTGGAACTTGCTGAAAAACTTCATCAAAGACTATTGGCTGAAAACAGAACAATGGATGTTTTGATTCAGGTGAATACATCCAATGAAGAAAGCAAATTTGGAGTTAATCCTGATCAGGCTATTGAACTTACCCGAAAGATTTCCAACTACTCTACTTTAAAGATAAAGGGATTGATGACGATTGGCTTATTCAGTGCTGAAACTGAGAAAGTAAGAGCATGCTTTAAAATCCTGAAAAAACTTCAGCAGGACATCATCACCGAAAATATCCCCAACGTAGAAATGAAAGAGCTTTCCATGGGAATGAGCAGCGATCTGGAAACGGCCATTGAAGAAGGCGCCACGATTGTACGGGTGGGGACTGCTGTTTTTGGAGCAAGAATCTATCCGGACACTTATTATTGGGATGAAGGAAAAACAAATAACTAAGCTTACAACTATATGTTCCCATTTACTTATACTTTTGAGAGAGAAATTACAAAAGATAAAACCTCAGATAAGGTTATCTGCACAGTGCGTGATCTGTTAAGTAAGAAAAAGGTTCAAAATATTCTTTACGGACCTGGATTTGTTTCTTTTAATGAAGGTCTTTTCAAAGAAAGATCCAATTGGGACTATTTATCTTTAATTGATAGTGGAAAATTTAGGTATGATGAAAACAACAAAACACTGACCTATAAAGTCAACCTATGGAAGCTAAATCTTATTTCTGTTATTTTTTTCATTATTACCATGGTTTATTTTAGAGAGTTTTTCGGTAATCTACTTCCCTTTTCAGCATTTTTGATCAATCATTCCCTTTGCTATTTTGGAAACCGTGGATTAATAAAAAATATTGTCCATAAAATTAACTATTTGTCATAACGTAAATTCTTATAGAACATATTTTAAAAGTCTACAAATCCGGTATACTTTTTGCTATAAACATTTCGTAACCAAACAAATACATTTATGGATAAAAAATTACTATCGGTATGTCTGTTCATGACATTATTATTCTTTTTTTCATGTGAAAAAGAAAACACACAGATGAAAAGTGGAATTTCCATTGAAACCATTTCAATTATAACCTGCGTTACTATGGGCTTTGCTATTTTGCTGGCGTATAGTTTTAAACGAAGATAAAAAACCGGAATTTAAATACTAAGCACCTCTCAGTTTTTGGGAGGTGATTTTGTTTTAAAAATTTTAATTAAATGACTGGCATTTCATTAAAATATAATAAATTTCAAAAAATTTCTCTTTCGTAACTAATAACCCTAATGAAAAAAACATTCCTGTCAGCGCTTTTATCTTTGCTCATTTTGAATTGTACTCACAAAAAAGAAAATGTTCAACAGACAGACAAAGAGAATCCCAACCTTACAATGTCTATCCCGCTTGAATATCTTGCGGATTACCCTTTAATTAAAGACTCTTCAAAATTTATCGAAAATCTTCAGCAAGCTT
The DNA here is from genome assembly GCF_036362765.1 of Chryseobacterium sp. CP-77. Lineage (NCBI taxonomy): Bacteria > Pseudomonadati > Bacteroidota > Flavobacteriia > Flavobacteriales > Weeksellaceae > Chryseobacterium > Chryseobacterium sp. CP-77. The sequence goes on from NZ_CP143637.1 coordinate 1,507,026, forward strand.
TTGATCTCCATGTCCATGAAAGTCCTGTTCAGCAAAAAGGTGAAAAGATAACGGTATTCAAAAAGGTGAAAATCAATGGTTCAGATCAGGAGTATTACTTTGTTGAATACAACTGGAAGACAGGACCAAATTCTGGATATCCCTGGAAAAATCAACTCTTATTAACACAAGAAGGGAAGCTTGTTAAAATTTTATCAGCAGAACGGTCTCAATTTGTTTCTATTTTCCCAAAACAAAATCCGTACTTACTGGCAACCTCGGTCACAGCACATGGAAACGGAGGTCATGAAATTTACAAAATAACAGCAGACTCTTTAGAAGATGTCTATGGGGGTAACGTCAGAACATATGATGCTCATGAAGACAACAAAATTTATGAACCGTATGAGCTGCAATTAAAAATTAAAGACTACAATAATGACGGATTTAATGATATTGCTTTCACAGGAAAACTTGTATTGATCCAGAGGCGTACACCGGATGGATTCTGGTATGACAACACAACAATCAATGGCAGGAAAGTCAGTTATTCTGTTGATAACCCATACAAAAAAATTCCTGTAGAATATATTTTTCTTTACGATCAAAAAACGGGGCATTTTAAGCCAAAAGGAGACTATAGAGAGAAGTACAAACTATTCGAATAAAGACTTCATCATTTGTAATACTCAATTCCGATCATCCAGACTGTTTTCCCCAATACTTCAATAGAATTGTTTACTTTTATCACAGAACGCGAACATTTCACAATAAATATTCTACATTTAAATTTCATCCTTTTTATTATATGATCCAAACCAATAACCAAAACTATCTACTGCTAATCATCTTACTGATTCCCAATTTTCTTTTAGCTAATGCAGGTTCTCCCATGATTTGGTTTAGCTTTTTACATCTGATCTGGATCAACTTCATCATCGGAACCTTTGAAAGTAAACTTCTTGTAGAAAAATTCAATCTCCAAAACAGAAAGTGGCTGATCATTGCAGCCAACTATGTTTCTATGTTTGTAGGTTACTATTTCATTGCACCTCATTTTTCTTTGGTAAACGGATATCCAGACTTTTGGGGTATGAAATCAAGGGTAGGCGAATATGAACTGGGAGGATTTTTTATTGGTTTCTTGTACAGTTTTGGAGCAACTCTGGTTATTGAATTTCCATTTTACTGGCTTTCATTGAAAACAAAACAGAAGGGCTGGAAATTATTATTACCATTCTTCTTAGTCAATCTTTTTACAAATATTATGATGCTTGCTATTTATTTTGCAATTGTTGCTTTTGCTGCAAAATGGAATTAATTAGTAAAGTTGAGATTGCTTCCCTACGCTCGCAATGACAATGAACGTACAAATCTCGTAATTTGTCGAAAAAACACATCGTTTAACCTTTGCTGAGTGGAACGCCTCTGCGAACATTGAAACAATTAGTTCTCGAAAAATCCTCGCGACATTTGCGTTAAAGAGATTGCTTCGCTACGCCCGCAATGACGATTACTGCACAGAAAATACTCAATAAAAACAAAAATCCCTCTCATTAATGAAAGGGATTTTTTATCGTTAAAAAACTGAGATTACATATAAGCTTCAATCGGCTCACAAGTACATACCAGGTTTCTGTCTCCGTAAGCTTCATCTACTCTTGATACAGAAGCGAAGAATTTGTGGTCTCTTACCCACTCTAACGGATAAGCTGCCTTTTCTCTGCTGTATGGTTTATCCCATGAATCTGAGATTACCAGCTGTTCTGTATGAGGAGCATTTTTCAATACGTTGTTTGTTGCATCTGCTTCACCGTTTGCAATTTCATCGATTTCTTTTTTAATAGAGATCAACGCTTCAGCAAAACGATCAATTTCAGCCTTGCTTTCAGATTCTGTAGGCTCAATCATTAGTGTACCTGCAACCGGGAAAGAAACGGTAGGAGCATGGAAACCATAATCCATCAATCTCTTCGCCACATCAGCTACTTCAATTCCTAAAGACTTGAACTGACGGAAATCTACGATACATTCGTGAGCTACTCTTCCGTTTTCGTTTGAATATAAGATTGGGAAATGCTCTGCTAAAATTTCTTTCAGGTAGTTAGCATTCATGATGGCATGTCCTGTAGCCTTTTTAAGACCTTCAGTTCCTAACATTTTGATATAAGCATAAGAAATGTTAAGGATCAATCCTGAGCCGTAAGGTGCTGCAGAAATACCGTCAATTGCTTCTTTAGAACCAATTCTGATATTTGCATTGGAAGGAAGGAAAGGTACTAAGTGTTTAGCAACACAGATCGGACCTACTCCAGGACCTCCGCCTCCGTGAGGAATTGCGAAAGTTTTGTGAAGGTTAAGGTGGCAAACGTCAGCTCCGATATTTCCAGGACTTGTAAATCCTACCTGAGCATTCATGTTCGCACCATCCATATATACCTGTCCTCCGTGCTCATGGATAAGGTTGGTAATTTCTTTAATGTTGGCATCAAAGAATCCATAAGTAGAAGGATAAGTGATCATTACAGCAGATAAGTTAGCTGAATGAAGTTCTGTTTTAGCTTTAAGATCTTCGAAGTCGATCTCCCCGTTTTCAAGGTTTTTCACGACTACGATTTTCATTCCTGCCATAGCAGCAGAAGCCGGGTTGGTACCGTGTGCAGACTGAGGGATCAATACTACATTTCTGTGGTGGTCACCTCTTGAGATATGATATTGTCTGATCACCATTAATCCTGCGTATTCTCCCTGAGCTCCGGAGTTTGGCTGAAGAGAAGTTCCTGCAAAACCTGTAATTTCTGCTAAATCTTTCTCCAGTTCACGGATCATTTCCTGATATCCTTCAGCCTGGTTCACAGGTACGAATGGATGAACTGCTCCCCAGTTTTCCCATGAAAGCGGTAACATTTGAGTCGCTGCGTTCAGTTTCATAGTACAAGATCCTAAAGAAATCATTGAGTGGGTCAATGATAAGTCTTTTCTCTCAAGACGCTTGATATAACGCATCAATTCTGTTTCCGTGTGGTATTTGTTGAATACAGATTCTGTAAGAATTTCGTCTTTTCTTAAGTTTTCTTCCGGAATGCTGTATCCTTCTTTGATTTCTAATTTGAAAGTCTGCTTGTCTTTAAACTGAGCGAAAGAAGCCATCAGATAGTTTAATTTGTCTAATGTTGTACTTTCGTTGATTGCAATGCTTACTACTCCTTCTGTGAAATAGTTTAAGTTTAATCTGTGATCAAGCATCAGTCTTACTAACTTTGCTTTCTCTTCTTCAGGCATCGTGATTTTCACAGTATCGAAGATTGGCTCTTCCACTACCTGATACCCTAGTGCTTTAAGACCTCCTTTTAAAGCATTGGCTTTAAAGTGAATCTGATCAGCGATATAGTTTAATCCTTTCGGACCGTGATATACAGCATACATACCTGCCATTACAGCCAAAAGAACCTGGGCTGTACAGATGTTTGAAGTAGCTTTCTCTCTTTTAATGTGCTGCTCTCTGGTCTGTAATGCCATTCTTAAAGCACGTCTTCCGTACATATCCTGAGAAACCCCGATAATTCTTCCCGGAATATCTCTTTTATAATCTTCTCTACAAGCGAAGAAAGCTGCGTGAGGTCCTCCGTATCCTAATGGAATACCAAATCTCTGCGTAGTTCCTACGGCACAGTCAGCACCCATTTCTGCCGGAGACTTTAGTTTAACCAAAGCCATCGGGTCACAAGCCACTGCTACCTGAAAATCAAGTTTTTTATATTCTACGATATCTTCAGTATAGTCTAAAACGATTCCGTTTTTACCAGGATATTGTAATAGAACGCCATAATAAGAACCATCAAACTGGTGTGTTTTATGATCTCCTACTACAATCTCAATTTCTAACCCTTCAGCTTTTGTTTTTAATACAGAAACGGTTTGAGGAAGAACAAGATCAGAAATGAAGAACTTATTAGCTCCTGCTTTTTTCTGGTCTTTAGATCTGTTGTTGAAGAACATATGCATTGCTTCAGCAGCAGCCGTAGATTCATCCAATAAAGATGCGTTTGCCAGTGCAAAACCAGTAAGATCACATACGACAGTCTGGAAATTAAGAAGAGCTTCAAGTCTTCCCTGTGCAATTTCTGCCTGATATGGAGTATACGCTGTATACCAGCTAGGGTTTTCAAAAATATTTCTCTGGATTGCTGAAGGCAAAAGGGTATTGTGGTATCCGAATCCGATATAACTTGTATAATCAGTATTTTTAGATGCCAATTCTTTTGAGTGGTTCAACATTTCGTATTCAGAAAGTGGTTCCGAGATCTCAAGATCTTTCTCTAAACGGATAGAAGAAGGGATGGTTTGAGAAATTAACTCTTCAATACTAGAAACGCCAAGTTTCTCCAACATCGCCTGTTTATCGGCTTCATTAAGGGAAATGTGACGGCTCACAAACTGTTCTGTATTCATTTTTATTTATTAGATTTTGTTTGTAAAAAGATGGGTAAAATTACAATTTTTTGAATGATTTCACAAGAGTACCAGAGAGGTGATAATTCACACATCTATTTGTGACTTTTCTCACAATTTGCATTTCGTAAATTATGATAAGGTTAACATTAATTTCATCAAAAATAACCATTATTCTATACATAATACACAAGGAAAACCATCAATTTATATATAATTAAGTTCTTTGTTTATTATTAAATTAGTGTATATCATCAATAAATTTCACATTTATTATTGAATCTATTAAACGATTTTTTTTAAAAATATAATGTATTTAACATCTATTTTTTATACTTATACTGAAAGTGTCTGCCGTTCAAATTTAATTCCACTAAAACTCTTTAAAGTAATTTGCTACTGCTATTCATCAGGTTGTAAGAATTTTATGAAATTTTATTAATTATATTTATTCTAAATTAATATATTTGCAGCATGAATATGATTGTCCCATTTAAAGTTCCGCCATTGGCACCTTACTCATTCAATAACGAAGAGATGTTCTGTGAAAAGAAATCCTGTTGTAAAAAATTCAAAAAAGGGAAAAGATGTAAAAAATGCCCGGGAAGAAAGAAAATGGCATAAACTAGCTGAAATTTTTGATCAGCATATAGATCGCAATTGCCAGAATAATAATTCCCCAGATCAGCATCATAATCTTAGGCTGACCTGATTTGTTAATTCTTGTACTGGGCTGCTGCTTAAACATTTCTTCCACCGAGTTTTTGAACTTTTCAGAATCATTTTCAAAAACTTCTGTGATGGTGATTCCCTGAACAACCGTTTTGTGCAAAAGAGAATTCGTTGCATGAAGCAGAAGCTGGAATTTTCCGTCCTTAAATTCTGTGATCTTGAAGATCCTCTCTCCATACGGCTTTTCCAATCCAAAAGGCAATACCTTTACTACATCAGCATTGCTCGTCTGCCAGTTGATGATAATCTCCTCTCCTTTTTTCGCATGAATTTTATTCGCTGTAAAAGTTTTGATGACTGGCGGAATATTATACCTGAAACTTCGCTGATGATTTTCCAGATTCTGATCATAAGTACGTCTGAGTGCGCGATCACTTAAGGTCTCATAGGCCTCCTGAATCTCACGGAAACGGTCTGCAAAAAAGTCGTCATTGTCATTTTTATCGGGATGATATTTTAAAGACAGTTTACGATAGGCTTTTTTGACGTCTTCTTCCGAAGCATCCTGTGATATACCGAGAAAATAGTAGTAATCTTTCATTGAGCAATACAAAAATAAGGATTTATTTTTCTTTGCGTTTGATGTTTACGGTAATTTTTTGTTGAAAATATGGATCAAAAAGTCATTGCGAACTGCAGGTGAAGCCATCTCAATATAGCTCGGAATTTATTGGTTGGAAAAACGCAAGGGCGCAAAGTTTTTTATAGCTGCCAGCATATTTTTAAGGCGCAATGATTTTATCTCCGATAAAATTTCAACGGCGAGTTTGTCATTCCGAGCAAAGCAAGGAATCTCAGCTTCATATTAAAGATATTTCCCGCAGATCTCGCAGATTACGCAGATCATTTCGTAGTAACTTCAATCATAAGAACAGAATGGTCATAGACCGACCGTAATTATTTACTGGAAACCCATTTCTTAGTGGGAGCAATCCACTCATCGAGTGCTTTGAAAAGAAAGCCATGGTTCAGTCCCGTATTAAGTTCTATTTCTTTAAAATCTTTTAGGTGAGATCTGACGAACCGCTGTTCATACGACATTGGCACATGTCCGTCATCTGATCTCTCCGTAATGGAAAGAATCCTTCCATACAATCTGAAATTTTTATCTTTTTCCAAAGAATCATCTTTGAAACTAGCTCCGATGAAGACAAACTTCAATTGCGGATTCTTTTCATAATAAGAGACATATTGTGCAATATAACCTCCCTGAGAAGTTCCTACCACTGTTATTCTTCCGGCTGGAATTCCTTTTTTCAGGAGACTATCAATCTGTTTCTTTACCTTTTCAGCATACACAGATGGATCTGTACCCGCTTTTCTTTTCTCAGAAATAACAACCGTATTTTGATCTCTCAGCTTGTTGAGTATTGTCTCATATTCTGCAACACCATATTGGGGATGCTTTTCTTCAAAAGAATGGTCTTCCAAAAATTTATTGTGTAAAAAGAAAACATATTGCTTTTGTAGTGACTTTTGACCAAACAATACGATCGAAAAAAATGAAAATATGACAATCGAAATATTTCTAAACCTCATCATAACCGGAAATAGCTTTTAATTAGAAAGAAACAAATATAGTGTTAAAAAGTCTTTACTGGGACTATTTTATATAAAAATTCCGGCTCGGGAAGCTTCGCTTCCCGAGCCGGAATGTAACAATTTCAATTTAGTCCTGTATGGATTATGCTTCACACATATGATCCTTCTTGCAGCATCTTGAACGGAATTCTTTTTTGAATTTTCCTTTCAGTTCCTGATAGTCTTCCTCATTCATTTCTCTGATCTTATCTGCCAGTCCGAAAGGTGACTTTTCTTTGATTCCGTACTCATCAAAAATACCTTTGATAAATCTTCTTCTTTGTATTGCTTTTTTAGCGATTAAGGCTACACCTGCAACGGCTAATGCTCCAAGAGCCCCTTTTAATGCTGAATTTTTCATTTTTTCAAAATTTTAAATTTTACTACTTCTTGTTTTTTATAGAGACGAATGAATGCTGATTTTTACTTTACTACTTCTTTAAAAATTTCAGATTATTCGTTATTTCTGTTGAAGAATCCACCGGAGCATTTATTTCTCCAGACTTCTTTAAATTTCTCTCTTTCCTCAGGAGATAAACCTGCCATTTTTTCTCTCATCTTTCTTTCCTTGAAATCTCTCACTCCTTTACCAAAGTGGAAACCTCCGAAAAGAATTTTGCTTAAGATCAGTATTCCCATGGCCTGCCAGAAAGTAATTGTTTTTGCTCCTAAAATCTCCGGAAGAAGGCAGTTCCAAAGCATCATGACAATCCATGTAACGGCAGCTAAAATCAATGGCGGGCACAGCAATAAAAAAATCCAACCCTTTTTGTGTTTATGATTCATAATTTCTTTTTCTAACTTTTTAAATCTTCGTATAATTTTCTCAATCTGTTTCTTAAGTGCTTCACAGCATAGTTTTTTCTGCTGATGATGGTTTTGATGTTTTCTCCCTGTTCATCGGCGATCTCCTGGAGGGTTTTGTCGTTCAGTTCATTTTCTACGTAGACCAGCCTTTGTTTTTCGGGAAGTTCATCAAGTGCTTCAAACAGTTTTTTCCAGATCTCATCCTGAAACATCTTCACTTCAGGACCGGCACTTTCATCCATCAAAAGGATATCCTTGATAGAAAAACTGCCGTCTTCATCTTCATATACGAAATCTTCAAGATTTTCTGTTTTCTTTTTCCGGTAACGGTCTGTGATCTTATTCGCCGTCACCCTGTACAGCCAGCCCCCAACGTTTACGATCTCAGAAAGATTCGTAAGGCTACTGAACTGATACCACACTTCCTGCAGAATATCTTCCGCATCCTCCGTGTTTTTCACTTTCGGACGAATATAAGACATCAGCTTCCCTCCGTAGTTGGAAACGGTCTGTGAGATGATGCTTTCTTTCTCCTTCTGTGGCATTGTTATTTTTTCGACAACCTCCATACTGATATGACGGCTAGCCTTTTGGTTTTACTTTAATAAATTTAAAATATTTTTCTTACAATTCAATTTTTCTTTTATCCATCGTGTTTTTATCTCATAAATTTTCAGCAACTTACGCATAAATTATTTTTTCAGAAGCTTTTTCCCGCTATCCGCTCATACTCCTCACGCCCCACTATCCCACACCCTTGCCTCCGACTCTCCCACTTATGTTCCGGGGTAACCGCTGCTATCGGGGCTAAGTTGATGAGTGATAATTGGTAATTGATGAATGATAAGATTGCACAGTAATGTTACTTTCTTGTTGGAAAACGCAAAGACGCAAAAGGTTTAACAACGATATGTTTTAAGGCGCAAAGATTTTATCTCCGATAAAATTGTACGGCTTTAAAAATGAAGCAGATATTTCAAAGAAATATTTGTCATTCCGGGCGAAGCGAGGAATCCAAGCTCCGTATTAATAATAACGCATCTTATTAATTATGCATATACCGATGAAAAACTGTTTAACTACCCTTGATTTGCAAAATAATCAATGATTATCGTTTGCTGAAAATCATTGATTTTCTTGCGCCTTAAAAACAATATAAAGAATAAAAAGCTTAGCGTCTTTGCGATTATCCAACCTATTAAAGCCTAATGAGATTGCCTAGCTTTACTCGCAATGACATTCACCATAAAAAAAAACGGAAGACCTAAGTCCTCCGTTCAAATGCTATTTAATTAATAGTTTATTTATTAAAATTTTCTGCAAAGAATCCTAACATCGATTTATAAAGCTCAATTCTGTTCGGCTCTTTCCCAAATCCGTGTCCTTCATCGTACTTTACCAGATAAGGAACTTCAAATCCTTTGGCACGCATTGCTTTTACAATCTGATCAGATTCATTAATGTTAACCCTTGGGTCATTAGCTCCCTGTACTACGAATAAAGGTTTCTTAATCTTATCAATCTGAAACACAGGAGATACTTCTTTAGCAATTTTAGCTTCCTCAGGATTATCAAGATCGTACCAGATCTGTTTTACCATTTCTTTGTATGGTTTCCAGTATTCCGGGAAAGAATCAAAGAAAGTAAAGATGTTGGATACCCCTACATAATCCACTCCACAAGCATATAAATCAGGAGTTTTGATCAATCCCATCAATGTTGCATATCCACCGTGGCTTCCTCCGTAAATAGCAACCTTATCTTTATCTACCCATCCTTGTTCAATGGCATATTTTACACCATCTTCCACATCATCCATCGCTTTTCTTCCGATCTGCTTATAACCCGCTTTCTGGAATGATTTTCCGTATCCGCCGGAGATTCTGAAGTTCACCTGAAGGGTTGCATAACCTCTGCTGGCAAACAGCTGTGTTTCCGGATTAAATCCCCAACTATCCCTGATTCCCTGAGGGCCGCCGTGAGGATTTACAATCAAAGGAACTTTTTTACCTTCCAATGCTGCTTTAGGCAGGGTAATATATCCATGGATTGTCAACCCGTCCCTGCTTTTAAATTCAATAGGTCTCATTTCAGCCATGTCTTCTTCCTTCAGCTGTGGCATCAGGTTGTACAGAAGTTTGGTCTGCTTGGTTTTGGTGTCGTATTCATAATAGGTTCCATACAGCTTATCACTTCCTACAACAACCAGAAGTTTATCATTATTATCATCAGAAGAAGCAATTCCAAATTCCTTGTCTCCAAACTGAGATTTTAACTTATCATGTATTTCCTTATAGAATTTACTCACCGGAACCGTTTCTCCCTTGGTTCCTTCATAGCTGATATAATCAAGCTCATAGTTCCTGTTTTTACCCGCTGTGCTTATTGAGCTTACATCATATACAGGATTGGAATAAACCTCTTTAATCACTGCATTCTTCTTCAGATCATACAGGACGATTCTCGCTTTATCGCTATCCAGATTGGTTACTACATACGCTTCATCTTTATTTTTAGAATTTTCATTAAACTCTATAATACTGAAGGTATCAGACCAGTCTGCAGATTTAATCAGATTGAATTTCCCGGTCTGCAGATCTTTATAATAGGTTTTGGTGGTTAATCCGTTTTCAAGGACGCTATAACCTCTAAGATTTCCGTCTTTATCAAAAAGATAATCGTCGATAGGGCTGTTGACATCTTTATTTTCGTACAGCTGGGTCATTTCCCCGGTAATGAAATTGATTTTAAAAGGCTCAAAAATCTGCTTGTTGTTTTTATTCATGGTAACCACAACAAAATCAGTATCTTTTAGAGGAATAATACCCTGCACTTTTACTCCGTCAAAAGGTGTCAGATCCTTTTGATTCCCTCCGTCTGTATCGGTAGCATACAGGTGGATATTTTCATTTCCGCCCCTATCTTGTGTATAGAAAAGGCGTTTTTTGTTCAGCCAGCCATAGTTTCTTATCAGATCATCTTTTTCTACAATAGCTTTGGTAATTTTTCCGGTGCTAAGATCTTTTACATAAACATGATTTTTTTTCTCCTGATCTTTTTCTTTATAGGAAAGATATTTCCCGTCCGGAGAGATTTTAAATGCTGAGGCTTTTGGTCTTGCAAAGTAATCTTCAACTTTATATGTAAAGTTTCCTTTATCGTAAGAAATAAGCTTTTCAAGATTAGCCTTGGAAGATGGCAAAGTAGGATCTCCCGGCAGTTTGGCAGTAGAACTCTGTGCGTTGGTCATAATGGTGGATAGTACAATAAGGGCTGTACCGAAAATGTTGTGATTTAGATTCATAACTTCTGTTTTAAAGGTTAAAGTTATATAGGCATTTCATTTTTAGATTAATAAAAACTTATGCTTTTCTACAATAAGACTCTTTACACCTATAAAATGTTACATTTTCATCTCATTTAATTAAAAAAATCCCGATTATATAAAAAAGACAGCCTTTACAGACTGTCTTTTTTAATGTAAATAAATTCCGAAATACCAGGTCCAGACGATCAGAATAATCTGCATGGGAATCCTTTGAGTATAAAGATATTTCATTCCCGGCCCTGTGTAATCGGCTTTAAAAATATTAATCTTTTTTCTGGAAGAATTGATATTGGCTATAAAAACCAATACATAGAAAATAATGAGTAAAATTGCTGTTATCTCACGGATGGCCGGAATCATAAGCCCGATTCCTGCCGCAATCTCCAGAACTCCTGTACAATATACCCAAAACATTCGGGCAGGAATAAAATCAGGGATCATCATCGCCATTCCTTTTTGAAATTTAAAATGGGAAAAACCTGTAAATAGGATGAAAACAGCCATTCCCAGGTTTCCTGAAAATATAAAATCCGGCTTTCCCTGAAACAAAAAAGTCCCCAGCAAAGCCAGAATAAAAGTTGCGAAAAGTATTACAAGTAATTTCATTTTTAAGCAGTAGGTTTTAGGCGGCAGGTAGCAGTATTCAGGATAAGATACCAACTCTAAACATTAAACATTAAACATTAAACGTTGAATTTCTTTACACTGAACCAAGGCTCACTCCTTCCGCAAGACTTTTGACAACCATCAATCCTTTTGTGAAGCCTGTATTCATATGATCCTGCCACTGTTTTTCTACCTGAACTTCGGCATGAAGTTTTGTTTTTCCGTCAAAGTCTATCAGAAAATACTTCTCAAAGCTCCCGTTCCACTCCATGACTTCTTTGCTTTGGGTATCTTCATGCCCCTCTTTATCTACCATTCCCAGATGTTTGAACACAATATGATTGGGCTCGTCCATGCTGTCTATGGTTGAAACCATTCCTTCTCCCTGTGCATTCAGGAAATAGGTTTTCCCTCCTACTTTCCAGTCGGATTTCATAACAGACCCTGCTCCGAAATACTTAGTCCATTCACTATATGTTTCAGGATTCCATAGGATGTCCCACACTTTCTGCATAGGCGCATCAATTACTGTTTCGTATGATAAGGTTTCCATTTTTTATTTTTTTAGGGTGGTCATTGCGAGCAAAGCGAAGCAATCTCAGAGCTCGCAGATTTTTCTTTAATTCTAACTCAATTATTTACAGCTGATTTTCTGAAAGATGTTTAACGAGTGACATCGCCTTTGGAAACTTCTCTTCAAAAAATTCTTTAAATTCTGGCGGTGTCTGAATTTCTGTTTTCAGTAAAGTGCCTTCTTCATTCTCCTCAAGAAAGTAAGCCTCTGTAGCTTCTCCCCAGTCCTGAGGAACTTCAATGCCTTCATAAATTTCTCCAAGGTGCAAAAATTTTATTTCCTCGTTGGGAATCATTTTTTCCACCCTGCTGTACATTCCGTTGTTTTTCGGATCAAGAAATTTGACAATATTATTTTCTTCAAGCGTTCCTTCATAAAAAGAACCTTCTGTAAATGCTGTTGTCCATTGTCTGTAGGTAATATCACCCCAAAGGACACTCCATACTTTTTCGGGTTCGGCATTGATTTCTATTTCATATGATAATTTTTCCATATATTTTTTAAAGGATTAGGTGGTGGATATTAGGTTGCAGGTGACTGTGTTCGTGGTTGAGTTTGAGAGTCAGAGAGTAAGAGTGCTATTTTGTGACCGCTTCTAACTTCTAGCCTCTAGCTTCTCATTCTATCCTCCGACAAAATCACCACCATTGATATGAATAATTTCTCCTGTAATATAGCTTGCATCCTTTGAGGCAAGAAAAACATAAGCTGGTGCTACTTCAGAAGGTTGTCCCGCACGTTTCAGCGGAGTGTCTTTTCCAAAGGTGGAAAGATCATCAAAAGCTTCTTTCACCAATGGCGTCCATATAGGTCCTGGCGCAATTCCGTTTACCAGGATTTCTTTTTCTGCAAGATTATCGGCCAGAGACCGGATAAAGGACAAAACAGCACCTTTTGTTGCCGCATAATCTAATAAGTGATCACTTCCGCGGTACGCTGTAACAGAGGTTGTACAAATAATCCGTCCTCCTTTGTGTATCATCGGAAGAAAATTTCTGGTGAACGAAATCATGGAAATGATATTGGTATCAAACGTTTCCTGAATCTGTTCATCAGAAATTTTTTCGAGACTGCTTTTTGAGGTATGAATTCCTGCATTATTAACAAGAATATCAATATTCTTCCATTCTGTTTTAACCTTGTCTGCGCATTTGGTTCTGAAAGTTTTCCGCGTCAGGTCACCTTTGATCAGAAGACAATTCTGTCCTTCTTTCTCAACCAGCTTCTGGGTTTCTCTGGCATCATCGTCACTTTCTTTATAGATAATGGCGACATCTGCTCCTTCCCGCGCAAAATGAACGGCCACCGCCTGTCCTATGCCGCTGTCTCCTCCGGAAATAACCGCTTTTTTACCCTGCAGCTTCCGGCTTCCCTGATAATCGTTCCGGATAATTTCCGGAAACACCCCTTCTTTAGGGACTTTTGACTTAGAGTCTGATTTGTTCTGTGTTTTCATATGCAAATCTTTTTTCTAAATCACATCAAACAATACGCCGAAAATATTTAAGAATTATAAGCATCTTCCAGATCCTGAATAATAATTTTCTGCATTTTCATCATCGCCTGAACAACTTTATAGGCTTTTTCCTGGTTAGAATCATTCATCAGCTGGATGAGTCTTTTAGGAACAATCTGCCAGCTCAGTCCGTATTTATCTTTCAGCCAGCCACACATACTTTCTCTGCCGCCATCGGCTGTAAAGGCATTCCAATATCTGTCCGTTTGCTCCTGGTCATCAGTCATCACAACTAAAGATATTCCTTCATTAAAGTCAAACGGGTGATCATAGGAATTATCCATACAGAATACGCTGTAATTATCGATTGTAAAATGAGCATGCTGAACATTTTCTGCCGGTTCCGGAATGTCATGTCCTTCGCTCCCTGCTCCGTAGGTCAATATATTTCCTATGCTTGAATTGGGAAAAGTTTTCGTGTAAAGTTCCATTGCTTCTTTGGCTTTGCCGTTGTTCGCATGGATAAACATCAAAGTAGGAATTATTTTCTGATCACTTGCTTTTTCTCCCAGAAACAACTGCCATGTTACACCGTATTTATCCTGAACCCATCCGTATTTCGGGCTCCATGAGTAAGATCCCAGTTCCATCAAAGCTATTCCGCCATCCAGCAGATGATCCCAGTATTTTTGAACCTCATCTTCTGTTTCACAGATGACCATGAAAGAGATGGAAGCATTTTTTTTGAATTGAGGACCTCCATTCAGAAGCATGATTCTTTGTCCAAACAAATCAATATTCATAACAACAGGAGTATCTGCTGTGATTTCGCCTCCGAAAACCTTACAATAAAATTCTGCAGACTGCTTGGCGTCTCCATCATACCAGAGACATGGGAAAATATCGTTATTCATAATTTTAATTTTTAACAGTGGTACTATATTTTTTATTCTCTGTACAACAGCAAAAAAAGTTTTATGTCTTTGCATTTAAACAATATACTTTCGTTTTTAACGCAATGACACTACAAAATTTTCCTGTTGTATATATTATGCTTCTTTAAAGCAGACCTGATTTTCTTTCATGTAATTCTTCAGTTTCATCATCGCATTTTTACCGAAACCATGAAGCTGCATGATTTCTTTTTCGGAATAATCTGAAAGTTTTTCCAAAGAATTTATTTTTTCTTTTTCTAAGGCTCTTCTTGCCGGTATTGCAATAACTCCGTGAAGGAATTCTTCTTCAGAGTCGTAATTAAAAGAATAAATAGAGTTTAAACTCTTTGACATGATAACTAAATTGATCATGGCTACAAAAAAATATTGTTAATGATTCTCAACATATTTGTGGAAGTTGTTGAGAATAGCATACCAGCCATCCCGCTGCATTTCCACAGAATTTTGTTTTTCCGGATCGAAAATTTCAATCACTTTTGTTGTGTTCTCATCTATTTTATCGAAAACAACTTCCACTTTTCGTCCGTCCTCCAGGTGATACTTAATGATCTCATGAGGAATTATTTCATCATATACGCCTTCAAAATCAAATCCGAAGCTTTTATCTTTTGCTTCCATTCTGTTTTTGAATTTGCCTCCTACGACAAGGTTATTTTCAGAACTAGGACAGTGCCAGGTTTCGTGGGCGAAATTCCATTTCGTAATATGTTTGGGTTCATTGAAATAATTCCAAACCTTCTCCACCGGTGCTAAAATTGTGATGTCTATTTTAATTGGATCCATAGTTCTATATTTTTAAAAGTTTAAATAAAGAGCTGCCCAAAAATGAGCATCTCTTTATTATCATTAGTTAAATATAAGATTATTTTGCAGATTCTTCATTATAGTTCACCATCCAATGAACACCATACTTATCCTGAAAACATCCGAAGTAGTCTCCCCAGAACTGATCTTCAATAGGCATTTCCACGTTTCCGCCATCAGAAAGTTCTTTAAAAATCCTGTCTGCTTCGCTTTTTGAATCAGGGAAAATAGACACATAATTATTATTTCCTACGGTAAGAGTCTGCCCGAATGCCGGTACAATATCGGAGGCCATTAACAGATCTCCACCTACAGGAAGGGCGATGTGCATTACCCTGTTTTTTTCTTCTTCTGACAGGTTTTCGGTACCGGGAGCATTGCCCATTTTATGAATTCCACCAACGAATTCACCACCGAAAACACTTTTGTAAAAATTGAACGCTTCTTCAGCTGTTCCATCAAAATTCAGATACGGATTTAACTTAGCCATGATTTTTAATTTTAAAGTTATTATTATAAAATATTGTTTCTACTGTTGATCCATTAAGGATTAATTAATTTACTATGAATAAAAAAAACGCTTAATGGTTCAAAAATTTTTCTACTTCCCTGACGGTAAAGTCGATTAAGTTGGTATCAATACTTCCATCAAAATCCGGCATCATATAAGTACCATGAGTTGCGGGAAGTATCAATAACCGGGAGCCTTTCACCAACCGCCACATTTCGGCAGTATGTTCCGGCTTCATCACATCCTGATCGCCGCTGATAAATAATGCAGGTGATTTGATGGACCTCAGCACTTCATCATTCCAGTCCTGAAAAGTCTGCATCCTTGTACAATCTTTCTCAAAAAGGTTTTCAAGCTTTGAAAAATCAGGATTGAGGCTTAAGAAATTAATTTTAAAGGGTTCCGGCATTGATTCAAAAGTTGCTTCCTGCATTCCCTCAAAAAATCCGTCTATCATTCCACTTCTTTTGTAGAAAGCGGAGGCAACAACCAGTTTTTCAACAATACCCGGATGTCGGTGGCCAATCTGCATCACCGTACTTCCTCCATTACTGAATCCCCAGAATGAAGCTTTTTCAATGTTGAGTTCGGCCAAAAGTCCTGCAACATCGTCTGCGTCCTGCTCAAAGGTTTCCGGAATATCGCGGTGCTCACTTCTGCCATGATTTTGTAAATCGATTCCTATCAGCTGGAATTTACCTTCCAGCCTTGCAATGACTTCTTTAAAATCATAAAGCATTGAAGAGCCACCGCCATGGATTAAAACCACAGGTTTTCCTGATCCGTAGATCTCGTAATATAATTGGATTCCGTTGACTTTTTTATAGCCTTTTTCTACTGGATTCATTATTAATATTTAAGATTTTCGTCCACATCATATTTCATTCCCGGATAATCCAAAATTCTGCGCATGAGACCTATCTGCCCGCAGAGATAGTCTTCACGGCCGATGCACATTCCGACAAAATTGAGTTTTGTTTCTTTAATGAAAGGGATGTTCATTCCTATTTCAAATATTTCATCCAGCTCTTCATCGGTTACTTCCTGAAGTTTTTGAAAGACTTTGGATGAAATTGTATGAAAGTTTTCTTTCAGTTCAGCAAGGGTTGGATATTTAAAACTTTCATCCAGTGCTTTTCCCTGGAAAAACAAATCATTGTACGGGTCTTCTCCCTGAAGTCCAAGTACTGAACCTAATCCGTAGCGCATATTGACAAAGTTTCCTGCCATCCATACGATATGATTGGTTTTATTTTCAATTCTTTTCAAGGCATCTTCTTCCGAAATGCCGTCCAAAACATTTATAAAGCTTTGGGAATGCATTCTGTAAGCCGGAATAACGAGCTCCATTTTTTTTGATTTTGGTGTGTTCATTTTTAATCAGAGATTAGAAGTTAGAAATTAGAGGTTAGTAGGTTGGAGAAACGCAAAGGCGCTAAGAGTTTTACAAACCATGCGTTTTTTAAGGCGCGAGGATTTTATCTTCGATAAAATTGTACTCACCTTAAAAGATAATACTAATATTTAAGCGAAGTAAGGAGTCTAAAAATAGCATGCTATTTTATAGCACCCGGTTTTCCTAAAATTCTGCGGAGGTAACCCAGCTACCCGCTGTGATAGATTTCATGAAGGCTTAAGGTTGATATATCTTTAACCATTTCAGGTTTAAAACTCTCAAGCGTGCTGAGCTTTGCTTCCAGTTTGTCCTGGGATTGTTTAAGATAGGATTTTAAATCTTCGAAACCAATCAATTTATCTTGATGATCTAAAGCAATTTCACCCCTGTTATAGAAAGAAAATTTTTCACTATCCCAGACAGATTCTTCTCCTAAAATATTCAGTAAGGGATTTCTGATGTAAATTAAATGTCCAAGGATCCAGTTCATACAATTGGCTTCACCATTGGGAAAAATCATAGATTCTTCGTGGGTAATACCATCGATATTCATCGTAATCACAAAATAGTTACTGGTTACCTGATTTTTTATGATTTCTATATCGTTTGATTTTGTTTCCATATGATATATTTTGTGGTGTTATGGATTATTCTGCAGGGATCTGAGAGGCATCACCATGCACTACTTCCCACTGATGGCCGTTGATATCAGCAAAACTGCTTTGATACATCCATCCGTAATCTACAGGCTCACTGTATTTTGACCCTCCGTTTTCGATCGCTGTTTTTACCATACCGTCTACTTCTTCCCGGCTGTTGACTCCGATAGCAAGAAGTACCTGTGTAGTATCTCCTTTCGCAAAAGGCCTGTTGGTAAAGGTTTGGAAAAATTCTTCTTTAAGAAACATGGTGTAGATATGATTTTCTTTCATGACTACGCATATTGCTTTCTCATCTGAAAACTGTTCATTAATAGAAAATCCAAGCTTCGTCCAGAATTCTCTGGTTTTTTGAACGTCTTTTACAGGTAAATTGACGTAAATATCTGTAATATTCATTTTGTAAATTTTAGTGGTGATTGTTATCCAAAATTACCGGGATTCGGTAAGAATGTGCTTGCCCTATGGCAAGATTTATTTTTTATTTGGATTAATTTATTCAGCAGGCATTTGAGACATATCTGCAAAAGTAATATTCCAGCCATGTCCATCCGGATCCCAGAAGGAGTTCTGATACATCCATCCGTAATCCTCGGGCTCTTCATGCTGCCGTGCTCCGTTCTCTACAGCAGTGTTTACTATTTTATCTACTTCTTCACGGCTGTTCAAACCTACCGCTACAAGAACCTGACTGGTATTTTCTTTGGCAACCGGTTTATTGGTGAAGGTCATAAAATAATCTTCCTGGAGAAACATCACATAGATGGTATCATTCAAAACAACGCAGGTTGCTTTATCATCAGAGAATTGTTCATTGATAGAAAAACCTACCTTAGTCCAGAATTCTTTTGTTTTCTGTACATCTTTTACCGGAAGGTTCACATAAATTTGATTGACTTTCATTTTTCGTAATTTTAGTGTTAATCTGTAATCCAAAATTACCGAGGTGCAATGAAAATCTACTTGCCATAAGGCAAGATTTAAATTTTCTTAGGATGAGAAACGATTTCCTTACGGATACGGCTCAGAGAAGTATCTGTAACTCCCAGATAGGACGCTATTTGTTTCAAGGGGGCAAATTGTATGACTTTAGATTTTTGCTCCAGCAGATTAAGGTATCTTCTGGTGGCAGAAAGGGTAAACATTTCTACAGATCTTTGTTTGTAGGCAAAAAGCTCCTGAGACATCCACGATCTTCCCCATTCCCTGAGGTTGGGGATTTTATGGAACAACTCCTGGAAGGTATCATAATCCAGCCTCCAGCACTCGCAGTCGGTAATACAAACAATATTTTCCTGAGACGGAACCCGCTGAAACATTGACAAAACCTCAATAATGACTTCATTTTCTACAAAAAAGTGGGTTGTTACTTCATTTCCGTTGAAATCATTCACATAGGAACGCGCCAATCCGCTTTCAAGAATATAATATTCATTGGCCGTTTTTCCTTCCTCAAGAATGAAATCACCCTTCTGGAAAGATTTTTTTTCATGAGCCTGAAATATTTCAGCAAGCTCTTCGGGGAAAAAGAAAGGGAAATCATAGCAGATTTCTAAGGCTTTATTGGTCATTGGTGTCAATTTTTTTAAGTCTTTAAAAGTAAAATTTTTAATTGAATTAAAAGCAAGAAACATTAAACAAAGAATGTAACACCTTTATAAAAAGCCATGTACTACACTATAACAAATATTATTTTAAAACCTATAATATTAAACAGCCATTTAAACCACCCCGTCAAAAATTCTTTGAATTTTCGCCACCCCTCCGGAGGATGGGAATGACTATTGGCCGATGATAGTAATCATAAGCTTTTTAAAAGAAATAGAAAATCTAAAACAGAGAGAGCTGTATTGGCTTAGGAGGATTATTGGGTTTCTGGGCATCGCCAAATACGGTTTTTCCGCCAAAGCGCCAGGAATTCTGTCTTTCATCTTCAATCACCTGCTGAATATCAAAATCCGGAGTGAAATCTTTTTCTGCTTTTGTTATGATCTGATGAAGTTTATTTAAAGAATTCAACTTATCAGAATTGCCAAGTTTGGATTTTTCAATCCCTTTTCTAAGGATGCTGATATTTTCATCATACGTATTGATCGGCACCGGGAAAGGGTGTCCGTCTTTACCGCCATGAGCAAAGGAAAACCTTGCCGGGTCTGCAAATCTTGACGGCGCTCCGTGGATCACTTCACTGACCAGAGCCAATGACTGCATGGTTCTTGGTCCTACTCCTTCCAGCATCAACAGGTCTTCAAAATTTTGTGGCTGCTGTTCTCTGGTAACATATAAAAGTGCTCCCAATCGTTTTAAATCAACATCAGAAGCCTGCACATCATGGTGGGCAGGAAGAATCAGTCTTGCAAAATCTTTCATCACTTCCGCAGAATCGGTGTGGGAAATATCCAGAATTCCTTTCCTGTTCTCTGAGGCTTCAGTATCGGTAAGGTTAAGAATTCTTCCTCTTGAAATCCCATTGATTCCTGTGTGCGGCTGTTCTACAAAAGAGGTAATATTTTCCGAGTGCCAGTGATAACGTCTTGCTGTCCCGTCGGATTCATGCATTCCCTGCTGAATGACGCTCCAGTTTCCATTGTCTGAAAGAATGAAATTGTGCAGATACAACTGATAGCCATCCTGAATAGCCGTATTATCTACTTTTGCAGAAAGCTTGCTAGCTCTTACCAGGTCTGTTCCGTTCAATCCGGTTTTATCTGCAATTTTAATGAGCTCTGATGGAGTTTCGCGGGAAAATTTACCTTTTCCGCCACAGATATAAAGTCCCAGCGATTGAGAATTCGGGTTAACAGAACGTTTTAAAGCTCCCATAACGGAAGTGGTAATCCCCGAAGAATGCCAGTCCATTCCCATCACCGCTCCAAAGCTCTGGAACCAGAATGGATCTGCCAGACGGCGTAAGACCTCGTCTTTACCGTAATCCATGAGAATGACTTCAATAATAGAAAGCCCTAGAACAGACATGCGTTCATACAGCCATGGCGGTACTTTGCCATAGTGAAGAGGTAAATCTGCTGTTCCTGATCGTTTCATTCTAAGATTAAAGTGTAAAGGTAAGTTTTATTCACCTTATAATTTAATGATCCGGATCATTATTAATAATCAACTACGGTAAAACATACGGATCCATAGAACCGTTTTTATTGGTGAGACAGTATATTAATTAGCCTATCAAATGGATCTATAACGAAAAATCTTCGTACTCCCCATTCTTCATGGGTAAGTTCATAAGTGATTTCAAAGCCTGCCTTTTTCATTTTATCATAGATTTCATCCACATTATCCACTTCAATGGACAGGTCGGGAACTTCTGTATTATTTCCTCCCTGTTCAGCAAAGCTGATCTGAACTTTGGCTTCTTCCTCATTACCCAATGTTTTAATCCAGCCATGATCCATCAAAACATCCAGTCCCAGAATTTCCTGATAAAACCGGCTGGCTTTTGAAATAGTATTCGTTTTAATATTGACTACGATTCTTTTTACCATGTTCAAATTTTTTGATTAAAAAAGCCTTGCAAAAATGACATTCACAAGGCTTTTCTACAAAAATTATTTTATTACTTCAATGCTGCAAGAGCGGCATCGTAATTAGGTTCATTGGCAATTTCAGGAACCTGCTCAGTATATACTACTTTGTTGTTTTCGTCTGTAACGATCACGGCACGGCTCAACAACCCTTTCATCGGAGAATCCGCAATGGTCACTTCATAATCGTCTCCGAAGCTGCTTCTGAAGTCTGAAAGTGTTTCTACATTATTCAGCCCTTCAGCTGCACAGAATCTTCCTAATGCAAATGGAAGGTCTTTAGAAACATTGATGATCACCGTATTATCAAGCTTTGAAGCTTCCTCATTGAATTTTCTGGAAGAAGCGGCACAGGTAGGGGTATCAATGCTTGGGAAAATATTGAATACTTTTTTCTTTCCGTCAAAATTTTGAAGGGTTTTCACATTTAATCCTGAATCTACCAATGCAAAATCTTTTACCGTGGTTCCTACTGATGGTAATGCTCCTATTGTGTGTACTTCGTTTCCTTTTAAAGTGATTGTCGTTGACATAATATTTTATTTTTTATTTTTTCAAATGTAATCAAAAAAGAAAATTTTTCCGGTTTTATTATGGTTAAATTAATCTTAAAGTGAAAATAAAAAACATCTTATTGATAATCAGTTTTATCAGACAAAATAATTCTATAACGGCAGCCTTGAAAAAGCATGATTTCAGCGACAAAAAGTTCAGCCTCTGAACATTATAAAATTATTTCTAAAATAAATGTAACCGGAAGGTGAACATAAATTAAGCAGATATCAGTATAAAGACTCAAAAGCCTCTTTTTTTTATGGAAATATCTTCAATAAAACAATGATATTTACTAAATTTGTGGGACTTAAAATTTCAAATAAAAAATAACAGTATAATGTCAGAAAAATCAAAAATCTATTACACACTTACTGATGAAGCTCCAATGCTGGCTACTCACTCGTTTTTACCTATCGTAAAAGCTTTTACAAAATCAGCAGATATCGAAATCGCAGTACCGGATATTTCTTTGGCAGGAAGAATTTTAGCCAACTTCCCTGAGTTTTTAAAAGACGACCAAAAGATCGGTGATGCTTTGGCAGAACTTGGAGAACTGGCAACACAACCTGAAGCCAACATCATTAAGTTACCGAACATTTCTGCTTCTGTACCTCAATTGGATGCAGCGATTGCTGAATTACAAGGTAAAGGTTTCGCAGTTCCAAACTATCCTGCAGAACCTAAAAATGACGAAGAAAAGGCAATTAAAGCTAAATATGCCAAAGTATTGGGAAGTGCTGTAAATCCTGTATTAAGAGAAGGAAACTCTGACAGACGTGCTCCAAAAGCTGTTAAAAACTATGCAAAAGCTAATCCTCACAGAATGGGTGATTGGGCATCTGACAGCAAAACTGACGTAGCTCACATGAACAATGGTGATTTCTATGGTACAGAAACTTCTACAACGTTAGAAAACGCTACAAAATACAGAATCGTATTCAAAGGTAATGATGGTTCCGAATCTGTATTAAAAGACTTCGCAGGTCTTCAGGCTGGTGAAGTAATTGATTCTTCTGTTATGAACTTAAAAGCTTTAAAAGCATTTGTTCAGGAGGCTATCGAAGAAGCTAAAAACAGAAATGTACTTCTTTCTGCTCACCTTAAAGCAACGATGATGAAAATCTCTGATCCTATCATTTTCGGGGCTATTGTTGAGACTTTCTTCAAAGAAGTATTCACTAAATATGCTGAGACATTCAAATCTTTAGATATTAATCCAAACAACGGTCTTGCTGATCTTTTCGAAAAAATCAAAGGAAATGCTCAGGAAGCTGACATCAAAGCTGATATTGAAAAAGCTCTTGCTGAAGGACCTAGAGTGGCTATGGTAAACTCTGATAAAGGAATTACCAACTTCCACGTGCCTTCAGATATCATCGTTGATGCTTCTATGGCTGCTCTTGTAAGAGGCGGAGGTAAAATGTGGAACAAAGACGGAAATGAAGAAGATACCGTTTGTATCATTCCGGACCGTTCTTATGCAGGTTTCTACCAGTCTGTGATTGACGATATGAAAGCGCATGGAAAATTGGACCCTACCACAATGGGATCTGTTCCAAACGTAGGTTTAATGGCTCAGAAAGCTGAAGAATATGGTTCTCACGATAAAACTTTCCAATTATCAGCTGACGGAACTGTAGAAGTTCAGGATGAAGCCGGAAACGTTCTTCTTTCTCAGAAAGTAGAAAAAGATGATATCTTCAGAATGTGTCAGACTAAAGATGCTCCTATCCAGGACTGGGTAAAATTAGCGGTAAACAGATCAAGATTATCTGATACTCCTGCTATCTTCTGGTTAGACAAAGGAAGAGCTCACGACAGAGAAATCATTAAAAAAGTAGAAAAATATCTTGCTGATCACGATACAACAGGTCTTGACATCAGAATCCTTGATGTAAAAGACGCTATGACTGAAACATTGAAGAGAGCAAGAGAAGGTAAAGATACAATCTCAGTTTCCGGAAACGTATTGAGAGATTATTTAACTGACCTTTTCCCAATCCTTGAGCTTGGTACTTCTGCAAAAATGCTTTCTATCGTTCCATTGATGAATGGTGGTGGTTTATTTGAAACTGGTGCCGGAGGTTCTGCTCCAAAACATATTGAGCAGTTCCTGGAAGAAGGATACCTAAGATGGGATTCTCTGGGTGAATTCTTAGCACTTCAGGCTTCTTTAGAGCATCTTGCACAAACTCAAGGGAATACAAAATCTCAGGTTTTAGCTGATGCATTGGATGAAGCTAATGCTAAATTCTTAGCTACAGATAAATCTCCTGCAAGAAAAGTAGGTCAGATAGACAACAGAGGTTCTCACTTCTATCTGGCAATGTATTGGGCTGAAGCGTTGGCGAACCAGACTGCTGATGCTGAACTGGCTGCTCAGTTTGCTCCTGTTGCTCAGGCACTGCAGGAAAATGAGGAAGTAATCAATGCTGAATTAATTGGTGCTCAGGGTAAACCTCAGAACATTGAAGGTTACTACAAAGCTGATACGTATAAAACATATGCAGCCATGAGACCTAGCACTGTTTTAAATGAAATTATTGACGGAATCTAAAATTTATGAAAAAAACTATAACCTTATTATTTGCTTATTTATCAATATTTTCATGCAGCAGTTCAAACGATGATATTACGGAGGTGGTCACAGTAACACCTCCTGTTATTGAAAATAAGATCAATTTAACTTCAACTTACAGTGATACCACTGAAACGGTAAGCTTAAAATGGACGCTCAGCGGAGATGCCACTTATAATCATTATAAAATTGTAAGAAGTGATTCTCAAAATGGGATACAATCCGAAATTGGTAATAGCTATCCGAATCAGTTTACATTTACTTCAGCCGTACCATTTAACCCTTATGTAGAATATCAGGTTATTGGTATTAAGGCTAATGGTGAAGAGGTTAAAAGTAACATTATAAAAATTGAAAGACCTGAGATCAAATTGGTTAATCTTAAAACTTTTGATGCCCAATTTGATAAAAACTCCGGAAAGCTGTACCTATTAGATACGGATGGGAAAATTGCTATTTATGATGTGAATACAAACTCTGTTACCCATCAGATCAGCACAAATGCAACTTTAGGCTACTCTGATATTGGAACCTATAATGGAAGTGTAGAACTATATGTTCCCAGAAATGATGGTTGGGTAGATATTTATGATGGAAATGATCTGACATTAAAAGCTCAGGTGAGTTTCGGAATGCCGCTCATCAGTACTGTATATCATAACGGTATACTTTACGGTTCTTCAAATAGTAATAGCAGTTCCAGTGTGATTAAGTCAGCAAGCAGGGCTACAAAAGCTATCATTTCTCAATCACCTCAGCTTTATTATAATAGCGGAAGGATGAGAAAAGCTGTAGGAAGTTCTGTGCAATTATATACCATAACACAGAATATTTCACCTGTAGATATGGATCTTTATAATTTTGATCTTAATGGTAATTACATCAGTCATCAGGACGATACTTATCATGGAGATCACCCACTTAATTACAGGATATTTGAAGCATTTCCTGATGGAAGAATCATTACGGCAAGTTCAGGTTCTGTCTATAATTCGCAAATGATTTATCAGAATGATCTGCCTTCCGGAAATTCCAAGCTATCAAGTTTTGATTTTGATAGTAACAGTATTATTGCAGGAACTACAAGTAAGACCATTGAGCTTTATAACATCAATTCTTACACAAAAACCAAGACAATCAATACAAAGAGATATCCTTATAAAGTGTTCAGCTATAATAATAAGGTAGTCTGTGTAAGTTCAGTTACTCAACTCAACGTTCAGTCTTATGATTATTCGGGAATAATTCCTGACAATGTAATGATCGAAATTTTTGACAAATAGTTATAAACCTCTCCTTCGTGAGAGGTTTTTTGTTGGTATTATTTTCTATCCTCCACAATCACTCTCCTATGCTCCCTGCCCCAGTTGATCATTTCCTGAATGATATTTCCAAAGGTTCGGCAGTATTCTGTAGGTTCATATTCTATTAAAACAGGAGTTTCGGGATAAACAGTGCGTTTTAGCAGTTTATTCAGTTCCATATCTTTCAGTTCTTTGGAAAGCATTCTGGTGGTAATTCCGGGAATACTTCGTTCAATTTCCCTGAAACGTCTGTTTCCGTTACAAAGTGAATTGATAACAGGAATACGCCATTTTCCTCCGATAAAATAAAGGGTATCCTGTAATGCCCTGAGTTCTTCGTTTTGGTTTCTTTCCATAGTTGCAAAATTAAGTGATATCATGAATGATACTGATATACTCTGTGATACTGGTTACAAAAGTATACCATTTTGAAATAACTTTGTCAAAAAATTTACAATGAAAAAATTCAGTAACAAACTGGCTATCGTAACAGGAGGAAACAGCGGGATCGGATTCGCTGCGGCAAAAGAACTTATTTCAGAAGGAGCAACCGTGATCATTACCGGAAGGCGAAAAGATGCTGTAGAAATAGCAGCCCGCGAACTTGGTGCCATTCCGTTTATCGCAGATCAGGCCAACCTTAACGATATTGATCTTTTAAAAGAAAATATTGAGAAACAATTCGGGAAAATAGACATCCTGTTTATCAATGCAGGAATTACAGGTACGTTGACTCCTATTGAAAAAATGGATATCGAAAATTTTGATCAGGTGATGAATATTAATTTCAGGGGAGCTTATTTTACTTTAAGCAAATTCATTCCATTATTTAATGATGGTGCTTCTGTCATCTTTTTATCTTCTATTGTGGCTTCTACCTATAAACCCAACAGTTCCGCTTACCAGGCAAGCAAAGCAGCATTAAATTCTATTGCCAAAACGGCAGCAGCAGAATTAGCTCCAAGAAAAATCAGAGTAAATATGATAAGTCCTGGTCCTATACAAACCGAAATCATGAGTAAGGCGGGTCTGGATGAAGAAACGTTGAAAAATATTCAAAATCATCTCATAGATCAGATCCCATTAAAGAAAATGGGAACTGCTGAGGAAGTTGCGAAACTGGTTACTTATTTAGCCGATAACGATTCTTCCGGGTATGTCACCGGAACTGAAATTGTGATAGATGGTGGTATTACTTTATAAACAACAGATTTAATCAAATCCCGGTAATTGTGTTACCGGGATTTTTCATGTGAATTTTCGGGGTTAAAAATTCCGGATTCGCCTTTTGATTTGTCCAGCTCAGTCTGTTTTCCATTTCACAGTACGGGCTTCCCAGCTACTTTTGAATCAGAAAATAAAAACAATACTCATTATGGATACCGTAAAGAAAAAAAGAAATCCCATCGCCATTGTCTTTCTGGCAATATTAGGAATCTTCGGAGGGCTGCAGTTATTCAGTAAACCTTTGGAAGGAAAACCGGTTACAGGGAAAATTGAAGCTCCAAAGGAAGTGATCAGTATTCTTGAAAACTCATGTTTCAGCTGTCATTCCAATCAGCAGAATTTAAGCTGGTATGATAAACTTGCTCCTGTTTCCTGGGCTGTAAACAAAGATATCAAAAGAGCCAGAGAAGTCCTGAACTTCTCAGAATGGGAAAAGTTATCTCCTGCAGAACATCAGGGAAAAATGTACGCTATTCTCAATATGATGCAAAGTGGTAAAATGCCTCTCCACGAGTACACCCTTCTGCATCCTTCAGCTAAGATTACGGCAAAAGATATTGAAACGATCAAAAAATATACACTTTCATTATCTTCAGCAAGCCCATCTGTTCAAAAAAAGATTGAGACACCTCAGGTATCATCCACTGTACCTGTTCCGGCATCAACCAATTTCCCGGTTTCTCCCAACGGGGTTCGATACACCGATGATTTTAAGAACTGGAAAGTAATAAGTATGAGTACGCTGTTTGATAACTCTATTCGTGTAATTTATGGAAATGATATTGCGGTAAAGGCTGTGGAAACAGAGAATTTTCATCCGTGGCCGGACGGAAGTGTGGTAGTAAAATCCGTATGGAAACAAGAAGAGCTTCCGGATGGAGAAATCAGACCCGGAAAGTTTATCAACGCACAGTTTATGGTTAAAGATTCCAAGCAGTATCAAGATACAGAGGGTTGGGGATTTGCAAAATTTTCAGGAGATGATCTTCATCCGACAGGAAAAACGGCGTCCTTCGCCAAAGAATCCTGCATTGCCTGCCACAGACAACTCGCTGAAAAAACAGGATATCTGTTTGATGTTCCCATGAAAGTAAACACCCAAAGACTCATTCAAAATTTACAGAAAAAATGAAAAATACAATCCTGATCTTATTGGTAAGCCTTGTTTCTCTTACCGCCTGCAGCAAAGAAAATAGTAATACGAATAATGGCCTTTCAAGGGTTGTTTTTGACCCGGGAAATCTCCAATTCATCTCCAATTCTTTAAATCCTAAAAAAGAAACTATGTCTGCCTTATATGGGAACGAAAAAGCACTGGAATCTTTAACAAAAGAAATCCAGACCCCTGAAGCAGGTGCTGTGATGAAACTGGTTACCTGGAAATACCATGACAATCCTCAGTATATTGGAGGAACCATCACCGGAGAACTGGTCAGTATCGAAACTGTTCAGGCAGACAGTGCCGGAAATGTCTATTATGATCTTAAAAATGATCAGCCTGAGAATACTTTCTCAAACCCAAAAGAAAGAATACAGTATTTCATGAGCTACCGTCCCGTAGTGAGGCCATAATAAAATTTCTGTTTCACTATTTATCATAATATTTCCAATAAAAACATTAATTTAACCTTTTCAAATCAGCAGATTTCATGCAACAGCAAAAAATAAAAATCTCACCGGCCATCATCTGGATAAGCTCCATTTTCCTGGGAGTTCTATCTTCTGTACCCCAGCTGGCGTCTCATGAGTTCAACTGGAAAGAGGCCGCGGTAAACTCGGCCATTACAGCAGCATTTTCCGTCATCATGTGGTATATCAATATCTATATGCTGAACCGTACAGGAAAACGCAGACAGCATATCTCTTATTCCAGATTGATGGTGGTACTGGCTTTCGGGATGGTGATTATGTTTGGACTGGCATGGATTCAGCAGCTGATTCTGTCTCATATCAATTTTGGTCCTGTAATGCTGATGGTGGAAGTAAGGGGAATTCTGATTAACCTGGTCTGCTATATGTTTCTTACGCTGCTTCAGAACAACTATACAGGGCAGCAGATACAGCTTGAACTGGAAAAGGTAAAGAGTGATAATCTGGGCGCTCAGTATGAATTATTAAAACAGCAGATCAATCCGCATTTTCTTTTCAACAGTTTGAATACGTTAAAATTAATGGCAGAGACTCATGACGAAGAAACCGTTGATTTTATTGTCAAGCTTTCTGATTTTTACCGTTTTACGCTGGAAAGCCGTAAACTGGATCTGATCAGCGTTCAGGAAGAAATGAAAATCGTGGATTCTTATCTTTTTCTTCAGAAAGCCCGTTTTGGAGAAGGGATTAAGTTTACCAACGAACTTGGAAAAGAAATCGCTCAAACGCTTATTCCTCCTTTTACCCTTCAGCTATTGGTGGAGAACTGTATCAAACATAATATTGTCTCGCAAAGTAAGCCCTTACACATCAAAATCTATAATGCAGATGACAAAATTGTTATTGAAAATCCTATACAGCGAAAAGTAACCCCCGAAGATTCTTTGGGTGTTGGACTTGACAATATTAAAATGCGCTACAAACATTTATTGGAAAAGGATATTACCATTCATTCAGACGAAAAAACATTTCAGATAAAACTACCATTAATCCATGAATATAATCATTATTGAAGATGAATTCAGGGCGGCAAAATCCCTGCAAAATTTAATTTCAGACTTAAAACCGGAATCAAAGATACTGGGTGTTTACGACAGTATTGAAACAAGTATTGAAGGCTTAAAGGAGATCAAACCTGACCTTATTTTTATGGATATCCATCTTTCGGACGGACTCTCCTTTGAAATTTTCAAATCGGTGGAGATTACCTGCCCTGTGGTTTTCTGTACTGCCTTTGATCAGTATATGCTGGATGCCTTTAAAAGTAAAGGAGTTGATTATGTTTTGAAACCTTTTTCCAGGGAAGATATTGCCGAAGCCCTGCGAAAGGTTGATGAACTGAAAAAATTCTTCCAGAAAAATGATCTTCCGGACCTGGAGTCTCTGATACAGAAAATCAGCCAGCCTGCTGCCGCAGGTAAGAGTAGTTTTCTGGTTTTTAAAAATCAGAAATACACCACCATTCCTACCGAAGACATTGCTTATTTTTACATTCATAATGAGATCACCCACCTGGTTACATTCGCAAAGGAACAGTTTCCTCTTACCCAGCCTTTAGGACAAGTGGCGGAACAGGTTTCCGACAAACAATTCTTCAGAGTCAACAGGCAATATCTCGTTAATTTTAAAGCGATTAAAGAAATGGAGCATTATTTTCAGCGTAAAATACTCGTAAAGCTTACCGTTGAAACTCCCGAAAAACTTTTAATTAATAAAGAAAAAACGCATAGTTTTTTTACGTGGCTTGAGGACAGGTAGAGGAAAAAGGAAGCTGGAAGCTGGGTGCTGGAAGTACTTGAAGGCTTTATAATCAATAAAATTTTTATTTAAATATACTATAGCCCTGATTGAGATGATCAGGGTTTTCTTTTGTTAATTTTTTAAGCTTCCTGGCTTATATTAAAAATAAACCTCTATTCTATTTCGTGCTCAGAAACTTCCAGCCTCCATCCTAAAATCCTTCCCCTCACAATTTCCGGATTCACCTCTTAATTTGTCCGGTTGAACCTATTTTGTATTCTTTTGCCTTTATCAAGTATCTACTTTTGAATCAAATTAAAAGACATGATACTAAAAAACTTAATTACAGTAAGCGCTTTTACCGCAGTATTATTTGCAGCCTCAGCATTTATTCATCAAAATAAAGATCAGAAGACAGCACAGCATTCCACTTCAGAAAATAATGGTTTCACTGTTTTGGAACTTTTTACTTCAGAAGGCTGTTCAAGCTGTCCTCCTGCAGATGAACTGATGGGAAAAATTGAAAAGGAATACAAAGATGAGCCTGTTTACCTTCTCTCCTACCATGTTGATTACTGGAACCGTCTCGGATGGAAGGACCGCTTCAGTACGGCTGAAAACTCTCAACGGCAACAGCAGTACAGCCGCCTGCTGAATTCACAGGTTTATACTCCACAGCTGGTAGTGAACGGAAAAACAGAATTTGTAGGATCTGATGAAAATAATATCAGAAATGCCATCCGGAAAGCTCTGATTACTTCTAAAAAAACACCTGTAGAGTTATCTGCCGCCATTTCTCAGCATAAAATTGATGTTCAGTATAAAACACCTTCCGCAGATCCTCAGAATATGCTGCTCGTTAATCTGGTTGAAAAACATTCTTCCACGGAAGTTGGGAAAGGTGAAAATGAAGGACGTCATCTGCATCACTGGCAGATTGTCCACAAGCAAAACCTCATCTCATTGAATAAACAGCAGGAAGGAATCACAATATTTAAACTTCCGGAAGGCTTTTCTCCGGAAAACTGGGAAGTCATCGCTTTTATTCAGAATAGGAGAACGGGAGAAATCTCAGGATCAGCAAAAACAGCTTTTAAATAAAATACTATACAATTTAATTATCACTAAAAATTACAACAATGAAAACAAAAACTACAAAAATTATCTATTGGTCAGGTGCTATTTTTATGTCATTATGGTTTGGAGCCAGCGGTTTCTTTGAACTGACAAAAAATCCGGTTGTATGGGATATTACACGACAGCTTGGATATCCGCCTCATTTTATTTATATATTAGGAATTTTTAAAATCTCCGGAGTTATAGTTCTTTTGCTTCCCAATAAATTATTGAGACTAAAAGAATGGGTGTTTGCAGGAATGTTCTTTGATATTCTTTTTGCTTTCTTTTCAAAAATTGCGGTCCTGGGTTTTCCGTCTACGGTAGATGCAATTGTTGCCTTTTCTGTGTTAACGGTAACTTACATCATGTTCAGAAAGCTGTATTCTCCTGAATTGGTATTTGGAGAAGCTTAATGATAAAACTCTAATTTTTTCTTATGTTTTAAACAGATCCTTCCGTTGCCTGGGAGGATCTGTTGTTTCAGTGAGGTGATGAATAAGTTTTGGCTGAAGGCGGATAGAGGAATACTGTTTTTGAAAGCGGACTAAAGTCCGCTGCTATTGATTGTATTGCATGTATGATGTATCATTCCGTTTTGACCACCCCGTCAAAAATTCTTTGAATTTTTGACACCCCTCCAGAGGATGGGAATGCCAAGCACTTTATTCGTATTGGTTAAGATAACATTTCCTTGTTTCCAATTTCTATTTGTCGTCCCTAATCCCTGCAACCTATTACCTATTACCTATTACCTATTACCTATTACCTATTACCTAATACCTAACACTTAATTCATAAAAGCTTCGGGAAACCATTCAAATCCTGTTTCTTTTTTCTTTGTGTAGCCAAGGCCCGGCCAGGGTAAATGGTAAGCAAACGCTCTGATTCTGGTATCCGCCAGTTGCTGAAGGAGTTTTTTTCTTGAAGCTGTTGCGATATCCAGATCAGTGTCCCCAAAATAGCCCCATTCAGGGTGTTGAAAAAGGACCACATCAGAATGGATAAGATCTGCAATATAGATCAGCTTTTCATTTCCTGAAGAAATGGTTGTAACGGTTAATCCTGGTGTATGACCGGGAGCTAACCGGAAGCTAAAATAATCATACAATGGATGATTAAGGTCGTAAAACTTCAGTTTGGGCTGAATCGTTTTCAAAATATTCTGAATTGCAGGAATTATCTGATTAAGAAATCCAGGTTGTGTTTTCAATGCACTGTTGCTGAAATCTTTGATGGAAGCTTTCATCCAGAAATCATGTTCTATCTTAGAAATAAAAATATCAGCATTGGGAAAAACAAACTGATTCTGTTCATCCACGACTCCGCCAATGTGATCCGGATGGGCGTGAGATATAAAGACATCGGTAACATCTTTCGGAGAAAATCCTGCTTTTTGGAGGCTTTTCAATAAAAATCCGCTTCTTTCATCGGCAAAAATACCCATTCCGGTATCCAATAAGATGAGTTTATTCTTTGTTTTAACCAATAGAATGTTCATCGCCATATCAATATAATTCTCCGGTCTGAAATTATCTTTAAGAATTGCTTTCAATTCTGAAACAGTGCCTCTTGGTGCAAATGAATTCAGGTTTTCTTCATGGATATATCCGTCCGTAAGAACAAATAGTTCAAGCTCACCAAGCTGCAGTTTTTTAAATCCGGAAAGGTCATCACCAGTTTTTTCAACAGTTGTTTTAGACTGTGCCATTAAGCCGGAGAAAGGAATCATGCTCAATGTTCCTGCCAATAATCCGTTCTTTAATAATTCTCTTCTGTTCATAGTCGAACTCCTTTTAAATATAAAAACAAAAAAACTGAGCTCTTTTTATTGTAAGAAGCTCAGTTTTTATCTAACATAGTCTTTAATTGTTCACCAGTTTCATTGAACCTTCATTGTATCTTTCTCCTACATTAGGGTATTTTTTCAAGATGGCATCAATGGTATCCAGATCTGATTGGGAAAGTTCAATATTGACGGCTGCAATATTTTCTTCCAGATATTTGATGCGTTTTGTACCCGGAATCGGAATGATATCATCTCCCTGGTTCAGCACCCACGCTAAGGCAAGCTGGGTTCCTTTCACTCCTTTGGAAGCTGCAAATTCGTTGATTTCGTTAGCCAGCTTAGTGTTATTTTCAAGGTATTCCTGCTGATAACGCGGTAATGATTTTCTGAAATCGTCATCACCCAGATTTTGTGCATCATAGATATTGGTAAAGAGTCCTCTTGCTAACGGCGAATAAGGAACCAAAGAAATCCCCAGTTCTCTGATGGTGGGTAAAATCTCATTTTCGACATCTTTCGTAAGGATAGAATATTCTGACTGCAATGCTGCGATAGGGTGAATTTTATTAGCCTTTCTGATAGATTCTGCCGAAGCTTCAGACAATCCAAGATATTTCACTTTTCCTGCCTTTACCAATTCTGCCATTGCTCCTACCGTTTCTTCTACAGGAACATTAGGATCTACTCTATGCGCATAATACAAGTCGATTGTATCGATCTTTAATCTTTGAAGGCTTAAATCTACAGCCTGTTTTATCCATTCCGGAGAGCCGTCAAAATAAGTTCCCGGAGCACCGCTGTGGCTTGCCTTACCATCTTTAAACCTGAATCCGAATTTGGTAGCAATGAAGATTTTATCCCTGTTCGGTACTAAAACTTTAGAAATCAGTTTTTCATTTTCTCCATTGGCATACATATCTGCCGTATCCCAAAAGTTAACTCCTAAATCCAAAGCTCTGTGCAGGGTATTGATACTTTCCTGCTCGTCGGTAGGACCATATGCGAAACTCATTCCCATACATCCTAAACCGATTGCTGATAACTGTTCTTCTGTGTTTCCTAATTTTTTAAATTTCATGATAGGTATGATTTAATTTTACATGACAAAATTAGAACATCAGGAAGCCAACCCTGATATAGAATTCAAACTAAGAATTATAAAATTCAAACAACATCCATTCTTAAGGCATTGGGAGTAATTCCGGTTTGTTTTTTAAAATAATTGGTGAAATAAGCGGGTTCTTCAAAACCTAATCCGTAGGCAATCTCAGCAATATTCCAATCCGTATGTTTCAGTAAGGCATTGGCTTCCTGAATAATCCTTGCGGTGATCTGCTGGCTGGTTGTTTTTCCTGTAATCTCTTTTACCGAACGGTTCAAAGAATTCACATGAATGGAAAGACTCCGGGCATAATCATTCGGCGTTTTTAATTTCAAAAAGGCCTCAGGGCTGTCGATAGGAAACTGTCTTTCCAACAATTCCATAAATAAAGAGGCAACCCTTTGTGAAGCATTCTGATAAGGTTCGAAACTTTCTGCCGGCTGCATTCTCATCGTCTCATGAATCATCAGATGAAGATATGCTCTCAGCATATCATACTTGTGAATATAATCTGACTGGATCTCCGTCATCATTTTAGTATAGATCTCAGCAAGTATTTTCTGCTGTTGTTCATCTACAAAAAAAACCGGAGTTCCTCCAATCTTGAACAGCGGAGAATCCTGAAGGTTTCCCATCCGGCTTCCATTGTGCAGAAACTGATCGGTAAAAAGGCAGAACCAGCCTTTCTGATCTTCATCATCAGCTTCCCAGGAATAAGGAATAATGGGGTTGGAAAACAATAATGCGGGACGGTCTACTTTGATCCATTTGTCAGCATAATGAAGCTTTCCCTTTCCTATAATTAAAGAAATCTTATAATAATCTCTCCTGCTGTAAGGAGTGTGCGGAGAGCAATACTCCCGTGAAAAGACATTGAAGTGGCCCATTTTATTCACCCCAATACATTGAGATGCCAGATTGGGAGCATTCCTTTCATAAAAACCTTTGAGTGATTCGTGTGATTCCATAGATCAAAGTTATAAAAATCAAACAAAATAAATCACATCAGATATTGAAAAATAAAATGGCTGACAAAAAATGTCAGCCGTTATAAGTGATAGCGTTGATAATGGGTTTAATCCCAATCACCGTCATGTCCGTGACCGCGATGTTTATTTTGTTTTTTATAGTATTTCTCCTGATTTTTATAATACTTTTCCTGTTGTTTACGATATTTTTTATAATCGTTTTTGTTTCTGCCATAGACGATTACCGGATTCTGACCTCTGTAATATTTCTTTTTAAAAAGGATATACTTTTCTCTACCCAGAATTCTTTCCAGCTCCGAATAGCGGTCATTCCTCCATCTTCCAGGTTCTACTACGTAAACTCTGTTCCACGTATCATAATCACGGTATCTGTCATTCAATACGTAAATCTGATTGGCCTGTGTTGTTGAAAGCACAAGATCAGTAATTACCCTTTGCCAGTTGATATCTGAGATACTCCTTCTGTAATCATTATAATAATCTGATTGGGCATAACTCAAACTGAAGGTCCCAACCAATAATGCTGTTAATATTAACTTTTTCATTTCACACCACTTTAAAATTAAACATGAAGGGATAGTCAATTAAAGTGCCAATTCTTAAATATAAATACTAATATTTGTTAATGAAAATCATAAACCACTGATTATCTTTGAATTATTTTCTGTATTTTTTATTAAATTCTTAACATCAATTATTCTAAAGTTATGATTAGATCCCAAGAATTATTAAACAACAACCCTATTATACATTAATAATCAACACATTGCAGATTTATAAAAACACCTATATTTAAGTTTCGGCTAAAGCCGTAGGAGAAATTATATATTGTATGGCGGGCTAAAGCCCACCTCTATTGATCCTGACATACGGATATTTAATGGTAATATCTTTTATCTTTTTCCAGTTATGTTATAAAATTCGTTAAGATTATTAAAAACTATTATCTGATATCATTTAATTTCGTAATTTTAATGGAGATAATGTTTTTAAAAGAATTTCTCAAAATTATTTTTAATCAACCAAATCTTAGATTGTTATGGAAAATATAAAGTTTCAGGTATCTCAATATCAGGATGAATTGCAGCTACTTATCGATGGGAAAAAGGCAGGTTATATGTCCATAGAGGTTGATGGAAGACTGTTAATTGTATTTTATACGAAACTTGACGAAGAGCGTGAGGGAAAAGGATATGCAAAACTATTGCTGGACGAGCTGGTACGCTATGCGGAAGAAAAAGATTTGCTTGTAGACCCGGAATGCGATTTTGTAAGACAACAGTTTGAAAATCACCCCGCAAGATATAAAGAAATCTGGCATGCCTGATCAGCTTTCCCACCAGGCTGTAAATTTCTGGTCTGACTGATTCAGATGTACAACCTCACCGATCATCGGGGTGAGGATATTCAGCTGTTTTTCTTTTCCAAGGGCGGTTATCTTTTGTAAAGGTTCATTCCACGGATGAAGTGCCAGTGCAAATTTGGCTGCATGAACCGGGATAATACGCTGTGCTTTAAGATCAATAGCAGCCTGAATAACATCTTCAGGTAGTGTATGAATATACCGCCATGCCTCTCCATATTGTCCGTTTTCAAGAACAGCATAATCGAAAGGTCCATATTGCTCGCCTATTGCTTTAAAATGGGAATCATAGCCACTGTCTCCTCCCAGGAAAATTTTCTTAGTAGGTGTTATCAGTACGTAAGAACTCCAAAGCGTATCATTCTGTCTCACTCTTCTTCCTGAAAAATGTCTGGCAGGAGTGAAAACAATTTTTACATCATTTTTCAGGGCAACTTCTGTTCCCCATTCTTCTTCAATAAGCTTGTGTTCAGCATATCCCCATCTTTCCAGGTGCGCTCCTACTCCCAATGGTATAATGGCCATTTCTGTTCTTTCTTCGATCGATTTTACCGTTGGGTAATCCAGGTGGTCAAAATGATCATGTGTGATGACCAGATAATCTATGCCGGGAATGTCTTCAGGCTTAAAAATATCTGAACCTTTGAAAGCTTTATTAAAATATTTGAAAGGTGAGCCGTAAAGACTCAGGACAGGATCTATCAAAAAGGAAACGCCATCTGTCTGCAGGTAATAAGATGAATGTCCCAGCCAGATTAAGGTATCCTGATTTTTATCAAAATTTTTCAAATCGGTATGAAGAGATGGAATGGCTTTTAAGGGTTTCAACAGAGGATCTTTTTTTCCTAAAAAGAAATCATAAGTCACTTTTGACATTTTGTAGCCTTCTGTAAGGGAAGGTGTATGGCTGATATTCTGGAATTGTTTCTTTTTATAAAGTTTCGACTGCCTGATGCGCTTCAGCCTTTTTCCTTTTGGTACACCACCAAACGCCTTCATATTGATCACGATAAAAAAAGTTACCGTCAAAACAACTATACACGTAATAATCCAGTAAATCATCTGTACGAAATAAATATCAAATGTATTGACTTTTGTCTTTAAATGAAAGTTTATTCCATTTTACTCCATTTTTTAACTAAATTTATCATGTATTTTTAAAAATTTATTATTCATTTAAGTCGGGATTAATTTTAAACTTTCTATTTTAGCACCCTAAAAAACTCAGATACATTGAAAAATTATTCGGTAATATTTCTTCTCGCTATTTTTTCGTCTTGTGCCTCTGTAAAAAAACACAACGAACAGCGGGCTTCATGTATTCCACCGGAGCAACTTAAAGAGGATGTGGACTTTGCGTATTCAAAATTACAGCAAATGCACCCTCAATTATACTGGTATATTCCCAGGAAGGAACTGGAGCGTAAATTTGACAGCCTCAAGCAAACGATCACCGAACCACTTACCCCACTTCAGTTTTATTTCAAACTTCAGCCCGTTATCGCCGGAATTCGTGAAGGCCATCTTTCATTGAGAATTCCCAGAAAGAAATTTACGAAAGAAGAAATTAAAAGGCTGGAACATCAAAAAGGAATGTTCAGCCGTTTTGAATATTATATATCGGGAGACCGAATGTATATCATCCAAAACAAAGATTCTATTGAGCACATAAAGCCGGGAACTGAAATTTTATCCATCAATAATGTACCTGTATCTGATTATATCAAAAAGTACAGAAGCCTGATCAGCAGTGATGGGGATAATACCACTTTCCACCCGTATTTTTTAAAAGATCTGTTCTTTAATTTTTATACTGCTGAAAATGGTTTTGACAGCAAAGCTACTCTTGAAACCCTATACCAGGGAGAAAAAAAGACGTACACCTTAACCAGAGAAACAAAATCTGACTCTGATCTTGAAAAGGATAAGGAAATGAAGAAAAAGACCCCGGAAAAGAAACTGAACGATTATGTAGCTTCAAGTGATTCTTATAACAGAAGCTTCAAGTTTCTGGATAAAGACAGTACTATTGCTTATATTAAGGTAAAAAGCTTCTCAAGGGATTACTCAGATAAGTTTTATAAAAAAGCCTTTGCCAGCATCAACCATTCAAAATCTTCCTACCTCATCATCGATGTCCGAAACAACTACGGCGGTTCATTATATGAAATCAATAACCTGTATTCGTATTTAGCTGATGCACCGTTTACTCTGATTAAACCCTCTCAGCTAACTTCAAGAAATGCGCCTTTACGCACCAATTATTTCAGAAAAAGTACTCCTTTAGAGTATGCTCTTAAAAGTATTGCCTATCCGAGTTATTTTCTTGCACAGACTTTCAGCACCTATAAAAAAGATGGAAAAGTATTCTACAAGATGAAGGCAGACAAGCCTACAAAGCCTAAAAAGGAGGCTTTCCATGGAAAAGTTTTTGTACTGATTAACGGAGGGAGCTTCTCGGCATCTTCTATTATCACCGCCAAACTTAAGAATGATAAAAGAGCAACGCTTGTGGGAGAGGAAACCGGTGGAGACAATGACGGAACTGTGGCCGGATTTTATTCCTACCAGAAGCTTCCCAATTCTGAAATCAGATTTCCGATAGGACTGCTCCTGGTGCAGCCTAATATTAATTTTTCAGAATCACGGAAAGGGGTTGTTCCGGATGTGACTATTATTGAAAATATGCAAGATATTATTGATCAAAAAGATCCTCAGCTGGATTGGATAAAGAACGAAATTGCCAAAGAAAAAGAAAACAAAAGTAAGTAATGAATATTGATCCGGCGGGCTTTCAGCCCGCCGGAATCTTTTCTGTATTTTCAATTCTCACAGAAGACTTTGCATATGCTGACTGGTAATTTTTTGAAAATTATTTTGTAAAAAAACCTGGCAGAAAATACAGCCAGGCCTCATTGTATTTTGAAGCTTTTTACGATTTCCCCTGAATAGTATGAGTCGGAATAATTTTTTTCCGAACTGATCAGTTAGTAGGAAAAATTAAAAATGTTACGTAAAAAAAACAATAACCTGAAATTTTTAACATTAGGTCATTGTTTTTATGTATCTAATTCTTTTATTATTTAAAATCAAAGAAGTCATCTTTTTCCAGATAATGGTTCAGGGCAGTGATAAGCTGAGAAGAGCTAATATCAGCACGCTGTCTGAAAGCAAGATCCACCACATCCTGAATATTTTCATCCGAACACATATAATGGAGCTTGTTATGAAAAACAAAATCAGGTAAGATTTCATTATCATCCCCACCAATATCCAAAGGATCTCCGATAAAAATTTTCATTCCGGGCTTAAATTCGTCTGCTGAAGAATAAACTGCATAATTATATTCAGGGTCGAAGGCTGCTTTCCTGTCCTGCTTGTTCTTTACAAGCTCCAGAAATTCTTCTATAGAATACATCTGATTTTTAAAATCATCCATGTAATATTTTTTTTACAACTCAATGTTCTAAAGATAGAAATTTTACAGAAGATACAATCATTTCTAATTCAGTTTATTTAAAGCTCGCTGTAATGAACCGATATCCAGGAAATCAAATTTTGCTCCCACTATGATAACGATCAGAAGAATAATTGTCAGCAATAAAATGATTAAAAAATACATGGACACAAACCATATCACGGTATTCAGAATATTTCCTTTAATCCCCATTTTATTCATAAAAAATCTCTGTGAACGTTCAAACCATGTCATTTTCTTTTCAGGTTTTGGGCTTACTTCAATTCCGTTAAGCTCATCCACCAGACGCACCACGTCATCAATATATCTTCCGTACATATAATAGATCCAGTATTTGATGATAAAGGCGATTAACAGAAGGGTAATGAGAAGACTGATACCGAAAATAGCCAGGTTATATTCCCTATCAAAATGAAAATTAATTTTGATCAGAGACAACAGAAACCCAAGAGGAATATAAGCAATATAATAGGAAATATAAATTTCTTTCGATATGAGGAGCTGCGTTCTCAGATTAAACAAATCATAATTGGTATTGATGCTGTTTTTTCCAAGCAGCTTATACAATTTCAGGAAGCGGGAATAAAAATAAATAATAACAGCAACTGTCAGAATCGTGACAAATATTGAAATGGTTTTAATATTAGAATCGGCAGAAGCCAATGGAACACCTGTTAAGAGCAAAGGCAGTGTTATAATCATCAGCCAGAATTCAGTTTGCATATTCACTTTCAGCATCTCCAACGGGGAATGTATTTCCTTCTGTTTTTCCAGAGAAATTTCAGGGGATCCGTGTCCTGTATCTTTATTCCAAAGTTCTTTAAAGTTTTCTAACTCCATAGTGTCATTTTTTAATGGGAATCTGCACCTTGTCCGGCAATAATCTCTTTCAGCTTTTCTTTCGCCCTCTTCAGCTTTACGCGTGTATTCACTTCAGTAATTCCCAGTTGTACAGCAATCTCTTTTCCCGAAAAACCCTCTAAAAAGAAAAATATAAGGGCTTTATCAATGGGGCTTAGTTGATGGATGGCTTCATACATCCTCTTCATATTCATATCATCCGTATCATTATAAGGTTCCTGCCTGGCACTCAGCCCATCCACATTCTGATTTTGTATAAAACTACGTTTTTTTTCACTTCGCAAAAAAACAATGGCTGTGTTGAGCGCAGTTCTGTACAGCCATGTGGAGAAATCACTTCTCTTTTGAAAATCAGCGTATGATTTCCAGGCCTGGTAAATGATCTCCTGGTAGAGGTCATTCTGGTCGTCCTTATTATCCATATACATTTTAGAGATCTTGAAAATAACACCTTTGTGCTTTTCAATTTTCTCTAAAAATTCTTTTTCGGGTGAAGACATGATTTACACACTGATCATTAGATGACATCTCTAAAAAACACCATCCTATTATAACACAAAACTTTAATTTCCGGTATTAAGTTAAAAAAATCCTCAACAAATCAAGGCATTTATTGAGGATTTTATTTTATGTTAAATATAATGCTGGTCAGAATCAGAAAATATAATCTGTGCTTAAAAAGTTAGAATCATGTTCCCTTACAATCGTATTCAGCAGCTCTTTGTTGGAATCTGTCAGCTTTGCCGCCACCAGAGACCGGATGGAGAATGAACGGAGCGCATCAAATACAGAAAGTGTTCCTTCCGCACTGTCTTTTCTTCCGGTAAATGGAAAAACATCGGGACCTCTCTGTGCCTGGCAGTTGATGTTGACACGGCTTACAAGATTCACAAACGGATCAATCAGTCTTGCTACTTCATGAGGATCTTCACTGAAAATACTTATCTGCATTCCGTGGGAGGCATTCACCTGATATTCTATAGGCTCTTCTATATCTTCGAAGGGAACAACAGGAATCACAGGGCCAAACTGTTCCTCATGATACAGCTTCATATCACTGTTTACAGGATATACTACAGCCGGAAAAACAAAAGATTCATCTGTATATCCTCCATCTTTATTCAGTACTGCAGCTCCTTTCTGTAAAGCATCATCAATACATTCTTTCAGATAAGCAGGTTTGTTGACCTCCGGAAGCGGTGTTACTTTAACGTCTTTTTCCCATGGCAGCCCGGCCTTTAAGGCAGAGACAGCGGCACTTAATTTCTCTGTAAACTCCAATGCCACTTCTTTCTGAACGAATATCAACTTCAATGCTGTACAACGCTGCCCATTAAAAGAAAGCGTTCCTAAAATACACTCACTCACCGCAACATCAAGATTCGCATTTTTGGTAACGATGGCTGCATTTTTAGCATCCAGACTCAGAATAGCTCTTAAACGGTTCACTTTCGGGTGTAGTTTTTTTAATCCGTTAGCCACTTTACTGGATCCGATAAAAGCCAGAACGTTTACTTTCCCGCTTTCCATAATCGGAGTGATGATTTCTGATCCTTTTCCATATAATGTATTCACCGTTCCTTTCGGGAATGCTTCCTTGAATGCGTTTAATAAAGGATAATGAGCAAGGACACCATGTTTCGGCAGTTTAAAAAGGATGGTATTTCCCATGATCAGAGCCGGAATCAATGTGGTAAAAATTTCATTCAGAGGATAATTGAATGGCCCCATACTTAACACTACACCAAGCGGTGCCCTTCTGATCTGTGCAATCGTTCCCTCAGCCTGTTGAAAGCGTGAAGATTCCCTATCAAGATCTTTTAATGCATCAATGGTCTGATTGATATAATCTACCGTACGGTCAAATTCTTTGGTAGAATCGGCCAGTGTCTTTCCG
Organism: Chryseobacterium sp. CP-77; assembly: GCF_036362765.1. Classification (NCBI taxonomy): domain Bacteria; kingdom Pseudomonadati; phylum Bacteroidota; class Flavobacteriia; order Flavobacteriales; family Weeksellaceae; genus Chryseobacterium; species Chryseobacterium sp. CP-77. Next base: position 1,550,055 of record NZ_CP143637.1, read on the forward strand.
ATTTCCCACATCAGCAGTTTGATAACCAGATCTCTCTGCTGGATCATCAGGTACACGAATTTCTGCATACATTTGATTCTTCCTTCCACAGACATGGTAGGCCATTCACCAAGACCATTATCATAGGCTTTTACACAAGCTTCAAGGACTTCCATGGCTTCATTCGGGCCAATATTCGGGATGCTTCCCAGAAGCTTCCTTTCCAATCCGTTTTCTGTAGGAATGCATACCGGGGAATAGATTTCGGTAACTTCGCCGTTCCATTCCACCAGTTCTCCATTTAAAAGATAGGTTCTCTGATGGATCACCGGAACTTTATATTCTTCCGGAATTTCGTTTTCTCCTTTAAAAATGTTGTGACGAAATGATGCTGTATTTTCTGAACTCATAAATCTTTATATTTTTTTATGTGATAAGATTGAGATTGTCTCAAAATTTAAATTATTTGACTTTTGTCACTCTGACGAAGGAAGAATCTCTATTGATTTTTATATGAGATTCTTCATTACATTTTATTTCATTCAGAATGACACCTTTGAAACTACTACGTTTTATAATATAAAGGTAAAAGTAAATTATGTTGAAAAAAATAATCTGACAATAGATTCGATCTATTTGAATTAAAATTAATCTCAGCTCCTGAAAAAAGAATAATTTAGCTTAAAAATAAATTTCATGTTTTCAAAATTAGTTTGCAGCACACTGTTATTCTTCTCTGCAGTGGGGTTTGCTCAAAAATCTAAAGCGATCAATACTGTTTTAATGGGAGGAAAACAAGTTCACACTTATGCCAAATTGCCGGCACTGAACAAACCGGCTCCTAAATTTACCCTTACCGATGTGAATATGAATGACCAGACACTGGATTCCTTCAAAGGAAGATATGTTATTCTGAATATCTTCCCGAGCGTAGACACTGGTGTTTGTTCTGCTTCTGTACATCATTTTAATGAAGAGGCTGGAAACCTTCCCAATACGGTAGTCCTTTGTATTTCCAAAGACCTGCCGTTTGCCCAGAAAAGATTCTGTGGTGCGGAAGGAATTAAAAATGTAGTTATGCTTTCCGATTTCCGTTCAGATTTTGGCTGGAATTATGGGGTGGAACTGGTAGATTCTCCAATGAAAGGTCTTCTGAGCAGAGCGGTTGTGGTGATAGATCCTTCAGGTAATATTATCTATGAAGAACAAGTGCCGGATATTTCTCAGGAACCCAACTATGAAGCGGCTATTGCGGCTGTGAAATAATAAATTACATTAAACCATTAAGAAAAATTAAATAGCTAAGAATATTAAGGTGAAGATTGATATTCTTAATGGTTCAAAAAAAGAGGCTGTCTCAAAAGGACAGCCTTTTTTATGGTCGTATTTTTTTGTAACTTATATTTTTCAATGAATTTATTTTTTTTAGATCATATTTTTGAGTTATTATGGTAGAATAAAACAAAGGAAGGTTTTTTTACCCTGCCAGAGCCAATTTTCTAAGATTATGCGCAATAGCAATCAAGCCGGTTTCTATTTCGACTTTATTTTGTCCTCTGAGAAAAAATCTTTTAAATCCTTTGTTATGTTTGATTTGAGCAAACACAGGTTCTACATCGTGACACCTTTGTTTTCTAAGCATTATGCCCCGTTTTGTATTGAGAAGCTTATGAACCTTATGCCGGAGCTTTGAAAGTTTTGGGTTAGAGGGCGAAGATGTTATAATTTTGGTTTTCTGATCTTTATCAAAATAATTATACTTGATATAGGCTTTGACTTTTCTCTTTTGGAGAAAAATATAGTTCTCTTCTGAGCCATATCCTGCATCAGCCACTATTTCGTTGGGAGGTTTATGATAAAGGTGTTCAAAATTCTTAATATGAGCAAGAAGGGTTTTAGTGTCACCAGGATTAGGATGCAGAGTATAATTAATGATAAACTGATTCTCGGTACTCAACTGAAGATTGTAAGCCGCTTTGAGCTGCCCATTACGCATATGATCCTCTTTCATGCGCATAAAAGTAGCATCAGGGTCTGTTTTTGAATAGCTGTTCCTATTCCCAAGAATAGCCTCTTGGTTCTCATATTTTTCAAGATTTTCAGGCCAGTTCTTTTTTGCGTAATTAATCTTCTGACGAACTTTAGAGCAAATTTTCTTCTTTTTTAAAGTAGAATCTATCGTTTCTATAACAGATTTTATTTTTTCTTTGTCCATAGACTTAAAGGTTACCTCCGAAGTATCTTTCATTTCTTCCCTGGCTATTTCCTGAGTGTAGTTCCACAAATCCTCAAGTTGGGACTCTATACGTTCTTTATTCTTTTTGATAGCCTTTCCCCATACAAATGTGTAACGATTGGCATTGGCTTCTATTTTAGTCCCATCTGTAAAGATGGTTTGCAGGCTTACCAGACCTTCTTTCTCCAGATATAATACAATTTGTGCGAAGATCTCTTTGAGTTCTCCTTTTAACCTCTCACTTCTGAAACGGTTCAAAGTATTATGATCGGGACGGTTCATGGCGCTTAGCCACATAAAATGAACATTCTCTTTGAGTGCCTGCTCCAGCTTTCTACTCGAATAAATATTACACAAATAGCCATAAACCAATACTTTCAAAAGCATTTTGGGATGATACGCCGATGTGCCGCCGGGTTTATAATTACGGAGTAAATTAGTGATGTCCAGACCATCTATAACAGCTGAAACAGTTCGTACAGGATGATTATTTTCTATCAGCTCCGACAAATCAGGAGGAAAAAGAAAATTTTGCTTGGGATTATAATCTTTAAAGACTACCTTTGATTTACTTAACACACAGCAAATTAATCAATTTGCAACTATTAGGAAAGCAAAAGCTTTCCTTTTTTTATGCTCAAAAAAAAGACTGTCTCACTTTTGAGACAGCCTCTTTTTTTACCGTAGTTGAAAACGCAAAGATCAAATTAAAGAAATACAATACTCAAGCGGGCAAAGAAGAATCAATCAAGATTGATTTTATGAAGCTGCCGTTTTACATCCCGCTTCATCAGTGGCGCAGCCACATCCCTTTGCTTCCTTATTCTAAGGAGAATAATAATTAAAAGCTTTGCGTCAAAAACATATTTTGTTGGTAAACGCAGAGGCGCAAAATAATATTCAAAAAGACTGTTTTAAGGCGCCAGGATTTTATCTACGATAAAATTTCAACGGCATCTTTGTCATTCCGAGCAAAGCAAGGAATCTATACCTTAATGATCTCTCGCAGATTAAGCAGATAAATATCAAAAAGATCTGTGAGATTTGTGGGAAAATAATCACGTATTACCTGCTGAAAATCTCATATTGAGCGAAGTCGAAATGTTCCTCCGCCTAAAAAAATACTTATGCTTACACAACTTGCATGTTCGCGGTTCTCCAACAAAATAATAATCCACCTATTTCTGTGGAGTTTCACCACTCTCTTTCTTCTCTGATGTAGAGTTCTTTGCTGCCTTCACCAACTCGTTAGTATCACTGTACAGCAATTCCCAGCCTGATACCTCTTTCATTACCGTAAGCAGATTAAGATAAGATTTCACTGTTTTCTCCAGATCTTTACGGATAGCACTAGCACTCGTCATTTGACGAAGATCGGCATTAGCTCCCGCCTGCTCTGCAAACACTATTTCAAAAGCATCCTGCTTAGCTTTCATCTCTGCAAAGGCTGCATCCAGAGAAAGAAGTGTGATCTTCTGTTTGTTTTCTGTCGTTTCTAATGCTTCTATAAGCTTCTTCATCTGAGCGGTTTGTGAAGAATAACTCAGCCTGTCCAGGTTCAGCCCAAAAGTTTTGAATACTCCGTAGAGATCCTCTGCCAGCTGATAGTTGGCCGCAGAAGGCAGCTTACGATACCCGTTCAGGAAAGATTTCAGATTGGCATACGCGGTATCTCTTTTGTAATCGGCTGTGGCTACGTCCTTCCCTTTTCCGCTGTAGACTTGCTTTGTATAGACCTTATCGTATTCCGTATAGGAAGATGCCAAAGAGCCTACAAGAGGATGATTGTTAATAACAGGGTATTTTCCGGATTGGGCATTGGAAATAATTCTTTGAGCTAAAGTCGCAAGATCTTTAGTGCTCAGCTGTGTGAGGGCAATTTTCATTTTTTTGTGTTTTTGGTTTTAAAAAATTAATAATCAAATATAGAAAAAAGTTGTTTTGTTACAAACATACCTGCAACAAACCTCCCAAGGTCTTGGGAGGTTTCCCCCAACTTGCAGGAGACTTCACAAGTTCTTGGGAAGTTTCAAACATACTTGTTTGTAATAAGCGGAGGGCTTGGGAGAGCTGTTTTACTATTGTTTTGGAGTTCTGAAGGGTTGGGATGGTTGTAAATGGGATGTTTTAGCACTGGAAAGTTTTGGGAGTTACGGAAACCCGTAAGATTTTGAAAATGATGTAGTTTATATTTGATAAAATTTCCGTAGAAATACGGAGATTATTGTTGAACTACTTTTATATTTTTGATAATCAAAATAATACATAAGCCTTAATAAGCTAACATATTAATTAATGGAATATTCACAATAAAACCCAATATTATGGCAAAAAAAATTACTCCTAAAAAAACCACATCAACTAAAGTTGCAGGTCAAGCCTCTAATGTATTAAAAAGTAAATCCACTGGTAAGGATTCAAAAACATCAGCGGGAAGTGCTCTTTCACAAACAAAGGATTCAAAGAAAGTAACTTCAAAAAGAGCCGCAACAATTGCATCAAAGGTTTTAAAAGATGGAAGAACATCTTCTAGTTCAAAAAGTGCAGCTGGAAGTACCTTAAGTCAAGCTGAAGGTAAGGGAAAAATAAATATTAAAGGAACAGGACCTAGAGATAAATAATTATGAAGCTTTCAGAATATCAACAAGATTATTATACTTTTACTGGTAAATTGAGTGATATTACAAGACAATTGAGCTTAGCAGGCATCGCCATAATTTGGATATTTAAAACAAATTTTAAAGATAAAATTATACTTGATGAATCATTACTTTATTCTGCTATACTTATTCTATCCAGTCTAACTTCAGATCTATTTCAGTATACATATCAATCTATTATTTGGTCAAGGTTTTACCATAAAGAAAAGAAAAAAGGTAAAAATGATGATGATATTGTTTCATCTCCAGAAAATTTAAACTACTTCTCATGGTTTCTTTTTGGATTAAAAGTAATCCTACTAATTATTGCCTATATCAAAATTTTAATATTTTTAAACGAAAAAATTACCACCCACTAAAATAATTATACTTTAGCCTTTTCCAATCTTATTCTAATTACTTTACACTAAAAATACTTACAATGAATTTACATGATTTCGATTATGCACTAAAAATTAAAACACAATTAGATAAATTAAAGCTTGACAATGAAAAAATAAAACTCTTACAAGAAGCTGTAAATCATTTCAGAAACAAAGGTTATAATGATTTAGCCATTAAAAAACTTTTTGAAACTGAGTTAATCAAAGAACAGGATAACTCTCATATGGTTAATAATAATAGCAGATATTTAGCTTTATTAAATGAAGTCTTAAATAAAAAATAACAACAAAATGGATTGGAATATTATTCCAGGAATTATTTCAGCAGTTGGGAGCTTGGCTACAGTAATTGTAGCGTATTATCAACTTTCAAATCTTAATAAAAGTCTTACAGCAAATAATTTAATGACAATTTTTGAAATTGAATTTGAACTTAATAGGAGAAAAGAAAGACTTTCTGAAATTAGAAATGAAAATGAGAAATTTATACATTCTCTCGAAGAACAACCCTCTTCAAAAGAAAAAGAAATTTTGAAGGTACTTGACAGTCATAGAAAAGAAGCTTTCGAAAATTATTTGAATGTATTTGATAGATTATGCTATTTTGTGATTAAGAAAAAACTAGATGAAGATGATTTTAAACTTGAATATAGAGATATGCTTTTCAAAACTATTGAAGATGATCAAGAAGGAACTTTTCAAACAGGAACTAAATGTAGAAATATGAAAAGATTATACAATAAATGGAAAGAGGAATAAATTCTTTTTATTGGATATTATATAATAATTTACTATGAGCTCAGCTTATTAGCAGATTTGTATTTTAACCAAACAGAAAATAATCTGAAAACATTTTGGATTTCAAACCATTATATTCTCATTTTTCACAAAAAACTTTAACCTTAAAATTGAGTTATCAGACAGACAGGCTGCTGAGATTTATGAGTTTGTGGGAATTCTGCGCTGTTTGAGAAAATATGATATACCCATCAAATGTTTTGGGATTTCAAACATTCAAAAAACACAGGAAAGCTCCCTACTATAAGTATTATCTTTGAGGAAGATGGTATTTATATTTGTCAATATAGTTCTTCTTATGCGTGGACAAATCTTGGAGATCTGAAAAACTATCTGGAGAAAGGGAAAATATAATACAAACTCATCGATTATCAGGAAGCTATGGAAAACTTTTCATAGCTTTTTTGTTGAGAAATTTTAAAGGTTTTGATGTTTAATCGTTGTCGAGATTCCTGCGGAATGACAAACTGTGTGGATAATCTAAGCGCTCATTTTGTCGTTCCGAAGGAAACTAAACTCTTATTATTAAATAAATAAAATACAATAAGGTTATCAATAGCATCGGCCTTTGTCCAATATAAAAAGAAAAATACAAAAGGCTTTAGCCAAAACTTAATTTTAAATTTCGGCTAAAGCCAATCTTATTACGCACAAAAGAAAACGGGCTTCCTTCGTCTATGCTCAGAATAATAACCTGCTCCTATTAATGTTGAGATTCTTCATTCCATTGCATTTCACTCAGAATGACAGTTTTCCTTACAAATATCAGTTAAGATTCTACCAGCATTGCTCCATCCTTCAAAACCACATGCTCCTGTCCTATTTCCTCAGAAATATTTTTCAAATCCTGCTCGTCAAAAACCTGAGGAATATAGCATTTCTCATGAGCAAACAATCCGTAATGTATAGGCACCAGCTTTTTAGCATGCAGAAGATGAGCTGCAGCAAAGGCTTCTTTCAGATTGAGGGACGCGGGAACTGGGCTGTATTCTAATCCAATGATCTCAAAGTTGACTACTACTCCGTTTACGGGTAAGAAAGCGTAATCTATATTGGGGTTTTCTTTTCCAAGCTTCCAGAACTGGTTGTGCCAGATGGTATCTCCTCCGTGAAAGATTTTAGTGTCACCATCATCTACAATCCAGGAAGACTGTATTTCTCCCACACCATCCATGGCAAATACTGGTTTGAAGGTGATGTTGTTTTCTGTGAAGGTTTCATTAAGATTCAGGACGATCATTTCAACATCAGGTACAAGTTTTCTTACAATAGGTTCCAGTCCCGCATAGATGATCAGTTTTCCGTCTTTCTTTAAGCATTTCCGGATCACTCCTTTATCAAAATGATCGAGATGTAGATGGGTAAACAGGATATAATCTGCCTGTACATGGTCTGAAAATTCTATGAGATTCTCTACAGCATCTCCCAAAACAGGTTTGTAATAAGAGAAATCTTCTACAGCATCTATTAAGATGGTTTTGTTATGTGAAGTGAGTTTTACACCTGCCCAGTTTAATTTTTGTATTTCCATATTCTTTTTTCAGCAAAGGAAGAAACTTACGGAAGGCCAGTCAATAAACAAAAGATAATTAATGAATAGGTATGTAGAAAGATAAACGCGATGTATGCAAAGAATATATTAATGATGGTTATTTTTTCGATCGCAAGGGCATTTCATTCAGCTAAAAAATTATACCATTGCTAAGCGACAGCACATTTGCGAACGTTGCGTTAAGGCTTACGAAGACAAGGCAATAAACAAAAGATAATTAATGAGGATGCATGTAGAAAGATAAAAACGCGATGTACACAAAGAATATATTGATGATGGCTATTTTTTCGATCGCAAGGGCATTTCATTCAGCTAAAAACATACTGTTGCTGAGCGACAGCACATTTGCGAACGTTGCGTTAAGGCTTACGAAGACAAGGCAATAGACAAAAGATAATTAATGAGGATGCATGTAGAAAGATAAAAACGCGAAGTACGCAAAGAATATATTAATGATGGCTATTTTTTCGATCGCAAGGGCATTTCATTCAGCTAAAAAATTATACCATTGCTGAGCGACAGCGCCTTTGCGAACGTAAAAATAAAATGAAAAATCTTTGCGAGCGTTGCGTTAAAAATAACACTAATTAATACGCTTCCTGATCCGGCTTAAAGAGATTGCCGTAATGCCAATATAAGAAGCTAGATATTTCAAAGGAATATTTTGAATGTAATGAGGCTTATTTTTCAGCAGATATTCATACAGATCCTGCGGAGTATTTTTCAGCAGAAGCATTTCCCTTTTCATTGCAGCGTTGAGCTTTCTGCTCAGATAGTAGTTCTGTACGAAACGGCAGTGCGGATTGACAGCGAACAGGTTTTTCACCTCATCCAGAGTGATTTCCCATGCCAGTCCTTTGTTGATGGACTCATAAACGGCATCAGAACTTTTTTCTTCAACAGTAAAAATATCGCCGGGAAAGTAGAATTCTGCACAGATCTCGGTGTCGATATCTGAGGTACTGTTGATGTAGTATTTACGGACAAGCCCATCTTCTACAAGATAGGCTTTGTTGTCAGTAAATATATTTTTCTTTGAAAATTCAACTTCAGCAAACTTCTCCCATACAGGATCACTATCCTCTACGTTCAGGTGTGAAAACAATTTTTTGTTGATGGTTGCCAATGTTGAATTTTTATATTACAATAAGTTTTCGTCTACAAGGTTCGGAAGGGTTACTTTCAGGTTCGGTTCTGCTTCCATCGCCCTTTTAATGGCGAAAACAGCACCTTCATTTCGTGCCCAGCTTCTCCTTGAGATTCCGTTGTTCACATCCCAGAAAAGCATGGATTTTAATCTTCTGTCGGCATCATCGCTTCCGTCAAGGAGCATTCCGAAACCTCCGTTGATTACTTCTCCCCAGCCTACTCCTCCTCCATTGTGAATGGAAACCCACGTAGCTCCACGGAAACTGTCCCCAATCACGTTGTGAATGGCCATATCTGCTGTAAATCTTGATCCGTCATAGATATTGGAAGTCTCTCTGTAAGGAGAATCTGTTCCTGAAACATCGTGATGGTCTCTGCCCAATACAACTGGTCCTATTTCCCCATTTTTAATGGCTTTGTTGAAGGCTTCAGCAATTTTTATTCTTCCTTCTGCATCTGCATAAAGGATTCTTGCCTGAGAACCTACCACCAGTTTGTTTTCCTGTGCACCCTTGATCCATTGGATATTGTCTTTCATCTGCTGCTGGATCTCTTCAGGAGAGTTTTTCACAATTTCCTCTAATACTGCACAGGCAATATCATCTGTTTTTTTCAGATCTTCAGGGTTACCGCTTGTACATACCCAACGGAATGGTCCGAAACCATAATCAAAACACATAGGCCCCATAATATCCTGTACATAGCTCGGATATTTGAATTCTCTTCCTAATGTCGGGTTTTCTGCCATTACATCGGCTCCTGCTCTGGAAGCTTCCAACAAAAAGGCATTTCCATAATCAAAGAAATAGGTTCCTTTTTCTGTATGTTTGTTGATGGCTGCAGCGTGTCTTCTCAATGTTTCCTGAACTTTTTCTTTGAACAACTCAGGGTTTTCAGCCATCATGGTATTGGATTCTTCAAAACTTTGTCCTACAGGATAATAACCACCCGCCCATGGATTGTGAAGGGAAGTCTGATCTGATCCGATATCGATTCTTAAATCTTCCTGATCAAATTTCTCCCAAACCTCTACAATATTTCCAAGATAAGCCAAAGACACTGTTTCTTTGTTAGCCTGTGCTTCTCTTACTCTTTTTACCAATGCATCAAGATCTTCATGAATTTCATTCACCCATTTCTGATCGTGGCGGATTTTCGTGATCTTAGGATTCACTTCTGCACATACGGTAACGCAGCCTGCAATATTCCCTGCTTTGGGCTGAGCTCCACTCATTCCTCCTAATCCTGACGTTACAAATAGTCCTCCTTTCGGTTCTTTTTTGATTTTTCTGAAAGCATTTAATACCGTAATCGTTGTTCCGTGAACAATCCCCTGAGGACCGATATACATATAACTTCCCGCTGTCATCTGCCCATACTGGGTAACGCCTAATGCATTGAATTTCTCCCAGTCATCCGGTTTTGAATAATTCGGGATCATCATACCATTCGTTACAACAACTCTTGGTGCATCTTTGTGAGAAGGAAATAAGCCCATCGGATGTCCTGAATACATCACCAGGGTCTGTTCATTGCTCATTTCAGACAGATATTTCATGGTCAGCAGATACTGAGCCCAGTTGGAGAACACCGCTCCGTTTCCACCATACGTAATCAGTTCATGTGGATGCTGCGCTACTGCATAATCCAGGTTATTCTGAATCATCAGCATGATCGCTTTTGCCTGTTCAGATTTTCCGGGATAGTCTGTAATAGGTCTCGCCTTCATTTCATAATCCGGACGAAAACGGTACATATAAATCCTTCCGTAATCTTCCAGTTCCTGCTTAAATTCAGGAATCAGTTCTGCGTGAAACTTAGGATCGAAATAACGTAAAGCATTCTTCAATGCCAGTTTTTTCTCTTCTTCCCCTAAAATTTCTTTACGCTTCGGAGCATGGTTGATATTGGTCTCGTATGGTTTGGGTTGTGGCAGTTGATTCGGAATCCCCTGCTGTATCTGTTCTTGAAATGTCATATTGCTATTTAAAGGTCTATGTTTTTAAACAATGTTTGAAGTTTTAAAGATATTCAAAATAGGAAATATAGGCAAGAGGCGTAGAGAAGAATGGTTTAAAGTTTAAGGTTTAAGCTTAAACCTTAAAGCAAAATTATGAAAACTGTAAATCGACTATCATTTGATATTAAATACTATATTTGAATAAATATACCTCAATTCCCCTCCCTCGGAGGGGTGGATTTCAAAGTTAATAACTTTGAAAGACGGGGTGGTTAAAAACACAATCATGAAAGAAATCCTCACCGTCATCAACGGAATTCCGATCCGCAGGAATTTCGTTGAGAACCTGCCCTACAATCCCTATTTAAAAGCATTATCAAAAGAAAAACGTAAAGCCCGGATTTTGGGTGAAGTGATATTCTGGAAAAAAGTCCGTGCAAAAAAATTCTATACCATTGATTTTGACAGACAAAGGATTATCGGAAATTATATTGTTGATTTCTATGTGAAAACTCTTGGACTTATTATAGAAATAGATGGTTCGAGCCATGACGAAAAACAGATTTATGATGGGATAAGAGAGGAATATCTTGAATCTTTGGGGTTGTTGGTTTTTAGAATCAGTGATTTTGATATGGGGAATAATTTGAGTTGGGTGATGAAGGAATTGGAGGATTTTATTGTGCTGCACTATGGAACCACCCCGTCTTCAAAAATTCTTTGATTTTTGAATCCACCCCTCCGAGGGAGGGGAATTGCCCTTACCCATATTAGTTGTTATTTAACATAAAAAAACCTTACTAAAATTCAGCAAGGTTGGTTTATTTATCGTAAAAGTTTAAGTTAGAACATCATCATTTTCCTCTTCATGGTCATCTTCATTATCGCTGAGACTCCAATAGTTATTTTCTTCATCTTCCGCCCCTATCTCTTCCATCTCATCATCTTCTTCTGCACCGGGAATATCCAGTCCCTTATCAATTTTATCTTCATCAAAATCCTCATCTAAAACAGGATTTCCGTCTCCGTCAAGCGGAATATGTTTTTCTTTCTGGAAAATATCTTCATTGGGATTATAATCCATTTGTTCCAGCTTTCTGTTCTGTTCATTAATATTGTCTTCCGGTATCATGATAGTGGTATTTAAGAGTTTACATATTTAAAACAAAAATAATTCCAAGTTATGCTGAATAATCAGAATAAACGTCAGGATTTGCACAATGCGGCATTTTCTCATTTCTTGAAAAAGCGATGATATTTTCTGCTGCCAGTCTGACCATTCCATTTCGGGCTTCAACAGTAGCGGAACCAATGTGAGGCAGTACACAGACACTGGAAAGCCCAAGAATAGGATCATCTGCAGACATTGGTTCCGGATTGGTTACATCCAGACCTGCTCCCCAGATTTTTTTATCTACAAGCGCCTGATACAAATCTTTTTGGTTATGAAAACCTCCTCTGGCTGTATTGATGAAAATCGAGTCCGGCTTCATTTGTTCAAATATTGAATAATTAAACAATTCTTTCTGTTCGGGGGTAAAATTAGCGTGTACACTCAATACATCCGAGCTTCTGATTAGTTCTTCGAAAGAAACATAAGCTGCCCCCAGCTCGTTTTCTGCTTCCTCATTCTGATGGCGGTTGTGGTAAATGATGTTCATACCAAAAGCCTTTTTTGATTTTTCAGCCATTTCATAACCGATTCGGCCCAATCCAAAAATCCCCAGTGTTTTTCCATATAATTCCTGGCCCAGGGCATGTAGAGGATCAAATGCTCCCCAATTGTCATCTTTTACTTTCTGAAAATTATAGCTCGCTCTTCTGGCAACAGACTGCATCAGTAAAAAAGCAACATCTGAAGTAGCCCTGCTCAGAACATCGGGCGTATTTCCCACCGAAATGTGTCGTTGTGATGCTTCTTTAATGTCAACGTGATCAAATCCTACGGAATAAAGAGCAATAGCCTTCACATTCGGGCAGGCTTCAAAGAAGTTCTTATCATATTTAAAATCTGCGCCAATACTTAAAATCGTATCTGTATTTTTACAGTAATTAAGCCATTCTTCGTAAGAAAGGTTTTCTTTTTCCGGGATTATAATCTCCAGGCCTGCTTCTTCCAGCATTTTAATTCCTGTTTCTGGAATTTTTTTATTGATAAAAACTTTCATAGTACTGTGGTTTGGTTATTTTAAATAAAAAACCTCACTCGCAAAAAGTAAGGTTATTGAACTTTAATATTAAAAAATTATTTCTCTTCATCCGAATGGTCTTTGTTTTTCTCCCAGGCTTCAGAAGCAATTTCCTGAATTTCTGTCCAAACTTCTTTTGCAGATTTCTGAGCCTGCGCCATAAATCCTTGTTTGGTAGCTTCCTGATTCCTGCTTTTCATGTCATGAAGGTAATCTTTCACCTGCTGGGAATAGCTTTCTATACTGTATCCCTGGTTATTATGCAGATTTTTCTGAAGATTACTAAAATCATGTGACGCCTTGAATCTGTTCGTGTCCATAATATTAAGATTTTAGTGATTGGGTTCTCATGTGAATCCAATTTTTATTCCGAAACAGATTTAAAATGTATTAAAAAAAGATTAAATCTTATTAATTATCGAATTTCAAAAACACAAACTATGGCTAAGAACAGGTATTTGAGACCAGTAGGTTGACCACTCCTTGTCTGTAATACATTATTGATTTGTATTTCCAAGCATCGGAACAAATTTATAAGCTCCAAATTCTTCTTTTTCAAATTCTGTAGGCCCTACTTTGGTAAATCTGTATAAAACCTGTTCATCCGTTGGTCCCAATGGGATCACCATTATTCCTCCGATGTTCAGTTGTTTTAAAAGCTCTGTGGGTAATGTAGAAGCGCCACAGGTTACGATGATTTTGTCAAAAGGAGCAAAAGTTGGAAGCCCGGCAAAACCATCTCCAAAACTCTGAAATTTTGGAAACAGGTGAAGTTCTCTGAGTTTCTTTTTGGAAAAATCAAAAAGGTCTTTCTGCCTTTCTACAGTATATACATGAGCTTTCATCGCCATTAAAACCGCAGTCTGGTATCCACATCCTGTTCCGATCTCCAATACTTTTTCACCTGGTTTTACCTTCAGCAATTCAGACTGTTCCGCTACCGTGGACGGATGGGAAATGGTCTGATGGGCGAGAATAGGAAATGCCCTGTCTTCATAGGCAAAATCTTCAAAAATACTTTCGATAAAAAGGTGTCTTGGAATTTCATTCATTGCCGAAAGTACATTTTCATCCGAAATACCAATTCTGTTTCGAAGGTAGTCTACTAAAATCTTTCTTTTTCCTTTATGTACAAACGAATCCTGCATTTGACAAAAGTAAGAAATTAGAAATTAGATTTCAAATCGGAACAAAGAATATCCCAAAAATAAAGCAACCATTTTTTCGACTGCTGTGTTTTTATTTTTAATTCCATTGTATCGGATAAGGCCCGTAAAAATCACTGAAGGTATTATCAGCACATCTTTTTCTCACAAAAAAGTTATAATTCACTGTTTTACTTAATCCTACATAAACAGCTTTTTGGCCTGCAAACACCAAATCTCCACTTGCAGGAGGAGCAAAACTTGTTGTCAGAACAGTTTCATATGCAGAAACTCCATCATTTTCCCAGGATACTGTAGCATCAAAAATAGAAGAATTCGCAGAAGAGGTTGTTTTCGAATAGGTTGCATACTCCGGTTTTACGCAGGTGGTTGTAGTGCCAGCCAATACGGTAACCGGTCCTGCCCAGTTGCTTCGGCCGTTGTCAATTCCGCAGTTTTTTCTTACGTAAAGGTCATATTTATTATCTTTATAGAGAGGAAGGTTATAAAAATACTTGTTAGTGACCACTGTAGTTCCCTTTCCCAAAGAGAAACCCTGTTCCCCATACTGTACCTCATAATATCCTTCTCCCTGACTGATAAAGTTCCAGGAAAGCCGATTATTTGCTTTTTCAAACATCAGATTTGTGGGAGTACCACATTTGGCCTGCGGGTCATATGGACTATCTCCTATACATCCGGCAGTGCATAATCCGGAAATGATTACAATCGAAATTATTCTTTTCATAGCTATTTTTCCAACCGTGAATTTAGTATAATTTCTTTAATGAATGAAGGCGTTCATTCCTGACTATCACCAAGTGAAAAGTCATGTATTTTATAAATGTACATTCACTATATTTACAAAAATTTAATACAGCTATGTTAAAAGCAGGTTTGGTAGGTGCCGGACACTTGGGAAAAATACATTTAAAACTTCTTAATCAGTCAGATAGATATGAATTTGTAGGTTTCCATGATAAAGATGTTGAGAACGGAAAGAAATTAGAAGCCGAATTCGGATATAAATATTTTGAAAATTTTGATGAATTGCTTGAGCAGATTGACATGCTTGACATTGTCACTCCAACTGTTTATCATTATGATTATGCTTTAAAAGCCATTGAAAAAGGCCTTCATTTCTTTATTGAAAAACCGGTAACCCAGACTCTTGAACAGGCAGAAGAAATTCTTCGTCTGTGCCAGGAAAAAGGAATCAAAGCACAGGTAGGACACGTTGAGAGATACAACCCGGCGTTTATTGCTACTAAGGAATACATCAGTACTCCGATGTTTATTGAAATCCACAGACTGGCAGAATTTAACCCACGTGGTACGGATGTTTCTGTAGTATTGGACCTTATGATTCACGATCTTGATATTTTATTGAGTATTGCTAAATCCAAAGTAAAAAACATCCATGCAAGCGGTGTTTGTGTAGTCAGCAAAACTCCGGATATTGCCAATGCAAGAATAGAATTCGAAAACGGGTGTGTTGCCAACCTTACTACTTCCCGAATTTCTATGAAAGCTATGAGAAAAAGCAGATTCTTCCAGAAAGATGCTTACATTTCCGTTGACTTCCTTGAGAAAAAGGCTGAAGTGATCAGAATGAAAGATGCTCCCGAAAACCCTACTCCATTTGATATGATTATTGAAAATGCAGAGGGAGAAAAGAACCAAATTCTGTTTGAGTATCCAAATATCCAGCCTAATAATGCTATTCTGGATGAATTAAATTCTTTCGCTGACGCTATTACTGACGACAAAAATGTAGAAGTTTCTCTTGAAGATGGTACTGAAGCGTTGAAAGTGGCTTTAGAGATTATGAAACTGATCAGTTAAAAATACGCTGACTCTTAATCAGCAATAGTACAAAGCTATCTTATAATCAGAATAATTGGGTTGTGAGATAGCATTTTTTTTATTATCAACGCAAAGGTTCATTCTCGGCTCTGCATTATATTGAGTGAACAAAGGTTGAATCGATTAAAAATCGATTTGATGAAGCGATAGTATTTATTCTGTTAATTTCTGCTTTGTATTTTTTAAAACTTTTAATGAAATAAAAACTTTTCATCAATAATTACGATTTATCAATAAAAAACCCTTTTCAAAACAAAAAAATAATATATTTGAAGAATAATTCAATAAAGCATTGAAAAATTTTGTTTTACATATATGGATATCCGGCAAACGTGAAGATGTGAACTTTGATTCATCTCGTTTGATCACCTTTCCGTATTATTTCTAATATTTTCCTATTATTTTAAACATTGCAATCACTATGAAAAGAGCCATTCTATTATCCGCACTTTTATTGTCTCAATTTGGGACATCACAATTACTGAAAACTTCAGGACAGAAAATCGTTAATGATAAAGGTGAAAATATTCAATTGAAAGGCCTTGGGCTGGGCGGTTGGATGCTACAGGAAGGTTATATGCTGAAAACTGCCGATTTTGCAGGCCCTCAGTATAAGATTAAGGAGAAAATTGCAGAATTGATTGGTGAAGACGGAATGAATGAGTTCTACAAAGCGTACCTGAAAAATGGAATCACTAAACAGGATATCGACTTTCTGGCCAAAGCCGGATTCAATTCGATAAGGCTTCCGATGCACTACAATCTTTATACACTACCGATTGAAAAGGAACCTGCCAAAGGAAAAGATACGTGGCTGGAGGAAGGTTTTACAATGACTGATGATCTTCTTCAATGGTGTACCGATAACAAAATATACCTGATTCTCGATCTGCATGCAGCACCAGGAGGTCAGGGAAATGATGCGAATATCTCTGATAATGATAAATCCAAGCCTTCACTTTGGGCCAGTGAAGAAAATCAGAGAAAAACAATTGCCCTCTGGAAAAAACTGGCTGAAAGATATAAGGATAATCCATGGATCGGAGGGTATGACCTGATTAACGAACCCAACATCAACTTTACAGGTAAAAACCCGAATGGTACAGATGAAATGTCCAATGCTCCGCTCTGGAAACTTCAGAAAGATATTACAGCAGCCATCAGAGAGGTGGACAAAAAGCATATTATTTTTATTGAAGGAAACGGCTGGGGAAACAATTATAACGGACTTCCGGCGATCTGGGATAATAATATGGCCTTCAGTTTTCATAAATACTGGAATTACAATGATGATCAAACCATTAAGTTCGCCCTGGATCTCAGAGAGAAACATAATATGCCGATATGGCTTGGGGAAACTGGTGAGAATTCCAATGTATGGTTTACCGAGCTGATCCAGCTTTTGGGCAAGCATAATATCGGTTATGCCTTCTGGCCGATGAAAAAGATTGATAATATTGCAGGAATTACCAATGTAAAAATCACACCTGAATATGAAAAGCTATTGGATTACTGGAAAAACGGAGGTGAAAAGCCTTCTAAAGAATATGCCAAAAAAGCTTTATTACAGATTGCCGACAATTATAAGCTGAACAACACTGAGATTAAAAGGGATGTGATTGATGCGATGTTCAGACAGATTACAGATGCTTCTACAAAACCTTTCAGAAATCACCAGGCTCCGGGAAGAATATTTGCTTCAGAATATGATTTGGGAAGAATGGGTGCTGCCTATCTGGATAAGGATTTTATTAATCTCTGGGTAAGTGATCCGGCAAAAAGATCGGAGTGGAACTCCGGACAGCAGATGAGAAATGACGGGGTGGATATTTATCAATGTAATGATAAGGTTACCAATCAGTATTATGTAGGAAAAACAGAAACCGGAGAATGGCTTCAGTATACGGTTCAGTCCAAAGGAGACAAAAGCTATTCGATGGATATCAGATATTCGGCGGCCAATGATGCTAAAATAAGAATTGAAACGGCTTCAGGAAAAGTTTTAGCTACAGTATCATTGTCATCTACGGGTGGAAATGAAAACTGGAAAACGGTTTCAGCAAAAAACATCAGCCTTCAGAAAGGCGAAAACAAGATCAGAATTGTCTTTGAAAATGATGGAGTCAATCTGAATTATTTTGAATTAAAATAGTAATAATTGTCTTAAATTGCAGCTCTCTTCCGGTCTTCGGAAGAGGGCTTTTTTAATGATCATATTATGAAAAAAACAGCACTCTTTTTCCTTTTGATTTCAGCATTTACCTTTGCTCAGACTTCTCTATTGGAACAAAAAATAAACTCAATTCTCAAAAACAAAAAAGCTACGGTAGGCGTTTCTGTCCTAGGTTTTGAAAATGGTTTTAGATACAATAAAAATGCAGATAAAAAGCTGCCAATGCAAAGTGTATTCAAGTTTCACATTGCCGCAGCGGTTCTGAATGCCGTAGACCAGGGAAAGCTTTCTCTGGATCAGAAAATTAAACTGGATCAGTCAAATTTACTCGAGAATACATGGTCGCCGCTTCGTGATCAATATGCCGGAAAGAATGCAGAAGTTCCGTTAAGTGAAGTGATTGAATATACGGTTGCCAAAAGTGATAACAACGGCTGTGATATTCTTCTCAGATTATTGGGAGGAACCCAAACTGTTCAAAAATTCATGGATTCCAAAGGGGTAAAAGGTTTTCAGATCAAATATAATGAAGAGGATATGCATAAAGACTGGAATGTTCAATATGAAAATTACAGCACGACAAAATCAGCAGTCGATGTCCTTAAAAAGTTTTATGACGGGAAATTACTTTCCAAAAAATCTACAGATTATCTGATGAAAGTACTATGGTCTACTTCCACAGGATTGAATAAAATGGTAGAACAGCTTCCGAAAAACACGCCTGTGGCAAGAAAAACGGGAGCTTCAGGGAAGAATGATGCAGGTTTAACAGGTGCAGAAAATGAAATTGGAATCGTTACTTTACCCAATGGAAAACATTATGCATTAGCTGTATTTGTCAGTAATTCAACGGAAACGGATGCTGTCAACTGCAGGATGATTTCAGATATTTCCAGGGAGGTTTGGGAATATTTTAATAAGTAAAATTTTAAGCTTATTTTTAAAGCGATTTAACATGAAAAAAATAATACTAACAACGGCTCTGTTTGCTTTCACGTTCTTTTACGCACAGAAGAATCAGAATTATTTAGAAATCAGCTACGGAAGTGTATGCTGTGGCCCTGCCTCTGATAAGCCTGTGATGAGTTTTCTGAAAGAATTTAAGAACAAAAGCCAGATAAAAAGCCTGGAAGTCCTGATCCAAAAAGGGATGGGAAGAGAAGGCGAATATACACTGTATGTGGGCACCGACTTTCTTACAAAGAATCAGAAAAAACGATTGATAAGAGGTTTAACAGCTACTGTTTCCAATCAGAATAACAGTAAAAAAAGCCAGAGTGTAGGAAATGTTACCTTTGATTCAACAGCTGTTGTCACACAATCTGACCTTACAGACGCAAAAAATTTAACTATCTATAAAAAATAAAGGAAAAATGATCAAAAACATTGTAGTTATCGGAGCGGGAACCATGGGAAATGGTATTGCACATACTTTCGCACAAAGCGGTTTTAAAGTAAATCTTGTAGATGTATCCCAGGAAGCTTTGGACAGAGGTTTAAAAACCATTACTACCAATCTTGACAGAATCATTGCAAAAGGGAACCTTACAGAGGAGCAAAAAGCTGAAACTTTAGGTAATATCACAACTTTTACAGCATTGAATGAGGCTGCAGGTTCTGCAGATCTTATTGTAGAGGCTGCTACAGAAAACCTGGATCTTAAATTAAAGATCTTTGGTCAGATGGATGAACTGGCTCCTGCCAACTGTATCCTTGCAACCAATACTTCTTCTATTTCTATCACAAAAATTGCTGCGGCTACCAAAAGAGCTGATAAAGTAATCGGAATGCACTTTATGAACCCGGTTCCTATTATGAAACTGGTAGAAATCATCAAGGGATATTCAACTTCCAAGGAGACTTTTGACGCCATTTATGAAATGAGTAAAACTTTGGGTAAAGTTCCTGTAGAAGTGAATGACTACCCTGGTTTTGTGGCGAACAGAATTCTAATGCCAATGATCAATGAGTCGATCGAAACCCTTTATAACGGAGTGGCTGGTGTAGAAGAAATTGATACGGTAATGAAACTGGGAATGGCTCATCCGATGGGTCCGCTTCAGCTGGCTGACTTTATTGGTCTTGATGTATGTCTTGCTATTCTGAACGTTATGTATGACGGTTTCAAAAATCCTAAGTACGCTCCGAACCCATTGCTTGTTAACATGGTGACAGCCGGAAAACTGGGTGTAAAATCTGGAGAAGGGTTCTACGATTATTCTGAAAGCAAAAAAGCTGAAAAAGTTTCAAAAATGTTTTTGAAGTCATCTTAAATCAATAATTTTAATTATCTTTGAGAAAGTTAAAACATTAAAAAAATGAAATTACCAAAGTTTTTATTAGCAGATAATTCGGAATTTCCAGAGGATCTATTCGTAGTTCATACAGAATATCCAAGATTTATCTTAAACGTTGAGGAAGAAGAAGTTGAGTGGTTAGATGATCTTGAAGGTGATGATGAAGAAACGATGGCAGACGAGGCTACTAAAGTAGTAGAAGCAGCATTCAAATGGTGCGATGAAGAGTTGGCTAAGTACGACGAAGAAGAGGAAGATTAATAACACTCTAAACATAAAAAAGGAACTCAATTGAGTTCCTTTTGTTTTTTATTCTGATTTTGTGAATTTCAATAGCAAAAGATTGTCTTTGTACAATTCTAAAGTATTTCCGGAAACCACATATTTGTTAGCTTTCCCCATCATATCCATAAAGTTCTGTTCTACCCCGATGTTGCTGCACATCATTTTTGTAGATCCCATCTGTCCGGCTGTAAAACTTCCTGTAGACGGATCTATGGTAGCCGTTCCGAAATAGTTGTTACATCCTGCATTTCCGGTGATCTTTTCTCCTTCAATATTCAATGTCGGAACTTTACCTTTTACCGTTTCAGCCAATGTCCATTTTGTGCTGGCAAGAGCAGGCTGAGCTTTTCCTACTTTAGATGCAGACGGGCTTGTCATAGATCCACATGAAGCCAATACTGCAGCTGTACATATACTTAAAAAAAGATTTTTCATTTTTTTCTTTTTGAATTAACCCAAATTTACGGAAATTATATTATTTAAACGGGCTGCCGTGAATTTTATTATTCTTTAACATTTGATATTTTGAATAATTTTCAGAATTATTTTTATGCTCTTGATGTATCAAAAAAGGATTGAAAGCCTTAATACATAAGAACTTTATCTGCACTAAAGTTGTAACGTTGCCTTTGTCATTCCAAAGAATCTCTATTACAATTAGCTTATAAAGAGTTCTGAGACTTCTACGGAGTGACAAAGGCTGTGGATAGAGTGTTTTTATACAAAATTTCCATTTTAAACACGAATAACACTAATATTTTCACTAATATTACTAATGCAATTCAATAGGAACGGGCTTTAGCCCGTTTTTCTATCCACAAAAATTCATTTGGCTTTAGCCAAAACATATTAATACATTTTTATTAAACTTAAAAAACAAAAAAAAACGGACTTAAAAAAGTCCGTTTCTATTTATTAATGAAATATATTTTCAAGTATTAAGATCTCAACTCAGCGTTGAATTCTTTCTGGAAAGCTTTGATAAGAGAATCCATTACTTCTGTAATCTCTTTTTCTTCCAGTGTTTTTTCTTCGTTTAATAACTCGAAGCTCATGGCATAAGACTTCTTACCTTCAGGAAGATTTTTACCTTCATACACATCGAACAGATTAATGTTTTTAATGAATGGAGATTTGTTCTTTTTAGCCGTCTGATATAGATCCTGATAGTTAACTGTTTTATCAATCAATAAAGCTAAGTCTCTTCTGATTTTGTTGAACTTCGGAATGTCTTTGAATTTCAATTCATTTTTAGAACGCAATTCCTGAGCAAATTCCAGTTCAATTTCAGCGTAGAAACATTCCTGATCAATATCAAAGTCTTTCAATAAAGCAGGCGCTACCTTTCCGATTCTTACCAATGCTTTACCATCCGCTTCATATACCAATGCATCAGAGAATCTGTCATCAGTTAGAGCTAATTCTTTATAATTTACAGCTAATCTTTCCAATAAAACTTTTACATAAGCTTTAAGGTTATAGAAGCTTACTGCAGATTTTGGCTGAAGCCAGTTTTCTGCAACATCTCTTCCTGAAACCAATAATGCAAGTTGTTTTCTTTCTTCGTATTTATCTTTTTTGTGATAAATTTTTCCTAATTCGAAGAACTTGATATCCTGATTTTTTCTGTTGATGTTATATACTGTATTCTGAAGAAGTCCTTCCAATAAAGACTTTCTCATGAATGCCAGATCACCGCTTAAAGGGTTCAATAGTTTTACCGCATCTGTTTCGTCTTTCACAGAAGTTAATGAGTTGTTCATTACTTCATTGAAACCAAGACCTTGTAAAGTTCTTGCCCAGCTGCTTTCCAGTTCGTCCTGATCGTTAGCACTTAGCTTAACAGGAGTAAACGAAATCTTCTGTGGAGCATCAATTTTATTGTATCCGTAGATTCTTAAAATCTCTTCAATCACGTCAATTTCTCTTGTTACATCTGCTCTGTACGCAGGAACGGAGATTTCGAAACCATTTGGGATTTCATTTAAAACCTGAATTTCCAATGCTTTTAAGATTTCCTTTACTTTTTCTCTGTGGATTTTTGTTCCTAAAATCTGCTCAATTTTAGAGAATCTAAGAATCACATAATTGTCCTCTATTTTCTTAGGATATTCTTCCAATAAGTCACCTACCAATTTACCTTCAGCAATTTCCTGAATCATTTTAATAGCGTGAGTGATGGCTGTTCTTGTAAGATTCGGGTCTACTCCTCTCTCAAATCTGAAAGAAGCATCTGTATTCAAGCTATGCGCTTTTGCTCCTTTTCTCACTGCAATCGGGTTGAAGTAAGCACTTTCAAGGAAGATTGTTTTTGTAGTATCAGATACTCCTGAATTCTCGCCACCGAATACTCCGGCAATACACATCGGCTTATCTTTACCATCTTTGATCATGATTTCAGAACCATTTAATGTTCTTTCAACACCATCTAAAGTCGTGAATTTCGTTCCCGGTTTTACTACACCTACTTTCACTTTTTTATCTGCAATTTTATCTGCATCAAATGCGTGAAGCGGCTGTCCGTACCCGTGAAGAATATAGTTGGTAATATCTACAACGTTATTGATCGGGCTTAATCCGATCGCTTTCAGTCTGTCTTTCAACCAGGATGGTGATTCTGCTATTTTTACATCTTCAATAACGGCTCCGATATATCTTGGACACAATTCTGCATCTTCAATTTCCAGTTTGAAATCATGTGTTCCTTCATTATTCAAAACTTCAGAAGCAACTTTATTAAATTGCGACTTCAATTGGTTTGTAGAAAGGTAGGCATGTAAATCTCTGGCAACGCCATAATGAGACATGGCATCTGTTCTGTTCGGCGTTAATCCGATTTCAAATACCTCATCATTGGTCAGTTCAAAATAGTCTGCAAAGTTTTTTCCTACTTCATATTTTGTTTCATCCAGCACCATAATTCCTCCATGATCATCGCTAAGACCTAGTTCGTCTTCTGCGCAGATCATCCCCTGAGAAACCTCACCTCTGATTTTTGCTTCTTTAATTTCAAAAAAGTTTCCGGTCTTGTCATAGATTTTTGTTCCGACAACGGCTACAGGAACAGTTTGCCCCGCTTCTACGTTAGGAGCTCCGCAAACAATGTTCAGCACTTTTCCGTTTCCTACGTCTACAGTTGTCTTCTTCAGTTTGTCAGCATTAGGATGCTTTTCGCAGGTAAGTACTTTACCTACAACAATTCCTTCCAGGCTGCCTCTTACACTTTCAAATTTATCTATCCCTTCAACCTCAAGACCTATATCTGTAAGGAATTCACCGATTCTTTCAGTTTTTGATTCCGTTTTTACAAAGTCCTTCAGCCAGTTGTTTGATATTTTCATTTGTTAATCTATCTACTTATTTAATTTGTCAGATGTACCCTAAGGTTTTATCTGCTCTATTTTGAAACTTTTATTTGAAATCCCACACCCTTTCCGGTGTGATTTTTCGAGCTACAAATGTCGTGTTTTTTTGAGAAATAGAGAAATTTACAAGCGATTTTAAGATAATAAATTTTCGTTAATCTTTGTGCTGCTGATTCGGGAATCTATTGATCCGACGGACCTACCAGCTTCTTCAGACTGTCAGAAAATAACACCAGCCCTGCAGCCATCATGATAATATCCTTTAGTACAAGACGTCCTGCCCCTGACAGATATGGAAATCCATATTGAGGAGTTGCATAGTCTCCACCCAGATTGGGGACGTAAACTTCAGGAGTAGTGATCAGGAATGACAGGGTAACGAGTGACATTAAAAATGTTAAAGCGCCTCCAACAGCTCCAATTTTAGGAAACCAGATTCCCAATACTACCAAAACTCCTATCACAACAATCATTGTTCCCAAGCCATAGGAGAACGCATACGTTCTGTTTTTCTGATGCCAGTCAATATTTTTCTGAACTACCTTTCCTTCCGGATTTTTGTACAAAGTATATTCTTTAACCGATTTTTGATCTTCATTAAGCACTTTATGGTTTGCATTTTTGTAAAAAAAACTCATCAAAGGGCTGTTGGCTACGAAAGGTACAATTCCATCAGCTTCGTAATGAAAGGCTTTCAAGCCTCCAATCCAGGCCATGACGATGAAAATTGAAATTCTGAGAAAATTGAAGAAGTACGTATCCCATTGTAATAATTGGTGATAAAGTCTGCTGTTTTTCATGTGATTTATTTTTTACCAAAGGTATTCACATGCCTGCAGCACCAACATAGACATTTCAGGACATTACATGGACATTTTCGCCACCACGGAGATCCCTACTTTTTCTCTGTAATTTTTAGGTGAGCAGCCTACTGACTTTTTGAAATACCTGCTGAAATAAAATTCATCTTCAAATCCCAGTTCAGAAGCAATCTCCTTTACAGATCTGTAGGTTAAATGTAGTAGTTTTTTAGATTCCAGAATAATTCTCTCATTGATAAGCTGAGTGGGTGTTTTGGAGAATTCTTTCTTTACTGCCTTGCTTAATGTACTATTGGTAATGTTTAGCTTATCGCTGTAAAATGACAGTTCTTTTTCATTTTTAAAATATGTTTCCAGAAGTTTCTGAAATTCTGCAGCATTTTTATTGGGAAGCTTTTCGTGAGAAACCACATTGTTTTCAATACTGCTTTTCTGTTTGCTTCCAATGGCAAGAATAAGCTGGATATAGGTCTTGATAATGGATTCCGAAAACGGATGTTTTTCAGATTCTTCTTTTTTAATATGATTAAAAAGCTCAAGAATATAATTGAAGTTTTCTTCTGACAGTTCAACCCCGGGATTCAGATAAATATTATTGAAAAGAAGTCCGTTACAAGCCACTTCTTCTTTATGATATTCTATACAGTAATAATCTCCGTGAAAGAAAAGCACGTGGATATTTTCATCAGATTCCGAAACCAGCTTTACCTTTTGATAAGGAGAAAGAAAGAGAATATTGTATCCGCTGTAAGAATAATTAATACCATCTACTGAGAAAACACCGGAACCTTTCCATAGAAACACGCTGTAATTTTCGGTTGTGAACTCTGCGGAAAAATCTGAGGTGTGGTAAGACTGTATTTTTATTTCCATGATGAGTTAATTTAAACACTAATGACGCTAATGATTCACAAATAACACTATCTGTTTAATACTCTTTTGAATACGTCTTTTTCTCTGTCAAATATTCATTTTTATTTCCGTCACCAGTTCTGAAAAGAGTTTTGATTGTTTCTCTGTATTTATCATTTTCCACTCTGGGAAGATAGCATACAAAGTGCAAATGAGGCCCTTTGCTCCACCCTGTATTACCACTTAATCCAATGACATCTCCTTTTTTCACCTGATCTCCAATATGTACTTTAACACCGTTTTGCTTTAAATGATAATATTGTGCAAACGTTCCGTCTGGATGCAGAACAGTGATATAATTTGCTTTATCTACACAACTTCTTGTTGGGCAGCCTATATCACTGGTGCTTACAAGATCAGTTACCAACCCTTCTCTGGCAGCAATGACTTCAGTACCTTCCGGCATTGTAAAATCTAAAGAATTTTCATTTTGATGAGAGAAAGTTCCATTATATCCTTGATAGATGTTAAATGATTTTCCTTTTTTAAAAGGTAAATCATAATGATAATCTTTATCATAGTTCTTTAAAGTAACATCTCCGATATACATCATATAGCCCGGAATCTTTTTCACTTTCCATCCTTTCATTTTATCATCGACAATAAAGTAACCTACTTTATTTTTCACTGAATTAGCAGGAATCACCTGTGTTGTTCTAAATGGTTGTGGTATTCTCATATTTTCTACTTCCGGAGATCCTGAAAACACTAAAGACATCGGGTAAATTCCCTTATTATCTGCATAAAGGCTCAAAGTATCTCCTTTCTTCTCATGATATACTTTGATATTATTTTGTGAAAATAAAGTGATAGATGATAATAATAGAATAAGAGTTGTTATTTTTTTCATGTTTATTAAATGCTTTTTTCTTATTATACTTTTACCTTGAAGCAAAAGTATACAAAAGTTCAAGACAGGAATCATCCGCTAAAAATTTGAATGTACTCCTAAAATTTCCAAACTCGCATGGATCGTCCGGTTCTTCTTCGGTTCTAAATTTTGTCCATGCTCAAACAATGGAAATTTTTTAACGGATTACATTTAAATTTTCTTAACGCTCCTGATTCCTAAGTCGATTAGCCCCTATTTACAACTATAAGTCAGAGAGCAGACTACAAAAAAAGCCGGAGAATTCCGGCTTTCTATTATTTGTTATCTTACTATTACAATCCGATAACCGGCATTGATAACATTAAGATATTTTCGTTTTCTTCAAGACCATCAAGAGGTTCGATGATCCCCGGTCTGTTAGGCTGAGACATTTTCATGGTAATATCGTCAGATCCTAAAATCGTCAGCATTTCTGTTAAGAATTTTGAGCTGAATCCGATATTGATATCTTCTCCGTTGTAATCACAAGGAATCTGCATGTCTGCTTTGTTGGCATATTCAGTATCTTCTGCATGAAGGTGAAGAATATTTCCGGAAAGCTTGAATCTTACCTGGTTGGTAGATTTGTTAGACATAATAGATGCTCTTTTGATAGCTCCTAACAACAGATTTCTGTTGATGGTCAATACATTTGGATTTTCTTTTGGAATTACCGCAGTATAGTTCGGATATTTTCCGTCAATCAGTCTGCAGATCCAGATATGCTTACCAAAAGTAAACTTAGCCATATTCTCATTGAAGTCGATGGTAACGTCTTCATTGGAACTAGCCAGGATATTTTTGAAAATGTTAAGAGGCTTTTTAGGCATGATAAACTCCATCGGCTCAGCATTCATCAGGTCTGCTCTTTTGTATACCACCAATCTGTGGGAGTCTGTAGAAACGAAATTGGTTTCATTTTCTCCAAACTGGAAAAGCACTCCTGTCATTACCGGACGAAGAGAGTCGTTACTTGTAGCGAATAGTGTGTTTGTCAATGCTTCAGACAATACTCCTGCCGGCATTGTTACACTTTGGGAAGCGTCGAATTCCGGTAATTCAGGATAGTCATCAGCATTGTCTAATGCTACTGCGAAATTATCTTTTTCATCTAAAATCTCAAGCTGGCTTCCGGTACCTTCAGCATTGTCTTTTACAACAAATGTCAGAGGCTGTTCACCATATGTCTTGATAAAATCCTGAAAAATTTTAGCAGGAACAGCAAATTTACCTGTATCATCAGACTTTACTTCCAGGGAAGTAACAAGAGTTGTCTCACCGTCAGATGCTGTAATGGTAACATTATTTCCGTCTAATTCAAAAAGATAGTTTTCTAAAATCGGTCTCGATTGAGAGCTTGATATTACGCCACTTACAGTTTGCAAAGCCTTCTGCAGTTCACCACTTGAAATAATAAATTTCATAGATTTATAAAATAAGTTTCTACAAATATAATAAATAGATACAACAAAGAAAAGAATAATATGGAGGAGTTTTTAACAAAGATCCTTAATTTGTTTTGAGCCTTGATATTATGCTTATATTTCTTCGGGCAACTCTATTTTATCAAAATACAAAGACTATCTTTGTCTCAAAAGTTTAAAATTATGCAAAAACCTCCCATCCATAAAAGTTTTCTCAATGCTTTCCGGGGTGTTTTTATGATGATTAAAACAGAAAGAAATTTCCAGATTGAGCTTCTGGCATTTTTTGTCAATCTCTTCCTTATTTTTTATTTCAACCTGAGCAGCACAGACACCGCTTTGGTTATTATCGCTTCAGTCGCTGTTTTAAGTGCTGAAATTTTTAATACCGCTATTGAAAAGATCTGTGATATCATTCAGCCTGATTTCGACAAAAGAATTGGCTTTATTAAAGACATTGCTGCCGGAGCTGTATTGCTGACGGCCATTGCATCTGTGATTGTCGGAGTCTTGGTGTATGGGAAATATGTTTTCAGTTAAAATGGGGGAATTATTGAAAAATGCTGCTAAACCACCCCGTCAAAAATTCTTTGAATTTTTGACACCCCTCCAAAGGAGGGGAATATCACGTCTTCAGTTCAAAGGTCTGTGAAAGTATGAGATTTTTCACTTTTTTATTTTACAGCGATGAAGATATCTACTTCGGCATCTGAAGGATTTTGTGCTTTTTCTCCATACACTTCAAAATCGGCGGTAAATGTTCTGTTCAAATCCATTTCCCAGATTTTTAACCATTCGTTGATAACCAACCCTTTTGAAAGATCTCCTTTTGTGGTAAATTTCAGATATTCTCCTCCATCAAAAGTATAGCCGACCATTCCTTCCGGGATATTATCTAGGTTTTCCACTTTACATCCAAGAACTGTTGTATAAGGCTTTGTATGGTCTTTTTCGTAATCGGTGTAGATAGAATAAATGGTATTGTCTATTTTATTTGGAATTGAATTGACAATATTCTTGCTGATCATTTTTTCCCATAGTACAGGAATATCTTTTCCTGCCTGTCCATTTTCATTGGTTGTTCTTACTGCAATACCGATTACCTTAAAAGGTCCGATTTTTACTTTATTCATATCTTGATTTTTTGTTATGACAAAGATAAAAACAGGTTGTGACAAGGGTATGTCAGTAGTTTTTTTTAAATTTGGGCTAAAGCCAATGGATTTATTTTATAAGATAAGTGGACTAAAGCCCACTTCTATTGAATATTAAATTGGTCATATTAGTAGAAAAGCACATATTAAGTCTAAAAGTTACTCCATTTGCAAAAGCTGTGAGAAAACTTCATATTTAGATTCCTTGCTTTGCCCGGAATGACAATGTTTTAAAAGATGAGAAACTATTTTCCGACATAGATAAATCCTTTTTTCCTGGATTTAAAGACTGTTTCTATTCTTTTATAATCATCTACTTCATATTCGTCTGCCTGGAGGATCTCTTCATCTGTCACTTCAAAAAGTACTCCTTCTATCTCATCCTCATTGTTTCCTGAAAACTCCAGTACAGGATGGTATTTCTGGCCGCTTTTTCTCAGGACTTCAGGATCTGTGATTTCAAGCATGTTTAATTTGTAGCCTGATAAAACATCTTTTTCACCCTGCAAATGTCTTCCGAAAGTTTCAAGCTGTACCTGCTCTTTCTGCAGGGTTCCATAAGAAAATAAATTAGGCATTACAGATACTTTTCAATGATTGGTATTGCGATTTCGGCCATCATTCCATAGCCTTTTTCATTTGGATGTACACCGTCTGCAGAAAGCAGAATTTCTTTATCATCTAGGAAAGCAGAATAAAAATCTATATATCCCAATGAGTCTTCTGCCGCAATATTTTTCAAAATCTGATTATATGTGACAACATCTTCGTTGATTCTTTTCTTCCCTGAACTTACCACTACTCCATCTATTTTTTGAGAAAAAGGAAGAATACTTACGAGATAAATGGTATTGGAAAACTGCCTGGCATGGGCAACAGCTTCTTTGATATTGGTTTTAAATTTTTCAGGATCTACGATCTGTACTCCATCTTTTACCGCAAGATCATTGGCTCCATAACTTAGAAAAACGATATTTCCATCAGCAGAATTTCTTGCAGCCAATTCATGAGGAATTCTTTTGAGTAATCCTTCTGTGGTTTCTCCTCCTATTCCGAGATTGAAGAGAATCAGTTCATCTCCATTTCCTTCATGAAATTTCTGCAGGGCATATCTTTTCAGAATATCTACCCATCCGCCAAAAACTCCGTCATATTCTCCATAGGTAATGCTGTCACCGAAGAACAGCCCGTAAATAATTTTCTTCATTGAACTTTATTGTTTCCTGTTTTGTTGAAGTAAAAGTATTAAGAAAAAATTGTTTAAGGGAAATAATTCTCCTTAATTTATATGATTTTTAGCGCAAAAGGCGCTAATGGTATTAACTTTTATGTTTTCGTTCGCAAGGGCGTTTCACTTAGCTATCGACCAATTTGTACCCTGGTCGAATAAACTTATTTGAACCATTAAGATTTTTGAAGGAGTGAAGAAGTATTAAGGTAATAGCACAGCTATTAATTAGCAGCCTACTTTATTCATCATCGATGAATCTTAACTTTCCTTATAATCTTTATTATTCTTAATGGTTAATAATATATTCTGTTTTTTTGACGCAAAGATTTTTATTGTGAGTGTGTTGATTCAAGGAAGCAAAGAAGGAATCAACAAGTTGATTGGACGAAGCTAGCTGGAAAATTTCATCGTTTAAAAATTTCCACTCATTACTCAATACTCATCATTCCAGGCTCAGCGTAATATTCATATGTGATTCTATAATTTCAATCAGGATTTCAAAAAGTGTTTGTCCTTTTCCTTCGATCAATTCATTTAATTTCTGTTGAATGAGTTCTGTATTGAAGGGTTTTCCCTGTCTGATCTTGTTTTCATAGAATTCACGGGTGGCATTAAAACCAAGGTCTTCTTTTGACTTTTCTGATTCTTTCCAGATGATTTCAATTTCTTCTTTGCCTTCGATTACTCCAAACCCTCCGTAAAGGATGTCATCAAAACCATCTAATGTCCCTACTTTCCAGTCTGTATCTTTCATCAGAACACTGGAAACTTCTTCGTAGAAACCTCTTAAAGACGAAAAATGACCGCCATGGATGACGATCATTTTTCTTGTATTGTTATTTGAAGTATTCAACACCGTTTTTGAATATGTTGTGATAATTCGCGGTTGGTATATTCTTCATGAGACCTTCTGCAAAACGTTCAGGATGGCCCATTCTTCCGTAGATTTTTCCACATGGACTGGTGATTCCTTCGATTCCAAATAAAGAGTTATTAGGATTGAATGGCATTCCGTGTGCGATGTTTCCGTCAAGATCAATGTATTGGGTAGCAATCTGCCCGTTTTCATATAATTTCTTAATCTCTTCTTCTGAAGCCATGAAACGTCCTTCTCCGTGGGAAATCGGAATTGTGAAAGTTTGTCCTTTCATTCCTTTTAACCAAGGGCTTTCATCATTCACTACTTGTACAGTAACCATCTGAGAGATATGTCTTCTGATCGCATTGTGAGCTAACGTTGGAGAGTTTTCATCCAGATCTTTGATTCTTCCGTAAGGTAACAATCCTGATTTCACAAGCGCCTGGAATCCGTTACAGATCCCAATGATCATTCCGTCTCTGTCTAATAATTCATGAACTGCATTTTTCATTTTCTCGTTTTTCAGAACGTTGACAATGAATTTTGCAGAACCATCCGGCTCATCCCCTGCGGAGAAACCACCTGAGAATGCCAGAATCTGAGAAGTTCTGATCTCTTCTACCCATGCATCAATGCTTTCATCCAGTAACTGATGATTGATATTGATTAAAGGCAAGCTGCTTACTACAGCACCTTCTTTCTGGAATGCATTCAGCGTGTCATACTCACAGTTGGTTCCCGGGAATACCGGAGCAAATACTTTCGGCTGTGCGATTCCGTGTTTTTTGATGATGATATTTCTTGGATGGATTGAGTTTGATTTTTCATCAATTTCAACCGTGATCTTTTCTTTTTCTACAGTAGGGAAGAGATTCTCGAATGTACAAGTGAAACTGGATTCAAGATTTGAAATTTGAAATTTGAAATTGTTGATGCTCAAAGTTTCATCCTCAACTACTTTTCCGATCAACTGAAGAGCAGCCGAGCTTAATTCTTCTTTAGTTTCAATGATCAGGCTACCGATATTTTTAGCTAATAAAACAGCTTCGTCAGCATTGATTTCAGCTCCTAATCTGTTACCGAAACTCATTTTTGCTAAAGCTACTGCCAAACCTCCTTCTTTCACTGTTTTTACAGAAACAATTTTTCCTGCTTTGATGTTTTCGAAAATGAATTCAAAAGCTTCTTTTAAAGCATCATAGTTTGGAAGTCCGCTTTCCTGAGCAACGTGATTGAAGAAATACAGTTTGTTCCCTGCACTTTTCAATTCAGGAGAGATGATATTTTCTTTATCTCCGTTGGCACATGCAAAAGAAATCAAGGTCGGCGGAACATTCAGATCCTGGTAGGTTCCACTCATGGAATCTTTTCCTCCAATCGCTGCAAGACCTAAATTGATCTGCGCATTGTAAGCTCCTAAAAGTGAAGCTAGAGGTTTACCCCATTTTTCAGGATTTTGCCCCAATTTTTCGAAGTATTCCTGAAAGCTTAGTCTGATGTTTTTATAATCACCTCCCATCGCCACAATCTTCGCCACACTCTCTACAACAGCATAAGATGCTCCTAACAGTGAGTTTTGCTTTGAGATTTCAGCATCGAATCCCCAGCTCGCCAAAGAAACGGTTTTAATATCTTTTGCTCCTAAGATCGGTAGTGTCTGCACACTTCCTTCCATAAGGGTCTGCTGGTATTTACCACCTAAAGGCATTGCTACTGTGGTTGCCCCAATTGAAGAGTCGAACATTTCAAGCAGTCCTTTCTGGGAAGCTACATTTTTATCTTTTAAGATGTTCAGGAAGTTTTCTGCTGTGAAAGCTTTTGTTTCTTCTTTTACTTCTTCAAGGTGAGTGATTTTCACTTCCTGAGATTTTGAACATCCGTTGGTATCTAAGAAAGCTCTTGAAAGGTCTACAATTTTGTCTCCTTTCCAGAACATCTGCATTCTTCCTGAATCTGTCACTTTTGCTACTTCTACCGCAACAATGTTTTCAGCTTCACAGAATTTAATGAATTTTTCTTTATCCTGAGGATCCACAACTACCGCCATTCTTTCCTGAGATTCGGAAATAGCCAGCTCGGTTCCGTTTAATCCTTCATATTTTAATGGTAATACATCAAGGTTTACTTCTAAAGAGTCTGCAATTTCACCGATTGCTACAGAAACTCCTCCTGCTCCGAAGTCGTTTGATTTTTTGATCAGCTTTGTTACCTCAGGATTTCTGAATAATCTCTGGATTTTACGCTCTTCTACAGCGTTTCCTTTCTGAACTTCAGAACTCATCGTGTGGATAGAAGTTTCGTCCTGCTCTTTTGAACTTCCGCTTGCTCCTCCTACTCCGTCACGACCTGTTGCTCCTCCTAAGATAATGATAGAGTCACCATTTTCAGGCTTCTCACGTCTTACCCAGTCTACAGGAACAGCTCCTGTAACGAAACCTACTTCCATTCTCTTGGCTTTGTAGCCTTCGTCATAGATTTCAGAAACCATTGTAGTGGCAAGACCGATCTGGTTACCATAAGATGAATATCCGTTGGCAGCCTGTTTGGTAATGGTTTTCTGAGGGAGTTTTCCTGGTAAAGTTTTGTCAACAGATTCCAAAACATCTGCAGCTCCCGTTAATCTCATCGCCTGGAAAACGAAAGATCTTCCGGATAACGGGTCTCTGATAGCACCTCCCAAGCAAGTAGATGCTCCACCAAACGGTTCAATTTCCGTAGGGTGATTGTGCGTTTCGTTTTTGAATAATAAATACCAAGGTTCTTTTTTACCGTCATATTCTGCTTCGATCTGAATGGTACATGCATTGATCTCATCAGAAATAACAAGGTTATCAAGATTCCCTGTTTTATGGAAATATTTACCGCATACTGTTGCCAGGTCCATTAAGGAAATTGGCTTCAGCTCACGGCCTAAGAATTTTCTTTTTTCGATATAATCATTGAAAATAGTTTCCAATGTGTGTTTGAACTGACCTTCAAACTGAATGTCTGACAATTCTGTCTCGAATGTCGTGTGACGACAGTGGTCGCTCCAATAGGTGTCTAATACTTTTAATTCTGTTTCCGTAGGATTTCTTTCTTCAGTTTTGAAGTATTCCTGAATGAATTTCAGGTCATCCAATCCTAATGCAAAGCCGTGGCTGTTATAGAAGTTCTCAAGTTCTGCATCATTGAAATTGATGAAGTTTTCGTGGATAATTACTTTTGACGGGGTTTCATCTGCAGGAATATCCAGAATGGATAAGTCTTTTTCCTGAGATTCTACTTTGTTGATCAAAAGGTCTTTGATTTTAGCCAAATCCGCTTCAGAAACTCCTTCAAATTCGATTAATTTTCCACTTCTTACTTTTGATTTTTCATTTTCTGTCAGTAAAGCGATACACTGCTGTGCAGAATCTGCTCTCTGATCATACTGACCTGGCAAAAATTCCATCCCGAAATGAATAGCTTTTGCAGGGTTTTCTGTATGTAAAATATCAGTAACAGGGTCTACGAAAGTGTTGTTCACCACTTTTTCAAATTCTCCGTCATTCAGGTTGAAAATATCATACACATTGTATACTTTCACACTTTGAACTGCCGGGACAACCGCTTTTACTTCATCAAAAATTTTTGGACTTTCAACATCGAAAATTCCTCTTTTTTCTACGAAAATTCTTTTGTTATTAGACATTAGATGTCAGATTTTTAATATTAGATTTATTTTTTATTTTCAAATTTATTTCTTGCTATCTCTATTGAACGATGCAATTTTTCAAGCAAAACTTTTTCTGAAGGTAAGATAAGTAAATATTCTGCTACTTTTATATTATCCCCTTCCAGATTCATGAGTTCTATATGTTCGGAATTTTTCCCGGAACAAAGTATTAAACCAATGGGAGGGTTTTCACCTTCTACTTTTTCATATTTATTAAGGTATGAGAGATAAAGCTCCATCTGCCCTTTATGGCTGGCTTCAAATTCACCTAATTTCAGTTCGATAACGACTAAAGACTTTAATTTCCTATGATAGAAAAGTAAATCCAGATAGTAATCTCTGTTATCTATTGTGATTCTTTTCTGTCTTGAAAGAAATGCAAAATCACTTCCTAATTCAGAAATGAATTTTTGAAGTTCTACGATAATGGCTTCTTCTAAATCTTTTTCAGAAAAGGTATCTTTCAATTCTAAAAAATCTAGAAAATAGGGATCTTTAAAAACTAAGTCAGGGTTTAAAATATTATTTTCAGACCAGTTTTTCAGTTCTTTATCTATTATTTCTTCAGGCTTTTTGCTTATTGCTGTTCGTTCAAAAAGCAGAGAATTGATTTTTTCTCTCAAGACTCTGACACTCCAATTTTCAATTTTACAAACTTCAAGATAAAAGTTTCTTTTAGTATCTTGCGAAATAGGAATAAGAAGCAGAAAGTGAGTCCATGATAATTGTCGCATCGCTGATGCGACAATATTAAAATCACTAAAAACAGACGCAAACTGCATCATTTTTCGGATATTTTTCTCAGAAAATGAATTTCCAAATTCTAAGGTAAGTTGTTGAGAGATTTGTACAATAACTTCTTTACCATACTCTGCTCTCTTATTATCTAAAACATCTTCATTTATTCTTTTTCCTATCTCCCAGTACAAAACCACCATTGCCGAGTTTACCTGAGCAGCGACCTGACTTCTTGTCTTGTCTACCAGCTCCTTAAGATCGGTCATTAATTGTTGATGATTTTGATTCTGTAACATTATTAAAAATTAGATGTCAGATTTTTAATATTAGATTTATTTTTCTTTTTTACTTTTTCTGAGTTAAAGTTTTTTCTTTAAACCCATCTATATTGGAAATTTTTGAAAGAGATTTTCCCTCCAATCATTATTCTGTACAAATTTACTCTTTTACTTTCTTTTTCCTCTAACTTTTTCTTATAAAACAAATGCCAGATTATTATCTTTTGTACCATCATTATTGGATGTTTTTTTAGAGGCTCCAATCCATTCTTCTTTATTCAATACCAATCTAAAAGAATACGTTTTTCCTTTTTCAAAACGAGATACCGGAACTTCCAATTCATAGTGGTTTTTATCCTTTTGTACCATTTGATAATCTTTGTTTTCGGAATCCCAGTCATTGAAACTTCCTGCTACAGAGACGGTATGAAGAAGGCCAGCATCTAAATTTACAGGATGAGCATAAGAGAAGATCAATTTATCTCCTTTCACAGTATATCCATATACCTGTTTTTTATCTGAAGTGGAAATAAGATCTCCCACTAAACTGCTGGTACCATGATAAAGTGCAGAAAATGTTTCAGCTCCATTGACATTCACAATGATACAGACTCCGATATTCAACTCCGGAAATACTGTAAATAAGCTGTTTATTCCAAAAGACCCACCATGTTTATATCCTCTTTTACCATGTTCTGTAATCAGATATTTGTCCCAGAAATATCCAACCCACGCTTCTTTGCTATTATCAATATTTCTTTGAGATTCCTGTGCTATTTTATTGTTTGAGTTGAGCTCTTGTTTTAAAAATTTCACCATATCTACCATTGTGGATTGAGTTTTAGACCCTCCTGCTCCCCATAAAAGACTTTTTGAGACTGGCATCAAACGACCATTTTCAAAATATCCATTGGCCTGAATTTCATTTTTACCGAGTTCCAGTTTGGTATGATCCATCCCATTTTTTGAAAAGATATTTTCTTTCAAAAGGGTTTCGTAGCTTTTCCCATATATATTTTCCAGCATAAGGCCGGTTAATTCCAGGCTTGTATTGCTGTATTTATATTTTGTACCAGGTTCTGCTTCTAATTTTACAGTAGCCAATTCTCTTTTAAAATTTTCCTTTGTATATCCTTCCACCAGATTACTGTATAAAAAAGCGGTTTCATCCGTCATATTTTTTCTCAGTTCATCATCAATAGGAAGATTTCTAGGCAAAGCAGTTTCATACGAAATCAAATCTCTCACTTTTATAGGAACTCCATTGTATTCTAAGTTTGGATAAGGGTCTTTCAGAAATTTACGTACATCATCATCAAGGCTTACTTTTCCATCCAACACAGCTTGCGCCAGCAATTGGCCTGTAAAAAGTTTGGTAATGGAAGCTATCGCAAAATAAGTACTATCGTTTGCTTTATTACCTTTTCCTTTATCAATCTCCCCAAAGTGTTTGATATAAATTTTCCCATCCTTTACAACACCTACAGAAACAGAGTATGCTTTTGATTCTTTTGCCACTTCCTGAGCAGCTGCATCAATGATTGAATAAACCGCTTTATCTGTTTGTGCATAATTTCTCACAAATCCCAAAGCTAGCATCAATACTATTATACGTTTTCTCATCTTCTGAGTAAATTCTGCTACTTGTTTATAAATTTATTCGGATTATCCTTATGTTCTTTCTGAAAGTCTTCTGCGTTTTTTATTTCTTCTTTCAGCCAGTTTTCAAAAGGAACTTTCTTTTCATTAAAATCCTCAATGGCATAAAATGTTTTTCCATCTTCTGAAACCAGAAACTTGAAGCGGTAAAGCATATCTAAATCCTTCTTCCTATCATTATAAGTATTCACCTGATAATAGGGAAAATTTTCTTTTGGTCTTTCTACGATTTCAAAAAACAGATTCTTTTCTTTTTCAGATAATTTGTCATAAAAATTTACATAATAAAGATCTGACAGTTTTTTCTTCTGCTTTTCAAAGAACTGAAGGATATTCTTCTCCTTTTCATTGTACTGAAACGGGTTCGGGTAGTATTTCCCGTCTATTTCAACATCCTTTTCTGATGGTTTTGCCAATGGCTGAACCGTTTCTCCTTTGACATTCATCACGCCCCATTTTCCGCCTACAATGGATCTGTGCTCGTCATTTGTTTTTTCCCAATCACAGCCGTCACAAAATGCAGCATAACCGTAATTGAAGGGGAATGCAAAATCATGCTCAGCTTCAATGACAATTTTTCCGTTTCGGTCTGCAAATCCTACTTTTCCATTTTTAACCAGTCTTCTTACCCCTTCAGAGAAATAATCTGCTCCATTGTCAAAAAGGAAAGGCTGATACAGGAATTTTCCATTTCTGTCATACACATAGCCCCATGCATTTTTCTCCGGTTCTTCGCCTTCTTTAGTTCCGTCAAAAAGAATGGTTTCTCCTTCTACAGGATCTTCATCCTTTAGGAATGAAAAGACTTTGAACTGTGCAGGAACAATTATTTTTCCTGCTTTATCTTTTACTCCTACTAAAGAATCTTTGGATTTGAAATAATGTAAATCTTCTTTAGTCTGAGAAAAAGAAATGATTGGTATCAGTATGATGGTTAAAAGTATTTTTTTCATTGAATTGGAGATGGTTTCAAAGCTTAATTTACTCGTCTTTAGTGAGATCTGTTTTCTTACGCGAATTTACAATAATATAATACTTATTAGCAACATCATAGTCTATAGAATTGTTTAGCTTCCACTTTTGATAACCTTCATAATCAAACTGATGATTTTCTGGCGGACTTAATAAATAGTTATACTGCTCCATTAAATATTCGTCTGTGAAACCATCATTTCTAAGTTTTGTGAAGAACGAAATCAATTTATCTACTGTGAAATTACCTTCTTTAATTGGTGTGGAATTTTTTTTCGTCTTATAATCTATAAAACCATTAATTCCCGCCATATGAAAATCTAAAAGGATTCCAGGAATTCCTGAAGCTCTTTCATATTTATCAATATTCTCATATATCCATTTCATCTTATTTGTAGCACTACTCATGGTGATTCTTAATAATACCGTGTCACGAGCAGCAACAGGTGCATAAATAATATTCGAATATCTTGTTAAAGGATTATTTTGTACAATTTGTGCTGGTTGTAAATTCTTTAAAAATTCGTCATGCATTTTATCCAGAACTAAAGTATCATTCCCTTTTTGGCTTATTTCTGAAATAAAAACCCAAAAACCTGCATCATAAACTCTTACATTAATCAATCTGTTAAGATGGTGAAAATAGCTGCTGATTCCGTGAAGCTTGAACTTTCCATCTTTAAGGGTTACTCCTTTATTTACTTTTTCATTTTCTTTAGGAGTATATTTTCTTTCAGCTAAATCTCTATAATAATGATTTAAAAGTCTTTCTTCATCAAGAAAAGCCGGAATAATTTTGAATTTAAATAACGCATCGTTACTCTTATTTTCATATTCTGCAGCAAAAACACTATCATTTTTAGAGTTTGTAAACAATGCCGTCCTGGAAAAGTCACCTAAACTAACAGGCGCGGTCATCCCTGAAACCATATGGCTAAAATCGGCATCGGATCTGATTTTTTTATTAGGTTTTAAATCCTGAGAAAATATCATCACAGGAAATAAAGATAAAATAAAAAACAGGTAAATCTTCATACGAATTAAATAAAATATGCAGCCCAAAAGACTGCATATTGTTTTATACTTTAAGATCAGCTTCCAATCCAATTAAGTCCTTGTTTTGGTCTATAATCGGCTGCACTTCATTTTTGATGAATTCCTCCGTCTGGATCGGCGCGAAACCAATAAAGTTTTTAGGATCTAAAACTTCTTTCAGTTTTGATTTGTCTAGTTTTAAAGAATTATCATTCAGGATTCTTTCAATAAGGTCGTTTTCTTTTCCTTCCTCTTTCACTTTCTTGGAAGCTTCCATAGAGTGAACTCTGATTACCTCATGGATTTCCTGACGGTCACCACCCGCTTTTACCTCTTCCATGATGATGTATTCTGTCGCCATGAAAGGAAGTTCCTCCATAATGTGCTTGTTGATTCTGTTTGGATAAACAACAATTCCGTTCAGAATATTGTTCCAGATCAAAAGAATAGCATCCACAGCTAAAAACGCCTGAGGAATGGTTAATCTCTTGTTGGCAGAGTCGTCCAATGTTCTTTCAAACCATTGTGTAGAGGCCACCATTGCAGAACTTGTTGTCAGAGACATTACATATTTTGCCAATGCTCCGATTCTTTCGCTTCTCATTGGGTTACGCTTGTAAGCCATTGCCGATGAACCTATCTGATTTTTCTCGAATGGTTCTTCAATTTCCTTAAGATTCTGAAGTAGACGTAAATCGTTTGTGAATTTATGTGCAGATTGTGCAATATTTCCCAATAAAGCAACTACTTTCGCATCAATTTTTCTATCGTAAGTCTGTCCGGAAACTCCGAACACTTTATCGAAACCGAATCTTTTTGAAAGTTCTTTATCTAAGTGTTTTACTTTAGAATAATCTCCGTTGAAAAGCTCAAGGAAACTTGCAGCTGTTCCTGTAGTTCCTTTTACTCCTCTGAAACGTAGGGTTTCAAGGAAGAAATCCAATTCTTCGATGTCAAGAACCAAACTCTGTAGCCAAAGGGTAGCTCTTTTCCCAACTGTTGTCAGCTGAGCCGGCTGGAAGTGTGTGAATCCTAAAGTAGGAAGGTCTTTATACTGAATCGCAAAATCCGAAAGATTTTTCATCACATTAACCAGCTTTTTCTTTAAGATTAAAAGCCCGTCACGGATTTGGATTAAGTCTGTATTGTCTCCTACAAAAGCTGAAGTAGCTCCAAGGTGGATAATTCCTTTTGCTGAAGGCGCCACATCCCCGTAAGCGTGAACGTGAGCCATTACATCATGACGGAATTTTTTTTCATACTCTGCTGCTTTCTCATAATCGATGTTTTCAGCATTAGCTTTTAACTCAGCGATCTGCTCGTCTGTAATTTCAAGTCCAAGGTCTTTTTCGATTTCAGCAAGAGCTATCCAAAGCTTTCTCCAATTCTGGAATTTGTTATTATGTGAGAAGTTAAATAACATTTCTTCACTGGAGTAGCGCTCTTCCAATGGATTTTTGTAGGAATTCATTCGTTCTTTTACTTTTTAGATGTACAAAAATACGGTTTTTCAGTGAGAGATGAAAATCCAGATCTGATGATTTTCATTCATAATTTATACTTATACTTTTGTCTTGAAATCGAAGATTCGACGTAGTCAAACAAAAGTATACAAAGTTCAAGACGGGAATCATCCGCTAAAAATTGGAATGTACTCTTAAAATTTCTAAACTCGCATGGATCATCTGGTTCTGCTTCGGTTCTGAACAAGTCCCATGTTCAGACAGCGGATTTTTTTAACGGATTACATTCAAATTTTCTTAATGCTCCTGATTCCTAGGTCAGATATTAACGCAATAATCTACCTTTAGCATTGAATTGTTATCATCATAAAAGCTAGGAAAGTTCCTAAAATGGCTATAACTATTCCTAATATGTTCAGTGCTAATATTATAAATTCACCTCTTAAGTTTTTGAAAAATGTTGCAGCTGCAGGAAAGATAAAAACATTTGAAATCATTAACAGGGTAGAAAAATTTAAGCCTCCTTCAAAGAGACGAAAACCATTTCTTATTATATATATATTTACCAGTAATATTATAACATTCAAAAAAATGATACCAACAGCAAGAAT
This sequence comes from Chryseobacterium sp. CP-77, assembly GCF_036362765.1. NCBI lineage: Bacteria > Pseudomonadati > Bacteroidota > Flavobacteriia > Flavobacteriales > Weeksellaceae > Chryseobacterium > Chryseobacterium sp. CP-77. Next base: position 1,591,817 of record NZ_CP143637.1, read on the forward strand.
ATAATTTGTTCTGGATCGCACGAAAGTTCTGTAATTAAGATTGCAAAATAACATTTTTTTCATTTATACTTTTGCCTTGAAGCAAAAGTATGCAAAAGTTCAAGACGGGAATCATCCGCTAAAAATTTAAATGTACTCCTAAAATTTCCAAACTCGCATGAATCATTCGGTTCTGCTTCGGTACTGAGCAAGCCCCATGCTCAGACAGTGGAAATTTTTTCACGGATTACATTGAAATTTTCTTAACGCTCCTGATTCCTAAGTCGATTGGTGGTCAGCACATAAAAAAAGCTATCTCATTTCTGAGACAGCCTTTTTTACTATTTTTAATTAGTTAATCGATAATAAGCCCGCATGGTGATCCAACAGGGATACATTTTCTTTCCAGTGAGCACCAGAAGTATCCTGCAAGACACATTGGGATACCTCCCTGAACAGTTTTCAATTCTCTTTTTGAAAGTTTTCTTAAGTTTTTCATAGTAATATTTTTTGATTTTCTCCTACTCTATATGCTTTTCGGATTACGCTTTAATTTGGTAATACAATATACATATTTTTGGGATATGAAAATATAAGCTGTTCATTTCATATTGTTTACAATAATTTTTTTTTATCAACTTCGGATGATCATCCTTGTATATCTGTATAGTTTTTTAAAAAAAAGATAAAAAGAGACTGTATCAAAAGTGAGATAATCTCTTCTTTTCATCTAGCACACGATACAATCGTGTGAGAGCGGGGGCTCGCTTGTGCTCATTACCCATCATTAAGCTCATTACCCTAATTCCACTATCACATTGATATATATTAATATATAACAATATTATAAAATAAAAAAAATTTGGAATATTAAAATAAAGAAAACTTATATCATGAAGTTATAAAAGCAAAATTTATATGAATAAACCTTACGTAGCAACAAGGAAGATCATAGAATATAAACTCCTAATGAAAATTATCCCTATATAATAAGAAGTGTAACGGATAAAACCACTATTTATGCAGTAGCTTTTTCTTAATTACGGGCACGAGCGAGACGCTAGAACCAGCGGGGAGGATATTAAAGTATTCAATTAAAATTCCGGAAGTAATAATTTAAGAAGTTCATTATCTCTTAGCATAATACAAAGATACACCTACTAAACATTCCCACCAGCTTTTGAGACAGATCCAGTAATGATCTATATAACAATGATTACTTCTATGCTACTCTTGATTTACAAAAGAGCAAATAATTTGGGCTATAAAACCACAAAAAGATATATAACAATGGAACTTCAGGGTATATTACTGCAATTCTAATCGTATTTGTAGGTGGAGATCTTGGATCAAGTGCAAAGTTAAAAAAAATAAAAAAGGTCGGAATTTCTTCCGACCATCACTATCTAAAGAGTGCCTTTTTTGTATCATTTATCTCTGCATTTCTCCTGTTTCATTAGTAGCATAACCCTCCAGTATATTTATGCTTAAAAAAGAAGCATCTCTATTTATATCAGAGAATTTTTTTGCATTTTTTTTATAAATTATTGGTTTGTATTTTTCTTTATTTGATATATAGTCTGCAAACGAGTACTTTTTATTAACTGAATTAGATATTTCATAATTATCTTCTGATTCTTTGTTTATTAAAATAAGATTCGGTAATCTATTACTATAGTAAAAAGTAAAATAACCTCGATTCGATGTCTTTATATACCCATCTTTTGGCCTTGCAATCCCATAATATTTACCAGGAATTAAATAACAAGTTCCACCCCATCTCTTCCACATTGTAACATATTCTCCATTTGATGTCTTGAAAAAGGAACGACGCTGGTCTGACCAAAGAAATAAGCCTATACTAAGACAAGCCAATATAATAAGTGTCTTAAATATTTTTCTCATAATCAATATTATTTAGGACCACGTAATGGATTTGAAGATTGAGATTTATAAGCATTAACACGTCGTTCAGTATATTTTTTATAACCAAGACTATGTCCTACTTTTTGTGCCATTTGGGTGGTTTGTCCTTCAGTAGCAAAGCTACGTTGCTGCCAACTTTGAAGAGCGTCAAATCCTAATCTTCCAGTCCCCCAAGTTAAACCATTATTTCCTGCAATATAGCCTGCTCCAAAGTTTCCAATATCTCTGGCTGAAGCAATTACGGTTACATTATCTGTTTTATCTCCTGTATTTACTGAAAATAGCAGACCTCGATATGTGTATTGTGTCACTGTCATTCCTTCAGGCCTTTGATCTGTTCCTCCTACTTCTCCATTAGGTCCATTTGTTTTAAAATCATATTTTTCATTACCTTTTCCATTCGCCATATAGTTAAAAATATTAGGTTCATTAGGTCCCATCAAATCATTAAGAAAATTATTACCACTCAAATCACCAGGACTTATTACAGCCCCTTCAACAGCTTTATTATCGTCTCCCATAAAAGAACGCGGTGTCAGAGAGTTGGCAATATGATGAGATGTATTAACATCATAATTCCCTTTGTCGTCAGCTAAATAAATTCCATTATTACCGTCATCTTTGGCATTTACTACAGTGTATGTTCCATCCTTATTATCTTTTACTCCTGTACTTGTCACACCACGGCCATCAGGGTCAATAAAACGGATTGGATTATTCATCGTGTAATTGTATGGTGACCATCTACGATATTGTTCAGCTAAAGGATCCACCACACCCCATCTTCCAATATCTGGCATATAAAATCTCGCTCCGTAGTCATACATACCACTTTCCTGCAGTTCCTTACCGTTGTACTTGTAATTATAGGGAACTCCTCCAAAAGGAGCAGGAACTATCAACCCCTCCTGATGTTTTAATCCAAAAGGATAATAGTTGTTGGCATCAATAACCTCAAGTCCAGTACCATTATTCTTATAACTCACCCTTACATTTCCTAAATGATCCGTATAATTGTAAATATACTTATTTTCCGTAAAATCATAATATCCTTCGGAAGTCGGTACAAATTTCAATACCGGAATGGTGTAAAGAGATGCTGAAGTGTCATATGCATGCCTGTTATCATACTGAAACCCGTCTAGGTAATTGGTTTCTATGGATCCATTCATACTATATGTTTTAGAAACTTTCGTTCCGTCTGCCCTGTAGGTGTAGCTGGTGTTGGAAATACCTATCAACCCTTCGTTAACTGAAATATAACTAGGCAAATTCAGGTAATTATAACTGATCTTCATTTTCTTATCAGGATGATCTGTCATATTTCCATTAAGATTATAAGCCATCGTTCCCTGCAAAGCATTGTATCCTGAACGGTTGTTAATAACCCCTGAAGGAAGAGTAATTTTATCCAGTGTATTACTTTTGTCCCCATTCTGATAATTATAGACCAGATCATCAATCTTCTCTGCAGTAGTTCCTCCTGAAACAGGCCATGAAAATCTTTTTAAGGTTTTAATATTTCCATTGAGATCGTAGCTCAGCTCTTCGTTAAAATAATTATTCTGAGCTACAGAAGAATTGGGTTCGGAATATACTCCTTTCAACATCCTGTTTAAAGCATCATACTGATAATTGTATCTTTTCAGCCCTTCATTACTGGAAATATTCCAATCAATCTCAGCAATATTTCCATTAAACCTTCCTGTTGACGTATTGGTATACACAGGATTGTTATACTTCATTTCATATCCAAATAATTTTCCATTGAGGTTTGCCGGATCATTAACCTTAGTCATCCAGCCCCGGATATTGTATTGATAAACAATGGTCTGTAATGGAGATGCAGCTGTTCCTCCTACTTTCTTGGATTCCAGCTGGGAAATTTCATTATACTTATTCTGGGCAAGGTATTCAACGGGATTGCTGCCTACCTGATGGGTATGGGTCAGAAGCCTGTTCTGGGGATCATAGGTGAATTTTTCTACAATGGTCTTTTCAGGATCTGCAGCAAGTCTTTTATGATAGGTATTGGTCTGAAGGATAACCCCGGTATAATCAAGCTTATTATTTACCACAGTATAGCCTCCTAAATGGTTGTTGCTTCTTGAACCGATGTTTCTTCCTTTGGTATCATACCAGATAAAGTTCCTTGTCCACTGATCATCTTCTATATTTTTGATATAGGAAGCGGTAAGGAGTCCTTTGGTAGTTTGTTCATTAGCCGGATTGTCCGTAAGAAGAGGCTGGGCAAACACATTGGTCACTGCAGATGAACCCGGAGGATAGGTGTCGTAATAATTGACAGTTAATATCTGGCTAACATTGGAAGGAGTAGAAAGTTTGGTATAATATACAGCCATACCATTTAAGGTAAATCCGGCTGCAGCGGTCCTGGTTTCATATAAATTAGCATTGACATTGGCACTATTTTGCATTGAAGCCCTGCTGGCAGTATTATTTGTAATTCCCGTGTAAACGGTTCTTCCAAATTGGTCATATTTGGTAAAGAGCCATTGTCCTTTTCCCTTAAGCTCAGTATCCTGAGTCAGAATAAGCTGGTCAGCTTTATTATACACCATATATTCCCAGCCTTTACCAGGCAGTTTCTTTTCTACCAGACGATTTCTCCCGTCATATTTATACTGATAGCATAAATCATTCAGTACGGTATTGGGATCTGTTTCTACAGAAGCCTTGGGAGGAATCACATAAGCCAGCTGGTTATAATCATTGTAAACATAATAAGTATCTGCGTTTTCTGTAGCACTGATTACTTTTCTGACCAATACAATCTGTCCCTGCCCGTTTTTAAATTCAATGGTTGGGTTTCCGTCTTCATCGGTAACCGTATTTTTATACAGCTGCCCTGTTCCGTAGGTTCCAGATAAGGTGAGTTGGGAAGTAAAATTGGTATAGTTAAAAGTGGCGGTGTATTTTTTAACCTCGCCATCTGTATTGGCATCATATCCAAACTGTACAGGCTTGTTGTCCCAGGCAGTTCCGACCTGTTTTTGCGCTAAAATACGGTCTAATGGCGAATTTTCCAGAATCTTCTCTGAGTAGATTTTTTCTGAACCATAAGAGGTACTGCTTACATTGGCTAATGGATCGGTAATGATACCACCGTTGAAAGTTCCTCCTTGAGGAACAGGAAGGTAGTCCTGAACCTGTCTTCCGAACTGATCATATTTAATGGGGATAACTACATCTTTTCCCAATGGGGAGGCCTTTACATTCACAATTTGCTTGGGTCTTCCGAGTCCGTCAAAATACTGAACCGTTTCAGAGGTTTTAACATTAGCAAGTGCAGGATCTGACAAATACGTCTTGGAGTAGACATAATTTTCCGTATTGGTAAGTTGCCCCTGGGCAGTTCCTATTATGAGAATTCCTATGGGAATTAATATTTTTTTCATGGATTTGTTTTTAATTTACATTATAACTAAAGCTAATATTGTACGGAACACCTGTAGAAGGGCTTCCGTTTCCTAGCCATCTTAAAACAGTTTGTCCTGATCCTGGATAGAGAGTTACTTGCCAATTTCCTGAGGACTTAGTAACTGTCGTGGCAGGCCAACAAAGTCCAGGTATATTTCCTAATTGTACTGTATCATACCAATTCACACCTTGGTTTGATGTAACCATAAAATTTAATTGAGCATTAACAACATTATTTACTTTTTGAAAAGGAGCATATTGTATCATAATATACTGACTTGAAGCCATGGCATTGAAATCACAATATGGATAAAAGCAGGTTAAGTTTGAATTAGCATAATTCTGCCCATTACTATTAATGTCATCTAAAGCTTTCTGATCAGCATCTGCCTGACTGATGATGGAAAAATGCCTACCTTCAGGTACCGTATAGGTTATCGAACTGGATACCATACCGGAAGTACAATTATTTTTTGTGAATGACTGGCTTTTCATAACATTATAATATGCTGTTGGGGCATTATTATATTTATATTCTTTAAGAACTTTTCCGCTATTATCTACAACTTTCTCTAATCGATTGGACAAATCATAGGTATAATTTTCTCTTATTCCACTTGGAGAAGTAATACTTGTCACCCCGATCAATGGATTATAAGTGTAGGTTGTTATATTGTAATTGGCAAGAGCAGGGTCTTTTCTAAAATTATCTAGAGCTTCTATCAGCAATAGCTCCGAAGATGCATCTATATCTGCATTAGATTTCAGGAAAATAGGAAGAGTTGTGTATCCAGAAGGCAAGCTACTTACACCCAAAGAGGTCATTACATTACTATAAGTCTCTCCCTCTATCTTAGCGATAGGTAAAGTTTGACCATATCCCCAAATTATCGTGGTTGGTTTACCATCTATACTTGTATATTGTAGAACATTACCTTTGGAATCATATAAATCATAACTGATTTCTACAGTTGGGACAGGAACAGGGCTATTCAAATCTTTAAGATTATATGATAATACTGATTTGGGTAGGGGCAAACCACTAGTATATATATTAGCATCTGCTTGGGAAACAGGGTAAACGGTTTCCCACTTAGTCAGAATTTTATTTGTAAGATTCTCTATTTTCGTTGTCTCTGTAACCAATGGAATTCCTACCATATTCTTGTTAATCAAATATTGATTATTTATTGTAACATCATTTGCATAATGATATGTCTTAGAAATTACTTTATTATCTGGATAGGTAGTTTCTTCTTTCTTCAGAAGATCATCATCAGAGTCATCGTAAAAGTACTTTGTTTTAGTGGTAACATTTCCATTATTGAAATAATCTTTTCTTGTCTCAGAGTCTAAATAATGATTGTAAAAATAAAGTTTATAAGCCGAGACATTAATGACATCACATGTTTTGTCTAGAGCTTGACCTTGTGCATTCCAACCCATTGGAACAGGACCAAAAGGACGTCCATCAATTTCAATTATCCTAGCATGTTGTGAAAATCTTACAGGATTATTATTATAATTATAAATTGTTTCGGCTAATAATTGCTTAGTGTTTGTATACTCTTTTTTAAACAATATCTTCATTCTTTCTTTTTGGAGAGAGTTAAAAGAATTTATTCTAGTGCCAGCATTCTCATCATATTTAATTAGTGCACTGGACCATATATAATTATTATTTCCTAGTGTGGTCCTTTCTCTTTCTACTCTAGTCATTAGTGAGTTATCAGGTTTTTGATCAATAAAGCCATTATCTTGATTACTGAAAGCATATTCAATTATCCCTCCATTGCTTTTTTCTTCATAAATTTTTGAATATACAATATGTGACCCATTAGTATAATTTAATGGCCAACTTAAAGGTGAAATTTCCCTGTAAGTATATTGGTTATGATTGTAATCTGTAGTATTTGACAAAACACCACTAGAACTTAAATCACTATTAATAAGATCTTTATAATAATAAAACTTTCTCAGGGAAGGCACATTTGAAATACTATAATCAATAATATGGCTGACCCTGAACCCCCCTGCTAACCTCCTCGGACTAATCTCACTGATGAAAAAATCATTATTATAATTAGTCATTTTAGTATACTCATGAGGTTCGTAATAAAAACGAGTACTTCCTCCTGTTGGATAAAAGATTTTTTCTAAAATTTCGTTTAATTTAAAATTCGGTTCTTTTGCTTGTCTATATGCGGCCGCAATAACATTGATATCTGTAGAATTTATTGCATAAAAATTAAATGTTTTATCGTTGAAATACCCCCAATGATCAGTATTTCCGTTATTAAATTTTGGAAATAGGTTATTATTATATTGAAATTCATATTTGTTGTTTTCTGCTTCGCCAATTTTTATTTTTTTTAATTTTAATCGCCTAGCAGGATTCTCGTCATATTCAAAGTATATATTTTCTATATTTTTATTATTCACAGCATAGGAAATATTATCAAGTTTGTACCAATGTTTAAGATTATAGTAATTATCAGGAGGTTTAATTTCAAATCCATCAATTAAGTATACATTTTCATTGGTAAATTCTAGACTATTTGCCAAAGATTTATTAAATTTTATCTCAACATTATCAAAATTAACCTTATCCAAATAGCTAAACTGTCCTTCTTCAAAGTTTGAAAGATTAAAACAGTTATTCTTATCAATATCTTTTGCGCACCCACTCAAGTCGTAACCACCATACGAAAAACTTTTGTATCCCGAATATGAACTTCTAAAATAGATGGTTTCTCCAGATTTATCATAACTAAAGTCAACATTTTTTCCAGTTGAATATTCAATTTTGGTTAAATGCCAATTTTTGACATACTTATAATATTCTGCACCGAGCTTTGGGTTCTGAGTCTTTTTTCTACTTCGATAAATCTCAATTGCTGAATACTGATTTCCAAAAGTATACTTATTCCCCAAGCCATCGGTGATAGTAAAGGAATATATGAAATGCTCCATATCATACTCATTATCTTTTAATGTATTTGTAATCGATAAATTAGGTGTGTCAGAGTTTATAATCCATTTTCCTTCATGATTTTTAATAAAAGTACCTGATATACCATTTACAGAAAAGCTAAAAGTATCAGGATTTAATGCTCTTTCATTTTTTTCATATTCATTAAAACCCGAATATGATTTTAGCTTATCTAACGAATTCCAATCAGCGGAATTTAAAAGGTTATATTTATAATAGTAAGCCTCTGGATCAGACTCATCTGCTACACCATTCAAATTTCTTGTAATAGTTCCTGAAGTACTTAAATTCCATGCTAAACCCGTCCATGAAGGATAAGTATCAGGCTTATTCAGAGCAACATCATAATTAAGATTTACATCAAACTTGTTTTTATAATCAATTTTTAAGGAAAGCAAACTGATATTAATATCCGGTTTACCTAGTGAATGATTTAAATCAGTCCCTCCATATACTTTAAATTCACTTGAGTTTGGACTTTTAGAAAATTCAGGACTATAAAAGCCTTCTTCACCATTAAACTGACCTTTCATTAATGATACTGAAATGATACAAAATAGAAAAAAAATCTTCATAATTTACTGTTTAATAATTTTTGCATTTGCTGTTTTATTGGTATCCGTTTTTATAGTAATAAGATAAGCCCCTTGAACCAAAGCCTGCGTATTAATCTTAGTTACTTTATTCTTTGTTTTCACACTTTGTAGCTGTCTTCCACTCATATCATACAAAAGAATATCTGCATCCTTAAAGTCAAAGCCAATTTCTACGTAAGCATAGTCTGATACAGGATTCGGGTAGATCTTGATATCGTGTTTTTCAATGAGCTGATCAACTTGTTTATCTCCGAGCTTTACAATCTTCCAGTTTTCTTTCCCCAGTTCTTCAGCACTTGTCCCTGCAAGAATAATAGAACCGTCTCTGTTGAGTTTTACATCAGAAAGTCTTTCTTCCTTCTTTCTGGATTCACCTTTTACATGTTTTCTCCACTGCTCATTGCCATTCTGGTCAAGGTATAGCATCCAGAAAGTTTCATCATCTGTTTCTATTCTTCCTTCTGCCTGGGTATAGCCTCCCAATAAGATTCCTTTGGATGATTTATCATCTGCTGAATGAAGAACACACATTCCCATCAGGATATCTCTGTTTTTAAAATTGTAAGATTTTTGCCATTGCTCTTCTCCTCTTTCATTTAAAGAAATCAGCCAAAGATCTGTTCCCTCCTCTAATCCGACAGTTTTGTTTCCAGACCTTTCTGATCTGGATTCTCCTCCGATAATAAAACCAGTTGAAGTTAAGGCCAGCGTTCTCAAATGATCATCTCCTTTTCCTCCGAAGTTCTTTTCCCATTCTACTTTTCCGTTTTTGTCGAGTTTTACGACCCAATAGTCACCTTCACCGAAATTTTCAGTTTGTTTTGAGTTTCGGGATATGGGATTCGGGTTTTGAACATTTAATGAAGAACCCGCACCTCGCATCCCGGAATCTTGTTCAGAACCCGAAACACGAACCTCAGAACTCCTTGAATACATTCCCAGCAATGCTCCTCCGTCTTTCGTCGGAATCATTTTCTCCACTTCATCCAATCTTTTTCCACCTAAAATTAATTGGGAAAGTTCTTTTCCGTCTTTATCCAGTTTTGTGATCAAAACATCTTTGGAACCATAGCCTTTTGATGAGTTTTGGACATTTCCTGCAACAAAAAATCCTAAATCTGTAGTCTGGATAACAGCTCTGGCTTCTTCATCAGAAGAGCTTCCCAAGGTTTTTTGCCATAGTTCATCTCCGAATTCATTGATTCTGATCAGCCAGATATCTGAGCCTCCTTTGGAATCGTCTTTTTTATCGAGTCCTTTTCCTGAATAAGAAGTTCCTGCCAGAAGAAATCCGCCATCCTGCGTGGTAACAGTAGCAGACAGGTAATCGTGGTTTTGTCCTGAGAAATATTTTTCCCAGACTTCTTCACCTTGCTGATTCAGCTTGATCAAATGAAAATCGTAACCGTTGTTTTGCTTACTGCCTGAAGCTTGTTGCTTATTGCTTTGAATAGAACTTCCTGTGATCAAATATTGCTGATCAATGGTTGTGGTGATCTGGCTTAGAAAATCCTGGGTAGAGGATTGGATGTCTTTCTGCCACACCACTTCCTGGGCAGATACTCCCAAGATTGTGCATAAAGTGAATGCACCGAAATAGAATTTTTTCATTCTATGTTTTTTTGAGTTAGTAATTAGTTTCTTAAACTTCGCGAATTTAACACTTTTTAAGATAAAAAGTCACTTTTATGTGGTACCGTTAATCATGTTATTTATCATTTAATTCTGATATATTTTTCATTCTATTATGTTGCAAAAGTATCTATCCACAACGACAAAACTTGTCGCATTAAAATCCAATTGAATTCATTGATTTCAAGCCACAAAAAAGCCACTCTTCCGAGTGGCTTTATATTTTTAAAGTTTTATTTTACTGATAAATGACTTCATCATTCTTCTTGATCTGGTAGCTCTTTTTATAGGGAGTTAAAACATAGCTGTCTTTCACATGAGCTCCGCTTTTCCATATTTTTGCTTTTCCCTGCTTATCCAAAATAATGCTTTTTGCAGCTCCATCCGGAATAAATACTTCAGCTTTAGTCATACTTTTATTAAAAATAACTGCCGTCATTGAAGTATAGCTTTTGTCTGAATTTACTTCTTTGAGTTTTATTTTCTGATTGAAAGTTTGTATACAATTATTTCTTAATTGTGAATACGTATATCCTGCGGAGCCGATACAACCGTGCACATCTCTGTCGCCTCCGAGAACAGGAGTACTTTTTTGCGCAAAAACGAATGAACCAAGGAACATGGTACTGAGTAAAATTATTTTTTTCATAGGTAAAATTTTTGTTTTCTGATGGATTAAAATATCCCAAAAATGTGATATTAATTAATTTCTCTAAGGTACAAAAAAAACCACTCTTGCGAGCGGTTTTTCTTTTTAAAACCGGATCTTACTGATAGATCACGATATTATCCTTTTTAAGCTGGTATCCGTGCTTTTTGTAAGGAACCAATACATAACCATCCTTTTTCCATGCTTTGGCTTTACCTCCTGCTCTGGTAAGGATGATGCTTCTTTCACCGGCATCTTTTACAAAAACCTCAGCTTGTTTCATGTCTTTACTGAAAATAACTGCAGCTATTGAAGTATAGCTGTCTTTCGGAGCTACTTCTGTTAACTTGATTTTCTGTTCAAACGTTCTTATACAGTCTTTCTTAATTTGAGAATAAGTATATCCTGCAGAACCAATACATCCGTGTGCATCTTTGTCTCCACCTTTTATTGTTCCTTTTTGTGCAAATAGTAAAGAACCCAGGAACATTGTGCCTAATAAAATTGTTTTTTTCATGTCGATTTGTATACTAATAATTACCCGAGGTATTATTAAAAATCGTGCCAAAAAAAACATCATAACACAATCCGGTGAATTACTTTCCGGATATTACTTAGTCCAATTGATTTTTGAATGCTGAACATTGTCAGAACTGGTTCCTATCATGATATCAAATTCTCCTGATTCCCAGTCATATTTCAGATCTCCGTTATAGAATTTCAGGCTTTCAGGAGTAATATCGAAAGTTACTTTTTTAGATTCTCCTTTTTTCAAAAAGACTTTCTGGAAGCCTTTTAATTCTTTTACCGGTCTTGTAATACTTCCTACCATATCTCTGATATACAACTGAACCACTTCAGCCCCATCATAATTTCCTGTATTCGTTACTGTAACAGATGCCTGAACGGTCTGATTTCCTTTTGCAGTAGTGGTGGAAACTGCCATATCAGAATAATTGAATTTCGTGTAGCTCAATCCATATCCGAAAGCGTATAAAGGCGTATTACACTCGTCCATATAGTTTGAACGGAATCTTTCATAAGTACATTTGTCTACTTTATCCTGGCTTAGCGGACGGCCTGTATTTTTAGCGTTATAGTAGATTGGTACTTGTCCAAGGCTTCTTGGGAAAGTCATCGGAAGTTTTCCGGACGGGTTTACTTTTCCGAACAGAACATCCGCAATCGCATTACCTGCTTCAGATCCTGCAAACCAGGCATTCAGAATAGAATCCGGAGTATCTTTTACATTGGTTAAAGCTAAAGGACGTCCTGTGAAAAGAACCATTGCAATTGGTTTTCCGGTCTTCTTTAATTCGTTTAGCAGATCAACCTGAGACTGAGGAATCGTAATTTCTGTTCTTGAAGAAGATTCTCCACTCATTTCAGCAGATTCTCCGATAGCCAGAACAATCACATCTGCTTTGTTGGCTACCTCTACCGCTTCTTTTAACAATTCTTCTTTGGAACGGTTGTCTCTGTCTGTTTTTTTACCATGAGCAGCATAAATTTCTTCTAATTTGGCATCATAGTCAATATTCGCACCTTTTGCTGATAAAAACTTAACTTCTTTTCCGTAGTTCGACTGTAATCCCTGCATCAAAGAAACTGAGGCAGCATGTTTTGTAGCAACACTCCAAGTTCCGGCCATATTCATTGAGTTATTCACCAATGGTCCGATTACAGCCACTGTTCCTGATTTCTTTAAAGGCAATACCTGATTGTCATTTTTCAATAACACCATAGATTGAGCAGCCGTATTTCTTGCTATATTACGGTTTTCCATATTATAGACTTCTTTTGCCGCTAACTTCGCATCTCCATGTTTGTATGGATTATCAAATAAACCAAGATCATATTTTGCTTCAAGAATCCTTCTTGCTGCCATATCAATTTCAGCTTGTGTCACTTTTCCTTCCTGAAGGGATTTTTTTAATGTTGTTAAAAAACCTTCTCCTACCATATCCATATCAACTCCAGCTTTTAAAGCCAAAGCAGACACCTGCTGAAGATCTCCCATACCGTGGTCTACCATTTCATTGATACCGGTATAGTCTGTTACTACAAATCCTTTAAATTTCCATAGATTTCTTAATACTTCCGTCTGAAGCCATCTGTTTCCTGTCGCCGGTACTCCGTCCACTTCATTGAAAGAGGCCATTACCGAAGCAACACCTGCATCTACTGCAGCTTTGTAAGGAGGGAAATATTCGTTGAACATTCTTACATGGCTCATATCAACCGTATTGTAATCTCTTCCGGATTCACCTGCTCCATATAGGGCAAAGTGCTTTACACATGCTAAAATATTGGTTCCGTTCGCAAGGTCTTTCCCCTGATAGCCATATACCATGTTTTTGGAAATTTCACTTCCCAAATAAGGATCTTCTCCTGAACCTTCTGATACCCTTCCCCATCTTGGTTCGCGGGAAATATCTACCATGGGAGAGAATGTCCAGTTGATCCCGTCGGAAGCTGCTTCTCTGGCAGCTACTTTTGCAGATTGCTGGATAAGATTCATATCCCATGAGGCAGCCAGACCTAAAGGAATCGGGAAAGTAGTTTCATAGCCGTGAATAACATCCATCCCGAAAATCATAGGAATCTTCAGACGGCTTTTTTCTACAGCCACTTTCTGAACAGCCTTGATCTTATCTGCTCCTTTTATATTGAATAATCCGCCGACTAATCCCTGCTCTACTTTCTTTCCAATATCAGAGCTCTGTGCCTGTCCTGTAGTGAAATCTCCGGAAGTCGGAAGGTTCATCTGGCCAATTTTTTCATCCAATGTCATTTTAGATAAAAGATTGTCTACAAAAGCTTTCTTCTTAGCCTGATACTGAGCTGTCTGGTAAGACTGAACGGGCTTCGTTACCATTTCCTGTGCGGAAAATACAGGTGCCAATGCTAAAGTGGCGATTACAATTAACTTTTTCATAAATCTATCTTCTTAAATTATTGTTTTATATTTTTTGCTTTAATTTGATGGGTTTATTTTCAATCATTGGTGTCTTGGATTACTTTTCTTTCTTTTTGGACAGCATCCATTCATACAAAGCGGGATTTGAGTATGCCGAATCCCATGAATTATGATTATCATTCGGGAAGATAACCAATTCTGCTGAAGGGTTTACAGGATGTAGCTTCTGATAAAAATTAAAAGCATTGGCAGGTAGTACAATATCGTCCATTCCGCCATGGAAAATTTTCATGTTCAGATCTTTAAACCGATGAATATTAGCGGTCATGACCTGATCTGTAGGAGCACAAACTGAAGTCACTGCAGCAAACATTTCCGGATGCTCCATGGCCAGCTTTAAGGTTCCCCATCCTCCCATAGAAAGTCCTGTAAGATAAATACGGGAAGCATCAATTTTATATTTCTTCTGAATTTCCTTGATCAGATTATATACGGTAACCGTATCCCACCATGTTCCTTCCGGGCATTGGGGTGCGAGAACAGCTACAGGTCCTTTGATCAGGTTTTTATAGGTAAACGGGCTGTGTGCCTTTACCAGATCAAGATTAGTTCCACGCTCTCCTGAACCATGAAGGAAAACAATTAATGGTACATTTCCTTTAACATTCTGCGGATAATCCAGAATGTAAGACATTTTTTCCTGTCTTTTAATTTCTTTATTGAGTTCCCCTTTTATCTCCTGCGCATTCATTGGTATTGAAAACGGCAGCAGTAAAAGAGGAATATGTTTCAGTTTTAGTTTCATATTGTTATTTAGGTTTTGGCTAAAGCCAGCGGATTTGATCTTTTTTATGTAAACGGACTCCCTTCGACTAAGCTCAGGATAAAGGCCCGTTCCTATTAATTTATTTGAGTCCATATTTGGCTGACCGGAAGCTTAGTTTTTTTAATCCCTGCTGAATTTCCGGGGCATTCATAAATAACTTCCAAAGGAATCCTGATCTGTAATTTTCAATCATGGGTGCTATCGTTCCCTGATCTATCGCCAGATATCTTGGGGTAAACCAATTGTTATAATTAATGGAGGTAGCATCATAAGGTCCCGCAGATCCTATGAATTCAGGTTTTTGGGTATACATGAATCTCAGGAAAGCCATTGATTCTTTTGGTGTATAGGGAAAACTGCTCAATGCAGCTGTAGGAGTAATCACTCCATTATCATTGCCAGGCATGTGAGCGGTGTATCCTGTGCTTCCGTCCTCATTTCTGGTATATCCGGCTGTAAGCCCCCAATAGTTGGGGCCATACCCTTTCCATTGTTTTGGATTTTCAACACAGTATTTGTAATCGATAAGGGTTTGATTTTTATTGATGTCAAAGTAGTTTTTGACAAGCTTTTCGGATAATCCCGTAGGATCAAGCCCGATATATGAATATTGTGCCCAGAAAAGCGGGCCGCCGTATTCTTCGGCATAGTTGTGTTTTACATACAGAGGTAGTCCGTATTTTGTTTTATCTGTAAGGTAAGTTCCGTTTCTGGTCCATCCTTTATAGTAGGTTTCTGCATCAATGGAATAAGTAGGTGAAGATGCTGCTAAAATATAAGTGATCAGGCATTCATTATATCCCTCAAGAGGAAAATTCATTTCCCATTGGTAATCCGGTGACCAGTGCCAGTATAGGACTTTCTCACCTCCTTTGGTATACCAGTTCCATTGGATTCCTTTCCACAGTTCATCACATTTTTCTGCCAGGGCTTTTTCTTCTGCATTTCCGTTTTTAAAATATTCACGGACCATCAGTATTCCTGAGGTAAGGAATGCCGTTTCCACAAGATCACCTCCATTATCTTTTTTCCCAAATGGTACGGTTTTTCCGGTTTCCCCATTGATCCAATGTGACCATGCACCTTTGTGGCGGTCTGCTTTAGCCAGAAAGTCCATGATGTGAGTAAGTCTTTTCACCGCTTCTTTTCTTGGAACAAATCCTCTTTCTACCCCTACCAGAATAGTTGCCAACCCGAATCCTGAGCCTCCTGTAGTAATCACGTGTTTATCATTATCAGGATAGATATTATCTTCATGGTAACGTTCTCTTCCCAACATTGAGTTAGGTTCTGCATAGTCCCAGAAGTACTTTAAAGCATCTTTCTGCACTCTGTCCATCAGTTGTTCATCCGTGATATTGCTTTTTACTGCTTCAGTTTTTCCGGTCTCCTGTTTGGCAACGGGTGCATTTTTACAGGAATACACAAAGAATAATGAAGTAATAGCTATTGATAATACGTTCCTTTTCATGAGATCTCTTTTTTAGGGTTTCTTACTAAAAGAAGAGGAGAACTTTCATTCTCCTCTAAAGTTTTTATTGATTAAATTTAATAGCCGGGGTTTTGTGCTGACAATCCACCTGCTTCCATTATAAAGTCTTGTGGAAGTGGGAATAGTTCATGTTTTCCAACGATGAATTTTTTACCACCATCAGCTGCCATAGCCGCTTGTGCTTGTCCGGTTCTTACCAGATCAAACCATCTGTCATGTTCGAAAGCAAGTTCCAGTCTTCTTTGTTTCCAGATATCTAATCTTACGTCTGCTTGAGAAGAAGCAGGAGTATTTCCGATATTAGCTCTGTTTCTTACCTGGTTCAGGAAAGGAATAGCTGCAGATGTTTGTCCAAGCTCATTCATTGCTTCAGCTCTGATTAATAGTACTTCAGCATATCTCAGATAACGAATGTTTACGTCTGTTGAAGCCTGATCTCTATAATTGGAAGAATAAGCTTTATAATTATAGAATTTATTTTCTGTATTTGGACCTACGTAATATCCATCATATAAAGTCATATCTCTATGGATAATCGTGGCATCTCTTCTGGAATCTGTTGCAGAGTAGGCGTCATATAATCCTTGGGTAGGCGTTGCAAATCCCCAGCCCCAGCCTGTAGTCCCTCTGGCTCCCTGAACCTGGCTGTACTGCTGGATTGCTCTTCCTGCTGTCCCTCCTGTTCCGTTGATTTCGAAAACAGATTCAGCATTATTTTCTCCTGAAACTTTATAAATATCCTGGAAATTAGGTGTCAATGAATACCCTGTAACCAAATTAGTCTCATCCACAGCAAGCTGCCATTTCTTCTGATATAAATACACCTTTGCTAAAAGCGCATGGGCAGCACCAACAGATGCTCTCCCTATATTACCTGCCCCATAGGCTGATTTATTAGGAAGAACGGCTATGGCATCCTTAAGATCCTGTTCAATGAATGCATAAATTTCTTCCTTACTTTTTCTGGTAAGTGTCATTTGCTTATCAGCTTCAACCCCTGTTACGGGAACATGGTCTACTAGCGGAACCCCTCCAAAAGATCTTACCAAAGTAAAGTACATAAATGCTCTTAAAAACTTAGCTTCTCCAGTTAATCTCTGACGTAATTGTGGATCTGCTTTATCTAATTTAGGAAGATATTTTAGCGCCTGATTACACCTATTAATCCCCTGGTAATTAGAAGCAAACAACTCTTTAAATGATGGTGTAGATGCTGTAAATGTCAAAGCATCCAAAATGTCTTTATCTGAACCTGAGTCACTTGGACTTGAACCTTTATCTGCATCATCAGAAACAATTGATGTGACCCCGATCCAGGCAAAAGTACTCATATTCCAGTCTAAAAACTTAGCATAAATACTAGTAACCAAGCTATTGGCTCCTTCATTATTATTGTATATTTCACCCAAAGCATCCTCAGGAATTTTTTCTGTAGGTGATACATCAACGAAGTCATTGCTGCAACTCTGGTTAACAGCTCCTAAAATTAAAAATGCAGCTGCTATGATATATTTCTTATTCATTTTTTTAAAAATTTAGGTTAACACCAAATACAAAAGATCTCAATGTAGGATAAGCATCTAATTCTACCCCTGCACGCTTAATTGGATCTCCTTCTGCTGTAGGATCTGCAGGATTATATCCGGATAATTCTGAGGAATATCCTGAGTATTTCTGGAAAACAAAAGGATTAATTGCACTCACATAAAGCTTAATTGATTTCATATAATCCGTTACATTTTTAAATGTATATCCTACTGAAATATTATTGATTCTGAAATAATCTCCGCTTTCCAAATAGAATGTAGATGCAATTGGGATATTTGCAGGATTTACAGGATTTGCTGCATTAGTGTTTGTAGGAGTCCAGAAATTATTCGCTACAGAAGCTTCAACATTTTCTCCACCATTTCTTTGTGCTTTTTTACCATTGTACACTTTGAATCCAAAAGCTCCATAACCGCTCAAAGCAAAATCCCAATTCTTGTAAGACATTGAAAAATTAACACCTAAGGTTGATTTTGGTATGTAAGAGCCAAAGAAACGTCTGTCTCCCGGATCTGCACTTCCGGTAACTCCATTACCATTTAAATCTTTGAACTTCAGATTACCGTTTGCATCATAACCATCTGCTTCCCATAAGTAGAAACTTCCTAATGCGTAGCCAACTGCATTAGCATTAAAAATTTTTGTATCCTGTCCGTTTCCAAGATTTCCTCCCACAAGTTGAGAAACCGGCTTGGAAAGATCAATGCTGGCAAGCTTGTTCTTATTGTAAGAATAATTGGCACCAATTGAATAGGTAAAATCCTCACCTACTTTATCAGCCCAGTTTAAACCTATTTCAGCACCTTTATTGACAACACTTCCCATATGTGAATAATTCACTTCAGAAATACCTGTTGCAAGATAAGGTACCACCCCCAAGATAAGATTATTGGTTTTTCTGTTATAAACATCAAAGCTACCCGATAACCTTTTATTCAGGATTGCAAAATCTAATCCTAACGAGGTTTCTTCAGTTACTTCCCATCCTAAACTAGGGTCATATCCCTGATTAACAGTTATTCCATTACTTACAGGCGATGTCCCGAATCCGTAATTGTATGTTGCTCCAGATGAAAGTGGCAAATAATTTAACGGAACCTTCTGGTTACCTAATTTACCCCAGCCTCCTCTTAATTTTAAAAGATCAAAGAACCCATCCTGCATAAAGCTTTCTTCAGAAATGATCCATCCGGCTCCAAATGATGGAAATGTCCCCCATCTGTGCCCCTCAGCGAACTGAGATGATCCATCTCTTCTGAATGTCCCGCTTAATAAATAACGGTTCATAAATTTATACTGAAGTCTTCCGAAATAAGAAATGGTAGTATTTCTGTTTCCTTTTATAGATTCAATAGCTTTAGTCGTATTATCACTAAATAAATTCCCATAGTAATCTACACCATCCAGATTCCAGTAGTCTTGTGAAACGGGTACATTCTTTCTGTTGATCGTTAAGGTTTCAAGACCGTTGGCAACTGAAGCTTCTGTACCGGCTACAATTTCAATATCATGGTTTCCCACTTTCTTGGTATAGGTTAAATAGTTATTAAGTACCCAGTTGAAATAGTTTTGACTTTTATTGGTTAATCTTGTCAGAGGCAAAGAAGTATCATATCCACTGTCAACCCTCATTGGATCGCTATCTAACCAGAATGCTTTGGAGTTTACAAAATTGTAATATTTATAATTATTGTACTCACCACTAAACTGAGAAGTAAACTTCAAATCTTTATAAATATCAATATCCAGTTTTAAACCACCCTGCAATAAGAAATTTTTTCCCCTTTGATTATCATAAGCAAGCTGCATTACCGGGTTGCCTACATTATTAAATCTTCCTCCTTCATAATCGATATTTCCGGTAGTCTTATTATAAATAGGCTGTCCATATTTTCCATTCGGATAATATACAGGGACTAATGGAGATTGTTTATATGCATTTGTAAAAGCACCATACGATTTAGGAGTATCATTGGTAAAGGTAGCACTTAAAGTCTGCGCCAATCTGATTCCTTTGGTAATTCTGAATTCGTTATTGGTTCTTACTGTAGTCCTGTTATAATTGGTACCTTTAAGGATAGACTGCTCATCATAATTACTTAAACTTAAGAAGTATTTTGCAGCTTCAGAAGATCCTGAAATAGAAACATTATGTTGGTTATAAATCCCTGTTCTTGTAATTTCTTTGAACCAGTCTGTGTTGTACGGCTGATTAGGGTTCAGATAAGTACTTGCTTTACCAGCATTATTATAATTTGCAAATTCAGACCCGTTAGCCATTTTAATGGTTTTTAAAGGGGTTCTGAATCCAACCAATCCATCATAGGAAACACTTAACTTCCCTCTACCTGATTTCGTAGTAATAATAATTACCCCGTTAGCCGCTCTGTTACCATAGATTGCCAATGCTGCAGCATCTTTCAATACATCATAAGTAAGAATATCATTAGAATTGATATTGTTGATGTTATCGGCATACATTCCATCAATTACATATAAAGGTGTTCTTCCACCCAATACAGTACCAAGTCCTCTGATCATTACTGTCGGAGTAGATCCCGGCGCATCAGAAGCAATTACCTGTACCCCGGCGGCTTTTCCCTGAATAGCCTGTGACGCATTCAATACTTTGGTTCTGGTTACTTCCTCCGCACTGATAGAACTGATAGCAGTTGTATTATCAACTTTTTTACGGCTACCATATCCAATCATAACGACTTCGTCAATCTTCTGGACTTTAGCAGAATCCTGCGTAACCTGTGCATTCACGTTCATCCCGAAATATAACACGGCAATGAGACCTGAATACTTTAAATTACTTTGTTTCATATAGTTTCAATTTTATTCAAATAAATTCAAATTTGCACCTGTCTCTAAATAGTGGAGTTATTTAAAATCTCAAAAAAAGACATTAGCCAAAAATATAAAAAATATCCAACACTGTTAAACTATCTTAAATATTTAAAAATAACTATCCTTTATTAAATGAAAAATGCCAAAAATATAGATTTTATAATTTTTAATTTAAAATCAAGATCCTTTATCCATCATATTTACAAATGAAATTTTAACATTTTTGACACAATATTCACCAAAACATGTACTCAATTTAATATTTTGTTAAATTGGGAATAGTAATTACCTTTGGTGCAGTTTTTGACAAATGCACCTTAGAAATACATAATAAAAAAATCAATGAAAAAATATATCATTGCAGCCGCTCTTCTGATTGGAACCGGTGCTGTTATTACCACCACTGTACAATCCTGCACTTCATTGGCAACATCAGACATGGGGCTTTCTATTATCAAAAGAATTCTGCTCAATGGTATTGATAAGGGAATGAGTATCTATGGCAACAAAGAAGCGTTCCTGCAGAATAATATGGTTGATAAAGCCCTTCCAAAAGAGTTGAGAGACATCAATTCCACACTGGAGAAAATTGCTCCTTCACTGGTAGCCAAAGAACGAGATTATATAGCACAGGCAGCAGCTTACACAGTGAATACATCAAAACCTATTTTGCAGGATGCCGTAAACAGCCTGAATGCTCAGGATGTAACGAGAATTATGCAGGGAACCACTGCAACACAGATTCTGAAGGAAAAAACATCCCAACAGCTTATTGCTGCCATTGCTCCTAAAGTAGATGAAAAACTGAATGAATATGGAATTGTAAAAACCATTAATACAGCGCTATCTGGCAATAATTTTCTGGGCAGTCTTTTAGGAGGGAATAACAACACTGTCAATTCAGGAGGACTGAGTAAACTTGCTTCTGAACAGCTGGTGAATGGATTATTCAATATCATTGAAGATTATGAACACCAGAACTCCAAGTCCCTGCTGGGACCGTTTGGAAAATAGGAAAATTTTCGCTATTTTTATATTATATTAACAATTGCAGATGGATATATTACAAGGAAATCAACACGCAAGCCCTGAAGACTTTTATCAGTCTTTGAGGGAGAAACTGGAGGATCATCATGATTTTCCGGAGGATTATTTATTTAAATTTATTATTCCTACAGACCAGGCAAAACTTACTGAAATTTACAGAGTTTTTGATGGTATTAAATTTACACTGGGAAACCGTGAAAGCAAAAATGGAAAATACACGGCCTGCAATATCAATGCATTTGTTCTGGATGCCAATCAGGTAGTGAATATTTATAAAGAAGTAGCAAAAATAGAAGGCGTTATTCTATTGTAAAAACAAAGGCCGTTTCATCATGATGAAGCGGTTTTTTATTATTAATACATAAAAACAGAATATGATGAACATCCAACTGATCCTATTTAATATCATTTTAGCAACCTCTGCTACAAACTGTATGCACAAAAATAACAGCGAAAATAATACACCTAATATGTCTTCTACAGTTCAGCAGCAAAAGATTGAACAGATCCGCTTAACAGAAAGGACAAGAGGGTTTAGCAGGGACATTGTTTTCACACCCTCTTCAAAAGAGTCCAACATCAATGAAGAGATTACGAATACCAAAATCTCTACCGCCGAATGGCTGGCAGTTTCCAGGCTGGCTCAGAACATTGACCTACCGAAGATATCTGAACTCAAATCTCCAACTACAGGCAGATATTCTGACCAGGCAATGATATCATCTATGATCATTACCGCTGGCGGAAAAGAGTATACTTCCTCAGAATTTGATTCCGGACGTCCTCCAAAAGAACTGGAAGCTTTATATAAGGCGATAAATGGCTCGGTTACTACAAAAAACCCATAACATAAAAGATCCGCTCTTTCACAGAACGGATCTTTTTTATTTATTAAATTTTCGTTTATTTTTCAATAAAGAACTTTACATTTTCAATAGGTCTTCCCAGCATTGCTACTGAACCTTTTACCAGAATGGGTCTTTGTATTAAAGATGGGTTTTCGGAAAGAATCTTTATCCATTCCTCTTCCGAATAGTTTTTATCTGCATAGTTCTCAACGTAAAGCTTATCGGTTTTACGGATAATATGAAAAACACTCTGATTCAGTTTCTTCAGCACCGTTCTTATTTCAAGAGGACTTAAAGGATCTTCACCAATATTAATGATCTCAAAAGGCACTCCGTTTTCGTCAAGATACTCCAGTACAGCATTTGACTTTGAACAGTTTCCGTTATGTAAAACTTTAACTACCATGATACATTATTCAAAAATTAAACTTGATCTTAACAAATTTAAAAAGATTTACCCTGAGTGTGTCTTAATGTTCTGATAAAAATATGTTAAAACAATCCGTGTAGCTCTGCTTCAATCTTCTCCAGAATAAACCCGAAATCTTCAGGTTTTTCAACGAAATCAAGATCATCCACTTCAACAATCAGAAGTTTTCCTTCTGTATAGTTGGAGATCCATTTTTCATATTTCTGATTCAGTTTGGAAAGGTATTCAATACTGATGGATGCTTCATATTCACGACCTCTTTTATAGATTTTTTTAACCAGGTTAGGAACATCAGATTTCAAATAGATTAAAAGATCCGGAGCAGATACGAAAGACTTCATCAGATCAAATACTGATGAGTAGTTATTAAAATCTCTGTCTGAAAGAAGATTCATATCATTCAGGTTTTCTGCAAAAATATGAGCATCTTCATAGATCGTACGATCCTGAATAATGTTTTTCCCGCTTTCTCTGATCTCCTTTACCTGACGGAATCGGCTCCCTAGAAAATACACCTGCAGTGCGAAACTCCACTTGCTCATGTCTGAATAAAAATCTTCCAGATAAGGATTATGATCTACATCTTCAAATTGTGCATCCCATCCGTAATGCTTGGAAAGCATCGTTGTCAAAGTTGTTTTTCCGGCTCCGATGTTTCCTGTAACTGCAATATGCATAATATTCTTTTTCCTTGTATTTACGAATTAGTTGATAAGTTTTTCGACAGCCTCAGTCTGAACCTGAGAAATATCTTCAATCAATTTCTGTAAAGTATTGTCTGAAGGTTTCTCTACTGTATTCTCATCTGGCTTTTCTTCCGTCTTTTCTACTGGTTTCTCTGTAGATGATGGAGGAGATTCCGGCTGAGCTTCGAGCTGTTTTTGCTGTTGGGCTTTCTTTACTTTTTCAAGGCTGTAAAGATAGAGTTTGTTCCCTTTGATTGCAAAATAAGAGAGGATGTTTTTATCCACAATTTGTGCATCCTGGTCTTCGAAAATAGTGATCATCCCTTTTTCAGGGACGTATTGTGAAATGAAATTACCGGCAACTACCAGGATCATATCATTCTCCCTTCGAAAACGTTTTCCGTTTTCCAAAGGAGCTTCGAAAAGCTTTTCGAATTTAAGGCTGTAAATCCTGATGTGTTTTCTCGTTAAAATATAGACCTTATTTTCATAGACCAGCATGTCCATTAAATCTTCAAAACTGATATCAAAAGGATATGAATTGATGGTTGTATCGTTCCTGAAATTATACTGTATCAAGCGTTTTGTACTGTCGTCCAAAAGCCAGAGCTGCTGCAGATCTTCGGCATAAGCCATTCTGATAAAACCAAATTTCTGTTTAAAATCCAATCGTTGAATCTCATTCATATTCTGGTCTATAAATTTCATTTCCTGGGCATTTTCAGAAAACAATGGCACATTCAGAGGATTTTGTACGGTCTGTACTTTGTACGGAACCGTGAGCATCATTTTTCCGATCTGTTTTCCAAGGGAATCATATTTGGTAAAACTAAAATCTTTGTTTTTATAGATATACAGATTTCCGTAGTCATCGGCAAGCATATCTTTTGCCTCCTTCAGTTTTAAAGTATCTAAAGGAAGTACATCCTGCGCAGAAACTGAGCAGAAAACTAAAAGTAGTATCAGATATAATAATCTCAAATTCTTTTTACTAAGATAGCGCTCCTGAGGGAACGCTACCAATTTACATACTTTATTTTATTCAGACAGAAATTGTTATTAAACTTTTCTTATTTAATGACAACTTCATAAATCTTCGACCAGTTTTTTCCTGTCACCAGCATATTATCTCCTTTGAAGGCAATTCCGTTCAGTACATCATCACTTCCTTTGGTATTCTGTTTTGCGATTTCAGTAAAGTCAAAAGTTCCCACCACTTCTCCATTGGCTGGATTGATCTTTAAAATGATCGGCTTCTGCCATACGTTGGCATAAATAAATCCGTTGTGGTATTCCAGTTCGTTCAACTGGTCGTATGCCTGAGAACTTCCTGCAACGGCAATATATTTAATCAGTTTTGAAGGATCGTTGACATCAAGGAAATATAAAAGTTTACTTCCGTCAGAAGCAATAAGGCTTTTTCCGTCATACGTTAATCCCCAACCTTCACCTAATACATTTGGATATGCAAATTCTGAAAGCAGCTTTAAAGAACTTTTATCATAAACATATCCTTTTTTACTCTGCCATGTCAACTGATAAACTTTATCACCAACAATCGTGCTTCCTTCAGAAAAATCTTCCTGAGCCTGTTTCGTAGAAGCCAGCGGAGTGGTTGTTCCCAGCGTATATTTTAAAATCTGTGAAGATCCGTTCTGCCCGTCACTTTCATAAATCGTGTTTCCTTCAATCTGGAAGCCTTGTACAAAGTTTTTAGGATCGTGAGGATATTCCGCTACAATCTGATAAGGAATATTTTTTTCAGGATTTTTTGCAAATACATTGATGGTTGCATCCTGGTTCAGAACTTCACCTCCCTTAGTTTTAATATTGAATGTAACGGCATTATCACCTAATGTGAAAAATTTAGGATCAATTGTTAAATCTGTTGTTTCTTTATCTCCAAAGCTGATTGTTACGCTTTCTGCATTTTCCGTTACCTCTTTCGGAAGCTCAAGCTTATCTCCGAAATGATATCCCTTCGCCTCCATTGAAGTATTATAAGTGTTTAATGTATTAAGAATTTCTTTATCCTTATTACAAGACGCCAATAATAAAATCGCTGCGAAACCCGCTATTATACTTTTTTTCATTGAATTTCTAAATATTTCTCCAAAAATAGCAAATTTTATTCCGTATTGCCAATATTATCTGCGGGTTCACCAAATTGTAATATGTATCCATTGTTGTCATATATTGCAAATTCTCTCATTCCCCACTCAAAAGTTTCGATTTCATAGCAGACTTTGGCTTTGGTTTTAAGGTCTTCCCAAAGATCATCCACTTTATTTACATTGAAATAAAATGACCCGGAAAAACCAATGGAAGTATTTTTTTCATGTTCGTTAGGCTGAGACAGCATGATGTATATTTCATCTTTACGAAGGGAAGCCCATTGCCATTCGTTATTCCTGTCCATAAGGCTAAACCCAAGAACGCGCATATAGAATCCTATGGTTTCATCAAGATTTTCAGTCCATAAAACAGGGCGAAGTGCGGTGAATTGTGTCATGATTCCTGTAATTCGAAAGTACTTTTATTGATTTTCATATTCAGTGAAACCCATGTTTCCTGATCAATCTTTGCTTCGCTTTTAACGTATGGGTCAAAAGCAAAACCTACTTTTCTGTAACATTCAATAGCTCCGGTATTCCAGTCGTAGACATTCAGCTCTGCTGTTTCTTTATCAAAATGACTGAAGCCATATTTCAAAAGCTCCTGCATCACCTTCTTTCCATAACCTTTTCCTCTGTTATTTTCATCCCAGATCAAAATTCTTCCCAACAGGAATGTTTTTTCTTTCAGAAATATCTGGGCATGCCCGATTGTACTTCCTGTCTCATCTGTAATTTTAAAAAGAGTTCTGTTTTCATTGAACAGATCAGTTTCCAGCTGTTCTTCTGTGAGAGGAAAACGATATGCCGGGCCGGCAAACTGAAGAAGCATTCTTTCGTCTTTTATCTTTGAAATCAGTTGTGGAGCATCTTCTATCGTAAAAGGGTGTAATGTGATCATGATTTATTTTTCTAGAAATTCTTTTAAGCTTTGTCCCAAAATCGTATTCCAGCCCTTTACAAAATTCTCTCTTGAAAAGCCTTCTCCTAAGTCTTTAAAGTTTTCAATATCTTCATGGGTCAGCTTTACTAAAGTTTGACTGTCTTCTGGCAGCAGTTCCCAGGTTACCATGGTCTTCAGGGTTGAAAAATCAGGATAAGACCATGTATGCTTTAATTTTTCATTGGGTATTATTTCTAAAATCTGTGCGTGGTGATGGTATTTATTCTCATCTCCCGGTTCATAGAAGTTGAATTCCTTACCTGTTTCCAAAACAAAATCCTGGATATCAAAATACCAGGATTTCATCTCATTTTTATCGGTTAATGCCTTCCAGACTTTTTCAGCCGGAGCAGTGATGGTGTACTGAACAGTGATGGGTGTGCTCATATGATAGGTTTAATATGTTTAAATGTACACATTTTACCTATAATCTTTAACCACAAAAGTCACAAAGTTTTATCTACTAAATTATTTAAGTTTAAATTTCTACTCATGAGAAGTATACGTAAGCCTTTAAAATTTCAGAATTTTCCTTTTGTGAACTTTTTATTCCTGCAAGTTCATTTTAACTTTTATCTTTTGTGACTTTTGTGGTGTATTTTGTAATTATCCATGTGAAAAACCTGTGATCTTGGCTTCGTCAAAATCCAGCTGCATTTCAATGGTTCTCATCACATGATCATCAAATATCTTTTCTCTTTTCATTCTGTGCAATTCGTTTCTCTGTGCCTGAATGATCTGGCGTAAGACATCTTTATTTTGATTGATAGCGGTTACATAATCTCCTGTGGAAGCCATGCACTGGGCTTTGTCTGCCATCAGCATCATTTCATTTTCCAGTTTATGCTTTTGATGACGTACGAGGCTGTTCGTTACGGCTAATTCAGAAAAATCGTTATCCAATTTGTGCAATGCTGTTTCCTTCAGTTTACGCATAAGGATTACCTCCTGTTTTTCTTCCGGCAATTCGCTTCCGGCATCCTGAATATTTAATAATTTCAAGATGGGCGCCAACAATAAACCCTGCCCTACCAGGGTGATCAATATGATCACGAATGTTACAAATAAAATAATATTTCTATGCGGAAATGCTTCTCCGTTGGGTAAAAAAGCAGGAATTGACAAGGCTGCAGCCAGTGAAACCACTCCTCTCATTGCTGCAAAACTGATGATAAAAGGCTCTCTCCAATCGGGTTTGGGAACTTTTAATCTTAGTTCTTTAGAGCAGATTCTTGGGAAATACATCAATGCGTAACTATAGAGAATTCTTGTTCCGATAATCGCTCCGCCAATCACTACACTGTAGAAAATACCTTCTGAAATGGTATATTCTTTCATCCCTTCCACTACAATAGGAAGCTCAAGACCAATCAGGATAAAGATGATGGTATTCATCAGAAATATCAGAACACTCCATACATTCCCGGACTGAATCCTTGAGGTATGGCTTAAATAGCAATGTGAATTATAAGACATCAATAAACCTCCGGCAACTACAGCCAATACTCCCGAAAAATGGAAATGTTCTGCTCCCACATACATAATATAAGGTACGATCAGGGTAATAATGGTATCGATATTGGAATTGGTCGGGATAACTTTTAATAAAGCACCAAACAGGAAGCCTACTGCTACTCCCACAGCAATTCCACCGATCGCCATTGTGAAGAAATCCTGAACGGCATCTCTCCAGATAAACTGTCCTGAAATAACGGCGGCCAGTGCAAATTTAAATACAATTAAACTGGAAGCATCATTGATCAAACTTTCTCCTTCCAGAATATTGGTAATTTTCTTAGGAATTTTCATATGCTTCAGAACCGAAGTCGCAGCTACCGCATCCGGCGGTGAATTGACGCCTCCCAACAAGAAGCCCATTGCCACTGTAAGTCCGGGAATGATAGAAGATGAAAGATAAGCAACGACTATGGAGGTTAAGAATACCAATCCAAAGGCCATTGAAAAAATCTGTTTTCTCCATTTATGAAAATCCTGCCATGAGGTAAACCAGGCTGCCTCAAACAAAATTGGCGGCAGGAAAATAAGAAAAACAAGATCGGGTTCTATTTCAATGCGTGGCATTCCCGGCACAAAGCTTATCAGTAATCCTGCAATGACAAGAAAAATCGGGTAAGCTACTTTTAATTTCTGGCCGATCATTACCAATATCATCACAGATAGCAGGACTGCAATGGATATTATAACATAGCTGTGAATCATTTTTAAATAAGTTTTTTTAAGTTTAAGTGTTATTTTTTATGGGATATCAAATATTTATTATTACCCAAACCTGATAGGTTTCTGAAACCTATCAGGTTCAGATATATTCGAAGTCTGTCATTAATCAATATCTGAGATCATAAAAAGATCAATCTAAAGCACGATATTATTCTTCGGAGTAATGGCTGGCGGAAGATCAGATTCATCCAGCATATCTCTCATATCGATTTCAATCGTACGGCTGATCTGGGTGATGGGAACGTCATTGGGACTTCCTTCAAAAGGGTTTACCGAAGCCTCTCCTACGCTGTCCAATGTATGGAAACACCAGGTTACCAATAAAGAAAACGGAATATTAAACCATAGTGTCAACCCTTCTACCGATGTTCCTTCACCTAATTTATCAAACTCCTTCAATAATCCGAAAGGCACAAAAACAATGAATAAAAGCAAAAGATACGTTGTAATTGAAGAGAAATTTCTCGGATAGGGAAAGTTTTTAATTCTTTCAGCTTTTCCCTGATTATCGGTAAACTTCACCAATTGCTGGTTGATCTGTGTCCATTGAAAATCATTGATTCCTCCTTTTTCGTAAACTTCGGATAAAGCTTTACTCTGGCTGGCGATCAGTTGAGTCGCTCTGTTTTTTTTGCTTAGAATATACTGAAGTTCAGATTCTGAAAGATATTTTTTCAATTCTTCATCCAGTTTGGACTGTCTCTCCGGAATGTCATATTTTTTAGCATATTCATCAAACTGATCTGTTCCCATGTTTTCCCATGCTCGCGGTTCACGAAGCTGAAATCTCAATGCAGTAAGCCATGCATAATGACGAAGGAACATTTCTTTTACTTTACCGGAGTCTTTGGAAAGAAGTGCATCTCTCAGGATATATCCAAAGCTGCGGCTGTCATTAATAATGGCTCCATAGATCTGTCTTGCTTCCCAGAGTCTGCTGTAGCTGGCATTGTTTTTAAATCCAACAATAAAAGCAACCGCTGTTCCCATGATCGCAATCGGCTGCCATGGAACGGAAAGAAACTTCCAGCCCAAAAAATACAGGACTGTAGGAATAGCTGATAATATAACCAAAGCGTAAATGCTCCGTCTGGTCCAGATAATGAACTCCCGGGCTCCGAATCTTTTTCCTGAATGCATAAGTGTTTATTTTATAGTGTTTATTATAATCTATTTCAAATAAGGGTTTTCCTCACAGCATTCAGAATAATTTTATTAGTTCTTAGTGAACGGGATATTATTATAAAAACCAATCTGAATTTGTCCGCGGTTTCTGTTCTCCTGAATCTGATTCATATAACCAGCTTCAATCCTCATATTTTTATTGATGACATATCCTAACGCCCCATACACTCTGTTTCTGTCGAAAACCGGATTGTCAAAATGCAGAAATATTTCGTTATATACTGATGCGTAAAGGGTTTTCGGAAGTAATTCTTTTTGAGTAATCGGAATATTGACTCCCAGCATATAACGGAATCTCATTCTGAAATCATCCTGAAGAAAACGTTCTTCCAAACGATAGCGGTGCTGAAGATAAAAACGTCCGAATTTCTGTTTGGTAATATACTGCTGGAAAATTCGGTGCTCAATATTTTCTTTTTTTTCACCGTTTACGTAAGGTTGGCTGAGAATGAAACCGTACCCCAATAAAACATTGTTATTGTTCTCTGTAAGATCATATCCGATCCCTGTACGGATCAGTAGCTGTTCCAGGTCTCCAAGCGCATCGAAATTACGGTACTGAATTTCATTATGCCAGTTCAGCTTCTTGCTGATCTTATTATTTCCAAAATACATATACCATGCTCCCAGATCGTTTTTTTGAGCAAATGTCAAAATGGATCCCAAACCTAAAACTGTGAACGCCAACTTCGTAAAAACCTTTCTCATATTTACCAATTACTATTATCTATCGTTTTAAACAAAATTAATATTTTAAATCAATAATAGCAAACAATATTTTATAAGTTAGTGTAAAGAAGTACGGATGCAATGTTCTGCATCCGTTTTTTTTGTAAAAGATTATCCCGGAACCTGTTCGGTAAGAACATCTGTTTCATTCTGGTCAAAATAAGTACAGGTCATTGCATGAAGATCCATTGTCCAGCCATTGATTCCGTTTTCTGCACAGTCTTTACAGAAAGTTATATAATCTGTTCCTCCCTGCTGGTGAAGTTTAAGCCTTATTTTAAAATTTTCAAGATTTAAAATATCGGAAATGGGAAGAGCCTCATATTTTTTTCCAGTCTGCACAGATTGGTTGTGAGTATTAAAGTACTCAGTATTTCCGTCTGAAACGTATGCTTTGTAGTGAGAGACACCTAATGCTTTTATAGCCTGAATATATTGCGGAAAATCAGCTCCGCTTTTTACTTTCTGGTGCTCTGCTTTGATGTTTTCAATTGTAAATTTCATTCTTTTGTATTTTCTGTTTTTAACTATAAATTATTGTTTCTCACAAGCAAACCATTGGACTCTGCTTTTCAAAACAAAGGCTAATTTAATCAGAAAATATAAATCTCATTTAATTTTTAATAAAAACAGTTGTAGGGATAGTTATTCGAACCTGTCTTTTAAATAGTTCATATCTGCAATTTTACTTTCTATGGCATATACCACTAAACCGGCAGTATTTTTGGCTCCGGTTTTCAATAGAAGGCTGTTACGGTGACCTTCAACGGTTCTGGAGCTTATAAAAAGCTGATCCGCAATCTCAGAAGTGTTGTATTGTTTGCAGATGAGTTCCAATACCTCTTTTTCCCTTTTGGAAATATGATTGGCATCAAAAATACTGGAAACCTTTTTCTTAGGTTCTGTAAGGTTTTGATGTAAAGCTTCCATTACCTCGTTATTATAAAAGAAACCTTTGCTGTACACTTCCCGGATTGCCGTGAGCAATTCTGCAGGGCTTGAATTTTTTTTAAGAAAGGAGCAGGCCCCGGACTGTATCATATTGACAATAAATGCTTTCGTGTTATAGCTCGTTAAGGCAATAATTTTAATCTGGGGATATTTGATATGGATCTGTTTGGTAGCTTCTACTCCGTTAATTTCCGGCATATTGAGGTCCATCAGGATTATATCAGGCAGTTTTTCCAGGGTTACAAGCTCATCCAGCAGCTCTTTACCGTTGCTGAAATCACTTACCAGTTCAATATCTTTTTCTCTCTGTATCAACAATGAAATTCCCTGACGAAAGAGTGCTTCATCGTCTACAATTATGACACGAATTATATCCTTTTCCATTTTATAATGATTTAAAATGTAAATTCTACGGTAATTCCTTTATTGTTTTCACTTTCAATTTTCAGTGTTCCATTGATCAGTTCTACCCGGCTTCTGATATTTCTTAAGCCTAATCCACCTTTCAATGTATTTTCATTAAGATCAAATCCTTTCCCATCATCTTTATAGATACAGGTATTTTTTCCGTCTTTTCCCAAAAATTCTATATCAATATGCGTGCTTTCTCCGTGTTTTATGGAATTGTTTATGAGCTCCTGTAGTATTCTAAAGATATGCAAATTTTTTTCTTCTTCCGCTTTTGCAAAGTATAAGCTGTTGGAATAAGTAACCTGCAGGGTTTTGGACAGGTTGATTTCTGAGCACAATGCATCTATGGCAGCGTGGAGCCCAAATTTTTCTAAAATCGGAGGAAGGAGATCGTGTGAAATCTGCCTTGCACTTTCTGCTGTTTTATTAACCAGATGTATGATTTTATTTTTCAGATCGTTGTATTCTTCTCTGGCCAAATTATCAAAATCCAGGAGATGGATATTTAAAGAAACCACACTGAGTTTTGAACTGATGTCATCATGCAGATCCTGGGCAATTCTCAGTCTTTCTTTTTCCTGGGCGCTGATAATGGCGTGGGTAAGCTCTTTCTCGTATCTAACCTCAAGCTCCTTTTTCTGAATAAGGTTTCTTGTTATCTTCTTATTAGAAAAATAATAAAATATAATCAGGGTAACGGCCAGTAAGGTAAATGCCAGAAAGGTATAAACGATAGTGGAAATAATTGTATTCTCATTCATTTTGTAAAATCATAACAGTGATTACACATTTTTTTTGCGGGAAGACAGATAGTCTGTCAGAATAAAAATCTGATACACAATAAACATAACAACATTGAAAACCCATATCTCTTTATGCAGTTTTCTGTTCATCACCGTATACAGGTTTCCTGACAAAAATATTACGGTACTGCTTATCAGATAAAGTAAAAGTCCCAGGCTTATATAATTGTATTTCTTTTGGGTATCCAGTATATTATATAAATGAAATAATGCCAGAATTATGATTGAATAAGACGTGACAAAAATTTCAAAAAGATTAAAAACATAATACTTTTCGGGGTATATGATATACTGTATAACAAGAACAACAGGAATGATAATTAAAAGTGTACGTGCTGTTTTTTTCTGGTATTTTTCCGTTACAATTTCATGGAAGAATAACCCCAGTAACAAAAACTGACCTATAAGATAATAATGTGAGAAAAACAGATTATTAATCTTCTGTGAGTTTAATACGTAAAAAACAATTTCACACAGTAATATCCAGGCCAGATAACCGATGAAGAATGTATAGGCTCTTCCGGAACCGTAAAAGCCTATACCGTATACTGCCAGATTAATCAGCAGAATGCCTTTTCCAATTAATGACAATATTTCAATCCAATGATCCAAGATCTCCGGTTTTCAGGTTACAGATTCCACCATTTCTCGGCAGAACATACGCTTGGACAGGGTGTGGTCATGTCATATACATAAAATCCGTCTTCATAATTGACAATATCATTCCCATAAGCATCCACACCTACCATTAAAAATTTAAACTCTCCCTGATCTGTGATCGCATTATATCCGCGATATTGCTCAAAGCCTTTATCCTTGTTGAAAATATCATTTACATCTTGTACAGGAATAATATGTGCTCTTATTGACATCCCGTCAATATCATTTCTATTCTGCCAATTGCTGATCCATTTTTTAGCATCATCTAATAAGACTGCATGTTTAGGTAATTCCATAGTTTTTCTCGTTTTAAATTATATAATAGGTTTAGAATAAGTTACTTCAGCTACACATTACAAGTTATGAAAAAAAACTAACCATACTGTGAAATACATTCATTTTAATTAACATAATATCCTTTTTTCAAAATTATAATAATAAAAACCAGCAAAATTGCGTATTTCTACCTGTTTTTCAATTCGGTTTTTAATACGCTGTTGTCCCTTGATATTTCTCGCTTGCTTTGTGGTATCCTTTTACGGGAAAAATCCGTGAACCTATAAACAGTCCCGGAAGCTTATGATCTAATGCTAACATTAAAAACCTGTATCATGAAAACAATTATCTTTTTTGTAATCTTTACTTTCTTAAGTAATATTGCATCAATCAATGCACAGACAACTACTGTAACTTTTGAAACTTCATCTGGCGGAAGCACAAGCTTTACCAGCAACGGATATACTTTCAATATCGTATCACAGGCCGGAACTTTCAGAATTCAGGGCAATTATCCAAACACCGGCTGGAACGGAACAGCTAATGATAACGTCTATATTGACAACACAGGAACAACCAATATCAGCTCTCCCTCTTTCAGTGTTAAAAGCAATTCTGCATTCACGGTGTCAAAGTTTTGGGTATTCTTAAGCAATATTGCTTTAAACCAGTCTGCTTCATCAGGAACACTTATTATTACGGGAAAATTAGGAGGAGTTACAAAGTTCACCACCACAAAAACATCCGGATTTAATACTACATTTAATGCAACTACGGGAACGACAGGTATCAACAACGGATTTACCCTGATTGATCTTGCTACTTTAAATAATCAGAATAACAGCAACACTACCATTGATGAAATCCAGCTGCAATCCACCGGAGGGTATGTTTATATGTGCCTGGATGCATTTACATGGACAAAAATTTCCACATTGGCCACCTCAGAAAATGACCTCAAAGGCAAAGTGAATATTTATCCTAATCCAACTTCCGGTATCTTCTATATGGATGACCTGAAGAAAAATGAAAATGTTTCTTTATATGATCAGTCCGGAAAACTTATGAAATCTGCAACAGCTGAAAAAGATAAAAATAAGTTTGATATAAGTGAGTTCCCTGATGGTATCTACCTCATCACAACAGCATCAGGAAGCTACAAAATCATTAAAAAGAAATAATAGCTCAGCAACTTATCAGTAAAAAAACCGACAGGCTCCTGTCGGTTTTTGGGTATTTTGAATTCAAATATATATATCTTATGAATGTTGCTGCATTTTAGCTGGATCGTCATAGTTTACCATCCAGTTGATTCCGAATTTATCGCTAAACATTCCGAAATAAGCTCCCCAGAAAGTATCAGCCATTGGCATTGTTACCTGCCCGCCTGCAGAAAGGCCACTAAATAATTTGTCTGCTTCTTCTTTAGATTCAGCGTTCACAGAAATGGAGAAGTTGTTTCCTGCTTTGAAGTTGGAAGACCACTCTCCTCCTGTATCGCTTCCCATCAAAATCGTTTCTTTAGAGATCGGAAGAGAAACGTGCATGATTTTGTTTTTGTCTTCTTCAGAGGTTTCTTTTCCTTCCATTGGAGGCATTTCGCCAAATGTTCCGATATAAGGATATTCTCCTCCGAAAACAGATTTATAAAAATCGAATGCTTCTCTGCAGTTTCCGTTGAATGTGAGGTAAACGTTTACTGTTGCCATAATTGTTTTGTTTTTTTAAGTTGAGTTCGTTTTTTTATTGAGGTTTTTCAGACAGTGCTTTTAATCGTGAAAGCCCTTTCTGATAATCTTTTCCGATAGCATTCTCCATATTCATAAACAACTTCATCAGGGTAAAAGGATAAGGAATCTCAGAAGTAAATCCCCATGTTGCCTTGCTTCCGTTCCCTTCCGGAACTACTGTTACGTAAGCATTTGCTTCACTTTCATAAGGGGTAAGAAATTTGATTGCCGTATCTATTCTTTTCCCAGCTTCATCTACTTTTTCCAATTCCTGGCAGCCTTTTCCTGCCTGTTTATTTTTACTGTCCCAGCAAACTTTTTCTCCGTGCTGCCCGGTTGTTCCCGTCCATTCTTTTTTCATACCCGGATCAAGATCATTCCATGGACTCCATTGATCCATTGCTTTGAGGGTATTGGTATTCTGCCATACTTTTTCCACAGGTGCATTAATAGAAATCGACTTTTCATATTGACAGTCACCTGGAATAAAAGCAGCCCAAATCAGCAAAATGATTAGTAATGTGGCTAATAGTAAAAAAATACGTTTAAATGTTTTCATCATCAATGTGTTTTTAATTATTATCTGTGTTGATCTATAAGAATCATATTTCCATCCGGATCTTTCAGATAGATATGTTCTGGCCCGGAGGTGGTTTCATCGGCTTCTCTACCGATTTCTACTCCGCTTTCTTTTAATTTTTTCTGAATTTCACGCACATCATCAAAAGATTCCAGATTCTGTGCATTTTCGTCCCATCCCGGATTGAAAGTAAGCATATTTCCATCAAACATCGCCTGAAAAAGGCCTATCAGCGTAGAACCGTTTTTCATGATCAGATAGTTTTGTGCTTCTGTTCCTGCCATAGTGGTGAACCCAAGCTTCTCATAAAAGTCTTTGGATTTCTGAAGATCTTTTACGCTTAAGCTGATTGAAAATGCGCCTAGTTTCATAATGTTTGTAAGTTTTTAAAGTAAGACCCGAGGTCTGGGGTATAGTTAAGTTCGATATAAGATAATGAGGTTTTTTTTACTGATTTTTAAGATGGGTCTTAAATTCAATGGTTCCGTCATAACTTTTCCAATCGCCTGTAAGTTCGATGTTCTGCTCTTCAATTTTCTCTGTCTTTCTATTCCATTTGAAATTGTAGACAAACTTCCCTTTGAAAAGTCCGGAATGTTTTCCTTTATTCTCTTCCGCCAGCTCATACTCCCCGTATACGGTTCCCTGTTTTTTGGAATCCTTATATTTTAAAATGGTAATTTTGCCTTCAAATTTCGTGTAATTGGTATCCACAAGAGAATATCCTGAAACAAAATATTCCTGATCATTTTTTTTATTCTGCTCAGAGATATTGATCTTCAGTTTCAGTTCCTGACCTTTATTTCCGATAGTTCCTGTATAAGGTTTACTGTTATTCAGCCATGTATTGGAAATATCCGGCATCTGACCCCATGCAAAATTGGCAGCCAGAATGAAAAGTAATAAAAGTTTTTTCATACAAAGTGTGTTTAAACGCCAAATTGTGCCAGGTGATGGTTCAGGTGCTTGGCAAACATGTTGTTCCATTCCTGCGAATTCAGTTTACCGAAAGAAAAAGATTCTTTACCATCGAAAGCATCTGCTCCCAGCTGTTGTGTCTTTTGAATAAACCCGATCAGCCTTGTTTTTTCTTCATGAAAATTCTTTCTGGTAGTAATCAAAAACTGTGGAGCGGTAGGTGAATCTCTTGGATATGCTTTTTCTCCCACTACTTTAGGTTTTACAAAAGTTTTTAATATAAATTTTGCAATCGCTCCCGGCTTTTTGTGTTTTTCCGGTTCATATACCATTTCATAGGTAATACAGCAGTGTGCCAGCATCTGGTCTACCGTCATTTTCCCCCACAGACCGTGTGTATCTTCCACCAACTTATTTATTCTATCAATATAGTTTTGAGCATCTTTTGCATCAAATACATTTTTCATATAATTTCTATTTTACTATGGACAAATATATCAGTTTTTTTGTTTGATTTTATCGTTGGCTGAAAAAATTGAGGGGTGCTTGTTATGGGATACGAGTTACGGGTACGGGATTCGAGTTCGAAAGTTTTTCGGCTATTTTTAGGGTTATTTTTTACGTACTTTTCCCTGCCAGCCCAAATACTATCAAAAGTAACCAGCAAACCAGCATCCTATCAACCTCTAACATAAAAACCAGCAACAAATTAACCAAAAACTACTCTATCTCTTCCCGAGAAGTGTCCTCAATTGTAATTTCCTGTGGTGCAGATTTTTTGAAAATAAACCATAGTTTGATCTTTAAAGCAATCCAGCCTATGATCGCATATATTACTAAAAGAATGCTTAAATGTTTCAGGTATGGGAAAGTAAGCTCTACCGAACCTTTTTGAATCAATAAGATTTTAAAAGCCTGTAAAAAGGGAGTTAACGGAATAATATTCGCGATAAACTGTACAAAAGCAGGCATTGCATTCAAAGGCCACGTAAAACCGCTGATAATGAAAGCCGGCGAAGCAATGACCATAAGAATCTGTGTCGCCTTCAAAGCATCCGGAATCAGAATACTGATGAATACTCCCAGAAACGAAACCGATCCTACAAAAACCGCTGTGAGGAGAATAAAATTAAAAATTCCTTCCGGCATCGGAACATGAAAAATCATATGCATAAAGTAGTAAATACCTACAATGAGAACAGAAAACACCCAGATCGGAATGACTTTTATCAACATGGTCGGGAAGGCCCATTTTTTCATTTTCAGATATTCTTTCACAAAAGATCCTCTTTCGAATTCTGCAGCAAAACTTACCGCCATTGCTAATAAAATAACCTGCTGTAACACTACTGCCAGCATTGCAGGCCACATAAAGATCAGATAATTTCCTGTAGTATTGAAAAGGGTTATATAATTGGCTTTGAAAGGCTCATATTGTGTTGCAGCCTTTGCAGCAGGCATTCCTGCTTTCTGAAGGGCTTTGATGGAAGCTCCGGCAGAAAATGTTCCTATGGTCAGCTGAAGTGCTTTGGAAGCAAAATTGGCCGTTAAAACATTTCCTGTATTGATATACACATTGAGTTCAGGATATTTTTTCTGCAGCATATCCCCTTCAAATCTTGAGGGAATAATAACGACAGCTGCTGCCTCATGCCTGATCACCTCATCTTTGATGCTTAAAGGTTCCTGCAGATATCTGATAATTTTGATGCTTTTGTTATCATCCAACATTTCCGTCAATTGATTGGATAACGGTGTATTGTCTCTATCAACAACCAAAACAGGAGTATTTTCAACTTTCCCGCTTTTGTAGACAAACCCCAGCAAGGTGGCATAGAAAACCGGTGCCAAAAAGAACACCGTCCTTAAGGTAGAATTGCCGATAAAAAGTTTGAACTCACGTTTCAAAAGACGGAAAAATTCTTTCATCTGTATATTTTTATAAGTGGAGAACGAAATGAAATTCAGGAAACTTCATCAGTTCTTTTCAATTTATTTCAGGATTACGTTGGCATTGACTAAAATATTTTTAGCCTTATTCATGTCTTTGGGTTTTACTTTGATCTCATAAATCGCGTCCTGTAACTGATAGTCCGGGTAAGCCGTGGTGATATCTGCATACTTTGTCAGCTGTTTGATATACACAATAGTTCCTGTCAGGTTTTCTTTGTTATAGACTACCTGCATGGTGACCTCCTGCCCTTTTTTGTACTTTGAAATAGCACTTTCAGGAATGGTAAATCTGAAATACGTACTCTCCGGAATATATCCGTTGAACAGAGCAAAACCAGCAGTTGCCAGTTCCCCCGTATTTAAGCTGATGGTCTCAATTTCCATATCGTTGGTGGCAATAATATACCTTTCGGAATAGGCTACATTCGCTTCCTGTAAAGCGCCTTTAGCCTGTGATGCCTGTCCGGCCGCCATTTCTACTTTTTCGAAACGGGTTCCTCTTTTCACATCATCCAGTTCCGCCACTACAGCATCATATTGTGCCTTTGCGCCCTGTAATTTTGCGTAGATTTCGTCATGGGCCTGTGGAGACATTAAACTGTCGCGGAACATATTATTGGCTCTTCTGTATGATTTCTGAGCAAATTCATATTGTTCCTTCAATCCTTTATATTTGGCCTGAAGCTGTCTCATCTGATCGGCTGTCGCTCCGTTTTTTGCCATCTGCTCCTGAGCCGTAGCCGCACTTACTGCTCCTTGCGCCTGTGCAATTTTTGCAGAAACTTCCGGTACATCAAGTTGTGCCAGCGTATCTCCTTTTTTCACAGTCTGACCTTCAGAAACATATATTTTCAGAATCCTTCCGGTAACTTTAGGGGCAAAAGAGATCACATCCTTTTTGGTTTTTCCTTCCGGATCTTTGATTTTCTCGTTTTTTTTGTCACAGCTCCCCAATAAAAACAGAGCAGCGAAGAGTATAGATATATTTTTATGCATCATTTAAATTTTTAAGGGATTAAATAAAATTTGGTGATATCCAGTTCCTGGGTAGACCTCATCAGTTCTATTCCCGCTCTTCTCTGGTTGAAAATGGCATTCTGGTATTCGAGTTCCGCAACTTCAAGATCATTTTCGGCATCAATAAGCTGCGAAGATTTGCTCATTCCGTACCTGAATTCTTTTTCTGCCTGTACGAGTGCATTTTTTGCAAGCTCTTTTTCTTTGGCTTTCAGGGTAATCTGTGCAGAAGCAATATCATAATTGGTCTGGTTATTGGCAAGATTCAATGTCAGTTTTTTCAAAGCGTCTTCTTTCTGATTCTGCAATACCTCTTTCCCGACTTTGGCAGTTTCTTCCGCATGTTTTCCTTCTTTTCCATCAAAGATTTCCCATTTAAAACCAACCCCTGCAGTAATCAATGGAAATACGTTGATGTTATTCGGTCTCCAATCCAGCTTTTTCCCTTCATATCCAAGAATTGGCACAGCAGGAATGACATTTTCGGATGACTTTATTCTGTTTCCGTACAATCCGATATAATAGGCGGAAGCCATCAGCTGTACTTTGGGAATCATCCACGTTCTTTCTGCTTTTATTTTATAATCTGCAGCGCTGATTCCATGTTCCAGAGCTCTGATTTCAGCTCTCTGCTCTATTCCCTTTTCTGCAGCCAGCAGTTCTACAGGAGATAGTACAGGATCAATCATTCTGAGCCTTTCTCTGTTGATTCCTGTTAAAATATAAAGCTGAGTTAGAAGAAGTTCTTTTTTCCCTTCATATTCTACCATTTTAGCATCCAGAGTAGCCTGGGCAAGTTCAATTTTCTTATGGTCATAAGGCGTTATCAAACCATAACCAAGTGCTTTATCTGCTGTTTTCCGGTTGATATCCAGTCTTTTTTTACTTTCATCCAGAACCTTTTTAGACTGATGAATGAGAGCAAGCTGGTCATATGCTTTAGAAATAGTAGCAATCACCTCATCTTTTGTTTTTTCCAGAAGGATATCTTCAGACTTTTTCTTTTCTTCCACCGCTTTTTTCATGTACTTCACCTTTCCTCCGGAGTACAACAGCATTTTGGCATCTGCCTTGGCAATACCTGAAAAACCTGATACGTTGAAATTATTATTGAAAGTCCCTTCAGGAATGTTGATAAAGGGAGCGAGATTGAATTCCGGTGACGTCAGTCTTGCTGTTCCGTTGAGATAGCCTGCTTTACCACTTAGTTCCAGGGTTGGAAGAAAGATATCTTTCAGTTTGTGCTCGTCAAGATCGGTAAGTTTGTTTTGGGTAATCTGCATTTTGAGGTTCGAATCGCGAACCATAGCACTATCCAGAAGTTCTTTAAAATCCGGTGCAGACTGTGCCCAGCCAAAAGCGGGGAACGCAAAAAAACTAAACGTAAAAATCAATAAATTGTTTTTCATGGTTTATGTTTATAACAAATATAATGCAAAAATTGTTAAAATCCTTAAAGATAATTCTACAAGACGGTGAATTTAAATTAAGTTTAAAATATGTTTAATTTTAAAGCCCTGCAAAATAAAGTTTTGAACAAAGCGTTTAAATGTTAATTAAAAGCTAAAAAACTTTGAAAAAATATTTAACTCTAATTTTTATCGCACAACTTTCAAAGCATTTTCATAAGGAAACAAAGGAATAACAGAGCATTCGACCTGAAAAAGCAACAGTACATTTTCTATCCTGAATAGTAAAATTTGAAATCTTCGGAATAACGAAATATGAAATAATTTTT
Organism: Chryseobacterium sp. CP-77; assembly: GCF_036362765.1. Taxonomy (NCBI): domain Bacteria; kingdom Pseudomonadati; phylum Bacteroidota; class Flavobacteriia; order Flavobacteriales; family Weeksellaceae; genus Chryseobacterium; species Chryseobacterium sp. CP-77. The sequence continues at coordinate 1,633,928 of NZ_CP143637.1, forward strand.
TAAAATAAAACAGTATTTCATCTTAAATCACAATAATCTATTTAGCAAAAAAATTATATTTTGAAACAAATTCTCAGTGCATTCTTCTTTTTACTCTCCATTTTTTCCATGGCACAAGATCAGGAGATCTGCAAGTGTGACGCTTTAAAAAAGGCCAAAGATAGTTTAAATAACGCATATTCTTATAATTATAAAATAACCAGAAAACAAGCTCTTACTCCTCCTTTTAAATTCATATCTATCCAATATTTAAAAAGTTTTTCAAAATCTGAAGATATCATAGATTCTTTAGAAACGAAAATGGCTTCTGCAGAAAGTAACGCAGCCCCGGATAGCCTCTTAGGACATTATAAACTAAGAGACTCTATTAGAGATATGGAATTTGCTAAACAATATGGAAATATTCCTTGGCCTTTAATTATTAAAACGGGTCGGTTCAATAACATCATTGCTATACTTTATCAGAATGATTCTTCTTTTAACGCGAAATACTATCTGAGAATTTCAGTGGACAATGGAAAAACCTGGAAGAATTATTATACCGGAATGGAAAAGAATAATAATTATTTTTTTAAAAACAATTCTCAATTTCCATTGTGGAAAGACAGCCATCATTTACAGATTGAAGCAGACGTTATGAGAATGACAAGACCACTCACTTTTCCACATGGTGAAGCTGAATATGAGGTATTAAAAAGGAATGCACTGGTTATTATTAATATTAATGAGATCATGAAGGATTCTGATAATGATGGGCTTAATGATTTTGAAGAAGAAATGGAACTTTTTACCGATCCTTTATCAAAAGATACCGATAACGATGGAGTTCCCGACTCTGAGGACAATAATCCAAAATACCAAACGATAGACAATGATTTTACAAAAGTATTATTAGCCGCTTTATATGGAGAATACGATCTCATTGATAATCCTGATCCATTAACCATTGAGTTTATTATGAATTTAAAAACATTTAAAGAAGACTTTGCTTCACAGATGGAAAGGTATAATTCTACTTCAAATAATAATAAAAAGAGCTTCATTGATATGCTACAATATAATGTTATTGTAACAAATGACGAAAATCTAAGAAGAACAGATACTTTAGGTAAAAGAATAATTTTTCTTACTTCAAAAGAGTTTTCCAAATACATCCAACAAAGCTTTAACAATATATATGTTCATTTTTATAGCAAACTTTTCAAATGTGATGATAAAAAAGATACTTACATTTTAATCCATAATGGTGTTTCTAGAGGTGAAACTTATCTTATAACAAGAATTCATGATGGCTGGAATATTAAAGTAATTAATCATTGGATGACATGACAAATCTTTTTTATCATATTATCTCTATCCTACTTTTGGAAGCTGGATTCCTACTGAATAACAAACTGGATGGATAGGCTTGGAAAATGAATAATCTGCTCAATCAGCAAAATCTGCGAGAGATCATATTCAATAGGAACGGACTTTAGTCCGTTTGAAAAAAAATTAAATTTCAATTGGCTTTAGCCGAAACCTAAAGTATAACGCAGTGTTCGCAAAACATTGTTGATAGCTTTGAATTCGTTCGCAAGGGCGTTTCACTTAGCAAAGACATGACGAATTATTTTATCGTGAAAAAAACGAAAACGCCCCACATTGCTGTGAGGAGTTTTCTTTATAATTATAATAAGCTGATTTATTTTTGAACTGCTTTTTTCATCGCAGCATCAGGGCGCAAAATTCTGTAACGGACTTCGATATCTTTCGGTACATAGAATACCAATGGAAGTTTACTGTTGTATCTTACAATTTCAGGCTTTAGTGTCACGAATTTTTTAGTCAGTTTTTTATCCAGACAAGCCATCAATGTTCCTGCTGTTTCTCCTTTGGATTCTACTTCATAATAGTTGTATCCCCATCCCTGAAGATCCTGGGTTTTCATTTCTCCCATTAAGAAATAATTGTTACAATCTAACATTTTTTCAGCACCTACAAAAAGTTCAACTTTTAAATCGTTTTCGTTTTTTGCTACGGGAAGCTGAATATATACTTGTTTATAACCTTCTTTTGCTTTCGGGAACATTTCAATCTGTAGTTTTTCAAACTTTTCTGCTTTCTTTTGTGCAAAAGCATTTACTCCGGCCATCAATACCAATCCTGTAATTAAAGTTTTAGAAAATTTCATCTTTTAATAATTTTTTTAATTGATATTACCTTAATTCCAAAAACCATTCCAAATTAAACAATTGTTTGATTTTTCGATTTTATTCTATTTTGCTTAAAATTATAAACAAAAAACTGCAGTAATTGTTACTGCAGTTTTTTATAAATTATTCTGAAATCGCCACATCAGTTCCTTTTGTATGGGCATTCATCTGTGGTGCGTAATAATTCTGCATGGTGGTAATTCCATTGGAGAATTTACCGGATGCATTGGCTACTACATCATATTCAAATACATATTTTCCTTTCGGCATATACTGAATATAGAAATTGGTAGAAGCATCTTTGGTTGACTGATAGTAGCCCAGATTATTCTTCCACTGATATCCGGATAATACATCTACAGGTTCGAATCCTGCTGCACGCATATCTTTAATATGAATAAATTCCATGGCTCTGTCTGTATTCAGAATCATCCTTACGGTTACTTTATCTCCCACTTTCAATGGGGTTTCTGTTGAAATTTTCTGAAGCTCTTCTCCGTTTACCGTTTTCACTTTTTTATAAAGCTCTTTCGTTACAGAAATATAATTTTCAGAAGATTTAATTTTATCAAGATCTTCGTAATACTGCCAGAACAATCCTCCCTGCACAATTCCGGGACCAGGTTTTGTAACCGTTACGGTGGCTAAATTTTTATCTATAGCTTCCGGTTTAATGGTTGATTTTACATAACCAGTTGCCTGTGTCTGAGGAGTCAGTTCTTTTCCTCCCCAAATAATTGTTGCTTTATCACTTTCAGCCCCAGTCCATGATTTCCCTGAATTCAAAATGGTAAAGATCACCTCAGCTGTTCCTCTTGAGCTTCCCCACGAGTTGACTTCTTTTTGGGTTACCAGCCAGATCTTCATATCTTCAATAAAAGATTGATCATTAGCTTTCAATTTGTTGAAAGCTTCCACTGCTCCGGCATGGTTAACTACTTTTGAACCAAACCATCCCCAATCATTCAGGTTTTGTTTCCAATACACTCCTTGTGTTTTGGTATCTGTGGAAGTTTCTTTAAGGTAAGTCATTAACTTATCTGACACTTCTTTCAGACCATAATCGTTCATTAATAATGCCGCGCGGTGAAGCCCGAAGAATGTAAAGTCGGTGATTTTCGCTGTTTTTGCTTTTTGTTTCACCAATGTTTTTAAGGTAGCACCTTTTCCTTTTAAAGGATATTGCTGCTCCCAATAGTTTCTGGTATCAAGATAATCGATCGCCCAGTTGTTCCAGACATTGTCTTTTTTCACATCATAATATTTGGCAACTTCATTGTCTACATACTGAATCAATTTTGCTACAAGAACTTTCTGATCAGCACTTTGATAGTCTTTCACGTTATCTTTTAACCAGGCATTGATTTTTCCTAAGTTTTTAAGGATATACAATGACGTTCCGTAAGAACTTGGGTAGCCGGGATACCATGAGAAGCCACCATCAGGATTCTGTAGTTTTTTGAAATCATCCCAATCCTGATTGATAGAATTCTTCATTGTATTAACGTCAAATAGCAACGCTAATTTCTGCATCTGCTCACCCTCATTTTTACTTTCCAGCACCCACGGAGTTTCTTCAAGCAGCAACTGTTTCAACTCCTGATTTTTTTCCAGATTTGATTGTAATAATCCTTTGTTCTGATATTCTTCAAAAACCGTTTTCATTTTCGGATTGGCTTTGAAAATTTCTGAGGCCAGCACATCCGCAAACCATTTATTAAAGATAACATCCGCAGAATTGTTCTGATCATTTTTCAGACTTGGAAGCGCAAACATGATCTCCCAGATCGGATTCGTCGTCAGTTCCAACGTATTGGAAACATTGGAAGCCGTTGTGGACGTATTATTTTTAAGATTATCTAATACAAATGTTTTGGTTTCGCCTTCTTTCACAAAAACCGGAACAGCATCCGTCACAAGCATTCTGTTAGGCAATACAGCAATGGCTTGCTGTTCTCCGTCAGAATAGGCTCCTGCTTTAGCCACCACTTTGAAGATAATTGAGGAAACATTGTCCGGAACTTTCAATTTCCATGTTAATGCACTGCTTCCGTTTTCATTCAGACTAAAGTTTTGTACTCCTGAAGTGATTCCGAATTTCGAAGAAATATTTTCATTGGTAAAGGCATCTAAAATCTGTAATTCCGCAGAACCGTTTAGTTTTTTATCGGTAAGATTGGATAGTTTCGATTGTAAATTCAGCTCATCACCTTCTCTTAAAAATCTTGGATAATTTGGCGTTACTGAGAATTCTTTCTGCGTTACCACTTCTTTTTCCAGGGTAGCAGCTCTTGCATCTTTGGTGTGGGCAAGGAACATCAGCTTCCATTTTGTCAGTGCTTCGGGAGAAGTGAACTCGAAGTTGACATTTCCTTCGGCATCGGTTTTCAGATCCGGATAGAAGAAGGCAGTTTCATTAAGATTTTGACGAACGGCTACTTTTTCCAGCTCTTTTACAGCATCATCCTGATCTAAAACACCGTCTGCATTAGATCCCATTGCTTCTTCTTTCGCTATGGGAGAAGCCGGTAAAGCCATCTGAGCATTCATTTTTCTATAACTAGTAACTTCTCTGGCTAATACATTCTTAGGTTTAGGACAACCGGAATATTCAAACATTCCTGGAACAGTAGGACAAGCATCTTTGTTATCGCTGACGCCGTCACCATCAGTATCATTTCCCACTCCCCATTTTCCATCCAACCAATTGAACTGAGGAACTGCTATAAATCTGTCCTGCAAATATCTCAATCTCTTCTGATAGCTTCGCTGTTCCAGATAATTTCTGATTCCATAAGAAGTTACCATTACAAATGGAGTATATAATTTTCTCCAGCTGTAACTGTTTGCAGCAAACTGATCCAAAGACATATCATACATATTCGCTAATACCTCAGCATTGATCTTTTCCTTGTCATTTCCGGTAACTTTTACCGTCCATTTTTCTTTAACGTTAGGTTCAAGCTTATCTCTGAAGGTTACTGTTTCAATTTTCAAAGCTTTTTCTGTGTCTTTTATTTTTAAGGAAACAGATTGTGTATTCACATCATTAAATGCTACCAGCTGAAACTGAAGGTTAAGATCCGAAACACTTTTATCTTTAGGAATTTCAGCGGTATATTCTAATATTCCGTTTTTCAACTGATGAAATTCTGAAACCGTCTTCCCGGATCCATCCTGCACAAAAACATTCACCAGTGCATCAGGAACTGCTGAGTAAACATACACTTTTGTTTTTTCTCCTCTTGATAATTCTTCTTTGGGAGCGATAACCGTAAGGAAAGTTTTTTGATTGGGTTTTAAAACTGTTTTATCCCAGACACTGAAATACTGTGAAGTTTTGATGGTATCTTTTCCTTCAATATTGAAAAGTTCAAGTTGATAATCTCCTGCTTCCAGTTTTCCTAACTCAAGACTGGCTGCTGCCTGAGAATTATCAGCGGATGGCTGCTGCTGTCTTTCAATCAATACTTTTTCGGTTTTCCAGTTTTTGATCTCATCATTTTTATCAAAAAGATCATGTGGAAATTTGCTGATGAACTCTTCTTTTGAATATTTCGGAAGGTTCTGAACATCAGATTTGAAATTTTCTCTGAAAATCCTGTCAGGAGCGGTCAGTTTTAATAGCTTAACCTGATAGGGCTTTTTAAGATTCTGATCGTTATAATTTTTGGTTTCCACCTTTACTTTTACATTTTCGTCTGTAAAAATATTGCTGATATTTTCTGCCTGAATGTAATGAGAAACTGATGCTACTTTCAATTGGGTATCGGCCGTCTGTGTTTCTCCATTGATATCTGTAACAGATGCATTGATGGCATAATTATCAATCTGTATTCCTTCCAGTTTTTCATCTTTTTTAAGTTCTAAATGAATGATAAACTCTCCTTTTTCATTGGTTTTTGCTTCGCCTAAAATTGAATTTTCATTATCATCATTCTGTGGATACCAGCTGAAATATCTCCATCGGATATTCTGTTTTTTGATTTCATAATTCACTGTAGTATTGCTCAGCGGAACACCCGAGAACATCACAGCTTTTCCTTTCAAATCAATTGTTTGGCCATACTTATACTCTTCTTTTACAGGATCAAAGGTGACTTCAAATTTTGGTCTTTTGTATTCTTCTACCCTGAAATTTTTATATCCAGCACTTTCCCCTTCTATTCTCAAGTAAAAATTACCATTCAGTTTTCCTTTTGGAAGGATGAAGCTTCCGTGATAAGAACCGAATTCATTGGTGGTAAATTCCTGGGAAGAAACCTCTTCACTATTGGTATTCAATAAAGTGATTTTTTGTTTTAGTCCTGAAAGAACTGCTTCAACTTCCTTATTCATTCTGGTGTTGATCACCTTGAAATAAACAGTCTGTCCGGGACGATAGATCCCTCTGTCGATAAAAATCTGAGCCGTTGAACGCGTTTGTTTATTTGGATTATAATCATCAGCATATCCTCTGTTTCCGTACACCTGCATGATCTGAAAATCATTGGTTTTAGGCTGCTGGATCAGGAAAGTTCTGTAATATTCTTTGCTGTCTGTGGAAGGAAACTTAAATACCCCGTTGGCATTGGTTGTTCCTTCAATCTTATTTAATGTTTCACCGGAAACAAATTCATAAAACCGAAGACTTTCATTAGCCAAAGGCTTACCATTCCCACTATTAACCAGTTTCAATTCATCCGAAAGAGGGTTTCTGTCTGTTTTCGATTGATAAATAATTCTGTTTCCGGAAACCAGAAAATATAAATTCTGTCTGGAATCTGTATCTTTCATATCTGCTCCCGCCACCGTAAATTCTGCTACATATATTCCTGATGGAAGAGGTTTTACTTCGAGTGAAGTGGTATGATTCTGATAATCTTTAGGATCCGGAAGCTGGAATGTTTCTTTTCTTACCAGATTCTTTTTCAGATCTCCGAAAGTATTGGAATAAGAATTCTGAACGTATTGAAGGAATGATGTAAAATCATCCTTTACTTCATAAATATTCAGGGTAAATTCTGATACATTCTTATACTGCGCAACAAAATGAACAGACAGATTATTCTGGGTCTGGGATTCATATTTTAAAGTCAGATAAGGATTGACGATCTGGGCCTCTTTACTTTTAATATTCTCCAGGAAAACAGATTTCGGATATTCATTTTTAGCCTGTGCAGCTAATGCAAGAGCTTCTTTAGGCTTCTTCCCCACAAGCTCATCCATGATATCTCCCATGATAACCACTTTATAATCTCCCTCCACATGGGATTTCAAAAGATTCTGAAGCTGCTGAAGTTTATCCTTGCAATGATTGAAATTACAGTTTTCCGTAATTTTTTCTTTCATGAAATACAACTTTGGATTTCCCGTATTCTGTTCAATCAGTTCATCATACATTGCATTGATTACTGTACGGTTGGCTGTCAGCTCATTTTTGGTAAAAATGTTGTTTTCAGATAGAAACGTTATTTTTTTAACAGCATACCAATCCGCCAATGTCGGAAAATAGGCAAAGTCTCCTGTCTCTGAAAAGATATTCTTATACTTTTCCAAAGAGATCTTTTTCATTTCAGATTTTTCTTTATCAAGTTCCTGGAAGTTTTTAGTCAGGTAATTTTTAAAATCAAGTTTACTCCAGGTTTCAATCTGCGAAACATCCTGAGAGTTGATGTTGGCTCTTCCGTTTATTTTCCATGAATTCTGTTGATAATAATCCATAAAAAAGCCATTCAGCAGAACTTTATACACCAGTTTACCTTCTCCGTTTATTTTTCCTTCTGCCTCTTTAAGTTTTTTAAAAAACTGAGAAGCAGCATCATTCTGATCATCGTCAACAGTTTGGTTTACAATACTGAATTCCGCTTTCAGAGAACGGATCAGCTCGAAGGCATTATTTTCTTTCATGGCTTGTTTTTGTATGTCTAAAATAATGGGAAGATTAGATTTATAAGCTCCTTTTGAACTATTTTCAGCCACTTTTTTCCATTGGGTATCGTAATATTTCTGTGCGGATACCATTGAAAAGCTCAGCATTACAAGCAAAAGCAGAAAAATCTTGGAAAATCTTTTCATATATATTAATTTTGATAAATGAACATCTTAAAAATACTGAAAAAAACCGTTATAGACAGCCAGATTTATGTCTCTCTTATGGGAACTCTTTTTGCAGTATTTTTCATGAAAGAGCAAAACACATTCCGTTTCCCTACCTTTGCACTTATTTTTATTACTTATTTCAGTGGTTATCTGTATACTAAATACCAATATACCAGGCACTTTCTAAAAATACTTGTTCTCAATGCAGCAGCAGGAATTGTCTGTGCTTTTTTAATCATTCATAATCACAATGAAATAAGGCTTCTGAAGTGGTTTATCATTGTCATATTGGGATTGCTTTACAATAGTTTTTTTCTTGATGTTTATATCCGGAAAATCCCTTTACTGAAAGTTTTCTACGTAGGATTAGTATGGGCATTGGTTAATTGCTGGCTTACCCTTCCGGAATTTAGTATTCCTATTTTTCTGATCAGCTTTTTCTTTATCACCGCACTTGTTCTTCCTTTTGATATCCGCGATATGAACAGCGATACCGTAAAAACCTTTCCTATGCTGATTGGGGTACAAAATACCAAGTACATTGCTTATGGACTTGTTTTCATCAGCAGTATCATTTCTGTTTTTTATCTTGATTTGGAATATGCGCTTGCTTTTTTTATAACAAGTATCATAACTTATATTCTTATCTATTTCTCTGAAAATAAAAGAGATGACGCTTACTATTCGTTCGGGGTGGAAACTTGTTCGGCACTTCCCTTTTTATTTTTACTAATAATGAAGTATTTTTGACGAATGATTATCAAAAAGCTTTCCCTCTATAATTTCAAAAACCACTCTGAGAAAAAATTTGAATTCTCCCCGCAAATCAACTGTTTTGTGGGTAATAACGGCGTTGGGAAAACTAATATTCTGGATGCTTTGCATTATTTATCCGTAGGAAAAAGCTTTTTAGGAAATACAGACCTTAACAATATTAAGCAAGAGGAAGACTTTTTTACCATTGATGCGGAAATTCAGAATGAAGACAGCGAAGATATCATCAGAATCACCCAGCCTAAGGAAGCTAAAAAGGTCATCAAAAAAAATGATAAAAGCTACGACCGGCTTGCTGATCATATCGGCTATCTTCCAAGTGTAATGATCTCGCCTTATGATTCTAATCTCATTTCCGATTCCGGGGAAAGCAGACGCAAGTTTCTGGATGCGATGATCTCTCAGACGGATTCAGAATATCTTTTTGATCTTATTCAGTATCAGAAGACCATTCAGCAGCGAAATGCGTTACTGAAATATTTTGCCAAAAACAGAACCTGGGACAAAGATTCTCTGGAAATCTATGATGATCCAATCACCAGATCCGGAACAAAAATTTTTAGGAAAAGAAAAGAATTTGTAGAACAGCTCAATCCAATTGTTCAGAATTTCTATCAGATCATTTCAGGTGGAAAGGAAACAGTATCAGTAATTTATGAATCTCATTTGCTGGAAGATTCTTTTGAAAATCTTTTAAAAGAAAGCCTTGAGAGAGACCGAATGCTTACTTACACGTCAAAAGGAATTCATAAAGATGATCTTCTTTTTGAAATGGATGATGTATTAATCAAGAAAATCGGATCTCAGGGACAGCAGAAATCGTTCCTGATCTCTTTAAAGCTGGCCCAGATGAGTCTTGTAAAGGAACTCACCAAAAAGACTCCTATCCTGTTGCTTGATGATATTTTCGATAAGCTTGATGATATTAGAGTTTCGCAATTGATTGAACTTGTCAACAAGGAAAGTTTCGGACAGATTTTCATTACAGATACTCACAGAGAGCGTACGGAAAGTGTGGTAAAGAAAATTAACGAGGAAAGTATCATTTTTGAGGTTTAGTAAGAGGTTCGGGATGCGAGTTACGAGGTATTAAATGCAGGTAAATATGTGTGGACGTAGATATGAAGTAAAAGACTAATATTCTTTATCATCAAACCGTTTTTTGTCTTAACTTAAGATCCTAAAACACAAATGATATGAGTTATAGAAATCTGGATATTTATAAAATAGCTTTCGACTTATTTTTAAAAACCCATAAAGCCTCCCTGCTTCTGCCTAAATATGAACTGTTTGAATTAGGCAGCCAATTAAGAAGATCTTCAGATTCAGTCATTACTAATATTGTTGAAGGCTATGGTAGATCAACTTATAGGAATGACTATATTCGCTTCCTGATTTACAGCCATGCGAGTAATGATGAAACAATTAACCATCTGGAAAAAATCATGATATTATATCCTAATTTTTCCTTAGAATTTGAGACATTGAGAAATGAATACAACACATTAGGCGGAAAAATCAACATTTATAAAAAATGGGTCATAGAAAATTGGAATAAAAATAATCTACAGTAAAAAATAAACCCCGCAACCCAAAACCCCGAATCACCCCATCCCGAACCCCGAACCCCAACTATGAAGAAGAAAAAACGTGAATATCAATCCTCTGAACTGGTAAAATCTTTTGCCAGGATTTATGGTTTTGAACATAAACTAGTTGCTTTTGACATTAAAGATTTCCTTGAAGAGTATCTTGATGAAAGTCTTTTCAATGAAATCAGAAGTGTGAATATTGAAAATGAATGTATTATTATTAAAATTGATTCTCCCTTACTGAAACACGATTTTAAAATGCGTAAAAGCTTTTATCTTAAAAAGTTCCAGGACAAATTTGGGACAGACAAGTTCAATGACCTTCAGATAATGTAAAATTAAATTTATGATTATAAAAAAATGCTACTGTCGGGTAGCATTTTTTGTGTGTATTAATGTTCTTCTGATTTATTAGAAATGGTACTGCTCATCAGATCATCTGCTTTTTTATCCAGTCCGGATCGTAATGGCAGGAAGAATTTCAGCGGATGTTTTGTAAAATATCTGAAAATCTCTTTATAGATTTCACTTACCTGTCCAAAGTTCATCTTTCTTGATCTGAAGGCCAGAAACATGGACAAACTAAAACTTACCAGGAAGTTGAAAAATCCGATTAAAAAGACGGTAAAAAAGGATATCCAGAATGTATAGGAATCTACTGAAAAATCTTTTCCATACAGTCCTAATGCAAAGTTTCCTGCGGCAAAGGTAATGTGCCTGATATCGAGATCCAGCCCGAAAAACATTCCGACAGGCGCAGTCGCTCCAAGGAAAACTCCAAACCAGAAATTGGAAATAATTCCCGGCCAGTTTTTAGCATAATATTTTGAAAGTCCTTTGGCGAATTTCTTTCCGAAAAAGCTTCTGATTGAAAGGTTTTTGGCAATTCTTTCCGGGATCTGATAAAATACCGAGTTGTTCCCGATATTTCCCGAAATAATTCCGGAAATAAAGAGATAAAATCCGGCAATACTTGCGTGCAGGATGGCTTTTGATTTAAAAGGATCGAGGTCTTTTAACAATTTATCAGAACGTTCAACGGCAAGATTTTGTGAGAAAAACACATCCAATCCGTAAATAATGGCAAGCGCTACCGGAAAAGCAAGCAACACATTCCCTACAAAGGCAATGAACTGACTTCTGAATAATTTAGATACCAAATGGGCAAATTCTGTATTATTTCTTTGGGCATTTCCTTCTTCAGATAATACTTTTGTCATCGTTGCGGCAGTCATGGCCGGCTGTTTTGTAGCAAGTGTAAAACCCATCAGATAGATCATCACGAATCCCATTGCATAGTTCATGGAGTACAGGAAAGCGTGTGAAAAATCACTTCCGGGAATATATCCATACAGCATTTTCAGAACACAGAGCGCTCCTACAATTATTCCACCGCCGCTTGCCTTGTAGAACATGGTCATATACTCTTTCCGGTTAGAAGTTATATAGTGAGTTCCGGCTTCTGCAGTATGGTTGGTAATAAGATGGGAGATCAGCCTTGTACTGTCGTTGATAAGATCTGAAATGTTATTTTTATGGGATTTATAGCTCAGGATATTAAAGATCAGCTGTTTTGATTTGATCTGAACATCTTCTTCGGAATCAATAATCAGTAATTGTACAATCTCATAAATTCTTTCTGTCTGCTGGCGGATTTTTAACAGGGACTGATTAATCTTTCCTGAAATACCATATTTGGCGGAATTTTTAAAAGCAATATTCACAAACTCCTGGCATTGTTCTGCATAGATTTTAATCTGCTTATATCTGCTGTCTTTTGAATGCAGCTGTACTTCCGGGTCTTTCACGAGATCGTCCGCCAATGCCTCCAGCTCATTTTGCAGAGCCAGAAACGGATTGTCTAAATTTCTGTATTGAGGTGCCATTCTCACCACTTCCACTTCCATTGCCATTCCGGTTACCCTCCAGGAAAGGATGTTCATAGAGAAGATAAGTTCTTTTTTCACATTAGGACGGATAATAAAATCCGATGCTCCTAATAAATGTAAAAATTCATTGATCTCATTTTCAGGAAGATTATGGAGATATTTCAAATCCTTTTTCGGCCACATACTGACATTATCGATCATATACCAAACCGTATTTTCGTTTTCAACGGGTGGCAGAACCTTGTTCAGTATTCTTTTTTTAAGCTCCGGGAAAAAGGCATTTTCCGAAAGAATATTCGCTTCTGTCAGAGAAAGGTTGAAAGGTCTTCCTCTAAAAATATTATGAATGTAATATTTAAAGTTTTGAGCAAAATCAGGATTGCTTCTGAAGAAATTAAGCACATCTGTGAAGTCCGCCTCTTTTATGGTCTCCAGAAACTCCGCAAAAGGTTCTAAAGAAAGGGTTTCGTTCTTAAAAGAAAAATATTTTTTAAGAACGGCCTCAAAATTTGTGCTGGAATTAAAGAATTTCATTAGTACAAAGATACTATTTCAAACTCACATTCCTCATCTGTCTCATAATCCAATTATGTTTCTTTCTCAGATACGGGGACGGATTTTTAGGATCATACTTCTTTGGATTAGGCAGTACAGCAGCAATCCAGGCTGCATCTGAGACACTTAAATCTTTGGATGATTTGCCAAAATAATATTGTGCTGCAGCTTCCACTCCAAATACTCCCTGTCCCATTTCTATGGAATTCAGGTATCTTTCAAGGATAATATCTTTAGTCCATACTTTTTCGATAATGAAAGTATAAACGGCTTCCAGTCCTTTTCTAAACCAGCTTCTGCCCTGCCAGAGAAATACATTCTTTGCTGTCTGCTGGGAAATGGTGCTTCCTCCTCTTATTTTTTTGCCTTTCTCATTATACTTCATAGCCTTTTCAATAGCTGTATAATCGAAACCGTCATGAACAAAAAATTTCTGGTCTTCTGAGGCAATTACGGCTTTTTTCACATTGTTTCCCATTTCGTCATAGGAAATATAATCCCTGTGCAGTTTTCCATATTCAAAAAGTCCTCCTATCTGGGTAAGAGTGATGGGAGGATTAAAAAATCTACCCCAGATGATAAAAACTACATTCAGAACAAGAATGATGAAGATAAGCTGTTTAATTTTTTTCCACATAACTTGATAAAAAGGAAAGGCAAAAATAAGCAAATAGTACGAGTTACTGCAATTCTTTCATATAAGTAAGCTGATAATCCGGTAAAAGTTCCGGATGGAAGATCTTAATATAGTCTTTGAGGATCAGATCTGCCCTTACCACACCGCTTTCAAAGAAATCATTGGCTTTCAGTTTTTCCTTTCCCGCAATGGTATATATTTTCCCTTTATTGAATACATCCAGTTTCCCATAGAAAGGATTCATGCCAAGCATTTCTTTTTTCGAAGCATGGCTTCCTGCATTTACCCAGTACTGAACACCATGGGCTTTGGCATATACTTCCTCAAAACTCATTGTCAATGCTTTTTCGTCTTTATTATCCTTCATGATATAATTCGCATGGGCATCTGAAATATAATGAGCCACGGAAGTATTTCCTCCCGGAAGATACCAGACATCTCCATACATCTCATTGGCAAGTACAACAGGTTTTTCTTTTGCTTTTGACGCAAGCTGCTTCAGATCGCTGTAGTTTTTCTCCACTTCCTGATATTTGATTGCTGCTTCTTTCTCTTTTCCTAAAAACTCTCCGAAAATCTTAATATAAGCCGTTTTTTCCAAAGGTTTCTGTTCCATATATTCATCCAGAAATATGACCTGGATACCGTTATTCTTTAAAAGTTCATAGGTATTATCAAAACTTGCAATATGATTGGTAAAAATAGCATCCGGTTTCATAGAGATGATCTTTTCCACATCATACTTTTGTTCGCTTCCTACATTCTGAATTTTTCCTTCTTTAATCAGATTCTGAATTTTTTCTGAATAAATATACTCCGGACTGGAAACTCCTATGATTAAATTTTCCGCTCCAAGCTCCGAAATATATCCGGCCATACTTGCATTCAGCAGGATTATTTTTTTGAATGGAGTTTGATTTTGCTTAAAATTATAAGCGAAATTTCCCGATTTTAGCTCAAGGATACCATTATGTTCCTTAAATTGGGTGCGGTTTGAGATATTTGTCCAATCTGAGGACGAAATTTTTGATTCTCTTTTACAGGCAATTAGCGAGAAGACCGTAAATAAAAGTAAAATTTTCTGTTTCATGTTTCAAAGAACGGAAAAAAGTGGTATATTTGCAACCGTTAAACAACAAGATAACAAAAGGCCTCGTGGCGCAACTGAATAGCGCATCTGATTACGGCTCAGAAGGTTACAGGTTTGAATCCTGTCGAGGTCACTAGACCGACATTTGTAGATTTTTTTCTCTTATGTCGGTTTTTTTTATTCCCTAATCCGTTGTTATACTGATAGATACATTGAGCGACAATATTCATTTTAGGTGTTTGAAAACTTTTTCCGTCAAATTCGATTTTTTGAGGAAATATCAAACACCCTATCGTTCTTTTTGTCTGTAAATCGCCCTGCTGGTAAAGGTTTGCAAGGTTTTCCATCGAATCGAGAGCATTTTCTATTTTTGTTTTTATATCAAGTTCTTTACTCTCTGAAACAATATGCTGGATCTCTTGTTCCAACTGTTCAATTTGTTCTTTTGTTATTTTTTTTACCTCTTTGTAATCTTCTTCATCTAACTTATCAGCAAGATATTTATCTCTTGCATTAGCTACTTTTTCATTAAGGTCATTGATCTCTTTTGATATGGACTTTCTTTTTGCATCTATATCAAAGGTGAATTGTTTGTAGTTATCTAAAAGTATATCTTTCATCAAATCTTTAATGATAGGATTGTATTCCAATTTCGAAATTTCCAATTCGAATAGTTCATTTAATCTATCTGAATCAAAACGAAATCCGCATTTATAATGGCAATGATAATAGTAATACGTTTTAGACTTTCCTTTAGCCCCACTTGCTGTGAGATTTTTACCACACCTTGGACAACGTAAAAGTCCACGTAATGGAAATCGCTCGTTACCTAACACTCTTCCGCCAGGCCCTTCTACCTTCCTTTTTTTGTCCATAATCTGCTGCACCTGATTAAACAGTCTTTCGCTAATCAGGGGCTCATGTTTTCCATCACTGTAATATGCCTCTTCCTGTTTATAATCCTCAATATATATTTTACCACAGTAAACCGGGTTTCTCATAGCTTTTGCAAACGCACTTCTTGACATTGAAGCACCCTCCCTTTTATTCATCTGCAGTCTAACATGATCCGCCGGAATATGTCCTTTTGCAACCTCGCTAAATGCCCAGGCTATATTAGATCCTTCCGGCTCTTTGATGGCAATATACTTTTTACCATCTTCATGGCTTCTGTTGATATATCCATACGGAGCAATTCCCATCAGCCTGCCTTCTTTTTTTGCTCTCCGCATACCGTGAAACGTGTTGAGTGCCCTTCTGTCATTTTCTACCTCCGGAGTGGAAAGATAGATCGCAAGCATGAGCTTGTTTTCAGGAACAGACATATCCAATGGCTGTTCAATAGATTGAGGGATAATGTGATTTTTATGCAGTAAACTTATCATTTGATAAGCATCTGCTGTATTACGACTGAATCTGTCCCACTTGGTAAATAGGACTAAGTTGCTTTTATGGCTTTTCTTTCTTATTTCAAGAAGATATTTTTTCCACTCAGGGCGATTAAAACTTTTTGCTGAATGATCTTCAAAAATCACTCTATTGATAGCTATATTGTTATTAGCACAATATTTTCTTAATCTTTCATTCTGATCTCTTTGTGAATAACCTTTTTCAGCCTGTTCATCGGTAGATACTCTTATATACAAATCTGCAATAACCATAGTTGTAGTATTTCGTTAAAATTTAGTTTTAAATTCACATCAAAGAAACTGATGCAGTAGAAATTCATCTTTCCGATATACTGCTAAGGTACAAATTATCAATCAGATGTAAAAAATTCTTTTAAAGTAAGTTTTACTATAAAATATATAAATTCCATTATCTCTTCTGACTGTTCTTCGTTTACATCATGACCTGCTTTCCTTAATATCTGTAGCGCCTTTTCGGGAGGAATTTTTTTTAAAGGTATTGAAGGAATATATTTATTAATTTCAGGTTGCTGGGATTCATTTTTTGATTTAGCTTTCTTCATAACAATGTGATTGAAGATTTGTTCTCAAACATTGTAATTTAATTAGGTAGCATATTATTGATCAAGCTATTGTCGTAAAAGTCCTTTTTTGGCTGTTGATTACAACGCTATTTTAAATTAAAAAATTTCTTACCTTGTCATTAAAATTACAACTAATGACCGAAGCTATTTTTGGATTGGTAGGCGTTCTTGTTGGATCTGGAATTTCCTGGTTTCAATCTTATTGGACTAGTCAAAGTGAAGCACAGAAAAACGCTCGCTATTTGGCTATCAGGATTGTTTGTATTTTAGACAAATATATAGAAGATTGTGCTGAAGTAGTTAAAGACGACGGTCTATTTGAAGGACAGAGATCAGCTCAAAACTGCCTCGTTCCTCAAATTAAAATTCCTAGTGTTCCAAATTATCCTGATGATATTGATTGGAAAAGCATTGATCCTGATCTGATGTTTGAACTTCTTTCTTTTCCGTCAGAAATTGAAGACGGAAACAGGATTATCAATGCTGCTAATCTTATCGCATACCCTCCGGATTATCAGGATTGGTTTGATGAAAGAAAATTCTATTATTGTCAATTTGGATTAACAGCCAACAAACTTTCAAATGACTTATCGAAGAAATATGGTATTAAGAAGAAAAATTATAATGAATGGAATCCTTTCGAATACTTTTCGTCTGAATTAAGAGCTGTTGCTCAACAACGTAATCACCGGACTGAAGAACACGAGGCATTTGTTAAAAAAGTATTGGGGTAATTAATAATTTTATTTCAATTTATTAAAAATCTTTTTTTAATCAAACCATGCCCTTGGAATAAGTGCATTGTAGTTACTATCAGGATCATCAAAAGAACCTCTCCATTCCTCGACCAAATGAATATTCAAATCCTTTCCCCAAGTTGACTTGGAAGCATGCTCAAGGACAATAATTTGAGTCTCGAAATTATTACTATCCATAAACTTACTACAAGCTTGAAAAATCAAAGCCGTATTCTCTATATCTTCTGATATTTTTGCTTTTTTTTCTTTATCAATATTATCGTTCTCGAAATCTTTAAAATCTTCTGGAAAATAGACTTGACTAGGTTGATCTAGCACCAATAATGATGGAATATAGTTTCTTTTACCTGATTCAGGAAGGCTAAGAAAATATTCATGCAGACCAAGCATAGTAGCTAAATGAAAACACATATGGTTTGCACCACTACCTAGTTTATATAAAAAATTTATATTTTTTGTTTTTGTATCTTCAATACGAATTCCAATGCTGATTTCAGGATCCAATAGCACCCTCCTTTGACTTTTATTTTCGATTGGAAGAATTCTAACATAATTGGCTATCGCATCTGAAACTTTTTTTAAACAGTACTCTTTATCAAATTTTTCTTTTAAACCTCTCAATTTACCTCTCTTCGTAAATAATTCAGCAGCTAAAGCTTCTATTTCTTTCGCTAAATCAGCTGAAGGAGAAATTTTTTCCAAGTTTTCAAGGACATGCTCAATTTTTCCACTAAATTCAAATATGTCTTGAAATTTTTGATAATTTTTTCGATCTTCACTTCTAAGAATTTGGATGTTAGTATCAACCTTTACAATATCTCGCTCTTTCGCCTTTATTTTTTCCTTGTAATCTCCTTTTTCTTTTTCAAAACTAAAGCTTTCAGATTTTGCTGCTTCTAATACCTTAAGATTTTTTTGTCTTTCATTTTGAAGATTTATCAAAGTATCAATTGCTTTTTCAGAGACAGAATCACAAAATGGACAAATATTGGTACCCTTTTGTTGCAGAAGCCAATCGACTGGTTTTAGTCTCTTATCAAGTTCAACCGAAACATTTTCAACATATTCGGTTTTAGAACGGTCAAACTGTTGAATTTTTTGTAACCCCACTCTCAAATCATCCAACTCCCTTGTTAAACGTATTCTATCTTTATCCAGTTGTTCCAGCTTCTGAGAATACCTTAAAGCTGATCCTTCTTTGAGAAATCTATTATTTTTCACATCAGAAACAATCTTTTTCAATTCTGCTCTTATTAGGTTAACACTTGCAGACTCAAAACTAATATCAGCATTTGTAAGGCCCAAATTTATTGCCTTAGTATAATATTCATAGACATCAGATTGCCAATTCTCGTACTGTAAACGAAGATCATCGAGCTTTCTTGATTTTTCTTTTTCGTCACGCTCCAAAGCTTCAATTTCGCTTTCTAGATTTAAAATTTCATATGATTTATATCCTAATACTAAAGGAAACAATGTTCGCAAACGACGTAAATGTTCGAAAGTATCAGTTTTATAAAATATTGTTGTCGGATTAGCGATGATGTTTTGTGGCTGAAACATAAATGCAGCTGTATCTCTAAAACTGGCAGGAGCTTCCTCTTTCTGATATTCATTATTAATGGAAATATTCTCAAAACCGGCTTTAACACTTAAGAAATTTTTAACCTTATCTCTATTTGTTTTATATTTCCCCGAATCTTTGATCCAATTATTAGAATTCAGAGAAGGATTATCGCCTTTTCCTTGAACATCATACATGTACATTACATCGGAAACTTTACCATCATTCCCTGGACAATCTCTAGCTAAAAAAATAGATTGATCTCCCAGAGTTATATAAATCGCGAATTTGTCAACTTTTTCTCTGATCGTCCCAACCGGTATATCACATTCACTACTACCTAAACAGTAATCAATAATAGAAATGATGGCAGATTTACCTCGCTGACTGTATCCCGTAATAACATTGACCTTGTTTTCTTCAAACTTAATAATTTTTGGATCGAGGGTATCATCCAAGGGATATAATAAAATATTTTTAATCTTTAGTTTCATTAAAATCTAATATTTAGATCGTTCTGTATGTTTTTATCATGTTTTTTTGCAAAAATACTTCCCAGTTTATAGGCACTGTCTTGAATTTGTTTAACACTATCACATGAAATATTCGAAGACATTGTTAACGCTAACTTTTTTACTGTGTGTGGCCGTAATAAAATTATTGTTCCGTTTTGCTTATTAATACTGAGAACTTTTTTACTAAAAGCAACGTTTAATCCATTGAAAGTTTGTTTCGTCATCTTATAAGCTCTGTCTTGCAGACCAAGGAGTATAGAGTGCTCCTTCATTAGAGCAGTATATAATTCATTAGAGTTTAAGAAACTCAGCATTGCTGAATAGTTGTAAACAATAGGAAGTACAAAAAAGAGATACTCAAGTTTAGGAAATGTTACATCATTTTTTCTATTTTTTGCGATAGTGTGATACCCTAAAGTAAAACTATGCAGAGCTATAACACCAAGAGCATCATTCTGCATTAACTCAAACAAATTGTAATTGTCTATAACTAAAGAACTATTATTTACTTTTTTCATCATTTCTTGTATTTTGATTCCCATTCTGGATGCCATCCAATTTTTGGAATGTTAGATAATTTAAGAAATGTTCCGTTACGGATATAACTATTTGAAGAATTAAAAGCAAAACCTTCTTGAAAATTGATTTCTATATTATTCATTATTGTGTCGAAAATCTTCACAGCCATATCATTCTTTTCCAATTCACTGTAATCATCTAATTCATTTATGATCACAGTGTCCACGAAGCTTTGCCATCTTTCTAAACACAAATCCTGAAATTTTCTAAAATCTGGTTCCGTAAAATTACCTCCACGAACAATATGTGCCATCTCAATATCATGATATATAAAGTCAAGAATTGCACTTTCAATCAGCCTTTCTTTTGCAGACTTTTTACGATTTATATCTGAAATTTGCCTTACAAACAATTCCTTTCTTACTTCAGACAATTTATTGGAATCAATTGTTCCTAAATCATCCTTTTTCCTAAAAACCGCATTAACAATGGCTGGGTTAGAATTTACAAACGAAAATTTTAAGTCAAAATCTTTTTTTGTAAAAGTAGCTCCAATGCCTACACCTTGCAACCACTTTGCCTTACTAGCATTTACGATCCAACCATACATTGTATCATAGATAACATCTTTCCTAGATTGTGAATAATTATCAGTTGTGAGATGCGCTGCTACAAAAAACCTTTCTTTTAATGATTCCTGATCCTCAATCTCAAGATTATTCTTTATTATTTTTAGATTTTCTTCCTTAGAAAGTGCAAATTCTATAAGTTTTACAATTTGTTTAATTGACTGCCCAGATCCTTTATCTGGAAGATTCTTTATTTTTTCCTTTTGCTTATCCAGCACCTTTCGGATCTCCACTAAAGCTTGATCAAAATCTAAATATTTTATTTTATGAAGTAATGAATGACTTTCTATTTTTTTATTTGTAGAGCAAACAAATTTTGTAGAACTAGTAAAAATACCCTTTTCAAGTTTTTCAATCCATATTTGTATAGTTCTCCACAATGATTTACTTGTATCCTGAAAAGTCGTACCGTTTGGACAAATACTATGTTTTGACTGAATAGTAACCAAAACAATATCCTCTTCATTTTGTATAGCAACATCGTCGACTTGCTCTAGAGAAACTACATCTGTAGTATTGTCAAGTGTAGCTAACAAGATTAGAGCCTTCTCAAACTGGAATAGAAAACCAGCAATAGAACCAGCAGCGGAGTCAGACATAGATTAAATACGGTTGTTAATTTTTACTAAAATAAAAAAAAATAGCAAATTGAACAAAATCAGCATAATATAACTAACCACTTATTTTTGATCAAATGTTTTACATTTGCAGTTTATTTTTCGCTTTTAGTGAATTAGCTATAAAATTAGAGTTTAGTAGTAAAACAAAAATACGTAATCAGGCATCTGAAATCCTCCTTTCGCAGAAAGATGCATTTTTCCACGACTAACATCTATAATATTTTCTAGATTCTTCCAGCCTCTTGTTCTTATAGCACAGAAAATTTTAATTTCTTTGTCAGGATAAATCTTTTGAAGCTCAAGAGCAACCGCCATAGATGTTCGACCTAATGTCAGAATATCATCAACCACAATAATCGTTGGTTCGGTGATAATTACAGGTCTTATGGTTAAGCTATCTTGATGAGTCTGAACTGTATTTCTTGTATCAGCATGAAACTGCCCGCTTGATTTCGGAATGGCATATGCACGATCAACACAAACAGTAACACTTCACCTAATCGATTTTTGACCAGTGTTTCACAAATTACTCGTGCTGGAAAAACAGCTCCGTCAACAAGAGGAGTACTTCTTGGAACAGGAATTAAGGATGAGTTCGCAAAATATTCTGATAAATCTGCTTCTTCTATCCTTTGGCTTAATCTTGTACTGAAGGTAACATCTCCATTTTTGCAAGAACCGGCAACCGTCCGTGAATTAATTTCAATATCAGACTTACCTCTCGGAGAATAGGCCAGAAAGGTAAGAAACTCAAAAGACATACTCCTTTTTTGTGGTTAAAAAAGGAATGCTTTCAATTAGAAATTCAAAGTTGTCGTTGGTCAATACCTGTGCACCATAACTTAGCATTTCTTCTGCCCATGAAACTTTTTGATTGAGAACATTTTCCATAATAAGAAGCTGCCTTCCCAATCTTAGAGCTTCCCATCCCTGATGTTTTGTACCGCTTTTTTCACTGGTCTCAACAATGATTGTTGCATCACTTATCAATGCCATAGTTCTATTTCTGATCGGAAAGCTTTTCGGAGTTACTGGATAATTTTCAGGAAACTGAGAAATCAGCAAATGATTTTCAGCAATAAAATCCTGCAATTGCTTATTCTCAGCCGGAAAATATTTATCAATAGGAGTTCCTATAACGCCAATCGTATGACCTTGGGATTCAATTGCCGTTCTATGAGCTATTGTATCAATACCTTCAGCTAAACCGCTTACTACAGTTATATCATTTTGCACTAATAATTTAGCAATCTTTCTAGCTCTTCTTACTCCAAGATCTGAAACCTTACGAGAACCAACAACTGCTACTCTCCTACCGTTTTCCAACAAAGAAAAGTCCCCCTTATAAAATATTTCTTTGGGACTGTTTTTTTTCCCAATAGTGGTCAGCTTATCATAGTAATCGTTAAAAGAACCGATCTGCATAAGTATTAAGGTTTAAATGAACATTGTAATATAGTGCATTTACAATGTATTTTCAAAGTAATAGTAGTAAAAAAATACAGATTAATTAACGGCTGTTTTATTAAAAATTTCCCATAATAAACCGGTAAAAAGGCAGCTAAGGTACTGTTGCCAGCCGTCAGCTTTTCCCACCAAAAGACTACGGCATAAACGGTTTCCTCCCTAAAGGTACCCTCCAATTATTCCGTTTCCTTTTGGCTTTTTTTCTTTGTCAACACTTCATATCTGCTTTCTTTTTTCCGGTTTTTCTTTTGAAAAATATTTAGCGAAGCCTGAAAGGCTTTTAAGAAATAGGACGGAGAAGAGATTGAAAAGGCTTTTGATCTAAAAAGACCCGTAACAGTTCAAAGATGTTTTTAAATAAATGCTGTTTTAACTTAAGTACGGGAAACAAAAGGCTCTGCCGTACTCAGAGCAATAACAATGAAATATAATATCGTAAATGAGATCAAATTGATTTATACAAGAAAAGGAAATACTGAAAAAAAGGTACTTAACTCCCAGGATGCTACAGATATTTTCCGGGAACATTTTGATTCGGATCAGATCGACTACAGAGAGTCATTTTACTCAATGTATATGAATCAGGCTAACAAGGTCTTAGGGATACAAAAAATATCAGAATCTGGAATTACCTCTTCTCTTGTTGACATCAGAATCATCATGCAGGGAGCTTTATTATGTAATGCCGTATCATTGATTATAGCCCATAACCATCCTTCCGGCAACCTGACACCTTCACGTGAAGACATAAGCATCACACAAAAAATAAAGGAGGCTGGACAATTATTAAATATTAAACTGCTTGATCATTGTATAATAACTTCAACCGACTCCTTCTCTTTCTCCGATGAAGGTATTTTATAAGAAATTTAAATTTTTGAAAAATAAGAATCCAGAGCCGATTCCCGGTCTGGATTCTTGTGGCGTCGCGGAAAGATGGTTGCCCTTTAGGGATCAACCATCTTTCCGCAAATACTAAACAATGCTTCTCAAATTAGATGGTTTCATTTATATGGAAATATATATTTGTAAGCTAAAGAAATAGTATTTATCCGTTTAGCTTTTTGTTGTTGAATTGAAATTCAATTTTATTCTCATTTCCAAAACTGTCTGAGAGCCATACCGTAAATGATTGTGAAGCTTCAGAGGTTGAAGTATAATACAATCTGAACTCTTTCTCATACAGAGGATAAATATCATTGGGAAAATAGGGTTGAGTGTTATAATATTGTAGCTTTCCTGTTCCCTCAAACTGAAAATATCGCAGATAATATTTGGTGTCAGCAAAATTACCTTCAGGAAGAATGTTGATACGGATCTCCACATATTCATCTTTAGCGATATCCTTAGGAACAGGCATAACCGACACCTTAAAAGGATAATTCTGCTGAATTTCCAAATCTTCTTTCTCACATGATTGTACAAATAGTCCGATTACAAATAATAGCAAGAAACACTTGAATTGTATTTTAACTATATTAATTACATTTTTCATTTTTTATTATTTTTAGAAGTTATATCTTATTCCAACACCGAATAATGAGCTCAACTGAGCCATTTGGCTATTTTTCAAAAAGCGAAGTTGCCCATTGACCAGGAAAACTAAATGCTCAGTCAGATAGCTTTCAATAGACAGCTTACCATTCGTCCCATAAATAAAATTATCAGTTGCTGTTAACATTGAACCGTCATATAGCAATTCATTGCCCCTGTTAACTTGTTCATAACCAACAAAACCTCCGATCCCCAGATTAAGATTGACATTTCGCATGAAGTCTCCCCAAATATAAAAACTGTACCCACCACTCAGCAGGAAACTATCTATCGGGATATCGCAGCCTGTGTATTTATAATATTTTCTACCATATTCTGCCAGTCCAAAAAAATAATTACCATTCTTCGAGTAAGAAACAAGCCCCGTACTTAACATATAATTTTGCTTTTCAGGAGATTTTGGAAATACTGAATAAGAAAATTCAATACCTGTTTGCCCAGGAATCATTTGTTGAGCAAATGTTTTACTGTTCAATGCAATCGTTAAGATGATTGCTAAAAATATTTTGTTCATCTTACTTCGTTTTTATGTTTAACTATGTATCAATCTTGCACGAATCAGATCTGAATTTTCAAGCTGTACCTTCTGATGCCTTCCCCCATTCTTCTCCAGAATTTCAATTTCCAGCACCTGATCTTTTAAGAGCGTAAACTGATCCACCAGATAAACCCCTTTTATGTTTGAATGATCAGCTGCTGTCATTTGCGGGAAGTAGTTACGAACCTTTTCTAATATCTTATCCTGAACTACCGTTCGTTTTAAATTCTTCTTGTCAACAATTTTAAAATTGACCCATTCAATACTATACGCCACATTACTTTTATTCTCAATTTGCAATGTGAAATAAAATTTGCTTTCATTAACGTGGAGTGCCCTGACTGAAAACTCAATTCCATAACTTTTTGAAACAATATGTTTAATAGTTCTCTTGCTTTTCATGTACAGATTTTCCATAATAAGCTCTGTCAGAGTAGTGGAGCTTCCTTTAAGGTCCTCAAACAATACATCAGTAGTATATTGCCGTTCAATACCCCTTTGAAGTTTTACTAAATCATAGCTGAGTATTTCTGGATAAGAACTGTAAGACACATCAAAATTGTAAAATTTTCCATCTTCAGTAATGACCGAAAAATTGGTTTCCTCTTCAAAATCTCTCACAGCCGATTTAATCCGGAGAACATTTCCGATAGGCTCTGCCTTATTGGCAACTAACAGTTCACTCCCTAGATCAACATATCGTATCGGTGATGGAAAAATCACGTGGCTTGTTTTACTGTAGGTGACCTGCATTTTGAAAGATTCCAATTTTCCCTGTTCCAAGGAAATATAAGTTGTCACAGAATCCTGACCAAATAACTTGCTTGCCAACAGAAGTAATAGCATAATGAGAATATAATGGCTCTTTTGTGTATTCATTTTTTAATTTTTTGATTAGTTATTTTTGGGTAAGAGTAATACCTGATGGCCCGCTTTTACAGTTACTTTCAATTGTCTGACTCTTTTTTGAAAATAGCCCGACAATCCCTGTAGTATTCCCCTGCTCAGATCAGCTGCAATCTGTTGTCCTGCTGATTGGGTCATCATAATATTGGTACCGGAAGTCTGGCTCATGTTAGCTACAATATCGCTTACCGCATCTTGTTCCGGTGAATACGGAACGTATAAACCCAATTGTCCGTCATTGTCATAAACATTGATTTCTACAGGATAGACATTAGCCTTATATTGAATGGAAGATATTTTTAACTGAAGCCGCCCGCCTTGAAATTTACTTGTGGCAATCAGCAAACTCCCCGATGGAATTTCAGTTCGCCCGAGTTGCATCGCTTCAGAAAGCCTTATGGATAATGTACTTTCGTTGACCAAAGCCTTAGTTTCATAGACCACACCCCTTATTGCGTTTTTTGCCTGAACTAAGTTCTCTGAATCATTTTGACCATCATAAAATCTATTCTGATTCAGACCCGCAATAAAAGCACTGTCCGATTGCTGTCTATATAATGAAGAAACAATAGTCGAATGTGATGGTCTTGCCAGTGTCAGCTTTATCTTATTTTCAGTTGGCTTTTCCTCCTGTTGTTTTGGTACTGCTTCTTCCTGTTTTGAAGTCGTTGGAAGATACTTGGCTGCCATCTGATATGATTTTTCCATCAGTTCTAATTGATCATTTATTCCAAGCCCTACAGGAGCAGCATTGTTCTGCATGGCTTCATTCTTTAATCTTGAAATTTCTTTCCTCAAATTATTGACTTCCTGATCATCCCGACCATAAAATGAACTCAAGGTTTGCTGTGCATTTCGATAACTGTTCACTGCATTCTGATCAGATTCCTGAAGAATACTCCTTCCAGTCGTTACAGTTGATGGATTGTTATTAGAATTTGAATCGCTTTGGTCATTCCAATAATCGGATAAGGTGGTTACAGCATTTCTTTTCTCTTCGTTCTTTTGCTCTAACAACTGCTGCTCATAAGCCTTTTGCTTATCAGACTGTAATTGACCGTCTTTTGCCTGTGGAATAGCTGCATTAAAGCCAGCCTCTTCAATAATGGTATGATCGGTTTTGGGCTTAAAGATGAGATAAAAGCAAGATGCACATACAGCAGCCATCAAAAAGTAGATGAAAGGTTTCTTTAATCTTTCCCATTGAGCCTTGGGATGATCATTCACTCCGTTAGAATTTTGGGAGAGATCATGTTCTGTCACTCTAATTTTCTCTGAATCTTTCATATTCTATTTTTTAGTGGATGAGTTTACTATTTCATTATGCGTCGATCCTTTTTCGATAGGTTTCTTAGAAATGCCGTCAATATGATTGATAGAAATGGTATTACTTCTTTGACCTGTACAAATACAGATATTGACAATGACGATGACGGTTATCAAAGCATAACCACTAAAGAAAACCTTGGTCAGGAATTTTTGTCGCTCTACCGGAAGAGATTTCCAGTGTTTATCAATCTTTACAACATAATTTTCGAGTGTATCTCTTAGTTTTTTCATCGGTCTTATTAGCGTTCAACAGTTTCGACATCTCTATTTTCAAGCACGTTGAATTTTTCAATGATAAATCCCTGAGGATTGCTGTCAGACCGTACAGAATTAACCAGTGAACAATTAGTCACTAAATTTCTGATGGTAAGATTACTGGACCTGATTATAAACTGTCTTGCGTATGTTTTAACATCATAAGGGTAAGTGTCAAAGTTGGCAACGACACTATCTACCTCAACTCTCTGCTGGATATTACCGGAAATGATTCTGTTATAGTAGCCTTTTTCCTGAAGGTCTTTATAGTAATTGAATGCAGATTGATCAGCCAAATTGAAAGCCCTTTTTACATTACTTTCAATAGCATTCTTATCAGGTGCTATGGTGAAGAACAATTCATGAAATCGTCTCACATGCTCTCTTGCTTCCACAGGTCTGTTGATCGACATATCCTGAGATAGCGCTAACATTAATGATTTACCATTGTCCAGCACATAGATCTTCTGACGCTGCTGTTCGGCAAACTGGTAGGATTTAAAGACAACTACTCCTACCACTCCAAAACACAACATTGCAAAAACAAACGTAAACAAACGGATCTGCTTGAAGCTGCTCTCAATATTTCTTAAAGTTTTAAATTCCATATAACTCTATTTTTTATTTTAATAATCTTCCTGAAATATTACCTGTAGCCGAACCTAATGCTGCTCCCGCAACATTGCCCGACTTCGTGGCAGTCTGATTAACATTGCGCATGAAATTACCTGCTCCTCCTGCTTGAATCACCCAGCCTGTAACCGTTGGTACGGTAAAATAGCCTATGATGCCAATCACCATGTAGACGATATAAACTGTATTGGAGGTATCAGGAATAAAGGTTGGATCTGCGAGCATTTCAATATCCCGTTCCAAGATCAAGGTTTGTATCTTTGCAAGAATGGCACTGAAAATATCGGCAACAGGTAACCATAGGTAAACACTTACATATCTTGTCAGCCATTGACTTAAAGTGGTCTGAAATCCATCCCATGCGGAAATGGCAAATGCGATAGGTCCTAATATTGAAAGGACAATTAGAAAGAATGTTCTGATGGTATCAATAACTAAGGCTGCCGATTGAAATAATATTTCAAGAAACTCCCGGAAACCATCTCTGATATCCTTCTTGATGGCAAACATTTCTCTTTCAATATACATTCCGGACATCGTGACCAAATCCGATGGTGACCATCCGAGCTCTTCCAGCTTTTTATCAAATTCTTCATTTGAAATAAGGTAAGCCATCTCCGGATTCCTGAGCATCGCCTCACGCTCCAAAAGATCCTTTTTCTGCTGCAGTTCATTCATATCCAACACTTGATTTTCCAGCATCGAATGGCTCCCCTGAACAATCGGACTCATTATCCCATTAAGACTTCCTAAAACCAATGTGGTAAAAAACATAATGCAGATGCCTATGGCAAAAGGTCTCAGCATGGGAAACAAATCAATAGGTTCTGCACGGCTCAATGACTGCCAGACTTTTAGTGCTACACAGAATAAAGCACCTAATCCTGCGACTCCTTTTGCCACAGCAGCCATATCGGCGCACATCGGCATCATTTCCTCATAAACGGAACGAAGTACTTCGTGTAAGTTGTTGGGTTCCATCTTACCAGTATTTTTGATTGGAGGTTCCGTAAAGATTCAATACTCTTTGGGTGTTGTTCTGTTTTTTTGCTCTCAGATAGCTGACAGAAATATTCTTATTGGTGTAGTATCTTACCAGATTATGATACGCTTTGACCTCTTTAAACACCCGGTCAACAACATCCATCCTTTCTTTATCATTCAGAGAAAGACCGTTAGAAGTGATGATCTCTTTGAGTTCTTTCAATAGCTCCGTACTCTCGGTAAGAAGTGCAGAATAACCATTGGCAATAGAAGCTAATTCCTGAGCATTAAAGTTGGGGTCATTCAGCATTTTACCGAAATTATTCACATACATCTCAGAAACATCACCTACCAAAAGAACCGTCTGCTGAACCTTTCTGGCATCTTTGACCAGATTATTGATGGCTTTGAGCTGGTCATAATACTCCTTACCCTGTTCATACACTTTCTTAACTTCATTGAAGTTTTTTACGACATTGGATACTGTCGATGAAGTCTGTACAATTTCATTGGCTGAGTTCAAAATTCCCGAAGCCAGGTTTGCGGGGTCTGTTACGACAAATTGTGCTTTTGTATAGGTTACGGCAGCAAAAAATGCTACCATTAAGGTTTTAATGATTAAATTTTTCATTGTTGTACATTTTTAAATGATTTAATTTTCTTTTGTTTTCGATTTTATCCTCTTAAGAGAAATTCTCTTGATGGCCTGTTCTACATTGCCGTCAAGTTTCGATGCAAGATTCATGACCTCCATCTTTTCCGTTTCTTCAGTGGTATAAGCTAGATACTCTTCTGTTGAAACTTCAGTGGCATAGACTGCAGAGTGCGTTCCACCCAGTCCAATCCAGACCTCCTTGTACAGCCTTCTCGGATCGTTGTTCATATTGATCGACATCACCTGGGACTTTTCTTTATCAGTCAATCCCAGCATCGCCTGAATATCATCAAACTTGTTCATGTACTTTCTTTGGTCAAGAAGAATCTTACAATCCGAATTATTAATGATACTTTCTTTCACAATCGGTGACTGAATGATATCATCGACTTCCTGAGTTACTACAATGGCTTCTCCGAAAAATTTCCTGACGGTCTTGAACAGGTACTTGATATACTCAGCCATCCCCTCCTTGGCAATGGCTTTCCAGGCTTCTTCGATGAGGATGAGTTTTCTGATTCCTTTGAGTCTTCGCATCTTATTGATAAAGACCTCCATTATGATAATGGTTACAATAGGAAATAGAATTTTATGATCTTTAATAGCATCGATTTCAAAGACAATAAAACGCTTGGATAATAAGTCCAGCTGCTTCTCTGAATTGAGCAGATAGTCATACTCTCCTCCTCTATAGTAAGGTTCCAGCACATTGAGAAAGTTGGCAATATCAAAGTCTTTTTCCCTGACTTTCTTTTGCTCCAATATTTTCTGATAATCATCTTTGACATACGCATAGAATCCATCGAAAGAAGGATGCTGGTCATCGGTTTTAATTCTTTCGATATATCCGCTGACTGCATTGGAGAGTGCCACTTCCTCTGAACGGGTTGGTGGTTCATCGTCTCTTTTCCAAAGAGTCAGAATCAAGGTTTTTATACTCTCCCTTTTTTCAATGTCAAAAACGCCGTCATCAGTATAGAATGGATTGAAAGCGATAGGATTGTCCTCGGTATAAGTAAAATAAACCCCGTCCTCTCCTTTGGTCTTTCCTTTAATGAGTTCACATAATCCCTGATAGGAATTTCCGGTATCTACAAGAAGGACATGCGCTCCCTGCTCATAATACTGTCGCACCATATGGTTGGTGAAGAATGATTTACCACTGCCCGATGGACCAAGGATAAACTTATTTCTATTGGTAATAATCCCCTGTTTCATCGGCAGATCCGAAATATCCAAATGAATAGGCTTTCCCGTCAGGCGGTCAGCCATTTTGATCCCAAAAGGTGATGGTGAATCCTGGTAGTTGGTCTCTTCCGTGAAAAAACACAAAGCAGGTTCAATAAATGTGTAAAAGCTTTCTTCACTAGGAAAATCTCCTGCATTACCGGGAATTCCAGCCCAATATAATGTTGCTGTATCTGTCGTATTATGACGGGGCCTACATTCCATTAAGGCTAGCGCGCTACCCGTATCATTTTTTAATTGTTTGAGCTCAGCAGAATTATCAGACCATGACATCACATTAAAATGAGCACGAACAGATTGCAGACCATATGAATGTGCTTCATTTAAATACTTTTCAATCCATTCCTTATTGATCTGATTGGCTCTACTATATCTGGCTAAAGAGTGCATATTCCTTGCAGATTTTTCAAACTGGCGAAGATTCTCATCACTGTTGTCGATGAACAGATATTGGTTATAAATGTGATTGCAACTGAGCAGAAGTCCAACGGGAGAAGCAAATGAAAGAAGACAATCACTGCGGTCGGTGCTTAACTTCTCATACCGACTATGTGATGAGACTGTGCCTGGTAAATCCTCAGTATCCGATAAGGTGTGCATACTAATCCGGTTATTACCAATCCGCATTTCTTCCGACCCTAACTTAATGTCCTGCAATGACGGATGGGTTTCACGGGATAGAGTCAGATACTGTTCCAGTAGTCCTGACCTCTCAGAAGTTCCTGCTATCTCATCTTCTGTCATCCTTTCCAGATGGATATAACCACTATCATTCATTATCCGCTCCAGCTGATCAACACCTTCAAGAAAGCGATTGATGACTTCTTTGTCCTTAATCTCTTTTGGAATCAGCTTGCCTTTACAGAGAGAAGAAAAATTGCTCTGCATCCTCATTCTCTCCTTACTGGTTTTCGTTATAAAGAGATAGCAGTAATGATTTAAAAAGGGTCTCTCATTGAAATGTCTTTCAAATGATTTGGAAAGAAAACTCTGGTCGTCTTTTGACAAATCAGGATTGTAGTTTTCTTTGATAAACCAGTCCTGTTTGTGAACGATGGTGAAATCCGGTAATGTTTTAATCGCTTTAAACCAAACGGAATGCATGGCTTCATACTCAGCGGAAGCAACGGTAAACAGTTCAGGGAGTCTGACCTTAAAGCAAACCGTAACATCAGCGTCTTTTGAAATGATACAATTATTTTCAATCGCTAACAATGGAAATTTGCTTTCCAAGGTTGCTGCTTTGGAAGAATTTCTCATATGTCTGTTCTTTTATGGTTAGATTTCAAATACCGATAAATACTCTTTCGACTGATGATGTATTTTGGATGCTTTTTTTGAGCACCCATTTTCATCAGACCATGTTGCCCGTATTTTCCATTCAGTGCAAAAGTCTGCCCGGTAAGAAGTCCACCACTAATTCCTCCGAGAATTAAACACAAATAGGTATTGACGCCTGCCATATACATAACCATGACGCAGATCAATATTGCTAAGAGCCCTCCACTGAAGATAAAGAGGTATTGCGCTTTAAGTCCCTTGAACTCTACCGTCCGTCCTATTCCTTTATTGATATGATAGATATTCATAACCGTCATTTAAAGGAAGAATGAGCGAAGAATTGTCGCTGCAACAATTAAGAAAATACACGCACCGAACCAGCTGGCAGCAGTTTTACTGGTATCAGGATCTCCGCTGCTGAACTTGTTATAGACTTTTACGCCTCCGATGAGTCCGACGACTGCACCGATGGCGTAAATTAATTGCGTAGCGGGTTCAAAATAAGAAGTGACCATCTGTGTGGCCTCATTGATTCCAGCTGAACCATTGCCTTGGCCGAATACCAAATTAATTGTTACGAATGTTAAAACAGCATACAGCAATTTTTTTCTTTGTTTTTTCATAATGAACAGATTTTTTGATTATGAAACCCGCACTTTACGGGCTTGATGACAAAGATGTCCGAGTCTAGGTACTCAGTAACAGGAATGGCATTGGATGGAATCTTTTGGCTGTTAAAGAACCGTGCGCCAGTCAGAATTCCTGTATAATTAATTGTAAATTTGTAAGTAATTTCAAAAAAGAGAAATCATGGATAAAAGGTTCACAGATATTATTGAGCTCATCAAACAGTCTCGTAACAATGCGATAAGAAAAGTCAATGAGGAACTCATCGATCTATACTGGAATATTGGTGAGTATATCAGCAAAAAGGTAGAGCTGAGTGAATGGGGACAATCTGTGGTTAAAGAACTTTCTCAGTTTATCCAGACTCATGAACCTGAACTAAAAGGTTTTTCGGATAAGAATCTTTGGAGAATGAAGCAGTTTTATGAGTCTTACAAGGAATTTCCAAAAATCTCAACACTGTTGAGAGAAATCAGCTGGTCTCATAATCTGTCCATATTCTCCAGATGTAAATCAATCGAGGAAAGGGAATTTTATATCAAGTTGACCAAACAGGAAAATTATAGCTTCCGGGAATTGGAGAGACAGATATCAAGCAGCCTTTTTGAAAGAACGATGATCGGAAATTCAAAACTCTCAACAGTGTTGAAAGAAACTAACGCTGATATAGTCAATACATTTAAAGACAGCTACGTATTTGACTTTTTAAATCTTCCTGAAACATTCAATGAAAATGATCTCCAAAAAGGTCTAATTGAGCAGATGAAAAATTTTATCCTGGAGTTAGGACGTGATTTTCTTTTTATCAGCGAAGAATATAAAGTACAGGTCGGCAATTCTGATTTTTATATCGATCTTTTATTCTTCCACAGAGGGCTGCAATGCCTTGTCGCTTTCGAACTGAAAGCAGATAAATTCAAACCCGAACATCTGGGTCAGCTTAACTTTTATCTGGAAGCGCTGGACAGGGATGTTAAACGTCAGAACGAAAATCCAAGCATCGGCGTACTGCTTTGTAAAGACAAAGACAGCGAAGTAGTAGAATATGCTCTGAGTAGAAGCCTTTCTCCGACAATGGTCTCTGAATACAAAACGCAGCTTCCAGACAAAAAGGTTCTGCAGAAAAAACTGCATGAATTGTTTGATAGCAGATCTTAGTTGAAATTTATTAATAGCAAAAGGGGAATTTGCCTAAACAAACTCCCCAATATCGAAACCTTCAACACCATCTTTGTAACTGGAAGATATGCCTTCAACATCATTCGAAATGCTCTGACTTAACAAATTTGAAACACGCTTCGAAGCCTCCCCCAACGAATTCTCCAAAAGATCAAAAAGCTCGGTTCCCTGAATTTTTTGAATTATAGCAACTGCTTGCTGCTCTAAATCAGGTTCCAGCATTTTCCGCTGTAACAGCTGACCCGCAGTACTCAATTCCTGAAAGGTAACCCCTGTAGCAAACCCGCTTTCGATATTAGAGTCCTCATATTTCCAATCTTCATTCTCCTGCTCCAACTCATCGTTTCTGACTAAAATATCATCGAGATTTTTAGCCCAGGCAACATTGTCATATTCGTCTTCGGTTTCTGATTCAAAATTATCCTGTGCTGTTAAATTAGATTCATCTTGTCTCGCATTGGATTCGATTGGCGATGCTTGTCTTTCTCTTTGTTTTGTATCACCCATAATAGATGGTAAATTCTTAGTTTTAGTAACATTATCTTTTCCACGGATATTGATTGAATTTTTTTTGTCTACAAGAACTAAAACAAGAATGACTAATAAGCCGATGATGATCATTTGTTCCATAAGATGATAGATTAAAAGATGGGACGGTATTTTTTATTGAAATCATCAGTAATTTCCTTTTCAAACATTTCGAAATGATACGCCAGTATATTATCCAGATAAGCATACAGAGAAATCTGATCATCTGCGATGATTTGAATAATGCGTGAGAGGCGTTCGTGATATTCAGGACGGATATAGATACTTTTATCACCTCGCTTAGTCATTGTATGATGAGTAAGAAACTGCTCCATATAGCTTATATCTGAAAATTTCTTAGTCTTCAACTTATTTTTCGTTACAGCTTTCTCCTTTTGGGGATCTGCATTTTGTACAGCAACTTCTTTCTTCGGACTTCCTGCCATAATGGACATCAGATATTGTTCATCGATACCGCTCTCTTTATTGTTATTATCCTGTTCCATACTTTTACAGTTTTACAATTCTTAAAAATTCTTCTACAAATTGATCCAGCCTGCATTGAGCTAACAATTTAGGATCTGCAGGCAGTAAAGTCGATCGGAAAACAGTCTTTGTAATAGCCTCCCCTTCCTTTCTAAATCTTTTACTGTCTGTAATGCTTGTTTCCATAAGTGGCAATCCTAAATCTGAAATCACTTTACTGTAGTTCTTGTAGAGCAACGTCCGTTCTCTTCCATCCACCTGATTCCAGAAAAGATTTACAGCCCGGATTCCAGTTTGAGTTTCTTTCATCAACACATTGGTTAGAACATCGGTGAAACTTAACGTACTTTCAAGCACAACACGATCCGCAGTAATAGGAGAAAAAATATAATGGACTTTTGTCAAAGTTTTTAAAATACCGGCGGTATTCACAGTTCCCGGTAGATCTAAAAATATAATATCAGGAATTGTTTCAGATCCATTAACATAAGCATCTATATCCTCTAAAACTTGGTCGGCTTTACTCTGAAAAATGGGATACGCTTTTTTATTAATACTCGTAAATTGTTTGTGAGCCATCTTTTTTAAAATCTCATTCTGCATCACCGTTTTTAAATCCCGCTGTCTCATCTGGAGTAAACTGTATTGCGGAAAGTCACAATCAAAGACAGCAACCTGATAACCCATCCGATAATGAAGAATACTTGCGATAAGTGTTGTAAATGTGCTTTTTCCCACTCCCCCTTTTTGAGTGGAAAATGCAATAATGTTAGGTTGTTTTTTTGTTTTCATTTTGCTTAATTTTGGTTATACATAATTGTGAAGAAAGACTGATCGACAGCCCCTGGGCAATACATATATCAGGTTCCCCGTACTCCTTTCAGTACTATCGGCCGGAATTACTGAAAGCTTTATTGATTTCAATCAGTTCTCATTGAATGCCATTCATCCTGCAATACTGAAAAATTGCTTTCCGGAAGACTATCTTTCACAGAGACTATCTTGACGGCTGGAATTCCGGAAGGCTGGCATGCTGGATTTCCACTATTCAGGATTTCTATCAGATCTGCAGTCAGGAAATCCCGCCCTCAATCTGATACAAATAAATAGTATTTCTTTTTTAAAACATTTCTAATGGTCGTTTTTGGCTTTAAGTGACTGTATTTGACTTTCTTTCTAATGTTGTCCCTACAAATGATTGTGGTTTACTTTGTTTCAGAAGACTAAGGAGGTCCTGGGAAATTGAACTTTATGAACGCGATCAGTATAACATCGCCTTTATTACTGGAATTTCCTTTCACCCGAAAGGAGCAAGTTATGTTTTGAGTGCCTCATAACTTTTTTCGTGCCTCAAAACAACTTGCCCTGGCTGGGGCTTTAAAAACCACTCCAAAGTCGTGATTTTACTAATATTAAATTAAATGCTATGGATGCAAATAAAAAAAGCAAAGGCGGGCGTAAGCCCAAGATGAATCCAAGTAAAAACAGGTATGTATTTAGACTTACGGATGAGGAAAATATAAAGTTTTTAAATTTATATGAGGACTCAGGAATGAACAGCAAAGCGAAATTTATTACAACAATTTTGTTTCAGAAAGAATTAAAAATTGTAAAAGTGGATATTTCAACAATAGATTATCATAGTCAACTCTCTAAATTCTTCTACCAATTCCAGTCGATTGGAAACAATTATAATCAGATAGTAAAAATTTTATACCAAAACTTTACTGAGAAAAAAGCTTCTTTCTATCTCTTTAAACTGGAAAATCATACCAGAGAACTAGCTTTAATTTGTAAGCAGGTTATAGAACTCACCAAAGAATTTGAACAAAACCATATTCAAAAAATTTCCGAAAAATGATCGCTAAAATTGGAAAAGGTGAAAACCTATGGGGTGCTCTTACCTACAATCAACAGAAGGTGGACAACGAAAAAGGAACGGTTTTATTTACTAATAAGATTCCTGATTTGTGGGATCGACCTTATTCAGTTAAATTTTTTCATCAGTACTTTGAACCCTACTTGATTGCCAATAACAAAACTGAAAAACCGGTAAGACATTTCTCACTTAATCCTGATCCTGAAGATAAGGTTAATGACGAAGATTATCGGGAAATGGCTCAGCAATATATGCAGGAAATGGGTTATGGCAACCAACCCTATGTCGTTTTTAAACATACGGATATTGACAGGACTCACATTCATATTGTGACCACCTGTGTCCAGATCGATGGGAAGAAAATATCAGATCGATATGATCACCCGCGATCAATGGAAGCCTGCAGGAAATTGGAAAAAAAATACAACCTGAAAGTTGCTGGTGAGAATAGAAATTTAAATCAAAACTCTATTTTTAAACCTGTAGATTATACTAAAGGAAATATCAAAACACAATTATCCTCGATACTACGACATATAGCTCAAACCTACAACTTTCCAAGCATAGGTGCTTATAATGCTTTACTCTCTCAATTCAATATCTCCGTTGAAGAAATCAGCGGAGAGCTTCATGGTAAAATGAGAAAAGGAATGGTCTATTTTGCTACAGATAAAAATGGGAAAAAAGTAAGCAGCCCTTTTAAATCATCCCTTTTTGGTAGGCATGCAGGAGTAGAAAATATTCAGGTGCTTATTGAGAAGTCAAAAGTGAAAATGAAAAATGATCCTTCAAAATTCATTCTTAAAACAACTATTGAAACAGCAATGAGTACCAGCAGAACTGAAACTGCGTTTAAAAAGCAACTGCTTGAACAGGGGATCGCTACGGTCATACGAAAGAATGATGATGAAAGAATCTACGGAATTACATTCATAGACCATAACTCCAGATCTGTTTGGAATGGTTCACAGCTAAGTAGAGAGCTTTCAGCTAACGCATTCCAAAAACTATGGAATGAGGTAGAAACAAAGCCTGAAACCAGTTCATATTATAGTTCTAATAATGATATATCGCTTGAAAAATCTTCAGAACATTTCTTTAGCAATAACAGCTACGCACTATTTGACGGATTTTTTAGCGGTTTATTGTCTTCAGGTCCTCATGAGGATCAGGAGGAACAAATTTTTGAATCACAAATGAAAAAGAGACCAAGAAAAAGAAGAAAAAAATAATATTCTTTTGATAAACTATCTATATAATTATACTCCCAGAGCCATAGTCAGCCAATTGATGCTAGAAACGCCATATTCATTTTTGAGAATGCATAATCAGTTATTTATGCTTCTAAAATTGATATGCAGGGTGAAGACGATTTAAGAGGACTTGCCAAAATCATGGCATTTATGCGAGCGGTCAGTATTATGATGGTACTAATGCATCTGTACTGGTTTTGTTATGGATTTTTTGCACAGCAGCAATGGACACTGGAACTTATCAATAAGGTTCTTTATAATTTTAATAAGACCGCAAGCCTTTTTTCTCAGCCTATTTATTCTAAGCTGTTCGCAATAGTTTTACTGACTTTAAGTTGTCTGGGTACAAAAGGTGTAAAAAATGAGAAAATCACTTGGAAAAAAATTAGTATTGTTTTTTCTATTGGTTTTGTCTTATTCTTTCTAAACGCAATCCTTTTACAATTTGCCAGCAGCTTTACTCCTGTACTTTATATTCTATCTACCGGTTCCGGTTACATCTTCCTGATGCAGGCAGGAATCTGGATAGGCCGTTTACTCAAAACAAACTTAATGACCGATGTTTTTAACAATGAGAATGAAAGCTTTCAGCAGGAAACCCGATTACTCTATAATGAATACTCCGTTAACCTTCCTACACAATTCTATTATCATGGGAAGTGGCATCAGGGATGGATTAATGTGGTGAATCCTTTTCGTGCCACAATTGTCTTAGGAACTCCAGGCTCAGGAAAATCCTATGCTGTTGTCAACAACTATATAAGGCAACATATTGAAAAAGGATTTTCCATATATATCTATGATTTTAAATTCGATGATTTGTCTACTATTGCTTACAACCATCTTCTCAATCATTCTGATGCTTATACCGTGAAGCCGAAATTCTACATCATCAACTTTGACGACCCAAGAAAAAGTCATCGATGCAATCCCCTAAATCCCGATTTTATGACAGATATATCGGATGCATACGAAGCTGCCTACACCATTATGTTAAACCTTAACAGAAGCTGGATACAAAAACAGGGCGATTTCTTTGTTGAGAGCCCTATCATACTGCTAGCTGCCATCATATGGTTTCTTAAGATGTATAAGAACGGCAAATACTGCACTTTTCCACATGCTATTGAACTGCTTAACAAAAAATATGAAGAGGTATTTACGATATTAACCTCTTATTCTGAGTTAGAGAACTACCTATCTCCTTTTATGGATGCATGGCAAGGGGGTGCCCAGGATCAATTGCAAGGACAAATCGCTTCCGCAAAGATTCCTTTGTCAAGAATGATCTCACCGCAATTATACTGGGTAATGACCGGAGACGATTTTTCTTTGGACATCAATAACCCCAATGAGCCTAAAATTCTTTGTGTCGGAAATAATCCTGATCGTCAGAACATTTATTCTGCTGCTCTTGGGCTATACAATTCAAGAATTGTTAAGTTAATTAATAAAAAAGGGCAATTGAAGAGTTCAGTGATTATTGATGAGTTGCCTACCATTTATTTTAGAGGACTGGATAATTTAATTGCTACCGCAAGAAGTAATAGAGTTTCCGTATGTCTCGGATTCCAGGATTTTTCTCAATTGACAAGAGACTATGGAGATAAGGAAAGTAAAGTCATTCAGAATACGGTCGGCAATATTTTCAGCGGTCAGGTGGTTGGGGAAACAGCCAAAACCTTATCTGAACGTTTTGGAAAAATACTGCAAAAAAGACAGAGTATATCTATCAATAGGAATGATACGTCCACCTCTATTTCTACTCAATTGGACAGTTTGATTCCTGCTTCGAAGATCTCTACCCTGACCCAGGGATTTTTTGTCGGTGCTGTATCTGATAACTTTAATGAAAGGATTCAGCAGAAGATTTTTCATTCCGAGATTATTGTAGACAGTGTTAAGCTTTCTGAAGAAATGAAAAGCTTTCAGCAGATACCACCGATTCGGTCCTTTATTGATGAGGACGGCAATGATTCTATGACCAGGCAGATTCAGGATAATTACAGAGAAATTAAGTCAGATATTCTCAATATCATCACAGATGAAATGGATCGGATAAAAACCGATCCTGGTTTGCAGCATTTATTGAAATCGGATTAAAGAATGAAACCTCAAATACCATACGATTTGAGGTTTCTATTTTTTTTTATGTTACTCAGCATCACTGGTTAAAAAATATTGATTCAAATTATCACTCACCAATTGAAGGAATTTGGTTGGCCCCTGTTTTCGGTTACGGATTTCAAAAATGGTTTTATGAAAGTTACCTAAATCGCAATCCAATGATTTTTCTGTAAATTTTATCACTTCGCTTAACTCTATATTACCACCGTTAAAACAACGCATCTGGTAGAGCGCATAGATAAGCTCTATAAGTCCGACCTTTGATCCCGACCAGCTCAAAGGAGAAAATACTTTTGTGGTAAAGGTATCATTCGAATTTCCGATTTGCTTCTTTAAATACTGATCGAATTGCTCATTGGAAATAAATCTGGCGATCATATGATCGTGGGAAGTTGTAAAACTCGTATCATAATTATAAAAACCGGATGATAGTTTCATTTTTAGGTCGTAGGAATTACGAACAAATATTTTATGATCAAGATAGGT
This sequence comes from Chryseobacterium sp. CP-77, assembly GCF_036362765.1. Lineage (NCBI taxonomy): Bacteria > Pseudomonadati > Bacteroidota > Flavobacteriia > Flavobacteriales > Weeksellaceae > Chryseobacterium > Chryseobacterium sp. CP-77. Next base: position 1,674,754 of record NZ_CP143637.1, read on the forward strand.
TGCTTCCCGTTTATAGTAACTGTAAAATTCAGAATGCTCTAAATAAAAGTCTTTCAATTTTTCCTGTTCTGCTTCATAATATTTTTTTAAGGTCTTATTTCCGGCAACCGGTTTATGAGATTCAATATCCAGTACTGCAGAATAATAAATAAATTTTGAGATAAACTGTGGTTTAAGTTTTTTAAAAAACAATACTTCTTCAGCAATATGATCAAAATGATGGTTGGAAACCAGAAGTTTTAATTTCCTAATCGACTCATCAATAATAAGTAATGCCTTTTCTGAAATTTTGATCAGATCATTTCCGTCAGCATTGACTTCGTTAATCTTTAGGTCCAGATCCTCCAATAACTTCGAAGTTCTTTTAAAAATAGTTTTTGTTACCATGTCCTTTTTTAAGGAATTTACAAAAATTACCTAAAGCACGACTTAATCAACTAATACCCAGCTCCTTTTTCCGATTCTTTATATAATCAGTAGGTCTGATCCCATTGATATCAAAGAACAGATTTGAAAAGTTCTGGCGTGCCGCTATACCGCATTCATCAGCCAGAGCCTCGATAGTATAATTTAAATATTTACTGTTGGTATTAAGTAGGTTAGTGATATAATTGATTCTCAGTTCAGCCATGTATTTATTAAAATTCATCCCTTTTTGTTCATTGATGTAAACCGAAAGATAGTGGGAATTGGTTCCCAGCTTTAAAGCAATACTTTTCTGCGTAATTCCTTTCTTTTTGAAATGTTGCTCCTGCTCGAACTTCTGAAGTTTTTCTTTTATTTCTAAGGCCATTTCCGGGGTAAGAGAAGTCTTTCTTACAGGCAGTTCTATCATTTCTTCTCTTAAAATATCATTCATATTATATTTTCCTTCAGCAATTCTCTTTTGAAGAAGCTGATATTGTTTTTTTATCTTTTGATCTCTTCGATACCGGACTACAAAAAAACCAAGAACTACACTTCCTGAAGCAATCAGTATCTGAGCCAATATTATTTTTTTAGTACTGGATCTCTCGATTTCTTCTTTTGCATCCATCAGTGTACGTCGGTCAAAATCTTTATGAAGTTTCAAAGATAAATAAGGAAAGTCTTTACTGATTAAACTGTCAGCTTTTAAAAGCTGATTGGTATAGTACAGTTGCTTTTCGACGTCCTTATCTTTATAATGATCCATAAGATAGTGATAACTCTTATAGACCTCTGGAAGTATAAAATCATGTTTATTGAAAATAGAGTCTATTTTGTTATAACATCCTACAGCCCTATTTATATTATCCTGTGCTTCATACGTTTTACCCAGATAATAATATACTACAGAAGCCCAGGCGAAATCATTTCTCTTTAGAATATTGGGTAAAGATTTTTGCAAGTGATCCTGAGCACCAACATAATCTTTATGATGAAATCTGGAAATTCCGATGCATTTTAGGAAATAGCTTTTTTCAAGCACAAAATCATTATTATTGGCAGTTAGCCGATAACCTAAATTGCTTAAACTATCACTCTTGGCAAAATGATGCAGATATCTGTTGAGGACAGTCAATTGATGTAAGCAGTTGAGATACGCCTTCTCATAGTTAAACTGTTCATTTTCATGATGGTTTTCATTCAGCTTTGACCTGTAAAATGAAGTACATTCAAGAAAATGCTTCATAGCGTCATCATAATAGCCCAAATGACTTTTTACAATTCCTAAATGGTAAAGGACTTTATACCTATGGTACTCATCTTTTGAGCCTTTTGAATGCGTATATGCTTTAATGTATTCATTTAAAGCCAGCTTAAATTTTTTTTGATAAAAATAATAGATGATTCCCTTGCTTAAATATTCTTTACTGATGTCATCTTGGCTTCCATGGCGCAAACTGACAGTAAGTGCGCTGTCAGCATACTTCATCTTGTTTTTATAATCAAACTGTCTTGCATCTCTATACCCTTGAATCAGCTTTGGAAAATTATTTTCGCTTTTTGCTTTCTCAATGTACAGTTTTACATAAGGCATTGCATGAATGTCATCTATTGCCATTTTTTCATAATGCTTTCTAATTTCACTGAAAGTTTTTTCCTCCTTCTTTTGTGAAAATAAAAATTGTGAAAAAACAGGAAATAAGATGAGAAAGCAATAAAACTTTTTCATAGACTGATATTTAGAACCTCACCATCTCAAAAATAAACATTTATGTTTTAAATAAATCAAATTTCAATGAATTAAATAACAGAAACATAAAAACCCTGTAAAACATGCAAATACAGCCACTTAAACTCTGATACCCGCATGTAGTAATTTTAAAATTGAGACGTAACAATTTTAAAATAGAGCCATATAACAGTTTTTTTTAGCTCATAAGCCGGATAATTTTGACATCAGAATTCTAATATAATCCGGCCGGGATAACCCAATTAAAATTATCAAAATGAAAAAGTTTATCCCATTTTTAAGCATAATCATCGCAGCAGTTTGTCTACAAAGCTGCACCCATCGAGATGAAGATATGATTTCAAATAGTGAATATATTGAAAGATCAGAGCCCATAATAAATGGCGTAGTAATGAAACAGGATTCTGCTAAATCCATAGAAGTCATTGAAGATCCTGGAACAAAAGATCCTCCTGTCAGAGACGGTGATAATTGGCGGCTTATTCAGGATTAAAAACAAAAAATATGATTCCCCATATCTCCATATCAGTTGTTACAGGCTTACCATGTCCAAAGAGTGGCATCTGGGAAAGTATGGGGAATTTCAAAACAACTGTGACCCTCTTTAAGGGTGAACCGATGCCTGAATATTGCGGATGGAAAATCAAATGGAGACTGGTTCAAATCTGTTAAACATAATGACAACAAAGCATGAAAAATTTTTCCAACATATTCCCTACTATTGTAAGTTACTTTTTTATTGTATTATTGGTGTACGCGAGTGTAAGTAAACTTTTTGAATTTGAAAGATTTCAGATTCAATTAGCACAATCACCACTTCTCAGCGCTTATGCAGGTTTTGTTTCTTACGGCGTCATTATGATAGAATGGATTGCTTCCATCTTACTGTTGGTTCCCATCTGCAGACGATCAGGCTTATATCTCTCACTTTTTTTAATGTCAGCATTTACAACCTATATTTTCATCATTCTCAACTATAGTGACTTTGTTCCCTGTTCCTGTGGAGGAATTCTCGAAAAACTGGGCTGGACTGAACATTTAGCTTTTAATGTAATATGTGTATTACTTATAATTATTGCCTTATTCTTAATGGAAAAAAAGATTCCTGTCCAGAAATCAAAAACTACTATAACGGTATCAACATCAATCATACTGAGCATTATTTTAATCATTGGTATGTTTCTTTCTTCGGAGCATGTAATTAAAAAAGAAAATAATTTTACAAGGCGGTTTATCAAGCACCCTGTCATCGAGCATCAATCAGTACGTTTGGAGAATAGTTTCTATTATTTTGCTGGGTTTGATGATCATAACATTTATCTGTCTAACCAGAAATATCCGCAACAGCTCCTCACAATGGACTCTTCAATGCACCAAAAAACGATTACCTCTGCCCGAATAGAAACAGATCATCCTTATAAAAATATCAGGCAAATAGTATCTGACAATCATTTCTATATTTATGACGGGTCGGTACCTATCTTATTTAAAGGTAAACTTGGGACCAAATCTACTATAAGAATAAGTTACAAAGATGCTTATTTTAATGATCTCAAGGTCATTGACTCTTCCCGTTTTGCCATTAGGACACAGATACGTCCAAGCAATCACCTGGTTCTGGGATTACTTGATATTGACAGTCCTGAGAAATTACAATTAAAAACAACTGTTTTAAAGAAACAGACCGATGGTCTGTTTGACGTCGACGGAAGCATGGCCTACGAATCGCATACGAAAAAACTATTATATACATATACTTACAGAAATCAGGCAATTGTCATGAACAGCAGTATGCAGGTGCAAAAATTTCTAAAAACTATTGATACCGTAAAAACTGTCCAGATTAAAACAACAAAACTTTCTGACGGCACTTACAAGATGAAAGCACCAGCACTAAAGGTCAATATCAGATCCGTGGTGTACAAAAATTTACTTTTCGTTCAATCCAACCTGATGGGCAGACACGAATCGAGAAAAGCCTGGAAAAAATCAGATGTATTGGATGTCTACGACATTGATTCCCAAAGCTATGTAGGCAGCATCTATATTTTCAAGAAAGATGATCATACACTCAATGATATCATTGTAACCGAAAAATATCTATACACCATCCATAATAATGAACTCACCCAATATAAAATGACAAAAGCATTATCTCAATATATTAAATCGGGGAAGCCGAAAACCGATCAACAGAGTAGGCAGCACTAAATATTTCATTCTATGAAAAAAATCCTTTTCCCTGCTTTACTAGTGGTACTAGGAACAGGAACAGCATTTGCCACTAAGATGGCAAATCAGACAAACAAAGCTATTGTACCGGGATACGTTATGGTTCCGGATGGTAATGGAAATTTCACTTGTGAGCAAGCAGGTAAAAACTGTAGTGACATTCCGACAGGACCGATCTGTGAACTATCAGACGGCACCCAGCTGAAAGAACAGGTCTCAGAAACTTTCTGCGATAATGTTCTCAGAGAAATTCCACAGTAAAAAAAGAGGATGCCTTACAGGGCATCCTTTTTCATTTCTTTATCAATCCAGGGAATATCTTTTTTATCTTTCAAAAAGTAATCCCACCATTCCAGGATTCTTAAATGCAGATCTATGCTCTCCACACTGTTTTTTGCCAGGTCATGATCCTGATTTTTATAATACAGTACCACCGCCTTTTTTTGATTTCGCAGCAAACCCGTATACAATTCTTCGGTATGAGTATAAGGGACATTTCCATCTTTCAGTCCTGTCCACAGAAGGATCGGCTTATTAGCTTTCTCTACATTGGCAATAGGGCTGTTATCATAGTAAAGCATTTTATTCTTAGAAAACGGCACCTTCATATCAAACTGCCCATTTTCAAAGCGGGGGTAATTGGGAAGCTTTCTTTCCTGACTGAAGGAAAAATAAAATTTAACAAGATCGGTAACGGCTGCTCCAGATATATAGGCCGCAAAACGATGGGAATGGGTCGCTATAAAACTGGTGCCGAACCCGCCAAAGGAATGCCCCATCAGTCCTACTCTATTGCTGTCAATATTGGCATATCCTTTTAGGACATCCAATCCTGAATGCACACAATCCAATGCAGCGAACCCAGGTCCCCGGCTATCCAAAACCACATCGGGAAGAAAAACAAAATAGCCATTATCAATGAGTGACCGGATATTAATTCCTATTCCCGAAAAATAAGGATAGGGATATACCGATGCACTTTTATTCTGAACTTCATAGATCGACAAAATCAGGGGATATTTCTTTCGGGCATCAAAGTTAAGTGGATAATACAATACACCTTTGATTTGTACTCCCAAACTATTCTTGTATGAAAGTGTTTCCTGCCTGGCCATAGTGATCTCATGATCATGCCTATTGCTTTGATACACTTCTTTCTTATGACCGCTATGATATTGATAAATTGCCTGAGGGCTGTTAAAATTCTCTTCCAGACTGAAAACCGCCTGGCTCAGGAGATTTATTTTGAAATCACTTACCCTATTTTTAGTAGACGGAAGAAGTACTTTTATTTTATTCTGAAACCATTGAGCATATGATGTTTCATTGTTGTTTTGATCATACTGCTCAAGGATAATAGGCTTCCTGGCATTAATGCTGCGGATTCTAAAATCTGCGCCTAACGTGCCATAGATCACATCTTCTTTGACATTGAGAATAGCAATTTTTTTATTCGCTGTTAAGGGCAGTTGTTCCAGATTTTTCGTCCGTACATTAAGCCTGTATATTCCACTCTCGCTCTCAAAAAAAACATAATGATTGTCATCGCTAAAAGTTGGCCTCCCAATATGAGGGTTTTCAATCGTCATTTTTCCGGATAGTAAAGTATTATACAGAATCCATCGCTTTTCTTCTTCACTGAATCCCACTATATATTTACCCTGTCGGCTAACTACAAGGTTGGAGATCTGAGAGAGTATCTTTTTTGAAGTTTTACTATAGCGGTCATACAAATAAATGTCAAACCAAGAAACAGAACTGACGTAGGCATTCCTTTCCTTTCTGTCAAAGCTCAGAAAATATCGTTCATGATCCATAGCAGCCACAAACGCAAAACCAGTATCTACCTTTTGAGACTGCTCTGACTTTACATCATACACCCAATACTCATGATACTGCTCTCCCATTCTATAAAGCCATAAATCGGGATCGGTACCATATTTTACTTCCGGCTGGGCGGTAGGAGCAGGTTTTGGCCGGCTCTTAAAATCCAGAAAAAAAGCAAGTCCGTTTTTGATCTCACGAACCTCAATATAATCAGACTTAATAAAACCATTGCCAACTCTTGAAACTTTGAGTGATTTGGTATCGATTATTACAAGCTGTAATCCATCAGAAGATTTCTCCTGCTCTGTAACTGCCAGAAATTTCTGCGAGGGTGAGAGCATGATTTTTTTTATATTCTGTTCAGAGGTATAGACTTTATAAAATTCTTTGGATTGCAAAGACCAAACCGATGAGAGATTGCTTCGGTTAACTATTACATATAATTTATCCTGTTTATTACTAGCCAACTGTGTCACATCAGAAACTGAGGCAACAAGTTTGTTATTGCTGTCAAATACTTCCAGAAAACGGCTCTTGTACCAAACAGCATAATATCCCGGAGCAGGCAGTATTTCTATTTTGCTAACTTCCTTAAAATCTATCGTATCTCCGTTTCGAAGATTGATAAGTTGTGCCTTGCCATTACCCAGCCAGAAAAAATGATTATCCTTCAAAAAGTAGCTTTCGGAAACTCCAGTCAAAACAGCTTTGACAGATTGCTGTTTGTCCGCAGTGGCAATAATGGTGGTATCTGTATTTTTCTTGTAAATCTTTGAAAAGGAAACCCATCGGTTATCATCTGATACTTTTAAATGAGCAATAGTATAGAATGCAGCATATCTCTGTTGTATAGAATCAATATTATATTGTCCCAAAAGCCTTTGGCTGCATATACAGATAATCATTATGCATAACAGCGCTTTGATTCTAATAGCCTTCATTTTGAGGTTTTAAATTGGGATTTAACAAAATATCCTGCTGGGGAATTGGCCATAGTTTATGAAAAGACTTCCAGTTAGGCTTTCCCTGTATAGATGTATCCAGCTTTCCGACTCTTTTTAAATCGAAGAAACGATGTCCCATTTCTGTAAAAAACTCTCGCCGGTTTTCCCGTATGATCTCACTGAGTGCTTCTTCTTTTGATAAAGGCAAAGCTAATGGTGCTATTGCTGCCCTCTGTCTGGTTTTATTGAGGTAAAAAAGGGCTTCATCTATTTTATTTTGCTGTACCAAAGTCTCGGCTAAAAGAAGATATACTTCTTCCAGCCGGGCAATAATTGAATACTCCGTTGTATTGGCTGTCCTGTTTTTATATTTCTCAGCTCTGTACCAGGTTGTTCCGTTAAATGTTACCGGTGCCATCCAGTATTGTTTTCTGAGATCTGTGGGATAAAATGCATTGACAAGGCCAGTACTGAGAGCGGTCATCGAAGGTGCTGAGTTGTTAAAATAATAGATTCCGGACTCTTTGGTGCCGTCACCAGAATTTTTAGGTTTCAACTGCCAGAGAATATGCGAACCGGATTTGTTAAAGACCTTGGTAATATCATTCTGAAACTGGTACAGCGGACTTTGAATAATGCCCTTTAACAGTAATTCAGCCTCTACCCATCTTCCCTCCAGCAGATAGACTTTCGCCAATAGCAGTTCAGCCATTTTACGGTTAGGAAAAATCCTCTCCGTATTTCTGTAGCTGTCCTGAAGCAGGCTGATGGATTCTTTAAGATCTTCACTCAGCTGTATAAGCACCTGTACCTTATCACTTTTTGAAATCGACTGATTAACCTGATAATCGGTAGTAGTCGGATAAGGAATATCTCCATATACCTGCTGAAGGTATAACAGAAGCATGGATCTGACCATTAATGCCTCTCCTTTTATTCGGTTGCGGTCTGCCTGGGAAATAGACTTTGACTTTTCAATGCCTTCCAGTATGGCATTGGCCACATAGATCTGCTTATATGAAGTTGACCAGTCTGTATAAATACTGCCATTGGAATCGTTCTGAAGGTTTTGGGATATCTCCGGTAGTCCATTGTTTGCCGTAGTGGAATAAAAATCCAAATCATCAGCGTAAAGCCCTAATAGTCTGCCCGATTGATCTCCTGCAAACGGTGAGTTGTCGCGCAGTCCAGAATATAATCCAGCCAGAGCAGCATCCGCCGTCTGTACATCTACAAATACCTGATCTGAAGCAATCTGATTGGAAGGCAGTTCTACTTCGATCAGTTTTTCACAGGAACTCATATTGTTTAGTATTAAAAATCCTGTTATGATATAGAATTGTTTATAAAGTTTCATTGTACTGGTTTTAAAAGTTAATCTGCATGCCGAAAGAATACGTTTTTAGAGGCGGCAGAAATCCTAAAGATGAAAACTCCGGATCCAGCCCGAAATACTTGGTCCAGGTATAGAGGTTCTGGCCCTGAAAATAGATCTTAGCTTCTCTGATGAGCTTCCCCTGCAGAGGAATCCGATAGCTGAGCTGAATATTTTTCAACCGGATGAATGACCCATCGGACACGGTGGCATCACTCATCTGAAATAAACTGTGCAGTGGTGATGCGGTAGCATGATACGGCATATACAATCCATTCGGATTATCAGGTGACCAGACATTCAGGGCCTCTACCGGAAGATTCCGCATCAGTCCGGGGGAAGACATCTGATAATTAAAATTGCGGCTCTGCTGTTTGACAAACTGGACAAGAAGTGACAGCGACCAGTTTTTATAGCTGAACTTATTGCTCCAACCCCCGAAAAACTCTACGCCTATATTTTTAATAATCTGCCTGTCATCAGGGGAACTGATCCTGCCGTCGCCATTGTAATCCGAAAAGATATACTGACCGTTCTGAGGATTGATACCTTCCAGATGATACAATTTTATAATATTAACGGACTGCCCTATGGCATATGAGTTGGCATAGGTTGATCCTTCCAGCCCCGGAAACGACAGAAGTTTATTCTTCGGAATGCTCAGATTGGCAGATGTTTCCCATTTAAAAGCTCCGGTAAACGGACGCCCTGCGATCTCAAATTCCCAACCCGTATTTTGAATGGTGGCATCCAGATTGGCCAGCACTGAAGTAAACCCTGTTACCGATGGAAGCTGATAACCTACCAGCTGGTTCGATGAACGGTTGCGGTAATGGGATGCCGTAACATGAAATCTGTCCTTAAAGAATCCCATTTCGAGTGCGGCTTCTAATTTGACGGTTTTCTCCCAGCTGAAATTAGGATTGAAAAGTTTGGAAGGAACCAGTCCTGTTACATTATTATATCCTAAGGTAGAAGTGATAAACGTATCGTTATACTGGTAGTTCCCAATATTATCAGTTCCGGATGAGCCATAACTTCCTCTCAGCTTTCCAAAGGAGAGCCAGGACAGTTCTTTCATAAAGTTTTCGTTGGAGAACAGCCAGGCCGCTCCCACCGCCCCGAAGTTCGCAAACTTACGGTTGGTTCCAAAACGGCTGCTTCCGTCTCTTCTGCCCGTAATATTAATGATATAGCGATGGTCAAACTGATAATTAAGTCTTCCGAAGACGGCTGTATACTTATATTCTGTTTTGGTCTGGTCCGAGATCAGTTTTGTGGTAGCTGCGGCAATATTTTCAATAAATGCATTACTGGTAAAACCATATCCCTGTATGGCACCCTGAGTATTCAGATCGCTCTGATAGGTACCTCCGGCCAGGACATCCACCTGATGGCTACCTTTTTTAAAGCTCCAGTTCAATTGCGGTTCCAAAGTGTAGGACATTCTGCTTTTATTGCTTTGTAACGCCCTGGAATTGGCAGGGCCTATACCCAATGATGGGTTATAGGTCGTACTGGGCTGCAATGACAGTTCATCAAAGGTCTGGTAACTGATTCCTCCATTGAGTCTGACCTGTACATTTTTCATAAGTTCGTAATCCGCCGTGAAATTATTCATGAACTGAATATTGTTGTTGGAATAGGTACTGTTATAGGCAGCCAAAGGATTATCAAAGGTATTGTTCTGCCAGTTGATATTCCCTTGTGAATCATACAGAGCCGGAGCGTTAGGTGCGAGAAATAAAGCACTGCCGGTATTGTCAAGGCTGATTACATTATGTTCCAGCTTGGAAAAAAGTGTTGACATGGTAAAGTTCAGCCGGTTGTCTAATGAGCGGTGTGACAGGTTACCCAGTAAGGTATTGGTTTTATACCTGAAATCTTTGGCAAATACTGTAGTCTGCTCATTGTGTCCGTAACTTACCAGAAAAGAGGTCTTTTCCCCGCCACCCGATAAAGACAGTTGGACATTGGAAGTTACCGATGTATTACCGAGAAGTGTTTTGAACCAATCCGTATAACGGGACTGGTCCCATGTTCCGTTGATATCATACGCAGTGGCCGGATATACGGTAATTCCATCATTCGCATAAGCCTGTCTGCGCATTCCCAGATATTGCTCCGTATTCATCATGGTAAGATTGGAAAGGCTGTTGCTTAGTGCATACGAAGTATTAACGGAAAATCCTAAAGAACCCTTCTTCGCCCGTTTAGTGGTCACGAGTACCACTCCGTTGGCTCCTCTTGAACCGTAGATCGCGGTCGCATCTGCATCTTTTAAAACCTCAATGCTTTCAATATCATTGGGGCTGATATTGCTTAAAGGATTCAGGTTGGCATCTGACAAAATATTGGCACCATAAGTAGCAGTCATTCCGCTTCCCACGGGGACACCATCCACTATATATAAAGGCTGGCTGCCATCGACTTCACTGTTGGCATAAGTTCTCAGGCTGTTACGTCCCCGGATTTGGATGCTGTAGCCACCTCCCGGAACTCCTGAATTCTGGGTGATATTTACCCCTGCCATTCTTCCCTGTACGGTTGATAAGACATTGGAGACAGGCTGGTTTTCTATATCTTTTGCTGAAACTTTGGCGATACTACCGGTTCTTTCTTTGTCTTTAACCTTGTAGTAGCCAGCGTTGAGAATAACTTCTTCGATTCCCTTTACTTTTTGTTCTAAGCTGATATTAACGACCGTCTGATTAGTGACTGTGAATTTTTCTTCAGCATAATCAGGGTGTCTGAACAATAGGATGGTATTTTCTGCTGAAACCTGTAAAGTATAGGTTCCGTTGTTGCCGGTCTTCGTTACCTGATCACTGCCCTCTTGGGAGATTATAACTCCCTGTAAAGGTTTGCCTGATGAGGTTACGGTACCGGAAATGTTGCGTGTCTGGGCTTTTACAGTAATGCTTACAGTTGTAAACATGAGCCCAAAGAAAATGCCTCCTATATTGTAATAGGAATTTTTCATAGATTTGTAAAGGTTTTTAATTTAATTAATTACTGAATTATGCTCTTTCCCGTAAGTGTCCAAACTGCATGGGAAGGGGCTTTTTTCTTTCTTCTGATTTTTAAGTTGAGTAGTTTTTTGATTCATTTTTAAATAAAGACTTTCCTGATGCCCTTTGGTGTGAAAAAGGACTGGTGAGGTTCTGTAAGCAGTGACCTTTAGTGCACCGGAAAGAATTTAATATGAATGAAATCTGTGTTCCCGTGAAAGCTTTTTAAAGCCGCAATAGGTTGTACCCTCCTATTGTATCGTGTAGTCTGATACTATGTTTAGGAAGCGGGCTTAGATTTTAACGTAAAGATAAAGCGTACTGCATTGAAAAAAAACGGCATGGGTACTCTACATTATCCAATTCGGGGTACTGGTATACCTTGTATACAGATAAGAGAGCCCACGCCTAGGTCGTGAGCTTTCTGCTTATCATCTCGTATACTTAAATTACCAGTTTTCGAATTGAGATTCTAAGCAATAGCTTCTATTATTCTTTGAAGTATCGCAAAGTTACATTTTCTGTAACCTATTTTACAAATATAATAAAAATTTAGCATTTGTTATAAGAACTTATAACATTTATTTTATTAAAAATTCCGCCTTTTGTAAAAATATAGTAATGGGAACAAAAAATGAGGAATTAATCAGATTTGGTATTCACATAAAAGATTTAAGAAAAAGTAAATGTCTTAGTCAAGATGATGTTGTTGTTAACAGTAATAATCTTACAAAATCTACAGTAAGTGATATTGAAAACGGAAAAAGAAATTTAGCATTCACAACTTTTTTAGATTTAGCTCGAGGTTTGAATGTATCGCCTTTAGAATTAATAAAATATTTTGAAAAAGAAAATAGTTACAGTTAAAAATAAACTCCTGACGAAACGTCAGGAGTTTATTTTTACTTTTTAATCTGTTTGTAGTAGCGGCCAGAACTTTGCTGAAGAATCTCTTCTGTTTCTGTTAAGAGTTTTGTTTTTTGTTGCAATTCCATTTCTTTTTGTTTTAGGTTCTTTTCAACATTACTAAGTTTTGTATTATTTTGATAAAGAAATACTGATAGTGTGATGATTGCGAGTACGCTGTAGATTTTTAATGTTTTCATATTTGTGGTTTTTGTAAAGTCAATAACAATCACAAATATCTATAGAATGCTAAAATTTTGTATATTTAGACAAACTAAACCATGATGATCACATTTTTTGTTGGGACTTCGACTCATATTCGTAATAGAAGAAAATACGAGCTTCCACACGTTATTTTATCACATAACTCTTGGAATGACTGGTGGGAATATCAGACTCTATATTATGCAGAACTTATTGATAATGATGGAAATTCCCATGATTTAGGAGGTATTAAAATTGGCAAATTTAATCTACAAAATGGGGCACCTCCATTACCTAATATATTTAATGAATTACCTGCTGATTTTTTCTCTCTTGGACAAGATGTAAGTTATTATGAAGAAATCCAAGAGCGAGGAGATGACTTTCGTGAAGAAATACTTGAAGCATTGAATGACATTTCTTATAACGAAGATTTATACAATGAAGCACTTAATGAAAAAGTTACGTACCGTTCTTTACTAAGATCTGTGTCGACGAGATCTGTTATCGGGCAGTTTAATAGATTAGCTAATGGGAATGCAACATTAACAAATTATGATTTCACTTATAAATCTTTTTCTAATCGAAGAGGAGTACCAGCATTAAATATGAACTTTCGTGTCGATCCTCAATCATATCCACCATCTAACATACATGTTATTATTGGTAGAAACGGTGTTGGCAAAACACATTTAATTAATAATATGATTGAGTCATTACTAGATGATAACGCATTAAAATTTGGTAAGTTCACTTCTCCAATTTCTGATCTGTCATCAGAAATTTTTGCAAATTTAGTATCTGTAACATTTAGCGCTTTTGATGAGACTGAACCTAAACCTGAGAGAAGAGATAAGAGAGCTGGAATTTCATATTCCTATATTGGTTTGCGTGAGGAAAGACGTGACGTAAGATTTGCAAAAGAAAATTTAAATGATGAAAATAAACCTCAAAAAAAATATTATACAACCAAAAGCCCTACAAAACTCAAGAATGAGTTTGTAAAAAGTGCAATAGCATGTAAAATATCAGGCAAATTGAAAAGGTTAAAGTCTGCAGTTCATGCTCTTGAAACTGATAGTATTTTTAATGATTCAGATCTTAATTCTATTTTTGACATTAAAAATACAGATGATTTTGAAGAAAAAGCAGGCATTGTTTTTAAAAAATTTAGTTCGGGTCACAAAATAGTCTTAATTACGATAACACGATTGGTTGAAACGCTTCAAGAAAGAAGCCTAGTACTTTTAGATGAACCCGAGGCACATTTACATCCACCACTATTATCCGCATTTATTAGAGCTTTATCTGATCTTTTAGTAAAACAAAATGCAGTTGCAATTATCGCAACACATTCTCCAGTGGTTTTGCAGGAAGTGCCTAAATCATGCTGCTGGAAACTTAATAGAATTGGTAGCTTTGCTAATGCTGAAAGATTGGAGATAGAGTCCTTTGGAGAGAATGTGGGGTCACTTACTCAGGAAGTTTTTGGACTTGAAGTAACTGACGCAGGTTTTCACAAGATATTAAAAGATTCTGTAAATGAACTTGAAACATATGAAGATATTGCTGAAAGATTTAACAACCAACTTGGCTTTGAAGCAAAGGCAATTCTTAGAGGCATGATATTAAACAATAATCGATAATCAATGCGACATATTCCTTTACCAAAAGATGAACATTCTGAAGCATTTGATGCTTGTCTAAGTAATATGACAGATCAAAATAGCATCAAAAATCTTCAAAATTCTAAAAAATATATTTTAGAAGCTGGGGATATATTTATTGAGAAAATTAATGCTGGTACTCTATCAACAATATTGCCGTCGCCTATAATAAATGGAATTAGGCTGAAAGAGTCGATGGTAAAACTTTACAAAGATAAGCTTTCTAAGAAAGGACAACCTGGCAGGGAATTTTATGATAAATGGCGCTCAATCTCTCCGAATAATCGCTGTCCTTTGTGTAGTGTTCAAAGAGTATATACACTTGATCATTATCTTTCTAAAGCGGATTTTCCTATATATGCAATTTTTCCTTTAAATCTCATTCCAGCCTGTCGAGATTGTAATACGGAAAAATTGTCACATATTGCTACAAAATATGCCGAAGAAACATTACATCCATATTTTGACAATATTGATAATGACAGATGGTTACATTCTAAAGTTAACGAAACAATTCCAGCAACATTTTCTTTTTATGTATCAGCATCGCCCAATTGGAATAGTGAAATGATACATAGAGTTAACAAGCATATGGAAGTATTTAACTTACATGAACTATTTACAGATCATGCGGCAGAAGAATTATCAAATATTATTTTAAGACTTAACAATTTATTCTGTATCGGTGGAGCGGAAGCAGTTAGAATACACTTAGGTGAATGCTTAGCGGGTTGTGAGAATGCTAATCTTAATTCATGGCGATCCGCAACTTACAGAGCAATGTATAAAAGTACATGGTTTCATTCAAATGGTCACCAGGTGTAAATCTAAATATAGTACTAAAAGAAAATGTGTTTATGAAAAATTCGAGAAATCGCAAAATTTACTATATATATGGGAAGTAGGTGAATTAAAATTGCAAGTTGGAAAAATATTTCAATTTCATAGATTGAAGGGTAAACCTTCGCCTTTACAAATTGAAGCTTCTTAACTAAACTTATAATTTTGAAAAAACATTTATGTACGTGGCAAAATATAAGTTAGAATTTTAGCAGAAATATCCAGGGAATATACTGAATATTAATAAAGAATTCTTATTTACTTTTGTTTATAAAAAACTAAACTAACATTTCTAAAACTGTATGCAAAATATAACACGAGAAAATTACAATGAGATACTTCGCAATTTTATTTTTGAGCATAACTTGAACAAAAATAAAATTTCAAAAGTCATCGGCTGCTCTTCAGCAACATTAGAGCGTCTTTTAAATGGCAATAGCCTTCCAAGTGATGAAATGTTAAAGCAGACAGGAGTACTAATAGCCATAGGCATTGATAGATATCGTAATTTAACTCGTAAAGAAAAAGGTAAAATTTCAGAAGTCATAGGAACAGTTTGTGGTGGAGGTTTAGGGCTTGCATCTTTAACGGCTATTGTTGGCGAATTGGGTTTCGTAGGACTTTCTGGAGCTGGTATCATGTCCGGCCTAGCGGTTTTGGGAAGTACAGTTGGTGCTGGTGCAGCGGCTGGAATTGTTGTGGCAGCGGCAGTTCCAATTGCAGCAGGTGTCGCAGGCTATGGGATTGTTAAAGGCGTAAAAGCGCTAACTAAGAAATATAAAAACAAAAGTAGTTTCATTGACAATAGATGGGAAATTGCAAAGGTGGTTTTTATATCATAAAATTATTAACATACTGTCATATTAGAATATTAGCCACTTTAAATTATACCAAATGGAAGAAAACTTAATAGCTTATTTTGATTTATTGGGATATAAGCAATTTATTGAAAACAATGAGGAAGAATTAACTGCATTACGAGTTGGTCATATACTGAGAGATATTGAAAGCTCCCTTTCATTAAGGAAAACAAAACCAATTAATCCTGGAAAAGTAATTCCTGATCTTGAACATAGTAAAGTTAACTGTCTAAATATATCGGATACCATTATTCTATGGACCAATAATTATTCGGATGATAGCACTGAGAATTTTTTGGATGTCTGCTTTAACTTAAATTTTATGCTTAACAAATATACTTTCCCCTGTAGAGGTGTGCTGATGTCTGATAAGTTTCAAATGATCAGTGGAAAAGAACATAATTCATCTGGATTTTCTTATAGCCCAAATATAATGTATGGCCGAGGTCTATTAAATGCACACGTAAAATCAGAAAGCTTTAATTTAGCAAGTAC
Organism: Chryseobacterium sp. CP-77; assembly: GCF_036362765.1. Taxonomy (NCBI): domain Bacteria; kingdom Pseudomonadati; phylum Bacteroidota; class Flavobacteriia; order Flavobacteriales; family Weeksellaceae; genus Chryseobacterium; species Chryseobacterium sp. CP-77. Next base: position 1,691,273 of record NZ_CP143637.1, read on the forward strand.
AGTTATTGACAAGTCATTTGTTGAGAAATTCGCTGGTAATTTTAAAGTGATTGAAAAAATAGAAAGTTTAGCGCTTAAATATTTAGTTCCTTATAAGGAAACGTATGATGATCAAGAACTTGAATATGTTCTTAAATTCTCAACAGGTAATATAAATCAAACTTATTTTGACAATGTAAAAAAAGAAATCGTTCATAATTTTCATAAAGATAATAAGCGAGTATCTGCAAGTGTACAGGAAAAAATAAATAATACCATTGACTTTTTAAATCATCATCCTTGGGAGTAATAAGTTCTATAATTATTGATTTAAATCGAATTAATTCATTAACTGATCAAAGCTAAAACTTTTAATATCTGACGGATAAACTATTCTTTTGTTGATATTAATACAAATTATAAACTTCGAAAAAACATTTATAATTTTATCTAGCGACTAACCAAAACGTATTACATATGCAGTATCTTGGAGACATTCCGGACATCCTTTATAAATATAGAGACTGGAGCGATGATTACCACAAAAAGGTAATTACTGAAAATCAACTGTTTTTATCATCTAGAAGAAGGTTTAATGATCCTTTTGATTCATCAATACCTTACCGATATGATGAAAATGAACTTACACCAGAAAATATATTCCTCAAACTACGAGAAATTGAAAAAAAAATAAACCCATCTCTTTCCGAGAATGAGATAATCAATCGCTGTTATGAAATACAGAAAAATGATCGTTTTACAAGTGGGGCATACTGGAAAGATAATTACGAAAAATATTTAAATGATATTGATGTAAGATTTGGAATTCTTAGTCTCACGACTAAGCGTGATAATTTATTAATGTGGTCACACTATACAAATTCGCACAAAGGTTATTGCATAGGCTTTGATAAAAAGATTCTTTTTGAACTCATTGAAGGCACGTTGGGTAAGATAAACTACGAGAAAAAAATGCCATATATCCCTTTGTTCGATGATACGGGATTGGGAGCAAACAATATTTTGTTTACAAAATCTAAGGACTGGGAATATGAAGATGAATATAGAATCAAAAAACATTTTGCAGCGGATAAAGTATATATATTTCCTAATGAAGCTGTTAAAGAAGTTATATTGGGTATGAAACTGACCGAGGAAGAAAAAGACGATATACTAAAAATTATTAAGAGTAAATTTTTGAATGCTAAATTTTACGAATCGACAATGGATTTATCAGAATTTAAGTTAAATATTATTCCAATTCTTTAGTAATCATACAGAATAAATTTAAAAAAAAATAACTAATGAATCGAGCATATATAAATGCGGCAAATGATTTTGAAAAGGTAGAAAGGTTAATTATTTACTTCAAGACGAGTAAATATTTAATCAACAAAGATTTTTAAATTGCGCAAAATACAATAACCGAATTAAATAACTCTCTTTAGATTCCTGATACAAACGAAAGCAATTTCGATAAAGAAACTTTAGATATTAATTTCTATGAGATGTCATTGGGCACTATGATGTATATAAAGATAGTAGATAATTTTCAAAATTACTTTAAAGAAATCTTATCTGAAATTGTAAAAATTAGACCTGAAATTTTAAAATCGAAGGAGACAGAAAAATTGGACTTTATTTTATCATTCAATTCCCGAGAAGAGATGATCAACGCCATTTCTGAAAAGAAAATTAACAGCCTTTTTTATTTAGGAATCAATGATCTAAAAAAATATTTCTCTAAAAAATTGAATGTCGAAATATTTAAAGATAGAGAGTATGAAATTAATTTGATAGTCAAACAGCGGAATTTGGCAGTCCATAATAGAAGTGTTATCAATAAAGAGTTTATTACAGAATTTCCTAATGAGAAAGATTTGACATAAGGTCTTTCCTTAAAATTTGATTTTACTTATGTAGAAAAAATTAATCATATTATTTACAGTATTATCAATGACATTGATAAAAAACTATCCCAAAAATACAACCTCACGATTTTAAAATTTTAAATCTACAATTAAAGAAATTAAAAGCATGGGCTCCTACTCACAAGTCACCGTAGCAGATTACCCGATATTCTCTGCTAAAAACAGTTTTTTCGATGAGATCATAAGTCTACTTTTTCTTCCAGAAGATTTTATTATTGAACAGAGAAGAAATTCTTCAAAAAATGAAATTGTTTGGGGTGACATCTATACAGACGATAGTGATGATTTTGTTTTTAACGGCTATAAGCAAAACGTTAAAGTTTGCAAAGAGCGACTTGAAATATTCGGGATGACAGCTGAAAAGGCAAGAAAAGAATTTCATGCGGCGAAGAAAATTGCTAAGGAAGAAGGATTTTATGATTTTCCACTGTCTAAAATCACTTATCATCAATATCTTGAAGAGATATCAGATATTATCAGAACAAATGATCACAATTACGATCAATTATATACAAATTTTAGAGACGCTTTAATTGCTGGAGAATTAGGTATTTTTGGACAAGCTTTGAAAAGCCATATCTATTCCATTCTGAGTGTAGCTCCTGAAGATGCGATAGTCGAATATGATTTATCAGATGTAATAAACAATGGCTGGGTTACTGAAAGGGAAGCAAGAAAGATAGATTTTCAGAAAATGCTAGTATTGACCGAAGGCAGGACAGATGTCGAATTTATTGGAGCCTCCATTAAAAAGCTACATCCGCATTTATTTCCTTATTTTCACTTTATTGATTTTGATGAATATAAAGTCGAGAGCAATGCTTCGGCATTAGTTAAATTAGTGACCGCATTTGCTGCGGTTAATATTACACATCCCATAATTGTACTTTTTGACAATGACACCACAGGTCTAATGGAAATGAAAAGATTAATGCAAGTACAAATGCCAAGTAATATCAAAGTTTTGAAACTTCCGGATTTGAAATTAGCAAAAAGATATCCTACTTTAGGTCCAACAGGTGTCAAGAGGATGAATATTAACGGATTAGCTTGCGGTATTGAGATGTATTTAGGTTCTGATGTTTTAATTGAACAAGAAGCTTATATACCTATCCATTGGAAAGCATTTAATGAGAAAGAAAATAAATATCAAGGAGAAATTTCAGATAAAAAATTGGTACAAGAAAAATTTCGTAAAAAGTTAAAATCCGAAGGATCTTCAAATTTCGAAGAGATGGAGCTCATTTTAAAATCAATATTTACAGCGTTTCAGCTTCGAGGAAATGAAGAAATGTAATGATGTAAGAAAGAAGTTTCACAACAGTGATTTTCCGGCGGCAACCTGAGTATAAATTCTAAGGTATATATGTTAGATTCTAAACTAGATGTTGAACGATTGCGCACTTACCTAAAATCAAAGAGCAAACTAGAATTATTGAAAAATATTTGAAAATTTATCTACTTTTTAAATAGGATTTATATGAATTTCGGCTTAGGAACAATGTTTTCTGGTAAAGTCTGAGCAGCATTTCCACAAATGTAATATATAATTGTAGCAATAAATATTAGAACGAGCACTACAATCCAAAGAGTAGTATACCATTTTTTCTTTTTCTTGATATATAATAAATCAGAATTATGTTCTTCATCATTATTAAGAATACGTGTGATATCTTCCTCTGTTAATAAATCAGTATACCTCTTTTTAAAATCTTCGTAACTTTTTTTAAATCTACTTTCTTGCTCATTCAGTTCATATCTTGAAATTATCATGTAAACCAGCGTTATTCCAATAAAAACCAACGTTATCAAAGTACTGTACATGATAAAATCTGAATTATTTTTTGGTGTAGCAAGAATTCTCGTGACTATTAAAGAAGAGAAAAATGTAACTAACGAAAGTGCAGACTTTTGAAAACCATTTGCAAAATTGTCTGTAAAACTTGCTACTCGCTTGCCATAATCTAATATCTGGTCAGACATTTTATTTCTGACTTCAATGTATTGCTTTACATTCTGTTTTTCATAAATCTTGTAGCTAGATTTTAACGATTCAAATACGTCGCCTTCAAGCTCTAAGGTAGAATTCTTTCTTAGATGTAAGGATATTAGGTTTCTAGCTAATCCAATTTTATCTAATATACTACCGCTACTATATATCCATAAATATATATTGTAAAAATCATCTAAATTTTTAATATTAATATTATCGGCGTCTACTGATTCACTTATTGACTTATAGCCATTTAATTTATAGTAAAAATTTTCTTTTGTTAAATCTGTGATATCAAAAATTGATGATATCACAAGAATTTTGCCTACCCTTTTAAATCGCTCCAATGTTGACAATTCCATTTCACCATTACCGTTGAAAATGAAATCTTCTGGAAGAACCTTTAGTTTACCAAAAAATGATGAATGATTATTAGAAGTAATATTAGTAATTCTCTTTTCACGATAATCATAATCCTCTTCTTCTACTTGATATTGTGCAGCAATAAAGAATTTACTACTATTTAATGTACCAACAAAATCATTTATTAATATATAAATCTTTGAAGTATGATTAAAAACACTGCTGGAGAAAAAGTTTGCTAAACTTAAACTGTCAAATGAATTTATATAATTGAAAAAACAGTCTTTTGAATAAAAGTGGAATTGGTTATTGGTTGAAGTCTTATAAATATTGATTTTAACGTTGATTTTTTCTCCCTCTTCATGACTTGACAATAAATTATTTAGATCATTGAAACTTGATGAAAAATTATTATCATCTTTGATTATAATAGGTTCACCTTGATCAATAGATAAATAGACAGAACAAATATCCGAGTTTTTGACTTCCGCAAGAATATTTTTGACAGTTTCTTCTGTAGGCAATCGGATTGTCGAATATGAATATTCTAGTGTAAATTCATTGAAATCTTCTTCAAAAATTTCAATTTTGTTAGCAGTTCCAATGCTATTAAAAAAATCATGATACCTCATACTTTTGTAGATTAACCACCAAATTCGTTGAAGCCCGTTGAGGTCTTGATAAATATACCTTTTTCTTGTCTATCATTACGAGCACTTTCTATGGTACCAGGATTTATTTCTCCTTTGAGAACCAAATCGATACTTTCATGTAAAGTAATAGTTCTTTTTATTTTTGCAGTTATGGCATTTTTAACTAAGCTAAATTGTGGGTCAAAAGCAAATTTTGCAGGAAGTTCTCTAGCTTTATCTATATATTGAACCATATTTAAACCTTCTTTTTCCGGATCATATCCTTTTAAACATCTTTCAATATAATCTTCCATCACAAATTCTTCATTTGAACGAAAATAATGAATTGTAGTATTTCTTAAGTTCCAAAAATCAATATTTGATTCTTTTCTTATAGCATTAAGAATTTTCGATTCAATTACAGTAAAAGCTTTTTTTGTATTTTCCTCATCTTCATACTTTTTTGTAAGTTCTAAGAAACTCTCACTCCAATATTTTGATATTGATGGATTAATATCATTAACATAAATATCTCCTATATTTTTGTCCTTGTCAAAAGTAATTTGAACAGATTTAAAAATCTTTTTCTTTAATGGAAATCCATCTTGTTGAGTAAAGGTTTTGCTTTCTATATAGGAAAGCGTTTCAGCTTTACAAATTATTATTTTTTCAATATCTCTATCAGTAATGTGTGAAATGATAAGCAACCCTTCATGCAATTGCTTACCTAATTTCAAAATTTTTTCCTGAGCCTCCACTTCAACTCTTAGTAATCTGTCGGCAATTGCATCTACTTCACTGAAATCTATATTACCATTCACAATTTGGCTGACAATATTAATAACCTCAGTATGCATACTATTATATATGAACTGCCTCCCCTCTCTAGTTGAAATTTCATGAACAATACCATGTATAAAACTCATATAATCCCCTTCATTGTCATTTACTTCCAAACTTGTATGGTTGTTAGCGTTTAAATCTAAGGTATAGGAACCAATGTTATGAATCTGAAGGTCACGTTGTGGAAAAGCTCCTTCCTGCTGTAAATCGTTGTTGTCTGCCATTTAATTAATAGAATACAATTCTATTGTATATAGTTAATAATTTTTTCTAATGTTGTCATTAATAACATTATTGCCAAATATATTAAAAATACATTATCGGTAGTTACGTGTTTCCGTAAATAAATGGAGTCAATAAATAAAATACTGCTATTAAAATTCAAACAATTTCCTCTCTATATCACTTAAGAAAATCAAATGATCTGGTTCAGACATAAACCAGGCAAAACTACCCCAGGCTAAATCAGGAATTGTTTTACGAAATGGTTGTACCTGCCTCTCTTTATAAGCTGTAACAAATGCTATATGTTTACGATCAAATCCAGCCTTATCACTTATTTCATATAAGGCAGATTTTCGTCTTTCAGAAATAGGGCCATCTGTTGCTACAACTTCAATAAAAATTAACAGAGGTTCAGTAGTTCCAAGATCAACTAAAATAACATCCGGCAGGTTTTTATCCACTTCAATATCAAGACCAATAGCTTTGGCTACTACATCATCAACAAAGGTAACTTTAGCATCACTTGTACTCAACCACAATACAGCAGGCTTTTTAAGAAATTTATGAGCAAACACTTCCACCACAGCCTTTGATATTATTGAACTAAGACCCGCACTGAGATTTCGTGCTTCCCCGTTCGGAAATGTTACCAAAACACGTTCAGAATTTTCATCAGCAGTTCTTGAGGCAAGGGTGATTCTTGCTCTGGCGGCGGCAGATAAGTTTTTCTCCTGCCAGCCTTTAATTGCTTCATCGAGTTCCTCGTCTAATAAGTCAGGATCAAACAATTTAGCAAAACCTTTCTGTAAAGCATATCTTGGACGACTTGACGTAGTTGGAAGACCAGCTTTTGATGTAACAGCTCCCACCTGTATAAGCCCCTCCCGTAAAGTTTCATCTCTAATGGGTTCTCTAGTGTTATCTGCATACCATCTCTTACCTTCAGGTTGAAAACCTTTAGACATTGCTTTTTGTCCATAATCCTTACGGCTTTTCTCATCAGCTAATGCTGACTGTTCGGTGGTCATTCTATAAACATGGACTGGTCCAATAAAAGTCTCTTCGCCCTCAACAGCGCCAATATAAAGCATCGTAAAAATGGTACTAGCAGCCATCTCTCTTATAATATAATTTCTATTGGTGGTACCTTCGGGGAATATTGTTGGTAGACGTTCATGGATTAATTCTCTTGTTACATAAGGAGGGAGTTTACTCATGGATTAGTTTTCGTAAAAATTTTTGTACATTCCTTCTCAATAAGATCAAGACTTGCATTTTTGTTAATTAGTATTTGTAAACGTTTTAATTTTGATGGCTCGGGTAATGGTAATGATTCAAGTTCATAAGCTGATACCGCAACACTCCCACTGATTGTCCGGAATGCATCATTTACCACTTTGCTATTTAAGAAAGTCGATAGGGTTTTAAGATTGACTAGAGGATCAGAAGATATTGGAATAATCATATTCAAGTGATTTTCAATAAGAACAGCTTTATATTCTTTAAATAATTCATCAGGAAGTACAGCTGTAATTAGTCTTTTTTCCTGTTCTTTCGAAGTGGTTCGCTGAAGCAGTACGCATGATTTCTTGGTCAACAAGAAGTTATTATCTTCTTTAAAACTAAACCATTTTTTATGATTCTTTTTCTCTGATTTCAACTGAAAATGACCATCTTTGGAAACAGCTTCTGCCCAAATTATAGGAAATGAGCTTTTACTCTTTTTATCTGACAATTGTTTCTTATGTCTATTCCAAACCAACTGACCAGTACTTACTTTATATCCATAAGTATTAAGAGTATCTTTCATATTTGACATTGCTGCTACAATTTTAGCATGCTTATTATCTCTTGGTAATATCCAAGGAGAGCTCGTGCCGATAGGTAATTGATATTTACCAGCCGAAGAAATCTTTAATTTTCCATTAGGTAAAGTCGCAATCTCATTAATCTCAACTCCAAGACTTTCAAAGTATAATTTATTTTTTCTTTTATAGACTGCCAGTAGTGTTTCTTGAAGTACATCTTCAAATACTCCTTTTCTTCCAGCAACAAAGTCAATTGTTAAAGGACTTGTTTCTTTTCGAATGAACATTCTCAAATTTTTAAAATATTCACCAGAAAGAAAACTGGTAGGTGTTAGATATCCCACAATTCCATCAGCTTTAACAAGCTTAATAGCTAAGTGAGTAAACAATCCATAAAGATTCGCATGTCCAAATAGGCTTTCCCTGTATTCTTCTCTAATTTCTCTAGTTAATGACAATTTACCATAAGGAGGGTTGCCAATAATAACATCAAATTCCCTATTATTCGTTTTATCAGCAAAATATGCAAGTGTATCACATATCGTTACTATAGATTTAATACGACGCCCAGCTAAGCTCATAACGTCCTTGACTGCGACTTGTAAAAATACTTCTGTTAGCCATGCAGAAAAGGGATCAATTTCATACCCCTTCAGATTCTGTTCCAAATGTTGTAATTGTTCTTCAGGTGACAGAAAATGAATTGCTGAAATCATGCGAAGAGCTATTGGCGCTAAAAAAGCCCCACCCCCACATGCCGGATCAGCAACAGATGAGGATGCCCAATCTACTCCAGCTTTTTCAACAGAATTCAATAGTCTATCCGTAAGTGCTGGTGGAGTATAAAATACTCCGTTATCTGATCTCAACTTTTCCGGGAGAATGCTGGTATATAAGTTTCCTAGCTCATACGAAGCTTTAATGACATCTAATTCAGCTGCTGCTTGGCCAATTACACTGGCGAGAGCCTCAATACTATTGTCAAATTCAACAGAAACGATATTAATTTGACCAAGTTCTATAGGAAAGGATTTTATAATTGAATTCCAATAAGAATTGATAACACGCTGCATAAAGTATTGTACATTACCTAACCTTATATCATCTTCAAATTGTTTTGCCCAAGCTTTAGCCATAATTCTACCACTCGACAACGTTTTAAGCGGGTCGTTGTTTTTGCTATTTAAAATAGCTAGGATTTCTTTTGTTATTGCAGATTTCACTGCAACTCTTTTATGGCTTAATGTCGTGTTCATAATATATTTTCAAATATAATTAAACTGTAATTTTTATACAAGAAACTTTTTCATCACAATTCTCATTGACATAGCTAAAAAGTTAATACGACAAATCATGTCGTATTAAAATTGATTTATTGCAATATGAATAATGTACTGAGATCATCTTTTAAAATTAAATAGGCATCAAACTTTTTACCGTTTTTGCTTTTCATGTTTTTGATTAATGATGTTTTGTTTTGGGTTAATAGTAAAGTAAGATCTTTTATGCTAAGTTGTATTCCGCATATGGTTCTAAAGAGGATCCAGTTGCATTGCTCATCTGGGCATTTGACAATTTTATCCTTGATAATAACATTATGTTGTTGGCATTTGGGGCATTTTAATTGTGGGATGTTTTCTTGAGGAATATGAAGTGATAAGAGTTCGTTGGTGATTTCAGTTGTATAGTGTTGGATGTCGTTCATGAATTGGTTTTTACTGAGTTCACCTTTTTCAATTCTTTCCAGTGCGAGTTCCCATTCTGCGGTCATTTGGACATTGGCTATTTTTTTGTCTTTGACAAGGTTGTAAACCTGTAAGCCTTTATCGGTAGGAATTAATGTTTTACTTTTTCTGATGATATAGTTTCTGCTAAGCAAGGTTTCAATAATGGAAGCTCTGGTGGCTGGGGTTCCGATGCCGATATTGGAGAGTGCTTTCTGTTCTTCTTTATTTTCAATAGACCGGCCTGCATTTTCCATGGCTGATAAAAGATCTGCTTCTGTGAAAAGCTTGGGAGGCTGGGTTGTTTTTTCAAGTAAGTCGGTTTTTGAGATCTTCAATTCATCTCCGATTTTGAATTCCGGAAGTTCTGTAAGGACTTCATTTTTATTATTGGAATTTTCATTGTCAGATAGAATTCCTTTGATGGCACGCCAGCCCATGTTGAGTATTTTTGATCCCTTGATCTGGAATTCGTAATGATGGACTTTGATAATGATGTGGCTGACTTGTTTGGAGCAGGCATGGGACAAGGATTCTAATAAACGGTAAGCAATCATATCATAAATGGCTTTTTCCGTAGCGCTAAGTGCGGAAGGTATTTTGGTTGTTATGAGTAAACCATGATGGTCTGTCACTTTTAGATCATTGACTATTCTCTTGTTGAAGTTTCCGAATTTTAAATGGGTTACGGCGGCTTTGAAGGCTTCGGTCTGATTCAGTATTCTGACCAGCTCAGGGATATCAGTCCACAAATCTTCAGGAATATACTTGCTTCCGGTTCTGGGATAGGTAATGAATTTCTTTTCATACAAGCTTTGGGCAATCTGTAAAACCTCATCGGCAGAAAGACCCAACTTTCTGTTGGCTTCTTTCTGGAGTTCCGTGAGGTCGAAAAGTAAGGGAGATTGCTCCTGTACTGTTGTAACAGATACATCTTCTACAACAGCTCTTCCCTCCCGCTCTATGGATTTTTGGATTTGTTCTGCCTGCTTTTTTTCTTCCCATTGTAATTGTGATAGGCTGGTGAAGTCTGTATATTCTTTTCTGTGGCTCAGCTGGATTTGAAAGTACTTTTGCTTGGTGAAGTTTTGATGCTGAAGGAATCGTTGACAGATTAAAGCAAGCGTTGGGGTCTGCACTCTGCCTAAAGAATAAACATCTTGGTTTCCTGCGATAGTTAATGCCTGGGTAGCATTGATTCCTACCAGCCAGTCCGCTTCACTTCTGGCTTTAGCTGCTTGATACAAACCGTCAAAAGCATCACCTGGCTGAAGGTTTTTAAAACCGTCCTGTATTGCTTTTTCTGTCAGGGAACTGATCCAGAGTCTTTCAAAAGGTTTGTTGCATTGTAGGTAGTAATAGATATAGCGGAAGATCAGCTCTCCTTCCCTTCCTGCATCTGTTGCGACAATAATACTGCTGCATTGGCTGATGACTTGTTGTATGGTGTTGAGTTGTTTTAAAGCGGAAGGATCAGGCTCATAGCCTTTTGCTTTCTTTAGCTTTTTGGGAGTTAGAATAAAAGGGTTCGGAAAGATAGGCAAAGAGGCTTTGTTAAAGCCTCTTATACCATAATCTTCCGGCATTCCTAATGCGATCAGATGCCCTAATGCCCAGGTGACACAATATCCGTTACCGAATAAATAACCATCTTTCTTTTCATGGGCTCCTAATAATTGTGCGATTTCTCTTGCGACGCTCGGTTTTTCTGCGATGATTGCTTTCATATGATGGATTTAGATGTTTATTATAGTTTTCGTCCTCTTGGTTTTCTAACCTTTTTTTGCTGGTCTTCCTGCTGCTTATTGGCAGGCTGCTGCTGTTTTGATTCTAAAGGCTCCTTCACATTTTTAGTAGCTTCATTGGTTTTACCCTGCGTATTAACCGCAGTTTGGGTTTTATGATCTTCTGTAGGTTTTGCCTCTTCTTTAAGTTTATTAGGATGAGTGAATGAAAAGTCGATTTTGGAAGTTTCTTTGTTGAAGGTAATATAACCTTGATAAGCTTTACCTTTAGCATCGGTAAGACCGTCAACGTAAACGGTTTGCCCGGCTTTGAACTTTTCATACTGTGAATCGTCCAATTCTTTTCCTCTGAAGACTTTGGGTACTTCTTGATCCGTAGGTTGAGTTTGTTGTTGGTTATGATGATATTGACTTTGTTGTTGATTCTGATTATTATTGAACAGAAATTCCACATACCGCTTATCTGCATTGAATTGTACGGTGGCATCGAAAAGCTCACCTTTTTTTGAGGTCATGCCTTCAAGATACAATGGTCTTCCTTCCAGTAGGGTTTGTTTCTGCTGTTCATCAAGCCTAATTCCTTTTATTTCATCAGGGATTTTCATGTACTCTGCCCGATACGCAACAAGCTCATTGGTAAGCCTGTCTCGGCTGATGACTGATGGAATGATTTCATCTGTTTTAGGATTGACCAGATCTACTACCCTGCCCATATTCCCGGTTTCTCTAAGGTTCTTTTTGTCTTCATCACTGAACTGGTGACCTAAGAATTTATTATTGAGACTGGGCTCCTTTCGGATTCCATGCAGATGAACGGCAACCTGCCCAGTATCTCCTGTTTGAAGGGATAATCGAACATCCATTTTGCTTACTGCCGTTCCCAGGTTAATAGTAATCGGGATTAATGTATTGGTTTTAAAACCTCTGAGTAATGCATCCATCGCATTCATTTTTTCGAGCTTTTCCTGGTTAAGTCCGAACTTTTCCATCGTTTTCCAGTCGATTTGCTCAGGCTTAAAACGATATTCCTGATTGTCTGTGTTGTTGTCCATTGTATTTTGGTTTTTTGGATTGTTGTTGTGTTGAGGTAAAACTTCGTAGTCTTTCAGCTTTTCTTTTTCCTCAGGTGATGCCTGATCAACATATTTCTGAAGATCATTGGCGGTATTAACAGCATCGTATTCTGAAACTTTGAAAAAGTTGAAATGCGTGGGATTTTTAAGCTGTCGGTAGAAATTAGAAAAGAAATTGGAGAATAGATCGCCATGTTTATCTACCCTGATCAGCTGTTCATTATCCTTTTTTTCTTGTGGAGGAACCTTTTGAAGATTCCCATCCTGATCAACTCCCTTGACCATCTCAACCTGGTTGGTATGAATGTTCAGGACAAGGAGTGTGTCTGTTGTTGGTTTCAGTTCTTTGGGTTCCTGAGTGTTTATCAATTCATTTTCCATTGTATTTCATTTAATGGAACCAAGATATTGGCTCAATTAAGAAAATCCTGAAGATTGGAATGGTGATGAATGGTTTGGCTGTAGATGTCTTGTTACTATCAAGAGTTTAAACAGTCTCTGATCAATTGATGGACATCCGAAAGTTTATAGTACAGCTTTCCGCTGATGGTATAGTAAGGAAGCTTTTTATCAGTCCGGTACCGCTGTAATGATCGGGAACTTATTTTTAAAAGCTGTAAAACATCCTGGTTATCCAGAAGCTGTTCCCCGTCTACTTCTATAAATCTGGATTGGTTCTTAAGCATTTGTTCTTTCAGAAGATCAAATCTTTCCATGATTCTCTCCATCCAGGCTATAAATTCTGTTCTTTCAATATCCATAATTGTGATTTTATGATTGTTGGTGATGTAAAATTGGACAAGAGGAATGAAATAAAATCACTAGTTTTTCGTAGTAACGAAAAAGAAATTATCATGTGTTAATAAAAAATCAAGAATTTTTGATTATCAGTGGTATGATAAATTACAAACAGGCAGAAAGAATATTGGCAATCAGTAGAACATATTTAGCTGTTTTTTGGGGAAAAGGAAAAAATAAAACCTCTCATAAATAAGAGGTAGCATGATTAAGTAAGCGGCAATTTTCGCTGGCTTTTCATTAAATGTAATAAAATATCAACAGAAGGATATTCAAAATATTTCTGATTAAAGATACTGATTTTAAGAAATAATTGTATATTTAATTGTTTTTAGAATGTTTAACAAAGAACATTTTTTACCTCCTGGTCATGCGGGAGGTTTTTTATTATCACTAGATCAGTAATCCTTAAAATGGAAGATGAATAGAACAGCTTTACAGAATCTTTGCCAATATAAAACCTATGATCAAAGCTGCTATAGCTGCCACTGCAATCTTCATATAATCCGTTTTGCTGTTCTTTATTTCAGTATTCAGTCTTGTATTTTCCTGCTGTAAAGATTCCATTCCAACCTTTAAAGAAGCCGTTTTTTCATTAATAGCTGCCTGTAATTTTTTTTCATGCAATGCAGCAAGCTCCTTATTATAGTTTTCAATCTCCTGCTGTCTCTCTTTCTGCTGGCCGGCAAAGTTCTTCTGCATTTCCTGAACCTGTTTTGCTGAAGACTCCTGGAACTTTTGAAATTCTTCAGTTCTTTTTGATAGTTGATCTGTTAGGGTTTTTACCTGCTCACCGTGTTTCTCTGAAAGATCTTTCTTTAATTTCTCTACCTCTTCATTACGAACCTTAAGCTGTTCAGTAAAAGCTTTTACCTGATTTTCAGATTGCTCTTTAAAGGTCTTTTGAGCTTCAGTGAATTCATCATTTTTCTTTTTAAGTTGCTTCTCCAGTGTCAGCACCTGCTCTGCAAACTGTTTACCCACATCCTTTTTAACTTCATCAATCAGTAATGCACGTGAATTTGATTTTTCATGGGATAATTTTTCAACAATGGAATGAAGACCAGCTCCATAATCATGCGGTAGATGAAATCTTTTATCAGCCAGCTTATCCAGCAGAGTTTCATCTACTGTATGACCTATTGCCGTTACAGTTACCGCTTCCAGAGCAATAAATAATTCTGAAAGAACTATATCATTGAAAACTTCCATGCTTTGCCGGTCGCCTCCTCCCCTTACCAGCGCGATAATGTCATACCCTGATTCAGAAACCTCCTCCAATTTTTCAGCAATAGAGGTTGATGAAGTGATACTGCAGCTATATTCCGAGACCTGGAAATACTTCTCTGAAATATCCAATCCCTCTGCAAAGTCTTTTTGTACGATTGCATTATTTCCATAAATATTGGCAATTCTGACTCGTTCATCTTTGAGAAGTTTATTCCTGATTATGGACTCAAGATCTTTGGATCCTTTTTCAAGTTTTTTCTGGATGAGTTCATATCTCTGTAGTTCTTCTTCTGAAATTGCCCGTTCCTCTTGCTGGATAATTTCATCTACAACGAAACGCAATTCTACAGAGGAGTTTTTAATGCTTTTCTCAATATACCCTCTAAGCGTATAGATATCATTGTTTTCAATTTTACTTCTCAGTAATGCTGATATTCTAACACCAATAGAAATAGTATCAGATTCTGAAAACAGATGATCATAGTAATAATTCCCATAGGCTTTTCCTCCGCCGAAGGAATATCTTCCCTTAAGATAGATTAGATTAACGGTCGCATTAAGCTTTAATGCATTGCTAAACAGTCCCAATACTGATCCCGGAGAATAAATCTGATAAGTGGGTTCATTTCCCTGCATACTTCCTCAAAAATTAAATGATGCTAAAGTTATTGCTATTTTATAGAATATAACTTGCCTCTTAGTGTGGTTATTATTACTTTTATTAACAAAGTGATCTTTGACTCTAGTGGCAGTCATTGTATTTAGTTTAATAAAAACTAAAGATTTTGAATTAACCTGAACGTTAGATTAATCCGTTCTTTCATGGGTACGTTTGATTTGGCAATCCTGTGCTCCCACTCTTCCTGAAGATTACCTTTCATGATCAATAAGCAGCCGTGAGGAAGAGGAAGACTGTATTTGCTTTGGTGGTGGTCTTTTTTTCTGAAATCAAAGTTTCTGGTTTGTCCAAGGCTGATGGACGCAATAACCGGACGCTTACCATATCGGCTTTCCCTATCCCGATGCCAGGCAACGGAGTCATTATGATCACGGTATAGATTTAACAGAACCCCATTGAATTGGCAGCCAAATTCTTTTTCAATTCTTTGTTTTAAGGAGAACAATTCAGGAGTCCATGGGTTCGTTGGCTTTTTAGCTTCTTCTGAATCGTTATATTTTGGATCTCCATACCAAGCAGTCAATCTTGGAGTAAGCACCATCTTATCATACATTTTTTGAGTACGCTGTTGCCAGGGAGCAGTTTCCAACAATTTATTTTTAAGCAGATCGGCTTCTTCCCTACTCATAAAACTCTCTCTGTATTCCAGAAGATCTTTTGGAAACTCATAGAGTTCTTCTGAATCAAATAAACTCAGCTGGATCATTTAACTTTAAATTAAAATATTTATCTTAGCAGTATCCCGTTACTTCGGGATTTTTTTTCATCATTTGTGTTTTTTGCTTCCCTTCGGGGAAGTTTTTTGATTATACCATGTACTCACATAAATTCAATTCTTATCTCCCATTTTTTCTTTAATCTGTTTGATATCAGTTTTTATTTGTGTGATAAAGTTTTGAATATGATGTTCTGCAAATTCATCAGGATCATATTCTTTGGTATTAATACTACAGGCAAATTCCCAGATTTCTTTAATTTCAGGTAATGGAATTTTATAGGGCTCATAAAATTGATTGTCAGCCTTCACCCATATACCATCTGCTTCATGAAACTGAAATCTTTTGTAGCTGATACCATCATTGGTGGTAATGAAAACATACGTTCTGTCCGTTTTCAAATCCGATAGATTTTCTACATATTTTCCGACGATATAGGTTCCGTTCTTATAGGGTGGCATTGAATCTCCATCAGCAGGAAATGCCCTGAACTTACCCCCTTTTAAAAAAGGTAATGATATGGTCTCCAGACTTTCTATGTATTCCGGATCTCCATAGCCATTCAGGTAGCCCATAGAAGCTTTTTGGGGGATAATCTCAATCTGATTGTTTCCATCCTGATCAACCTTTATAGGCAGAATGATTCTATTGTCAGGAAGCTCCATGAGTTCATCGATAGAAAATTTTCTGACATCTACAGTCAATAGTAGGTCGATGCTGATGTTATAGAATTTTGAAATTCTAAGCAATATTTCAATAGGAGGTTCCGTTCTGCCATATTCATAGGCGACATATCTGGATCGGGTAAGAAATAATAGATCTGCCAGTTCTTGCTGAGTCATATTTTTCTTTCCTCTCAAAAACACGATGTTATCAGAGAATTTTGACATTGTTACAATTTTAGACAACAAAAATACAAAATTTGTTTCAAAAAGTGACTAATTTTGTCACATGGAAAGAGCAATTGTACATATGGATCTGGATACGTTCTTTGTTTCCTGTGAAAGGCTGAAAAACTCCGAATTGGAGAAAAAGCCTGTCATCATAGGAGGTGGAGACCGTGGTGTAGTGGCGTCCTGCTCTTATGAAACCCGTTTTTTCGGAGTCAGAAGTGCCATGCCGATTAAAATGGCTTTACGGCTGTGTCCCGAAGCTAAAGTAATTAAGGGAGATATGGAAATGTATTCCAATATGTCCCATATGGTAACGGAAATTATCCAGGAAAAAGTTCCTGTTCTTGAAAAGGCAAGTATCGATGAATTTTATCTGGATCTTTCCGGGATGGATCAGTTTTTCGGATGCTATAAATGGACCCATGAAATAGCAGAAAGCGTGCAGAAAAATACAGGTTTACCGATAAGTTTTGCATTGTCTGCCAATAAAACAGTATCCAAAATCGGAACCGGAGAATCAAAACCAACCGGAAGATTGGAAGTGAAACAGTCTGACATACAGCCGTTTTTAAACCCGCTTTCGGTAAAGAAAATTCCGATGGTGGGCGATGTTACTTTTCAGCTGCTCTCAAGACTGGGGATCAGAACGATACAAACGCTTTCAGAAATGCCTGTTGACGTTCTTCAGCAGCTGATTGGTAAAAATGGAAATGAACTCTGGAAAAAAGCACACGGAATTGACGAAAATCCTGTGGTTCCTTATTCGGAAAGAAAATCTATTTCTACAGAAGATACTTTTGCCCAGGACAGCATCGATATTCAAGGGATCAAAAGTATTCTTTCCGGAATGGTTGAAAAACTCTGCTATCAGCTACGGGCAGAGAAATGGCTCGTATCGGTAGTGGTGGTAAAACTCCGCTATTCCAATTTTGATACGGAAACCAAACAATGCAGGATTCCTTACACCTCAGCTGACCATACCCTGCTCAGGTATGTTTTAGAACTTTTTAAAAAAGTATATACAAGACGTATGAGAATAAGACTGGTAGGCGTAAAATTTACCGGGCTGGTTCACGGATGCCATCAAATGGATCTCTTTGAAGATACGGAAGAGTTGATATCACTGTATCAGACAATGGATAAAATCAAGAACAGGTTTGGAACTTCAAGTGTAGGAAGAGCCTCAGGATTATTAAAATAAGTATAAGATGTTTCTGAATTGTCATTCTTACCACAGCCTTCGGTATGGAACTATTTCTATTAAAGAATTGGTTAAGCAGGCTGTACGTTTTAATATTAAAACCGTGGCTCTTACGGATATCAATACCATTACCGGGATCTATGATTTTTATAAGCTTTGCCAGGAGTATAATATCAAACCGATTGTCGGAGTGGAAATACGGGTTCAGGATGAACTGTATTATATCTGCCTGTCCAGAAATCAAAAAAGTATCGGAGAGATCAACAGGCTTTTAACCGCATATAACTGTGAAGGCATTGAAATTCCTAAAGCAAATCCTGATTTTACAGATACTTTTGTTATTTACCCACTGGAGAATATTCCTGAAAAATTAGCAGACCATGAATTTATAGGCATCAGACAGAACCAGTTAAACCTTTTGATTCAACCGGAATTAAAACAGTTCATTCATAAAATGATTATTCTTCATCCAGTAACCTTTACCACCCCTGAAGAATATGAGCTTCATAAAATACTAAGGGCTATTGATAACAATACATTGATCAGTAAGCTTAAAGAAAGTGACTACTGTAAAGACAACGAAATGTTTACTGATAAAAAAGAGCTTCTGGCTCAATTTTACCATGAGCCACAGATTATTGAAAATACTAAGTATATGGTCAATAGCTGCCATTTTGATTTTGATTTTTCAACACCTAAAAACAAAAAGCATTTCACTGACAGTAAGGAAAATGATTCTAAGCTTTTAAAACAGTTAGCCTACCAGGGACTTTCAAAAAGGTATTCCGATGATAATCTACAGGCCAAAGCAAGAGTGGATAAAGAATTAGGGGTTATTGAGCAGCTTAATTTCTGTGCTTATTTCCTGATCACCTGGGATATTATCCAGTACAGCAACCGGATGGGATTTATGCACGTAGGAAGAGGCAGCGGAGCCAATTCAATAGTAAGTTACTGCATCGGAATTACTGACATATGTCCTTTGGAGCTGGATCTGTATTTTGAACGGTTTCTAAACCTCAACCGCAAAACGCCTCCGGATTTTGACATAGACTGGAGCTGGCAGACCAGGGATATTATCCTTGAATATATTTTTGATACATATGGAAGAGACCATGTTGCCTTCTGTGGAACCAATGTTGAATTTAAATATCGTTCAATTTTCCGGGAAGTAGGAAAAGTATTTGGTCTTCCAAAGGAAGAACTTGATACGCTGGCAACAAAACCTATCCAGGAACATGATAATAATTCAGTATCCAGACAGGTTCATTACTACGGAAAGCTTTTAGAAAAGTTTCCTAACCAGAGAAGCATGCACTCCTGTGGAATTCTGATATCAGAAGAACCTATCACCAATTATTCAGCACTCGAAATGCCTCCTAAAGGTTTTCCGATTGTACAGTTCGATATGTACACTGCTGAAGAGATTGGCCTTGAAAAATTTGATATTCTCTCACAAAGAGGGTTAGGTACCATTAACGACACGGTAAAGCTGGTGAAGGAAAAAAGAGGCATTGATATCGATATCCGGGACACTTCTCTCTCAAAAGACGAAGCCCGATGCAATGAATTCTTAAGTTCCGGAAAAACCATCGGCTGTTTTTATATTGAATCTCCTGCTATGAGGGGATTACTCAGAAGACTGAAATGTGACAATTACAAAGTGTTGGTTGCTGCCTCCTCCATTATTAGACCCGGCGTGGCTCAAAGCGGAATGATGCGGGAATATATTTTCAGGCATAACCATCCTACAAAATTTGAGTACTTCCATGAGGTTTTTGAAAAGGAATTAGGAGAAACCTATGGTATTATGGTATATCAGGAAGATGTTATTAAAATTGCCCTGCATTTCGGAGGGTTATCCGCACCTGATGGTGATGTGCTGAGAAGAGCAATGAGCGGTAAGGGCCGTTCTTTATCAGCTTTACAGAAAGTAAAAGATAACTTCTTTGAATCCTGTAAAAAGCTGGGACATCCTGAACAATTATCCATGGAAGTATACCGGCAGATCGAATCATTTGCGGGATACTCATTCTGTAAAGCACATTCTGCTTCTTATGCTGTGGAAAG
Source organism: Chryseobacterium sp. CP-77 (assembly GCF_036362765.1). Taxonomy (NCBI): domain Bacteria; kingdom Pseudomonadati; phylum Bacteroidota; class Flavobacteriia; order Flavobacteriales; family Weeksellaceae; genus Chryseobacterium; species Chryseobacterium sp. CP-77. Next base: position 1,711,176 of record NZ_CP143637.1, read on the forward strand.
TTATCAGAGTTTATTTCTCAAGGTCTACTATCCTATCGAATTCATGGTCTCTGCCATTAATAACGGCGGAGGTTTTTACAGAACTGAGGTATATATTCATGAAGCCAGAATGTCGGGAGCTGCCATCCATAATCCTTGTGTCAATTTAAGTGAATATCAAACGACTGTTTATAGCTGTGATGTTTATTTAGGATTGATGCATATTGAAAGGTTGGAACTTAAATTAGCGCAACTTATTCCTGAAGAAAGAGCTCAAAATGGAAATTATACTTCCCTGGAAGATTTTATTAAGAGAATTCCTATCGGTATCGAAACATTGCAAATTTTAATCTTTATTGGCGCCTTCCGCTTTACCGGAAAACAAAAACATGAACTGCTGATTGAATCAAGATTTCTTTTGGGAACTCATAAGGTTCCTTTCAGGCATCTGACTTTACTTGAAGAGCCTCAGAAAGATTATCAGCTTCCTTCTATAGAAAGAAACCGCTTTGAAGATGCATTTGATGAAATAGAAATATTGGGATTTCCTGTTTCATTCAGTCCTTTTGACTTATTACAAACCCGATACAGAGGTTCTGTTTTGGTAAAAGATCTATTGAAGTTTCATAAACACCAGGTTAAAATGCTGGCCTATTTGATTTCAAGAAAGCATGTACCCACAAAGAAAGGTACAATGTATTTCGGAACCTGGGTTGATGCTGAAGGAGAATATTTTGATACCGCTCATTTTCCAAACTGCCTTGAAGAATATCCTTTTCAGGGTGGTGGCTGCTATTTATTATTGGGAACGGTAGAAGTAGATTTTCACTTTCCTACTGTTACTATTCATAAAATGGCTAAAATGCCCTTTATTTCGGATCCAAGATATTCCATGGATAAAGAAAAATCGCTGGAAGCTCAACGCAATTTACAGGAAGATATCAGCATGACCTGGCGTAAACCCTATCCACAGGAACATGAAATAGGGCTGCCAAGGCATAAAATGCTGTAAGGAAATACAATTAATGACCTCTAAATGTTGACTTTTCTCCTTAATTAAAGAGAGTATTGCGTTAATGTGTAAGTTATTAATGGAATATTACAATAATGCCTTTTATCCGAAATCAGATAAAGTACATATTTTATCTTTAGATATTTACGTTAAGACATCATTTTTTATATTTCCTTAAGATAATCGCTGTAAAGTTCAAATGATGTTGATTCAATATTAACTGCTTTTATTGCCAAAACCTTTTGCTATTATCACAAAGCCAGCCGTAAGTCCAATTAATAATGCTACTTTAACGCTTTTAGAAGTATTTAAAGGGGGCCTGCCGTATATTTTGAGTGGTTCTTGAGAAGGCTTAAGTATATTCCCGGATACTTCAGGACCTTTTTTTATTTTCATCATTATTCGTACACCCGCTGATGCTGTATTGATTACTAATTTGGGAAAAAGTCTGTAAATTGATGTAATGGCATAAGATCTGAAATCAGGAAATAAATCTTTTCTCGGTTTTCTTGCTAATTCAACCATTTTTGCAGCGGTATCACGTGGATCTGAAGCAATGATGGGTATATTCATCTTGAACCCCGAATATTTTGCAGAATGAAGATTCCCGGTAGATTTTTGAAGCTGAGGGTACAAACTACAAATATGAATGTCTGCATAATTTGAAACCTCACCTTGAAGACCGTCCATCATCCCTTTAATACCGTACTTAGTTGCTGAATACACAGAACTGTAAGGTGCCGGCATATATCCCCCTATAGAAACATTATTGATCAATATCCCCTCATTCTGTTTTTTGAAAATTTTAATGGCATTGTAAGCGCCATGCATATAACCAAATAGATTAGTTTTAATTACCTGTTCGTGAATCTCCATTGGAATCTCTTCAAATTTTCCACTTGCCATTACCCCAGCATTATTTACCCATATATCAATTCTGCCAAATCTGGAAAATGTCTCCTCTGCTACCCGTTCCATATCTGCGGCAACGGATGTATCGGCGGAAATTCCCAATACCTCTACTCCCATTTCTTTGCAAAGCTCAACCACTTCATCAATACCTTTCTGTCCTCTTGCTACGATAACTATATTACATCCTTGCAATGCAAAAGCCTCTGCAGCAGCCCTTCCTACTCCACTGCTAGATCCTGTTATTACTACTGTTTTTCGTAATAGAGTATTTTGAAATTGTTCTTCTTTTCTCATGTTTACTTTTTTTTGCAATTCAGTAACTGATAGAACATGTATTGTGCCAGATGAGCAATTTTTAAAATACATTGTATCCATTCAAGTTTTTACATCCAAGAATAATAGTGCTTTACCATAGGCAAATATTTAGAATCAATTCATTTAAAGTCTCAAGTCTGATTATTGATGTTCATGTATTATGTATTTATAAAAAGTACCACAAATCCACTTTTTACTGTGATTGGTCTTATTATTGAATACATTTTTTTAACCAATCACAAAAATATCCTTTTATGAAAAATACCTTGTCGTCACAGGAGGAGGTTTTTGCCGGTAATAATTTCATCAAAGCCATTGCCAAAAAGAGTTAATTAGCATGATCTCAGCTGACTGAAATAATTACTATTTCCTCTTACCATGTGACTATTAAGTTTTCACACATTAATTGATCTATAATTGGTTCAGTTTATTATGAAAAATTGATCTTCTATAATCATGATTTTTGCAGCCCTGCAAATAGTCAAAGTAATAAAAATTAACTTTAAAATAAATATTATGCTTAAAAAAATGTTAGCAGGTTTAGGTGGAGCTATCGCACTCAACCTACTCCACGAAATCGTCAGAAAGAATTTTGATAATGTTCCCCATATCAATGAGGTTGGAGAAGAAGCTTTAAAGAAAGTAACCGATTCTACAGCACTTGAAATAACTGATCCTGATCAATTATATGCCGCAACTTTAGCAGGTGACATTGTAAGCAATGCTATTTACTATGGAACGACTGCAACAAATCATAATTTTACCAGTGGACTTGCAGCAGGTATTGGTGCCATCGTCCTTCCGCAAAAGATGGGTTTAAATGATCAGCCTGTAGCTGAGAACAATAAGAAGAAGCTCATGACCGTAGGATATTATATTTTTGGTGCTATTGTTACGAAATTCATTTATGACAAAATTAAGTGATAGCAGCTATGCTTGCTCCCTATAAGCCGGGGTAACTGGCTATATTAAATAAGTAAACTACTGACTGATAATTAAAACTTAAGGATTGCCTTACTTTAAAGTTTGGAAACGTTATGAAACTAATACCATTGTACACTAAATAACGACTCCTAAAGGCATTTTACTGTAACTGTTTAACATCACCAACATGTAAAATACTGAAACGATTTTAGTACTCACTGAGCAGCTGTATATAACCATTGACAGAAGTAAAGGTTTTGAAATTGTGGAAAGAAAAGTTTGGGATAGCTATTCTGATCTACAGGGAGAATATGATAAGATGATCTCTCAGTCTAAGATAATGAAAGATGAAATTATCGATCTCATTACTGAACGAGGCGGAAATCCCGATAAAGAAGCCTCATTATTTTCCGGCAGCCTGCAACGGACATCGATACCCCTTAAGAATCCTATTCCGAAAAGTAATAATGATAAACAAACACTGGAAAATGTAGTTTTCGGTTAAAAGCATGCCATTGAAGCATATGATAATGCTTTAAAAAAGTGGTGACCTTTGTAATGAAAGCTCTAAGATAATTGCTAAACAGCTAAGGAAGCTACGTATCTCTTACCATCAATTCAACAATACCGAACATTATAAAAACAAAGAGTACTGATCTATTCATATCCAGCAAACTATACCATATTTTTTCTTAAAACAGTTCAAAATCCGAAATATCATCGGTAGTATAAAATACTGATTATGAAAATTTTTAAAAACAGCAATACGAGTTTCATCAATGGTTTTTGCCTGTAAATCGATACATTATGAAAACAGTAAATAATTTTTGGGAAATACTTAAAGATACATATAAGGACTGGAGTGCACGTGATTTAGGTACTGAGGCAGCAAGTTTAGCATATAATGCCATTTTTTCGATTCCGGGACTTCTCATTATAGTTATATGGGTTACCGGAATTTTCTTCGGGGAAGAGGCCGTCCGCGGGGAAATAACAAAGCTTATCGGGAGTATGCTGGGAAAAGATGTCGGGAAAAGCCTCGAAGAAATAGTGGTTGCCGGTATGGTGGATAAAAAGAATATTTTCATGAAAATTATTGGAATTGCTACCCTAATATTTGGTGCAACATCACTTTTTTTTCAGTTTCAAAAATCTTTAAATAAGCTTTGGGATGTCGTTGCAGCGCCTAAAAAAGCCTGGGAAAAATACCTTCTCGATCGTGCCAACTCTTTAGGGATGATCATTGTTATTGCCTTTCTTATGCTCATTACATTACTGCTCAGCTCCTTTATAGGTCTTGCTAATGACTGGTTTATCCATCGTTTCGGTATCGAAACTTTAGTTGCCGTGAATATTATTAATATCGTGATCGGTTTTATAGTTACCTTATTCCTCTTCGCAGCGATGTTCAAAATCCTTCCCGATGTTGAAATGCAATGGAAATCGGTGTGGGTAGGTGCGGCAGTGACTTCCGTTCTTTTTACTCTTGGAAAGTACATCCTGACTTTTTATTTTGAAACCTTTAATCCTAGTTCCGCCTTCGGAGCTGCCGGTACTGTTATTTTATTGCTTCTCTGGATTAATTATACCTGTCAGATCATTTTCTTTGGTGCAGAATTCACTAAGGTATATGCTAAAAAGATGGGTCATGAGCTTAAGCCTTCCAAACATGCAAAATGGAGTCCGCAATCCGTATCCAAAGAAAATGAACCAAAAGTAATTGCAGGAGCAAAGCCTTCGGAAAAGCCCTTGAAGGATCCATGATTTAGTATTTATATTCTTAACTCATAAAATAACTGGGAGCTTACTTTCCTCTTTGAATTATAATATTCCACCGTTCTGCCCACCGCCATATTAAAAGTAATGGTATTGCCTTTTACTAAAATAAGCCTTTTGCCTGCTTGACCTTCCCGGATATTTAATCTCTTTTTAAAATAACCTCGCGCAGCCTGTCCTGATGTTCATCACCCCAATTTCCTAACGCCGAGATGACAGGGATTAGTGATTTCCCAAAATCCGTCAGGAAATACTCTACTTTTGGCGGAACCTGAGCATAAATCTTTTTCGTCACCAATTCGTGGGCCTCCAGCTCCTTAAGTTGAATATTCAGAACACGTCTGGAAGCGTCTGGAATTTTACGCTGCAGCTCACTTGGCCGCAAGTGTCCTTCATTTATAAACCATAACAAACGGATTTTCCACTTTCCGTAAAGCACCTCTCCGATCAGATCGAGTCCGCAGTTTAAATTTAAAGGTATTTTTCTTTCATGCATACAACAAATGTAGCCCAATGTACCAAAATGTACAATAGGGGAAAAAATTATCCCTATGCAATTCGATTTTCCGTTATTGCTTAAAATCGAGATACTTCTCAAATTTGTATCAAAGAAAATCGAAATGAAACATCAATTTAATTTTAACAACGAATTAAAAGGCAAAACAGCCTTGGTAACAGGTGGAACAAAAGGTGCAGGAAGATCAATCGCAGAAAGACTTCTGGCTGCCGGAGCAACAGTTATTATTACTGCAAGAAATCCACCCGAAGAAAAAAATAGTGATCTTTATTTTATCGCGGCTGATCTTAGTAAACCGGAAGGAACTCAGATTGTGGTTGAAGAAGTACTTGACAAATTTGGAAAATTGGATATTCTCATTAATAATATGGGAGGATCCGAAACCAAAGGTGGCGGCTTTGCAGTTCTGACAGATGAAGAATGGCTAAAATCTATTCAAACAAACTTATTGTCTCCCGTGCGGTTAGACAGAGCTTTTTTACCCCAAATGATTGAAAGAAAAACGGGAACAATTATTCATATTGCATCCATTCAGGCAAGATTGCCTTTATACGACAGCACACTTCCTTACGCTGCTGCAAAAGCTGGCCTGTTAAACTATAGTAAAAGTTTATCCAATGAAGTTGCAACAAAAGGAATCAGGGTTCTTACTGTCTCTCCAGGATGGATTATGACCGATGCTTCGGAAAGAATGATGGAACGTATTGCTGAAAGCAGTAAAAGCACGATTGAAGAGGCTACAGAAAGTGTTATGAATGCCTTAGGAGGAATTCCTTTTGGCAGGCCTTCACAGCCTGAAGAAGTTGCAGAGCTTGTAGGATTTTTAGTATCACCAAGAGCAAACTACCTAACCGGTACTGAATTTATAATAGACGGAGGGACCATCCCAACAATTTAAGATTTTTTAATAATAGAATATGAACTTACCGAACATCATCTCAGAATTAGTGAAAGCACAGGAAAATTTTGACAGCCACAGATATGCTGAATGTTTTACTGATACTGCCGTCGTATACGACGAAGGAAAAATACATCACGGAAGAATTGAAATAGAAAATTGGATTAGACTAGCTAATAATGAATATCAAACCGTTATGAAGCCTCAAAATTTTAGTCAAGATGAAAATATTCTTGAAGCGGAAATTTCAGGAACATTTCCAGGAAGTCCTCTTGTTCTCCAGTATCATTTTGATCTCAGAGACGGCTTGATACAAACACTGAAAATTACAGATTAAAATAAAAGAAGCTGTTTAGTTTAAACAGCTTCTTTTACACATTTCTATTGACAGTATGTAATAATATCAATCTCTACACTATTCCAGTCTTCAATCACAATAGTTCTGTCTCTATTCTTTATTCCTAATTTCAATTGTTCTCAGTCAATCCCTTATCCAAGTTATCAATATCATCCACTTTTACTTCTAAGATATCCCATGCTAAAATGGCTGTTGAAAAAAGGTTGTTTGGCTGGGAACATATATTTTTATCTTTTAGGCAAGTTATTTCGCAGTGCATGTTCAGCATTTTTGAACGCTTTTTTCTCCTTCCAGTCCATATACCTTTTTTTAAACCGTGCTTTCATAAAATTATCAAAAGTTCTCTGGACGGTAAGATTCCATAAGCTGTGAGCTTTGACCTCCCAGGATTTGTCCCACGCACGAAGTGATATTGAGAAGCTTCCATCCAAATATTTCATCCAATGCCACCAGCCCGTAGGCATAAATAGGGTATCTCCATGTTCCAAGACACACTCAATACCTTCAACTCCTTCAAGTGCCGGAAAGTCCGCAAAAGACGGATTTTCAACATTATAATCTTCTAATGCATAGGTCGCAAATGGAAGCTTATATAATCTTTCTTTCCATTTATAATCAAAAAGGATTATATGCTTTTTTCCGTTAAAATGCGTGTGAAAGATATGAGCCATATCGATGTCGTAATGCAAAAATGTTTCTGACCCCTTTCCTCCAAAAAACATATTGGGATATTTGTCAAGAAACCCTCCCATTAGTTCAGTAGGAGCGATATAATCACCTAGCAATTTAGGAGCGAACTTAATCGGATCAAAAAGAAATATTCGCAAATCAGTAGGTTCCCGCTGAATTAAGTCAATATACCTGTTGAATTTCATTTTTGCTGCGGATGAGTTTATAGGAGCAGAAGGGTCTGCTTTCGAACTATCATAAAGTGGAACTTCCACATCTCCAACTATTTTCTTCATATAGTCCATCGTCCATTTTTGGTACGCAGGCCATTTTTTAGCCATATTTTTTATAACAAGTGGCTTTCTTGCCTTGAGATAATTCTTTATGAATTCTTCTTTGGTTATATCATCAACAATATCTATAGGTTTTAAAATCATACCCTTTTTACATATTAGACAGCAGAGTTCATTACACTAAATTAAAATCTTGCTCTGCTCACAAGAATTCACCTGTAAAGTAATAAAAAAAATAGTCTAGCACGGCTGGTTATTTATGTGAAAGGTCTAAAATTATATGTGAAGTGTCAATTATAAATATTGAATTGTCTTAGCTTAACCTAGAAATAATAAAAGTTATTACTGCACAAAATAATAAATTACACAATGATACCGAACAGATTGATGCCAGCCTTGAAAAGAGAATGCAGAAATAGATCTTTACCGCGCTTTGGGCGAAAGGACAAATTAAATTTTTTAGAAAAACCGACTCAGCAAACTGAGTCAGTTTTTTTATTTTAAAAGAAATCTATTAAATAAGTTGGAATTATTCAACGTGATGGTCATATTTCGAAAATAGTAAAATGATTGAAAAAAGAATTATGTAAAATGTATGAACTTTAAAGTACATCAAATGCTCATTAACGCTAAATTGTGAAAGTTAGAATGCAAAATAGGATTGGCAGGTGCCAATCCTATAGCGTGGTTAATAAAATTTGACTTTTCATGAAGTAATTAACCATGCATTATATATCAACATTCATTTGTAGTCTAATAAGAATCCTAATAACGACAACTTTTAAAATACTCAATAACAAAACGGCATTAAATGCCTCAGTTAATTTTAAACTGAGACTGTAACACTACAGTCTCAGTAAAATGCTTAGAAAAACGCTAACGATGCAGGTTTGGGGACTAATGTTATGCTTTGTAAAATTTAGCATCCGAATCTCTAAGCCTTGAAAAAGGATAATTCTCTTAGCGAAGATAGTCATTGTATTAGCATGCCGTCATAAAAAAGTTAGTAAAGCGTATAAAGAAGGTGATGAAACAACATTTTTATCAATTAGAACGTTACAACTACTAAAATACATCAGTAAGTTATACATCAATCCAAATACTATTAAATGCTTACTTTAAGCTATTTAAATATTATGTAGACCATTAGCGGCTTAATAACTGGTATGATATGTCGCGGCAAACATTAAGAAATATCATTATTGTTTAAATAAAAAAAAACGCCCTAGAAAATCTAAGGCGTCGGAAATAACGAAGTGTAAAATTGCAGGTACTGCAAAATTTTCATTTATATAGAATATTATTTTCAAAATTAAGGTACCTTTATCTAAAAGTCTAGTTTATGATAACCAACATTTCAAATGTACTTCATTAATTTTCGACTTGTAAAAAAAACAATGCGAAGCGTTTAAAATGGATGCTCAAAAGGCCATTTTAGACTATGAAGTGTATTATAGTTTTACATGCAGTAAAGAATCAAAACGCTATTTTAAGAATTGCTTTTCGGTTAATAAATTCTATACCATACAATAATGATTGCTATTGCCAGATATTAAAGGTGTACCTATTCTATTCCCACTATTGTTGTACAAATAAAAAAGCTCTTTATTAAAGTGTATTGATAATGTTATGTTGTAGCAGTGCTATTAAGGAAAAATTTGCTAAATAATACAAAGTGCTTATGTCAACCCTGTATTTTTAATTATAATAAAATCAGTAAGGTAAATTTTATCTTGATAATTATACATCTACATAACTACATTAATTAATAAGTGTCATAAACTTAAAATTCATTAAATTTTAAATACCAGCACCGTTTTAAATGTAAGAGTTATAAATTTGTTTAAAATAAATATCCAAATAAGATGATCAAGCGGGTTGCAATTCTATATCAGGCGCAGGAACCACCTAAAATAGGCGGGATAAAAAAACCTATGAAACCGGGCGGTTATTCTGACAGTGGTGCAGATATAGCCTACTCACTACTTAAACAGGGCATCGAAATTATAACTAATCACCTAAATCCACAAGTAGAAAACGACTTTGACTGGGTTTTCCCCGATACAGAGGATGGTATCCAGGAATCAATAGATAAAGGAGCAAACATACTATGGCTAAACACAGTTCTCTTCTCAGGACATCCCATTGAAAAAGCTCTCTCAGAAGGTATTTCTGTTGTGGGACAAATTCCTTCCGACGCCGAAAGATTTGATGACAAATGGAAAACCAACCAATTACTATCAGAATATCAAATTCCAATTCCGAAATCAATATTGATTACTCAAGATAATTATACCAATTATACCTTAAATTTTCCATTTCCTGTTGTAGTTAAGCCCATTCGAGGAAGAGGCAGTCAAGGTGTTTCTTTAGTGAATACTAAGCAGGTATTAGAATCGGTCATCAAATTGATGTTTCAATCTCATCAGTTTGGTAATGCTTTATATGTAGAAGAATATCTTGTCGGTGAGGAAATTACCATCACGGTAATGCCACCGGGAGATTATATAATAGAGAATAAAATTATAAAGAAAGATAGATATTGGTCGCTCCCTCCTGTTAAAAGGTTTAATCACAAAGATGGAATTGCTCCCTATAATGGAACTGTTGCAGTCATTAATAATAGTTGCGTTTTGACAGATCGAGAAATACAAAGTACTACAGTTCAAAAAGCAATAATGCAATGTGAAAAATCCGCAGCTATAGTTCGTGCAAAAGCACCAATACGTATTGACTGCAGGGCAAATTCTAATGGTGAATTTCTTTTATTTGATTTAAATATGAAACCCAATATGACGGGGCCTTCTCGTCCCCAAAGGCAAGACCAGGATAGCCTGACAGCTCTTGCAGCCCGCAAAATAGGCTGGACGTTTGACGACTTGATTTTAAATATACTGAATCAAAACTGGTCTATTTCATAACCAAAAAAAATACTAGATGTCATTTTCTTATAATAAAACATGGCAAAATTTTATGAAAAACTTTTTATATACTATCCTCTCCTTTTTTTTACTGTCAAGTTGTGTTTCTCAGAATAAACAAAATCTGATGCAAAACATCTTAACCTTAAAAAACAGCTACTGTCAACCACCAGACTCCTACAATTACAACTATATCTTACCTTCTAAAAATGCAGACTCAATCCTCAACTCTAATAATGACCTTAAGCCTTATTTTAAAGATCAGAGTATTTTGATTCTCAATGCGCTAAACAGCCTACAAGATGCCAAGGCAATTGTCGAACTAAAAAAAGACTCTAATCCTAATTCACAACTTGAAATTCTGACTCTTAAAAGCCAAATCGATGGAAAGGTTAATATAGCTTTGACTGAATTGAGTGCTGTAACAGCTGAATTTGATTGTGAAGGAGAACGTGTTGAACAAATGGCTCGTTATGTTGATAATTTAAATCAAACAAGGAATAATAAAATGATAATTGCATCAATAGTTACGGGGGCAGTCACATCTGTCGTTGGTGGAATTGTGAGTAATAATTCTTGGAAAGACGGTTATCAAATTGCTGGAGGCGTGATGGGAGCGGGCTTTGGACTGGCTACACTTAGTCCGAGAGGACGTAAAGTTGAATTTTATCATCATAGAAATATATTGAGAGATATTTGGACAGAAAATTTGAACGATAAAAACTTCCCGCCATTCATTTGGTATATGTATACAGAAAAAAAATTCTCGTCCCACACCGGAAAATCAATGTTGGAAAATATTAAAGGAAGATGGCTTCAATATCAGTTTGACGATAAAAAAGAACTTGCGGATCATTCAGTCATCTTTTCTGATGGAGGAAAGTACTACTCTGAAGAACTTCACAACCGTGTTCAAATGCTCAACCAAATGCAATCAATTACCCGAACTATTAACCAAAGCATTAACTATCTTTTATTAGATCTAAATAGAATGCTTTACAAAAATTAGAAGAATTTTTTTTCAGTTTACTGATAGATGTAATATGTATTTCCAAAATATATTCTCAGCGAATTTTCTTATTCTGTTGGATAAAATTATTCCATGATGTATCTAAATGTACAAAAGTGATGTTTTTCTTTTGGTATGGAAGTACAACAAAAATTATGCTTCCATCACTGTAATAGTAAAAATACCTTTTATACTCAGTATCATAGATCTGGAGTTTACAATTGCGTAGCCGCAGAATTGCACGAGAAAGTGTAAAAACAGAATTCGTTTTCTCATTTATAAGCTGCATAAAAAATTGCCCCTGTAAGATTATACCTGTTATTATTTACAGCTTCATTTATCTTTCCAGAACTAATGAGATATGGTTACTAATAATAAATTTTTCCTTTTTTAATTTTTAGTTTTTGGTCTTTTTCCATTTTTTTTATTGATCTAATAACTGTTTCTACTCGTAATCCTGTGAGATTAGCTAACTGTTTTCTTGTGAGTGGAATTTTATTTGACTGCTCACTATCATTAAAATTATAATCCTGGTAATAATCCAGTAAAGCTTTTAACTGTTGCGAAGGATTATGTGATGAAATGTTGTACAGCATAATATATTTGTAATAAAGTCTTTCCGAAAGGCATTTGAAAATACTTAAAGATACTTCTGGATTTTGTTGCAATAGCTCAAGAAAAATTCTTTTTGACAATCTTAATATTTTGCAAGGTGTTTGAGCAACAGCCGTCATTGGATAAGTTCGCTCATTAAACAATAGAGATTCTCCGAAACATTGTCCTGAGGATAGAATATTGTGAATAAATTCCCTGCCCTCCTCCTGATAATTTTTGAGCTCAACAATCCCTTCTACTACCTGATAGTAAAACTTTGGGATATTTCCTTCATCAAATATAATTTGATCTACTCCATATTCCACATAATGGGCGCCGTATGTTATTAGAAGATTTTCATTAATACTCATATTAGTAATTTTTTGTAATGATATTCTGAAAATCTTAGTAAAAATTACATTATAAATATGCAATTATTAAGCCATAAAGTATTATTTTTTTTGAGAATTACATTTCAAGATTGATCTGGACCCTCAGCCCAGCTTCCGGAACACATTTTTCTGTTTGTAGTTGTATTTTTTGTCTGCGGTTATGTATATTTGTCATTGTCTGCTTTTTCGAAATTATTATTCTTTGCATATGCATTTTTTCTAAAGACAAACAATAAGCATAATTTTTACTCCGTCTTTCTGATTTTCCATCTAATTCTAAACCAATCAAGTCAAATTCATAAAATCCTTGCTCATCAAACCCTCTTGCTGGATAATATTTTGCAGGAATTGTTCTGATCCGCTTGGAATTATATTTTCTTTGTCGGTAATATTTTCCTTGATGTCTTCAAGTCGATATTCTAAATAGTCAAAACTAGAGATACAAACTCTATTAAGCTTTCCAACTCTAAATAAAAATCCTTGTGTAGTCTTACAATATGACGTCTTTATTTAATAAGTTAGAGATAATTGTGATATAAAATTTATTTTATAATAAAAACGAAAAAAATAGGACTGGCTGATGCCAATCCTAAGTCACAACTTGATACAAAATTAATTGTGATAAGCAATTAATTATCTTGAAATTAAGAATAATTTTTAGTTCAGCTAATAAAGTTAAACACTCTTCTGACCCCTAATTTCATGTACAAAATTATATCACAATCACCAACTGTTATTAAAAAATTAGGTGAAGCATCATTAATCGATAACAAAACAGCAAAATTGCCAATTGAAACGTAAAAATAATCCAGCGTGTAGTCTGATGGAGTCCAAATAATTGGTCAAATTACATTTCAACGTTAAGTATCTTCACTTCAACAACGATTATTGTCGTTTCGTTACTTTTATCTATTATTTTGTATACGTTAAGCATAATTTTGTGAAAATACATTAAACAGAGATATTATAAATGGATATAACTAAGATAAAACTTGAAAATAGAAAAGACTTTATATTGTATTTTTTGATAGCTTTTAGTACTTTTTTAATTGTCTACATAATGTTCTATATCATTGACTTTTACTCTCACAATAATATATTATCTAAAACTCCAACTAATATAAACAGATCACAAGATAAGTTAGCACCCAATGAATTGGGAGATACAATTGGTGGTATACTCAATCCAATTATTGCTTTCTGCGCGTCAATCCTGACCTTTCTAGCCTTTTACATTCAATATAAAGCCAATAAGGAACAGAGAGCAATTTACAATAAAAACCTACTAAAAGAAAAACAAGAAAAAGATGATAATCACCATGTTAATCTCGAGATATTTAAAACACTTATATTATCTACCGTTGATCATTATGAAATATGTAATGCAGCAATTATTGATTATTGTGAAAATGAAAAAACAGATCCACTGTCAGTACACACCCTTGGCCTGACTCCAAGTTCAAGTTATTCAATCTTTAAAAGCCTTGATTTCAAAGACATGTATTCCTCAATTGTTTTTAACTTTAGAGAAAGTGACTATGCATGGGAAAGAGAATTTATAGAAGTTTTAAATACTATCGATTTTTTTGAACATACGCTTACACAATTAAGTTCAGATATTAACTCATATAATACAAGAAAAGAAAACAAATTTAACCAGATCCTAATTCATATTTCCGAAGAGGTAGAGAAATTGTTTACTGATCCTCAACTGAATCATTCAAAGATACTTGAAAATTACACTGCAATATTTAACAATAATAACAGGCATTTTGCACCCGACAGGCAGTTTACAAACCCTGATTTACATCTACTTTACGATAACTTACTGCCATTTGTTATGGAAAGTTTATCTGTATCAAAACATGACATTAATAAATTTTCCTACCAGAAAATCTTAAAAAATTTAGAACACCAATATATTATGCTGGATACTGCAAAGATTCTGGCAGAAAACTTTGCTTCAGATTTAGAAAAAAAAGCTAATGAAAATTTTGAACTCAGTAAAAATTTCACTGAAGTACGTATATTTCTCGATAAAATATATAATAGATTACGGGAAGTTTCAAATCATTCAGATTCAAAATTATACATAAAAAAATAGGATCGGAACAAAACCGACCCTACAAACAAGACTAATTATAAATACAAGGCCATGAAGACCGATTGTAAAACAGATTTTTATTGGTAATTAATCATTGTTTTTACTTTCTAGGCGGAAGAAGTATTTATCTGATAGCGTAGCTGACAGGTTCGTATCATTAATAATATGGTTGAGTACAGAATTTTTATCGGTTAAAAATAAAATAATATCAGGCATCATACTATTTATCTCTTTATTAAGTGAATCAGTAATCTCTTTTGTGATTGCTCTCCTACTTTCATTAATAAATTTATTTTCAAATTTTAACTGCTTTTCTACATATTCTTGAAAAGTTTTAATCCGCTCGCTGATCATAAAAAAATCAACTTCACAATTGAAATTGGATATAAAATCATAAATACGGTTGCACGACGATAAATTTATCTTTCTTTCGCTTAATATAAGTATTCTTCTTATTTCATGATCCTGGAATGTAAATGGTAAAAACATATTAAAGCTATTAGTTTAAGTTTGGATTTAAAATGATACCAGCCCTTTAAGTTCAGGCTTTATAATTATCTTAATAATTTGCTTTGCATTGTGAATCTGGTTTTAAATATACTATTGAATATATTTTATTCTCTCTAATTTATTAATAGTTATTGCTGGAATACAAAAATACGAAGTGATTATATTTACTAAAGAAAAATGATAGTGACAATGATTTTATAGGGTTTGAAATGTCATTTTAAGCGGGTGAAGTGTAAAACCACTTTAAGTAATTAAATATACGTTTCAGAAGTATTTTTTACTGGTTGACCTAAAAATAAAAGCAATTGAAGTTTGCAATACTTACCTTTACAATATGATTAATATCCTGTATAGAATGATCAGAAGTATAAATTTCTTTAATAAAATGACACGAAGAATTGTAATTTGGATCATTGCTTTTCTTTTGTTTTATCTATTCACCTACCTTATTGATCCATTTGCATATAAAGAATATATTGATGAACCGTGGTCTACAATTATCGAAGATTTTCTTTGGGTTTTACTGATATCTGTGCTCATATCAGAATTCAGTATGTATATAGATAATTTTTTACATAAAAGACTGTCTTGGGATATAAGAAATGTTAAAAGATTATTGGTTCAATCTCTACTACAAATTGTTGGCAGCGTATTAATTGTTATCATTTTTTATTCTATTTTTTATACTTATGGACCAAATGATATAAGCTACACTTCTAAACAAGAATTTACATTTTTAGGCCAGTGGATTGCTGTAAATATAGCAGTATCATTCATTATAAGTGCTATTAATACAGGACGCTATCTTCTTGAAAGCTGGAAAAAAACTGCCATAGAAGCTGCACAGCATAAGCTTAAATCCTCAGAGCATAAAAGGATTGCAATGGCTGCCGAACTTCAGGCATTAAAGCTTCAGATAGATCCGCATTTTATTTTCAATAACCTGAGTGTTTTATCAGAAATTATCTTGGAAGATCAGCAACTGGGATATGAATATTCTGAAAGTTTTGCAAAAGTTTATCGTTATCTGCTTGTCAACTCAAAAAAGGACAATATAAGCCTGGAAGAAGAGCTGAAGTTTCTTGATTCATATATATACCTTATTACAAAAAGGATAGGAGAAGGTGTACGTTTTGATATTGCCATTAATAATTCATTTAAAAATATGTTGATTCCCCCATTAACTTTACAGTTTTTGGTCGAAAATGCTTTAAAACATAATCAGACATCCAAGATAAATCCTCTTATCATTAAAATTTACACAACAAAAGATCAATATTTAGTGGTTCATAACACCTTGGTTCCTCTTGTTAATAAAGCCAATTCTTCAGGAATTGGTATTAAAAACATAATAAGCAGATTCGAATTTATGGGTCAGAAAAAGCCGTTAATTTTAAAAACAGATACCGATTTTATAGCTAAAATTCCATTATATGAAGTTTAAAAAAATATTAATAGTCGAAGATGAAAAACCAAATGCTGACCGTTTAAAGCGTTTATTACTAAAATTAAGACCAACAACAGAGATTTTATCAATTGAAGATTCAATTGAGTCATCTGTTTACTGGCTAGAAAATAATCCAATGCCAGACCTTATCATGATGGATGTTCGTCTATCGGACGGATTGAGTTTTGAAATATTTAACAAAGTTGATATAAGATGCCCGGTAATATTTACAACAGCTTATGATGAATATGCCGTAAAGGCATTTAAGTATAACAGTGTCGACTATCTTCTTAAGCCAATCGAAGAAGAAGAGCTCAATACTGCGCTCCAGCGCTATGAAGGATTTATGGAAAGTATTCCATTTGTCGGCAGCGCATTGGAAGGCCTCTTAAATTATATCCAGCCAAAAGAATATAGAAAAAGATTTCTCATTGCAAGCAAAGATGGTTATAAAGCCTTATTAACCGATGATATTTTGTATTTCAGTACAGACCTGGGAATTACAAAAGCTCAATTAGAAAGCTCTTCTGAAATTATACCGCATACTCTGGAAGAACTTGAAAAACAGCTAGATCCCAAGTCATTCTTCAGAGCTAACAGGCAGTTTATCATCAATATAAATTCTATTGCAAGTGTTATTAATGATTTCAATGGCAAATTAAAAATAGAGTTGATCAACAATCCTGATACGGAATTGATAATCAGCCGTGAAAAAGCCTCCACGTTTAAAGCATGGATGGATTTTTAATTATTTTAATCAGAAATAAGAGCCTGTTTCATTTGTTGAAACAGGCTCTTTATTCGTAGGTATACTAAGTGACTGTATAACAGCAAACAACTTGTAAAACTTTATGCTGCAAGCAACAGATCATATTTCAATAAAACTGATAATCACTTTAATTTATAGAATATGTTTCCACCTGCCATCTGCTATAAAAAACATACAAAGGTACTCCACAGTTATAAAACAGTGGAGTACCGGCAAACAAAAAAGATTAATTATAAAAATATAGAGTACCCTAACGATACAGCAAATCCACGGTTTTTAATATCTGTTCCCTTAACATCAGATATATTAGTTAAACCAAGATTATATCTCGCATCAACTATAAAATTACCCGGTCCTGCAGGTATTGCTACTCCCGCACCCATCTGAACGCCGAAATCGATTGACTTTGTCTTACCATACACAGCTTTAACAGCGTTATTTTTTCCCATTAAAAAGCCAACTGATGGTCCGGCATTTACATAAACAGGTCCAAAAGCGTATTTCGCTAATACCGGAACCTCAATATAGTTAAAGTTAAAACTTTGGTTAGCAAAGGAATTCTTGAACTTTGTACCTTTACTTACAAAATTAACTTCCGGTTGTACAGAGAAATTTCCAGCTCCCGTAGGAATATTTACAGCAAGACCAGCTTGAAATCCTACCTTGGATTTTTCACCACTAACCCCTTTGATTGCCTGGTTATAAACACTAATTCCTGCTTTCGGAATCAGTTGAATGCCCCCTGTGTTTTTTTCTTTTGTCTGTTGTGCACTTAAGCTTAAAAACCCTAACAAAAATGTTGTTGTTAACAATACTTTTTTCATTACAATTGTTTTAAATGTTATTATTTTACTGATTGTTTTCTAGTGCGAAATTATGACTGTATCATCATATGTTTTGTAATTATCATTGTGAAACGGAAAAATTAGACGGTAAAGCGTTATTTTGAAATTGTCAAGTGACAAAACTGTTAAATTGCCCCTTAAACCCTCATTAAATGGCGGTTAACGCTTCATTTTAATTATCCAACGCTTCAAGTACAATTATGTACGGTTCACTTCATTTAGTCAAAATCTTCACTATGTTATTGAGTTACTTTGCATCAAATAAAAAAGTATTATGTATTTCAAAAGTGGATTTTTGGCTGCATCAATGAGTATTGCAATGGTGATGTATTCCTGCAACTCAAATAGTAATAAAGAAGAAACAGCCTTTCAGATGGCAGCCGTGCCTACAGATTTTATAGAGTTAAAAAAGAGTGATGCTGACATAAGCACTGCATATCCCGGCTCAATTGAAGGTCAGGATAACGTGGAGATAAAGGCACAGGCTACTGGTTATCTTGAAGCTGTCTTTGTAAAGGAAGGACAATATGTCAATAAAGGTCAGACTTTATTTAAAATTAATCCTTCTGTTTATAATGAGCAGGTCAATACAAGCAAAGCAGGATTGAAATCCGCATTAGCTAATCAAGCAAGTGCAAAACTTGAGATCGAAAAGTTAAAGCCGCTTGTAGAGGGAAAGGTAGTATCAGAAATGCAGTTAAAAACTGCTCAGGCAAATTATGAGGCAGCTTCAGCACAGGTTGCCCAGGCGAAATCAGCACTGGGTTCTTCGAATATTAATGCTGGTTTCACCTATATTAAGGCACCTGTAAGTGGTTATATAGGAAGAATTCCTAATAGAATAGGGAATCTAATTTCTCCCTCAGACGCTTCACCATTAACAACCTTGTCAAATATTAATACAGTTAATGTCTACTTTTCAATGAATGAAGCTGACTATATAAGTTTCTTAAAATTAGCAGGCCAAGCGGAGCATAATAATGTTGATTTAATTCTGGCTGACGGTTCTAATTATGGCTTAAAAGGAAAATTGGAAACAGCCAGCGGGAATTTTGATAAGAGTACAGGAAGTATACAAATGAAAGCTGTATTTCAGAATCCCGAAAAACTGCTTAGATCAGGAGGTACCGCAAGAATTGTTTTACATAAAAGCGCCGAAGGCATTATCAAAGTTCCTAAATATAGTGTAAAAGACATTCAAGACAAGTTTTTTGTATATAAGCTTAATGGTAAAGATAAAGTACAAATGATTCCAATTGAAATTGAAGGAGGAACTTCTATGGATTACTTCGTAAAAGCAGGAGTTAAACAAGGTGATAAAGTTGCGATCAACAGCATTGATATGCTAACTGATGGCGGACAAGTCGTAGCGAAAGTAGTATCAGCTAAATAAAAAAATTAAGAAATGTTGCAAAAAATTATAGACCGCCCGGTTTTGGCAACGGTTATATCCCTAATCATTGTCATCCTGGGAATTATTGGATTAAATCAACTTGCCGTTACGCGTTTTCCTGATATTTCCCCACCAACAATTATGGTCTCCGGCTCGTATCCCGGCGGAAACAGCGAAACGGTGATAAGATCTGTAGTTACTCCACTCGAAGAACAGATTAACGGTGTTGAGGACATGCAGTATATAAAGTCTAACGCGAGTAATGATGGTACATTTTCAATTTCTGTCATTTTCAAACAAGGCGTAAATCCTGATCAAGCAGCCGTTAATGTTCAGAACAGAGTACAACAGGCTACTCCTATCCTGCCGCAGGAAGTGATACGTATGGGCCTTACCACGTCAAAACAGCAAAACAGTATGGTTATGCTGTTCAATCTCTACACGGATGATAATAGCAAATATGATGAAAAATTCTTACAGAATTATGCTAATATTAACCTGATACCATCGATTAAAAGAGTAAAAGGTGTTGGACAGGCACAGGTATATGGAGCCAAAGATTATTCAATGAGAATTTGGCTTAATCCACAAAGGATGTCCGCATACGGAATCGAGCCGGCCGATGTTTCAAATGCAATTGCAGAACACAGTCTAGAATCGGCACCCGGAAAACTGGGCGAAGAGTCCAATGCTGCATTAGAATATATTATAAGATATAAAGGTAAGAAAAACACGCCTGAAGAATATGAGAAAATTATAGTAAAAAATGATGCTGCAAATATTATAAGACTAAAAGATATAGCACGCGTCGAATTTGGTTCAATATCTTACAGCGGTAATAACTTATCTAACGGTAAAAATGCCGTTACTATCGGAATTATGCAAACTTCCGGTTCTAATGCTAATGATATTGAAATCGGTGTAAATGAATCCATTGAACGTTTGTCAAAGTCATTCCCTCCTGGAATTAAGTACAGTAAAGTTATTAGTACCAAGGAAAAACTTGACGAAGCAACAGGGCAGGTAAAGTCTACACTTATTGAGGCATTTATCCTTGTATTTATTGTTGTATTTATTTTCCTGCAGGATTTCAGATCAACCATTATTCCGGCAATTGCAGTTCCGGTCGCTATTATCGGTACATTCTTTTTCCTCTTGGTGCTCGGTTTTACAATCAATGTGTTGACACTTTTTGCTCTTGTACTTGCCATTGGTATTGTGGTTGATGATGCTATTGTTGTGGTGGAGGCCGTTCATAGTAATATGGAAGGCACTAACCTGACCGGGAAAGAAGCAACTCATAAAGCAATGGGTGAAATCACCGGAGCTGTAATATCCATTACACTTGTAATGTCAGCAGTATTTATCCCTATCGGTTTTATGTCCGGATCTGCCGGTCTATTTTACAAGCAGTTTGCTTATACCTTGGCTATTGCCATCATTATATCTGCAGTCAATGCATTGACATTGACACCTGCTCTATGCGCAGTATTTTTGAAAAACCACCATGCCGGTGATGATCATGGTAAAAAGCAGGGATTTGGAAAAAGATTTGCTACAGCATTTAATGCCGGTTTTAATAATATGACAGGTAGATATGTAAAGGGTGTCAGATTTTTAATTTCTAAGAAATGGCTTTCAGCAGGGCTTATTGCACTCATAATAGCAGCTTCAGCCTGGATGATGACCAGTACACCTAAGAGTTTCGTACCAATGGAAGATGACGGTCTTTTCATGTATAGCTTGACCATGCCTCCTGGAACTGGTCTTACCGAAACAACAGAAGTATCAAAAAAAATAAACACCATCATAAAAAAACTACCTGCTGTTAAAGAAAATACTTCAATTACAGGTTTTAATATGTTAAGTAACAGCTCAGGATCAGTGTATGCAATGGGCTTTGTAAAGCTTAAAGACAAAAAAAACAGGGGCGAAGTGAAGAATATTGATGAGATTATGGAAATCGTTAATCAGGAGTTAGCCGCTATTAAGGAAGGAACAATACTTACTTTCAGAATGCCCCCGGTTGAAGGTTACGGTATGACAAATGATGCGGAAATTATTCTGCAGGATCGTATGGCTAGAGATCCTAAGTTTTTAAAGGCTAAAGCAGATGAAGTAATTGGACAACTGATGCAGGTTCCGGGAGTAGCATATGCATATACTATGTTTAGAGCAGATTATCCTCAACTTGAGCTGGAAGTTAATGAAGATAAAGCTGATCAATTAGGGGTTAAGGTATCAAATGTTTTAGGAACCATTCAAACCTACTTCTCTGGTGATCAGTCACAAAACTTTTCACGATTTGGAAAATTTTATAGAGTAAATATAAAAGCAGACGGAGTTTTCAGAATGGACGAGAATGCTTTTAATGATATTTTTGTGAAGAATTTGAGTGGCCAAATGGTTCCTGTGAGCACATTGGTGACTTTGAAAAAAGTATATGGACCGGAGTCCGTAAGCAGATACAACCTTTATAATGCTTTAAGCATTAATGTTACTCCACAACCAGGAGTAAGTAATGGTGAACTGATTAGCAGGGTGGAGAGCACACTAAACACTCTGCCTTCAGACTACAGCTATGAATGGACGGGTCTAAGCTTGGAAGAAAAATCAACTGGTAATCAGACTATAGCCATTTTTGGTTTATGCTTACTCTTTGTATATCTTCTATTATCTGCTCAGTATGAAAGTTATATACTCCCATTAGCAGTAATGTTATCTATTCCTACAGGTATATTAGGGGCATTCTTGGGTATTACTGCAATAGGCTATGACAATAATATTTATGTTCAGGTCGGATTAGTTATGTTGATCGGACTTCTAGCAAAAAATGCGATCTTGATCGTAGAGTTTGCACTGCAAAGACGAAAGAATGGACTTTCAATTTTAGACTCAGCACTGGAGGGAGCAAAATCAAGATTAAGACCAATCATTATGACCTCTTTAGCATTCATTGTAGGAATGATTCCTCTAATGCTTTCTGCGGGAGGAATGGCTGCAGGTAATAAATCCATTAGTACAAGTGCTGCTATGGGCATGCTTACCGGTGTGGTTCTTGGGGTATTTGTAATACCGGTACTTTATATGTTTTTTCAGTTTCTTGATGAAAAATTATCTTCCAAGAAGAAATACTCCACTAATGAAAATGTACAGATCAATGGAAACAATTAATTTAAAAAAATACTTTTTTACAGTCGTAGCGGCATCAATAATGGTGTCCTGCGCTGTAGGAGAAAAATATAAGAGAACAGATCTCAATCTGCCTGAAAATTACAAAGACGCAACTACAGTAACGGCAGATACCATTACGCTTCCCTGGAAAACATTTTTTAAGGACCCACAGCTTTCAAAACTTATTGAAACAGCACTGGATAAAAATAATGACGTTCAGGTTGCCCTTAAAAACATAGATCAACTGGACCTTGCATACAAACAAGCTAAAAACTCAATACTTCCAACGGTTGATTTATCAGGATCCGTAACCAGAAGCTGGGCATCGAATAATAGTTTGAACGGATCACTAAACCAGCAGTTTGCCGGAACTAAGTATATAGATGATTTCAATGCGACACTTCAGGTGTCATGGGAAGCTGATATCTGGGGAAAGACAAAAATGCTCAAAACTTCTGCTGCTGCTGATTATCTTGCACAAAAAGAAAATCTTCAGGCTTTAAAAAGCAGGATTATTGTCCAGGTTGCTCAATCTTACTACAATCTTCTTGCGCTGGACCAACAGCTCAAAATTGCTAAGCAAAACATTGAATTAAGCGATAATATGCTTAAGATGATGAATCTGCAATTTAATTCAGGGTTAATTAATGCATTAGCTGTACAGCAATCTGAGGCGCAGAAAAAAACGGCCGAACTACTGGTACCGCTATCATTGCAGAATATATCAGTCCAGGAAAATGCGCTAAGCATTCTGTGTGGAACGTATCCAACTGCTATAGAGAGAGGCGGAACACTGGAAGAAGTATCGGAGAATAATATATTATTGAATGGCGTGCCCGCAAGCTTGCTTAGCAGAAGACCAGATGTTAAGGCAGCAGAACTCGCTGTTGTCAGTTTAAATTCTAAGACAGGTTTAGCTAAAGCGGCGATGTATCCTACCTTTAGCCTGACACCGCAAATCGGTGCGAACTCATTCAAATTTAATACCTGGTTCGATTTACCAGGCTCATTAACCAAAACAATTGCTGCTAATCTTGCGATGCCGCTACTTCAGAAACGCCAGCTTAAAACGGCGTATGAAACTGCAAAAATAGAACAGGAAAAAGCTGCGATAAATTTCCGCCAGACAGTGATGAACGCAGTATCAGAAGTTTCCGATGCAATGGCAAAATCCAAAGGAACTTCAGAAAGACTTGGCTTGCTTGAACAAAGAACTAAGATATTAGATAAAGCCATTAGTGATGCTACGAAGCTTTATAAAAGCGGAATGGCAAATTACCTTGAAGTCATTACTGCACAAAATAATAAATTACAAAATGATCTAGAACAGATTAATGTTCGCCTGGAAAAAGCGAATGCAGAAATAGATCTTTACCGCGCCTTGGGCGGAGGAACAAATTGATTTCAAAATTAGCTGACTTAGTAAGGTATTCTGAGTCAGCTTTTTTTATGATGATGAGGGATAAATATTTAGACCTTACATGTTTTTGAAAATAGTATCTAATTGTTACGAGATATGTAAAATGTATTGATTTAAAACATTATTTTGTATATCAATTTGTGAAATAGTTAGACGATGGGATGTCTTTCAAATATCGTATTTTCATCAAAATAATATCTATACGTTGATAGTTTACGCGTTACCGTTGAGTTAAGGCTTTCTGCGATCTTTATCATTTTAGGATTAAAATCACCGATCCATTGTAATTCAATAGTTTCAAAATCAGTAAATTTTAAAAGATGTTCGGTACCTTCGCATATCAGATACCCTTCAATACCTTTTTTTTGCCATTCGGGAACTACTCCAAATACCATTCCTACCATCGTATGATTGGTTCTGAATTTTTTTAACCATAAAAATTTTAATTTCTCTATAAAACCAAATTTACCTTTAAAACTTTTTAACCATTGATTTAGATCAGGTATGTTTAGCCATACTGCGATCGGTTTATCATTTTCATAAACAAACCAGGATATATGTTCATTGATGATAGGCTTCATCATTTCGAACATTTTGATTGTTTCTGTTTCAGTTAAATGCTTTCCTTCACCATGAGAAATCCAAGCCTTGTTATAAACCGTTGTAAAATCTTTCGCATATTTTTGTAAGTTATTCTTTTTTAATGCTACGGCCTTGATAGCCGGATTTAGCTTATGTTTCTGATGCATTATCTTAAAAACTCTTGAGACTTCGCTATCGGTCCTACGGGAATAGCAAAGCTGATTAAAATAACTTTTAAAACCATAGTTTTCAAATAATGCCTTATAATAAGGAAAATTATAATTCATTGAATACAGCGGCTCTCTGAATCCTTCGACAAGGAGTCCCCAAAACTTATCTCTCTCCCCAAAATTGATAGGGCCATCCATTGCTTCCATCCCTCTTTCCTTAAGCCAGTTTTTACAATAGTCGAATATAAAATTTGCAATTTCCTGATTGTTAATACAATCAAAAAAGCCAATTCCTCCTGTAGGCTGTGTCTGCTGGTAAGATCTGTTGATAAAAACTGCGACTTTACCAACTGTTTCATCATCTATCTTGAACAATAGTCTTTGACACTCACCGTCTGCAAATAAATTATTTTTAGTACTATCAAAAATACATTCAATATCTTGATCTATCGGACGGATGTAATTCTTGTCATTAGCATAGAGTCTTTGAGTAAAATTTAGAAACTCCTTCTTTTGCATATTGTCCTCCACAGTTATTATGGTAATATTCTTCATACACTTAACGGTCTAATTATTAATAAAATTAAAGATTTTGAATATGTATTTTGCTGTATTATTCCAACTTTCTTATCTGTCGGGAAGTTAAAGCGAATAAACATATGGCACCACCCAATATGCCCATTATGATAAATATTATATTTACGCTCATTAATTCTCCTATACAAAAAGCAATACCAAGGCCCAAAGGAGTGGCAAGCCCCTGAATTGCAGTAAGAAGAGACAACGCTCTACCTTGCAATTGATTAGGAATCGTGAACTGTAATAGTGCAGTAAGAGGTGCATTGCCTAAAATAAATGACACACCGCTGATTGACCAAAAAATGACAGCAAGCCAAAATAAACTAGGAGCAACGAAAGCTGTTGCTGCCATCGAAAAGCATGAAGCAGCAAAGCCAAAGATAATCCATAAAATTTTACGCTTTGGAGTAAAAAATGTCACAACAAGTCCTCCTAATACCATTGCCCCCCCCGAAATCCCTTCGATAACCGCAACCTCAGGAGCCCCACCATTGAAATAGGTTTTTACCAACAATGGAACGAAAGTAAAGCAAGGCATAATGACCAAAATCATTGCACCCAGTATAAAATACAAATACCTTAGTCCTTTATTATTCCAAACAATTTGTACACCTTCTTTGATTTCAATTCCAATATTTTTAATGCTTTTACTTTTATTTATATGCTGTGGTATAGTGAATATAAGAAGTGGCAGAATTCCTACCAAGGCAGTAAATATATCAATGCTAAGTGCCCATTCAATGGGTAATAGTCCAATAGCTAAAGCTCCCAAAGGTGCACTGACTATCGTAATTACACCTCCTAAAGTCTGGTTGAGACCGACGGCATTGCTGAGAAATGATGCAGGAACCAACATCGGAATGCTTGCATCGGCGGCTGGATCCTGAATCGTAGTTAAAATTCCCCTGACAGCTACAAGAACATAGATATGCCAAATATTGATGAGATGAGTATAGAAAAGATAGACTAATATGATGATACAGAACATACTCAACAGATCAGAAAAAATCATCAGCATTCTCCGGTTATACCTGTCTGCAATAGCTCCTGCGATAGGACCTAATAATGCTTGAGGTAGAAATGCCAGTACACCTGCTGTGGCTAAAGCTGATACCTCACCAGTTGTATCAGTAATCCACCATAATAAAATAAATTGCGTTACTGCTGATCCAATTTGGGAAAAAGTCTGCCCTACAAAAATAGATACATAACGGGTTTTCCAGTTTTGACCGGTTTTAGAATGAAATTCCTGCATGTTGATAAATAATTGATTGGATAACTAATGACCAATCTAAGCTAAAGTATCATTATTTAGGATGATATTTGAAAGTTTATCGGCGAAGCAGTAAAAACTATGTTTGAATTAGCTATTTTCGATAATGAAACGTCTTAGCATATATTATATTTTAAATTTCATTCTGTTGCAATAAATCTTTAATTCTTTTACGACAGCTTAAATTTTGATATTATTATCATCACAAATAACAGTAAGGTAAGTGATATTTTTTACAGCGCACTGAATTTGAAAACATATCTACAAACCATCATTTCTATTTTCAGAAATGCATTGATTCTGCTGCAAACCTAATTTTCGATTTAAAATAGACATTGTGATTGCCACAAGTGATATTTAGTAATGCTATAAACTCAGAAATGTGTATTGCTGCTGATTCTTTTTTACTACTCGCTGATCTTTTAATCGGGTCCGTGTTTATTTCGGCGGTATATATCGCATAGGCGCTTGTTAAAATTGTTTTACGGAATATTTACCTGAAATAATTGCGTTAATGATATCTTCATCTTCCTTATCCGTATCTCCTTAGAAATGAAAAGTGTATTGTATTCCTAAACCTTCCAGAGATACATGCAAAAAATTAATAAGCCTGATACAATTAACAATTATCTAAAGATAATGGCGCCCTTTATGAAACATCAATACGTCCTTCTCCTTGCTTTTAGAGAGCCTGGTTTCGTCTTTCAGTTGTAGTGTACCGTTAGTAATATACTTATTCCTCTAGTTTATAATTGAACTTGTGAGTAGAATGCTAAAAAACAAACCCAAGCGCACAATTCATTGAGTCAGTAAACTTTGAATCAAAATAACATAGTAAATACAATACGATTTCCTAGTATATTTTAGTTTAAATATCTAATATGTTTACCTCAACTATTGTGATGCAAAAAAATATTTTAATTAAGAACAATTTCACTAAATAAAAAAGGCTTAGACTTTACATCTAAACCTTTTTAACGATTTGAATGACAATTTTAAATTCCTAACGCAATCAAGATTTAAAATTCAGTAAGATGTTATTCAGTAGCAATAATTTTAATTTCCACCAGCTGCCCTGGTAAGGCCAACCCTGTAACACCAATCATAGTACTCGCTACCAATTGTGGATCATCATAATATTCTGCTTTAAAGCTTTTTCTTGCTTCAAATGCAGTTGCCATATCCATAGCATAGATTACCTCTTCTACTACATTATCCATCGTCATCCCGTATCTTGAAAGTAATTCTTTAATATTGGCATACGTTTGCTTCATTTGTGCCTTCATACCTTCCGGCAGTTCTCCTTTGTCGTTGTGACCAAGCTGTCCGGAAATCCAAACAGTATCGCCTTTTTTAACTGCTTGCGCATAACCATAAACTTGTTCCCAAGGCATTCCGAAGCCCTCTGCTTTTTTGTTTTGCTGTGCCATTTTCTAGTAATTTTAATGTTTATTTTATTTGGCAAATTTAAAGTGTGATATTCTACTGCGCATTTAACTGGTTTAATAAATTAGAATATTAAACTGCTTCTCCTGTAAAATAATTGACATTCGCAAGTACATTCAGTGCAACTATAAAAATAATTCATTTTATAACCATTTAATCAAAAAACTGATTGCAAGTCACTTAAAAAATTACTAAAGAATCCTATACTATTATATTTCGTATTTTTATAATTGAAGTATTTAAATTTAGCGACATTAAAAATATGAATATCTTGTTTTTAGAATTTGAATACTTTTAGCGAGAATTAAATTATAAGATTTATAACCGTTTTGTCAACTTTGATAAGTATTTCTGGCACATAGAATATCCAGCGTAAAATTTATTGACTGATATTTCTGGAGTGTGTAAATTGATGAACCATTGTAGTCAGTTTGCGTTTTTCTATAAACCTCAGTTAAGATATTTCGGCAACATTAATTATTGTTGTAGAAGTAAATATAGTGTTAGGTTGGATAAACAGCCTTTTTTTTATAAATAATTTGCAACTATTTTACATAAAAATTAATAGCTTTTTGACTCAACCTATTTTAATTTCCGTCAAATAAAAATCTCTAGCTCAGCCTGCGACAAAACTTAAACACAAAAGTCTGCAAAAAACTAGAGCGGTAAATCATTTTTATTTCCGTACTATTAAACCTTACCAATCACAACAATACCCTCTCCCTTCTTAATTGGGGGCGTTGTCATAATCATCATAATAAAACCATCATTTTCTGCATAAACCGTTTGGATAATTTCTCCAAAATAATTGGTAATATGCCCTAACTTTGTACCTTTTTTCACCAATTCCCCGGCTTTTTTTGAAGGATAGAATATTCCGTCAAATTCAGAGTCAATGTAGTCTCTATCAGAAATGGTAATAATAGCAGCTCTTTTGCTCATTTTGTTGTAAGGCAAAAATGATAAATGATCTAATAGCCTGAGAACACTGTCCTCCACATTGTTTACGTTGGTATATTCTACCAATCCTAATCTTCCACACTCGATATCTACAGAAGGAATTCCTCTTTTGAACGCTTCAGCCGTAGTATATAAGCTCGGTTCATTCTTTTCCATATATTTTTTTCCATTTGTATTGAAAATTACATTGTAGTTATATCCCAGCGCTTCTGCCATTTTTCTGCCAGTTTCAGAAACTTCCGGCATTGATTTATTACTGTAATAAGCTGAATAAGGCATTAAATCTTCCGGTGCATCGCCTGAATGTATATCGAGGAAATAGTCTGACCTTGCGATGATTTTCTTTGTAATGAAATCTGCTACTTTTTCTGTATTTGTACCATCTGCTTTACCAGGAAATGTTCTATTTAGATTTTTTCCATCAATTGGGCTTTTATAAGCTGTTCTTCCCAAAAAACTTTCCAAATTTGCAATCTGAACCAAGATGACTACTCCACTTAATTTTTTGACATCAATAGAATTTATTAATTTTTGAGATGCTATAATTGGTGAATATTCATAACCGTGTATTCCGGCAGTTATACCTATCGTTTTTCCATCTTTAATTCCATTAAAAACGGTGATGGGGACAAAACTCGAATCTTTGCCTGTAGTGATTGGTATTAAAAAGTGATGCTTTGAACCTGGCTTTATTTTCTGATTCTGGAAAATAAAAGAGGATTGAGCATTTGCATTGATTAAACATAATAAAATAAAAATAATACTGATTTTTCTAAACATATTTTTTTATTAGGTGATGAAAAATAATAATTTTTTACTAAATAAAAAGAGGTCAATATCACTTGGAGAAAACCGCGCCACCAGGAATGTGGATGGCTTTAACAAGCAGGACCTATTAGTTAAAGACCTATATATTGATAGAACATATAAATGATTATTGCGGTAATTTAGGGGGAGTTATCCTTTGATTTTTTGTATTGAGTGTTCCGAGAAATGCTTCTAGCTGAGCTACTTCCTCATTGGTAAGATTCAATGCTTTCAGCATATTGGATTTCTGTGAATTTAATGCTGTTCCTTCATAAATTGTAGACCGTTTTTTAGGAGGTTCTGGATTTCCCTTATTATAGAAATGGATTACATCCGCCATGGTCATAAAAGCACCGTTATGCATCCAGGGACCTGTTCTGGTAACTTCTCGTAATGACTGTACTCTGAATTTTCCGGCATCTGCAATATCCTTTGTTATCAAATATCTTCCGAGATCTTCCTGCTTTGAACCTAGTAGCGATGTTCCGATATTCTCAAAACGATTATTTGAAAAATATCCTGAATTATGGCAGTTTATACATTGAGCTTTGGTTCTGAAAAGATGTAAACCCATAACTTCATTATCTGTAAAAACATCAGATTTCCCATCAATAAACTGATCAAATTTACTTGATGGACTTTTTACAGTTCTTTCAAATGTTGCGATTGCTTTTGCAATTTTCTCCTTTGTCACGGCTCTATCACCAAAAGCTTTTTCGAATAGACTGGCATATCCTTTTATATTGGCAATCTTTTCTGTGGCAAGATCAATATGTTCATTCATTTCTTTTTTGTCCTGAATTGGCATGTGCGACTGTTCTTCCAAAGATCCCGCACGTCCGTCCCAAAATAAAGTTTTAGCATAGGCAACATTTAAGATACTCATAGCGTTTCTTGAACCCAGCTGACGGTCATGCCCAAAAGAAAAAGTACGGTTATCCGACCAGCCCAATTCAGGATCATGGCAGGATGCACAGGCAATCTGGTTAGACCCTGAAAGACGGGGATCATAGAATAGTGTTTTTCCTAAAAGTACTTTTTCTGTAGAATAAGGATTATCTTCTGGAAACTGTATTTCGGGTAAATGACCTATTTCCGTAAAATAAGGAACTGCTTCAGGGTTCAATTGCGGTTTGGGCCATCTTGAAATATCCCCTGACGAATATAGCTTTCTGAGTTTCGTCATCAGAAAAGTCTTATCATTAACTTCTTTATTAACTCCCGTACTCAGACAATTATTAAACAGAAAAACTGTCACAAAAAAAACAAAAATCCAACTTATTATATTCTTCATTATTCCGTAGTGTTATAATACAATAATTATTTTTAAAGAGTTTATATTCATTGAGAAGCGACTCAGGCATTAATACCCAGGATTCTGTTTCATATTACTATTGATCATCACCGATTCCTGCGGAATGGGAAGAACAAATCTATTGTTGGGATATGACGGGCTGCAGTTATTGGCAATACACCCATTATTACGGATAATATTTTTATGATTTCTCATAAGATCAAAAAAATATTGATTTTCAAAAACAAATTCTTTTCTTTTTTCTTCCAGCAAAACATCCATGGAAATTTGTGTTAATGAAGGTAATCCCGCCCTGTTTCTTATAGCATTCACATCCTCTAAAGCCTGAAGAGCATTTCCCTGATGAAGAGAAGCTTCTGCACGGATAAAGTAAACGAGACTTAAGCGATATACAGGACTATAATTTTGGACTTTATACTTTTTCGTGAAATAATAAGGTAGATTAGACTGAGAGCTTCCTGTAACGGATGTTTTCAGATTTTGGGTCTCAAAGAGCTGTTTTCTCAAATCATCGGAAGTATAAAGGTTATAGATATCTTCCGAAGCTACATAAGAGGATCTGTTTGTACTTGTTTTAAAATTATAGAGATTAGCAGTATGTGATTGATTTTCAGTCGTATTTGCAAAATACAGAATCATTTCTGAAAGGGCCCATTTTGAAAGGAATTCATTTTTCGGAGTAAGGGAGAGCCCGGATTCTGTAATAATTTCTCCCGCATACTGATAAGCTTTAGACCAATCATTCTTCCACAATGCGATTTCAGCAGCAAGAGTTTTTACAGCAGCTGGATTCATAAAATTGATGCTTTCTCCTGCAGGAATAGCATGCTGGGTCTGTACCAATGATAAAGCTTCAGTAATATCTTTTTCCAGTAAATCAAAAGCTTCCGCAGTAGTTCTTCTGCTTGGAAAATCAACTCCAACTTTCAAAGGAGCAATATTGTAAACAATTCCCAGGTGAGATGCATCAGGAGTATAAGTATAATTCTGGCCATAATATTTCAATAATTGGAAATGGACAAAAGCTCTTAATGCCAGGGCTTCCGCTTTGATTTCGTTAATTTCCTGGGAGGTAGCATCGGTAAGCTTATCCACATACTGCAAAATAAGATTAAGATTATTAATAACCTGATAAGAGTTGGTATAATAGTCCTTTAGCTTACTTGCCGACGGCTGGTCATCAAACTGATAGGCATTGTCTACCCTAACCGGTACTGAAATGGTTCCTGATGTATTGGGAGGATACTTAAGGTTTCCTGATTGTAAATCGCCGTAGGTGTAGGCTGCTTCAGTAAAATGATTGTCACGAAGCTGATTGTAAGCGCCATTCAGCGCTTCAAGAACTCCTTTTTTTGTTGCTAGCTGTGTAGTGATAGAAATAGCCTCTACCGGTTCATGCTCAAGAAAGTCTCTGCACGAAACAGCAGAAAACAGTACTATTGCCAGAAAAAATATTTTTTTCATTTTCTTACTTTTAAAAATTTGCTTTAAAACCAAAGCTGAAAGTTCTCATTTCAGGATACATATATCTGAACTCCCTGATCCCGTTTTTACCGGCCGGAGATTTTTCTTTATACCAGTACAGTACATTAGAGCAGTCTAAAAATATGCTCGCACTTTTGATAAAACTGTTTTTGATCTTATGTAAAGGGAGCTTATAATTAAGATTAATGTTCTGAAGTTTGATATAGCTGTTATCATATACATATTTGCTATTATTCGACATCGAAGGCTTATTTGTAGGCTTTCTATTGGAGGCCATATCTCCCGGAGCCTGCCAGTAATCCAACGCGTTAACACTTACATTACGGTTAATAAGAATGGTATATTTATCAATCAGATCACTAGCAATCAGCACGTTTCCACCCCATTCAAAATTCACTAAGAATGAAAGACTCAGATTTTTGTATCGGATGGTATTACTTAAACCTCCGGTAAAGTCAGGCTGGGTATCACCTATGATGGTATAATTGGTGGCATCCAGAGGAGTAAACTCTCCTGAATCCATAGGAACTCCTTTTACCATAAATCTGTCTAGACCATTTGCGGGATTAACTCCCAGCCATTCATATCCCCATATCGCTGAAGTTGAAGTTCCAATTTTTTGGGCACGGGCATACGCAGCTGTTGAAAATTTTTCTTCAAGTCCGAAAAGAGCGGTTACTCTGTTTTTTACGGTAGCAATATTGAAACTGCTGTTCCATGTAAAACTTTTTTTATTAAACCAGTTTGCTCTTACAGAAACTTCAACTCCCTGATTATACATTTCAGCGCCATTGATTTCTGCAGATTTATAGCCGGTTTCGATGGGAACATCTCTGGATACAATCATATCTGAAATATTATTCCTGAAAAGTTCTATAGTGAAATCTATTTTTTTAAATAAGCTAAAATCAATTCCCAGGTTATATTTTTCGTTTTTTTCCCAGGTGAGCTCGCGGTTCTGCGGTGAAGTCACTTCAGGGTATGCATAATCATAGTCATAAGTAAACCCGTTTCCTGCAACGGTATACAACCCTGATGAGCGGTAACTTCCAATTCTGGAATTCCCGGTAATTCCCCAAGATGCACGAAGTCTCAGAAAACTTAATACTGAGCTATCCTCCAAAAATCTTTCTTTGGAAATCAGCCATGAAGCACCAATCCCTCCATTTACGGATGCATTCACATCTTTTCCAAAAGCAGAGCTTTCATCTCTCCTTACACTGGCAGAAAGAAAATATTTTTTATTAAAATCATAATTCAGTTGAGAAAAGAAACTTCTTCCGCTATCTTCCTGGGTGAGAGCTCTGAAAGTAGTTCCGCCCAAAGCATTATAAGGATCCTGGTACGTAGCATACTCTTTAAAATTACTTCCGAGGATAGCTTCTTTATAATCTTTTGTATGACGAAGCTCCATTCCAACCAGTAAGTCAGCATGATGTTTTTCCCAGAAAGTCTTTTCGTAATACAAATGGGTGCTCCAGTTCCATTTTTTACTGTCTGAAGTATTGATACGGCTTTTCCCAAAGCTTGTTTTCGTGGATCCGCTTTCATTAAGCCCGGATTTCCAATCTGTATTTTTCTTATCTGAGATATCAAGTCCGAAAAGGGTACTCAGCTTTAATCCTTTTACAATTTCATAGCTGATATTTAAACTTGAAAGCAAAGAATTATTTTTAACGTTGATCACATTTTGGGTGGCTGCAGCAAGAGGATTAGCAATACCTGAAGTACCTGTTGGTCTGAAGCCTCCATCCTCATCATAGATTGCTTTATCTGGTGACAGAATAAAGTTGAAATAAGTATTAGGCTGCTCTTTAAAGAAATTATTATAGGCCGCATAGAGACTAATATTCAATTTTTTATATTTGAAGCCTATGGTAGCATCTATCCCTTTTTTTTCCAAAGAATTCATGACCTTGGATTCATTATTTTTTGAATAATCCAACCCTACCCGGTAAGTGAAATATTGTCCACCACCACTGGTGGTAAAGTTGGTCCTGTAAAAATCACCATTCCTGTTCATTACATCAAACCAGTTGACATCTACTCCATTCCATGGATAAGCTACAGGCTTGGGAAGGTTTTTAGAATAATCATTATAAAGCTGAGCATACTGCTGTCCGTTCAGGTATTTAATTTTATTAATACTCTGAGAAACTCCATATTGGGTAGTAAATGAATAAGTCGGTTTTCCTTTATGTGCTTTTTTAGTGGTAATCAGGATCACTCCATTGGCAGATTCAGCTCCGTAAAGTGCTACTGCTGCTGCATCTTTCAGGATATTAATACTTTCAATATTATCTGTATTGAGCCTTGCCAGTGGATTAATATTCATCTCGGAATTGGATTCTGCACCATTAAAGTAAGTCTGAGCAAAGGGATTGTCTTCTCTCATAATGACACCATCTATAATGATAAGTGGCTGTGTAGAAGTCCCAAAAACTGCTGAAAGCGGAACCAGAGAGCCTAGTCCTCTAATATTTATATTTACAGGCTTTCCCAGTTCTGTATTATTTACAATCTGTACTCCGGGAGCCATCCCTGCAATCATCTTATCTATACTTTCATAAGCTTGGGAAACATTAATATCTTTTTCTGTAAGCGTTACGATGGATCCCACAACTTCTTCTTTAAGCTTTTTGGTTCCATAGGAAGATGTCACAACAACTTCCGCAATCGATTGCACATTTGTAGAGTCTTTTTTTTCAGTTGTTGAAGTCTGGGCATTGGCACTAATAGCACCACAAATCATCAGAATACTGGTGACAGATTTATTCATTACTGTTGAAATAGGAATTATTTAAAATAAAAATAAGGAGGTTTACGAACTGTATTCTTTATCAGAATTGAAACTTATGGGTATAATAGGAATAAAATACAGAAACGTACATTGTTTAATCGCCATCCTCATAAAAACTTAATTAGAATTAATAAAAATAATTGCAAATTTAAGTAATTTAAATAGAAACAAAGAATTCATCCTTCATTATTAATGTATCCATATGAGTAAACGGATTATATGAAAACGTAGAGAAAACACAGAATCAGTAGATGTACTTTTTTTTTTTTAGGTTGGCTTTGATATTCCCTGATAACAGCTACTTTTTTTAACCAATATACATTATATCAAGTTATAAAGCCTTTACTAATAAATCCTTGTTTCTGCCAATATGATTAATACGCTATTCTTTTACGCATTTTCACATAGGTTTCAATCCTTGCTTTGTATTTTCAATAATGTCATGATCAATTTCTATAAGCATCACGATTGTCGAGCCTCCAACTGCAAAATATCCCATCTCCTGCCCTTTTGAGATTTCTGAATATGGGCTAAAAGTATTCATAATACTTCCAAACATGGTCGCTCCCACAGCAGAAATCAGTATTTCACCTTTCTGAGAAGTTGACAAAATGGTATATTCCGTTTTATTTTCGCAAAAAACTCTTCAAAAATCTTTAATCAAGGCATAAGGTGATACCGACAAATAATGTCCTTTTATCTTTACAGGTTCCGATGGGATACCGTCATAGGAAATGAAAGCGATGATAAAGATTAGGAGAAAGCCTTTAAATAAAAATTGATGAATTCTCAAAAGACCGTGCTAATTCCTTATTTCCAAGAAAACCTTCCAATGTAAAACGCTGTCCTTTTAAATAGAATTCGTATACATGTTTCCGAAAGTGATTATTTTTCATCAATTCCTACGCTATTCATATATTTTTCCTTCGGCTCATAATAACAAAACGTATGTTACGCAAAAGAGAGCACTTCATTTGTCATTTCCTTTCAGTTTGGATTTTTTCAAAAAAAGAAGATATTATGATTCAAATTATAAAATAGAATTCATCAATTTGGTACTTTTACTAAGTACGGATACCATTGAATTGTAAGGTCTTTAACAAACACCACTCACAAATCTTAAATAATATGGAAAAGGACATCACACGAAGAAATGCTATTGGAAAAATAGCAGCAACAATCGCGGTGGCAGCTGTTGCTCCGGGATCTTTTGCCCAAACCCAAAAAAGCATCAAAAACAATATAGATCCGGGTCTTACAGATCCTACAAAAAAGTACCCTCAACCGCCATTCAAAAGGCAGTTCCAACCCTTTCCCGGCCTGGCAGGAAAAATGGTGCCTGTACCGGACCACGGAGAAGAAAGCTATATCGGATCCGGAAGACTTAATGGTAGAAGAGCATTAATTACAGGAGGAGATTCAGGAATTGGACGTGCTGCAGCAATTGCTTATGCGAGAGAAGGAGCAGATGTGGCCATTAATTATCTTCCGGAAGAAGAACCGGATGCCATACAGGTTATTGAATTGATTAAAAAAGCGGGACGAAAAGCGGTAGCCATTCCCGGAGATTTACGGGAAGAATCATTTTGCAATAAACTTGTAGCACAGGCTGTAAAGCAATTAGGAGGCTTGGATATTCTGGTTAACAATGCAGGACATCAGAAAACACATGAATCTATTCTTGACATCAGCACTGAAGAATTTGAAAGAACAATGAAAACCAATATCTATGCGCCGTTTTGGATTATTAAAGCAGCACTGCCCCACTTAATGCCAGGCTCATGCATCATAGGCTTATCATCTGTACAAGCATACGATCCATCTGCTGACTTGTATGACTATGCACAGACAAAAGCAGCAACAACAAGCTATATAAAATCCCTGGCCAAACAATTAGGACCAAAGGGGATACGGATCAATGGCGTTGCGCCGGGACCGGTCTGGACGGCTCTTGAAATCAGTGGCGGTCAAACTCAGGAGAAGATTGAAAAGTTTGGTGGAGAAACCCCGTTGGGAAGACCGGGGCAGCCCGCTGAGCTTGCATCTATATTCGTTCAGCTTGCTGCCAATGATGCAAGTTTTGCAACTGGACAGATTTATGGGGCAGCAGGAGGAAGCGGTCAACCTTAATTAGCATTTACATTTGAATAATAAAAGCCACCATGATGAGTGGCTTTTTATCATATAGCAATTTGATTTACTGTCACAAAGATAACGTCAAATCATGATTCACATACCTACAGATCGGGCATTAACTGTAAACCCGTCTTTCCCATTTCCATCTATGTGGATTTCATCATCTCCATGCTCCGTCAAGTCCTTGTATACAGAATCCGCATTTTCCTTTCCCAAATCAATATCTTTATATCCTGCTTCACTATCAGATATAATCACTGCACAACCTGTATGGTACTCAGCACCTTTTATCTCTCAGGCAATACAATTTGAGTAGTAAAATAGTTGACCTGCTCACTACTTATTGTAGGGTTCCAATCTTTACCATATTCATTATGGATCTTGACAATACCTTTCAGCTCTGAGCCATCTTTCTAAAAACTAACTATTCCTTTAAAACAAGTATAATCCCATATAAATTGTGAACATTTCCTTTTCCCATTTTTTCAAAATCTCAAAAAATTGAAAAGCATTTTAATTTTCGGTTTATACTAAGAGAAACACAATCGATAATCAAAATTGTGTCTTCAAGTTGGCATATAGCAAAGTAGTTTAATGTTTATTTTGTGTGATATATTACTCGATCGATTTAAGGGAAATCAATAATTATCGAAAAACAAACATTACAATAATTCTATAGCAGTTGTGATTCTCATCATAAAACTTTCGTTTTTTGATCGCTAAGTTTGATCATCAAAATAATTATTATGAAATATGTAACACAATACCTTTTCTTACTATGTACAACGGTATTAGCGTGTACAAAATCCGAAACACAATATATTAACCAGGATAATAAAAGAGAAACGGTGAATGATAAAGCTTCCGATACAATCCAAACACTAAAAGTAATATCAGATACAGCAAAGCTCCAAAAAGAGAATCATGTAAAAACTGCTAATGAATAATTAAGTATGATTTCAAAAGGCAGAATAATTATTATTAGTGGTAATGATAAAATCACTACTGATGAAGCAGAATGTGAATTAACATCATATCAACTGCTAGCCAAAGCTTTTGGGTTACTGTCTGTACAAAAAGATGTCCGTATTGAAATCATTATGGAATCAAGTTTAATAGCCGGCAGAAAAAAGAACTATTCTACATTCCTGAATAAGTAATTCCTATTGTATTCAGCTCTAATATGAGATCACTCATAAAAACTATAGTGGTATTAATTATACTTTACTCATCAAAATTAAAAATGCTATGAATACTAGAAAATATTTATCACTTACCTTGAAAATCTGGCGGCAGAAAAATAGAAAAAGTAAAGGCAAATTTGAAATATATAAAATTTCAGGTATTTCTACCGATTTATCCTTTCTGGAAATGCTGGATATTCTTAATGAACAGCTAATTGATGAAAATAGAGTTCCCGTTGCCTTTGATCATGACTGTCAATATTGCTTTAAATATGGATGGAACTCTCTGGGCATGGGGAGAAGCACCCACTAGGATATTTGGAAATGGCACTAGCGGTTTATCAAATTATCTTTTTTACCAACTAAGGTAGGCGCCGCTGCATACGAAAAGTTATTTAAAACATTTTTTACAGGTTTAATCTCCACTTGGAGATGGGGATTAAATTAGTAACAGCTGCTACAATATTTTTTATCTACATATTCTTTATTTCCTGAAGTATTAACATAATAGCATCCTCCTTTTTCACCAACATGTAGAGTATGTCCATTGTACGAACAAGCTGCGGAATCTGGTCCGCCACTACTACAAGAGATTACAGCAACAAAAAAACCAGTAAGTAAAATTATTTTTTTCATGATATATTATTTAATTGATCCAAAAATACACTAACATATAATAAGCAAAATACTGCAAACCGTAATATTTATATATTCTTTCTATTCGCTGTAAATCTCCTTTAAAAAAAATCGAGAAATTATCCGTTTGGGCTCCAGCAAATAGTTCAACAATTTGCTAATAGATGGTAGGTGACCAAAAGAGGCAACTAATGAAAATTGAAGACAAATTTTCATACTTTCAGACTTGAGAGTTAAACAACATAAAACCTAATCTATGAGAAATTATTTGATACAAATGAGCTTTGTAATTCTTGCTTGATTTGACTTAAACGAATTAAATCATCGATAAAAGTGTTTGAAGATACGCTCGTCTTGGTCACCAAAAGCCAAAAAGCGCCACTTTAGACAAGTGGCGCTTTTTTTTATTCTTCTAATTATGAATTTAAATATTTTATTTCTAAAAATATGAAGGCGCAGCTTCGAATGAAATATTCTCAAAATATCTTCTCACTAAGAATAGTTTTAACATATCAATCAAAATCTTTTCGAATCTGAAAAGATTTTGTATTTATTGCTATGATATGAATTTAATATAACTAAGGGTATGAACAATTTCTAAATATTGGATAATTTTTTTTTAGCCTGTCGGTTAATTTTCCCGTACGATCTTCATATTGGGAGTGTTTTTTCTCACTAACTATCCACCATTTACTGTAGCCATCATAATAGATAGTATCATTTAATTTTTTATTGTTTTTGTGTAAAACAAATGAATAAATAATATGATTTGAATATTCAGGACTTTCATTCCCAACCAGTTCCAATTTTTGAACAGAGTTAATTATATCAGTATAATTTAATATGCTGAAATTTTGAGTGATAAAACTATTGTTTTTTTTATTATCCTCCCAAAAGTATTTCTTTTCAAAACTCAAGTCTGCATCATCAGAAATACTAACTTGTTTATATAGAATAACTGAATTACTACTTTTTGTTCCCCAATTTGAGCATGATATGAATGAATACATCAAAAATAAATAAATTGATGAGATTATAATCTTTTTATACATAATTCTACTTTTTTAAAGTTGTACTTTTAATTGAACTTGTAGGAACCTTAATTCCCCAATAAACCTTTCTTTGAGGTTCACCTAAGGCTTCATTTACTTGATTTGACAAAAATGTTGTTCTTATTTCTTCATTGTTGGTAAAACCATTGCTATCTAATTTATCAAACGGTTTTATCCTTTGAAAATAGTTTACGTTATCAAACATAAAATTTCCTGCGTGAATAATTTCATGACCTAAACCTGAAATTACTGATTTATTTTTATCATATATATTAAATTTTTCAATTAACACCTTCGAGCGCACATTATCAACAACATTCATCTCTACACCATATTTCTCGGAGATTTTAATAGTTGAACAACCGATAAAAACGAATGGAAATAAAAATATTGTTAAATAACTTATTCTTATATCTATCGTTTTAGAAACAATAAGCCTGAAGATCATATAAATGTAAGCAATACTTATTTATTAGGCATATATGAACATTCTCTAAAAAAAGGATAGGTACTTTTTAAAAACTCAGCTGTTTTACCTTGTTCATCATAGTAATATTTTTCTCTTTTGTTTCTAATTAATATCCATGATTTTAAATTATAGTCAGAATATAATGTATCTTTTTTTGATGTAATAAATGCAAAAATATACTCCTGCAGTGTACTTTTCGGTAATTCTTTATAGGTTTCTATTTCAGAGAGAAAAGCAACCTTATTCATAAATAAAAACATATGTTCATCAGTTTGGTTCCAAAATATTTGAGGGTTAATATTAGAAGAATAACTATCAACTCCCATAAATCTTACAATTTTTACGGGTTTTATAAAATCGGAGTCAGTATTCTTAATATGACATGATAATAAAAAAAACAATAGGCAAAATGAAACTAATCTTCTCATACTTATTTCTTTATTTTATTTGACAATACTCCAGTTGTTTTTATATCATAACCTTGATGGTTGCTTCTTGGAGCTTCTTTTAGATTAATATTTATTTTTATTGAAATTTCTGTAGTATATTTTTCTTCCGCATTTTTAAAATATGGAGATCCTTCTCGAGTGGAAATATCATTTACTCTTGCTGCATATTCATTTGTTGTTTTTGACCCATTTG
Organism: Chryseobacterium sp. CP-77; assembly: GCF_036362765.1. Lineage (NCBI taxonomy): Bacteria > Pseudomonadati > Bacteroidota > Flavobacteriia > Flavobacteriales > Weeksellaceae > Chryseobacterium > Chryseobacterium sp. CP-77. The sequence continues at coordinate 1,752,943 of NZ_CP143637.1, forward strand.
TACTAGTGGTGAAATTATATGCATGAACCAAATCATGTCCAAAAAGTGATGTTGGCGAATTAACTTGTGAAGTTTTGGAAAATTTCCCACTTTCGACTTGTTTTTTTAGATCATTATATGAAGCATCATTAACATCATCAAATAGGGCACCTCTTGTAGTTGAAAACTTCAAGGTTCCTATGCTTTTATAATCTCTATTATTATTTCTAATATCATTGATATTTCTACCATAAGAAAAAGATGTAGAACACGTTTCACAAGCCTCTATTATTGAAAGCTCTCTTTTATCAGAAATTAATGTTTCCAAAACATTAACTTGTTCCCCATTTATTTCAATATTTGAAGCTGTATATAATGCATCAAGTGCTTTATATGTATCTGACAAAAAAACATCTTCTATTTTAGAATAATCCCTATTTTTCTGATAAGTATATTCTTGCTGATTTTTATTATCACTTCCACTATAAATAATGATCTTATTTCCATCAGGATCTATAAAATAAATAGGATTATTTACTGCATAATTATATCCACTCAAATCAGTATGTTTTTCACTATATGCATCTTGGCCCCCCATCTTCCAAGATCTGGCATATAAAACCTCGCCCCATAATCATACATTCCTGTCTCCTGTAGTTCCTTCCCGTTGTATTTATAATTTTTATAACCTCCCAACAATCCTTTATTAGTACCAATATGATTCATTCCAAATGCATAATAATTATTGGTGTCAGTTATTTCAAGAGCCCCTGTACTTCCTTTCGTAAAACTTAACCTGCTATTTCCAAGGTGATCCTTATACTGATAAATATAACGGTTTTCCGTGAAACTGTAAAAACCTTCCGCCGTAGAAACAAAGTCTAGTATCCACGAGGGCTGAATTGGCTTTAGAACATTGGTGTCATTTTCGTTTTTAAAAGCTTCCTGCTCAAATGCAACACTTGTCCGGCACCAAAGGCATGTTGATATTTCTGAATACTGGTATTGGAAACCATCCAGATAATCTGTCATATTGGTGGATCCTTCTTCTAATCCAACAGTTTTATTGCCTGATCTTTCAGATCTGGATTCTCCGCCGATAATGAAACCATTGGAAGTTAAAGCCAGGGTTCTCAAATGATCGTCTCCTTTCCCTCCAAAGTTCTTTTCCCATTCTACCCTTCCGTTTTTGTCCAATTTCACGATCCAATAGTCTCCCTCACCAAAGTTTTCAGTTTTCTTTGTTCCTCCCAGCAAACTTCTGGAATACATTCCCAATAGTGCTCCTCCGTCTCTCGTTGGAATCATCTTCTCGACTTCATCCAATCCTTTTCCCCCCAAGATTATTTGGGATAACTCTTTTCCATCTTTATTCAGTCGGGTAATGAAGACATCTTTAGAACCATAACCTTTTGAGGAACTCTGTACGTTACCCGCAACAAAAAATCCTAAATCAGTAGTCTGGATAACTGCTCTTGCTTCTTCATCAGAAGAACTACCTAATGTTTTCTGCCATAGTTCATCACCGAATTCATTGATTCTGACCAGCCAGATATCTGATCCTCCTTTGGAATCCTCTTTCTTATCCAACCCTTTGGAAGAATAGCTAGTGCCTGCTACTAAAAATCCTCCATCTTGTGTAGTAACAGTTGCTAACAAATAATCATGGTTTGATCCTGAGAAATACTTTTCCCAGACCTATTCTCCCTGTTGATTTAACTTTATTAGGTGAAAATCGTAACCGTTATTTTGCTTTTGACTGCCAGCCACTTGTGACTGGCTTTTAGACCGTAAAGAACTTCCTGTGATAAGATACTGCCCGTCGATGGTTGTGGTAACCTGGCTTAGAAAATCCTGGGTAGAGGATTTGATGTCTTTCTGCCATACCACTTCCTGAGCAGGGATACCTAAGACCATGCATAAAGTGAATGCACAGAGTGAGAGTTTTTTCATTTCCTTATTGTCGCTTTTTGAGTTATTAATTAGTTTTTATTAAAATGCGAGTAATTTAATATTTTTTAAGAAACAAATAATAAAATATTTTCATTACAACTCAACTTCAATTTATTTGACAAAAATTGGCTGCAGAAACGACAAAACTATTATATTTAATAACTTCACAAAATGAAAGGAAGTATAAAAAAGTCTTATTCTTTTAGACAATCAACATAATTAAGACTTGATTATAAAGAAAATTATATTTCTCAAAATAAGTTATATAAACTCAATCTTAACCTCACTTAAACGAACCAAATCATCGATAAAAGTGTTTGAAGATACGCTTGTCTTGGTTACAAAAAAACAAACAGCGCCAACTGAAAACAGTTGGCGCCATTTTTTTCTAATGACCTGAAAACCTTCTAAGCTTACATTTTGGCCATGATATAGTTATAGGGATCAGCTAGTTTTTATTAGAGAGTTTTGATCCTATTATGTAAATTTCTTTTATAAAATCTGAAATTAATCTATCTGTAGAATTGGTGCTTTTAAGTATAGTATCACCATATTTAAATAATCAGCAAACAGACATTAAATTAACCTTCAAGACAAACCTCCGCCGATCCATTTGAGGTTAAATTTCGTAATAGGCTATTGGTTCTGTAGTCATTATAATCCAACTTCCATTACAAAAATATTCTCCTCCATTTGGTTATTGAATTTTTACTTAATCCAAAGTGTTTAGCTATCTGTGAATTATTCATATTATGTGTTTTCTGATAATTCAGAATCTTCACAATATCAGATTTGCTATATGAACGGTGCCTCGGGTTCAGTTTTTCTTTTTCTTTATCTATTGTACCAAAAATCCTTTTATTAAGTTCTAAAATGTCAATTACTGACAGATATTGTTTTCTTAATAGTTTTTCACATTCCTTTCTCTTATGGGGGAAACTTCTTATAATAATATCAGAATAGATTCGTTGATAGTTTGGCTGACTGTATTTTTGCATCTTTAATGTATGTTTATTAATTTTTTTTATTTTCTAAATAGTATTGTATTTGTTGACCCATTTATTTAAAGTACTATTAGGTATACCATATTCGTCTACGATCTGCCGTTTGGTTTTTTCTCCTGTCTTTATGAGTTCAAGTACAAATGCTATAATTTCCTGGGTATAGAGATTCTTTTTAAATTTTGGCAATTTTGAAACTTCCATTCCGTTGGATATGGCGGAAGGTGGTGCATACAATATCAGATGCTGAGAATAAATTCTAAAGAAGTCATATTCAAGCAGTTTACTCCACCGCATCAGAATATTGGTGGGTAGATCTTCTTGTGAATACATTTCTTTGACATCCTCCTCTGTACAGTTCAAAAAGCGACATATACGAGAGAGGTCAATTTTACTTTCCGAAACTCTAAAATGTATCAGTTTCCCAATATGGATATTTCTAAAATTTGTATTCATATTTTTTAAATTATAAAAAAACAGTCTTGTTAAGAGTTATCAACAAGACTGTTATGATATATAAAGCCTTCTGTGAAAAGTCTTTTTGTTTATTAATTTAGTCCGGACAGGTCTGCGTAGATATACAATGCCATGCCATAGAGGCATCCCCCTCTTTCAAAGTATACATTTTGATACATTTGTTTGTCGTATCATATACCATCATTCCTTCCACAAAATTGGCAGCCGGAATACCTACCGGATTTCCTGATGCATCAAATGCAACCCTGTTAGGAACGAAACCTTTGCTTTTAGCTTCCAGCGCAAGCCAGCCTCCTTTTCTAACCATCGGCCAGTTATCGGAGTTGGCTCCAGCTCTGTTAAGAGCGGTAATACCCATTTTGGTATCTAATGCAGTCCCTGTTAGAATACCCGGTTTGTAGCAAAGGGCAGAAGCTGTTGTTGCTCCACATAGATCAAGAGGAGATATATAAAGGTATTTATCCGTATCATGCGGAGTACCACTGTAACCGTCTCCCATAATACCATAACCACCTATACCTATAAACCCAAAGCTCGTGGAGCTCTCTTTAAAGTTGATGACATGATATCCTCCATCTTCTACAGCTATTACTTTATCATTTAGTCCAAGCTGATTAGCAGCTGTGCCGTTACCCGGCATATACCGTGGATCAACATAATAAGGACTGCTGCTACTACCTAATTGCTGACGAAGATTGTATCCCCATCCCCATTGTTTTCCATCTGTAGTCAATATATTAATAGATGGATAATCATTAACATGCTCAGCCGGTGAGATCCAGGCGATATTACCACCCAAAGAGTGGGTAACGCTATTGGCATCCGTAGCAGTAGCAGTTATTTCTACCCAGTTATTACGTTGGGTAACAGTACCATCCCCCAACTGTCTTTCGCTATTATACCCCATAGCATAGAGCTTACCATTAGTAGCCAAAAGATAATAAGAACTTTCTCCTTCACCAACTCCTTCAGTCATCCCTATCATTTTTGGAGTTACTCCCGTAGGAACACTAATTTCTGTTGCGTAATTAGATACAACCGGGTTATTATTATCATTAAGGAAAGTTCTATACCCCCAAGTATAAAGCTTACCATTGGAAGTTAAAGCGAGCTTAGTATTCCAGATGCCACGTACAGCAACTACATTGTCCAGCGTTTGGGTAGCCGATGTCATCACACGGTGCCATCTTGTGTTATTAGCCGTACTCACAGGAGCATTATCTCCGTAATAACCTGTATTGTAGTTCCATACTGCACCGCTACAGGTTGTAATAGTTAATGAACCTTGATTAGCAACCATCATTTTTACATTGGTCGGGCTAACTCCCGGTGGCAGACCGTCTGCCTTACCGTTAACCGATTGCTTACCAAATCTGAAGTCACCCGTGCTTCTTAAACTTATAGGAAGAATAGTATGTCCCCAAGTATAAAGCCCGTCAGTGGTCAATAAAACCAAAGCATCAATACCACTACCACCACCGCTTGTTGTTGCTTTTAACGGTGTGCCGGTATAGTTGAATCCTGAGCCTGAACCTGGAAGTGATGTAGCAGGGTCTATTTTCGTTGGTGTAAGAAGGTTCAATACTACATTAGAGTTCGAAGTAGATACATTAGGTGAAACTCCATATCCCCAAACGTAAAACGAACCATCTTTTTGTTTTACTATAGTAGATCCTTCAGATGCAACAATATTATCATACTCTATAGTATTAGGATCTGTTGCAGTAAGATAAGTATTGTTGTTACAGCCTGTTGTACAAGATGTCTCATCTACTGTTACGTAAGTAATATACTTATTTTGACCCGCAGCGAAATTATAAGGATGTACCCATTTTCCACTGGTGGCATCATAGGTTCCGGCAACGTATACTACATTAGTTGTAAATGCGGCATCATCTGCCACCATCATTTTTACAGGAGCACTATTTCCAAAACCTGCCCCATAAGAACTAAGGTCTACCCCGAAATTTACCGTACCGACAGCATTGGTAGGCTGCGCCAGCCATTGTCTCTGGACACGTGAACCTCCTGTAAAGCCGTTTACCGTAATGCTGTTTAGTGCAAGATTCGTATTGTTATTATCTCCTAATACCAAATACGTTTTATCCTGGGCAAATCCTGTACGTGCTACATCCTGGTTTGGATTAACAAAATCATTAGTCGTTGCCACGGCAAGAATGGTTCCTGCATTGACACTTTTTGATACTTTCTGTTCCAGAATCTCAATATCATCCCTTCCTACTCCAAAGATATTATTATTGTATGTTGTATTGGTTGTTCCGTTCCATACTATATTTCCGGCAGTATCCAGATAGTGGTCAGTATTTACCTGTCCCAGGGTAATACCATACTTGATGGCAAGATAGGAATCTACTCTTCTACGTTCCGTAGTTGTAAGAGTTCCTGCACCATATACAATAGTTTCCCCGATATGCCCTGTAAATCCGGCATTGTCACTTCCATTACCTGAAAAAACAGTATTTCCGAAAATATGTCCTCCGTATTGAGCATTTACCGCTGCATAATTAACGGCTGTATTCATGGCAGCACCATTTAATCCTTTCGCACTCGTAGTATTGGTATTTTTGAAATACATAATACTTGGAATGGCAGCATCAAATGCAGGGTTTACTCCAGGGAATTGAGTGCCTGCACCATAAGGTCTTCTCTCCAAATTGGTTGTATTAGGAAAAATACCGAATGCATCCCAGTTGGCAGACCCGGTAGTCGTATTATCCATACCGACACTGAATAACCTTGGATTACCTCCGCCAGAAGCCAAGCCTTCTTTAGTCAGAGTGAATACATCAAAGTCCAGGCTTGTCAGGGTACGCACTGTATTATTTCCTAAGGTTTGTGTACCTACCGTGAAGTTAATTCCCGGGTTGAAGTTGAAATAATTGGAAGCCCCCAACACATATTTCGGCAGGGTATTCGTTCCTAACTGTGCTACTGTAGTTCCGTTCCAGACATCTGTCCATCCGGTTACATCAGTTCCTGCACCAGTATTTACAGTGTTTTTATCAGCCCGGTACCAGTAAGATAGCCCATTTGCAACTCCTCCCGGAGCATTTCCGAAACCTGCAAAAGTGAAGAATTGCCCATTCCCCAGCGTAACGTTTGCTGTGTTATAAACGACTCCATTTACAGTAACCTCTGTAATCATAGGAGTAAAGGTATCCGTTCCGTCGAAAACAGCATCCGGAGATTGTACCAGGTAAAGATTCTTTAGCCCTTTAGGCCATGCCACCGTTACGGTTCCTACACTTCCTGTATTTTGTACTTTCCAGATGGATTCAAAACGGTAATTAGTTGTACCGTTAGAACCTGCGGTATAAACCAACGGAGTTTTTAGTCCCTGTAAAAGGCCGTTATCTCCTGTCATCAGGAATTGTCCATCCGCAAGAGTATTGGTATTGGATGCATTGGTATTGGCCAATGAGTTTCCTGCCCCGATAATCAGTCTTTGTCCTACATTGATACTGTTAGACTGGATTTGATTCAGGTCGGATAACTTATCATTTGCAATACCGAATATATTATTGTTATACCCTGTATTGGTTGCTGACGCCCATACCGGAACAGAATTACTGCTCAGATAATCAGGAGTATTAACAATGTCCAGTGTAATTCCTCCTTTTATAGCCAGATAAGAATCTACCCTGTTGATTTCATTGGTTGTAAGTGCTTTATCAAAAACAATGGTTTCAGACATCGTCATTCCGGTACCATTATCATCACCGCCATCATTTGCATTTCTTCCCAATACGATTCCTCCGTCTGGCCATGTGGTAAGAGGAGTCATCACCATGCTGGAAATAACCGCCGCACCATTCAATGCTCTTTGAAATTGGCTATCGGTAAAACTGTTTCTTACAATAGTTGTATTGCTTAGCTGTGTATACTGAGCCGTAACTGGTGCTACAGCAGCATTAATATGGGAACCTGAAGTATTATCCCTCATGTTAATATAAACAGAAGCAATTCCCGGACTATCATATTTATTACCACCTGTAAGCGCTGAATAATTTAACCCGACTACTCTGTCATAGCCAGATCCTGTAACCGGTGTGGTACTGGTATAAATTGAATAATTAGTGCTGGAGACAGCATTCAGTATCGATGAATTTCCTAAAGCATTTGCTGGTACAAATGTAACCCCCGGGTTAAAGTTCAGGTTTAATCCTATTCCGTCTACCGCAGCAGGTGCAGATGTTGTACTAGCTAAGTTAGGGGTAACAATTACCGAACCAGCCGAATAATCTGTCCATGAAGTAACCGCACCACCTGTTGGAACTAAATTTTTATCTGCACGATACCAAAGAGATGAAACTACTCCTCCAGGAGCATGCATGTATCCTGCAAAAGTAAAATACTGCCCATTTGTCAATGTCACATTAGCTGTATTGTACACCACTCCGTTTACAGTAACTTCTGAACTCATCGGAGTAAAGGTATCTGTTCCATCAAAAACCGCATCCGGAGATTGTACCAGATACAGATTCTTTACGCCTTTAGGCCATGCCATCGTTACGGTTCCAACATTTCCTGTATTCTGTGCTTTCCAGATCGATTCAAAACGATAATTAGCTACCCCGTTAGACCCTGCTGAGAATGTTAACGGTGTCGTAAGACTTTGCCTCAGACCGTTATCTCCTGCTAAAAGGAACTGCCCATCTGTCAAGGTATTAGCATTTCCTGCATTGGTATTAGCCAATGTGCTTCCAATTCCTATGATCAGCTTCTGATTAGGATTTTCACTTCGTGACTGTTTCTGGTACAACGTGGAAATATTATCCCTTGCAATCCCCAAAATATTGTTCTGATAGGTAGCAGAAGTATTCCACACCACTGTATTGCCAGAGCTTACATAGTCTCCTAACAAGGTTGATCCCCATTTAACGGATAAATAAGAATCCACACGTGCTTTTTCTGACGCAGTAAGAGGAGTTGCAAATACAATCGCTTCATTCATCTGCCCATCGTGGCTTCCCCAGTTGGTATCACGACCTAGTCTGAAAATACGGGCGGTAGTTTCAGTTCCCGCTACGTTGGCACGATTATTATAAACCGATTCGCTGCCATTTAACCATATTTTTGCCAATAGGTTTGATGCAGTGGCCCCTGCACCATTCAGCCATGAAGAACCTGCTACAAAAGGATTTTTAGCAGCAAACGAATTCGTGGATAGCGTTGAATAATTACTGTTAGCCGTATTAGCATAGAATAACAGCTTATCGTATGGTGAAGTATTATTCGTGTGCAGTCCCGGATAATCCATTGTTGCGTCAAATCCTGCTAATCCTGCAGCTCCAAGGCTATTCATGTTACCCGCAATATAAATACTTCCCTGAGTACGGTTGATGATGGCATTACCTGTTCCAGGATCTGCTGCCATAAAGCCACCCTGCAATGTTCCATGGCCTGCTGAAATAAATGTTACGGTAGGGTTAAAGTTAGCCAGTGTACTCTGGTTAGAGAAAGTAGGTTGCTGTGCAGCGGTAGTCTGAACAAGGTTGTATCCTGTTCCCATCTGGTCATTCCACTGATTCAGCAATGTATTATCAGAGAATGTAATAGCATCTGCTTTATACCACACGGCAGCTGTTACTCCACCGGGTGCGGCAGCCATTACATTTACTGTCAAATCACTTGTACTGGTACAAGTACCTGTGGTCACGGTCCATCTGAAGGTATACGTTCCTTGGGTATTAAATCCTGTAACACTGGTATTGTAGGCCGATGGTGTTGCAATTACCGGGTCGGTAGCGCCTGCAGGTTTGGTCAGCAGTGTCCACGCACCTGTAGCTGCTACTCCAGGATTGTTTGCATTGAACGTGGTTTGTGATGTTCCTACCAATGTCTGGGCTGATCCAGCATTAGAGCCTACCTGTGCGGATACAAATACCGAAAATGTACCTTCCAAAGAAGTTCCGGAGCAGGCATATTCCTTATCCAAAAATGTACCCACACTTGTGTTATAGGTATCTGCTTTTATTTTAAATACATATTCACCCTGCGTAGTAAGATTGGAAATCGTAGTAGATGTATTCGTAAATAACGTACTGGCATAGGGCTCGAATACAGGATCAGCGGCACCTGCAGGTTTTGAAACCAATGTCAGCCTGTAACGCCCGTCAAAATCCTGGAAATAGCTGCTGTTTACGACACCTTTATATACCGCAGGCAATGGTATAGTTGCCGTTACAACACCGGATCCCGGATAGCATACTGTCGTTGCAGGAACTGTTACGTTAGGACGGCTGCCGTCTGAAATATGGATATAATAGCTCTGTGTTGCCAAGCAAGCCCCGGCATTGTCTCTGGTAATCGTAAACCTATAGGTTCCTACGCTCCACCCGCCTGCAGGTGGTGTTACGGTAGCACTTCTTGTTGCCGTACCCGCTCCTCCGTTTACCACGACAACCGCGCCACCTGGAGGTGGAGTACCTGACTGAACTGCAGCCGTATTGATGGTAGCCGGATTGTCAGCCGGATTGATGGTGTAATAGAATGTAATAGGTGTAGACTGTCCTGCATACCCGCAATGAACTTCTCCTCCGGAGCTTCCACCATCATAAATCATCATCTGCTCAGGTCTTGAGGCAACCAGAAAGTTTACCGGATTAGGCTGTATTCCATTATAGGTATATGTGAGTTCCGGTGTTGTATAGGTTCCGCTGGAGTTAGTAATCGTGAGAGTAAATTTGTAAACCCCTACAACATTTACCCCTGTAAAAAATATATTATCATCATAAATATTGGCATAGGCAATATTTCCTCCTGCCGGCTGGCTGGTAACATTCATAGTCACCGTCGTCCCAAAGTTTCCTGAGGAACCGGGTGAGGAAGGATATCCCTTGGAAAACTTAGGTGATGTATTCTGAAGTGTAATAAAATGATTTCCAGTATTGGAAATACATCTGGAAGTTGATACTGTAGGCAGTATCTGCGGATTCGGAATAAAACGGACAATAGCCGTATCTTCATACCAGCAGTTCGGATTATTTGTAGAGGTTATCCTCAACGTTACTACATACGCCGGATCAATATCATGATTGGCTTTATTGACAAGGCTGAACGTTGTTGTCGCCGATGTTGTAGAGCTAAACTGAGAGTTTTGGCTGGTCTTTATACCGCTGCGCTCCCATCTGTAAATATTATAGGCACTCCACGATGCCGTATATCCATTCGGTACAACACCATTCAGTGTAACGGTACCTGTGGTGGCATTAACATTGGTAATATCCGGACCTGCAGTGAAGGTAGACACCTCTCCCGGCGCCGTAATGGTTACCTGTGATGTTGCCGTACCTACAGTGCAGTTTTGGGCAATCTGAAATATATAGCTACCGGGAGATGTCATCCCAGTAACATTGGTATTATACCCTGCCGGATTTACGATGACCGGATCCGGTGCACCCGCAGGTTTAGAAACCAGTGTCCAGGTTGGGTTTCCTGAAATACTCCCCCCAGGACTTCCTGAGAGGCTGGCAGACGTGCCACATATGGTGACATTGGCACCTGCATTTACACTGCAGTTCTGTGCCCTGGTTATCATATTGCCCAAAATAAGCAATATGAAAAAAAGGATAGTCTGTTTTTTCATGGTTTAATAGTTTAATCCAGTGTCATTTTAGGAAACTTGAGGTTAATATTTACAGGGTTATAAGCAATCATGCTTATAAAAACGGGAATTAATAAAACTGTATTTTTTTTCATTTTTTTAGGGATTATGAGTTTTTTGATCAAAATGAATTATTTAAAAATCCTATTTAAGGTTTCCAGAAAGTCCATACTTTACCATTATAGACTGCCAGCTGTCGTTTTGCAGTATCATAAACCATCATTCCTGCTGCGGGATTGATAATGTTTAGGTGTGGACTTGCCACTTTAGGCAAAATCATAGCTTTATCTGATGCTTCCAGTACAAGTATACCTGGTGTTGGAGAAAGAATTCCTATACCTGCCTTTGCTGTTATTTTCTCTTGTTTATCAACTCCCTGTATGCTTAAATCTGCAAGGCCAATTGTTGCGGCTGTTCCATCATCCTCACTCAGGTTGGTCCATTGGGAATTATTTTTAAGATATTTGACCTTATGATCTGTAGTATCGTAAATAACAGTTCCTTCAAAGGTTAATCCGGATTTGTCATCAATATATGGAAGGATAAACCCTCTGTTTTCAGCAGATGAGAACTCTAATGATACGGAAGAATTGGTTATATTTTCTTTTCCGATTGCCACTTGTGATTTTACAGTACCAACTACTAAAATGGCTATTATCAGTAATGCTTTTTTCATTGTATTTTGTTTGAATTATTAAATGACAGTAACAATTCGCTCCGGATATTTCCGTCGAATAGGTATAAATCGCGTTTAATTTTTCTTTGAAAAGATTGTCTTAAACGGATGTCAGAAATATAACATGATTATCTGGTGGCGGGCGTTGATAATTCCGGAAGAAATTAAAAGTAGAGAACCAATGGCTCTTATAAGTATTTTTAAAGCAGATATCAGATAAACATATTGGAACATGAAAGCTATTTTCCGGTTTTATCTGTTCTTTTTTATTTTGATCAGGGTTTATAACCTGTTTTTGTCTGTCTGAAGATATCAATAAAGATGTTTCTGATGTTGGGGCTTTACGGAAAAGAAACAGAGCTCCAGAATACTTATGAGCTACAGAAATATGGAACTTCTTCCTCCTTTTTTTTTTACCCTGAACAATAGCTCCTTTTTTCCTAAGCTTTGAATCTGACCTTTTTTTGTCAGGATAAGAAATATTTACGTTTTCTATTCCTGTAATCTTAGTTCCCTCTACTATAAATATTATATCTGTCTGTATTGGATTATCTGATGAGGTTTCCTTATTGCATCGGGAGACAGCTTTTATGATCTGAAGATTACAAATTAACAGAATGAACAAAAGAAATCTTCTCACTTTGGTGAATGTAAGGGAGAAGATTTTAATCATCATGTTATTTTTAGAATCGGTTATCATTTCATGCAATATTATGATTACATCAAAATCTTCACAAGTTTAGCAAGGGAACAATTCCGAAAGTTTCATATGCAACCCAACCTATTTTACAAATATGCATTACTGATTATCAACAAATTAAAAAAACGCTCTGTTTTTTTAGAAGATAAAAATGTGGAGGTAGGTATTTGTTTAAATCGAAACTATATTTAAATTAAATTTGCTCAATCAGTTATTTTTTAAAATTTAAACTATAATCATGAAGAACTTCTATTACCTCATTCTCATTCTATTTCCTTTTCAAGGCGCATATTCTCAAAATAATTTTCATACAAAACAACAAATTGACAGTGTATATAAGACTAATGAAATGATTTATCCGGACGATGAACAGGATGTCAAAAAATTAGAAGAATTAATTAAAGCTTCTCAGAAAATCAATTATAAAAATGGAGTCATAGATGGTAAAATGAAAACCCTTTCCTATTTAAATTTCCGCTCCGATTACAAAGGAATGCTTAAACTCATCAGGGAATTAGAGGCCCTGGGATTAGAGAATGACCATCTGCAACTTAACAGACTTTATATGAGTAAATCAATAGCAAATAATGCATTAGGTATAGAACGAGAAGCACGTCAGAATCTGCTGGACGCCTTAAAACATGCTAAAAAACTGCAGGGAGATAAGGGACATATGGAAGTTTCATATGTATATAATACTACGGCAATATTTTTCGATGGTAAGTCTATTGATTCAGCATTCTATTATCAGAAAAAAGAATTGAAAGAACTTGAGCAAATAAGTAACAAAGAGACCAAAAAAGTACAGATGTCCATTGCACTTAGCAAACTCAATATTGGAAAATATTATCTGACTATAAAACCACAGCGACTGGATCTGGCAGAACCGTATTTTATGGATGCTTATAATTATAAAACTACAAATCCGGACATTTTTGAAGAACTGGATTTACCAATATTGTGCGGTCTTGCTGATTTTTATCTTTATAAGCGGGATTACAACAAATCTATTGAGTTTTCAAATGAAGTTTTGCAAAGGGAAAAAACAAAGAAAAATTACACTTACAAATCTTATGCTTATTCGGTTCTTGCTGATGCCTATGAGGGTTTGGGAAACTCAAAAGAGCAGGCTAAATATGCAAAATTATATGCAGCATTAAACGATAGCATCAACCTGGCTTCTAAAAAAGAGGTAAGCCAGCAATTTGACAAACTGATAACAAATGCTGAAACTAAAAAGGATAAAGAATATAGTTCTAATTTAAAAAGAATACTCACAGGCATTGTCTGTTTTTTATTAATTTTATTATTGATAACATGGTTTTTCTGGAAAAGAAATAATAAAATTATTCATAAAAAATATGAAGAACTGATTGCAAAAATCAGCAATGAACGGAAGGATACTCAAACTAAGGATCCGGAAGCCTCAGAAAACACAGATGCAAAATCATCTGTCAATATAACAGATGAAACCATAAAGATCCTACTCCTTAAACTTGAAAAATTTGAAACTTCAGAGAAATACCTTAGGAAAGACCTCAGTCTCACATGGATGGCTAACAATCTGAACACCAACACTAAGTATCTTTCAGAAATTATTAAGGTACACAGAGAGCATAATTTCACCAGCTATATTAATGAACTCCGTATCAATTATATCATCAGAAAACTCTACGAAAATCCTGTCTACAGAGAATACAAAATAGCTTATCTTTCTGAAGAGTGCGGATACTCAACTCCACGAGTATTTGTTAACGCCTTTAAAAAAGAAACAGGTTTTACACCGTCATATTTTATAGATCAACTAAAATCTGCATAATATTTACAGAGACATAAAGCACCTTATTTATTTGGTAATAAAATACTTTATGCTGAAGTATAAAAGTTTTGATAATTGATTTCTAGATCTGATGAACTATTGGCCATTCCCCGCCATTCTTTTTAAAATTACTGTTCTCAGCCGGTTTTCATTTTCATCAGCCCAATATCCTAATGCAGAAATTACAGGAATTAAAGTCTTACCAAAATCGGTAAGGGAATATTCAACTTTTGGCGGAACCTGGGCATAAATTTTCTTTGTAACAAGTTCGTGCTCTTCAAGTTCTTTTAACTGGATATTTAAAACGCGTCTCGAAGCATCCGGAATTTTACGCTGTAATTCACTTGGGCGCAGATGACCTTCATTGATAAACCACAGCAGACGGATTTTCCATTTACCGTAAAGGACTTCACCGATAAGGTCAAGACCGCAGTTTAAATTCAAGGGTATTTTTCTTTCATGCATACACAAATTTAATCCAATGTGCCAAATTGCACAATAGGGGAAAAAATTATCCCTATGCAATTCGGTTTTCCGTTATTGCCTGAAAAAGTGATACTTCGGAAATTTGCAGCAAAGAATTTAACAATGGAAAATCTATTTAATTACAACAACGAACTTCAAGGTAAAATTGCCTTAGTAACAGGCGGAACAAAAGGAACCGGCAAAGCAATAGCAGAAAGACTGCTGCAAGCTGGTGCAGCGGTTATAATAACTGCGAGAAACGCGCCTGAAAAAGAAAACAGCAACCTGCATTTCATTCCTGCCGATTTGAGTAAAGCAGAAGGAACACAAAAAGTCATCAGCGAAGTGCTGTCGGCTTATGGGAGACTGGACATTCTTGTGAACAACCTGGGTTCTTCATCAACACCCGCTGGTGGATTTGCAGCATTAACCGATGAAGATTGGGAATCAACCTTACAAGCTAATTTGCTTGCTCCGGTTCGACTGGACAGAGGTTTTTTACCACAAATGATAGAGCGAAAAAATGGTGTAATTATTCACATCGCTTCCATCCAGGGCAAATTACCCCTTTATGATTCAACCTTACCTTATGCAGCTTCAAAAGCAGGACTGAGAAACTATAGTAAAAGTTTATCGAACGAAGTTACCCCAAAAGGTGTTCGGGTATTGGCTGTTTCACCAGGATGGATCAATACAACAGCTTCGGAAGCCTGGCTGGGTGAAATTGCGAGAAACGCAAACAGTACTATAGAAGAAGCGCAAAACAGCGTTATGGATGCATTGGGCGGAATACCTTTCGGAAGACCTGCCGAACCGAAAGAAGTAGCTGAATTAGTTGGTTTTCTTGTTTCACCAAGAGCCAGTTATTTAACCGGAACTGAATTTATAATCGATGGTGGTACAGTGCCAACCATTTAATCATCTTAAAATACTATGCAATGAATTTACCAAACATTATTTCAGAATTGGTGAAAACCCAAAACGAATTTAACAGTGCAGCCTACGCAAATTGTTTTGCTGAAAATGCGGAGGTATTTGATGAAGGCAAAACCTACAACGGAAAAGCAGAAATTGAAAGCTGGATTGACAAAGCCAACAAAGAATACAAAGCCAGTATGAAATCACTAGATTATAACGAAAGTGAAAGCATCTTATCGGCGGAAGTTTCGGGAACATTTCCGGGCAGCCCAATTGTTTTGAAATATCATTTTCAATTGTCTGACGGACTCATTCAATCTCTGAAAATAACGGGTTAATATTTCAATAAACCTGAATGTACTGGTTTATATTTCAAAGTACCACATCTTAATGATTTACAAATGATTACCGAATTCCAGAATCCCCTTTGAAGCGTAAGCACAGCTTTCTGTAAAATCTACTTTTGACCGTTTCATTTCCATTTGATATATTTTAATTTCGATGTAGGTAACTCAATTATTATTTTCTTCCCTATATTTATTGTTTATTCAATCAAAATCAAATGAATTTAGACTTTGAAACATTTAAAAAAGACATCAATTGGTTTATCAGGCCAAATGATCTTGTTACATTGTATGATACAGAATCAGTTCTGAATCTTTCCGATAATTTTACATCAACATTCCCTAAATTATCTCAACTTATTCAAAAGGCCAGAAAGCTGGAATTTAGTGTAAATAATAATCCCTACCGATTGTTCTCATGGACCAATAAGTACAATAAAAGCTGTGGATGGTTAACCAAAATCGAGTTAGAAGATACGGATAATATTGTGTTAGCAAAAGAACATGAATTATTACTTAAAGAGATTGGCGGGATTTCAGAATCTTATCATCAGCCCGAACCGGCCCTGACTAATAATCAGGACTATTTATTCTTAAAATCTGCCTGCATAACGGGAATCGGCGAATGGGAAGAATATTATGAAAATCTTTGTGAAGAAGAACACAAACAACCGGTACAATATAATGACTTCATTTGCTTTGCCCTGGAAGCTAATGGCAATATGACAATGTATGAAAAGAATTCAGGGAAGGTACTTTTATTTGCACATGATCATTGGTTTGAGAATGTTGATCCCCTTGAAGATCAGCCTGAATACACTTTTTACACAATACAAGATGTTGACAATTTTGTAGATTATGTTGAAAAGATAGCTGAGGAATGGTCAGAGGCTGTATTATAATGTAATTGAGACTGTTCTACATTTTAAAACTTAAACAGGAAATGATTAGAACTGCAACAGCAGCCTTATACAATATCAAAATTGCAAACAAAAAAATCCCGGACTAACCGGGATTTTAATTTCTTACGTATCAATTTATTTGATCTCTACAGGAACTGAGATTTTGTCCCAATCCATTGTGAATCCATTACTGTTTATTTTATAAACTAAAGTTTCCTGTGTTGCTGGCAAAGCCTTTGTTTTTACATCAACACGTAAAGCATCTTTAGCCTGTTCATATTTATAAGCTCCCCATTGTTTTGGTTCTTTGTTAAAAATGGCTGTCCAGGTTCCGCTTTGTTTAGGGATTAAGAAAAAGCTGTATTTTCCTGCAGGCAGTTTTTTACCCTGAACGGTAATATCTTTATCCGTTTCGAAGGTCGTTGCTTCATTCGCGCCCGCTCGCCAAACTTTATCATAAGCTTCCAGACCGCCCCAGATTGTACGTCCTTTCACAGAAGGGCTGCTATAGTTTATGGTAATGTTGGCATCTTTAATTTTTCCCGTAGCCGTAGCCGGAGGGCTGGCAGGTTTTTTAGCCTCCTGTGCAAAGGCATTCATTGAGATCGTCATCGTAGCAACAAGTACAGTTGCAGATTTAAGAATCGTTTTCATAATATTTTTATTTGTTTGTTTTTAATATTGTTCGTTTACGAATTTACTGTTTTCTGCTTATAAAACAGCAAACCGATTGCAGAAAATATAATGACTGCTGCTGCCCCGATTACATTAAGCCAGAGGAAAGAAACGACATCGAACTGATACACGGCAATAACCGTAATTTCCGATACAATGGCAGCAATAAATACATTCGGACCGTTGATCTTTTTATAGTAAAATGCAACAAGGAAAATCCCCAATATCGGTCCGTAGAAAAGAGAGCCTAATACATTAACCGCCTCAATAAGTGAACCCATTTGCGTAGCAAACATAGCTACACCGATTGAAAAAATACCCCAGGCTAAAGTATGTAGGCGGCTGTACTTCAATTCGGTTTTATCATCAGGAATTTCTTTGCTGTATAGTAAATGAACATCTTTTAATGAGCAGGCGGCAAGGGAATTCAGTGCTGCCGAAATGGAACCCCAGCTGGCCAGAAAAATAACGGCAAACAGCAGCCCGATCATTCCTGCAGGCAGGGTATTTTTTACGAAATACAGGAAAATATAATTCGTGTCCGTTTTCTCTGCATCATAGTTTGAATTATTAATCGCTTCCTCTACCCTTCCGTGCAGTGCTTTTATCTGGGATTGTGTGTTTTTAAAATCCTGAATTGTTTTGGTAAGCTGAGGAGAATTTTGTTCTTTCAGCTTTAAAATTTCTTTCGATTCTGCATTAAATTTTAGTTGTAAATCCTGATGCTCTTTTTCAAAAACTGCCGCCTGCTCAGGTTGTCTTTCCTTTAAATACTGATAGGAGCGTTCGTTAAAATAAATCGGAGCCGGTTTCAAAGAAAAGAATGCGAAAAGCAAAGCACCAATCAGGAGAATAGCAAACTGCATCGGAATTTTAACCAGTCCGTTCAACAGCAAACCCATTTTTGCATTGGTATTATCTTTCGCAGTGATATATCTACCGACCTGGCTCTGGTCCGTACCAAAGTAAGAAAGCGCCAGAAAAAAACCGCCAATCAAGCCACTCCAGATATTGTATTTATCTTTCCAGTCGAATTCTGTGGTGATGACATTGAGTTTTCCGGATTTCCCCGCCAGATACAGCGCATCATTAAAACCAATTCCATCCGGCATATTCTGAATAAGGAGATACCCTGCAAAAGCCATGGTCCCCAGAATAATAAGAAACTGTAATTTCTGGGTATGAGCAATAGCTTTTGCCCCGCCAACATAGGTATAAATCAACAAAATACCACCTGTTAAAACATTAGTCAAATAAATATTCCAGTTTAAAACACTTGACAAGATGATACTCGGAGCATAAATACTGATCCCCGTTGACAAGCCTCTGGAAAAAAGAAAAAGCAGTGAAGTGAGTACCCTTGTTTTTTTATCAAAACGATTTTCTAAATATTCATAAGCAGTGTAAACATTTAAGCGCTGAAATATCGGGATGAAAGTAATACAGATCACAATCATCGCCAGAGGCAGTCCAAAATAATACTGCACAAAGCGCATACCGTCTGTATACGCCTGTCCCGGAGCTGAAAGAAATGTAATGGCACTCGCCTGGGTAGCCATAATACCGATAAGCACAATATACCAGGGCATTTTGTTATCTGCTTTCAGGTAGGATTCGTTGCTTTTCTGGCCACGGCCGATGAATACGCCGTAAACCACCACTGCAACAAGTGTAATAACGAGAACGGTCCAATCTATAGTACTCATGCCCAGAATTTAGTAAACCAATAATAAAATGCAATCTGCAAGATTAATGCAGCTGTTAATAACAGATACCAGGTATTCCAATTTTTAAGTTTTTTGTTCATTAGTTTTTCTGTGCAGATAAAAAGTTTAAAAATAAACGTGCCGCTCCGGCATTTCCAGCGGGCAGCTGTCTGAAAAATGCCAGTGGCGTATAAATAAAATTACCTTTACCGTATTTCGCGTATAAAGTTGAACCCTGAAGAGGCTCTTCATCTGTATCGTGCATTTCAAAAAGCGGTTCATACGCTGCATCCCATTGAGCAGGAAAATAAGCACCGCGCTCCTGTACCCAGCCCTTAAAATCATCCGCAGTGATTTTATTCGGAAAGTTCAGTAATTTATGATTGGGATTTAAAAACTTTACCGCAGCATTTTCTTCCGTAACCCGTTTATTGGCAATACTGAAATTGTACATTCCCAATTGATCAACGGTGGTATCCTGGTTGGTGTTATACTGCATCACCAGATTGCCGCCTGCTTTTGCATAAGACCATAAAAAAGGCATCCAGCGTCCCAGTTTTTTCTCCGTATTGTTGGCACGAACACCAAGCACAATGGCATCATATTGCGACAGCTTGTTTTGACTGCCGTTTCCACCGGATTCATCTAAGTTTCCATAAAAATCTCCGTCTTTCAGGATATCTACCTGAACACCTGCAATGCGCAGAAACTCGGGAATAAAATCACCCGCACCTTGTATATAACCTACTTTTTTAACTTTAGCCTGAATATCGCCTTTCATCACTGTCACAGTGGCAGGCGCAAAATATTGCAGGGAAGGCAAATGCGGATACTGAATTAATATTTGTTTTTTATTATAGGTAGCCCCATCTGCAACATAATCAGCGTCCAGCTGCAAACGGTTTGAATTTATGGAGGCAAGTTTAGCTTTTGGAATAACGTAATCGAAAGTAAAATCTTTCTCTTTTACAGCTCTTACCTCAGCGCTTCCTAATCGTTCTCCATTGTACATCAGGTTTAGAATACCTTTATTGAACGGTTTGTTAGAATTAACCTTAAAATTTAAACTTACCTGCAGATCTTCATTTTCTTTGACCAGATAAAGCGGCTGTGTAAATTTCAGTTCCACAGCAGGAACAATACGCAAGGCTTCAACCACATCACCTCGCACAGGGTCTAATTTCTTGAAAGATAAGGGAAGTTTAACCTGAAACTTTTCCGGGCCGATTTTTAAACCGACCAAAACATTCAATGGTGATTCTGCTTCAGGCAGACCAACTAAAGTTTCATCCGGAACAGCGAAAGTTGCTGCGTTCACGGGTGGTTTTGCCAGCCAGTAAGGTTCTGTAAGTGCTGCATCTGCAGGAATCTGAATATCATGCTGAATGGTAATTAAAGAATCTTTTGACAGTTCCCTGTTGAAACTTTCTGATTGACTTAACCATTTAACATTCTCTAAAACGACAGGATTTACAGTTCTTGAAATCAGATTTAACCTGAAATTATAATGATCTCCGGCAACTGCTTCAGCCTGATTGGTAACCACCTCTCCCATAAATCCGGCGCAGCTTAAAATAATGTTGTCAAGAGATTTAATTTTATCCTTTTTCTGGTCCGAATCCCGCAGTGCCATGACCTTTTTTCTTAATGCAAGCAAAGCAGGCAGGCTCTGATCAGGGTTATTGAAATTGAAAGCGGAAATAATCTGATCTAATGACTGATCAATATCAGCATTTCCCTGTGAAGTCCATGTTTTAGTAACTCCGTCAAAAAGAGTTGCTTTTGCAGGCTCACCGGCAACATGGGCAAAATATTCTGTTCTGATGCCGGCTACAGACTGGGTTCCCGCACCCTGACTTTTATGTAAACTTCTGCTTAATCCTGCCAGCTCTCCATAGCCCATTCCCAGTTGCGCATCATATTGCCCGACGGTAACTTTCAGTTGATTTTCAGCCGTAGTATTGACTCCGCCAAACCGGAAAGTATTCCACAATACACGTTTTGGCTGCCATGTATTCACATATTTCAACTGATCCGGGAAAGCATTTTTATCTCCTGCCAGCTTAAAAGCTTTTTCCGCAACTACCGCCGAAGCCGCATGCTGTCCGTGGCCAGCTGCTGCCGTAGGAGGAAAACGGCAAATGATAACATCAGGCCGGAATTGGCGGATTACCCAAACCACATCCGCTGTAATGCTGTCTGCATCCCATTGCTTAAAAGTATCGGTTGTATTTTTAGAAAATCCGAAATCAATAGCGCGGGTAAAAAACTGTTGGGCACCGTCTAACTTTCTTGCTTCCAAAAGCTCATGTGTTCTGATCAATCCCAATGCAGCCCCCTGCTCCGTGCCTAATAAATTCTGCCCGCCATCACCTCTGGTTAAAGATAAATACCCCGTTTCTACATTTTGACTGTTGATTAACCAGGAAAGCAATCCTGTATTTTCATCATCGGGATGCGCCGCAAGATATAAAACTTTAGGCAGGTTTTTAAGGGTTTTGATTTCGCGGTAAATTTCAGATGATTTTGATGGCCGGACCTGCTGGGCCGAACAAAATACCGTATAAAAGCCAAGAATAAATACAGTGCTTACTTTTTTGAACATTTGAATTTGCTTTGCAGGCAAATATAAGTAAATCATCTTTCTTTCAACATTAAAAGAATCAGGCTGTGAATTTTACAGAAAAGTTTTTCAAAATTAATCACAAAGGCAGAAAAATTTGAAGTTCAAAAATGAAAATTTCGATCCTCTACAATACTTTGGGCACTTCTTATTTTCAAAGTAAATAGCTTACATAACTAAAGTGCTTAAAAAGCTTTTTGCCTTTTATTGCACGTAACACAACAAAAATTAAACGGTAAAAAAAATGAAATTTTTATCTTAAAAACATATCATAATGAAACTGAATATTACCAATTAGTTAATTTTTATCAATCACAAAGGTTTTTTTTTCATTTTTCACAAAAAAAAGAATTATATTTGGTACACACAAAATAACACCCTCATATGAAAACAAAATTTACACTCCTCACTACTATTCTTATTTCAGGAGCTTCCTTTGCCCAAGTAGGGATCAACACAGCCTCACCTAAAACAACATTGGATGTATCTGCCACAAGGGATGCTTCAGGGCTGATTACGAATAACACACAAACATTCGGATTACAGGCCCCAAGGCTCACTAGAGCTGAGCTTACAGCCAATACCGCTACGTATGGCATCAATCAGACCGGCGCATTAATTTATATTACGGACGTCACCGGCGGAGATGCCACAGGGCAACGTGTCAATGTTACTGCTATGGGCTATTATTATTTTGACGGTACAGTATGGCAAAGACTGACACAGGCAACCAATGCCATAGCTCCGGCAATTTCTGCTTTACAATGTACTACAGCTTACTTAAGTCCTTCTACTTATACTTCCGGTACTCCTTACACCGGAAACCTGAGAGTTACCTATAATGGAGGAAACGGCGGAGCATATAATTCAGGAACTCCTTTTACCATCAACGGATTGACTTTCCAGCTAAGACCCGGAACTTTAGAGTTTGGTGATGGAGAACTGGTATTCTCAGTAAGCGGAACTCCCACCACTGCTAATGACATGACTATCCCAATGACCAGCAGTACGGTTTCTTTCCTAACAGCAGCACAAAACTGTACCGCAACAGTAGGAAATAGCAGCCGCGCAGACATTGCCTCTGTAGCTGTGATGGGATATCCCACCCTGACCACCGATCCCAATGGGAAACAAGCGTACACCTTCCCTCTTGCTACCCCGGATGGCAAATATTCGATCAGAGTAATATTTGATACCACAAGTGGGACAACCCTTGCCAATCCTAATGTACAGTTGTTTAACAATACAGGTGCTACCGTAAACCTGTACTGGAATTACAATACCGAATATGGCGGTTATATTGGAGCAGCTCAAACTACCAACAATATTACTTCAGGAGTATGGGGCGGTATGGGAGATGCAACAGCTACCTGGTTTCCTCAGGGTACAGGAGCAATGGGAAGTGCGTACTGGGGGAACATAGGAATTATAGATGGTTCCAGCGGCGGACCTGAGCATAGAAGATATACCTGGATAGACAGTAATTCTTCTTCTAAAACCGCTTATACTGCAACTATCATGGCTGGTGCTCCTACTTCAGGCAATGCCCAGCCCAACCTTACTAAAATATTCATCAAGTTGGAGCAGGTAAAAGCTCAATAATATAATGCCCCTGAAAAAGGGGCATTTTTTATTTTTAATTGGTATCAATCATTTTATTTTCTCTGCTCTCCGATGTCTCCTGACTTTGGAACAAACTTAAAGTTGGGCTTTGCACAGCAGAACACAATATTTGAAGTTATTTTTTGAAAAAAGATGAACGCAAAGTTCATTAATAATTCTGTTTTATTTTAAGTGGGCAAAGCGATGCGACTTTGTCGCTGATGAAGCGGCATGCTTATCCATATGCTTCAGCGAATCAACTTCGTTGATTCTTTCCTTTGCACTCTTACAATCAACAGTTTCAAAAACAAAACCTTTGCATTTAAAAAAACACGTCACCAGTTCGTATTTAAATTATTCTTGAGTAGAAAGATGAACGCAAAGTTCATTACTAATTCCGTTTTATTCTAGTGGGCAAAGCGATGCGACTTTGTCGCTGATGAAGCGGCATGCTTATCCATACGCTTCAGCAAATCAACTCTGTTGATTCTTTCCTTTGCTCTCTTACAATCAACAGTTTCAAAAATATAAGCTTTGCGTCAGAAAAACAGGCCATCAGCAAATTAATCAACTGTATCAACAGCTCCCAACCTTTTATTTACCAACAAACTTCTTATTCTAAACTTGTTTCAGTTATCTTCTTTTCCCTTTTTCTCTGAAGAATAAGATGTGCCGCATCCAGCATTTTCACCGTATGAATATAGGGCATCACGATATTTCTTTCCGGCAGATTTTCATAGACCCCCAGTGAAAAATAGACGATTCCGGACATAAAATAATCAAATTCTTTGAGGGTGTAGGCACTGAAGGCTTTTTTGAAAACCAGCAGAGGGTTCCGGTATTCTTTCTCCGAAAGCAGACCAAGAACCCAAGGGGAAATCTTTTCCGGCCGGGTATCGACCGTCCATTTTCTGTCCTTCAGCATCATGAGATAGCCCGCCCGGATCAACGACCGCATCGATTGATGAAACTGGAAGATCACCGCCGGATCTTCATGGATCCAGCTGTTTCTCTTTACCGCATAATTCATAATATTGCTGAGCCTTTCTTTGGAAACATCCAGCTCATTGAACTGAAAGAAAGTTTCTATCAGCTGCAAGCCGGAGTTCTTCTTTTCTGCCCGAAACCGGGGATCGAAGTTTGTTCTGCTTTTTTTCATTGTTTGTATTTTTTTATAAATGTAAGAAAAAAAACAATAAAACACATATATGTGTTGATGAAAAATTTTAGAAAACTCAAACTTTACTAAATGTATAAATGGCAAATAGAAGAATTAAAATTTCAAATTGGAAAGCTTATTCAATTATATAGGCTTAAAAAGGGACTTTCACAGTTTCAACTTGGAAATGAGCTCAATATATCTAGTAACCATGTTGGTAGGATCGAAAGAGCTGAAACTAATCCAACTATTGAAAGTCTTGTTTTATTTTGTAATTTTCTTGAAATTGATCTGTTACATTTATTCACAAAACTCAATGAAAAAGAATTAAAGAAGATTGAAAGTGAAATCGACCGATTACAAAAAGAATTTAAAAATCAAAATAAGAGAAAATTCTGACAAAACTGATTTCCTTTTAGTTTTAGAAATTTTAATTAAAAATCCCGAGTGCTTACTCAGCGGCTCGGGCAAACTTAGTTTATATTAGTGAGGATGCCGAAGCAAATAAGTATACCTATCTCTGATCTTTCAAATATATTTATCCTTATTTCATTATACCTTCCCTCCAAAGGAAATACAAATTTAGAAATTTAAATGAATATAAAAATTAAAAACATAAATCAATCTAAACTTGACTTGTCAAACTATGGTTTAAGAGAAATTCCAAAAGAAGTTTTTGAATTAAAAAACTTAAGAAAATTAATATTAAGAAATAATAAAATAAAAGAAATTCCTGCCGAGATTGAAAAATTAAATAGGTTAGAAACTTTAGATTTATCAGGGAATCGTATTTCATTATTTTATGCAAAAATTTGTTCACTTAAAAATTTAAAAATATTAAATCTAAATAATAATCAATTAAAAAATACTCCCTTACAATTAATTAATTTAAAAAAATTACGCAGTCTACATCTATCCAATAATAAGTTTAAACAAATACCAAATAATATTTTTGCTTTACATAATTTAAGAGAGCTTGATATAAGCAATAACCAAATTGAAATTATTGATTCTCGGATTGAAAGTTTATATAATCTACGAAAGCTATGGGTAAACAACTTGAAAATCAAAAACTTTCCAAGTAAATCAATTGGAAATCTTAAAAGTTTAGATGCACTATATTGTTATTCTAAAGTAAATGTAGATGATTTGGATTTGGATTTTGATACATGTTTTAAAGAGCTATCATTGACAAAAGGTAATTCAATAAAGAAATTAAACGCACTGATTGCTAATAGTAAAAACAACGAAAGCACTTCAAATAAAATACTTATGGAAAATAAAATTAGAAATATTAAAAAAATTTTTGTTACTTATGCTTGGTCGGATGAGGTATTTAATACAAAAATAATTTCATTTGTTGACTTCTTAAGAAAGAATGGGTTTGATGCAACTCTTGATAGGAAAAAAAGTCAAGAATCAGTCTCAATAAATTTTAATAAAATGATGATTGATGGAATCATGAATAGTGATAAAGTTATTGTAGTTTTAAATAAAAAATATAAGGAGAGAGCTGAAAAATTTGTTGGGGGTGTTGATGTAGAGTTTCAGATTATTTTTGAAGATAAAAAAGCGAATCCTAATAAATATATTTTTGTTTCATTTGGAGACGAAAACATAAAAGATATTTTACCATTGCCAATTGGTGGTACTGAAATTCTCAATCTTAAAAAAGATCAAGATGATAATAATTTTAATGTATTATTTAGCAAAATTAAAGAAGAACCTATTATAAATTTTTCAAATATTCATGATGAAGAGGTTGAAGTCAGCAAATTTAATATAGAACCATTTAAATTGTAACATACTTTTACTTTTGGTGGATTTTGGAATAATTTTAAAGTTAATAATATTATTCACTGGCTTAAAGTCTGGAGACTTTGATTTAATACATATCTCGGATCCAAGTCATTTTTACATTAAATCGCATTGCTTGTAAAGTTCTAATTTTGTCCTCTAAAGCCATTTTCGAAAAAAAAGTTAATCTATCTTGTGACTTATCGTTAAGAATAAGATAATGAACTGTAACATTATCAGGATGATCAGAAAGGTGATTTGTAATATCTGGTATGTGTACATTGACTGCTTCTGCATATTTACTAGTAAATTCCGCGTATGATTTGGCGGACACATAACCTTGATTAAATAAGTGACTCAATGCCGAAGCACCATAATTATATTTTACATGAAAAAATGTATTTTGATGAAGCACATCGCAGACTTCAAATCTATCTTCATAAAGATTAATTTGCTTAGCTGCTTCATCAAATAAATAACCATGAATATAATTTGATAAATGTATATTAAAGATATTTTCTTTATTAATTTTTTGATTTGAATTTTTATTTTGAATAATGCCTTGTGCAATATCTTTTTTTATATCGTCTTTAATATGATCAGGAATACCAAAAGAAGTATTAGTTATCTCATCAATTGCAACACTAATACGCTCATATTTATCCTTTGAAACTTCGAACCACTCACCACCAGATAAGATGTAATTTGTATTGTTTTCTTCAATTTCGCCATACAAGCACTCCAAAATTGACCACTCCTTAATTATATCACCATCCTCATTTAGAAAAAAGATTTTGTCTTCAGTGAGGTTTTCAAAACTTGGTTGAGGATTTTTGCCTAGATAGTCAGATAGGGACAATTCATCATATAATTCATCTTCAATTTTAATCGCTGCAACAAGACTAAGATCATAATCTATTTCAGGTTCAAACAAAAAAAATGTGTCGGTTGACAGAATTAATTTATTAGGTAATTGTGTATTCAAAGGCTCTGCTTCCATACTACTAAGAGGATAAATTCCCTTAAATAGCTTTTTAACATCATCAGGAGACACAGACTTATAAAGATCTAAAAGCCTACTTAATTTTGGTTGAAGATATTGAAAACAAGGTATTTCAATATTATTAAAAAGAAATTGGACATTTAACGAGCTATATTTCCCTATCATTCTTGAAAAATCTTCTGATGAATAACTAATTACAGCTAGTTCTTTAAGAGCTTCGTTATCCTCCATTGAAAGGAAAAGTTGATTATTTGATATATCGGCCCCGTATTGGCGTTGCTTATTAACAGGATTTGTTTCATTTACTCGACTATGAGCACTTTTTATTGTTGCTGTTAAATCATTGTTTAACAATTTATTAGCAGTATATATTCCAAATGTTTTCTCTATTGTATTTTTATTTATATTGAAACGCCCCAGCGTTCCAAAATTAATTGCAAAAATTCTATCTTGTACTTCAATAAATAAAGTTACCCCTGAACTTTGATTAGATGGAAAGTCATTAGTAAAATCCCCAACAATTTTATTTTTTAAATTCTCAACCCATTTAGGTTCACTATAGCTACCTAACTTTTTATAGAGAATAGCATTGATATTTCCTTTATTGAAATTGATTTCGTTGTCTTGCAAATAATTTTCAATAAATGTTTCAGGAGCTGCAATATTTAAATTATTTTTTAAAAGAACTACATTTAATTTTATTTTTTTTTTAGCCATTTAATTACTGATTTAATTGATTATAAACAATACTCAAGAATTAACGATTAACAAATTAAAATCTTTATTAATTAAGACTTATACTTGAAATTTAAAAACTATTACACAAATATCATTATATAAAATGTATTTACTTTACGGTTTTCCGTAAGTAAAACCAAAAGAAAGTTTTTAGTATATTCTTATCTAACTAAATTACAAATTCAGCTATTTAGCTATTGACTTTTCTACATTTATGACTTTGTTACTTTTCTAAAGCCTGATGTTTTGTTTCAGTACCATCTTAAGGAATTAAAAAGATGTTAATTTAATAGCTTGAAGTCAGCTCCTCGCTCTCCGAAGTCTCCCGACTTCGGAGCAAGTTCAAAAAAAACCTTATTCCACCAGCTTAAAATCAGGATCATTTCCATAGCACACATCAAAACAAAAAAAATCCCAGCTTTTCGTTGGGATTTTTAAGCAAGTCTTGACTGATGTGAAGTTTCTAAGCTATTTCATCAAGCTAATAAGCAAATCCAAGTCTATTTTTAACATGCTTACTTTCTTCCTCTCTTAATTTCTGATTGGTCATGATTTCATGTTCTTTATTTTTTTGGATAACCTTAAACCAATGTATTGCGGGAATCAGCCCGTTGGAATGTAATTCAAGCCTGATGATGAACTCATCTGTCGGCTTCCGATGATTATTAATATATTGGCTAAGTACAGCTGGCTTCACATCAACCTCAACAGCAAAATCCTTATCTTTTTTCTCTTGTCTGCTTACGTACTCATTTAAAAAAAATCCAAAACTAAAAGCTTCCAGATATTGACTGCTATCTATATAGTCTTCCAATTGAAACTTTAGCTGCAACAATTTTGAATACATTTTTTGACGATGAGTACGATTTTCAAATTGTTTCCGGCGAGCTGCCCAGAAGTCCTCCTCCTCTTTTTTCTCTTTCGCATTCAAAATTTGATCAGTAGGAAAGACAAAAGCATCCGCAAGTTCTTCACCTGTCAATTTTGAAAAATCTGTTTCCTTAATTTCCTTCCTGTTTGTCTTCATAATATTCCTGAATTAATTGTAATGAATTTTCACCTTCAGTGATCAAATATATTTTGGTTGACTGTAATCCATATTGCCGCATATAATGTTTTTCAAGCTTTGTTTTTGGCTTTAGGCATACATACCCTTCAAATCCTTTTTTAAATGCTTCTCTGCATGCAAATGCAATAAGACAGCCTGCAATCCGGCTATAATTCTGCGATTTACCAACATTTTCTTTGGAGGCCGCCAGAAGTATGATTTCCAAAGCATAATCCTGTGGCCGTTCTTGTATTGATAATAGCCCTATTGATTCTTCTCCCCCGTAAGACTAATATAATTAAACATACAAAACGTCGCCACTGCCCCGAAAGTATGCCACAAAAAGTGGGTTCCGAAGCTGAACCATTCCCATTTATCAGCGATACGGAAAGTCAGTGCAAAAACAAACGACAGCACCGCAAAGCCTACCCATTTGCCGGCCTTCCATTGGGTGTACATCAGATACCTGAGTACCGAGAAAACTACCAATAAGGCCATGATGGCATAATTGACGTTGATAAAAAGGGAAGGATTATCGATCAGAATCCAGTTTCTTAAAGCAAACATCAGAGCGACATATCCCAGAACCATTACAGCAGCATAGTACCATCGGGTGCTCTGCGCTACAAAATAAAACCCTGCAGACAGGCATAATAGCATAATCGGAAGCCAGTCCATCATAATAAAGACGGGCCATTGTCTGAAAGAATGGTAAACCGTTCCCCCAATGGCACCAATATATAATAAAACCAGGCAGTAGGTTAAAAAAGGATATTCTTTGAAGTTACCCTTCAGTTTAATGGTCCAGAAAATGGCTATGGCCAAAAACAATAAGGCTGTTGATGCATTGAAAGGCTCAGGGAACAACTGAGTCATATCTGTTTCTTTATATAACAGACCTCCATCCGGAGGTATCGGGTTTATTGGCATTGTCTTTTTTATATTATAGGCCTGTTTTGGAATGTAAAATACAAACACAAGCCATTTTTTCTAAACATGAGTAAATCATACACTTACTTCTTCTAAATATAGAAAAAATTATGGCATCATCTATCTGCGTGCCCAATTTATATTTTATTGCAACGGTCCTCCTACTCCATTAAAAGAAGCCAAAGCTGAAACTGTTATCAATTCTTTTGCAGATCAAATAGCTGCCGGTAAATGCTTTTTCAGGGAAGCATTTATTCGCAGCACAAAACTAATAAACCTCTGTGGTGCTTTTGATTATGGAGTTCTTTGCAGTTCTTCAGGTATTTTTAATTAAGATTTGTTTTCAAAATTTTAAGTTTTTTTTAAATACCACATCTTTGCAGATATCCCGTTTGAGGCACAGCACTTGCAAAGTTCATAGTACCAATTTAAAATATAAAAATATGAACAACGAGAAAACAGTTTCAGTATTGAATGATTTACTGAACATTACCAACGACAGAATTCAGGGATTTTCAAAAGTGGAAGACAAAGTATGGGATGAGTATCCACAGCTGAGAGCAGATTATGATACCATGGTAGCCCAGTCTCACAAGATGAAAGACGAATTGAGCAATCTGATTACAGAAAGAGGAGGCACACCGGATCAATCGGGATCTACTGCAGGAGCTATCCACAGAGCATGGATTGATGTTAAAAATTCTTTTGCCACAGATACAGCCGGCTCTACGTTAGGAAATGTTGTATATGGTGAAAATGCCGCTATAGATGCGTATCAGGATGCATTAGACAGCGGTGATCTTTGCCCGGAAAGTTCCAGAGTGGTACTGGATCAGCTTCATCAGCTTAAGGCTTCTCATGATAAATTTGAAGTTCTTGAAGATTTAAAGAAGTAGATATCCTCTTTCTCATGGGGGAAGTTTTTATTTAATCATCACACAACAATCGGACGTTGTAATCGGAGGTCATAGACCTTCCGATACTTAACACAAAAAACAGTAATATGTCAAAGAAAATCGCAATACTGGCCACACATGGCTTTGAAGAGAGTGAATTAAGTTCACCTAAAGAATATCTGGAACAACAGGGATGGACCGCCCATATCGTAAGTCCCGAAGCGGGAAGTATTAAAGCCTGGGCAGAAAAAGACTGGGGAAAGGAATATCCTGTAGATCAAACGCTGGACAATGCAGCTGCTTCAGATTATGATGCGCTGGTATTACCGGGAGGCGTTATTAATCCCGATCAGCTGAGAACCAATGAAAAAGCACTCACCTTTGTAAAAGATTTTTTTGCTCAGCATAAACCTGTAGCAGCCATTTGCCACGGACCGCAGGTACTGATCAACGCGGGTGTGGTAGAAGGCCGGAATCTGACTTCCGTCAACTCCATCAGCCAGGATTTAAAAAACGCAGGCGCACGCTGGGAAGACAGCGAGGTGGTAGTAGATGAGGGACTTGTTACGAGCAGAACACCAAAAGATCTTCCTGCCTTTAATGCCAAAATGGTAGAAGAGATCAGGGAAGGAAAACATAAGGAACAAACGCTCTGAAACTAAAAAGTCTGGTTCTGCCAGACTTTTTTCTTCTCTCCAAATTTGATAAGAGCTATGTAAATACTTAAAAAGTACCACATTTCTCTCCTATGGCAAAAAATTTGTACCTATTTAAATCCAAATCACAATCGTATGAACAATATAGTAAAAATTACATTGGCTCTTGC
This sequence comes from Chryseobacterium sp. CP-77, assembly GCF_036362765.1. Classification (NCBI taxonomy): domain Bacteria; kingdom Pseudomonadati; phylum Bacteroidota; class Flavobacteriia; order Flavobacteriales; family Weeksellaceae; genus Chryseobacterium; species Chryseobacterium sp. CP-77. The sequence continues at coordinate 1,784,807 of NZ_CP143637.1, forward strand.
AGCAGGAAGTTCTTTGCTTTATCTGGGCCTGCGAAAAAAAAGCAAGAAAAGCAAAGTATATCTTGCTCCTGACGGAAATACTTATAAAGAAAACCAGATTTACCGTACTTATGATAATAAGCTTTATAAGAACGGCAAGGAGTTTCATTATTCCATGCCACATTTAGAGGATGATCAGTCTTTCAATAAAAATTACAGTACGGTTACTGATACTGTTTATTCCAACTATAAAACCGATCACAAAAGCACCCAATATCACCATAAAGGTGTAAGGCATCAATAAAACGAGGCCGCTAACTATACACTACATCACAACACTAACCACAAAAAAATAATAGTATGAGAAATTTATTATGGCTTGTTGCAGTCATCTGCATCGCAGTCTGGCTACTTGGAATGCTTGGAATCATTCCCGGTATGGACACAGGAAGTTTAATCCACACCCTTTTGGTGGTTGCCATTATTGTCGTTCTGATCAATATTTTTACCGGCAGAAAGCCTCTTAATTAAAAACAAAAAAATCAGAGTAGAAAATCCATCTACTCTGATTAATATTTAATAGCAATTACATAAAGACCATCTACGAATGATCTACCGGACAGAAAGTAAAGTTGAGTCTTATTTGATTCTTTTTGTTGAAACTGTCTGTCATCACTGAGGATCCATATATTTTTTCAGGTCTGAAATAGTTTTGATTTTAAGTTCATCTGCCTGTTTCCTCCGCATCATCAAAGCATATGCATTATTAAAACCAAGTGGCTGCAGCCATTCAATTCCGTACTGTTTCCGGAATTCCCGGTTGACATAATCCAATGTTTTTTCCGGGCTCCCAGACACTTCTTCTATCATTTTTGCCGAAGGTTTCAGCAAAACCAGCAGTCCGGTTCCTGTGTATTCAGGATATACATCAATGGCGTCATTCATCAGAGCATCAAAGCAGATTTTCGTTCCGCCAAGCCCTGTTTTTGTTTCTACTTTATAATCTGTGTAACCTTCAATGAGCATTTTGTACATTTCAGCTAAAATATATTGCTCACCAAAAATTTTGGATCCGATTTTTATGGTTTGGGAATTTCCTTTGCGTGGATCTTTATATAAATTTGTTTTCATTAAAAAATCTTTAGCAATTTTTTCGGGAGTCTGTTTAAGATAATCGGCTTTGTAATTCAGTTCAGTCATGATAGAATCATTGAATTTACCTGCCAAAAGGTTCAGTGTTTTTTCCAGTCCGGGAAGTTTTTCCAATGTTTTTGTTTTGATCACCGGGGCCGCAAAATAAGGAGGAAAAATCTTTTTGTCATCTTCCAGAACATACAAATCAAAAGCTTTGATCCTTCCATCTGTTGAATATCCGCTGATGAGGTCCAGCTCTTTTTCGTAGGCTGCTTTGTACATAATGGCATCGCTTACAACCAGTGGATGTGCATCAAGCCCATATACCGAACGTAGTCCCAGATTTCCGTCCTGCCGGCCCATAAACTCAGGGGTAAAACCTGCCTTAATCTTATGGTTTGAAACAAAAGTTAAAAGATAAATAATCCCGATAAATGCCAAAACAGCCGGAATGATATATTTTAATTTCTTTACAGACTGATAGCTTAATTTCTGTAAAACGGCAATGGTCTGATCTAAAAGAACAGCCAGTAAAGCGGCGGGAATTGCGCCGGCCAGAATCATATTGGTGTTATTGAGGGAAATTCCGCCAAAAATAAATTCACCCAAACCGCCTGCCGCCACAAATGAAGCTAAAGTTGCCACCCCAACATTGATCACCGCTGCCGTCCTGATTCCTGCAATAATAACCGGCATAGCCAAAGGAAGCTGAACTTTGAAAAGCAGATGTTTTCTATTCATTCCCATTGCTTTTGCAGCTTCTGTTACCGCCGGATCTACTTCCGTTATTCCGGTGTACGTATTCCTGATGATCGGTAAAAGAGCGTAGATCAGCAATGCAACAATGGCCGGAACTGCTCCAATCCCGAAAACAGGAATCATAAAACCAAGCAGCGCAATACTGGGAATGGTCTGTAAAATTCCAGCTACTCCTAAAACAGAACCTGATAATTTTCTTTTCCGGGCAATGAGAATTCCTAAAGGCAGCCCGATTATCATGGCCAGAAACAGAGATAAAAAAGTGAGTCCCAGATGCTGTACAACCTGAGTAAGCAGTTTTTCATGCTGCTCTGTGATAAACTGCCAAAAACTTTGTTCGCTCATACAGTCTGGAATTTTCGGTATTCACTAAAGGCTTTAACCAGATTTTCGTACTCTGCGGAAAACAAAGTATCTGCACTCAACTGTTGCAAAGCATCCCAAACACTCGTATGGTCTGAAAACTGAAGTTCTTCATAAAAGCGGCTGCCTTCAATCAGAGAGTTCAGATCTTTCAGTCTGCCTACTTTGTATTCCAGTAAAAGCCGGTTTTTAGCAAAAAAATTCTTAACAAAATCATTTTTGGGCTGATACAACATTTCTCCCGGAGTTCCTGACTGAATAATTTTCCCCTGATCCATCAGGCAGATTTTATGACCTAAATCGAAGGCTTCCTGAACATCGTGAGTCACCAGAATAATGGTTTTATTTTTAAGTTCTTCGAGTGATTTGAATTCTGAATGAATATCACTTTTGGTAATATTGTCCAGCGCTCCGAACGGCTCGTCCATCAGCAAGACAGGGGCATCGGCAATCAAAGCCCTGGCAATTCCCACTCTTTGCTGCTGTCCGCCGCTTAATTCGTTGGGAAACCGTGTAAGCACGTTTTCAGAGAGATGGAGTTTGTGTAATAATTCAAGGGTTCTTTGGGTTGTCTTTTTTTTATTCCATTTCAGCAAATCGGGAATAACTGCTATATTCTGTTGTATGGTATAATGGGGGAACAACCCGGAATGCTGCATGACAAATCCAATTCCCATGCGAAGCTCTTCCACTTTTTGGGAAAGAATATTCTTGCCATCAATCAAAATAGTTCCGGAATCTACTTCGATGAGGCGGTTTATCATTTTCAGCATGGTGGTTTTTCCGCAGCCGCTTGTTCCCAGAAGCACCAGAATTTCCTTATCATTGGCCTGAAAGGAAATACCATCAACTGCTTTTTTTCCGTTAAAACTTTTTGAAACCGATTGAACTGTAATCATAGGCAAAATTATTGTGCAAGTCTGATTCCGGTGAACTGCCACTGTAAATGAGTCGGAAAAAAGTTCCGGTAGGTATTTCTGCTGTGTCCCGGCGGAGTGGCCACCGAAGCACCACGAAGCACCATCTGATTCACCATGAATTTTCCGTTATACTCTCCTACTGCTCCAGCTTCTTTTGTATATCCCGGATACGGAAGATAAGCAGAATTCGTCCATTCCCAACGGCTTCCCCAGTTGAAACAGGCTGATGCAGCTTCCCATTCAGCTTCTGTTGGCAGGCGTTTTCCTTTCCATGAAGCAAAGGCAGATGCTTCGAAAAAACTGATATGACAGACCGCTTCCTCTAAATCGATTTCCTGTAAGCCGTTTAAAGTATAGTTCATCCACTTCCCATCAATGAAATGCCAGTATAAAGGGGATTTAACATTATTTTGTTTTACCCAGTCCCAACCCTCGGCGTGCCAGTGTCTGAAATCTTCATAGCCTCCGGCTTCCATAAATTCTATATATTCTTTATTGGACACCAATTGACTGCTAATTTTAAAATCATTCAGATATACCTTGTGCCTACCCAGCTCATTATCAAAACAGAACCCTTCCCCTTTAAAACCGATTTCATAAATTCCTTCTGAAAAACTGATCATTTCTGAATTTCCGGCAGTTTCTTTTTTTGAATTCTTTTCTTTTTTATAAGCAGGAAATAAAGGATTATGTCCTAAAATGTATTTGATATCTGTAAGTAACAATTCCTGATGCTGTTGTTCGTGGTTTAACCCTAATTCCAGCAGGGATTCCAATGGTTGTGTAAGATATCCGCTCTGAAGAAATTCATCCATCTTTTGATCCACATATTCCCGGTATTTAAAGACATCCGAAACAGAGGGACGGCTCAGGTTTCCCCTGTCGGTGCGGATAACACGGGCACCGATGGTTTCGTAATAACTGTTGAACACAAAATTATACTGAGGATCAAAAACTTCATACCCTAGAAAATTGGACTGTAAAATAAAGGTTTCAAAAAACCAGGTGGTATGTCCTAAATGCCATTTCGGAGGACTCACATCTACTACGGGCTGAACTACATAGTCTTCAATTTCCAGAGGACTGCAAATTTCAACGGAACGATTTCTGACTTCAGAGTATTTCTTAACCCAGTCTTTATGAGGATTTGCCTTTACAGGTAATGCATCTTTTTTCATAAAAATCTTTTTAAATTATACCATCCAGATAGAATCTACAAACCAGTTTTTAGAATCTTTAATTTCAGCAAGAATATGAAAACCCGAGTCGCCAGCCAGTTTTCTGATATCCTGTTCAGAAAATTTCCGGGAGATCTCCATATCAATCAATTCATCTTTTTTAAAGGTAAACAAACAGTTTCCTATATGAACTTCCTGATCACAAAGACTTACCAGGAAACTTCTGCAATCTCCTGAAACCGGATCGTAATTTTGATAATGCTGGAAATTTTCCACCTTGAAATCTGCTTGCAGTTCGCGGTTGATTCTTGTAAGAAGATTTAGATTAAATGAAGCGGTAATTCCCGCAGGATCGTTGTAAGCAGCAAGAATGGTGTGCGGATTTTTCTTGAGGTCAAATCCTACAAGAAACAGATCCCCGGAATTCAGTTTTCTTTTCACTTCACTGCAGAAATGTGCAGCTTCCTCGCTTTCCATATTGCCTATATTTCCGCCTAAGAAAAAAACTACTTTTTTCCTTTTTGAAATCCCGGTGGCTTTATCAAGCATATCAAAATACTCTCCTTCCAACGGTAAAACTTTCAGTTCAGGCAGGCTCTTTTTGAGGTTTTCCTGCAAAACAGAAAGAATATTTCCCGAAATATCAATAGGCATATAGGTGAAATTTGTTCCTTTCTCTACCAGATTTCTGAGAAGGTATGATGATTTCATCGCATCGCCAGCGCCTAATTCTATCAGATCAAAAGATTCATTAATATTGGAAATTGCTTTTACAAGTTCCTCTGTTTTATTTTGAAATATATCCAGTTCACAATTGGTAAGATAATATTCCGGCATCGCCATGATCTGCTGGAAGAGATGATCGCCTGTTTTGTCGTAAAAATATTTTGAAGATAATTTTTTCGGATGAGCGGACAATCCTTTTAAAATGTCCGAACCGAAATTATCGGCACCGTCATTTTTAAAATGACAATTCTGTTTTAACTGTACATTCATAGTTTATATTCTGTTTGGTCGTTCATTGAGTACAACTATCTTGCCGACACCGGATTACTTTCCGCATATCTGTAAGCTTCTTCAATTCATATAATTAAAGATAGCTTTTATTTGCGGTTTTAATGTACCACATCTCACCTTATTGAGAAAATTATCAATATTGCCCGGTAATTTTATTAGACCGTATTGTTTTATAAAACATCATATTGTTAAAAAACACCGGTAGTTCTGCAAGTAAAAACTTTAGTAAAAAATAGCCTATACATTGGATAATTATAAGTTTTTAACCTTTCCGGAAGTCTTTAAATGATTACATTAGCAAAGAATTAAAATGTGCTGAGATTTCTATGAAAAAAATATTCTGTGTAATGCTTCTTTCGATGGTACAGCCTATTATGGCGCAAACCAAACTGGAAAAAGCAATTACCAATCTTGAAGATCATTACGAGCAGGAGAAAGTATATGTACTTACCGACAAATCACAATATGCAGCGGGCGATAAAATCTGGTTTAAAAGTTTTGTATTTAACGGTTATAACCGATCGCCACTCTCTACTACCCTATTTGTAGAGCTTTACAATGCCGATAAAAAATTAATCGACTGGAAAACTGTACTTCTTACGAACGGCGAAGGCAGCGGGGATTTTCAACTGAAAGAAGATCTCCCGGAACAGGTTTATTTTGTGAGAGCCTACACTCCTTATATGACCAATTTCAATGAAGATTTCCAGATTGTCAAAACCATTCCGGTTTACAATCCGAACTCTGCGGAATCATTGGTTATTGCAAAAAATTCCGACTGGTCTGCCAAAGTATTTCCGGAAGGCGGAACTTTCATTAACGGTACCTCTACCAAATTTGCTGTAAGGTTATCGGGTAATTCTTTCCTCCCGGAGAGCTGGTCCGGAAAGATAATTGATATTCAAGCTCCCAACACTCCTGTTACTACATTCAAATCTTTTGATAAAAATGTGGCTTCCTTTAAAATAACTCCGGTATCAGGAAAAAAGTACCAGGCCATTATTCAGGATAATAAAGGAAAAAGCCAGACCATTGATCTGCCGCAAGCTGCAGACAGCGGTCTTAGTATAGAGGTTGTAAGTTCCAAAGAAGGGATAAAATACAACATAAAGGGTATTCATCTGAAACAACAGCTTCAGGGTTATAAAGTTGTAGGACTCATCAACAACCATCTTGCTTACAGAGCCAATATCAACCATCTGACGAGTGATGTATCAAGCCTCATTCCTACAAAAGTAAGTAATGGTGCGAATGGTATTTTACAGTTGGTTATTTTTGATGAACAGGACAATATCGTGGCAAAAAGGCTTTGCTTTATAAAACCTGCTGATCTAAAAATTGAGAAAGCAGAAATAATAGGACAAAGCTTAAAACCAACGCCAAGAGCATTCAATAGTATTGATCTTTCCCCTGAGTCTTATTTTAAACATTACACAGTTTTAGTGAGTGAAGATGACGGTAGCCAGACTCCTGAAGAGGAAAATATTCTGAGCGGACTTTGGCTGACGGGAGACTTTACAACAAGAATAGACAGCCCGGCGCAATATTTCTCTAAAAATGCCAACACCGAAGCTCTGGACGCCCTGCTTATTTCAGAAAACTGGAAAAGATTCGACTGGAATTCTGTACTCAGCGGAGCGGCACCCACCATTAAAACACAGTCTCAGCAATATCTTTCCTACAGGGTGAAACCTATTAAAAATAATGCCCTGATGATCAATTCGGCGGTCAATTTACTATCAAAATCGGGAGAAAATCAGCCCGTATTCGGTCAGTTCAAAACAGATCAGAATGGGTATATCTATTTAAACAACCTCAATAATGATGAACCGCTGGAGATCTCGGCCTTTGTGAATTCAGAAAATAAAGAATCGGGAAATGATGATTTGTTTGTTACCATAGAACCGTTAGTGACGCCTTCCCCATTTACAGGTAATTTCCCGGCAACCCCATACACATTGGTAAAAACCGACAAAAATAAAAGCCTGCCTCCAACCATTTCCAGAGCGATCAACACTCAGAAAAATACTAAAAAGAAAGAAAGTAATGATATACAAATCCAGGCAGTAGCTTTGGTAGGAAAAAAGAAAGATCCGAAAGCAGAGCTGGATAAACAACTTTCCAGTGGCATGTTCAGTTCTGTCAATTCGACAGTATTTGATTTCGTTAATGAAGACCAGCATATTTCAGGATCAAGCAATATTTTAGACTGGCTGCAGGGAAGAGCTGCCGGCCTGACATTTCAGAAAAACAACTCAGGAGCAAGCGTTCCTTATATCCGCGGACAGCAGGCTAAGCTCTATTTGGATGAAATACAGACCGACCCTACTATGATTAGCAGCCTTCCGGTTAATAATATTGCGATGGTAAAGATCATCAAAGGATCCGGATTAATAGGTGATGCCGTAGCCATCTATACCATGAAGGGGAATATGAAATCTAAAAGCAATGAAAAAGAATTGAAGAAGAACAATGTATCAATCATCAAAGGATATGATAAACCTTCAGAATTTCCTATTGAAATGATCGATGACGATGCTCCGGAAAAAATTGAAAATGATACGCGTGAGACACTGTACTGGAATCCTAATTTATTTGACAGTGATTATGTTCCGCCAAGAATTAAATTCTTTAACAACGACAGTGCCAAGCAATATAAAGTTTTGATCATAAGCTTTGATGAAGATGATAATATTCTCTATGATAAGCAGGTTCTAAAATAAAAAGTAGAGAGACTATCCCGGTCTCTCTATTTTATTTTGAAGAAGAAAATCAGAAATCATAGTAGCCAAAAAGATACCGCTACGTTTCTCAGTTTTATACTAGTCTACTACAAACTATCTTTTGTAATAGAAAAAAACTTGTAAATCTTTACGTTAAACGAACGTTCTCTAAAGTATTTATTGGTAAGCTCAAAGTTTCTCCTCACAGCCTCGAATATACTTTCGTGTTAAGCATTATAAATCAAAGATTCTGAAAACAACATTTTAAAATAATAACAAAACCCTTTTCAGTTTTTCTGAAAAGGGTTTTCTAGTTTTGAAGCTGAAAGGAAATTATGAAGTTAACCGGAACAGCTGCTTATATTTATTAAAAAATGGTGTTATAACTGTAATATCTTTAAGATACTTATTACAAAGGTGTACAAACAACAGACATTGTAGCTTCCATCTGTCTGTACGATCCACCTTTATTACATTGGCTGTATGCATAAAACTGTTCACCAGCATTTAGTATAAAAACAGCAGTAATATTGGTGTATCCATCGCCTAAATAATTAGATCCGTAATGCTGGGTTAGCTTGCCACCCGAAATATTCCTTACCCCAACGGTTACTCCTCTGTAATGGCTTTCCTCTACTGTCCCTGCAGGAACCTGGTCGAAGTGTGCGGTGATGTTTATGGTGTATAATCCTGTTTTGGTTGCCTGAAAGGTACCGTTATCTATTCTTGTAAGATAAGCGTTATTAGAAAGGTAGGTATTTTCAAACCACATGATGGCAGAGGAACCATCTGCAGATTTTACTGAAGGCCCTGTTCTTGTAGCAACCAAAGCACTGGCCGGTGTTGTGATGTCTACTTTTTTAGCAACCCCGTTAGTATCTAATGCCATTAACATGTCTGTGCTGTTCATTGTGGATGACGGGACACCTCTGAATCTTACATTTCCGTCTACATCAAGCTTTTGTGTAGGAGACATTGCATAGTTGGTATCATAACGTCCTATTCCCATAGATCCGTATTCGTTAATTACAACAGCCGGCCGGTCACTGGTAGAAAGTGTAAGAGCTGAAGAATTGGTTGAGCCGTCTCCCCAATAATTGGCTTTTATCCCTGCCAATGGGTAATTAGCCCCAAAAATCTTTCCGTTAAAGGATAGTTTTCCAAGCTCTGTTCCGGCAGATAGGTTATTCCCTGCTGTTCTTTCCAGATTAATTAATGGAGAACTATTGGTTGACTGAACTTTCAACTGATTACTATCAGGATTTCCGTTTTCTTTTATATGCAGCGCTGTATCAGGGGAAGCAGTCCCTATTCCTACTCTTCCATTGTCTTTAATGACAAAATCAGTGTTTGAAGATCTGGCAGTTCCGGTAGAAGATGCTCCTAATTTTACCATTGTGTTGGCGGGATCATCTATGAAAGCATCGGTTGTAGGATCCCCTGCGGCGATAGTTCCCGAGTTCAGTTTTTGCCAGCGGTTCAGGTTGCTGTCAAAATAAAAATATCCAGTGCTGGTTACTTCAGTTGTCTGCCCGCCGGGAGCCGTATCAGCAGCTGTTACATACACCAATGCTCCCTGCTGTTTTTGGGTATATGTTTTTGCTCTGAGTTGTGCTCCTGTAATTCTGGGTGCAATAATACCATCGAATACATTTGTAGATGTGGGCTTACCTACTACATCCAGGCTAGCCTGAGGATCTGGTGTATTAATACCTACTTGAGAGAATACCTGAAGGCTTAATAGTAAGCCTCCAAGCAATAGAAATTTTTTTTTCATTATTTGATCATTTTGTTGGCGTAAATGTAAGTAGATGTGAAATGACAACAACAATATTTGCATACATCAATGATACACCTCCAATAAATTTAACATACAGCAATAGTGCATTTATCCTCTATATACGTTGTATAAACGGGTGGACTTTTTTCATCAGAATATTCTATTCCACTATCTTCTGCACGCAGAAATATCCCCGTCAAGGTTTAAAACCTTGACAGCGATTCCAACATAAGCCTTTTTCTGTGGAAATTATACTGCACAGGAAAACCGTACTTTCTTTCTTCACTTTGGCCCTGCTACTATATGAAGCTTTTTGCATAGTAAGTAAGAATCTTCAAAAAAAACATCATCTTTCAAAAGAAACTCCCAAATATTCCGTTTAATTCTTAAATTTGGCTTATGCGAAAGAATTTTTATTTCATCCTTATATTATGCACGCTTACCAGCTGCTATACCTATCAGGTAAAAAAGCCAGCGGATCCGGCTGCCAACAATAATCAGGCTTCTAAAAAAAATACCGTTGCAGCGAATAATACTTCTGCAGAAATGGCGGGTACAAACCCTGCATCCCAGAGTCTGAACGCCCAACCTGCACCTGTGAATATTCAGGAGAAACTGGCTGCCGGTAAAAATGTTAAAATTGAAGTCGACAGCAAAAGTTATAAAGTCATTGTCGACCGATGGGAAGGAGACAGTCTGGTAGTACACCCGGTTCGTAATGCTAAAAAAAATCTGAAATTCCATAAGAACCAGATCAATAGTGAGAGAATTGCAGAAAAACGCTTTTCACAGCCTATTGCTGATATTCTTACCGTTACGGCTTATGCAGCCATTGGTGTTGGAATCTATCTTTTGGTCAAATAGTTTTTAAAACTTTAATACAATACAATCTAACAAAATAGACTGCCTTGTTGAGACAGTCTATTTTTATGATCTATTTTTGGGTTGGTTATGGCCAGATCACTCCGGATTGTTTAGGACTTGTCCAGGGTTTTCCTGCAGGGCTTGTACCCGGATGGGCGGCAAGACATTCGCTGACCCACGTAGCCCCCACAGCATGCGATTTTACTTTTTTCACAGAACAATAGGTCGTTCCGAAGTTATCTTTATACAGCTGATAGTTAGGATAGGCACCTTTAGCGACTAACTCTTCATCATTAAGAAGCTCAACATCATCACTCACTTCCGCAGGATAATCCACAATAGCACCAAGAACCCACGCTATGGAATCTCTATTATTACCTGCTACCAGACTTGGCGGAGGGCTGAGTGTGATCTTGATCGTAGATTTTGACTGATCCACAGAAAACGAAGAAGAATAGGTAGATTCTTTAACACTTGCCAAAGGAATTCCCAAAAAAGAAAGCGTAGCAGAAGAAGACTGTTCAAAGGTTTTCTGAATGCTTTTATAATCTTCACCTGTTACGGTGATTTCTACTGTAGGATAATTGGAAATGGCCACTCCGTTCAACAAACCGAAAGGTCCTTCAGGTCCGAATTTCATTCCCGGATCCGGAGAAAATTTGTATCCTGAGATATGTTTTTCTTCCTCTTTATCTCTGCTGTTGATCTGTGCTTTACGGATAGGATCGAACCATGCCCAGTACATATTGCTGGCTATATTAAAATCTTTTGGTCCAAAGTTTACAAGGGTAACTCCTGTAAACATCATGGATATTTTGATGGAGTTTTTGCTTGTCGCAATATTTTCACTAAAATAGTTGGCATTGCCTCCAATTCCTAAGGTAAAGAAATCAAAGATAGGAATAGAAAAACCCGTTTTCCCCTCAACGGAAACACGGAAACGGCTATCAGATTCACGGCTTACTTCCATATCAATCTGTGCGGTTTGAGATGTATTTTTAAGACCATTTAAAATCTGGTCAAGCGGAGTGGTCACCTCAAAAGCCGGTAAGATACTGTCATCATTCAGGAGCAGTCCGCCATTTTCTTTTTTAGGATTCTGTACATTTTTTAAGGCTTTGGATAAGTATCCGTTATTCATTGTTACATTGTTCTGCAAAGATATGGTGGCACCCAGCGCATCCAGATAACTGGCCAATACAGGGATAATAGGTTTTCCGCTAGCCGGTGTCTTATTCAGTAAGGCATCGAGGTTATCACTTTTCTGAATCTGGTATAAAGTAGTAGCAGGATTCGCCCATTCTGTAGCAATTTTATCCATAATGATATCGATAGGCTGCATGGTATCGGTAGCCGGAGGAAGCGTATTATAAGCAGCTACCCAGGCGTTAAGCAATGCCATTTGCTGATCTGTAGCTCTTGTATGGGCATCATTCAGTACAGCTGTATCTTCTAATGATAGAGAATAATTGACTTTTGAGAAAGCATCAATAAAATAATTGGTAAATACCTGATCCAGCTGCACGGGTTCAGTACTGGCTCTAAGGTTGGAAGAGATCCAGTCATACGTTTTCTTGTTAAACTTCAGATTAGACGGATCCTGCCAGTAGTAAGGAAAATTTCCTTTGCCGTTGATGGTGATCGCCGAGAGCTCTGTACTTAAAACACTTGCTAGAATATCATTGGCTCTGTCTTTCAGTTCTGTAATAATTTGTGATGCTTCTACAAACGGAGCAACATTTTCTGGATTTTTCATGATAATAATATTGGGTATGGTTCCTACTCTTTTGCTGGCTTTTCGGATGCTGCCGTTGTTCAGGGTTTCGAAGCTTCTTTTGAACATAACAAAGTAACGGTGAAAAAGAGCCGGATCTCAGAGTATAAATTTCCGATTTTGAAGCCAGGTATTTGTACTGTACCCTATAGGCATTTGTACGTATAAAAAGTAATAACGCTAACCGCCAGCCTCTGTGGAAGCCGGTATAATCAGTGAAAAAACAAACCATAAAAACCACAAAAGGTTTAAACACTTAAGTAGATTTAGAGTATATCTGGTGCATAATCAGTCCACGTAAGTTTAAAAAATATTTGATTTTAATTTCCGTCTGGGATGCTATACATCAAAAGGAAAAAGAATACGGGAGAATTGTCCGAGAAAAGTTTAAAAAGTAAAAAATACATCTGTTAAAATGATAAATCGCATTATTGAAGGTCAATAATGCGATCTTGTTTATTCAGGAAAAATCCGTTTAGTTTAACGTCTGATTTGTTTTCTTAACAAAATCATTCCATTGCTGGTTCAAATAAGTTATTGCTTTCTTTTTTTCACCATCATTCATAGAAGAATAATTAATAGAATTGAAAACCAGTTTTTTCAGGGCTTTCACATCCAGCTCCCAATACACCTGTGTTACCCAGAAATCATAGCTGAGACCGGTATATCCATAGACAGAAGGGTCATCACTGCTGATGGAACACTGTACTCCGTTACTTAATAAAACTCTTGCCGGATGATTTCTCAGATCACTTACATAACCTAAGATCTGATTACTGATCGGGCTTACCTCAACCAGCTTGTTTTGTTTTCTGATCTGATCCATGGTTTTTGGAAAATAGATGAGATTCAGTCCGTGACCGATTCTTTTATTATTGAGCGGTGCTACATCCAGAACATTTGTATTCAACCTAGAATTGCTTTCTCCGGCATGAAGGAAAAGAGGTAGCTCCACCTTATACTTTGCACTAAGTTCATTCATTTTTGCCCAGTTTTTTTCAAAAAAACTGATATGATGACCTGCTGCTTCATCTGCTACAAGGTCAAAACCTGAGATCATATCCGGAAATTCTTTCTTCATTTCAAACGCTGTTTCCAGCTGTTTCCCAATGCTTTCATTATCCAGGAATTTAAAACTTGAATAGATCAGTTTCAGGGTGAACTGCGGATCTGACTGGTGTATAACTTTAAGAATGTCCTGCAGATCTGTGATAGAAGTTTCCAAAGAATATTTTCCATGCTGAAAATCATAAAGTTCATCAAAGATATATCTGATTTCTACGTGCTGTACTTTGTCTTTTATCAAATCCTGAAATCCTTTCAGATAATATGCTTTAAAGAAAGGACGGTACGGAAGCAGCAAACTGATACGTTTAAAACGTTTTTCAAATTCAATCCAATAATCTGTGTAAGAGCAAAGGTTGTCTCTTCTCAATGTAAGAAGATCCTGCAGTTCTTTTTCAAAACCAGGGTTTGAAGTAAGCTTTTTATCAAGACTTACAAATCCGTCCGGAACTTTTCCTTTTTCAAAAAAAGCCAGCTGTCCGAAAATGTACTGATCATTATCTTTCTGATCGAAAACATAGCATTCCTGGTATTTTCTGGCCGTTGAAATAATCCATTTTACGTCTGTTATTCCACCGCTGTGGGTATGCAGCAGGCCTCCTTTAGGCATTGTCTGAAGAATTTCAAACAGCTTGCTGCTTTCTATTAATGGTTTTAATTCATTAAAAGAGCTGTTATATAAAGATATTTTCTTGGCTTCCGAATCACTGATAAACTGTTTACGAATCTGGAATAGTTTTTTATCCAAAGCGCTTTCTTCGTCGGACAATTTTATATCAGCATCAAATGCCATTAACGCATTTTCTGTCTCTGATAATGCCAGATTCTGTTGGTATACAGGTTTTTCAGTCACTTTAGCCTGGCCCCAAAATAAGGGTGCTCCAAAAAGTGATATATAAATAAGGTATTTTTTCATCATAATAAATATTGGAGGAGTTTTTTGTACTATCGGTTATGCTTTAACCGTTAAAAGTAGCTTTTTACAGCAAAAATTGTGCAAAATAAAGCTAATTCAAAAATAATATTAAATTTTTTAAAACCTCCAAGTAATTATAATGAAATAAAAAGGATGTAACATCAATGCTGCAGACTTATATTGACCAAAAATTATCTATGATCCTTTACTGGAAAGAGGTTCTGAACTGCGGAGGAGAAAGACTGGCATTATTTTTAGACAGCCCGGTAAAGGATTGGAATTGCTCACCCCTGATTCCTACCTTATTTCATTTATTTTTTCAATGAAAAAACTTACTTTTTAACACTTTTTTAATCTTTAGCGGTTGCACCTATTTTGAAGTTTAATTACCTTTGTCTCTGGGATGCGGAAAAGATTTTATCAATATTTATACAGTTTGCTATTTGCGTTGCTTACCATTTTAGGATGGTATTACGGGCAAATTCAGCAGTATATATCAACGGATATTTCTTCCGATCTTCATTTTACCACTGATCTTCTTGTTCACGAAAAAAAGAGCTTCAAAGACTCTTTTGCATTTCTTAAAAATAATGAAGCTCACGATACTTACAATGTCAGCCATCCCCGGTACAACAAAATCAGAGCTAATCTTTCTGAAAACGACAATGAAAATGACGACAACGTAGAGACCTCCGGTTCTACCGAGCTTCTTGCCCTTTTCAAAGATGGTTTCTGGCATCTGATTTCAGGTTTCGTTACTACATTTCACAACAGACAAATCGCTGTTTCACTTGCCCAATCAGAACATTTAAAGACCTTACATGATGATCTGTACATCCAGTACAGGGTCATCCGACTGTGATTTTATACTAATTTTTTCGAAAACCTTATCCGCTTTCATCCTTTATTGTGAAAGCCGGTCACTCTATTTTTTCAATTATAAATTATTATAAAACAATATATTATCATGGTCAAGAAAAGTCTCATGTATATCAACTTGTGCCTTATTCTCTTGTTTGTAAGCTGTCAATCTGAAAAAAAGGAAAAAACAGAAGCAGCGTCATTCAACGTAACAAGCCCGCTTATTAAAGATACTTTGGTGAACAAAGATTATGTTGCGCAAATCCGTTCTATTAATCATATTGAGCTTCGAGCCCAGGAAAAAGGATACATTCAGTCTATTTATGTAGATGAAGGACAGTTTGTACAAAAAGGGCAGCTGCTGTTCAAAATCATGCCTAATCTTTATGAATCTGATGTAAACCGTGCCAAAGCGGAAACCAAATACGCACAAATCGAATATCAGAATACCAAAAACCTTTCTGACAAAAACATTGTTGCCCCTCAGGAAATGGCTATGGCTAAAGCAAGATATGAAAAAGCCCAGGCCGAACTTGCTTCAATGAATACCCATTTAAAATTTACCGAAATCCGTGCTCCTTTCAATGGAATTGTAGGAAAATTACACGTACGTAAAGGAAGCCTTGTAGATGAAGGCGAGCTTGTGACTGAACTTTCCGACAACAGCAAAATGTGGGTATATTTCAATGTACCGGAAGCTGAATATCTTAATCAGATGGACGCGAAAAAAGATGACAATCCATTGCATGTACGTCTTAGAATGGCCAATGGCAAAGAGTTTACACAAGATGGTATTGTACAAACCATAGAGTCTGATTTTGACAATGAAACCGGAAATATCGCTTACAGGGCTACTTTTCCGAACCCGAAGGGACTGCTGAGATACGGAGAAACCGGAAACATCGTTATCACCTCTCCTTATGCCAATGCAATGATGATTCCACAGAAAGCAACTTTCGAAGAGCTGGAAAAGAAATATGTCTATGTGATCGGTAAAGATGGTAAAGTACATGCAAGAGAAATAAAAGTGGCTGCCGAATTACCGCATATTTATGTAGTGGCTTCAGGACTTGGAAAGGATGACAGAATCCTACTTGAGGGTCTTAGAATGGTACAGGAAAATCAAAAGATCAGTTCAAAATACCAAAAGCCTGAAAAAGTAATGTCGAACCTGGATCTGTACGCCGAGTAACCCAAAAGCAGCATTATGTTTAAAAAAGTAATACACCGACCGGTTTTCGCCATTGTAATATCGGTTGTGATCCTGTTTATGGGAGGTATCGCCATGAAGCAGCTTCCTACGGAACAGTTTCCAAAAATTGCCCCTACCACTGTAGCCGTTTCTATTGCCTATCCCGGCGCGAGTGCAGATGTATTGGTAAAATCATCTTTGATTACGATTGAAAATGCCATCAATGGAGTTCAGGGAATGCGTTACATCACCACCGATGCTACCAGTGCCGGGGAAGCTACCGTGAATGTTGTCTTTGATCCCGGAACCGATCCGAATGAGGCAGTTGTTCTGGTAAAAACCAGAGTGGACCAGGTAATGCCTTTATTACCGGAACTGGTACAGAAAGAAGGAGTTGTTGTCAACCCGATTCAGCCGAGTATGCTGATGTACGTAAACCTTTACAGTACGAATAAAAGTATGGATGAAAAATTCCTTTACAACTACTCTATGGTGAATATCATCCCGGAAATCAACCGTATCCACGGGATTGCAAAATCTCAGATCCTGGGTAGCAGAAGATATGCCATGCGTATCTGGCTGAACCCTGACCGTATGCGTGCGTATTCTATTTCTGTAGATGAGGTGATGAAAGCTATTGGCGAACAGAGTATCATCGGACGCCCGGGAAGAATCGGGCAAAGTTCCGGTATTGCAGCACAGTCGCTGGAATATGTATTGACTTATAAAGGACAATATAATAAACCGGAAGAGTATGAAAATATCATCGTCCGTTCCAATGCAGAAGGAGAAAATGTAAAGCTGAAAGATATTGCCAAAGTAGAATTGGGAAGTGAGTTCTTTGATATTTATTCCAATCTTGACGGCCATCCTTCTGCCTCTATCGTTTTAAAACAGAATTACGGAAGTAATGCCAATGACGTGATCAGAGATGTGAAAGCAAAACTGGCAGAAATGAAAGGAAACTTCCCTCCGGGAGTTGATTATAAAATCAGTTATGACGTATCCCAGTTCCTTGATGCTTCTATTGAACAGGTGATACATACCTTAAGAGATGCATTTATTCTGGTGGCCATTGTGGTTTTCATTTTCCTTGGTGACTGGCGTTCTACATTGATTCCTATTATTGCCGTACCTGTTTCTCTGATCGGAACTTTCTTTGTCATTCAGTTCTTTGGGTTAACCATCAACCTTGTTACCCTTTTTGCTTTGGTACTGGCGATCGGTATTGTGGTTGACAACGCGATTGTTGTCATTGAAGCTGTCCACGCCAAGATGGAAGACAGTAATATTTCACCTTATAAAGCGGTAAAAGAAGTGATGGGTGAAATAGCCGGAGCTATTATTGCCATTACAGCCGTGATGGTAGCCGTGTTTATCCCTATTTCATTTATGACGGGTCCGGTGGGAACTTTCTACCGTCAGTTTTCGATTACAATGGCAAGTTCTATTGTAATTTCTGCGGTAGTAGCCCTTACTCTGACTCCGGTTTTGGCCGCAATGTTATTGAAAAACCATCATGGAAAGCCTAAAAAAGCCAATATTTTCACCAAAGCTTTAGATTCATTCAATAGCGGGTTTGATAAAATAACAGGAAAATACGCTTCATTCCTTAGAAAAATTGTGAGCCGAAAGGTGGTAACATGGGGAATTCTGATCGCATTCTGTGCCGGAATTGTGATGATCAATAAGGTTCTTCCGGGCGGGTTTATCCCGAATGAAGACCAGGGAACTATCTATGCCATCATCCAGACTCCTCCGGGTTCTACCCTTGAGCAGACGAATAAGGTTTCCAGAACGTTGCAGAAAATCTGTATGGGAGTAAACGGTGTGGAATCTGTATCATCCCTGGCAGGATATGAAATCATGACGGAAGGCCGTGGATCGAATGCAGGGACCTGTCTGATCAACCTTAAAAGCTGGAACGACCGTGATCATTCTGTGAAGGAGATCATGGAAGAGCTGGAAGAAAAATCAAAAGACCTTGGAGCAACCATTGAGTTCTTTGAACCACCGGCTGTACCGGGGTTCGGATCTTCGGGAGGTTTCTCTATGAGATTGCTTGATCTGAACAGAACGACCGATTATCAGGAATTTGATAAAGCCAATAAAGATTTCATCGCACAGCTTAAAAAACGTAAGGAGCTTTCAGGAGTCTTCACCTTTTTTGCGGCTAATTATCCTCAGTATGAGCTGGTTTTTGATAATAATGCGGCGATGCAGAAAGGAGTTTCTATCGGAAAAGCGATGGACAACCTCAACATTCTGATCGGTAGTACCTATGAACAGGGCTTTATCCGTTTCGGACAGTTCTTTAAAGTCTATGTACAATCCTCTCCGGAATTCAGAAGACTTCCGACGGATATTATGAATCTGTATGTGAAAAACGACCGTGATGAAATGGTGCCTTATTCCGCATTTATGACGATGAAAAAGACACAGGGGCCTAATGAAATCACCCGTTACAACATGTACAATTCTGCGGCAATCCGCGGACTTCCGGCTGCAGGGTATACAACAGCGGATGCTATTCAGGCAATCAATGAAACAGCGGCTAAAACACTTCCTCACGGATATAAAGTGGCATGGGAAGGATTGTCTTATGATGAGGCCCAGCGTGGGAATGAAGCCATATATGTCTTCCTTGTTGTTTTGGTATTTGTGTATCTGGTTCTGGCGGCTCAGTATGAAAGTTTTCTTATTCCGTTTGCGGTACTTTGTTCACTCCCAGTCGGAGTTTTCGGATCTTTCTTATTATTAAAGGCAATGGGACTGGAAAATGACATCTACGCACAGGTTGGATTGATCATGATTATCGGATTACTGGGTAAAAACGCAGTACTTATTGTAGAATTTGCCGTGAAAAGACGCCAGGCAGGAGATTCTATTCTTGAAGCTGCGGTAGAAGGCTCCAAAGCCCGTTTCAGACCGATCCTGATGACTTCTTTTGCCTTTATTGCAGGATTGGTTCCGCTTGTTTTTGCAAGAGGTGCGGGAGCGATCGGAAACCATACCATTGGGGCATCTTCACTGGGAGGAATGCTGATAGGAACGCTATTCGGAGTGATTGTCATTCCGGGGCTCTACTACATATTTGCCAAGTGGTCTGATGGTAAAAAAATGATCAAAGACGAAGATGAATCTCCATTAAGCGAAGACATGATCCATTATGAATAAAAGAAAAATATATCAATATGCAGGTCTGGCAGTCGTTTTATTAAGTCTTACTGCCTGTAAACCTATAGAAATAGCACAACGTACTGAGAACAAAACTGTCCCTGAAAAATACGGTTCAGCAGAAAATGACACTATCAATACGGGAAAAATGAAATGGAATGAATATTTCAGTGATCCTCATCTTCAGGAGCTGATCAGTCAGGCCCTGCAGAATAATCAGGAACTGAATATTGTTCTTCAGGAAATTGAAATGTCTAAAAATGAAATCAAAGCCAGGAAAGGTGAATATCTTCCTTCTGTAGGTTTAAAAGCCGGAGCTGGCGTAGACAAAGTAAGCCGGTACACCAATATCGGAGCCATGGAGGCCAATACTGAAATAGAACCCGGCAGAGAAATGCCGGAACCTTTATTTGACTTTGGTGTTGGTGCCCAGGCACAGTGGGAAACAGATATCTGGGGAAAACTTCATAATGCTACAAGAGCACAGGTGCAAAGGTATCTTGCGAGCATTGAAGGAAAGAACTTCATGACCACTCATCTGATTTCTGAGATTGCCGATTCTTATTATGAGCTGCTGGCACTGGATAATGAGCTGGTCATTTTGAATCAGAATATCAAAATTCAGAATGATGCTTTGGAGATTATCAAAGAACTAAAAAAGAATGCGCGATCCAATGAACTGGCCGTACAGAGATTTGAAGCCCAGGTTCTGAAAACCCAGGGCATGCAGTATGACATCCAGCAGAAGATTGTTGAAACCGAGAATAAGATCAACTATCTGGTGGGTAGATTCCCCCAGCCTGTAGAAAGAAGTCAGGATTCTTTTGATTCTGTTGTTCCGCAAGCTGTGTATGGAGGAATTCCTTCCGAACTTTTGGAAAACCGTCCGGATATCAAACAGGCTGAATATGAACTGGCTGCTGCCAAGCTTGACATTAAAGTGGCCAAAGCAAGATTCTACCCTTCTCTTGATCTTTCTGCAGGAGTCGGGTTACAGGCTTTTAATCCGCTGTATATCATCAAACCTCAGTCGTTCCTGTTCTCTCTTGCTGGAGAACTTACGGCTCCGCTGATTAACAGAAGAGCGATTAAGGCCGCCTATTATAATGCCAATGCGAAACAGATTCAGGCAGTGTATCATTATGAGCAGACTGTTCTGGGAGCTTATATTGAGGTAGCCAATCAGCTGTCTAAAATTCATAATCTGGAAAGCAGTGTGAATATCAAAACGAAGGAAGTAAATGCTTTAACAAAGTCTATAGACATTTCCAACGACCTGTTCAAATATGCCCGTGCTGATTATATGGAGGTTTTACTGACTCAAAGGGATGCCCTGGAATCAAGGTTTGAGCTTGTAGAAAAGAAAGTGAACCAACTTAAAGCGAGTGTTGCTGTTTACAGAGCGCTTGGCGGTGGTTGGGATCAGGCTCCGTTGGCAGTTCCGGATATTACCAAACAATAAATTCTTTTCAATCTTGTTTTTATAGGGGTCTGCCGTGAGGCAGGCTTCTTTTTTTAGATGATTTCTTTAATCTTTGGTAAACGGGCTAAAGACCGTTCCTATTGAATGTTTTTGTTTTTCCCACAGATCGCACAGATGGGCACAGATGTTTGAGTATATTTCTTCAATTCATAATTCATAATTCATAATTCATAATTTATAATTCTATTCTAGCCCTGATAGCAGCGGTTACCCCGCAGCAGGAAGTGGATTCAGCCCTGTGCGAGGAGTATGAGCGGATAGCAGGATGAAGCTTCTAATGCTCAGCATGGTTTATCTCATATCCCCTTTTATAAGGGTTTGCCTTTTATTAAATTATTTTGACTCTAAGGTAAGGTGCTGATATTTTTTTGACTTTCACTTGCTAAAAATCTTTCTTCTCGCGGCTTAAAATTATTCATAGAATTAAAGAAACTTTGCATTTTTCGTTTTCAAAAAACATATAATTTTCATGGAAACTAAATTATTAAAATATTCTGATTAAAATAACAGTATATCAATATTTGTGTTATTTCAGATTCCTGCCCTATCTTCTTTCAAATTCTCTGAGTTTGTGCTTCATCAGCTTGATTTCTTCGGATTGTGTTTTAAGAATATTTTTCTGCAGGGTAATCAGCTGCGGATCGGTAAGATGTGCCTTTTGAGACATTAAAATAGCTGCTGCATGATGAGGAATCATACTTTTGACAAACTGCCTGTCATCAACATTCATCTGTTCTCTGATTCCGAACCAGGAAAAAATACCTGATGTTACGGCAATGATCACGATAGTCCAATTTATGGCTTTGTTGGTATACATCTTTCGCATCACCCACAATTCTATGAGAAGCATCGCTGAAGTCATCAACAAAGCCATATATAGATTATTAATGTTCGAAATAAGATTCTTCAGGCTGTCTATCATCGCATACATAATGATATACATCGCGCAAAACATCACTACAGCCATCAACACAAATTGTCCGTACATTGCAGAGGAAGGACGTTTTGAATGCTTTTCAACTTCCATGGAAGAAGGTGCTCCATGCTTATGCTCTGTATTTTCCATAAAAAAGAAATTTAATTGATTATTGACATTTCTGAATAAGGTACCATCAGCATTTTTGAAGTATTACTCCTCATATAAATTCAAACCACCATTAAAAATACTGACTTTTATCTTACTGATTTATGTTTTCACTCATATTAATTGACAAAAATATTTACTTGTACAATCTGAGGAAAAAGATATATTCGGGAGCTCAAATCTTTAAAACAACCATTTAAAGATTCAATAAGAATTTTCTTATATCTCAATTTTTAGCAAAAAAAAAGTAATGACCAAAACACAATTATTTTTCACAGGTGTATTTTCTACGTTGTTATCTGTTGCCGCAGCAGCTCAGAAACAAGACGTGAATACTGGAGTTTCAAAGAAGCTGCAATAAAGAATGTAATTCTTACAGCTATAGCTTCTCATTGATATTTTTTATTGATTAATTCACAAAACCTCATTTTTAACATTTATTTTTAATAAATTTTTAATTTCATAACACCTGAGTAAATTTCACTCTGTTTCTCAACACCTTACACCAGATTTGAAATATAAACCTGGCTTATACAAAAATAACAGCACTGTCACAAAAGAGATTAAAACCCTGTGAATCACAACTCTTTACATAAACAATGAAGCCCATAACATCAGCAGATGATCTCTTATAAGTATTAAAAAAAAATGTTACTTTTGCTTTAACGAATTAAAATTGCTTTTTAGCTTTTTTATGAGTAAATTTATGTGCACCAAGTTATAAAACATTAAAATTCATTCCATGAGAAAAATAATTCTACTTATTACATGTATGTTCGGTATTTCAGTTTTCTCACAGATCAAAGTGTTGAAAAATGAAAGTTTGGTGGAAATTGGTAAAGATAATTCCGTTGGTCTCTATAAAAAGGAAGATAAATTTACAGTTAACTACCAGGATCTGAACACCAGCAACCTGAATACAATCCGATCTTTTTCATTCCAGAACCTTAATGGAGATGTTGCCGGGCTCTATAAACTGATTATGGATGGTTTTATTTCCACTCCAGAAGAAAATGTTATATTGGAACTGCCTAATGATATCATAGAGCTTCATTATGAAAAGAACTACGGGCAGCAGACCATGCAGTTTATTCAGGTGATCAACAAGAACCGGAAATACATTGGAAAATCACAGTTTTTAACCCAAAAACAGGTGGAGAAAATTTTTGGAAGAACAAACGGAAAATATGCCATGTATGACAAACCTTCCAGCATAAACCCTTCGGCAGTAAAAGGAGCCACCAATACTGCTTCTACAGCAGCTCCGGCATCTGGCGGAGCCAAGAAAAAATCAAGAAAATAATTATATTTTATAAATATTGCGAAACTCATTCTATCGGATGAGTTTTTTTATTTTATTTTTGCAGAAAGACATTATAATTTATGCCGCTTCAGATAATCAATTTAACCAAAAAATTTGGTGAACAGACTGCTCTTGACAACATCAACATTTCTATTGATAAAAATGAGATCATCGGTCTTCTTGGCCCAAACGGTGCCGGAAAATCTACGCTGATGAAGTCTATTGTCGGTGCGCTGAAAATTGATCAGGGAGAAATTATTTTTAATGGAATGAATATCTCAGACCATGAGATTGAAAGCAAAAAGAAAATCGGTTTTCTTCCTGAGAATAATCCGCTGTATCTGGAGATGTATGTGAAAGAATATCTTCAGTTTGTAGCCAATATCCACAAAATTTCCGAATCCAGAGTAGATGAAGTGATTGAACTCGTAGGAATTACTCCGGAAAAATCAAAAAAAATCGGACAGTTGTCTAAGGGATACAAGCAACGTGTAGGATTGGCACAAGCGATCATTCATCAGCCGGATCTGCTGATTCTGGATGAACCTACCAATGGTCTGGATCCTAACCAAATCATTGAAATCCGTAATGTGGTGAAACAGATCGGACAGCAAAAGACTGTTTTACTATCTACCCACATCATGCAGGAAGTGGAAGCGCTTTGCTCAAGAGTCATTCTGATCCATAAAGGAAATATTCTTCAGGACTGCCCTATTGATGAATTCAAAGGAAAATTTGAAAGCCTGGAAGATGCTTTTGCAAGTTATACACAGAATTTTGAGATTAAACCTGAACATTAAATTAGGAGATCTATTTTGTAATTATGAATACAAAATTTACTTTTAAAGCTTTTTTACCAGCTTTATTGTTGATTGCCTGTTTATATATTATTATATCAATTATCCCCGGGATATTTATTACAAAAAATTATAATACTCCAGTATTTCCAAGAATATTTCTCCCAAGTATACTTTTTTTTTCGTATGTAGTACTCTTTGGAGAAGTAAGAACAAAATGTATCAAGATAACAATCAATAAAGATACTATTGTTGTAAGAAGATTTTTTGGACTTCTAACTAAAACTTATAAAACTCATGAAATTGAAGGTTGGAAGTTTAGCCATTTGACAGGTAAAGGAGGAACTTACGAATATCTTTACTTGTATAAAGAAGGAAATAAAGTTGTAAAAATATCACAATTCTATCATAAAAATTATTTTCAGATAAAAAATTACATTCAAGGAAATTTTAAGTACTTAGGTTATGAAAAGTTATCTTACACAGATGAGTTCAAAGAAATATTTAAATAATTATTTAATCTATTTTTAGCTTATACAAATTTATTATAATTAAAAAATCATTGTATAAACTTTACGCACTTGTTCTTAAAAAGAAAATTCAGCTGAAAAATGGCTCTATATTTGATAGAGTCTGAAATGTTAACCAATAACCACTCAATATGATAAAGCATATTTTATTAGGGACTTTCTGTTTAGCCCAGTTTTCTTTTGTTCAGGCTAAAGAAGTTCCCGCTCCGAAAACAGACGGTTTTATAACTTCTTCTGCCCTTCAGCAGGTACCGAAGACTGTTATTATTAAAACCAAAAAGTTCAAGATCAGAATCGACAAACAACCGAATGGAAAATACCTTTACCAGTCCTGGAATGCCAATGCAAAGATCACCGCTAAGCCAAGTATGATTATCAGTGATGGTGAGTTGATTCCTGACGGTACTGGAGGAAATTATTATATCGAATTCAGCAATGAAGGACACAGCTATCAGATCTGGAGAAATTACCTTACAGATTCTCCCAAAAAAGCACCTTACACGCTGGTTGTAAATGATGCGAATGATCGTGAAATTGTTCGCCAGGATGGCTATGTAGTGAAGAATTAAAGATGAAGATGGAGGTGAGAAGCTGGAAGTTGTTATCGTCTTTCTATAACTTCTCTTTAAGAACTCAAAACCGTTTTAAGCTTTTATAAAATAAAAATCCTGTATGATACAGGATTTTTTTATGTTCCGGATTGTCTTAATTCCGTAAAAAAACTACTTTCTTCGTAGCTATCTTTTGCTGCTTTGTAACCGATATTGAAAATCTCTTCCAACCTGTCTTTTCTTCGTTCAAAAGTCCCGTAAGACGATAGTTTCTGGGAAGAAATGAACCAGTCACAGTAATCAAATTTTATTTTTTCGATTCTGTAGGACAGAAGATCATAAGAACGGGAAACGATTGCTTTAATAGAGTTCAGATCTTTGATCTTTGCTTCATTGGGCGGAGATACAAATACACCGATCAGCTTATCACAGTCTTCTCTAATGATATCTGCGGGGAAGTTATTCAGTACTCCTCCGTCACAATACATTTCATCTCCAATGATGTAGGGAGTGGTGATTCCCGGAATGGAGCAAGAGGCAATAATAGCATCAACAATTTCAAAATCCTTATCAAAAATTTTCTGGGTACCTGCAACTAACTCTGTAGCTACGATTTTCACTTCGATATCAAGATCACCTAATTTCATTTCGTGGAAAATAGGTTTCAGGTAGTTTCTGAAGATCACTGAAGAAACCAGTCCCGGCTGATTGAACGTAAAGTGTTTCCAGTTGAAAAAATAGACAGAATTGAAGAATTCAAGGATTTCGTCCGGAGTTTTCCCGACAGCATGAAGACATCCTACAATAGATCCCGCACTGCAACAGGAAAGAATATCTATCTCAATACCTTTTTCCTGTAAGAATTTTAATACTCCTGCATGGGCGATTCCTTTGGTACCGCCTCCTGATAAAACAAGTCCTACTCTCTCAAAATTCATTGAATAAATGTAAGAAAACAGTCTGAAATAATTAAGTTAATTTTTATAAATATGTTAATTTTAAAATTATTTTAAGAAAAACGACTGTAATCACATCAAAATTCAATCAAACAGCTTTAAATCCTTAAGCGGCCTGACCTTATAATCTGCTATTAAAACCCATACTTTTCAAAATTAATGTAAAAATGACCATGCAGATATTAAAATATATCCTATAGTTTTTTACTTTTATTAAATCATTTTTTTTTAAATGGTCCTGGTAAAACCCATCGTTTAAAGTGAACAATAATAATGACTTAAAAGACCTTGCCAAATTATTTCTGAAGCTCGGGATCATTGGATTTGGAGGCCCTGCTGCCCATATCGCAATGATGCAAAAAGAAGTAGTGGCTGAAAAAAAGTGGCTGACAGATCAGGAATTTCTGGATCTTGTTGGAGCTGCCAATCTTATTCCTGGTCCTAACAGTACTGAAATGGCAATCCATATAGGACGTGAAAGAGCAGGCTGGAAAGGACTGATAGTTGCCGGGCTTTGTTTTATATTTCCTGCGGTTATTATTACAGGTATCTTTGCATGGCTATACAAAGAATATGGCCGGCTTCCCGAAGTATCTCCCTTTATTTGTGGAATAAAACCTGCCATTATAGCAATTATAATAGGTGCTGCATTCCCACTGGCAAAAAAATCAGTAAAAACTTTCCCATTAGCGGCTGTGGGAGGAATTGTTCTCCTATGCTCTTTGTTAAAAATCAATGAAATAGTTTTAATGTTCGGAGCCGGATTTTTAATATTGATAATAGAGTATCAAAGAAATAAAAAACTGAACAATTTTATTTTTATCAGTCCACTTCAGTTTTTACTATCCAACACTTCTTCCCTGCTCAATTTAAAATTATTCTGGATCTTTCTGAAAATCGGAGCCATATTATACGGCAGCGGATATGTTTTATTCGCCTTTCTGGATACAGAGCTTGTTTCAAGAGGGATTATTACCCGTCAGGAACTTATAGATGCTATCGCCGTAGGCCAGTTTACTCCGGGGCCTGTGTTTTCTTCAGTGACATTTATCGGATATCAGATTAATGGACTTTCAGGGGCTTTGGTATCTACTTTAGCCATATTCCTTCCTTCTTTTATATTTGTTGCTTTGTCGGGTCCTTTCGTAAATAAAATGAGAAATTCTGCAACATTTTCTTCTTTTCTTAACGGCGTAAATGTGGCATCTGTAGCTCTCATTCTGTCTGTATGCATCACTATGGGAATTGACAGCATTACCGACTGGAAAACAACTCTTATCGCCTGTATAAGTATAGCTGTTGTATTCGGATTAAAAAAAATAAACAGTGCTTTTGTTGTTATCGGAGGAGCACTACTAGGTTTTTTACTAAGCTTTTTATCCTGAAAAATACTAATGAGTATACTTTCACAGATAAAAATCTTTGGTTGTATGTGTATTAAACTTAACCGGTTTTTGAAACCTGTCAGGTTATTTTTACCTGTTTAAAGAATCAATTGCCAGCCTTACACGCTATTGAAGAATCTAAATAATAATAAACTCAATTTGGAACGATTGGTTTAAATTGTATATTTGCAGTATGCCAAGAAATAAAGAATTCGACTATACGGAAAAACTGGAACTAGCCCGTAATCTCTTTTGGGAAAAGGGATATCACGCTACCTCAATGCACGATATTGTAGATGCTATGAAGCTGAACAGAAGCAGTATTTATGATACCTATGGTAATAAACATGATTTGTTTTTAAAATGCTTATCCAATTATTCTGATTTCAAAGAAAATCAATATTACCAGGCGTTACAAGCAAAAAATGAAGGTATAACCGCGCTTGAAAATATTATCCGTGATGTTGTTGAACAAACTGTAACTGATAATAAAGCATGCCTTACGGTGAAAACCATTTTCGAAATTGTTCCGGAAGATCAGGAAGCCAGGCAGCTTATTTTACAAAGCGGCAAATCTTTACTGGCTATTTTAGAAAAAGCAATATTACAGGCTCAGGAAGATGGAAATATCAAAAGTACAACTTCAGCTCAGATTATTGCCCGCTATATATTATCTTCTTTCAGCAGTTTCTGGAGCCATTATAACCTGACCCAAAATAAAAAGGAAGTAATGGAAATGGTTGATTTTTTAATAGATCAAATTAAGAAATAATTTTTTTTATTAAATTCCGGAACGATCGGTTTAAATAAAATAAATGAAGAACAATATCATAATAACAGCTACTTTTCTGATATTCATAAACAGTACCCATATGAAAGCTCAGGAAAGGCCAGCAATACAACAACAAAAAAATATGAACAATACAGATCTTGCGACACTTCGCAAAAACAAAGTGAAAACGTATTTCAAAAAAGTGGATGAAGGGCAATTTGACGAAGAATATTTTAATCTCTATACAGATGATGTAGAAATATATTATCCTAAATTCGGGTTTGAAAAGGGAAAAAATGGAATCACAAATTTTGGAAAAGTAATGGGTGCCCATCTTCAAAGCCTCAGCCATGATATTGATAATTTTAAATATGTAATTTCTGACCATAGTATTGTGGTAGAAGGGACAGAAAGGGGAATTACAAGATCCGGAAAGGAGTGGCCTGATCATAAGATTTCTTATGGTAAATTCTGCAATGTTTTTGAATTCGAAGATGAATTTATCAAACGTGTACATGTGTATGTAGATCCTGATTTTACTTCAGAAGATGCAGATAGAGTAAATATCTTTAAAAATCCATCGCTGCCTATCAACAAAGAATCTCTAAAAACAACAAAAGAGGTGATAGATGAATTTTTTGCTTTACAATCCGGAAAAAAGGAAGGAAATATTTTAGATTTATTTTCTGATCATTTAGACTGGGACTTACCCGGAAATAAACAAAAATTTCCGTGGACAGGTAAAAGGCAAACCAAGAAGGAAATAGAAGAGTTTTTTAAAGAATTATACTCAAATGTCAAACCGGAAAAATTTGAAATTGACTTTATAGCTGTTAATGGTGAAAATGCCACTGCTGCCGGACATCTGTCTTCAAAAATTTTAAAATTCAACAAGATATTTACTACTGAATTTGTTGTGATTTTTAAAGTAGTGAATGGTAAAATTGTGAAATATCATTTTCTTGAGGATAGCTATAAACTTAATGAAGAAATGCAGTCCGAAGCTATTAATGTGCAATAGAGATTTACAAAGTTATTATTACTTTCACTAAAAAAACCCGGAAAATCCGGGTTTTTATTGTATATAAGATTCTGTATTTCAGATTAAATGTGAATCACTTCACCGTAAGCAGCAGCTGCAGCTTCCATAATCGCTTCAGAAACTGTTGGGTGCGGGTGAATAGACTTGATGATCTCATGACCTGTAGTTTCCAGTTTTCTGGCTACAACAGCTTCAGCAACCATATCAGTTACCCCTTCACCGATCATGTGGCATCCTAACCACTCACCATACTTAGCATCGAAAATCACTTTGATAAATCCGTCTGTGTTTCCGTTTGCAGTAGCTTTACCACTTGCAGAAAGAGGGAATTTACCAACTTTGATTTCGTATCCTTTTTCTTTAGCCTGCTTTTCAGTAAGACCTACAGAAGCTACTTCAGGGTGGCAGTAAGTACATCCAGGGATATTACCATAGTCGATTTTCTCAACATGCATTCCTTTGATTTTTTCCACACAAGTAATTCCTTCTGCAGAAGCTACGTGAGCCAATGCCTGAGTTGGGATAATATCTCCGATCGCATAGTAACCAGGTACTGAAGTTTCATACCATTCGTTTACCAATACTCTTCCTTTATCTGTCTGGATTCCTACTTCTTCTAATCCGATGTTCTCGATATTAGCAGCAATACCTACAGCAGATAATAAGATATCAGCTTCAAGGGTGATGTTTCCGTTAGCTGTTTTCACAGTAGCTTTTACACCTTCACCACTTGTATCAACACTTTCTACAGAAGCGTTTGTCATGATTTCGATTCCTGTCTTCTTCAGAGATTTCTCCAAGTGTTTAGAGATTTCTTCATCCTCTACCGGTACGATGTTTGGCATGAATTCAACAATGGTTACTTTAGTTCCCATTGTGTTATAGAAATCAGCAAATTCTACCCCGATTGCTCCGGAACCTACAACGATCATAGATTTTGGCTGCTCAGGAAGAGATAATGCCTGTCTGTATCCGATTACTTTTTTACCATCCTGTGGTAAGTTTGGTAATTCTCTTGAACGGGCTCCTGTAGCGATAATGATATGAGTTCCTGTATATTCAGTTACTTTACCTTCTTTATCTGTAACAGAAACTTTTTTACCTTTCTGTACTTTTGCAGTACCAAGAATTACGTCAATCTTATTCTTTTTCATCAAGAATTCGATTCCTTTGCTCATTTTGCTGGCAACACCACGGCTTCTCTGAATTACATTCGGGAATTCAAAGCTTGCCTCCACTTTATTCAAACCATAATCTTCAGCATGGTTGATATAATGAAAAACCTGAGCAGATTTCAATAAAGCTTTAGTTGGAATACATCCCCAGTTAAGGCAGATTCCTCCTAAATTTTCTTTCTCGATAATTGCGGTTTTGAAACCTAATTGCGCTGCTCTGATCGCAGTAACATATCCACCAGGACCACTTCCAATGACAATAATATCGTAATTCATTACTTTAAAAATTTTTATGCGAATTTAAGGAAAAATATTGGATGTTTTATGTTTCTTCAAACTGATCTTAAAATGCACCAA
Source organism: Chryseobacterium sp. CP-77 (assembly GCF_036362765.1). Taxonomy (NCBI): domain Bacteria; kingdom Pseudomonadati; phylum Bacteroidota; class Flavobacteriia; order Flavobacteriales; family Weeksellaceae; genus Chryseobacterium; species Chryseobacterium sp. CP-77. The sequence continues at coordinate 1,815,944 of NZ_CP143637.1, forward strand.
TAAAGCTATTTTCATTCAATTTTCAACAAAGAAAGAGAATACACGATGTATTCTCTTTCAATAAACTTTCCTTACGTTGAAAACTTTTCAAAACTTTACGGATAAAAAAATGGTTTTACCATTTTAAAAACTGCAAAAATACTGTATTATCTTGCCTGTCTAAGCAATCGTTTTTCAGCTGCATATCTTTCATTCAAAGCTTTCATCTGATCTCTCTTCATCTTTTTGGTCGCAAGCGGGTGATTAAGGATCAGTTTTTTTTCAGTATTGTATTTTTTGGTAAGCTCTTGCATTTTAATATTGACCAACTCACTTTTTGAAGGATGCGGAGGTACTGGCGGATGTTTCTGTGCAGCAACATTCATGGATAAACCTAATAACAATACTGTTGAAATTAATAACTTTTTCATAATGTTCATATTTTTGAATGTTTTCAATTAAACCAATATCATTTAATGAAATTCATTCCGGTTCACGATAAATCTTACATATATCATACCAAGATTTTTTAAAGAAAGCATAGTATGTATCTCCAGGAGATGATTCCGCTTAAAATAATGTATATTGAGAAATGTCTGTTTCCGAACATTGATTGATATTAAAATCTTAATGATTTATTTAAAAAACATTTAAAATATTCATTATCAAATAATTTTCAGATGTTTTTTTTTATATTTTTGTGCTAATTAAATTATGCAATATGAGAAAATACATTTCGATCCTTTTATTGGCTGCTGTTCCCTTAACTGCGCAAGTAGGCATTAATACAACAACACCTAACAGTACACTTGCTGTAAACGGTTCTTTAAGGGCTGGCTATACTCAGATTACTGCTACAACGTATAATATTCTGGCTACTGATCATTATATTACCTATAACGGAACTGCAGATGCTACCTTTACCCTTCCTGTGATCGGAACAGGGACCACCAGTTTTACAGGAAGAATTTATAAGATTAAGAACATTTCTCCCAATGCTATTACATTACAGGCTTCCAGTGGAAATACTTTAAGAATAGACAATACTCCTGTTGCTTCTTTTGTAATCCCTACAGGAGCATATGCCGAAGTAGTAAACAACAGTAATACTTCCGGAGGAACATGGGATTTATCTTTTACAGTTCTTCCAAAACCAAGCAATGTAGAAATTTATGGTACACAGCTTTTCATTCCTCCTCATGCCCTTGGAACAGCAGCCCTTGCGGACTGGACCAATCATGCTAATGCAGGCTATGATTCAGGTACTGCAACAGACAGGTGGTGGATTGTGAGCAAAACATCTGTGGACAGAGCCCAGACTGCTTCCTACTCCAATGCCAGCAGAATGACCCTTGTGTATGAATATCAGGGTACTCCTTTCAATGTTACCAATATGTATCCTATTCTTACCGCAGGAAACAACTCAAGTTTCCCGGATGTGTTTACAGCATCTTTTGTAAGTCTGGCCAATAGCGGTACTGGCGGTAAAACCAGGCTTACTGTATCTGTGGCCCGTGTAGACTTTATCGGTACGAATGGTGTAACGACCAATAACAGTAACTGGGCAGGAACATTCTTACTGAACGTTTTACTGGCCAGAAAATACTAGACAATCTCAATAATAGATACAAAAAAGAGCAGAAATTTCTGCTCTTTTTTATGGTCATAAAACTTCAATATTTTGTTTTAAGGGAAGGTTCTTCGATGAATTACCGATCATAATTCTGTAGGTTCCTTTTTCTACAGCCCATTCCATTTTTTCATTTAAAAACTGTAATTGCTTTACAGGAACTTCTATAGTGACTGATTTTGATTCTCCAGGTTTTAGTTCTACTTTCTGAAATCCTTTCAATTCAATAACCGGTCTTGAAACGGAAGCCAGCACGTCTTTCACATACAGCTGAACGACTTCACTTCCGGCTTTTGAACCTGTATTTTTCACCTTGACTTCAGCAACAATGCTTTCATTTTCAGAATACTGAGTCTTGCTCAACTGAAGGTCAGAAATTTCAAAAGTAGTATAGCTTAATCCGAAACCAAAGGGATATAACGGTTCTCCGCTCAGGTCATGGTAATCATTTCCTCTTCCTGTCGGGTGATGATTATAGGTTAAAGGTAACTGACCTTCCTGAACCGGAAAAGTGACAGGCAGTTTTCCGGATGGATTTTCAGCTCCGAAAAGTGTTTTTGCCACCGCATTTCCGCCTTCTTCTCCCGGATACCAAATATCCAGGATCGCTCCTACTTTATCTTTCCATGATGTTGTTTTGATGGCAGAACCTCCTACTAAAACAACGGCAATCGGTTTATTTAATTTTGAAACTTCATGAATAAATGCTTCCTGATTTCCAGGTAAGCTTAGTGATGATCTGTCCTGAAATTCACCTTCATGAATTCCGGCCGTAATAAGGATATAGTCTGCTTTTCGGGCAAGATCCAAAGCTTCTTTAACATCTTTCTGATAATCATATAAACCATAGTTCCAGATCAATTCCAGATTGGCTTCGCCTCGATTTTCATGAAATTCGATCTTTATATCATATTTTTTCCCTTTTACAAAATCTACATCCACTGTTTTGGTAGAATAGCTCAGCTTTTCCCACTGATCAATCACTAATTTTCCATCCAGGTATAATCTGAAACCATCATTCCCACGTAAGCCTATCTGATATTTTCCGGAATTGGGAGCTTCCAGTTTTCCGGTCCAGCGGATACTGTAATTGTCAGACTGCAATTTTTCCGGATCAGGAGAATATAAAGTCCATTTGAAACTGAGGTTTTCATCCTGCCTTCCAAAAGCCGGATTGCCTATTAAATTGGTATTGGCAAAATAGAATCCTGTTAATCCTTTTTTGTTTTCAGAGGACAGATATTCCTTTGAAATTGTGGTGAAGTCTTTTACATTCCAGTCAATTCCTTTTGAATATATAATTTCGGTCTCTGTATTTTTCACATAGTTTTTAAGGCCATCCAGGATATTTACTTTTTTGTTTCCAGGCCCTGAGTAACCTCCTAATCTTGCATCCACAGCATCTGTTCCTACCACCAGAATCTTTTTAACATTCGTGGGAACAGGTAGCGTTTGGTTATTGTTCTGAAGTAAAACAAAAGACTCTGCTGCTGCTTTTTCTGCCAAAGGTTTGTGATTGAGTTTTTTTAATTCTTCAATTTCCTTAGCAGAAACATAAGGGTTTTCAAATAATCCAAGTTCAAATTTGGCTCTCAATACTCTTGATACGGCATCATCTATTCTTTCTTTTGAAATTCTCCCATCCAAAAACGGTGGAATGAAGAGCTGATAATGTTTGTAGTCGGTTTGAAAAATCACGTCAAGCCCTGCATTGATGGCCTGTGCAGACGCATCATCATAGTCTTTTGCCGTAAAATGCAGAACATTGGCGCCTCCTACTGCACTGGCATCACTGATAACAAAGCCTTTGAAATTCCAGTCTTTTTTCAATTTTTCCGTTAACAGCCAATGGTTTGCAGTTGAAGGTCTTCCATCAAGCAAATTATAGGAAGTCATCACTGAGCAGCTTTTTCCTTGGGTAAAAGCATTATGAAAAGGAATCAAATGGGTTTCTTCCAGATACCTTTTGCTCCAGTGAATCGGGTATGAATCTCTCCCTCCTTCTCCTACATTGGCCAAAAAGTGTTTGGGAGTGGTAATAATCCCCATCTTTTCAAAGGAAGTGACAAAACTTACGCCCATTACGGATGTCAAAAATGGATCTTCACCATAAGTTTCCTCTGTTCTTCCCCATCTGACATCATTGGCAAGGTTGACTACAGGTGTCAGAATCTGGCGGATTCCTCTCAGTTTTGATTCTTTTGCAATCGCTGTTGAAACCCTGGTCATTAATTCGGGATTAAAAGTAGCAGCCAGACCAATAGCCTGCGGAAAAGCCGTAGCACCTTCCCGAACCAACCCGTGTAAAGCTTCATCAAAAGGGATGATTGGAATTCCCAATCGTGATTCTTCCACAAAATATTTCTGAATGGCATTGATCTTTTTCACAAGTATCTCTGCATTTTCACTGGCATTGTATTTCAGCAGTTGTCCTGCTTCTCCGCCTCCCTGACTTCCTGCGCTTACCTGCAATCCGAAAATTCCGTGGGAATACTGTCCTTTCGGAACGTTATCTAGATCTCCGGGAATCATAAAACACTGCCAGAATTTTTCCTCCGGGGTCATTCTCTGCAACAGATCCTGAACTCTGGCTTCAACGGGCTGCTTGGGATCTTTATATAAAGGTTTTTGAGCAGAGATAAATACTGAGCTCAACAAGAAAATTCCTAAAATTTCAAATCGAAGTTTAAAACACATCTAAAGAATAATTTAGTTTAAAATTTGTTCTTTTACCTTGATGCAAAAGAACCAAAAGTTCAAGACCTGGAACTCTCCGCTAAAAATAAAATCTGTTCTCTAAAAATTCTAAAACTCGCGCGAATTTGATGTTAGTTTTTCTCTTCAACAGTTATCTCGCGCTCAAACAGTAGAGTTTTCTTAACGTTCTCAGACTTTATTCTCTTAACGCTCCGATTTCCTATGTCACTTTAATATAAAAAATGAGTCACAAATTCAACTATTGCAGTATTTGAATGACAGTTGAATATTTTAACTGAGCTCTTTCTTTCGGTAAATTAATTTCAATTGAATTCCCTGATTTTTTCCATTGAATTTTGTTTGATAATCCTAAAATTTTCAAAGATTTTGGTTTAAAATTTTCCGGAACTGTAAAAATTAATGTTGATGGAGACTCATAGTTTGTTTTTTCATCCAAGTGAAAAACATTTACTGTTTTTCCATCTTTGCTTTGTGTATAATAAAAATTTCCGTCATGATAAGGCGCAATGCTTCTGGTTGCAAAAACAGCGGACTGATTTTTCTCCATCCAACCTGAAATTTGCTGTAATCTTTCATAAACTACCGGATCATAATCTCCGTTAGGTCCGGGCGCAATATTCATAAGGTAATTTCCTCCTCTTGAAATGATTTTAACCAATGTTTCAATGATCTTTTGAGAGGTTTTATAGTTGTCATTGGGAACGTAAGAAAAGGACTCTCCCATAGTGATGCAGCTTTCCCAGGGAATGGAAAGCGCGTGTTCCGGAACTGCCTGCTCAGGAGTGACATAGTTCTCCCATTTTCCGGAAACGGTACGGTCTACAATGATCATTCCCGGCTGATTTTTTCTTGCCATTGTCCCTATTTTATCCATATCAATATCCTGCTCTACTTTAATGGTACGCTGCCATTCTACTTTAGGGTCTATCGTATGAAAAGGACGTACCCAGCCGCCATCCAGCCAAAGAATATCAACTTTCCCATAATTGGAAGTAATTTCATTCAGCTGATTGAAAGTGAATTTTTTAAAGTTCTCCCATCTTTCCGGGTATTTCTTTGGATCGTAATTGACATTTCTGTCTTTGGGCGGAAAATAAGACCACCAGTAATCATCGGAATGCCAATCAGGCTTTGAGAAATAAGCTCCTATTTTAAATCCTTCTTTTCGGAAAGTATTGAAAATTTCTTTCGTCACATCAGATTTTGGATTTTTTGAAAAAGGGGTCTTGGGAGATGTAATTTTATAATCTGATTGTTGGGTATCAAACATGGCGAAACCATCGTGATGCTTGGTGGTAAAAACCACATATTTCATTCCGGCATTTTTTACTGCATCAGCCCATTTCTTAGGATTGAACTGAGTTGGATTGAATGTTGTCTGAAGATTTTCATAATTCTTCACATATTCGTAATAAGATTTCCCGTGTTCAGGTTTTCTCTGTGTCCACGATTCATCTTCCGGGCATAAGCTCCAGCTTTCAACAATCCCCCACTGGCTGTAGGTTCCCCAATGCATAAACAGTCCGAATTTCATATCCTGCCACTGCTCAAGATTCTGGACAACCAATGGGTCTGTAGGCTTCTGATAACCTTCTGATACATTATGAGCTTGTGAAAAAGCAATTGAACTTATTAAAAAGGATGAAAGAAAAAAGGGTTTTATTTTGGATATAGCCAGCATAGGGAATAGTTTTCTGCTAATTTAATTATCCTTTGGGAAACCCGCAAACATTAGGATTCCAAGAGATTAAGAATCGCTTCATCAAATGTGGGATATGAAAAGTGAAATCCGTTTTTTATAAGTTTTTCAGGGTAAACGTTTCTGCTTTTTAATAATAATTCTGTTTCTGTATTCAGGAATAGGGAGGCTATTTCCAACTGCCACACAGGAGCATTGAGTCCAAAAGGAACTTTTATTTTATGTCTTAGTTTTTTCATCATATTTTCATTGGAAAGAGGATCCGGAGCAGTTATATTCACTGTTCCTGAAAGATTCTCATCCTGAATAATCCAATCCACTGCTTTACAGAAATCTTCGATATGAATCCAGCTTACCATCTGGTTTCCTCTTCCCTGTTTTCCACCTAACCCCAGTTTTGTAATCATTTTCAGTTTTGGAAAAGCACCGCCATTATTTCCAAGGACAATAGAAGTACGAAGGGCAACTTTTCGTATTTCTTCATTTTTAACTGCAAAAAATTCTTTCTCCCAGCTTTTGCAGATATTCATAGAAAAATCGTCTCCGATAATTCCGTTTTCTTCTGTATTTAAGTTATTTTCAGAGTGAACATAAATGGTTGCAGAACTTGCATTCAGCCATATTTTTGGTTTTTCAGAACATTCATCTACTGCTTTCTGTAATATTTTTGTACTGTTGATTCTTGAAGAATAGATCTCCTGTTTATTTTTTTCATGATACCGGCAGTCTACAGATTTCCCCGTAAGATTGATCAGAACATCGGCATTTTCAAGGCTGTTTTTCCATTCTCCTATTGTTCGGGCATCCCAATAGATTTCGTTTTTACGTTGAGGATTGCGGGTAAAAATATAGACATGATGTCCTTTTTCTGTAAAGTATTTTTCTAAGTTTTCACCGAGAAATCCGGTGCCTCCGGCTATGATGATTTTCATTGTTTTGAAGTTTAAAGTTTTGAGTTCAATGTTTAAGGTTTTCCCACAGATTTCGCAGATTTTCACAGATGATTATGTTGTATTTTCCTTGTGCTTATTTGTGAAAGTATTGGTGATATTTGTGTTTAAAATAATTTGTAGCAACTATTATTGGAAAGTGTTTTTTTCCCACAGATGACACAGATTTTCACAGATGTTTATGAATAAACAAGATATTTTAATCTCTTCATTTTTCAGCTGATGCATTTCTTGGTTTTGACCTGAATTTCGGAGCCTTCGGCAAGCATTACCGATAGAGGTTTCTGATGATTCAGGCATGCAAAATCATTGCCGTATATTTTTTGAAAATCTACCTCCAGCTCATATTCTTTTATGCTGTAGCATTCCCATTTCGGATGACATACTTCGTATTCGGAGGTTGTATTTTCCTTTTTTGTAAAGCCAAAATAGTGTTCTGTGATAAATTCAAATTCTGAGTTTTCCTCCATTGGTTTTGCTGTATTTCCAGCCTTAATCTGAATAGAATGCCAGTTTTTATCTTTCCATGAATAACGGATCAGCAGTTCATCCTCTCCTTTTTCCATCTGATTTTTCATCTTCATCGTGTGATAGTTTTCCTTGTAAACAGCATTGGCGACCAGGCTTAATGCAGGTTTGGGAACAATTTCTTTGATAAACACCACTCCTCTTTTCCAGATGCCTTTTTCTTTTTTCTTGACGTAAAACCTTAGATTCACTTCTTCAAAATTCCGGTGAAAGGGAATAGGAAGGCCTAACAGCCTGGTATTTAAAAACATAAATCCCACCAAGCTTACATAGCATCTGCCTTTATAAAAATCGAGCTCTGTTCCTTTTGGAAGATAGGGCAGCAAAACTTCAGGATTGATTTCGTAATTGATGATGGCCAACTTTCGCCATTCTGCTTTTAAAAAGTTCATAACGTTGTTTTTAAGGTTAAAAAATCGCAATCCCGTCACGGACAGAAGATTCTGCAATAGTTTTGATCATTTCATTTCTTCTGAGTAAAAATTTCCTTAGATATCCTTTAAGAAAAATTGAGTTAAATAATTTCCCTAAAATACCCAGCGGAGATTCAAACTCGAAAATATCTGTCATCAGGGTATTCCCATTTACGGATTTAAAAATATGTCGGTGGCGCATGGATTTGAAGGCTCCTTCCTGCATAACATCAATAAACTGAAACGGTTTTTCCATGCTGATAATTTTCGTGGTGAGATTTTGATAAACTCCCAGATGTTTTGCCCGCCAGGTTACGGTTTCGTTTTCTTCAATCAATCCAGAGGTACGTCCTCCAATGGCTTTTTCATGAGACTTAGAAGTGGATTGCTGATGCAGATCGATATTTCTTGCCAGATCAAAAACATAGTGAATATCTGCTTTAATGACTGTGTTTAAATAGATGGTTGACATTTTTAAAACGTTTTGGCTTGTTATATTTTATTTCCAAGTGGCCAGAAAAATGATTGTTAGCGCTGTTATTCTAAATAATATCCATGAAATGGTAGGAAGAAAATTTAGCTTTAGTATTCTACATCTCCTGATATGTTCCACAAACATGATCAATACTACAATTCCAAAATAGATCATATAAAAAACAGGAGCAAAACTGGTCATCAGCGCAGGAATTAACAGTAAAGTTCCGATTAACGAAACAGTCATCATATTTCCGAGATAATCCCAGATTTTATCTTTGACATAAGCTTTTAAAAAGATAATCTGCCAAAGGATCTGGCCAAAGCAAACGGCAAATTCTCTCACGAAATTCCTCTCTAAATTCAAGTTCAGTTTACCGGAAAATATACTTAGGATACATGCTGAAAAAATAACAACAAAACTGATGTATGCCATTCTGTATTTCAGATTAAAATCCGGAACACAGGATTGTTCTGTATAGTCTTTTGAGGAAGGAATGATCTGTTTCCTGTTATAAGAAACGAAAGAATACAGTTTTTGAAAAAACCAATACAGAGGTTCTGTCCGTGCAATTTTTGCCAACAATGGAAAAGAGTTTCCAATGATGAGGAGCAGACTGTCTAATCCGTAAACGACTTCATTTTTGTTGTGATCTACCAGAGCAATTTCATTTTTCGCACGGTTGAAGTCTATCAGGATTTTATTTCTCAATGTGATTTCTGTAAAGGCTTCTCTTCCATCTGCATCCAGCATTCCGCATTTAGTAAAACCTTTGGAGTAGAGATTGCACATAGGACATTCATTGTCGTAGATTAATGTGTGGTTTTTGAGCGTTTTCATAATTGTGATTGATAAGGTTGATAAATAGTATAACAGTCATAAACATACGCCACTGCCATCACAGGACTATATAAAAGAGCGGCCATTAAAACATATCCAAAAAAATCATTGATGTGTTTCTCTGTAAACAAGATGGTTACAATAATCCAGACCGGTACTATTACAATTCCATACGCGATATACAATGCTGACTTTTTTGTTTTGAAAAACAGTTTGATCAGGAAACTTACCAATTGAGGAATTCCTACTATAAAATAAAACAGAACAAATCCAGACAAACCACCCAATATAAAAGCCTGAGGCCCAATTATTATAAAGAATAACTGAATGTAATAATCATATTTTGCAAATGTTTTCATGGCAGCAATGGTTTTAAAGTGATCCTTTTCTTCTGAAATAAATAATCAGGAATAAGTGAATGATTAAATTTTTCATAATTATTATTAATTTTATATTTTCAGTAATTTTTGAAAATTATATTGAAATAAAAAAGGATTTTCACCCTCTTTATTTTTATTTCAACAGATTGGTAATCTTCCCTACCAGCCAGTGGTCATCACTTTTTATCGCCAGATCCATGATGTTATTGATTTTTCCGGTGACAGAACTGAAATCATTCATCAGCTTGATAAATTCCTGCGCTTCTTCCGAATCTTTATCCTCAATATTTTTTAACTCTTCAAGAAAGGAAATCACAGGTTCAATCTCTCTTTTTCTTCTTTCTTTGGTAATTTGTTTGAACAGATACCAGACATCTTTTTCAGCTACAAAATATTCTTTACGGTCGCCTTTTACAAATTCCTTTTTTACGATGCCCCAGTCTATCAAAGCACGTAGATTCATATTGGCATTTCCTCTTGAAATCTCCAGTTGTTCCATGACTTCATCTGTAGAAAGAGGTTTTCCGCTCGCCAGAAGCAATGCATGCACCTGTGCCATCGTACGGTTGATTCCCCAATTGGTAGCAAAGGTTCCCCAGGTCTGAATGTATTTTTCTTTGGCTTCTGAAAGTTGCATCTTGTTTCCTTTTTTAATTTCTGTAACAAATGTAATTATATTTTTTGAATTTTCAATAATTTTTGAAAATTAATTTAAGGTTATTTCTTTTAAAAAGATTTTTAATGATCCTTGCCAAGGTTTAAAACCTTGACAAGGATCAATAGATGTCTGTTTCAGTTTATAAAAATTAAGGTTCAATACTGGTTGTAATCCCTTGGTTCCAATATTTTGCTTCCGGCATATAATACAGATATACGTTACTCGATTTTCCTGTATACGTTCCGGCAAATTCTACTTTGAGATCAAGATTAATAGTCTTTGTTTCCTCTGCATTGAAATGTTCCCAGTATAAAACCAGATAGTTATCGAAAATTTCATAGTAAGAAACCTGTTTTTTATCAACCATATCTTTCAATAAGGCATTTTGCAGCGTCAGTCCTGCCGGGATACCAATCTTTGCTATGGTCATCGGCAATTCACCGTTTATTTTATTTTTTACAGTAATGGTCATTCTCCTGGTCTCCCCTGTTTTTGATATTCCGGATTTTAATTTGGTCTCCATGGTAAGAGGAATATCCTTGCTTTCCGGAGCCTGAAGCGTGTAATATTGATATTCCAGCTTATAAGGCAGTCCATTCTTATTTGGATAATGAATATTAATCGTATTTTCTCCGGCTTTAAACGCTGATGAAGTACTTATCATAGGTAAGGTTTGTGCTTTATTAATGGTAATCAGCGGTTTTTCAGTTCCATACAACTTATCATTTTTAGAGAAAAAATCAGATAATGCCTGGATTGCCAGTGTTGTGGCCTGCGTAGATCCGAATCCGAAATAGCCATTCAAACCAATAAGCTGATCAACTGCTTCAGCGATTTTCAACTGATTAAGTTTCTCATCTTTCTGAAGTGCCATTATATATAACGAAAGTGTTTCTGCATCTGCAGACATTCCCCATGAACCCGTAAAAGTAACTTCAGATTTTACCTTCTTTGTTTCATATTGTTTGTCCAGAATGTCTATCATATCGTCATATTCTTTTTGTTTCCCCAGATATGCTGCTGCATTAGCAAGTAAAGCCAATTGATAAGAATCTTTCGTAGCCAAAGCTCTTTTCAGCATTACCTGAAAGGAATCTTCAATTTCATTTTTAAAGCCCAGTTTGGATAAAGCATATACAACATACATATTTCTCGACCAGGAAAATTCAGAAAAGTCTTTTTGGGACTCATAGGGTTTTCTTACTTCGAATAATCCGTTTGCATTCTTTTTTGACAAAATAAATGAGGAAAGTCCCTGGATGAGCTTAGTATCCGGGTTCACATACTTCTTTAACTCCGTAAATTCCAGTAATGCGAATGCTGAAAGGGCAACATCTGATTCTGCGGAGCTGAAATATCCGAAACCTCCGTCTTTATTTTTATAACTCAGCAACTTCTGGAAGCCTTTTCTCAGGTTTTTTATCACCAGATTTTCAGTCGCGGTGTCTATTTTTTTATTTGATTTTAAATAATCAAGAATAAAAATGTTAGGATATACTGTTGAGGAAAGCTGTTCAAAACATCCATGAGGTTCCTTTTTAAGTTGCTCTATGTCTCCAAACATCTTCAGAGCCGTACTTTCAAATACATAATAGGACGAATACAGACTTCCGTTGATATACTCCGGAATATTGATTTTGAGATCTTCTGTTTTATTATTAATGATGGAAAACTGATGGAGAAATCCTTTTTCTTCTACTTTAAACGGAAGAATCATTGTCTCTCTGAAATCTCCTGATCTCACTGAAAACTGAATATCAGAATTCACAGTCTCATCAGCCTGTATTTTCACAAATAATCTTCCTGATTCTAATGGTTTCAGAGTGATAAGACTATCAGAACTGATGAGTTTCACATGGTTCGGTACAATAACGTCCATGGTCATTTTACGCGTTTCAGAAGAATTATTTTTAATCACCACAGGAATTGTCATCTGGTCTGTTCTCGTCAGGTACTGAGGAATTTTAGTATCTATCGAAATCAGACTCTGGGCAGCATATGTTGTTTCATCTCTTCCCAAAAGTCCTGATGCGGCAATTCCTTCTGTCATAATTCTGAAAGTGGAATTCGCATCTGAATTATAAAACTCTACTTTTGCTTTTCCGCTTTTATCGGTTTCTACTACGGGATTCCAGTAAAGCGCTTCTCTGTAATCAAAACGGTAAGAGGTACTGGTGGATTTATACTCAGGATAAACGAATTCTCTTGCCCCCTCATATGCTATTAGTTTTCCATAAGGCACGGTTTCTATGGCAAGGTAAGATTTCGGGGTAATATCAAAACTTATTTCTGATTTTCTATTTTTGGATGAGTTGACGATCACTACTCCATTCACAGCTCTGCTTCCGTAAATAGCGGTAGCCGCAGCATCTTTCAAAACGGTAATACTGTTGATATCATTTGGATTAATCGTCGTATTAAAGTTTTCGACAGGAATACCATCCACAATGAATAGAGGGTTCTTATTGGTAATAGAGGCCGTTCCTCTGATATTGATCTGTTCTCCTGTCCCCGACTGTCCGGTACCTGTTATAACTAATCCTGCTACTTTTCCACTCAACATAGAAGTTACGCTGGCATTCTGCATTTCCATAGAAGAAGAAACTGTGGTAGAAGCAACCGTTAATTGATCTTTCTTTACCCCGTACCCCACAACAATTACTTCTTCAATACTCTTATTTTTACTGATGGTATCGGTTTTTGATCTGCCGGGATTATTCAGCTGACTGGTATTGTTTCTGTTTTCTTTTTTTACTTCTTCTTTTCTTTCAGCTTCCTTTACAATTTCTTCTACGTCTATATGGGTAAGTTTCTGTTTTACTAAAGGATTAATATCCAGATTATAAGACAGAATTCTGATTTTCATCTGATGTTTAGGCTGAAAAGACTTTGCAATAATTTTATAAGAATTATTTGCATTTAAATCCGAAAAATAAAACTTCCCGTTTTCAGCAACAGTCTGTTTGAGGATCTTTTTATTATAGGTGTCCAAAAGAAAAACATCTGCTTTCACCGGTTTTTTGTTTTCATCTTCTACCACGCCATAGATTGTGTTTTTCTTTTCAGGAAGATATTTGTATTTATTGCTCTTCACAATTTCCGGAATAGGCTCAAAATATCGGTAACCGTTTGTCAGCATCACAAGATCTAAGCTTTTATCTGCTTTTTCTTCTTTTTTATCGAAATAAAACTGAGGCTTTTCAATTTTCCCTTTGAGCTCAGAGTCCATCAAAAGCCAGGAAATAATATGATTCTGTTTATCATCGGCATAAGTCCATAGCTTATCATCTACCACACTTATTCCAAGATTAGCGGGAACAGGTTTATTATTTTCATCGGTAGTTTCAATATTCAGCATTACTTTTTCCCTTGGAAGATAATGTTGCTTTACAGGGGTAACTTTTATATTCAGCTGGTTTACTTTATTGGTAAAAACAATCCTTTCTGCAAGTGGCATACTGTTTTCCAGAATGGTAAACCTACAGATTCCTGTGGGGAAATCTTTTTCTGCAATTTCTAAAGAATTTATTCCTTTTTTCAGCGAAATAATTTTGCTGTAAACGTCTTTTCCACGGAAACTTCCCTGCAGGGTAATTGTTTTTTCCCGGGTGGAAACGATGGTAACATTCAGGTTTTTATTTTCATTCCGAATATTCAAAACCAGTCCTTCATTTTTTGCTACCGGGAGATTAAAAGTCTGGGTAATATTTTCCGGTTTTACAACTTTTGCATAATAAGTTTCTCCTATTGTAGGCGTAAACCAGAAGTTTCCCATTCCGAAATTATAGGCTGAAATTTCTTTTATTTTTACGTGATTCTGATTGTAAACTGCCAGAACAGCATCTACAGGTTTTTCAAACTCATCCAGAATTTTAAAAGCGATATTCTGTTCTATTCCATTGACAAAAGTTCCGCCTTCCGGTAAGAATTTTACATCCAGATTATTCAGGACAACAGGAATATTTCTGGAGATGGATTCGGTAAATCCGTCAAAATTCACTTTGATATTCAAAAGAGCATCAGAGGATTTCAAAACTTCAGGAAGCTTAAAGGTCAACAGTTTTTTGCCTTCTTTATCCGTAATGAGTTTTCCTTCTGAAACGGTTTCTCCGTTGTGCATTACGGTGTAATCTGCTTCATAAAAAGGAATCGGAAGATTGCTAAGACTTCTCATTGAAAAATCAGCACTTACCTCATCCCCAGGGCCATATCCTTTTTTAGGAAAATCCAGTTTCATTAAAATTCTTGGAGATACAATTTTCTGGAGGGTAATTTCTTTTTCGAAGGTATTTTTCCCTTCTTCGTTCTGCATCCAGTTGGTAAAAGCTCTGATTTTATAGATGCCACCCTTCATATCTTCAGCAAAATAGAAATCTCCCACGGCGTATCCATTGGTAATTTCATATTTCAATTTTTTCACAACACTTCCTGCAGGGTCTGTTATTTCGAAATTTACGACTCTGCTTTCTTCGACCGGTAAATTATTGTTTCCTTTTACCACATATATTTTAAAATACATTTGCTCCCCAGGTTTATAAAAAACATGATTGGTCTGAATGTAGGTTTTTTCTTTTTCAAAGTCCTGAAATGGTTGCTGGCCTTTCACAGAAAAGGCTGAAAACAATAAGCACAGCAGGATGATATAGGTGGATATAAACTTGAGATTCATGAGTTAAAATTTAAGTGAAACAATACAGCCAAATGTTTTAAAGGAAGGAAGATTAAAAAAATCCAATCCTCTTCCATTGCTCATATCGTAGAAATTCTGGTTGGGATCTACCCCATTATTAGCCTGCCAGAGCATGACATTGTTTACATAAAAAGTCAGTTTAAGATTCTGTTTACTGTTGTTAATCGGGAAATCTGAGGAAACGGATATATTGTTGATTCTTATATAATCTGCCTTTTGAACATAATTTTCAGCCATGCCTAAATAACCGTACCTCGACCACCTGTTTTCCATAACATTCTGGTTGGGATCATAGAAATCCACAGGAATCTGGTTGACAGTTCCATTGGCCTGTACACCTTCGAAAATATAATTTTTGATGTTCCTTTCTTCTCCTGAGCCGTAAGAACGACCGTAGTAATCGAGAACCGCCTGTGTCCCGTTCCAAAGGTGGCCTCCTTTTTTCCATTCCCAATTGATATCTAAGGACCAGTTTTTATAGGCAAAACTGTGGTTGAATTTCATCACAAAATCCGGTGTAGGATCTGCAATAATTTTCATTCCGTCTGCTTTTTCAGGAAAACCGAACTCATCAATGATCAGTTGTCCGGCTGCATTTCTTTCAAAGTAACTGCCCATCACAGCACCCAAAACCTGACCTTCTGATAGTGTTTTATAAATATCTTTGAATCCTGAAACCGTCAGATCCTGATATCCCGGAGCTATCCGGTCTACAATATCTTTATATTTGAAAAAGGAAACTTTATGGGTGGTATACATATCGTATCCCAGACGTAATCGTTCGTAAGCAAAATTGAATTCATATCCGCTGTAGGTATGATCTGCTACATTCTTTAACCTCAGCTGATTGTTTTCAAAGACAGGAAATATATCGTCAGTATTCTTTTTATTAAAATATTCTCCATCTACACTTATTTTATACCCAAGATTCAGCCTGGCTCCAATTTTCCATTCCTGTGTATTAATATTAGATAAACCCCGGAAGCTTTCTACTTCCTGCACCGGAAAGTATTGATTGTAATTTTCCGCCTTCAGCAAAGTAGTAGAATACGAAGCATAGGATCTTATAATTTCCGGCTCGGAGCCTAATTGTGTATAGCTTCCAAATAATTTAAAATTGTAATTATACCAATTGAAGATCTCATTGAACTTCAGATAAAAGTTAGCCTTTGGAAGCCAATAATTATTTTTAATAGAAGTATTAGAGATATAAAATGAATTTCCAAGATTAAGACCTGCTTCGAAATCATAATCGCGGATGTTCATATTATAATTAAAAATATGATCCTGTGAAGTTCTCTGATAGAGATATCTTTGATGGGTCAGGCTGTTATAAATGTCGGATTTTTTGTCATTTAAAATAAAATTCAGGCTGAAAGTATTTCTAAAGTCATAGTTTCCCAATGAATAAGAGCCCTGTATATTGGAATGATAGGAGTTGTTGTTTTGAATCCTTTCATTCGATACACCGCTGATGAAACCATAAGTAGAAGGTTTATATTGGTCCTGATTCCAGGTAGTAATACTTTCATAGGACTGAGTAATATTCAGTTTAAACTGATCCCAGTCTTTCGCTACGCTGAGACTCAACTGTCTGTCCCGATTCTTATAGCGGTATTGGCTATCCTGCTCAAAAAGGAAAGAAGGATTGTCTGCATATTTGCTGTAGCTTCTCTGCGAACCGTTATTCAGGAGAGTATTTTGTTCATTTGAAAAAGAAACCGGCGTTAACAATGAGTTTTGGTAAGCTCTGTTGAACAGTCCTATTCTATTGGTATTCGTAGCTTTATCTTCTTCGTAGTTAAAAGCAAGATTAATGTAATATCTACCCAAATCTGCATTCAGCTTTGCTTTAAGGGTATTGGTAATATCAAACTGATCAATAAAATACATCTGGTTCTTTTGCTGCCCCAGATTCAGTGCAAGACGGAGTTTTTCATTGTTACCCTGTTGTATAAAAGCATTTACATTCAACTGGTTATTATAACCTACCGTTGTTCTAAAGAGGTTATTATCATATCTTTTTGCACGCTGAAGTCCATTAATCCACGGAATCAGTTTTCCATTCTGATCGTACTCATAAGGTAATCCATTAAATCCAAGGGTAGATAGCGCTGGTCCAAAACTGAACATTTCATTCGTTTCAGGGCCTTTCCAAACAAGGTTTCCATTTTCAGATCTTCCCTGGACATACTTATTTTGAGTCCCCGGAACAGCATTCCTGCTTTTAATATCAAAAGATGTGGTAAAGCTTCCGTTAAAGAGCAATGTTGTCTTATTGATCCTTTTTAAAACATAAACACTATCATTCTTCTGCTTTAATTTTCTTATTTTATCAAAATAAGAATGTGATCTTTTACTGAGTCGGGTTTTGGTTTTTTCAATACTGAAATCGTCTTTAATCTCCTTTGAAACAAGACTGTCATAGGCTTTACTGTAAACATTTTCTACACTTTTACTTCCTGTCTGATTTTCCAGAATTGTTTTTAATTCCCTGAGTTCATAAGAAGAAATAACATGGGTATTTTTCCCCTGGTTCCACACTAGGGTATCATAAGGTTTAGCTGCAATAATGGCAAATCCCTTTTCATCAGTCAGTTCATAAATACCACTGTTTTTATTATAAACCTTTAAAAAGTTGTGTTCTTTATCCTTAGATGTTAAAAATTTTCCGGAATAGTACAATTGTGAATTTTGTGCCTGTAATAAGGTAATCGTAAATGGCAATAACAGCAAATAATTCTTTTTCATCAATTATTAGTATGCTTAAAAATATAAAAAAAGAAATTTCCGGGGAAATTTCTTTTTTTATGAATTATTTTTGAATTGTTTTATAGCTCTCTATCAGCCTTATAAATTCTGAACGATAGCCTTCTTCATCCTTACTTTTTCCCTGTTTAGCAAGGTTTTCAATATCGGAAAGATCTTTTTTTGTAATCAGTTCTGAGTTTCTTAATACCAACCCGAACCAGGCTACGGAAGATGCAAATTTAAAATCCGGACTTACTGAAGATTTATTTTCTTTTTTAATAACTTTAGTTGTCTCAATGCTTTTATCTCCATCAGGTTTTTTGTATCTGAACTTTACCGTTGCCATTTCATCTCCAAAGTTCTTCTTTTTAGAAATTTCAGAGTATTTCAATTTTGTTTCTTTTGGGATAAATTCAGAATCTACGTTGGCCGGGATCACTTCATATAAAGCAGTTACTGTATGTCCGCTTCCTAGTTCTCCTGCATCAATCTTATCATTTATAAAGTCTTCATTTCTCAGTTTTCTGTTTTCATAGCCGATCAGTCGGTATGATTTTACATATTTAGGATTAAATTCAATCTGCACTTTTACATCTTTGGCAATGGTATAAATGTTTCCGGCAAATTCTCTTCCCAGGAATTTATTGGCTTCCTGCATATTATCAATATAAGCATAATTTCCGTTTCCTTTGTCCGCCAGAATTTCCATGGTATTGTCTTTGTAATTTCCCATTCCATAGCCGAGGCAGGTAAGGAAAATCCCGGTTTTCCTTTTTTCTGTGATCAATGTTTCAATATCAGTGGTAGAAGAAGCTCCCACATTAAAATCACCGTCTGTTGCCAGAACAACTCTGTTATTTCCTCCTTTTATAAAGTTTTGCTTCGCTAGTTTATAGGCCAGTTCAATTCCTTCTCCTCCCGCTGTACTTCCTCCTGCCTCAAGCTTATCTAGTGCCTGAATTATTTTTTCTTTTTCACCTGCTGACGTTGGGGGAAGTACCATTCCTGCACTACCGGCATATACTACAATCCCAACTTTATCCTTAGGTCTGAGCTGGTTCAGTAAAACTTTAAGAGAAGACTTCAGCAATGGCAGTTTATTTTCCTCACTCATTGAACCTGAAACATCAATAAGAAAAACAATATTGGAAGCAGGCAGACGATCCATCGGAATATTTTTCCCCTGAAGTCCTATTTTGAGCAATTTATGTTTAGGATTCCATGGAGATGCACTGTATTCTGTATTAATTGAAAAAGGATCGCCATTTGCGGGTTGAAGATAATCATATTTAAAATAATTGATCATCTCTTCTACTCTCACTGAGTTTTTATCAACCTTACCTCCGTAACTGATCATTCTTCTGACATTGGAATAGGAAGCATTATCTACATCAATGGAAAATGTAGAAACAGGTTGATTACGGGTTAATTCAAATGCATTTTCAACTAACGCTGCATATTCTTCATTGTTATAATCAATATCCTGATCTGCCTTTTTTGTAGGCTTTTTAATATTCTTTTTATCACCTACCTGATGGTCGTACACTCTTCCTGATTCAGGGAATTTTATGGAACGTTCTACTTCCATTGCGGTCACTGACTTCGGTTTTGGGCAGCCATTATATTCCGGTAATCCCGGAACCGTAGGACAGGCATCATCTTTGTCCAAAATACCATCTCCATCTGTGTCCGGCCATGGACAGCCATTATTTTCAGGAGGTCCTGCCACTGTAGGACATGCGTCATCTTTATCAATAACACCGTCTCCATCCGACTCTACCCACGGACAGCCTTCATTTTCTACCGGACCGGCAATATCAGGGCATTTATCCAATTGATTAGGAATTCCATCCTGAT
The DNA here is from genome assembly GCF_036362765.1 of Chryseobacterium sp. CP-77. Taxonomy (NCBI): domain Bacteria; kingdom Pseudomonadati; phylum Bacteroidota; class Flavobacteriia; order Flavobacteriales; family Weeksellaceae; genus Chryseobacterium; species Chryseobacterium sp. CP-77. Next base: position 1,835,512 of record NZ_CP143637.1, read on the forward strand.
CCTTATCTTTCCTGACACTGTAAGTCTTTGTCTCCTTGGACATTTCAGTATTTTTTTGAGTTTTACAGCTTGTCAATGCAACAAGCCCTAGCATGGTTATTACAATTTTTTTCATCTTTAAAAATTTCGACAGGAAATTATTAAAATAAATTCAAACCTGTTAATAATTGTTAAATAAAACTTATTCCTTAAATAAAAAAGACAGTTAATTTTTAATGATCTTAAATGTCTCCCACAGATCATTAGTATGAATACGTACTAGATAAATCCCTTGAGGATAAGAAGTTAAATCAATTGTATTTTTACCTTCCGGCAGTTTTTCTTTTCTCATAATAATCTTTCCGGCAAGATCATAGATAAACAGTTCTTCAATTGGTTTTCTTGTTTTTATCTGCAGCTGACCTTTTGTAGGATTTGGAAATAGTACAGTTTTACTCTCAACCTGACTGTCAATTTCTTTTTCCATTTTTTTGTTGATGTTATCATTTGAAATTCCTGCGCTGCATTCTGGCAAAACAGCTCTCTGAAGGATTAATCTTAATAGTAAATCATTCAGTTTTTCAACTTCATAAGAATCTATGGTAGGTTTGATATGGCTGTTTCCTATTCCACTGTCATCTGTAAGGAACGTATAGGTTCCATTGGTGAGTAAAGCAAATGTACGCATCAGATATTCCGTTTGTTTATCGGTATCACTGGCTGCCAGTGGAATAATGGTAATTCCTTTCTTTGCGGCAGCCTTTATTGTACTATAAAGTTCCTTTATATTCTGTTCTGAATGGTGCGGAGGAGCATCCAGAATTAAAAACATTATTTTAGTAGAATTTTCATCACTCCACTTCAGCTCATCAACGGAAACTTTTAGTGCTTCTACAACAGCTTCCGGCGTATCGCCGCCACCGCCGGCCATCTGTTTTTTAATAAATCCTACAAGGTCTTCTGCTTTGTCTGAAAAATCAAACTTCCGGGTTACATATTCATCTCCCTGATCTCTGTAAAAAACTGATCCATATCTTACCGTTGTATTCTTAAGCTGTCCTTCGATCTTTTTCAACACATCCAAAAGTTCAGACTGAAGATAAGAAATCTCATCCCCCATAGAACCGGTAGCATCCACTACGAAAGCAAGATCTAATACACGCTTTTGCAGACAGTGTTTATCAAGAATAATCAGGTTTTGTCCATTTTTAAAGGTTCTGAGATTACTACTGATGATCTGCCCAGAACCATCAGATAAATAATATTTCTGAGAATCTGAGTTTTCATCAGTCATCGGTGATATCCATAATTCCACATTGCCCAGATTATCTGAAACGGCTTCCCAGATAATATTTTTCTTATCATCCAATAGTTTTATTTTCTCCCCTATTACCGGTTTTCTGTCTTGATTGACCAACTGAACTGAAACCCTTTTATCAGGGAAGAACTTCCATGTATTTTTATACTGATCCAGAGTAGGAACTGCAATATCTTTCCAATAATCCCACTTAGAAAAATCGTTAACTTCTCCTGCTGTGAGCTGGCCTGCTTTCGGAAGTACTTTTTCAGGTTCTTCAGGTTCTTTTAGTATTTTCTCTTTACTTTCTGAAGAAACTTTTTTAAGTTTTTCTATTTCTTCTTTAGATAATCCATTCGTGGTGATGACAACAACTCCGTTATTAGCTTTGCTTCCATACAGCGCAGTAGCTTCAAGACCTTTCAGTACTTTTAATTCTTTTATTTTTTTAGGATCAAGGATATTTAAAAATCCAGATTCTCTGCCTGATAATATTCCATCAACAATATATAAAGGGTTCGTAGAATGGCCATCAATACTTTTTGCTCCTCTGATTGATATTTCATCACGTTTTTTAATTCCAGTGGTTACTTCTATTCCGGCAACACTTCCTGCCAATGAAGATATTGCAACCGGAGCATGTGCAGAAGTTTTGTCTGTGGAAGCAATCATCACAGTGGAAGCAGATGAAACAGTCTTACTTTTAACTGTTTTTGAATATCCCATCACTACCACTTCTTCAATACTCTTAACGGCATTGGTATCTTTGCGTTGCCCTGAATAGATATAATCTACTTTTCTATCACTATATAAAGTATCATTTTTCTCTTTTTCTGAAAACACGGGATTGGGCAATGTTTTCTGAGGAAATCCCACAGGATATTGAGTATGAGTTGGCAGTGTATTAATTGCCAGTTTTTCTACCGGCTTAACACTATTTTTCTCTTTCTGGATATTCTGTTTTGTAAGGCTGTCTATTTTTGCAATATCAACTTTATTACCAGGAACGTTTGACCCTTTATTTTCTGTTATTACAGGTTGTGAAGGCTCTGCAACCTCTTTTTTATTCATAAAGTAAAAGGCCCCAAGACCAATCATCAAACTTGCGGCAATACCATACGGCAGCCAAAGTGGAATTGTTTTCTTTTTATCTTCTTTTTTATCTAATTTCTCTTCAATTTTATCCCATACTTTCTCAAAACCAGGAAAAACAGCTGGCTCTTCTGAAAGTCTGGAAGCTTCATTGAATTGTTGATCTATATGATTATTTTCCATTGTTGTAAAAGTTTAAATGTTTTGATTTACGAGAAGTTCCTGCAGCTTTTTCCTTGCAAAATTGAGCTGGGATTTTGATGTTCCCTCACTGATGGAAAGCATCGCCGCTATTTCTTTATGAGGATATCCTTCAATAGCAAAAAGATTAAAGATGGCTCTGCAGCCTTCAGGAAGAAAGTTCAGTAAGCTCAGAATATCTTTTTCCAGAGAAAGGTTTTCTGTAGTTCCTTCAGAATGATCAGTGAAATTTTCTTCCAGGGAAATAAACAGTCCTTTATCTGATCTCAACTTCTGCAGGCATTCGTTTACCGCTATCTTTCTTGCCCATGCTTCAAAAGTTTCGGGATTCTGAAGCTGAGTAATTTTCGTAAAGATTTTATAGAATGTATCAGCCAATACTTCTTCTATATCTTCGTCGTTTTTCAGATAGCGTCTGCAGACTGCGTAGAGTCTGCCCGCCATTTTCTCGTAAACCTTCCGCTGGGCATTGCGGTTGCTACGCTGGCATTCCAATAATAATTCTTGTTCCATAGTCAGGAGTTATACTATGATAGATGCGGAAACTTTTGAAAGGGTTGGAAACATGATCAACTTTTTTAAGAAAATAATTAAAAAATAAAATTATAAAGCAACTTCTTACTTCTTTTGAGTCTTTTTTTAATTTCAAATTTAACTTTTCCTTGTGTAACAAATCTCTATTATCAACGACTATTAATACAAATAATCTTTTTATAGTAATGAAAAATGCCAAAATTGCATCATTACTTTTTGTTTTGTCTGCAGGAAGTATGATGTTTGCCCAAGATGACTTAATCAACAAGTTAAAAAACAACCAATCACAAAATGCTAATTTTCAGTTCACAACGTTAAAGGACGTAGGTGCGACTTCTGTAAAGAACCAGGGTTCATCAGGAACTTGCTGGAGCTACTCCGGAAACTCTTTCCTTGAATCTGAAATGCAGAGAATGGGCAAAAAACCTGTAGATCTTGCTGAGATCTTTACAGCAAGAAATTCTTACCACGATAAAGCCAAATTATATGTTTTGAATAATGGTGCTATCAGCTGGGGTGACGGAGGAGAACTTCACGACGTAATCAATATGTACAAAAAGTACGGAGCAGTTCCTCAGGATGTTTACACAGGATTAAAAGCCGGACAGACTACGAATAACTTCAAAGAAATGCAAGGAAAACTGAAGCCGGTTCTTGACAGCCTTGTTCAGGCTTCTTCAAAAGGAAAACTGACCGATAACTGGATGGATTCTGTAGATGCTATTCTTGATGAATATTTGGGAAAAGTACCTGCCAACTTCACTTACGAAGGGAAAAACTATACTCCGAAAACATTTGCTAAAGAAGTTGTAGGAATCAATCCTGAAGATTATGTAGAATTATCTTCCTATAAAGATTATCCATATTTTCAGAAATTTGTAGTTCCGATTCCTGATAACTGGAGCCACGATTCTGACTGGAATGTTCCGATGAAAGATCTTACTGCAATTATTGATAACGCTGTAAATAAAGGATATTCTGTAGGTTGGGCAACGGATGTTTCTGAGCCTTATTTCTCTTACAAAAACGGGGTAGCTTATGTTCCGGACATGGATCTTGACCAGATTACTGCTGAGAACAAGCAGACTTTATTTACAGAGCCTAAAAAGGATAAAAGCATCACTGAAGACATGCGTCAGAAAGCACTTAATAATCTTTCTACAACGGATGACCATGGTATGCATATCGTAGGTCTGGCAAAAGACCAGACTGGTAAAGAATATTATATGGTAAAAAATTCATGGGGTGTAACCAATGATTTTGCCGGATATATTTATGTAACAAGACCTTATGTTGAATACAAATCAACAGCAATTCTTGTTCACAAAAATGCCATCCCGAAAAGCATCTTAAAACAATTGAAACCGACCAAGAATATCGGTTTATAAGGAAATCATTTCTGCCAATTTAAAGGCAGTTTTAGATATTTAAATCTGTTAAAACCCGCTCATGAAAATTCTGTGAGCGGGTTCTTTAATAAATAGGTGAAAATTAAATATAAAATAAAGTGAATTTATGCTGATTTAATACCAGATTGAATCGTCAATTCCTTTTCGCAAATGAATAAATTATGCTGTTAAAAAACCACCGCGAAACGAAATCACAATTCATAATTGATATTAAAATAAAACGCCCATACTCTCAGCTGAGAAGTCAAGCAGAGCTTCTGTATTGCCATCTTTGATCTTCTGTACCCACTGGTGATCCTGTAAAATAGCTCTTCCTACAGCAACAAGATCAAACTCTTCATTGTCAAGTCTTCTGATCAATTCTGTAAGGTCTCTTTTTTCTGTTCCCTGTCCTGCAAAAGCATTAAGAAAATCTCCGTTTAAGCCTACAGAACCTACGGTAATAGTTGGTTGCCCGGTAATTTTCTTGGCCCATCCTGCAAAGTTTAAATCAGAACCTTCAAATTCAGGTTCCCAGAAGCGACGCTGTGAACAGTGGAAAATATCCACCCCTGCTTCTTTTAATGGTAATAACCAGTCTTCCATTTCGTTTGGAGTAAATGCCAGTCTGGTTTTATAATCCTGCTGCTTCCACTGGGAAAGACGGATAATAATCGTAAAATCCTCTCCTACTGCTGCTCTGATTGCTTTTACTACTTCTACAGCAAATCTGCTTCTTTCTTTCAATGTTTTACCCCCGTATTCGTCAGTTCTGGTATTGGTTACTTCCCAGAAAAACTGGTCGATAAGGTATCCGTGAGCGCCATGAATTTCAATACAGTCGAAACCAAGATCTTTCGCTGACTTTGCAGAGGCTGCAAACTGTGCAATCGTATCCTGGATATCTTCGATGGTCATCGTAGAAGCTTTTTCCATTGGAACTAACGGATAGTCCTCTGACATTCTTGTATCTCCAACATGCCAGATCTGAGGGCCCATTTTACCTCCATTCTGATGTACAGTATCAATGACGTTTTTCCAACCATTCAAAGCTTCTGTTCCATAGAAATCTGGGATATTCTGCATATTTTTTGATCCAGGTCTGTTGATCACAGTTCCTTCGGAAAGAATCAATCCTACTTCTGAAGCAGCTCTTCTTCCATAATAATCTGCAATATTCTGAGTGGGAACTCCATTATCAGACTGTGCTCTGGTCATTGGAGCCATTACAATTCTATTTTTAAGCTGTAAATTCTTGTATTGGAACGGTTTAAATAATGATGATGTGCTCATATTTAAATTTATATTTTATAATTGTTACACAAAGTAACTAATAATAGTTCACTTTTGTATCTTATATAAAAAAAATAGTGGTAACTTCGCAGTAACTTACATTAGTAACATCAAAGTAACATATGAAACTACATTTTCATATGATATTAAAATAAAGATCTCTCTATGAAAAAGAATGAATTAATGCAATACAGCTGTCCTTTAGGGAAGGCAATGGCCGCTTTGGGAAGCAAATGGAAGCCTATTATTGTTCTGGTGATTAAAGACAGAAAGTTACGTTTTGGAGAACTGGCAGTACGCATTAATGTCATTTCCAGAAAGGTACTGACTGATCAGCTTAGAGAAATGGAAACCGATGGATTGGTGATCCGTGAAGAGTTTAAAGAACTTCCTCCCCGAGTAGAATATTCCCTTACAGAAAAAGGATTGGCTCTGCTGCCTATTCTTTATTTACTGGAGGAATGGGAAGCCAAATATCAGGTGAAAGGACAGCATGAAGATAAAGACTGTGCTTTTCTGAATGAGGAAGTAAAAAATAAAAAGGCTGTCAATGTTTGATAGCCTTTTATCTTGGATAGCACTTCCAAAAAGGTAAGTATATCACCAAAATGTAAGCATATAGTTTCAAAACTATTTCTGATGCAAATTTGCAGAAAAATATTCATTATGAATTACAATGAAATTGCAAAAGAAACCATTGGAAATCTCTACAGAGCCCATAACAGCATTAGAAAATCCGGTATTGATAAAAAACTGATCGCTTTGGTGGAGCTGCGTGTGTCTCAAATCAATGGATGTGCCTATTGCTGCAGTTATCACGCTAAAGAACTCTCTGATTTTGGCTTTGAACAGGATCTCATCAACAGACTTCCGGGCTGGAAACATACCAATGTCTTCAATGATCAACAAAAGCTTGTTTTAAGCTGGGCTGAAGCTCTCACTTATGGTAAAGATGACTGGCTGGAAATTAAAGCAAAACTTGCAAAGCAATTCACAGAACGGGAAATTGTAGAACTTACGGCAAGTATAACGCTGATGAATACTTTGAATACACTAAGGATTGCTTTGGCGGAAGAGGATTAGCAAACAAAAACCGCTCCCAAAAAGGAAGCGGTTTTAAATTTATCTAAAATCCCGATTAGAATATCGCTGGATATTTCTGAGGATTTGTTTCATTAAACATAGCGTAGATTTTTTCTACCATATCGTCTGCAGACGGCTTACTGAAATAATCACCATCACTTGCATATGCCGGTCTGTGATCATTGGCAGAGATCGTCAACGGATCTGAATCCAGATATCTGAATGCCTTTTGCTTTTCAAGGATCTGTTGCAGGATAAATCCTGTAGTTCCTCCTTCCACATCTTCATCAATCACTACTAATCTGTTGGTTTTCTTAACACTTTCAGCAATTTCGTGAGATAAATCGAAAGGAATCAACGACTGAATATCAATCACTTCTGCAGAAATTCCTAATTTTTCCAATTCATTAGCAGCTTCCGTTACAATTCTCCATGTAGATCCGTAAGTGACCAAAGTAACATCTTTTCCTTCTTTTGTTACTTCAATTTTCCCTACAGGAACAGTAAATTCTCCTAAGTTATCCGGTTGTTTTTCTTTTAATCTGTATCCATTCAGACATTCTACGATGATAGCAGGTTCGTCAGCCTGAAGCATTGTGTTGTAGAATCCTGCTGCTTTCGTAAGGTTTCTAGGAACCAATACCAAAATACCTTTTGAAAGGTTCAGAATACCAGCCATTGGAGAACCGGAATGCCAGATTCCTTCTAATCTGTGACCTCTTGTTCTGATAATTAACGGAGCTTTCTGACCTCCTTTTGTTCTGTAATGTACCGTTGCCAGATCATCACTCATCCCCTGTAAACAGTAAAGAACATAGTCTAAGTACTGGATTTCAGCAATGGGTCTTAAACCTCTCATCGCCATACCAATTCCCTGTCCAAGGATCGTTGCTTCACGTATTCCCGTATCAGCGATACGTACAGCACCGTACTTTTCCTGCATTCCTTCCAATCCCTGGTTGACATCACCAATGTTTCCGGTATCTTCTCCAAAGATTAAAGTTTCAGGATATTTTTCAAAAATTTTGTCAAAATTGTTTCTGATCACTACTCTTCCGTCTACCTCTTCGGAACTGTCAGAGTATACAGGTTTGATTTCCTGAACATTCTCAGCTTTCCATTGGGACTGAGAATATAAGTGAGAAGAATAGTTGTCTTTTTCAACAGCAGATACTTCATTGTACTTCTGCATCAATTGATTTCTTTCAGCAGAATTTGTTCCTCTTGTCGCCAGTAAAGTCTGTCTAACCAGATGGAAAATATCTTTCTTCGCTTTTGAAACCAATTTGTTAAAATGAGCGATATAATTTTCAACTTCAGCATTCTGTCCTTTAAGGTTTTCTACTAAAGGTAAAATAGACTGGATCAGTTCTGAAATGGCTTTCTGATAATTTTCCCAGGCTGTTTTCTGTCCGGTTTTTGCCGCTTTTTTCGCTTCGTCGTCGATAGCATCCAATTCTTCAGCAGTAGCAATTACTTCTTCTTTTCCGTCAATTTCGATAGAATAGTTCAGTATCCACTCTTTGAATTTCGCCAGCCCGTCATACTCAGCTTCCCATGCCAGACGCTCTTCGTTTTTATATCTTTCGTGAGATCCGGATGTAGAATGTCCCTGTGGCTGAGTAACGTCTACCACGTGTACTACCACCGGTACACTTTCTGTTCTTGCAAAATGTTCTGCCTTAGCATAAGCATCCAATAATGCAGGATAATCCCAGGCTCTTACCTGGATAATCTCACATCCCTGGTTTTCTCCTTCTTTTCTCTGGAAACCACTTAGCATTTCACTGATATCAGCTTTTGCTCTCTGATTTTTCGTAGGAACTGAAATTCCGTATCCGTCATCCCAGATAGAAACGATCATAGGAACCTGAAGCGCACATGCTGCATTCAGAGTTTCCCAGAAATGTCCTTCTGCTGTAGAAGCATCCCCAATAGTTCCGAAAGCAATTTCGTTACCTTCTCTTGAGAATTTTTCTGAACCGTCAAATTTTACGCTTTTATAAATAGTTGAAGCCTGAGCCAATCCCAATAATCTTGGCATCTGTCCGGCTGTAGGAGAAATATCGGAAGAAATATTTTTCTGAGCTGTCAGATCTTTCCAGCTTCCGTCTTCATGTAAACTTCTTGTTGCGAAATGCCCGTTCATCTGTCTTCCCGCTGAAGCAGGTTCCCTTTCCACGCTGGTATCTGCATACATCTGCGCAAAGAAACTTTCTACTGTCAAGGCATCTATTGCCAATGCAAAAGTCTGATCCCTGTAATATCCTGAACGGAAGTCTCCATTTCTGAAAACTTTCGCCATTGCAAGCTGAGGAAGTTCTTTTCCATCCCCAAAAATTCCAAATTTAGCCTTTCCTGTGAGTACTTCTCTCCTTCCGAGATAAGACATTTCACGAGAGATCCTTCCTAACCTGTAGTCTTCAAGTATCTGATTTTTAAAATCTTGAAAGGATATTTGCTGTGTTTCAATATAGGTTGTTTGCATAGCTAAGTAAAAAAGTTTTTAATCTTCAAGTATTTTGCTAATATACACTTTTTAAATTAATTTTAATTTTTAATAATCTTTTTTAAAAATTTGATAATAAAAAAAATTGTGCTTTATTTTGAAAAAAATTGTAAAAGATGGAAAAAAAATCACCACATATCTTGAATGCTTCCAGCAATCTTTTAGGATTTTCCTTACTCATTATCACCTCATTGAAAATCTCTAAAATCAGTCAGCATACCTATTTGGACGAATTTGCAGGATTTGCCTGTATTCTTTTTGCCTGCAGCTGTTTCTTTTCCTTTCTGGCAATCAGAACAAGGAATAGCAAGCGGGAATACACGTTTGAGAACATTGCGGATTATTTATTTTTAATCGCTTTATTTTGTATAGTTCTAGCCGTTATCATTGTAACCCTGAAAATTATTTAATTTAAATTTTTCGCTTAATTAAACAATCGAAGGTAATAAATAAGGATAATTACATGTAAATACAAGAATTCATTAAGTAGCTCTTTTCTCATTTTTTATACTGAATCACTATCAGATTCTGAATTTAAAAAGAAAAGTGCTGTACATACATTTTCAGTTTCCCGAAAACCTATATACAGCACTTTAGTTTGATTAAAGTAAAAATAGAATCAGATCTTCTGAACAGTTACATTGGTAACATTTCCACTTCCTGTAGATCCTGTTTCTGTCGAAATAATCGTAGAATTCTGATTCGGCGCCGCCGTAAAACGGATCTGATATCCGGCTGTAGGTGCAACAACTACGGTTGTATAATTCATCAGTTCGCCTACAGTTCCCGAAGCAGCAACTGCGTTATAATGGCTTCCTCTTCCCAGATAATTCGCATCCGGTACAGGTCTGATACCAATGAGCAGCTGTGTTCCTGCGGGCATATTGGTAAAACTAGCCTGCAGCGTTACCAGATAATTTCCGGGCTGGTTAAAAGTCATCACCCCAGTTCCGGTATTATAAGAATAGAAAGGGGAAGTCGCTATCGGTGCAGCGAATAATAATGTCGTGATCGTAGAAGAACTGATGTTCTGGTTCGCTGCCAAACGCGCATGAAACAGTGAATAAGCTGTAAAATCTATGGTCTTCAGAATTCCGGTAGCATCAGCTACAACCACCCTGTCGGTTCCTCCGATACCTACATTCGAATTAATATTACGGATACGGGCATTTCCAGACGCTACATCCAATTTTTCAGTGGGCGAAACTGTACCAATCCCTACTTTAGCACCTGAAGTTACACTGAAATCATTATCCTGTTGAGCCACAGAAGGAATTCCTGTTGCAGGATTGTCTTTAGAACCGTCAATATGAAAAGTTGTCTGGGGATTTTGAGTACCTATTCCCACTTGTGCGTACGCGATGAAGCTTGAACTGATAGCACATGCTATCATCATAGTTTGAATTTTTTTCATTATTTGTTGTTTTTTTCTAACGACAAATAAACAAAATTTATATTGAAAATCAATGAATTATTAGCAATTATTTTACTTAATTAATGCAAAATGTTAATTTACAGTAATTTAATCTTACAAAAAAGCTAAATAATCACAACTCATTGAATTATTGGAAGATAGGGTTATTTTTCTTTCAATAATATGGATCCGTTACACCATGCGGGATTAAAGGAAATAGAAGAATAAAAAAATCAGAACTGATAAAAAACGTTAATATCAGAATTTTCTTTCAATGACATAATCCAGCATACTATGCAGCGATTTTCTTGCTTCGGAATCCGGAAATTCATTCAGGATATTTTGAGCTTTCTGTTGAAATTCTTTCATCACTGTAATGGCATAATCCAATCCACCGGAGCTTTTCACGAATTCAATCAGCTCTTTTACACGTTTGGGATTGTTATTATATCGTTTTATGGTATCGAAATAATACTTTCTATCTTTTTCAGGCGCTATTTTCAAGGTATGAATCAAAGGCAGCGTCATTTTCTGTTCTTTGATATCAATTCCAACAGGCTTACCGATGACGTTTGAACTTAAATAATCGAAAAGGTCATCTTTGATCTGAAATGCCATTCCGGTATAAGTGCCGAAATCCATCATCTTTTTGGCTAAAGCTTCATCCGCATTATTGGAAAGAACTCCTATTTCACAGCACGCAGCAATCAGAGTTGCTGTTTTCTGTCTGATAATTTCATAATAAACCTCTTCCGTAATATCCAGCTTTCTGGCCTTTTCCAGCTGAAGAAGTTCTCCTTCAGACATTTCACGGATGGTTCTGGAAATCACTCCAAGCAGGTCATAATCTTTGTGGTCTGTAGATAGTAAAACTGATTTTGACAAAAGATAGTCTCCTACCAAAACTGCAATCTTATTTTTCCACAGTGCATTGATTGAAAAGAAATTACGACGTTTAAAACTTTCATCCACCACATCATCGTGTACCAGAGTAGCGGTGTGGATCAGTTCGATCATTGAAGCACCCCGGTATGTTTTTTCCGTCACCTCACCCACCAGTTTGGCACAAAGAAACACAAACATAGGACGCATCTGCTTTCCTTTGGTGGTAACAATAAAACGGGTTACTTTATCCAATAAAGCTACTTTACTCTGCATTGACTCATAAAACTTCTGTTCAAAAAGTTTCATTTCATCATTGATCGGTCGTTTAATCTCTTCTACAATGTTTGCCACAATCTGCGATGCTGGGTGAATAATTATTAATTCTCACAAAGATAATTTTTTTCGCTCAATTTTAAGGCAAATTAATCTTTGAGTTGTTCTTTCGGGATAAAATAAAATGAAGGTTTTGTAGTTCCCAACGGAGATCTGAACTTTTCCCCTGAAATATAAATTCCCGTTTCATCTGCACTTATTCCCTCAATCTGTGCTAATGAAAGCGCAGTCCCGAGGTAATAATGCTTTGGTTTTTCTTTAAAAAATATTCCGGGTTCTGTTTCTGTAAAAATATCTAAAAAGACTTCTGTTTTCCTGGTATATCCTACTAAGTAAAGCTTTTTATCAAAGTAAGAAGCATCTGTAACCACGAAGCCTGTTTTATAGGTTTCTATTTTTTCTGCTTTTTGCATTTCTGAGATTTCAGGATCTACGATATAATGCGTGGTTGTTTTTGAAGCCCATTCTTTGGTAAATATGTGCAGCTTTCCATTCAGGTAAATCATTGCTTCTGCATCGAAATCGTTCTTTGCGTTTTTAGCAATAAATTCGGTCTGTTCAGGATAATAAAATAAAATTTTCGTTCCATCGAGGGCTCTTTCCGAACCGGGAATTTTAATGACATTAGACTCATCGAGACGTTCGTATGGGACTTTGTAAATCGTCAGATCCTTTCTTGTTCCGGTATTATTTCCGAAATCCCCGATATAAAAATTCTCTCCGTCATTGGTTAACGCTTCCCAATCTGTATTGATTAAATTGGTTTTCAGTGTCCTGATAATTTCACCACTTTTTTTATCCAATTCAAAAATTTCGGCAGGATTTCCACTGTCATTGAATGTATACAGCTTTCCATTGAAAATATTCAGTCCTGAAGTTTCTTCAATCTTATCATCCAGGTAATTAACTCTGTATTTTTTTATTTTCAGAAAATCAGTCCGCTGGGAAAATGCAGATTGGCCAACGAAAAGAGCAACTATCAGAAGGAGTTTTTTCATAAGACAAAAATAAGGTTTTATTGTGAGTTGGAGAGTTGGAGGGTTTGCATGTGATGCGGGATGCGGGTTTCGGGATGTGGGCTGCGGGTTTGAGGGGAGAGTGTGGATTGCTGCGGAATATAAATATTGTATAGCCTTTGAAAAATGCCAATTCTAAAAATAGAAAAACGGGCCGAAACAGCCCGCTTTTCCCTTAGATTTCTATTGATTTTAAATCAGAAGTTAAGCCGTTTTCTGCTCTTTCTGATTTTGCTGTTGTTCTTTCTTTTGTGCCTGTCTTGCAAAATACTCTTTCTGATACTGTCTTACGGTTTTTCCTGTTCCGTCATGTCTCCATCCCGGGGAATTAAAGATATAATTGATTCTGTCTGTGAATTTTAATCCCGGCTGCTTCAGATCTTTCCAGATTTTTCTCCATTCATAAAATAATACCGTATCCGGTCTGTTATCCGGCATTTTTGGATAGATTCCATATTTCACGGGTACATTCGGATCTTCTTTTTGGAAAGTCCCAAATATTTTATCCCAGATAATGAGACACATTCCCATATTTTTATCCAGGTATTTCACATTACATGCGTGGTGTACGCGGTGATGAGAAGGTGTTACCAGAATATATTCCAGGAATCCCATACTCTTCACAGTCTGCGTATGTACCCATGTTCCATACACTTGTCCGATGGCGTATGCCACCATAATATGCCAGGGATTGAATCCTAAAAATGCCAGCGGTGAAAAATATAAATATCTGTAAAGCGGCTGTAATACGGGACTTCTGAATCCTGTTGTCAGGTTAAAATATTCTGAACTGTGGTGCGTAATATGAACTGCCCAGAATGCTCTGGAACGGTGATCCACATAATGCAGCACATAATAGGCAAAATCTGTGATGATAAAACAAGCCAGCAAGTACCATACGCTAAGGTCCCAAGAGAAAAGCCTGTGATGGTAAAAGAAGAACATTACGCCCATGGCAAATGCCTTCATGATAAGGTCAAGACCAAAGTTCATCAATGCAAGATAAACATTGGTGGCAAGATCTTTCCCGCTATATAATTTAGCTTCTGAAACGTGGCTGTAAATCATTTCAGCTAAAATGACAGTGGCATGCAATGGGATAGCCCATGCATACACATTTTCCAGCCCGTCCTCGCTCATAAGAAAATCCATCATCACAAAATAATTTGTGCAAAGGTAGGGTTTTAAGCTATTTTTTAAGAAAGTTTTAGGCTTTTTTTAAGGAAATTTTAATCTGTTGTTTTGTTGGCCAACTGCCCGCAGGCGGCATCAATATCACCTCCACGGCTTCTTCTGACCATTACGGTAATCCCTGCATTTTCAAGCTGACGGATGTAATTTTCTTCTGCCTGCTTGTTGCACTGGTCATATTTTCCGTCTCCGATCGGATTGTATTGAATCAGGTTTACTTTTGAAGGAACCTGTTTACAGTATTTGATTAAAGCTTTAATGTCTTCATCGCCGTCATTGATTCCTTTCCATACGCAGTATTCAAAAGTAATTACAGAACCTGTCTTCTGATACCAGTACTGAAGAGCCTCCATAATATCCGTCAACGGGAATTTATCAGAGAAAGGCATGATCTCATTACGCTTGGATTCGATAGCAGAGTGAAGGGATAAAGCTAGCTTCACGCGCAGTTCATCATCTGCAAGCATTTTGATCATCTTAGGGATACCGGATGTAGAAACGGTAATTCTTCTTGGAGACATTCCCAATCCTTCCGGCTGGGTAATTTTTTTGATGGCTTCCACTACGTTTTTGTAATTCATCATTGGCTCTCCCATCCCCATAAAGACGATATTGGAAAGCGGTCTGTCGAAATACATTCTGCTCTGGCTGTCAATCAGGGCTACCTGATCTACAATCTCAGCTACTTCAAGGTTTCTCATCCTTTTCAGTCTTGCTGTAGCACAGAATTCGCAGTTTAATGAGCATCCTACCTGCGAAGATACACAGGCTGTAGTTCTTGTTTCTGTAGGAATAAGAACAGATTCCACCATCAGCCCGTCATGAAGCTTTACTCCGTTTTTGATGGTTCCGTCAGAGCTTTTCTGAAGAAGGTCTACGGAAACAGGATTAATGGTATATTCTTCCGAAATTCTCTCACGAAGTGATTTTGAAAGATTCGTCATTTCGTCAATCGAATGGAGGTTTTTACTCCATAGCCAGTCATAGACCTGTTTCGCACGAAACGGCTTTTCTCCTAAAGACACAAAGTAGTCTTTAAGCTGGTCTAGTGATAATGTACGGATATCTTTCATTGTAAGGTTGTAGATTTTAGGTGGCAGGTTGCAGATACTATTATCTGCAACCTATTACCTATTATCTTTTTTATAGAATTAACATTGCGTCACCGTAAGAATAGAATTTATACTTTTCTTTTACGGCTTCTTCATAAGCGTGCATTACGAAATCTCTTCCGGCAAATGCAGCAATCATCATGATCAAAGTAGACTTCGGTGTGTGGAAGTTCGTAATCATTGAGTTCGCTACTCCGAAATCGTGAGGAGGATAAATGAATTTGTTTGTCCATCCGTTGAAAGCAGAGATTTTTTTGTTTGAAGAAACAGAAGTTTCCAATGCTCTCATGGTAGTAGTACCTACTGCACATACTCTTCTGTGAGATTCAACTGCTTTATTAATGATCGCAGCATTTTTCTCATCAATGATAATTTCTTCAGACTCCATTTTGTGCTTAGAAAGATCTTCTACCTCAATCGGGTTGAATGTTCCCAATCCTACGTGAAGGGTAACCTCAGCAAAATTGATTCCTTTGATCTCTAATCTCTTCATCAAATGCTTAGAGAAGTGAAGACCTGCTGTAGGGGCAGCTACTGCTCCTTCTACTTTTGCATAGATTGTCTGATATCTCTCTGCATCTTCAGGTTCTACAGCTCTTTTGATATATTTTGGAAGCGGAGTTTCTCCCAATTCTTTTAGTTTTGTTCTGAATTCGTCGTAAGATCCGTCGAATAAGAATCTTAATGTTCTTCCTCTAGAAGTTGTGTTATCAATAACCTCAGCTACCAAAGACTCATCTTCAGTGAAGAATAATTTGTTACCAATTCTGATTTTTCTTGCAGGATCTACCAAAACATCCCAAACTCTGGTTTCTTTATCAAGCTCTCTTAATAAGAAAACTTCAATTTTAGCACCTGTTTTTTCTTTATTTCCGTAAAGACGTGCAGGGAAAACTTTTGTATTGTTGAAGATGAACAAATCTTCTTCATCAAAATAATCCACAACATCCTTGAATAATTTGTGCTCGATAGTCTGTGTTTTTCTATCAAGTACCATTAATCTCGCTTCGTCTCTGTGCTCTGATGGGTGTTCTGCTAATAATTCCGCAGGAAGATCAAAATTAAAATCTGATGTTTTCATTTTTTAAATTACGGTTTAAAAATTATTGAAATTACAAGGTGTAATTTTC
The DNA here is from genome assembly GCF_036362765.1 of Chryseobacterium sp. CP-77. Taxonomy (NCBI): domain Bacteria; kingdom Pseudomonadati; phylum Bacteroidota; class Flavobacteriia; order Flavobacteriales; family Weeksellaceae; genus Chryseobacterium; species Chryseobacterium sp. CP-77. The sequence goes on from NZ_CP143637.1 coordinate 1,851,969, forward strand.
GGAGTGCAAATATACGACATTGAACACCCCTTTGTCAAGTATTATTTACAATCAAACATAAAACCGTGATTTTACGGGGAGTTTCAAGACATAAAAAGAGTATTTTTGGAAAAATTAAAATTCAATATGGAACCTGTAAGTAAAATATACTTCATTGATAATCCGTATCCTGACGGCCATACAATTGAAAATTTCAGCTGGAGTGGAAGAATTGATGAATATGGATTTATCTGGTTTGATTTTCATTTAAAAACTGAAAAATATTATGCCAATGACAATGAAAACAATGAAGAAGAAGACGAAGATCTGTCCGACTGGGACTCCAAAATCGTATGGAGAAACTATCATGCCTGTACACTCTCGTCCAACTATTGGGGTGAACAGAGAGGAATCAGAATTAATAATCTTGATGAAAAATTAGATTTCGATGCTGTTGTTCAAAATGATCTTTTCAGTAATGATCTTCCGTCTGAACACCATTCTGATGATGACGATCTTGCTTTCAACATCTACCTGCTGGGGCATGACAGCTGTGCCGGACATCAGATCCGGTTTTCAAAAAAAGAAAATCACCGGTATGATATTATATGGACAGGCAAAATAGCACTAACCTACGCAGGTGATCATGAATTTTCACATGATTTCAAAGCAAAAATTGTCAATGCAGAATTTGAAGGTTTTCATTACCCTAAAACCTGGTCACTGGAAAAGGCAACAGAGATGTTCAAAGCCAGGCTTGCCGGTTTTGAAGCATATGAATTTGTGGATCTGAATCCTAAAAGTAACAAAAGGGAGTATAAACTCGACAAACTAAAATAATAACACTATACATCAACCAATAAAATTATCATTATGAGCAAATATTCAATAGAAGCATTTATCAACGAAACAAAAGAAAATCCACAACAAAGAGATTATTTTGAGCTGGAAACAAAGCATCTTCTGGAAATCAACCTTAATAATCAGGCGGTATGGACCAAAAGAGGAAGTATGGTAAGTTATGTGGGAAATATCAATTTTGAAAGGCAGGGAATGCTTTCCGGAGGACTTGGAAATCTTTTGAAGAAAGCGATCAGCGGTGAAGGTGCCAGATTGATGAAAGCAGAAGGAACCGGAAAATTATATGTTGCTGATTCCGGGAAGAAAGTCCGTATTCTCTATCTGAACAATGAATCTGTTTGTGTAAACGGAAATGATATTCTTGCCCACGAACAAAGTGTGAAAAGTGATATCACCATGCTGAAAAGCATTGCTGGAATGATGTCCGGAGGTCTTTTCCAGGCCAAACTTTCAGGAACGGGACATATTGCTATTACGACTCACGGAGATCCTTTAACTTTACTTGTAACTCCTGATACACCTGTATTTACAGATCCGAATGCTACTGTGGCATGGTCCGGAAACCTCAGCCCGGAACTGAAAACCAATGTTTCTTTCAAAAGCCTTATCGGCAGAGGAAGCGGCGAAGAGTTTCAGATGAAATTCTCAGGTCACGGATGGGTACTGATTCAGCCTTATGAAGAGGTATATTATATGGAAAAATAAAAGAGACAAATTTTGAAGAGATTTAGTGTACATCCTTTAATGATAATGGACTTTTTGATGAGATTACAAAAATGACTTATCCTGATTCAAAACAAATTGCATTAAGAAAAGCCTGGATCAATCAATAAATTTTCACGCATATAACAAATATTTTAAAAAAAATATAAATGAGCAAAACCAATAAAAAAGTGAAAATTAATAATCTATATTTTAATAACTACAAAACTGTTCAATTTTAAAATCCAATAAGCCTCAAATTCTTACAAACCACCTTCACCACTTCATTCTCTAATTACCTATCACCTTACCGGGATTTACAAAAGTTTTAATATATTTAAAAAAAAAATAGATGGACAATAGTAACTCCCGCAGAAACTTTCTTAAGACTGCCGCTTTAGCAAGCTTTGGGGCATTGGTTTTACCCAATTCTTTATTTGCTTATTCCAATGATTTTAAAACAGATAAAAAAGTCCGCGTTGGTTTTATCGGCGTCGGTCTTCGTGGTCAGGAACATGTAAAATTACTGGCAAAACGTAATGATGTAGAGATTGTTGCATTTGCAGATCCGGAGAAAAGAATGCTTGTCGCGTCTCAAAAAATCTTAAAAGACAACAATAAACCGGCAGCTCAGGAGTTTTCCAACGGAGAATACGATTATAGAAATCTATTGAAATTAAAAACAATAGATGCTGTTGTGATCGCTACTCCATGGGAATGGCATCTTACCCAGGGTGTGGAAGCTATGCGTGCTAAAAAAATTGTAGGCATGGAAGTTTCCGGGGCGATAAAGCTTCAGGACTGCTGGGAATTTGTAAAGGTATATGAGGAGACGAAAGTTCCTATCTTTATGATGGAAAATGTATGCTATCGAAGAGATATTATGGCCATCCTGAATATGGTTCGTAAAGGAATGTTCGGAGAACTGGTACATGGAAGAGGCGGTTATCAGCATGACCTGAGAGGTGTTCTTTTCAATGACGGAGTTACTCCATACAATTCCGGTGCTGAGTTTGGAGAAAAAGGCTTCAGTGAGGCAAAATGGAGAACTGAACATTACGTAAAACGTAACGGGGAACTTTATCCTACCCATGGATTAGGTCCGGTTGCGATGATGATGGACATCAACCGAGGAAACCGTTTAACAAGGCTTTCTTCATTCTCTTCAAAATCCGTGGGGCTTCACAAATACATTGTTGAACATGCAAAAGGCGGAGAAAACCATCCTAGTGCGAAAGTAAAATTCAACCAGGGAGATATTGTAACCACTCAGATTGCCTGTGCCAATGGAGAAACCATCCTTCTTACTCATGATACAAGCTTACAAAGACCTTATGATCTTGGTTTCAGAGTTCAGGGAACTGAAGGGTTGTGGCAGGATTTCGGATGGGGAGATTTCAACCAGGGACATATTTATTTTGAAAAAACCATGAACCATACCCACCGTTGGGACAATACTGAAAAATGGATGAAAGAACACGATCATCCGATGTGGAAAAAGTTTGAAGCTACTGCTGCAGGTGCCGGACATGGCGGAATGGATTTCTTTGTGATGAATACTTTTATTGAATGTATCAAACGGAATATAGAGTTCCCGATGGATGTATATGATCTTGCATTGTGGTATTCTATTACGCCATTAAGCGAAGAGTCTATTGCCAAAGGCGGTCAGGTAGTTGATATTCCTGATTTCACCAATGGAAAATGGAAAACCCGTAAACCTGTATTTGGAATGACCGATGAGTTCTAAGAAAACATTACTTATACTGGCAGGCGGATTAGGCAGCAGATACAAGGGGCTTAAACAGGTAGACGGCATACTCGATAACGGTTCGCCAATTCTTGAGTATTCCATTTTTGATGCACTGGAAGCCGGTTTCCAAAAAGTCGTTATTATTGTCAACAAACTGATTCCTGAAAGTTATATTGAAAGGCTCAACGGCATTTCAAAAGCTAAAAATTTTGAATTGATCTGGGTATATCAGGAGATAGACAGCATTCCTATTTCACTGGAAGGTTTTGATTATCCTGACCGTACGAAGCCATGGGGAACCGCTCATGCCGTACTTTGCGCCAAATATTCAATACAGGAGCCTTTTGTGATGATCAACGCGGATGATTTCTACGGAAAAGAAGTGTATCAGCTCGCTGCACATGAAATTAACCATCATCATATATCAGATACACAATTAGGAATGATTGCTTATCCTGTAGGTACAACGTTGAGTGGAAACGGTACTGTAGCCAGAGGAATATGTACGCTGGATGCTGAAAACTACCTGATCAAAGTAGTGGAACAAACATCCATTCAAAGAATAAATAACTCAATTGTTTACATTGAGAACGGAGAAAGTATACAACTGGATCCTGACACCCTGGTATCCATGAATTTTTTTATTTTCCACCCACACATTTTCTGTTATCTGGACACCTATTTTTATGATTTCATAGAATCTGATCCACTGCCTGATCAGGAATTTTATATTCCTTCTGCAGTACAAAGAATGATGGATGAAAACAGAGTAAAGGTAAAGGTAAAAGTATCTCCTTGCCCATGGATGGGAGTTACGTATGCTGATGATAAAAAGGAAGTTAAAGATTTTCTGATTTCAGAGATTAAAAATAACAGATACCCGGAAAATTTATGGAGCTAAATGATATTGTTGCTGAATTTATCGGTACGGACAGTTATGACCTTACTCCTATTACTGACGGGTTGATCAATACCACCTATCTTCTGGAGGATAAAGGACAGGGGAAAAAGTTTATTCTACAGAAAATCAACAATCATGTTTTTAAACAGCCGGAAGTGGTCGTTAATAACCATTTAATGATTAATGAAGTTCTCAGGTCAAATCATTATCAATTTGAAATTATAGAACCTGTTCCTTCTCTTACCGGTAAAATTCTGGTAAAAGATAAAAATGGTCAGCCATGGCGTATGCTCAGTTTTGTAGAAAACAGTATAACATTCCTTACTGCTCCCACTTTGCAGACGGCTTATGATGCTGCTAAAACCTTCAGTTATTTTCTCAATACGGTCAATACTGAAAAACTGCCTGCCATTGAAGATTCTCTTCCCAATTTCCTCAATTTTGAGAAGAGGGTTGCAGATTATAAAAACTCACTCAAAAATGCAGAGCCTCATTTAAGAGAAAATGCCAGGGTTGAAATTGAAATCACCAACCAGCTTTTGTCCTTGCCGGACCGATGGATTGAAATGGAGAAAAACAATCAGATCCCAAAAAGAATTATTCATGCAGATGTAAAGATCAGTAATATTCTCTTTGATCAGAATCATCAACCTTTAGCGGTGATTGATCTGGATACCATGATGATTTCCACTATCCTGTATGATTTTGGAACCATGATTCAGTCTTACACCAATACCACCCAGGAAGATGATGGAAGCGCCATAGATAATTTCAACCCTGAAATGTATAAAGTCGTAAAAGAAGGATTTTTATTTCATTTAAAAGAAAAACTGACACCACTGGAAGCTGAGAATCTCGATTATGCAGCACAGGTCGCTATTTATATTCAGGAACTTCGTTTCTTAACCGATTATCTGAATGGAAGTACGTACTATTCTATCACGCATCCTGAACACAATCTGGACAGAACAAAAAACCAATTGGAACTGTTGAAAGGATTGAGAGAATACTTGGGTGCTAGTGGAGGGTTGGAGAGTTTGAGAGTTTGAGGGCTGGGTTTATAAAGTGCATAGATTCCTACTGAATGACAAAGTGTATGGAAATAAAGCGCCCCAGTTGTCCATTCTGCAGGAATCTATACGTTTAAAATTTCAGCATTCTAACTCTCAAACCCTCCCACTCTCAAACTCTCAAACCAAAAATTCCAATATTCTCTTCCACTCTTCCAGCTTCTTTTCAAAGGAAACCGTATGAAGCGGGCTGGTAGAAGGCAATAAAAAAACGGGCAGCTTATAATCTTTCCCGAGCAGTTTCTGTAAGTTCTTGTATGACTTTCCACCGTTGCAGAAAATGGCTTTGATATTTGGGTGTTTTTCTAACAATTCTGCGATCTGATTGGCTTCTTCATTCCTGATTTCAGAATCCAGGCTTCCTTTTCTCTCGCAGGAATCGATAACATCCCAAAGGGCAATATGATGTTTCTTTATCGTTTCAATTCTTTGTTTGTAATCATCAGTAAATTCTTCGTTCAACAATTCAAAAATGATTTTCCAGAATTTGTTTTGAGGATGAGCATAATACTGCTGTTTTTCCAGTGATTTCACTCCGGGAATTGATCCTAAAATCAGAATTTCAGACTGAGCGTTAATAATGGGTGGAAATGAAGAAATACGGCTTTGCATATTCAAATATAAAGATTTAATTTATTTTAATTAGGCTGGAAGCCGGGAGCCTGAAGAAGGAAGCTATTGAGGTTTTGGCTAAAGCCGTTGGATTTTTGATTATAAAAAAAGCGGGCTAAAGCCCGCTCCTATTGATATTTTATATTGTCTGTCTATAAAGTTTCCTTCAGCCAGTCGAAGAATTCTCTCTGCCATACCAATCCGTTTTGAGGATGAAGTACCCAGTGGTTTTCGTTCGGGAAGTACACCAGTTTAGATTTTAATCCTCTTAATTTTGCAGCCTGGAAAGCTTCCTGACCTTGCTCGTAAGGAACACGGAAATCAATTCCTCCTTGAACAATCATGATGGGTTTGTTCCATTTTTCTACGAAGTTGCTTGGATTAAATTCTGTGTATGCTTTTGGAAGTGGTTTTTCCCATGGAGAACCAAGATCCCAGTTGGCAAACCATAGTTCTTCGGTAGTCAGATACCATGATTTCATATCAAATAAACCATCGTGAGCAATAAATGTCTTGAATCTGTTCTCATGGATTCCAGCCAGCATAAATACGCTGTATCCTCCATAACTAGCTCCTACAGCTGCTACCCTGTCACCATCCACGTAAGGTAAAGTTTTCGCAAAGTCTGTGGCTGCCAGATAATCTCTCATTGGCTGCCCGCCCCAGTCTTTTGAAATGTCTTCATTCCATTTTGTTCCCCAGCCCGGCATCCCTCTTCTGTTTGGAGCCACTACGATATAATCGTTGGCTGTCATAAGAGCAAAGTTCCATCTTACACTGAAATATTGAGTAAGTGCAGACTGTGGCCCTCCCTGGCAGTATACCAGCGTTGGGTATTTTTTGTTCGGATCAAAGTTCGGTGGATAGTGGAACCAAACTCCCATTTCCTTACCGTCTGAAGTTTTCACCATTTTAAGTTCAGATTTCCCCTGAGCCAGCTTAGCATACGTTTCCTTGTTCGCTTCAGTTACCTGCTTCATTTCTCCGTTCTTAACGTTTACAGAGAATAATTCTGTAGCATGATTTACGTCTGTTCTTCCTACTAAAAGTGAAGTTTTATTGTCTGTAAAGATTTCGTTGACGTCAAAATCTCCCTTGGTGATCTGCTGTACTTTTGCTGATTTTGAATCCAGCGAGAAAAGCTGTTTTGTGCCTCTGAATGCCGCTGTGAAGTAGATTGTTTTTGAATCTGCTCCCCAAAGAACATCTCCTGAAACACTTTCATCCCAGCCTGAGGTAAGGTTAGTGGTCTTCCCTGACTTCCAATCCAGGATTTTCACATCATTTTTATCAGCTTCATATCCGTCTCTTGCCATACTCTGCCAGATCAGAGATTTTCCGTCCGGGCTGAACTTAGGGTTTACATCATATCCTTTGTTGGATTCTGTAAGGTTTTTGGTAGTACCAGATGCCAGATCATAAGCAAAGATATCGGTATTGGTACTTGTAGCATATTCTTTACCACTTTTAGGTTTGGTAACATATAAAAGCTGGGCAGAATCCGGGCTCCAGATAAAATCTTCAGCACCACCGAAAGGTCTTTGAGGAGAATCCCAGGTTTTCCCTTCCAAAAGGTCTTTTGCTCCTTCTACCTTATCAGAAGTATTCACTACAAATACATGATTGTACTTACCTTCATTGAAATAATCCCAGTGTCTGTGGTTCAGGTCTGTGTATACCTGAGCCGTTGTTTTAGGAGTATCGCTGAATTTATCTTTCCCCATTACTTTCTCCACCAATACCTGCTTACTGAAGGCAATCTTCTTTCCGTCCGGAGAAATTACGATATTATCTGCTTCACCAATGGTATAAAATTCTGCCCAGGTTTTTCCGGCATCTTTGGAAAGATAGATTTTATCTCCTTCCTGAGCATATATTCCGTTTTTATCCCACTGAATAAGGGCTTTTTTCCCGAAATCTATTTTGGAAGACTGATGATTAAGAACATTCAGAAAATAGTTCTCGTTTTTCGTTTTCTCTGTTTTCAGGTCTACCTGTCCTACTTTATAGATAAGGGAGCCCTGATCCGGTGAAACTGCCTGTACTCCAACTTTTTTCAAAGTCCAAAGAATTTCAGGCGTCATTACTTGTTGTGCATTCATTAAAAGCGGAGCTGCCAAAGCCAGCAGACTGTACTTAAGTTTCATATGTTGATATTCATTTTTAACGGATGTACAAAATCAGCTGATTTCCTACATCCTTTTATTAAATTCAAAGATTGCCAAAGTTAATATTTAAAATAAAAACGGACGAAAGAATTAACATTAAGTTTTTAAAGTTGAAAAATAATTGATTTATGTATGGCAAAAATTTTATTAGTTTTACAAAAAACTAAACTAATACCCATTTAATATGAAAAAATTTATACTTTTTTCTTCACTTTGTGTATCCTCATTCTTTTTTTCACAGCTTACGATGAGTCCTTTTCCCAATCATTATTATAATCCTTATCAGGTCACTATTAATGGAAACGGGACTATTTATTATACCACTGACGGAAGCACTCCGACAATTAGTTCTTCCTATGCCGTAAATAATGTGCAGATTTCTATTGATCAGAATAAAGAGATCAAGGCATTTCTTGTTAACGGACAAGGAAGTTCGTCTCCTGTAATCAGTAAAAAGTATTACACAGGAAATATTCCTAATGCTGTTATTTATTTTAAAGCTCCTTCTACATGGACTTCAGGAAGCTGTGTAATGGTTGATATGGTCAGTCCCAATTCTATAGACGGATTTGCAATCGATACCTTCTGGCCCGGAGTTGTGATGCAACCTGCAGGGTGTGAATCATGGTATAAGACTACAAGAGATTTTGAAACTGCCAATGTCCGTTTTAATAACTGTACTCTATTTGAAAATATTCCTGCCACCATCAGCACCAATCTGATCACGATGGGAAGTACTTTGTATTATGATTTTACGGATGGGGTCATAACCACTCCGCCTTCATGCTTATTTTTAGCGTCTAATGAATCAGTCTCTAAAAATAACAGCATTTTAATCAAAGTTTATCAGAACCCTGTTTCAGATATTTTAAAAGTAAATACGGACCGGAATTTCAATGAATATGAAATTATAGATGTGAACGGAAGAGTGATTTTAAAAGATCAGTTTGTGAAAGAAATCTTAATTAGTCAGCTTATTTCGGGAAATTACTTTCTAAAGCTTACAGATTCGAAAGGAGATCTAGTGTTACTGAAGTTCATTAAAAAATAAAGAAATCCGCTCGTTGAGCGGATTCCTTTATTTTGATCTTTTATAATTTAATTAATCTCCATCTGAGAACATAGAGTTCGCCAGAGAAGTTACAATTGATAATAATATACTGAAGATAAATGCCCACCAGAACCCATCTACGACCATACTGTCGATGAAATAGTCTGCAATCAGGACAATTGCGGCATTAATTACCAGGGCAAAGAATCCTAAGGTAAGAATGGTCAACGGAAGGCCAAACAGACTTAAAATAGGCTTTACAAATATATTAAGAACCCCAAGTACAATCGCAAAGATGATGGCTGAAGAGAATCCTTCAAATTGTACTCCCGGTAAAATTTTGGTTAAAAGATAAGCAACAATCGCTGTAATAAATAGTCGGATAATTAAGTTCATTGTGATATTTTTTAATGTTTATGGGGTTTGTTGAGCAAAAGCTATTCCATTCCGGGAAAAAAAATGCTTTGAAACCCTTTATTGAAGGAATATTTTGTCTTTTATTTTATTTTCATCATGGTGACTAATGAAGTGGCTACATGACTTTCAGAATCAGAACCTTCGGTCTGAACATAGATTTCCGTTCTCACCACAACAATTTTTCCGCCCCCTTTGATGACATAGGATTTTGAAATCAAAGCATCACCCATTGCCGGACGAAGGTAGTTCACTTTCAGCTCAACGGTCACAACATAACAGTCTTCCGGATAGTGGCTCACAGCGGCATATCCTGAAGAAACATCCACCAGAGAGGCGATCATTGCGCCATTGAACATTCCTGCTTTTCGGGTCATCATTTCCATCTTAGGGATCTTCATGGAGATAAAATCAGTTTCTACTTCCAGCAGTTCTGCTTTATAGAATTTCAGGGTTTCCGAGCGGCTGAAGCTGTCTGTAATGAGTTTCTTTTTTTCTGGTGTCATGAATTTTATTTTAAACAAAGGTAAGTGCTACAGGCTTTTTTATCTCAATGATCTTTCAATTTTTCATTAAAAAGCCGCTTCATAAACATGAAACGGCTTCTTTTCAAGGATTTTAACCCTTCTTACACAACAAACGATAACTTTTCAGATGAACCTGACGCTTTCAGATGATGATCTTCTTTGATCATATCGGCTGCTTTTTCACCAATCATAATGGTAGGCGCATTGGTATTTCCGGAAACCACATCCGGCATAATGGATGCATCTGCTACCCTTAATCCTTTTATTCCATATACTTTCAGTCTCGGATCTACTACAGAATGGCTGTCGGTTCCCATTTTACAGGTTCCGGTCATATGATGATAGGTGGAACATGATTTTTTGATATAATCTATCACTTCCTCTTTTGTTTTTCCTTCTCCGGGATAGATTTCACCGTCATTCCATTCTTTCATGGCTTCTGTTTTTCCCATTTCGCGGCATATTTCAACACATTGGTAAAGGGCTTCCAGATCGGATTCTTCAGAAAGATACATCGGGTTAATTTCCGGAGAAGCGGAAGGATCGGAAGACGTCAGTTTAATATACCCTTTACTGGCAGGTCTGATAAATCCGGCGCAGAATGTAAATGCGTTTTGCGGCCCTGTGAATCCCGGACTGTAATAAGGAAGTCCCATAAACAAAGGCTGAAGATCCGGGAAAGCCATTTCTTCTTTGCTTTTCCAGAATAACTGGGCTTCCAGCAGATTGGCTTCCGGAGCAGGAATTTCTTTTTTAGCTTTAAAAATAACACTTGCCAAAAGATGATCCTGAAGGTTTTTTCCAACTCCTTTCAAATCTTTTACTACCGGAATTCCCACTGATTCCAGTTCCTGTTGATCACCAATTCCGGAAAGCATCAGAAGTTTGGCAGATTCTATGGTTCCACAGGATACAATCACTTCTTTTTCTGCTTCCACTTCTACTAATTCACCGTCTTTCAAATACTGAACTCCGATGCACTCGTTTTCTTCAAAAATTAACTTCTGAGCCAGCGCATTGGTATGAATATGCAGATTAGGTCTCGATTTCACAGGATCTAAGAATGCTTTTGCCGTAGAACATCTTTTATGATCTTTACCTACACTGAGATGATTAAGACCTGCACCCCAGATTTCTTTGTTAAAATCATCTGTCAAAGGATAGCCCAATTCTTTACAGGCTTCAATAGCACTTATTGAAATGGCATTCGGGCGCTTGATACGGCTTACAAAAAGCGGTCCTTCCCCTCCATGAATGTCATCTTCACCTTCTTCATGGGTTTCTGATTTTTTAAAGTAAGGCAGAACACTTTTCCAGTCCCAGCCCACACATCCTTTATAAGCCCAACTATCATAATCCTGCTGATGCCCTCTGATGTAGATCATTCCATTGATGGAACTTGAGCCACCCAATGTTTTACCACGAGGCCAGTATCTTGTATTCCCTCCTGCATGTTCCTGCGCAACGGTATGATAAGCCCAGTCTCTTTCGGTATTCCAGATAGCGGGCCAGCCGGCCTGTTCTTCCACTTCAGTAACTTTATCATCAGGACCTGCCTCCAGCAGAAGAACATTTATATTTTCATTTTCGCTTAATCTGTTAGCGATTACAGCGCCTGCCGAACCGGATCCGACAATTATAAAATCGTATTTCATGAGTTCTAACTTTATTTTTTAATGCTGATGACTTTAGGAACTGTAACTGCTTTTAATCCTTCTATTCCGAACTCTACTCCATAACCGGATTGTTTTGCCCCTCCGAAGGGAACAAACGGGTGAATAGCACCATGCTGATTGATCCATACGGTTCCTGCTTCCAGTTGTGCAGCCACTTTCTGAGCTTCGTCAAGATCATCACTCCAAACGGAAGCTCCCAGTCCGTTTTCTGAATCATTGGCTTTATTGATCGCTTCTTCCAACGTTTTATACTTAATAATTGGTAATACAGGACCAAACTGTTCTTCGTCTACAATTCTGTCTCCGTTATCTACATTTCCAACCAGAGTTACGGGAATAAAATAACCTTCCAGATCAGGTTTTTGCCCTGTGAATATGAAGTCTGCTCCGATATTTTCAGCATCAAGAATCAGATCCTGAATTTTATCGTACTGCATTTTATTCTGGATAGGCCCTAAAACGCTGGCTTCATCCGCTCCGTTCCCCATCGGAATATTGGAAGAATAGTCTGCCAATGCTTTAACGACTTTTTCGTAATCGTTTTCATGAACGTATAGTCTTTTTAAGCAGGCACAGGTTTGCCCCATATTCAGGAAAGCTCCCCAGAAAATTCCATCAATATACTTAGAGACATCAAGTCCGGGTAAAATAATTCCTGCATCATTTCCTCCACATTCAAGGGTTAATCGGGCCATATTTTTAGCAGAAGCTTCTATAGCTTTCTTCCCCGTCGCGATAGAACCTGTGAACATAATTTTCACAATTTCCGGATGTGAGGTAAGGTAACTTCCCACTTCTCCTCTGCCGGTAACTACCTGCAAAATATCCTCAGGAAGCACACTGTTGATCACTTTTATCATTTCCAGACTGCAGAAAGTGGTATATTCCGAAGGTTTGATGATGACAGCATTTCCCATTCTCAATGAAGGAATAATCTGCCAGATGGCAATCATCAAAGGCCAGTTCCAGGGAGCAATGGCTGCTACTACTCCAATCGGGTTTCTGTATACAACATCTTTCCGGGTGTCGTCTTCGAAAACAATTTCTTCGGGTAAATCCAGTGATGCGGGAACCTGTGTCCAGCCTACACAAGCCTGCATTTCGAAATTAGCTCCAGGACCATTCAACGGTTTTCCCTGCTCGCGGGTGATCCATTCTGCAAGGTGTTTTGAATTTTGCTGCAACGCTTCCGCTACTTTTAATAAAATCTCTTTTCTTTCTGCATCCGGTCTTGCGGCCCATAGTTTCCGGGCTTTTTTTGCTTTCTCAATTTTATCATCAATCTCCTCTCTGGAAGTATTGATAACTTCACCTATAACCTCTAAAGTAGAAGGATTTACGGATAAAAACTGAGTATCTGGGGTATGGGTTTGTTTGGCTGCTGATGTATTTTCCATTGTTTTAAATTATTTTGTATTTTACGTAATCCGAAAATGGCAATAACATGATATAAATTATTTACTTATTCTCTATTTTTTTTAACCTAAACTCTCCCTATCATGGAAAAGATCGAAGAAAAAACTGTTTTCAGCATTCCTTTTGGTGAATTGAATGTATTTGAAACAAATGTAGTTTGTCATGATTTTCCTTTCTTTTTTAAAGAGCCTGTTATTACGCTTATGCTGAGTGGCAATAAGATTATTCGCAGTGATGATGAGACTTTTGAGTTTAAGGAGAGAAGTGTATTTATTCCGCCCTGTAACAAGGAACTGAGTATCGATATCCATCCCGTTTTTAAAGCACCTACGAAATGTCTGGTATTGAATATTGAGCAGGAGTATATTGACAGTGTATTCTCCGAAGTGATTGAAAACTGGCATCCGGACTGGGACAGAACAGGAATTATGATGAAAGAAAACACTGTGAAAAAGTTCATCAGCTCGGATGAGTCTTTATGGAGAAGCCTTACCAATCTTTATAACAGAAGAATTGACGGAAATCTTCATAATACCTCGGATTTTCTTTTAAGCTTAAGTCTTAAAGAACTGATTTATGAGCTGATGAAAACCAATGCAAAGCATATCCTCCTCCATTCTGGAAAGGCAGAAAATATACAGAACGGACTTCAGGAAGTGGTTCATTTCATCAAAAACAATTACAGAGAACCAATTACCATCAGGAGACTTGCTGCGCTTGCAGGAATGAGCGAAGCCAATCTGTTTAAAAAGTTTAAGCATTCTTACAACTGTACTCCGGTAGAATATATTATTCAGTTGAGAATAGAACACGCCAAGCAGCTTTTGATCAGCAATCCTGAAATCGGGATTAAAAATATCTGTTTTGAATCAGGTTTTAATACATTGGAGTATTTTTACAGAAAATTTACCCAGATCACCGGAAAGTCTCCAAAGAAGTTTAAGGTAGATTGATAGATAAAGCTGGAAGATGGAGGTTAATACCGGTCTTTTTATTTCTGGCAGTTGTCATTATTTAATAAAGTAATCATCCTATGTACTGTAAAAAAGTGTTTATTGTTGTAAGTCTTCTCTTATGCTGTGTCTTTTATGCGCAAACCCTGCATTTGTATGGCGGTGCAGATCAAAAAGAATATCTGGGATGTTTAAACTGTGACAATTTTGATAAAAATTCGATATGGAATAAGTTTGGTGATTACGGAAATGTTTTCAGCTCAAAATCTATCTGGAATACGTATGGAAACTACGGAAGTACCTATGGCCCCTATTCACCATGGAATGCTTATGCTTCTTATCCTCCGGCAATTGTTGATCAGGATGGAAATTTCTTCGGGTTTCTTACTTTGAATCCTTATCAATCTGACAGGTCTGAACTGGAGCTTGCTGTGATTTTATGTAAGCATCATGAGGAGATTAAAAGCGATATTGGCGCCTGGTATGAGAAATTGTTCCAGTAAAACCACCCCGTCAAAAATTCATTGAATTTTCGCCACCGCTCCGGAAGAGGGGAATTTTTACGTCTTCAGTTGAGGTATTGGTACATAATATAACGAATGTGATTGTATAGAAAAAGGGTAAGGCGGGATTTCTGCGGAATGACGAATAAAAAGCTTAGTTTATCCATGCACCTGGTCATTCCATAGGAATTTCTGCATTGTTTTTGTTAGAAAACGCAAAGACGCTAGTTTTGTCTTAAGTAAGGCGCAAGGATTTTTATCTCCGATAAAATGGATTGTAGCTTTGCATTTACAATGTAAATTATTTAACTTTTCCTGATTATTGAATTCAAAAACTCACGTACTCCATTATGCTGAATGATTACAAAAAACACGAATTGTTTGGGAAAACCCTGATACAGAAAATTGATATATCAGGGCCCTTCAGGTATGATTTTCCGGTTTCGGAGCAAGCCTGCTTTCTGTATGTACTTAAAGGTGAGTTTCAGTACAAAACAGAGGAGCAGGAGTTTGATGTTACTGCAAATTATTCCCTTTTTCTGAATTGTATCAGCTCCGGAAAACATATTCAGAACTCAACGTCAGAGGATCATTGTGAAATTGTGATCATTACGTTCTATCCTGACATCCTGAAAAAAATTTATGACAGAGAATTGCCTTTATTGCTGCAAAAACCTTCCGATATCGTTTCTAATAAATCCAATGAGAAAATAAACAATGATTTCCTGATCCAGAAGTATGTAGAGGGGCTGCTTTTTTATTTTGAAAACCCTTCCCTCGTTAATGAAGATATATTGGTTCTAAAGCTCAAGGAAATCATTTTGCTGCTGGCTCAGTCACACAGTGCAAAGGCCGTTCAGCTGATCCTGTCACAGCTTTTCTCTCCCACCGCTTATTCTTTTAAGCAAATCATTGAAGCGAATTTATTTTCACAGCTAACAATCGAACAGCTTGCTGAGCAAAGCAATCTAAGTGTATCATCTTTCAAAAGAGAATTTGCAAAACTATACAACGATACTCCTGCCAATTATATAAGAAATAAAAAACTGGAAAAAGCCGCTGAATTACTTTTAATATCCGATGAACGCATTACCGATATCGCGTTCGAATGCGGATTCAATGATCTGGCCACTTTTACCAAAAACTTCAGTGATAAATATCTTATCTCCCCTTCAGGCTACCGTCAGGAACGGAAAGAAAAATAACTGAACCATATTTTATGATACGGACATTTCTTAATTTCGATAAGGAATGTTTTTTTGAACCGAAATCCCAAATTTTTGAACTAAATCAAAAAATAATTTCTATGATTCTATTGCAAATTTGTACCGTCAGTTTCAGGGAACAGTAATATACCTGCAGCTTATAAGTATCAATTTAAAATACAATCAATATGAATCTATCAGGTTTAGGAATTTTCCACACGATTATTGGCGTAACAGCTCTTGTTGGCGCAGTGATCGGATTTATCAGATATGGTAAAATCAATCTGGCTAAGCCGTCAGGAAAGGTCTATTTTTATGCGACGGCCATCACTTCACTTACTGCATTGGGTATCTCAAAAAACGGAGGTTTTAATGCAGGACATGTGTTTTCATTATTTATCATCGTTTTGATCGCTGCAGCCTATTTTCTTTTTGCCAATAAAAAAGGAAGTAAGAAAGCCCGATATTTTGAGAATTTTCTATTGTCATTCAGCTTTTTTCTGTCGCTTGTCCCAACTGTTAATGAGACATTCACACGGGTTCCGATTGGACATCCTTTGGCCAAAGACATCAAAGATCCGATCATTGGGCAGACTCTTCTTGTTATTTTACTGCTTTTTATTGTTGGATCTGTTTTTCAGTTTATCAAACAGAAAAGAGAGAATGTTGAAGTTTCATGATGACAGGTTATTCAAGAAACTGTAAAACCACCCCGTCAAAAATTCTTTGAATTTTTGCCACCTCTCAAGAGGGGAATTTTTACGTATTCAGTTAGGGTATTGGTACACAGATTGGATAGAAAAAGGGTAAGGCGGGATTCTTTCAGAATGACAAATACAACGCATAGTTTATCCATACAGCTTGTCATTCCCTAGGAATCCCGATATAAAATAACCGATACGCTTAATTAGGTATTGAAAAATCACGGGTTCGAATCCCGTATTCTCCATTTGATAATTCTAGTTAGTTTATTTTTTTCTAATGATCATTGACGATGTAGATCAAATATACTATTGATTAGCTCAATTGTACGTGGAAATCATCGCTTAAGGTCAATACACCTTCTGTGATCGCTTCCGGGTGGGTAGAGAAGCCTTTTAATTTTGAAGTTTTTCCTTTTAATACCAGGTCTAAAAGCTGTTTATCCGATAATTTTTTACCAAAGATTTCGAACGTAATTTTAAAACCGCAGTTTTTGAAATCGGAGCAGCCTACAGCGGTTTTTCCTTTGATCAGATTATGTTCTTTGCATTTTGGGCATTTCGTTTCTTCCCAGGACTGCAGTTCTTTTTTCTGTGCGGGTTCTCTTTTTTTCTTCTCCTTCACTTCTTCTTTTCCTTCTTCCTGAAGGGTAATTACTTTCCCTTTTCCGTACACCACTTTCTCTGTCAGTTCGGTCACCATCTGAATCAGTTCTTCTTTGAAAAGATTAGCTTCATACTCTCCTTTTTCAATTTTACGAAGTTTGGATTCCCATTCTCCGGTCAGTTCAGGGCTTTTTAACAGCTCATCTTCTATGGTATCGATCAGCTGGATTCCGGTTTGGGTAGCAATCAGATTTTTTCTTTTCTTCTCAATGTATTTTCTTTTGAAAAGGGTTTCTATGATGTTGGCACGGGTGGATGGTCTTCCGATCCCGTTGTTCTTCAGCATTTCACGCAATTCTTCATCTTCTACCTGTTTTCCGGCAGTTTCCATCGCTCTCAGCAGTGTTGCTTCTGTGTAAGGTTTTGGAGGCGTTGTTTTTCCCTGGTGGATCATCGGATCGTGGGGTCCGGTTTCTCCTACAACAAATTCAGGAATCGTTTGTTCTTCCTCTTTTTCTTTTTCCTTATCGGTGGTTTCCTCTTTCGGTTCTTTGGCGTAAACAGCTCTCCATCCTGCTTCAAGAACCTGTCTTCCGCTGGTTTTGAAAGGAATGGTACCTACTTTTCCTTCTACCAAAGTATTGGAAATTTTACATTCCGGATAGAATACGGCTATAAAACGTTTTGCAATCAGATCATAAATCAGTTTTTCTTCCCTGCTCAGATTCTGAGAAGGTGGAATTTCCGTAGGAATGATGGCGTGGTGATCGGTTACTTTGGTATCGTCGAAAACAGCCTTTGATTTTGGAATCGGAGCTTCCAGCAACGGGGCAATCAGATCCTGATACGGATACATTTTCTGAAGGATTCCTGCAATTTTCGGATATAAACTGTCTGATAAGTAGGTGGTATCAACACGCGGATAAGTTACGTGCTTCTTTTCGTACAGACTTTGCACATAATTCAGGGTATTTTCTGCTGAATATCCATATTTTTTATTGGCTTCTACCTGAAGTCCGGTCAAATCGAAAAGTCGTGGATTTTTTTCTTTTCCTTCTTTAATTTCGAAAGAAACGATCTCAAATGGATTGACTTTAAGGTATTCCAATCCTTTTTCTGCGCGTTCCAACGTCTTTAAACGATCTATGGCTGCACTGAAAAGGACATCACGGTATTTGGTTTTAAGCTCCCAATATTCTTCTGTGGTAAAAGCATCAATTTCTTTCTGACGCTGCACAAGCATCGCCAATGTAGGAGTCTGCACTCTTCCAATGGAAAGAACAGCTTTATTTCCCCCGAATTTCTTCGTAAAAAGCCTGGTAGCATTGATTCCCAATAACCAATCTCCTATAGCTCTGGCGTTTCCGGCCAGATACAGGTTTTTATAATCTTCTGCTGGTTTTAAGCTCGCAAACCCTTCTTTAATAGCATCTTCCGTTAGTGAAGAAATCCATAAACGCTGAATCGGTTTGTTGCATTTTGCTTTCTGCAATACCCAACGCTGAATGAGTTCTCCCTCCTGCCCGGCATCCCCACAGTTAATGACCTCATCACATTCTTCTACTAATTTCTCGATTACTTTAAACTGATTTTCCACGCCTTTATTCGGGATCAGTTTGATTCCAAAACTATTGGGAATAATCGGCAGTGAAAAGAGGTTCCAGGATTTGAACTGCGGACCGTAATCGTGAGGTTCTTTCAGGGTGCAAAGGTGTCCGAACGTCCATGTTACGCAATAGCCGTTCCCTTCCATATAGCCTTGTTTAGGCGTGGTAGCGCCCAATACTTTGGCGATATCTCTGGCAACACTGGGTTTCTCGGCAATACATAATTTCATGAACTCGGGTTTATTGAAGGAGTGCAAAAATCGGGATTTTTTTTGACTTTTCAAATTTCGTTGAGGATTGAGGCCTTAAAGTTGAGAAAGAGCAAATTACGTTTTTATATTCTAAAGAACTAAAGTTCTACAACATATGTAAACGCAAAGGTTATTGGATTCTATTATTTATTTGAGGGAGCAAATAATTGCGACTAAAGTCGCTGATGAAGCGAAAGGATAATACACAAGCTTAGAAAGGATCAATTTCATTGATTCCAACTTTGCTTCCTTAGAATTTTAAAAAAGGGATATTAAACTTTGCGTTTAACAAATTGCTTTTTAGATATGTAATCATAATCATTTTTATACAAAAAGCCCCCTTATAAAAAGAGGGCCGGATCAACAATGTAATGAAACTAGTTCATTATTTCTTTTTAACTTCTGAGATAGCATCGGAAATTCCTCCGCCTGCAGTTTCAAAGAAGGCAGGACCAGCCAGAAGGTATACTTTTTCTAATTTTTTGGTGGTGGATAATTTGTGTTCTTTAAGGTAATTTTCAGAACGGTTGGCATGTACGATTCCTCTTACCACATTCCCGGCTACCAAAGCGGTTGGTGAATCTATTCCGGCATCCTTCAGGTCGCTGGCGAATGCAAAATTGGTAACGCCTAATCTCATGGCTTCACGGGCTGCTACTTCGCCTACGGAAGTCATTAAATCGGGTGTGAATTTATTACGATCACCTAAACCGATCAATAATAACTTCTTTGCAGACATCGATCCTGCAGGCGGCGTAATTAAAATGGTTTCCAAAGAATGCCCCTGAAACTGTCCTGTTTTTCTAAGGTTGGTCAGTTCTCCTTTTAAAGCCTCATCGAGGTGAACCAATCCGTTCAATTTAGCGGGTAATGCCTGAGGACTGAAAATATCACCTTCTGTATATTCAAAAACACAGGCTACCTGAAGCTGGGCGTCAGCAGACGATGGCCCCTGTACCAATCCTATTATGGAAATTCCGTCTACGGTTCCCCAGGTTTTGGAAGTTCCGATGGCTGTTGTCTTTGCAGGAGCTGTAGTTGTAGTTTGGGCAAAATTAATTGTTGATAATGCTAAAGCTGTAGTTACCAGTAAGTGTTTTAGTGTATTTTTCATGTGATTTATTTTTTGTTGTTTGTTGCGGGGTTCGGGATTCGAGTTGCGGGTTATTTTTGTTGCTTGTTATTTTTGTTTGTTGGAATAACGCAAGGGCGCTAAGTTTTTTAAGGTTTATGTTGTTAAGGCGCAAGTCGCTTCGCTCCGGCTATTTTATTTGTTTTTCAAAGGTAGTTTCTGTGATGGAGAGGTGCATTGATCTGGGGTAATTGTTGAATTTATTTTCAAATGATCTCATTTTCAAATTTTCAAATTCCCTATGTTTTTTTAGAATTTAAATACAATTCTGGAGTTGATGAAGAGTCCGTCTTTGTGGTTGTCAATTACATCATTGATGAAGGCTCCGGTATTGAAATATTGTATTCCGGTATTAAAGGTTAAAAATGGATTGATCTTATAATTGAAACTTCCTAAAAATGCAGTTCCGATGTATCTCTTTTTTGAGTTGGAAGACGCCAGGTTCAATGTTCCGCTGGGTCTGTAAATTCCGTCCTGGATAGAATATCTCCAGTTGAAAACTACATCTGCCTGCACCGTTATTTTTTTACCAAAATCAATAGTGGCATAAGGATGGATATCAATTAAATTAACCGGACCGATCTGAGGATTAAATCCAAAATACCCACCTTTCGGGTACAGCGGATTGAATGTTCCCAATGTTCCGTCTCCTTTATTGCTGTCTCCTGAGATATAGTCGTTTCTAAGGTTGATGGTCGGTTTTCCTTTTACATTTTCAAACATATATCCGATGTCTGCAGAAGCCGTCCACGCGCTGATATTTCCTTTATTAAAATTCCCGAACTGATAGGCGGCTTCAAAATTGTAAATAAAACCTCCTCCATATTTCCAGAACCGCCCGCCAAAAGTATGTCTGTTCTCATCGGAAAGGCCGTCTTCAAAGCGTACATCCTTTCTGTGAATTCCCAGATAATACAGCTCCAGATTTCCGCTTCTGGGAATAATCCATGTGTTGTAACTTCCCCAAAGATTGATTGATTTTGAAGACTTGTTATCAAAAGCTCCCGGATTGATTTCACTGGCGGCCATCATAAAGGCATCAGATCTGAAGTTCCCTCTCTTGTACATGAACTTGAATCCATCAAAATAGAGTCTTAAATTCGGGCCTTCTCTTACTGAAATCAGTCTTCCGCTTCCATAATCAAGTTCCTGTCTTCCGGCACGCACAGTCAGCTTTTCTTTCTCATTTTTCAGAACATCAATATCAATAAAAAGGTTCTGGATATTCAAATGATCTTCATCAATAGGTCTCGGCCCGTTCTTTCTTCCATTTTCCCATGCACTTCTCACCTGCCCGAAAATTCTTACCCGTGAGCCCAGATGCAGATCTGCATGTACATTGTATCTCTGAATCAGAAAAGGATTGCTCCCGATATCCGTTCTACCCCAATCTTCATTATTAAAGTCTACAAATTCCAGTCTTGCTTCTCCTCCCAATGACAGATAATGGTTGCTTTTTTCTGCAATGGGTATGTATTTGATGGAGTTGTAAAAAGTTTTTGCAGAGTCTTTATAGGAAGCATAATCTTCATCAAACCTCATCAGCTTGAACTGAGCAGAAAGCTTAACCGGAATAAAAATCTGCAGCAACAGTACAATGGCAATCAGTTTTTTCATGATGATTTCTTTGTTAAATAATGATCCACAGAATATCTTCCCGCTCCCATAAACAGTAAAAACAGGTAACACAAACTGTACATAAAAGGAGTATCTTTCACCAATAAAGCATCATTCCAATGGAGAATAAAGTATCCTGTAAGCGTCACCGCTAAGATCGGCAACACAGCAATTCTTGTGAAAAAACCAAGGATTACAAATACCGGAAATACCAGATTGGCAGCATCAGCGAAAAGGCTGTTGAAAGCTTCAGGAAGATGCAGCGGGTTGGGTACCTGCTCTGCTTCTGAAACGCCTACTCCTATTTTTTTTAATCCGTGCGCTACGATTAATTCTACGGAAAGTAAGACTCTGAAAGCTAGAAGGGCAACATCTGTTAATTTTCTTCCCGGATTGGTATTGGTGATGATATGGATTAACTTTTTCATGATTGGAATGAATTTTTAAAATGATTTTTGTTTTTTTAACCGCAGATTACACGGATTGACACGGATGATTGGGGGTATTTAATACTGTTGATAGCTTTGAGTGTAAAACCACCCCGTCAATAATTCTTTGAATTTTTGCCACCCTCCAAGGGAGGGAATTTTTACCCCTTCAGTTGGAACGTTGGTTGATACTTGAATAATTAAAAACTTTTGTGGCTAAAAAATTATTTTGTCTGATAGCCTCCGTAATATTTTACAGGTGACCAGTCCGGGATGACTGGAAGTGGTGCGGGTGCTTCTGTTTTGTAAGTTTCATCTCCGTACACTACTTTCCCATCTACGATCGTCAGTTTTGAGGTAATGTTTTTGATTTCTTCATCATTGACTGTGAAATAATCTTTGTCCAAAATAGTAAGATCTGCAAAGTATCCTTTCTGGATTTTTCCTTTCTGGTAGTCTTTGATGAGTTCGTATCCTCCGTAAGTAGAAAGTGATAAAGCAGTTTTTCTGTCCAGCGTATTTTCTTTACCCATCACCTGAGTTCCTCCTATTGTTTTTCCTGTAGTAATCCAGTATAAAGCTACCCATGGGTTGTAACTTGCGACTCTTGTTCCGTCTGTTCCCAATCCAATCGGAATTCCCATTTCCAGCATTTTTTTCACGGGAGGAGAAGCTAAAGCGGGCTTTTTACCATATCTATGGATGAAACTTTCTCCCTGATACGCCATTCTGTGCTGTACTGCAATTCCTCCACCCAACGCTTTGATTCTTTTCATATTATCTTCGGTAACGGTTTCTGCATGGTCAATGAACCATACTAATCCGTTCAAAGGGGTTTCTTTATTAACTTCTTCAATGACATTTAAAAATCTGGTGATACTTTCATTATACGTCGCATGGATTCTGAAAGGCCATTTATTTTTTACCAGAAGACTTACCACCTCTTTCATATTTTTCTCCATCGTAGCTGGAAGTTCCGGTCTTGGGAAAAGGAAATTTTCAAAATCGGCTCCGTCTGATACGAGGTTTTCTCCTCCTCCGTTGACATGATAATCGATTTCATTAAAATCATTATGACCATGGTCATCAATTTCTACCATTCCGATCCATTTGGTGTAATCTGCAAGTTCAGAACCTTTCTTCTGGGCAAATAAATAGTAAGGAAGACGAACGGTAATTTTCCCCTGTTTGTTCAGTTGATCTGTTGTTCCGTAGTCGTCCGGGAAATTCTGAAATCCTCCGCCTGCGTCCATTACGGCAGTCACTCCTAATCTGTTCAGTTCCGTCATGTATTGAAGAGTAGAATTCACTTTTTCTTCTTCTTTCAGCTCCGGCAGTTTCGCCAATGTTGAATAAAGAATAAATGCATTAGGCTCTGCCACCAGTAATCCTGTAGGATCTCCGTTATTGTCTTTTTCAATTAAACCTTGGGTAGGATTGGGAGTATCTCCATTGATGTTCAGTTCTTTTAATCCGGCTTTGTTCAACCACGCTTTTCCATAAAGATACATGATGAAAGTGGGCACATTTCCTGTAGCTTCATTAATTTCGGCCAGCGTAGGGAGTCTTTTTTCTTCAAACTGGTATTCATTCCAGCCTCCGATGACCCTTACCCATTGTCCTTTCGGTGTTCTCTGAGCCTGTTCTTTCAGCATTTCTAAAGCTCTTTTTAAAGATTTCACACCATCCCAACGAAGTTCGGTATTGTAGAATCTTCCTCCTCGGATTACATGCAAATGGCTGTCAAACAAGCCGGGAATCACTCTGTTTCCCTTAGCATCAATGACTTTTGTATTGCCACTTTTTAATTTTAAAATCTGGGCGTTGGTTCCCACCTGTAAGATTTTGTGGTCTTTGATGGCAACAGCCTGTACTTCCGGATTCTTATCATCCATTGTGGTAATCTTCCCGTTGGTAATGATCATGTCTGCTTTCTGAGCATTCAGAATTCCTGCTGCCAAAACCGTGGAAAGTGTAAGTATATTCAGTAGTTTCATTATTTCAATATTTAAGTTTGAAGGTTTCGGCAGGCTTTCAGCCTGCCGAAACAGCTCCATTAGTGTTTTAACATTTCCTGAGCATACTGAATTCCAATACCGTAAGCTCCACCATGTTTTTTCATCAGGTCATTAACCGGTTTGTAGGTTTCTTTTCTAGCCCAGTCTCTCTGCAACTCCAATACATACTGAACAGAAGTGATTGGATGTGCTCCTGCCTGAACCATACGGGTGATTGACTGATCGTGCGCTTCTTTAGAAATATCCCCTGAAGCATCGGTTACTACATATACATCATATCCTTCGTCAATCGCTGATAATACAGGTCCTACGATACATACGCTTGTCCATAATCCGGCGAAAACCAGTTTCTTTTTATTTTTTCCTGTAATGGCTTTGTGAGCGTTAACATCTTCCCACGTATTCATGGTAGTTCTGTCTACATATCCGCTTGTTGCTTGAGGATATACTTCTGAAATTTCCGGGAAAACAGGTCCGCTGAATGACTTTTCTGCCACCGTCGTTACTACTGTAGGAACATTGAATATTTTTGATCCTCCTGCTACCAGTGCCACATTATTTCTTAATTCTTCCATGCTGATGCTTTTTGTGGCAAAAGCCATTTGTCCTTCATGGTCGATGAGTACTACTGCGTGATTGGTAGGGTTTAATAATGATTTTCCGGGGTTTTGAGCTGATGCTGTTAATGATAATAAACCAGCTGCAAATGATAGGATTAATTTTTTCATAATAATTTAAAATTTAAGGGTTGTTATTTTTGTTTAATTTTTTATTTATAGTGTCATTGGTACTTCCATCAAAAGGATTTCGGTACCTTCTTTAAGGGCTTTGATGTTAATTTCCTGAATATCCCAGACTCCGAATCCATCACGTTCTTCTATAATCTCTCCGGCTATTTCTGCGCTTCCTTTAAGGATGAAAGCATAGATTCCGTTTCCTTTTTTTCTGATTGGATAATGGGTTTCTTTATTCTGATCAAAAGTTCCCAGGTGAAACCATGCATCCTGATGAATCCATACACCTTCGTCATCTGCATTGGGGGAAAGAATCTGTTGAAATTGATTATGACCTTTAGTTTTGTCTAAAGTGATCTGATCATATCTCGGCGTCACATTTCTTTTTTTCGGATAAATCCAGATCTGAAGGAATTTCACCGGCTGATCACTGTTTTTGTTGAATTCGCTGTGCATAATTCCGGTTCCTGCACTCATGACCTGAATATCTCCGCTTCTGATCACTGCTGTATTTCCCATGCTGTCTTTGTGTTCAAGGTCACCTTCCAAAGGAATACTGATGATTTCCATATTGTCGTGAGGGTGGGTTCCGAAACCTCTTCCTGCTTCCACTTTATCATCATTCAAAACCCTCAATACTCCGAAGTGCATTCTTTCAGGGTTGTAATAATTGGCAAAACTGAAAGTGTGCTGGCTCAACAGCCATCCGTGATCCGCTTTCCCTCTTGAGTCGGCTCTGTGGATCACAGAGTTTTCTTTTATTTTTGATTCTGTATTGGGAAGATGATTGTATCCGATCGGTTCTAGTGGCTCGATCTCGTCGATGTCATTTTTCATAGCGCCGGCCAAAGAAGCTGATGCTACAAACATTCCTGTTCCCAATAATCCTTTCTTTAAAAAATCTTTTCTGTCCATATCAGATTGTTATTTGTTCTTGTTTGATAGGACAAATTTAGAGAGACCGGAAACCCTGCACATTTAACTAGTTTAATAAATGACTTTGCAGCAAAAAAAAATGCCGGATACTTTTGTATCCGGCAGTATAACTATAATGGATTGTTATTTTTTGGAAAGTGTAAAAGTCTTTTTACTCTTAGGAACTATTTAATTTGATACAATATTTTAAAGAATAACTTCACTTAGATTCCTACGGAATTACAAACTGTGTGGGTAAGACCATCATTTCAATTATGTCATTCCATAGGAACCTCTGTATGAATGACAAGCAAAAAAATAGTTGGAAAACGCAAAGACGCAAGTTGTTTTCTAAGCTAAATATTTTTATGACGCAAGGATTTTATCTCCGATAAAATGGGTGACTATAATTTCACAGTAATATTCACACCTATAAAATCCATGCAAATCTCTGCAATCTGCAAGTATAAAAAACTAAGATTTATTTCTCCTTTGAAGCAAGGCGCTTTCTTATGGTACTGACAAATTCTTTTGAAACTCCCAGATAGGAAGCAATATAATACTGCGCTACTCTTTGGGGGATTGAAGGATATACTTTGATGAACTCAAGGTATCTGTCTGATGCAGTCTTTGAAATGGTATTCACCAGTCGGCTTTGCAGGGTTGCCAGGTTCCTCTGAACCAGCATTCTGAAAACTCTTTCAAATTTGGGAACTTCCTGCAGCAGTTTTTCTTTTGTTGTAGTATTCAACATATAGATTTCAGAATCTTCCAGCGTTTCGATAAAAACCTTAGAAGGCTTCTGTTCATGAAATGATGCAATATCACTGATCCACCAATCTTCGATGGCAAACAGTAACGTTACTTCAGAACCATTATCATCCAAACAATACATTCTCACACATCCTTTGTGAATATACCCTTCAAACTGACAGATCTCTCCTTCTCTGAGTAAAACCGTTTTCTTTGGAAACGACTGGCAGACAAGCAGATCTGTAAAGGTTTTTTCTTCTTCGGGAGTGATTGAAATAAATCGCGTAATATTTTTGATGATATTTTCGAACATAATGTCAGGTTTTATCCCTGCAAATTAGGAAAAAGACTGTAAACTTCATTCTTTAAAAGTCCACTTCCTCCTCCATAATGATCGATTACTTTAACATCCTTATCCAAACCGGCACAGAATATTTTTATATCTTTCTCAAAATCCTCCTCTAGGCCAGAGCTTAAAAGGACAATATCCACCGTATTATTCTTTACATACTCATAGCAGAAATTTTCATCACTTTGTATGTCTGCTGTCCAGCCTTCATTGTTTTCTATAATTCTTTTTAAAGTATCCAGAATTTCCTGGTTCTTTCCTATGACTAAAAAATGTAATGTTTTCATGTTGTTCAATGTTTAAAGTTTAAAATTCAAGGTTTAAAGTTCGAGGTTCAGAGTTTAATGTTTAAATTGTTTACGTAAAGGGTAAAATGACGATTTGGATTCCTGCGGAATGACATAGTGCATGGATAAATAAAGTGCTTAGTTTGTCCATTTTGTCTGTAACAATTTACACTCTTATAATTTCAAACGCACCCAACCCCAAGCTCCTCTACTCAACATCCTAATCTAGAAACCTCGCACCCACTCTCAAACTCTCTTACTCTCTTACTCTCTTACTCTCTTACTCTCAAACCCGAAACCCGCATCTCGAAAACCCGAAAACCCGCTACAAATGCTTATTCCCCGTAATTTTCAATTCATTCAGATCCAGTTGTGATTCTGCTTTTCGGATTTCATCATCACTGAAAAGTTTTTCACGTTTCATTTTAAAGAGTTCTTTTCGCTGTAAGGCAAATATATCCAGCATTACTTTATGATATTCTGCCATATCATTTCGTCTGTTGGTACACATTTCAATAGAATTGAGATGATTCTGGTGAAGTTTGATATCACTTTCCAGCGCCTTTTTAAGGTTCTCCAGCAGACCATTGCTGTTCACAGCTTCATTGTATTCATTATCAAGTTTATGAACGGCAAGTTTATCCAGTCTCATCTGAATTCCGGCCTGCTGTTCGTGAGAAGGCAGAATATGATCAATCTCTCCTATTTTGGTTAATTTAATGATCAAGGGCAGGGTAAGTCCCTGAAACACTAATGTCACAAAAATGACCACAAATGTGATAAAAATGATCAGATTTCTCATCGGAAATTCAGCTTGTGAATTCATCATCACCGGAATAGATAAGGCTGTTGCCAGGGAAACTACTCCTCTCATTCCAGCCCAGCCTATGATTAAAGGATTTTTCCATCCCGGACTCGGATCACGGCGGGCTTTTTCACTGAACCATCTTGGAAGATGAGCTACGGGATAGATCCATAAAAGACGTACTACAATGACGATTAAGCTTATAATCAAACCATATTTAATACCTTCCATTACTGAAATGTCCCCTAATCCATTAATGATATCAGGAAGTTCTAGACCAATCAATACAAAAACCAAAGCGTTCATCACAAAAATCAGGGTGTTCCAGACTCCTGTCATATTGATTCTGGTAGTTCCGGTTTTGAAAATCTCATGAGCACGGAAAGACATAAACAATCCTCCGCTCACGACAGCCATCACTCCCGAAAAATGAAAATGTTCTGCAGAAAGAAATAAAATATATGGCGTCATTACCGTAAGTGCCGCATCAATAGCTGGTGTAGTGGGCAAAAAACGGTGAATAGCATAAAAAACATGAGCCCCTGCAATCCCTACGACAACCCCCATACCTGCTACCAGAAAAAACTGCCCAGTCGCTTCATGCATTGAGAAAGCACCTGTCATTACAGCTGCCAGAGCAAATCTGAAAACTATCAGTGAAGATGCATCATTAATCAGACTTTCTCCTTCCAGTATAGCGAGGGTACGTTTCGGTACTTTTAATCCTTTTAAAATCGTTGTGGCAGCTACCGCATCCGGCGGCGAAACAATTCCTCCCAATAAAAATCCTAATGCCAGCGTAAATCCCGGAATCAACATTTGTGAAGTGTAGGCAACTACTAAAGAAGTCAGAAATACCAGCCCGAAAGCCAACAAGCTGATGGGACGTTTCCATTTCCAGAAATCATTCCATGAAGTATACCATGCTGCTTCATATAAAAGTGGTGGTAAGAAAATCAGAAATATAATCTCCGGATCCAGCTTTAAAACGGGAACTCCGGGAATAAGGCTGATCCCCAATCCGGCAAGTACCAGAAAGATAGGATAGGCAATTTTGATCCGCTGTGCCAGCATGACCAGCAGCATGACGAGTAATAAAAGTCCAAGGATTAAAAGGAGTTGTTCGTGCATGTTTTTTAGAAGTTAGAAATTAGAGGTTAGTTTTCAGGTTCGAATGATTTAGGTTTGGGCTAAAGCCAGTGATTTTTTGTTTTTTGTTTGGCGGGCTAAAGCCCACCCCTATTGAATGTTAATTTATTTATTGAGACTTCTACGGAGTGACAATCTGTATGGATAGTTAATCCTCATACTTTGCCATTCCGTAGGAATCTCCACTTCACTAGGTTACTTAAAATGTAATAACCACAAAAGTCACAAAGTTTTTGTTTTAAAATGTTTGTAAAGTTTAATAATATACAATATAAAGATCACATGAGAGAAAAATCAAAGATTTTTATACAACTTAAGTGTTCTTTTTAAGCGTTCGATATTTACTTATCAAAACTTTTATGACTTTTATGACTTTTGTGGTTAAACTATTTAAATATAACTGAATTAGCAATTTCAATTTCTTCCTCGTTAATAGAATGTCCAAAATTGGCATATACTTTTTCTGTTACCTCCGCATTCATTTCTCTTAAAATATTGGCTGTAGCATATACCCTTTCTACCGGAACATGAAAATCAGGATTGCTGGTTCCCAGGAAAATTGGAGTTCCTGCAAAATCACCTTTATAATTTTCACGGTTGATTTTCTCCCCTATCACTCCGCCAATAATAGCAGCCGCACCACCGAATTTCTGAGCGTTTCGGGCTAAAAATTCAAGGGTAAGACAGGCTCCCTGGGAAAATCCGAAGAAGTAGATGTTTTCAGGCTTAATTCCTGCATTGACAGCAGCTTTTACGGTTTCTTCAACCATTTCAAGGGCCGATGATAACCACGGTTCGTTTTGTTCCACCGGAGCTATAAATGAAAAAGGATACCAGGTGTGATTCAAAGCTTGTGGGGCCAGCAAAGCATAATCTTTTACATTCAAATGCTGGGATAAACTCAGAATATCCTGAGCACTTCCTCCGCGTCCATGAATCATTATCAAAGCTTTTTCTGCCTGATTTAATGGAATTCCTGCTGTTTTTATATTTAAAGTATGACTCATTATTTCTATCTGAATTTTTCTGTTGGATAATCGATTTTAGGAAGAACTTCGTTCAAACGTTCTCTTCTTTTTTCAAACTGTAGCGGCAATTGCAGATCTTCTCCTAAAAATGCAGCTTCTTCATCTACATCGAAGCCTGGGCCTGAAGTTGCTATTTCAAACAAAACACCTCCCGGTTCTTTAAAATATACGGAAGTAAAATATTTTCTGTCTTTCACCTCGGTATGCTCCAATCCGTATGCATTTAATCTTTTTACCATTTCAAGCTGAGATTCCGCATCGGGAGTGGCAAAAGCTACGTGGTGAACTGTTCCTCTTCCTGCTAAACCTTTTAAAGCATTTGGGGTAGAAAGCAGATCTACATATTTCCCCGGCCTATTTTCTGTTCCCAATCTCAATCGATCAGGACTTTCTTTGATCACTTTATGATCCATCTGAGTGGTCAGAAGTGCTGCTGTTCTTTCATAAGCATCCTGCCAGATTTCTACATGGTGAATCCCTTTGATGGCATAATCTTTAGGAATATAGCCGTTGTAATATCCTTTTCTTTCGTCTTTATCATTAAAAATCAATTCCAATCCCAATCCATCAAAATCTTCAAGATAAATGAAAACTTCATCAGAAAATCTCTGCTGCGGCTGTTTGAAAGGAATATTGAACTGTTCCAGACGGTTCATCCAATAATCCAGGGCATCGATGGAAACTGAAAAAGCTGTTGTATTGAGCATTCCTTTCCCATGTCTGCCATTGATCAGATCTTTACCATAAGGAAAAGTAGTCATAATCGTTCCCGGTGTTCCGTATTCGTCACCGAAGTAAAAATGATAAACATCTGAGTAATCAAAATTGACCGTTTTTTTGACTAAACGAAGTCCCAAAGCTCCGGTATAAAAATCTATATTTTCCTGTGCATTGCCGGTAATTGCCGTAACGTGATGCAATCCTGTGATAAGTTTCATTGTGATAAAATTGTTAATTGGTTATTATGATGGAGGCGAGATTTCGGGGTTCGGGATTCGAGTTGATAAATTCGGGAATAACTTTATTCATCTTCTGTTTTTTAGCTCAAGATTCTCAAACCCTCTTCCCCTCAGACTCTCAAACTCGAATCTCAAAAACCCGCATCCCGAATCTCGAATCTCGAAAACCCGAATCCCGAAACCCGACTCTCAAACTCCCTACAGTTCTTCCTTCAACCATACATCATTATATTCTTCCGGATGACGCTTAAACTGTGCGTGAACATAGGGACATAGCGGCAGAATTTTCAAATCGTTTTCTCTTGCGTAGGAAACCAGTCTTTCCAGTAAAATTTTGGCAAAACCTTTTCCTTCGTATTCCGGGTTTACTTCCGTGTGGTAAACGGTCAGTTTCTTTCCTATCACTGATATGTCCATTTTACCTGCTTTATGATCGTCTGAGAAAAGCTGAATCTCTCCTTTTCTTCCTTCTAAAACTATTTCTGTTCTTTCCATTTTTTATTTTTTTGGTATTAAATCGCGTTTTTTTAACGCAAAGATTTAATAATAATCCTTCATATTTTAAGTTGACTTAAGAATGGAATCAACAAGTTGATTCGATGAAGCGCCCTGTTACAATTACCTAAAATAAGTTTATATTCCGGATGTTTAAATCTTTATTCAAAATTAGCATCTTTATAAAATATGACCGATGATCTATGATAAGTTCGGCAATACTCCTTGTATTTTCTCACGCATTCCTTCGTATTGAACAGGAAGTTTAAGGTGGGTTCCCAACTCTTCCAAAGGCTCATCTACAGTGAATCCAGGATTGTCGGTTGCTATTTCAAACAAAACACCACCTGGCTCACGGAAATACAGTGAGTAGAAATAATCTCTGTTGATTTTCGGAGTGATGC
Source organism: Chryseobacterium sp. CP-77 (assembly GCF_036362765.1). Classification (NCBI taxonomy): domain Bacteria; kingdom Pseudomonadati; phylum Bacteroidota; class Flavobacteriia; order Flavobacteriales; family Weeksellaceae; genus Chryseobacterium; species Chryseobacterium sp. CP-77. Next base: position 1,883,998 of record NZ_CP143637.1, read on the forward strand.
TTAGTCCTGCGGATAAGGCTTTCTCACGGTATTCCATTAAAACATTATCATCTTTTACCCTGAATGCAATGTGGTGATTGGTTCCCGCTGCATTTCTTCCGGATGGAATGGTTTCGTTTTCAATAATATCCACAATATTAGCGGTATCAATGGCATCAGTAGCCAGTCTGTATCTTTCGCCTTCCTGTTTCTGCAAGTCGTATCCTAAAATATCGGTCAGAACTTTGATCGTAGGATCTGCTTTTTTCAAGGTTAAAGTCACATTATGGAAACCTTTTAATGCATTTTTATCTTTGATATCATCCGTTGTCCATACTTTTCTGTTGTCTTCAACTAATGGTTCTATCAGCTGTAACTGGAGGCCGTCCGGATCTTTAAAAGAAATCATCTTTTCTCCAAATATTTCGCCTTCTTCTGTAGTTACATTAAGGCTTTGTAAATGGTTTTTCCAGAATTCAAGGCTTCCTTTCGGTGCAGAATATCCGATATGAGTTGCCATTCCGCTTCCGTTGTTTCCTTTTCCTATTCCTTCCCAGGGAAAGAATGTAAGAATGGTTCCCGGGGTTCCGTTTTCATTTCCGAAATAGAAGTGATACGTTCCCGGATCGTCAAAATTTACAGTTTTCTTTACCAGTCTTACTCCTAAAACTTTGGTATAAAAATCTAAATTTCTTTTCGCGTTGTCTGCAATAGCAGTAATATGATGCAGACCTAAAATTCTATTGTCCATGTCTTTTAATTTTGATGCTAAATTACAGTGAACAGAAATCCTGCGCATTTAACTAGTTTAATAAATGCAAAACTCCGTTTCCGCAAACACATTTTAAATCATTTTTTAAACAGCCCTCAACCAACTTTACACAATCCTCAAAAAATTCAATTTATTTTACGTTTTCCACAACCCCAATTACCAGTCAATTTCTATAGCATTTGAATTAAAAAGCATAAAACATTGATAAACAGTTTTAAATAAGCAAAAAATAAAAATACATAAAACACTGAAATAAAGCTAATTAATTCATTAACGATAATTTAATATTCAAAATGTCTACTTTTTTAGTGGACTAATAAAAATTATATTCTATATTTGCAACCGTATTCAGGAAATAAGACAAAATGAAGGCAGAATTAAAATATAATCCAATTAAGAAACATACCATCAATAATATGATGAAGGATATGTGTATGCCTGCACATCAAGAATACTGTGGTTGACCTTACTTTTATTTAGATATATTTTCAAAGGCTTTACCACGTGGTAGAGCCTTTTTTCATTGAACACAACAACATTAAAAACATAAAAATGAGCAATTCTAAAAACAAATGGTTAATTCCATTAGCGTTTACAAACATCTATGTGATATGGGGAATTACGTTTTTAGCTATTTCATTTGGCTTAAAAGGATTTCCGCCATTCATTCTTTCCGGATTAAGATTTCTGGTAGCGGGAATTCTGATGATCGGATACCTTCTGTCTAAGGGAGAAAAAGCAAATTCGCTGATCAACTGGAAGAAAAATGCCATTACAGGTATTCTTATTCTTACCGGAGGAACAGGGCTTGTAGCCTGGGGAGAGCAATATGTAACCGCTTCTGAGGCAGCTATTTCTATTGCAACAGGGCCATTCTGGTTTATTGCTATCGACAAAAAGAACTGGAAATATTATTTTTCGGATAAATTTATTCCCATAGGATTGTTGATTGGTTTCGCAGGATTGATAATGTTTTTAAAAGGCAGTGTAAATTCTAATGCTCATGCACTGGCAGATGGAAACCTGCGTATTACTGCGTTTGTGGTATTAGGACTAAGCTCCATTGCCTGGGTATTGGGTTCATTATATTCAAAGAAAAATCCGGCATCCCAATCTACCTTTATGAATATTGCCCAACAGCTTATAATAGCAGGATTAGCCTCTTTTCTCATCGCTTTTTTCAGAAAAGAATGGACTGATTTTTCAGTTTCTGCGGTTCCGCTATCGGCATGGTTTGGGGTTCTATTTTTGATCTTCTTTGGATCGATAGTCGCTTATTTGTCGTACATTTGGCTTCTGTCCGTAAAACCCGCTGCTTTGGTAAGCACCCACACCTACATCAATCCTATTGTAACAGTGATTGCTGGCTGGATTGTTGCCCACCAAAGCATCAATGGAGGTCAGCTGTATGGTTTATTCATCATATTGCTGGGAGTACTTCTAACCAATGTCACCAAGTATTTCAGACTTTCAAAACGGGCCAAGGTCAAAATCAGAAGAGTAAGGAGATTTTTAAACAGAACAGGCAGAAGATATCAGCCTATTTAAAAAGTATATAAAATCAGAATGATAGAAATCAGAAACATATCAAAAACATTTCATCAGAAAAAACAGTCTTTCAAAGCACTGGATAAGGTAAGTCTTACTATCGATAAAGGAGATATCGTAGGAATTATCGGTTTTTCAGGGGCAGGAAAAAGTACGCTGATCCGTACCGTTAATTTATTGGAAAGGCCGGATGAAGGACAAATTATTATTAATGGAAAGGATTTTACCAAACTTAGCTCCAAACAACTGGCTGAGGAGCGTAAAAAAATCGGAATGATCTTCCAGCATTTCAATCTTCTTTCTTCAAGAACTGTTTTTGACAATGTAGCGCTTCCATTGGAACTTGATCATACCAGCAAGGACGAAATCAAAAGGAAAGTCAACGAACTCCTGAAGATTGTAGGACTTGAAGATAAAGCCAACGATTATCCCAAAAGTCTTTCAGGCGGCCAGAAACAAAGAGTGGCCATCGCTAGGGCGCTAGCCAATGATCCTCACCTTTTGCTTTGTGATGAAGCAACCAGCGCACTGGATCCGGCTACAACACAGTCTATTCTGCAGCTTTTAAGAGATATCAATCAGAGACTGGGAATTACCATCCTTTTAATTACCCACGAAATGGAAGTCATCAAATCGGTCTGCAACCATGTGGCCGTGATCGATAAAGGAAAATTATTAACAAAAGGAACTTTAAGCGAGATTATTTCGGACAAAGAGAACCCGATCATCCGTCAGTTCATCAATTCAGACATCATGACCCTGCCACAGGAACTCATCAGCAGACTGCAGAAAGAACCTCAAGAAGGTTTATTTCCACTGGTCGAAATAGAACTTAACGAAAATATCAGTGTTGAACAGATTCTTTCAACACTATACAACCAATATAAAATCCCATATAAATTGTTAAAGGCGGATGTAGAATATTTTGGAAATTCCAATTTCGGTAAACTACTTTTGCAGCTTCAGGGTGAAGCCGAAGAAAACCAGCAGGCGATCTATTATTTCAATCAAAATAAAATTCAAAATACAGTAAAAGGATATGCTTAGTGATGCGGTAATTGCCCTTTTGGCAAAAGGAACCTGGGAAACGGTTTATATGACATTTTTATCCGGATTTTTTGGATTTGTGCTGGGACTTCCGGTAGGAATCCTGCTATTTTTAACAAGAAAAGGACAACTGCTGGAAAATGCAGCCTACCATAGAGGATTATCTATATTGGTAAATATTTTCCGTGCCATTCCCTTCATTATTTTAATTGTATGGATGATTCCTTTCACAAGGATTCTGGCAGGAACTTCCATTGGAGTGAATGCCGCTTTGGTTCCGTTAAGTGTGGGAGCTGCTCCTTTTATTGCTAGACTTGTAGAAAACAGCCTTATCGAAGTTCCACACGGTCTTATAGAGACGGCAAGAGCTTTGGGAGCTTCGCCGCTGCAGATCATCAGAAAAGTATTGCTGCCCGAAGCACTTCCTTCATTAATCAATAATGCGACTATCACTTTGATTACCTTAGTAGGTTACTCTGCAATGGGTGGTGCTGTAGGAGCTGGCGGACTTGGACAGGTAGGTTACCAGTACGGATATATCGGATATGATATTGTAATTATGAATACCGTTTTGATTCTGCTTGTTCTTTTGGTATTCATCATCCAGTTTATGGGCGACAGGTTGTCAAAAAGGTTTGATCACAGGTAGTTTTGAGTTGGAGGGTTTGAGATTCGGGGGGCGACTTTCGGGATGTGAGGATGGATAAGATCATTTTTTACTCCTTTGGTTCAATAGTATTTAAATAAAAAATAGAATGAAAAAAATAAAGATTTTTGGTTTAGTGGCTGCCGGAATATTGCTGTTCAGTGCCTGTTCGGGAAGAAAGGATGATCCGAATTTTATCCGCGTAGGAATTACTTATGGCCCGGAACAGGAAATTGCCGAAGTGGCTAAAAAAGTGGCTAAAGATAAGTACAATCTTGAAGTGGAACTGATCCCTTTCAACGATTATGTAGTTCCCAATGAAGCTTTGACCAACGGAGATATTGATGCCAATGCCTTCCAGCATATTCCTTATTTAACGGAACAGTCCAAGCAGAGAGGATATAACCTTGTGCCTGTAGGAAATACATTTGTGTATCCTATTGTAGCCTATTCAAAAAAAATTAAAAACGTTGGTGAATTACAAGCAGGTAATACGATTGTTATTCCCAATGATCCTACCAACGGAGGACGTTCCTTACTTCTTTTACAGAAAAACGGCCTGCTGAAATTGAAAGACGGAGTTGGGCTTCTACCTAAAGTAACGGATATTACAGAGAATCCTAAACAGCTTAAAATTATGGAGATTGAAGGAGCACAGATTCCAAGGGTTCTGGATGACAGAGATGTTGTTGTGGGGATAATTAATAATAATTTTGCAGCACAGGCAGGTCTGGATCAGGAAAAACAAGGTATTCTTGTGGAAGATAAAGATTCTCCTTATGTGAATGTGGTAGTCGCCAGACAGGATAATAAAAACAGCCAGAAAGTAAAAAACTTTGTAAAAGCCTATCAGTCTCCCGAAGTGGAAAAGAAAGCCAAAGAAATTTTCAAAGGAGGTGCTGTGAAAGGATGGGATTGATGAGTGAGAGGGTTTGAGTGTGGGAGAGTTTGAGAGTATTAGAGTTATGATAGTGGATTCGGGATACGAGATTCGGGATACGAGTTGGAGGATTTGAGAGTAAGAGGGTTTGAGTGTAGATTCCTTCGGAATGAACAAACTGCACGCTATACCGATACGTCCGCCTTATCATTCCATAGGAATCTAAACACTGTGTTAGGAGCGTTGTATGATTCGAGGTGTTAAATAAAAGTATACGAGAGTAGCTTCATTCGTCTTTTATCATTTTGCAATTTCGCTTTTAGCCTTTTCACTTGTATGTTTCCCCATCAACTTCTCTTCATTTTTTCTCGTAATAATTAAAAATATTTAATAAGAAGCTGTCTTCAAATGGGTAGACAGTTTTTTATTTGCTATTTTTTTATTTTCTCAATTTGAGATAATAAAAATTTTCTCTATTTTTGTTTTTAATCAAATAGAAAGGCATTATGTTAAAGAAAACCGTCATTATAAGTTTATTCACCTTTATTTCTGCTTCTTATATGGCTCAGACTAATACTACCATTCCTGTTTATCTGGATGAATCCAAACCTGTTGAACAGCGTATTCAGGATGCACTATCAAGAATGACACTGGAGGAAAAAGTGGCTATGCTTCATGCACAGTCCAAATTCAGTTCACCGGGTGTACCAAGATTGGGAATTCCTGAATTCTGGACAACAGATGGCCCTCACGGGGTTCGTCCTGAAGTAATGTGGGACGAATGGGATCAGGCTGGATGGACCAACGACTCTATTATCGCCTACCCTGCCCTGACTGCTTTATCCGCAACATGGAACAAAAAAATGTCATGGAACTATGGGAAAGCATTGGGCGAAGAAGCCCGCTACAGAAAAAAAGATATTCTTCTGGGACCTGGCGTTAATATTTACAGAACTCCACTGAACGGAAGAAATTTTGAATACATGGGTGAAGATCCTTATCTGACATCCAAGATGGTGGTTCCTTATATTAAAGGTGTACAATCTAACGGAGTGGCAACTTCTGTGAAACATTTTGCTCTGAACAATCAGGAAATGTTCCGTCATACAAGCAATGTGAATGTAGATGACAGAGCGTTGTATGAAATTTATCTGCCACCTTTCAAAGCAGCGGTAACAGAAGGTGATTCATGGACGATCATGGGAGCTTATGATATGTACAAAGGCCAGTATGCCAGCCAGAACCAGTATCTTTTAAATGATATTTTAAAGAAAGAATGGAAATATAAAGGGGTTGTTGTGTCCGACTGGGGTGCTGTCAACAATACGGAACAGGCCATCCATAACGGTCTTGATCTTGAATTCGGGTCATGGACCAACGGACTTTCTGCAGGAACTAAAAATGCCTATGACAATTATTATCTGGCAAAGCCTTACCTTGATTTGATTAAAGCAGGAAAAGTAGGAACTAAAGAATTGGATGACAAAGTAACAAGATTACTTCGTCTTGCCTACAAAACAACGATGAACCGCAACAAGCCTTTCGGAAATATTGCTTCTGAAGAACATAAAGCGGTTGCCAAAGAAATCGGAGAAGAAGGAATTGTTCTGTTAAAAAATCAGGGAAATATTCTTCCGATTGATCCTAACAAGGCTAAAAAAATAGCGGTTATCGGAGAGAATGCCATCAAAATAATGACTGTAGGCGGAGGTTCTTCTTCATTAAAAGTAAAATATGAAACGCTTCCTTTAGACGGAATCAAAGCCAGATTTGGAAAACAGGCTGATGTACAGTATGCAAGAGGTTATGTAGGCGATATCGGAGGAGAATACAATGGCGTAAAATCCGGACAGGATTTAAAAGACACCCGATCTGAGGCTGAATTATTGAATGAAGCCGTAGAATTGGCAAAAAAATCAGATTACGTCATTTTCGTAGGCGGACTGAACAAAGCAGACTTCCAGGACAGTGAAGGAAACGACAGAAAAAGCTATGGACTGCCTTACAATCAGGATCAAATCATCTCTGCTCTTGCCAAAGCAAATAAAAACCTTGCCGTTGTTTTAGTTTCAGGAAATGCTGTGGCAATGCCTTGGATTAAAGACGTTCCGACGGTTGTACAAGCCTGGTATCTTGGATCCGAAGCCGGAAATTCTATTGCTGCCATTTTAGCAGGAGATGCCAACCCATCAGGAAAACTTCCGTTTACATTTCCGGTAAAACTTGAAGACAATTCAGCACATCAGCTGGGAGAATATCCGGGACAGAAAGATGAATTGGCAGCAGGAAAAGGAAAAGACCAGAAAAATCCTATCAATATTACGTACAACGAAAGCATTTTTGTAGGATACCGCTGGCATGATACCAAAAATATAAAACCTCTTTTCAGTTTCGGACATGGATTGAGCTACACTACTTTTGAATTCGGAAAAGCAAAAGCAGACCAGACTACTATTTCACAGGATGGTAAAATTACATTTACAGTAACCGTTAAAAATACAGGTAAAAAAGCAGGAGCTGAAGTGGCCCAGCTTTATATCAGCGATTTAAAATCTTCTGTTCCACGCCCTGCAAAAGAATTGAAAGGTTTTGAAAAAATATACCTGAATTCGGGAGAACAGAAAGAAGTGACTTTCACCATTGATAAAACGGCTTTAAGCTATTTTGATGCTCAAAAACACGATTGGGTAGCTGAACCGGGAGACTTTGAAGCACTGATAGGAAATTCTTCCGATGCTATTAAAACCAAAGTGAAATTTACCCTTAAATAGAAAAACTGAGTATAAACTCTATTTATAATTATTTGATAGAATGCAAACAGATTCCGGATTGGGATCTGTTTTTTTATTGCTCCTTTTTTGTGGGTGCTAAACTTATCAGCGTTTTTCTAACGCAAGTTTAAATAAAAAAAGTAACATTTTAAGGAAGCTAAGAAAGTAACTTTGTTGCTTAAGAAGGATTATGATTACGTTCGCTTAGAAAGAATCAATGTAATTGATTCAAAACTTTGCCGGCTTAAAATAATAAGAAATTCAGATAAGAACTTTGCGTTAAAATTTATTCTTCTTTCTCACAGATTACAGAGATTGCACAGATTTTTAAAGACAATCAAGGACGTACCTCACTACTAGCTTCCAGCTTCCAGCCAAAAATAAAAAGCAGATTCCCGATTGAAAACCTGCTTTTAACGTATCTAACAAATCCTGAATTATTTTCCGCCGCCGCCGTTTTTCTCTACGTCGGTTTTTGTATTTTCCTTTACCTTCTGGTTTCCGAAACGCTTTACAAAAGTAAGAGAAACTCCATACCAGTCCCATTTTGAGTACTCTCTGAAAGTTCCGTCCGCGCTGTATGTTGTGTTATCGCCATAAGGCCTTTTAAAGATGTTCATCAGCTGCATGCTCAGCTCCATCTGGGTTTTCGGGAATATTTTAGTCACCGAAATATTATGGAAAACATTGGTATTGTTGGCATATGAGTTACCGTTATTCTGATTGGCAAGTTCCATCCATGCACTTACATTAATGTTTTTATTAAACAGATTAGTATAAGATATATTCGCTGAAGCTCCCCAATAGCTGATATAATCCTTAGCTCCCAATTTATTCTTCTCGTTAAAATCCTTATTATTAATGTAGTACCATCCAAATCCGGCATTCACATTCAGTTTATTTTTCAGGAAATTCTGATTGGTATTGGCAAATAGGTAGTATTTTTCAACCTTGCCATCAAAGTTCCCCGGTAGTGAAACTGTTCTGCCGTTTTCCGTAACGTACGTCGTCCAGTAATCCTGATTCGTGTGCATATATCTTGCAGAGATAAAGTACTTTTTCAGAATTCCGAACTTCAGATAAAGCCTGTCATTCGGGTTGGGATTCAGATAAAGGTTTCCTCTGGAATACGTTCCGTTAATTTCAGGCATAAGGAAGGGATTAAATTCAGAATACCAGGGTCTCCAGATGCTTCGGTTGTAGGTAAGACTCAGGTCAAACTTCTCTGAAAAACTATATTTCAGCAATAAGTTGGGAAGAAAAGAGCCGTAAGAATCCCTTCTTTCCGTACCTGCTACATCCTGTCTTACTTTATAATCAATATATTCGTAACGGATTCCGACTCTGGTTTCCAGTTTTTCGAAAAATGTCTTGCTGTAATTGGCATATAAAGAACTCAGATGATCTTCATAATGGAATCTGTCATTGCGGGAAAGATTAGCGAATTCCGGGATGGCATTATCAATGCTGAATCCATACAGGCTGTTAGGAATAACATGGTTGTTTATTTCGGTCTTCCCTCCTGCTTCCATGGTGCCTCCCGATTTACCAAAAGGTTGTGTATAATCAACTTTCAGATAATAATTACGCATCTGATTGCTACTGATAACGCCCAGCTGCTGATGGGTTATCACCCCTTGCTTAGTAATTTGCTTGTCGATCAGATTATCATTATTATCACTGGAATAATTGGTTCCTAAATTAATATCTAAAATCCTGTTTTTCTCTTTATCATAGTACTTGTAGAAAGCATTAGTCCCCAGATTACGGCTGAATCCCCAGTTGTTTTGGTTCTGAAGGAAAGATTCTCCCGGATCTCCGTCTTTTGTAGTGGCCCCATCAGATTCTGCAGTATGAAAATTCCTGTTTTGTGAATATTCCAGTACAAGCCCGAAGTTATTTTTATCATTAATTTCAAACTCCGAAGTGGAAGAAACAGAAGGGCTTTCATTTCTCATTACATTTTTCAGATTAAACTGTGTCAGTTTATTTTCCGCATAGCGGTTATCCCATGTCTGATTCGTCTGTACATAAGTTCCGTTATTATAACCTCCTATAAGGGTTTGGGTAAACTTTTTTTTATGGTAGTTCAGGTTGAAATTCGTGTATTGCGAGTTTTTGGTACTTTGTCTGTTGTTGAGAGATATACTTCCTTTTAATCCTTCATCATCCCTTTTTTTAAGGACAATATTGATCACGGAACCGGAAGTTTCATAACGGGAAGACGGACTGGTGATCACTTCAATTTTCATCAGGTTATCGGCAGGAATTGTTTTAAGATATTCCTTGAGCTCCTTACCTGTAAAAACAGATTTCCTGTCATTGATATATACGGTAACCAATTGTCCCTCAGCTTTTACCTCATCATTGTTATCAATACTTACCAGAGGAGTCATTCTCAGCACATCCCATGTTGTATTTCCCGCCAGAATTGCACTGTTGGCTACATTAAATACAGTTCTGTCTACTTTAGATTCTACGGTTGGTTTTCTGGCAACCAGCGTAACCGCTTCTATTTCTTTTGCATTTCCTTTTACAGTATCGTTGGCAGCCGGAGCTGGAACCTGTTGGCCCATTGCTGATACGCCTGTTAATATTGCTATGGGAAATAATAATATTTTCATGTGAAATTATAGTTTTTTCTATAAGACCACTATCTTCATTAATATGTTACATCAAAAAATAAAAAAAAGTAAAATAATTATTTAATTTTCAAGCATATAACAATTAAAACATAAACATAAATTTAAAAATGATGTAAATTTTTCAACAAATCAAGCCAATAAAACTCACTTTCATTATAAATATTCTTAAAAAACAATATTTATACGAAATTGAAAATTTATTTAAAATTCCAACAGTTTGACCAGAAAAAAAGCCCGGATCTCACCCGGGCCGTTAGCAATAGCAAATTGACAAGGATTACTATTAAAAAATATATGCTAGTTTACACTTTCAAAGTAATGAATAACACCTACCTCAGGCAGACGGAACGGATCTTTATTAAAACCGGATTCTTTATTCCTGCTGCTTTCCAGAAAAGAATTACTGAAAAGTGCATAAGAAGGCTGTTCAGCGACTCCGTTTTTTAAAAGCTGATGAGCCTCGACAATTGTTTTTCCATATAATTTTCTGAAGTTTCCGATATTATACTGTGAAAAAGATCCGTAATGAACAATAAACTTGAGAGCCAGATCAATTTTGGTACTTAAACTTTTACTTAACTCTTCTATTTTCCTGTTGAAAGCAGTCCGCATCTTCCACAGCATTGTTGAAATACTCTGGTAAGACGGATTTTCATCATAACGGTAAAATAAAATGGCATCTCCCTCAATCTCGGAAATTTCAAAATACTGATCGTTCACATCAATGAGTGTCGACAGTAATTGCCGTACAATATACTCACCTGTATACAATTTTGTATTGAACACAAATTCAGTAAATCCGCTGAAATCCGGAATGAGAATAATCCCCTCCTGTATAGTTGTCTTCATAATGATAATGGATTAAAACCTGCTTCATCCTTACAGACGAAGCAGATTCAATTTTACTTTATCATTGTAAGACATTACAAAGAATCCTGTGGAAATTTTACTTCTATTTTTAAACAACAATCATCAGCTCCTTATCATATCCATTATACTTTTCGTCAATATAACCATGAGGATTACAGATAATTTCCGTTTCTCCGATTTTATATCTTACGGGAGTATGAATGTGCCCGTGAATCCAGTATAAGGGTTGGTATTCTTTAATTACATCTTCCAAATCTGAAGCATAAGCCGCTGTTAAAGGATCATTTTTGTAATGTTCTGGCACAGATTGTATGCTGGGTGCATGGTGTGTAACTACTATATTTTTAAGTCCTTTTGAGTCTTCAAGACTTTCTTTTAGCCATTGTTTTGAAAGCTGATGAATTTTAAAGGTATCCAATGTTCTCATTTTCGAATAGGAAGGATCTCTTTTTATCATTTTATAGTCATTCATCTTAGATTGACAAAGCATTCCGTACTCAACAGGATTTCCAAAGATGGAAAAATCCGTCCATAAAGTGGCTCCATGAAAACGGATACCATCAATATCTGTATATGAATTTTCCAACACATGAACATTGGAACCCAAGGCTGCTTCTTTAATCTTGTGAAGTGTTTTCGGATATGAGCCTTTATAATATTCATGATTACCTAAAACATAGATGACAGGTTTATCAGGTATAGCCTCTTTCATCCATTCAATTCCTTTGGTTCCCAGGTTGACGTCTCCTGCCAGCACAATTATATCGGCATGATCAAAACATAATTCCGTACTCCCAAATTCCCGGTGAAGATCGCTGATAATCTGTATTTTCATGATATATAGTAAACAGCAAAGGTAATAAAGGGAAGCAGAATAACAAAAATCGAAAAAAAGAACCGGCCCCTAAGCACCGATTCTTTCGTCATATAGTTTGTGTATTTTTAAGCCCGCTTGCTATGAAACGGCTACTTCTGCCTGCTTCACTTTTATGCTTTTCAATATAAAATAAAATAACATTCCGAGAGCCAGTAAAGCGTAACTGATCAAAATAATCAGATTCAGGCTTCCCACAGAAAGTTCTGACGGAAAGATCTGGCTCATTAAGGTCATAAACGACAATCCGATACCTGCTCCCAAAAAGTAACTTGTAGAGCTCAGACTTGAAGCCAATCCGTAATGTGCTGGCTCAACATCCTGAATTCCCATTACTGAAAGTGCGGTAAAACAGAACGTCATTCCTATTCCTGAAATACATGCTGCTCCAAGCAAAACCATAGTCAGCGGATGTCCTGCATATACAGAAATTAAGAGCAGCAAACCACCGGCCAGCATAAACAACCATCCTAAAACACCCATTTGAGAAGAACTCAGACGTTTTGATATGTGTGGAAGAATAAATTTAGCCGTTAAAGCTGACAGAATACTGAACGGAACAAGCATTAATCCTGCAGAAGCAGCGCTGTAGCCCATATCTTTCTGAAGCATCAGTGAAATCAGGAATAAAAATCCGATAAAAAATGCTCCCAGAGTAAAGAATACAGCATTGGAAACTACTAAAGATCTGTGTTTAAACAGTTTTAAATCTACCAATGGCTCTGCAACGGATTTTAAACGGTAGTACACCATAACAAGAAGTACTAAAGCGAGTATTAAAGAACCTGTTACCAGGAAAGGCTGTTCTTTGATGTGAACCAATTCATGTGTTCCGTAAGTCAGGCTTAGCAATCCAAGCACCATCAATATTCCTGAAACCATATCGGTTTTCTGAGCGGTTTCGCTTTTTTCATCTGTTGGCAGATAATAGTACGACAGCACCAATGTGATTAAAAGAATAGGAACATTGATCAGGAAAACCCAATGCCAGCTCAGGTAAGTACTGATGATTCCTCCTACTGAAAGACCACTTCCTGAACCAATGGCAGCAAATGAACTGAAAATTCCGATAGCACGGTTTCTCTCCTGCTCTCCTCTGAAAGTATTGGTCACAATAGACAATGCAGAAGGCATTACCAATGCTGCTCCCAGTCCCTGCAAAGCACGGAATAGGGCCAGCACTTCAAAGTTCTGAGATAGTCCGGCTCCTAACGAAGTCAGCATAAAAATCAGGGCTCCCCATAAAAACATTTTCTTTCTTCCGATCTGATCTGAAAGTTTTCCTCCAATGATCAGAAATCCGCCAAAGAATAACACATAAAGTGTCTGCAGCCACTGAACCGTCTCGGCTCCAATCTGAAACTGCTGCTGAATAGAAGGAATGGTCAAATTAATAATGGCAATATCCAACGCCTCTACAAATGTTCCTACCGATGCTAAAATTAATATTACATTCTTCCTTGTATCCATGTTTCAAATTTCCTGCAAAATTAAAATTAACAGAACGTATTTGAAAATTTAACCTTAAATTTGGAACAATATTGAATATTCAAAATATTCAATAGAACAAAACACCTGATACATCATAAAAAACCTATAAAAACAGAACAAAATGGCAACTGAAAATTATATTCCAGATGAAAAAGACTTATCCATCCTCCGTCTGCTTCAGAAAGACGCGAAGATGAGTGTCCGTGATATTTCGGCAAGAATCAACTTAAGTCCTACACCTACTCATGAGCGTATCAAACGTATGGAAAAACAGGGAATCATCAAAGAGTATACTGCTGTGGTTGACCGTAAAAAGGTTAATAAAGGAATGATGGTGATCTGTATGATCGCTTTAAATGTTCACAACAAGAAAACTGCGGGAAAATTCATTGAGGAAGTGGGCAGATTGAAGGAAGTGGTAGAATTTTACAATATCAGCGGGGACTTTGATTTTATGCTGAAGATCCTTGCTCCCAATATGGATGAATTTCATGAGTTTTTCGTGAACAAATTATCAGAAATTGAAGGAATCGGCCAGACGAAGAGCATTTTTGTCATGAACAGCATTAAGGAAAGTGCGCAGATTGTTTAAGACAAAATAAAAAGCAGCTGCGTGAAAACATGCAGCTGCTTTTTATAGTTAATCAATATTAGATTAATTTTTCATCATCTATTTCCAGTAATTCCAGACTGATCCGTCAAATACCGCCAGTGTTTTACTGACCGTATCATAGCACATCATACCCGGATAAGGATTTTTAACATTAAGATGCGGTGCTGCTATCTGAGGAAGAATCATCGCTTTATTCTGAGATTCCAGAACCAATACGCCATCAGCAGAACTTGCAGCCTCCCCCATAATGACTCCTTTTCCCGTTTCTGCAGAATTATTAGCGATAACCACACTTGAATTACCGGCATCTGACAGGGATTTCCACACATCATTTTCGTACATTTTTACTTTGTTATCCGTGACATCAAAGATGAATGTTCCGTTCTCCAAAGATCCTGCAGGAAAACCAGATGTTGCGGGAAGAATTATACCCTTTGTATTTCCTGCCACGTTATCAAAATCTAAGACCGTACTGTTTCCATCCACGGACTGTTTACCAATAGCAACCTGAGCAAAAAATGTATTGGAAATAACCAAAGCTGCTGCTATACTTATATTTTTTATATTGTTCATATTCTTATCAGTTTAATCATTACAGCTTCTTTCTACACATTTCCATTCCGTACCGTTGTACAGTTTTACACATTTATCCTGAATATCATACAGAAGCATTCCTTCTTTCGGTTCTGCGATGGCATCTCCGGGCTGTGGCGTCTGGCTTACATGCTGAACCCTGGTAATCACAAAACCTTTATTTTTTGATTCCATGGCCAGGAATCCGTTAGGTATATTTTCAGGCCACGAATCGCTTTTCTGCTGTATGGTAATTCCAAATTTTGTATATCCGTCCGGTGTCCCAGAAATTCCGGGCTTTGTACAAAATCCGTCGATCTCATCAATAATCACGGGAGCATTTCCACAGCTTGTTTTGTCTTCTGATAATCCTTCAGGCCAGAGAGCAGGACACATGGCTTTGGTTGCATTGGGTCCGCAGAAGCTTGAATTCCCCATTCCCAATCCTATAACAGATCCCATGGCAATGGTTACGATCTGGCTGTCATCACTGATAATGGAAGCTCCTCCACCACCACTTACGTCTGCTTTTGCAATACAGTACGCTCTTCCGGTAGGAACACCTACATATTCAACAGAAGGGTATGTCGTAGACTGCTGGGTAAATGTTCCGCAAATTTCTACCACGCTGCTTGTTCCCATTTCAATAACAGACGTTGTTCCGGGATAGAAACCGCCAAATGTCGGATCCTCCTGAATCACCGATCCTACAAGAGATAAGAAAGATTTGGTTCCCAGTTTAATTTTTGAATTTTTCTGAGACCCGAAAGTTCCTACTTTCACAGTTCCCGTACATTTAACACTTGTTCCGTCAGTAATTTCCAGAATCCCATCAACCTGAATACTGTTGGACTGCAGCTGTCCGGATTGTATGATAAGGGTAGCTCCATTCGGAATGCTGATATTGGTACTTACACTTAGGTTTCCATTAAGACAATACGTGTTTCCGCTTGTCATGGCCTGCCCTGTATAAGGGATACACTGAGCATAGGCTGCAGCACTGAAAACGAGCATTAATAAAAAAATCAATTTTTTATTAGAAATTAAAAAAAATACTTTATTCATATACATTTATAATACTTTAACAAATTATTACTGCTTTAATAATAAATTTTTAAACTTTCAACATCATCGACCCCACTAACAACAATTAATATACCAAACATCTGTTTAATTTTTTAATACTTACATGATATTCTACAACCCTACATCATTACCGGCGTTGTTAAAAAAACCTTATAAATGTTACACCACAATCAACTACATCTTTCAAATTCTGTTTATATTCAGCAGAATTATTTTTAAAATTTTATATTTTAATTCGTGTTTTTGCTCTGTGTTTAATAGAAATAATTCTGCGCTTGTTGATATAACAGGTTCATCTTTTATACAACAAGCCTCTCCAAACACAGCCTGTTTTAGATCTGCGCAGTTTTTGACTGAATACAGCAATAGATAATCTGAATAACAGACTTCCATCCAAATTCACATTAAAAACCGTAAATTTGCAGCATGAATAACGATACGATATGCGCGCTGGCTACAGCCAATGGAATAGGTGCTTTAGGCATCATCCGTGTTTCAGGAAATGAAGCTTTATCTGTAGTTCAGAAAAGTTTTCCGGCCAAAAACCTGGAAAAACAGAAATCCCACACCATCCATTACGGTTATTTTATGGATGAAGATGAAGCGATTGATGAAGTGATGCTTTCCATTTTCCTGGCTCCGAAAAGTTTCACCACTGAGAATTCTGTGGAGATTGCTTTTCACGGCTCTCCGCATATCGGAAAACGTATTCTTGAAACCCTGATCAAAAATGGGGCGAGAATGGCCAAAGCAGGAGAATTTACCCTTCGTGCTTTTATCAATGGCAGAATTGACCTTTCCCAGGCAGAAGCGATTGCCGATGTGATTGCTTCTGAAAATGAAGCTTCGAGAAAAGTTGCGATCAATCAATTAAAAGGAGGCATCACCAATGAAATCTCTGTATTAAGAACGGATCTTTTAAATTTCGTTTCCTTAATTGAGCTGGAGCTTGATTTTGCCGAAGAAGATGTGGAATTTGCTGACAGAAGTGCTTTAAGTGGATTATTGGATAAAATTGAAGTCAAACTAAATTCTTTGATTGAAAGTTTCCAATACGGAAATGCCATTAAAAACGGAACCGCTGTTGCCATCATCGGAAAACCGAATGCCGGAAAATCTACGCTGCTGAACTCTCTTTTGAAGGAAGAAAGGGCGATTGTGAGTAATATCGCCGGAACCACGAGAGATACCATTGAGGAAGTTCTTCATATTAAAGGTCATGCTTTCCGGTTAATTGACACTGCCGGACTTCGTGAAACGGTGGATGAAATTGAAGCGATCGGGGTAAAAAAAGCTAAAGAAAAGGTAGAAAACGCTAATATTCTAGTGTATCTGGCAGATGCTGCTACCGAGGATTTTTCTGAGGATATTGAAATGATTCAATCCTTGTTGAGAGAAGATCTGAAGCTGATTATCTGTGCGACAAAAATTGACGAAGTAATTCCCACAAAATACGAAACGGTAGAAGATATTTTCAGAAACGCCATTTCTCATGATTTTGACTTTATTAAAATCTCAGCCGTTGAAAATCAAAACATCCAGGATCTGAAAAATGAACTTTCTTCTTATGTGGAACATTTAAAAACTGAAGAAAATAACGTTATCATCACCAACCAACGACACTTTGAAGCCTTAAGAAAATCCATGGATGCCGTTCATAAAGTGAAAGAAGCTATTTCTTTCCAGATCTCTACAGAATTACTGGCGTATGAGCTTAGAAATGCCCTGGAACATCTTGGCGAAATTTCCGGAGAGGTGACCAATGATGAGGTACTGGGGAATATTTTTTCTAAGTTTTGTATTGGGAAATAACTTCAATCTCCTTTATCATATTTTAAGAATTTTGAATTCAAAATATAAAACAGCCTTTTTTGAGGCTGTTTTTTTGTTTATTGAAGTTTCTTTTGGAAAATTGTTGTTAAAGGAAAACTTTCTTTTTTACTCAAAGTCTCCTGGTTTTGTGTAACTGATCATTTTAATTTGCAATATTAATAAAGTTAAATATTAAATGTTTCAACGTTTCTATATTAGAGTGGTTCGATTCATAGTAATATTCAAATAACTTATTTTTTTTAATAATCAAGATTTCTGTGTTTCTTTTATCCTTTATAAGTAAAGAATTTACTCCATCAATAGTTTTATCAATTTCTCCATCAAGTAGATACCCTATTAAACTACCATTTTGATATTTTTTCGAAACAAAATTATTAATTCCAGTATTGATATATCTACGCTTTAATGCCGTAGATTTTTGTTTTAGATTTTTTGCTTCAAAAAAGTACTCATATTCCTCATTTTTTGAAAAAACGGATAGTCTAAAATCTATTCTGGGAAATTTATCCGCAAAACCTCTAACTTTAGGAATATCCTTCGGAATATCAGCTTCAACGTTTGTTGAAACCCTCCATTTTTTTCTTAATGGATTCTCTTTTATATGCCTATGTATTTCGGAAGAAATATCGTTTTCATTCCAATTTAGTTGGATTATTTTTTCAGTCATAGAAATTTGATATGCTTCGATAATTAATCGAAAACATTTTTGTTCAAAAGCATTCCTGAAATTTTCGTAAATATTCGAATTTAGCCCCATATTAATTCCCGTTTAATATTTCAAGAATTAACTCATTTGCGTCTTCCAATGCCATTGAAGATGACCAAAACCTACGTTGATTTGG
Source organism: Chryseobacterium sp. CP-77 (assembly GCF_036362765.1). Classification (NCBI taxonomy): domain Bacteria; kingdom Pseudomonadati; phylum Bacteroidota; class Flavobacteriia; order Flavobacteriales; family Weeksellaceae; genus Chryseobacterium; species Chryseobacterium sp. CP-77. The sequence goes on from NZ_CP143637.1 coordinate 1,902,468, forward strand.
ACGAATAATATAAATATCATTACCTTTTTTGTAATTCATTTTTTTTCGAAAATAGATGCTACTTGATTTTTCTTCCCATAAATATTGGTCTAAGTTTTTCAACTCTATATCAATGAATTCTTTTGATGTTGCAATTTTTTTCTCTTTTTTATCAAAGGTTAGTTTAACCATCATCAAAGGTGTAAACCTATTTATATTATATACTGTCAAACTTGCGTAGAGTTCTTGACCATAAAGGAAGTCATTAATTTCCCTGTTAATTATATTACAATAATCCATTACATGAGCTTTATTCGTAGGATATAAGGCAATTGATTTTTCTTGCTTATGAAATAAATCTAAACTATAGTTTATGCTATCATTTACCAATGCTTTTTCACTTTCATTCAAATTCAAACTTTCATAAATTACCTTATCAATATTTTCATATATATATGATTCAAGCTCATTGTTAGCGAAAAGGTCATTTAAAAAACTTTTCGATTTTAGTTTGTCAATAATGTATTTTGAAGAATTGACTAATAATTTGAAATATTCTTCGCTAAGAGATATTGGAATAGAAAGATATTCATTTTTCATTACTTGTTCTCTCTCAATTCCATAAGAAGAAATTGTCATAAATAGATAATAAGAGCTTAACTTTGAATTAAAATATGACATTAATAAATATAATTCATCCGTTTGCTGACCATCCGAATAAAAGCCGTAAACACCATCCTTAAAAGAGCAGGGTATATCAATAAAAGAAGCACATATTCTATTTTTTTCTAAGCCTTTCTTTATGACTATATGAGGATTAATGAAAGCATCAATATCGCCCAATCTTCTAAAAGCAGTAAGCCTTTCAATTTTATCAATATCAGAAACATTATAAAATTTCTTATAAAAATTAACTGCTTTAGATGTCTTTATTGAGGTTTTAACATCTGATAATGAGTCATTAGGAGTGTAGTATCTTGTAATTACATTTGCGTCTAAATATTTAATATTACTTAATACTTCAGAATATAAAGGTTTATCGACTGAGTTAGTAAGTAAACCAAAACCAACCCCTGATTTTATATTTTTATTTTCATTGAATTTTCCAATAGTGCTCAAGTTCGAATTATTAAGACGTTCTATAAGTTCCCAATCACTTATGCTTCCCCACATTGCTACTTTCCAAATTTTAGTGTCAGGTTTTTTACACTCTTCTCTTGGTAGGTATTTTAAGTCTGTAAAATCTATGCTCAAACCTTCAATCACATTGGATTTGATATAAGTTTTTGGGGCATAATAAGCAATTTTATCACTGTAATTTTGAGGTTCTCCTTTCTGATAATAGATAATACTTATCGGACCTGTTGCGTCACCAAATAATTGTCCTCCAAAATTTTTCTTTGCGTTACGAAGAATTGAAAAGTTGAAAACTTTATCTACATAACAATCATTAAATAACCATTTTCTGAAATTTTGATAAGTTCCACCCGTATTAGTTAGAACTTTAGTGTTAAAAATTAAAGCAATTTTTCCATTTGGAGAAAATTGTGTTGCTTTATGTAAAAATGGTAATACCATCTCTTTAGCAAAATTATATTGGTTACAATAGTTTCTAATATTTTTATGCTTTCCTTCAATATCCTTTTCCTCAGATATTAATTCCCCAAATGGAGGATTCCCAACAATTAAATCGAAGTTTTGTAACTCATTTATATCTGATATGTCTGATATGGTGTCTCTACAAAATAAGTTTTTACCTTGTTCTTTTATTGCTTGGTCATTAGGGTTATTGATTAGATTTGGTAAGCTGTGTTTTTTGCTTTGCCACAAAGTTTTAGGGTCTAAATTGTCAACTAATGCAAGATACAAACTAAAAGCAGCAACTTTTATAGCCTGTGGGTTTAGTTCAATACCATAAATATTGTCGGTTAATAATTTTTTTAATTTATCAAAATTATTAAGTTTTTCATTGTTATGATTCTCATAACGTTTTACTAATCTTTTAAAACTTTCTACTAAGAAAATCCCCGAACCACAACTTGGATCTAAAACTTTAACATTATAATTTTTTTCTTTGTTATTAGTAGGTAGTTTTTCATTTAAAATAAATTCTACTAAAGAGGGAGGGGTATAATAAGTTCCTGTTTGTTTTTTTAGCTCAGGGTCGGTTTTGAAAAGAAAGTTTTCATAAATTTCGCTTAGTAGTTCAATTTGAATAATGCTAAAATTAAATAATCTCCAATCTTCAAAAAGTTTTATTTGAGGTGTATTATCATTTCCACTGATGAAACATTTTTTTATGATTTGAAGATGTTCTGTTTTTATAGTTTCAGTTTGTTCTAATGTGAAAATGTTACCATTGAAATCATCTTCTAATCGTTCATAAAGTTTATAAGTAGCTTCTACATCATCTAGGATATCAAAATAAGAATTTGCATCTTTTTTATAAAGTGAATAAAGTTTTTCATCAGTTGCTCCTCTATCCTCAAGATACAGTAAAAATAAGGACCGTAAAATGATTTTATGAATCAAATTAATTTCCAATCCATCATTTTCAAGTTGCTTTGAAGTGTTGATTAAACTTTCAACCAAGTATTTATCAACTCGCCTTTGTAAACTAATTTTGTCTCGAACGAATTGAGCTTCTTCCAAAGTCCAAATTATACCCGTATCAATGGCAATTCTTGAAAATAGTTTATTTAATTCTTGTAATTGTTGTTTGTCAGAATATCTATATGATTGAATTTCAATTGATTTTAATTCTTTTTCATAACTAAAATTCTTTTCAGTTATAATAAGTGGTTTTTCTGAACAATTGTAAATTCGTATTTCTAATTCAGAATAAGCATACAAAAACATTACTTTTTTGTAATTCCAAATTTTCCGTTGTGTTTCAGCAATATCTTTTAAAATTTTTACATCATTAAAATCAGAGACTTTTTTCAGAAAAATAGAAGGAAAACTATTTTTAGTTTCTTCGTCTGTATTAAAGTAAACTAAATCAATTCCAAAATCTTTTTCTTTTACTTCATTTAGGATAGAAACTTCGCTATCCAATAATTTTTTACTATCAGAATGAATTGGCTTTGCTCTGTCCAAACCAAGAAATTCAAGTATATTAAGTTCTGCCATATTGTTTGCTCAATATATATAACTTATACTAAAAATACAAATTTTTCAATCTATAAAACTAATCAATTTTAGCTAATAAAATATGATTTTATACTTTGTATAAGATGATGGTAGATATTTTATAAAATTATTTTTGTTTCAGTTTGTTAGAATGTTTAAAATCTTAACATTTTGAATATTATTCAAAGTTTGGTCAATAATGCGACAAAAGTCGTCGCATTAAAATTTATTTTTTGATATCTCAATAAAGTATCTATATTAGTCTTATGGGGAAGGTATAAGACAGGTTTTTACCACACCCAATATAAGATTAGGTAAGATTCCGATAAAATTTGATTCTATATTATCACTATTTATTTTAATATATAGATAATCAATATCTACCATTTTCATATTGGGAACATAGCTCCAATTCCCTCTATCACCACTCAATTTCAAATCCAAAAACATAAAGACAGCCCTTTCCAAGGCTGTTTTTTTCTTTATTAAGCCTCTTCAACAAAAAAATAGCGAAAAAGGGTAATTCCCTGGTAATGGTCTACACGGTAACTATATCAAAAAATAAGTATCATGAACGCAATTATTAAAAAACTATCCATTTTAAGTGTGCTGATTTCACTAATGAGTTTCTGTTCCTTCCTGTTTGCGCAGGTTTATCCAATCGGACAGATGTTTTTGACCACTTATGGCCAGTCTTTTACGATGTATAATACCGGGGTGATTGTTCAGGATGGCAATCCGGGAAATGCCGGCCAGGCCGTATATGATCAGACCGGAATTAATTATTTACTCTTGCCGTCTGCCATTCCTTACCAAAAGGCATTTTTTCTGGATTTTAATAAAAATATTATAGAGCTGGATTACAGATATGGATACCGCGTCGTGGGTTATTCCAATATTCCTGTTCCTCCGCAGCCGGTTATGTATCTGCCAAAGCCTACATATGATCATCAGATAGGAATTGAAACCGCTGACGGACTAAGACCGTTACCTACGCAGATTATTGATGAACAAAAACCTTATGGGGATGTCATGATGACCAGTGAGCAGAATGCCGTGGACTGTTATAAAAATTCTTTGAATTTTGACGGATCATTAAACCAGTTGAAATTCGGGGACTGTATGGTAACGAATATGGCAGGACAGAAAGAGCTTGAAATTTATAAATGTGCCAAAAATTCAGCAACCATGGAGGAACAAAGCCTTTGTATGCTCAGTATTTTAGGCGGTTCAAAAGAAAAACAGATTACCCGGGATATGATGAAGTGCTATAAAGAATATGGCGGCAATTATGAAATGTATCCCCTTTGTTTTGCTGATAAAGTCAATGATCCTGAACTCAAGCAATTAGTTTCCTGCTTTAAAGATCAGGCCAACAGTGGCGAAATATCTTTTATGGGAACTGCCGTGTGTTATGGAGCAAGTAAGCTTAATCTGAATACGGAAGCTCAAATAGCCGTGGAATGTGCGGTAAGCACCGGAGGCCAGCCGTACGCATTTGCAGGATGTGCGGGCGGCCAGTTAACCTATCGTGAATTAAATAAATGTCTAACAAACGGAGTTGGTGGTGACAATGGATGTTTCGGAAAAAATAATACGATTGTTAAAGGATTAAACCAGATTGGAGACGCTTTAAAAGGTCAGTTTGGTCCTAATAACGATATCGTCAAAACATGGAATACTACCGTTCATGATTTACAATACGGCCCCGGGAAAAATCACGAAGCGGTAAAAGTGGTCAGAAACATTAGTAACGAGCTTGGGAAAGCAGGAACTAATATAGCCAAAGAAATAAAAAAGGTAGTGCCCAAAATAAAAATAAAATGGTGAAGCTGATCTTCTGAAAATAAATAACTGATATGTAACCCGGTCTATCAACGATGAAATCCAATATCCTGAAGATGTTGGATTTTTCATGACCTCATGATTTCGATGCAAATTGAATTAACAAATCAGGAGAAGCCTGTATTCACCATCATTTTCCACGGGTGCCCTATGAACACAAGGCAAAGCGGATTGCTCAGGATGATCTACTGCAATACGCCAAAGATGGCCAATTCCTAAATTGACAGGCTCTGCATCGGGCTTAGGCTGATAATGAAGATCAAAGAAATACTCTCTCAGGAAGTCTTCAAATTCATCTTCAGTGCCGTCATGTAATTTTTTGAGCTGTTCCCGGACTTCAGGAATTACAATTTTCTGTTCCACCTGATCATTAGCGATGATATCACTTGCCGTTCCGTGATAAGTGCATAGAAAAGTATCTGTTGCAACAGGCGAACGGTCAACATGATACGAGTATACATCCGTTGAAATAAAACCGAGCTCTTCGTCCCGTTCATAGTTTTTAAGCAAATTAAGAACCGGAGATGCACCAAAATCTGTCAATAATTGCAGGTCATTTAAAATAATTTCTCTCGCCATACTCCCCTCTTCTGACAATTCCAATGCTAAAAGATCTTCGCCGGAAACTTCTGTAATATCATCTTTCAGCTGAAGCTTTGTGACGATTTCTTTAAAGTCACCCACTAAATTCCTATGCCAGCAAATGGCATTCATAACGCCATGAAAACGGGTATTGACAAGTTCAGAAAAAGAAGAAACCACCTCAATTTGATCATGGCCGGAAAATGCAGTGCTCATAGGTTGGAATAAACAGTTTAGCTGCTTAATTCTGCACAAAAATACGGAATAGGTTTTCAATCGCATAAGATGAAGGCTAAAAAAAACAGCATCCTTTTTAAAGAATGCTGTTTATATCTAAGGTTATTAATTTTCAGTTTTGTTTTTTTACTTCTTCAGTATCTTTTCTGTTACTGTTGAAGATTTTGTTTTAAGTTTAATATAATATACTCCTGTCTGAAGAGAAGATAATACGATCTGTTCCTGCATCATAGTCAAAGTTCCCTGTTTTAACAGTTGTCCCGTAGTTCCAAAGATTTCATAAGAAACCAAAGGCTCTTTGCTCCTGATGGTAAGCACATCCTGAACCGGATTCGGGAATAATTGAATTCCTGCCTGTACGGCTGTTTCCTCTACGGACATCTGGCTGCATGCTGACTTAGAATATTTTGTAATGAAAGACTGGGATTTTCCTCCCGTCACATTTACTGTCATGGTATTGACATTATCATTGGAATCTGTAAAGAGCTGGTCATGAAAAAGACCGCCTAGTACATAGTTTCCATCTTTATCTACAGCAATGGCTGTAAATTCATCCTGAACCTGAAAATTACTATGAATTTCTCCGGTACCAATTACTGCACCCGTATCTTTATTGAAACGTACCAGCAAAGGATCTGATAAATCTGAATTAGGACGTGTCATTGAAAAGCTTCCCCAAATCTCATTCCAGCTTCCTTTGGCGAAGGCCAGTTCATTTCCGTTCAGTGCCAGTTTTCCTTTCATGAAACGGTACGCAGAAAAGCTTGTAAGCCCATCCGGAACTTTTGCCCATTGTACAGCTCCATCAGCATTCAGCTTCATCACAAAAGGAGTCTGTCCCTGATAATTTTGTACAGGAAAAGAATAGTTTCCGAAAGTGGTAGGAACTGTTCCTGAAAAATAACGTCCGGAAATATAAATATCTGAAGAACCTGAACCTTTGATTACGGAATGAATTTCATCATCCATAAATGCCGGTAAGCTATTGTCAAATTCTTTTCTCCATAATTCAGCTCCGGTACTACCGTTAAACGCAAGTATATAGGCATTTTTTGTAAAAGGAATATTATTGTACGAAAGACTTTCCATAGTACTGCTGTAGTTTCCTACCATTCTTTTTCCTGCCAGATAATATCTGTTTAAGCTTTCATCGTACAGCAGATTTACTTTACCATCAGTTCCTCCTGCAGTTAATCCTCCGCTTATAGGAAGCAACAGTGGCGTTGCAGGTGTCATACTCCCGTTATCATAGTTGAATTTAACCAGATAGTACTGAAAGGAGGTAGTGAAGGTTGAAGGCACGGTAATTAAACCATTTAAATGATTTCCTGCTCTGAAACCCATAACAGCATGAATATTTTTGGATGAATCCATATACATCATCTGAACATCACAGCGTCTGCTGAGATAACTGACATCTCCCTGCAAAGCTTTACTCCAATCCAATGTTCCGTCAGAAGTTTTATATTTAAGCAGATATGCCGCTTTATGCGCCGGCTCTACTGTCTGATCATAATAGGTATACAAAGGCATGGTGTGAGTCGCATCAAAATGCATAGGAAGAGCGGTAGGATCGCCGCTGTAAGAATTATTATAAAGAGTAGCCATTACATATAAACCACCATTATTATCCACTTCAATATGCCAGGCATTTTCACCATCTTCTGATCCGCCAATAATGGTAGACCACAGTGCATTACCCTGACAATCCGTAGCAAACAAAATAAGATCACGTAGTCCATAATTAGGCACAGCTACCCCATTCAGATTCTGGCCTCCATTCCATACACTTGCGAGATAATAGGTGTTGTTATTGTTATCTACAACAATATCCCGTATAGATTCATCAAATTGGTAATTAAACCCCGGATCGGCAGAACCGGATTGGCCGCCGGCCTGTTTTGCCCATTGCCACTGGTAAGTCTGACTGAAAGATAATACCGGCAACATCAATAGTAATCCCCAAAGCTTGTTTTTTAGTTGTATCATATAAATTCATTTAATTATCACATACTATAAAAAACAGTGCTCTCCGAAGAGAACACTGATTTATAAGTCACTAATTTTTAATTAGTTTCCCTTGTAATGATGTGTCTCCCGTTTGTACAATAACGATATAAACACCTTGCAGCCAGCTGGAAACTTCCACGTCTACCTCTCCGGAAGCCGCTTTCACTTCTTTACGGAATTTGACATTGCCCATGGCATCAAAAACTGTAATCTGTTTTGCCAATAACTTTTCGTTACCTGTATTGTATGAGATTTTCACTTTTTCCTTCGCAGGATTTGGCATCATTTTCAGAGAAGAAACAGCAGCAGCGGTAACACTTCTTGATGCACTTCTCATGCCTATCCATTCCGGATCTACCGCTTTGGTACTAAACTTACATGTCTCATTATAGAATAAAACCTCGTCTGTACCCTGGAAGTTTGGATTTGGATAGAAAGCTAACGGATTAGCATTCAAATCATACACCCCTCCTGCAGGAATGGTAATAATAGACGGAATATAAGTTCCGTATCCGTTAACACTTGAAACATTAAGACTTATTGGCTGTCCTCCGGCATTGTGAATAATACCAGAAACAGAGTAATGGTCTCCTACCCACTTCATTGGTTTAATATCTCCTTCAATCTTACAATCTGTTTCGTATCCACAATCTTTACCTGGATAATAATTCATGGTTCCTGATGTATACTGGCATCCTAAGTGATTTACCTGTAATTGGTATGTACCAGGAGAGCCGATATATAACGGGAAGATAAAGTTATTGTTCCCGGTTTGAATACTGTTTCCGAACAACATCCAGTCATGATGATCAAATACCCCTTTTGGTCCTATAATGTAATTCTTCTCTCTAAGACATTCATCATAACAACCTGTAGGGAATACCCACATCAGGCTTTCAAGGCTTAATGGTACTTCCACAGAGCTGGATACTTTACAACCGCTTGGCGCAGTATAAGTAACCTGGAATACACCACCTTCATTGACTGTAATTGTCTGACCAGACATTCCATTACTCCAGTTATAATTTCCTGTAGATGGCCCTGATGCAGTTAACTGGATTTTATAAGGTTGGCAGCTCACCAAACTATACGTTGCCGTAATAGATGATGGCGGATTACTTACCGTAAGGGTAAAGTTTTTAGAGCTTACACATCCTGATGTACCCGGAGTTCTTACTTCAAGAGTATAAACATAGGTACCTGCAGCTAATGATCCTGTATTAAGAGTGATCGGATAAGGAGCAGAAGTCCATGGTATAACTACTGAACCTGCTTTCTTCCATTGGTATTCTAATGTATTATCTGTTACAAGACCAGTCAGTATGGTAGAAGATCCTGCGCAGATAGTAGCTTTACCAGAAATATTTACATATGGAGCATTTTTAACCGTTACTGTTGCAGGTTTAGTACTCATGATGCTTGTTTTACAACCATCAGGTGATACCAATACCGGCCAGTAAGTTCCCGACTGAGTAGGCGTGAATGTCATTGAATTTGGAGCTCCAGGCACCGGCTGTGAACCATTCATCCAGATATACTGGCTGGCAGTTCCTACCGAACCATTAAATACAAGTGTAGGAACAGATCCTGCACAGGCAAGTACGTTAACAGGTGAAATATTACCATCAATGGAAGCTTCATTCACGCTAATGTTTGCAATTGGTGAAGTATATACACATCCGTTAGGAGTAGTTACTTTTAGCTGTATTGTCTTGGCACCACTTGTATTATAGGTAACCGTAGCAGTTGCTCCCGAAGCTACATACGCCGTACCATCAAAAAGCCATGTGTAGGTATTAGCCGAGTTGTATCCCGGTGCAGTGAATGTAATAGGTTCACGTACACATAGCCATGCCGGAACCAGGAAGCTGGTACTAGGAACCGGAGCTAATGTAATCGTCTGTGTAGTGGTACACGTCGGTTTCCCTGGTGCAGACATTGTCATGGTAAAGGTATAAGTACCTGGCGCAAGGTTGTTATAAGTAGCCGTCTGTCCTGTTTGAGTTGGCTGACCCGGGCTGGTGAATGTATATGTAATAGATGACTGGTTAATCTCAAATATAGTAGAGCTGTTAAACAGAGTCACGTTATACCCGCCCCCGCTGCACACCGTGCTTACACTGAATTTAGGCTCGTAGTTCTTTCTTACTTCTACTGCTTTGCTGTACCAGCATGAACCATATCTTAAACGTACAAAAACAATATGTGCTCCCGCAAGTGTAGTCTGATACGTTGCTGTAGGCTGTCCCTGAGGAGAAGTTAAAGTAAGTACGTTGTCTGATGACCATTCTATCTGATCAGGAGTTCCGTTATACGTTAACCCTGATGCTGAAATTGTATTACAACCTGACCACGCAGCTGTAAAGTTGATCTGAGGATCTGTATTACAAGTTCCGCTGCTTGGGCAAAGCTGGCTCACATTAATATTCTGTGAAGAAACCACACAACCATTAATATCTACAGCCTGCACTCTATAAGTTCCAAAAGCACCTGCACCGCCTATGGTGTATGAGTTGGTGGTAGCACCTGATATAGGTGAATTGTTTTGGAACCACTGCCAGGAAGTAATATTGGTAAGCCCTGTAGAACTATTTGCCGTAAGCGTATACGGTGTCATTGTTGTAGGATCACATACCAGGATATTATATACCGGAGAAACTGTAATAATAGTTTCAGGATAGATTGTAAAGTTTGCGCTTGCAGTAGGCTTATAGTTACATCCGTTAGTTCCTGTATAAGTTACTGTAACCGTTTGAGAAACGTTACTTCCTGATCCGTTTTGAATATATCCGTTATTCGGGAAGCTGTAATTTCCTGATGGATTATAAGTGGTATTATAGGTATTTCCGTTTGCAAAAGTGAAAGTTACACCCGTTGCTGAAGTGATTGATCCCTGATCAACAGAGAATGTAAGGTTGGAACCTAAACAGATTCCTCCAACATTTATGAAGCTTACCACAGGAAGCGGTAATAAAGATACCGGAACACTGATGATTTTTGTAACTCCACATTTTACAACTCTCAGGTTCAGCATAGTGCTGCTTGTTGTAGAGATTTCGTTGAAGTTGACAGTAATGTTACTGGTACCCTGTCCTCCTACAACACTTCCGAAGTTAGGACTTGCGAATGTCCATTCCATAAAATCAGGAACAATACCGTTCAGATTTGCAGTAAATGTCTGTGTGCTGCTCGGACAGAAAGGCCCGCCCGGATTAGGATTAACCGTAATGGTATTAAGATCTAACGGCGCTACACTGAACGAAATCGGAGCAGAAAGACATCCTGCATTACTCATCGATTTGTTCTGTGCAGATACTGAATATGATGAAGCCCCCGTATTAAAGATAACCGTTACAGAAGATCCTGCATTACTGCCCTGGATGGTTCCGTTAGTGACACTCCAAACAGGTACCATTCCCGGATCCACTGAACTGATGGTATATACATAAGGTTTTCCAGGACATACTTTATTCTCTCCTGAAATAGTTCCTGTAGGAGGCTGCGGAATTGGTAATACCTTAATAATTCTTGGGTTACTTTCACAATCCCCTCCTTGCTTCACAGCAACGATAGTATAAGTTCCCGCAGTGTTAAAAGTATAGCTGAATGGCCCGGATACTACTCCCGAAGTCACAGTAGAGCCTCCGGTAGTTACTTTCCAGATAACAGGTACGTTAGGGGTAGCTGTAAATGTCTGGCTTGTTCCCGCACAGATCTCATCCGTACCGCCGCTTATCGTTACAGGCTGTTCAACAGTGATATCAATAGAAGCATTTCCTTCACAAGCTAATAAAGTATTGTAGTAGGTTGCCTCAAGGTGATATGTTCCGGGCTGTGTAGCCGAGAAAACAATTTCATTTCTCTGCTGGGTATTGACCAGCAGCCCTGTTCCAGGCCCGGATACATTCCAGTTAACTTTTGTCGTAGGCCATTGAGGAATAGAATAGGTATATTGCTTTCCGGCGCATACTTTATCCTGTCCTTTAACTTTTGCATTCTTTAAAATCACTGGGATTTTAACTGTAGTCCATTCAGGGCAGGCACATTCAGACATATACATGACATATCCGAAACCGTCCAGAGGATCCACCTGATCCCAAACTACTTCAATTTCGTTACCGTTATTGTTTATAATGTTTCCACCAATAACTTTCCATTGTCCTTTGTTACATCCATCCTGAGCATTGTATTTCTCAGTACTTCCTTCACATACTACAGAAGCACAATTGATCTGTACAGGATAAGATTTTACTACCTTGATTTCCTTTCTGTACTTGCTCTGGCATCCGCACTTATTGGTTACGGTAAGCTGAATGGTGTAATTACCGGGATTAGTGTAGACATGAGACGGTTCAAAAGCTGTGGAAGTGGAAGTAGTTCCATCTCCGAACTGCCAGAAATAATTGACAATATCTGACCCTCCGTTTTGTTCGGAAAGGTTATCAAAATACACCGTTGTATTATTACATACCGTGTAATCCAGATTAAGCAATTCAAACTTAGCAATAGGCCTGTTGATTTTTTCAATACAGATGGTCTGTGTTTCCACAGTTCCGTCATTGTATGTGATAACAGCCTGTAAAGATCCATTACCGGCGGCACCCCACGTAACATACGCCAAGGTATTTCCGGTTCCGGAAATTGTGGCAGTTCCTCCCGAAACTGACCATTGTACATTAGAAACGTTGGATCCCTGAACCAGATATTTGACAGGGTCTATTGACTTCTCGCAGACGCGGAGGCACTGCGAAGAATTGATGTAGGAACTGGCGATACCGTTGTCAGGGATCTGACCTTCTTTTTCGCCGCGGAATTCCTGGCATCCGACCTCTTCGGTCCATGTAATTTGAGCTTGTGCTTGCAGTACCCACGGTACCAGAAGCCAACATAGCAGGAGCCATCTGAAGACGTGCTGCCTGCCAAAGTAGGTGTTGTTTTTCATAGTTATTAAAAAAGTGTTATTAATTTTTTGTCAAATTAATAAAAATAATAATACAAAAATCATTTAATCGTGAAAAAATAACATTATTTCACAACTGAATTTCAACAATATAAACAAATTCGTGATTATATACTATTTCACAAACACATTAGTTATGTAAAAAAATCCCTGTGCTCCGGCCTATTTAAGCGCTCCAACCCCATTTTAATAGAATAAAATCATTCATTTTAGCGTATTAAAATCCAAAACAAACAACAAAAAAGTAAATAAAATTAATTTTTTACTTTAAAATAATAATTTAAATTAAAATTAATCACATATACGAAACAGGTAAAACAACAAACTTTTATCCGTTTCTTTTCTTAAAAAATTTCTCATGCAATCCGGCAATTTATTCTTCTTCTATAAGCATCACCTATGCCCACCTGCACCGATATTCGTAACTACGGTAATGAGAATTGCTGACAAGATTAAAATACTTTATCTTTGTTTTTCAAGGCTTATCATCAACATTATATTTGAATACACCTTTCCTATGAAAAACAACAGCTTTTTATTTTCTGCTAAAGGAATCTGTACAGCAGCTTTTATTTTCTTAAACACAATTGTTTATGCTCAGAAAACCGCAGATATATCAACCATTTCGGACAAAACCCTAAACAACATCCTGGAGAAGAACAGAGCTTATTACAGCCAGGGAAAAGTAGCTGATTACATTCCTGAACTGGGAAAAATGGACGCTAAAGCAATAGCCTTTTCAGTGGTAGACAAAAACGGGAAAGTATTCAATGCCGGAGATGTCAATAAAAAATTCACCATGCAGAGCATTTCCAAAATCATATCATTAATGGTGGCTGTCAATGAAAAAGGAGAAACCAACATCTTTGAGAAAATGGGATATTTCGGTTCCGACAAACCTTTCAACCATTTTTCCAACCTTGAAACTACAGGAAAACCGCTTAATCCTATGATGAATGCAGGGGCAATTCTTACTACTTCATTAATTTCCGGTGACGGAGAAAAACCATTCCTGAAAATACTGGATATGGTAAGATATATTACCAAAAATTCATCCATAGATTACAACAAATCAGTTTACGAATCTGAAAAATCAACAGGACACCGCAACCGTGGGATGTTTTACATCATGAAAAACAGTGGACTGATTTCAGGAAACGAAGACCAGCTGGACAACTATTTCAAGCAGTGTTCCATTGAACTTACCGCTGAGGATCTTGCCAAAATAGGTTACTTTTTTGCCAACCAGTGTGTAAGATTCGACGGAGATACCACTTTTAAAAATGCCGATATGGCCAAACTGATAGAATCACAAATGCTGACTGCCGGAATGTATGAGTTCAGCGGTGAATACTCCAGAATGGTAGGACTGCCAAGCAAATCCGGTGTAGGAGGCGGAATTACCGTAAGTGTTCCGGGAAAAATAGGAATCGGAGTTTTCAGTCCTGCTTTAGACCAGCATGGAAATTCTCTGGCCGGCTATCATATGATTTTAGATCTGGCCAAACAGTATGGATTAAGTATCTTTTAAAGGTTCAAGTACATAGAATATAACAAATTCTCCAAAACATTTTGTTTTGGAGAATTTGCATAAAGGATTAATCATTCCTTCTCTTTAGTAAAAATGTATTTATTTTATCTGCAAGCCCAACCAGCACATGTCCTTTGTCGGGATCAATATAGGATTCAAAATCAGGAAGTAATCCTTCCAGTCTTTCTTTTATTTGTTGAGAATCCCTGACCACATCACCTGCTCCCCCTATAAAAAAGACAGACATCGTCATATTTTTTAATTCTTCATCAGAAAAAATATACTCTTTGTCCATCCTTGAATCCACAGAAGACTGCATGAGATTCATAAAGTCCAGAACAGACTGATCTATTTTTTGTGAACCCGTTATCAGTTTATTGATTTTTCTCTTCCCTGCATTTCCAAGTAGAGAAAAGAATATCGCTTTTAAAATAAAGCTACGCTGTGTTTTTACAATTCCTCCCGGAGAAAGAAGGACAAGCTGACTGATTTTTTCCGGATATCTGACTGCAAACTTTATCGCAAGCCATCCGCCTTGAGACAATCCCACCAAAGAAGCTTTTGTTATTTTCAGCTGTTGGAAAACCTCAAACAGCCAATCACTGTAATAACTGCCTTTATAAGGAAGTCTGTTTTGTTCACTTTTACCCGGTTCCCCGATAATATCAATAGCATATACTTTGTATTCTTTGCTGTACAAAGCAAGATCCTCCATCCAGGATGCAGCGTTAGAATTAGCTCCATGAAGTAATATAAGCTTAGGATGATCTTCATTTCCATAACTCAGAACATGGGTTTCTCCAAAGCTTGTCGGGACCGCCTGCTGACGGATATTTCCTTTAAAATTTGCTAATGCAGTATCATATTGCTCCAGCACCCTTTCTTTGTGAGCATCTGATCTGAAAATTGTTGTCTGTTTCATATACCTGTTTTCTTTTGTTGTACTTTTTAAATCCAAAAACAAATTCTGTATCATGCACCCGAAAAGTCGGATCTATGGAATCTGACCACAGTTATTCAAGATCGACCGGAAATTGGCCAATTTCAGAAAAGGAAGTCAATACGAATTGAGTAATGGATAGGATTAGAAACCCGTTACATTATCTTAATTGCAAAAACAAGAGATAACGAGCTCACTATTACAAATACAGGCATATGTACATCATAATTTCATCAAATCAAATTATGATTGAGTTCTTAAGAGTACAAAAATACAAAAGTTTTATAAATACCCATGTAATCAAAAAATTATAATAAAAAAAACAATTGTTTTTTTTAAATCCCAGAATATCACCAATAGATAACACATTAATAAACAGATTCTTTACCTTAAAAAATAAAGAGTACCAATTTTATACATTTACTGTTTTTTTATGAATTTCGAAAAGATATATTAATTATTCTTAAAATATCCTATCTGTTTATTTATCAAAAAGATAGAAAAAATTCATAAATAATTTAAAGTAAATCACAATACATTGATTAATTTTATATAAATTTGCGCTGTCCATTTATCAGATTGACAAAGGAGATTCTTACACTTTCCGACTCTTATCACTGTATATTATCTTTTTGTAATATTACTCAAAACAAATCTCTTGTTTTTGAAATATTTTATTTTTTATTCCTATATTTGCTTAACATTTTTTTAACTATAAATAGTTATAGTTAAAATTACTAAGATTGTATCGTCACGTTTCTAAGAATAATAAAACAATAAATATACTTTAATAGCATTTGAATAATTAAACTTTTTATATTAAAAAATAGTTATCAAATTGCATTTATGATTAAGCATATTATATAATTTTATTATTTTTATTTCATCATAACAAAATATCATTGCACATCCCAATGATATTGATGTTTTGTTATGAAATAACATTAACTATCCCAATACCGTAAATGCTATGAAAAACTTGACCAAAATCAGGCTGATGCCCTTTGAACAACCGGACTCTAACCTTATATTATGCAATCTATTCCAAACCAATAGATCATTAAATAATTACCATAAAACGATTCAATTCGTTAACGATCTAACAAAAACCAATTTTATTATATCATAATGATAAGCAATTGCCTTATTACCGAAAGGCAAAGCATATTGTTATGAATCTCTGCTATCATTCAATAATTATCACGCCATGAAAAACTTAACCATTATTGGACTGACGCCTTTTGAAAAGCCGGACGTTACTCTTATATCCAGACTACACCAGGCGGGTGCATTTCCCGTTTTAAGTTTAGGAAATGAGATAACGGCTGCACAGGAAGCGTTACATCAACTTGATCAGATAGACGTACCATCTTATGGTATTTATTTTTCTGCAGACAACTTCGTCTCTCTTCAAATTCCTGAAAAGGTAAGATTTGCGATCCTTCCATTCGGAATGTCTAAGCCCTCTGCGCTGCCTGCAGTTTATCAGGTAACCAGTCTGGAAGAAGCAAGACAGGCTGAACAGGCGGGAGCAGAAGGAATCATTATCAAAGGAAATGAAGCAGGCGGATGGGTAGGCTATGAATCCACGTTTGTATTATTCCAGCGTGTGATCAAAGAAATCCAGAGCATTCCGGTGTGGGTACAGGGAGGAATAGGTCTCCATACCGCAGCGGCAACAAAAGCTTTGGGAGCAACAGGAATTGTACTGGACAGCCAGCTAGCGTTGTTCCCCGAAAGTTCAGTTCCTCAGGACCTGAAAGAAGTATGCTCAAAACTGAATGGTACAGAAACTAAGGTGATTGCCAATCATCGTGTATTGGTGAGACCCAACTCACCTTCCTTACCCGAGAATGCAGCTGCCGGAGATCTGAAACAATATTTTACAGGCCTGGATCTCAGCACTTGTTATATTCCAATGGGACAGGACATTTCGCTGGCTATAGATCTGTATGAAGACTTTAAAACACTGAAAAAACTTATCTTCGGTTTCAAAGAAGCCATGTACGGACATCTGAAGCAGGCAAAAGCACTCAAAGTAATTGATAAAGGAAACTCTTTAGCTCAGGAACTGGGACTGCAATATCCTATTGCTCAGGGCCCGATGACCCGTGTGAGTGACGTTCCTTCATTCGCCAACGCGGTAGCAGATGCCGGAGCGTTACCTTTTGTTGCTTTATCCTTATTGAAAGGAGAATCTGCAAAGTCTTTGGTAATGGACACCAAAAAGCTGGCCGGAGAAAAAACATGGGGAGTAGGAATTTTAGGATTTGCCCCTCAGGAATTAAGAGATGAGCAAACCTCTTATATCTTGGAAGCAAAACCTCCGGTAGTTTTAATTGCAGGAGGAAGACCTGCACAGGCTAAAGTATTTGAAAAAGCGGGAATAAAATCATTCTTACATGTTCCGTCCCCTGCTCTTCTGGATATTTTCCTTAAAGAAGGAGCTAAAAACTTTATTTTTGAAGGGCGTGAATGCGGAGGCCACGTAGGTCCGCTGTCCAGTACTGTTCTTTGGGAAAAACAAATTGAACGTATTTTAAAAGAAGAGCATCCTGAAAACATCAGTGTATTTTTTGCAGGGGGAATCCATAACGCCTTTTCAACGGCATTTGTTTCCATCATGACAGCTCCGCTGGCTGCAAGAGGAGTAAAAATCGGGGTATTGATGGGTACAGCCTATCTGTATACTCATGAAGCTGTACAGACAGGTGCCATTCAGGAAGAATTTCAGTCCCAGGCTATGCAGGCGAAAGATACGGTCTTGCTGGAAACAGCTCCAGGACACGAAACCCGTTGTTTAAATACAGCATTTGCCCACCATTTCAACACCGAAAAAGCAAAACTTCTTGCTGCCGGAATGGATAAAAAACAGGTCTGGGAACAGCTTGAAAAATTAAATGTAGGCCGTTTACGTATTGCTGCTAAAGGCATAGAACGTCAGGGTGATAAGCTTGTCAATATTCCTAAAGAGGATCAGCTGGACTTAGGAATGTATATGATCGGACAGGTAGCCACCATGCAGAATCGTGTGATCTCATTGGCAGCACTTCATCAAAGCGTTGTAGACAATTACGAACATATTCAGGAGGCGGCATTACCGGAAGAACCCGTTTCTACTGAAAAACCGCTGGACATCGCCATCGTAGGAATAGAATGTATTTTCCCGGGAGCTAAAAACCTTGATGAGTACTGGAGAAACATCATTCTTGGAAAAGACAGTGTCACTGAAGTACCCGACGAAAGATGGAATAAGGAATTATACTACCGTCCGGATTCTGACGGACCGGATGTATCCCACTCCAAATGGGGAGGATTTATTCCCAAAATTGATTTCGATCCGCTGGCATTCGGTATTCCGCCACAATCTCTTGCCGCTATTGAACCTACTCAGTTGTTAACTTTATTGGTCGCCAAGCGTGCCATGGAAGATGCAGGATATGGAGAAAAACACATCAACAGAGAAAACATTTCTGTCATCATAGGTGCTGAAGGAGGAAATGATCTTGCCAACAGCTATAGTTTCAGAGGATATTATAAGCAGGTTTTCGGAGAACTTCATGAAGAAGTAAAAGAAGCCTTCCCACATACGACTGAAGATTCTTTCCCGGGTATTCTGGCAAGTGTAATCGCAGGTAGGATTACGAACAGATTAGACCTTGGTGGAAGAAACTTTACGGTAGATGCAGCATGTGCTTCTTCTTTGGCAGCCATTGATCTGGCATGTCAAGAACTTGTATTAGGAAAATCTGATATGGTTCTTGCCGGAGGGGCAGACTTACACAATGGAATTAACGATTATCTGATGTTTTCCAGCACGCATGCCCTATCCAGAAAAGGAAGATGTGCTACATTTGACAGCGATGCAGACGGTATTGCTCTTGGAGAAGGTATTGCTATCCTTGTTTTAAAAAGATATGAGGATGCCGTACGTGATGGAGACCGTATTTATTCAGTGATTAAGGGCGTTGGAGGATCCAGTGACGGTAAAGCATTGGGCTTGACTGCTCCAAGACAGATAGGTCAGGTAAGAGCATTAGAACGTGCTTACACCCAGGCAGGTATAAGCCCTGCATCTGTTGGATTAGTGGAAGCTCACGGTACAGGAACGGTGGTAGGTGATAAAACCGAATTAAGTGCACTGACTAATTTATTCAGCCGTTCAGGGGCATTACCGGGGCAGACTCATTTAGGATCTGTAAAAACACAGATTGGTCATACAAAATGCGCAGCAGGATTAGCAGGATTAATCAAAGCTTCTCTTGCAGTATATCACGGTGTAAAGCCACCTACCCTTCACCTTCAGCAGCCTAACGCGTATTACAATGCAGAAACCAGTCCGTTTGCATTCCATGCGGAAAGTGGATTATGGGCAGAGAAAAACCGTTATGCAGGAATCAGTGCTTTCGGATTTGGAGGAACAAACTTCCACACCGTTATTGCGAACCATCCAAAGCAGGATGATTCAATTGTCATGCAGTCATGGCCTTCAGAACTGTTTGTTTTCCGTGGAGATACGTATGAAGAAGCGAAAGAACAGTCCGGTCAGATTAAAACTTTATTAGAAATTAATGATGGTATTCCGTTACAGGATATTGCCTATAGCTTAAGCATCAGTTCAGAAAAGCCTATCCAGTTCAGCATTGTGGCAGATACGGTTGAAGATCTGATGATGAAGGTTGAGCTGGTATTGCTAGGGATTGAGACTAAAGATACATTTACCGTGAATAAAAAAGAAGGTAAAGTAGCGTTCACATTCCCTGGACAAGGCAGCCAGAGAATCAATATGGCCCGTGACTTATTTGTCGTTTTCCCGGCCATGCGTAAGATTATTGATAATTATCCTGAGCTTGAAAAAGTGGTTTTCCCATCTAAAACTTTTAATGAGGCTGATGTAAAACAACAGAAAGAAACCATTAAAGATACCCGTTTAGCACAACCACTTTTAGGAATTGTAGACCTTGCATTGGCTCAATTCTTAGAATCATTGGGTATTATTCCGGATATGCTGGCAGGCCACAGCTACGGTGAAATTCCGGCTTTATGCTTTGCAGGAGTATTTGATGAAAATAAACTGGTAGACTTAAGTGTTCAGAGAGCTCAGTCTATTTTAAATTCTGTGGAAGGAGGAGATCCGGGTTCAATGCTGGCAGCAAGCGCTACAGCGGAACGTTTGCAACCGATTATTGCGAAAGTAGAAGGATGTTATCCTGTCAACTTCAATGCGCCAACACAATGTGTGATCGCCGGAAGTACGGATGCGATCAATAAACTGCTTGAGACGCTTAAACAGGAAGGGATTTCTGCTAAAAAACTGGAAGTTGCCTGTGCTTTCCACAGTCCGTTGTTAGCAAAATCCAAGGAATTATATGCTGAGGTATTGAAAGATATTTCTTTCGGGGAAATGCAGATTCCAGTGTGGTCCAATACCACGGCAGAAGTATATCCGGCAGATCCGGCAGAAATAAAAGAAAGACTTACTGACCACCTGGTACAGCCTGTAAGATTTGTAGAACAGCTGCAGGCCATGTACAATGACGGAGCAAGAATCTTCATTGAAGTAGGACCGGGAAAAGTTCTTACCGGATTAACCAAATCCTGTCTGGAAAAAGATCAGCTGACCTTATATGTTGAAGACAACAGCCACAATAAATTCAGTCACCTGCTTTGTATGCTGGCACAATATTTAGGAACCGGCCGAAGCTTTAATATTGAAAAACTTTTTGATGGCCGAAACGTGAAGGTTATTGATCTTAACCAACCTGAGCTTTATAAGAAAAGTCCAGCCATCTGGCGTGTTAACGGGCAGACTGCCCATCCAACTCATGGTAATCTGCCATCTAATGGTGCATTACCACTCATAAACCCTATTCCCATGAACAATTTTACTACGAATCATCAGGCACCGGCAGCTGAAGCGCAATCTACCGCTGAACGTATGCTGCAGGAATATTTAAACAGTATGAAATTAATGATACAGGCACAGCGCGATGTGATGCTTTCCTTTATGGGACAGAACCCTCAGGCGTTTCCTGCTCCTGTTTATCAGGCTCCGGCTCAACAGCCAGTTTCTGCTATTCCGGTTCAGCCTGTTCAGCAGGAAAGACCAGTAGCCGCTGCAGCCGTGAAACAGGCTCCTTCAAAAGATATCAAATCCTTATTACTGCAGGTGGTAAGTGACAAAACAGGATATCCTCAGGAAATGCTGGGTATGGAAATGGATCTGGAAGCGGATTTAAGCATCGATTCTATCAAAAGAGTTGAAATCATCGGAACACTTCGTAACGAACTGGGAACTCTGGGCAACGGAAACACCAGCGAAGACACCGTTATGGAGCAGCTGGCAGGCATAAAAACATTAAGCGGATTAGTTTCATGGCTTACTGAATTCTCAGGTGCTGAAACAACTGCTGGCACAGAAAAAAATGGATCTGCAGCTGAATCAGCAGCCTCAAAACTACAGGCTCAGCCGGCATTTTCTCTTGAAGATCTTCAAAATGCGATTCTGAATATCGTAAGTGAGAAAACAGGATATCCGAAAGAAATGCTGGGTCTTGATCTGGATCTGGAAGCGGATTTAAGTATAGACTCCATCAAACGTATGGAAATCATAGGTGATCTTAAAACCAAGATCGGTTTTGGTCAAAACCTTGAACAGGCGGATGATGTGATGGAAAAACTGGCGGCCATTAAAACCCTTCGCGGTCTGGCAAGCTGGATCAGTGAAATGAATGGCGAAACCAATGAAGCAACTCAGGAAGTGAAAACAGAAAATACAGCAGAACCAGCTCAAAATGTACTTTCACGTCTTCGTTTTGACATCACGCCTACTGATCCTTCTTTAGTGCAAAACACAGAAGTATTGCAGGGAAAACGTTTTGCCATTACCCAGGATAACAGCACTCATACCTCCGCAATCAAAGAAGCTCTGGAAAAACACGGAGCCATCGTAGAAGTGGCAGATAGAGAAAAAGATCTTTCCAACATTGACGGATTAATTATGCTGGACCTGTTCTCAACAGCAGATAAACCAAGCATTATCGATCATGTGGATCTGATCAAAAAACTGGATTTTGATAAAGCAAAATGGGTATACCTGATCTCTGATATTCCTGCACATCTTCAGGAAATCACAGATGTAAGCGTATTGCGCCATCATCAGGGTTACCCGGGACTTTTCAAAAGTTTAGCCAGAGAATTTGACAATACCGCCTGCAGACTGATCAGCCTTAGCACGCCTCAGGAAGTGGATCAGATTGCTGAAATTACTTTAAAGGAAATCCTTACAAATGATAAACCCGCTGAAATCATTTACAAAAATGATCAGAGACATAAAATAGACATCATCCCTTCTCCATTATCCACAAGCTTGCATGAAGCGCATATCCAGTTGGATCAGAAATCTGTGGTATTGGTACTTGGAGGCGCACAGGGAATCACCGCCGAACTGGTAAAGCATATGTCTCAGGCTTATCCTTGTACCTATATTCTGGTAGGAAGATCCGCAGACCCAAGAAATGAACTTTCTGCGAAAGATTTTCAGGGAATGAAAACCAAAGAGGAAATCAGAGGATTCCTGATCAGATCCGGACAATTCACTTCTCCGGCAGAGATTGAAAAAGAAACAACGAAAATTTTCAAAAACAATCAGATTCTTCGCACCATCCGTGATATGGAAGAACTTGGAAATACGATCATTTACCAATCGCTGGATCTTTGTGACGAAGAAGGTTTGAGCAGATTAATCAGCAATATCTATGAAAAATACGACCGTCTGGATGGAGTCATCCACGGAGCAGGTCTTTTAGAAGACAAATTATTCAAACAAAAGACCACAAGCTCTTTCGGACGTGTATTTGACACCAAAGTGAAACCCCTGCGTGTATTGGCAGAACAGCTTCGTTCCGACTGTCAGTTTGTAGTATTATTCTCAAGTATCGCTTCAGTATACGGTAACAAAGGTCAGACAGATTATGCGGCAGCCAACAGTGTACTGGATGATTACGCGAATGCTTTAAACAAAAGATTAAAAGGAAAAGTAATCTCTATCAACTGGGGACCATGGAAAGGTGCCGGAATGGTTTCTTCCACCCTGGAATCTGAGTACGAACGCAGAGGAATTTCTATGATCCCGTTGGATGAAGGAAAAGAAATCTTCCTTAATGAGATCAAATACGGAACGGAAAGCCAGGTGCTGATCATGTCAGGAAATAATTGGTAAAACTCTGCATAAACAAAGTATGAAAAAAACAGATGTTGCTGTAATTGGTTTATCCTGTGTCTTTCCCGGGGCACAGGATGCCAACACTTTCTGGCAGAATATTGTCAATAAAGTTGATTCTACCGAAGTCGCTCCGGCGGATCGGATAGATCCTGTTCATTTCAGTGATGCCACAAGTCCCGTTGACCGTTTTTACTGTCAGCGTGGAGGATTTATCCCTGATTATACATTTGATCCTACCGCATTTGGTATTTTGCCACTGGCTGTTGAAGGAACGGAGCCTGACCATTTGCTTACCCTTGATCTGGTACAGAAAGCACTGGAAGATGCAGGTATATTTCAAAAGAATACTTCTCTTGAAAAAGCAGGAATCATCATCGGGAAAGGAAACTATACCGGTCCGGGAGCAACCCGTGCTATCGAAATCGTAAGAACCGGAGAACAGATTTCCTCATTATTACAGGAACTGTTACCTCATGTTTCTTCATCCGATATTGAAAAGGTAAAACATGCTTTTCAGGAACGTAAAGGCCGTTTTGCAGCAGATACCGCCATGGGATTAATTCCCAATCTTGTTGCTTCACTTGTCGCCAACCGTTTCAATCTTGGAGGCGCTGCATTTACCGTGGATGCTGCTTGTGCCTCTGCTTTAATCGCTGTAGATCATGCCGTACAGGAACTTCAGAGAGGCCGTTCCGACATCATGATCGCAGGAGGTGTACACACAGGACAGAACGCTGCCTTCTGGAGTATTTTTGCCCAGCTGGGAGCGATGTCACGCCAACAACAGATCAAACCGTTCAGTATGGATGCTGATGGTCTTTTGATTGGTGAAGGTTGTGGTTTCGTGGTGTTAAAAAGACTGGAAGATGCTGTTCGTGATCAGGACAAAATCTATGCTGTGATCAAAGGGGTGGGCGTAAGCAGTGACGGTACCGGAACCAGCGTGATAAGCCCATCTGTAAAAGGTCAGTTGAAAGCGTTGGAACAGGCATGGATCAACGCAGATTTAGATAAAAATAAAGTCGGTTACCTTGAAGCTCACGGCACAGGAACACCGCTTGGCGATAAAACAGAACTTCAGACCTTAGCCCAGTTCTTCGGAAAAGAAGAAGCAGCTCCGGCTGCGGGTATCGGATCTGTAAAGTCCAATATCGGACATGCCATGCCGGCAGCAGGAATTGCAGGATTAATTAAAACCTGTTTAGCATTACATCACGATACTTTGCCACCGACCTTATATTGCGAGAATCCCACTTCGGAGATGCAGAATACAAGGTTTGAACCGGTACAGGAAGCGAAAAACTGGTCAAAAACAGGACTGCCAAAAGTAGCGGCAGTGAATGCTTTCGGATTCGGAGGTATCAACGCACACGTTGTTCTGGAAGGCTATGATATGCCTAAAAAAGATAAGGTGCTAATTCTGGCAAGACCAACACACGAAGAATTGCTTTCCGCATTACAAAATAATGAAACAACCATTGGTGAAGGAGATTTTAGAGTTGCGATATTCGATCCAACTCCTGCCAGACTGGAAAAAGCCATTAAAATTGTTTCCAAAAATATCACCTGGAAAAACAAACAGGATATCTGGTACACTTCTACTCCATTATTAAAAGATGGCGGTAAAGTAGCCTTTGTATTCCCTGGATTAGATGGTCTGGCAAAAGGTGAGGTAGAAACGGTAAGCCGTTATTTCGGATTATCAGCACCAATCGAAACAGAAGGTGAAGGTCTTTTAACCGATGCCTTAAACATCTTCAACAACTGCAGTATCCTTGATAATTCACTGAAAAAACTGGGAATTATTCCGGATATGAATGCAGGGCACAGTTTAGGAGAATGGCTGGCAGGATATTCGTCCGAGCTGGCAGAAGCAAATTCTGTAAAAGCTTTAATTGACGTGCTGAACCCTGAAACTTTTGAATTAAAAGATTCCAGATTCATCGCCATAGGAGCCGGAATTGAGGTAGTACAGCCTTTTATTTCAGAAATTTCAGACTTATATATTTCCAATGATAACTGCCCTAATCAGGTGATTCTTTGCGGAAGCAACACTGCTCTGGATGAGTTGGTTCCCTTGTTAAAAGCAAAACAGATCTTCCATCAGGTATTGCCGTTCCAGTCAGGATTCCACTCTCCTTTTATTGCTGATAAATTGGATGTGATCCTTGCGGGGATGGAAAAAGCACAGTTCCAGCAGACGAAAATCCCATTGTGGTCTGCCACCACTTTAGAACCTTATCCTGCAGATCAGGCAGCGATCAGAAAACTGAGTGCCGAGCATTTGGTAGAACCTGTCCGTTTCCGTGAACTGACCGATAAATTATACGAAGAAGGCGCAAGAGTCTTCATTCAGGTCGGAACTGGCGGTCTGATTGGATTTATTGATGATACCTTGAAAGGAAAAGCTTTCAGCACCATCGCTTCCAGCGTTCCGACCCGTTCTGCATTGGCTCAATTACAAAGGGTAGTTGCCTCCTTGTTTGTAGAAGGAAAAACCATTGCCCTTGACTTTTTAGAAATTCAAACTCAATCGAAAAGAGCTTCAGGAAAAGGTATTAAACTGGAATTAGGTTCACCTATCATCCGTAATTTTAAAGAAGTGAAAGCGTTGGCTCAATCCTTCGATTCGCCAAAACAATATTCCGCTAACGCTCCGACCATGACTGCCAAAAGTGGTCATCCGCTGGTACAGGCATTTCAGGACAATGTTGCGGATATGATCCGTATGCAGGAAGAAGTATTGACTTTATTCCAGAACCGTCCGGAGATTACAATTTCACGTCCTGCTCAGGCTGCTCCTTTAGCACAATATGCTGCTCCACAAGCACCAAGAAATACAAATTTCACAAAAGATTTGTACGTAACACTGGAAAGCCATCCTTACCTGATCGACCACAGTTTATTGAGACAGCCCAAAGGCTGGGCTCATGTAGCCGATATGGAACCGGTTATTCCGATGACGATGATTTTTGAGCAATTAGCAGAAATCGCAGAAGCGGAAATCCCGGGAACATTGGTTCATAAAATCATGAACGTAAGTGTATTCCAATGGATGAACGTCGCCAAACCTTTCGAAAAAACCGTAAAAGGAGAATGGCGCTCACCGAAGCACGCTTATCTCGATATTGAAAACTTTGCCAACGCAGAAGTAGTCTTAAAATCGGGTTCTGTTCCGACACCTGACTTCAATCTTTCCATCGGTCATCTTTTACCCATTGAAAGAACGCCTGAGGAAATCTATGACATGCACATGTTCCATGGAGACCAATACCAGGGAATTACTGAAGTTTCTGCCGTTGGAGATAAAGGTATCATCGGAAAAATAAAAGGAAACGGTGGTAAAGGTTCTTTACTGGATAATGCAGGACAGCTTTTCGGGCTTTGGCTTCAGCTTACGTTGGTGAAAGACCGTATTGCATTCCCTGTCAAGATCAGAGATATTGAATTCTTCGGCGATATGCATGATCAGGAAGGTATTTTTGAATGTACCTGCATGCTCACCGAATTGAATGATGAATTTGCCATCGCCGATATCATCCTGAAAAGAGACGGAAAAGTATGGTGCGCCATTACGGGCTGGCAAAACAGAAGACTGGAAATTGATACCGCCTTATGGAATGTTTCCATGTCACCACTGCACAACCGCCTTTCGGAAGAAATTGCTCCTGATGTATTCTTCTTCCACCAAGCCTATACAAGAGTTGCTTCATGGGATTTTATCCTGAAAAGATATTTCAACCAAACAGAAAAACAGCATCACCAGCAGCTATTACCTAACAAAAAGAAAAACTGGATGGTAAGCCGTGTAGCGGTGAAAGATGCCGTAAGAAATCTTCTTCGCAAAGAAAAAAATCATGCCTGCTTCCCGATCACGTTTGAAATCCGTTCAGATGAAGTGGGAAAACCTTACCTCATCAGTGATTTTACAGAAAATATACATATTTCCTTGGCTCACAAAGGAAAAGATGCCGTGGGAATCGCGAGATATGGAAAATCTGTAGGAATTGATATGGAACTGATGGAAGAACGCAGTTCAGGATTCTATGACATGGTATTTACCGACAAAGAATTAACCTTATTAAGAGACAGAGATCAGGCGGAATGGACTACCCGATTCTGGGTCGCCAAAGAAGCCTACGGAAAGTTTCTGGGAACAGGACTCAAAGGAAATCCTAAAGCCTTCGAAGTCGAAGAAATAAAAGACGATCACCTGTGGATCAACAATATTGAAATCAAAACTATTAAACATAAAAATTATATTATCGGATGGACACTGTAAACGCAACATTAAAAATGAACCACGAAGAACTTTTTACTTTATTAAAAGGTTTTATTACTGAAGTGATAGGTGCTGAATTTGTAGAAGAGATGGATATTACTCCTGAAAGTTCATTCACCAGAGACCTTGAAATGGACAGCATCGAGATTGTCTCTTTCTCTGAAAAGATCAAGGCGCATTTTGGCGATCAGATCGACTTTACAGGTTGGTTATCTTCTATGGATCTTGACCAGCTGATCAATCTTGACCTTAGTATGATCATCAATTATATCTACGAATGCCAATAATCACTGTCAATAACAGACAAGTTCATGTACAGGAACTCAACAAAGGAGCCGGACAAACCGTGGTACTCATCCACGGTATGTTCAGCAACCTGTCCATTTATTATTTTAATATTGCCCCTGTGCTGGCAAAACATTTCCATGTGGTGATGTACGATCTGAAAAGCCACGGTATGAGTGAGCGTTTTCTGGATGGCTACGACCTTGATAACATGTCTTCCGATCTGATAGGTTTAATAGATCATCTTCAACTGGAAAAAGTACACCTTGTCGGCTACAGCTTCGGAGGTCTTATCGCTTTAAAAACAGCTTTGGAATATCCTGACCGCGTGAATCAGCTTGTGGTGATGGAAGCTCCGGATCCTCAGGATGAAAAAGCCCGTAACATCATTGATGAATACAGCAAAGAATTTCTTGAGCATTACGTAGCCAATTTTACAGATACCACCAAAGTACAGATGGGCAAAAGACAAATGGAGAAGAACCACCGTATGTATGAATTTCTGTTTAATCAGACCAGCATCAAAGCAGATATGATTAAGGAAAAACATTTCCTGGGTGAAGCCCGTTTTAATGAATTATCGTCTCCCACTCTATTGCTTTATGGCGCTGATTCCAACTGCAGACCTACCGGTGAGTGGCTGCAATCTCAAATCAGCCAGTCTGAACTTGAATTAATCCCGGGTGATCACAATATTCCGATTCAGGAACCTCAGCACATTGCTGAAACGATCGCTCAATTTTTATCTAAAATTTTAACACAAAACCATGGCTAAATTTGCATTTATAGTTCCACCATTGACAGGTCATGTCAACCCTACTTTAAGCATCGGTGCTACCCTGCTGAAAAGAGGACATGAAGTAGCCTGGATCAGCCTTGACCCGACTTTAGAGGCCAAACTTCCCGAAGGAGGAAAATTATTACTGATCCAATATGATCAGACCGACGAAGAAAAGAAAGAAAGTGAACAATATCTCGATATTATCTCCAAAAAAGTAGTGTATGGAATCGACAGCGTTAAATTCCTGTATGAAGAGGTTCTTATCCCGCTGAACAGACATTGCTATAATGGTATTGTTACTTTATTAAAAATAGAGCAGCCCGATTTGGTTATCGGGGATCATCAGTTATTTGCAGCTCCGGTTGCAGCCAAAACTCTTGGTATTCCTTACGCCACTTCCGTTACCGCTCCGGCAGCTATTAAAATCATGAATGAACTTCCAAAAGTACACGAATGGGAAGTGAATCAAATCATCGATTTGCAGAAAGAACTGGGTTTCCAGGAAGAACGCTCTCTGGCAACTTCAGACCTTCTGACCCTGGTTTTAACTTCCGGTTATTTCTTTGGGGAAATGGAAGATCTGCCGTCTCAATACCAATTCACAGGTCCGGTTCTTACGGAAAGACGTGTTTCATGTGAATTCGACTGGGAAAAATTAAAAAGCAAAGACAATAAAAAGATCTTAGTAAGCATCGGAACTACCTTCGATCACGACCATAAAAAGGCATTTTTCCAGAAGGTTATTGATGCCTTCAAAGATGAAGATTTAACTGTAGTAGTAGTTTCTGATCCACAACTTTTTGAGCAATGGCCGGATAACTTCATGGTGTATCAACAAGTTCCACAACTGGATCTGTTACCTCATCTGGATGGTGTAGTTTGCCATGGCGGCCATAATACGGTTTCTGAAACCTTATCCAACGGGATTCCTTTGGTCGTGATTCCGATTGCGTATGATCAGTCGCATGTTGCAGGACGTGTGGTGCGTACAGAAGCGGGTGAGCGCCTTAATTTTAACAGATTTAAAGCCAATCACCTGAGAGAAGCCGTACACCAGATTTTAAATACTCCGGGCTACCGTGAAGCAGCCCGGAAGGTTGGTCAGTCTTTTGTGGAAGCAGGAGGCGCTGCTACAGCAGCCAACCTGTTGGAACAAGCGACATCAAAGGCTTCAAAACCTGAAAAACCGTCTAAATTTTTATTCGTAGTTCCTCCTTTTTTCGGACATGTGAGCCCGACTCTGAGTGTGGGAGCAAGTCTGATTGCCCGCGGACATGAAGTAAAATGGTTTGGGATTACCCCTTTAGACAGTAAACATATTCCTGAAGGAGGTTCTTATTTCTACCCTGAAGAAGATCTTGTTCCGTATCAGGAAGAAATTGCCCGTATTTTGAAAAGGCAGGATGACGGACCCGCATGTTCCGGTCCTGAAGTCATGAAGCTGGCACTGGAAGAAACCTATGTTCCTTTCGCTAAAATGATGATGCCGGGATTAACCCGTTTAACAGAGAGCTGGATGCCGGATGTGATCGTGAACGACTGTATCACTTTCGGAGGGGCTCTTTTCGCCCATAAAAACAATATTCCTTGTGTAACGACAACTCCTGTACCACCGGATGTGATGGGAGATACGGAAAAAAGTGCTCCAAAAATCTGGGAATGGCAGCAAAACCTGATCAAAGACCTTCAAAAAGAAGTGGGAATTCATGAGGAGGGAATTTATATCCATTCTCACAAACTGAATATGGTGTTTACTTCACAGGCTTTCGCAGGATTTGAAACCGTTCCGCCTCATATGAAATTTGTAGGGCCGGTAAAAGGCCGTCCGAATGATGCTCCGTTTGACTGGGATAAACTGAATGCGTCTACCACTCCAAAAATCTTTGTATCATTGGGAACGCTGCTGGTAGACATCAGAAAAGCTTTTTTTGAAAAAATCATTGCAGCATTTAAAGATCAGCCCGTTACAGTGATTGCTGCTACTCCACCTGAAATTTTTGAAGAATGGCCGGACAACTTTATCGTGAACAGCTTTGTGCCACAATCGGCAGTGATGCAGCGAATGGATATGGTCATCTGCCACGGTGGTTTCAATACTGTAAATGATACTTTCCGTAACGGATTACCCATGCTGATCACGCCTATTGCTTATGATCATTTCCATATTGCCAAACTGATCGAACAGGCAGGCTGCGGAATCAGCATCCGGTATAAAAGACTCCGCGTAGAGGCCCTTCGTGAAACCGTTTTTGAATTATTGGAAAATCCTAAATACAGAACTGCCGCTCAGGAAGTAAGAAATACATTCACCCTTGCCGGAGGAAATGACAAAGCGGTAGAGCTGTTAGAAAATTTTGTAAACGAACATTCAACATTAGCTTCTGTGTAGCCTATGAATCAACCTATGAAAAGAAGATTGCTATTTGGTGAGCGTATGTTACTGGGAGACGGAACAGAACCTTTTAACGCGGTCATTCCGTTCAGACTGAGAGGGACTTTTACCTTAAAAGAGATACAGCAGGCTCTGGCCCGGATTCAAAACAAACACCCTTGGCTGAGAGCATTGATCAGCCATGATGAAAAAAATATTCCATGGTTTAATGTTCCTGAAAAAACGGTTTCCATTCCTGTAAGAATCGTCACCAGACAAAGTGAGGACCAGTGGCAGGAAGAATCCAGGAAAGAATGGAACACCATCTTTAATTACGAAAAATTACCCCTGATCCGGTTTGTCTGGATCAAAGGGGAAGACGTTTCTGACATGCTGTTTGCGTTCCACCATTGTCTTTGCGATGGTGGTTCTGCAATGGCCTTCCTGAAAGAGTTTTTAATGGCTCTGGACAATCCGGCAGCTGAAATCGGGACAGAAAACCCGATCTTGGGAATTGAAGATGTGGTTCCTGCCCATATCCTGAACAGCCGCAGACAAAAACTGAAAGCCAGACTTATCGGAAGAATGGCCGCCACTGCCATCAAATGGATTCCTACAGGCAAAAAAGCTGTGGAAAGACAGAGTGATTACCTCATCCATTGGAAGCTGGATGAATCGGTAAGCAAAGAATTAATCACTTACTGCAAATCCCGGGGGGTAACGGTAAATACATTTTTAAGTGCGGCGGTATTGCAGGCATTTAAAAAAGTAAGAGCAGAAAAGTCCTTCAATAAAGTTTCCTGTCCGGTAGACATCAGACGTTTTGCAGGACAGATCAAAGAAGATCATATTTTCGCTTTCGGGCTGATGATTGTGGTTTCTTCTGATGAAAAGCTAAGCTTTGAGGATAATCTCCGTGCCATGCAGAAATCTGTGGAAAAAAAGACCTCAAAACTGAATCCCTATATCACCATGATGGTCATGGAATCCGGGCATGATGCCCTGAGTAATTTCACCAGGCTGTTGAAGAACGGAAAATCCTCCAACGATTGTATGTTTTCCAATCTGGGACGCATTCAGATTCCTCATGAGTACAAGGAGTTTACGGTAGATACGATTTTCAGTCCGTCAGTAATAGGACCGCTGGGAAATACCACTACAATGGTAACCTCAACGTACCGGGGTGAAATGGATTTCTCATTCATGGGAAGCGAAGGATATTTACCTTACACAGATGCGCTGGCAGTTCGTGAAGAGGTAATGCAGGTCATCCATTCTCAACTAAAACAAATGGCAGTATCATGATCAAAAGACCCTTAATGATGGTGGAAAGGATCATGTATGTAGATCCTGAAACTCCTTTAAACTGTATCTATACGGCAAGAATCAAAGGAGAGATTCCTGAAGAAAATTTTAAAGCTGCTTTAATAAGAATCCAGCAGAAGCATCCTATTCTAAGAACGAATATTGATCATAACATCGGAAACTATCCTTATTTTATGGGACAGAAAGATATTGAACCTATTCCGCTTCGCATTGTAAAGCGTACAACAGACGATGACTGGTTCAAAGAATCCGAAAAAGGATGGTTTAAACTTTTTGAAACACCAAAAAAACCATTGGCCGAAGTAGTATGGGTAAAAGGACACAATACTTCCGAAATCCTTTGGGTCATGCCTCACTGCATATCCGATGGAACCACCGGAGTAACCTTACTGCGTGAGCTCCTGAGTTTGCTCGACAATCCTTATGCTCCATTAATTCCTTATGTTGCTTTTGAATCTGTTGATGATTTTCTGCCTTCGGATTTTAATACATCAATCAAAAAATATAAGGCCGGCCTTTACCTTCTGTTCGCCAGAATATTCTTTTCCATGCAGCGAAAAAGTAAAAAAAGAAACCAGGGAAAAAGCTATACCATTCACTGGAAAATGACTCAGGAAGAAACCAGGCTTATCACTGAAAAATGTAAAGCCAACCAGATTTCTGTGCATGCTTTGCTGTGTTCTTCCGTGATGCAGGCCTTCCGGGATGTTCAGGGAGACCGTGCCAAAGGTAAAGTGATCAGCCCGGTAGATGTGCGTCATTTTATTCCGGAAATTAAAGAAGATCATTTATTTGCTTTTGCCCCAACCGTGGAGCTTTCCATCAGGAAAAACAGCAATGATGTGATGGACAATGCCAGGCTGATCAAAAAAGACCTTACTGCAAAAATCAATAAGATGGAAGCCCGTGAACTCCTTTGGATGGGAGAACATATGCATCCTGTTGTAGGACGGATGATCAATATGCTGAAATCCAGCGAAGGCGGACATGACATTACCTTATCCAATATGGGCAAGATCAATATCCCGAATGATTATAAAAACTTCAGCCTGGAAACGATTTTTAGTCCTACCGTGGCTTTCCCATGGCTGAACTCAAATACCTTAGTCACCAGTACGTACAACCAGCAGATGGACTTCACCTTCATGTCCAATGAAAATTTTCTTCCCAAAGAGGAAGCTCATCTGATAAAAGATAAAGCCATCGAGCTATTGACAAGTTCTCTATGAAATTTAAAATAAAGCCTCCGAAGCCCAGACTGATAAAGAAAACCACCCTCAAACGCTTTCTCATAAAGCGTACGATTTATTATGTCCTTCCGAATGTGTTTTTTAATTTCATTATTGCTTACGCCAGTTTCAAGGAATTGGGCTACACCCATTTTTTTTCAGGAACCCAAAATCTTGCCCGTCTCACCCTGCCGATGGCCATCTTCCTTCCGGTGGTTCTTACCATAGACATCATCAAAAGAGTAACGGATGCCGCCAGCCAGGAAGCTATAGAGTTTACGGTAGACGAGCAGCTCAACATCAAAAAACTGATGACCAGACTGAGCATCTTACATGGATTAATTACCGGATTATTGGTATTGTCACTGCTGTTTATAGGACAGTATAATTTTTCAAAGGATTACAAACTGGATGCAACGGCAATGGCTGTCGTAGTAGGAACGCTGGCGGGAATTCTGTCTGTGGTTTTTGTATACTTACCCGTATGGAGGTTAAGAAAATGGATGTGCAAAGTAACATCAGTCCCAGCTGATTTAAACACATAATTCCCCAATAAAAAACATACATCATTGTCTATCATTTAATTAACAATGAAAAAAAGTATAACAATACCCGGTTGATCAGACGGTCACCGGGTATTTTCATGGACACTCAACTTAATTTTTTCCTTCAAAACTTACTATTTGGTAAATTTTTTATATTTATATAATAATTTACAAGAATTTTTCTTGAACAGAATGATTAATAATGTATGTACAAAATAACGGATCAGTTAAAAAATATAGGATTCAGTATCAATCGTTTAGATTATATTATCGCCCGAAATAACAACAAAAGAGAATTCAATACCCTGGAATATTTTTGCATTTATATTATTCTGGAAAATATCCAGCTAACGGTAGAGAATGTTCCATACCCTTTAAAAAGAGGAAGTATCGCCTTCGTAGGGCCGCAAAAGAAAATAGTCTTCGGTGAAACCAAAAGATCAGATGTATATTCAATTGCTTTTTCATCCAGTTTTTATGAAAGATCAAATAAAGACAGTCTTTTTATCAATTCTCAGCTTTTTTATAATTATAATTCCGATATATTTATAGCACCTTTCCTGAATGTAGAACAGATGAGAGTGGTTTTTCTGGAGCAGATGGAAAGTTTCAGGAAAAAGGATGAAAGCTTATATATAGCGGCTGCCCATAATGCTATAGAACGACTGATGCTGGATGCCCTTCTGCATATTCCTACTGAAGAAATCAAAAAGGAAATCAAATTTGACTATATGTATTATGTCAACCGGTTCAAAGTTCTGTTGCAAAGAGATTATAAAAAGGCAAAAAAAGTGGCTTATTATGCCGAAGAACTAAATATCTCATCAAGGAAACTGACCGAGATGACCGAGTATGTACTGGGAAAAACAGCCAAACATATCATCATTGAAAAACTCATTACCGAATGTAAAAAGGCCCTGAGCTTCTCCAACTCAACGATTTCTGAGATATCTTACGATCTGGGTTTCAGCAATGAAGGGAACTTTACTAATTTTATTAAAAAACATACGGGAAAAAATCCCTCCGAAATGAAATAATTTGTATATTTACATAAGTAACCTTTTGGGGAAAAATATAGGTTATATGCTTGCAAAGTATATTTTATTCATTTTGCTTTATTTTGCTTTTACAAAATCATTTGCACAGGCAGCAGACGGTTTAAGGCTTAACGTTAGGCTTTATCCCGTACAGATGCTTGCTGTAGGCACAGGATTTTCGGACGAAGGGAACGAGTCTTCCTTCCGGGAGGTTCAGTCTGTAACCATCTCTAGTCCGACAGGGTTTCAGCTGAATGCACAATATGATGAATATCGTGACGCCTCCGGTAATTCCGAAAGCAGCAGGGAAAAATCTGGTGATTATTCTCTTATCAGCCATCACAAAGGAGTGGTTCAGGAGAGATATATCATTGATCATGAGTTAGAAAATGCAATGGAAGATTTAAGCTCCAACAGCAGTGACGAGCAAAATTTTTTAACATTAACTCTAATTTCTCAGTAAAAAATAAAGCAAGGCTTAAAAAAATTACTATGCATCGAATAACAATTATGCAATTTATTCATTCCCTATATATTAAGTAAAATTAATGTTTAAGATTAATTAAACATTCTTTTTACTTTATGGTGATTTTATCAGCATTTAAAAGATACTTTTTATGTAATTATTCATAAAATGTACTCATCAGTGCGCGCCTATTTCTTCGTAAAAATTCACAAATAATAAGTATTTTTTCACAAAGACCATGATGTTCTTTGTATTTACCTTTGCAACCGCAATTTTTAAAAACAATTAATACAAAAAAACGTCTTTAACCTTATGAAAAATTTTATTCTAGCATCTTTTGCTATCCTTGGATTTTCAACATTACAAGCACAACAGAATGTAACGCTGAATGTAAGACTGAAGCCTATCCAGACTCTTGTTGTTAACAACGCTCAAAAAATCGTTAATTTAGACTACGAAACCAAAGATGACTATGCCAACGGGGTATCTTCTCTTAACGCAGATCACTTAAGCATTTACAGCACAGGAGGATTCCAGGTAAAAGTAAAAGGTGGTAACGATGTATTACAGCAGGGAGGTAAAAACATCCAGGCTAACACGATCCAGATTATTGCAAGCGCAGGCTCTGAAGCTGTAAACGGCGCTCAATATGCTCAGAATGTACATTTATCAACTAACGAAGCTACTTTGGTAACTTCTTCTACCGGAGGGGTAGACAAAAAAATCAATATTGAATATAAAGGTGCAGGAGCTAATACTTACCTGGATAACTACATCGCGGGACAAGATCCAACAGTATATACTACTGAGCTGACGTATACGATTATTTCTCAATAATAGCTATCATTATGTAATGATAAAGTGTTGTACCTACCCCAGCACTTTATCAACATTTAAAAACTAATCTCCGTCATGAGCAGACTCTCTCTTTTCCTTTTCAGTCTTCTTTTCCTATCATCTTTTCATGGATACGCACAAACAGGAGTTTCGGTTTCACCGCCAAGACTGTATTTTGAATCGGGAAACGGAAACAGCAATACCCAGACAATAACGGTAACGAATGTAAGTGCCAAGAACTCTCTGGACCTTGCGGTAAGCCTTGGAGACTGGGAGTATGACAAAAAAGGTGAGAATGTAACCTATCCCGCCAATACCCTTCCCACTTCCTGCGCAAGTTGGGTTTCGGTCAAAAAGGAAGATAATTACTTCACGCTGGCTCCGGGAGAAAAAAAAGATATTGAGGTCACCATTACGGTTCCGAATGCGCTTTCAGACCAACTGGCTGCCCATACAGCCGTTTTGTATGTAAGTCAGATGAATCCGGTAGATGATGTGGATCATAAAGGCGCCAACATCAAAGTGAGCATCCGCTCAGGAATCAAATTATTCCATAAGCTGCCTGCCGCCAAAACTAAAAAACTGGAAATCCAGAATCTGGTATACGGAAAAACGACCAATACCATCAACCTATTTTTTGACAATCAGGGCGATATATGGGGAGACGGAAAAATTTTCACCGACTTTGTGAATACCCAAACCGGAAAAAAAGTATCACTGGATCCCATTATCTTTTACACCATGCCCGGAAACAAAAGAGAAATGGATATCCCGCTTCCGGCAAGCCTTGAAAAAGGGAAATATACCGCTTCTGTAATGATCGATTACGGAGACAACAACAATCTGGAATTAGGAGAATTAAGTTTCAGCTATGAATAGTAAAAAATTCTTCTGTTTCTTTCTGCTGATCTCTCTGAACTGCTTCTCACAGGTCAATTATAATTCCTGGATAAACAGCTACTTACAAATTAATTCCTACAGCGGAAATACCAATCCTGATGCCTATACCTTTACCCTGGCAGGTAATGGAGCATTTAATATTCCTTACTGGAAAATATCCATGAGGCTGAAACAGCCTATCACTTCTACAGATGGAAATTATACGATGCCTGCCAACAAAATATCATTTCAGCCCGTTTCCACTTCAGGACAGGCTTATCCGGGACCCGTACCCACCATTCCGCAGATCGGAATGCCGTTAAATACTTTTCTTCAGGCCAACCAGGAAGTCTTTTTAATTCCACAGTCCAATGCAGCACTGTACAATCAGCCGCCACAGCCCAACGGCTATTATAACCTGCAGGTAAAATACAGCCTGACCGTTATGGGAGGATCCTATCTGGGAAGCTACCCTTCCTGGACCCGATTTAATGTTCCGGTACAGTTTACGGCGTATGACCGGTACAACAATATTATTGGCAGGGCTGATCATAATTTTCAGATTCACATCGGACCGCTCAGCGGAACTCCGACCGATGTCCCTGAAATGTCGCTTCAGTTTTCTGCAAAAGCGGTCAACGGATCACTGGAATTCAAAAGCATGTCGGATTATGTCAACGGAGTA
The DNA here is from genome assembly GCF_036362765.1 of Chryseobacterium sp. CP-77. NCBI lineage: Bacteria > Pseudomonadati > Bacteroidota > Flavobacteriia > Flavobacteriales > Weeksellaceae > Chryseobacterium > Chryseobacterium sp. CP-77. Next base: position 1,940,631 of record NZ_CP143637.1, read on the forward strand.
AGCGTCACTTATTCCAATGGACTGATTGTAAAAAGCAATACCAATTATCAGATCAAATTACGTTCTCTTCAGGGGCAGTTCAGCTCTCCTGCCGGAAACTACATTGCTTTAGGAACCGTAAAAATGAATCTCATCCCCGTTTCCGGAAACAATGGGAATGTATATCCTATCCTGCTGAGTGCTTCTCCACAGCTTATTGCGACAGGAGGCTCCACGGGAAACTCCAGCCTGTATTACGATATCCGATATTCTACCAAAGCCAATGATGAAAGACTGATTAATGCCAAATCGGAAGAATATTCCACCACCCTTCAATACGAGATTATCCCCCAATAACCATGCTTCAAGACCTGTTCAAAAAAATCTTTTTCATTTTTTTGATTTCGTTTCAGATATGGATTCCGGCACAAAGCAGTTCCGGGATAAGTCTTGATATCCGTAATGAATCCAGAACAGATAAAACAGGGATCCTGGATCTGATCATCGTCCTTGACAATCAAAGCACAAATGATTTCAAAGGAAAAATAAATATTACCATTCCTCAAGGTTTCAGAAATATTTCGGGCAACAATCTTCAGGTCGAAATGAAATCTGGGGAACACCTTTTCCTTCCCGTAAAGATCGTGGTCAGCAATAATGCCGTTTCAGGAGAATCCCGTCTGGGTTTCCGTCTTTCGGACCAGCAGAATAAAACAATGGCGGAAAAAGAAATACCTTACACCGTTACTGAAAATAATGCCATGCGCATCACGGCAGAAACCCCTCTGATTTATGTGAATAAGGCTACCGATTCGGTAGAAGTAAGGGCAAGGGTTTCCAATCTTGGGAACAGAAAGCAGCATGTAACGGTTGTCTTTAAAATTCCGGAAGCTGAGCAGGGAAATGCTTTTATAGAGAAAACAGGAAGTATTGGCGTGCAGAAAGATTCAGTCTTTGTGTTCCGTTTTCTGCCTTCCCGAATCAGATCCCGCAGCACTCAGATTTCCGTTAATATTGCAGGTTTCAGAGAGCCGGACAGAGAAATATTCGGCAACACTACGGTATCTGTGCAAAATGTTTCTTCGGTACAGCGTTATGAGGATATGGAATCCACTGCTTTTTCCAACTTTACCAGGAATACCATCACAGCGAGTTACAGACATGCCGGAGAAAACCTTGACATGTATCAATTGGTAGGTTCCGGAGGTTTCAACCTTCCGTCAGGATATATTTTCATCCGGGGAAATATCTATACCATGACGAATCAGAGCGATCCTATTGTCAACAATACCTATCTGACCTATCACAGGGAAAACAATGAATTCACCATCGGAAACATCAATAAATTACTGGAACTTTCCATGTTCGGAAGAGGGCTGGAATATGCCTACACGTCTCCTGATAAAGACAAAAAAATTGAAGCAGGTTTCGTAGATCAGACCTACAGCCTGATCGAAAGAAATTCTTTTCTGAAATCTGGTTATGGATTTTATACCAGAGGAACTCTTGGAGCTCAAAACGCTTCCCATAATATCTCCGGAACCTATATTTTCAGGGACGATCCTTACGAAAAAGCCAGACATCATGTAGCCGGAACAGACCTTCAGTATGCTTTCGGTAAAGACTGGAGAACCAACACCAAGGTGTATGGCGGACTGAGTTTCTACGAAAATAACCAGCCTACCAAGCCTTCTTTAGCTTTGGAATCACAATATTCCGGAATGATCAAAAAGGTCAATCTGAACGGAAATTATTTCTACAGCACAGATTATTATCCCGGAAACAGAAGAGGAATTTTACAGATTCAACAGAATTTCTCTACCATGATTTTCAAAGATCATTATGTGTATGCCAACATTACGGCTTCCCACTTTTCACCTAAGTTCTACTTTTACGACAACACCCTGAATTCAAGCAATCTAAGACTGGATACGGGAATCAACTTCCCTAAAAAAGGGAATTTCGGGATGGGACTTGGCTACCAGTATCAGGAAGAAAATTCCAATTCTTATAATAATTTCTTCAATGCCCAGCCTTATGAGAATACCAAACAGCTGAAAGCCCAGCGTTTTACGGAATACCTTACCTGGCTGAGTCCTGATAAGCAACACACCTCCATCTTAAGCATGGAAACAGGATTGGCACAATATCCGGACAACGACAAACAGCAGTTTCAGATGAAAGTAAGCGGAACCTACAGCTACAAATGGCTTACCGTGAACGGGATCTATCAGCACGGAAGTTATTTCCTTTCTGAATATGCTTTTTCAAAAATGATGAACCAAAGCACTCCCTACGAAAAGCTTTCCCTTTCTGCTTTTGTGAATAAAAATTTCTTCAACCGTCAGCTGAATGTTACCTCAGGGGTGTCTTATACGGATGATGTTCTGTATGGAAAGTCGCCTTCCGGCTTTATGAACCTGAAGTATTCAAGGGAAAAGTACGCTTTATATCTGAACTCATCCTACTTCAGCTATACTGCAGGAAGTTTCACCAATAATCTATTGACCGTGGAAGCCGGTGTTACCGTCAACCTTAGAAACAGCACCCTTGATCCGGGTAAAAAAGGTGATATCAAAGTATTTGTCTATTATGACCTGAACGAAAACAATATCTATGATGAAGGCGACAAAGAAGCGGCTGACTATCTCATTATGCTCAACAATATTTCATTTAAAACTGACCCGTCAGGTTCTATCAGCTACCGTTCTATCCCTTATGGAAAATATGCCCTGAAACAGGTGATCCAGCAAGGCTGGTATTACGATGAAACCGAATTTACGGTAGACAGGCACCACTACTCTTTTGAAATCCCTCTTCATCAAAACGGAACGACCCAGGGAAAAATAACTTACGACTTTGATTCCAAAACCGCAGTAGATTTCACGCCCAAAGTCGGTGGTGTTCTCTTCAATATTTACCGCAACGAACAGTTAGTACATCATATCATCACCGACGACAACGGGGAGTTTGCCTCCTTCCTACCTTCCGGAACTTACAGGATTGAGTTGAACAAAAACTCTCTGCCTTCCAACACCTATTGCGAACGCTCTACTGATACTTTTAAAGTGGAAGCCGGGAAAATAGTACAACTTGAACCTTTTGTGATTAAGGTGAGGGAGAAGGTGATCAGGGTGAAGAAGTTTGGGAGTTAAATACTGATATATCTTACTGATTGAAGAGGTTAGTTCGTCCGAAGATATCAACTTTTTCATAGATAAAAATATCTCAAATAAAATCAGTTAACTAACATCTAAAACAATGGGTTTTATTTTAGTAAATGGGTTGTTTACAAAAAAATTATATATTTGTAAACAACCATTAAAAACTAAAATCATGTTGACAAATAGACCTCATAAAACTACTGTATAGATTTACTTAAATCTTTAGCTCAATATTTGATATCACAAAATATTGAAAATTCCATTAAGTACTTACGGTTTTCCGTAATGATTACAGAATAAAACTTCATAATATTGCTACCAATAATTGATATGTTATAATTTTACTTATACTCAAGTGAATATAAACCTATTAACTATCATTTTATGTCATTTTTATTTTGTATATTTTTGCAATTACTAATAATTTCAAAATAGTAAATTAAATTAATGTCCGATAAAAAAATTAAAGCTGTTGATTTCTTCTGCTCTGGGGGTGGAATGAGTTGTGGTATGCAACAAGCAGGAATTGAAATAATAGCAGGAATTGATCATGATATTTCTTGTAAAGAAACTTATGAAGCCAATATTAAAGGTGCTACATTTATTCATAAAGACGTATTTAAATTGGAAGAAGAATATCTTGAAAACACTCTAAAGCTTAATAAAAATGATGATAATTTACTACTTATAGGTTGTAGCCCATGCCAGTTCTGGAGTATTATCAATACTGATAAGAAAAAATCAAAAGAATCTAAGGACTTATTAAAAGAATTCCGACGATTTGTTGAATATTTCAATCCAGGATATGTTGTTGTAGAAAATGTGCCTGGTGTTCTTAGAAAAAAAAGGGCCAGTGGCTTGGAAAGCTTTATAAAATGGTTAAAATTAAATGGTTACAAAGTTCATTTTAATGTACATGAAGTAAGTGAATATGGAGTTCCTCAATATAGAAAAAGATTTACCTTAATAGCTAATAGAATAACTGGAGTTGAAATAGTTCCAATTGCTCTAAATGGCAAAAAGGTTACCGTAAGAGATGTACTTGGTACGCATAATGGATTTCCAGAAGTATTACATGGAAATAAAGATACCTCTGAGTTCTTGCATACGGTAGCAAGACTTGAAGAAATAAATTTAAAAAGATTGGCAGTAACACCAAAAGATGGTGGAGATCGATTAGGATATGTTTTTGATAAAGAATTGGCACCTGCTTGTCATTATGGAAAGCTTGACGGATTTAGAGATATTTATGGACGCATGTGGTGGGATCGCCCTTCACCGACTATAACCACAAAATTCTATAGTATGTCAAACGGAAGATTTGTACATCCTGAGGAAGACCGTGCTATATCCTTACGTGAAGGAGCTGTACTACAATCATTTCCGAAAAATTATAAATTTAAAGGTACTAGTCTTGCAGGTATAGCAAGGATGATAGGTAACGCTGTCCCTCCCAAATATGCCTCCGCAATTGGTCAAGCAATAATACAAAATCATAAAAATGCAATTTAGAACAAAAGCAAGGGCCGTTGACTTATTGGGAAAAGGTCAAATTGCAGATTTACCAACTGCCATTACAGAATTATGGAAAAATGGTTATGATGCGTACGCAGATAATTTAAAAGCTGAATTATTTAAAGAAGACTACAATGGATTATCCAAATCTTACTTTATAATTTCCGATGATGGTAAAGGAATGTCTAGCTCAGATATTCTAGATAAATGGCTAGTGCTGGGAACTGATTCTAAATCGAGAGCTGAACTAGATATTGAATCAGAAGATACTTTATGGAAACGTCCTAGAATTAAAGCTGGTGAAAAAGGAATTGGTAGATTATCAGTAGCTTATTTAGGTAATCCAATGTTAATGCTGACGAAAAAAATCGGTTACCCTTTACAAGCAGTATATTTTGATTGGAGATTACTTGAAAATTATAATTTATTTCTGGACGATATTGTCATTCCAATAAAGTCTGTTGAAAAATTAGAAACTTTAGATTCTGTTTTTTTAGAACTCAAAAATACATTTCTATCAAATTTTGATAAGGAATATGATATAGAACAAAAGCCTATTTGGGAAGGGAAGCAAATAGAACTTAAGTCTGAAATTATTTTAGAAACAAGCGACTCTCAATTAGAAAAACCTATTTTTAATTATATATATTCTTTCTTTAATTCAGATGATTCCCATGGAACTATATTTTTAATTTTTAATCCAATAAATCAAATAGTAGAGTTATCTGAAAATGATGAAGATAAGATGGCAGAAGGAAGTTTTGTGACTTCTAGCCTAATTGGATTTACAAATCCTTTTAAAAAAACATCAATTGATATTGAAACCGTTTTTAATATCCATAATGATTCAGAGACTTATGACCTATTAACGAAACAAGGTAATTTCTTTGACAAATCAGATTTTGAGTTAGCAGATGTATATATCAAAGGAGACTTTGATGGAAATGGAAATTTTGTTGGAACCATCAGAATATTTGATGAAATAATTGATTATACATATACTAATCCTAGAAAAAAAGATAAACGTTTTTATTATGGTAATATTCCTATTGAATTAGGATATTCCCAAGGAGAAGAAAAGTCATCCATTTTATCAGAAGTGCAATTTAACAAAATTTCAAATAAGGTTAAAGAATATGGTGGATTATATGTATTTAGAGATGACTTTAGAGTATTACCCTATGGAAGAGAAAATGCAGATTTTTTGAACTTTGAACTCAGAAGATCTAAAAGAGCAGGAACATATTATTTTTCATATCGAAGAATGTTTGGTTATTTAGATTTAACCCGTGAACGAAACCCAAATTTAAAAGATAAATCCAGTAGAGAAGGCTTAATAAATAATGCTCAATACAGAGCTTTTACTAGTGATGCAATAAATTTCTTTATAGTATTAGCACAAGATTTTTTTGCTACAAAATCCAAACAATCTGTTTTTAGAGATAAATTAAAAGAAATCCAAGACGAAAACAAAGCTTTACAAGCTGATAAGGCCAGAGAAAAAGCTGAAAAAGTTGTATTTACTAGATCTCTCAATAGTTATCCTAAAAGGTTAGACGAACACCAAACTAAGTACGAATATTTACTTAATCTTTTAAAAGATAAACTAGAAAATATCAATGTTACATATTCCGAAATTGAGGATATTTTAGACGAACTTCAGAAGATGGATCTTGAATTAAAAAGCTTAATTCCTAAAATCCCTAAACGTTATAGACCTACCGAAGCACAAAGAGAACGACTATTTAAATTTGAAACCCGTTTAAATAAATATATTGAATTTGTTACTCCGAGAAGAGAAGAGTTAAACAAGAAAGCTCAAGATAAATTAGAGATTAGAGATTTAAAAATTGATTTTACTAAGAAATATAATAGCTATATTTCTGCTTTAGAAAAAGCACTTAATGAAAATAGACAGCAACTAGAAGATAAGTTTTCATCATTAAATAAAGATTATAAAGAAAGAGCAAAACGAGTTCTTAACTCATTTACAGAAAACAAAGGAAACATAGTAAGTAATATTATATCCAAAGAACAGGTTAGCCAATTTACTTATGAAATTGAACAACAATATAACAACCTATTCGAAGAAATAGACAGAACTTTATTTCCTCTAGTAGAACATGTTAAACGTTTATCTTTTGACATTGATGAAGAACAAGTTCAAGGAGCTTATAAAGCTCAATATGAACAAATGAAATATCAATGGGAACAAACTAGAGATACGGCACAATTAGGAATTGCTGTTGAAATTATTGATCATGAATTTAATCAATTGTATGCAAAAATCAATAATCAATTAGATATCTTAAGTAAAAATAATATAGTTAGTTCAATTAAAGAATTTGATTTTCTAGAAAATAATTTTAAACAATTAGAAGATAAATATGCTCTGCTATCACCATTATACAGAATATCAGGGGCTTTAACCAAAGATGTTTCTTGCAATGTTGTTTATAATTACCTACTTGAGTTTTTCGAAAATCAGATCAATGAATATAATATAAACTTTGAAGTATCGGATTCCTTCAAAAAACACACTATTAATATAAAAGAACCCGTTATTCATACTGTATTTATAAATATCATAAATAATGCTATTTATTGGATGCGAAACAAAGAACAACGCACTATTAGACTTGATTATTATTTCGATTCTCAAGAAATAATAATTGCTAATTCAGGTGAAAAAATACCTGATTACAGATTGGACAAAATTTTTGAACTTTTCTACTCACAGCGTCCAAACGGAAGAGGAATTGGTCTATACCTATCAAAGCAAAGCCTTAACGAAGCTGACTTAGATATTTACGCCACCAATGATAAAAAATACAATTCTTTAAACGGAGCTTGCTTCGTAATAAATAAAACTAAAACCCACAATGTATAGCCAAAAAGCATTTGAAATATTAAACTCATCAATTAACAATGCTATTTTTATTGATGAGAAAGCTAAAGATTTTTATTCAGGAACAGCCTTAGATCCAAATATTGCTGAAGAGAAGTTATCATATGATTTATTTGATACATTTAAAAAAAATGGAAAAAATCTAACTGTTCATAGATTTGAAAAATCAAATTTAGGAGATGAAATGACTTTAGAATATTTATTTAAAGGTAAAGATCTAATTTTATTGGATTGGGAGCTAGCAGATCATGCAGGGCAGGAATATTCTTTAAGCTTACTAAATAAAGCAGTTAGCACACCTCATATAAATTTTTGTTGCATTTACTCAAATTCTAATAATTTTAATCAAATTTCACTTTTTTTAGATGCCTACTTTTCTGGTTTAACAAGGGAAGATTTTGAAATAATTAAAGATGAATTTTCATTTATTGAAACAGAAGAATTAAAAAATATACTGAACAATGACGAAAAAAATATTAAAGAATTTATTGAGGAGTATGATTTAGATTTTAATAATTTTCCTATCCAACACCTTAGAGACCAATCCTCACTCTTACTACTTCGTTACATATACATTTCATTAAATACAGACAAGTTTATAATCTCAAATGATTTAATAAAAAAATACGAAGTTTTAAATATCGGCGATGACTCTTTTATGATTAACAATACTTTTGTTTTAACTTTAAAAAAAGACTTTATAGATGATACAGACTTCAATAATCTTTTACAGAGGATTTCTAAAGTTATTGTTAAAAATGATGGAAGTTTTTTTCAATTATTGGGCTTAGAAATGCAATCCATTTTTAATTTAAATGAGAGCTTTATAGATAATACAATTTTAAAATCTTCGACTGAGGCTCTTTTTCAATTCCGAAATCACTTAAAGAATGATAAAACATTCGGTACTGTTATAAAAAAATTGTTGATTGAACAAGCTACCTTAAAGCTGAGAACAGCTAAGTTAAAACTTCTCGAAAAAGAATTTTTAGACTCTAAAAGTAAAGATTTAGAAGGTAAAGCCCCAACTCACAATGAATTAATGCAATTAAACATATTTTACAACTCCGTAAATGTCAAGGGATTAGACAAGGAAAGCATCCCTAATTTAAATTTCGGTGATGTATTTATTGATGAGAAAGGAACTTATTATTTATGTGTTACTGCACTGTGTGATTGTTATGATCCAAATAAAATTCAAGGAAACTTTTATTTTGTTATAGGAAAAGTATTTAAAAATCTGGAATTAGCTCTTAAACTTGGAGATACTGCATTTATTAATTTTTTACCAAATAATACTGCTGTTTATTGGGGCAATATTGAAAGTGCAAGATTCTCTGAGATTGATAAACAAAAGACTGGTGAAAGTATGGATGCATATAGAGTACGTAAATTAACAAATGAGATTGAGGGTTATAAGCATTTTCTCTATAAACCTTTCTATGTTAAACCTCAAGTTTTTAATGTTGAAAACAATAAACTTATAGATAATCAATTAAGAGTTTGGGATATTTCGAACAAATATACCAAAGAAGAGATTAATCAGAATCTTAATTGTTTCAATTTAACTTATATAACTACATTAAGAAATGACTATGCACAAAGAATAGCAAATCATGCTTTTGGACACCCCGCTAGAGTTGGAGTTGATTTTGTAAAGATCTAATAAATAATCTTTTATATATTAATGTTATAATTCTTTATTGAAAACATTCCATCTAAAAAGCAAAGCATCTTCTGAAGGTGCTTTTTCTCCAATTATTATTTTTTGATTTTCGAATATTTTATACTCAGTATCTAACAAGTTATCCGAAATAGTAAGAGTAAGTGTATAGGGATTTATAGCAATAAGATTAAGATCAAATAAGGTGTGTATATCCGCTCTAAGCAAAAGCCCATTCTCTGGGTGATTATCATTTATTCCACGATAAGGATTAATGTGTGCAGCTTCAAGAATATCAATTATTTTACACCCGGTCACAATACATGTATTATTGTATCTTTTAAGTAGTTTATTTCTAAAATCTTGCTGTCCTCTACGAAGTTTTATAGCACGTAAAACGCTATCTCTTTCATCTTTATTGTTATTTATATATGGCTCATCAGTATCTTTTATATAGCCCTCTTCTTTCTCTAATGTAGGATAGGAATTTAGTAGCTTTGCTTTAATATGAATAAACAAGTCTATAACAGCTGGGTTCAGTCGTTGCATAGACATATTTTGATTATAGCCATTCATATAAAAAGAACGAAGTAATTTAAGAGTATGATCTTCATTATTATTTGCAGTAAAAGATGAAAAGAAAGCTGTATACTTATCAACATTCCTTACTTCCTCAATCGGAACTTCGAATTCATGCCCTTTATTACAGCGGTATTTAGGTCTTTTTGTTTTACGTGTATCTATAGTTGTTCCCTGACACTTTGGACAACGTCGGATTGTCTTTGTACTAGGTGAAATATTAATATGTCCTATTGTTGCAAACCCTAGTATTTTTTCCTTATCTATCAAAATCACAAAATCATCAGAACTAATTTGTTTTGAGTTAGGAACGAGACTGTCATAATTATAGTACTCTTCTAATTTATCATTATAGCTATCAATAGTTTGAAAAGAACGATCTTTATCCTCAATAATCGTTTTCAGCACCCAATACTTTCTTACATCCTCAAAAATTTCACCTTTTAACATATATGATTCAAATAATTCTTAAATTGTAATTAATTATACAAATATAATAATGTCTGACATCTTTTCATCTGAAAAACGTTCTGAAATCATGTCCAAGATTTCTGGAAAAGAAACAAAGCCGGAAATCTTGGTAAGAAAATATTTATTTGCTAATGGATTTAGATTTAGAAAAAATGATAAACGTTTTCCAGGAAAACCTGATATTGTTCTTCCAAAATATAAAACTATTGTTTTTATAAACGGATGTTTTTGGCATGGGCATAAGAACTGTAAAAAAGCCAAACTACCCGAAACTAGGAAAGAATTTTGGGAAAATAAGATAAATAGCAATATTATACGGGACCAACAAAATATTGATTACTTGGAATCAATAGGATGGTCAGTAATAGTAGTATGGCAATGTAGGTTAGGGAAAGACAAAGAGCATACATTATCAAATTTAGTTGATGAAATTCATGATAACAGGCCATTATAATCAGCTTTATTACTAATAAAAAAGGTTCAACATTTCTGCTGAACCTTTTTCTATATCTTAAGTTATCCTTTCTCAATCAATCTCTCCAACCTCACCATCATCTCATCCTTCTCCTTCAGCATCCTTTCATAAAGTCCCATCTTTTCCTCATGCAATTTTTTTATTTCATCAATAGGACTAAAGTTGAAAGTTGAATTTGGATTTCCAACACAAGCATTATCCCCAAACGTATTAGAAATAATATTCACTGCCTGCTCCTCATCAAAATTCTGAAACGCTTCTACCGGAATTTTCAATACTTCGGAAATTCTTTTCAGTAAAGGGTCTTCAATAATTTCTTTCTGTTCCAGCAGAGAAACTTTCTTCTGGTTCCAGTCGTCCCCAAGGTCAAGAGCCAATGCTTCCTGCTTGATGCCCAGCATTTCTCTGAATCGTTTTACATTGCGTCCCTGATGTATTGTATGTTCCATGATAAATCAACATTTATGAGGTTTAAATATAGAAAAATATTTATAAAAACTCGCCTTAAAAAACAGCTTAATTACAATCTCTGTTCTTCATGCTGATACTGTGAAACGGTCCTCCTCTCCTATTTCGCCATTTCCGTTTTTATGCCCGCTTTTTTTCATCAAAAAGTCAGAAAAAATAAACCTTATTATCTGGTTTTCATTTTCTGATGAACACCCTCTGAAAATCTTACAACACCCTGTTTTTCTATGCCTGGCACTCGCTATATTTGATCATACAAACCAAAAAAACACAATATTATGGCACTAGACAATTTAATCAGTTTAAGTTTTACTGCTGAAGAACTCACCAAACTTGATCAGGCATTACAAACTATTGAGACGGTATTATCAGGAAAAACCATCAATCTTACTCCCGAGGAAAGACAACAATACGGAAGTATTGCAGAACAGAACAAACTCTTCGTTAATAAAGCCAAAATCTACATGGAGCAATATCCCCAATATGTTCCGAACTTTTTAGATAAAGTGGAATTCGATAAAGATTATCTGGGAAGAGAACAGGTAGAACAACGCCTGCAAATCCTGAGCTCATTAACAGAACAGCTGTCTGATACTAAAGTTCTGCTGGATCACGATAATTACCACAATGCCATCACCTTCTATAGAAACATGAAATTCCTTTCAGGAGAAAATGTTCCGGGAACGAATGTCATTTATGAAGATATGAAACAGTTTTTCATAACTACAACCCCTTCTACCCCTCCGGTAACTCCCTCTGATGACCTAAAGAACTAACAGCGATCGGTTGTACAAGTATCAACAGGCGGTTCTGAAGTTCAAACACCCATTTCTACAAGTGTCTGTACCCCCTTACCCAAGGGGGTATTATCATTTAAAAACTGCCTGCAGGTTATTAATGAAGTATCTTCAGCTTATTCGGAAATGCCTGCAGACACTTAACCAACTTGTTGCCGTTATTTCAAGACCGGCTGTTGATATATTGATAACCTGTTTCAGGGGCATATCTATCCGGTTGTAGATATTTAAAAAGTAACTGTGGACACTTGTATAAGTGATTATTGTATACAATTACGTTTTCCCGTAAGTAGAAGTTGGAGATTTTTATTATTATTGCTTCTTCTAATGCAGAAGTTGTTCTTTCGCCAGGAAGACAGCTAAACTAAACACCCAGGAAAACCAAATGTCAGTAATAGAAACAGCAACAAGTTATTTTGAACGCCTTATACAATCCGATGAATTTTACTTTCAAAAAGGAAAAGATGCATTAAAAAAATGGATGGATCTTTATTTATCCGATGAAGGACAGATAGAACTGCAAAATCTTTTAGAGGACTATACTACCTTTGCTGAAATTAAAGAGGGACATCAATTCTTTTCGATAAAGGAAATTCTCTTTAGTATTATTTCCTATTGTGATATTCACGCTCGTGGTAAAGCTTTTTATAATCAGTATGATGATAAAAGAGTATTAGCTAAAGCTGGGGTAAGAATGAAACCATGGGTCATCAATACTTTTAATTACAAATATCATAAAGACAATGTGAATATCACAGTGAAAAATGCCTTAGATATGCTGGCTACACCAGAAAACAATATCAATTCTATAGCATTAAGTCACAGAGAGCTTATATCAAACCATTACTTGAATCATCCCTATAATTCAGACACTTTTGTTTCTGAGTTAAAAGAAAAATTTTCGAATCTCGACAGAACCAGAAATCCGGAAAATCAAACATTACTAATAGCCGCCCATATCTATGACCAGAAAAAAGAATGGGATAAAAAGCAAATGGATTTTAAAACCTTTATTGCCAATCTAAAAGAATATACTGAGAAAAACCAACTCGAGTATGATTTTGGAAATCTTAATGGAAATAATATATGGATCTTTGATAAAGAACAGTATTTTAATCATAAAAGAGCTCATTATGAAGTGATCATAAAAAAGGGAAGTATTTCCGTTGACCTGCATTTTGAAGACGGTCATCAGAACGCTGAAAAATTGAGAACTCTGTTGGGTGAACTTCCTACTGATACTCTGGAGTGGAAAAAGTGGCACTTCGGAAACTCGGTTTCTCATATTAAGAAATTTACACTCTCCGATGAAGACCTTGTAGAAAAGGTAGTAGAATGCTTAGACGAGCTTTATGATGCTACCTCAGAAAAACTAATTGATGTTATAAAAAATATGAATTCAGAACTTACAATGAATACTGTAATTAATCATCCGCTTAATCAGATTTTATACGGCCCTCCCGGAACCGGTAAGACCTACAATACCATTAATAAAGCTATTCAGATCGCTAACCCTGATTTTGTTCTGTCTGATCATACCCGAAAGCAAATCAAGGACGAATATAAAAAGCTGGTAGATGAAGGAAGAATTGTGTTTACCACCTTCCATCAGAGCATGAGTTACGAAGATTTTATTGAAGGCATTAAACCTAAAATTGATGAAGATGAGAACGGAAATAAAAAAGTAATCTATGAGGTCGAAAGTGGAATTTTCAAAAGAATTGCTGATAAAGCCAGAAAACCAAGATTAAAAAGTGAAAATTCAGTAACACCATATACCTTTGATGATGCCTGGAGCGATCTTGTTCAGGATGCAAACAGACATCTGGAAGATGGAAATCCGCTTGTACTAACTATACAAACTCCGAATCTGGGATTGAAAATAGTGGATATTTCTGATAAAGGAAATCTAAATCTCAAGCCTATTTATTCTGAAGATTCAAAAATTTATACGATATCTTATTCCAGAGCTGAGAAATTGCAGCAGGCATTTCCTGATCTGTCCGTAATTAAAAATGTGAATACGGAATTCAGAGAAGTGATCGGTGGTTCCAATTCTACAGCGTATTGGTCTGTTTTAAATTATATCAATAATAAAATAAAAGAAAAATCTATTACCGAAGTAAAAGAAGAAACTCTTCCTCCCCTTCCTCATGTATTGATCATTGATGAAATCAACCGTGGAAATGTGTCTCAAATCTTTGGAGAGCTCATTACACTTATCGAAGAGGATAAACGTATTGGTAATAATGAAGCCTTAGAGATCATTCTTCCTTACAGTAAAAAGGAATTCGGAGTTCCTTCCAATTTATACATTATCGGAACCATGAATACAGCAGACAGAAGTGTGGAAGCTTTGGACACAGCGTTGAGAAGACGATTTTCATTTGAAGAAATGCCTCCTAAACCTGAGCTTCTGAACCCGTCAGCAATGATAGAAAATCTATTATGGGAATATAAAAGCTATGAATGGACCGACAAAGAATATCTGACTGAAGAGAATAAATTATTTTCTGTTTTAGGTGTTTCTGAAGACTTCAAAAAAGAAAAAGAAGGTATCTGGGAACAGATGAAAGAAGATAAAAAAAATAATATCGTCAGAGAATCCGGATATTTTCAAAGGTTTGATTTTGAAAGAATAAATTTTGAAAAATTATTGACCATCATAAACAACCGTATAGAAAAACTGATTGATAAAGATCACGCCATTGGACATGCTTATTTTATAGGAAAAGACAATACAACCATCAGAGATTCTTTTTATAAAAATATTATTCCTCTACTACAGGAGTATTTCTTTGGTGATTATGGCAAAATAGGATTGGTACTGGGCAAAGGATTTGTGAAAAAGAAAGTTACCGAATCATCTGTTTTTGCAGCATTTGATGACTATGAAAGTGAGTATTCAGAAAGAGAATCGTATGAAATCATAGATTACAGAAAACCAGATCATCATTATAAAATTGGAGATACCGACATGGATTTCTCGAAAGCTCTTCTATTGTTAATGAATCAGCCTGTTTAATGAAACCAATAGAATCCATTGTTGTTTTTGAGCATGAAAAGCTCTACTTTACTGATGAACATAAAAAACTAAAACTGGACCAGGCTTTAGAGAATTATTATGGAGATGGAACTCCTTTTTTTAGCCTTATAAAAAACGGTGTAAAGTTTAATCAACATGTAGGAGTCATAAGGATTGCCCAAACAACCATTGAAATTCTTCCGAAAGCAGATCATAACGGCAAAGATGAATGGAGACAGCTATTGCACGACATGATAAGAACGGTATGGGGATTTGAAGTAAAGGTCTCCAGCAGTGCTTCGTTAAAGCTGAAAAAAAACTCTATTCTGGATCTTTATTATGAACTGTATGTAAAAGAATTAGAGTATCTGCTTCACCGTGGACTCATCAAAAGATACAACAGGAAAGAGGGAAATCTGCATGCTTTAAAGGGGGCTCTGCAGTTTTCAAAACATATATCTCAGAATCTGGTTCACCACGAAAGATTTTATGTAAAGTACTCTCATTATGATGTCAATCATGAAATACACCGCATTCTCTACAAAGCTCTGAAGCTTATTGAACAGACTAACAGTAAACCGGATCTGAGCAGCAGAATTGGTACGCTACTGTTGAATTTCCCCGAAATGAGTGATGTCAAAGTCACAGATTCAACATTTGAGAAAATCAACTTTGACCGTAAAAATCAACATTATGAAAAAGCTCTGCAGATTGCAAAGCTGCTATTACTGAACTATCATCCTGATGTTTCAAGAGGGAAAAATAATGTACTTGCCTTAATGTTTGATATGAACCGTCTTTGGGAACAGTTTATATATGTTGTTTTAAAGAAAAATATACAGCATATTGATATCAAAGTAAGAGCCCAGCAATCCAAAGAATTCTGGAGATCAGAAAACGGAGCCAGCAGAATGAAACCTGATATTGTTCTGGAAGCTAATGGAAACAGAATTGTTCTGGATACAAAATGGAAAAACTTAAACGGAAATTATCTTCCGTCAATCGAAGATCTAAGGCAGATGTATGCTTATCACCGATATTTTAAAGCAACAAAAACAGCTCTGATATATCCGGGAGAAGAAAGCAAACTGATTAATGGGGATTATTCGGCTATAGAACATGATGAGGTTACCGATAGACTGACTTGCGGAGTTGCTTTCATTTCGACTCATCAAGATATTAAGCAATGGAAAGAGAATATTGTATCATTTGTGAAAGACAATTTTCTCGCTTCACACAAAACTTATTAAGGTAAATTTCGATTATTATAAAAGTTTAGATCCCTACGGAATGACTAGGTGGATGCTTCTGTGTGCGTGCATAGCCACTTACTTGCTTCGGACATACTACAACCTATTCACTTAGTCTATCCACAACGTTTGTCATTCCGATTTCTATGACAAAAGGTGGAATAAAAACAATTAAATCCAATTGAAAAAACAGTGGTATTATATTTTTTGTACCTTTTCTAAAACAAATACACAAATGACTGCATTTTCAAAAGGAAGATATACCTACTATATCTATATTCTTACCAATAAAAACCGAAGAGTACTTTATACGGGTGTTACAGGCAATCTGCACAGGAGATTGTATCAACACAAAACAAAGCTCAATCCACGCAGTTTCACAGCAAGATATAATCTTGAATTTCTCATTTATTATGAAAAATATAATTGGATTCATCATGCCATTCAAAGAGAAAAGGAAATTAAAGATTGGTCAAGAATTAAGAAACTTGAATTGATAAGGAGCACAAATCCTAATTTAGAATTTTTGAATTATTTGTTTGAGAATTGGCTTTGATATGGACTGTTCATATGAATAATAAAATAATATATTGTCAGATTGATAAAGTAGAAAGTTCATAGAGAATGTTTTTAAGAGTGTAGATTCCTGCGCAATGACAAAGTGGGCGCTTATTTTTTTTTGTGTACGTGTGTATAGTTATTTGCTTCGGACATACTACAACCTATTCGCTTAGCCTATCCGCAACGTTTGTCATTCCGTAGGAATCCAGGCACAGAAGCACTCTGATAATAATGATGATAAACTACTGCTTAGATTCCTGCGGAATGACAAGGTGGGCGCTTATTGGTGTGTATGTATGTGTGCATAGTTACTTGCTTCAGACATACTACAACCTATTCACTTAGCCTATCCACAACGTTTGTCATTCCGTAGGAATCCAAGCATAGAAGCATTCTCATGATAAATGAGGATAACTATTGTTTAGATTCCTGCGGAATGACAAAGTGGGCGCTTATTGATGTGTGTAAGTGAATAGTTACTTGCTTCAACATACTACAACCTATTCGCTTAGCCTATCCGCAACGTTTGTCATTCCGTAGGAATCCAGGCACGGAGAACTTTCTGAAGATAAATGAGGATAAACGATTGTTTAGATTCCTGCGGAATGACTAGGTGGGCGCTTATTTGTGTTTGTGTACGTGTGTATAGTTATTTGCTTCAACATACTACACCCTATTCACTCAGACTATCCACAACGTTTGTCATTCCCTAGGAATCCAGGGCACAGAAGCATTCTGATAATAATGATGATAAACTAACAGTATAGATTCCTGCGGAATGACTAAGTGGGCGCTTATTTGTTTGTGTTTGTTTTTGTGTTTATGTGTGCATAGTGAACGGATGAAGGAGTGCGTCAAGATACTTATTGCACAGCTGTTTCAACCAACTCCTACGCCCCTCATAATACTTTAACACCCTTTATACCCTCTCCCCCGATAAATTTTCGTTCTTTTGCAAAAAGTTTTAATTTTTACCTAACCGCATGTCTAAGTTTGATGAAATCCGGTATTTCAATGATCAGGAAGTGAATGAGAGATTACAGAGTATCGCCCGTGATCCCATGATGAAAGCCTTTATGAATTTCACTTTTCCTGATACGGATGAGCAGGTCTGGCTGGAACAGTTTAAGAATGTTCATTCCATCAGTGATTTTCAGCATCAGTTTGTAGCCTTTGCCGTTCGCCAGATTCTTGCAAAAAGTTCTGACGGTTTAACGACTTCAGGATTTGATAAGCTGGATAAAAACACTTCTTACCTTTTCATCTCAAACCACAGGGATATCGTTCTGGATACTTCACTGCTTAATCTGGTATTGCTGGAAGGGGGTTATGTAATGACAGCTTCTGCCATCGGAGATAATCTTGTGCGCAAGAAGTTCTTAAACGTACTGGCAAAACTAAACCGTAACTTTCTGGTACAAAGAGGTCTGCCACTTCGTGAACAATTGACAAGTTCACAAACAATGTCTGAGTACATTAAAGAGTTGCTCCTTCAGGAAAACCGTTCTGTATGGATTGCCCAGCGTGAAGGCCGTACCAAAAACGGTAACGATTCTACCCAGCAAGGTGTTTTAAAAATGCTTGCCATGGCAGCCGGAGACCAATCATTGACAGATTATTTTAAAACATTAAAGATTGTTCCGATTTCAATCTCTTATGAGTATGACCCTACAGATTCGTTAAAAATGCCTCAGCTGCTGGCACAACACAGGGATGAAGAGTACATTAAAGGTAAAAATGAAGATTTCACCAATATCATCAGCGGAATTCTGGGCCAAAAGAAACGCATCCACCTTCATGCCGGTGATGTTCTGGATAAAGAACTGGATGAAATTGCAGCGACCATTGACAACAAAAACAAACAGCTGCAGGCCATTGCACAGGTGATTGACCGTTCTATCATCAGTAATTATAAACTTTGGCCAACAAAGTACATTGCCTATGATCTGCTTCACAACACCAATACTTACGCTTCCGAATATACGGAGCAGGAAAAACAGTTGTTTGTCCGCAGGCTTGAAATGCGCATAGATCCTTCAGATCCTGTTTCCAGAGAGTATTTCCTGGCCATGTATGCCAATCCTTTGGTAAATAAGCTGAAGCTTGAAGAAGAATCTAAAAACTAGTTTAGGATAAAATAAATAAAAACCACTGTTGTTGAGCAGTGGTTTTGTTGTAATTCTTTCAGATTTTTATTTGGATTTCGACATGGAATCCACCTCTATGATTGCATCTGCGAATGCTTTTGGAGCTTCCTGCGGTAAATTATGTCCAATTCCACCTGTTAAGGTATGGTGTGTATATTTGCCTGTAAATCTGGAAGCATAACTTTCCGGTGCGGGAAATGCTGCTCCGTTAGCATCACCTTCCAAAGTAACCGTTGGAACTGAAATGGACGGAGATTTTGCCAGCCTGGCTTCAAGTGCATCATATTGTTTTTCTCCTTTTGCCAATCCCAGACGCCAGCGGTAATTGTGAATTACAATATCCACATGATCAGGATTATCGAATGCTTTGGCAGAACGCTCGTAAGTCTGGTCATCAAAAGCCCATTTTGGGGAAGCTGTTTTCCAGATCAGTTTATTAAAGGCTAAAGTATTGGCTGTATACCCCTTATACCCTCTTTCTGTTGAAAAATAATACTGATACCACCATAACAATTCGGCATTCGGGGGCAAAGGTTTTTCGTTTGCCTTTGGACTTCCAATCAAATAGCCGCTTACCGCTACCAGTCCGGTGCATCGTTCAGGCCACAGGGCTGCCATGATATCTGCAGTTCTAGCTCCCCAGTCGAAACTGCCAATGATGGCCTTATCGATTTTCAGGGCATCCATAAAAGCAATGATATCCAATGCAACAGCACTCTGCTGACCGTTGCGTTTGGTATTGGGAGAAACAAAGGTCGTTGTACCATATCCTCTTAAATACGGGACCAGAACACGGTAACCTTTTTCAGCAAGTATAGCGGAGGACTCTTCAAAACTATGGATATCATAGGGCCATCCATGAAGAAGGATAACCGGTTTTCCATTGGCCGGACCTACTTCTGCATATCCAACGTTCAACAACCCGGCTTTGATTTGCTTTGTATTTTGAAACGCAGATCTGACCGCTGTGTTTTCCAGGTCTTTTTCACCCTTGGTATACGTCTGTGCATGTAAAAACAATAATCCTGCTCCCATCAAAATAATCAGGGACAAAACGGATTGTATTTTTTTACTGAAGTTCAATGTAGTATTCATAATAGTGATGTTTTGTGATGGTAAAATTATGGTAAAGCCAAGCCGGAAGTAAGTGCAAATACGTTAACAAGGTCATATTAAACGGTGAATCCTGAATTTCGGGCGGTAAACCGGACAGGAGAAAAAACAACAGTGCTATATATTATGATGTTAATGGACAAAAACATTATTCATCACCATAATTTTTTTCTAAAAGCATTATCTTCGTATCTGGAAAAAATTGACAAAATGAAGAAATTCCTATTGCTGGCTTCGGCTGTATTCGTTCTCCATTCATGTGTGGTAAGAACAGCTACTAAAGTGGTTTCCGGAGCGGTAAATTTAAGTTACAAAGCGGTAAAAGGAACCGTTAACGGAATCAGCTGGGCAGTGAGCAAAGCTAAGGGAAAAATTGATGAAGACCGTCTGGATGGTACCTGGAAAGTAGTGGGCGTTTACCGTGGTTCTTTTGAAGATTTTTCAAAAGATCAGAATCCTGATGGTTCATTTACTTCGGAATGTACGGAAGGTTTTGATCAAATTGTTTTCAAGGCTAAGAAGTCTAAATTCAAGCCCGTGCATTGCAGCACACAGGATGAAGATTGGGTAAAATATTCAATGGAATTCGGAAAAAATCCTTCAACGAAGGAAAAGGAGAATTATATCGAATACAATTCCAATAGCTATATTTCCGTTATCGATGTAACCAATAAAACAATGGTTCTGGAAGGCAATCTTATGCCTAAATTGGGATTTTCCGAAGCTAAATTATATCTTCTTGAAAAAGTAAAATAGAACTAAGGGCTGTATTTTGCAGCCTCTGTTTTTGTAGTATCACCTGCAGTTTCTTTTCACTGTTTAAACCTTCAAAACCATGCATGATCTTAGTCCTTTCTTCGAAACAGCAATATATCCTTTGTTTGATCTTACTGATGAAGAAAAAGAAATACTCCTGGCTGAAGCAAAAATACAGCATTTGGAAAGCAACAGTTATATCATACGGGAAAACTCAAAGGCTGACAATCTTCTTTTCCTCCAAAAAGGCGTTGTCAGAAGCTTTTATGTGAAAGACCACAGGGAGATCAATACCGAATTTTTCTTTGAGCATGATTTTTTTACAGCACTGACAAGCTATCTGACCGGCGAAAAGACATCTCTTAATTTTCAATGTCTGGAAGCTTCAGAAATTATTGTTCTTCCCAAAATAGTGACAGACAGGTTTTTAAAAGATCCGAAATGGCATCAGTTCATGAATCAAATCCTTGCGAAAGAGTTTATTAAAAAATGCCGCCGTGAAAGCTCTTTCCTGCTTCAAGATTCTTATGAACGGTATCTTTATTTTCTTGAACAGTTTCCGCATTCTGAAAACAGAATTCCTCTTTTCCATATTGCTTCTTATCTGGGAATGAGTCCTGAAACCTTAAGCAGAATCCGTAGTAAAAAATTAAGGCCAATTGACTTAAGTCAAGTAAACAGGATCTGATTTTCTTCACTTTTGTCTAAATATTTTAATAATGGACAAAAGAGTACAATTTGATTTTGAAGTGTATTTTACCAATGGGGGAAGCCTTAAAGGGGAAGAATTCAGACTTGACATTACAGGAGATCATATTACAGACCAGGAACTGATTGATTATATTATTGATGATCTCCGGCTTCTTATGGCTGGTAAAGTCAATATCCTGAATAAGCAGATCATTAACGAACCCCATAAAAGAAAGACTGTAAAACAAAAACCTCCTGCGGAACGGCTGATCGATCTGAGCCACACGATTGAAGAAGGACTTATTACTTATAAAGGGCTTCCGGCGCCTCATATCTGTGATTATCTCAGCAGAACAGAATCACAAAAATTGTATGAGGAAGGAACTTCGTTTCAAATTGGTAAGATTGAAATGGTTACGAATACAGGAACTTATATCGACTGTCCTTTCCACAGGTTTGAAAACGGAAAGGATACCGCTGAGATGGAACTGGAAAAACTGGCTGAATTAGAAGCGGTAGTAATCCGGATTCCTTATACGGAGACATTGGAGATTACAGATCAATATCTCAGAAACAGGGAAATCAGAAATAAGGCAGTACTTATCCATACCGGATGGGACCGCCACTGGAACACCGAAACCTATTATGAAAATCATCCTTACCTTACACAAAGCGCGGCAGAATATCTTAAAGACTGCCAGGTAAAACTTGTAGGGATTGACTCTCATAATATCGATAACACAACAGGCAAAAGCCGGCCTGTACACACCATCCTTCTGGGCGCTGAAATAGTAATCGCGGAACATCTTTGTCATCTGGATCAGCTTCCTGATGAAGGTTTTACCTTTACAGCTGCCCCGCCAAAATTCAAAGGAGCCGGAACTTTTCCGGTAAGGGCTTTTGCTTCAGTACAACAAAACTTATAAAGAGTTTCCTTGAAAACAGCTCAAGAAATTGACAATGAAGATTATTTCAAAAACCGTTCTGCAATAAAATACCCGCTTCCCACCACCAGTAGTGGAAGTGCTATTGAGATCAGGATTAAGGGCCAGGCAAAAATTCTGAAATAGGTATATAAACTTACTGAAGAAGGGTCTTCAGGATCATAGATCACAGTCTCTGTTTCCCCAATGGCCCATGCTGAGGGATTGGTTCCTTCCGCCAGTTCAAAAGTATGCTCCATATTATTTTGCGACCGGAAGGTAAAGACAGGGCTGAATACGGTTCCCTCCGATTCATATTCCCTTAATGAGGTAACGGTTGCCGTTGCCTTTTCTGCTTTTTTCAGGAATGAAAGAGTATTTTTGAAACTTAATAATGCTGCTGCAAACAGAATGATACCTGCCGCAAGGATGAGATAATATTGCCACATAGCTTTCGTTTTTTTTCTGTTCATCGTATTGCATCCGAAACAAATATTTTGATTATCTTTCTTGTTTTCAGATTGATACCCCGAAGATACAAAGATTTACCATATCATTATTTTACCCTGACAAAACCAATCTGCTATCTGGTTTCTATATCTACAATTTTCTTCCCTTCCTTACCAAGATAATGGCGAACCAGCTTCTCATACACTTTATAACCATCATCAATATTGGTGAAAATTACAATTCCTTTACCTGAACCGGGTATTATGATGGCAATACATTGTGTGCCTTTATCAGCTCCACCGTGTGACAAGACATAATCACCGTTTCCCAGGTCATATATCTCGAATCCCATGCCGAAATATTTTTGATCTTTTACTTTCACCTGTTTTTTGATCATTTCCTGAAAAACATCCGGTTTCAGATTTTTTCCTTTCATGACCCTCACCATAAAATTCCCGTAATCTTCAACCGTAGTATGGAGATCGTCAGCGGCATTGGCTGTATTACTTTTTTCAAAGAGGTAAGCTTCCCCTTTTTCATTATATCCTGTTACAAATCTTGATTCATCAGTATTCTTATCCCAAATGTAACTGGTATCCTTCATTTTGAGAGGCTGGAAGACGAATTCCTGTGCAAGCTGCTCCAATGTTTTCCCAAACTTCTTTTCCAGTGCTTTCCGAAGGTATTCAAAACCTTCTCCTGAATATTGGTATCTGGTGCCGGGGTCAAACTGAAAATTCAGTTTTTTATCTGCATTCATCCATCTCCAGTTGGGAAAACCTGTCTGGTGGCTCAGGATCATTCTGGTGGTTAATTTTTTATGCCTTGAATCGTTGGCAATATCTGGATCTGTCCAATAGGCATCAAGAGGTTCATCAAGCTTCCATTTCCCAAGACTTACCAATCGTAATACAACCATTGCCGTAACAGGTTTTGTAAGTGATGCGACATTAAACAAGGCATTATCAGGCGCTGAAATTCCTTTCCTGATCTCGCCGAAAACTTTCGCCTGCTGTAATTTTCCATCTTTGATAATTCCTAATCCCAGCGTTGGAATATTGTTTTCTTTCAGCCAGCTTTGCATCGACTGATCGTTATCAAACATGGTTTCACTATCGGTAGTCTGCTTCGGATGATGATTAAAACTCAATGAATTTTTAAGCTTCCACTCATTATTTTCCAGCATCCATAAATGGGTAAATTTTGCTTCCCCGACTAGTTTCTCAGCTTGGCTTCCCATCTTTTCATAAAAAAGGTGATCTCCGTTCTGAATGGTAGCATAGATCTTTCCCTCTTTATACATGGGATAGATTTCTGTGCTTTTATCAACAAGCACTCTTCTTATCTGATAGGTCTCCGGGGATTTGCATAATCCGTTTTTAAAATCAATGATAAATTTTTCCCTGCTCTCAAAGCCGCCTTTATCGTGATAAAATTCAAACTTTTCGCTTAACAGGTTTTCCATCAGTTTAATGTTGCAGGTATTGTAGCCCACAGAAAAAAACAGGCTGTCTTTCGACATAATGGTTTTATACAGAGGATCTGTTTTTTCTGTTTGTGCCTGCGTGATATTCATCAACAGCATAAAAAAAGGAAGGAAGAATTTTGAAGACTTTGACATTGTTATTTTTTTTGACAAAGATTCTACTTCATTTCCTTTTTTGGGTAAAAATGAACCCGACAAAAACCCGACAAAGTCCTGACAGGTTTTATATCATACTGAATTTCAGTCTGAAATAAAGTTTTTTATTCTTATCTATTTCGGCTGCATTCCGAAGGATAATAAATACATTGGAAAGCACAATCAGGATCATCAGGATCAGGGTAAACTGTTTTCCGAACTTTAAAAAGATGCCGAGCATGAAGGTGATAGGTGCCATCACTGTCCAGATCATCTGAACAGAAATAATCTGTCTTGCAAGACTGTTTCTCTGCTTCATACTATGCATGAGAATAAGCGGTACAAAAATATTGAGTGGCGGTAAAAGAGTAAAGATGAGTGAGGAAAGGTTAATGATTTTAATGTATGAATAATTGATTGGAGCTTCCTCTTCTTTTACTTCTATTTCAATCTCATCTGTTTCTGAAATTATTTGTGGTTGATCCTGCTGTAATTCAATCTCTTCTATTCCTAAGGCCTGAGCCAGTGCTCTGAGGGTATGTCCTTTAGGTTCTGTTCCCGATTCTATACGTTGAATGGTTCTTACAGAAATCTTTGATTGTTCTGACAGTTCTTCCTGAGTCAGGTTCTTTTGTTCTCTTATGGCTTTTAGCTTGGACATTGTTGAGGTATTCGGAAAATATTTTGGCTAATTTACTGTTTTCATTATTAAAATCTTTTCCTAGATCCGAAGATATTTAAATTATTAGTCTTACAAAACAAATGCATCCTGAATAGTTTCAGGATGCAGTCTCTTACCCTTCAAGCAGTTTTTCGTAGTTTTTACTTCGCTGAGGGACGTACCTTTCATATGCTGTTTCTCTTTCTACCCAGTCTGCAGGTTGCAGATAACTAAGAATAATCTTCATATCGTTTTCGCTGAAACCTTCTGAAAAGCTTTCCTTACCTTTTTTAGGTATAGCACTCGGAGGAATATTATCTTTACGGGAAGGGGCCATTTCGGGGCCTGCATATATTTTCTTTCTGGCCTCTCCTTCATCGTCTATTTCTTTTATCTTTTTTTCGAGGTTTTTAATAGTTTGACTTTGCGGACTTTCCCCACTTTCTTTTAAACTTTTAATATGATCTTCAAATGGTTGCTTCCTTTCCCGGATTTCTTTGTTTATTTCCTGAATCTGATATTGAATAAATTTACCGGATCTTGTAGGAGGCTCTGCCAATACAAGTCTCTCATATCCTGTTGCTTTACCAGTTCCCTCTGTAAAACCATCTCCTTTATCAAACCAGCTGGTCATTCTGTCTCCGCTTTCACTGCCTTTTTCTTCCATATACCGAACCTTATATCCCAGCATGGCCATCACTTCCAGATTACCGCTTCTGAACCCGAGATGTTTTACATTCTGAAAGTGTGTATCCAAATATTCATACAGCTTAAACTGTCCCATACGGGTGTTTCCTCCCCATGCTTTCAGTTCCGGAGAATTTCCTTTCCAGAATTCCGTAATATTGAAAACTTTTCTGGATGGAGACTTGCTGTTAATTTCATCAGCTGTTTCATCATATTTCTTTGCTCTTTCTTTCAGATATCCTTTATCCCCGGTAATGATAACGGCATCATACATATCTGCCACCCTGTGCACAATCTGCTTGATTCCCCAATAGCTGGTATCATGTTCTATATGGATATCACCTCCCTTTCCGCTGAAACGGGACCATAAAATTAATAGATTATTACCGCTTGTCGGGATTCCCTGGGTTTCCAGCCATATTCTTATTGCATTATCCTGGCTTCCGTTGATGTCCCATGCGTTTCTTAATGCAGTTCTCATGTTATCAGAAAAGTTGTCCGCGATATACCGTGTGCCTTCTCCTACAGGTTTGTAGTAGTTTCTGATTATTTCTCCTCTTGAAATATTATTATCATAAATTTTTACAAGGGTGACTACCTTTTTTTTAAGTTCGCTTGCCAGCCCCGGACTCCGCACTTCGGCCACATTATGAGTATGGATCCTGCTTTCATCTATTCCGGAACTTCTGTAGAATTCTATAATAGATTTGCTGTTATCATAAGGGTCTGTCATATTTCTGTCTTTATCCATTGTTGTAGAAATCAACACATGGTATCTTTCATTGTTTATTAAAGTGGCGGCAATGGCAAACATGTCTCCTGTTGCGTATCCCGGCTGCACTATGATAAAGGGAATTACTGTTTCTTCGCTGTTCTGATTATTCATAATATAATTTTAATGTTAGAATAGGTTATCAGACAAATTTCAAGGTAAAGCAAGGACTGGTATAGAGGGGAAGCTCCCATTTTCAGAAACTAGGGGTTTTCCCTTATTTGCGGATGATGTATTCGGGTTTCGGGTTTCGGGATTTTTGGGTTCGGGATTCGGGATTTTGGGTTTCGGGATTCGAGTGTTTGAGTGTTTGGGTGTTTGGGTGTTTGGGTGTTGATCAAATTAAACTTATAGAATCGTTTTTTGGTTTATCATTATTAAAATACTATGTATTCTATCAAAAATTCACCCATAAGAGAATTCCCTTATTTTTTAAAATTCCGTTTTTTCCCTTAATGAAGATTTATTCTGATTGCTGAAATTTGTATCAGACAAAAGAGATCAACAATCTCATAGTCAACATTTAGTAAAAAAATAGTAACCCATTAAAACCAGAATATGGCAGAAACAGTAAACACCCAGACTACAGATGCAGTAACGCAGACTAACGTTACCGTACTTGGTGAGTCTCCCGCACAGGCTATGAGTATGCTTTACCAGATGGCCACCCATGCCAGTGGAATTTCCATTCAGAATTCTGTGACAAACCAGCAGAACTTGAACCAGCTCAACCCTGCGATTGTTGCAGATGCCATTAAAATTTTAAAAGGATAATTTAAAACCTTACCATCATGAGTGAAAACAACAGTGAAACCCAACAATCCCAGGCAGCCAATGCTACCACTCCGGCGGAGAAAGCTGTAGTATTTGTGAACAGTGAGGTACTGGCTCCGCCTAAAGCTTCTCCAATGACCGGAGTAACCAAAGTAATGATAGAACAGTCTACAGGAATGATGGTTCAGGATTTACAGTCTTTTCTAAAAGGATTTGAGCAGGTAGGTCTTATTGCATTAAGCAGACTGGCTAATAATCTACTGACCTATGGAACCACTTTCGGGCCGGCGCCTGGGAGTAAAGAAACCTCTGTTCAAATGGCTGAAAATATTCAGGGTCAGGATGCAGGAAAAGGCAATGAAATGATGAAGGACTTATTCAAAATGGTAAGTGATTATGCTGAAGTAAAGGCAAAAATTTCCAATACGATCTATAATGTCAACGCGCTTCCTGTCTCAGAAGCACTTCCTTCTCCCCCATCCTATACGGAAGTTTCTGATGAGACAGAAGGTCCCGAAAAAAAAAACGGGTAGATCCGGTTTCGGAAGAGACCTCCTCAGAAACAGAAAGTATGAGAAAAAGCTTTATCACGGCTGATCACGGGGGCAAATTAGTATTAAAGTCGGTTAAACTGACACAGCCACTTGTAAAACCAGAGATCAAAGAAGCGGTAATTCCTTCGGTCGAAACTGAAGGTGATCCCAAGAAAAAAACAATAATAGCCCAGCTCATTGAAAAAATTAAAATAAATAAAAGATGAATTATTCCTCAGTAACCAAACCCGCCAAGATTTTAAATCTGGAAAGCTTAGATGATTTAAATGAAAGACTTTATCTGCTCAAAAGCAATGAAATCAGTTATCTGGACACCAAAAGTTCAGAACCTAAAAAGACGGAGCACAATTCGGAACGATTTGTATTTAATCTTCAGACATCGGACATTAATATTCAACCGTCTTTACGACTGGTTAACTGCATCGGCAGAGGAGGCAAAAGGTACAACCATTTTCAGTCTTTTGTAGTGGAGCCTAAAGATAAATCGACAGGAATTGCCGTAATCATGGTCAAGCTGGATGATCCAAAGGTATTTTACTGCAATGTAAGAATCCTGCCTCTTACCACCCTGAACGAAATTGCAGTTCCTAATTATGATTCAAAACTTCTCACGATCAATCTTGAAAGATCAAAATGGATACTGAAATCAGATATTACGATTACTCCCTCTAATACGGGTGAAGCTCAGTATTCCGTACATGATGTGGATGTAAGTACCATTTCCGAACTGGTTACCCAGGATGAGATGGTTGCCTTAAAAAGAGAACTGGAATTTCAGGCCTCCAAGCTCATTGCCCATTATTTTCAGGAAATCCTGAGTATCATAGTAAATGAAGCTCCATCCGGCAGTAAATCTCTGATTATTCCGGATGAATATATCCTGACCCTTCCTGCGCATCAGTTAAAAGAAATGCTGACTGCCAGTGCTATTTCTGCATGTATTGCTTTAGAGATTACAGGTTACAACGTTGTAAAAGACCTCAACCGGGATTGGAAATCTGCGTCTGCATTTATTAACTATCTGCTGTAACAAGACATTTTCTTTTTTTACAATAGTATAAAACAATAAGTATGCGTAAAAGAATCCGCAAGAAAGCTCCTGCTCCCCAACCTCCGGAACCTGTAACGGAACCTGAGATGGTGGAAAAAGAAATCATGCCTTTTGTGTTAAGACATGAAGATGAAATTATCAGCTATATCAGGGACAAAGCTGTCAAAGAGACCATGAAGTCGCTTGCCCCTCTCCTGGAAAAACTGGAAGAAGCCGTAAAACAGCACGAAGCGGCTTCTGCCCCTGTTGCTGCTCCACCACCGCCTGAAACCCCTGTCATGAATTATGAAGAACAGCTGAAAAAGCTGCAGGAAGCCTCTACAGCAAAAGTAAAGGAGAAAGAACTTAAAATAATTGAGCGGATGAATAAGCTGAATACAAGATTGGGTAATATCAAACCTTAGAACCACCAAAACGAATTAATATGAACGAAATTGATACAATCGTTACCGGAATGTCTACCGCAGTACCTCAGGCTATTTCCGCACAGGTAAGCGCACATTCCACCGGACAGATGCAAATCAATTCTGCATTGAATCAGCAACGGAATGCTATGACCGGGATCAGCCATTATGTGATGGGATTAAAAAAAATGAGTCCCAAAAATATAAAAATAAAGGAATTGGAGTCATTTAAAAAACAGCGTTTCTAATTCCTTTTCCACACAACTACGGATGCGGTTTATTTCTCTGCAAAGATGAAATCCGGTGCCCTCAGCATATATACAATCAGGTCAACATTTATTTTTTGCACCGCCTTTCAGATGCTGTCGATGTACAAAAGCAATCATTCAGAATCCATCGTTAGCCCAAAGGGATCCGACATTGACAGCATACCTGCAGCAGGAATTTATTTTTAAGACAGATATTAAAATAAGACCGCATCCTTTTTAGAAAAAATATGCTTTAAACTCGCGCAGATTTTACAGACAGGGGTTTCAGCCATTGTATTCAGAGCCACCCTTCAGAGCCAATTTATTCATAACCTGTCTATACCAATGTTTTTGAAACGCATTGATCTGCAGGATCTGTGGTGAGTTTAAAACCCAGATATAAACTAGTTTACTTCAATAATTTATTAACCGAGATCCGATCTCAAAAAAACAATTACCATTATGCCAGTTAATGAACAAATCACAGACGCAGTAACACAATCGAACGTAAAAGTAGTGGGAGAATCTCCTGCAATGGCACTAGCCAACGTGTATCAATCTGCAGCCCATTCTACAGGAATCATGTTTGAAAATGCGGTAAACACGCAAAATCAGCAGAATATTTTAGGCCAGGCGGCAACCACTCAGGGAATCCTGCAGATC
Source organism: Chryseobacterium sp. CP-77 (assembly GCF_036362765.1). Classification (NCBI taxonomy): domain Bacteria; kingdom Pseudomonadati; phylum Bacteroidota; class Flavobacteriia; order Flavobacteriales; family Weeksellaceae; genus Chryseobacterium; species Chryseobacterium sp. CP-77. The sequence goes on from NZ_CP143637.1 coordinate 1,971,000, forward strand.
TATAGCCTGGACACTGTAGCAGACGCAGTTTCTATGGCTAAGATTCTTAAGCCTTAATTTTTAAACTTTTTGATAAAAGTAATCACCTCAGCCGGAAAGCCCGGTTGTTTTTAACCCAATAAATCATCATCATTATGCCAGTTAATGAACAAATCACAGACGCGGTAACGCAGTCTAACGTAAAAGTAGTGGCAGAGTCTCCTGCAATGGCGTTAAGTAATGTGTATCAATCTGCTGCACATTCTACAGGAATTATGTTTGAAAATGCGACCAACGCTCAAAATCAGCATAATATTGTTACCCAGGCGGCCACTACACAGGGTGTAACTCAAATCTACAGCAAAGATACCATCGCTGATGCGCTTTCTATTGCTAAAATTCTTAAACCTTAATCATATTTTGCCTACCGCAAAATAAATTAACCCGCCGGAAAACCCGGTAATTTTAATCAAAATAAACAATAATCATTATGCCAGTAAACGAAAAAATCACAGACGCAGTAACGCAATCCAACGTAAAAGTAGTAGCAGAATCTCCTGCAATGGCTCTAAGTAACGTATATCAGTCAGCAGCACATTCTACAGGAATCATGTTTGAAAATGCAATCAACACTCAAAACCAGCAGAATATTGTTACCCAGGCAGCCACTACCCAGGGAGTCACTCAAATTTACAGTCTGGATACGATAGCCGATGCGGTTTCTATTGCTAAAATCCTTACTCCGTAATCACTTTTTTACGAACCTATTATAATCAATTATCCGAACAGCCGGAAACTCCGGTTGTTTTTTAACCTCAATAAACAATAATCATTATGCCAGTAAACGAACAAATCACAGACGCGGTAACGCAATCCAACGTAAAAGTAGTAGCAGAGTCTCCTGCAATGGCGATGGCCAACGTATACCAATCAGCAGCTCATTCTACGGGAATTCTTTTTGAAAATGCAGTGAATACCCAGAACCAGCAAAACATTGTTACTCAGGCGGCGACTACACAAGGCATTGCACAGATCTACAGCCTGGATACTGTGGCTGATGCAGTTTCAATTGCTAAAATCCTTAATCCTTAATTCGTTTTTGCGAATAGCTTAAATACATTATCCGAACAACCGGAAATTCCGGTTGTTTTTAACCCAAATAAACAATAATCATTATGCCAGTAAACGAACAAATCACAGACGCGGTAACGCAATCGAACGTAAAAGTAGTAGGAGAATCTCCTGCAATGGCTTTGGCCAACGTGTATCAATCTGCAGCACATTCTACAGGAATTATGTTTGAAAATGCAGTGAATGCACAAAACCAGCAGAACATCTTAGGTCAGGCAGCCACTACACAGGGTGTTATCCAGATCTATAGCCTGGATACTGTGGCAGATGCCGTTTCTATTGCTAAAATATTACATCCTAAATTATAGTGTTTTTTTAGATTTCTTGTGATCAGGGAGTACTTTGAAGTGCTCCCTGATTCTTTTTGGATGAGACTATTTATCGAACAATATAATTTCATCCGGATCTATTACCTTATTCTGTACGGCATAAATAACAAGTCCGGCCATATTTTTCACGCCGGTTTTGATCATGAGATTGGTCTTGTGGGTTTCTACTGTTTTGGGTGAAATAAACAGAGAATCTGCAATTTCTTTGGTGCTCAGCTGCTGGCAGACCAGTCTTAACACATCAACTTCCCTGTCTGTGAGCTCATTTCTGGAAAACGCGTGAAACTCCGGAAGTTTATTGGAAAGCTGGGTTCTCATCACGTCGATCTGATCATTGGAAAAGTAATGCCCTGTATGATAAACCGCCTTCATAACGGATAATAATTCTTCCAGTTCAATTTCTTTAGGCAAAAAAGCATGCGCTCCCAGCTTCAGCATCTGCCCCATGAATGAGCGGCGGTAGAAGCTGGTAAGAACAATGATTTTTGTTTCACTTTCTTTTTGAGCCAGTTCGGCCAGTACTTCAAGGCCGTCACCGTTGGCCATCCTCAGATCCAGAATCAGGATATCTAAAGAAACAGAATCCTTTTCTTTAAGAAACTGATATCCTCCTGTTGAGGTAAGTACAACCTGATAATCTCCATTATTTTCAATATAATTTTTCAAAAGTTGTACAAACAGCAGATCATCATCTACAATTCCGATTTTAATTTTCGAGTGTTCCATGTTTATTTTTTATTGTAATGCCATACAGGCAATGAATTTTGTACCTTTTTCAGGCTGGGTTTTAAGTTTATAGATGGCTTTAATTTTTTGAGCTCTGGACTGAATATTCTTCAGCCCTATCCCTCCTGACTGGTTTTCAATAGCGAACCCGCGGCCGTTATCCTCTATGGTTAATATTAAATAGTTCAGAGAGATTCTCAGTGAGACATCTACTCTGGTAGCTTCAGCATGTTTTAAAATATTGGTGATCAGTTCCTGAACAATTCTGAAAAGATTTAGTTTTATAGGGTTGCTGATCGGGGTTCTGATCGTCATATGACTGAAAACGACCTCTATATTTTTATTGATCTGATCAAGATAATCTGCAATTAAATCTTCCAGTTCTATCTCATCGAGATCAGGCGGCGTAAGATTATGAGATAACTCCCGGATCAGCTGCATCGATTTTTTTAAATCACGATTCAATTCTTCCGGTTTTTTATCATTGATATTCAAACGGATAAGATTCAATTGTGAGATAATATTATCATGAAGTTCTTCTGCCAGCCTTTCTCTGTCCTGTTCCTGTAACAGCAGCATATTTTCCCGATATTCTTTTTGGGTGTTCCGGACCAGCTTTGAGACTTTCTGTTTATTTTTCTTTATACTTTTCAAGTAATTAATTACCAATAATGTAATGAATAATGTTGTTAAAAAAAACAGTCCAATACCAATCCAAATCCATAGAACTATCTGATCCTGATTTTCCCAACGCCCCATCCCAGATTAATAAAAGCAAGATAAAAAGACAATAGCAGAATGCCTCTAAAAAGCCAGACAGGAGCTACCCAGTTCAGATGATTGCTGATTAAGAAATTAAAGGTAGTGGAGATGATACATTCTATAGAGAAAAACAGAAAAACGATGATATTCACAATAAACAGATCTCTGTTTACCCTACCTTCCCTGATAATTTTCATAAAATAAGAAGCCGCATAACTACAAATAATAATACTGGTGATAATGTTGAAATAAAAAGTAACCTTTGTATCATTCTGAACGTACAGCACATTGGTAATCAGCACCAGTACAGCATAACAGTAAATCATCCACCTTAATTGACGGGAAAGCCGGATATAATAATTGCTGTAAATCACAGTAAGGATCATCAAACCAAAAAACTGGCTCAATATATAATTATAAGTATTGAGTGTATTTAATTTCATCAGCCGGTCTGTTAAATCCGTCAGCTCCAGCATCAATTCTCCTGAGAGCAATATAATCACAGGAAGTTTTGTTTTGATCCCTTCCCTTATCAATACAATCAATCCGGCACATAAGACGAGATTAATTATAATTTGTAAATAAAGAGATAAACTGTTATACGACAACACTGGTACTTTGCTTCAGAAGTTGATAATCATTAAGAGTATCAATAATCGTAAAGGGAGGTCTTGGTGTGGAATAATTTTCAGCAGTCTCGCTCATATGATTGATGGCAAGACTTTTCACGGTAATGATTTCAATATGATAAGGGAAGTCGGGATCTTTTCTTTCCAGATCATCTGTAAGTCCAAAGAAACTGGTACAGGTCTGTCCTGCGGTAATTCCAATATTCATATAATCTGAAAACGGAATGGAAATCAATTGAAAAATATCTTCTGTTTTCTGAGCCTGCAGCCAGGAAGTCCCGAACATATTCCATCTGAAGTTACGGTTAATGGCTGATTCAGCAGTAATGGGAGGAACATCTAGCACAATATCATTGCTGCTTTCTATTTTTGATTCACTGAATTCTACTAAGAAATCTTTAACAAGAATAGTATTGAAATGAGCATCTTTATCACTTTTAGAATCGATCAGGAAAAATTTCAGCTTACCTTCATGAATACCCACATAGGCATGAATCATTTGGGGTTCCGTGGTTCCCAGATTTTTTTTCCACAGTTCAATGTCTTCGCCTGAAACGCTGAAGTGGGTTCCCTGATTCAAATAATTCAAAATTTCTGCTCCATTGGTATCAATTCCATTTTTGTAAGAATCAATAAGATTTTTCCATTTTCTGATAGCTTCAAAGATGTTTTCAGTAGTCATGATAATATTTATTTGTGAATGATAATTATTTTATGTGTTGAAATTTACAAAAAAAAGAGACTGGTATTCCTTTTTAAATCACATTCAGGTGGAAAATAAAATTTAATTGAATAAAAATGAATTTTTCTTCTGTCTCTGATAAAATTAAACAGGAAACACCTCTTATCTTTGCACCGGAAACCTTCTCATTTAAATAAGAACTGTCATGATTCCATTCCACGAGCTCCTATTTTTCATACTGGCTGCACTCATTTTAGTCATCAGCCCCGGTCCTAATATGATTTATCTGATTTCAAAGTCGATAACACAGGGGAAAAAGTCCGGATTTATCTCATTAGCCGGAGTCGTATGTGGATTTTTATTCCATATCATCATGGTTTCATTTGGTCTTACTGCTGTTTTACTGGCTGTTCCACTTGCTTATACCGTTCTTAAAACCCTGGGAACGGTCTATCTTTTATATCTTGCTTATCAGGCTATCAAACCCAAAAGCAGAAATATTTTTGATGTTGATAAAAATGGTGCTCATGATAGTCCCAAGAAGCTATTCACCATTGGTTTTTTAACGAATGTACTGAATCCGAAAGTGGCTGTTTTTTACCTATCTTTCTTTCCTCAGTTCATCAAACCAGAATATGGCTCAATATTGACCCAAAGTCTGGAACTTGGGATCATCCAGGTTCTGATCAGCTTCAGCATCAACTTTATCATTGTATTAACAGCTGCAAGAGTTGCTGTATTCTTTTCCAATAATCCGGTCTGGATAAAGGTCCAGAAATGGTTTATGGCCAGCGTATTAACTTATTTAGCCATAAAAATGGCATTTTCAAAAGCAAAATAGAATCCGGAACAGGTTTCCTTCTGCTCCGAATTCCGGTGTATATTCATATAAAATCTGACTTGAAGAAAGCATCATGATTATGCACCGCGAATTTGAGATTAAAATCCGGGATGTAAAACCGTGAAAATACGTAATTTTACCATTCCGTATTATCCTCATCACAACAGGTTTAAAAGATGAAACAAACCATTCCCACCTATGATTTAAATGGTATTACCCATCATCAGTTCCATATCAAAAGAATGGATAAACAGCCTTATGATTCAGGGGATATTCTTCTGGACAAAGGTATACACCGAGACAGTCATTATATTTTCACCTGTATGGAGAGCGGTCATGTGAGAATGATGGTTGACTTTAAAACTATTGAAGCGAAAGAATCCACTATTTTCTGTGTATTGCCGGGACAGGTACATCAGGGGCTTCTCATGAAAGAGGTCTGCGGATGGTTTGTAGCGGTAAAAGCAGAACTTGTTCCGGATTCTGTACGTTCTTTTTTTGATGAATCTCTGGGTGAAATACTGCCGCTGTCTTTGGATAAGAATCTTGTCAAAAACCTGAATACGACAGCCGGCCTACTTCATGCTTCATATACGAACGAAATGCTTTCCACTAAAGAAGGATTTCTCATTGTTCAATCACTGCTTAATGCCTTTCTCGGAATGTTTGCCCAGTTGTATTCTCAGAAAAATACTTCTCCGGCTTCAGAGGAAAACCGTGCTTTACAATTAACCAGAGCATTCAGGACTCTTGTTCGGAAAAATTTCAAAACCATGAAAAGTCCATCTGAATATGCAGAAATTTTGAACATTACAAGAGGATATTTAACGGAAACGGTCCGTGAAGTCACAGGAAAGCCTGCACAACACTGGATTCATCAGGAAATTTTAATCGAAGCCAAAAGATTGCTGGTCTTTACCAATCTCAGTGTAAAGGAAGTGGCTTATGAACTGGGATACGGTGATCATACCTATTTCAGCCGTTTGTTTTCCAAACTGGAAGATCAGTCTCCATCAGAATTCCGGAATCAACACCAATAGATATTTAACCACGAATAGTCCAATTAATTCCCCGAAACCGCTATCGCTATTTTCTGATTTTGCAACGTCCTTTGCAATAAAAATGATTTATGCCAAGCCTACCAAAATGGGTCAATGACACCGTAGAAAATGTCTGGTCCTCCAAATTTAAAGAATGTACCGTTAGCCATATAGAACAGATTACCAATGATCTCCGACTGATACGCTTTGAAACAGAATTAGAGAATGTTCCTTATGAACCTGCCTATGCCATTGGAATAAGGATCAACGACAGGGATTTCCGTAACTATTCTCCTTTTAATTTTAACAAAGAAGCAGGAACTTTCGATGTTTTGTTTCATTTGCATGACAGGTCTGCTGCAGGAAGTCATTTTGTAACCGGACTGACAAAAGGAGATTCCATAAAACTTTTAATGCCCAGAGGAAAACAATTCTTTACTCCAGGTGCCCGGATTCATTTTTCTCTGGGAGATGAAACATCATTGGGAAGTTCTCTTTCGATCAAGGAAGCGGTGGAGGAATCCGGTTCTTTATTTATTTGCCTTCATGAGCTGGATGATTGCTCTGCTCTTGAAAAGCTCAGCTTATATGGCTATCACTGTCCTAAAAACAATACCATGAGAATGATTGAAGCTTTGAATGATTTTCTGCTGGAAGAAAAAGAATCCATCTCTGATGATGAGGTTATTTTTTATCTCACAGGAAACGGAGGACGAATGTCTCTGATCAGAAAATTCCTTAAAGCCAGAGGCGTTTCCCCGAAGTGCATCAAATCACAAGCCTATTGGATTGAAGGGAAAAAAGGACTGTAAAATTGATCAGCAAAAGTGTTTTAACTTTAATAATGATAACTTTATCTCATAATAAAAGACATTATTACCGGATAAAGTTATCATTCTCCGTTACCTAAAAAATAAGGTGTAAACTATTTATGCTTCTTTCCTAGTTCCTTCACTTTTCTAAGCCATTGAGTCCTCTGTTCATCTTTAGAATTCCTGATAATACCTACGTAAGTCACCTTCACCGGTTTTACCCCACAGTATTCTAAAATAGATTTTCTAAGCTGATTCACACTGGGTCTTCCGAAAAACAGACGGTAATACCATCCCGGTTGGTCTAATGTTGTTATGATATGGGCTGTTTTACCTTTTAAAAGCTTGTCCCACCATACCGAATTTTCCCGGTATTTATAAGCCATTCCCGGTAAAAAAAGCCGGTCTATGAATCCTTTCATTAATGCAGGAAATCCGCCCCACCAAACCGGATGTACCCAAACGAGATGATCTGCCCACTGAATAATTTCCCAGGCTTTCAGTAAATCCGGCTCAAGCTCCATTCTTTTCTGGTATCCGAACTGTAAATTGGGATTAAAGTTGAGATCCCGTATAACGATTTCCCTCACTTCCGCTCCTGTTTCTGAGGCTCCCAACCTGTAAGCTTCTGCCACCCCAAAATTGAAGGAATCTTTATTGGGATGTCCGTTGATAATAGCTATTTTTTTCATGATTTCACATTAATATTGATAGAATCGTAGGCATTAAGCTGTGCCATTAATGATAAAGGCTCATGCAGCTGATGGCTGAAATACACCTTGTTTTCATGAGGATTTCTCAACAGTTCTTCGGTGTGCAGAACAGCAGATAAAGCGGTTAATTCCGCCTGTCCTTTTTCACTCTGCAAACTCAGTCTCTTTTGTCCTGACGGATCATCGACTACAATTTCAAAGACCGCCTGATCTCCGTTTCCACTGGATCCAAAAATCATTTTTCTTTCTTTTAAAGACAGAATATTGTAGATTCTTAGATATTGAAATGCTCCCAGCAGCCAGGTTATGAATTTTGAATTGTAGGTCATCTTCACACTCACATCGGAAATTCTTTCCACTTTGTTGAGAATGTACAGATCCGGCACATCAAAATTATAGGCACTTCTCTGCCCGATTCCATAAGAAAAATTGAAGATTTCCGTATCAAGAAAATGCCGTATAGAAACCGGTTTATCGTTCTTATAATGCACAAAAGGAACGGCTACATTTTCTGCCATAAAGTGAGCTGAACTCTCGCCTGCAAGATCCTTTACGGAATAATAGACAAACAGTTTCACCTCATTAATATCACCGGAATCTGACAAGGTATTGACTAATCCCGGGACAATTCCTCCCATCCAGCCTGAACTGAAAACAATTCTGCTGCTAACATCTGATTTACCGGCAATATCATAAGCCTTCACCAAAGCTGGAGTAGGTTTTGTAATATCCAGATAGTCTATGTGGTGATCAATCGCAAAACGAAGTACATGATCTTCTTTATCATTCACGGAAAGGATAATGAGGTGTATTTTTTTCTCTGAGATCACTTTAAACGAGGAAGGATCTGTGACATCGATTTTCAGGTCTTTATCTGTTTTTCCACCTTTTCTCCCTCCGATAAAAACAGTAAGATGAGGATTTCTTGATTTCAAAATCCGGGAAATTGTTTTACCTACCAATCCATTTCCTCCAATTATAAGAATATTTTGCTCCATAACTTTTTTTGACAAAAGTAGAGCGCTGCTGTTTCAATAAGCAGGACAAATGTCTAAAAAGAAATTTCCTTTCTGATGCGGCTCAGGTGACGTTGCGTAATGCCGAGATAGGAAGACAGATACTGCAATGGAATGTTTTGAATATAATCAGGATGATTCTTTAACAGTGTTTGATAGCGCTGGGCTGCGCTGTCTCTCTGCAGCTGAAAAAACCGTGATTCCAGTTCAAGATATTCCTGCTCTGCAATTATTTTTAAAAACTTTGTCCAGTTAAGACTGTTCTGAACCAGCTCATCTACCGCATCTTTTTTAAGAATAATCAACTCAGCATCAGTAATAGCCTGCATACTTTCTTTGCTTGGGCATCCGGAAACAAATGAGGAATAGGCAGCGATCATATGATTGGGAAACCGGAAACAATACGTCATATCTTTTCCTTCATCAGAGGTGTAAAAGGAACGAAAGATACCGGACTTCACCAATCCTACTTCCTTGCAAAGCTCTCCTTCCTGTATGAAATAATCATTTTTGCTGATATGCCTGAATTCGGAATGCTTCAGAAATTCTTCAATTTCATTTTCTGAAAACAGATTAAAGCTTCGGAAATAGTCACGTTCCATTATATATATCAAATAAGTTTCAGCGAAAATAAATAAAAAGATGGAGCCAATGTTGTTTATAAACGCAAAGTTTTAATTTTTGCAGAGTTTTAATGTAAAGTGGGCAAAGACGGAGACTGTCTCAAAAGTGAAATAATTTGGTCTATGTCATTGACTACGTCGAATCTTCGATTTCTGACGAAGGAAGAATCTCATTAATAAACAAATACATGAGATTCTTCACTACATTCCTGAACTGCGTTCGCAGACTTTTAGTCTGTGTTCAGAATGACACTTTTGTAGCAACCACTTTTTAAGCAGAAGCATATTGATAAATTTCAATTGAAAACAAAAAAAATCATCTCAGGACGAGATGATCTACCGTTTTGAATTTACTTGAGTTATTTATGAAGATATGAATGATGTTTGTTGTAACAAAGATAGGTGAACCTTATTTTTTATGCATCAGTGGAATCCCTGTAATTATATCCGTAAAAATACGGTTGTATAAAACGAAAAGCCCTGCAGGAAATACCTTACAGGACTTTTGGATTATCTAACAATATTCAGTTTAATGTTTATCATTCAAGGTTTAAAGTAATGATTGTCATCTGCTTTCACCTTTGAATCTTTATTAAAGAGGGCTTACCAGTTGAAGGAACCATTCTTTAACTTCTCCATCCAGGTGTGGAGCAAGCTTTTCTTCACAAGTTTTATGGTAGTCATTCAGCCATGCGATTTCGCTTTCCGAAAGTATTTCTTTTACCACTGTATCTTTGAAGAACGGGCAGAATGTTAATGTTTCAAATTCATAGAATGTTCCGTGAATTGTTTTCTCTGCTTCTTTTACTGCAATCAGGTTTTCATGACGAATTCCATAATGACCTTCCAGATAGTAACCCGGTTCATTTGAACAAACCATTCCCGGAAGAAGTTCCTGAGGGTTCAGATCTTTTCTGATATTTTGCGGTCCTTCGTGTACATTCATGAAGCTTCCTACCCCATGTCCTGTTCCGTGGTTGAAATCTTTACCTTCCATCCATAGCGGAAGTCTTGCAATTGCATCAAGGTGCACTCCTTTTGTTCCTTTCGGGAATTTCACCATGGATAAACGGATCAATCCCTGTAGCACCAATGTCGAATTTCTTTTAAACTCTTCCGAAGGGGTTCCTAAGGCAAAAGTTCTTGTAATATCTGTAGTTCCTTCAAGGTACTGGCCTCCTGAATCTACCAGGATTGTTTCCTCGTTGGTCACTTCTTTGCTTCCTTCTTTTTTGGCAGAATAGTGCATGATAGCACCGTTATCTTTATATCCTACGATAGATCCAAAGCTTTCTCCTACAAAGTTTTCACCTTCTGCACGGAATTCTCTCAGTTTTTGTCCGATAGAATACTCATTCATGGCTTCTTTTCCTGCATTGTGCGTTAGCCAATAAAGGAATTTCACCATAGCTACTCCGTCTCTTACCATTACTGTTCTGAAACCTTCCAGCTCAGCCTCATTTTTCTGGGCTTTCATAAGATTCCCCGGAACCGGAGCTTTGATAAACTGATTGTCTGATTTTAATGTTTCAAAAATCTGTTGGTTGCTGTTTGGAGAAACCAGAACTTTTTCGTTTTTGAAAGTCTTCAGATAATTGTAAAATTCTTCGTAAGGCATCATTTTCACAAAGGAATCATCCATTTGTTTTCTCGCAGCCACTTCCATCTTTTCTAATCCTGTGAACAGAACAGCGTCGTTTTTAGTAATCACAATGTATCCTAAGAATACAGGATTGCTTTCTACATCACTTCCTCTCAGGTTCAGTGTCCATGCTACATCATCAAGACTTGAGATAATGTGTACGGTAGCTTCCTGCTCTTCCATTTTCTGGCGGATCGCAGCAATTTTATCGGATACTGATTTACCGGCTCTTTCTACCGGATGTACAAAAATCGGGTTAGCAGATGGAGTTCCTCTGTCTTTCCATACTTCTTTTAAAAGCGGAATATCTGACAGCGTAATATTTTTGGAGTTGAATTTTTGAGAAAGCAGTTCCCAGTTGGCATGAGAAGCTGCAACAGCATTTACCGCCACTTTACCGCCTGCAGGAATTTCTGAAATAATCCAGTCGATATAATTGGGAGTTCCTTCCATTCCATCTTTGAAAAGATCAATTCCGGAACCTTCCAGCTCTAAAGCAGCTTGTGTAAAGTATCTTCCGTCCGTCCAAAGTCCGCCTTTATCTTTGGTAATCACCACGAAACCGGCAGAACCTAAGAAACCTGACAGCCAAGCTCTCTCCTGCCATTCTTCAGGAAGGTATTCGCTCATATGCGGGTCTGCAGAATATACTATAAATGCATCAACATTATTTTTCTGCATTTCTTCACGAAGCGCAGCAACTTTTTCCTTTGAAGTCATTCTTTTTATTTTTAACCACCGAAAGTTACAAAAAATTTGATGTCTGAAAGGTAAATCTACCCGCTATTTTGCTTTATAATTCTTTATTGTCAAAGAGGTCAGTAAAAAATCAACCACTAAATATATTTCATAAAATACATCATTTTTAAGTAAAAAAAACTACCACATTATCAAAATAATAAATTTTTGGAAAGATTATTGCTACATTTTATTGCATGAAACAGCAAAACTACAATAACCACAGGAAATTTTATCCGCCACATCATTTTATTTATCTTCCATTGCTAATAATATTGGAGATTTTAGGAATTTACAAAATCTGGGATGACCCGGGAAATAAGCTGATCTGGATACTGTTTTCTGTCGTGATTTTTTTGCTTTTTTACCTGGCTTTGATGACAAGGCAGCATTACGCGCTGGGACTTCAAAACCGTATGGTGATACTGGAGTTTAAACAGCGTTATTTCGAGATCTTCAATAAAAGGTCTGATGAAACTGCTGAGAAACTGAAATTCGATCAGATTGCTGCCCTGAGATTTACGTATGATGATGAATTCAAAGAGCTTTTATACAGGGCACTTCATGAAAACATCTCAGGAGATGAAATTAAAAGGTCTATCAAAAAATGGAGGGCTGACCGACTCAGAATTTAACACACCAACAAAATATATACCTATGAAAAAATGGAGCTTTTACAGTATTATACTGTTAAGTATACTGACATTAACAAGTTGTGAAGCCGTAGAAACAATTTTTAAGGCAGGAATGTGGTGGGGAATAATCGTAGTCTGTGTGATAGTAGGGATTATTTTACTGATTTTTTCGAAGGGTAAAAACTCTTAACCATGCTTTATGGAGAAGAATACAGATTTGGAGATCATTTCTCACCTTAAGCCTTCAAAAATTGTTAAAATAATGAAGGATCCGGAAGCTTCTGCAAAGGCGGTACATCTCGTATATACCACCGATGCGGAAACCGCCGGAATTACCCGTAAGAAAACCGGAAAGAAATATTCCTATTATAAAGACGGCGAAAAAATAAAGGATAAAGAAGAAATTACCAGGATCAATAAACTGGTGATTCCGCCTGCCTGGGAAAATGTATGGATCTGTGCTCTTGACAATGGCCATCTTCAGGCCACAGGTTTCGATGTAAAAAAAAGAAAACAGTACCGCTACCACCCTCTGTGGAGTGCTTTAAGAAATCATACAAAATTTTACAGAATGCTTCAGTTCGGGTATGCATTACCGGACATCCGTCTGCATATAGAACAGGATCTTGCTCTGAGAAATTTTGAGAAACGAAAAATCCTTGCCTTAATTGTAAGCCTTATGCAAAGAACCAATATCCGTATCGGGAATAATGTATATGAAAAATTATACGGTTCTTTTGGTCTGACCACATTAAAGGATAAACATGTAAAGGTAAAAGGACAAAAAATTTCTTTTTCTTTTAAAGGAAAGAAAGGTATCATGCATCAAATCGACCTCAGGAGTCCAAGGCTGGCAAGGCTTATTCAGAAATGCAAGGATATTCCCGGGAAAGAACTTTTTCAATATTTTGATGATGAAGGAAACCGTCATTCTGTCGATTCCGGGATGGTAAATGAGTATATCAAAGAGATCAGTGGTGAAGATTTTACAGCAAAGGATTTCAGAACATGGTCCGGAACCGTAAGTGCCCTGATCGCTTTTAAAGAAATCGGATATGCAGAAAACGACAGTGAATATAAAAAGAAGGTAAAAGAAGCCCTGGACATCGTGGCAGAAAACCTGGGAAATACATCGGCTGTCTGCAGAAAGTATTATGTTCATCCTTTGGTCATCAACCTTTATGAGAATAATACCATCAAAAAATATCTTGATGAACTGGAAGTGATAGAAGAAAATGACGGAAAAGCCGATCTTACAAAAGAAGAAAGACTGGTGCTGAAAATCCTGGAAAATGAAAAGATGTAAGGGAGACCAATCAATAATGAATGGTGAATTTGCTTCGCAGTAAATTTTTTATTCTGTACTTCAGCAACTCATTGACTATTCACTTGCGCAGCAAAAATTGACCATTGACATTACACAAATTCAATTCTTTATATCAGACTGAAATCCTGCTGTTGTTCAAAAACTGGATTCTATATTCCTTTGGCGTAATTCCTGCAATTTTTTTGAAAAGCTGGGTAAAATGAGATGCGGTATGGAAATTCAGTTCATAGGCAATTTCTGCAATATCTTTACTGGAGTGAAGCAATGCTTTGCTGTAATTGATATCAATCTCATTGATCCATTGTTTTGGTGATTTCTGAGTAACTCCTTTGACACATTTATTCAGATAACTTTCCGTAACGGACAGTTTATCAGCATAAAAAGCTACTCTTTTTTCTCCTACATGATATTTAAACAAAAGATCACGGAACTGAAGAGACAGTTCCATGGGGCGTGTTGCAGATTTGTGATGAGTATCAGAATCTGTGCTCAGCATTTTGATCAGAATCAAATGAAGCATTGTCACCACTACATCATTGATATTGAGATTATTCAACCATAATTCCTGTTCCATAATCGGGAGAAGCTGTGTAATGGTTCCATACGTCAGGCTGTCCAGATTCAGGAAGGGAGTCATGAAGAAAATACTGCTTTTATGTTTGGGCAGTTCCTGTTCAGACAGAATATTATTTTCATAAGCAAGGAAGAAACCTTCAATATCGTCTGACAGCTCTACGGTTGCGGTGATTGTTCCTTGTTTAATAAAGATTACTCCTCCTTTTTCCGCATGATATTCTTTATTTTCAAGATACTGTCTGATATGCCCATTGGTAACGAAAATAATAAAATTAAATGTAGTACGGTACGGAATCACCGGCATCAGAATACCTTTAAGATAATTTTCTATCCGATAGAGCTGTATATCAGCATTATTGGCTAATATCTTATCCGTAATATTCGGCAGAAAAAGCTTTTTATATTGAAAATTGGATAGTACTTCCATATCCTTGTTATGATTATTTAAAGTTATACAAAATATTTTAAAGCAAAGGAGGTAAGTAAAAGAGTGAAAAAGCTAAAGTGTAAATAATAAAATCCCCGAAAACACGTATCCCGAAAACACGTATCCCGAAACCCGTATCCCGAAACCTATAATTTATTCTCTCCAACCCTTCTACTCTCAAACTCTCTCACCCTCTCACTCTACTACTCTCCTACTCTCCCACTCTCCTGTTTAGAACTTATAATACACTCCTACTCTTACTCCAAAAGGGCTTCCCGGTGTATAGGTAAGATCTGTAATGGGCTCTGCTTCTCCTTTTAACTGTGTTTCTGTGGCAAACTGAGCTTCGTTCCATTTTACATTGAAAAGATTGTTCAGCTGAACATTCGCTCCCCATTTCTGACGATTATAGGAAAGCATCAAATCATTCACAAAATAAGCTTTCGTTCTGATGCTGTTATCCTCTACAGCGGGTCTTGCTCCCAGATATCTGTACTGAAGTCCCAGAGAAAAGCCATTCAGGAAATCCCAGTTGACAGATCCTGTACTGGTAACTACCGGAGCCAGCGGAACGTAGTCCTGACCTTTTTCTTCTTCTTCGGTAAATCTGGCGTGGGAATAATTGATATCTGCATTCAGATAAAAGTTTTCCAATGGCTGGAAGCGAACACCAAGATCGGCTCCGAAACGTCTTGATTTTCCGGAAGGCTCTACCACTGCATCATCTCCTACATACACAAATTCCTGCTGAAGATCCATATACCATAAGGCCGGAGTAATGATCAAAGATTTGAACGGGTGTAATCTTACCCCGAAATCCGCTCCTATAGAATATGGAAGGGTATTTTCGTTCTTATTGGGAACCACCACCCTTAGGTCATTGGAGTGAAAGCCCATTCCTGTTTTCAGGAACCACATCACATTGTCATTCTGAGCGTAGGAGAAATTAAGTTTAGGACTCAACCTTGTTGCTTCTTTTGACTGTCCGGATGGCAATTGCTCCACATCCAGCAGATTATGCATATTAAAGATAAAATGATCCACTCTCAAAGCAGGATTAATGGTCCATTTTCCTGTTTTCCAGATCAATCCTGAATACGCATGAAGATTGGTTTCTGTTCCTGTCACATCTGATAATCTGTCCAGCAGAAGATCTCTGTGATACACATGATTAAGCTGTAAAGTATTAATATCATCATTTCTTAATCCGATTCCTGAAGTCCAGTTTAAAGAGCTGTTGGCAAAGGAAAAAGTCTTTGTATACTTTACTTCAGCACCGTAAATATTTCTTCCATCCGTCTGCTGAATTTCATCTCCATGCTCTTTATCTTTTAAATTAAAGGTAAAATCAGAATACAGGTTGAAGTTGTATTTTGAATAAAAAGCCATAGCATCAATCTGCTCGGAAGGAGAAATAATATGCTTGAAATTCATCTGAAGGTTTGTTCTGGAAGTTTTTCCACCTTCTGTAGGATCTATACTTCCCCATCTGCCGATGATTCCTTCGTCTACAGCACGTTCCGGAATCTGCCCGGAAGCATTCCACGAAGAATTGAATGTTGAAAACTGGATGTTGAAATAGTCTTTGTCAGTCAACCATTGATTGTATTTCCCAAAAATATTAACCCTGTTAAAATTCTGTTTCACGTCAAAAGGGCCGTCTGTATAATTATATTCTGCAGCTATATAGGCATTTTTTCTTCCCAGATCATCATGCAGAATATTGAACATTCCCAATACTCTTTTGGAGTTGAAAGAACCTCCTTCCAGTTTGATCATGCTGTTTTTCAATCCATTGTAGGTCTGAAAATCAACATAACCGGCTGTGTTAAAGTCCCCACGGTCCATGTAATAGGCTCCTTTTCCAAAATCAATATTATTGACAGTTTCAGGAATCACAAAGTGTAAGTCAGAATATCCCTGACCATGGGCATGGGAAACAATGTTCACAGGCATTCCGTCTACATTGACGCTTACGTCTGTACCATGATCGGCATCAAATCCTCTTAAAAAAAGCTGTTCAGCTTTTCCTCCTCCTGCATGCTGTGCAATAAACAGCCCCGGAACTTTTCTCAACAGATCCTGCGCTGAGCTGACCGGAAATTTATTCAGATCAACCTTTGTAATAGCAGACAGAAATGAACTGTGATTAATGGCTACTTCAGAAATCTGAAAAGGTTTATGCTGTAAAAAAATAACTTTATTTTTATCATCATCATTAATCACTACCCATTTTACTTCATCATATCCCTGACGGCTGATCACAAGGGTATCAGGAAGAGATTTTACGGGAACGGCAAATGTTCCGTCTGTTGCCGTATGGGTATGACTGTTTCCATGGTCGTATTTCACCAAAACATCTGCAATGGGAAATTTGTCATCTGCATCTTTGATCAGCAACTGTTTTTCTGCTTCCTGCGCCATCATTTTTCCACTGAATGCCATAGCCAGAAATACGGCTGCTATTTTTGTTACTTTCATTTTTTAGTTTAGTTATATTTTGATTTTAGAAGTTAGAGGAATGTCAATAGTGAATTTGGCTTCGCCAGTGAATTGTCAATCATCATGAAAAACTTTAAACTTTAAACCTTGAACTTTCTTACTCTCAAACCCTCCCACTCTAAGACTCTCTAACTTTTTATTTTTTTGTTTTAAGAAATACTTTTTGAATCAAAAGTGTAATCCATGTTCCGGCTACGAATGGGAAAGTAAATACTCCACCCACAATATCCAGACAGTGATTGTCTATTAAAAGATCATCAATGACAATGGTGATAAGAACAGCGATCAAGACCCACAAACCATCCGTTTTTTTGATTCCGGAAAAAGCAATTGCGGAAAGCACTGCATTAAATCCAAATAATCCCATGTGGATTTCTTTGATGGGTTCTCCATTCAACTGTGATAATCCTGCCCCCAAAATAGATGCTGCCAATCCGTATAAAGCTGATATTGGCGAACTGATGAAAACGGCAAGGAAGAAAATCATTCCCGAAAGGATTCCTCCCTGAAAGATTACCTCACCGAAACCATTGGTACAGGCAAGAAAATCATCATATTCTGTAGGCACCACTTCAGCGCTCAACATCGCAGAGGGTGGAATATGAGTAAAATGGTGGAGTACAAATACCATTACCCATGTAATAACAATAAAAGGAAAAGTAAACACCGGTATTTTCTTTTGGATAAAGAAATGCTGAATCACAGCCGCTAACGCTCCGCCCAAAACAATTAAAATCCAGATCAGCAAGGTTGTCTCAAATAGAAAGGACAGCGCCACTCCCACAAGAGCCGCACTGAAACCATAAAGTCCGGCATTGATTTCAGATTTGTTGTAATTAAGCTTCATTGCAGTAAAAGTTCCGGCTGCTGTTGAAAGCAATACGGCCACTCCACACTGCCAGCTTCCCATAAAGATTCCTATCAGAAAAAGTAATCCGGTCCATCTGTTTTCCTGGAGCATAATCTGCCCGATTCCTTTTAAAATATTGTCTGTAAAGGGTAGTTTTTTGAAAAATTCGTCCATAGTTTTTTTAATTTATTAATAATGGGGTTGTTGTTTGTTTTTCGTTGCGGGTTGCGAGGTGCGGGTTTCGGAATCCACATCAAAACTCTCAAACTCTCTTACTCTCAAACTCTCCCACTCGAATCCCGAAAACACGTTTACCATCCAAGAAAGACCATTCCAACTCCGCACACAGTTACTACTGCTCCGCTTACCACGCCCATATATCTTTCCAGTTTTTCGGTATTGAATAGTGTTGAGTACCCATAGCGTCCCAAAAGAACCATTCCAAGCATGGTCAACACCGTTGTAGCGGTGAAAGAGGTTACCAGTACAGCAATTTCAGACATGGAATGTTTTACTCCTGAATAAAATAATAAAGGAATCAAAGGTTCACTTGGTCCCATCACAAAAATCATGAACAGGACAAGCGGTGTTACTTTTATTCTTTTTTGAGGCATTACGACTTCGCTGTGATTATGTTCGTAGACATATACATCATCACCCATCACATCAAAATGTTTATGCGGTTTGTTTCTGATCGCCTGAATGAGACCGTATACAAGGTAAACACCGCCAAAGATCAGCAGTGCCCATCCGGAGAAATTTCCTCTGATATCCTGAAACCATGAGATTTTATTCAGCTGCCATCCCAGGAACACCCCGATAAAACCTAAGATCAGGGAACTGAATACGTGTCCGAAACCGCAGACAACTGTTAATATAGCCGTCTTCATTCCGCTCCACTTCTTAGATTTTGAGATCACTATAAAAGGCAGGTAATGATCCGGGCCTGAGGCGGTGTGTATAAAACTTATTGAAACGGCGCTCAAAAGAAGTGCCCAAACTGTACTATCCATTTTCTATTTATCTATTATTGTTCTCCATTAAGTTTTGGCTAAAGCCAATGGAAGATTAATTTTTATTTCGCGGGCTAAAGCCCGCTTCTATTGAATATATTAGAATCCTTGACAAGGATCTCTTTTTACTCCAATGACCAGAGAACCTCCTGAATATGCAGAAAGAAATTATACATTATTTCACCTCCATGTCCCAGAGCTCTTACTACAAAACCGTTGTTTTCCATTGCAGAAACTCCTGTCTCCATTTCTTCACCATGCTGTGCCGCGGCCTCAACAATTTCCTCAAGCAATCTGTTTTTATCTACATTTTCTTTTGTACTGTAGAAAATAAGGGTTCCCTGATGGGTATATTGTTCCAGGTTTCCAATGCTGCTGATCGGAATCATTTCAGGCTGAATCAGCACATTATCTTTCACAACCAGTTTATTGTTGTGGTAGATTTCCATCACGTTCTGAAAACGTTTCAGTTTAAAAACTTCACCGTAATGTTTTCTTCCGCAGGTAATAATTTCACTGATGATGATCTGGCTGTTGTTCCCGATATGAATATTCGCTTTACTCTTAAAGTTCGAATCCTCGTGGGGAACTATCGGATGAGGAACATAAGCGAAAGAAGTTTCATCTTCCATAGATACATTGAGTTCCTGAAGTGCTTTGTCCTGCATATTGAAAAGCCTTTGGTAGGATTGTGACTGCAACTGAAGCGCAGCTCCTTTTTCAAGGGTAACTTCCAAATGATAGTGATCTCCATCCAGAATTCCCGGAGAGGAGCTCATCACCATCTGATAGAGCTTTTTGTCACTTTTTCGCTGTCCTACAGAAACGACTCTGAAAGGAAGTGAGACATAAAGATCTTTCACATAGGATTCTCCTCCCTTGAATCCTGCAATAATTTTTAAATGACTATCCATTTATCTTACCAGATTCGGTTCTTCAATTTCTTCTAAAAGGGCATATTTTTTAATCCAGCCTATTACTTTATCCAATCCTTCATCTGTTTTCAGGTTGGTGAATACGAAAGGATTCCCTTTTCTCATTCTTCGGGCATCATTTTCCATCACTTCAAGGCTGGCACCTACGTAAGGGGCAAGGTCAATTTTATTGATGATCAGTAAGTCCGATCTTGTAATCCCCGGTCCTCCTTTTCTAGGGATTTTTTCGCCTTCTGCTACATCGATGATAAAGATGGTAACATCTGCAAGATCGGGACTGAATGTTGCAGAAAGGTTATCGCCACCACTTTCAATCAAAACCAGTTCGATTTCCGGGAAACGCGCTGCCAGTTCGTCTACCGCTTCAAGGTTCATACTTGCATCTTCACGGATCGCTGTATGGGGGCAGCCTCCTGTTTCTACCCCGATAATTCTGTCGTGGGGAAGAAGACTGTTTTTCGCCATAAATTCAGCATCTTCTTTGGTATAAATATCATTCGTGATGACTCCAAGATCATAAGTCCCGAATAATTTTCTGCTTAAACGTTCCAATAATGCAGTTTTTCCTGAACCTACAGGTCCTGCCACTCCTACTTTTATATATTTTCTGTTTTCCATTTTCTTTAAATTTTATTTTATTGTTTTAACGCTATAGGCGCTAAGTTTTCTTTACTGTGAATATTTTTCGATGGCAAGGGTGTTTCACTTAGCAAACAGCACCTTGTTTCACGTATAATTTTTTATTAATTGAGAATATGATAAAGGGCGCAAAGGCATTTCATTCAGCTAAGAAACACACCACCCAATCAGTCATAAGATTTTCATTTTCTTAGCTCTACAATCGTTATCCATCATTTTGCCTTTCCTCCCTTTTAACTTTTATCTTTTTACTTTTGTCTTTTTACTTTTGTCTTACGACATATAAAGTCTTGAATACAATCTTTCATGCTGCATACATCTGATGTCAAAGGCTGTATTACAAAGCCCCACAAGATCTCTGTCTAGTTCCATAGTTTCCAAAGCAGTTTTTTCCATGACGGGGTAGAGTGAGAATAAAATATCCTGTCCATCCAGCTGTCCAAGAGGAACAAGTTTTACAGCGTTGGTAATCATCCCGGCAACTGAAGTGTAATAGAATCCTAAAAGGGCTTCATACAAAGGAATTTTCATCAGATAAGCATATACTCCAAATACAATACAGTAATGAGAATTGGCTTCTTTATGCTGAACCGCTTTCTCAAAAGCTTCCATGAAAGGGAAACTTTCTCTCCTTTTGAAGATCTTAATGAGTCTGAGTCCCAGTTTCTGGCTCGCCTGGCGAATTTCCTTTGGACATTTTATCGCATTACATTCATTATCCAGTTCTAAAAGCTGCTGCAAATCTCCCTTTTCTGCTGCTTCATAAGCCAGTTTTACAAAAGCGCCGTCATTGAATTTAAGGTTGTACTGAAGCATATTCTGCACAAATTCTTTCGCGGTTGCCAGATCATGTACAATTCTTTCCTGCACATACGTTTCAAGTCCGTTGGAATGGGTATATCCTCCGATGGGAAGTGTAGGATCTGCGAGATGAAGCAGTCCTGACAGGAAATTCATATTATTCATCTTTCGGAGCAGCCATTTTTAAGATTTTTGTAAAGATTGTGGAGCCCAGACTTCCATGTCCATGCGGTTCTACATTAGATTTAAGAAGATTCAGCAGTTTCACCGATTGTTTTTCCGGTTTGAAGCCGCTTGCTTCCAGCCATCTGAACATCGGCATTTCAAAAGGAAGCAACACTTTGTCATTCTGAATAAAAAGCGGAATATGTTTATTTCCGATCTCATAACATACAGTACCCATTTCCAGCAGGGAAGCTGGTGACATCACAATGGCTTCCGTTTCCAGAACATTGATTGCAATTATTTTTTCGGCATCCTCAAAGAGAATATCCCCTTCCCATAATCGTTGTCCTTCTCTGAGAAACTTGATGGCAACATCAGTTCCCTGTCTGGTTTTTTTACGCTGGATTCTTTTGGTGGTTTCAAACCATTCCAGATCAAGATAGTCTATGGTTTTCTCCGTAGGGTTTTCAGCAAGATTGCCTATGATTTGATTAATTATCATTGTTGGATTTTTTTCTGAAGTCTAAGTTTTTGGAGATTCCCACCCCGAATGTTGAACCGCTGATTCCCGCTACATAGCTTTTCGTCCAGCCTTCTTCTTTTGTTTTGGTCTGAAGCATTGAAAGTTCTGCAAATTTGAATTTCAGTGCCCAGCCGCCACCTAATAGGATTCCGATCAAAGGATAGGCACGAAGACGGAATCCGTTAAAATTCTGCATAGCATCCGCTGCTGTTGAAAGTTGCTGTCCCCAAACATAGTGGGCATCCACCTGACCAATCAACACAAAATATTTTCCAAGCATTACTGAAGGACTATACCAGATTCCCGCTTCATTTTGTTTGTAAACTACATTGTGATCTACTGTATTCTGCGAGTAAGCATAATTAACTCCGACAAGGTCATTATTATTGATGAAGTACCCTACTCCAAGCGGTGCGCTGGAAACGGTACTGCTGCTGCTTGATGGGGTTGTAAGTTTTGAATAGTCTAATGAACCGTACACCATAAACTGTCCTTTGGGTCCGTCTTCATCACTTTTCAATCTGTGTCCGCCCAGAAACTGGGCACTTACATTACCGGGAAGTAATGACATTCCGGCAACAGTAAGAGAAACAACTGTTTTATTTAAATATTTCATTCTAAACTTAGTTCTATAATTGTTTTAAATTGTATCGGATAAACTTTGGCTAAGCCTAACAGGTTTTTGAAACCTGTTAGGTTTATTTGTAAAATTTATCTTAGAACAAGTAATACAACTGTGTTAAAGGAAGTGTTTCTGCCGGTTCACAAGTGATGTATTCTCCGTCTACCGTTACTTTATAGTTTTCTGGATTTACTTCTATTAAAGGCGTCTTATCATTGTGGATAAGATCTTTTTTGGAAATATTCCTACAGTTTTTCACAGGAAGAATCATTTTCTCCAGTTTATAAGAAGCAATGGTTCCATTGTCAATTGAGATCTGAGAAACGAAGTTCGCACAAGTACCAAACTTAGCTTTTCCATGGGCTCCGAACATATTTCTGTAAATAATAGGCTGAGGCGTTGGAATAGAAGCATTAGGATCTCCCATTTTAGCCGCAATGACAAATCCTCCTTTTACAATCATTTCGGGTTTTACTCCAAATAAGGCCGGTTTCCAGATCACCAAATCCGCTAATTTCCCTTCCTCAATCGATCCTACATATTCTGAAATCCCGTGTGCAATAGCTGGGTTAATGGTATATTTTGCCACATATCTTTTTGCACGGTAATTGTCATTTCCGCTATCTTTATCTTCAGCCAGATCACCTCTCTGCTCTTTCATTTTGCTCGCCGTCTGCCATGTTCTGGTGATCACTTCCCCCGGTCTTCCCATCGCCTGAGAATCTGAGCTCATGATACTGAAAACACCCATATCGTGAAGGATATCTTCTGCTGCAATGGTTTCAGGACGAATACGTGAATCTGCAAACGCTACATCCTCAGGAATGTTTTTGCTCAAATGGTGGCACACCATCAGCATGTCTAAATGTTCATCAATGGTATTGATGGTATAAGGACGTGTAGGATTGGTAGAAGCCGGCAATACATTCGGATACATGGCTGCTTTAATGATATCCGGTGCGTGGCCTCCACCTGCTCCTTCTGTGTGGAAAGTGTGGATTACTCTTCCGTTGATTGCTCTCATCGTATCTTCAAGAAAACCTCCTTCATTCAATGTATCTGTATGGATAGCCACCTGAACGTCATATTTATCGGCTACTTTCAGTGCAGCATCAATCGTTGCAGGAGTTGCTCCCCAGTCTTCGTGAATTTTTACTCCCAAAGCTCCGGCTTCCACCTGTTCTTCAATAGGTTCTTCAGCTGAACAGTTTCCTTTTCCGAAGAAACCAAGGTTCATAGGATATTCTTCTGCTGCTTCAAGCATTTTCTGCATGTTGAATTTTCCCGGGGTAACGGTAGTAGCATTGGTTCCGTCATTTGGACCTGTACCACCTCCAATCATTGTGGTAATTCCGCTGTATAGGGATGTTTCGATCTGCTGAGGGCAGATGTAATGAATGTGAGTGTCAATTCCTCCGGCAGTTACAATATATCCTTTTCCTCCGTGAACTTCAGTTGAAGCCCCGATAATCATATTAGGACTTACACCATCCATCGTATCAGGGTTTCCTGCTTTTCCGATTCCTACGATCTTTCCGTCTTTGATTCCGATATCACCTTTTACAATTCCCCAGTGGTCAATGATCACAGCTCCTGTGATACAAAGATCCAGCACGCCTTCGTCTCTTTTAGCGGTAACATTTTGCCCCATACCATCACGAACGGTTTTTCCACCTCCGAAAACAGCTTCGTCACCATAATGGGTGAAATCTTTCTCGATTTCAATAATAATTTCAGTATCGCCCAGTCTGATTTTGTCTCCCGCTGTAGGACCTAATATATTGGCGTATTGTTTTCTGTCTACGTGTAAGCTCATCTTAATGATTTTTAAAGTTTAACTCTTCAACTTTTGCAAGGCTTACTTTTTTCTGTTCTTCAGAATCTACCTGCCCATCGACAAGATTATTGAAGCCCATTGCTTTTTTGGTTCCTCCTATTTCTACCAATTCCACTTCTTTTTCTTCTCCCGGTTCGAAACGTACTGCAGTACTTGCTACAATATTCAGTCTCTTTCCAAAAGCTTTTTCACGATCAAAGCTCATCGCTTTATTAACTTCAAAAAAATGGAAGTGTGAACCTACCTGAATAGGCCTGTCTCCTGTATTGGTTACTTTTATTTTCACAGTTTCTCTGCCCTCATTGCAGATAATTGTACCTTCTTTTACAAAAATTTCTCCTGGTATCATAATCAGTAGTATTAGCGGATTGGATTGTGTACGGTTACCAGTTTGGTTCCGTCCGGGAAAGTAGCTTCAATCTGAACATCGTGGATCATTTCCGCAACGCCCGGCATTACATCCTCTTTAGTAAGGAGATTTGCGCCTTCCTGCATCAGTTCGGCTACTTTTTTCCCGTCTCTTGCGCCTTCAAGCAGAAAGTGGCTGATCAGAGCAATGGATTCCGGGTAGTTTAATTTAAGGCCTCTTGCCTTTCTTTTCAGAGCGAGTTCGCCTGCCAGAAACAGCATAAGCTTTTCCGTTTCTCTTGGTGTTAAGTGCATAATATTTTTATTTAAAATTGGACAAACAATATCCGGTTCACCTCTCCGTAAAGGCAAACAGACCTGTTCAAAAATGTAAAATGGGAAATGATGTTTTCAGATCTGTATTGACATGAATACAAACCACAACGGATCATTAAAAATTAAGAAAAGGGCTTAGCAGCCCGCTACCTGCAGACAGTGATACAGGATGTATCTTGGTGCCGTAATATAAACGCGGTTTTGAACAGCCGCAACCTGTGTATTGTAAGTGTAACGTGCAAAGAAATAGTGCAGCCACTGCTGTGCAAGTATTGAGTAATCGAATTTTACTTTCTCCCAGTCGTTGGAATCCTGCACATCCTGCACATCTGAAAAACTATAGAGTTCAGGCTGGGTCTGCTGATCAGATTTCTGCTGTAAAAGATGAATTTTTGAAAGGATATCAGAATATGGCTGAGTTTTCCCTTTATGTGCAAAAAGACCTGCACACAAAGCTGAGAAAAATATCACAAAAGAGAAAAATAAGACTCTTTTTTTCATACCTGATAATAATGATGTAAAATTAGAACAATCTGATCCCTCCGGCTATCAAAAAAATTATTTAAAATGTTCAAAATCGCAACAAAAGTGAATTTATATAATTTTAACATTGTAACATAAACCCTTTATTTACAGTCATTAACAGCAATTCTTAAACTATGACAAATGTTTTATTGCCTTAATTCCTATAATTATAACAAAATGGTGTATTTTTTTCTAAAACCTAAAGAATTCTGAAAATAAATCAAGATTTAATAAAAATTTATCTCAGAAAAAGCATAAATAATAGTATCAGATCTGTTTTCTGGTTTATCTGACAAAAAAAGACGGCATTTTTTCTTTCCTTATAATTATCGTAAATTTGTATACACATCTTATTAATTTAATAAAATAATAAAACGTAATATGTCAAAAGCAATTTCGCAAGTACCATTAGCGGTAAACGAGCCTGTAAACTCATACGAACCGGGATCTCCGGAAGTTAAAAGCCTTATCGACACTTATAAAAAAATGTGGGCTGAAAAGGTAGAAATCCCAATGATTATCAATGGAAAAGAAGTAAAAACTGAAACAAAAGTACAGCTTCAGTCTCCACAGGATCATGCTCATGATTTCGGATTCTACTACCAGGGTGGTATGCAGCATGTGGATGACGCTATCAACGCGGCATTGGCAGCTAAAAAAGAATGGAATGAACTAGGCTGGGAACAGCGTGCAGCAATTTTCTTAAAGGCAGCCGATCTTTTGGCAGGACCTTACAGAGATGTGATTAATGCAGCAACAATGATCGGGCAGTCTAAAAACGTACACCAGGCTGAAATTGATTCCGCTTGTGAGTTCATCGACTTCTTAAGATTCAATGTAGAGTTCATGACAGAAATGTATGCTGAGCAGCCGGTTTCTGATAACGGAATCTGGAACCGCGTTGAATACAGACCATTAGAAGGATTCTGTTTTGCAGTAACTCCATTCAACTTTACAGCGATTTCCGGAAACCTTCCTACTTGTATGGCGATGCTAGGAAACGTAGTGGTTTGGAAGCCTTCTGACAAGCAGGTATATTCTGCAAAAGTAATTATGGATGTATTAACAGAAGCGGGTCTTCCTGCAGGGGTTATCAACATGATCTTTACAGACGGAAAAGAAACTGCTGAGAAAGTTTTGGCTCACCCGGATTTTGCAGGTCTTCACTTCACTGGTTCCACAAAAGTATTCCAGGGAATGTGGAAAATGATCGGTGATAATATCCACAACTACAGAACATATCCAAGAATCGTTGGAGAAACTGGTGGTAAAGACTTCGTTATTGCTCACCCGTCTGCTAACGTGGAAGCTGTAGCTACTGCATTGGTAAGAGGTGCTTTCGAATACCAGGGACAAAAATGTTCTGCAGCTTCAAGAGCTTATATCCCTAAGTCTCTTTGGACTGATGTGAAAAAAGTAATGGAAGCGCAGATGAGCACTATCAAAATCGGTTCGCCGGAAGATACTTCTAACTTTGTCAACGCTGTAATCGACAAGAATTCTTTCGAAAAATGTAAAGGATATATCGACAGAGCAAACGCTTCAGGTGAAGCTACTGTTGCAATCGGTGGAAAATATGATGATTCTAAAGGATGGTTCGTACACCCAACAGTAATTGAAACTACAAATCCTCATTACGAAAGTATGGTTGAAGAGATCTTCGGACCAATCTTATCCATCTACGTATATGAAGATCAGGACTGGAAAGAAACGTTGAAGCTTGTAGATTCAACATCTCCTTATTCATTGACTGGTTCTGTGTTCTCACAAGACCGTTACGCAATCGCTGAAGCTTACAAAGCTTTAGAAAATGCATCAGGTAACTTCTACATCAATGATAAACCAACGGGTGCCGTAGTAGGACAGCAGCCTTTCGGTGGTGGTAGAGCTTCAGGAACAAATGATAAAGCAGGTTCTAAAATGAACCTTCTAAGATGGGTTTCTGTAAGAAGCGTAAAAGAAACTTTTGTTTCTCCTAAAAACTACAAATATCCATACCTGGGATAATTAATAAATAATAAGTAATGAGCAATGAGTAATTTGTTGTCTGTTCCTTGAATACAGCCTCGGAATTTCGGTTTCGGGGCTTTTTTGTGGGGTTTCGGGGTACGAGATTTGAAATACGAGGTGCGGGATTCGGGGTTGAGAGTTTGAGAGTTTGAGGGGTTGAGGGGTTGAGGGGTTGAGAATATTAGAGTATTTTTGGTAATAAAGTATTTTTTGGACTGCATTAAACATTAAACTCGAATCTCGCATATCCCCGTAGCTCGTATCCCGAAACCCGATAGCTGCACTAACATCTTTTAACAAACTTTACCGATATTTTACGATTTTCAATGTCCTGTTAGGAATAATTATTGATTTTCTGTTATTATACACCCCAAAATAAAATAATATGAAAAAGTTATTGCTAACAGCTGTCGGAATAGGAATATTTGCAGTGAGCTGTGGAACCAAAGAATCGACAATGTCAACAAGTAGCAGAGATTCAGCAACAGTAGACAGTACCCAAAAAAGTATACCGCCTACAACTACTGATACGATGACTACAAAAAGGACGAATCCTGATACAATCATGATCAAAAGGGATTCTATGGCAACGTCTCCTGTCAAATAACATGTATATACGTTTAATTTAAAATGGAAAATCTGCAGATGAAAGCGCTGCAGATTTTTTTATTGGATAACCATAAATATTGGATATTCAAATTTTGGCTTGAAAAGACGCTTATTCCAGGTTTTTGACTACAGTTGGTGATTATATATTATTTCTAACGGCGGGGCTAAAGCTCCCCCCTATTGAATCCAAAATTTAAAGGAACACCTTTTATCTTTTATCTTTTATCTTTTATCTTTTATCTTTTATCTTTTATCTTTTATCTTTTATCTTTTATCTTTTAATCCTTATATTTGATTACATCAACAATCAAAATTAACTATTATGAGAAAATTATGGATAGGAGCAGTTTTTGGACTTCTTTTCCTTGGAAGCTGTGCTCAAAACAAAGAAAAAAGAGAGGAATATAAAGAAGCTCACAATAAAGATTCCTTAAGAAACAGAATGGGAGATTCTGCTGTAGCGAATTCAATCCCTTCCTCGGATTCTTCAAAAGTAAAAACCGACAGTACGAAAGTTAAATAAAATCACAAATCCACAGACGTCTGTGGATTTGCACTTAAAAAAACTTGACTGAAAAAAAACCGGGCAATCAACCCCGATTATAGGATATGGCAGATATTCTGGTCAGAATATTTCCTTAAAAAGTTAAAAAAATGGGAATGGCAGTTTCTCTTATAATGATCTTAGTTCAAAAATGAAATAAAAGTGATAAGCTGTAACAGAACTGTTGTGTACTTTGAAACTGCCACAAAGATATGATAGCAGAGGGTTCCTTTAAAATAATAGGTTGTTCATTTTCGTGAAAATGGCAATATAGAATTGGATAAAATGCCCGTTTTTAATCATTTTCGGGAAAATGACTATTTTTTATCTGACCGGGTTTCACTATCCAGATATTTAATGTATGCTGATGGAGAATAGTCTGTGACCGCCTTGAAGACTGCAGCAAATTTACTGTGGGAAGAAAATCCGCATTCATCAGCAAGGATACTTATTTTATACTGTCTGTACTTCTCATCATTGATCAGTTTGTCTACAATATAGTTGATTCTTAAACGATTGATATACGTTTTGAAATCAGCATTTTTATGCTGATTGATCACATAAGAAAGATATTTTGTATTGGTGTTCAATTCTCCGGCAAGAAAGGACAGGGACATGCCTTTATTGTTATAGAGATTACCTTTTTCAAAATCCTCAAGCAGTTCCAGCAGTTTTGATTCTGTTTCCGGGGTCATCAGAGAGTCATTTCTTCTTCGGTCTGTCTCGGAGTCTTTTTCATCAATTTCTTCCACAAAAATATTGGAAAACTCAAAATCACCAGGTTGTTTTAAAGGATAGTGTGTCCTGTTACCGATCATGTTCAACTGGGTTCTGATGATATTTCTAAGTTTTGACCGCTGTTTTTTCTGTTTCCTTCTAATAAAAAGAAACAGGCCAACCAATGAAAGGGACAGAATGACAATAGCTGCATTCTTCACTCCATTCATCTGCGTATTTTTTTTGGTAGCTTTTCCTTTGGGATTTTCAAAATCTTTCATGGCAAAACTCTGGTTGCGCGCTGCAATACTGTCATAGGCACGTACATATTTTACCGCATATAAAGAAGCCTTGAAATTGTCCCCAACTCCTTCGTAATAATCATTAATATTGGAATAAACTGCTTTTTTAAGTTTAAGACTTCGGGAAGTATCGGCAATTTTTTCTGCTTTTTTAAGATACAGTTCAGCATCTTTCCAGTTTTTCTGCTTCAAACGGATTCCTCCCAGGCCATTATAAACCAATCCCAGCGTACAGCTTCCTTTCTTTAGCAATCCTTCTGCTTTTCGATAGTAATCTTCAGAGACGGAATAATTATTAAGCTTGAAATAGACATCTCCCAATAGTTGATAAGATGCCGCTACGGTTCTGTTTTCATTACAACTGTTGATTTTTTCAAAATATTTCAGGGAGGATTCGATATGCTGTATGGCATTAGGATAATTCCCCATCTCCATTTCATAAAAAGCCATTTCCTGATTCAGCAGTCCTGCGGCTTCATTACTTTTCTGAAAATCGGTGATCCGGGCTGAAGCCTGCAGTCCTTTTATAATATATTTTTTGGATCTTTCGTATAACCCTACCTGTCTATATTGTCTCGCAAGTAATCGGGTTACTACAGCCATCCATTCAGGATCATTAGTCAGATTGATTACCGAATGGGCATTTTCACTGTAACAGATTGCTTTTTTAAGTTCACCGGCATGATGGTACAGCTCTGAAGAAAGGATAAGACACTTAATTTTCTCTGATGGCTTTTGTGCCTTCATATAGAGAGAATCTGCTGTTTTGATGGCTTTGGGTAAATCTTTATAGGCTGTAAAAGAAGAAGTCCTTTCACAGATAAGATCAAAGCTATTTTTTTTCTGGGCAAATATGGGAATTGCTGTTGCCAGCAAAAACAAAAATTTCAAAAGACTTTTAGGCATAGAAAAACAAATTATTATTTTCATTTTATAATAATTCATCATTGATTTCACGGAGTGTCTTTTTGTTTTTTACAAAACTAGTGATATTTTATTTTTTATTAAAACATTATATTGAAATTTAATCATTTAACCAAAAACACCAATTTACATTAATTTTAATAATAAGACAGAAATAATATATGGTTTTCTTTAATATAAACTGATTTCTGTTTTAAAACCAAAATTCCTGTATAATTATTTTTAATATGGACGGCTCAGGTGTCGTCATATTTATTACATTTGCAGGGAATAAAAAGTTTTTATGAAAAAAATAGCCATACTTTCCTCAATCTTTATAGGAGTCCTTGCATGGGCACAGGGAATTAAATTTGAAGAAGGCAATTTTGCCTCCATTCTTGCCAAAGCAAAAAAAGAAAAAAAACTGGTCTTCATTGATGCATATGCTTCATGGTGCGGACCTTGTAAACTGATGGTTAAAAATATTTTCCCACTTCAGTCTGTAGGAGATTACTATAATTCCCACTTTATCAATGCGAAAATTGATATGGAAAAAGGAGAAGGAATTGAGCTGGCCAGAAAATATAATGTAAAAGCATTTCCTACTTACCTGTTTATCGACGGAAACGGTGAAGCTGTGCACAGAACTTTAGGATATGTGGAAGAAAAAGACTTTATCCAGTTTGCGAAAGACGCTGAAGATCCCAATAAAAGACTAACCTCTTTGAAACAGCAGTTTGAAAAGGGAGAAAAGAATCCTGAATTTTTAAAGAATCTTGCCGGGCTTACCATGTATAATGACGCCGAGTTTGCCGGAAAAGTTCTTAACCGTTATTTTCAACAGAAAGCAAGCTTAGATCAGGAAGATATCCAAATGCTTCTTTCAGGAGTACAAACTACAGACAGTCCTTTATACAAAATTTTCCAGGATAAAAAAGCTGATATCGTTAAGTTCTTCCCGGAAGATAAATATGAAAAGTTTGAGAAAAATATCAAGCTGAATACTATTTCTAAAAAAGCTTATAATCCGGATACTAAAAAATGGGATGACAGCTATTTTATGGCCGAAGCACAGAAATTTCTAAGCAAAGAAGAGGCTGACAAGATCTTAAAAAGAATGAAAGCCAACAGAGCTTTAAAGAATAAAGATATTCCTGAGTATGAAAAGCTGATCCTTGATATCTACAAAGATTATTCTGCAGCAGGTTCTGAAGAACTGAACTCTCTTGCATGGAACTTCTTTGAGAATGTGAGCAATAAAGCTTCTCTGGAAAAAGCCATTGCATGGGCACAGGAATCTGTAAAGAAAAACCAGAACTTTGCCAATACAGATACTTTAGCCAATCTTTACAATAAGGTAGGTGATAAGAAAAATGCAAAAATATGGGCTGAAAAGTCTATTGAACTGGCCAAAAGTACAGGACAGGATTCTACAGATACGGAAAAATTACTGAAAAGCCTTTAATTGATTAAGGTCTATCATAAAAAAACGCAGAACAGAGTTCTGCGTTTTTTTATGATGTATAAAACCACCCCGTCAAAAATCCTTTGAATTTCCGCCCCCTTCCAAAATATAGAAATTGAGCACTTGAGTTGTGGTATAATTGAAAATAAAGCTTCTCTTAGTATTCAAACAGAACGCTGCCCCAGGTAAATCCACTTCCAAATGCTGAAAGAAGGACAAGATCACCTCTTTTGATTTTTCCCTGCTCAATTGCTTCGCTTAAAGCAATCGGAATAGAAGCTGCTGTTGTGTTTCCGTATCTCTGGATGTTGTTGAAGACTTTATCGTTCGGTAATCCGAATTTCTCCTGTACAAACTGAGCAATTCTCAGGTTTGCCTGATGTGGAATAAACATATCAAGATCTTCAACCGTCTTTCCGGCTTTGTTCAAAGCTTCCATCATGGTTTCCGGGAATCTTGTTACCGCATGCTTGAATACGAAGTTTCCGTTCATAATAGGATATACTTCTTTATTCGTTACATTTTCAGGATCTTTTCTCATTCTGTCGCTCCATCCGAATTTTGAACCCGGGAACTGGGTACAAAGGTCATCCGCATATTTTCCTTCAGAATGCATATTCATCGCTAAAATATCTCCTGCATTCTCATCTTCTGATGCAGAAAGAACAATTGCTCCTGCCCCATCACCAAAAATAACAGAAACTCCTCTACCTTCGTCAGAAAAATCCAATCCGAAAGAATGAACTTCTGCTCCTACCACAAGAATATTTTTATAAGTACCTGATTTGATGAATGCATTGGCCACACTCATAGAATATACAAATCCTGAACATTGATTTCTTACATCCAGTGCTCCGATCGTATCACATCCCAGCATGTCCTGAAGCAAGACACCACATCCCGGAAAGTAATAATCCGGTGAAAGCGTTGCAAAAACAATATAATCAATATCTTTTGAGGTAAGACCAGCATTGCGGATGGCTTTTTCTGCAGCTTTAAAACCTAGATAAGCGCTGGTTTCCTGAGAGTCATATCTGTTTTTTCTGTGTCTTCTTTCCTTGATACCCGTTCTTTCCGTTATCCATTCGTCATTGGTAGTCATTAGTTTTGCTAAATCATCATTTGTAACAACGTTATCTGGAACATAAAATCCCACCCCTTTTATGGTACTTTTAATCATATAGTTTTTTAATTTTGGCAAAGATAAAACTTATTTAACACATAGTTTTTCAAAATATTAGTATTTTTACTTTATGCCAATTGATACGATATACAGAACCTCCCAGTGCGAATGGGTAGATGTAGAGGCTCCTACTTTAGAAGACCTGAAATTTCTTCATGAAAGATATGAAATCAACAACCTTCTTCTGGAAGATACGATGGATCCTAATCACCTTCCAAAATATGAAGAAGACGGGAATGTAAAATTCTTTTTACTCCGTGAAAGTACAGAGCTGGAAAGGAAAAATCTCAATACCATCAGTGATATCAGCACCAAGATTGGAATTTTTCTGGTGGAAAATACCATTATTACCATCCACAGGATGAAAACCAGGAGTATTACAGAGACCAAGAAAAATGTTTCTCTGATTCAGGAAGATGTTACTCCTCAGCAAATCACCCTGATGATTGCTATCTTAATTATGAAAAGTTTTGATGATGAATCCTTAAGTCTGTTCGAAACAATGGACAATATAGAGAATGAAATTTTTCTTAAAAACACGAATCATACGAGCCAGATCCGCCGTCTCTACAAACTGAAACGAAAATCGGGCTTGAATTCCCGCGTACTGGTAATCTCTACGGATGCTATTGATAAATTTAAACTGCTGAATTTACAGGACTCAGAAATTGTCGATTTGAAAGATAAGCATAAGGATGTCGTTGCCGATTTTGATCATTTAAACATTCAGATTACCAACCTTATTTCCATGTTCCTGGCACTTTCGGACCAAAAAGCCAACCAGGTGATGAAGGTGTTGGCCATTTATTCTGTTTACTTTTTACCGATCACTTTCATTGCCGGGGTTTACGGAATGAATTTCGATAATATGCCTGAGCTTCATCATAAGTATGGATATTTTGTAACATTGGGAGCGATGGCTACGGTTGTGATCAGTACATTTATTTATGTAAGGCGAAAACAGTGGTGATTCATTTTTATATCAATACAAAGACACAAAGATTTTGATCACCCAATTGATGATCTTTGTCTTTTACCGGCACACCCTCAAAACAAAATACCATGACTACTGAAAACCTCAACAAAATTCTGGAAGATCCTTCTCTTTCACAGGCATCCAAAGATAAGTTGCTTGCCTTACACGGGAATATAGCTGCTAAAGAATTCTCTGATCTTCTGGATCAGTCTGGTAATCAGTATATAGAGTTTGTACAGGAAGGTGGCGGTGTGTGGGGAAGCGCATTGGTTGGTTATCTTTATGGTCTGGAAATATTCGGGATCCGTTTTCTGAAAGTAGCAGGAACGAGTGCCGGAGCTATTAACACCATGCTTATTGCAGCCTGCAAAACCAAAGAAGAACCTAAAAGTGAGCTGATTAAGGATATTCTTTTCAGCTGGAATTTTGCAGATTTTATGGATGGGAAAACGTATGTAAAGACGACCCTTCATGCAATGCTGAACAACAAAGATTTTTTTAAGATCAATGCCATCATTGCGGTCATTCTTTTCATTATTCTGCTGAGTATTCCTTTTCTGGCTCCTCCCACAACCATACTGAACGCCAAACTAATGTTCCTGATTCCATTGATTCCGGCTGTCATTCTCTTTTTCTGTATTAAAAAGCTTTATAATAATTTCAGAAAGGAAAACAGCGGACTGAATCCCGGAAATGTTTTTCAGAATACCATGCAGAATGCGCTGGCCCAATTTGGAATACAAACAGTTGCCGATCTCAATAAAAAATTCATTCAGAAAGAAAAAGACCTCAATCTCAGCTACCGTTATGGGAACGGGCAGGAATATTATCAGATGGCTTTGCAAAGCATCGAAAAGATCAGAATCAAAAATCAGGAACACATTGACCAGACCCGATACAGAATTTTCTATGAAAGTGCCGTCAATAATGATTATTATAAAAACAATCCGTTTTATCTTCTTACCTCAGAATATGTGGTTATTACCACTGATATCAATGCTAAAATTAAGGTAGAACTTCCTACGATGGCCAATCTCTACTGGTCCGAAGAGGAACTGAAACACATCAGTCCGGCTGAATTTGCAAGAGCCTCTATGGCGGTACCCTTTTTCTTTGAACCTTTCCAGAAACAAATTAACAGAAACGATGATTCTGTAAAATATGCCTGGAGGTATTGGATGAATACCCAACCTGAAAATATAAACCCAGCAGGAGTTTTCATTGATGGCGGCAGTATCTCCAACTTCCCTATTGATCTTTTTCACGCTGATGAAGTTTTTTATCCGAGAATGCCTCTTTTTGGGGTACAGCTAACCAGTGATTCTGCCATTCTTTCTGAAAAAGGGAAAACCAGTGAAGAAATCCTTAAAACACCGTTCAGCTACGCAGGAAATATCATCAGCACTCTGAAAGGGTTTAATGATAAAACATTCCTTACCAAACATACTTTTTATAAGCTATACAGTATACAAACCGTTAACTGTGGGACCAGCAGCTGGCTGAATTTCTTTATGAAAAGAGAAGAAAAGGAAGAACTCTTCAACAGAGGTTTTCAGGCTGCCCTTGATTTTCTCAACACATTTGATTGGGAAAAGTACAAATATGAAAGAATGATGCTTACGATGAAGGAGAAAAAAATACTCAAAGAAGAGGATACGCCTACGGTGGGGTAAAGATTTTCAAGTATTTTTCTCTGTATTAAAAAAAAATACAGAGAAAAGTAAGTTGAACCCGTTTTAATTCAAGTTCAACTTCATTTTATTGGTTACAAATTATCCAGAAAATCCAGATACATCGGAACACTTCTGTTGATCCATTCATCGGAAGAATCTCTTTCAATTCCGTAATAGACGAAAGGTTCTTTATAATCGGCTTTTATATAATCGAAAGTCAGTTCATAAGGTCTGAAAAGTTCCTTCATCGTGTATTTATATTCCCCTGTTTCAGAATATCCATCTTCATCTATTCCTGCGGTAACAGCTAGTGTCATTTTCTTTCCGGCCAGTTTGAAACCGCTGTTGCTTCCATACGCCCAGCCGTATAAAACCACTTCATCCAGCCATTGTTTTAAAAGCGGCGGACTGCT
The DNA here is from genome assembly GCF_036362765.1 of Chryseobacterium sp. CP-77. Lineage (NCBI taxonomy): Bacteria > Pseudomonadati > Bacteroidota > Flavobacteriia > Flavobacteriales > Weeksellaceae > Chryseobacterium > Chryseobacterium sp. CP-77. Next base: position 2,007,519 of record NZ_CP143637.1, read on the forward strand.
GAACCAGTAAAAAGGAAACTGAAATACAATCTTGTCATACGATTCCATCAGCTTCTGCTCTTCTGCCACATTGATTTTTCCATCAGGGTAAGCCTTGTACAGTTGATGAACCGTATATTTTTCAGGGTATTTTTTTAACTCGTCGATCCATTTTTTATTGATCACTGATTTTTCAATATCAGGATGCGTCACAATCACTAATGTTCTCATTATGTTTAAATTTCGATCACAAAATTACAACGTGTTACTTACATTTCGTACATTAGCAACCTATTGTATGGTACTATAAAAAATGTAAGTAATGACTAAAATAAAGGAAACCTCAACCAATTTTGCCAATAAAAAAGCTCTTGCTGATGAATGTCCGGAAATCTATGCTTCCAATATTATCGGAGGGCAGTGGGCATTAGCCATATGCTGTTATCTGATCAATGGAAAAATGAGATTTGGAGAACTTAGAAAAAAGCTTCAGAACATTACCGAGCGTATGCTCACCCTTCAGCTTCGCAGGCTGGAAGAGGATAAAATCATTACCAGAACAGTCTATGCAGAAGTTCCTCCAAGGGTAGAATATGAGCTTACAGAAATCGGTTATAAGTTGAAGCCCATCATTCTTGAGTTTGAAAAATGGGGTAATGAGCATAAACAGATTATGGAAAAGAAATAAAAGGCTTGGGTTAAAGGAATTTCGCAAAGATCTTACATTAGCGAAGGCAAGCACCTAAAATGTGATCAGTTCAATAGCAATGGACTTTCTTTTTCTATTCTTAATTTCGGAAGCTGGATTCCTGCGGAATGACACAAGTATGCATAGTGTCAAACAGTTCTATATGTAATTCCGTAGAATCCCGGCTTGTTAATTGAAGAATAATCCGTATTCTACTTTTCCTCAGCTTTTTTCCACAAAGGTTTTTGTGCCAGTACTTTTGGGTGAACAGGACAGCTTTCATGATGAGCTCCCTGAAGATATCCGGTACTCATCAGAAATTCGTTGACAATCTCCCCGCCAGTGAATTTGAATGTTTTTTTGAACAGCTTCATCCATTCCTGCAATGTCATAGGATGATGGTGCTCCAGCCATTTTTCAAAGGAACCAAATTCCTTTTGTAATTCAATGATTGTTTTAGCATTTTCAATGGCAGCATTGACCTTTAATTTATTTCTGATAATTCCAGGATCACTCAACAGCCTTTCACGGTCTTCTTCTGTATAAGCCGCAATTTCCTGAATATCAAACTGATCATAAGCTTTTCTGAAGCTGTCTTCTTTTTTCAGAACCGTTTCCCAGCTTAGTCCTGCCTGATTAATTTCCAGAATCAGTCTTCCGAACAATTCATTATCATCGTGAATGGGAAACCCATAATAGTTGTCATGATAATTTTTGTGCAGTTCTTTTCTGCTTTCAGGCTGCATTCCTTCTATTGCTAAACAGTAACTCATTTCAGTATATTTTCTATTTTGTAAAACTTTCAGACTGTAAAGATAAAGCGGGATTGTGACAACTGTCCGTCAGTAGTGTTTTTTATTTTTAAATTTTAATAGCACAATTTTTTTTTAAGAGAATCCATTATTAATTAAAAGTCTGCTGATACATATTGAAATAAAGCGTAGTTTTGTAATTATGCCCAGTTCAGGACTTCATATGAAAATTTATAAAGGTGTCATTACGATGCTTATATTGTTGTTTTCGTTGTCTCCGTGCTCAGTCAAAAGAAATGTCCTTGATATTTTTGACATTCAGTACATCAGCGGGCTTAATAAGGTAAAAACAACCTCATCGCTCTCTTTCAGCTGTGATACCGCTTTTACTTCTTCAGAAACTGCCGTTTCAAAAACCAAAATTCAAAACCAGTACTATAAGTTTCTATCTGGTTTTAATTCAGCTGCAGCCAATCTTTTTGAAGAAAAATCTTTTCTCAATAACTATTCCGGGCATTCTACCGGGAACAGCCCTCCGAAATATATTCTGTTTAAAAGACTGAGACTTCATCTGGTTTAGACTTTTTAAGTCAGATTATAAAAAATCAGTTTTTTTACAACACAATATTAATTTCAATGAAACATACCTTAAACAGCCAGTCTTCAGACATGGCCGGATTATATACTTTATCCCTCCGTATGGTTATCGGATGGACCTACTTTTCAGCGTTCTGGCGCCGTCTTATCCTTGAAAACAAACTTATTCCTGACGAAAAGGGATATATCGGGGAAAAATTCAATCATTTTTTGCCCAATGCACTCGGAATAAAACCTGTTATTGAATATCTGGTGACTCATCCTGATGCTTTGCAACGCTCCATGATGATTTTTACCATTATTGAGGCAATTGTCGGATTATTCATCATCCTCGGTTTATTTACCCGGCTGATGAGTATTGGCATTTTCAGCCTTGCTCTCGGGATTTTATTAGGTTCCGGCTGGCTGGGAACAACCTGCCTTGATGAGTGGCAGATTGGTGTACTGGGTGTAGCCGGTGGATTTGTCATGTTTCTCACAGGAAGTGGTCCTTATTCTCTGGATCATTATTTTATGAAAAATAACAAAAAATTCACTCAAAAAAAATGGTTTCAATGGCTTGGCTCAGGAAATTTTCCTGTGTCAAATCCAAAGGGTTTTGTATTGGCGGGCTCACTCATCATATTGGGGTTAACTCTTTTTACCAATCAGTATTTTCATGGAGGTGTGTGGGGAATACTTCACAATAAATCGGTAAGACCCAAGCTGGAAATTTCAAAAATCTCTCATCAGCACTCAAAGTTAACGTTCGAAGTTTACAGGACGGAAGGTGCTGATGTGTATGGTTCTTTTCTGATAGGCATTCATATCCTCGACAAAAACGGAAAGATTTTAAAGGAACTGGATCATAAAGAACTTGCCGGAATTCCTAAAGAGGATATTCAGAATCATTATGTTGCCAAAGTGAAACCGGGAAAGCACAGTCTGGTAATTCCATTAGGAGCAAAAGCAGATGTAACACTGAATATTGATGATATTTTTCAAAAAAATGATATCTACAGTCTGAAACTGATTGATGTGAGTGGTATTGAATGGATAGAAAAGATTGATTAGCGATGCGGGGTGCGAGACACGGGTTTCATGTTTAGGCTGAAACCTATTCTTGATTTATTATAGAGAAAGCGGACTAAGGTCCGCTCTTATTGAATGCTGTCTGTACAATTTCCAGGTACTATTTATGTTTGAGGCTATTTCTCAGAAACTATGACATGATAGGTGCACTTGCTGTCCGGATCAAGTCTGAGTACTTTTATATCCAATAAAACATCCAGCCCCATGGTGTCGCAAACGCCCTGTATGAAAGGTTTTATGACTGGCCAATTCAACAGACCTGCAATTTGCAGGCTATTTGTGATTTTGTGGTAACGGTCTACTCCTTTAATAAGCAATTCGCATTTGTAGTCATTTAATTCTTTAAATTCAAAATTGTATTCGGGACTGGATGTAAAAACTGCTCCTATCAACATTTTTGCAACGGCCGGAATTCCAGGCTGCAGATTGGGTTTTGTTTCAAGATTCCTCAGTGTCATTCTTGATCCCAGATCATACATAAAGGTACTGGAAAGCTGTTCAATAGCTTCGGGTCCGTAAAGTTTTTCGATCTGTTTGAGCATACCTCCGTAAAAAGCTCCTGTAATATCAGAGAGGCGCTGTGTAAGCTCTGTGAAAGTTCCGGGAAAGAAATCTGCAATAATCTGAGCCTGATTCATTTCAGGGAGATAGATATCATTTTTTCTGAAATCTGATAATGCCGCGTAAGTTTCCGGCAGTTGAATTTGATTCATATATAATAAGTTATTAGTGACTTGAAATCATGATTTAGCTAAATAATAAAACGGAATACAATACTTCACACCGTTTTCTGATATTGGGAAATTGCCTTTAAGAAATATAAAAAGCAAAGTGAAAGACAGCCAGATCTTTCAGTTCAATAACCGGAAATCAGATAAAGTGTGATACAGCATTCCGGCAAATCCTTTTTGAATGGATTATTAAAAGGTGAGGGAATTTATTCATATTTTTTTCATTTGGTAATGTAAAGCTAGAAAAAATAAATAAACTCTCCAATAAGTGATATTATTTTTTATTTAACAAAATGAAAACAGAAAGTATTGTTTATTATCATGTTAAGGCAGATACAATAAAAAAAGACCTTCGAAATTCCGAAGGTCTTTTTTAAAATCTAGTGCATGGCTTCACTCAAATCTATTTTTTCTTTGCTCTTTCTTTCTTTTACTAGTAAGATAAACGGAATACATATCAGGAATACGATTCCGAGGTAAAGAAATACATCCATATAAGATAAAACAGTGGCCTGTTTTGTTACGGATAAATCGAGCATTTTATAAGCGGCATTCATTGCTGCATCAGGAGTCATCCCTTTCGCTATGAAATTGGCCTTCAATGCTGCCAGTCTTTGCTGAACATCAAAACTGTTTTCGTCCAGGTGGGAAATTAAGTTGTTTCTATACTTCTGCCCTGCATTGGCAATAAAGGTCGTGATCGCTGCAATCCCGAAAGATCCTCCCAGCTGTCTCATCATCCCTGTAAAGGCTGCTCCCTGGCCAATCTCCTGCCCTTTCAGGGTACTTAATGACAAAGAGGTAATCGGAATAAATAATAATCCCAGACCTGCTCCTCTTACAATCAGCATCCAGAAGAAGGCATCTTTACTGGTATCCGGGGTCAGAATTTTGTATCCCCAGAAACTGTAAACGAAGAAGATAAAGAGCCCTAATGAAACCAGGATCTGCTGTTTTGCTCCTTTTGCCAGTAGTCTCCCAATGATAGGCATCATAAAGGCTGTTGTTAATGCAGCCGGAATCATCAAAGCTCCCGACTGAAGTGCTGTCCATCCCAAAATACTCTGGGTGTACAAAGGAACGATGAATGTAGAACCATACAATCCGAATCCAAGAACAAATGACATCATAGTCCCGATTCTCAGGTTGCTGTTTTTAAGCACTCTGAGCTCAACAATCGGGTACTTGAAGGTAAGTTCCCGCCAAAGGAAGAGTATAAATCCTAAAATTGCTGCTACAGTAAAGGCCACGATCATTCCACTTTCAAACCAGTCTTCTTCATGTCCTCTTTCCAGAATAAACTGTAATGAGCCTACTGTAACTGCCAGCAGCGCAATTCCAAGCCAGTCAACATCTGAAGCTTTACGTTTTTCTGCATATTTCGGGCTTCTTACAAACTGAAGCGTCATCAGCGTTGCTGCAATCCCAATCGGAATATTAATATAGAAAATATAGGGCCAGCTGAAGTTATCAACGATGTATCCTCCAAGAGGCGGGCCCAGTGTAGGACCGATAATTACCCCAAGTCCGTAAATAGCCTGAGCCATACTTCTTTTTTCAATAGGATACGATTCCGTAATAATCGTTTGTGAGGTTACCAGTAAGGCTCCACCCCCGATTCCCTGCATCAATCTGAAGAACACAAGTTCCCAGATATTGGTCGCATTTCCGCATAAGAACGAAAATACGGTGAATATAATGATGGATGCCGCAAAGTAATTTCTACGCCCAAACTGCTGTGAAAGCCAGCTCGTCATCGGAACTATGATAACGTTCCCGATGGCATACGCCGTAATAACCCATCCTACTTCTGAAAGCGTAGCTCCAAGATTCCCCTTCATTTCATTCAAGGCAACATTGACAATCGTGGAGTCTACAATTTCAAGAAGGGCACAAAGGATAGCCGTAATCGTAATGATTACTCTCCGCGCTCCATATTCTACTAATGAATCTTGCATAAGTTTTTTTTGATGTGAAAAATCAATGATGAATTTTGCTTCGCAGGTGAACGGTGAATTGTATAGCTTATCGTTTTAATTGACAGCAAAGCCGATTCACTATTGACAGCGAAATTCGTTGACTTTTAACAATTTTAAATGTTATTTCAAAGCAACTTCTGCCTTCACGTTCATTCCTGTTCTTAATCTTTTGGCAATATTCTTGTCAAGATTTACAAAATCAATTTTTACAGGAAGTCTCTGAACTACTTTTACGAAGTTACCACTCGCATTATCCGGAGGAAGAATAGAGAAAGTAGCTCCTGTAGCGGGAGAGAATGAGCTTACCACTCCTTCAAATTCCTGATCAGGAAAAGCATCAATCTCAATTTTCACTTTCTGGCCTTCTACCATTTTGTCTACCTGTGTTTCTTTAAAGTTGGCCACCACCCATTTCTGGTCGTTTTTAACCAAAGCAAACAACTGAGCTCCCGCCTGCAGATACTGACCTGCCTGCGTAGGTACTTTTCCAACGTATCCGTCTTCAGGGGCAAGGATTACCGTATATGACAAATTCAGTTTTGCATTTTCTACATCTACTTCTCTTTGTTTAGCAACAGAACCTGCCACGCTGATTTGTTGTGAACTGGCAGCCGTCTGAGAAGAGGCTATATGAGTTTGCTGGGCAATCTGATTTCTTTGGTCCACCAAAACCTGTAATTGTCTGTCAGCAGATTGTTTTGCAGCCAAAGCCTGCTCATACTGCTGTTCTGTAATAGAATGGTCTTTTACAAGATTAGCATATCTCTTAAGATCCTGAGAAGTTTTCCATACATTTACTTTTGCCGCTTCAATCTGAGCATTAGCCGTTACTACTGCTGCTTCTGAAGAACCTATATTTTTCGAAGTAGCCGTTGTAGTCGCTTCTGCATTTGAAATGTTGCTTCTGGCTGTAGATAAAGCTGCCTGAGCTTGTTCCAGAGCCATTTTCTGATCTCTGTTATCCAAAATCACCAAGGTATCTCCTTTCTTCACAAACTGGTTGTCTTTTACTTCTACCTGAGCTACATAGCCGGAGATTTTAGAAATTACCGGTGCCATATTGGAAGCAATCTGAGCATCATCAGTCTCTTCGTGATACTGTCCGTAAGTAAAGGCTCTGTACCCGTAGATTCCTCCTCCGATTACTACTGCCGCTAAAATGATAGGAAAAACTAAACTTTTTTTCTTTTTAGGTTCAGCTGCCTGTGTATTATTATTTTCCATTTTGGTTTTGATCTGATTATTTAATTGTTAAAGTTCCTGTTATCTGTAATAGTTTTCTGTATGCCAGTGCAGCATCTGCCTTAGCATTGATCACGCCAACATTGGCAGCAATCTGTGCCGCGTCTGCATCCAGCAATTCAGTCATGGTTGCCAACCCGTTGTCGTATTTATTTTTGGTAATTCTGTAATTTTCATTAGCCTGTTCCGCCGATTTTTCAAAAACAGCAATTCTCTTTTTTGAATAGTCTGTGTTCTGATATTCTCTGTTGACATCAAGCTTAATGTTATCATTCAGTAATTCATCAGTAGCGGCAAGCTGCTTTTCTCTCGCCTGCGATTGTCTCAATGAAGAATTTTCTTTCCAAAGATTGGACAGGTTATAAGAAACCCCGATGCCTACATTGATGGCATTGTATACGGTAAGAAACTTAGGGATATCCGCTGCTACATAACCTCCTGTAAATGCGATGGAAGGAAGATTTTCTGCTTTTGCTGCTTTCGAACCTAATTCCGCCGCTTTTCTCTGTTGTGCCAGAGCCTGTAAATCTTTACGGTTTTCTCTGGCTTCATTAACATAATAATCAACAGGTTTTACATCTGTTCCTTCTTCAATATAATTTTCATCTACTGCCAGTTCCGTTGTTTCGGGAAGACCAAGCAATAAATCCATATTGATGTTGGCAATATTGTAGTTATTTTTGGCTTCCAACAGCTGAAGTTCAATATTTGAGGTCTGAAGATTTGCCTTTAATCTGTCGTTTCTTGCAATCAAACCATTGTTTTCCATTTTAAGGAAGGTTTCATCTCTTTTTTGAGAAGCGGAAAGATTTTCTTCAAAAACCTTGATGGACTGGTTGGCTTTAAACAGGTTATTATAAGCCTGGGCAACGTTATAAGCAATGGCAATTTTATCATTCTCAGTGCTTAGTTTAGAAGCTTCCACCAGATATTTTGCTGACTGAATTCCGTATTTGATTCTTCCACCGCTGTAAATGGGAACGCTAAGATTAGCAGAACCGTAAACTACCTGATGTATTTCAGGTCCGCCAGCTCCTCCTGCAAGACCAGGAAGTTTGATATCAACATTCGGTTTTATCGGAAGGTACATATAGCTACCAGACACCTTTAATTCCGGCAGTTGTCTGTTTTTAGCCTCCAAAAGATCAGCTGTAGCCTCTTCGATCTTGGCTGCATCGATCTTGAGATTCTTGCTGTTCTGGATTCCCAGCTGCACGGCCTCGTCAAGAGTAAGTGTTCTTTTCTCCTGAGCATTCGCATTTGCTATTCCTACGAATAGTGATAATGCAATCACTGAGTTATTTATTCTCTTCATAACCTAAAAGGTCTTTTAGTAAATATTTAATATGTTTATTAAGTTCTGTGTAGTATTTTTCATCAAAAGCTTCTTCATCTTCTGTTTCATTCAGGAACTCTTTATACATTTCTTTTGCATTGAATGCATAAAACAAGGTTCCGCTTACGGTAGAATGAAGGAGATAAATAGGTGGATTTTTGGTGAAAATTCCATTTTTAAGACCACTTTCCAATATTTGTGAATACATAGAAAGGAATCCCATTTTGGTTTGCTTCAAAAATTCAACAATCTGAGGATTCTTGGTATGCAGCTGCTCTCTCTGCATAATCCTGTAGAAGCATTTTTGAGTCCGGATCTTGTGAGAAAACTGATCGATGACTCTTTCAATCTTCTGCCAATCGTTGATGTCTGTTCTTCCCAAAAGGTCTTTTGAGAAAAACTGACCTTCATTCATTCTGTATTCCACTAATTTCTCATAAAGTTTTTCCTTAGAGCCAAAATAATATGAGATCATAGAGATGTTTACATTCGCCGCCTTTGCAATTTCCCGGGTGGAAGTTCCTTCGAATCCCTGTTCTGCAAAGAGCTTCTCGGCAGCGAATAATATATTTTCTTCTTTTGAAATCATGTTAGTGTTCATTTTTCAGGGCGCAAATGTACACAAGTTTTCATTCAAATCAAACGATTGATTGATTTTTTAATATAGATTTAATTTATTGCAAAGAAAAGACGGTTTCTATAATATATGCTGAAAGCGCAGGAAAGGCAGTTTTTAATTTAAAAGAGTTTTATTTTGAATTAATATTCGGGAAAACCTGAACGATAATTTTAATATTTCAGAATGCATTCAATTGAAGCAAACGTAAAAATATAAGGAAAATAGAGCTGAAATAATAATCTGTACAGGACAAAAACAAAAACTCCGGCATTTACCGGAGTTTATTTATGTGCTTTTATGAATATATCTTGATAATTTTATTCCCAGGTCGGTCCAGACGATTTTGGGGTTTCCGTTTCTGGTCAGGTGCAGATCAGCAGTATTGATTTCTTCTAAAATGCTCTCAATATTGGCTCCGCTGATAAATTTTGAAAAACCGGCCCAATTGAAACCGTTCGCATTGATCTTTTTATAAACCAGATTTTCGGACTGATAATTCTGAAGCAGCGCCAGTCTGAAAATTTCAGAACAATAATTGAGGAAGTTTTTTTGCTTTTCTCTGTTCCACCCAGCAATTTCCCTTGCCCATAAAATAATACTTCGGAGATATTCCGGTTTCTTTTTTACCATAAATGCATCTCTTACCCATTGTACAAAAAGCTTTTCAAACTCATTGCTTTTGTCTCCTGAGTTCAGAAGCTTAATGGCATCATTGAGATCTCCTTGTGCCTCATGAACAATTTCTCTTACCTTATCTTCGGAAACAGAAAAGTTCTTTTTAAGGTAGTTTTCAATATCCTCATCATTAATTCTCGGGATCTCTACAATCTGTGTCCTGGAAAGAATGGTAGGAAGAATATCATTGGTACTTTCGGCAGTAAGCAGAATGACCGTTTTTGCGGGTGGTTCCTCTAAAAATTTCAAAAATTTATTGGAAGCCGCGATATTCATTTTATCTGCTCTCCAGACAATAAGAATTTTGGTTCCGCCTTCAAAACTTTTTAAAGAAAATTTCTGGTTCTGATCATCCACTTCATCGGCAGAAATAAATAACTGTTTATTTTCGGATTCTAAAAAAGCAGTCCAGTCGTCATAGCTTGCATAAGGAGAAGCCAGGATCATTTCTCTGAACTCGTCAAATTTATTTTTGCTTAATGAATTTTTATTATCCGTAAAAACCGGAAAGCTGAAATGCAGATCCAGGTGATTGAGATGCTCAACCTTCGCAGCAGCATGTTCGTTTTCCTGGCTGAAAATTTCCCGTGCATAGGCCAATACCATAGGCAGTGTTCCGTAACCCTCCTTTCCTACAAAAAGTTGGGCATGGCTCACTCTGTTTTCAGCAATGCTTTCTCTAAGAAGTTTTTTCAGATTAGTCTGTCCGGCGATGTTCTCCCAATTCATGTTTCAAAGATAAAAAATCTTATTTCATTTCATAAAATTAAGTCTGCTTAAAATGGATAAAAATATAGATCATGCATTTTGAGTTTCTTTACATCTTTAAAAATGCAGGATGTAATAAAACCATTAAGAAGGATTGAAGAAATAAAGTATATTAAGATGAATCATTCTGATCTAAAGATTGAAGAGAAGCTTATCTTAATATTCGTAGCACCTTCATATAATCTTAATGGTCCAAAAGAAATGTGTCATATTATAGGTAATATCAATAATAGGATTAGAATAAAATATAAAATTAAATTTTACACAATTTAATTTTAAGCAATACATTTGTAGAGTGAAATTATTTGTAAATTTATTACCATTTCACACCAATTCAAATATTAAATTATATACCAATGGATACCAACCTGGAACAAAAAATCAAAGGGATATTTCAACAGCAGAAATCCTTTTTCAAAACTAATCAGACAAAAGATATTGAATTCAGAAAAGCACAATTAAGAAAATTCCGGGATGTTTTTCTTCAGCATACCGATGCACTTTGTGAGGCTTTGGATACAGATTTGGGAAAAAGCAGAAAAGAAGCGGAATATGTGGAGATTCAAATAGTGATCAGCGAACTTGATTATTTGCTGGAAAATATTGACGAATGGGCAAAACCGACTTCTGTACCTTCCAAACCACATCCTTCAGGTGCGGAAGTGGAAAGTAAAGTAACGTATCAGCCTTATGGGGTTACCTATATTATTGGTCCTTTCAACTATCCTGTTCAGTTAACATTCAGTCCGTTAATCGGAGCTTTGATCTCCGGAAATACAGCCATTATAAAACCTTCTGAAAATACACCACATGTCGCGCAGGTGCTTGAAGATATTGTGAAAGCATCTTTTGATGAATCTTATGTAGCCGTTATTCAGGGGGCTATTGAGGAAAATACTCTTTTACTCAGCTTACCTTTCGATTATATTTTCTTTACCGGAAGCCCGAATGTCGGGAAAATTGTGATGAAAGCCGCTGCCGAACAATTAATTCCGGTTACGCTGGAACTTGGAGGAAAATCTCCCACCATTGTTCATAAAGATGCCGATCTGGATAAAGCTGTGGCAAGAATATCCTACGGAAAATGGATAAATTGCGGACAAACCTGTGTCGCTCCCGACTATATTTATATCCATGAGTCTGTAAAAGATGCCTTTATAGAAAAATTTAAAGCTCATTTAAATACAACTTATGAAGGGAATTCTTTAGGGAAAATCGGGAAAATTGTAAGCCAGAACCAAATTAAACATCTAGCAGGTTACCTGGAAGCTGCTCCGGAAAAAGTAATTTACGGAGGACATTATGATCTTGAAACCCGTCATTTTGAAGCTACTTTAATGGATCATGTGAACTGGGATGATCAGGTGATGCAGCAGGAGATCTTCGGCCCTATCCTTCCTGTTATGACCTATAATAATATTGAAGAAGCTCTGGAGGAAATCAACAGCCGTCCAAAACCTCTCGCATTATATGTTTTCACGGAAGATCAGAAATTTGCAGATTATGTTTTAAACCATACCACAAGCGGTGATGCTGAAATCAACAGTTCCATTATCCATGTAGGTTCTCATTATTTACCTTTTGGAGGTGTAGGAACTTCGGGAATGGGAAAATACCATGGAAAATTTAGTTTTGAGTGTTTCAGCCACAGCCGTTCTGTACTTCAGGTAAAATAATAGTATAAATGCTTATTCATATAAACCGGGACTGTTCATCATAGAACAGTCTTTTTTTTGTAAAACAGAATTGCTGTTTTTATGGCTGAAAATTTGCATTTTTCTTTTAAAGGAAAGCCCTTAACAAACTTTAACCACATATAATTTTTACAATTCATTAATATTTAAGATATTTGCGCATTGTTTTAAAAATCAAGAATGAAAAAAATCTTTGTAGTATCATTCATATCAGTTGGATATTTTCTGAATGCACAGAGTCTAAGCAACTCCCCTTATGCAACTTATGGAATTGGAGATGTGAAATATGATAATACGATCGAAACTGCTTCTATGGGAGGTATATCTACTGCTTTTATAAGTGATTTTACCAGTAGTTTCAATTTTGCCAACCCGGCAAACAACGCCAATTTTGAACTTACGAGTATCAGACTGGAAGCTACCAACGAAAACAATTATTTCAAATCGAACTATAACGATATGAAATCTACAAAGCATTCTACGTACCTTTCCAATATTTCGATTGCATTTCCATTGTCTTCAAAAGTGAAAATGGGGATCTCTTATCAGCCTTACAGTTCTAAAAGCTACGATATCGTAACGGAACAGTTTACAGAAGATAAAACTCCTCTTTACAAAAACAGCTTTAAAGGAAGCGGAACTTTAAATACAGCTCAGCTTGCTGTGTCTTATAAGATCAATCAGGAATTATCCGTAGGAGCAAAAGCCAACCTTTATTTCGGAGACCTTAACGACCTTAATGAATTCCGTGCTTACAACAGTAACCTTGGGACTTACGTAGGGGAATATGTTAATGGCTATGAGACTAAAAACAGAGTCAGAAACTTTAATTTTACACTGGGTACAAGCTACCAGACTTTAAATACACGTACTGATAAGAAGTTCACATTGGGAGCTACTGCTACTTTTGGGAATACCAGTAATATGACGACACAGTATGTCAACAGTACTTACAGATACTCTGATGCTCAGGAAACCACCAAACTTAGCGGATCGGAAACCATTATTGAGCAAAAAGAAACAAAATCCAAAAACCTTCTTCCATTACAGGCTTCATTAGGAGTGGGATATGGTAGTGAAAACCATTGGTTTGTATCAGGACAGCTTGACTATAAAAAAGGAGAAGACATCTCTTATTTCGGTAAAACCTTTGATTTCCAGGACACTTACAGGATTTCTGCAGGTGGATGGTATCTTCCTAACTATAATAACTTCAGAAACTACTTCTCAAGGGTGATCTACCGATATGGAGCGTTCTACGAAAGAGGAAATCTTAAACTGGAAGGAAACAGCATTAATAAGTTCGGTATTTCAGCCGGGGTAATGCTACCGTTCAAGAACAGCAGTATCACAAGAATGAGTGGTCTTGAAATCGGATTGGAAGTGGGTAAAAGAGGTACTCTTAAAAACAACCTGATCAACCAGAACTTCGTCAACCTGAGAATCGGCTTTAATTTCGCTGATAAATGGTTCAGAAAGACTCTTTATAACTAAGATGAATTTTTCAGAAAAAATATCATATAAAAATATAGCATGCCTTTTTAGTTGTGCTATATTTTTTATATTGACATCCTGTGAGGAAGATCTTACCAAAAGAAATGGCAACCAAAGCAAGAATTTCCCTTCACAGATTATCAACAACGCCAATATTATACAGCGTGACTCCGGCTTTGTGACTTTAAAAGCCAAAGCCCCCATCATTGAAAAATACGAACTGATCGATAGCCCGTATGTGGTAGCCCGAAAAGGAATTGATATTGAGTTTTTTGATAAAAAGAAACCTAAAGTTCCGGGAAGAATTACCGCTAAATATGCCCGTATTTTCGAATATAAAAAATTCTACGAAGCCAAAGGTGATGTAAGGATAAAGACCAATGAAGGACAGAGATTTGCCATGCAGAGTATTTATTGGGATCAGAAAAGAAACAGAATCTACACCAAAGATACGGTGTATGTTACCATGGAAGACGGCTCTACCCTGGTAGGTGCCAATGGAATGACTGCCAAAGATGACTTTTCCGAATACACATTCTATAACAATTCCGGAGATTTCAGTTCAAAAAGAATTTCTGAAAATAAAAAATAAATCCAAAAAGAATGAAAGCTGTGGCTATTGGACTGATGTCCGGGACAAGTCTGGATGGTCTGGATATCTGTCTTGCTGAATTTGAAAAGCAGGACACATGGACTTTTAAAATCCTGAAAGCCGAAACACTCTCCTATTCTGAGGATTGGGAAACCCAACTTAGAAACTCCATTCATCTTTCGTCCGAAGGTTTGCTGGAACTGCATTCAGCGTATGGTTTTTATCTCGGGCAGCAGGTTAAAGCATTTATTCATCAGCATCAGCTTGAAAATATCGACCTGATTGCTTCTCATGGGCATACGGTTTTTCATCAGCCTAAAAGGAAATTCACCCTGCAGATCGGTGACGGCAGAGCCATAAAGCTGGAAACCGGATTACCTGTTATCTATGATTTCAGAAGCCAGGATGTGTTGATGAAAGGAAACGGAGCTCCTCTGGTTCCTATAGGTGATGCATTACTTTTCTCCGGATACAGCGCCTGCCTGAATTTAGGTGGATTTTCCAATATTTCTTTACAATGGGATGGGAAAAGGATCGCTTTTGATATTGCTCCCGTGAACATTGTTTTGAACCATCTGGCCCAGCAGCTTCATAAAAATTTTGATGAAAACGGAGCGCTGGCCGCACAAGGAAAGATAGATGAGACTTTACTGAACCAGCTTAACAGCCTGGATTTCTACCAGATTTCGCATCCAAAATCATTGGGAATAGAATGGTGCCATCAACATATATTTCCCCTTCTTGAAAATATTGAAGCCTTAGATGCTCTGGCCACTTTTACAGAACATGCTGCCCAGCAGATTGCCAATGTCATCAATGAATATAGTATAAAAGACATCCTTATCACTGGAGGAGGCACTTACAACACTTTTTTAATTGAAAAAATAAGAGCAAAAACACAAGCCGAAGTGATCATCCCTGAAAAAGAGATTATCGATTATAAAGAAGCCCTGATTTTTGCCTTTATGGGCGTTTTAAAGATGAATAACGAGATCAATGTATTGTCTTCTGCCACCGGAAGTACAGCGGATCATTGTTCGGGAGTTATTGCTTAGATATTTTTCATATTTTTATTTCACCGATCAGCCCAGCTGCGCAAAATCTCCTGACTTTGCGCCAGTAATAAAATCAATTCTCCAAATGCTCCAAAACAGGAAGAATTCGGTGAGCAGGGTTGCTTTTCAATCCTAATGATTTCAAAGGGCTTAATAAAGCAAAATTCAAATTGTCAAACGAATCCTTTGGTGTGGCATTCTCCTGAAATTAGTGATTAAATCATTAAATAAAAATATGATATTATATAAAGAAATCGAAATTAATGTGAATAATAACACTTATGTGAAAACAAAAGGATTATATTCTTATATATCTAAAGAAATTAGAGTTACTATTGGTAATAATCTACCTGAAAACTATATAGGGGTTATTAAGTACATTATAGATTACATTGTAGATAGTAAACCAATCATTTCTGAAAACCAAAATATTGGCTATTATTCGTGGCTTTTACAATTTAGGTTGGATGAAGATAGTTGTTATGAAATATATGAAGCAAACTTAGACGGTAGTGGCTTTAATAAAGGTTGTGATACAGCAATTTCAGTTGTTAGGCAGCAAAGTGAAATGTGTTTACAACATGATCTTATTCCTCTATTTCCAAACTTCAATCAGTCAATTGTTATTTCAGATGGTGTCTATGAAGGAAAGGATGTTGAAGGAATAAGATATGATTCACCTCATGATGAGAGTGGATGGTACCTTATTACAGATGATTACGATGGCAATATTAAGTCATTAAAAATGGTACATTTTTATCATGTTGCCTTTGCCCGACCAGATATTTTACAATATCTGGCAATACCTTTCGGATACAGATTTATCATGAAAGACGGAAATGTTGAAATATATAGGGATGAGGAAAAGTAATGCTCAGGCATGTTTCAAAATATCTACTCATTATTAAAGGACATTGACAAAGAAAATTATAATATAATAATTGACTAATCCTTTTAATTAATACTCAAGATTAGTGATTAATAACGGTTTTCTTATTGGGAACCCTTCGATCGGCTCAGGGTGACAGGTCGCATACCAACTGAAATTTTTAAACGTTGTCAGGCTGAGCCTGTCGAAGCCGTTATTATTGACAGAGATAGGTTAATAATTTAAAAACAGGTATTTATTGGTTACCTGTTTTATTTTCGCCAACTTTCCTGTAAAATAAAAAAACCTTCAAAATGAAGGTTTTTATTATTTATAAGCTTCGATTTTATCGGTAAGCGTATTGATAAAGTTCTGTAAAGGCTTTTCTACCATCATTTTAATGAATGGATTGAATTTTCCTTCAAATAACATCTGAACTTCAGTCTGGTTTTCACTGATCGGGTTCAATGTAGCTGTTAATGAGAAGTCCAGACTTGAACTTGCAGATCTTAAAACAGCTTTCTGATCATCCACTTCATCTATTTTTAAAGCGATTTCAGGCATTCCCTGTAATCCAAATTTAAATCCGTTATCTCTTGTTTCAAATTTCTGAAGACCGTCCGGCATAAAATCTTTATAATTTTCAGGTGATTTCAGCAACTCTGTAAGTTCTTTAGATGATTTATTGACAATAATCTTTCGTCCTTCTAAATTCATTTTTTATTTTTGTATTTAAATTCTTAACTATTACAAATGTATAAAGTTTTTGTCAACGAAAAAAAATTATTACTATCTAAGCATCCAGAAGAACTTGAAAAAAAGCTTGTATACGAAAATTATACAACTTTAGAGATCGCCCTGGATCTTCTGGAGAATACTTCTGTGCAGGAACTTAATGTGTATGGAGAGAATTTGGAAGAAATCTGGCATGAATTTCAAAAGCTATTCAGAATTATAGAGGCTGCAGGTGGTCTCGTTAATAATCCTGAAGGTAAGATTCTTTTCATCAGAAGATTAGGCAAATGGGATCTTCCCAAAGGTAAAATGGAAAAAGGAGAATCCAGAGAAGAGTCTGCCGTACGGGAAATAGAGGAAGAAACAGGGTTGAGTGATGTTGAGCTTGTACAATTCATCAACACGACTTATCATATCTATGTAGAAAGAAACGGGGAGAAAATCTTAAAATGCACCCATTGGTTTGAAATGAACTTTGATGGAGAAGATACCTCCAAACCGCAGATAGAAGAAGGTATTACCGAAGTAGCATGGAAAACGACCTCAGAAATTGAAAATGAAGTGTTCCCGAGTACTTTTAAAAATATCAAACTGATCGTAAAAGAATTCTGGGAGCTGAAGAAATAAGTAAGAAGGCTGGAAGAGTGAAGCTGGAAGTTACGATCAAGCATCCTCATTTTCCGGTGATCATTTTACAATGAAAATTTATAAAATGGTACAAAAAAGAGAACACTCTTTGATTGCCTTCAGGAACTTCCCTCTCCCAGCCTCCGGCTTCCCTACTCTAAATAAAGTCGATCACTTTCTCCAGAGCAATTCCTCTGGAACCTTTCAATAATATATTGTCAGACTGAATGGTATTCTGCTTCAGATATTCTGTTAATTCGGCCGTATTTTCAAAAGCAAACTCTGAATCATTAACCGCTTTAAAATGTTTCCCGACAGTAATGATCTCATCGAAATGAAGGTCCTGAGCCAGTTTTAAGATGTTCTGATGCTCTTTCTCACTCTCATCCCCCAGTTCCAGCATATCTCCGATGATAATGGTTTTACTGCCTTCAAAACTGATAAAATTATTTAAAGAAGCGGTCATAGAGCTTGGATTGGCATTGTAAGTATCAAGCACCAAAGTCCTGCCCTCTTTTTTCACCACCTGAGATCTCATATTGGTGGGTGTATACAGCTCCAGAGCATGTTTTATTTTTTCAAAGCTGATTCCGAAATGAAGACCAAGACTGGCAGCAGCACAAAGATTGGTAAAGTTATACTCTCCTGTCAGTTTTGAAACGGCTTTTACGCCCTGATAAGTCAATCCTACAAAATGTTCAGCGGAAAAAGATTCAAAGTTGTAATCCGATGTTTCTTTCCCAAAAGTAATTTTAGGTGAATAGTTTTCAGTCTTTTCAGCCTGGATCGGATCGTTTTCATTCACAACAATCGTTCTGTTATTATTTTTAAGATAATCATAAAGCTCAGACTTTCCTTTAATTACTCCTTCAAAACCTCCGAATCCTTCCAGATGAGCTTTTCCAAAATTGGTAATATAACCGAAATCAGGTTGTGAAATGGTACACAGAAATTCAATTTCTTTCTGATGGTTAGCTCCCATTTCAATCACGGCCATTTCATGCTCCGGTTTAATGGAAAGGATTGTCAACGGAACTCCGATATGGTTGTTCAGATTTCCTGATGTATACTGAACATTAAATTTTTCTGAAAGAACAGCATGAATAAGCTCTTTTGTAGTCGTCTTTCCATTACTTCCCGTAAGCCCAATAAAAGGAATATGAAGCTGGCTTCTGTGGTAGATTGCCAATTGCTGTAAAAATTCCAGCGTAGACGGAACATAGAAAATATTTTTATCTCTGTTTTCAAATTCCGGAAGTTCAACAATCACTGCCAGGGCTCCGTCATCAATGGCTTTTTCTGCCAGCGTTGCTGCATTGAAATTCTCACCGGAAAAAGCAAAGAAAATATCATTCTCAGCTATTTTTCTGCTGTCGATGGTTACTTTTGCCGCCTGCAGAAATAAAGGATAAAACTGTTCTATATTCATGTGGAAATATATATATCTTTTTTTTTAAAATCGCATGCAATCGCTCAATCAATACGAATGTTTTTAGACTTTTTAGCCAACGCGATTTCATGGTTCAAAAATAAAAAAACCTTCCGAAAGTCCGGAAGGTTTTTTGTAAGTATTTTTTGATAAATATTATCTTCTAGTTCTACTCTTATCGCTGGCTTTAGCATCCTGTGCAACACGGAATCCTACCCAACCATAAGCTCTGTTTTGATTTTTATATCTTCTTTGTCCCGGATCCAGCCAGTATGCTGTATCCTGCCATGAACCTCCTTTTACTACTCTAACCTCGTTAGAGATTGCAGAAGTTCTATCTTTAGTATCTTTCTGTAGTTTCACTCTACCGCTTCCATCTACAACGAAGCTTGTTTTAGGAGCGTTGTACATATCGAATCCGGCAGCAGAATCAGAAGCTCTGTAATATTCTAAAGAAGACTGTCTGTCACCGTCTCTGTAGTTTCTGTAGTCAGCGATAGTTTGTCTTTCGAATTGTCCCGGAAGACCTTTGTAAACTAATCTTCCATCTGCTAACGTATCATACTTGATAGTACCTTCGTCGATCATTTTATAAGTTCCGTCACCGTTTCTTACGATCGCCTGAGGCATGTTTCCTCTGTAGTAGTTGAAATCGTTGTAATCTTCATCGATGATAGGTCTGTAAACGTCAGCCGTCCATTCAGAAACGTTTCCGTACATACCGTAGATTCCTAAATCGTTAGATGGATATTGTCTTACATCAGAAGTCTGAGCTGATCCGTCGTTTTTCCAACCTGCGATACCAGAATAATCACCTCTACCCATTTTGAAGTTTTCAAGGAACATTCCTCTGTCTCTTCCTTTGGAACCTCTTAATCTTTCAATTTGAGGTTTTTTACCAAGATATTGGTTATATTCTCTGTTTTTAGCCATACCCAGAGCTGCATATTCCCATTCTACTTCAGTAGGAAGTCTGAACTTCTGTACCATTGCAGAATTCGGAGCTCTGTTAGCGGCAAGCAATCTCTGGTTTGTCGTTTTCATACCAGTTTTCTGCTGCATTCTTTTCTCATTGATATATCCCTGCATTTCAGGATCATTCGATTTGAATTTATCCATGTTGAAAGCAGTTCCACCCTGGTTGTTGGATTCGTTGATATACAAATCTTTGGCAATAATACCAGCCTGCATCAAAGCTTTTTCATTGGCTCTGTCAGACAGCCATTCACAGTATCTGTTTGCCTGAGTCCAGGAAACTCCTACTACCGGATAGTAATCAAATTCCGGAGAACGCAGATAAGTTTCGTTATAATCGTTTCTTGCTAATTTGTTGTCCCATAATAAGGTATCCGGTAAAGCACCGTTATAGATCTCCTTAAAACTCGGGTCACTTGGTGGGAATACATACTTCAACCATGTAAGGTATTCGCGGTATTCGTAGTTAGTAATTTCAGTTTCTCCGATAAAGAATGAACTTACCTGCATTCTGCGAGGTGTGTTATTCCAATCGTGCATAACATCATCTTTCACTAATCCCATTGTAAAAGTTCCACCTTCTACATATACCATCCCAGGCCAACCCTTCTGCTTCTGTTGCTTTCCTGCAAAAAACCAACCCTGTTTTTCGTTTGGTTTCCAACCTGTTTTGCTGACAAATTTTTTGGTACCGCCACCTTTGCTGGTTCCTGATCCGCCACAGCTGGTTAATGCAAGTGTAGAACTTAATGCTATTAATGAAAACAACTTTAGTTTTTTCATAGTCGATATAAATATTTTCAAAGTACAAAGAAAAAATAAATTATTCAATAAATCAAGTAAACATTTGATTTTTTTGAAAAACGTTAACAAATTAATTTTATTGTATCACAATTTAATTCTAAAATTTTCATTTATTTTGTAATTTAGCAATTTCAATAGTAAACATGAAACGAAAAATTACGATTTTATCTTTAATCGCTTTTGCATCAACACTTTACGCTCAAAGAAACACCATAGAATGGAACGGTTCTAAAATCCAGGATTTTGGTGACACAAAATTAAATCTTCCTAATTTTAAAAATGAAGGTTTTTCTTACAGCCAAAATAATGTTTTTATCGTAAGCAAGCAAAAAATCGGAGAAAAGCAATTAAAAATCTCAGACCTTGTCTGGGAAAACGTTTCAAACCAGGATTTGTTTGAGCTGGATAAAGGCAGACTTCCGGACTATGATGTAGCAGATGTTTCCTATTATACTTTAGAGGGTGAAAGCTATGCCAGCATTAGTATTGCTTTATTTAAAAATGTAAAAGGCCGTGTTCAGAGATTATCTTCGTTTAATGTTTCGGAAGCTTCTTCTTTTATCAATACCACAGGAACTGTTAATAAAATAGGAACCACCGGAAATCCTTTATCAAGTGGAAATTTTTATAAAATAAAGGTAGACAAGTCCGGAGTGTTCAAAATCACTTCCCAGTTTTTAAAAGACAACGGAATCAATCCTGGTTCTGTAAATCCTAAGAATTTCAGAATTTATGGAAACGGAGGGGTCATGCTTCCCGAATACAACCAGGATCCAAGGTATGGTGCTTTACAGGAAAATGCCATTCAGGTGGTAGGTGAAGATGACGGGGTATGGAATGACAACGACTACGCTCTTTTCTATGCGCAAGGTCCAGACGGATACAACCTTTATGATACTTCCAACGGGAACGGTTTTAAAAGACACGATACCCGGTTCAGTGAAAGAAGCAATAATGTCAAAAACATCTATGAGGATTTCTCCTATTATTATATCAACTTTGATAAAGGTGCGGGAAAAAGGGTTGCGACTGTAGACGGAAACCTTCCTGCCCAGCTGATTACAAGGTATGACAGTTACCAGGTGATCAACAAAGATCAGAAAAACCTGTTAAAAGTAGGAAGAACATGGGTAGAAGATACTCCTTTTACCAATGAAAAAACAGTAACATTTACTACCAATTCCCCGATACAGGCGAATGATGTCATACGATACAGAACCCAGGTGGTAGCGTACAATTCCCAGCAGAATACGATAGATTTTAAAATCAACAATTTAAATCCGCACCCGCTGCAGGTAATTCCGACGGACACTTCTTCCTATCAGTATACCTTCTATCCGGTAACTTATACCGGAACATTAACCAATCTTACCGGAAATCAGTTTACACTGGTTTATAATCCGGATATCTCCAAGAATCCGAACGGAACTTTCTATTTTGATTATGTAGAGGTTCAGTATAAGGAAAACCTTGCATTCAATGGTTCACAAATGAACTTCAGGGATTATTCGATTGTCAGTGGAAGCAATACGGACTATGGTTTCAGTATCAGTAATGCTGCTGCTATAGAACAGGTATGGGATGTAACGGATATTACCAATGCTAACAGAAGAGTGAATAAGGCAGGAGCCGGTTCCTTCAACTTTGCATATACGGCTGCTGATCAGAATTTCAACAATGAGTTTGTAGCTTTCCGTGCTGATGCGGCTTTCAGTCCGCAGTTTGTGGGAAGAATCTCGAATCAGAATCTTTCCGCAATACAAAACGTAGATTATCTGATCCTTACCGTTCCTGAAATGATGGGCCAGGCTCAGAGAATTGCCAACTATCATCAAACCAAGAATAACTATAAGGTAGAAATTGTTGACATCAATAAAATCTACGAGGAATATGGCAGCGGAAGTAAAGATCTTACCGCGATAAGAGATTTCGTAAGCAAACTCAATACTCCTCTGGGAAGACTTCAATATGTATTTATCCTTGGGGATGCTTCTTACGATTATAAAAACAGGGTTCCGAATAATTCAAACGTTGTTGCCAGCTATCAGAGTGAGCAGTCTTCCGATTATGTATCCTCTTTTGTGACGGATGATTATATCGTAATGACCAAGCCGCAGAATACATTATTAATTGAAAACAACCTTCCGGATCTTCCGGTTGGCAGAATTCCGGCAGCCAATGCCAGTGAGGCCGGAGACATGATCAATAAAACACTGGCTTACTACAATTCCCTTCAGGGACAGTCGAGCCCGTTTGGAGACTGGCGTATGCGACTTGACTTTGTAGTGGATGATAACAACGAAGGGGGAAGTCCTTTCCACAATGTCATGAACAGCTCCCTTGCCGGCATATTTGAACAGCCGGGCCAGCAGGAACTTAAAGAGTATAATGTTAAAAAATTATACATGGATGCCTTTACCGCCCAGAGCACTTCAGGAGGGCGAAGATATCCGCAGGTAAACCAGGCCATTTCCAATGCTATCGGAAACAGCTTATACCTGTTTTATTTCGGACACGGAGGAATCAACGGCTGGGCGCAGGAAAGAGTATTTACCAGCACAGAAGTTCAGAATGCCAACAATTTCTCTAATGTATACAGCAGATTCCCGTTTGTATCTACCATTACCTGTGAGTTTACATTATGGGACGAACCTTCAACCAACTCTGTAGGAGAACAGTTTATTAAGATGAAGCAGGGAGGTGTTTCCACCATGATTACTTCCAGCCGTGCTATCGGGGTTGATTATGGACGTGATTTTACCAATACCTTTACCCAGAATATTTTTAAGTTAACCAATGACGACTTTAATACGCTGGGAAATGCACACTTAATTGCTAAAAAACAAAAAGGACCAAACAGTAACCACTTAAAAGTAAACTTACTGGGTGATCCTGCCATGAAATTAAGCAGACCACAGAGACTCCTGGTTATTGATAATATTGAAACTCCTGTTCCGGGACTGATCAGAGGGCTGGATTTTGTAAAAATCAAAGGACATATCAATAATCCGAACGGAACACTGAACAATACTTTCAACGGAAAGGTCAGCATCAATATTTTTGATAAGAGATTAAATAAAAAAACATTAAATAACAGTGGCGTTTTATCTCCGGTGTTAGAGTATACCGAGGAAGGAAGTGCTATTGTAAAATCTGCAGGAACTGCTGTAAATGGGGTTTTCACTGCTGAATTCTATGTACCAAAAGACATTAACTATGCTGTAGGTCAGGGAAGAATACTAGCCTATGCAGATAATAAATCAACGGATGTTTTCAACAATCAGGCTGTACAGGTAGGCGATATTAATCCAAACGGAATCAATGATAATCAGCCTCCAAAAGTAAAACTGTATATGAACAACACCAACTTTGCAGATGGTGGAATTACCAATCAGAACCCAATGCTTCTTGCCTGCCTTACCGATGATACAGGAATTAATTCAACAGGATCCGGTGTAGGGCATGATATTACAGTTTATCTTGACGGGCAGATTATCAATACTGTTGTTTTAAATGATTTTTATGCTCCGGGAGAAGGAAATGGATGTTTAAATCCTAGTCTTGCCGAATACCAGAAAGGAAATGTAACCTACCCTTTCAGAAATCTTGCAATAGGACAGCATCAATTAACATTTAAAGTTTGGGATATAAACAATAATTCTACAACTGCTACGTTAAATTTTGAAGTTAAAGATGAATCTGACCAGCATCTGACCATAAACCGTCCGCTGAACTGGCCCAATCCATTTACCAATAAAACCTATATTCAGTTTGAACACAACTGTGATGATATTCTGGATGTAAACGTACAAATTTATACAATAACTGGAAGATTGGTAAGAACTTTATCGCAGCCGGTGGTTGCAGAACCGTTCCTACAGGGCTTCAGAACCCCTCGTCAGGCGATAGAATGGGACGGAAGAGATGATTTTGGAGCTACTGTAGCAAAAGGTACGTATATTTTTAAGATATTTGCAAAAAGTCAAAATCAAGAAAAATGCAAAGGAAGTGCTACAGCTGTAGAAAAAATGGTACTTTTGAAATAATAAAACAGAACAATAGACAATAATATTAATAAAAAACTGATAATATATAAAAGACAACATATGAATTTAACTACTAAACTGCTATTAGGATTTGGTTTGAGTGCTGGTTTTTTAGGCTATTCGCAAGATTTAGGTAAAGTAAACCCAGTTCTTACCGGAGCTCCTTTCTTAAGAATTGCACCTGATGCAAGATCGGGAGGTATGGGAGATCAAGGGGTGGTAACCTCTCCGGATGCATTTTCACAATTCTGGAATGCGGCTAAATACCCTTTCAGCAGGACAAGTTCTTCCGTAGGTCTTAACTATACGCCTTACATGGGAAAACTTACCAATGATGTATTCTTATTATATGCCTCGTTCCATAAGTTTTTGGGGCAGGAAGAAAGATCTACAATTTCCGCGAGTATCTATTATTTCAATATGGGACAGGTAGACCTGACTCAACTGGTGGGTACGGAAATCGCTTCTATGGGTACATCAAAACCAAACGAATTCTCCATTGACGTTGCCTACGCTTTGAAACTTTCTGATTCATTCTCCGGAGCTGTTACCGGTAGATTTATCCGTTCAGACTTAGCTGGAGGATTCAACACAGATACAACACTTAAGGCTGCGAACAGTTTTGCAGTAGACGTTTCAGGATACTATACCTCTCCAAGATTCTCCAGTATTGGCGGATATGATGGTAAAATCAATGCAGGTTTGGCCATTCAGAACTTAGGTCCGAAACTGGATTATACAGGGAATGAAGAATCAAGATCTTATCTTCCTACCATGGCAAGATTAGGGGTTGGATATGACATGTACCTGGATGATATGAACAGAGTAGGAATTTCTGTGGAAGGTTCAAAACTATTGGTTCCTGGATCTGAGTATGCCGGAATTGACCCGAATACAAGACAGCCTATTTATCAGATTCCTAATGTAGGGCCAATGGCTGGTATCGGAAAATCTTTCAAAAATAAAAACAGTATCATGTACAGTGGTGCTTTGGAATATTCCTATGACAATGCATTTTCTGTAAGAGGAGGTTACTTCCATGAAAGTGAAGAGCAGGGAGCAAGACAGTTTGCTACTGCAGGGGTTGGGCTAAGATACCGTTCTTTCGGACTTGACCTTTCTTACCTGATCAATATGTCTAAAATCAACAGTGCTTTGGATAACACGCTTCGTTTCGGTCTTACCTGGAACATCGGAGAAGAAACATCCAACAACGATCGTTAATAAAAGCAACAGCTCTATAAAAAAGCCTCATACATTTTTGTATTGAGGCTTTTTTTATGTCAATCGTCAATGGTGAATTCGCTTCGCTTGTCAATTTTTTACATCACCATTCACTTTGGATTCGTGAATAGTCAATCGTCAATCTGCTTCGCTTGTCAATTTTTTTTCATCAACCATTCACCATTCAATTTGCGAAGCAAAAATTCACTATTGACCTTTAAATAATGTAATCGTATAGTCAAGGAGCTTTCCGTCGCCATATTCGCCATGTCCGGGAACTACAATTTTCACATCCCGATATTCTTTTTTTACCTTTTCAACGGTATTGGACCAGGCAGAAACGTTGGCATCCCCCAAATATCCTTTACCTGCCTCCAGCTCTTTTAACAAACAGCCTCCAAATAAAATATTTTCGCTTGGAAAATAACCTACAGCATTGTCTTTTGTATGCCCTTCACCGAAAAATTTTGCAATGACATCTTTATCCCCGACTTTTAAAATAACAGAGTCATTAAAACTGTTTTCAGGAATAACAAAATTATTTTCTCTGGCCAGCTCAATTGTTTTCACGTAGGAATAGGATGGAATATTGTGCTTATGAAAAGTCATCAATCCTCCCAAGCTGTCATCATGAAAATGGGTTGGAATAATGGCCTTAATTTTCGAATCAAGCTTTTCATTAATCCATTGTATCAGTTCTTCTGAACTTTTATCATTGGTAGGTGTATCAAAAACAACGGTTTCGTGATGATCTTTTACAATCAATCCATTACAAGGTACATTCCCGAAATCATTGGTCTGTTTAAAGGAGGTATGAATAAAAGAATTTTCTGAAATCTGAGTAATGATCAAGGTTTTTGATTCATATATTTTCTTTGCTTTATAGCTGTTTTTGCTCTGTGCACTGCAGCTTAACATGATCATAGAAAACAAAATGCCCACTATATTTTTACTGATGAATTTCATAAAATAATTATTTATAACTGATGTAAGCTAAGGTAAGGATTCGTGGAACAGGATTTGTTAGCTGTTGTGTTAAAAAATGACGAATTGTGATAGGCGAATCATTCATATGTTTCATCTGTCAATTTATTTTAAATAATACTCCAGCTCAATTAAAAAAAATATAATATTTAAGTTAATAAAAGTCTCTTATTTATGGCAGTTTTCTTAAATTCAATAGCTATTTTTGTAATATGAACTATTCGGCGGAACTAAAAAAATTTGTAACCAGTCAGTATGTATATTCTGCGATCAGAATTACATTAGCTACTGTTCTGCCTTGTTTAGTCCTCGCCCACTTCGGGATTTTAAAAGAATACTTTCTATTCCCTCTCGGAACCAGCTTTGTAGCCCTTACCGACCAGCCCGGTCCTTTTATCCGAAGAAGAAATGCTCTTACTTTCGCCATATGCTGCTTTGTGTTTGTAGCGCTTATCGCAAGTCTGGTGATGAATATTAAAGTACTGGTCATTCTGGAAGTCATTGTCTTCGGGATGTTTTTCTCCCTGATCGGCGTGTATGGCCAGAGATTAGCTGCTGTAGGCTCATTATCCCTTGTGGTACTCGCCATCTTTATTGACGGGCATCTTACGGGAAGCAATATTTTCAAAAGTCTGCTGATATTTGCTTCCGGCTGTATATGGTTTCTGCTTATATTCCTTATTGTAACCACCATCCGTCCTTATAAGCTGGCAAGCCAGATGATTGGTGAAAATTATCTTCAGCTGGCTGAGTTTTTAAAGATCAAAGCCAATTATTATCAGAAAAATCCGGATTTCAATAAGCTGACCACTCAGGTTATTGCCAAGCAGATTGAAATAAAAAACCTTCAGGAAGATACCAGAGAAACAGTTTTCAAAACCAGAACCATCGTCAATGAATCTACGACCACCAGCCGTTTATTAATGCTGATGTTCCTTAATTCGATGGACCTTCATGAAAAACTGATGACCTCGGAAAGTGACTATCAAAAATTACAGCAAAGTTTTGAAGACAGTATGA
This sequence comes from Chryseobacterium sp. CP-77, assembly GCF_036362765.1. Lineage (NCBI taxonomy): Bacteria > Pseudomonadati > Bacteroidota > Flavobacteriia > Flavobacteriales > Weeksellaceae > Chryseobacterium > Chryseobacterium sp. CP-77. Next base: position 2,035,503 of record NZ_CP143637.1, read on the forward strand.
TCCTGGTGAATATCCATGATTATCTGAACCTTCTGGCGGAAGAGATCACCAATATCGGAATCGCCCTGCAAAGTGGTACCAGAGCCAGGTCGATGTTTAATCTGGAAGAGGAATTAAAAAACTTAAATTATAATTATTTCGAACTCAGAAATAAACAGCTTTCTCCCGACAATCTGGAAAATTTCATGATCCTGCGCCAGATCCTGATGCGTATCTATGAAATCACGAAAGAAATCAACGAGATCTATAAAGTATTTTCACAGGATATCAAACTGGCGAAAAGTTTATCTACAGGGTTGGATCTTAAGAAATTCATGCCCAATGAACCTAAACTGAATGCTAAGGTTCTGAGAAATAATATTTCATTATCATCTTCCCATTTCCGTCATGCCATAAGAATTACAACGGCTTTACTGCTGGGATACGTTTTTTCTATGTTTGATTTTCTGGGACTGGGACACACGTATTGGATCTTAATTACCATTACAGCCATCTTAAAACCGGCCTACTCTATTACAAAGCAGAGAAACCTGCTGCGTCTCTATGGAACCATTGCCGGAGCAAGTATTGCGTATGCCATTCTGTATTTTGTCCATATTAACGGCGTTTTATTTGCGATCCTTCTGATCAGCATGATTATGTGTTTCAGCTTTTTGAAAGGAAGATATTTCTGGGCGGTATTATTCATGACAATATATGTATTCCTCAGCTTTAATTTCTTAAACCCGGGGAAAGTCAATGTTATTTTTAAAGACAGAATCCTGGATACTGCTATTGCCGGGATCATTGCCTTTGCCGTGTCATATATTGTACTGCCGGTTTGGGAACATACGCAAAACCTGGATCTGATGAAGAAATCTGCCGCGGACAACCTTATCTACTTCCAGAGTGTGATTTCCAAATTCTTACAGGGAAATTTTGATCTCGAAGATTATAAGGTAAAGCGAAAAAATGCCATCATTTCTTTGGCTAACCTTTCCGATAATTTTCAGAGAATGATTTCTGATCCTAAAAATCAGCAGAAAAAACTGGAAGTGGTTCACCAGTTTGTGGCAACATCCCACCTGATTACTGCCTATACGGCTTCCCTATCCCAATATGCAAAAAGTAATGAGCAATATCCTGAAATAGATGCTGAAAGCTGGAGCAGAAAGATTGAGGCCGAAATGCAGCAAACCTCTACCCTTCTCAACGGAAATGATATTAATGAAACCCTGAAAATGGAAAGCCGCCTTGAGCCGGAAGATTCCTCCATTGAAGACATGCTCCTGAAAAGAAAAACAGAGATTGAAGAAAATGAAATTATTGACCGGAGAGATCCTGATAAAATTTCACATTTAACCGAGCTTAAAAATATCCACGATATTCTGGAGCTGATCTATGATGTCGCAAAAGAGCAGAGAAAAGTGATCGAAAAATATAAAAACGAAACTGAGCCTACTCCTCCACAATCGTAAAGCAGTAATCGTCAAAGAATTCTACCCTGGCTTTGAATTCATCTGAAAACTGATCGTCATACACACGGCAGCTTATTTTATGAAGGTGCTTCAGCTCAAAAGGTTTTACTTCATAGTTTTTCTTTAAAGACCAGTATTTTGAGTGATGAATTTTGTACATACTCTCTTTTACACTCCATATAATGGTATAGAAAGTATCTGCTTTGTCTTCCGGAATAAATCCACGCTCATTTTCATAGGTAAATTTATCAATCACCCTTAAAATCTTAGGATTGAATTTTTCAATATCAATTCCTATTTTATTTTTAGAAACAGCAATCGCCGCAAAAGGAAAAGAGTGCGTAATAGATATTTCCGCATCGTAGGGAGAAAGAAAAGGCTCTCTTTCTTTGTATAAAATTTTAGAATTGGGTTTTAATCCTTTCAGAAGCTTGCGCACCATCAGAACTTCCAGTAATTTTTTAGGATGATAATCTTTTACTTTTTCCGCATTTTCAGGTTCAAGAAGTTCATTGATATCAAGTTCTTCACTTTCATCATACTTCCAAACCAGAATGGTGGCATTGTCATCTGAAAAATCTCTGTAGAGGGGCATTCTTTTTTTATTGGACAAAAATAGTGAAAAGATGCGGAAGTTGAAAGGAATGGAAGATGGTGCTGGAAGATGGAAGTTACTATTCGTGGTAAAAAGAATTTTCAGACCCAAGAATCCGTTGAGGAAAAAACAGACTCTTTGTTTCCTTAATCTTTATAACTTCCAGCTTCCTTCTCCCAGCTTCCAGCTAATTATTTAGACTGATGATTCGCATCATTTCTGTGCTCTACAATTTCAAGTTTCGAATTTACAAAATATGCACTTCCGAAACCATTTACATAAGATCCTTTTAGAGGCTGCAATGCAATTAAAATAAAATCTCCCATTTCGGAAATTACCTCTACTACTTTGCCGTGAGTTTCTCTAAGTTTCCCAACAACAGTATTCCATACTTCAGAATCTCTTTCAATCTGAGAAGTGGCGGCTTCAAGGGTTAAACGTTCGCGCGCATAGATCTGCTTGGTTGCCGATTCGTCTTCAATAAACATAATGGATGTTTTTCTTCCGTCAGCAAGGTTTTTAGTATGTTTTGCCATGAAAGATACCAGAATATAGAACGTCTGATCTACCTGTACAAAAGGTGCATAGCTTGAATTTGGATTTCCTTCGGCATCAACAGTAGCAAGAATTACACTTTTTGAAGCATTGATCAGTTCCTGTACTTTGGGAGCAACAGGTTTGATTTTCTTTTCTGTATGGGTTTGGTTCATAATATATTTGTTTATCAGATAAAATTAGTTATTTATATTAAGACTAAATAATATTAATCCATGTTTAATCTCATAAAACCGAACTTGGTTTGCCGTTTTTATATCTTAATTATAAATCGTAATTTTGCCTTTCGTTATCAATTGAATTTTAAAACTATTCATTACATATGAGTACTACAACACAATACGTTCCTTATAAAGTTAAGGATATCTCCCTTGCAGAATGGGGTAGAAAAGAAATTACCCTTGCAGAAGCAGAAATGCCAGGTCTGATGGCTATCCGTGAAGAATACGGACCATCTCAGCCGCTGAAAGGAGCAAGAATCGCAGGATGTCTTCACATGACCATCCAAACGGCTGTGCTTATCGAGACTCTTGTAGCTTTAGGAGCTGAAGTTACATGGTCATCTTGTAATATTTTCTCTACACAGGATCACGCTGCTGCTGCTATTGCTGCTGCTGGAATTCCGGTGTATGCATGGAAAGGATTAAATGAAGAAGAATTTGACTGGTGTATTGAGCAGACTTTATTCTTTGGTGAAGACAGAAAACCATTAAACATGATTCTGGATGATGGTGGAGATTTAACAAACATGGTTTTTGATAAATACCCTGAGTTCACAAAGGATATCAAAGGTCTTTCTGAAGAAACCACTACAGGTGTTCACAGACTTTACGAAAGAATGAAGAACGGAACTTTAGTAATGCCTGCCATCAACGTAAATGATTCAGTTACTAAATCTAAATTCGACAACAAATACGGATGTAAAGAATCTGCTGTAGATGCAGTAAGAAGAGCTACAGATGTAATGCTTGCTGGAAAAAGAGTGGTAGTTTGCGGATACGGAGACGTAGGTAAAGGTACTGCTGCTTCATTCAGAGGTGCTGGTTCTATCGTTACTGTTACGGAAATCGACCCAATCTGTGCACTTCAGGCTGCTATGGACGGTTATGAAGTAAAAAGATTAGATACTGTGGTAGACAATGCTGATATCATCATCACTACAACAGGTAACTTCAATATCGTAAGAGGAGAGCACTTCCTTAAAATGAAAGATAAAGCGATCGTTTGTAATATCGGTCACTTCGATAATGAAATCGATATGGCATGGTTGAACAAAAACTATGGTCATACTAAATCTGAAGTGAAGCCTCAGGTGGATATCTATACAATCGAAGGAAAAGAAGTAATCATCCTTGCAGAAGGTAGATTGGTTAACTTAGGATGTGCTACAGGCCACCCAAGCTTCGTTATGTCTAACTCTTTCTCTAACCAGACGTTAGCTCAGATCGAACTATGGAATAACGCTGCAGCTTACAAAAACGAAGTATACATGCTTCCTAAGCACCTTGATGAAAAAGTTGCTGCTTTACACCTTAAGAAATTAAGCGTGGAGCTTGAAACTCTTTCTCCTGAGCAGGCTGAGTATATCGGTGTAGACGTAAAAGGGCCATTCAAGCCTGAGTACTACAGATACTAAGATCTTAACAAAACATGATATGATCCCACTATTGGTAAGATAGTGGGATTTTTTTATGCAGCATATAAAGCATTTCTTATTTTTGTCGCCTAAAAAAATAACATGAAAAAATTCTTATTTCTGGGGCTCGCGGGCTCCGTAATCTTCTTGAACAGCTGCAGCAGTAATGATGATAGTGATAATACAGCTACGCCAAAATTATTATTGAGTAAGGTTACCACTACTTATTATGATAATCCGTCTAAACCAGAAACTGTTGTAGAAATCTTAGAATATGACAAACAGGGACAACTGGTAAAAATGAATTCTAAAGGAAGAATCAGCACTTTTGAATACATTGATGGAAAACCGACCAAAATAAATTACTATAATGATAAAAATATTTTAGAATATTATTTAAATTTCTATTATAAAGGTGATCAACTTCTTAGTAACAAAGCTGTTTACACCAATTCCGGGTATAATAGATCTTATCAATATACATATAATACGAATGGCCAGCTTGCCTCTTCCACTCTCTGCCAATCTGAAAATTGCTCAAATCCAGGAATATCAACATTTACTTATAATGGGAGTAATGTTTCAGTGGAAACGTCAACAACCCCGGGATCATTTAGCTTTACTTCCAAAAGCGAATTTACTTATGACAGTAAATTAAACCCACATACCAATACAAATAAATACTTGAGAATCATGATGGGAGGAGCAAATACCTTAAGTGCAAACAATTATACCGTAAACAAAGACAGCTATAAAGGTAATGATGGAAATTGGTATCCAAGTGAAACTACTACATATACCCTACAGTATAATAGTTCAGGACTGCCTGTTCAGGCTACCGGAATAGGAAGTGACGGAAATCTTTCGGTTCAGTATACTTACGAATATATCACTCAATAATAAGACTTTAACTCTCCAAAATTTGGAGAGTTTTTTTTACCTGATATTTTCGCCATCCTCTAGACCTGTTTTTATAAATAATGAATATATTTAATCCTTATTTAATAAAACTTTTAAATACATGAAAAAACAATTATTTATCGGGTTGATGAGCTCATTTTTATTCCTCAACTGCAGTAGCAATAATGACGAAAATAATGAACCCAATCCTTCTGATTCTCAAATATTATTAAGTAAAGTCACTACAGTTTATTATACAAGTCCCTCCGGGCCACAAACCAGCATTACAAAATTAGATTATAACAGTCAGAAACAGTTACATAAAATTACATCAGAAACCACAACCTCCGTTCTGGAATATGATGGTGCCGGAAAACCTTCAAAAATCACTTACCAGAAAGCAGATGGTACCGTAGCTTATTATAAAACCTTTACTTATAATGGTGATCAGCTTACGATGATCAAGAAAATAGATCCAGATACTCACTATAATACAACAATGACTTATACTAATGGTAAAGTTACTGCTACTTCTACTTGTGAGGCTTCCAGTTGTCCCATCCCGTCTACCATGTCATATACTTATAGTGGTGATAATGTTTCGGAAGAAATTTCGGTTAGTGATGGTATTGGCGGTCCACATACTAATAAAAAAGAATTTTCATATGATAATAAGATAAATCCCTATTCTTTGGTGGGCAAATATTTTAGAATGATTATGGGAGGAGCAGAGTTTTTAAGTCAAAATAATTATACCACAGTAAAAATAAGTGGCAAAGATGGCACTGGAAACTGGAGCCAAATTATGAATTTCACCTATCAGATAGAATATAATAGTAATCAATTGCCAACTCAGGTCATGGTAAAACTGGATAATAATGATTATGCAAAATATACTTACGAATATATCACTCAGTAAAACAAAGCTCTCCATTTTGGAGAGTTTTTTGATGAGCTGATTCCCGCTATCCGCTCATACTCCTCACGCCAGCACCTTCAACCTAAGCGAAGCCGAAGGGCCTCAGCGCAAGTTCCGGGGTAACCGCTGCTATCGGGGCTAGGAAAATATAAATGATGAATGATGAGTGATAAATCATAGATAGATTTATACTATTCAATTGGAGCAGCTTTAGCCGAAACATAAAACCACTTTATCATTCTATTCAGAATTTTTCCCATATTTTCCCTTTATCAGAGCTCTATTTGTAAAAAATGAATATCTTAGCCCTCTTAAACAAAACATTAAACTATGAAAAAACAAAGAGTATCGAATGCATTTGTGGCTGCTTCGTGGGTAGCATTGGGAGCGGGAATGATTGGCTTTATTGTCGGTCTTGCAAGAGCAGAAATGCTGCTGAATGAGAAAGGATATTATTTTACCATCCTTCTTTATGGCTTATTTGCTGTGGTTTCGTTACAGAAAGCAGTACGAGACAGACTAGAAAACATTCAGGTAACCGATATTTATTATGGAATCTGCTGGTTTGCAACATTATCATCGATTGTACTACTGGCCATCGGACTTTGGAATGCCACCATCCTTCCAAGTGAAAAAGGTTTTTATGCCTTTGCCTTTTTACTGGCTCTCTTCGGAGCCATCGCAGTGCAGAAAAACACCCGTGATAATATGATTCAGGAATAAAGCAAACTCTCCAAAACGGAGAGTTTTTTTTATTTACATAAATTCATCAAAATTTATAAAATACTATAAATTTCACATTTAAGTTGAAAATATATTAAGTTTTTATTATTTTAGCACTGCTTATTTCACAAACTAATGACATGCACAAAAACTTTCACTTTTTTCCCATATATTATCATTTCATTTCACAAAAAACACATCCGGTAAAGTCATATAGGGACATGATCATAATTCCATATCCATTCAGCAACAAGTTATGACGGATAAGAGGATCTCTCCTCTCCATTATTAAACAATAACCAAAAACAACTAATACCCATAAAATGATAAACATGACTTTAAAAAAAATTCCAACATTATTTTTTTTTATGCTGGTCTTCTTGGTGAAGGCTCAGGATGAATTTATTACTATCTGGAAGCCGGCCTCTACTGTATTACCGGCGGTAAATGTAGATGCTCCCTATCAGGCAACCACACAGCAGATATGGTTTCCCGGAATTGGTGATAATTATGATATATACTGGGAAGAAGTAGGTTACCCGCAACACAACGGCTCACTCATCGACGTAACATCCACAAAACAGGTTCTTATCGACTTCGGTACGTCGATCGCAGAAAAAAATGATGCCAAATACAGGGTAAAAGTTACGAATGGTAACGGAATGTTCAGGCAGATAAAATTCGGAACTGCTCAATTGTTTCCTGGTCCTGAGCAAATCATTCCTATCTGGCAGATCAACGGAAGTTCAGATAAAATACTGGAAATAGAACAATGGGGTAATATTTCATGGACTACTATGAACGGAGCCTTCAGTCTGTGCAGGCTTATGGAGCTTACAGCAACCGATGCCCCCAATCTTAATAATGTGGAAGATGCTTCTTTCATGTTTTATGGCACAACCAGCTTTAAGGGTGCCAGTTCTATGCAAAACTGGGATACATCAAAAATTAAGAATTTCAGTTTTATGTTTTCACTTTTATTTGATACTCCCCCATCAGCAGGGCTGATAGAGCAATTCAACCCGCCTTATCTTGACAGCTGGAATATGTCTTCAGCCACCAACCTCAGCTATATGTTTGGAAACAGAACTGTCTTCAACCAGTCTCTTAATAGCTGGGATGTTTCCAAGGTGACCGATATGAGCTGGATGTTCGGACAGTGTTTAAGTTTTAATCAACGTCTGGATAACTGGGATACCTCAAATCTTGAAGATATGCACTTTATGCTTCACATGATTCCTGTTTTCAATCAGCCATTAAACTGGAATACTTCCAAAGTGACCAATATGGCGCATATATTTCATGGCTGTACATCCTTTAATCAGTCTTTAGAAAATTGGGACATGACTAAAGTAAAGAGAATCGATGATATACTGAATGGTGCAACGAATTACAATCAGCCATTAGGAAACTGGAACTTGGTTTCACTTATTAATGGTGCAGGCTCCTTAACACTGTCAGGACTTAATTGTGAAAATTACAGCAAAACACTCATAGGATGGGCAGACAATCCCAATACAGCGAACAATATCTCATTAGGTTCCTTAACAGTACTAAAATATGCCCCCAATGTATCAGACAAAAGAGATATTCTGATCAACAAAGGGTGGTCATTTGTAGGTGATACTCCAGGAAGCTGCTTATTATCTTCATCGGATATAAAGCTGAATAAAAAAACTCTGCTTTACCCTAATCCTGCTGTAGATGATATTCACATTGATGGAATAGCTGATATTAAGGCATATAAAATTTATGATGCCAGCGGAAGACTTGTAAAAGAAGGAAATCCTAATAATGATATTATCAATGTAAGTACTCTGCCAAAAGGAAATTATATGATACAACTTGTCATGAAAGAAAAAACGGTTTCTTCAAAATTCATTAAAAAATAACCATAAATTTTTCCCTATGCTACTCAGAAATTTTTTGGTAAGCTTTTGTATTACACTGGTATTCATGGCGAAAGCCCAGAATGAATTTATCACGATCTGGAAACCCGCCTCTATAATAACACAGCCAATCACTGTAAGTGCTCCCTATCAGGCAAGTTCCCAACAAATATGGTTTCCCGGAATTGGTGAAAACTACGATATCTATTGGGAAGAAGTAGGATATCCCCAACACAACGGTTCCCTCCTCGACGTAACCTCCACAAAACAGGTTCTTATTGACTTTGGTATGTCGATCGCAGAAAAAAATGATGCCAAGTACAGAGTAAAAGTAAGTAACGGAAATGGCGTTTTTCAACAAATAAAATTCGGAGATGTACAGGAAACTCAGCTTCCGGATCAGATTTTCCCGATCTGGCAGGTCAACGGAAGCGCTGATAAGATACTGGAAATAGAACAATGGGGAAACATTGTGTGGACATCGATGAACAATGCCTTCAGCCAATGTAAACTTGTTCAGATCACTGCTACAGATATTCCCGATCTAAGTAATGTTGAAGATGCTTCTTATATGTTTTATGGTACAAAAAGCTTTACAGGCACAAGCTCCATGCAAAACTGGGATACTTCTAAAGTTAAGCATTTCAGATTCATGTTTGCCCTGATCTTTGACACCGTTATCAGCTCAGTTTCTGATCAGTTCAATCCTCCATATTTTAATACTTGGGACATGTCCTCTGCAACTGATCTCAGTTTTATGTTTGCAGGAAGAGCACATTTTAACCAGACCTTAAACAACTGGAACGTTTCGGGCGTAACTGATATGAAATGGATGTTTGCTCTTTGCCCAAACTATAATCAACCTATGGATAACTGGGATACTTCAAGCCTTGAAGACATTCGTTTTATGTTCCATTTTGACTCTGCTTTCAATCAATCTTTAAACCATTGGAACACTTCTAAAATTACCAATATGGCCCATGCTATTCATGGCTGCACGGCCTATAGTCATTCCCTTGAAAACTGGGATATGACCAAGGTTACCAGAATAGACCAGATTCTTAAGGAAACACCCAACTTTAATCATTCCCTTGCAAGCTGGAATCTTGCCAGCGTTAATAACGGAGCCCAGGCTTTGATGCAGACAGGAATGGATTGTGAAAATTTCAGTAAAACACTGGCAGGATGGGCAGACAATCCTAATACTGCCAATAATGTTGATTTAGACATTGTAGCCCCTTTGACTTATGCTTCCAATGCAACAGATAAAAGGGATCTTCTTATTAATAAAGGATGGACGATGTCTGGTGATACGGTAGGAAACTGTTTATTGTCCTCATCAGAAGTCAGGCTGAATAAAAAACTTTCACTATATCCTAATCCCGCTGTGGATGATATTCATATTGAAGGACTAAGTGACATTAAAAAGTACAGAATTTTTGATGCAAGTGGAAGACTTGTACTGGAAGGAAATCCTAATAAAGAAATGATCAATGTAGGATCGTTACCGAAAGGAAATTATATTTTGCAGCTCATTTTGAAAGATCAGACCATCTCTTCAAAATTCATTAAAAAATAAAATAAAAAGCCTCGCTGAAAAGTGAGGCTTTTATTTTGAGTTGAAATAATTTATTGGTCAAAATGATTTGGGTGCTGTGCTTTAATATCATCCACAGTTCCCAGAACTTTATCTTTTAAGGAATCCTGGTATTTCTGAAGTTTTGCAGCGATTTCTTCATTACCGCTTCCTAAAATTTTTGCAGCTAAAATCCCTGCATTCAAAGCGCCGTTCAAAGCCACAGTAGCCACCGGAATTCCACCGGGCATCTGAAGGATAGATAAAACAGAATCCCATCCGTCTATGGAATTACTGGACAAAATAGGAACCCCGATTACCGGAAGTGTAGTACAGCTTGCCACCATTCCCGGAAGGTGTGCTGCTCCTCCTGCTCCTGCTACAATTACCTTCAGACCTCTTTCCTGAGCAGTTTTTGCATAATCGAACATTCTTTCCGGTGTTCTGTGCGCTGAAACTACTGTTAATTCATAAGGGATATCGAGGCTTTTAAGAAAATTTGCAGCCTGTTCCATAATCGGCAGATCACTCTGACTGCCCATAATAATTCCTACCATCTTCAATTTTATTAGATGTTCAAAGATAAAAAATAAAAATGTAAAGAGGAAAAACTACAAAAAATCCGGGAAACGGTTTATGCTTATAATCCCAAAAATAATTTAATTTTTCAATAGATCTGCCTTTTAAAATGTAAAGAATAAATAAAGATCTTTTTGGCTCAGATTTTTCATCTGTACTCCTATAAATTACAACATCTGTATCCATAACAATTCCTGGGAAAATAGATATATTTGTTGTTACACCACATTAAATTGAAAGATTATAAACTTACACTGGCTGTATGTACCGTTGCTATTGTCTGGGGTACTACGTTTTTATCAATAAGGGTTGCGGTAGAAACAATACCCGCCTGGTTTGTAGCAGGAATACGTCAATTCCTTGCAGCGATTATCATGTTCCTTATTCTTACCTATAGAAAAGAATTCAAATGGATAGGCTGGACAAGCCTGAAATACCAGTTTATCTTCTCTTTATTAATGCTTGTGATTGCAAACGGAATGACTACAGTAGCGGAAGAGGAAGTTACCAGCAGCCTTACTTCACTGATAAGTGCCTGCTCTCCTATCCTGGTATTTTTCGGAAGTATGGCTTTAGGCCTGCAGAAATTCAGCTGGCGGGCTTTTACCGGAGTTGTTCTGTGTTTCAGCGGCATTCTTTTTATTTTCTGGGATGGCATTAATGATCTGAAAAACCCGGATTATGCACTGGGAATATTATTTTTATTCATTGCCATTGCAGGTTGGGCTTCAGGAACTATTTTCACCAAAAAACTGAACATTCAAAGCGGGAATATCTCACTGAACCTCTTTTACCAGTTTGCCTTTGCGGGAATTATCCAGATTATTTTTGCCTTTCTTTTTTCAGAAAACTATAATTTCGGAAACTGGAGTCTGAAAAGTATTTCTGCGATGCTTTATTTATCCTGTTTTGGCTCTGTAGCAGCATTTTTTGCTTTCCATTATGCATTGACCAAAGTTTCACCTGTTCAGGTATCCATATTGGCTTACATCAATACGGTAATCTCCATTTTTTTAAGCTGGCTGATTCTTGATGAAAAAATTTCTGCCAAATTCATCATTGCTGCCATACTTATTATTGTTGGGGTTTTTGTGATCAATTACAATCCGGCCATGTTTAAAAAACAAAGAATCGAGTCGTAAATCAGAAAATATTATTCATTATTTCAACCCGTCTATCCCGCTGCTTTTTAATTTATTAAATAGAATTAAAAGCACATCCGTTATATAGGGATTTTCTATTTCCTTCATTTTTTCTTATATTGTATACTCCAACTGATACAATATGCTGAAAAACACATTTTTTTTATTGCTGGCTGCCTCTTTTCTATTGGTAAGCTGTGATTACAAAGAGAAGGAAAAGAACCTGACAGACAGGGAAAAACAATTATTAGAGAAAGAAAAAATATTCGCAAAAAAAGAATCCGAATATCAGTCTCTGCTGAAAATGAGAGACAGTATTTTTGCGAAAAAAGATTCTGTAGTGATCACCGCTGCATGGCCTGCAGAAATTTCCGGACCCTGGAACGGTAAAGTAATCTGTACAGAATCCAACTGCAGCGAGTATGCAGTAGGTGACCAGCGTACCGATATCTGGGAATTTGATAATGATTCTACCCAGCCTATTACCAAAATCATCAACAACAATAATCTGGTAAGGCTTTACACCGGCAAGTTTGAAAACAATGAGATCAGACTGTCTTTCAAAACAGATTCTACAGCCAAAAAGAATGTAGAAATGAGCGTTCTTCTTAATGATATTTCGGACAACAAGATCAAAGGAACAAGAACCATCACATCAGATGGCTGTACCGCCAAGTTCTCTGTTGAGTTAGTACGTTCCACAAAATAAACACTTATGATTTTACTGAGTATACACAACCTGAGCCTTCCTATAGAAGATCCGGTACTGAAGTTCCTGTTGGTACTGGTCATCATCCTCGCAGCTCCATTGCTGCTTAATAAAATTAAAGTTCCTCATCTCCTGGGACTGATCATTGCCGGAGCGATTATTGGTCCGAACGGATTCAATGTTTTATCCAGAGACAGCAGTATTGTAGTAACCGGAACCACCGGACTTCTTTACATTATGTTTCTGGCAGGTCTTGAGATCGACATGGGGGATTTTAAAAAGAATAAATGGAAAAGTCTCACCTTTGGTATCTATACCTTTACAGTTCCTTTTGTACTGGGATATCTGGGAGGATATTATATTTTACACTTCTCTATGCTGACTTCCATTCTGTTTGCCAGTCTTTTTTCGTCTCACACGCTTATCGCTTATCCATTGGTGAGTAAGTTGGGAATCGCGAAAAATAAAGCAGTTAACATCACCGTTGGCGGTACGATGATCACAGATATTCTTGCCCTATTGGTACTTGCTGTGATTGTGGGAATGTCTCAAGGTGATGTGGGAACAGAATTCTGGGTTAAATTATCGGTCTCTTTTGTCGTTTTTGCCCTTATTGTACTTATTGTATTCCCTATTATAGGACGATGGTTTTTCAAAAGAGTGGATGATAAAATTTCGCAGTATATCTTTGTACTGGTTATGATTTATCTGGCTGCTATGCTAGCTGAACTGGCTGGTGTAGAAGCTATCATCGGAGCATTCTTTGCCGGACTGGCGTTAAACAGACTTATCCCTCACACTTCTTCTTTGATGAACAGGGTTGAGTTTGTAGGAAATGCCATATTTATCCCGTTCTTTTTGATCAGTGTAGGAATGCTGATTGATTTTAAAGTTTTCTTTAAAAGCTGGGAAACACTTGAAGTTGCCGGAATTATGCTGGTTGCCTCTATCGGAGGAAAATACCTTTCTGCGGTTGCCACTCAGAAAACATTCAGGCTGACCAAAGAGGAAGGAAAACTGATCTTCGGATTAAGCTCTGCTTCCGCAGCAGCAACACTGGCTTCCGTAATGGTTGGATATAACATCATCCTCTCCGAAACTGAAACCGGAGAACCTGTAAGATTATTAAACGAACACGTACTGAACGGAAGTATTCTCCTTATCCTGATTTCATGTACCATCTCTTCATTTATTTCCATGGCGAGCGCTCAGAAAATTGCTGAGAGTGATAACGAAGATACTGTTTCCGGAAATACCCATGAAGAAGAAAATATTCTCTTAGCCATCAACCATGAAGCCACTGTTGAGAGAATGGTGAATCTGGGAATTCTGATCAAAGCACATTCTAATACAGAAGATCTTTTTGCTTTGAATGTCATCAACGAAGACAAAAATGAATCTTCGGTAAAGAATGCGGAGAAACTTCTACACCAGGCAGCAGATGCAGCCGCGGCAGCAGATGTAAAATTACAGGCTTTAAAAAGATATGACAATGATGTCATCAACGGGGTCAATAATGTGATTAAAGAACAGAAAATAACGGATCTTATCATTGGATTGGAAGACGAAAAAGGATTCTCCCCTTCTTTTGTATATAATCTTTATAACGGTTATCTTCAGAATGATGATGTGAATGTACTGGTTTACCATGCTGCACAACCGCTTTCCACCATTAAGAAATATGCAGTGATGATTCCCGAGAATGCTCATCAGGAAGCAGGATTCTTCCATGCATTGCTGAGGGTATGGAATATTGCCAGAAATTCCGGTGCTACAGTTGTTTTTTATGCTCCTGAAAACATTATTGATATTCTTCAAAAAATCATAAAGAAAGCCAATATAGAAGCTGAATTCATTATTATGAGCACATGGCAGGACGGAGAAAGAACCGCAGCACAGCTGAAAGATGATGAAGCCTTGATTATTCTGATGGCCAAACGCGGTATGAAGTCATATATTCCAAGAATGAGACTGATCCCTGAGCTGTTGAACAGGAATCTGAAAGACAATAATTACCTTTTGATCTTCCCTTTCTCGGAGTATGACAAAAACAGCCCGGAAATACGTTCTGTAGGAAATCACGGGGATTTTGTGGAGATTGGAAATGTGATTCAGAAGATTTTTAAATAAGAGATTGGACGCTGGAAGAGGGATGATGGAGGTTATCGATGTGTGAATATCGTTTTTTTCATCAATAAACAATTCAATAATCAATAGCATCGGGCTTTAGCCCGATGTGAACAATCGAAATAAAATTGGCTTTAGCCGAAACCTAAAATTAAGTTTCGGCTAAAGCCAATTGAATCTGTGATTATTTGTAAACGGGCTAAAGCCCGTTCCTATTGAATGAGTTCAAAAATAAAAGGGAGCTGTTTTAACTTTAAAAACAGCTCCCTTTTATTTATCTTACACTGATATTACTCCGCAATTACTCTCACCATTCCTTTTACCTGTACAAGCTTTTCCATAAGCTCTTCTCTGGAATCTGCAAGAACGTTGATATGTCCCATTTTTCTTCCCGGTTTGGTTTCTGTTTTTCCGTATAAGTGGATGTACGTTTCAGGAAGTTTAAGAACATCTTCCATTCCTTCATAGACTACTTTTCCGGCATATCCTTCCGCTCCAACCAGGTTCAGCATTCCGCTGTAAGTGATAGCATCAGTATCCGCTAAAGGTAAGTTTTTCACCACGCGGTACATTTGCTCAAATTGGGAATTGGTATTTCCTTCCTGACTCTGGTGTCCTGAATTGTGCAGCCTTGGAGCAGTTTCATTTACCCATACTTTTCCTTCTTTATCAAGGAATAATTCGATGGCAAATAATCCCGGAGAGTTCACTGCAGCCAGAAATTTTTCTGTAATGGAATCAATCTGGTTCTGAACATCTTCCGTCAGAAGAACCGGACATACATTGAAGTCCAGAAGATTCAGTTTTGGATCAGCTACCATTTCCGTTACCGGAAAAATATTGGTTTCTCCTTTTTCATTTCTTGCGACAATGACAGAAAGTTCTTTTTCAATATCTACTAGGCTTTCAATGACAGAAGCTTCGGTCCACAGATGCTGATAATCTTCTTCTGTTTTAATCACCTGTACTCCTTTTCCGTCATATCCTCCTGTATTCATCTTCTGAACAAATGGCAATGGCATAATGATCTTCTCATCACTGTTCCATACCACCTGAAATTCCGGACTTGGAATATCATGAGCTTTATAAAATTCTTTCTGAAGGATTTTTTGCTGAATTGTTTTGATAATATTGGCATTAGGAACCACTTTTATTCCCTGCTTTTCTAGTTCTGCCAGTGCATCAGCATTTACGTGTTCTATTTCAATGGTTACAACATCTTTATCTTTTCCGAAGTTTAAAACCGTATCATAATCATTGAAATTTCCCTGTGTAAAATACGAGATATTATGACATGGCGCATCAGAAGCCGGATCCAGAGTATAAAACTCATCATCATACTTCAATGCACTTTGTATTAACATTCTTCCCAGCTGTCCGCCTCCCAGAATTCCTATTTTCATTTTTTATTTTTATTAGATTTACTCTTATTGAATTTTATCGATTTTTAAATAGCCAAGTCCCATTGGGTTCTCCTGATTTTCTTCATCAGACTTATGAAGAACGATAGAATATTTTTCTTTCATGGAGGCAGGAAGGATATCACTTACATTGAAAATATCATCAATATCCACTCCATGCTTATCATCAATATGGCTTACAGCACCTTCAAACCCCATTGTCTGATAGAATTCGGTAGCTTTTGCTCTTTTCACAATTTCACCCATAGACTGCCCTACCATTAAATGCTGCTCATGAAATTCTTCAAAGAAACCAGGTTTGTAGCCGCCTAAATTCAGAAAAAATAATTGATCTTCTGAAGATTTCTCTCCCTTTTCTACAATCTCCACCTTGTACCCGTCCGCAAATCTCACTTCCTGATAACAGTCCAGGTGAATTTTTCCTTCTGCTTCCTTCCAGAAGTCTTTCATATCGGGAACCAGATCCTTAAGACTTTCCGCGATTCCGAAGAAAACATCGTGCTGTTCAATATTTCTTCCTTTGGGTGTTGCCCCGAGGATGACATAAAATAATTTCATTACATTTTTCATGCATACAAAAATACGTTAAATTTATCTTTTTCAAATGTTTGGCAGACTATCACAATAATTTTATATTTGTAGTATTATTTGTAGTATGTCAGAAATCATCATACTCTTCCTTGGCGCAATTTCGGCGGGTCTTTTAGGTTCACTTACGGGTTTAGGAGGAGGAGTTATCATCATTCCTTTATTAACGCTGGGATTCGGCGTTCCAATGCATTACGCTATCGGTGCTTCACTTATTTCTGTGATCGGGACCTCTTCCGGTGCGGCTGTAGCCTTTGTAAAAGAAGGTTTTACCAATATGAGAATCGGAATGTTTCTCGAAATAGCTACCACAGCAGGTGCTATTATTGGAGCCCTTGTTTCAGGAATGCTTAACCCCAATACAATCGGAATTATTTTCGCAAGTATCCTTCTTTTAACCGTTATTTTAAATCTTAAAGGGAAACCTGATCACCAGGAACCTTTGGTAAAAGGAAGTCTGGAGGAAAAACTGAAATTGTACGGAACATTTCCTGATAAAGGAGTACTGAAAAGCTATTCTGCAAGAAATACAGTTCCCGGATTTTTGATGATGATGTTTGCAGGAGCCATGTCCGGACTTCTGGGAATAGGTTCCGGTGCATTGAAAGTATTGGCGATGGACAATATGATGAAGCTTCCTTTCAAAGTATCTACAACCACCAGTAATTTTATGATCGGAGTAACGGCAGTAGCCAGTGCCCTGATCTATTTCCAGAGAGGTGAGATTATTCCTGTCATTGTAGCACCAGTATTGATTGGTGTTGTTATCGGAAGTTTTATCGGCTCAAAAACCCTGATGGTATCGAAGACCAAAAAATTAAAAGTATTTTTTGCCATCGTGATTACCATTCTTTCTATTTATATGATGTATAACGGTATCAACAAAAGTTTCAGATAATGAAAAAGAATTTTACAGATGTAGATCTGAACCGTTCGGTAGGAAATCTTCTGAGACTGGGTGTTATTCTGTCTGTGGCTACATCATTGATCGGTTTTATCAAGTTATTTTTCGAAGGTTTTAAAATGCCTGAAAAATATACCAGCCTTGTGGTAGGTACTTCTTCTGAAAAAGTATGGGGTCATTTTTGGGATTCCCTGTGCAAAGGAGAAGGAATGGCTATTATTCAGCTGGGTATTCTTTTGCTGATCTTCACTCCTCTTATGAGAATTGTTTTCGCTTTAATAGGTTATTTAAAAGAAAAAGACTACGTATATGTAGTCATTTCTTCTATTGTTTTAGCGATTATGGCGGTGAGTTTCTTTGCAGGTTACGCGCACTAATTTTTTATATTTCATAAAACTCTAACGGCAGCTGGTCTGGATCCTGGGTAAAGAAAAATTCTTTTCCGGTGAATTCGTCTATGCGGATTTCTTCACAGATTAATCCTTTTTCTACCAGTTCATTTCGTTTTTCAGTGACATTTTCTACCGAGAAAGCGAGATGCCTTAAACCACATGCTTCGGGACGTGACGGACGTTGGGGAGGATCGGGAAAGGAAAACAGCTCAATCACATAATGATCTCCTATAGCAAGATCAAGTTTATAAGACTGTCTTTCTTCACGGTATACTTCACGGATGATATGCAGATCTAAAATTTCCGTATAAAACTTTTTTGAAACGGCATAATCTGAACAGATGATGGCAATATGGTGAATCTTCATTTTTATTTTAACCTGATTTTCAATTGAACTTTATTATTGTATTTCTTTACAGTTATCCTTTCTTCTCGTATCAATAATATACTGGATCTTCCATTCATTATTCTGCTTTACCAGCTGAAAACTATTGGCTCCGCAGTGTGATAATTTTCCTTTTAAATAAAAAGAATAAGGGGTAAACACAGTTGCAAGATTTCCATCTGTATGAATGGCTTCCACTATAATTCTTTCATCCAGATCTCCTTTTGTAAATTTTGAAACCGAAGTGATGAAATCCGAAATACCATCACTTTTTACAGTACCGTCTTTTGTGATGGTTTGAAGTACTGCACTCTCTGCAAAAGCGGATTTTACCAACTCAGGATCTGCATTTTTCATACCAAGGAACAGGTTTCGGATAGGTTTTTCAATATCTGTATTCTGCTGGCCGAAGCACGAAATACTAATCAGAACAAGAAATGCCATTATTTTATTCATAGTATAGATTTAGATAATTAAAAATAGATAAAATAAAAATTAAATTGATTAACAAATTTTAAAATTCATTTTCCTTAAATTGTAACCCAATTATATCAGAGCTATTATATGTGGATTATTTATCTGATTCTGGCCATACTTCTTATGGTCATGACAATACTGCCGAAAATTCAGCATTCCCACTGGATATTCAGAGTTCCTGAATTTGCCAAAATACAGGTTACCTACCTTATCTTCTTTACTTTCGTATTAGGCTTTTTCACAGACTCTACAGAATATTTCTGGTATTATCAGGGGCTTCTGCTGGTCATGTTTATTCATCACGGTCAAACACTCATTAAATACACCCACTTTTATCCTGTAAAAAAACACAGACAACTTCACAGGTCTTCTGATAAACTGCATTTTATTTCGGCCAATGTCTATCAGTTCAATAAAGAGTATGAGAAATTCATAGGGCTTGTTAAAAAACATAACCCTGATTTTTTCATGACGATGGAAAGTAACAGTGACTGGGAGAAAGCAATGAGACCTCTGGAAAAAGAATATTCCTACCAACACAAAGTAACTCTTGAAAATACCTATGGAATGCATTTTTATTCAAGAGTTGAGATTAAAGAAGCGAAAACCCATTATTTTGTAGCTGATGATATTCCGAGCATAGAGATCCATATGAAAACTGCTGATGGCTTTTCTTTTGTTTTCTTTGGAGTTCATCCGCCGCCGCCAAGTCCTACGGAAGAAGAAACATCAAAGGAAAGAGACGGCGATCTTCTAAGTACAGCCAAGCGTGTAAAAGATATCAAAAAACCTGTTATTGTCGTAGGAGACTTCAATAATGTTGCCTGGTCGAGATCATCTGTCTTGTTCAGAAAAACAAGCCACCTGATAGATCCCAGAATCGGGCATTCTTTCGTTTCTACTTTTCATGCCAAATACCGTCTTTTAAGATTCCCTATCGATCTGATGTTTCACAGTGAGGATATTTTTATCCAACAGCTGAAAACATTGGAAAATTTTGGGTCAGACCACCTTCCGGTATACTGCGAGTTTTTCATAGATCATCACAACGATGAACAGGAAGAACTGATAGAAACAGCAACTGCTGAAGAAAAAGCAGAGGCTGAAATCATGATCGAGGAAGGAAAGAAAGAAGATGGAGAACGGGAAGCAGTTGTTACTGAAGATTAATAAAAAAAGTGGGCTAAAGCCCACTCCTATTGAATATTTATTCTTATTAAAATTTCATTATATCCTTCACTACTCCATTCTTTTGAGTGTGTTGTAATAATTCAGCTTCAATGAAGGTTTTAATCTGTTCTTCAGATCCATTATTTGGAAACAGAAGGTGAACATTAGCTCCTGCATCCAGGGTAAAGAATAGTGGAAGTCCTGTTTCTCTTCTGAAGTCCCAGATTTTATTAATGACTTCCAAAGTACCTGTTTTCATCAGGATAAAAGCAGGATCACTCATCATCATCATGGCATGTAATGTAAGTGCTTCGTGTTCTACCAGCTTGATAAAACGTTCCATATCTCCGTTTTTCAGGATCTCTTTCATGGGAACAAAGTTTTCCCTTGCTTCCTGAAATCTTCTTTCTGCATAAGGATTCGTCTTCATCAGGCCGTGTCCTACTGTTGAAGAAACACTCTTCTGCCCTTCATGGATTAACAGAACCCAATCATTAAAATTTTTGAATACTTCATGAATTTCAGCATCGGGATACTGTACTCCGAACAAATCTGAACTTCCTTCTACCTCATCGGTTTCACCCCACACTACAAGTCCGTTATACAAGCTCCGGCATGCGCTTCCACTTCCCAATCTTGCCAGGAATGAAGCTTTTCTCAAAGATTCTTCTCCAGACGTTTTTCCTGTAAACGAAGCATCCAACGCCATAAGACATTTTGCAATCGCTCCAAATCCTGAAGCCGAACTTGCAATCCCGGAACTATGCGGAAATGTATTCTCTGTTCTGATGATATATTTTCCTTTCAGAATCCATGGAAGATACTGTTCTATATTTCTGAAATATTTTTCAATTTTTTCGGCAAACTTCACTTCTTCATTTCCAGCCAGAAAAGTTTGTACTGAAAAAGGTTCATTCCCAGTAAATTCCATTGAAGTATTAGTTTTACAATGGTTTAACGTGTAGCTGATGCTTGGGTTAGCAGGAATCTGATCAGCATATTTTCCCCAATATTTAATCAGGGCAATATTGGACGGACAGCTTTCCGAAACCGTTTGGGTATGAATGGTGAAATTTTCTTTTCCTATAAAATCCTGTGTTGTCATAGTTTACTTTAAGTCATATTTTGAACCACCCCGTCAAAAATTCTTTGAATTTTCGCCACCCCACCAAAAGAGGGGAATTTTCACATCTTCAGTTGTAATTGATGTGAAAAGGAGATTAAAATTTTTAATACATCTTCTCTATAATATCCGCATATTTTTTGATCACCACATTTCTTTTGACTTTCAGGGTGGGAGTAATTTCTCCTGTGTTGATATCAAATTCTGCCGGCATTAACGTGAATTTCTTCACTTTTTCATAATCTGCCAGGTGGCTTTGTAATTCTTTGATTTTTTCTTTGTAAAGATCGATTACTTTCTCATTTTTTACAGCACCTTCCCAATTGGTAAAAGGAATATTATTTTTCTTAATATAGTCCTGTAAAAATTCGAAATTAGGAACGATCAGTGCTGAAACAAACTGTCTTCCTTCCGCAATCAGCATAATCTGCTGGATAAAATTATTATTGGTCAGTAGGTTTTCGATCTGTTGCGGAGCAATATATTTTCCGTTGGAAGTTTTCATCAGGTCTTTAATTCTGTCTGTGATGATCAGGTTTCCTTTCTCATCAAACTTTCCGGCATCACCGGTTTTGAACCATCCGTCTTCTGTGAATACTTTCTGGGTTTCTTCAGGTTTATTGTAGTATCCTTTCATGATTCCGTTCCCTTTGGCCTGGATTTCATCATTTTCTCCGATACGCATTTCTACTCCCGGAAGAGGCTTTCCACTGGTTCCATGCTCAAAGTGAGTTAAAGGGAAAAGTGTCAATGTTGCCGTAGTTTCCGTTAATCCATATCCAACAGTTACGTGAATGCCCACTGACTCAAAGAAACGGGTAACCTCTGGCGACAATGAAGCTCCACCACAAGGTAAAAACCAAAGTCTGCCACCCATTTTATTTTTAATTTTACTGAAAACCAACATATCAGCTATAGATTCTTTGAATTTTAATCCAAAAGGAACCGGCCTTTCATTTCTTCTTAATTCTGCGGTTTCCCATCCGGTTTTAAGCGCCCAGTCAAAGATTTTCTTTTTCAGAGCTGAACCTTCTTCCGCTTTTTCAAGAACTCCGGCATATACTTTCTGGAAAAATCTTGGTACGGCACACATGGCGGTAGGTTTTACTTCTTCCAGTGCTTTGGCAACATTTTTCGGATCTTCAAGGAAATACACACGGGCACCACCGTACAAACAAAGTAAACTCCAGCTTCTTTCAAATACATGGCTTAAAGGTAAGAATGCCAATGAAAGTTCTTCTTCAAAGTTTTTAAACTTAAAAAATTCAAAGTGTGAGTCGAATGCTTTGATGAAATTTCCGTGGGTAAGCATTACTCCTTTTGGAATTCCGGTAGTTCCGGAAGTATAGATCAATGTGGCCGTATCATCATTTTCTTTCTTACAGATCTCCAGCTCGGGTGAAGCTTTTGCAATGAAATCTTCAAGATAAAAACTGTTGAATTCTTTCTTGATCCACACTGCTTTTTTGGAAACAATAATCGTTTCCAGGTTATTTTCTTCTTTATGTAAAAACTCAAGA
This sequence comes from Chryseobacterium sp. CP-77, assembly GCF_036362765.1. NCBI lineage: Bacteria > Pseudomonadati > Bacteroidota > Flavobacteriia > Flavobacteriales > Weeksellaceae > Chryseobacterium > Chryseobacterium sp. CP-77. Next base: position 2,058,290 of record NZ_CP143637.1, read on the forward strand.
CAGGCATCGTACTGCATCTGGTTTCCTACCAAAACGGCTTTAGCACCGGAATCGTTGATGATATGTTCTGCCTGCTCAGCATTATTCGTGGAATAAATGGGTACTGTAACTGCCCCGATAGCCATTGAAGCCAGATCCATGATCATCCATTCTGATGAGTTGTCTGAATAAATCGCGACTCTGTCATTCTCCTGAACACCGGATTCTTTTAAAGCATTGGCTGTTTTAAAAATAATTTCACTGAATTTTTTCCAGCTCAGCTCTTTCCAGGCATCTTTCTTTTTAAATCCGATGGCCGCTTTTATAGGATGTTTTTCTACATTTTTAAGGATAATTGCCTCTGCAAGATTCATTTCTTCAGCTTTTTGTCGTTAATATAATTGTTCAGGTGAAAGTCTATACTTTCTTTTACGGGAATAAACTGATAGTTCAGTTTTTCTCTGACTTTGTGATTGGAAATGGTGTTGAATGAAGAGATGGCCTCAATATTTGATTGGGTTACCATCCTTAGTTTGGGAATCAGCCATCCAAAAAGGGTGTTGGCTATTCTTCCGATATTGAGTACAGATTGTGAAAGAATTCTCGCATCTTTAAGTCCCAGGCGGGTTCTTACCTGTTTGGCAAGGTCTGCATATCTGTTATTTTCAGCAACAATAATAAAGCGTTCTCCGAAAAGGTTATTTTCCATTAATCCTATAGCCGTATTGGCTACATCCCTTACATCAACATACGCAGAGCCTCCTGAAAAGGTAAAGCTATTGTCTTCAAAGGTTGAGAAAAGCTCACCGCTGCTTTGGTTCCAGTTTCCGCTTCCTACGATCATGCCGGGATTAATGATCACCACATTCAGTCCTTCTGCAGAGGCTCTCCATGCCTCCATTTCGGATAAATGCTTGGAGATTGCGTAGGCAGAATGTTCCAGTTTTGGATTAAAGTCAGAATCTTCATCCAGTTCTCCTTTTTCATTAAAATTATCAAGAACGGCAACAGAACTTACATGAAGGAATTTTTTAACGTCGGATCCTTCACAGGCAAACAAAAGATTTTCCGTACCTTTAATATTGGTATGGTACATTTCTTTTTCATCTTTTGGATGAAAACTTACTTTGGCAGCACAGTGATACACCTCATCTACGCCTTGCAGTGCAGTTTTTAAAGAATCGAGATCATCAAAATCTACGTTTACCCATTCAATTTTATTGAAAAAATCGTCAGGATTCTCCGTATAAAAGCTGTATGAATGCTTTACTTCGTTTAAATTGCTGCCCGGCCGTTTGGAAGCACGTACATTTTTCCCTCTTTTAAGAAGTTCCAGTACAATTATTCTTCCCAGAATTCCGGTAGCCCCCGTTACAAAAATCATTAATTATTTTACTTGATTGCTGACTAAAATATAACAATATTTTCTATCCGGCAATGCTTCCGGATCGGTAAAAATTATTTGGAAAAACCGTTTTTGCAAATTTGCGATTTTTAAAGCATAATTCAACTTAATTTAACCAATATTATCATTCCGAATACCACAAACCTGAAAATTTAAATCACAAAAGGGTATCCAACTGAAAAGTCCTGAAAGAATTGACAACTTTCAGGACTTTTTATATTTAAAATTCTTTATTGCTTACGCCATTACCTCATTATTTCTTCTTGGCGCTTTATCGCAGAGAACATCTGCAATGCTTTTGGAAATAAGGTTTCCTTCTGTAAGATTATCCAGCCAGAAGAACTCTCCTGCCGCATTGATCTCGATAAAATAATATTCGTCTTCAGGGGAAACAATCATATCTATGGCTCCATAATCTACATTATAAGTATCAAGCAGTTCAAGCAGTTTTGCTTCTACATCTGCCGGAAGTTCTGTTCTGCTCCATTTATCAATCAAATTAACACCGTCTTTTCTCCAGTCTATTTTGGCATCTTCAGACTGCTGGGAATCTATTTCGAATGCGTAAACGTCTCTTCCCACAATGGTAATACGAAGTTCTTTTTTCTTCTGAATCATCTGCTGAAACTGCATCGGACAATACAGCAATGAATCCAGTTCTTCCAGTTTATCTTCGCCAACAACATTGGTAAACACAACATTTTCTATTCCATCTTCATAAATGGCAAAACCGGTCTGCATTTTGGCAACCACATTCTGATGTTTTACAATAAATTTCCTTGCTTCATCAGGATTATTGGTAAGACAGGTTGCCGGAATCGTCAGACCTAATTTATCTGCAATTTTCAATTGTTCTTCCTTGCTGTCGAGTCTTCTGTAAACACTTGGTTTTCCCAGAGAATAAGTATCCACAGATTCGAAGAAACCAAAAAGGGTATTTCTGATTTCTCCCATAGCCGCACCGTAAAATTTAGAGTCCATTTCTTCCTTTAATCCTTTTCCGATATTGTAAGCTCTTCTGTACCATATGGCAGAAATATCATCCAAACGATGTTTTGTTTCAGGCGTTTCAAGGTAACTTACCCATTCTCCATCCTGGAAAATAGTGGATAGTTTGTTTTGTAATGGATAAACGTCTACATCAAAGCGAATAACTTCACAATTATTTTTTTCAATGTATTCTGTTACTTTCTCAATGGAAAAGTTATCTGCGGTATGGGTAATTATTAAAATTTTATTCATGGAAATTAATTCTTTTGATAAGGTTATCGGCAATTTTTTCTGCAATGGGAAATCCCAGTTCTTTCTGAAGCATTCCCCATTCTCCCTGAGGATTGACTTCAAGGAAATAATACGCCCCGTCTCTTCCTTTGATCATATCGATCGCTCCTATATAAAGTCCCATTTCTTTCATCATGGAAGTGAGATTGGCTTTAATAGCATCAGGTAATTCGTAGGCTTCCCAGAAATATCCTTCACGGGCTACTCTCCAATCCGCATTTTCACTGTTATTGATTTTTCCTGTGAAAAACTCACCGTCTACATACACGATTCGTAATTCATATTCTTTGTCGATATAGGGTTGAAAAATCATCGGACAGTAAGCGATATCTGAAAGATGTTCCAGGGATTCTTCTTCAATAACTGTAGTGGAAATCATATTTTCCCCTGACATTGTTTTTGCGGTAACTCCGTGAAGCTTCGCTATGGCTTTTCCCTGGCAGTATTGATAAAAAAATGTCGTTATTTTTTCTTCATCATTGGAAAAAATGGTTTTGGGAATGGTTAAGTTATTTCTTTGTGCAATTTTCAGCTGAAAGATCTTATTACCGTCTATTTTTTTTTCACTTTCATAAGGGTTGATCCAGGGAATATGTTCTAAAGCTGTTATCAGATTATACCTCAGACTTCCATATTCGTTGAGAAAGATTTTTTCATAATCCTGATCCAGCTCTTCGGGAGCACTGATCTTCCAGGCTTTTCTGTGCCATACGCCTTTGATATCATCAGAATGAATGGTATTTCCTGATTCGTCAGTCAATTCAAATGAATCTTCATGAATACTGATTTTCTGAAGATGGTTCAGGCGGTCAGAATTCAGTCTGAAAAAGGGAATGTTTTTAGAGCTAAGATATCCGAAAAAGAGATCAATATTATAAAAATCCTGTGAGTGGGTGATGCAGAGAATCATTTGCCGGTTTTTTATTAAAAAGGGAAACTTACTATTTAAGTTTCCCCTATTATTTTATTGAATATTCTACTTATTATAGTGGAATAGTGATTGTATCATCATCACCGTCTGATGGATATTTCAGCGTGTGCATCATATCATCTTTTGGAGAGGTTACCGTGTCTATTGTCGGCTTTGTAATCAAATCTGTTTCAGCAAGTGTGATGTCACTTCCTCCTTTTACAGTTTCGGGATCCTTCACCTGTTTTTCCAGGAATGATGCGAAAAACGGCTTCTTCTTTGAGTTGTTGCTTTTCATAATGTTTTAGTTTTGGTTGGATTATAATTTAGCTTAATGCTTGTACATTATCATACTTCTAAAACATCCTCATCACCGTCTGAAGGATATTTCATCGTTACATTGTCATTATCAGGCGTAGTAACATTATCCTTAAGAGGAGTTGTGATCTGATCCTGCAGGGATGTAGTAATCTGATCTGCCAATACAGAAGTAATACCTCCACCTTTTACTGTTTCAGGATCTTTAACCTGTTTTTCTAAAAATGATGCAAAAAATGGCTTCTTTTTTGAATTTTTGTTTTCCATAAGTTAATATTTTTATTGTTTTTTGAAAATCCAAAGTACAAAAATTTCAACTCATGGAGAAATAATATATGTTTTTAATAAAATTTTAACATAATATTAAAAATCAAAGTATAAAATTAATTTAAACCAAGAAATTCCTTAACAACATTTGCAAAATCAACCGGATTTTCTGCCTGTACCCAGTGCCCAGCATTTTTCACCGTCACTATTTTAGCTTTAGGAAATTGCTGCTTGATACCAAATTCGTCCTGTGGCAGGATGTAATTGGATTTTGCTCCGGCAATGAACAGTGTATCACCTTCGAAAACTCCGAATTTAATGGCATTGGAGACAAATGCAGTATATTTTTCAGATAATGTTTTAAGGTTGAATCTCCAGCCCAGTTTTTTATTGTCATCCCAATACAGATTTTTCGTCAGAAACTGCACGGTAGATCTTTCGGGAATATATTGATTCAGAACTGCTTCCACCTCGTTTCTTGAAGTTACCGTATTGAAATCAACGGTTTCCAGTGCTTTGATAATTCCCTGATGATGCGGCGGATATGCCTTAGGTGAAATATCTACAACAATCAGTTTTTCAACACGTTCAGGATATTTTATAGCAAACTGCATTACTGCTTTTCCGCCTAAAGAATGCCCTAGAACATGTGCTTTTTGAATTCCGTAATGATCCATATAACGGGCAATATCATCTGCAAGGTCATCGTGAGACATGTTGTCTGAGTGAAAACTTCTTCCGTGGTTTCGAAGATCGATCAGGTGTACCGGAAGATATTCTCCCAGATCCTTTCCGAAACTTCCCCAGTTGTCGAGCATTCCGAATAGCCCGTGAAATACAAGAAGCGGCGTATTCGTTACATTTTCGCCGAATATTTTTGAGTTTAAAATTTCCATATTTTTAGAAGTTAGATGTGAGAAACTAGAAGTTAGATAAATCATGCATAATCTGTTTATGCTATTTTTAATATCATTGAAGTTGTACTAACTTCTCATCTCTAACTTCTGATTTCTTATTAATTACCATTTTGCCAGTCTCTTCAGATAAGCCTGAACTGTATTTTCCAATCCCATATAAAGTGCTTCAGAAATCAAAGCATGCCCGATAGATACTTCCAGAAGGTTCGGAATGGTATCTGAGAAATATTTCAGGTTTTCTAAGCTCAGATCATGTCCTGCATTAATTCCCAACCCGAAATTTGTCGCTTCAACAGCAGTGTCGTAATAAGGTTTTATAGCCTGTTCTTTATTGGTAAGATAGTTTTTTGCATAAGCTTCGGTGTACAGCTCTATCCTGTCTGCTCCAGTTTTGGCCGCATATTCTACAAGCTCCGGTAAAGGATCAAGGAAAACAGAAGTACGGATTCCCGCTTTTTTAAATTCTGCAATGATCTCTGTAAGGTAATCGAGATGTTTTTTGGTATCCCAGCCGGCATTGGAGGTAATGGCATCATCAGCATCCGGCACCAGCGTTACCTGCTCAGGTTTTACTTCCAATACCATATCAATAAAATCCTGATGAGGGTTTCCTTCAATATTAAACTCAGTGGTAACCAACGGCTTAAGATCATAGACATCTTTTCTTGTAATATGTCTTTCATCAGGTCTTGGATGGATGGTGATTCCCTGTCCTCCGAATTCCTGAATTTTTACAGCAGCTTCTGTCACACTTGGGGTTTCTCCTCCTCTTGCATTTCTTAACGTCGCAATTTTATTAATGTTTACGCTTAGTTTTGTCATTGTTATTTTAGATGTTAGATATGAGAAGTTAGATAACAAATTATTATTATAAGTTCCATTATACCTTCATACCATTATTAAATTTTATATTTATTATATTGCCTGACCACCAGTTGTAAAAGAGCTTAGCCTCTAACTTCTAATATCCAGTTTCTAACGTCTACACTTTCACGCTTACCTGCATCACCTGAAGTTCAAATTCTTTTGAAGCCACCAGTAAATGGTCAAAAATATCGGCCTGAATCTCCTCAAAACGTTCCCATTTGGAATCATTGGCAAAACAGTATACTTCAAGCGGAAGCCCTTGTGGGGTAATCTCCAGCTGGCGAACCATGCGGGTTCCGTTTTTATCAATATCAGGATCATTTTCAATATATTTCTGTGCATAATACCTGAAAACACCAATATTGGTAAGCTGTCTTCCATTCACAATTTTATCTTTATGCTCAAGACTTTCCTTTTCTTTTTTAATTTCTGAAGTTCTTTCTTCCAGATAATCTGAAATAAGGTTAATTTCCTTTAAGCGCTCAACATCTTCATCCGTCAGAAACTTAAAAGAATTGATATTAAAGTAGATTGATTTTTTTATTCTTCGGGTATTAGATTCAGACATCACCTGCATATTCTTGATCTCAGTGGTCATCAGATCATAGGTCGGAATTGTAGAAACCGTTTTATCAAAATTGGTGATTTTAGTCGTCAACAGGTTGATCTCCGTGATATTCCCTTCAATACTGTATTTGGGAATACTTACCCAATCCCCTACTTTTAAGTTTTTAGAAGTAGCCACATGAAGACCTGTAACAAATCCTAAAATAGTATCTCGGAAAACCAATACCAGAACAGCTGTAATAGCCCCCAGACTTCCTACAATGGTGGTTCCTTTGATCCCAAAAATCACACAAAGACCAACCACTGTAAATATAAAGAGTCCTAAAATCTTTACAGTTTCTGAAATAGCATTCAGCGCCATAATTTTGTAGAAATCCTGTTTGATGCTGAAATAATTTCTGAATGCGGTCAGCGATCTGTAGAGCATTCCTGCTAATATCAATACCAATCCAAGATTGATACATCTTATGATAAAAATGGTGGTCTTCGGGAGTGCATTTTCAGGAAATATAGATCCCTGTATCCCCGCAACCGCAGTCAAAGCAGCAAAATGGGCTACAGAATTGGTGATCTTCGACTGATAAATAGATTTTAAAATGGGAAACTTCTGCTCATTATAAAATAACCTGAATACTGAATTGATAATGAATTTAAAGATAAAATCAGTAATAAAAAACAGGACAAGAAGTAGACTCAGTTTGACAATGATATGAAAAACCCAGTCGAGCCCGGCTGGTGAAATCCGGGTAATATAGATGTAAAGCTGCTCGCTCAGCTCCTGTATAAAGTTTTTGGTTTCTTGTAACTGGTCATTCATTACAGCAAATTTATGAAATTAAGAATCATCATTTTACTATTCACAATCAATTTTCATCCCAAAAGGTATTCATCAGAAAATATTTAATAAAAATTACATACCGATTGTATTAAAAAATATTAAATCTTCTACAGCCTACCATTACAATTGAAAAATAAACCACAAATAACACATTTAAGTAAAAAAAATTAAAATAAATTTCAATTTTAATGTATTAATATTAAAATTTTTTTAAATTTGATTAAAACTAAACCCATCAAAATCAATTAAATATGAAACAAAACTACCTGTTGATCATGCTATGCAGCCTACTGCTCTTAGCTAATTGTAAAGGAGACGACTCTGCTACTCCCGAAGAAAATCCCACTAAAGTAATATCCACAGGAACAGTGGAAGGCAGAGTATTGGCAAAAAACGGGACCCAACCTATTGGAGGAGCTCTTGTATTTACTACTGACAGCCAAAGCAATATTTACCATACCTATTCCAATGCTGACGGAAGTTTCAGCTTAACAGCTCCTGAAGGCAAGACAACCCTTCACATTCAGACAGGTGACGGTAAAAATTTCAGAACAGAACTTCCTCTTACCATTAAGAAAGATGAAACAGTGACTGTAGCTGCCACAGATTCAAAATTGGATCAGATAGCAAAAATGGCTTATATAAAAGGAAGCTATGATGAAATTGAAGCCATTATAACTTCTCTCGGATATACTGCCACTGAAATTACGTATCAGGATTTAAAAAATATCAATACGATTTCCCAGTATGACATTATCTTTCTGAACTGCGGATCCCGTACTTACGCCCAAACAGGAACTTCAATGCCGAGCAATGACAACACTGTATATTCCAATCTTTCTACTTTTGTAACCAATGGTGGAAGCCTTTACAGCTCAGACTGGGCTTCGGCTTATCTGGTTGGAGGAAATACCAATACTGAAAACTGTAATGCTCCGGGAGGTTTTATCAATGATAACCTTCTTTGTCTGCAGGATACGGGCACAGCCACCACTTATATGGGCTGTAACGTTTCAAACACGGCCTTGGCAACTGCATTAGGATTTAATACCCTGGACATTCAATATGATATGGGCGCATGGGAAAAAATTCAAAACTATGATCCTTCATTCTGGGATGTTCTCGTAAAGAAAGGCAATGAACCGCTGATGATAAGAACAGGACATTATACCAATCCTTCTGCCCCACAGACTCCTGTAGGAACTTCTCTGAACAACAACCACATCACCATCTGCCATCACACAGCCAGTGGAAATAACATCACCATTACCATCAACCAGAATGCCTGGAACGCCCACCAGGCACATGGAGATACCATGGGATCCTGCACAGGAAATTCTACCAGCGGAAATATCTACTATACTACCTTCCATAACCACGCAAGCGGAAATATCGGTAAGGCAGGACCGATTCTGGAATACGTAATCTTAAATTTGTAATAAAATTTTATAACTCAGTTCTCAAAGTGGCTTTTTATAAGGCCACTTTTTTTATATTGCATCTTTAATTTTTAAAAGAATGGATACAACTATTATTAATATTTTATGCCTTATTTTATTATTTATAGGAATATTAGGAACTTTTCTTCCGGTATTGCCCGGTCTTTTGCTGAGTATCTGCGGACTGTTGATCTATAAATTCGGGACAGATGCGGATCTTCCGATGATTTATATCTGGGCCTTCGGAATTCTTACGGCAGCTTCTGTAGTGCTAAGCTACGTGATTCCGGCAAAGACCAACAGAAAATACGGAGGCACCCGTTGGGGAAGCATTGGTTCTGTTATCGGAACTATTGTCGGGATATTTATTCCGATTCCATTAGGTTTTCTGATAGGAATGTTTGCAGGGGTATTTATTGGTGAATTACTTCACGACAGTAAGGATATGAATAAGGCTTTACAATCTACCAAAGGAGCACTGATTGGATTCATTTACGGAACCGGATTCAGCTTTGTGGTAGGAGTGGCAATGTTTTTGGTAGTATTACTTGATATGTTCAACGTCATTTAATTAAATATAAGAAACTATGTTCCATAAAGTTATCATACTCAGTCTGGGAATATTTGCATTAACAGGATGCGATGCCCAAAAGAAATCCAGAATTAATACAAAATCCCCTGAAATGTCTACAGGCACAAAATCAACAAGTCCTGATAATCAGAAAGATGGTATTATCTACCTGAGTGAAGGCGAGAATAAGTTTTTAAGAGAATACCAGATGAATGTGACATTCAAAGGGGTTTCTGAAGACAGCCGTTGTCCTGAAGGAGTCAATTGTATCTGGGCGGGCGTTGCTCTTGCTCAGGTGGAAGTGATGGGAACTTCTACCCGGCCGATGATTCTGAACCTTGCCAGCGGAGATTTTCCGGCAAGAAATTACCACCAGTCGGCAGAATTTAATGGTTACACTATTACATTACAGGATATTGCTCCGTATCCGAAATCACAGGACGGGACAAAAGCACTAGCCGGAAAATATAAAATCGGAATTACAATAAAAAAAGCTGAACCATCAGCTGATTCTACCACGAAATAGGCTTCTTCCCTTTGGAAACAAGATATTCATTAATTTTTGAGAAAGGCTTGCTTCCAAAAAAACCTCTGTGCACAGAAAAAGGTGAAGGGTGTGCCGATTTCAGAATAAAATGTTTAGCCGGATCTATGAGTTCGGCTTTTTTTTGTGCAAAAGCGCCCCACAATACAAACACTACATTCTCTTTTTTATCTGAAATCTCCTTAATAATAAAGTTGGTGAATTTTTCCCAGCCAAGGTCTTTATGGGAATTGGGTGAATGAGCACGAACCGTTAAGGTAGCATTCAACAGTAAAACGCCCTGTCTTCCCCAATCATCAAGTTCTTTGGAAGTTCTTACTACGCCCAGATCATCTTTTAACTCAATAAAAATATTTTTAAGGGATGGCGGTGCGGCAACCTGTTCGGAAACAGAAAAGCATAAACCATTCGCCTGATAATCATTATGGTAAGGATCCTGCCCAATAATCACAACTTCAACATCATCAAAAGCAGTAAGTTCCAATGCTCTGAAGATCTGATTTTTTGGTGGAAAAACTTTGGTTGTTGCATATTCATTCTTCACTTTCTCCCAAAGGGTTGTAAAGTATTCCGTACTTTTTATCGGGGCTAAAATTTCTGTCCAGGTCATAGTGCAAAAATAATAATATTAAAATAAGGGCTTCCATTATACCTTAAATATCTTCACTTTTCTTTCAATCAGCATATAGGAAAAGTAAGACAGCAATAATGAAAAAGAGATTAACAATAAATTATTAAGATGATAATTATTCACAATAACAAAATCCTGTTTCTTCACCATATAATGGATAATATATAATGAGTAAGAGATATTTCCCAATAAATAAATGACTTTGGTTTCTAAAAATGCTTTTAGGTGATTTGACTTTCCTTCATAAAGGTATTTGATCATCAATGCTGATAGCAAAGGAATAAACAATAATCCTTTTTCTACAAACAACATGGATGCAAATAATATGAGAATGATATACATGATCAGATTTTCTTTCTTCATTTTAAATTGTGGTAAAAGGGCAGCCCCAATACCAAGAAAATAAGAAGAAATTGTCCTTAGAAGAGAAACAAGGCCGTATGGAAGATCAAGGTATCTTGGTGATTCTCCTACTTCCATGGGATGCTCAGAACCTATATATAAATGGCCGGGAATATAAGGAAGTGAAAACCTCAAAACCAAACTGGTAATAATTAAAATTTCGCTCCGTATTTTATACTGCAGAACAAACCATAACATAAAGGGGAATATCAGATAGCAAATCCATTCTGTGCTCAGCGACCAGTAGACAACATTCAACAGATAATCCGGATTAAAAAAACATTGTAATAAGGAAGCATTAATGAGAAATCCTGCTACAGAAGTCTTCACTAAAAACAATGCAATAAAAATAACTGATACAATATACACAGGATAAATCCTGTTGATTCTTTTTTTATAAAAAACCTCAACTCCTTTGTAGTTCAAATCCTTCAACTTTCCGGAATAGGAAACCGTCAGTAAAAAAGCGCTTAATACAAAAAAGATATCCACCGCTACATATCCTTTTCCTACTATATCCTGAATAAATTCGTTCCTGAAAAAACTAAAATGAAAAAAAGCTACCCATAATGCAACAACTCCTCTAAGCCCCGTTAAAGATTTTACTTCATTTTTCATATGTACTTTCAATCGGCAATAAAGATAGAGAAAAACCGGCTAGATCTCATAAGAGCTGCGAGAGGCTTTTTGCAGTCTGAAAATAATATTATCCGGAAAACCTTCATCCTGCTTTCCTTCCTGCAAAATGAAATGATGTTTTAAAAGAAGTCCTTTTGAGCTTTCATTGAATTTGTTGGTAATGGCTACAATTTCCTGCAAATGCAGTTCGTTAAATCCAAAATCCAAAACGGCCTTCAAAGCTTCAGACATAATTCCCTGCCTGTGGTATTCGGGTAGTAATTCATAACCGACTTCCGCTGTTTTACGGTCTTCAGAAAAATTCCAGAGACAAATTGTTCCGATAATTTCCGGCTGATCTTTTAAAGAAATTCCCAGATAGATGGTTTGGTTATTTTTAGTATTTTCTTTAATCGTCAGAATAAACTGGAGCGCATCGTAATTATTTTCAGGAGATTTCCTTATAACGAACCGATTGATCACCTCATTGCTTCTGATTCGCAAAATATCATCAACGTGGCTTTCGTTGATATCTCTCAGTACTATTCTTTGGGTTTCAAGTTTCATATCTCAAATGTAATAAAAGAACGTTTAAGAAAACATTTTTTCGATATTTAAAAATTTTCAATAAAACATAACACTAAAATCATCAAATTTAAAGGTAATTTATTCTGTAAATCTCTCAGATATACGTAATAATCAAAATTCTCACTAAATTTGCACTGTGTATATAGATAAAGAAGATTTAGACGAATTAGAGTTTCCGCAATTGCTCGCGGAAATCTCCCCATTTGCGTATTCTCCGAAAACAAGAGAAAAAATTCTTCAACTTCGTCCGATGGAAATTGACGAGGCGGAACTTTCATTAAAAAAAACGTCAGAATATCTGTCGAGTTTTGAAAGTTCAAATGCGATTCCGTTTGATGAGTATGAAGATATTGAAAGTGAGCTGAAATTGATGCTGATCGAGAACTACCGTCTGGAAAATGCTGCTTTCATCAAAATAAAAACCATCACGGAACAGATCGGAAGACTTCAGAAATTCTTCCCAACCATGCCGGAAACGTTTCCTACTTTATTGGACGAAGTTTCTGTACTGGAATTCAGAAAAGAGATCATTGAGAAGGTAGATAAGGTTTTTAACCGTTTTGGTGAAGTAAAAAACGAAGCTTCTCCAGCTCTCAAAGGGATAAGAACCGAAATTCAGCTTGCAAAAAAAGCAATCCAGGAAAATTTCAACCGCGCGCTTACCACGTACGGACAGAGTGACTTTCTGGATGATATCCGGGAAACGATTATTGACGACCAGAGGGTTCTGGCAGTAAAGTCAGGATTCAAAAAAAGGGTTGCCGGAAGAACATTAGGAATTTCCAAAACAGGCTCCATCACATATATTCAGCCGGACAGTGTTGTAAAGCACTATTTCAAACTCCGTGAGAATGAAGAGGAAGAGAAAAAAGAAATTGATAAAGTTCTCCGTAAGCTTACAGCAGAACTGGCGGAATTTCAGCCTCAGCTGTGGAGATATCAGGTGTATATTTTTGACCTTGATCTTACGAGAGCTAAAGCGAAATTTGGTGAACTGATTAACGGCGTTCTTCCGAAAATTAATCATCATAAAACGCTGAGATTAAAAGATGCTTATCATCCTCTTTTATGGTTAAGAAACAAAGTAGAGAACAAAACCATTCACCCTCAGACACTTACCTTAACAGAACATAACAGGATTATCTGTATTTCCGGTCCGAATGCCGGTGGAAAGTCAATTACCCTGAAAACGGTAGGATTATTACAGCTGATGATTCAGAGTGGTATTCTGGTTCCGGTTCACCCTAAATCTGAAATGTTTTTCTTTGAGAAAATTATGACGGATATTGGCGATAACCAATCTATTGAAAACCACTTATCAACCTATTCATCGAGATTGAAGAAAATGTCAGGAATCATCCGTGAAGCAGACGCCAATACGCTTTTGCTTATTGATGAGTTCGGTACAGGTTCTGATCCGGAGCTTGGAGGTGCGCTGGCAGAAAGTTTCATGGAGTTTTTCTATGATAAAAAGAGTTTTGCCATTATCACAACGCACTATACCAATATTAAACTGGTAATAGAACAGCTTCCCAACGCCCAGAATGCAGCCATGCTTTTCAATGAAGAAACACTGGAACCGATGTATAAGCTGGAAGTGGGACAGGCAGGAAGTTCATTTACTTTTGAGGTTGCAGAAAAGAATAAAATTCCAAGATTTATCATCCATTCGGCTAAGAAAAAGGTAGAGCATGATATTGTGAATCTTGATAAGACGATTGTAAAACTGCAGCAGGAAAAATTTGAGGTTGAGAAACTGAAATCCGATCTTGCCGAAAGAAAAGAATCCGTAGAAGATAAACGTGATAACCTTCAGAAACTGAATGACCAGCTTCAGCAGAAACTTTTCAATTTCCAGAAGCTGTATGAAGAGGAACACCGCAAACTTCAGTTCGGAAATAAGATTGAGGCATTCATCGACAGCTATACCAAAGGAAAATCCAGAAAGGATGTGGTAAAAGATTTTGTAAAGCTTCTTGAACAGGAAAAATTCAGAAAACTGGGAACAGATAAGGATGAATCCAAACGCCTTCAGGTTGTTAAGAGAAAAATCACTCAACAGCTGAAAAAAGAAGAAGTGATTGAAAAAATTGCTGAAACCAATGAAAAACTGGAAGAAAAGCGTAAAACCGATCGTGCTGTATGGATGAAAATCGGACAACGTGTCCGTATTACAGGAAGTACCAGTGTAGGAACCATTGAGAAAATTTCCAGAAACAAAGTGATTGTCAATTACGGAACTTTCAAAACCACGATTGATGCGGATGAACTTGAGAGAATTTAATGAATAAGAAATCAAATTAACGCAAATACAGAGAGAGCACTTTTCAGAGCTCTCTCTTTTTTATTATTTTTTAATGAATTTTAATCGGGTTACCTTTTCTTTATCTTTCAGCTGGATAAAATAAACTCCTTTTGATAAATGGTTAAGGTTTACAAGGTGTTTTGAAATTTTTCCTTCGTCAATTTTCTGTCCTGCTATATTATAAATTTCATAATCGGCGGCTTCTGAAATTCCGGAGATATTTAAAATATCATATGTGGGATTAGGATAAATTTCAGTTTTTACAGACCTTCCTGAGTCTTCCACTCCAAGGGTGAGATTGATTAAATCTACTCCATAATCTTCAACTTCCCCATAGGTAAATGTACTGCAGGCATCTAAAGGTATTGTTTGACTGGAAATAACTCTCATAGTAACGCCGCATAGTGTCACTGCTGCCAGACTTGGAATCGTAAACACAGATACAGCCGGAGCAACCTGAGTAACATTATTGGCTACCATCACTCTTTCGTTGGATTCAAAAATTCCGTTGGCATTAAGATCAATCCACGCCGTTACTGTTGTTGTGCCTGGAGTTCCCGTCCAGGTATTGGTTACTGAAAGCTTATTTCCTGTACTTCCTATAAAAAATTTAACTCTACGGCTTAGGTCACTTCTGTAATCTGTATAATCGGAAGGTCCGGAGTCACTTACCATTGGTGTGTTAACTCCTGTAGAATTTACGGTCACATTGGAAATATGCATCATCGTGGTATCCGTAGAAGCACTTGCACAATAATTAATGGTAGTGGTAAAAAATATAGGATTAGACCATAATCCCTGTGTCGTACACACTTTCACTACCTGTACTTCATACGTTGTACAAGGTTGCAAACCTGTAATTGTGAAAAAGTTTTGTCCTGGGGCAACATCCGCTGCCATCCATGTAGTAGTTCCCGGTATTCTATATCTGATCCTGTTATTGGGTGTATTGGGATCTGCAGTCCAGGTAACTGTTCCCGTTGTAAGCGTTATATCCGACATGTGAAGCCCTGTTGGAGCATTGGTATCACAGAAAAATAAAGATTGGGATTCTTCATCTATTTTGTGGGTTGCCTGAAAGCTGGATATTCCCAACATAAAAGAGAATACAAAAAGTAGTTTTTGGGTCATGTTTATTAGTTTTAAAATTTCCTTGAAAAATAGGGTATTTTTTCAAATATAGCTTATACTTTCTCCATATAGCATTGTATTTTTTAATATTTTTGACAATAAAGTGTAAAACACACAGAAACTCTATGCTTTAATATATGTTCAAAAGTATTTCTACTCTCTGGATTTTTTATAAAAAAATAATAATTCCCACCTTGATATTTTCTTTATTAGCTTCTTGTTTATCCTCTTTCAATATTGAGAACTTTGGATTGAGTTTTCTTTTAATATCTCCTGTCCTTCATTATTTTATATATGAACTCAGATTTAAAAACGAATATTACTTTTATGCCAATTCAGGGTTTTCCAGAAGTTTCCTTTGGGGATTCACAGTATCTGTCTGTGTGATTGTCAAAATAATAACAGGAATTTTATGAGTAAGCTTCATATTGACAGCATAACCAAGTCTTTTAAAGATAATAATATCCTGCGGGATATTTATTTAGGATGTGAAACCGGAAAGATTATGGGAATTCTGGGCAGAAATGGTGCTGGAAAATCAACATTATTAAAAATTATTTTTGGGACTGTCAGTAGTGATACCCAGTTTATAAGATACAATGACAAAGTTCTGAAAAGTATTTCCGACAGAAAAAACAGAATTGCTTACCTGCCACAGGATATTTTCTTACCGAAGTACAATACCATTAAAACCTTAATTCCTCTTTTTTGCAATAAGAAAAATACAGATCTATTATTGACTTCAGATCTGATCCGTCCTTTTTTGTCAGAAAAACCTAAAAATCTTTCCAGAGGTGAGCAGAGAGTCATTGAAGCTTTAATGATCATTTATTCTGAAGCTGATTTTGTTTTACTGGACGAACCTTTCCATAGTCTTTCTCCGAAAATTTCTGCAGCATTGAAAGCTGCAATCATTGAACAGTCTGCGTATAAGGGATTCATTATTTCTGATCATAATTATCAGGAAGTTCTTGATATTTCACACCAAATATTTCTTCTGCGTGAAGGCTATCTGAAACAAATACAAGATTTAAAAGAACTGCAACGGTATAATTATCTTCCGAAAAGCATTTAATTTATATATTTGAGGGATCAAAAAATTTTCATGATGACTTTCATAAATAAAGCATTCTATTTATCCGCATTCAGTATTTTATCTATTGCTTTTGTAAAAGGGCAGACTAAAGTTCCTTTTGGAGTGGTAAAAGCTGAAGAAGGATATGCCAACGTACGCGTACATAAAGACGATTATCGAAAAATTGTAGACAAGATCCGTATGCGTAAAGGCGATGTATTCGTTTATGTAAAGCCAGCTCCCGGAGAAACGGAATGGATATGGATTAAATATCCTGAGAAACAGGATGACGACAAACCTTTTGTGCGTTATGAAACTCTTGATAAAGAAGGAATGGTGAATAAAGGGCGTATTGCCTATGTAGACCAGCTTCCTGCCTATACTCCATCCAGATCTAAAAACGGAAGATCCCTGATTTTCACAGACAATTCTGATCCTAAGATTCCTACTGCCCAAAGAAGCAAAGTGGTGATTGATATTTATCCGTCTAATGCAGGATACCGTAAAAAGGAAAAAGATGCAGATGGAAAAATTCTTACGATTGATAAAGTAAAACCATGGGGAATTGGAAATGATCTTCCTGAAGGAATGACCGAAATCAAATCCATCAGAGTGCAGCAGCCCGGAAGAGGCTCTGTTTTTGTAAGGGAAGCCATCAAAAACATGTTCCAGCCTACCATGGATTTTGAGAACATCGGGGTAACTTCTCTCGACAATGATAATATTTTCCTTTATATGATCAATGGTTCAGGAGAAAACAGATATACAACACTCTGGACAATTAAGAAGGGAAGAGTAATCAGCCAGATTATTTATCATAATCCGGAATAAATTCATTATTTTTGCATTCGAAAAGTTTTACGCTTATTCATCACAGAAATTGGTTCTGCATCACTGCAGATTAAAAGGGAACCGTGTGAAAATCACGGACTGTCGCGCAACTGTAAAGTAACTGAAGTCTTTATCAAAGATCCACTGTGCGAGGCATGGGAAGGAGATAAATGATGTTACAAGTCAGGAGACCTGCCTTTTTCTTAAACATGTAACTTTCGCGATTTGAAGTTGTATTGATCTGATGGATTGTTTCAGGAGTTCTATAAGTTCCTGTCATTATTCTGTTGTTTTAGTATCCTTTCATTTCGCTTTAATTAATAATGATATATGACTACAGAAGAAAGAATTGAAGCATCCGAAACCAGAATCTTTAAAGCGGTTTTCCCTAACACAACCAATCATTACGATACCCTTTTTGGAGGTACTGCGATGCAGCTGATGGATGAAGTAGCTTTTATCACCGCAACCCGTTTTGCCAGAAAAAGAGTGGTAACCGTGAGCAGTGATAAAATCGATTTCAAAAAACCTATTCCTGCCGGAACTATTGTGGAACTGATCGGGAAAGTTTCCTACGTGGGAAAAACCAGTATGAAAGTAAATGTTGAGATTTACACTGAGCAGATGTACTCCTATGAAAGAGAAAAAGCTATTGTAGGTGATTTTACTTTTGTAGCCATCGACGAATTCAAGAAACCAATCCAGATACTATAAATAATAAAGTTTCGGGCGGCCAAAGGCCGCCCGAAGCTTTAAATATTTCCATTGACATTATTTCAATACCTTTTCTGTTTCCAGACTTCTGTTCAGTAAAAGCTCAAAAGCCTCTCCCATTTCGTCTGATGCTCTGCTGATTGCATTTTCAAGCATATTCCGGATCTGTCTTTCCGTCACTCCGGCTTCTGTCCAGCTCTTTCCTGTAGTATGGGAATTTAAAATAAACGGCATAATTCTATCGATTCCACAGGCAAAAATAGCATCCGGAGTTTTCTCTTCTTCAAACTCCAGCCACAGGTTAAAAAATTCTGTACGTAAAGGCTCATCCAGAATTCCAAAGATCTTTTGGGCTGAAGCTTTCTCTCTTTCAAACTTTCCGACCATAGCTTTTTCATCAAAAATAAAGGTGTCTCCGGCTTCTATTTCCACAAGATCATGAATGGAAAGCATTCTTATCACCCTTAACAAATCAATATCAGCTCGGTTTTTAGCATATGGATAAAGGATCTGGGCAAGAATAATGATCTGCCAGGAATGTTCAGCCGTATTCTCTCTCCGGGAATCGTCTGCATTATAATTTCTTCGTTGTACATTTTTAAGCGCATCTACTGCCAGAATAAAATCTATCTCTTTCTGAATTTTCATCTTACTTTTTATTTCTGTTATATTGATCTGCCGGATATACCTTTGTTCTGGTAATCCATTTATTATTGATCTTTTCTTTCGTTATGACCTTTACCTGATCCTCATTGGTCATATCTTCCTCTTTTTCCAGTACTCTATCCAGTCCTTTGTTCGGAATAACGGCATATTCTGTTGTAAAAATCCTGCAACAACCGGACTTACCATAGGAAATAAGACGCTTCCGTTTAGCATCTGTTTCAAAAAAATCAAAACCGTTTGAGCCAAGGTCTGTAAGTTCTTCACTTTTTACAAATGCCATTTTTGTAGTATTGAATACATAAACATCATAAGAAGCCGAACTGTAATTTCCCATATTTCCGTTTCTTATCGCTACATCTTCGGTACCGTCAAAATTAAAATCATCTACAATTACACTACGCTGATCCTTTGAAAGCGGAATCAATTTCCCGCGAACCGGTTTTTGGCCTTGTTCCGCATATACAACAAGATCATCAGAAACAAAAGTCTGTACTTTGCTGTTTTTATGGTCAAACAGTTCCACCGTTCCTTTTCCTCCACATCTGTCATCGTAACAGTTTTCTGTCTGAATGACTGCATCATAGTTTTTTGATACATTTTTAATTTCAAACTGATACTGCCCGAAACAGAGCGGCCCCAAAAGAAATACTGATAAGTGCCTGTACTTATTTAAAATAGTCATGGTAATAGGAATGATTTGGATGTTTTTTTATTTCTAACAAAAATACGAATCATAATACCGATCTCAAAATCCATGTCTCATTATCTGTCAGAATTTCCCTCCTATAAAACAGTATTCACAGATAACAAGCTTTCTCCCGCTATCCGCTCATACTCCTCGCGCCTGCCTAAAGCCGGGGCTGCTGTGGGGTAACCGCTGCTATCGGGGCTAGAACATGAGTGATAAGTGATAAAAGATCATTTTTTCTCTCCAATTTTCAAAATTCTATGTAAAAATTTAAAAATTCTCAGACATTTTCTTCTAAAATCCGTTTGACTCAAAATTGATGATAAAAATTATTTATCTGATTATCAATGTTTTAAATAATTTATTTTAAAAATTTCACTACTTTGTATTGCATAATACCATTTTATTTACATATCTTTGTAATGTAAAATTAGAATAGGCTCAGCTAGCTAGGGGCATTTTTCTAAAAATATAACTAATTAACAAAACTTATCAAAGATGAATACCGAAAATACCAAAGCGCAAATGCGAAAAGGAATTCTGGAATTCTGTATTCTAAGTCTCATCAATAACCGAGAAATGTATGTTTCTGATCTTATTGATGAACTGAAAAAAGGAAAACTGGATGTAGTGGAAGGGACCCTCTACCCTCTTCTTACAAGACTTAAAAACGGAGAATTTCTCTCTTACAGATGGGAAGAATCTACCGGAGGACCACCCAGAAAATATTATCAGATCACAGAAAAAGGAAAACTTTTCCTGGATGAACTTCTCAATACATGGAATGAACTGACAGCCTCAGTAAACCAAATCACCCAACAAAATTAAAAAACAAAGCTATGAACAAGACACTCTCAATAGGACTCGCAGGTTTTTCTTTTACCATAGAAGAACACGCATATATAAAGCTCAGCGATTACCTGAACGCACTGAGAAGCTCTCTGGATGCTTCTGAGGCTGATGAAGTAATGCATGACATAGAAATAAGAATGGTGGAAATTTTCAAAGATTCTTTAGGAAAACGTGAAGTGATCAACGATACCGATGTAGAAAGGGTAATCGCACAGATCGGAAGCCCTGAAAAAATCGAAGAGCAGGAAGAAGCGTATTATTCTGAAAAAACATCTGCCAGAAACTATAATTCAGGAACTCATTATACCGATAAAAAGCAGCTGTTCCGTGATCCGGAAAAACAAAAAGTTGCCGGAGTCTGCGCAGGCTTAGCTCAGTACGTAGGAATGGATATTACTACCATGAGAGCAATCTGGCTGGGAATTTTCGTATTAGGAATTTTTACAGCAGCCATTTCTTCTTCATTAATAGGTCTTCTATATGTAATCCTTTGGATCGTACTTCCAAAAGCTGAAACAGCAGCAGATTTCCTGAAAATGCAGGGAAAGCCTATGAACTTCGATAATCTTAAGAATGAGTCTAATAAATTGGTACAGTTTGCCAATGAATCTACTCAGAGGGTCGGAGAAATCTATAACGAAAACAAGCCGTACATCAACAATGCAGGAAGCGGAATCTGGAATGTATTTAAGTATATTGTAGGAGGATTCTTCGTATTGATGGCTGTAAGCAGCATTATCGGAGTGTTTGTATTATTTGCCCTTTTCGCAATGGACACAGACTTCCCGGGAGCTAATGAAATCAGATTCTATATGGATGATCAGGGATTGGATAAAGTACTGGCTGCGATGATGGTGATCGGAAGTTTAATTCCGGCAATCCTTTTCAGCTTGTTAAGCATCAAAATATTCTCTCCGAAAACAAAACTGAGAAATATCGGATGGGTTGTAGGAGGTTTATTCCTTCTTCTGATCGGACTTGGAACTTACTTCGGTATCAGCATGGCTAAGAAAGATATGATCTACAGAGGAAGTAAGGAAGATGTAGAGAATGTTGCCATCAATACTACTTCAGATACTGTTTATGTAGATATAAAACAGATCAACATCCCTCAGAGCTTCAAAGCGTATGACAATGATATTTATTCTGATAAAAAATCAGTGTATGAAGAAGATTATATTTCTGTAGATGTAACCAGAAAACCGGACATCAAAACACCGTATCTGATCATCAAAAAAGAAGGAAAAGGGTATAACTTCCCTATCCAGCTTACAGTTCCTGTAGAAGTGGTAAACAATAAAGTATTACTTCCGAACTACATCAAGTATCCATATGAGCACAGATTCAGAGATTACAGCCTTGATTATGAACTTGTAGTTCCTCAGAAAATGGTGGTTATATCGATGAAAAAAGACCGTATCAACATGGATGGAGACTTAGACGGAGACGGAATCAATGATAATGATCAGGACAGTGATGAAGACAGCAACGGTGTCAGAATCGAAAAAAATAAAATCACGGTAAACGGTTCCAGCATTGAGTACAACTCTGACGACAAAGACAGCATCATTGTAAACGGTAAAAAAGTTCCGAACAATCAGGCAAAGAAAGTAATTGATTCTGCAGTGTCCAATATTAAAAAATCAAATAAAGATATGGACATCAAAATCAAAGACGGAAAAAACGAAATTTCCATACAAACTAAATAATTAACTTCAGAGAGTGGTAGAAGGTGTGGGTGGATGGCAACCGTTTGAAATTCACACCCTTCTTCTCTCAGAAAAGTGAAAATAAAGCTCCATTTAGTTTCTTATGTGAAAAAAAAGTTTTAATTTCGTAAAGCTAAAATTTAATAACCAACCAATCAAAAACGCAGCCTTATCATGATACAATTTGCAATGGAATTCGTAATGAAAATCGTAGATTTAATTAGCGGTTTGTTTTAAGAGCGATAATATTTCAATATATTTGTAAAGTATAACCAAAGTTTGGTTATACTTTTTTGTTTTTAATCCGGGAAATCTATGAAAAAGCTATTAGGCAAAGCAATGTTAAAATTATTAGGTTGGAAGGTCGTCCTGCAGGGTGATGTCAACAACCTGAACAGGTGTATCCTTGTGGTTGCACCGCATACCCATAATATGGAGTACATTTTAGGAAATTTCGCCTACTGGTCCTTGGAAAAACCTTTAAAAATTATCATCAAAGATGCACATACCAAAGCCTGGTATGGAAGTATCGTAAAAGGACTTGGAGGTATCGGAATCGACAGAAGCCAGAAAAACGACCTTGTGAATTTCGTGGCCAACCAGTTTTCAAAGGAAGATTTCAGTCTTGTTATTACTCCGGAAGGAACCAGAAGCTGGGTACCGAAATGGAGAAAAGGATTCTATCACATGGCTTTGGCAGCAAAAGTTCCTATCGTTCTGGCAGCAGGGGATTTTAAAAGAAAAATTGTGTACCTGGGTTACACCATTCCTTATGAAAGAATAGCCTCAGTACCTTTTTCAGAAATCATGCAGGAAATCCAGGACTATTATGTAAAAAATGACATTGTTCCAAAAGTTCCGGCCAACTGGAATCCCAATATTATGGGAACCGAGCTGGAAGCTAGAAGCTAGAAGCTAGAAGCTAGAAGCTAGAAGCTAGAAGCTAGAAGCTAGAAGCTAGAAGCTAGAAGCTAGAAGCTAGAAGCTAGAAGCAAAATTAATCATCATTTATCAACTATTAAAATGAAAGGTCAGACAAAAGAAGAAATATTAGCATTCATCAATAACTGGGGAGACGTAACTCTTGCTAAAACACTTGAAATCAAATTCATCGATATTGATCTGGAAAATGAAACCCTTACAGCCACAATGCCTGTTCTCCCAAGAACCCACCAGCCGTTTGGCATCATGCATGGAGGAGCCAGCTGCGTTTTAGCGGAAACATTAGGGTCAAGCCTGTCGAATATTTTTATCGATGGTGAAAAATATTATGGAGTGGGAACCAACATCAACTCCAATCATTTAAGAAGTAAAAAAGATGGTATTGTAACCGCTACCGCACGTTTTATCAGAAAAGGCAAAACCATGCATGTCTCTGAAATTGAAATCCGTGATGAAAAAGGCGTTTTGATTAATCATACTACAATGACGAATAATATTATTCACAGATAAGTTGCAGCAACATAAAAAATAAAGAGCTTAAATTAAATTTAAGCTCTTTTTATTTTGACATCTTTAAGACTAGTAATACCTTTGTAAAAAGGAAAATCACAACGGGAATTTCTATGTATTCCATGATGATTTTTCAAAATCTTTCATAACTCATGATTTATTTCAAACTTCCTTTTGACGAGAGACTCCTGTCTGCTGATGAAAATAATACAAAAAATGCTGTCAACTTTTTTTCTTATAACGGCCTAGATCAAATCAGCTTCAGCGGAGGAATTCGTGAAATAGATGCTGTTGAATTTGCCCATATTTCTGTTACCAACGAAAACCTGATCAGTGATTCTACAAATTCTTCTGCCGAAACAAAAGAAGAATACTGCGAAACATTACAGAAAGTGATCGAAGTAATTAAAGAAAATCACCTGCCAAAGCTGGTTTATTCCAGAAGAAAGATTTTCAAAGACTTTAGTTCCATCGATTATAAAAAGAGCTTCAAAAATGTATGTGATACTTACCCCAATGCTTTCAGATATCTGTTTAATGATGGAAAAAATGCATGGATGGGAGCTTTCTCAGAAGTATTAGGGAAGTTTAATAAAACGACTCACGAATTTGAAACCATGGCTCTTGCCGGAACTCTTCCTGTGTCTGAGGAATGGTCTGAAAAAGAGATTGAAGAACAAAAGCCGGTTACTGCTTACATTGAGGATATTCTTAAAAACTATTCTGACCATGTAGAACAATCGGAAACCTATGATCATATTTCCGGTAATATCAAACATTTACGAACAGATTTTAAAACGAGTATACAACCTGAAGATCTTGATAAAATTATCAAAGATCTGCACCCTACTCCTGCAGTCTGCGGTATTCCAAAAGATTTTTGTAACGAAAATATCCGTAAATATGAGAAATTTCCCCGTGAATTTTATGCGGGTTATATCAAGGTTGAAACGGATGAGAGTATTCTGTACTTTGTCAATCTGCGTTGCGCAAGACTTTATAAAGACTCGGTACATGTTTTTGTAGGAGGCGGAATAACAGCTCAAAGTGATCCGGAAAAGGAATGGAGAGAAACAGAACTGAAGTCTGAAGCGATATTGAAAAACCTGGTTATTTCCTGATATTTTTAGATTTCCCCACAGATTCCGCAGATTTTCACGGATGTTTGCGCGCATTTTTTTACTGAGTAAAAACGAGTTCATGACCATTCATAAAAACCTAAGCGAGAATATTGCGATAATTATAAGTTTTGGCTAAAGCCAATGGAATATATTTCCTTCTTTTGAACGGGCTAAAGCCCGTTCCTATTGAATATAAAAACCAATATTGCATTTAAGACACCTAATTTCTAATCCCTTATTCCTAATCGCTGCTACCTAAAAAACAAAAACCTCCTTCAAAAGAAAGAGGTCTATATCTATATTGAAATAGTCAATTTATTTCTTTACACCGATTCTGCTCCAGGTATCCATTACAAAAAGCAGGATAAGGCCTATGGCAGCAGCGCCAGCAGAGAATACAAACTTGATGTTATCTTCATCTCCAAGGATATCTGTCGCTTGCCAGTTGATAGCATAAAGATTGATGGCGATGAATACGATAAACAGTACTAAAAATACTTTATAAAACTTCTTCATGACTCTTAAAAATTAATATAATTTTGCACGAGTTGAGCAAAATTTGCGGTGAATAATTTAATTGAAATTGCCAAAAGGATAATTCCGAAAACTTTCTGAAGGATCATCAAAGTAGCATCCCCAATTTTCTTCTCCAGCCATTTCGCTGATTTCAGCACCAAATATACGAAAATTGTATTAAGAATGATTCCACAGATAATATTAATATCATGAAATTCAGCTCGCAGAGACAGTGCGGTTGTTAGGGTTCCAGCTCCTGCAACCAGCGGAAATGCGATGGGTACAATGGATGCAGCCTTTGCTTCAGTGGTTTTATTGATTTCAATTCCTAAAATCATTTCCAGGGCTATGACAAAAATCACAAAAGCTCCGGCAATGGCAAAGGAATTTACATCAACTCCGATAAGCTTCAGAATCTTATTTCCTACGAACAGGAAAACGATCATAATTGCTCCGGCAGTAATGGCAGCCTTTCCGGCTTCAATCTGTCCGAACTTCTGCTGAAGGCTTACGATAATAGGAACTGAGCCGATGATATCGATAACGGCAAAAAGAACCATAAAGCTGGTAACAATCTCTTTAAAAGAAAAACCATCAAAAATTTCCATCTCTTTGTAATTAAAAATTTCGCAAAAATATGAAAATAAACTGACTATTTGCTAATTTGTGAATATAAATTAACAATAGTTTTCAAAAGTTCTTCCAAAGCTTCAGCAGATTTCACAGGATTGTATTTTTCCATCTGAACTTTCTGCTGCAGTCTGCTGTATTCATCTGCAACTGAAGAACCCTTGTGTTTTTCAAGAAAAGTCTTAAACTCAGGAGTAGAGCCTTGGAAATACTGGCTTCTTACTTCCTCATCCAGTTCTTCCAGAGTTGCAAAGAACTTTTCATACTCTCCGTTATCTTTAAGGTTTTCCAGATATCCAAAATAATCATTGATATCTGTTTTCATCAATTCTCTGATCTCCTTTTCCGTTTCGGCCACTGAACCTAAAGGTTTTGAAGGTACAGTTTCCCTAACTAATGTACGTTTTTTTTGCCAATTTTTAAATAGCAGATACGCAACAAATAAGCTGATCAGAATAGCAATATTGGTCAGAAGAATATTCCAGTGGAATTTGCTCTTTTCTTTTACTTTAAAAGAAGTGGTTTTTAATACCGGAGTATTTACCGTCTCCAAAAGGTTATTGGTATATTCATTTACTTTCTCCACTGTAGAACGTGCTTCCAAAATCTGGTCGTGGGAAAATGCATTCAGATCCAGTGTTTTCTGTCCAAGATCTACGTATTCTTTGCTTTCAGGATCAAAGAAAGCAAATTGTTCCGTTTTAATTGAAATTACTCCTGATTTTTTAGGAATAATCAAATAATTAGCCAGGATTTCACCTTTCATTCCGGAAGTTCCCGGAGCAACTTTTGAGGTAATTTTCGGGGCAAAAACTTCATAATCCGGAGAGGCGGCAATCTTAGGAAGTTCCATATCAGGTAAATTACCCTCACCTGAAACTTTCACCACTACATTCAGAGGCTTTTTGGCTTCCGGTTTTTCTTTGGAAGCATTGTATACGTTTACATTAAAGTTTCCAACAGCATTTTTAAAGCATTCTGGAGCTCCTTCAGGAAGCTTTCTTACGTTGATTCTGACTTTATTGGAAACAATTTTTGTTTTATTGGAATAGGTACTTACTGAAGCAGATACTCCGGGAACTTCTACATATCCTGCTTCATTAGGAAAAACCATAAACATGGCCAGAACCTGCGAAGGCATATTTCCATATCCGGACGGATCTATCTCAGACTTATTAAAATTAATAGGATGCACGTTGATATTGTCCTGCTGCGGAAGGTGGATATTTTTCACCTTTCTCAGGTTATCCATATTTCTTGAATACACTCTCAGAACAGCTACAGTAGGCTGATCCTGATAGACATCCCGATCATCAATTTCCATGTTCAGATAAACATCATTGGAAGTATTTGTGGCCAGAGATCTTCTGTCGACAATATCACGGATATTGACATCAAAAGGTTCTGTTTTATAAATTCTGTTGTTGACGGTAACGAGAACGGAACCAATTTTTATTTTTCCCTTTTTCTTTGGTTCAAGCGCAATTCTGGAAACTTTCTGGGTAATTAAAGTATTGGTAGCAGGATCAATCACGGTATTCGTAACAGAGCCGCTTCCTATAATATTAAATTTTGAAAGATCCGGAAGCTGGAAACCTGTCTGCTGTACAAGATCACTACCGTTAAGTTCAAGAACGATGGTCAGGTTGATGATATCCTTACCTGCATATTCGGTTTTATCTGCATCCATAGATAGATTTACCTGTCCGTAAGTAATTACGGATGCCAGCGTTAGCAATATGTAAATCAATTTATGCTGCATCACCAATCTTTCTCGTTGCTTTCAGGCATCGAATAAGAATTTTTGTTTAAAATTCTTCTGGCGGTTTCTTTTTCTTTTTCGTTTATTTTATCTAAGATCGCATTTTCAAGATTCTTGGGCATTCTGCCTTCATTATTTTGATTCTGCTTAGGATTGTCACCCTGGTCACTTTTACCTTCGTTTTGCGGGCCGTTACCCTGATCCTGTTTTTTGTCTTTGTCGCCTTTCTGATCATCCCCTTTGTTCTGATCATTTCCGCCGCCACCTTTTCCTGAGTTATTTTGTTCCTTTTTTTGCTGTTGTTTTTCTTTCTCTTTCAGTTTGGCAATCTCATAATTTTTTCTGGTTACCTCGCTGTGGGGGTCCTGCTTCAAAGCTTTTTTATAATAGTCGGCCGCTTTTTCCGGCTGATTCATCTGCATATAAGCATTCCCCAAATTATGAAGAGCAGCTGCTTTATCAGGCAGTGTCTGTGAAAGTTTTTCTGCTTTTTCAAACTCAGCCTTTGCTTCTTCGTATTTTTTACTTTTATACAATGCATTCCCCATGTTATAGTGAGCGGTAAAATCTTTATCATTGGATCTTATCGCTTCCATATATTTTGAAGAGGCACCTTCATAATCTTTACCGTCAAATTTCTGATTGCCTTCATACACTAAATTCTTATAGCTTTCCTGCCCAAACATCAGGCCTGAGAACGAAATGGCAACAATAAACGATAAAAATATGATTTTAGTATTCATCACTTGCAAAATTATTCCTTTATATGTTAAGAAACAGAGTTTTATTTGTTAAAGTTCGGTTAAAGTACTTGTAGAATTTCTTCTATAAATAAAGGAATTCTACACATTAAAATCTTTTTTAGGATTAAAAATATAAATTAAAAAGAAAAACAGAAGAGATACTGCAAGAAAATACTGATAATAATGATTGGCATTCTGTGATTTCACCATAGTCTCCGCACCGGCAGATTTTTTATTCACTGCATCTACAATTCTGTCCGGAGCTTCATTGATATTATTTCCGTCAATATAAGTTCCGTCTGTAGATTCCGCCATTTTCTTTAATGCTTCCGTCTGCCTTTTTGAAATTACCGTACCTCCGTTGGCATCGGTTTTATACCCCATCAGCTGTCCGAACACATATTCAGGAACCGGAGCACCTTCATCTGTGCCCACTCCTACAGAAGTAATGCTTATTCCTTCTTTATTAGCTAATCTGATGGCAGCATTATCATTTCCTTCATTATCTTCACCATCACTCAGCAGAATCACTTTTCTGGATCCTTTGCTTACATTTTTAAATTTTTCAGCAGCTGCCTGCATTCCTTTCAGAAAATCTGTTCCCTGAATCTGCATAGAGCTGGTTTCAATACCACTGATATAAGTTTCCGCAGAATTATAATCCGTTGTAAGAGGCATAATAGACATGGCATTCCCAGCAAAAATCACTATACCTACTTTGTCATTATTCATTTTCTTCATGGTAGCCAGCATCAGGTTTTTAGCCTCTGTCAGACGGCTTGGATCTATATCTTCAGCATTCATAGAATTGGATACATCCAGCATAAAGATGACATTGTTCAGTTTCTGGGTACTTTTCACTTCTTCAGAACCGTTCAGAAGATCTATGATAGAAAATATCAGAAATAATGTTCCCAATAAATATAATGCAGGAAAAAACTTTGTAAATCCTGATCTTTTTTCGAATAAATTCTCGTGAAACTGGCTGGCAGCAAAAATTTCTCTTTTTTTATTTCTCCATTGTAAAAAACGGACCAAAAAAGAAGCTAACAGCGGCAGAAGCAACAGTAAAAATAAATACCAATAATTTCCTAAAGACCAACTCATCAGCTTAAAATTTTATAAAACACCCATCTCAACAATGCATCCAGCACCAACATAGCAAGCCCAATCCAAAGGAATATTTTAAAATACTCTTCATAATTGTACAGCTTGGAAACCTTAACATCAGATTTTTCCAATTGGTTGATTTCATTGTATACTTCTTCCAGGCTGCTGTTTGAAGTAGCTCTGAAATATCTGCCTCCTGTTGTCTGAGCTATTTCTCTCAAGGTATTTTCATCAATCGTCACCTCTGTTTCAGTAAAAATAAGATCACCAAAAATATCCTGCGATGTCGGCATCAGTGCATAACCATTGGTTCCAATTCCGATTGAATATACCTTTATATTATTATTTTTTGCCAGTTCGGCAGCAACCTGTGGAGGAATCGCATTCTGAATATTGCTTACCCCATCCGTCATCAGGATCACCACTTTACTTTTGGCTTTACTTTTAATCAAATGATTCACTGCAACGGAAAGTCCTTCTCCTATAGCCGTTCCGGGTTCAAGACCTGCAGAATTCAGATTTTTAATTTCATCAATCACCACCTGATGATCTGAGGTTACCGGAACTTTTGTGAACGCTTCTGCAGCATATGCTACCACTCCTATCCTGTCATTCGGGCGTTTCTGAACAAATTTTACGGCAATATCTTTCAGGGCGGTAATTCTGTCCGGGCTCAGATCCTTCGCCAGCATACTTAGAGAAACATCAATGGATAACATAATATCGACTCCCTTTGTATCATCTCTGTCCTGAGAAATGGTAAACGTTCTCGGTCTTGCCATCGCAATAATCAACGCAGAAAGAATGATATATTTTGATATTTTCAGCAAAAAAAGCACACCCTGGATACTCCCGCTGTGATCCATATTTTTTACGGTAGGAACTTTTATACCTTTCCTTTTATTTTTTCCAATATCTTTAATTAAAAGTGGAATAAACAGCAGAAAAAGCAGCAAAAACCATGGGCTGTAAAACTCAAAATTAAACATCCTTTCTTAAGTTTTCGAATTCTAAATCTTTGGATGATCTTTTCACAAAATCCCTGATATTGGCAAAATCTCTTTCCATGGTTTCCTGATCCGGGAAGGTCTTGGCAAATTTCACCAGGTCTCCCCTAAGGAAAACATCTTCTATTATTTTTTCGTTGTCCTGCGAGATGGTATTATTTTTTTTCATAACCTCAATCAGATCATCGGTAAGAAGTACATCTGCCGGAAGGCGGTATTGTTTTGTAATGAAGGTTCTGGAAATATCGATCAGTTCCACATAAAACGAACGGAAGTTTCCTCCTTCAATATATTTTTTCTTTTTAAGAGAGTCGAGCTCTTTTAAGGTCTGGTTGGTTGCCACTACAGGAGAACTCTTCGATTTTCTTCCCCATTTTACAAACATAATAATGGCAATAACCAGTGCAATACCAGCCAATGCAGCAAGGATATAAAACTTATAAAGCTCCCAGTAATCTTTGGGTTCAAGTTTCACCTGCTTATTATTCATGATGTCATTAATCTGATCTGCTTTTTGAGCTGTATTAATAACATCTATTTCGTAAGGAATCGTTTTAAGTATTCTGTCCCCCACTTTGAATTCCAGTTCCGGAATGGTAAATTTCCCTTCTTCAAAAACAGCAAATTCTATCTTTCTCTCATAGGTGTTAGCCGTTTGTCCGATACTGTCTTTGGTTTCTTCAAAATGAAAAGGGAGCAGCTCATTTTTGGCTGCTGAAGTTACCTGCTGCTCATTAAGGTTATCAATCTTTATAGTAAGGTGATTGATCTCCCCCAAAGCAAGGGTTTTCTTTTCTACGTTAGAGGATAATATCTGTGAAAAAGCATTTGCACAGATCAGAAAAGATAATATTAAAAGTATTTTTCTCAATGTTAAATAATATGGCAAAATGCCTGATGTTTTTTAGTTACGGGCTCAGCCCGATGTTATTTTTTCTGAAAGTAATTATACAATAATTTTGAATAATCCGAACCGGTATTGATATTCATAAAACTGGCAGAGCTGTTGGCGAAGTCTTCTTCCAGCGCTCTGAGTTTTTGTTTTTGAGCTTCTGCGAAGGTATACCGCCATCTTGCACTGGAAGTATTGGCCCAGATCTCTTTTCCGGTTTCTACGTCAAGTAAACGGGCATATCCGACATCAGGAATCTCATTATCTTTCTCATCATAAATCCTCATTCCCAGCAACTGATGTTTCTTGGAAGCTACTCTCAGCATTTTGGAATCATAGGCATCCTCAAAATCTGAAAACAGAAATACCAGAGATTTTCTTTTAAAAATTCCCATCATATATTCCATTGCCTTGTCTATTTTAGATTCTGCAGGAACATAATCTGCAGTGAGAATATTGCTGATAATAGAAAGGATATGTTTTCTTCCTTTTTGAGGAGGAATGACTTTATATACTTTATCAGCAAACAGGATCAATCCTACTTTATCATTATTCCCAGCCGCTGAAAATCCTAAACTGGCAGCAATTTCGGCTACATATTCCCTTTTCAGCTGGACTTTTGTTCCATAATCCATGGAAGCGGAAATATCCACAAGAATCATCATTGTCAGTTCCCTTTCTTCTTCCATTACTTTTACGAAAGGCTCACGGAAACGTGCGGTTTTATTCCAGTCGATTCTTCTGATCTCATCTCCAAACTGATAAGGACGAACTTCAGAGAAAGTCATCCCCTGCCCTTTAAAAGCGCTGTGATATTGCCCCATCAAAGCAGCCTCCGTCTTTTTTCTGGTACGGATTTCAATCTGCTTTACTTTTTTTACAATATCTTTTATCTGCATAGACGAATTCAAAATTCAAGGTTTAAGATTCAAAGTTTAATATTGGGTGAGGTATCCGGGTTTTGGGTTAGTCATTAAACTCAATGGATACGTTCGACCACTCATTGTCAAACTTTGTGTTGTATTTTTTATAAAAATTGATGGCTGGCTCATTCCAGTTTAATACCTGAAACACCATTCCACTGTAATTATTGGTTTGACCATATTCCAGTGTTGCATCAAATAATTTTTTTCCAATCTGCTTTCCTCTTAGCTTTTCAGTGACTACAAGATCTTCAAGATACAGCCTTCTTCCTTTCCAGGTTGAATATCTGTCGTAATACAGGGATATTCCAACTATTTCTCCTTCATATTCCGCTACAAAAGCTCCCCAAACAGGAGAAGTACCAAAACCATCCTGAGTAAAATCCTCTAAAGTCACGGTTACTTCATGCAGCGCTTTTTCATATTCTGCCAATTCTTTTATCAAATCCAGCATAGCAGCACAGTCCTGCTGAACTGCTTTTCTTATGATCACATCACTCATTATGGTGCCTGTATTTTTGCTAAAATTCTATTGATAATTTCCTCAGTTGTGATCTCTTCCGCTTCTGCTTCAAAGGTCAATCCCATTCTGTGTCTCAATACATCTTTTGCCAATGCTTTTACATCTTCCGGAATGACAAATGCTCTTCCTTTTAAGAATGCATAAGCTCTTGAAGCAATAGCAAGGTTGATGGATGCTCTTGGAGAAGCTCCGAAGCTGATATAATTCTTAAGTTCAGAAAGACCGTAATTTTCCGGATAACGTGTTGCGAACACCATATCCAGAATATATTTTTCAATTTTCTCGTCGAGATAAATCTGATTGATCAGTTCTTTTGCATCTACAATATCCTGAAGGGAGATTACAGGTTTCACTGTTGGCTGATGTGATGTTGAAACCATTCTCATCACCTGTCTTTCATCTTCAAAAGCAGGATAATCTATGGTACACTTCAGCATAAAACGGTCGCTTTGTGCTTCAGGCAGCAGGTAAGTTCCCTCCTGATCAATCGGGTTTTGTGTTGCCAATACCAGGAACGGCTTTGGAAGCTTCATGGTTTCATCACCAATGGTCACCTGTTTTTCCTGCATGACTTCCAGAAGCGCTGATTGCACTTTCGCCGGCGCACGGTTGATCTCATCCGCCAGAACAAAGTTCGCAAATACAGGTCCTTTTTTTATAGAGAAATCATTGTCTTTGATATTGAAGATCATCGTTCCCACTACGTCTGCAGGAAGTAAATCCGGCGTAAACTGAATCCTTGAAAAATCTCCATGAACAGCATCTGCCAATGTTTTTATCGCTAAGGTCTTAGCCAGTCCCGGTACTCCTTCAAGAAGAACATGTCCATTTCCCAAAAGCCCTACCAAAAGACGGTCTACCATGTATTCCTGTCCAATAATAACTTTGTTGATTTCCTGTCTCAGAAGAGTAAATAAGTAGTTTTTTTCTTTTACTTTTTCCGTCAATTGGCGGATATCTTCAGCTTGATATATCTCTGACATAGCTTGATTTAAAATAAGTGGTAAATTTCTGATAAATACTTGCATTAATCAACATAATAAATGCCATTTTTGAGTTAAAGTTTGTTAAAAATCCGGGATTGACAAGATATCTAAAGCTATAACGTTGAATTTCTTATGTATAAATAAATCAAGAAATTCAAATTCCCTTCATAAAACCACTCACTTGTTTCCTCCCATTATCCATAAAAAAATGTCACAAAATTACTTTTGCAACATTTTTATTTTTTAATCATAAACTTGATTATTTAATCTTAAAGCTTGGTTATTATAATGGTGAATATATTTTCAGGAGCATCAGTATTATCTTCATAAGCTCCAACATTTATAAAATAATTTGTTCCCGATACCGTGGTAATAGTAAGCGTTTCTGCGGTACCTCCACCGCCGCTATCTACAGTCCCGGTACATGATAAATTACTACAGCTGCCACTATATACTCCTATCTGCGGATCATAGCTGCTGCCAGAAGGCATAGTCACTTTAATCGTATACTGACTTCCATCACCAGTCAGTTTAAACCATGTCCCGTCATTCATTCCTGTATCTCCATTGCTTGTACATACGCTTATATTTCCTGCATTATTAGTGGTAGACACTGCATCATTCTGGGTATAAGAGTATGGAAATACCGATGCCTGCAATGCTCCAGTACATGCATCATTTACAGGTATTGGAGGTATAGTTTTAAAAACAAGTTCTGAGCATCCTAAAGATTCTGTATTCCCGGAAACTGATGTCACTTTTAAATAGTAAGTTGTTCCGGCTGTAAGCGCCATGGAAGGGGTAAAGTTATTTCCGGATACGGTTTGCTGATTAATAATATCAGAGCTTCCAGAACTTGTTCCCAATGAAACTTTGTAGGATGTAGCACCTGAAACCGGAAGCCAGTTGAAATTAGGCAACAAAGAGATGTTCTGAGCATTATTTACTGGATAAACAACAAAAGGACAGGCAGGAGCTGCACTTGGTGTAAGACCAGAAATTGTAACTGACGATTTATAATCCGCTCTAATTCCTCCAGGAGGAGATGCAATATTCACTACTGCACGATCTCCTTTATAATATAGAGTTGAATAAGGGATATGAGGATATACATGAAAGACTTCATCAAAATTATTAATATCGATATTCGGAGAATTCTCTTTTGCTGCAATAACCAGATTATCAGTATTATTATACGCAAACGGTGTAGTAAAAACAATTTCAACCTTATTATTGTTTTTGGTAACAGCTCCTGTAAATACCTGCGTCAACTGTGCAGCAGGAATCCAGTCCGTTCCTGAAACAAAACTTGTTTTTGACGTATGTCCAAGATATACTGTCCAGTTTGAAGATTCAGTAAGGGTAGAGGAAGAATCCACATAAAATGTAAGGCCTGTAATATTACCTGCAGCATTGGCGTTAAGTTCCTGCTTAGGATATATCTGCTGTACATAAGAATAGGAAAAAAAGCTGCTTACCGGAGCAACACCAACATTTGAACTTCCAATATTGATATTGATTTGTGCACCCATCACCTCAAATATAAAAAACAAAGATAAAAGTAAAATTCTTTTCATTATTAATAACATTTATGTAAAATACAATGCCAATTTAATAATAAATACTTTAATTATAGCAATAAAAAAAACATTTCATCACATAATTCAATACTGATAAATAATTTAACCAAAAAATTAATTAGAATTAAAAATAATAAACATTTAACAACAAATAAAGACAAAAACATAAAAATAAAACAAACTAAAGGTAATTTTAATAAACATTTCATATATTTACACTAAACATCAATAACATGTATAAAAAGCTATTCTTTTCGAGTTTTTTGATTACCAACCTCGTTTTCGCCCAAACGACAATGACCAATGTGATTTCAGATGCTGTCTATTATGACGGTTATGCAGCTACAGTATCCAACCCTACGCCCGCCGGTTTAACCAGGCTGACTAACGCAAGATACACAAGAAAGCTTACTGACTCCGAATTAGACTCTTTCAAAGCCAAGATTGCGATGCGGGTAACCATAGCTGCATTGTGTGACAATTACGACCGTCTTGGAGAAGTCTTTTTATCAATGGTTCCTAAAAATCAAGCTACTTATACGATCAATGACACTAATGTCAAAAGAATAGAAATAGGCAGATATATTACTCCTTTCATGAATAAAAACAAAACTCCTTCAGAAGTTCCCTATACTTATGATGTCAGCAATTTATACAGTGTATTTCATGATACAGCATTGCGAGGCATGTATGATCTTTACATAGAGCTGGATGTTTTCGGAGTTCCCTATGCAGCACAAACCCAGGTTTCAGGCTGTACAAACAGAACTGATGTGTTTTCAGGAACCCTTACTTTTTTCTCAACGGATACGGGAGCAACACCTGCAGACAGCAATAATCTTTTACCTCTTCTAACTTACAGCAGTCTTAATAATTACAACAGCACCGATGTTACCGGAGAAACGGTTAGAATTGTTACTTTTAATCTGCCAAGCCCTGTTACAAATGCCCGCTTTTTTGTAATTTCTACTCCCCATGGGGCCAACAATGGCGGCGAAGAATATGTAAGAAGACAAAACTATACCTATATAGATGATGTACAGGTTCTCACCTATACTCCCGGAGGAATTTCATGTGAACCCTATCGTGTATACAATACCCAAGGAAACGGAATCTACGGTTCTACTCCAAAAACTTTTGCTGATTGGACCTCCTGGAATAACTGGTGTCCGGGAAATTCTGTCCCTATCAGAGAATTTACACTGCCCAGCTTAACTGCGGGGAATCACACCTTGAAACACACAATTCCAACTGCCGTTTTCAATCAACAACAGGGAGAAGTCAGGTTATCAGTTTACATGCAAGGAAAAAGCAATACAGCATTGAATGTAAAAGAGATCAACACAGTGGATGTGAATATTTACCCCAACCCTACATCTGACTTTGTGAATATAAAATCAAAAGTAGAGGCCAGTTCAATAAGTCTTTTCAATATAGAAGGAAGAAAACTTTCCGAAACTTATAAAGAGAACAGAATAGATCTTTCCTCATACAGCACAGGAGTCTATTTTTTACATATTGTTTTAAAAGACGGAACAACTTTTATACACAAAATCATAAAAAAATAACTTCAGGTAAAATTTGTAAACAAAATAATAAAACCCTCTCTGAAACTTCCCTCAGGAGGGTTTTTATATTAACCATCCTGCACAGCTTAATATAAAAACATTCCGATTTCGATAAGAATTTGTTAAAAAACCACCTTAATTCACTCTTTTTTTCAATAGTTAAAAAATTTTAACTTCAATCCTCTACCCAAAAAAATTGTCATTTCCAGTTTATTAAACTATTTTTGGTGATTAAAAATTTTGCAAAATGAATTATCATTTTCAAGCACACAGACAGGTAAGAAAAAACCTTTTAGATATCCTTCAGAACACATCTCATGAAGATCTGATCCTGATTCCGGATGGTTTCAACAACAATATTTACTGGAATATTGCCCATACTGTTGCCACACAGCAACTACTGCACTATTACCTGAGCGGAAATCCTTTCCGTATAGACAAGTATTGGATTGAAACCTATAAGAAAGGGACTTTACCCAACTTAAATGTTCAGAAATCAGAAGTGGAAGATTTAGAGTTTTTACTTACCGAAACTTCAAAGATTTTAATGAAGGATTATGACAGTGATTTCTTCTCAGACTACACTCCTTACACCACAAGTTTCGGAATGGATCTGAAAAGCATCCAGGATGCCATCATCTTCAACAATATGCACGAAACCCTTCACTATGGATATGTGATGGCACAAAAAAGAGCAATTTTAGGAGAGAAAGGGAGATAGTAAATCTTGCTACGCAAGTCAATGGTCAGAAGTGAATAGGCATCCAACCCATTGACTTACAAAGTAAAATTCACGATTGACCATTCACTCTATAACTATATAATACATTTTCAATGAAAGACGATTTTATTTTCGGGCTGCGTCCCGTGATTGAAGCAATTGAAGCGGGAAAAACGATTGACAAGATCTTTGTGCAGAATGCACTTCAGGGTCCTATTTATGCTGAATTAAAAGCCATTTTAGCGAAAAATAAAATCCGTCCCAATTATGTTCCGGTTGAAAAACTGAACCGTTTTACAAGAAAAAACCACCAGGGTGTGGTTGCTTTTATTTCGGACGTACCGTTTCATAAAGTGGAGGATATTGTTCCACAGTTATTCGAGCAGGGTAAAACACCTTTCCTTTTAATTCTGGACAGACTTACTGATGTTAGAAACTTTGGAGCCATCTGCAGAACAGCGGAATGCGTAGGAATAGATGCAGTTATCATTCCTGAAAAAGGAGCCGCTCCTATCAATTCCGATGCGATAAAAACTTCTGCCGGAGCAATCTATAATATCAAAATATGTAAGGAAAACAATCTTGCCCACACGGTAGACTTCCTTCAGCAAAGCGGAATTTCCGTATATGCAGCCAGTGAAAAAGCTCAGAAGTTAATCTATGATGTTAATATGACTGAGCCGTGTGCTATTGTTATGGGAAATGAGGAAACCGGAATTTCTAAAGAAGTATTGCATCATGCGGATGAAAAAATAAAACTTCCTATTGAAGGAAAAACCCAATCCCTGAATGTTTCTGTAGCATGTGGAGCGATTTTGTATGAAGCGGTGAGACAGAAAATGTCCGTGATACCCAATCCGTAAACCATGAAAATACAATCACTTTTACCCTTATTTTTTGTCCCGTTGGCTTTTAACGCCCAGGCAAAAAAAATAGCAACAGACAACCGTCTTACCACTGATCTTGATAAGATGGTTCAGAAAGAAGCTGTTGCTTATATGCAGGATCCTGCACGTGTAGGAATTTCAATAGGCATTTTCAAAGATGGTAAAAGTTATTTTTATAATTATGGGACAACAGAAATAGGGAAATCAGAACTTCCGACCTCTAAAAGTCTGTACGAGATTGCATCTATCACCAAAACTTTTACAGGAACACTTCTGGCTCATGCTTTAGTAGATGGAAAAATCAAAATGGATGACGATATCCGAAAATATCTGGATGGCAATTATCCTAATCTGGAATTTGAAAAGTACCCGATAACGATTGGCACTCTTACCAATCACTCATCGGGGCTGCCACAGTTTTTGCCGGATCAGTCTGAAACATTCAAAAAACCAATGGACTCTGTTGCCCTGGCACTGTCTGATTTTTATAAGAACTATTCAAGGAAAAAATTTTATGAAGATCTTCATCAGGCTAAAGTAGATTTTGTACCCGGAACAGAGTATAAATATTCCAATGTCGGAACACAGATCGCCGGGGATATCCTGGAAAAAGTGTACCATAAAAGTTATGCAGATCTCCTGTCAGAGTATATTACAAAGCCTTTGAAAATGAATCAGACCATTGTTGGTACGAATTCTGCACAGCTATTGACTTGTTATAACGAAAAAGGAAAGATAATGCCGAAAAATTTCACAACAATCTTTGCTCCTGCCGGTGGAATTATGTCCACCACGGGGGATCTCGTGAAATATATGCAGTATCATCTCGGCGAGAGTAATATGTATGTAAAAGCATCCCATACTCCTCTTGTAAATAATAAAGGAGATGCCATTGGATTGTATTGGAGGCTGCACACTTATGAAGACGGAACGCAAACCGTTTATCATACAGGGGTACATTTGGTTTTTCAAGTGTTCTGCAGATATATCCGTCAAAAAATATGGGAGTCGTTGTACTTTCCAATGAATCGGATGGAGAATCCCAGGGGAAACTGCATGATATTGCAGATAATATATTAAGAAACAGTAGTAAAAAATAAAGTTAAAAAAATCGAATGAAGAATATTGCAGCGCTTGCGCTTATATCATCAATAGCTCTTGTATCTTGTAAAAAAGAAACAGCAAAAATAACGAAAGTAGATCCTAAAACCGGAAAAACAGTAACGGTAGAAGTTCCTGCTGATTCTGTAGCGAAAGTTTCAGAAAACCCGGCTATCAAAGATTCTGCGGGAGTTATTACACAGACTTTCAAGCTGGAAAAAGGTAAAACATATCCTCTTACCACTTATCAGAGAGATGTGAAGACTATGACTGACCCTCAGGGGAAATCCATCACCGCTACCAGCGAATCTACAGATGAAATGAATTTTGTAGTGGATGACATCAAAGGAAACGTATATGAAATGACCCTTAACCTTGTAGCAAAGAGAAGCTCTCAGTCGGCACAGGGAAAAACGGTAGTAGTAGACACCAAACTTCCTCTTCCTAAAGAAGATGATCTTAAAATGATCTGGAACGTCAACAAAGCGCTTACCGGAAACAAACTTCAGATGAAGATGGATACAAAAGGGAATGTGATTTCTATTACAGGATTTGATGCTGTTTACACAAAAGTGGGTAACGCAGTGGGTACACTTATCAAAGATGCCAATGAAAAAGCAAGCGTAGTAGCAAGTCTTAAGCAGTCATTCAACGAAAAAGTACTGAAAGACCAGTTTCATAAAAACCTGATGATTATTCCTAAAAAAGGAGTTAAAATCGGAGAAAAATGGTCAACTTCTGAAAATGCTGACGCTAGCGGAGCTGTTAAAGTAACCTCCAATTATGTAATGAAAAGCTTAGGAAACGGAGCTGCAGAAATTGCAGTAACCGGAGGTATTCCCAAGAAAACAGAAAAGAAAACTCAGGGACCTATCACCCACAGCCTGAGCAGTGAGCTTGTTCAGAACGGAACCATTAAGTTTGACGAAAGCACAGGCTGGATAACCAACCAGAATATCAACGTAAAAACAACTCAGATAGAAACCATTTCAGATGGAAAGCAGTCTCAGTCTATGAAGAGCGTTTCCAATTCTTCGGTAATGGTCAACCCATCTGCTAAATAACTTGAATAAACATTCAGGGTTTAAAATCTAAATTTTAAACCCTGAACTTTAAACAAAAAAATTATGAAGTACATTCTTGAGTTAGTACTCACTGCCATTATTATTTTCTTTGTCTGGAATATTCTGAAAAGAATTTTCTTTAAGACATTCTATAGTTATCGTTTTAATAACAATAATCAAAACAACGGGCAGCAGGACATCAACAACTCGAATAAGAATAACAAAAAGAACCTTAAGTGGGATGCTGAAACGGTAGACTACGAAGAGGTGAAAGAGAGTAATGACAAAAGGTAAAAATTCCAAGAAATAAAAGATAATAACCAGCATGGCAAAAAATAAAAACTTAATTTATATTGCAATTTCATTAGTAGTATTTATAGTTTTAGCATTTTTATATTCCACTCCTGTATTTTCAGGGAAACAGCTTTTCCAGCATGATATCGTACAGTACAGAGGAGGAGCAAAAGAACTGCTCGACTATAGAGCCAATACCGGAAATGAAACCTATTGGAGTGACTCCATGTTTGGGGGAATGCCGACTTATCAGATGGGAAGCCAGTTCAAAGGTGATATCATCAAAAAAATCGACAGCAATCTGAATTTCCTGCCAAGGCCGGTTAATTATCTCTTCCTGCTGTTTGCAGGTTTTTTCCTTTTGGGAATGGTAGTGGTCAGAAACTGGAAATATGCTCTTTTGGGAGCTACTTTCTTCGGACTTTCCACCTATTTTTATATTATTATTGCAGCCGGACATAATGGTAAAGTAAATACTATTGAATATTTCGCACCGCTGTTAGCCGGAATTTTACTGGTGTATATCAGGAAACAATACATCTGGGGATTCATCGTCACGACCCTTTTTATGGGGCTTCAGATCGCGGCCAATCACCCGCAGATGACCTATTATCTGTTTCTTGCTTTAGGATTCTTATTCCTTTCTGAACTGTTCAGAGCCATCCAGAAAAAAACACCGATGAAGCACTTCCTTATTTCATCAGGAATTATCGCAGCGTCATGTGTTATCGGGGTTGGAATGAATTCACAAAGAATTATGGCCAATTCAGAATATGTAAAAGAAACGGTTCGTGGAAAGCAGATTTTAAATAACGACAGCCATACTTCAGGAAAATCCGGAATGGATAAAGAGAGTATGCTGATGTGGAGCTACGGGCAACTGGAAACTTTAAACCTTTTCATTCCAAGATTAATGGGAGGCGGAAGCCAGGAACCTGAAGGAAAAGAAATCATGAACAGAGTGCAGGAGCTGGTTCAGGAAAATGTGGGTTCACAGGCTGAAATGGACAGAATTTCCAAAGGTTTCAGCGGGGTTACTTACTGGGGAGACCAGCCGGGAACTTCAGGACCTGCCTATCAGGGAGCAATTGTTTGTTTTCTTGCTTTATTGGGATTCTTTTTTGCCTCGAAAAAATACCGTTACTGGATTTTAGGAGCTTCCATTCTGACTATTTTACTGGCCTGGGGAAGTAACTTTATGCCATTGTCTGATTTCTTTATCGACTACGTGCCATTCTATAATAAATTCAGAGCACCTTCTTCAATCCTGGTTGTAGTAGAGTTATTATTCCCGTTAATCGCTATTCTGGGATTATACAGATTTTTTACAGATGAAAAGCTGACTGAAGAGTATAAGCAAAAAATCCTTCTTTATGTAGGAGGTGGAACTTTAGGTTTTTTATTGATTCTTTTAATCTTTGGAAAGTCATTACTAGGATTTGCGACAGAAAATGAAAAGACTTATTTCCCTCCTTTCCTACTCGATTATCTTGTAGATGAGAGATATAAACTGTTCAGAATAGATGCCATAAAAGCATTCATTTATGTGGCGATTACTGCAGCTGCGTTATTCTTAACTTTAAAGAAAAAGCTTAATCAGAATATTGCTTTGGTAGTGATTGGACTTGTCAGTTTATTTGATCTTTGGACGGTAAACAAACGTTATTTAAATGACGAAAACTACGTAGATAAAATCTTTGCTGAAAATCCTTTCCAGACAGAAAGTTCAGATCTTCTGGCTGAAAAAGTACAGGGAAATCCAAATCTTGAATCTATTTTATCCAATGTCAATATCAACAAAACATTGGAAACTATTGCTGAAAAAGATAAAACACATTACAGAATCTACAACCAGACACTGGGCGTAACCAGCGAAACCAATACCTCTTATTTTAAAGCTTCTATTGGCGGTTATCATGCTGTAAAATTAAGAAGATACGATGATGTATTAAATGAATATATCAACAGCATTGACAGTGTAAAAACGCCTAATGTATTAAATTTACTGAATGCCAAATACATGATTTTCGGGGGACCAGATCAGCCACAGGTTGTTCCTAATCCAAAAGCCAATGGCAATGCATGGTTTGTAAGTGATTTAAAATTTGCAGATACTCCTAATCAGGAAATTAAAGCTATCGGGACTATTGACAATAAGAAAACAGCTGTTATTGCTTCATCTGACAAATCTTATTTTGATAACAAACCTGTTCAGGCAGATTCTACCGCATTCATCAATCTTACGAAACACCAGCCTAACGAACTTGAATTTAAATCCCAGTCGAAGACGCCTCAATTGGCTGTATTCTCTGAAGTGTATTATCCACACGGATGGAAAGTACTGGTAGATGAAAAAGAAGTTCCATACATCAAAGCAGATTATTTGCTTCGTGCCGTACATGTTCCGGCAGGAAACCACCATATTAGAATGGTTTTCGAACCTGAAGTGATTGAAAAAGGGAAATGGCTTTCTCTTCTTTCATTCGGATTATTTATCCTGTTGGCTGCATTTGGAATTTTCTGGATGAACAAAAACAGGAAAAAAGAAATTGCTGCTGAACAAAGTGTTTAAATAATAAAAATAATGTTGCGCAATGTCATTCTGAATGAAGCATAGCGTAATGAAGAATCTCAAATGAAAACGTTTGGCACTCATAATTACTACGTTTACATACTGACTAATAAAATAAAAACAGTATTATACACAGGGGTTACCAACGATTTAAAGAACAGATTATATTGGCATAAAAACCCTGAGGCTATTGAAAAAAGCTTCACTTCAAGATATAAATGCTTTTATTTAATATATTTTGAACATTTTGGCAACATTGAGACAGCAATAAATAGAGAGAAACAAATAAAAGGCTGGACCAGACAAAAGAAAGAAAACTTAATTAATGGATTCAATCCAGATTGGAAATTTCTCAATGAAGAGATAGCGTGAGATTCTTCACTGCGCTTCGCTTCGTTCAGAATGACAGAAAGTATTTAAGCTAAGAAAATGGAACAGAAAAAAATACTGATTATCACCTATTACTGGCCTCCTGCGGGAGGTCCTGGTGTTCAAAGATGGCTGAAGTTTGCAAAATATCTGCCTGATTTTGGTTGGAAACCGATCATCTATACCCCGGAAAATCCAAGTTATCCATTGCTGGACGAAACATTGATGAAAGATATTCCTGAAAATATCGAGATGGTAAGAACCAAAATCTGGGAACCTTATCAGCTGGCTGAAAAACTGAATAAGAGCAATAAAAAATTCAAAGCCGGACAATTTGATGTAGGCAAAAACCAAAGTTGGAAATCTAAACTTTCGATTTGGGTACGAGGTAATTTTTTCATTCCTGATGCCAGAGTTTTTTGGGTAAAACCATCCATTACATTTTTAGAAAAATACCTGAAAGAAAATAAAATAGATACAATTGTAACGTCCGGGCCTCCCCACTCGCTGCATTTAATTGGTTTGGGGCTTAAAAGCAAAATGCCGGACCTGAAATGGATTGCCGATTTCCGTGATCCATGGACAGAGATCTCCTACTACAAACATCTGAAATTAACTAAAAGTTCAGATAAAAAACACCGGCAGCTGGAAAGTGCTGTATTTAAGAATGCAGACATCACTTTGGCAACAAGTTATACTGATGCCGAAAACTTCAGGA
Organism: Chryseobacterium sp. CP-77; assembly: GCF_036362765.1. Lineage (NCBI taxonomy): Bacteria > Pseudomonadati > Bacteroidota > Flavobacteriia > Flavobacteriales > Weeksellaceae > Chryseobacterium > Chryseobacterium sp. CP-77. Next base: position 2,102,942 of record NZ_CP143637.1, read on the forward strand.
AAGCAGGAGCCAATGCCGTTTGTATTACCAATGGATTTGATGAAAGTGATTCCGGTAAAAAAGAAGAGGGGCAAAATAGCGAAAAGCCCAATTTGCAAAATGGACAAGCATTTACTCTAAGTTATATCGGGGTTCTTGAACAGCTCAGAAATCCCGAAAATCTTTGGAAAGCTCTTGATGAACTTATCAAAGAAAACGCTGCATTTGCTGCTGATTTTAAATTAAAATTTGTAGGGAGAATAGATGATAAAATCCTACAATCCATCGAAAATTCAAGTCTCAAAAATCATATTCTGAACCTTGGATATCTTGCTCATGGAAAAGCCGTAGAAGAGATGCAGAATTCCAATCTGCTTTTGATCACCAATTTCCCGAATGATTCTTCAAAAGGAATTATCCCCGGAAAAATTTTTGAATATCTGGCTTCGGGAAAACAGATTCTCTCATTCGGTCCTGACAAAGCTGATGTGGCAAAAATTCTGGAAGAGACGCAGGCAGGAAAACATTTCAGTTATCAGGATACAGAAGCAGTCAAGAGCTTTATTCTTGAAAAATTCAATCTTTGGAAAAACGGAAGTCTTCTTGAAAACACCCAGCATATTGAGCAGTTCTCAAGAAAAAATCTTACTCAACAGCTGACTGAAGTTTTGAAATAAAAAAAGAAAGGAAGTTAGAGGCTGGAAGCTGGAAGTTTATTCCAGTCGCCAACTTCTAATTTCTAACTTCTAACTTTTATATCGTCCACTGGTCATTCACAACGGCAATCAGATAGTATTTACCCTCAAATTCTTCGAATACGAAACGAACCGTTTTCCAATCCATATTACCAGATTTTTCGGTTCCTTTGATATAATTTTCCGTGAAATCAGCTTTTGGATACATCTCCTTTAAATTATTCAAGGAGTTTCCTCCGCCGATAAATTTATTCACTGAATATTGTGAAGCTGTAAAGTCTTTAGAAAAAAGCCATTTGCCAAGATAATCGTTGATGGTTGCTTTATAAGGATCTCCTGAACCATCCTGTGTACCCCATGTAAACAAGGTTTTAGTAGGCTGGTATTTTTCAAAATCTGCTTTAGAAAAATGTTTATCTTCTTTCAAATTAACAAAAGCATACATTGAAAAACGGATCCCTTTTTGCGGGTGAATGAAGGAGGCAAAAGTTGCATAATCTTTAGTTTTCAGTGCTTTCAAGACCTCATCATTAGCCAACTTTAAAGCGGCTTCTTTATCCGCACGGGTCTGAACCGTACCTGCAGTGTCTGTTTTATTTTGTGCAATAGAATCTATTTCGTTCGGAACAGGTTTCCCGGCCTCTTTCTTACAGGCCGTAACAAGGCTCAAAACGAATACAGTAATCAATAATTTTTTCATATTTTATATTTTGCAATAAGTAAAAAACACCAAAACTGATGCCAAGCGATACATAATCTAAAGAGATAAAGACTATGAGGATTGGTAGGTTTCCGCTTCTCATTTTAAAAATTACATCGTACATTTGTTAGATGGAAATGTTGGACATTCTGATTATCGGGGCCGGACCTATTGGTCTGAACTGTGCCCTTGAAGCTCAAAAAAACAATCTTAGTCATATAATCATAGAAAAAGGAACCATTGTCAATTCACTGTACAATTATCCTTTGTACATGCGTTTTTTCTCCACTGCTGAAAAGCTGGAAATTGATGAGATTCCCTTTATTTCTACTGCTCCAAAACCTGGAAGGCAGGAAGCGCTGGAATACTATCAGGGAATTGCCAGACAAAAAAGCCTGAATATTAACCTGTATGAAAAAGTTCTGAGCGTTTCAAAGAATGATGGAATATTTGAGATCAAAACCACCAAAGCAAATTATCAGGCTAAAAATGTAGTCATCGCTACGGGGTTTTATGATATTCCTAACCTGATGAATATTCCGGGTGAAGACCTTCCGAAGGTTAAACATTATTATACGGAACCTTACCCTTACGCAAAGCAGAAAATTGTGGTGGTAGGCTCCAGTAATTCTGCTGTAGATGCAGCCCTGGAAACGTACAGAAAAGGAGCTGATGTAACGATGATTGTCCGTCATGCTGAGATTTCCAAAAGTGTAAAATATTGGGTAAAACCAGACATTGAAAACAGAATTGCAGAGGGCAGCATTAAAGCCCATTTTAATGCAGAAATGATCGAAATTAAAGAAAATTCTGTTGTTTTTAAAGATGCGAACGGAGCTATTCATGAAATTGACAATGATTTTGTACTGGCCATGACAGGCTATCTTCCTGATTTTGATTTTCTGAAAAATTCAGGAATAGAACTCAACGGAGACTGCCTGAATCCTTTTTACCATCCTGAAACCATGGAAACCAATATTTCTAATCTCTATCTTGCAGGAGTAGTTTGCGGAGGAAAAGATACTCATCTATGGTTTATTGAAAATTCAAGGATTCATGCGAATATGATCATCAATTCGATTCTTTCCAGATTTTCATCGTAAATGATTACAGATATTAAAAAAGGTTTCGGGCAATTTCTGCGAAATTGCCCGAAACCTTTTTTACTTTTTAATCAAAAGCGTTATATCATCTCTTTTTCTACCTTATTTTTATCCTTAAGCATCCATGGAACGATAAAATAAAAGCCAATAGCAATAACTGCCGCCAGTACTCCTGTTCCGATCCATAATGCATTGAAACCTAATTTTTCTGCTATCAGTGTTCCTATATAAGGTGTTACAATAAATGCGATGGAGAATGACATTCCGTTCAGTCCCATATAAGCGCCTTTATTGTTCTCTCCTGAACGCAATGCCGTAATCGTTGACATAAATGGAAGTGTCCATATTTCTCCCACACAAAGCAATGTCATAGACAGCACAAGGGTAATCAGACTGTAATCGAAAGCAAGCATGGCATAGGAAATACCACACAGGAAAGTCCCGATCAGCATAGTAAAGGCTAAAGTAAAATATTTTTCAGCAACCTGTACCAGTCCCATTTCGAGCAGTACAATCAGAAAACCGCTGTATCCCAGAATATATCCGATATTCTGCTGGCTCAGATGAGCTGTATCCTTATAAAATATCGTCAGGGTACTGAACAGCTGGAAGAAACATATGGAAAACAGCATACAGAATACACAATAAATCAGGAATTTACTGTCGCGGTAAGGAGAACTTTCTTTTTTAATAATAATAGCTTCTTTTACCTTTTTTGCTTTCAGTTTAGCTAATCGTGCCCGGTCTTTAAAGAACCAGATATACATCAATCCCGCAAGCAAAGCAGCCAATGCATTGCTGAAAAACAGAAATTCATAAGAAATAGCCGACAAAATACCACCCAGTGCAGGACCAATGGAAAACCCAAGATTGACGGCCATACGATTGAGCGAGAAAGCACGGGTAATATTTTCAGGTTTTGCATATTTGGTAATCGCCACCGAGTTTGCAGGACGGAACGTTTCACTTACAATACTTTGGGCTAAAATAATTCCTGCCAATCCGGCTTCTGTTGTAAAAAGCGGAATTAAGCAGAATAAAGGAACGCTGAGCAGCAAACTCAGACTCTGCACTCTGTACTCTCCTATTTTATCCGTAATCATACCTCCAAGCCATGATCCGATAACCGAACCTATTCCAAAAAAGCTCAGTACAATTCCGGAATTTTCAATACTGAAATGCAAATGATTCGTCATATAAACTCCCAGAAACGGAAGTACCATAGAGCCGGCCCTGTTGATGAGCATTACCAACGCCAGCATCCAACTCTCCTGCGAGAGTCCTTTGAAAGAACTCGTATATACGTTAATTAATCTCACAATAATATTTTGGGGAAATTTGAAAGTGCAAAATTAGATAAAAATAACCCAAAAGTCTTTGTTTAAACCCTATTTTTATCAATAACCTTCAGCAGAGAATCAACTTTAATCTGAAAAAACAGTTTTATCTTCTATATAAAAACAATAAACTTTTATAAAAATCGTAAATTGCAGTAACAACAGATACTTTTATACTAAATTCACTTAGAAACATAATAAAATTTTAACCAATACTGAAGAATGATAACCTACGAAAATTTACATGATACGCTATCTTTTTACAGTATTGACTGCTGCCAATCCTATTACATTTCTTCCGGAAAACCCATTTTTGAATTTCCAAAAGCTCCTTTCAGAATGGATTATTATGCACTATGTATCTGTACTGCCGGAGAAATCAATATTGAAATAGACCGTCAGAAATACAAAGTAGATGCTGACAGCTTTCTTATTGCAGCACCCTCTACCATTGTAAAATTTGGAAAAACCAGTGATGATTTTACGATGAAACTGCTGTTCTTCGACAAGAACTTTCTGATTAAAAATATTTCCAATCCTTTTATCATTGAGAAAATGAATCTTTTCTCCAAAGGTTCATACAGCGTCGTAAAAACTACGGCAACCAATTCTTCACTTCTGCAAAATCTTCTGGATTACCTTGATAAAAAATCGAAAAAGCAGGGAAAATTTACAGAGGAGATTATCCGTACCATTATTTTCAATCTGCTGCTGGAGACTGCTGAGATTATGGAACAGGAAAATGCTGCAAATCCGGAAAAGGAAGAAGGAAAAAAAGACCTTTATCTCAAATTCAGTAAACTGATCCGTGAAAATATCACCAGGGAAAGAACGGTTCAGTTTTATGCGGATCAACTTCATGTTTCCAATAAATACCTCATCGAAATCATTAAGAAATCAAGCGGAAAAACACCTCATGAAGTGATTGATGAAGCATTACTGAAGGAAGCGTATGTCATGCTTGGGAACCCTGAGGTCACCATATCGGAGATCGCCTTTGAGCTTCAGTTTAACTCGGCATCAGCTTTCGGCCGTTTTTTCAAAAAACATACTGCACTTTCTCCATCGGAGTACAGAACTAAAGAAAATATTCAGTCATGAGAATTTGGGGATAATAATTCTGAACTTGGGGATATATATCGCTTCCTGAATAGAGGTACCTTTATACTGTTAATTAAAAACAATAAAAGATGAGTACGATCAATTCAAAATTCGATAAAGTTTTAAATGCCTCTGAGCAGTTTGGAAATGTAAACCACGAACCGGATTCAAGTAAAGAAGTTCAGATTAACACTCCTGAAAAAACGATGCCTTTCTCCGATCAGATCGGAAATTATCAACGTAATAAAGGTATTCCTCTGCAATCTTACGAAAACAGTAAAATCTATATTGTAGGTAGCGGAATTGCCGGAATGTCTGCCGCTTATTATTTTATCCGTGACGGCCGTGTACCCGGCAAAAACATTATTTTCCTTGATCAGCTAAATGTGGAAGGCGGATCTCTGGATGGTGCCGGTAACGCAAAAGACGGTTACATCATCCGTGGAGGAAGAGAAATGGATATGACCTATGAAAATTTATGGGATATGTTCCAGGATATTCCTGCTTTGGAGCTGCCTGCACCTTACAGTGTATTGGATGAATACCGTCTTATCAATGACAACGACCCGAATTATTCCAAAGCGAGACTCATCCATAATCAAGGACAGATCAAAGATTTCAGTAAGTTCGGACTTGAGAAAAAAGATCAGCTGGCGATTGTAAAACTATTGCTAAAGAAAAAAGAAGAGCTGGATGATCTTACGATTGAAGATTATTTTTCTGAATCTTTCCTCAACAGTAATTTCTGGTTCTTCTGGCGTTCTATGTTTGCCTTCGAAAACTGGCACAGCTTACTGGAACTGAAACTGTATATGCACAGGTTCCTCCACGCCATTGACGGAATGAAAGACTTCTCATGTCTGGTATTCCCAAAATACAACCAGTATGACACGTATGTAACTCCATTAAAAAACTTCCTGGTGGAAAAAGGAGTGCAGATCCAGTTCAATACATTAGTAAAAGATCTTGATATTCATATTAATACAGAAGGAAAAACTGTTGAAGGAATCATCACTGAACAGAATGGAGAGGAAGTAAGAATACCGGTTGGTAAAAACGACTACGTAATTGTGACTACCGGATCTATGACTGAAAGTACATTCTACGGAGACAATAATACCGTTCCTGAAGTCACCATAGACAACAGCAGCGCCGGACAAAGTGCAGGATGGAAGCTTTGGAAAAATCTTGCTGCAAAATCTGAAGTATTCGGGAAACCTGAAAAATTCTGCAGCCATATTGAAAAATCTTCCTGGGAGTCTGCTACCTTAACATGCCGTCCTTCTGCTTTTACAGAAAAGCTAAAAGAACTGTGTGTAAATGATCCTTATTCAGGAAGAACAGCCACAGGAGGTATTATTACCATTACAGATTCTAATTGGGTGATGAGTTTTACCTGCAACAGGCAACCGCACTTCCCTACTCAGCCGGATGACATCCTTGTTGTATGGGTATATGCTTTACTGATGGATAAAGAAGGTAATTATATCAAAAAAACAATGCCTCAGTGTACCGGAAACGAGATTATGGCCGAGCTGTGCCACCACCTTGGAATAACAGATCAGCTGGATAACGTCACAGAAAATACCATTGTCCGTACAGCATTCATGCCATATATCACTTCTATGTTTATGCCGAGAGCGATGGGAGACCGTCCGAGAGTGGTTCCTGAAGGATGTACCAACTTAGGTCTTGTAGGACAGTTTGTAGAAACCAATAATGATGTTGTCTTCACTATGGAAAGCTCTGTGAGAACTGCGAGAATAGCTGTTTACAGCCTTCTTAATCTTAACAAACAAGTGCCGGATATCAATCCGTTACAGTATGACATCCGACATTTATTAAAAGCGACTCAGGCTCTGAATGACTATAAACCTTTCTTAGGAGAGGGAATTTTAAGAAAAATATTAAAAGGAACTTATTTTGAACACATCCTGGTAAACCGTCCGGAAGAAAAAGAAGAACACGAATCTTTCTTAACCAGATTTCAGGAATGGGTAAAAGGAGTAAAAGATTGAAAATATTAGCTTACAAAACAATAGTTTTAAAGTAGTGCATACCTTATTTTTAACGCAAAGATTTATAAAAAAACTTATTCTTATTTTAAGAGAGCAAAGGCAGATAAATCTGCTCCGCAAAGCAATACGCTTCATCAAATCAGCTTGTAGATTCTCTTCTTTGCTTCCTATAATAAATCATTATTATTCTAAGCCTTTGCGTCAAAGACAAAGTATCATTTTTTTAAAAAGTATCATTTACTTTAAAAACATTTTTAATTAAAAATAAATCTTATGGATTTTAAAAATATAACGATAGCGGGAAGCGGCGTATTGGGATATCAGATCGCCTTCCAGACTGCCTATCACGGTTTCAAAGTTACCGTATATGATATCAATGATGAAGTATTGGAAAAAGCCAAAGGTAAATTCACTGCTCTAAGTGAAACTTACAAAAAAGACCTGGGTGCAACGCAGGAACAACTTGATGCCACATTCAAAAATATCAGCTATTCATCTGATCTTGCTGAAGCAGTAAAAGATGCCGACCTTCTGATAGAAGCAGTTCCAGAAGATCCAGCCATCAAAACGGAATTCTATCATAAACTGGCTCAGGTAGCCCCTGAAAAAACAGTATTTGCAACGAATTCTTCTACTCTTCTTCCAAGTCAGTTTGCTGAAGCTACAGGAAGACCGGAGAAGTTTGTTGCACTCCATTTTGCCAATGAAATCTGGAAGCATAATACCGGAGAGGTAATGCGTCATCCGGGAACTTCTCAGGAGGTATTTGATTCTGTGATCAGATTTGCGAAAGCAATTGGAATGGTAGCACTGCCTATCCAAAAGGAACAGCCCGGGTATATTGTCAATTCATTATTGGTTCCGCTGCTTGGTGCCGCAGTCAATCTCTGGGTTGATGAAGTCTCAGATATAGAAACGATTGACAAGACATGGATGGTCGCTACCGGAGCACCAGCAGGGCCATTTGGTATTCTGGATATTGTAGGAATTACGACGGCTTATAATATCAATAAGATGGAAGCTGAAGAAACTCAGGATCCACTAAAGATAAAAGCTGTAGAAAAATTAAAAAAAGAATATATTGATAAAGGAAAACTGGGAGTATTAACCGGGGAAGGATTTTACAAATATCCAAATCCCGCTTATCAGGACAAGGATTTCCTGAAGTAGAATCTTAAATTTCAGATTTTTAGCTATTAAAATAAATCAGGACTCCAAATGAAGTCCTGATTTTGTTTTTATGATCTATTCCTGAAAATTATTCAGGTTTATAAGAATCTTTCAATGTTACTGTTCTGTTGAATACCAAGGTATCTTCAGTAGAATCCTGATCTTTTGTAAAATATCCAATTCTCTGGAACTGTAATGGTTCTCCTACAGCAACTTCTTTCAGGCTTGGTTCAGCAAATCCTTTCACTGTAGTTACAGACTCAGGATTGATGAAGTTTAAGAAGTCTACATCTTTTTCCGCATCAGGCTGTTCCACTGTAAACAGTTGGTTGTAGATTCTTACTTCTACAGGAATAGCATGTTTTGCAGATACCCAATGTAAAGTTCCTTTTACTTTTCTTAAACTTTCCTCTGTTCCGCTTCCTGACTTACTCTTCTCATCATACGTAGCGTAGATCGTTGTAATCTCACCATTTTCATCCTTCTCTACTCTTTCAGCTTTGATGATGTAAGCAGACTTCAAACGAACTTCTCCTCCTAATTTAAGTCTGAAGAATTTATTGTTAGCTTCTTCCTTGAAGTCTTCACGTTCAATATAGATTTCTCTTGAGAATGGTACTTCTCTTGTCCCTGCATCTTCCTGTTCAGGATTATTCTCAGTTTCTAACCATTCTTCCTTATCTTCCGGATAGTTTTCGATCACTAATTTCACTGGATCTACTACTGCCATCACACGCTTGGCAACCTTATTCAGGTCTTCACGCACGCAGAAATCAAGCAGCTGAATTTCAATAAGGTTTTCTCTTTTCGCTACTCCTACTTTCTCAATAAAGTTTCTGATAGAAGCCGGAGTAAATCCTTTTCTTCTCATCCCCGAAATAGTAGGCATCCTAGGATCATCCCATCCGGTTACTACCCCTTCAGCTACCAGTCTCTGAAGCTTTCTTTTGGAAGTAATCATATAGGAAACATTCATCCTTGCAAATTCCCTTTGTTTGTTTTTAACCCTTCCTTCTTCATATACCTGATCTAAATACCAGTTGTACAATGGTCTGTGGTTCTCAAACTCCAAAGAACAAAGTGAATGTGAAACCTGTTCGATATAATCGGATTCACCATGAGCCCAGTCGTACATCGGATAAATTTTCCAGGCTGTACCTGTTCTGTGGTGAGGTTTATTCAAAATTCTGTACATCACAGGGTCACGCATATTCATATTAGGCGAAACCATGTCGATTTTTGCACGAAGAGACATCGAACCGCTTTCAAACTCTCCGTTTTTCATCCTTTCGAATAAATCTAACGATTCTTCAACAGGACGGTTTCTATATGGAGATTCAATTCCCGGCTCTGCAGGATTTTTTCTTTGCTCGGTAATCACTTCAGAAGGCTGCTCATCTACATAAGCTTTTCCATCTTTAATTAACTGAACTGCCCAATCGTAAAGCTGCTGGAAGTAATCGGATGCATACAAAACTTTATCCCATTTGAAACCCAGCCATTCAACGTCTTTCATAATAGAGTCTACGAATTCCTGTTCTTCTTTTTCAGGGTTCGTATCATCGAAACGGAGGTTTACGGGAGCATTGTATTTTTCGCCCAGCCCAAAGTTGATGCAGATGGCTTTTGTATGCCCTACATGCAGGTAACCATTAGGTTCAGGCGGAAAACGGAAACGAATCTGCTCTCTTTTCAGACCGTTTGCCAGATCATCTTCTATAATTTGCTCAATAAAATTGAGTGATTTTTTTTCTTCTTCCATTAAAGTAGCTTTTATTTTTTAGCAAAAAAAGTTTCACAAAGTTACGGAAAAATAAGCTTTTGTAAAAGTGGTAATTTAAATGCCTTACCTGTTGTATTTCAATATTTTTCACTAATTTCGGGAAGCTAATACCATTTTAACCATTAACCGTTATGGCTGTTTATATCCTAAGCAACCGGAAAATTATCCGGCATAAAGGTGAAAGAGTAGACTCTTTTTCCAATGAAGAATACTCGATTCCTAATTTCAGAATCGCCAGGTGCGATTTTGAGAACTATAAGGAGCCTTCAGCACAAATCAAAAAGAAAAAGGATTATACCAACAGAAATATTTTAAATTATAAGCTTTTTTCTGAACCCGAAAAACAGGGTTATGAAGAAGTTCTGGAGGTATTGCTGAGCGAAAAAGGAATTAAAAAATCCTCTCTAACAGCCAATAATCTTGGCGGAACCCAAAGAATGTTTTATGAACTGTACAAAAACATGTCTTCCACCAAAGACAGAAGTGATGTAATGATATTCATCCATGGTTATTTATATGATTTTGATGATGAATTAAAAGCTATACTTGACCTTAAAAAAATATTTATTGATAATCCGGCATCGCCTGTAGAGCATATTTTATTTGTGAGCTGGCCCGCCTCCGGCAGTATAATTCCGTTGAGTTATTTTGATGATAAAGCTTCCAGCATCAATTCGGGAACATCTTTGATGAGATTGTTCTATTTCTACACTCAATTTTTAAAAGATATTTTTTCCAACCGGGATCTTGCTCCCTGCAATCAAAGAATACATCTTGTGGCCCACTCTATGGGAAACAGGGTACTTCAAAGTATGTTATACAGCCTTAAAAGGGAAAATATCCTCCGTGTTATCGACCAGGTCCTTCTGTTAAATGCTGACGTGAGCTATAAAGTATTTGAAGATGCTGAGGATTCATTTAATAAGCTTCCCTTACTGGCTAACAGGATTTCTATTTATTTAAACAGGCAGGATATTATTCTAGCGGCTTCTCAGTTTACGAAAAATATTCTTACTCCAAGACTTGGTAAAAATGGTCCTAGCGGTATTGATCAATATAAATATATTGTGTCTGTTATCGACTGTACCTTTGTAAAAGATGATCTGCTTAATAGCTTTAAATATGAAGCGGGAAACCATTGGGGATATCTTTCCAGTTCGCAGGTACAGCATGACATCTTCCAGAATTTATATGGAATTGACAGAAATCTTATTACCAACAGATCCAAAGATAATGAAAACATTTTCACAATTATTTCTTAACAAATAATTAAATAATCCCTGAAAAATGAATTATACGTTAAAAATTCTCTAAAAACAACCACTATGGCACAATGATTGCTAATTCATTTATTAGGGAATTACAATTTTTAATTATGGGACAGATTAAAAAAAGGTTTTCTAATATATTAAACTATATAAAGAAAGCTATTTTCGTAAAGGATGTGATTTAATTGTGTAACAACCTCTAAATCAACAAAATATTCGATCTATAACTGCCAGGTCCTCCTACAGACCGGATTAAAAAAAATTCAAATATTCTGAACAGGAAGGGATTGCAGGTAAAAACTGAAACCATACAAATCCATATTCAATACTATGTAAATATTTCAAGGGAATTGTTAAATAATATTAAATAATTCCCCACATGTTGTATAATTCAAAAAAGTTATCGACATTTACTTACCAATCAAATAAAATCAATAACATGAAAAATCTAAAGAAAATCAAAAGAGGAGAATTGAAAAAAGTAAAAGGGGGAAGACCACCGCTTGGTTGCAATAACTGGGATCCGGCAGCGATGTGCTGCAGAGCATGGGCACCTGACTACTGTGGGCAAACTACATGTCCGGATTCACCTCCACCATTATGCTAATTAACTTTTTCAGTTATATTTTGAACCACAGCAGCTCATTTCTGAGCTCTAAAACGGATTCAAAATTATTGACAAATAAAGCTCCAGTGCCTAAACCTTGAGGCATTGGATTTTTTTTGGTAAAAGTATACTGAGCAATGGCATTCAATCCAATATTACTTTCTAATGCTGAAGTAATCCACCAGTTTATATTCTGATTTTCCGCAAGGGAAATCCATTCATCAGAACCTGAAAAACCTCCTACCAATGCAGGTTTCAAAATAATATATTGTGGCTTAATTGTTTCCAAAAGCTGTTTCTTCTTTTCGGGATCTATAATTCCGATCAGTTCCTCATCCAATGCAATCGGAGTAGGTGTTTTTGCACATAACTCAGCCATTTCATTCCAATTTCCGGCCTTGATAGGCTGCTCAATGGAATGGATATGAAGATCAGCAAGCTGCTGTAAAACCATTATCGCTTCGTCTTTACTGAATCCTCCATTGGCATCCACACGCAGTTCCAACTGATCTTTGGAAAACTTTTCTCTTAATTTCTGAAGAATAATATGCTCAGACTTCCAATCCACACCGATTTTTAATTTGATACAGTGAAAGCCTTTTTCCAGTTTTTCCTGAATCTGTTCTTCCATATACGCTGCGTCGCCCATCCATATCAGACCGTTGATGGTAATAGCAGATTTTCCATCGGTAAATTCACTTGGAAAATACAGGTTGCCTCCATATTTTAAATTCTGCATAGCCTGTTCATATCCAAACCAGATCGAAGGAAACTCTTTCAGTTCCTGCTTCAAAAAAACGCTGTCCTGATTAATATTTTCACAAAGCCACTTCAGTTTTTCTTCATAATCAGGTCTGTCATCAAAACTCAGCCCTCTGAAAACAGCACATTCCCCCACTCCTTTTCTTCCCTCTTCGGAAATCGTCAGAATAAAGGTCTCTTTATCAAGCAAAACGCCGCGAGATGTTCCACTCGGGCGCTTAAATTGTAATAAATATTGTAAGTACGTTGCTTCCATTTATTTTACGCTGTCGATACGCATAAACTCTTCTGCTTTTTCCACCATATCGATACTTCCACAGAAGAATGGAATTCTCTGGTGAAGTTCTGTAGGTTCTATCTCCAAAATTCTTCTGAATCCGTCAGTTGCTTTTCCTCCGGCCTGCTCTGCAAGGAATGCCATCGGGTTACATTCGTATAAAAGTCTTAATTTACCATTCGGAGCCTGTGAATAAGAAGGATAAATATAAATTCCTCCTTTCAGCATATTTCTGTGGAAATCCGCCACTAAAGAACCGATATATCTTGAAGTGTAAGGACGGTCACCTTCTTCCATCTGGCAGTATTTAAGGTAATTTTTTACTCCCTGAGGGAATTTGATATAATTTCCTTCGTTGATAGAATAGATTTTACCTGTTTTTGGGAAAGTCATATTAGGATGGGAAAGATAATATGTTCCTAAAGACGGATCTAATGTAAATCCGTTTACTCCGTTACCTGTTGTATAAACAATCATGGTAGATGAACCGTAAATAACATATCCCGCAGCAATCTGGTTGATACCTTTCTGTAAAAAGTCTTCCAGCTGTACCGGAGTTCCCGGTTCTGTAACTCTTCTGTAGATGGAGAAAATAGTTCCTACCGAAACATTTACGTCAATATTGGAAGATCCGTCCAAAGGATCAATCAGTACAACATATTTACTTAAATGTCCGTTTTCACCGCATTTGATATCAATAAAATCATCATTTTCTTCAGAAGCAATACCACAAACAACCTCTCTCTGAGACAAAGCCGTAATAAAAATTTCGTTAGCAATTACATCAAGTTTCTGCTGTTCTTCCCCCTGGATGTTCTGGTTTCCTGCAGCTCCTGTTATATCTACAATTCCGGCTTTATTTACTTCTCTGTTTACCACTTTCGAAGCCAATCTTATTGCACTTAGAAGACGAGAAAATTCACCTGTAGAATACTGAAAATCGTCCTGTTTATCTATAAGAAATTCTCCTAAAGTCTGTAATGGTTGATTTGACATATTTTTCTTTTTACGTTTTGCCCAAATTTCGGAAAATTTATCGCATTGAGAAAATTTAATTAAAAAAGAGATTAATCATTGTATTTCAGAAAGATACAAACAAAACATAACATTACACGAACCCTGTACTGAAAATTATACCTCCTAATTTGTTTAATCAGAACCAAAAAAAATTAATTTATTTCATGAATTGTTGATTTTAAGGAAATCTTAATTCTATCTCCGCATAAGGCTATTTCATATCTCGTTGTAAATTTATAATTTTGACGTCCGTAAAAAACTCATGTAATTTTTTATCTAACAATTTTATTTTTAACAATTTAATGAAAATTTTCAAGTTTGGTGGAGCATCGGTAAAAGATGCTGACAGTGTAAAAAACGTGTCCATGGTTCTAAAAAGCCAGGGATTTGCCAAATGCTTGCTGGTGATTTCAGCAATGGGTAAAACGACAAATGAGTTGGAAAAAGTTGTAGAACTTTATTTCAAAAAAGATAATTATCAAACTGAGATTGAAAAGATAAAACGAAAACACATTGAGATTGCGGAAGGACTTTTCCCTGAAAATCATGCGGTTTTTGCTGAAATCAATCTTTTCTTTGATGATATTGATTCTTTTTTACGAAGAAATAAATCTCCCAACTATAACTTCGTATACGATCAGGTGGTAAGCTGTGGAGAAATGATCTCTACTAAAATCGTGAGTGAATACCTGAATGAGATCCAGTTTACAAATCAGTGGCTGGATGCCAGAGATTATATAAAAACGGATAATTCATACCGGGAAGGTATGGTAGACTGGACAAAAACGGAAGAATTTATTTCCCATCTTAATCCTGAAATCTGCTATGTAACTCAGGGGTTCATCGGTTCTGACGACAACAATTTTACGGTAACATTAGGAAGAGAGGGTTCCGACTACTCCGCTGCTATTTTTGCTTACTGCTTAAATGCTGAAGCAATGACAATATGGAAAGATGTACCGGGAGTAATGACCGGAGATCCGAGAAAGTTCAGTGATGTAACCCTTCTTTCCAATATTTCTTATGAGGAAGCTATAGAAATGGCTTATTATGGTGCCAGTGTTATTCACCCGAAAACATTACAGCCGCTACAGCAAAAAAATATTCCTTTTTATGTAAAATCTTTCGTGGATCCAAGCAAAGAAGGAACAAAAGTAGGTGCTTCCGAAAAAAACCAACAGGAAGAATCTTATATTCTGAAAGAAAACCAGGATCTTTTGAAAATCTCTACAAGGGACTTCTCTTTCATTGCAGAAGACCATATGAGCCTGATTTTCGGATATTTATCCAAATACAAAATCAAAGTTTCCCTGATGCAGAATTCTGCAATCTCTCTGGCACTGTGCCTTGAGGATAAATTTAATCATATTGATGAGCTCAATGAAGAGCTTCAAAAAATTTTTAAAACCGAAGCAATTAAAAATGTATCTTTATTCACAGTAAGAAATGCGAAGAAGGATCACATTGATAAATTTTACCATGAAAAAAATGTATTATTGGAACAAATCTCCAAGAATACTCTTCAAATGGTAACACAATAATATTAATTGCGACTAAACACACATGAGTTTAATTTCGAAAAACGATCTGATCAAAGCTTCCGGCTTAAATAAAATTGGGTTTCTCAAGAACCCGGTAGCATCTGCTGTGATGAGCATTGCTAAAATAAATGAAGTAAATAAATTATACGATAAATTAAAAGACAAGGAAGGCAAAGACTTTTTCGACTCATTTGTGAGAGAAAGAAACCTAAGCTATGTAGCTTTTGAAGAGGATCTGGCAAAGATTCCGAAAACAGGACCGTTTATTCTGGTTTCCAATCACCCGCTGGGTGCTATTGACGGTATTCTGATGTGCAAGATCTTATCAGAGGTTCGTCCGGATTTCAAGGTAATGGGGAATTTCCTTTTGGAAAAGATCAAACCTATGGAGCCGTATGTAATCGCTGTAAATCCTTTTGAAAACAGAAAAGAAGCTTACAGCAGCTCTTCGGGAATGCGTGAAACACTCAAGCATTTGCAAAACGGAGGCTGTGTAGGTATTTTTCCGGCAGGAGAAGTTTCCAACAAAAACAATCCTTACGGAGAGATTTTAGATAAAGATTGGGAAAAGACAGCACTTAAGCTTATCAGAATGGCTAAAGTGCCGGTAGTTCCTATGTATTTCCATGCCAAGAACAGCAGACTTTTTTATCAGGTAGCTAAACTTCACCCGAATTTACAGACGCTGATGCTTCCTGCAGAAATGATGAATGACAGGGAAAAACCTATCAGAATCAGAATCGGACGTCCTATTACCGTAAAGGCAATGGACGACATGGAAACGATTGAGGAATTGGGAGAGTTTCTGAAACGTAAGGTTTATATGATGAAATCTTACTATGAAAAAAGAAAATCTCTTGCTCAAAGCATTAACCTTCAAAATTTATCGGTCAAATTTCCTTTACTCAAGGAGGAAAATATTGTTCAGAATATCATTGATGAAACACCTCTGGAAGACATTATCAAAGATGTTGATAAATTGAGAGGAACTGAAAAAATGCTTTTCAGTAACGGAAATTACGAGATTTACTTTACGACTTACGAGGAAATCCCTTCTATTATGAGGGAAATCGGACGTCAGAGAGAGCTCACCTTCCGTGCGGTAGGTGAAGGTAGTAATCTTCCGTTTGATCTTGATGAGTATGACAAACATTACCACCATCTTTTCCTGTGGGATAACGGTGAGAAAAAACTGGCCGGAGCTTACAGAATGGCATTGGGTAGAGAGGTAATGAAGAAATACGGCATCAAAGGGTTCTATACAAGCTCTTTATTTGAGTTTGAGCAGGATATCCATCCTTTTTTCAAAAAGGTGATTGAAATGGGCCGTGCATACATCTGCCAGGAATATCAGCAGAAGCCACTTCCACTCTTTCTTTTATGGAGAGGAATAGTGCATGTATGTCTGAGAAATCCGGATCATAAATTCCTTATGGGTGGTGTGAGTATCTCGAACAAGTTCTCTGAGTTCTCAAAATCGCTGATGATTGAGTTCATGCGTTCCAATTATTTCGATTCTGCAGTAGCACAATATATCACTCCTAGAAATGAATATAAGGTAAAGCTTCGCGACAGGGATAAAAATATTTTCTTTGAAGAAATGGAGTCTGACCTCAACAAGCTGGACAAGATTATTGATGATCTTGAACCTGAATTGAGGCTTCCTGTCCTGATCAAAAAATATATCAAGCAAAACGCAAAAGTAATTGCTTTCAACGTAGATCCAAACTTCAACGATGCGATCGATGGATTGATGTATATCCGAATCAGTGATCTTCCGGAAAACACGATTAAACCGGTATTGGAAGAGATGAGTGAGCAGATCAGAAAAGAGCAGGAAAATAATCCGGCTGATAATCAGTAAGTTTTTAACTTTATTCAAAAAAAGTACGATGAATACTTGCTTTGTATACTAAAACTTACTACTTTTGCATCACTTTAAAACAACGAAGTAAGTCAAACAAAAATATAATGGTTTCTTAGCTCAGTTGGTAGAGCAATGGATTGAAAATCCATGTGTCCCTGGTTCGATTCCTGGAGAAACCACTTTAAAACCTCTGATTAGTCAGAGGTTTTTTTGTTTTTATATGTTCCTATTTTTGATTAATGAAACCGTTTTTAAAAATCTAATTTAACCGCTCCTTTTTGCCTGATGAATAAAGGATGACATGCATCAGCTCCAAATAAATGATTTAAAGTTGCGGTGTATTTTTCAAGTAAATTTTCAGGAACAAAGGCTTGTATTGTTCCTGCAAATCCTCCCCCGTGTACACGCCATGCTCCGGCATCTTTCAGTACCAATTCGCTGTAGGCCAATCCCAGTGAAACGGCTTGTTCTTGTATGTTATCTGGTACATAAATGTTTTGATTGTACATGTACGAACTATGCCCTGAATCTACTACCAATTGCAAAAATTTTGCAAAATCATTATTCTCCAGGGCTGCTACTTGATCTGCTACCCGATCGTTTTCACATTCAAAATGAATAGCTCTTAAAATGGCCCGATCTCCTACTTTTTTACGGATAGAAGGAGCGATATCCATTATTTTTTTCAAAGTAGTTTCTCTCAACACACTGCATCCTAAATGAGCTGCAACTTCTTTCATTTCTTTCGGTAAAACAGCATATTCATCATTCAAATTAGTATGATCGCCCCGGGTATCTGTAATCACTAAAGAAAAACCAGTTGATTCAAAATTAAAATCTACTTTTTTAACAACAGGATTTGTTACATCTTCAAAATCAATCATTACCAGCCCTCCTACCGAACAAGCTACCTGATCCATTAATCCACAAGGTTTTCCAAAGAAGACATTTTCTGCATATTGCCCTATACGGGCAATTACTATGGGATCTATGTTGCCTTCATTAAATAAATGGCTCACAATTGCACCAATTAAAACCTCAAATGATGCTGATGAACTTAATCCGGAACCTTTAGGAACGCCTCCGTTAATTACAGCATCGAATCCTCCTATTGTATATCCCAGTTCTTTTAACCGGGCATTAATTCCACGAACCAGAGCGTTTGAGGTTAAAAACTCATTTTCCTGGGGAATGAGATGATTTAAATCTACTTCAAATGATGGATAATCTGACGATTCAATCCTGATTATATTTGAGTTATTTTTAGCAGCAACGGCAATATTATCTAAACTTACAGCACTCGCCAGTACGCGGCCATGGTTATGATCCGTGTGATTACCTCCGATTTCGGTTCGTCCTGGTGAACTAAAAAAAGAAACCTCTTTTTCTCCAAAAATCTCTTTAAAACGGGATAATGTTCTGGTATACCGGATTGTCTGCTGATGTAACAATTCAGAATTTTGTCCGTACAACTCTCTAAATTGAGTAATATCACCTTTATTAATTAAAGAATCAATATATTTACTATTTGACATGTATTGGTATCTGATTTATAAAACTGTCTATTTTATGAAGAGCTATTTTGTTGATTTTTATAATGAGTTGTTGAACTTTTTTTAAGAATCCCGGCACTTTGTTCCGGAGTAATATCTCTTTGGGCTTCTGCTAACATTTCGTATCCTACCATGAATTTTTTCACACTAGCTGAACGAAGCAAAGGGGGATAAAAATGCATATGAAAATGCCATTCTTCATGAGATTCCAGGTCTGTAGGTGCCTGATGCATTCCTGCGGAATAAGGAAAAGAAATTGAGAAAATATTATCGTATTTCGTCGTCAGATCTTTCAATATCTGAGCAAATAAAACCTGATCTTCATATGAAAAAGCCAATAAACTATTTAAAGGTTCTTTACTAATAATCATTGTCTCATAGGGCCACGTTGCCCAAAATGGAACCAAAGCCACAAAAGCTTTATTTTCTAAAACAATTCGTTCCTGGCTTTCAATTTCTTTCTGAAGGTAATCTGACAAAAGGGTTGTTCCATATTTATCATAATAGTTTTTCAAATTTTGCTGTGTTCTGACCACTTGGGAAGGAATGGATGCCTGTGCCCAAATCTGACCATGAGGATGAGGATTACTACAGCCCATCACTACCCCTTTGTTTTCAAAAATCTGAACATGATTAATATAATCTAATTTACCCAGATTCTGATATTCTTCTTTCCAGACGGACACCACTTTTGTAATTGCTTCTAAAGACATTTCAGGAAGAGTCAATGAATGGTCGTGTGAAAAGCAGATGACCCGGTTAATTCCTCTTTCAGGTTTCATTTTAAATAACTCATCCTCTTCATCATTCGTTTTATCTGTGGTTACTTCTTCTTTCAATAAAGCTCCAAAATCATTATCGAATACATATACACCTTCATAACGGGGATTTTGGGTCTCATTAGCTCTTGAATTTCCGGGACATAAATAACATTTTGGATCATATTGATTTTGAATGCTTGTTAAAGGCTTTTCCTCTTGGCCCTGCCATGGGCGTTTTGCCCTTTGAGGTGATACCAAAACCCATTCGTCCAATAAAGGATTATATCTTCTATGCGGATGATTTTTGCTGTTAAATGGATTACTCATACTGAGTTTATTATTTATATCAGTTTGACCCGTTTTCAGGGTTTAATTTGTCTAAAATAGGTTCGGATAATGTGTTTAATTCTTTTTGAAGTTTATTATTTTTCTGTTCAAAAATAACAATCTCATTATTCCCCTTTTTTAAGTAACAGCCCGGTAAATACAGAGTCTGTTGTGGTCCTACCGACCAATACCTTCCCAGATTAATTCCATTGACAAATACAATCCCTTTTCCGAAAGGCCGCATATCTAAAAATGTGTCTCCCACCTGCGATACATTAAAATTTCCTTTATAGATAACTGGTCTGTTCTCTTTTACATCAGATTTTTGTTTTGCATCAATTACCGGAGCCTTTTCAAAAGGAAGTCCATACATTTCCCAATCTCCTGTTATTTTTCGGTCATTAATAAATACATGAGAAATAATTCCTTTTGTATTCTTATTAATTTCAGCCCCGTAGTTAATTCGCCCCATGTTTTCTACTATAATGTCTAATTTTCCATTGAAGGGGATATTAACATTACATTCATATTTTTTATAGTAACGGTTAAGCTCTCCTACTTTTTCTCCATTCACATATACAATTGCATAATCTCTTAATCCATCAAGTTTTAAAGTTCCTTTAATGGGCTGATTAAAATTTTTGCTGTACCAGACATAGCCATGCCCTTGATTTAACTGCTCAAAAGTCAAAGGATTGTCATTAACGACCGGTTTTACATTCTTTTTTAAATCTTCTAAATCAATTGCCTGAGATAGTTGAATAGCCGGAATCTTAATAACTGGAATTCTTGAAGGAACAGGAGGTGTAGAGGAATTTTTTAATAATTCTCTTAATTTCATATACTTTTCGGTTTCCCAACCTGCCTCAGTAATAGGAGCATCATAATCATAACTGGTCATACTTGGCTGTATATCATGATCTTTATCGTAATTAGCTCCAGAGGTAAATCCGAAGTTAGTTCCTCCATGTACCATATAAATATTAAAGGAAATATCATTATTCATGAATTTTTCAATGTGACCTTTTACTCTTTCCGCAGCTTTACGGGGGAAAGGTTCTGCCCAATGGTCTAACCAGCCCGGATAGTATTCCGCAACCATAAAAGGACCTTTCCCATTATGGTATTTTTTCACCTCTTTCTTAATATTTTCCGGGTCTTCATCTCCATTTGCAGTTGGTAATGCGCCGGGCAAGGCACCCCCTTCAAATAACCAGTCTCCATCTGAGGTAAAAAATGTCATTCCTTTGAAACCAACTTCTTTTAATTGATCAAACACAGATGAACTGTATTTTTTATGATCTTCCAGCTTAATGTCTTCCCGTTGACTCACAAAAGATCCGAATTCATTTTCCCCCTGCACCATAACAATAGGACCTCCGTTAACAATCAGATAAGGTTTGACCACCTTGTAAAGTTCTGTGAAATAAGCTTTTGTTGAATTTAAAAACGGAGTATTATATTCTCTGATTTTCATATCCTTGTCGTTTTGTAAAAACCAGGGATAACCACCGAATTCCCATTCTGCACATACATAAGGACCTGGACGAAGGATTACCATTAAACCTTCTTCTTTTGCTATTTTTAAAAATTCAGCTAAGTTTCGGTTACCGGTTTGAAAATCCCATTTTCCAGGAGCTATTTCATGATAATTCCAAAAAACATAAGTAGCTATCGCATTTAACCCCATAGCTTTAACCATTTGTAACCGATGTCTCCAATAAGCCTGAGGAATTCTGGCGTAATGAATCTCACCAGAATGCAATTTAATTGCCTGTCCGTTCAATTTAAATTCTCCATCTTCAATTTTGAAAGATTCATATTTAACAGGTTTTTGCTGGGCATTTATCACAGTTGCTCCCACTAAGCAAAAGGCTAAAATTATGTTTTTAATAAACTTCATTGTATATGTTGTATTAGTGATTAAAGTTAGTTATGTATTAAAACAAATTTATAAATTTACCTGATGCTGTAATACTGGCTACCACCGGTTTTTGCAGCTTTACCACCAGTTGAAACAATATTTAAATAATATGAAACTTGTGGAATTTTTCAATGCAAAACTCAAAATTATTTCTGTTACCAAAAACGAACATAAATAGCAGTCAGAAGTAATACAATAATGACGATCAGGAATAATGTTCTATTGTCCACATTGAACATATTTTTGTCTGTAACAAAAGCTTTTGGATTTACTTTTGGACCAAAGACACTTAAAAGTACCATTACCACTACAGTAATGAAAAATGACCAACCCATATTGATAAGGAAAGGAATCTCTGTAATAGTTTTCACCACGCCATTTTCCCACTTTTCATATGTAAATGCTGTATATATCCATGTTTCTTTTCCAAATAGTTCAACTGCAAAACTGTTAAAGAATATAGATAATAAAAAGCCGAGAATAACCCCAACTATAGCAGCAGTTCCGGTAGTTCTTTTCCAAAACATTCCTAAAATAAACATAGCAAATACACCCGGACTAATAAAACCAGTATATTTTTGTATAAATGTAACCCCCCCTTCACCACCGATTCCCAAAATATCTGTCCATGTAAATATCAAAGCAACAAGCATTGCCACTATAATTGTCAAACGTCCTGTTCTTACCATTTGCGTTTCAGATGTGTCGGTTTTTAAATATTTTTTATAAATATCTAAAGTAAAAATGGTGGAGATACTGTTTACTTTTCCGGCAAGTGATGCTACTATTGCAGCTGTTAAAGCAGCCACTGCAAGACCTTTAAGTCCAGATGGAAGCAGCCCCAGGATTGCAGAGTAAGCACTATCTTTTACCCCATTAAAATTGGGCAAATGACCTTTTGTATAAAGTACATAAGCTGCAATCCCAGGAAGCACAACGATTACAGGCATAAAAAGTTTTAAAAATCCTGCAAATAAAATTCCTGTTCTTGCTGTTTTTAAATCTGCTCCTAATGCTCTTTGGGTAATGTATTGGTTGCACCCCCAATAATTAAGTTGTACAATCCATTGTCCAGCAAGATACATTGCTAAACCTGGCAAAACTACATATTTCCGTACCGCTAAATTTTCTGACATTGATAAAGTAGTGGTGGTAATTTGTGGTTTATCAAGAATGAGTTTGAAATGTCCCGGAGCTTCTTTCAAAAGGGTATTTAAACCCATTAAAGCATTTCCAACAGCAGCACCATTAATTCTTTGATCCACAACCTGTAATGCCATATAAACTGTAGCAAAGCCACCAATAATAAGAACAGCCACCTGAATAACATCCGTGTAGCCAATGACTTTCATTCCACCCAATCCAATAACCAAAGCCATTAGTAAAAGTGTAACCATAATGATATGCAGATGCCCTCCTCCAAGCAATGAATCAATAGCTACAGCTCCTAAATAAAGAATGGAAGTAAGATTAACAATTACATATAAAAATAGCCAAAAAACAGCCATAATAAGAGAAACAGCCTTATTATACCGTGTTTCCAAAAACTGAGGCATCGTATAAATCTTATTTTTGAGATAAATAGGAATAAACCAGACTGCAATAATTATCAGTGCAATGGCAGCCAGCCATTCATAAGCGGCCACCGCTACTCCTGTGAAAAAGCCTTCGCCGCTCATCCCAATAAATTGTTCTGCTGAAATATTAGATGCAATCAAACTTGCTCCAATTGCCCACCATGTTAGTGAACCTTCTGCAAGGAAATAATCTTTACTTCCTGTAATTTTTGATTTTTTCCGATTGTATATCCATAGGCCGTATACTGTTACAACAAAAAAATAAATTAGAAATATAACAAAATCAAGTGTCGATAGTTTTCCCACGCTTAAAAATTTTTATAGTAAGTTTATCATAGATTTCTATACTTCCCAGCACTTTCATGTACTATAAAGTATTTAATAGTTTAGTAATCTTAATATATTATTTAGAATAAATTCGAATCTTTTACACTTAAATCATACAAAAGAAAACCTTGTATTATCAAATGTATCAATTTGAAAAACACAACCATACTTGTTCCTACCGGTTTTTGTATATTTACTACTAGTTAAAAAATTGGCAATGTTATGAAGCTTATTAAAATAATCCCCGATTCAGTTATTCCTAAATACCAGCAGATTATAAATTCCATTGAACAAGCTCTTGCCCAACAACTCCTAAAAAAAAATGACAAATTACCTTCCGTCAATAAAGTGTGTATGGAATTCGGTATTTCCAGAGACACTGTTCTGTATGCCTACGAGATACTAAAAAAGAAAGGAATAATAAATGCTATTCTGGGTAAAGGATACTATATAAAAAGTACTGATTGGAATTTTGAAGAGCGCATCTTTTTACTGTTTGATGAACTGAATGCTTTTAAGGAAAATCTTTATTATTCTTTTTTGGAAGAGATACAGCAAAGAGCGAATGTACATGTATTTTTCCACTATTTTAATATTGATGTCTTCAAGAAATTAATAGAGGAAAACAACGGAAACTACACAAAATATATCATTATGCCCGGGAATATGAATGATACAGCTCCCATTATTAAAATGCTTCCCAAGAAGGATGTATACCTATTGGATCAAACCAATATATCTTTAAGGGAATATTCATCAGTATATCAGAATTTCGCAAAGGACATGTACAATGGGTTATTAAAAGCGAAAACTAAGCTTGAAACCTATCAAAGATTAATTCTTATTTTTCCGGGACAAAAAGAGCCTGTAGGTATGGTAGAAGGATTTACCAGTTTTTGTGAGCAGTATAAAATGAAATATGAGATTATCTGTACTTTCACTGATGGGGAAATACTGAATGGAGACGTATTTGTAATCCTGGATGACAAGCATTTGGTCAATGTCATTAAGCAATCTAAAAAACAGAAGCTAAAAATCAGAAAGGATTTTGGAATTATATCCTACAACGAAACGCCCCTAAAAAGTATTGTAGAAAATGGCATTACTACGATTTCTACGGATTTTTGGCAAATGGGAAAGATTCTGGCAGAGATGGTTCTTAATAGCAAAGAAGGAAGAATTGAAAATACTTCTAATTTAATCATAAGAAATTCTCTATAATTATTTTGAACAAAGGCTCAGATTATAAAATCTGAGCCTTTATTTTTTAGCTTTAAACTTCGTCATTAAAAGTCAATAGAATTCAGTGTCTTATCCACCAATAATCCGTTAACAGCTTTTATATTAAATGATCCGTTTCTTTTGGCTTTAAATTTAAGAATGAATAAATCTGTTGTGCCTTCTAAAGATTGTTTTTGTCCTGTATTAACCAGCGTAGGATATAATACCTTCTCTTTATTGGTATGCAATCTATCATAAGTGAGGTTTTCCATTTGTTCAATATGTAATGGTGTAATGCCTATATATTCCAGTTCCTGCTGGTTATATGGAACGGCAAAACTCAGTGCATTTACAGATTGTAGATTATTACCTTTTACCACTACTTCTACAATATCATTCTTAGCATATTGCTGTTTTGAGACAGAGACTGTAATGTTACCTTTCAGTGGCTTCAATTCTTCATCATTTATCCCTCCATCAATTTTTGTAGCGACGTTAGAAATATCAAATGCATCAATGGAACCGTTCTTATTAATATCACCATTACTGATATATCCCTCAAAGTCAGAATCTCCTTTTCTCAAACCTGTATAATTCATATACGAAGTAAAGTCATTTCTATCAATTTTCTGATCATTATTAATATCTCCAGGAAGTAAAGTTGCAGAACCTGGTACTTTAAAGATATATAGCTCATTTCCGGAAGCAAAGTTTCCGAAGGCGCTGCCGACTTCAATTTTAATGAATCTTGTGACAGGGTGTGCCGCAAAATCTAAAGATTTGGGTTTGTTATTTCTGTCCCAGGCAAAAGAGCCAAGCTCTGTCCAGTCCTTTTTATTATCACTATACGCAATTTTACCTTTCATCCATATTCCATTGTAACCGTTGCTTCTAGGGATATATTCCAATTTACTTATTGTATTAACAGAGCCCAAATCCAAAATTATTTCAAAAGGGACTTTGCTCTTTTCATAATCCGAATGCCATCCCGTATTTGCATCCTGATCAAAAAGGTTTTCTATCCCTTCTCCTTCCTGGCTTGGAATGGAGGATGTGGCTTTTATGCCTTTAATTGCAAATTCGTAAGGATTTTTATTGGTTCGGGATGAAAAAGGAACCCAATCAGAAGTATTGGTTTTATTGACAGCTCTTACTTTGAAATCATATTTTGTTTCAGGGGTCAACCCTTCAAACAGGAAAGAACTATCTTTAATATTACTGTATACCATATTATCGTATAGTATTTCATAGTAATCAGCATTAGGTATTTTATTCCACGATGGCAATATTGAATACGCGGTGTTTGTACTTTCTGAAGTGACAGGTTTTAAAGCTTCTGCCAATGCCCCGGAATTATTTTTTAAATGGTTGTAACTGGAAAACTGATACCCCTCGACAACAAGCTCTACTTTGTTTTTGCTGACATCGGTGATCTCTGATTTTACCCAAAGTTGGGGATTTCGGGTAATAGAAACCTTTGAAAAATCAGAATCTTTTGTAGAGAAATTATTGAATTCAGGCTTGCTGTTGTAAAAATATACGTTTGCCCCTTTATTGAATTCATCTAACGTATTTACTGCTTTCAGATTTACATTTTTACCTCCAACAGAAAGTTTTACACCGGATGGCTTTTGAGTAACGTTAACTCTGAATTCTGTCATTTTTTCTTTTTCAAAACCCTTAAAGTTACCTTTGGCAGGAGAAATACTTATGACAGCTGTATTTTTCACTACATTACTTTCTACAAGCGTATATACAGATTCATTTTTCTTATAATTTTCGGTAATACCATCGTCATCATATTCTGTAAAACTGGATTTTTCTGAAGGATACACTTCATAAATCCTTACTTTTCTATTGATTTCATGAACATTATTATTAGCATTTACCATCGGAATAATAGCACCCGGCTTTACAAATAGGGGAAGTTTCCAAACAGGAGCATCGAAATGATTTAAAATAATTCCTCCTTCATACGTTTGTCCTGTGAAGTAATCAATCCAGTTTCCTTCAGGGAGGTAAATATTATTTCTGATATCATTCCCTTCTTTATCCGTTTTCGTGGCTTGATATATGGGAGCTACTAAAAAATAGGGACCATACAGATACTGATACTGAGTAGATTTTCCGAGGGTATAATCATTAGCCTGTTGCAAAAACATTGCTCTGATGATTGGCAGCCCATCTACAGCTTCTTTAGCCACACTATAAGTATAAGGAAGTAAGCTCGACTTTAATTTTAAATAGTTCCTGTTGATAGAAGTAGCTTGTTCACCCAAAGCCTGAGGATATTTTTCATTGGCTCCCCAGCCATCCATATTGAGCTGCATAGGAGTGAAGGTTTTCCATTGGAAATCTCTGGTATTGATAACCGGGTTTTGCCCACCAAAAATACCATCCATATCCGAAGTAATATTAGGCTGGCCAGACAGACCAGAACCTATATAGGTAGGAATATGGAATCTTATGTATTCCCACTCTCCCCCTGTTTGGTCTCCTGTCCAGATACCTGCATATCGCTGTGAACCCGCCCATCCGTCCAGTGAAATGATAAAAGGACGGCTTCCGTTACCATATCGTGGCATTATTTGAGCGACATCTGAAATGCCATTCAGTCCGAATGAGTAACCAGGACCTACCCAGGCCACATCAGTTTTTAGTACTCTTACCCCTGCATCCTGCACTTCTTTTATAATATCTCTCTGCAAAAGAGCGGCAACTCCTTCTTTAGGATGTAAATCTGATTGTGTCCACAATCCTATTTCTACTCCATTTTTTCTGGCATACTCTCCAAATGATTTTAAATTGGCAATGTTGCCTTCCAACGTTTCAGTTTGTCCATAGCCTGCACCATATCCATCATTTGGTAAAATCCATCCTAATGGCATATCTGCATTTTTATACCGGTCTATCACTGCTCTGGCAGAAAACTTATAATTGTTTTTTTCGCCATTTAACGATTCTTTAATTCCGCCATTGTCTTTTTGGCTCTCTTTATATCTTTTTCCGTCTTCAAATGGTATTCCTTTTACATCTTCTTTCCAATAATCTCTGTTGTAGGCATTAAGATGCCCTTCATAAAAACCAAACTTGGGTAAAAGTACAGGGTTTCCGGTAAGCTGGTAAAAATCATTCAACAAAGATTTGGGGGTATCATCTACCATAAAGAAAACGTCCAGATAATCGGTCTCATGAGCCAGCTTCACTTCATTTTTATTTTGTTTACCAAAATCATAGTATCCTTTTTTGAAAGTATGCCACATACAACCATATCCGTTGGTAGACCAATAATAAGGATTGGGAGATGCTACACCACCATCAGTCCAGTTATTCTGATTTACAATAAAAATAGTGTTTCCTTTATGAGAGAATCTCCCATTCTGTACACCACCTCCATAGAAATATTCATCTTTTCCCTGAGATAAGGTCAATGCGACTTCTTTAGAATTAAATTCTATGGGAGCCATAAAGGAAAATACTTCTTTATGAAGATTCAGATCAAATACTTTAAATAAAGAAGTTGCTTTTTCAATTTCTATTTTAGTTTTAGCGGTAGAAACGGAAACAGTCTGTGACAAATTACTGACCGCAATTTCTTTTACTTTTTTTCTGGGCTGATCTGCCAGAATCTGAGCGGGAGGTGATGCTTCCGGGTTTCTTATTTCTCCACCTTTGGGATCTAAAAATAATCTAAAAAGATTTTCTCCGTAAAAATCTATGATCAGCTTTTTGTTATCGGAAAACAAAACCTCTACAGAGGTTTCTCCCTTCCTGGAAACATTATCAATTTTTTGAGCCTGAGTTCTTCCGGTGAAGAAAACAAGAAAAGAACTCAGGAGTAAAATTTTTTGATTTTTTGAATTTAAAACGGTATTCATGTACCTTGGTATTATATTAATTTGTATATTACTCTAAGAACGTGAGATCAATATTAGAGATAAAACAACTGTATCATCTTTTGTGATCACAGGACTTTCAAAAATATAGATCATTTATTCACTACTTTATTTAATAAGCTGACTCTGTTTATTTCAGAAATATAGCTCATACAATAGGTCTGCTCAATTTACTGCTTAATTTTAATTCATCGGTTGGTGGAGAAATAAAATTCCGTTTCTGTCTGTAAATTTGGACGTCTGGTCATACAAAATTCCCACATCAAAAGTGTGGGAATTTATCAATTCAAATTTATTTAATAATGAATTTTTCGATATACTTATCTGATTGTTTAATAAATAATGCCGTGTAAGTTCCCTGAGGAAGGTTAAGCAATATATTTTCATCAGCTTTTAAATTGAATTTCTCAGCAATTTTTCTTCCTGAAGTATCATAAATGATCAGATGAGAACTTATCCATTTTTCTGGTAAACGTATAGAAATAGGAGTACCATGTAATATGGGATTGGAAACGATCTGTGGATGAGCAGCCTTGGATTTTACAGGATTAAGAGCTGATAACACAGATGAATTAACGGTTAGTATAAACTGACTGAAAGAGCTAACGTTAAGCCCGTTATTAAAGGTTACTTTTGTATTAAGCCCACTTCCTGAAACAGTATCTGCATTGTCAATACTGCTTCCCCAGCTATTTCCGAAATCATTACTGCCTCTTTTGAAAAGATGGTAAGAAGATGCTGAAGGATAATTAGCAAAATCAGCATTCTTATAAAAAGACAGTGAGGTAAGCGGAGCAAATGTTTGGTTAGCACCATAATTATTAACAATAGAATAAAAGCCAAAGTTCGTATTACTATCAGGCAGCTGATCAGGATTTATACTGCCTCTCGACACCCAAACATCACCATTAGGATAGGTTCCCGGAGCAAATTCCATAGATATTCCTGCGTTGGTAAAATCTTTTAACCCGGAAGAATTGATATTAATCTTCTCGCTTACTCCATGAAAAACAGGAACATTAGATAATAATCTTGTATACCCGCTGCCTTTATATGAGGCTGCAGTATTAGAGTTATTTTTATTGATCGTAATATTACCCACTGATTCATTAAACTGAAGATAATATACTAAACCGTTTAGTATAGGGCTTGCTGCTGTGCTTTTTGTAAGATGTCTCCATTGTCTGACCTCATCTATTGATAAAGCTCTGTTCCATATAGCCACTTCATCCATTTCCAATTTGGTGAACCTATTAGAAAAACCTCTTCCATAACTTCCTAAAAATAAAGTATTAACAATTTCTGAAGGCAATGCTGTACTGTTCACACTTTCTTTTCCATTAACATATATTTTTACGTTGATCCCATTGCTTACCAATGCTACATGTGTCCATTGATTTGGAGGAGCCTGCAAACCTGAAGACCACGACCACCCCGGGTGAAAACCTATGGTATTATTTCCACCGTTAAAATTCATTCCAAACGCACTCGTATCGCCCTGAGACATAAAAATACCACTATAATCCGTCTGTACTCCATCCGGTTTAATCCAGCAGGAGAAGGTAAATGAGTTTTTGTTAATATTCAGATCATTGATTTCTACGTAATCTTTATTACTATCACCGGTAAGCTTTATACTGTTTCCAGGGACGCCATCGGGCTGGCTTGATCCACACTGATTATTGACTTCAATAAAATTATTTAATGTTTGTGTGCTGGTGCCATACTGATCTGTTACCGTTAATGTTACAGAATACAATCCATTCGGAGCATTTTTGTAAGATACTACCGGATTTTCCAGTGATGACGTTGAAGGAGTTCCACCAGGGAAGCTCCATTGCCATGTTGCGCCGACATTACGGACTACTGAATAATCTTTAAATTGTACAATTTCTGTTACCGGACAATATATTTTGCTTTTATCAGCTGATATCAGAGCACTGGGCGGACTTATTTCATACAAAGTGTGTTCAAAGGCACCACGGGAAGTTCCTATTTTTAATTTATTTTCATTATAATTAATAAACATAAAGCGTACATCACACATTGGCAGGCCATTACCCAGCATAGCCCAGTTATTCATATTGTTATTTCTATAAAAGACTCCTGCCTTATTACCTACATATACTCCGCCATTAGAACCTCTCTGAAAAATAATTTTCGTAACAGGGGAAGTAGTGAGCACGGGAGAACTAAGATTAGTCCAGGTTACTCCTCCATCATTAGATTTTAAAACCTTACAGTCTGACTGGACTCCACTGTAGGTTACCCAAATTTCATTAGGATTATTATCTCCGATAGCAATATCTGATATGTTCTTTGGGCCTAATGTGACGGTTGTATCAGGTGTAATATCAGTCCAGGTAGCTCCCTGATCTGTAGTTTTCCAAAGCTTATTACTGGTAATACCTTCTACAACGCACATTACATTTGGATTCTTAGCAGAAATTTTTTCTCTGAATACCTGTTTAGTAAAAGTCTTAATAATAGAAATGCTGTTTCCGTTATCTTCAGTTTTGATTAGAGAATTTTTCCATGTTGCAAGATTAGGATTTCCATCCGGATATTGACCTGCATGATGGGTAATAATGCTGTAATATTTATTGGGATGAAATTCTATAGAATTGAAATAATCATAGATTCCTCCCAAATCCAAAAAATTAGGTTCATTTACCAAAGTATGTACACCGGTTCTGAAATAACGGTAGTTGCTATATCCCTGGCTGTAAATATAACGGTCATCCAATGGATTTACATCTGTATTTCCCTGATCTGCTCCTGGCCCATTGTACCATGTAAAACCATTAGCACTTTCTTTGATCATAGCAGGACCATGGTTATTTCCTGATGCCACTAAATTGCTCTTAAATGCACTGCCAAATCCCCATAATTCATGATTACTGATACTATTGGTTTTGGTGGTCAAAGTATTTCCCAAATCATTAGAATCTGTCATTTCCCCATCACTTCCTACGACTAACTTTCCGTTGATAAAATCAATGGCCCTGATATCGGAATGCGTAGTTCCTGATGCTAGTGAAAATGAAGCACCATTGTTGGTAGAAATATGTATTTTTTCATTTCCATAGCCTCCATAAGCTATTTTATTTTCATCTTTACGGTCCATCTGAATATCTCCATGGTGTAGTAACGGATCATGATTATACACATCTCCAATGCCGGAAACCATATTGGTTCTGGTAAGCTCTATATTTCCAGTTAATTTATTGAATTTGTATAATTGAACCGCATTATGACCATAAGCACTTGAACCTGTACCTGCCGCTACGTAGAATGAAGCCGTATTATTAACAGGTAAAAAAACTTTCGTCCACCCAATGATCTGGCCATTTGCGGAAGTATCCAATGTGGTTGAATTCAACTGGGAAAAACTTGATCCCTGATCCACAGACTTATAAACTTTGAAAACATTAGTATTGGAAGTACTGGCAAAGTAAACAGAATTACTGTCATTGGGATCCCATTCCAAACATTCGCTGTGTATGGATGAATCCCATATTGCATAATTAGGAAGCCCGGTATAAACCTCATTCCAGGAGCTTCCTCCATTGGTGGTACGATAAAGCGATGTCCCCCAGCGCACAACTACGATATCAGGATTTAAAGGTGAAACGGCAATATCATACGCTTTACCTGGATAGTTAGCCGCAGTCATAGTGGTCGTAAGCCAGTTAAGCCCTCCATCGGTAGATTTAATGAGCTGACTGTCGCTTAATGCATACACAATTTGCGGATTAGCAATGCATACATCTACGTCATTATATTTAGAATCCGGAAAACCGTTATCTACCAGATTCCAGACTGATCCCCCATCGGTTGTACGCCATAAGCCACCGGTTACAAAAGATACAAATATCTTCTGAGGATCAGTAGGATCAATTTTATTCAGATATACATACCCTCCATGGTTTCCCTTACCTGAGTAAAATGTACTTGCACTGTTTAAAGGACCAATCATAGACCAGCTTCCCACCTGGGTCTGCGTAGTTATTAATGGGCTGTTGCTGGCTTTTGAATGGTTTATTAACAAAGGTTCCGGAACTACTTTTCCTTTCTCATCCAGGTAAAACAGCTTGGTTCTGAGCCAGTCTTCACCAAGGCTTCGCGGTTTACTTTTTTCCCATCTGTGGTTTCCGAAATACTTATCAAAATTGGACTTGATTTTAAAATAGTCTGCATAATCTTTCATGTCTGAAAACCAGGACATCGACTTATGTTTAATTTCATACTCAATATCTTCATCATCTTCTTCTGTCCGTAAGGTTTTATTTGATGAAAAATCCTGACCATTGCAGATTGTAGATATCAGTAATATCAACAAGAATAATTTGTTTTTCATATGTGTTTATTTAATTAATTGACAGTTAAATACTGCTAATCCTTGTAATCTATATTTAGTATCCTTTTGCTGCCTGAGCTTCTTTTAATTTTGGATTTAAATCCACGGCAGTCTGAGGATAAGGGAATCTGTAAAACTTATCATTCCAAACTCTTGTTGCAACCTGTGTATTTGTGATATCGTAGATTGTTTTCATTACATTGGGAGCAGTTTTCCATCTTCTGATATCGTAGAATCTATGTCCTTCGTTGGCTAGCTCTATTCTTCTCTCATTTCTAATAATATCCCTCAACGTTTCCTTTGTTTGTGTTCTGCTTACTACGGTCATACCTACTCTGTTTCTGATTTTGTCTAATGCATCGTAAATGGAGGCATCCGGCCCATACAATTCATTTTTTGCTTCAGCATAAGTAAGCAGTACCTCTGCATAGCGAATCAGCATAAAATTATTACTCGCATTTAAGTTTTCATCTAATGAACTATAGTCTGCCATTTTTTTATAGTTATAGCCAATTTTTGATGTATTGTTTCCTCCTTTACCCCAAGTGAACAGTTTGCTTGTTCCAAAGCCTTTCAGATAAGACCAGGGGCCATTCGGGTGCATAATACTTGCATATAAACGGGTGTCTCTGTTTTTGAACTCGTCGAGATAGGCACCATTTGGATTTCCATCATTATAGTTTGACGCTCTTACAGCATCAGAAGGAGGGGTAAATGCTGTACCATCTTTTTTCCAATAGGCATTCACCAGATCGATTGTTGGGGTGATAGAGCTCCAACCACTCTCTTCATTGGGCAATAGAAGAAGGGTCATGTAGTTACTATATGTTCCTTTTGAATCCGGTACATACTGGGCTTCTAAAATTGATTCTATACTGCCCTCATTTTTAGCCCAGAATAATGCCTGATAATTACTTAAACCTTTATAAAAATTATCTTTATCCGTGGTAGAAGTAAAAGTAACAAAGCTATCATAGTCTGTACTTGTGTCTACTGTAGCTGTATTGAAAAGCCCGTAAGTTCCGGAATTCATTACCAGTTGAGCTGCTTCATAAGCTTCTTTATATTTTCCTGTGTATAAATAGACCCTTGCCTTAAATGCTAATACAGCTCCTTTTGTTATTCTACCCTTATCCTGGCCGGAAGTATAGATAGCAGGTAAATCATTTTCAATAGCATTTAATTCATTGGTTACAAAATCATCAATTTCAGCTTCAGAAACCGGTGTAAGAGATGTTTCATCTAATTTACCTGATTTTTGTACCAACGGAAGAGCACCAAAACGCTGAGATAAATCAAAATAATTAAAAGCTCTTATAAATCTTGCTTCTGCGCTATATCTTTTAGCAAGATTTTTGTCCATTGGGATCTTATCGATATTTTCTAAAAAGGTATTTACCATTCTGATTGTCGTAAAGTCATATCCGAAATCTGTAGAAGGAAGTATATTTCCTGCAGAAGCATCTACTGCCATTGTCTCCCAGGGGTATTGAGCATATGAATTATCTGTGTAACAATCATTGTATAAACTTAGGTAAGCTGCCCCGGACAAGTATTTATAAATACCATTCAGCGCCATGGTAGCATCTTTTTCAGTTTTCCAAAATGTATCTTCGGATATTTTGTCTTCCGGAAACCTGTCTAAATTACAGGAACCGGTAACTATAGATAGGGTAACTGACAGTACTATGATTTTTATTTTTTTCATTTGATATCTTATTTAAGTTAAAAAGTTGCATTTATACCAAAGGATACGGTTTTTAAATTAGGATATGAGGAACGTGCACTTGCCATTTCAGGATCAAAATCTTTTATTCTTTTGTCACCTCTCAGCGTAAAGTAATTTTCCAGGTTTGCGTATATTCTGAATTTTTTCAGTCCTATGTGGTTGATCACGTCCTGAGGAAGGGAATATCCTAAAGTAACAGACTTAATTCTAAAATAACTTGCATCAAAAAGCCAGAAATCAGAGGTAACACCTATATTTTGAGTTCCTCCTCCAGCCGGCAATACTCTATGGTACAAAGCATCAGGATTTGGATTTTCAGGAGTCCATCTGTTATCTAAAACATATTGCTTTACCCCTGCACCATTGAAAAATGCCTGAGAGGATTCTTTATCCAGATATACCTGAACATTCGCTACCCCTTGCCCCACTACGCTGAGATCAAAATTTTTATATCTTCCTCCGATGCTCAGACCATAGGTAAAAGCTGGAACATCATTGCCTATAACCGTTCTGTCATTTTCATCAACAACTCCGTCGCCATTAATATCCACATACTTTATATCACCTGGCTGGGATGAACTGTATAATTTAGGATAATTATTATTAATATCTTCCTGGGTTAAGAGACCGGCAGTTTTATATCCATAGAAATCTCCAATTGAACCTCCTACCTGCGTGATCCAATAATCATTATACAAAGGCTTACTATTGACAAGTGATAGAATAGTGTTCTGGTTCTTAGCAAAATTAGCATTGATGTAAAAGTCTCCATTTTCAAAATTTTTATTGTAGCCCAAAGTAACTTCTATCCCTTTATTCTCTACATCCCCTGCATTAATTGGCGGTGCCTGGTTTGGTGCCACACCTGTCTCATATTCTAACTGATTGCTCATTAAAGCCCCTTTTGTAAGACGGTTATAAAAATCTACTGAGAAAGTGAAGGTATTATTAAATAAAGATCCATCCAGTCCTATATTTTTGGTAACAATTTTTTCCCAGCCTATATCTGAAAAGCCTAGTTTGCCTGGTACCACGGCCCCTACTATAACATTTCCCAGAACTGAAGAATCATTATCCATATAGGTCTGACTGTCATAATAACCAATAGTATTAATAGATCCGGTGCTTCCGTAAGACCCTCTCAATTTCAGGGTATTAATAAAATTAAGGTTTTTAATAAAATTTTCTTTATCCAACCTCCAGGAAGCCATAAATGCTGGAAAATAACCCCACCTGTTTTCTTTAGCAAAACGCGAAGATGCATCTGCCCTTATAATACCTTCCAGAAAATATTTTTCCTGATAATTATAATTGATACGGGCGAAAGCAGACTGGAAAGCATATTGTTGAGTATTAGATTTCAACTCATCTAAAGTTCCATCCAGAGTACTAAGAGCACTTAAAGCATGCAATCCATCTTTTGGTATATTAGATTTTTTGCCATAGATTGATCTTGCTGTATAGTCTTCATAAGAAGCTCCTCCTAAGATTTTAAAATAATGCGATGAAATATTTTTTTCATAACTCACCAGAACCTGAGTATTGAGTAATTCATCAGAATTCCAGGACTCAGAATAGTTGTTAATTGCTCTTGCAGTTGCAGTTATAGGAGCTTTGGTTAAAAAATTATACACAGGGTTTAGTGTATTTACAAAAGTTCCCGAACGATAATTCCAGTTTGAATAACTGATCTGAGCATCAATATTGAAGCCTTTTGCAGGAGCGTAGCTGGCAGATAATGCTCCCATAAATTTTTGATCATTTGACTTGAAGTCTCCCCCCTCAATGTTATTTCTTACAGGATTGGTATTTGCAAATGTGTTATCTACTTTACCCGCATTAACAGATCCCCACCATCCATTAGATTGTCTTAGTGCCATCGTAGGAGATATTCTTGCCAACTCTGTAGTATTAATACCTCCTCCCTGATCATTGATCATTTGTTTGATGAACGATATATTAGAGTTTACTGTTAGTTTATCACTTAATTTAGATGAGGTGTTCGTTCTGAAAGAATACCTATCCATTCCTTTTGTAGGGGACAGAGATTCCTGTTTCAGGTACCCTAAGCTTGCGAAATAACGAATTTTATCACCACCTGACACATTAATCTCATTATTAAGCACATTGGCCATTTTTCGGTAGGTTTCCTTATACCAGTCAGTGTTAGGGTATCTGTCAGGATCTGTACCTGCAGCTGTAAGATCTATTTGCTCCTGCTTGTACTGAGAAAAAAGACCAACATTATGATCAGCATTGAAATAGGCTTCATTTTTTAATTTCATGTATCCAACGGCATCCACATACTTAGGCAAATAAGTGGGGGTCTGATAGGCATTATACATATTATAACTTATGCTCATCTTACCTCCGCCTCCTTTTTTGGTCTCTACAAGAATGACCCCATAGCCGGCTCTTGTACCATAGATAGCTGCTGAAGCATCTTTTAAAATACTTATATTTTCAATATCAGCGGGACTTAACCTTGAAAAGTCTGCAGCACTTGAGAGAATACCATCTATAATATAAAGTGGTGAATTACCGGCAACACTTCTTCCCCTTACATTTAAATCAGGTACATAACCTACATCTCCTAATTTGGATTTAATTGTAACCCCGGGTAAGGCACCTTGTATACTGGCTGTTAAGCTTGTTGTCGGACGATCCTGTAGTATTTTTTTGTCAACGGAAGCTATGGATCCGGAAACAGTTCCCTTCTTCTGTTTTCCATATCCTACTAAAACAATTTCTTCCACATTTTTTACTTTCTTTACAGTGTCCGAAGGTTTGTTTTTAGTTTCCTGTGCATGAACAAGTGTTACAGAGGACAAAAGAACTGCACCTAAAATAATCTTTTTTTTCTTCATGTTTTTTTAAGTTTTTATTGAAATATTCTATCTAAGGGTAGTTGCTGAATGGGAACAAGCTATTACTACAATGTTAAATATTTGTTACTCAAATGTATATTTTTACTGTACACCTCCATACTGGTAACCACCAGTTTTTGTCCTTTTACCACCAGTTTGAAGATTATTCCAATGTATCTTATTGAGTCTATAGCAGATGGGCTGTGTCTGCCAGAATTTATATTTTCTGGTTTCTGTTTAAAGAGAAAAGATCTGTTTAATTAGATTTATAGATTTGTATTTATGAAGAGTTAATTCCTATCAAAAACATGGAATGTAATAGATTGCAAAGAATTTCGGGTACAATTACCCAATAAATTTGCAAGTTGCTTAAAATTTGTGCTATATATCCTTGAAATATGGGAATAATGCCCCCTTCACAAGCCTTCAGGGAGTGAAATTTGTTCTATATCATTTATGGTATTTACAAGAACTTGTATTTTTTGTTTACCTGTTTATTACTTAATTCAGAATTTTAATTTTTTAGAATTTCCATCTTACAAAAGCTTCCATGGCAGCATAAGTAGCAAGTCCCATTTTGTGATAGGTCTCTGCCGTTTCTCTGTTTCTTTCTTCTGCTCTCTGCCAGAATTCTCTCATATCTGTCCCTTGAAATACTACCCCATCTTTTTGAGATTGATGTTTAAAAGTCCCATAGCGTTTTTCCAAAATTTGATCCGGACTTAATGGTACTGCCATTTCTATTTCTTCTATAGACCATTCTTTCCATGCTCCTCGATATAACCATAACCAGCAATCTTTCATGTATTCCTTCGATTTTAAATTTTTAACAGATTCAAAAACAGCATCCAAACACACTTTATGTGTTCCATGAGGATCTGCTAAATCACCAGCCGCATATATCTGATGTGGCTTTACGCTGTCTATAATATCTGTTACAATTTCTATATCCTCTTTACTCAATGGCTTTTTTTCTATTCTGCCTGTTTCATAGAAGGGCATTTCCAAAAAATGAATCTGGGTGTCTGGTATTCCCACATAATAA
Organism: Chryseobacterium sp. CP-77; assembly: GCF_036362765.1. Lineage (NCBI taxonomy): Bacteria > Pseudomonadati > Bacteroidota > Flavobacteriia > Flavobacteriales > Weeksellaceae > Chryseobacterium > Chryseobacterium sp. CP-77. The sequence goes on from NZ_CP143637.1 coordinate 2,141,754, forward strand.
CAGGTAGATCTTGCCTCCCCTTTCCTTATTAAACCTTTTATATGTCTTACTTCAGGAATATCGATATCACTGTTTTTCTTATTTTGTAAAAATTTGATGGCTTTGTCAAAAATCTTTTGTGCTGCATTATTTTCGATGCCAAACATTTCATTATAATCACATACAAAATTGGCAAACCGCAATGCTTCAGAATCTGCTACAGCTATATTGCCGGAAGTTTGATAAGCTACATGAACTTCATGCCCCTGTTGGTGCAGTCGGATGAAAGTTCCTCCCATACTGATAATATCATCATCCGGATGCGGACTGAATATAAGGACTCTTTTTTTGGCAGGAGTTTTCCTTTCCGGCCTGTTACTGTCATCTGCTCCCGGCTTACCTCCCGGCCAACCCGTTATGGTGTGTTGTAATTTATTGAAAATCTCAATATTGATATTGTAAGCCGGACCTTTGTCTGCCAACAGATCACTCATTCCGTTTTCTATATAATCAGAATCGGTAAGCTTCAATATAGGTTTCTTTATTTTTTGGGCCAATCCCAAAACTGCTTTTCGGGTTAATGCATCAGTCCATTCTATTTTCTCTACCAGCCATGGAGTATTAATTCGGGTAAGTTTATGAGCTGCTGCCTGATCCAATACAAAAGTTGCGTTTTTGTGTTCCTGCAAATAGGAAGCCGGTACCATGTTGGTAACAGGACCTTCTACAGACTCTTTGATGATATTTGATTTAGATTCTCCCCACGCTAATAGTATTACTCTTTTCGCCTCCATTATTTTCCTCACTCCCAATGTAATAGCTGTTCTGGGAGTATTCGATAGTCCCAAAAACTCATTGCTGGCTGCCACTCTTGTGATATGATCTAAAGCTACAAGTCGCGTTCTGGAATTTTGCAGGGAGCCCGATTCATTGAATCCGATATGACCATTACCGCCAATACCCAGAATCTGCAAATCTATCCCGCCTAAGGCTTCTATTTTAAGTTCGTATTCTGCACAGTAGTCTGCTATTTCCTCTTTAGATAATGTTCCGTCAGGGATGTGATAGTTTTCAGGAAGAATATCTACTTTATCAAACAACAGTTCTTTCATAAAACGAACATAACTATGGACGGAATCCGGTTCCATAGGATAATATTCGTCAAGGTTGAAACTAATGACGTTTTTGAAACTCAATCCTTCTTCTCTGTGCATGCGTACCAATTCAGCATATAAGCTCTTGGGTGATGAGCCGGTAGCCAAACCTAAAATACAGGGTTGTTTTTGAGACTGCTTTACACGGATAAGGTCTGAAATCTCTTTTGCTACGGATTTTGAAGCTGAAAGTGAATCCGTGAAAATAACCGTTTCTATCTTTTCAAATCTTTTTTCAAATCCTGTAGAGGAATCTATTGTGCTTTTTAACATAGTAATTGGGTTTTGGAAAGTGATAAAATTAAATTATATATAGAACTTGTATTTCTAATTTCAATAAAAAAACAAAAAAAAGAGATACTTCATATATACATCATGTTATTATATGATTAATTATCAACACTTTAAAATTTAAACATTAAAAAGATAAAATTTATTTCTTGCGCCCGGAAGATTGGTAATATCTATTTAAATAGCGTTCAACTGTATTCTCATACTGTTTCCGGCAGAATCAATAGGGATATTCAACGCAAAAAGTGTCCGGGAAGTTACAAAGTGATTAAAATTTCAGGCTAGTAATATTAATCAATTAATACCAAGCTCCATTTCTTTTCCTCATTTAATCCGCTCAGAAATATGGAAAATAGGGCGAAAAACGTATTCGTTCAAAAAAATTAATCAAATTAATGGGAATTATTTTTTTTTATTTGATAAATAAATTTAATTTAGTGGAAATAAATACAAATACAATTATGAAACTAAAATTATTAGCTGATACTTTTTGGGGTATCGCCGTATTACTTATTTTTCAATCATGTGCAGAAACTACTGCCACTATGGAGGACACTGTTTCTATCCAAAATGTTTCACCTTTAAAGAAAGTATTATCCTTTAATGTTCCCGTTGCAGGAAATTCTTTTTTAACTGTAAAACCTTTGGGAGCCGGCGAGGTGATCACTTCCACCAAACTGGATAACTGGACAAACTCTAATACGGTGATCAGTACTTATTTCAGGGTAAGCAATACAGGAACATTAAAAATTGGACTAAAAGCTTCTGTTCCATCAGGAACCAGTATTGTTAAAGTAACGGTAGGCAATACCTCCCAGAATGTTACTTTAACAGGATCTGTTTCTAAAGAGTATACAGTGGGAGATTTTATTGTTTCCACACCAGGTTATGTAAAAGTAGACCTTCAGGGTGTTTCTAAAACCGGCGGATATTTTGCAGATCTTACGGATGTGACTTTCAGTGGCACAGCTTCTACAGGAACCAATGTTTACAGCAATGATCCTTCTTACTATTATTGGGCACGCAGAGGACCTTCATGTCATCTGAACTATATCGTTCCCACCACAAATAATGTGAGCTATTATTATAACGAAGTAACAGTTCCTGTGGGAGAAGATAAAATCGGTTCTTATTTCATGGCCAATGGCTTTAGTGCGGGATATTTCGGTATGCAGGTTAATTCTGCTGCTGAAAGAAGGATTTTATTCTCTGTATGGAGTCCCTTTGTAACCGATGATCCTAACAATATTCCTCCTGAGCAGAAAATTATTCTCAACAGAGCAGGCAGCGGGGTAACGATTGGGGAATTTGGCAATGAAGGTTCTGGCGGACAGAGTTATTACAAGTATAACTGGAGTGCCGGGCAAACCTATAAATTTTTATTAAAAGGCGAACCGGACGGAACAGGAAAAACAGACTTTACAGCATGGTTTTTATCCCCGGATGCTACGGAATGGAAACTAATAGCCAGCTGGAAACGGCCTGAAACCAACACCTATCTACAAAGCTTTTATAGCTTCGTGGAAAACTTCAATCCTGAAAATGGATATCAGGGCAGAAAAGCAGAATTCAAGAATCAATGGGTGAGAACTTCAGACGGAAACTGGATTGCTATTTCCGGAGCAAAATTTACTGTGGATAATACTTATAATGCACAACAAAGAATAGATGCAATAGGTGGAACAAATGGTAATGCTTTCTTTTTGCAAAATGGCGGCTTTATTAGTACAATTGTTGCTCCCGGATCGCAGTTTTCTGTTACAGCACCTTCACAAGCTCCAAACATCAATTTTTCAACGCTTCCTTAAAATTATATCCAAAAATAAAAAGCCAGTTCTTATAAAGTAACTGGCTTTTATTTTTTCTGATTCATGCTTTATAATGAGATATCGGAATTTACAGCTGTATTTTGGGAATGAAAATTATTTAACAACAATACCGCCAGGAAAATAAAATTCTTTTTATCATTGTTGTGTTTTTAACAAAAGCACAGTTAAATCCAACTGTGTTATTTTTTATTAAATTTACTCAGAAGAATGTTCAATAATTGCTTGAACTCTTATCAGGCTATCTTTTAAATCAGGCAGCCCATAATAGTTGTTTTTCTGAAATACTGAAATAATATTTCTATCTTTAACTACACTATTATAAAGTAAGCTTTCAGCATTCCATATAGCATTCCCAGAATTAACACCTGCAAAATTCAAGTAAAAAGGATCAACTGTATTTCCTATATAAGCAAGTATTTTATATTTTTCATCTAATGTAAAATTGGTATTATCTTTCAATGCATATCCAAAATTCTCCAAAGCATTCAAAAACCTGTTTTCGTCTGCTTTTGTATGGCCTTTTATATACTTTAATAACTCTGTTCTTATTTCTAATTCTCCTTTACAGTTTTTTACAAAAATAATATCGCCGATGTCGGAAGAGGTTTGATATACTTTTAAATAATCTTTCATGACAAGATCATTGAAGTGCGGCTCCTTAGTAAATCCAAAGTTTTTCACCAGCATCTTCACAAATACTTTATCGTGCTCTGCCAACCAGCCCACATAAGATTTATTATCATTGAAAAGAAGCATATTCCTTGCTACAAGGGTTTGAACATTTTTTTTCCGAATTTCATTTAAATTGGTAACATCTTTCCAATGTGGAATTGTAATATCCAAATTATCTATACTTGATTTTCTTGTTATATTGATGTTTTCAAAATCATTTAATCTAGAATATTCTTTTTTATAATCAATAAGCTCAGGTATATAATACAAATCTGTAATTAATTTTCTTTGTTTATCTATAAACGGGCCTTCGTAATCAACTCCATTATTACGATACATAACAAACTCTTTATCACATTTATCCAACAAGTTAACGTATAAAAAATGTGATTGAGAATCTGAATCAATGATTCTTCCAAAAATATTTTTGATTTTTTTATTAAAATCTTCAGTACCAAGAGTATTATACCCATTTGAATTTAATAATTCATGAGCTACTATTGCTGTTGCTTCCAATTCTTTAGTCTCAAATTGAATTTTTGGTAGTCCAGCACCAGCCTCATCAATAGTGTAGGTTGACCCCTGTTTAAGTTGTTTTTTTAAGACATTTTCGACGATACTATCACTCTTATATTTTGTACCAATAGAATGAATATCTTTTCTTTCTTGCCCGTTATTATTACCACTAGTGAGTAGTAGAGGTACCATCAAAACATTTAGTATTTTCATCATATTAAATTTGTGTTTCACAATTAAAAAGAAGCACACCCATTTCTGACTGTGCTTGATATATTATTTTTTAGGATGTTGTTTTCGCCATTCTGTAACATTCATAGGTCGGTTATCCGGGCCACATGTTCCGTTGTATTCACATTCTTCAACAAAATATTCATCATAATCTGCGTTATCCCACCATTCTTTAAATTTTGGAAGGTTGAAATAATTATTTTTCTGTAAAATGTCTACTTCTTCCTGATCTAAAAAGAATCGTAACCTTCCCATCATCTTTGAATTATCTCCATATCCCGAAACAAATCTTTTGTCATACTTATATTGTTCAGCAAAATAAACGATATTCGCTAGTATTTTTACCTTATCTACCTTTGAAACGCCAGTTTCTTTGTTATTAAAATCAGCAAAATATTCAAGATATCCTTTAATATAATCAAGTAAAAATCTATTCTCATTTGACATATCGTTTGTTATATCTGGAGTATAAATCTCCTGTAAAATTTTAAAAGTATTAGCATGTATTTTTACTGTTTCATCACATTGCTTTACCCAAAACAAATTCCCATAATCAGACGGGTCTTTTTTATCAAATTTTGTTCTTTCAATAACCCACTTCAGTAAATCAATATCCTGAGTGTAGCCAAAAGTTTTTACTAAAGCCTCCATAAAATATGAATCATTAACAGTAAGCCATTTGTATTGAGCCTTATTATCATTAAACAAATAGAGGTTACGCGCAACTAATGTTTGTATGTTCTTCTTTCTCTGCTCCTTCAGATTGTGTATATCTTTCCATAAATATTTCTTAACTTCATTTCCATTTGCATCTTTATAGTTTTTTGAAGCCGAATTTTCTTCCTGAGCTGCTTCACTATATGTTTTTTGATAATCAATAATCAAGGGAAGTGGATAAAGATCAGTAATGAAGTTCTGATTTTTAACTACAAATACACCATTATTCTCTGCGTTATTTGGAAAAAAATTCAACTCCTTGTCACACTTATCAATTAAATTGATATACAGAAATTTACTGGTTGAGTTTTTATCAATAATTCGGTTAAAAATCTGTTTTATTTTATTACTAAATTCTTCATTTCTAATAGCTTTATAACCATTATCTAAAAGTAATTGATTCAATATTGGAGTTGTTACTTCCAAATCTTTATCGGAATACTGATATGGATTATCAAAAGAAGGTTTTCCGTATTCTAATTGTTTTTTTAGCATAATATTAACATCTTGATTAAATTGCAGACCTGCTGAACTTTCTTTAATATTTGTCACATTCTTATTATTTTCAGCCTTTTTATCCTGACATGATACTAAAGCAGAAGAAATAAAAAGCAGGCTCATTAAAATTCTATGTTTCATTTTCTTTTTATATTTTAAAGTTCAGATCCTTTTGCACCAGGATTTCCTTTATATTCCGGTAAATTATAATCTGCGTCTGTAATTTCGTAATTTTTTGGAACAACATATGCAAAATAGTCAGAAATATCATAAGATACACAATAAAGCTTTTGCGATTGATTTCCTCCTAAAATAACTACTTTATTTCCTTTTTTTCCTGCAACAAACCCTACGTGTCCACCTCCTGATCTTGTTTTTACAGCTATTGCTCCATATACTGGTTTTCCGAGATCTTTACCTTCAGCCCAAGTTGCCCACTTTAATGCTCTTACAGCATCATATCCTTTATCTGTAGTAACTCCTTCGTAACCATAATGTTTCATAATCCAGTTGACAAAAGCAGCACACCAAGCAATATCTGTTTCATCTTTTGTGCCATTTTTCATATCATTTTCATAAGGAGTCCCATCAAAAAATTTCTGGATTTCTTTATTCGTTCCGGTTTCAACAAGGTTCTTAGCTTCTTCTTTCCAAACCAGCTCCATCCATGGTGCTCTGCCTTCAAGATTTGGCATTGCTACTACTTCCCCATCGCATACTTTTTTATCGTATTTAAACCATGCTTTAAGATTGGAAAGACCTTGTTTTCTATCTGCCCATCCATTAGGATTTACTTCTAATTTATGAGTCAGAGTATAGCCGTTTAATACTTTACAAATTAAAAAATAGTAACGTTCTTCTTCATCCTCCATCAATAGTGCAGTTTCATTTAATGTTTTCCCTAATGCCTTACTAAAGTATTCTCTTTTAAACTTCATCGCATCTTTTTCTGCTTGAGAATAGTTTTTATTAGGGTTTTCCTTCCAATTTGGTATTTTTTTATAAACTGACCAAAACCAACCGCCACTGTCTACCGCTAAATAAAGTTTAGTGGCCACTAATTCAGGATATGTAACAATATCTTCAGAAACTTTTTCATCATAATCTTTATATGCAACAGGATCACTCCCATCCCCAGTAAGCTGCTGTATTCCGCGACCTTTATATTTGTATCCACTCGAGGCGTGAGAACTTGATTCTTCTCCTGCTGTTCTAAAAAAACTGGTTTCAGAATAAACATTTGCTAAAAATGCTATTTTTTGAATGCATTTATTAATATCATATTTTCTAAACATAGCATTCAACTCCATTGTTAAATCTGCAAAACTTTCACGATCCATGTCTGTAGATTCCCATATTTCTTCCTTACCACGCATATGTTTTACCAAACTTCTGATTTCACTTTCAGTAAAATCACGATTACAATAGCATGTTTTCTGTTTTCTCACCTCCGCCATTTCCACCACCACAGGCATCACATCATTATCAATAGCTTCGGGGGTCTCTTTCTGAGATACTTTGAGACAACCACTCTCATAAAAAATTAATTGCTTACGCAGCTCCAACATCTCTTGCTGAGTAAACGCTGTTCCGTCTTTTTTATACGCTTTAATCCCCAGTTTTTCCATATCCTCTGTTCTAACCAGATCGGCCGGAAGTGTACTGTTGATCGTAAACTGGCTTTTTTCTATTTTCCAGACTTTCTTTTTGGGATCTGCGGGATCCTGAATCTGGCGGGAAACCTGCGCGATGTAATAGTCAAAGTTTTTCGGTGGATTTTTCCATTCTTCTTTTGCGGTGAAGGCCACTTCAAGCAAGCCGTCTTTTCCTGTTTTTTCCTCGTTATAACTTTGTTTGCTTTCGTGGGTATAGGTGATATGATCTTTTTCGTTTAATCCTTCTTTGGGAATCTCCTTCAGCACATCAATCTTCAGAGTTTCTTCCGTCATATTGACGGTATGAACCCAAAGCTTATGGGTTTTACCATAGAAAGTCTGCATCCGCTGAATATCTTTACCATCTTCGGTAGAGAACATGATCGATACAATTTTCTGTTCGGAAGTGATGGTCAGTTCTTCATTGGAATCCAAAACTTCAAGATAAGTTGTGGTGCTGTCTACCACCACAGGTTTCGTTCCCTGAATGGTAATATTTCCCGGAAGTACAATATCCGCAGATGAAGCTGCCTGAAGCTCTACCGTGAATACCAGACGGTAAGACGGGTTCGGATTTTCTGTCGTTTTAGGGATAGCAGCCAGCAATTTTTTCTTGTAATCATCATTCGTGGTGATAAGGAATGAAGCTTTGCCTTCGTTATTAAGAGTAACTGTTTTCTCTTCCAGCATGTATTTATCTTTCTCTTTATAGAAATCATCACCTTCGCCTTTTACCCAGATTTTTACTTTTAACGTCTGATTCTGCAGTCCGTCAATTTCAATAAATCCATAGGTTTCCTCTCCGAATCCTGTTTCGGTACGTTTCACACCGGTTCCATAAGCCCACAGCGCCCTTTTTACAGCAGGCTCAGAAACTTTTACTTTCGCTTCTATTTTCTTTCCATCGGTATAATCTCCTGTTAAATAGGCAGAAATAGTGTATTCGCCGAGATCATTGAATGTAATGGTCCCGTCTCCGTTATTGGTCACTTTATCAGGAACTTCTATTTTTATGGCTTCATTGCTAGCCAGCGCAGCAATTCTTGCTGTTGCCGTATATTTTATTTTTGTTCCTTTCGGAATATTAACTGCCGGAAGGGTAAATTTATCTATGATATTTTGAATCACCTCAAAATTAAAACAGTCTGATCCGGAAAAACCTGGCTGCTTTCCTGCTCCCAAAGGATTAGCATAAGCTTCGAGTATATATTTCCCGAAATATTGATTGCTGGCCAGTTTTGCATCATTATACAGAAGTTCAGCTACCTTTTTATTGATGGTGCCTGTTCTGAATGAAGGAGAGTTTTCAAATAATGCCACTCTTCCTAGCCCATCTTTTTTTAGGTACCAATATACAGAAGTGCCCGAAGGCATATAATTCACATTAAATTTCGAAGCCTGTACTTTAATGGTATCACTGAATCTCACCAAGCCCGGTTCTCCTTTTACTCCCATGACCCCCAGACTGTTTTCTATTTTAATCTCTACAGACTGTGGTTGTGGATCTGTGGGATCTGTAAATGCTTCTACCGTATATTTACCGGCATTTTTAAAGGTAAGAATGACACGGTCGCCAGCACCCGCAACGGAAACAAGATGTGAAGAAGAAGCTCCTGAAGAACTGTTATACAGAACAGCTGTTCCCTGCTTTACAGTCCAGTGAACGGTATTTACAGGCATAAAGAATCCTCTGTTCAGTATTTTTGCCTGATCTGTCGTACTGTTGAGTTTACGCTCAATGGATAGAGGTAAAGGAATATTAATCAACGTTGACGAACCTGGACTGACAATTTTCTTAACAAAATCCTGTATAACTTCCACATTGAGAGAGCATTTGGCATCGCCCGCTTTTTTTCCATAAGCTTCCAGTCTGTACTTCCCTTCTGTAAGTCCATCGAATATTTTACTCATGGATTGACTGAAATTGCTTCCCAATCCAATAAATGTTTTTATTTTATCTTTTGTTCCTTCCCCTTTGAACAACGCCCAGATGATTTTTTTCTCATCACCTTTGAACTGGGCTTTTAAGTCCAGGTTATCACCACCAAAAGGGTTCATAATAGGAAGAAGCGGGCCATTCATTCCTTTGATATAGTAATAAGTACCACTCAATTTATCAGTCGGTATCGGTCTTACCATTGAAATTGATGACACTGCTATGCTTACCTGAGAAGCAGAGGATGACGGCCATTGTGGCGAAGTATTGGCTACTGAAAACTCATCAGCTTCTTTGACATCTATCTGTGAAACATTGTTGGCCTGTCCGGTGGTTGCAAAAGCAATCGTTCCGGGAACACCATGTCCCGGACAGTTTCCTGTAGAAGCATCCAACAGGATTTTCATACTCTTGTTGAATTCTACGTTTTCGTAATAGTCTTTATATTTGATATTGCATTTGCCTTTACAGGGATAGGTTTTCCCGTCTGAACCTTTGCAGTTCCCGAATCCGTTTCCGCCTCCGAAACTGTCTGCTTTATCATCAAGATAAGTGGCTACAGGTTTATTTTGTGCAAAATATTTGTTTTTGCCCAATTTTTTTTTCTGGCTTTTCACTTCCATCGGAACGGCCGTACCATTGGAATTGTTGGTTACAGAGCTGCTGCAATATGCTGTAGCTCCTTCTATAATGATGTATCCTTTATCCGCCATTTCATTTGTTCATAAAGATTAAGTCATTGTGATCGTTTCCCGGTATACTGTTTTTTCTCCGTCTGACAATATAAAGTCTGCGCTCTTTTTGGAATACTGTTTTTTTCGGGAATTGTATTCCATTTGTATATTTAATTTTACCTGATACTGTCCCGTCTGATACAGGTATTTTTTGTCCAATTCTTCTTTTATATGAACCGGAACTTTGATTTCAGAGGTAAAAAAGGCTTCAAATCCATATTCTCTCTGTTCGGCAATAATAATTCCGGTACATTCTACATCCCCGATCCCTTTGATATTCCAAACAATGGATTCTTCATTTTTTCCTCCATTGTCTACATAATAAGGAGCAAATAAAAGGAGGTTCCAAAAGGGTTCTTTCAGTTTATTCTTATAAAAGACGGCTTCATCTTCAAACGCGGTAAGATATTGGTTTCTGAAAACATCCGCATTCTGGTATTTTTCCTGAAGGTTTGATGTTTTAAGTTTCCAGTTTTCTATATTATTCTGATGATCTGCAGCACCCAGAAAGTTTCCTTTTTCATCAACTTTTATTTCCAAAGGATAAGAGCTTTTTTCCAACACATGCAAAATTTCCATGAATTTATTTTCTGAAGGAAAAGGGGAATCTTCTACTTTTTCTATCATCCAGATTTTGGTGAGATCTTCATTTACCTTTTCCTGCAGCGTAATGCTAAAAGATGAATAAAGTCCTTTTATTTCTCCAAACTGTATTTCAAGAGCATTTTCCACCTGATAATGATGGATTCCCGATGTATATTTCTGAAAAGGCTTTACTCTTGTTTCTACCATTTGGGATTATTATTTAGAAAAAATAAACAGCACTATTTATCACAGTTTTTGTTTACCACCGTCTCTTCCGGCAGATTGTAGAGGTATATTTTCTCTATTGTTCCTTTTCCACATTTGTTTACCAGATAATTGGCTATATAATCTTGCTGATAATGTGATATTTCTTCTCCTAACAGCTCTCCGGCACTTTCCTTATTCGTGATAAAATATGAAGTATTATCCGTTTTTCTGTAAAAAACAAAGTTGAGTGAGGAGGTTTCCGGTTTTGCAAGAACCTTATTTTTTTTCAATATGTTTTCTACATACTTTATAATTTCTTTTTTCAGAACACTTTCAGTAGGTTCCGGATTATCTATAAGTATATAGTATGAAACCTTGACCGCATTTTTATAATAAGCATTAGTAAAAGTCATATGCTCAAGGGGAATAAAGTCATTATGTTTCTTGTCACAGCTCAAGGCTATTAAAAGAAAGCATACTATCGTGATCATTTTTATAGATTGTAAATACTTCATTTATATGTAATTCCTATTATTATTTAACCACTCAACCTGCTACTTTCTCATAAAGGAGTAAACATATTCTTTACCATCAATGCATTCGTAAAATATCTGGTATTTATAATAATTCTGATGTAAACTAATGTCATCCAACCTCTTTTTTATTGAAGAAGCATTATTTTTTAACATTAATGTATCAGATGTACAGGGTATTTTATTGACAATGATTTTATAAACTGTTGTATCCTTAGGTTGATCAATATTATATTTAGGTTCTCTTAATACCTCTTTTGCGTGATTTTCTGTTTTTATTTTTTCTAAAAGTATTTTTTCAGATGAACTTAAAGTACCTTCCTTAGGTGTTGTAAGCCAAAATACAATGAGAAAACCATATCTATAAATGATCAGACACAGTACTGCAATAATTCCTATTATTAAATATTTCTTCATTAATTTTCTGTATAATATTTTTTTGTTTTTTCATCATAAAAGTAAAATTTAGAATTTTTATATACTCTTGAAAAAGGCGTTGGACTTTTTACTTTTAAAGCATTAAAATTCTTTTGTAATACGGTTGTAGATGTTCCTCCATATCCCATTCCGCTACCAGGTGTTGAGTAGGTTTTATTTTCCTGATTTACAAATTGGAACTCTATAAGCTCAAGATCTTCAAACCATCCCCACACAAAAGCTTCATCTTTTGTATACATATGTCCAAATTCATCCCCTTTCGGATTCTTTGATATACCGCTGAATTTCACACCTCTTATTATAGAGGAATCATTTGCATTTTTATACATAAGCACAGGATCCCAATCAATATCTATCTGGTAAGTTATTTGTGGAAATGTAACACCAAAACCTGATGTGTCTGCCGGGGATAAATGAACAACTTTTTCAATATTGAGTTTTTGATTTTTTAACACGCTCAAAACTCCTTCTGCGAAAGCTCCTCCCATACTATGGGAAACCACCATTATGCGACGTTCTTCCTTAAATATTTCCTGATAAAATTTTGATGCCTGATTTTTAAGTCTGGCTTCTGCAAACTCTTTACCTTGTTTATATCTATCTCCTCCTGATGAAAACTTTGTACCGGCACCATTTATGAAATATTCTTTTGTGGATTTAAAATACTTTTTAGCACTGCTCTTAAGCCCAATACCCCAATATTGTTCTCCCCATTCGCTGCCTGCATATGGCATTTTTTTATTCCAGTATCCACAAATATAAATAATGATTGGATCCAAAACTTTAAATGAAACTTCTGCTCTTACTTTTTGATCCGGAGATTTAAAAAATGCATACACTCTTAATTTGGATATTTTCCGGTCTTTGGGAACATTATATGATATTTTTTCTTCACCTGTCACCTGAGAAGCATTAGCTAAAGGGGTATCATCGTACTGTATCGCCCACTTAAGGCCTTTTAATTCTGATTTCGTTGGATTTCTACTATATTGTGTTGCTTTAAAGAAATAAGATTTTCCTTTTCCTATTATTTTAACCTCTTTTGTACATTCTATATCTTCATAGCATTTTACAGCCTTTACAAGTAATGACTGAGTTTCTCTTTTCTCTTGGTATTCATCAAATTTCTTCCCACCTTTTTTTCCATAAAAGGTGTTCTCCTGAGGAGATTTAAAATCCAGAGTTCCCTTGGAAGCATCTTTCATGATATGTTCTGCTTCTTTATAGGATTTCCCAAAGACATTTCTTATAATATTTCCGCCTTCGCCTGCCATATTACTGCATTTTTACCTGTTTACCGCTATTGATAAGCACTTCCTTGGCACTCTCTACATTAATGGCATCTTTTGTACTGATGTAAGAGCCGGATTCCATATTTTCTGTAATATTTTTCGCTGTAGATTTTCTGCCTGCTTCTGCTGTTTCAATGATATTACTTGCTGTCAGGTTGTAGTCGTCATTGGCTGTTTCTGTGATATCTTCTCCCGCCATAATATTGACATTTCTCTGGGCAGAAGCAATGATATTTTTACCTGCATTGATCTGTACATTTTCTCCGGCAGTGAAGGTGATATTTTTGGGAGCATTGACAACAATATTTCCTTTTCCATCCATGAGATAAGTATTACCACTTGGATCTTCAATAAAAATACTTCCTTCCTGATCGTTAAAAATCACTTTATTTCCACTTCTTGTCTGAATAGATTTAAGATGGTTATTAATGCTTCCTCCCAATGCAACCTGTCCGTGGAACATTCCTCCCATCGCAAACGGAAAATCAGGATGATGGTATTCAAAACCTACCATTACCTGATCTCCTACTTCGGGTATTGCTACAAAACCTCTGTTTTGAGTGATCATATCTGTACCTCCTGCATCAGGGCTCATCATTCTGATAAAATGAGTGGTATCAGGATGTTGCTGCCAGTCGAATCTCACCTGTATTCTTCCCTGATTAAGCGGATCTGTATTGGAAATAACCGTAGCCACCTGCGGCTCAGCTTTAGGCTGTTTAAAATCCGGTTTTGGCATAAAGCCCGTGCCTTCAGCAATAGCTTCAAAACTTCCTGTATAATATCCTCTGGCATTGACTTCATGTAAGACTTCGGTAATTGTAAGTTTTGTAAAATAGGAAGTCTGGCTGGTATCCGGTTTCCGCATTTCCATATCTGCAAGGCATCCCGGATATAAAAACGGAACGGTTGTATTTCCTGAAACCGTAAATACTTCTACAGCAGCACTGCCTGCAGCACTTTTCTGAGAATCGCTTACATCCACAAACATATTGGCATTAATGGGAGCCGGAGAAAGTGAACGGGTTTTAAAGATATTATTGCTCAGTTCATATGCTTTGGAGGGTATTTCGCCCAAATGTCTGATATTATTTTCAGAGCCTTCCATTTTGGTATGACTGCTGCTGTTATAGCCGAAAAATTCAGGATTGGTGTGCACTGCATTCAGTTCTACCTGAACATCTGTTGCATTGCTTCCGTATACAAGCCGGATCGGTTTTTCTGAAGGGGGAAGTTTTCCGAAATGAAGCACCTCGCCATCGTAGTAGAACTGCTCTCCGTAGGCTTCAGCTGTTCTTGCAAGATAGTTATAATGGGTTTCGTTATATTGTGAACTATAATTGATATAGCTTTTATTCTGCGTATCTACTCTGAAATCAAATTTCTCTGATCCCAGGGCTTCTTTAAGTATTTTGTTGGCAATAATTCCTGTATTCACAGCCTGATCACCTCCAAAACTTTGAGTATGGGGAGCTGCATCCATCAATATGGTAGGGCTCTGGCCTCTCAGTACAATATTTCCCAGGCTCATCTTTTCCTGGCTGAATGCAGCTTTGGTGATAACTCCTACAAAAGTTCTTTCCGGGCTTTCACTTTCATAATCTTTGTATTTGAAAACAATGGTGATTCTTTTTCCCAGAAACTGGCGTGCCTGTTCCAGCGTATGGTTTTGAGCCTCCCCGAGAGAATCATGAGCTAAGATCAGCTCAAAATTGTGGTGTCTTCTGGCACTTTGCTGCAGACGGAAATGTTTGAAGTGTTTGATAATTTTGCCTTCAATCACAATATCCAGTTTCACCACACGGTTGATTCCGGGAATATGATTCTCAGAAATCTTATCTGAATTCGAGATATTTTTATTCATAGTGATTAGGTTTTTTCAGAACTTTATTTGGAATAAACAGTCGTTCTATAAGGTTAAAAAAGGCAGAACAGCAGCCCTTGAAACGGGTGTACTATTCTGCCTGATATTTAAATTCTGAATTTGCTTAAGAAGGCCATGCTCCGAAGTATGATGAATTCCCCAGATCGATCTGTTCTGCACTTACCACAAAACTGATATACATACTGTTGTCATCCACAGCATCGAAATCTACTTCATGCTGGATTACATAACCGTTGTTCCACTTCAATGTTGTTAAAGTTCCTTCTTCGTGAGATTTGTTGAAAGTGATCTCTCCTACTGTAGGCTTATATTTTCCGTTCAGTAAACTTTCCAGGATGTCTGATTTTTCAGTAGCTTCTACTGTGATTTTGATAAGAGCATTGGAAGGATCTGATGCCACACGCCCTGAAACGTCCGTAGATCTTGATACACTGTAGTTAAGCTTTAACAGTTTTTGCCCTTCACCGTTGTTGAATTTTAAAATTCCTCTTGAATTTCTTTCTGCCATGATTGTAAATTTTAATGGTTAATATATTGTGATTGTTTGCTTTCTATATCACCAAATATAGATGTATTTACAAAAAGCAAATTACATTTATTATTAAATTTCAAAAAGTGTAGTAATAATACGACTAACACCTGTTAGGCAAATTAACTCTTATAAATCAGGTGTTTGCTGTTTTTTATCACTGAAAATAGGATAATTGTATTGGCTGTTTAAAATTGGTTAAAGAAACAATAATATATTCCCAAAGCAACCGTAAGAAAAATCTTAAATACCAGGCCTAAAAACCTTTTAATAAAACGCTGTGAAAATAATTTTCAAAAAAAACAGAAAAAATTAAAGTACCAAAATACTGATGAACAGTACATTGAATACTGAAACCAGCTTTATCAGGATATTTATTTGAAAAAATAAAACAAAATACTTGCGCGGTATTATAAAATGTTATACTTTTGCATCACTTTAAAACAACGAAGTAATAAACGAAAACATAATGGTTTCTTAGCTCAGTTGGTAGAGCAATGGATTGAAAATCCATGTGTCCCTGGTTCGATTCCTGGAGAAACCACTTTAAAACCTCTGATTAGTCAGAGGTTTTTTTGTTATTATATTCATACTAGCAATGTTAGGTTTTCTTAGTAACCTGACTTAATTTTTTTATTCTCTGCTTCAAAATTACAATTCTTAACCTCTTCTATTTTCTTATACAGCCGACGTTTTCTTGTCTAAATAAGCAACATCAAGAATATTTAATCACACAAAAAGGAATTATTTATGATAATTATATTATATTTAAACATAAACAATTATTGATATACATCTTCAACAACACCAATCCAATAAACAAATTATGAAACATCCAATCATTCCCGAAAATGCTGACCACGAGTTGAGCATTCAACAAAGTCAGTTTAAAAATGTAATTTCAATTTTCAAAGAAGTAAGCCGTTCTTTACCTGAAAAAACAGCCATTATTTCAGAAAGTAAAAGCCTCTCCTATGAAGAGTTAGATATTCAGTCAGACCAATTGGCTGCTTATCTTCTTGGCCTTCCATTGAAGAAGGGAGCTTCAGTTGCAGTCTGCATGTCTCAATCTGTAGAGCGTATTGTAGCTTTTTTAGCTGTTCTGAAGATAGGTTCAGCCTATATTCCTATTGACGGACAATTACCAGAAAACAGGATTAAAATGATCATTGAAGATTCGCAAACCGAACTTGTCATCACTGAAGATCTTTATCTTGATAAATTTGAACAGATGCAAGTTCAATTGGTTAATATGAGCCACGGAATCAGTGAACCTGCAGGCAATCAGATCAGCATTATTCCCGATGATATAGATATGATGCAGACAGCCTATATTATTTACACTTCAGGAAGTACCGGAGTTCCAAAGGGTGTAGAAATTCATCACGAGGCCTTTTATGCTTTCGTCGTGTCCTTCACAGAGCTTTTGGGGTATTCTTCCAGGGACAGGACACTCCAGTTCAGTTCTGCAGGATTTGATGTTTCTATCATTGACATCTGGATTCCATTATTTACAGGAGCAACCGTTGTCCTGTATCCTGACAACAAAATTATCGGAAAGCCTTTGCTGGACTTTATTGTTGATCATAAGATTGAAGTTGTTCCCTTTATTCCTCCCGCTGTATTGAGCACATTACCAACAAATCTTCCCATCGGAAAGCTGCATACTATTTCCATTGCAGGTGAAGTTCCGTCAGAACAAACTGTAAAAAACTGGTGCAACAGAGTACGTCTCATTAACGTATATGGCCCTACGGAAACTACCGTAGGTGTTATTGCCCATCATTTTCAGGATGACACCAATCCTCATATTATTGGGAAGCCTCTAGAAGGCACTCATATTCATATCCTCAATCAGGACCTGGAGTATGTGAATGAAGGTATAACCGGGGAAATTTATATCGGGGGTAAGCAGGTAGCGAAAGGATACATCAATAAGCCGGCAGAAACTTCAGAAGTATTCATTGAAGCCCCTGAATGGATACAGTCTGATTACGGAATCAGCTACAGGTTATACAAATCCGGTGACCGCGGATTCTTGCGAAAAGACGGTAACATTGAGTTTGTAGGGCGTCTGGACGAACAGGTAAAATTACGGGGATACAGAATCGAATTAAAAGAAATTGAACATCATATAGGACAACTGGCACAGGTTGCAAATGTAGCAGTAAAAGTACATCGCCCGGAACAGGGACAGCCTGTTCTTGTTGCATTTCTGGAACTTTATGAAACAGACAAAGAACATATCACTGTGGAAGATATCCGTGCAAGGCTGAAACAAAGTCTTCCCACTTATATGCTTCCTGAAAAAATAATTTTGTACGACAAACTTCCTTTGACAATTACCGGAAAGATTGATAAGAGCAAGCTTCAAGTTCCCTTGCAGCAAACTGCGAGAAAGGCAAAAGAAAAAGTGGACGCCTCGGATCTTATGCAGGAAATAAAGGAAATATGGATGGATTTACTGAATCTTGATGAAATGAATGAAAATGATAATTTCTTTGAATTGGGCGGACATTCTTTAATGCTGGGACAGCTGCACGCCCGGTTACCATTAAACATTCAGAAAAGAATATCACTTCCAGAGCTGTATCAGTTTCCAACCGTGTCTCTTTTTGTAAAGGAAGCAGAAACCCGTCTGGCACAAAATCAGCTTAGCCAGCAACAGAAAGCCCGTTTAGTTGAAGAACAGCTTATAAAGGATGCCGAGCTTCCTTTTGATTTTGAAATTGCCGTACAGCCGGACCCTAAGATTCTATCCGATCCCTCAACCATTTTCCTCACAGGAGTTACCGGTTTTGTAGGTTCCCATCTTTTGGAAGAACTCATTCCCCGAAATCCTAATGCTGTCATTTATTGTCTTGTAAGGGCTGAGAATGAAACGTTAGGTCTGGAACGTATTAAAAGTACTTTTTTAAAATTCAAACTGATATGGAAAACAGAGTATGAGGATAAAATCAGAATTGTTTTAGGTGACCTGACCCAGCCCAAATTGGGAATTGATGAAAAATTATATGAATATCTTCTGAAAAACATTGAGGTAATTTACCACATGGGAAGTGATGTAAGCTATGTAAAACCTTACGAACACATCAAAAAACCAAATGTTGACGGAATGGCACATATTTTACACCTGGCAGTGCATGAAAAAACAAAATTCCTGATCATTTCTTCATCTATAGGGGTTTACAGCTGGGGAAGAAGCTTTACAGGAAAAACCTGGATGACAGAGGATGATCCTATTGAACAAAATCTTCCCGCCGTATGTCGTGATATGGGATACATCCGAAGCAAATGGGTTATGGACAGTATGGCTTCGAAAGCCCGTGCAAAAGGTCTTCCTCTTATCAATTTCCGTCTAGGGTTTGTAGTCTGCCACGGGGAAACCGGAGCCACTCCATTAAACCAATGGTGGAGCTCACTGATGCGTTCCTGTATTGAACTAAAAGCTTTTCCACTGGTAATGGGACTAAAAGATGAAGTGATTACTGTAGATTATGTCTCTAAATCCATTGCTCATATCAGCCAGAATCCGGAGGCAATTGGACTCAACTTCAATTTGAATCCTTTACCGGAACACGACCTGTCCCTTACCGACTTTTGTGTCCGCATCACTGATTATTGCGGATTGGAAATGAAAAGTTTAGATTTTGAAACCTGGTTTGAACAATGGAAACGAAATCATGAAACACCTGTCTACGCCCTGCTTTATCTGTTCTCGGATGATGTTCACGAAGGAAAATCTCTGGTTGAAGCTTATGAAAATACCTATTATTTTAAAAGCAGCAATACGGAACGTTTCTTAGAAGGTTCAGATATCAGACCCGCTATTTTTAATAAGCCGGTTATAGAAGCGTATCTCAGATATATGAAGATGATTTAATTATTAAAGTCCTTTATCAGATAATTCAAAACCTCTGTTCATCGGAGGTTTTGTTTGTTTATGTCTTAAAATGATTATCAAGTGTTCAGCCAGCTCAGACATTCAGTAATCTGCAATTTACTGATAAAGATTTCAGCATTTACTTCAGGTTCCGGTGAAAGTCTAAGTTCTACTTTCTGGCTGGAATGCTTGATAATTTCGGAAACCGCGTCTTTATTAATGATAAATTTCCTGTTGATCTTAAAGAAAATTTCAGGGTTCAGCTTCTGAATAATATCTTTAATGGTATCATCATAAATATAGGTCTGATGATCTTTTGTGGTCAGGAAAAGGTATTTCCCGGAGGCAAAAAAGTAGGCAGTGTTATGCTCGTCTATTGATTTTAGTTTATTTCCTTCTCTTACCATGAAACGTTTCATCACCTCATCTTCTGCCTGTCGTAATGAGGACATAGATTTAAGAACCGGTTCAGGATCAAAATTATTTCTTATGGAAATAAATTTCTGTAAAGCTTTATGCAAATCTTCTTCCTCGAAAGGTTTCAGAAGGTAATCAATGGTAAAATGTCTGAAAACCCTCATGGCATATTCGTCAAATGCGGTAATGAAAATAATCGGGGTAAAAAGTTCTACCTGTTCAAAAATTTCAAGGCTCATTCCGTCTCCGAGATGAATATCCATAAAAATAAGATCAGCAGAATCTTTCTCAAAGAACTCAATTGCCTGTTTTTTGGAACGAAGAATAACCGTCTCTGTAATAGGGACTATGCTCTGTGTATCCAAAAGATTTTTCAGATAATTCACAGCCAGCAGTTCATCTTCTATAATGGCAATTTTCATAACGATGCAAAAGTACAAAAAAACCGCTGAAACAATTAAGTTCAAGCGGTTTCCTCTGTATTGAATTTGATATGAAGTTCTATAAATTAGGGTTATTCTTCTTCGCACTCATTGGATATTCAATGGTATATCGCGGATCATTCTGCTGAAGAATATACTCGTTGCCACTAATGGTGTGGCTTATTTTTTTCTGATTTGCTCTTCTTAAGTCGAACCATCTTTGTCCTTCCAAAGCAAATTCCCTGAATCTCTCATCCAGGATAAAGTTCATCAATGCTGCAGAATCCATTGAATTTACTGCATTTTGTACTGAAGTATATCCATCTGGAGTATATCTGTTTTTCATTACTTTGAGAAGTGTTTCTTTAGCTTCTGCGAGTTTATTCAACTTTAATAATGCTTCAGATTTTATAAAATACTGCTCTGCTGTTCTGAAAGACACTTTGAATTCTAAACTTCCTCCTTTGGTGACTTTATACTTACTACCATTTTTTTCAAAATACATGCCAAACCTTTTATCTGCCGTAGTATTGTATGAAGAAATCAACTCCGGAGATGCAAAAGACAAGTTCTTTATAGAGTTATCCCATGTATTATCCAAAGCCATGATCGATTCCGGGGAAGCATAATGGTTGGGTGGTGTGTTGACCGTATTTAAATTGCTCAACTCTCCTTTTACTGCCAATACCTGATCTGCATAGTTTAAAGCCTTATCCCATTCTCCTTCATATAAAGCAGCTCTTGCCTCAAATGCCAGCAATGCGGTTTTTGAAAATCTGTAGTTCAATCCTGTTGCTTGTTTCTGTTCTACCATCAGATCTTCTGCTTTTTTAAGATCTGCATGAACCTGATTGTACACCTCCTGTACTGATGATGGCTTCAATACCTGCTCAAGATCGATTTCAAGACTGATCGGAACTCCTCTGTCGGTAGAAGCCGTAGCACTATTGTATGGTTTACCATATAGATTCACCATGTCAAAATACAGGTAAGCACGAAGAGCATACGCCTCTGCTAAAATCTGATTCTTTTCAGGAGAATCCTGCATAGTTTTGCTTCCTTCATTGATAATCTGATTCAGGTAAAAGTTCACGGAATAAAAGCTTACCCATGGAAATTCTGTAGATGCCTGATCATTATTAGCATCTTTCCACATCGCAATTTCACGATAGGAAATAAAATCTGTTGAATTATCATCAATATTCACCTCATCGGTACGAAATGCCACCAGTGATTTGTGAACAGGATATTTTGAATAGGCAGATGTAAGGACTTTTCTGTAATCTTCAACTGTGGTAGGAATCACTTTTCCTTCAGGCTGAATATCTAAAAACCTGTCGCATCCGATATTGATAAAGCTGATTGCTGCAAGTGCTATGATTGCTGTAATTTTTCTCATTTTTCTCAAGTTTTAAAAAGAAACATTAAATCCTACGGTCACCGACTTGGTGATAGGCTGTGCATAAATATTACCATACGTTTCCGGATCGAAATACCCTTTGTATCCGTTGCTGAATACAAACAGGTTACGTCCTTCAACACTCAGTCTTAAACTTGTGACTCCCATAGGGTTTGTAAATTCTTTAGGAAGTGTATATCCCAAACGGATGCTGCTGATTCTGATATAGCTGATTTCTTTTGCCCATACATCCAGTAAGCTGTAGGCATTGGAACGGTTTCCGGTAAACCATTTATTCGTCATCCATCCGTCCGGATTAGCTTCCATATCAGGACTTGTAATTCCCGGAAGCGAACCTCCAGCTTCATAAATATCTCTGGTGTAGTTTCTTCCTCTGTCCAGCTCCATACCTCGGTAAGAAGGTGTTCTCATTACTGTCTGCTTCAGGTTGAATGTTGCAGAGATGGTAAGGTCAAAATTACTTACCTTAAAGGTGTTGATAATACCTCCTGTAAACTTAGGATCTCTGTCTCCCACGTAAGTAAACAGGCTTCTCAGCTCCGCGTTTGAAAGTTTGGTATCAACAAGCTGCCCAGGCAGAAAATCCGCATATACATCATATAACTTAAAGAATTCTGCTGCTGAAATCTTCTGATCTCCTTTCCAGAATAATGGGTTTCCATGTTCATCCATTCCTGCAGTTTTCAAAGCAAAAACAGCATTTACAGGAAGTCCCTCTCTTGATGGAAGCAATGCATTATCACGCGGCTGCTCACTCAATACTCTGCTCTTGTTATGTGCAAAGTTGATGGTAGTCGTCCATTTGAAATTATCATGATTGATGTTTCTGGTAGATATCGCCAATTCAAAACCTTTGTTGGTCAGGCTTCCCCAGTTCATCATCGTATATTCAAATCCTGTTTCCAAAGGAGTTTCTTTCATACTGATCATATCCGTACCTTTTCTGCTGTAGACATCAGCGGTAAGGCTTACACGGTTATTGAACAATCCCAAATCAAGTCCTAAGTTGGTATTGGTGGTTTTTTCCCATCTCAGTTTATCATTCGGAGGGCTGAGAACATTAATAATGGATTCTTTTCCTCCCGGAAGAATGGTGGCATCATTATATTCACCGATAAAGAATGGTGAAGTGTTTCTGTCAATATTTCCCTGAAGACCGTAAGATGCTCTCAGTCTAAGGTTGGATATCGCAGAAATATTTTTCATAAAGTCTTCCTTCGTTACCAGCCATGATCCTGAAACGGCCCAGATAGGAAGGTATTTATACTTTTTGTTAACCCCGAAAAGGTTCGTTCCATCATATCTTACACTTCCGAAAAATGTATATTTCTGGTCATAAGTATACGACGCTGTAGCAAACATAGATGCATAGGCATTCTCTATAGGAGCTGCTTCACGGTAGGTTTCATATCTTTTGTCCGCTGCAAAACCTGAATTCGGGAATACAATCGCTGTAGCTCTTCTTGTTTTCGGGTCATATCCGAAAGCTCTTGTAATTGTTGTATTATCTTCTGTTTTGCGGATTTCTGTACCGGCCATCAAATCAATTTCATGTTTATTGATCTTTGTGCTGTACGCTGCCTGTAATTTCCAGTTGTACTGGAAGAAATCATTATCCCAGTTTTGTTTTACCGCACCAGCCGGTAGAAAGTAATTGTATTTACCGTCTTTGTAATAACGGGTATTTTCTCTCATTTTTCTGGTGAAGTAGGTATTCTCTGCTGCAAATTTCTCTGTTTTATTTGCATCATACTGAAGTCCCAACTGAGAGGTGAATCTTAAACTTTTTGAAGCTTTATATTCTAAATCTAAAATTGCTTTCAAAGAGTTATTTTTCAGTGAATAGTTGGTATTCTCTCTTTCTTCCAGGAAGTTGAAAGGAATATAACGATCTTCAAAACCATCCATATCTCTGTCATAATTGTAGCTTCCATCTGCATTGAAAGGCTTCATGTAAGGATTGGCATTTCTTGAATAATTCACAGGGTTGATTGAAGCATCAGCGTCCGTTACAAAAGATGTACGTTCACTTTGCGTTCCGAAAATAGAGATTCCTGCATTTAACTTATCGCTTAATTTATAGTTGTTTTTTAAAGTCAGGTTATAACGCTTAAAACCAGTACCGATAGTTGTTCCTTCTTCATCATAGTATCCCAGGGAGAAATAGTAATCTGCGCGGTCACTTCCTCCGGAAACACTTAATCCGTATTGTTTGTTGATGGCATTTCTGTACAACAGTTTGCCCCAGTCTGTATTGTTATTTCTTAAACCGTTAATTTGCTGGCGTGTAAAAGAATTCAACGCATCAAAACCTCCGTTTCTGAAAGCATCAAGCTGGCTGTTCTGCGTCAGAATTCTCATTACTTCTCCTTTATCTGCACGGTAAGTAAGATCTGCACGCTTGGCAAGCATCAGTTCCAGATCTACTTTTTCGGAAGCATTTAAAAGATTTAATTTATCAAAATCAGGGCGTGATGTTACGAAAGTGTCTGCTGAAAAGTTCAGCTTCAGACTTCCTTTCTTTCCTTTTTTGGTGGTAATGGAAATTACTCCGTTTGCAGCTCTTGCTCCGTAAATTGCTGTTGCCGCTGCATCTTTAAGGATGGTAATATCTTCAATATCATTAGGGTTCAAACCTGCGATAGAGAAGTTCTGGAGCTGATCAATATTGTCTTTATCCGTAAAGTTCGGAACATCATTTCCTTCTAACGGAAGACCGTCAATGACCCATAGCGGATCCTGGGGACCGGAAAGGGAAGCTGTACCTCTGATTCTGATCTTCGCCGGACTTCCCGGAGCTCCCGTTTCAGGAGTTACTGCCACACCAGCAATCTGTCCTGCCAGCATCTGGTCTACACTGGCAACACCAGCCTGGCTGATGTTGTCCATTTTCACAGTAGAAACCGCTGAGGTTTGCTTACGTTTTTCAATTTTCTGATATCCGGTGATGATGACTTCCTGGATTTTATTTTTATCTGAAATCTCAGAAGTCAGTCTGATAGTATAATTAGTCTGTCCTTCATTAAGCTGAATGACTCTGGATTCATAACCCGGAAAACTTACCAGTACCGACTTTGTATCGGCAGGGATTTCCAGGATGAATTTTCCGTCCTTATCGGTCACCGTACCTACTGATACACTTTCGATAATTCCTTCCAACTCCGTTTTTGTAGACACCGATTGGGTCTCGATTTTTATAGATGCACCGCTGATAGTCTGAGAAGTATTTCCGTCTTCTATTTTCCCGGTGATGGTTTTCTTTTGCTGGGCCATTGCTATATTAGCAGCCAAAAGAGGTAAAAGTATTAGAGTTTTTTTCATTGCCGTTTATTTGTTTAAAGCCTCTTGTATACGAATGATTAAATCAGTGTAATGTGCTCTGGAAGCATCATCACCTCTGTACCTTGTTCTGTTCAGTAAATCCAGAACTTTCTGAAGTTCAGCTCTCTTGTAAGTTGTCACCTCAGATACTCTTTTCATGGATGAATAATTGATATTCCTCAAACCGTGGTCATCTTCATGAAAATTACAGATGGTCGGGATATTCAAAGTTTCATCTGTTTTCAATCCTTTTACTGCTGTTTTTTCAAACAATTTGTTCACAGAGACAATCAAAGCATCCACATAATTTTTCTGTGTCATTTTCTCAAGCATCGTAAGGCTTCCTTTTTTACTGAAAATGGCAGTTCTTACCTGATCAAATAAATTTTCAACCGTATAGATTTCTTCTTTAGAGCCAGACATCTGATGTTTCAGTTCATTCTCAAGTAACCTCAACAGTCTGTCATCCATAAACAAAGAATAGATATTTGCATACTGCATTCCTCTTGCCATGGTATATGGTGTCTGCTCAAATGGTCCCATTGGCGAATCTTTTACTGGGTACGTTTTTTCTGTAATCGGATTAAAGAATAACCACTCCGGAAGGTTGATCGCATTTTTAACAAGATAATCAACCGCTCTTCTCTGAATTTCTGCAGGAACAGCTTCATAAGCTTTCTTTTTGTTACCAAAAACAGTATTGTTCAGGTAAATTCCTCCTACATTCGCCATCACATGACCTGTATACAAATCCCACTGCCCGATCACTCCCAGATACAGTTTTCCGGCATCTGTATATTCTTTACCATCTTCATACGTCCATTTCAAAAGGTTGTTAATAACCACTTTCAAATTCTTCATTCCGTACTCGCTGGCTTTCATCGCATCATCACCTAAATCTTCAGACTGCGAACGCGGATCAATGGTTTCCAGGTAGCTCTGCTGCTCACCATAGAAATACATCGGGTCATCTTCGTGTTTTCCAATTAAGTTTTTCAGTGCTTTTTTCTCTACGAATTCATCCTGATACCAACGGTACCCCCACTCGATGGCATATTTATCGTAAAGACCGATTTTCGGAGTGATTGCTGTAACGCCATCTTCCGGCTGAGCTACGTAATTGTAACGGGCATAATCCATAATGGAAGGTGCCGTACCGCCCATTTTGTCTGTAAATTCTTTGGAACGAAGCGACTCTACCGGGAATGCAAAGGATGCTCCCATATTGTGCTTCAATCCGAAAGTGTGCCCCACTTCATGAGATGAAACAAAACGGATGGCTTCTCCCATATGTTCATCACTGAATTTATTTCCTCTTGCTTTTGGATCAATAGGCCCTGTCTGAATTCTCATCCAGTCATGAAGAGAAGTCATTACATTATGCCACCAGATGATATCTGCTTCGATAATTTCCCCACTTCTCGGGTCTACTACTGATGGTCCCATTGCATTTGACTTTGGCGAAGCGGCGTAAGTAATCACAGAATATCTTACGTCATCAATATCAAAATCTTCATCTTTTTCATCCGGCATTTTCGCAATCACTGCATTTTTGAATCCTGCCTGCTCAAACGCCGCCTGCCAGTCATGTACTCCGGCAATGATTTTCTCACGCCATTGTTTTGGAGTTGCCGGGTCGATATAATAAACAATCGGT
Organism: Chryseobacterium sp. CP-77; assembly: GCF_036362765.1. Taxonomy (NCBI): domain Bacteria; kingdom Pseudomonadati; phylum Bacteroidota; class Flavobacteriia; order Flavobacteriales; family Weeksellaceae; genus Chryseobacterium; species Chryseobacterium sp. CP-77. The sequence goes on from NZ_CP143637.1 coordinate 2,168,555, forward strand.
TTCTTAGGCTCTACCAGCTCACCTTTTAAATATTTTTCTTTGTCCTCGTCCTTCGGTTCAAGATTCCATTTGGTAATAAAGAATTTCTCATCCATTTTTTGCTGATTGTCATTAAACGACCAGTGTTTTTCGGAGAAAAATCCTACTCTTGAATCCGCGACTCTTGGTTTCATCGGTATTTTAGAAAGAAGAACCAGATTGGTAGTAACACCTAATGTTACCGGAAGATCTACCCCGCCTTCATTGACAGAAGTAGACAATTGGGACTTCACCACAAGGTTTTTAGGAAAAGTCTTCACACCTTCTATATAAGAAAGACTTGATTTCACAGATCCACCCAATCCTACATTAGCCAGCACATCATTAAAGCTTTTCTGGTTTCCATCAAAAACTTTGTTCACTTTAATGGCTACAGCCGTAGAGTCGTTGTTTTGTGCCTCAATATCAAAAACTTCAATCACAGATTCTGAAAAATTGTCTTTCACAGATTTTGTAATGGCATCATTTTTTGGGGATGACACTTTAGGCACCACCGTTTTTACCCATACTTTTTTAGCTACAGGATCACGGTAAAAAGAGATGACCTTATTCTCATAGTTCATTCCTTTGTTCAAACCAGCCTCATTGACCTGCATGGGTACCTGAGAAAGTTTATTGACCACCAAAAACTGACGTCCCATCAAACTGTCAGGAATTTCAAAATAAATATCCGTCTTTACCTGAATGGTATTAAAAAGTCCTTTTTTATAGGTTCCTTTTTTGATCAGGTCTTCAATCTTTTTGGTTTTCTTGGAGGAAGAGGTTTCTGTCTTATCCGTTTTTTCTTTGTTGACCTTTACTGTATCTTTATCTTTTTTCTGTGCTATTGCCATTGGTGAGGCCATAGCAAGACCGAGATACAGTGCCAGCCTGTAATTCTTCATTAAAATAGTCCGATTCATTCCAAATAGTAAATATCTTAGTTTCAGCCAGCAAAGCTATAGGTATCATGAATCATATATATAATATTAGGGAGTGAGTGGTGAAATTTCGGGAGTGAATGGATTTTTATTTTACTTCATTAAAGGCAAAAAACATACGAAATATTCACCATCTACAGAAATATTAAGAATATTATTCTTAAAATATCCATAAACCTGATTCAAATACTCAATTCCGAATTTCTCTCCCTGTACCGTTTCCGCCTTAGGCTGCCAGGTATTCTTTACCATGATCCCGTCCTCATCAACGATAATGATAATTTCCAGAGGCTGATCCATCGTTGCAATATTATGTTTGGTCGCATTTTCCGTGACTATCTGAAGGGATAAATACGGAATTCTTTTTTCAAGACTTTCAGGAGCATTAATGATCAATTCAAACTTCAGTTCTTCATCAAACCTGCTTTTCAGAAGTTCCATGTACTGCTGTATAAATTTAATTTCCTGCGAAACAGGAACAATATTATCTTTTGGAGGCACTATAAGATACCTGTAAATCCTGGAAAGATTCATGGTAAATTTCTGTGCATTTTCTTTATTGATCCCGATCAGCATATAAAGGGAATTCAATGAATTGAAAAGAAAATGCGGATTAATGTTATTTTTAAGCTGCTGAAGCTGATTGATCACTTCGGCTTTGTGCATCTTTTCGTTCTCTATCAACAGCAAATTCTTCTCAGACTGTATTTTTTCTTTTTCCTGATAAGCCAGACTGGTTGCTCTCTGAAACAATATGAATACTGTTACAATGAGAAACAACGCTGCCAGAAAAATATAAACAGTATAGGTTTTTATCTTGCTGATATTTTCGTCAATAATAAAATTCACATGATTCACTACCGTATATCCATCAAAATTATCAGTCTTCAATGGTTTTATGAAACGGGTTACCTCCACTCCCAGATATTCTGAAACTGCTGTTCCTTTGGTATATCCTGCTTCAGTTTTGCTGGTCAGTGTATCATTAGATTTAATATCCGTAAAATCAAAAATATTCTTTCCGATATATTTTTTTTCCGGATGGGTAATACAAATTCCTTCTTTAGTAAAAACATAGGCGTAGGTATTGGAACTTTTATCCACGTTGATAAAATATTGATGAAGATCATCCAGACTTACCGTAGAGCCATAGTACAATTTGTTTTTATCGGGCAGTACCAGAGAATCATAGCTCATCCAGTACATACTGTCTTTTTCAGTAATCAAAAGATCTTTGAAATGCCCCGGACCGTTATTTTTTATAACAATAGAATTCTCTTTACGATCTGTCTGCCTGAAAATACCGGATAAAGGATTGTTGCTCTCAGACTTTCCCGAATTACTGTTTTCATAATAATACCAGCTATAAGGGAGCAGATTTCTTTTTTTATTTAAATCATTTAAAACCAAAGAATAATCTTTATAGTTCTTCAGTCCGTCTTTTTGAATCAGTGCGCGAAGCAGGTACTGATAATCTTCAATATTTCTGAATTCATGTTCTATCGATTCATACTTTCGGAAGAATGTTTTCTTTGCAAAATCATCGGTATTCTTACGGCTGTCCTCTGTGATCAAAAGACTCAAAACAGCAAATGCTGCCACTGCGATCAGGCAGGCAGATAAAGCGGTGATGTAAATGGATTTTTTGGATAAGGCGTGCTTAAAATTAATAATCAAATTCTCTAAATTATGGATTCCTCTACATATAAATTATTCGTTTGCAAAGATATAACAAAGATTTCAGGACTGTAAAGTGAATTAAATTTAGATTTCATATTTTAAAGTGAAAAACAAAAATCAGATACGCTTAAGTCTTAAAGTTCGTTAATATCGTCATTGAGACCACCTATTCATCACGCTATATTTTGAAAATTAATTATCTTCGCCTACAAATCTTATTTGAAAATGAAGAAGATCATCTCCGGGATATCTATTTTTTGTGCCATCGCTATTTCAGCTCAGGAAGCCATCCAGTTTCAGGAACTGCCATTCAAGGACATTATTGCCAAAGCCAAGAAAGAAAAGAAATTGGTTTTTATTGATGCCTATGCATCTTGGTGCGGCCCTTGTAAAATGATGGAAAAAAATGTCTTCACACAGAAATCCGTGAGTGATTATTACAATACCAACTTCATTAATGCGAGATTTGATATGGAAAAAGGAGAAGGCAGAGATATCGCTTCGAAATTCGGAGTACGCTCTTATCCTACTTATCTTTTCCTGAACGGTGAAGGCGAGCTTATTTCCCGAAATACAGGATATATGGAAGAAAGCCTGTTTGTGGCAATGGCTCAGGATATCAATTCACCGGGAAACAAAAAAGGATCTCTTAAAGACCGCTTTGCCGGCGGGGAAAAAGACCCTGAATTCCTGATCAATATTATGAAGCTTAATGCCAACTCAGATTATGAATTTGCCAAAAAAGCTTCAGAAAGATACTTCCAGAACAAAAAGAAAACTGAAGAGCTTACAAAGGATGAAATTGGATTTCTTCTTTACTTCGTAAAATCATCGGAAGATACCAACTATCCTGTTTTTGCATCCAGAAAAGCAGAGATTATTAAATTCCTTCCTGAAGAAACTTACAATGAATTTGATGCCCAGCTGAAACTGGGAAAAATAGTAGAACAGTCTATTGATGATAAAAATAAAAAAATCAATGATAACTATTTTATGAAAGCTGCCGAACCATTGGTAGGGAAAGAAGCTGCTGTCAAAAAGCTGAATCAGACTAAACTCAGCTATTATGAACAGAACAGCAATTTTCCTGAATACGAGAAAGCGGCTTTAGATTATTATAAAAATTCTGATGCCTTTGATCCGAATGAGCTCCTGAGAGCAGCATGGATATTTGCAGATCATGTGAAAACTCCATCTTCATTAAAGAAGGCTACAGAATGGGCAGAAAAATCTGTTATGAGAAGCGAAACTTCGGAAAACACTTATATTCTTGCCAAACTTTATCACCTTACCGGAAATAAAGAGATGGCAAAAAACTATGCTGAAATGTCTAAAAATATGGCAGTTCAGGCCAATAAGGATTCTCAACTGGCAGATGAACTATTAAAGCAGATAAAATAAACATTATAAACCGGATGAAATATAAATTATTAGCAGCAGGCATTTTAGCTTTCCTGTCTACAACTACGTTGAGCGCTCAGGAACAGGAACAAGGAGGACAGGATAACAGTTTATACATAAAAGGGAATGCTTTATTTGCTCCGATAGGGATTTTAAACCTTGGAATAGAAAAACAGATCAGTCCGAAATATACCCTTCAGGGAGATGTTTTCATTTCACCATGGAAATCATTCGCAGGACACAAACTACAGTTTTACTCTGTCTCTGCAGAAGGAAGATATTATTTTACCGAAGCTTTCAAACACTGGTATGTAGGTGCAAACATAGCTGTTGCTGCTTACAATGCCACAAAATGGAGTTATTGGAATGACGATACTTTTGAAAACTGGAATGGAGAAATCCTTAAGAACTCCAACCTGTACCAGAAAGGATTTTCTGTAATGCTGGGAGTTACAGCCGGATACCAGTTTCAATTATCAGAGCGCTGGAATCTTGATATTTACGGAACAATCGGAACATCACAAGGGTTTTATAAAGGGTACGACAAATCTACAGGAAGACGTTACGATTCTGCCAAGGAATTTAATAAAAGCGGTGAAATCATCCCATACAGAGGCGGTGTCATGATTTCTTATAAATTAAAATAATACAATGAAACCATTCGGAAGAAATCATATTATCATTTCAGTCATCACTTTTGTGATTCTTTTTTTAATGAATTATATCGGGAATGATCTACCTGATAAATTACAGAGAGCTTTAATGACTGCTTTTGCAGGTGTTGTCGGCTTAACTATCGGATTTTTTATATTAAATAAGGGCAGAAATGATAAAAATCCGCCCCAAAATTTTGATTAATTAATCTTCGTACACCACATATCTGGTTCTGATCTTTTCGAAACTTTCCAGATCTTTTTTCCATGAATCTTTAATTTCCGGAATTGATTTTCCTGCGATGATCTGTTTTCTCAATTCATCAGTTCCGGATAAAGTATCAAACCACAGATTTTTCAGGAAGAAATCCTGCTGTGGATTTTTATAGTTTTGATAGGATTTGATTACCCATTCAAGATTCAGTTCTCTTAAATCTTTAGGATAACTGGAAAGGTTTTCACCATAACACAGTTTCCCGTTCAGGAAAGGATCTTTGGCACCATAGCTTGGTTTTGGCGTAAACTGATAAGGCAGATTTTCCGTCCATGGAGAACCATAAATCTGGAAAGGAAGATCTGTTCCTCTTCCTACAGAAACCTGAGTACCTTCAAAAAAGCAAAGGCTTGGATATAAATTAATCGCTTTATCATTGGGTAAATTAGGAGAAGGTTTATCAAGTATTGGGTAACGCTGTTTTTTATGATAATTCTTCATCTGAACAAGCGTATATTTCGCCTGTACTTGATTTTTAAGCCATTTCTCTCCGTTTACCATCTTTCCATACTCTCCTATTGTCAGTCCATATACTACAGGAACTTCGTGAAGTCCGACAAAACTTGCCCATTTTTTCCTTAATACAGGTCCGTCCGTATATCCGTCATGCGGATTGGGGCGATCCAAAACCATGATCTCCACATTATTTTCAGCTCCGGCTTCCATCAGGTAAGACAAAGTGGAAATATAGGTATAAAACCTCACTCCAACATCCTGAATATCAAAAACAACTACATCAATTCCGGAAAGCTGTTCCGGCTTTGGCTTTTTATTATTTCCATATAGTGAAACAATGGGAATTCCTGTTTTCACATCTACTCCGTTCTTCACTTTTGCCCCTGCATCTGCATCTCCTCTGAATCCATGTTCAGGAGCGAAAATAGACTTGATTTTAATTCCGTTTTTTACCAGAAAATCAACCAGGTGGGTTTTATCACTCATTAAACCTGTCTGATTGGTTACCACCCCAATTGTTTTATTCTTTAACAGCGGCAGGTAGATTTCAGGCTGGTCGGCACCCGTTTTAAAATCCGGTTGAACTTGAGTCTGAGAATAATATTGGTTGAATACTCCTAAAAAAATTAGGCAAATCAGAAGTAAATTTTTAATTTTGAAATCTAAATTCATAAGCTTGAAATTTCCTTTATATTTCTCTAGAAAAATAGCATTTTCCAAAGATAACAAAAATAACCTTTCAAGGGTTATCATCTTCATTGGCAGGCTTTCCGTAGCTTTGGGAATTATTGTTTCCCTCATTACCGTAGCCACCGGTTTTGGTTCAAAAAAAGCTATCAAAGAAAGGCTGGCTGATTTCAGCGGACATATTACCGTAAGATCTACAAGATCCAATTCTTCATACAATACTTCTGTACTGGACAATCAGGGACTGAATATTGCCAAGATAAAAGAACTTCCCGATGTGGAAAGCACTCAAAAATATGTAACAGTTACCGGAATTATGCGTAATGAGCACAATTTCGCAGGCATTATATTTAAAGGAATCGGTAAGGATTTTGACAGTTTAAGATTTAAAAAATTCCTTATAGCCGGAACGACTCCGAAGGTAACAGAAAAAGGATTCAATAGTGATGTAGCGATTTCTCAGAAAGTAGCCAACGACCTTCATCTTAAATTGAATGACAGCATTGTAACCGTATTTTTAAAAGCTGATCAGAAGCCGCTTTACCGTAAGTTCAGAGTTATCGGAATTTACAGAACGGATATCAAGCTCATTGACGAGCAATTCGTTATCGGCGGTATCAATCATGCCAGAAAAATTCAGGATATGAAGCCTGATGAAATTGGCGGAATTGATATCTTCCTGAAGAATGTGAATGATATTGACAAAGATTTTCCTGACATTGAGAAACTGATCGGGTATAAAAATTATGCTGAGAAAGCGACAGAAAAATTCCCGCAGATTACAGACTGGATCAGTATTTTTGATACCAACATTGCTTTGATCATTATTATTATGCTTATCGTAGTGGTCATCAATATCATTATGGTTTTGCTGATCCTTATTATCGAAAGAACCAATTCTATTGGTCTTCTCAAAACACTAGGGGCAAGCAATTCACAGATAAGAGCTACCTTTATCAATTATACCCTGATTATTATGATTCCGGGACTTTTGTACGGAAATGCTATCGGATTGGGATTGATTTTAATACAGAAATTCTTTGGAGTTATCAAACTTAATCCTGAAAATTATTATGTAAGCACCGTTCCGGTAGATCTTAATCCTATTGCTATTGTCTCCATCTCAGTAGGAATTCTTATTATCTCAGGGCTGGCTTTGATTATTCCTAGCTACCTGATCAGTAAGATTTCTCCGGTGAAGGCGATTAAGTACAACTAATACGATATTTTGATATTTGATATTTGATATTTGATATTTGATATTTGATATTTAAAAGTTATTAATTGTGTATCAATTGATTTCAGTGTTATCCACAACTTATCCACATGTTATCCACAATGAAGATAATTTTAAAAGCCGTATCTTTGTGCCGCTTATAAAACATTTATGAAATACGCAAAAAATATCCTTGAAACGATAGGTAACACACCGCTGGTAAAGCTTAACAAAGTATTAGGTGAAGATTTTCCGGCATTGGTATTAGCAAAAGTAGAGACCTTCAATCCCGGAAATTCCGTAAAGGACAGAATGGCTCTTAAAATGATAGAAGATGCCGAAAAAGACGGCAGATTAAAACCTGGAGGAACCATTATTGAAGGAACTTCCGGAAATACAGGAATGGGACTGGCACTGGCTGCCATCATCAAAGGATACAAATGTATCTTTGTGACTAATTCAAAACAGTCAAAGGAAAAATGTGACATTCTTCGTGCTGTAGGAGCTGAAGTAATTGTTTGCCCTACCGACGTAAAACCTACCGATCCAAGATCTTATTATTCAGTTTCAAAAAGACTGGCAAAAGAAACGGAAAACGGATGGTATGTCAACCAATATGATAACCTGTCCAACAGAGCTGCTCATTATGAATCTACCGCTCCTGAAATCTGGGAACAGACAGAAGGAAAACTGACTCATTTTGTGGTAGGAGCCGGAACAGGAGGTACAATCACCGGATGCGGAACATTCTTCAAAGAAAAAAATCAGGATATCAAAGTAATCGGAGTGGATACTTATGGCTCTATTCTGAAAGAATTCCACGAAACAGGTGAACTGCATTATGACCATGCTTACACCTATATTACAGAAGGAATCGGGGAAGATATCATTCCTGAAAACTATGATATGTCTGTAATTGACCATTTCGAAAAAGTAACGGATAAAGACGGTGCTATCTACGCAAGAAAACTGGCTAAAGAAGAAGGTATTTTCTGTGGATATTCTGCCGGAAGTGCTATTGCATCTTTGATTCAGATGAAAGATCAGTTTACAAAAGATGATGTCATTGTCGTTTTACTTCATGACCATGGTTCAAGATATGTAGGAAAAATCTACAATGATGAGTGGATGAAAGAAATGGGTTGGCTGGAAGAAAGCAAATAAGCTTAACTTATAAATAATAGAAAACGGAGCAAAATGATTTTGCTCCGTTTTTGTTTTATTGATCGGTTTTAACTTTCTCTTTCAATGTATTCTTTAGAAAGCTGTATTCTTTCTCATTCATTGATTTTCTGGGAAACATATAGCTGTATTTTCCTTCCAGAGAAATAAATTCATGAGTGCTGTCAAAATATTCAAAATCTTTCCATTCGCTGGTTTCTTTTTCGCCATCAATATTGACGATGAAAAAGTTCTTATCCAACCTGATCTCATATACTTTACATCTTTCAAGCCCGCTTAAATAATGATTCACCTGTTTTTTCCATCTTGAAACTTTATTAACGCCTACGGATAAAAAAACAGCACAAAGCAAAAATATAAAGCTTAAAAAGTATAAAATCCCAACACTTTCTTTACTCAAAAGATCTTTGAAAAGAAAAACGATGAAAACAACTACTGCTGCTGTAATGGTGGCAATCGTTTTACTTTTTGTAGTGGGTGAAAAAAGCAGACTTCCCTGATTACCGCTAAAATAAATATCTTCAAAAATTTTCCTGTCCGGTTTTAGTGTAATCACCTTTTCTTCATTCATAATTATAAAATTTGCTTTAAAAAGCTACAAAACTAAACTAAATATCTTCATATTGATCACTTATTGCAGAAAGTTTGTTCATCAATTCTCTGTTTCTGCGGTTCAGCGCATCCAGTTTTTTCAGCATATTATGAATCACTTCCAGGCCGGGCAGGTTAATTTCAAGATCATAATGCCAGTTGGCAAATTTTTCCAGGTCAGGCAGATCTTCATACATCAGATAATGAATATTGTTTTCAATCTGAATATTCAGCAGCCCGTAATCTACAAGCTCATCAAAAAAAGTAATTTCTATATTATAGATTTTTACGAGTTCTTCCCGTGATATTCTTTCACTCATAGCTTAGGAATTTTTTAGTTGTTCAAAAAGTTCTTTCTGCTTTTCGGTAAGGTTGGTTGGCAGTTTCACTTCATAGGTTACAAAAAGATCACCGTGTTCTCCTTCTTTTTTATAGACAGGGAAACCTTTTCCTTTGAGTCTTACCGTCATTCCGGTTTGGGTTTCCGGTTTTACTTTAAGGTTTACACTTCCATGGAGCGTATGTACTTTTACTTCTCCGCCCAGAACGGCTGTATACAGATCAATAGTGACTTTGGTTTTCAGATCATCACCGATTCTTTCAAAATCCGGATCAGCCGGAATATTGAAGGTAATGTATAAATCTCCATTAGGCCCTCCGTTTACTCCGGGATTCCCGTGTCCTTTTAACTTGATCTGCTGCCCGTCATATACTCCTGCAGGAATCGTGATTCTTACTTTTTTACCATTGATTTCAAAAGTTTGCGGATGAGTAGTTGCGGCGTCCCTTAAATTTAAGTTCAGTTCAGCATGAATATCCTGCCCTTTGAACTTTCCGGAAGCTCTTCCTCTGGAACTTCTGCCAAATCCACCGCCTGCACCGCCAAACATATCCTGGAAGAAATCTGAGAAATCTTCACCTCCACCAAAGTCTGCACCGGAATAACCTCCGTTATAACTTTGTTGTTGATACTGTCTTTGCTGTTGCTGCTGGGCTTTTTCGTATTCTTCGCCGTGCTTCCAGTGTTCTCCGTACTTGTCATATTTTGATCTGTTTTCCGGATTACTCAGGACTTCGTTCGCTTCATTCAGTTCCTTGAATTTCTTTTCTGCTTCTTTGTCTCCGGGATTAAGATCGGGATGATGTTTTCTAGCCAATTTTCGGTAGGCTTTTTTGATATCATCCTGTGTTGCGTTTTTATCTACGCCTAAAATTTTATAATAATCTATATAAGCCATAGAAATGAGGTTTACTCAAATTTATGAATTTTAGGTCTGAAAATTGTATAACAGAATGTTAAAAATAAACCTATCTTTGATAAAAAGCCATACATGAAAGATGTATTGAAAAACTACTCCGGAATCATATTTTTACTTTTAGGAATCATTGTTGGAAGCATCATAGGAATTGTTGCACCCGGTTTTGTGGAATACATTAAACCTTTGGGAGATATTTTTCTGAATCTTCTTTTTGTGAGTGTGGTTCCTTTAGTATTTTTTGCGGTATCCAATTCTATTGCCTCTCTGGAGCAGCAGTCTAAATTTGGAAAGATCATCCTTGTAATGGCTCTTACTTTCTTATTTTTTATTCTCACAGCAGCTGTTTTCACAATTTGTGCGGTCTATCTTTTTCCAGTTTCAGGGGTCTCTGGAAGTTCTGAGATTATTTCTGAAGCAGCCAATGAGGATACATGGGGTAACAGAATTGTAAGTTTCTTTACCGTGGGAGAATTTACAGAGCTTTTTTCAAGAAGGAATATGCTGGCTCTTCTGGTATTTGCTTTCCTGACAGGGTTTGCAGCCAGAAAAACAGGAGAAAAAGGACAGCCTTTCAGAGTGTTTATCGCTTCAGGATATGAAGTCATGAAAGAGCTTCTTTTGTTGGTGATGAAACTGGCACCTATTGGTTTGGGAGCCTATTTTGCTTATCAGGTAGCTACTTTGGGGCCACAGCTTTTTGGATTTTATGCTAAACCTTTAGGGTTATATTATATTGCAGGAGTTATTTATTTCCTCGTGTTCTTTTCTATCTATGCATTCATGGCGAATGGACAAAATGGAGTGAAAAGTTTCTGGACCAATGCGATCTACCCTACTTTAACCGCTATAAGCACTTGCAGCAGTTTTGCAACAATGCCTGCTAATTTACAGGCGGCTTCCAAAATCGGGATTCCGAATTCTATTGCCAATCTGGTAATTCCTATTGGAACGACACTGCATAAAAACGGGTCTTCAATGTCTTCGATTATCAAGATTTATGTGGCCTTTTTAATTATTGGAAAAGATTTTTTTGATCCTGCCAATCTGCTTTTAGCTTTGGGGATTACTGTTTTTGTGAGTATTGTAGCGGGTGGAATTCCTAACGGCGGGTATATTGGGGAAATGCTGATGATTTCTGTTTATAAACTACCCCAGGAAGCAATTCCTGCGGTGATGATCATCGGGACATTGGTAGATCCGTTGGCTACCGTTCTAAACGCTGTAGGAGATATCGTGGCGGCTATGTTTGTCAACCGGTTTGTCAAGGTCTGACTTTTTTGTTAAAAACACTATTCACTGCGTTTTACCGGTTCCAGGTTTTCATATTCTTCAGGAGTGAAAAGCCTGTAATGAACTTTAAACGTTTTTCCCAAAGGAGTTTCCAGTGAAAACCCACCAGGTCCGAAACCTTCTGTAACATCGAGGGTAAAATGTGAATATTTCCAGTATTCAAACAAATCGCGGTCTATCCAGAACTCATGTCCGTTGATGGTTCCGATCATAGCATCATTCATTCTGGGAAAGAAACCTCCTTTTTCAAAACATTGCGGCTGAGTTCCCTCACAACATCCTCCTGCCTGGTAAAACATCAGGGGGCCGTATTGATCTTCCAGCCTGTGAATCACTTCAAGCGCCTGCTCCGTAGCGGAAAGTCTTGATCTTTTTGTTTCCATTGTTTTTATTTTGATTTAATGCAAACCTTTAATTGACAAAAGATCCCGGTATAATAAATTAACCGGGATCATCTATACATCATCAAATTAATTTGAGCCGGCAATATCCAGAACGATTCTGCCGTCAATCTGTCCTTTTTTCATTTTATCGAATACATCATTGATATCTTCCAGTTTTGCAGGAGTAACGGTGGCTTTTACCAGTCCTTCATTGGCAAAATCCAATGCTTCCTGCAGATCTTTTCTGGTTCCTACAATAGAACCTCTCACGGTGATCCTCTTCAAAACCGTTTCAAAAATAGGGAGTTCAAAAGAGCCGGGAGGCAGGCCATTCAGAGCAATGGTACCTTTTCTTCTCAGTACATCTATTCCCTGTTTGAAAGCGATAGGTGAAACCGCAGTAATCAATGCGCCGTGCATTCCGCCGACTTCTTTATGCAAATATTCTCCAGGATCTGTGTTTTTTGCATTGACTACAAGGTCTGCACCTAATTTTTTCGCCAGTTCAAGCTTATCATCTGCTACATCAATAGCAGCAACATGCATTCCCATAGCTTTTGCATATTGAACCGCTACATGTCCCAGTCCACCGATTCCTGAAATGGCTACCCATTCGCCGGGTTTTGTTTCTGTTTCTTTTAATCCTTTGTAAACTGTGACTCCGGCACATAAAATTGGGGCAATTTCCAAAAAGTTAACATCAGATTTCAAATGTCCCACATATCTTGAGTCTGCAATGACGTATTCTGCAAATCCGCCATCTACACTATATCCTCCGTTTTTCTGTGCTTCACAAAGAGTCTCCCATCCTGTAATGCAATAATCGCAGCATCCGCAAGCACTGTACAGCCATGGAACTCCTACCGCATCTCCTTCTTTCACAAAAGCTTCCGGTCCGCAGGCTACCACGATCCCTACTCCTTCGTGTCCGGGGATGAGCGGCATCTTAGGTTTGGCAGGCCAGTCGCCATCCACAGCATGTAAATCTGTATGACAGACTCCACAGGCGATGACTTTAACAAGCACTTCATATCTTCCGGGTTCTCTTACAGGTACTTCTTCTATTTTCAAAGGTTGGCCATAGCCCTGAACTACCGCCGCTTTCATTGTTTTTGGAATCATATTTTCTTTTTTGGATTGAGTTATTTCACGTTATCAGTTTTTATCTCTGCTTCTGAACAGGTAATTTCCCTGCGTGAGGGATAGGAAGGGCGGCGAGGAACGAGCCGGTGCGCAATGCAATGGAGCACCGAAACGAAGTGCAGCCCTGGATAGCCCGACCGTTTTGCCCTGGATAAAGCCAAGGCAATCGGGCACGTCCTAAATAATAATATTAAAAGAAACCTAGCTTATTCTTGTTATAGGAAATCAGCATGTTTTTGGTTTGTCGGTAATGGTCGAGCATCATTTTATGATTCTCTCTTCCTATTCCTGATTGTTTGTAACCTCCGAAAGGTGCTCCTGCCGGATAAGAGTGATATTGGTTTACCCATACTCTACCTGCTTCAATCTGTCTTGGAATATTGTACAGCTGGTGGGCATCTCTGGTCCATACACCTGCTCCCAGTCCGTAGATGGTATCATTAGCAATTTTCACGGCTTCTTCTTCATCTTTGAAAGTGGTAAATGCCAGCACAGGCCCGAAAATTTCTTCCTGGAAAATTCTCATTTTATTATTTCCTTTGAAAATAGTCGGCTGAATGTAGTAGCCGTCTTCAAGATCTTCTCCCAGGTGATTGACATCTCCACCCACCAATACTTCTGCTCCTTCATCTATTCCCAGCTGGATATAGGAAAGGATTTTATCTTTCTGGATCTGCGAAGCCTGGGCTCCCATCATTACGGTTTTATCCAGTGGATTTCCTACTTTAATGGCTTTTACCCTTTCGATCACTCTTTCGATAAAGGCATCTGCAATTCCTTCCTGAACCAGCAGCCTTGAAGGACATGTACAGATTTCTCCCTGGTTAAGGGCGAAAAGAACAGCTCCCTCTATAGCTTTGTCTAAAAACTCATCATCTGCGTCCATTACAGAATTGAAGAAAACGTTCGGTGACTTTCCTCCCAATTCCAACGTTACCGGAATAATATTTTCTGTAGCGTATTGCATTACCAGTCGTCCGGTAGCGGTAGAACCAGTAAATGCTGCTTTGGCTACTTTCGGATTGGTAACGAGCGCTCTTCCAAGTTCTGCTCCGAATCCGTTGACAATATTAATAACTCCTGCCGGTAAAAGGTCACCAATAAGCTCCATTAATACCATAATGGAAACAGGAGTGCTTTCTGCAGGCTTTAAAACAACACAGTTTCCTGCAGCCAATGCCGGAGCCAGCTTCCATACAGCCATCAGGATCGGGAAATTCCATGGGATGATCTGTGCAATTACTCCAAGAGGTTCGTGAACAATTAAGGAAACGGTGTCTTTGTCCAGTTCGTTATGAGATCCTTCTTCTGCGCGGATCACAGACGCAAAGTATCTGAAATGATCTATAGCTAAAGGTAAATCTGCTGCCAGCGTTTCTCTTACAGCCTTTCCGTTATCTATTGTTTCTACTGTAGCAAGGTATTCCAGATTCTGTTCCATCCTGTCTGCAATTTTGTTCAGGATGATGCTTCTTTCTGTAGAAGAAGTATTTTTCCATGTCTGAAATGCTTTTTCAGCTGCATCTACAGCCAGTTCCAGGTCTTCTTTGGATGAGTGTGCTACCTGAGTAAAGTTTTTGCCATCTACCGGGGAAACCACGTCAAAATATTGTCCTTTAACGGGTGGTGTGAATTTCCCGTCAATATAGTTATCGTATCTGTTTTTAAACTCCGGGCGCTGTAAAAGCGTTGTTGATCTTGGTTCTGTAATAGTGCTCATATTAGTATTGTTTTTATTTTTCGATAACGCCAAATTACACTGAGAAGCCAGAAAGAGTATAGCACAATCGTATAAAAAAAGTGGAAAATAGTGCAAGAGGTTCAATTTTAGTATTTTATTAACAGCAACGTACACTCAAATTTTCTATATTTGAGTTACCTCTTTTTCAAAAAAATTTAGAAATGAATAACAATAGTAAGATTTTATTAAACACTCCTGAATTACGAAAGGAGAGCCAACTATTGAGTCTTGTTGAAAACCAGACGAAATTCAATCTAAACAATTGTGAGTTCAGCATTTATGAGACTCATAAGGCCGCTTTTGATGTAAAACTTCATTTTGAAAACATTGCATTTACGGCAATGCTGAGGGGTAAAAAACATATGAAACTGGATAATAAGACCGGTTACTTTGATTATTATCCGGGAGAAAGCATTCTGGTAGCTCCGGGAGAAACAATGGTGATTGATTTTCCTGAAGCGGATGAAACTCCTACCCAATGTATTTCTTTAAGCCTTAATCCTGATTTTATTGAAGATTCTCTCAACTATCTGAATTACCATCTTCCCAAAGCAGATGAAACTTCTCATTGGAATATTCAGCTTGATGAGTATTTTCTGTTTAATAATAAAGCGCTTGCTTCTGCCACCAACAATATTATGAGAATTGCCATGGACGATAATTCTCAAAAGGATATCATGGCTGATTTTGCATTGAAAGAACTTCTGATAAGGCTGATGCAGACTCAGGCAAGGGGAATGGTGGAAAAGAATATTGTAAAAAATAAATCCAGGATAGGTTTTGCGGTGGATTATATTAAAAGAAACCTGCATCAGAAATTATCTATTGACAGTATTGCCAAGCTGGCTTATGTAAGTAAGTCGAATTTCTTTAAAATGTTCAAAGATGAGTTGGGAACATCTCCCAATGATTTCATTTTGCAGGAAAGAATCAGCAAAGCGAAGGAATTGCTGGCAAGCCGGACCAGCATCAAAGAAACCGCTTTTCAGACGGGATTTTCAGATACCAACTATTTTACAAGAGTATTTAAACAACTGGAAGGAGTAACTCCGAAAAGTTATCAGGATAAAATAATATTTCCTAAATAAAATGGTAAATATGTAAAAAAACGAGACTGTCCGCAAAAGTACAGTCCCGTCAATTTTTGATCAGCGAACTACCATAGATCCTTATTTATAACCTTCATTTTGCTGAATAGAAGAATTAATATTAATTGCTGCCAATGGAATCGGCCATTGCCATTTGTAGCTTGAAGAAGGCAGGGTAAGTGTGGGAGCAGGAGCTCCTCCTCCTGTACTTAAGGCGCCCAGAGCAGGTCTCGTCAAACCAAGTCCTAATCTCTTGAGGGTGTACCATCTGTCATCTTCTCCCATGAGTTCCAATCTTCTTTCTTTCTGAATTTCATTCCACAACGCTATCCCTGTAAGGTTTAGAGGGGTATAATCAGAATACCTTGATTTTCTAAGAATATTAAGCAATGCAAGAGCTCGGGCAGGATTAGAGGTATAAGCTGCTTCAGCACCGTTAAGGTAAACTTCTGCCGTTCTGAGGTATTTGTAATTCACAACATTTGGTAAAGATCCTCTGGTATTATATTTTATAACATTTATATAGCTTTGGCCTGAATAGGAACTTACCTGGAAATAGGTACTTTTTCTGATATCTTTAGAGGTATACATATCATAAAAATTTTTATAAACTACAAATTCAGATTTGATAGCACCTCCCACAATCTGATTATATGAAACACCCACTGTAACCTTTTCTGCATCAGAATTCAGTATTTCAAGCAAAGTTCCGTCCTGATTGGTATTGTTCCAGACTGACGGGAAGTTATCAATTGACCCTACACTTGGTGAAAGAGCAATCGATTCTTCCGCTGTCTGAAGCGCTTTTGTATTATCTCCTCTGTAAAGATACACTCTTGAGAGTAAACCATCTATTGCAGCTTTATTAAGCCTGCCTTTCGTAAATGGTGCAGCAGTGTCATTTGTCTGAGGAATATTGATTCTTGCAAACTCCAGATCTCCTATAATTTTATCATAAACCTGAGCTACGGTCAGATCTCTCGTTACCGGACTATTGGAGGTAGTTGTCATATATGCTATTCCTAAAGAGCTGTTGGCATCCGCAGACTGAGTAGGTATTTTGCAATATGCTCTTACAAGATCAAAATGAATAATTCCTCTTAGGGCTCTTGCTTCTGCCTCAACTTTCAAGGCATCAGCGGGGGAAAGAATTCCTTTACCCAGATTTTCCAAAACAAAATTAGCTCTCGAAATTGCCTGGTATGCTGCGCTATACAGAGCTGTAGTCTGACCATCGTCGGCACCAAATTCTAAAATCCAGGCTCTGTTATTGGATAATCTGCCTGAAGGGCTCTGAATTAAATTATCAGATGTGATATCTGCCATAATATTCTGGTTCCCACTATCGCCTGAGAAATAGCCTGTTTCTTTCATAGCATCATAGATTCCGTCTAATGCCAATCTGTAATCCGAAGAGGTTTGAAATGCCTGATCAGACAATGTATTTTTACTTGAATACTGATCCAAATCTCTTTCGCAAGAAGCTGCAGTTAAGAGAGAAAGGAATAATCCCGATATAATTAACTTTTTCATTTTTTTTACATTTTAAAAATCTACCTGAATACCGAACATAAACTGTCTGACAGCCGGATAACCAAATTGTGCAAATGATCCTGCCACATAGGTTTGACCAGCCTGCAGCTGACTCTCTCCTGACCCTACTGCTACCTCCGGATCTCCTTTAAAACTGGTCCACGTTAATAAATTCTGAGCCTGCACATATATTCTTAATGAGTTGAGCGGAACTTCATTGCCCAGACTTTTTTTACTGAAAGTATAGCCAATCATCAAGGTCCGGAATCTCAGATAATCTGATTTTTCCAGAAACTGATCAGATGCTCTCAGTCCTAAAGTCGTCGGTTTTGGCAGTACATCGGTATCTCCGGGATTTTTCCAGTAATTAAATGCATCTACACTCATATTATTTTTTCTGTTGGAAGGATTCTGCAACATTTGTGACTGATAATTATAGGTATACGCACCTGTTTTGAAAGAAAAGTCTGCGGAAAGATCAAATCCATACGCTTCAAGGCTTAGCCCGAATCCCCCAAAAAATTTTGGCAGCGGGCTTTTATCTGTGATATCCTTTTTATCCAAAGTGGCATTGTAAACATCTGTGGCTGTTCTTCCATTCACTGAATAAAAATTTTCTCCTATATCCGGGGTTGTTCTGTCTGTATAGTACAGTGCTTTTCCATCAGCAGAATTTACTCCGGCATATTCTACCAGCCTGTAGAAATAAGGTGTTTCCCCTACCTTTAAAGAGGTTTCGCCTAAATTTCTCTGTGTATTTATGCCATCAAGAGAAATTATTTTAGCTCTTTGCCAGGAAGCGTTGCCTCGTAATGAGAGTTTTATATTTTCCTTTTTGATGACATCAAAGGTAAATTCTGTCTCAATTCCTTCAGTACGCATATTACCAAGGTTTTGGTAGATAGAATAATTTCCCGATTCGTAAGGCATAGGCAGGAGCTGGATAAAATCTTTACGGTCCGAGCGGTATACTTCAGCAGCACCTCTGAATCTGCTTTTCAGAAATGCAAAATCAAATCCTAAATTGGTTGTTCTGTTGGTTTCCCATTTAATATCAGGATTCCCTATAACATCTGTGGGAATCATCGTTCCTCCTGTTCCGTAATCTCCATACGCCACATATCCTATATTGGCATAATTGGGTATATTTCTGTCATTCCCGGTAATCCCATACGATGCCCTTAGTTTAAGGTCATTAAAAAAGCTTTGGCTGAGAAAATCTTCCTTACCGATATTCCATGCTACACTGCTGCTCCAGAAAACCCCTGATTTGCTATTGGCACCGAATTTCGAGCTTTTGTCCTGACGAATAGAAGCTGTGACTAAGTATTTCTTCTGATAATTATATTCAAAAAGACCTAATAATGAAAACAGGGTACTTCTTATCTTACTTCCTGTAAAGGTATTTTTATCTGACGGAGTGGTGTTTGAAGGTACATCAGAATTGGGATTTTTATAGTTGGTACCACTTGCTGTAATATCTTCTGTAAATTCATTGCTAAACTCTACAATACCTGTTGCACCCACATAGTGATCGTTCAACTGTTTCCTGAAATCCAACCGGTTTCCATAAATATAATTGAATGTGTAGAATGTTGATTTGGTCAGTTTGCCTAATCCGTTGGCTCCGTTGGTAGTAATATCTAATTGTGAACCTTTTTTAACATTTGTAGTATTTACCAGATTGTCATATAAAGAATTAAAGTACATTCTGTAGGACAATCCGTCATTGAATTTATACTCTCCAAATATATTTCCGGATACCCTTAATCGTTGTTCAATATCGGGTACATTTCTTAATGATTCAACCACATTTGATCCTGCTCTCAGTTTTATATTGTAGGATCCGTCAGAATTATATACCGGCTCAAACGGATTGTACCTGTACATTGCACCAAACGGGCTTTGGGTATTATTTCTGTCGCGAATATTCTGAGTATTCTGGTAGGCAGCCCCCAGGTCTAACCCTACTTTTAGTCTGTCACTTAGGTTATTTTCAAAATTAAACCTTCCTGTATATCTGTCAAGACCATTTATATCACGTACAATACCATCGTCTTTATCATATCCGAGAGAGTAGTAGAATTTATTTTTAGCACCTCCACCTCTTGCAGAAAGCAGATAACTCTGAAGAAAAGATGTTCTTAAAATATCTTTTTGCCAGTTATGGTCTAGCTTCAGAAGAGCTTCTTCATCCGCAGGGGTATAAACCGGCAGCCCACCAAGCCCGAGTGCGTTCATTTCCCTTTCATATTGCAGTTTTTGGGCAGAATTCATCATTTCGAAATTAAGTTCTTTATCAGAAATTTTTTCTGAAAATCCGAGCCTGCTTTCAAATGAATACTGAGTTCTGCCACTTCTACCCTTTTTTGTAGTGACAACAATCACTCCATTTGCTCCTCTTGAGCCATACTGGGCAGTTGCTGCGGCATCTTTAAGCACGACCATGCTTTCGATATCATTTCCATTAACTGCGCTGAATTGTCTGGCTGTCATATAAATTCCATCTACGACATATAAAGGTTCTGAACTTCCGCTAAAGCCTGCAATACCACGAATATTAATTTCAGCAGCAGCTCCCGGTTGTCCGTTTTTAGCCTGTACAAATACTCCAGAAGCACGCCCCTGCAGCATATTACCTATAGAAGTTGCGGGAGTTTGGGTTTTTAACTCATCAGCTGTAATAACAGATTGAGCCTGGGCAATTTCATCTTTGGTCTTTTTTTGATACCCTGTTACAATAACTCCTTCGATTTCATTCCGGATGGTATCATTTTTTGTTTTCTGTGCATACACCGTATGTCCCGAAAAGAACAAAACACCTACACTTAATGCATAAAGTTTAACATTCATATTTAACACATTTTAATATCCATAGACAAATATGTTAATAAACGCAAACAGAAACAAACATTAAATAACTGACAAACAACAACTTAAACTGCAATAATTTCGTTAAAAAAGCAATTTTAAAAAATCAAACATGAAGTGATTTGAAAAAAAGAAAAAAAAATCCAGAACAACTTAATATGAACACAATATTAAGAAGTTTTTAAAAATTTAGTAAGGTTAGCTTTAGTGCAAACAATTAACTAAAAAAATCAGTACAAAAATCAATTATAATAAGTAAAATACCGTTTTCCACTGGTAAAATCCATAAAAATAGCAATAAAATGGTCAAAATAATAGAGATATAATTCATTATTTAAAGCAATATCACCATTTCTTTGCATTCGCTTTTCAACTTTTAATTCCTGATCTTCCATAACATAAGCGAACTGACTGTCAACTTATTTCAGGATGGGGCAAAAAAAATAAAAGCATTCCATATAATGAAATGCCTTTACTTTTGATATTAAAATATATTATTTCCGAGTATACAATTTTACTCCTATAAGAATAGGGTTCCTCAAAAATCAAATATGATTAATACTTATCATTCTGCTTAATGTTCGGATTCGCCTGAATAGCAGTGATAGGAATAGGCCACTGCCATTTGTAGCTTCCGGCTTCAAGAGTCTGTGCAACTGCAGGGGTACCTGTACCATCAGAAAGATCTCCTTTACCTGATCTCTGAACGGCAAGGTTTAATCTCTTCAGTGTATACCATCTGTCATTTTCAAATGCAAGCTCCAGTCTTCTTTCTTTCAGGATAGCATCTAAAAGTGCCTGTCCTGTTTCTGTACCAGGAGTAAATGTATTATATCTTTCAGCTCTTAACTTGTTGAGTAAAACAAGAGCCTGTGCACCATTACCTGTTCTGTAATATGCTTCAGCCACATTTAGTAATACTTCAGCTCCTCTTAAATATTTAATTGAAACAATGTTAGCAGGACCTCCGTTTCCTGAATATTTTGTTACATGATTATAATTTTGTTTGCTGTATACACTGGTAGTGAAATAAACAGGTTTTCTCACATCATTATCTGTATATGAGGTATACAGATCATAATCCACAACAAATTCAGATCTTAGGGCCGGAACTGATTGATTATATGCAACACCTACTGTATTTTGTTCTGATGCCGCATTTAACACCTGGAATAAAATTCCGTCCACATTCTTAGCATTATTTTCTTCTTTCCACAGAGAAGTAAAATTTTTCTTTTCAGTAATGCCTGGTGAAAGTCCTAATGCCAGCTCTCCATATTCTACAGTCTTAGCATAGTCTCCTTTGTATAGGTATACTCTTGATAATAAACCATAGATAGCAGCTTTACTTAGTCTTCCTTTATCGGCATCATTTTGTGTAATATTATCGGCACCGAATAATAAATCAGCTATAATCTTATCATACACTTGCTCAACAGTTAAATTTCTGGAACCTGTATTGTTGAGAGGCTCATATTTTTCAGCGTAATAAATTCCGATACTGGATTTTGCATCTGCAGATTGAGTCGGGATCTTAGAATACGCTCTTACAATATCAAAATGAGCTATTGCTCTTAATGCTCTTGCTTCAGCTTCCAGATTCGTTTTCTGTGTTCCGGATAATACACCGTTATTGATATATTTCAAAACGAAGTTAGTTCTGCTGATCACAAGGTAAGCAGCACTATACAATCCTGTCGTTTGTGAATTATCTGATGAGAATTCGAAGTTCGAAGCAGCCAGATTGGTATTTCTACCTGTAGTTGTACGAACAAGATTATCAGTAGTAAGATCTCCCATGATAAGCTGGTTTCCTGTATCACTCGTATAATACCCAGCTCCTTTAAGCGCTGTATAGGCACCATCCATAGCTTGTCTGAAAGTTTCAGGTCTGGTCATTGCCTGCTCCTGATCTTCATTGATTGATGAGATTTGATCTAAATTTCTGTCGCAAGACGTTAACGAAACAAAGATGGTTAACGCAGCTAAACTTATTTTTATTATATTCTTTTTCATAAGGCTATTCAATATTAAAATTCTAATTGCAGTCCTACCAGGATTGTTCTTACAGCAGGGTAAGTATAAAGGTTATATGATCCTGGAACGAACAAAGCTGTAGATTCATCTGATCCTACTGAAACTTCAGGTTCTCCGTGGAATTTAGTCACTGTAAATAGGTTTTGTCCCTGTACATATGCTCTAAGCTTATTGATTGGAGATCCTTCTCCAAGGAACGCTTTATCAAATGTGTATCCTAATGTAAGTGATCTTAATCTTAAGTAATCTGATTTTTCAATCCACTGATCAGAATCACGCATACCGTTTGAGTCAACTTTCTGGAATACTCCTGTATCTCCAGGGTTTTGCCAAACCTGAGCAGCAGCCTGAGCCATGTTTCTTCCAGCAACAGCCAATGTTGGATCAACAGCAGCAGCATACATGTTGTTATAAGTATAACCACCTAGCTTGAATGAGAAATCTGCACTGAAATCAAGTCCTTTGTACTGAACTGTCGTTCCAAAACCACCAAAACTTTTTGGGAATGGAGATTTATCCGTAATAGGAACTGCATTGGATGCACTGTAAACATCAGTAACATTACCTTCTTTATCATAATACAGAGCTTTTCCGTTGCTTGGATCTACTCCGGCAAATCTTACATTATAGAATACGTATGGAGACTCTCCTACTTTTAAATAAGTATCTCCTAAGTTTCTTTCAGTCTGTCCGTCTGCTAACTTGTCAAGAACAGATTTCTGGAAAGAAATGTTAGCATGTAAATTCCACTGGAAATCTTTCTGCTTAATTACATCTACACTAAGTTCAACTTCAAGACCTTTCTGAGACATATCCCCTGCATTGATATACTGGTAGTATCCTCCTTCCTGTTTATCCAAAGGTACAAGCTGTACGAAGTCTTTTCTCTTGTTCTGATATACTTCAACGGATCCACGAACTCTTCTGTTCCACATTGTGAAATCAACTCCTAAGTTGGTAATTGCATTAGATTCCCATTTCAGGTTGCTGTTACCAATGATATAATAACCTTGTGAAGATGTTCCGGGATATGAAGTACCGTTAGTACCATATAAACCGTAGCTGATATTATTGACATTATAGTAATCAGGCAAAGTACCATCGTTACCTGTTGTACCGTAAGATCCTCTAAGCTTTAAATCATTAATAAAACCACCTTTCATGAATTCCTCCTTCGCAATATTCCATGCTGCACTTGCAGACCAGAAAATACCACTTTGGTTATTGGCACCAAATCTTGATGAAGCATCTCTTCTCAATGATCCTGTCACCAAATATCTACCTTCGTAATCATAGTTTAACATCCCCGCTAAACTGAACAGGGTATTTCTTACTTTAACCCCTGTAAATGTATTTCTGTCAGAAGGTGTTGTGATTGATGGAACATTGATTACCGGAGATTTCAATCCGTAAGCGCCACCATTCATTGTTTCATTGTAGTTATCGTTATATTCGATAAATCCTAAGAAATCAAAGTTGTGACCTCCATATGATTTTTTATAATTAATGGAGTTATTCCAGGTATAGTTAAATGTGTAGAATGAGTCTTTGTTCAATGAACCTGTAGGAACTTTGTTCACTGTAATATCCAGGTTTGAACCTTTTTGCATCCATCGAGTTCTCATGTACCAATCGAAAAGTCCATTAAAGTTTGATTTAAACTTCAGTCCATCAATAATTTTATATTCAGCAAATAAAGTTACCGGAATTCTCAGTCTCTGATCATCTGATCTATTAGTACGGATCTGCTCAACAACGTTAGAACCAGCTCTCATGGTTTGGTTGTAGCTGCCATCTGCATTATAAACCGGCTCATAAGGGGCATATTTATACATAGCTGCAAATGGGTTCTGCGTGTTGTTTCTGTCTCTGAAATTCTGCGTTTCCTGATACTGAACCCCCAGGTTAATACCAACGTTCAGTTTTTCACTCAGTTTATTGGTAAATCCAAAGTTACCAGTATATCTTTTAAGACCATCAATGTCTCTGATAATTCCATTGTCAGAATCATATCCTAAAGAGTAATAGAAAGTACTCTCTCTGGAACCACCCTGTGCACTGAATAAATAAGACTGGATGCTTGAAGGCTTCAACAGGTCTTTTTGCCAGTTGTGGTCATAGGCAGCAAGTAGATCTATTTCCTGTTGAGATCTTGGTTTGAATCCAAGATATCCCAATTGATTCTGGAAATTCATCAGCTCCCTGGAGTTCATCATAGTGTAGTTTTTGTCTCTCAGCTTTTCACTGAAACCAAACTTGGTTTCAAATGAATAATGAGTTTTTCCGGCTTTACCGGCTTTAGTAGTTACTACCACTACCCCATTTGCTCCTCTTGCTCCATACTGCGCTGTAGCAGCAGCATCTTTAAGAATTGAAATCGATTCTACGTCTGCAGGGTTGATTGCACTGAACTGCCTTGCAGTCATGTACATCCCGTTTACTACATAAGTAGGTTCTGAAGAACCACCAACACCGGCAATCCCTCTTACCTGGATGGTAGCAGCAGCACCTGGCTGTCCGGTAGTACTTTGTACAAATACCCCTGAAGCCCTACCCTGTAAAGAGTTACCGATAGATGTTGTAGGAGAGTTTCTTCTGATTTCATCACCACCAACAACAGCCTGAGCCTGGGTAATTTCATCTGCTTTTTTCTTCTGGTATCCAGTAACGATTACTTCATCGATCTTATTCTCCTTCAGAACAGAATCATTCTTAGATTTTTGTGCAAAAGCAGCTTGTCCTAAAAAAAACAAAGCTCCGGCACTTAATACATGCAACTTCACATTCATATTAACAGATTTTAATATATTCAAGCGACAAATATGTCGATAAATATCTATAACATCAATTCGCTGAATGCTGAAAACGCGTTTCCAGAACGGAGAGATTCACATTCATCTTAAAAAAATGATGAGGAATCATTTTGAAAATATTTAAAAATTTAACAAAAAATAAGTCAATTTATATATTAACGGAATTTTAATAAATTTTAAAATTAAAATCAATTTACATTAATTTAAAATAAATGATTAAAAAAATAAACCTCGACGATCAATTGTAAAGTAAAAAATACATTTAAATAATTCACCAATTGGAAGAAAATGGAGTAAAAAACAGGCTTTCTTCTTAAATTTTATATAAAAAACAGCCTTCCGCAAACAGAGAATTCCTGTTTCAGAATTTTTTGTTCATCACAACAGTAAAAAAAACCGTTCATTTACTGTTTACTGAGTTCAAATAAATTGTAGAGAATTTCACACAGCATTTATTGTTATTTTGTGACTGTCTCGTTATTAAAATTACAAATAATCCAACTGTAAAATACTATAATATTTCTATAGATAAAAAAGTAAAGCATCCCGAAGTATGAGATGCTTTTATACAATTTTACTGAGAATATAGTTACTTCTGATAATGATAGTATCTTGCTCCAATTAAAACAGGGTTTTCTGTTTCGATAGCGACAAGTCCAAAACCTTTGTAATTTCTATTTACAGAATCTTTCAGCTGTTTTCTGTGAAGCTTTTCATAGGTTTCAAAGTCCACAGCAGTTCTTTTCTTCAAACTTTCAAACAAATTCCATTTTTCTACTACCTTTCTCCAGTTCCCGGACAATTTTCCGGCAAACACCTTTGATTTTGAGCCACTTCCATACCCTACAAAGCCAATTTCTTTTCCTGAAAGTTCTTCATTTTCGTTAAAAGATGTCTGTAAAGCAGAAAGAAATGCCATAAAAACAGAAGCGGTGTACATATTTCCGATCTCAGAAGAAGCTCTCTGGGTCTTTTCTATTTTATCATTGATTAATTTCAGATAATTTTCTGACTTGGCAATTGCTTTCTGTTCATCAGCCGTTTCATAGGAAAGACCGTTCTCAAGACTGTAGATTTCTGTGAAAACTCTTTTTCCGTGGAAGGCATAAGGAAGATGGAAGATAATATACTCCCAGTTTTCATATGGTTTATCCTGTCCTGTCAGTTCTTTATAATGATAATAAGCTTCTTTTATTCTATCCTGATAGCATTGGTTAGAATATTGTCCGTCAAAAACCGGCTCATCTGTGAAAACTTCAATCTTTTCGGGATATGTTTCAGGAGCCCCATTCAAGTCTTCTTTTTTATATGATCTTCTGGGTTTGAAAAAATCAAAAACGCTTTCTGAAGCAACTCCCCAATTATTTTCAATTTCAAAAAGGTCCGGTTTGGATGAAACCAAAAGGGCTACCGCACCACCTCCCTGTGTATATTCTCCTGAAGAAGCCAATTCATATTTTGCATAATCACTGGCAATCACTACTGCTTTTTTATCGGGATTCACCCTCACAAAGTCCAGAGCATTGTGTAACGCATCTACTCCTCCTACACAGGCAAAAGTCATATCAAGCACATCACAGTTTCTGAAACATCTGGTTCCCCATTCATCTTCCAGTACTTTTTCCACCATCTGTACAGCATAGGAAGCTGTAGGTTTTGCTGCATCCACAGCACTTTCTGTTCCCAGATATACTCTTGCTATTTCCTTAGGATTGATCTCATAATCTTTTATAAGCTTCAGTAATGCTTCTGCTGCAAAAGTGGCAGCGTCTTCGTGAACATCAGAAAGTCCCATTTTATGAAGACCCAGGCCTTTTTCCAATTTCGCCGGCTCTATCCCTCTTTTTTCTGCTAAATCCTTAATCTCCAAATATAAACCAGGCACATAATAACCCGCTGCTTCAATTCCAAAACTCATAATTGTCTAAATTTTAAACGAATTTATGAAAGATAATGCAAAAAACGGTGGTAAAAAATGCTAATTTTTGCAACATCATTAAAAACCAATACGTTTTAAAATATAATACAGTAATCCAGAAACCTTTAACAGTAAAAAAGAAAGCCGGTAAATTTACCGGCTCCTTTCTTTATTTATAATTTTCAATAGCTTTATTGAGAACATCAATCTGCTTGTTGATACTTGCTGCGTTTTGCGGATTCTGTTTCAGCAGTTCCATTTTTTTGCTCAAGCCATCTTTCAGCATCTGAACCATCATCATTTTAGCCTGTGGATTGTCTGCCATTTGGTTTTTGGCATATCCTGCTATTTTAGTAACGCTTTCAGTTGCTTTCAGGTTATCGGAAGTCATGATCCAGTTGAAACCGTCTTCTGCTGCTTTTCCCAATTCCGGATTCTGGAATTTAATGAACGGATAGAAAGTAGCAAGAGGTGCAATATTTTCGATCTGTGAAGTAATCCTGTTCTTTACAATAACAGGAAGCAATTGTGCCTGCAATTCTTCTGAAGCACCTTTCATATCAATTTTATCAGCAAGACTGTTTGCTCTTGACGGATCAATAGAAAGAAGCGCACCCATCGAACTTCCTTTTACTGCATTGGAAACAGCACTTACTCCTTTTTCAAATAAAGGAAGGTATTTTTTGTCTTTTGTTTTTCCTAAAGCAGCAATAGCCGCAGCCTGAGTTAATGTTTTTGGATCATTGGAAGCCAGTTTTTCAACTTCAGCACCCAATGCTTTCATTTGTTCAGGATTAGTAAGGTCTATTAAGTTTAATGCTTTTATTCTTACTCTGAAGAAAGGATCTTTTAATGCAGCAGCCAATAATTTTACAGCGGCAGGACTTTTCCCGGCCTGATCTTTAATTCCGTTTAGAGCCAGATATCTGCTTTTAAATTCCTTGGAGTTGGTAAACTGCATCAGATTCTGTTCCGGAGTTTTAGTATCCGTAATATCAGCCAGTAAAACTCCGTCTGCATTGATATTGACGAGA
This sequence comes from Chryseobacterium sp. CP-77, assembly GCF_036362765.1. Lineage (NCBI taxonomy): Bacteria > Pseudomonadati > Bacteroidota > Flavobacteriia > Flavobacteriales > Weeksellaceae > Chryseobacterium > Chryseobacterium sp. CP-77. The sequence goes on from NZ_CP143637.1 coordinate 2,196,764, forward strand.
TCCGGTGTTTTAGAAACATCAAAACTGAACGTATTTTTTGCTTCCGCATTTACCCAGACATTGTACCTTTTGGGTTTTCCATTGTCATAGACATCAATAGCCAGAGGAAATTCAAATGGTTTTTCCTGAGTTTGATTAATGGTTACATCAACCTGTTTTTTTACCGGTTCAAAGGTGGATGAATAATTAATCTTTGGGTTTCCGCTTCCAAAATACCATTGATTAAAGAACCAGTTTAAGTCTTTCCCGGAAACTTTTTCAAAAGAGAGTCTTAATTGATGGGCCTCAGCATTTTGGTATTCATTGGTTTTCAGATAATCGTTCATTCCGGCAAAGAAGGCATCATCTCCAAGATAATTTCTCAGCATATTTAAAATGCCACCTCCTTTCTGGTAGGTTACAAGATCAAAAACATCTTCACGGGATTCGTAATTGAATCTCACCAGATTTTTATTAAAATCGGATGGATTATGAAGATAATTATTCACATCTGTCATCAGGTGATAATCTGCCTGGTCTTTTCCGTACTTGTATTCATTCCAAAGATATTCGGAGTAGTTGGCAAAAGATTCATTGACAGTAAGGTTGCTCCAGCTTTCTGCCGTTACCAGATCTCCAAACCAATGATGGAACAGTTCATGGGCAATGGTATCTTCCCATGTGTTTTCATCGATAAGCTGACCCGGTTTCTGAAGGATATCACTTCCATGAAGAGTAGCTGTGGTATTTTCCATTGCACCACTTACATAATCTCTTCCGGAAATCTGGGCATATTTCGCCCATGGGTAGTCATAATTCAGTTTTTTGGAGAAAAAGTCGATCATTTCCGGAGTATTTCCGTAGATCTGTTTAGCATAAGGCTCGTATTCCTTTTCAATATAATAATCAACAGGAATGTTTTTCCATTTGTCTTTTACGATGGCATATTCTCCAACGCCCATAAAGAAAAGATAAGTAGAATGTCTCTTGTCCATTACCCAATGATCGGTTCTAAGTCCGTTGGATTCTTTTTTAGAATCTTTCATAAGACCGTTGGAAAGCGTTACATATTTATCAGGAACTGTCATATAGATTTCCTGTGTTGTCTTTTGGTTGGGTTTATCAATAGTAGGAAACCATGCTGAAGAAGATTCTGTTTCTCCCTGTGTCCAGATTTGTGTTGGTGTGTTGGGATCTGTCCCCTGAGCGTTTATGAAATACAAACCTTTCGCATCATTGATTGCCATGCTTCCCTGTTGTTTCACTTCATTCGGGCGGGAGGTATATTTGATGTAAACGGTATAATCCCGATTTCTCTGATAGGTTTTATCCAGCGTAATTTTTAGAACGTCATCTTTGTATTCGTATTTTAAAGGAGACTTTTTGCCGTTGTTATCAAGAGCCACTTCATGAATCAGCATTCCTTTTGCATCAAGGGTAAGCTCATTGGTGGCATAGAAGTAAGGTGATGCGGTAAGCCATTCTTCCCCATTCATCTGTTCTTTCTGATAATCGAAATTCACTTTCAGCTTTGTGTGCTTAAGCTCTGTTACTTTCGTGTGGGTAGCTCTGTATACTTTTTCTCTTCCTGAAGTGTCGGTTTGTGCTGATACATTGGCGGAAAATAAAATTCCAAGTATAGCAATTGATAAAATAGCCTTTCTCATCGGTCTGCTTTATTATTTTTTAGAATTATTTTTTTATGATGATGTCGAAAATATCATTGACAAGGGTTTCATAGTCGCCCTTTTTAAGCTGTTCCTTCGTTTTTGCAAACGCTTTTTTGAGTTCACTTTCCGGGTTTTCGTCATCCACTATTTCTGCGGATGCCACACCTTTCAGCTGAAGTACAGCATTTTTCAGTACTTCAATATCTGCATTTTCTTCAATATTAATTTTTAAATACTTCATAATCTGTTCTTAAGCATTTGATATTTATGACTTACTGCCTGTCACCGGATCATCTTACAAAAGAAATCCGGTGAATGGGCGTTGTTCTTCCAAATGTAAGAAACTATTGCCAAAGAAAGTGTACCAAAGGATTATATTCTGATCTCCCGGCTTATGAGCACAGATAATGCTTCTATTACTGTTAAAATAATAGAAGTAAATTTAAAAAATAAAAAGATAGAAAAATATTAAATCGCTACTGGAGCTTTAATCCCCGGATGCGGATCATAATTTTCCAGCGTAAAGTCCTCGAAATCGAAATCAAAGATATTCTTAACGTCAGGGTTTAATTTCATTGTAGGAAGTGATCGTGGTTCTCTTGCAAGCTGTCTGTTTACCTGTTCAAAATGATTATTGTAGATATGAACATCTCCAAAGCTGTGAACATAATCCCCTACCTCAAGATCACACACCTGTGCTACCATCATCAGCAGCAATGCATAACTTGCAATATTGAACGGTACGCCAAGGAAAACATCGGCACTTCTCTGATACAGCTGCAGCGATAATTTACCATCAGCTACGTAGAACTGGAACAGGGCATGACAAGGAGCCAAAGCCATGTTAGGAATTTCTGCAACATTCCATGCAGATACGATAAGTCTTCTGGAATCCGGATTTTTTTTGATCTGGTCAATTACTTCTGTAATCTGGTCTACCACTTTTCCGTCTGCTCCACTCCAGCTTCTCCACTGCGCTCCGTAAACAGGTCCCAGATCTCCATTTTCATTGGCCCACTCATCCCAGATGCTTACTCCGTTATCTTTAAGATACTTTATATTGGTATCTCCTTTCAGGAACCAAAGCAACTCGTAGATAATGGATTTCAAATGCACTTTTTTCGTCGTTACCAAGGGAAATCCCTTAGACAGGTCATATCTCAGCTGATATCCGAAAACACTTCTTGTTCCAGTGCCGGTTCTGTCGGTTTTATCAGTTCCGTTGTCTAAAATATGCTGTAAAAGGTCCAGGTAGTTTTGCATTTTGAATGAGATTTTAAGTTTCAAATTTAGTAAAAAAAAAGCACCCAACCTATGGATGCGTTTTATAAGATGTATATCTCTTTTTTATTAAATGCGCGTATATTCTACAGCTTCAAGCTATTAAAGCAATAGAAGTATTATAATACAGAAACGCTAATTTTTTCACTGTTTCCATTGATTGATTTTAGCTGACCATAACTGTTTTTATCAATAAACTTATCATTTGAATAATCCAGTCTCACCGGACCAAACTTTATAAGCTTCTGGAATTTACTTTCATCAATAATATCTTTTGTTCCATAGTCAATAGAAATGTCTCCTATTATTTTCAGTTTGCCCATCCTGCTGTTATCTATCACATCATTTGACCAGTAATCTATACTGAGGGCACCTATTTTCTTTACTTTACCTGCTTTTTCTCTGGTAAAGGCAGAGTCTTCCCAATAGTCTACAGAAATATTTCCTATACTTTTCAGCTTCCCTGTTTTTTCTGTGGCAAATATGGAATCATCCCAGTACTCTATTTTGACATTCCCTATACTTTTAAGCTTACCATATTTAGCTTTATCAAAAACCTGATTATCATAATACTTAAGTTCCCCATTCAGAGCAGGGGCATTAAAATCAGAAATTGATCCGTCAGCATTCAGCGTAATTACAAAATCCTCTACCGTTAATTTCACTGTTTCCAGATCGTATGTTTTTGCGGAAACGGTGGCACGAACCTGAGCATTGATGACCAAACTGCCCAATAGAAATACAAAGACAAATAAATTTTTAAATTTCATATTATTAAAGATTAATTTACCAAATATCTTCAATATCCTGATTGATATTGTTGATGGTAAAGTTATCTCCCATTTTCTTGCCAAACATTGCTTTTACCAAAGGAGATTCTGCAGAAACTGTCATTATTTTCCGGTTTTCAAAAACAAACTCTCCCATTGAAACTGAGATAAAAAACATTCCTTTATTGGTTTTCACCAATGCTCCGTTCTGCACTTTTTCTGAAGGATCGGATGTTATTTTCTGCAAAACAGCCTGCTGATTCAACACTTCATTGAGCTGCCTCTGCAGGTTATTGATTTCCTGCTGAAGCATTTCTCTTCCGGTTTCATATTTATCACCCATCGAACTTTTAGTATCGTTGTTGGAAGCCCGTGTTTCAGCAATAAGGTTTTCAAAATACTGAATTTTGTCTGCGGCTTTTGCTTTGATGATGTTGATTATTTCCTGTTTGTTCATTGAATGATCTTTTTTATTGCAGGTAGATAAACCACCCCGTCAAAATCACAGATTTTGACACCCCTCCAGCGGAGGGGAATTGAGTTCCTCTAAAGACTAGTGATTAAAATTTACTGTTTAAGCTAAGTTTCAAAGCCATTACTTTTTATTTTTCAAATACGGCATAATCAGAAACTTTGAAGCTGAAGTCTTTTCCATTACTGAAGTCTCTTTTTGTTTTATCAAAAACATTTCTGAATGTTCCGGACAGATGGTCGTCTTCAATGAAGAAATTAACCGGTTCTTTTGACATGTTCAGGACTACCAGCACTTCATCTTTCCCATTTTTCCTTACATAAGCAAGAATTTTATCATTGGCTGTCGTATTGAGAAGATAGGTCGTCACGTTGGAATCTCCACCTCTTAATGCAGGATTTGATGTTTTTAAATCCAATAGTGTTTTATAGAAATCAGCAGCCTGATAGGTATGGGTCCATTTGATGGCATCTTTTTCGAAAAATTCCAGCCTCTTCATGTTCGGAAGTTCCTGTCCTGAATATAATAACGGAATGCCATTCCATGTTGCAGAGAATACTGCCATAGGTTTTGTAATGACTCCGTATTTTTCATATTCGGTTCCGTTCCATGAGTTTTCATCGTGGTTGGTGGTAAACCAGGCTCTCATCGAAGCGTCTCCGATATTGGAATATTGTCTCAGAAGATCTTTTAATTCCTGAAGAGGTTCATTATTTTTGTAATAGTCGGCAGATTTATGCATCCATTTCCAGGAATAACTGGCGTCAAAAACTTTACCATATTCAGGACTTTCCAGCTCATCAAATTCTCCAAGCCAGAAAAGAGGCTTTATTTTTTCCACTTCAGGACGTGCCTGTTCCCAGAAATCGACTTCCACCCATGAGGCAAGGTCACATCGGAATCCGTCGATATTGGTTTCCTGTACCCAGAACTTCATAGCATCAATCATTGCCTGGCGCATTTCCTGATTTTTATAATCCAATTCAATAATATCATCCATTCCGGAAGCAATATGGAATTTCCCATCCGGATCTTTAAGATAAAATTCAGGATGTGTTTTTGTCCACACATGATCCCAGCCGGTATGATTGGCTACCCAGTCGATAATGACTTTGAATCCTAACCTGTGAGCTTCATTCACCATATCTTTAAAATCCTGCAGGGTCCCGAATTCAGGATTGATGGAAGTATAATCTGCTGCGGCATAAGGACTCCCCAGACTTCCTTTTTTGTTTTGCTGGGCAATCGGAGTAACAGGCATAAACCAAAGGGTTTTTATTCCCATAGATTTCAGTCGGGGCATTTCTTTTGCAAATGCTTTGAAAGTTCCTTCCTGAGTGTATTGTCTTATGTTTACTTCGTAAATATTTGTATTATGTTTCCAATCTTTTGGCAGTTCTGTCATCTTCCGCTTATTTTTTTGAGTGGTACAGGAAACAATTCCCAGACCAATTACAGCTAACAAAATTAATTTTTTCATTAAACTATTTTTAACAAAAGTAAGGATTGTTTTTGGGGTAAAAGGGTAAAAAGGCAAAATCGTTAAAAGCAGAATGGCAATTTGCTTTAATCAGCATAAAAAAAGCCCCGGATCTAAATCCAGGGCCAGTATATTGTATGATTATCTTTCATCATCATTGTCATCCTCATCATCAAAGACATCGTCATTATAGTCTTCTTCTTCCTCATCATCAAAGCTGTCATCATCTTCGTCTGAAAAGTTTCCTCCCGCTCCGAAATCATCATCAAAACCGAACTCATCATCTACCAATGGCATTGCTGATTTCTTTTTGCCACCTCCGGTACTTCCGTTTTTGCTTGGAGCTTTTAATGGAACATTTCCAAATCTGTATACAGTGATCGGATAGTTCACGCCTTTTGTTTCTTCAATTACCTCCACAAGCTCGCAGAAGAATTCCCAAAGATCAAGAAGTCCATACTGGAATTGCGCTTTGTCACCTACATTTTCAAAAGCTTCATCAATGTAAACATCTGACATGATCTCACCATCACCATCATCACTCATATCTTCCAATGGGACACTTTTTACGATCGTTCCGTCATCTTCCAACAGATTAAAAGTAGAAAGCTCATCTCCCTGCAGACTGAATGCACTTTTAATTCCTAAATGTAAGTTCCATAACGTTTGTTTTCCCTTAACTTCGACATCACGGAAAATATCCTCTTTCGCATCTAATATTACGCGGATTTTGTAAACCATATCAGTTTCTTAAATTACTTTTTGCCTTTATAATTATGATAAATCTCTGTTGCAAATATATAATAAATGACATGTGACAAAAAAATATTTCAGGATTTTTTAAAATATTTTTTTTTCTTACATTTTGCCGGAATTATTTACTTTTTTCAAGCATGAAACTGAACTTCGTCCCTTCAAGGTAAACGCTTTCTACGGTAATGTTTTCGTTGTGAGCTTCAAGGATGTGTTTTACAATAGCCAGACCGAGTCCGGAGCCGCCTTCTCTTCTGCTTCTGCTGGTTTCCACACGATAAAATCTTTCGAAGATTCTTGGAAGAATTTCAGATTTGATACCCATTCCATTGTCTATAACTTCGATCAGCACTTTATTTTTAAGGACACTGGTTTTTACGATCACTTTTGCTTCCTGCCTGTTGGCATAATGAATAGCATTGGAAATCAGATTAATAAAAACCTGGGAAATTTTCTGTTTATCGGCTTCCACAAAAATCTGCGGATGAAGGGTCTGAATCTGTAATGTTGTATTTCGTTTTTCAGCTTCAAGATCAAGAAGGTCAAAAATCTCTTTGATCAGAAGGTTCACATCGAATTTTGAAACGGTAAGATTGATTTCACCGGCTTCCAGCCTGTTGATCATATCAAGATCTGTCACAATAGCAATCAGTCTTTCTACCGATTTATCAATTCTTTCCAGATATTTGTCGCGGATCGTAAGATTATCCACGCCGCCGTCTCTCAAGGTTTCTACATATCCCTGGATAGAAAAAAGAGGAGTCTTCAGCTCATGGGAAACATTTCCGATGTATTCTTTACGGTAACTTTCCATCTCTTTCATCATATCAATTTCGGAAGCTCTCTGCTGATTAAGGTCTGAAAATCTTTCTCCTAATTCTTTAATGGTTATATTTTCATCATTATCATGAACCATTTCCTGAGGAAGGATTCCGGAAAGTCCTTTCACCTGCTTTCTTCCGTAATAATTAAAGAGCAGCTCCAGTACTACACAGTTGATCATAAAGATCAGGATAATACAGATGAAAAGACCCGTTTTGAACAAAGGGGTCTCATAATAGATATCTTTCAGCGAATCGAATACGACTACTAAAAGGAGCATTACCAGTGTCAGAAGACAGGAGGCAACGAGGGTAAGTCTGTAAAATTTCAATTTTACAACGTTTTAATGATTGAACGTAAAGTTAGGATTTTTAAATAATTAAACGATCAGTTTATACCCAATCCCTTTCAATGTCTGAATCGTATTGATTCCCAGTTTTTCTCTTAGTCTTCTGATGTGAACATCAATGGTTCTTTCTCCTACGATCACATCATTACCCCAAACTTTTTCCAGGATCTCTTCTCTTTTGAAAACCTTCTCAGTATTGGAAGCCAAAAGGTAAAGCAAATCAAATTCTTTTTTAGGAAGAAGAAATTGCTGTCCGCTTTTGGAAACCCTGAAGTTATCTTTATCGATAACAAGGTCTCCGATTTCGATGAGTTTAGCATTGTCAGACACCTGAGAGGTTAGCTGTAATAATGCATTTACTTTAGAGATAAGGATTTTCGGTTTGATCAGTTTTACAATATAATCATTAGCACCTGCCTGAAAACCTGCTAATTGAGAAAACTCTTCGCTTCTTGCAGAAAGGAACACGATAAGTGTTTTTTGCAGTTCTTTCACTTTACGAAGTTCCTGACAGGTTTCTATACCATCTTTTTCAGGCATCATGACATCTAATAAGATAAGATCCGGAACAATTTCCTTCGCTTTTTCTATACCTTCGTTACCATTGGTAGCGGTATAGATATCATACCCTTCTTTTTCCAAATTGTAAGACAGAATCTCTAAAATGTCCAGTTCATCGTCTATTAAAAGAATTTTTTTGCTCATCTTCTAGTTTAAGAATTCCCACAAAATTAATTATTTCAATTGATTTCATCTATCCGCCAAATGTTAACTAATTATTAAAAAATTACATTTTACACATTAATTACAAAATCAATAAAAAAATCAATAAATAAATATACACAAATCAAATATAAGGAATAATAATTAACATTAAAACAAAAATTATAATTATATAAATTAAACATCGATAAGTATAAAATCTGTTCTTTCGTTAATACAAACTTCATAATTAATTAAGATTCTCCTAAAGTTTTCTTAAAAACTTAGCCTTTATTTTGCCCTTGAAAAAGAAGTAAAAGAAGTAATAATGAAAAAACAACTCCACAAGAGCATCATGCTACTTGCCTTGTTTTCTGCTGGCTATGCTTTTGCACAAAGTCAGATTTTGGAAGGTAGGGTATTGGACGAGAAAGATAACACTCCAATAGAAGGTGTAAAAGTAAAAGTAAATGGTCAGGAAGTAACCACTGACATTTCCGGATACTACTCTATCAACCTTTCCCCTGGCACCAATTACATTGTAACCGTAAGCTCCAATGGGTATAACAGAAAAGAGATCAGTGAAGTTATTATCAAAAATGAAGGTAATACTCACCTTGATATTGTTTTGGATAAGCCATCCACCAAAGAGAAAGAAATTGAGGGAGTTGTCATAAAATCAAACGCAAGAAAAGAAACCATAGCCTCTACCATCGGTTTACAAAAGAATGCCGGTGTAGTTTCTCAGGTTATTGGTGTTGAAGCGATTAAAAGAAGTCCGGACAGAAACACCGGCGAAGTTCTGAAAAGAGTTTCAGGGGTGAGTTTATTTGACGGAAAATATATTGTAGTAAGAGGTTTATCAGACCGTTATAACCAGGCGATGCTGAACGGTATTCAGTTATCCAGTACGGAGCCTGACAGAAAGACTTTCTCTTTTGATCTTTTCCCTGCCAACGTTATCGAAACCCTTGTCATCAATAAAACGTTCATTCCTGAATATACAGGTGAATGGGGCGGTGCTTTGATTCAGGTAAATACTAAAGATATTCCTAATAAAAACTTCTTCAATGTACAGGTAGGTGTAGGAGGAAATACAGCTACTATGGGACAGGAGTTCCATATGCAGAAAGGTGGAAAGTGGGACTTTTTAGGAATTGATGACGGTTACAGAAAACTTCCTACCAATATGCCTGCGAAAAATGCTTTCAGTATTCTGACTGAAGCTCAGAAAACAGAGATTGGTAAAGGATATACCAAGAATCTTGGATACAACAGCATTGGTTATCCTGAAAACTTAAGTTTACAGTTAGACGGAGGTTTCAACACGAAAGTATTCGGAAAAGATTTAGGAGTAATTGCTGTTTTAAATTACAGTAACAACAAAAGAAGAACCGAATCTACCAACCGTTTCTTTACCATCAACGACCAGCTTGCTGATACCAACTTCGATTATTTTACAGAAAAATACAGCAATGATATTATTTTAGGAGGGATGTTGAACCTTGCTTTAAAGCTGAACAACAATAATAAAATCTCCTTAAAGAATATCATTACCAACAATACGGTAAACCATATGTCCTTCAGAACAGGAAAGGACTTTGAATTTGATCCGATCAACGGGACCAATATCATGGCAAGGGAAATCGGGTTTAAAGAAACGACTTTCTATAACTCCACCCTTTCCGGTAATCATAAAATTGATGTTCTTGGCGGTCTTACCGTAAACTGGTACGGAAGCTTCGGGATCCTTGATCAGTATATTCCTTTGCTGCAGCGTTTACAGTATAACCAATATACAAACATGCCGGGAAGTCCTTATTTAGCATTGATTTCTAATGGTCTTTCTCAAAAATCAGGAAGTGTATTCTACTCTACTCTGAGCGACTATCTGTATAATGCAGGAGGTGACGTTTCCAAAACGTTTACGATGTTCGGACAGAAGCAAACGATCAAAGGAGGTTATTTATTCCAGGTAAAAGACAGGATATACAACTCCCGACCATTCTCTGTAAGACTTGAAAACTTCAATCAGGGATTACTTTCCCAGCCTTTTGAAACCATCTTCAATCCAGGTAACTTCGGAACTAACGGTGGATTCACATTTGATGAAATTGCAGGAAACCAGTACAGATATATTGCCAACACCATCCTTAACGCAGGATACTTACAGTTTGACAATAACTTCACACCATGGTTAAGAGCTGTGTGGGGATTAAGAGTGGAGAACTTTGACCAGTTGGTAGGAAGCACGAAGAAAAGCGATGACCGTTTTGTAAACACTCGTGTTACAGATTTCTTACCTGCTGTGAACTTAACATTCAAGGTAAATCCTAAAATGAATATCCGTCTTGCAGGTTCACAAACTGTTGTAAGACCGGAATTCAGAGAAGTTTCTCCTTTGGCATATTATGATTTTGACCTTGGAGCAACGGTAATCGGTAACAAATCTATCGAAAGAACCAAAATTACGAGTGCCGACCTTCGTTGGGAATTCTACCCAAGAAACGGGGAAATTATTTCCGTGGCAGGTTTCTATAAAAACTTTAAAAAACCGATCGAATTATACTTCAACCAATCAGGGGTAGGAACGAGTAACACCTTCAACTATCTTAACGTAGATAAAGCTGATGCTTACGGACTGGAAGTGGAAGCCAGAAAAAAACTGGATTTTGTAAGCGCTCTTAAAAACTTTACGCTGGGTGGAAACGTAGCATTAATCAAAAACAGAGTAACAGACGAAGCTACCAATATTGACAGACCAATGCAGGGACAATCTCCATATACTGTCAACCTAAGTCTTCAGTACGATACTGAAAAATCAGGATGGTCTTCAACGCTATTATTCAACATGATCGGAAGAAGAATTCTTTATGTAGGAAACGATCAGGTTCCACCAATCTGGGAAGCACCAAGACCTCTTTTAGATTTCCAGCTTTCTAAAAAATTATGGAGCAACAAAGGAGAGATCAAGCTGAATGTTTCAGATATCCTGAACCGTCGTGCCAAATTCTACCATGACCTGAACGACAACGGTAAGTATGACAGCAAAGATGCTCTTGCCATTGAAAGACTTACAGGAACCAATATCAGTTTAACACTGGGATACAATTTTTAATTCACTCAACAAATAATCTAATAAATAATTTAATTCTTTATAACATGAAAAAGTTCGTTTTATATTCTTTAATGCTTGGCGCTCTAGTATCAACTACCGCATGTAGAAATATAGAAGAAGATGGACCTACCATTATTCAAAATGGAGGTAACGGAAACGGAGAAACTGAAAACCTTATTCTTTCAGGAAAAATCACTTCCAATACTACACTTAAAGCCAATAAAATCTATAAGCTGAGAGGATTGGTATATGTAACTAACGGAGCTACTTTAACGATCGAGCCAGGTACAAAGATTGTAGGTGAAGCTGATAAAAACGGAGCTTTGATCATTACAAGAGGAAGTAAAATCATGGCAGAAGGTACTGCTGCCAACCCTATTATTTTCACTTCAGAAAAACCAAGTCCTAAAAGAGGAGACTGGGCAGGTTTAGTTATTTTAGGAAATGCTCCTACCAATGCCTCTTTCGGAGGTGCAAACGGAGTTGGAGAAATTGAAGGAGGAATCAACAACTCTGAAGGTCTTGGACTTTATGGCGGAACCAACGCTGCGGACAACAGTGGTGTATTAAAATATGTAAGAATAGAATATGCAGGATATGCATTTTTACCAGATAAAGAGGTTAACGGACTTACATTCGGTGGTGTAGGTAACGGAACTACAGTAGATTATGTAGAGGTTGCTTATGCTAACGATGACAGTTTTGAGTGGTTCGGAGGAACAGTAAACTGTTCTCACCTTATTTCTTACAAAGGTCTTGATGACGATTTCGATACTGACAACGGGTATTCAGGAAAGGTACAGTTTGGTATCGCAGTAAGAGATTCTCAGGTAGCAGATGTTTCAGGTTCTAATGCATTTGAATCTGATAATGATGCCAACGGTTCTACTTTAACGCCTCAGACATCCGCTACGTTCTCTAACATGACGATTATCGGGCCAATCAACTCTGCAGCTCCGGGATCAATCAATGCGTTATTCCAGAATGCATTACAGATCAGAAGAAACTCTTCAATCTCTGTATTCAACTCTGTATTCACAGGATTCCCGGTTGGTTTATTCATCGATGCCACGAAAGGTTCTCCAACAGATAACAATATTGTTGGTAACAAATTATTCTTCGAAAACAACATATTGGCTGGAACTACAACTCCTTTAAAATTCGGACCATCTACCTCTACTCCTACAACGTATACATTGGCCGATCTTACAACATGGTTCAATGCTAAAGGAAACACCATCCTTGCGTCTACAGCTGATGTAAAACTTGCCGGTGCTTGGGCTCCTGCAGGAACTACTCCAAACTTTACACCTACTTCAGGTTCTCCATTATTAACAGGTGGAGCATTTACAAACGCTAAATTAGCAACATGGTTTACGCAGGTTACTTACAGAGGTGCTGTAAAAGATGCTACGGATACATGGTATGCAGGATGGACTAACTTTAACTTATAACATCATCATATAAGTACCTAGATTTAATTTCAAATAGAGGCCTCCGGAAGTAATTTCCGGGGGCTTTTTTTATCGTTATTACGGGATATTACAAATAGTAGGAATTTTGAATATGAATAGATGTTCACATTGTAAAACATATAAAGGGAATATGAACAGTAATTTTGGGGTTTGAATACAGATATTCTTTCATAAGTTTTGGCTAAAGCCTGAGGTATATTTTTTTCCATTCAAACGGGCTAAAGCCCGTTCCTATTGAATATAAATAATCTCGAAATTTATAATCATAATCTCAAAACTCGAATCACGAATCTCAAAAGCTCGCATCCCGCACCCCACACAAAAAAAGCCACCAGAAAAGCTTCCGATGGCAGTTACAAAAAACAAGTGTATAAAAATATATATACTTCACATTAATTTCTCCAGAATAAATTCCCGCCATTCATCAGGGCTTTAATTTCGGACATTCTGGAAACAGCTTCAGCAGAACATGACGCGTCTGTCAGAACAATAGCGGCTTCATCACCGGCTGTTGGCCACTGCTGGTTTCCTTTTTCATCCAGAGGAAGAATGGCTTGAGTCGCAAACTGCAAAGCTCTTGAAAGGGCATATTCTGTAGTATAACCGTACAGTTCAGCAATAAGATTCGCTTTCTGCAGCATACTTCCGGATCCGAAAGTGCTCCAGTAGTCCTGTACGTTGTCATTTCCAATCAATACGTTTACTCCGTATTTTTTCAGGGTTGGAATAGGCATTACTTTTCCTTTAAAAGGTACGGAAGAAGCGATTCCTACTTTTCCGGCAGCCAATCTTTCCGCAATCTGTTCAGTTTCTTTAGGAGAAAGATGAGCTAAAGCAAATGCATGGCTTACAAACGTTTTTCCCTGAAGTACCGGGTTTTCGACCGCTTTATCAATCAGATAATTGATCGTTTTCATTCCGGACTCTCCTGCTTCGTGCAGATGAATATCAATTCCTTTGTTGTGATCTAAAGCCAACTGAACCGTAAAATCCATTACTTTTTCAATGCTTCCATCAATACTGAAAGGATCCAGTCCGCCAATAAATCCTACACTTTTCAGTTGGGCTGCTTCTTTCATCAGTGGAGCAGATTCTGTGTAATATACTCCATGCTGTGGGAAGGCCACCAGTTCGGCTTTAAAAGAATCTTTTTTATTTTCAAGAGCCTGCTCAAGATGTTCCAGAGATTTCAGTCCTGATGTAGGATCAATATTGAAATGCGTTCTTACGAAATGCGTTCCGTAATGCTGTTGTAAACTGATCAGCTGTTCTGCCCTGCTTACCGAAGTTTTCAGCAATTCAGGAATGATTTCCTGCTCATAGGCGATCATATCTTTCACCGTTTTTCTTTTCGGAGAAAGGGCCTGCCAGGGAAGGCCATATAATGTTTTATCCAGATGAATGTGCATATCCCTGAATGCGGGAAGCATCAGGTATCCTTTAGCATCGATGGCATTGGAAGCCGGATCATTGGCTTTTACTGTTTTTATTTTTCCGTCTTCAATTTCAATACTGAAAAGGTCTGTTTTTGTTCCGGTAACCTCTTCATTTTCGTATTCAAAACCTGTTTCCAGACGGACATTTTTCAGGAAATAGTTTCCTTTTGCAGTTAATTGATAGGGAAATTTCATGATGTAAAATTTAACAATACAAAATTAAGCCGGCCTGAAGTAAAACCGGTGTATCAATCATGTCTTGTTTTGTACAGATTATTCTTTGAATTGGGAAGGTGTCATTCCCGTCTGCGCTTTAAAGAATTTGGAAAAGCTGGCATGATCATAGAAACCAAGATCATAAACAATATCTTTTACAGACATTTCGGAAACTTTCAGCAGTCTTTTGGCTTCCAGTAAAATGCGGTCCTGAATAAGTGAAGATGCTGAAGCATTGAGATTTTTCTTACAGACAATATTCAGGTAGTTGGCAGAAATATTCAGTTTATCGGCATAAAATGATACAGATCTTTCTGTTTTAAAATATTCATCAATCAAATGCAGAAATTTTGAAATAATAGGATTTGAGTTATAGATTTCAAAGTCTTTAAAAGCGCCTTCCACAGATTTACTTACCAGCAGACCAATTAATTCACTTCTTTTCTGGATCAATTCCCAGAATACTTTTTCTCCATTCAGTTCTTTCCGGATTTCCTGAAATTCATAAAAAAACTTAGCAAACGTTTCTTCAGAAAGAGTGATTACCGGATGATTCTGATAATAAGAGGCAGAAAATCTTAATGAAGGCAGAAAACTTTCAAACCAGTCCCGGCTGATCATCAGCTGATAACCGATGGTTTCTTTTCCAATCACCCATTGATGTACCTGATCAGGAAAAACAAGGTGAATCTGATAATCTTTTACCTGATATTCTGTAAAATCGATGGTATGTGATCCTGCTCCCTGCTCAAAGAGATTAATGATGAAAAAATCATGTTTATGGGGATCATCAATGGAACGTGCTCCGGAGAGATCATTAAACAGCAAATTACAGCTGTTCAGCTGATTTTCACTAAATTCCTGTATTCCCAAAATAGGAAAATGATCTGTATGGTAAGCCACTCTGCCTGATTTTCTCCTAAAATTACTAAAATTTACGAGAGAAAAAACTAAAACAACCACAAAAGGGACAAAAGCTTTATTGTATCACGCTATCTTCATTTTCCATCTTCGTTTCGTGACTTTTCGTAAACTTTCATCCCCTTTATGGTTGAAAAAACACAACTAGATTATAGATTAATTTATTTAATCCTTTTTTTCTACATTAAAAAACAACGTTTCCTTCATGAACTAAAGACTCCACGTCTGAAATTCTTGATACTGCTTCTGCAGAACAACTTGCTTTGATCAATACAAAATTTGCTTTATCACCCGACTTTGGCCATTGCTGAGTTCCTTTATCATCTAACGGAAGGATATTTCCAGTGGCCAGTTTTAAGCTTCTTGATAATAAAAACTCTGTTGAATATCCATACAATTGTGCCATTAAATTGGCTTTCTGAAGTACACTTCCTGTCCCGAAAGTATTCCAGTGATCCACAATACTGTCATTTCCTGTGAGAACAGTTACATTATGCTTGTAAAGTGTTGGTATTGGCATGATCAGTCTTCCGAAAGGGATTGTAGAGACAATTCCGATCTGTGCTTCACCTAATTTTTCAGCAATTTCTTCCTGTTTTGCAGCTTCTAATTTTGCAAGAATAAAACAGTGGCTTACATATGTTTTCCCTTTCAAAGCAGGGTTTTCGTTTACTTTTTTAATCAGGTATTCTACCGTTTTCAATCCCGAATCTCCGGTTTCATGTAAATGAATATCAATTCCTTTTTTATGATCCAACGCAAGCTGAACAGTAAAGTCTACCACTTTTTCGATATCGCCATCAATGTTGAACGGATCTACTCCACCAATAAAATCGATGTCCATCTTCGCAGCTTCTTTCAGATAAGGTACGGAATCCGTATAGAAAACACCATGCTGTGGGAATGCCACCAGCTCGGCTCCAAAGCCTTTCTTTTTATTTTCTAACGCTTTCTGCAGATTTTTTAAAGACTGAAGTTTTGAAGTGGGTTCAATATTCACATGGCTTCTCGCGTAGGAAGTTCCTTTCGACTGTAACAGTTCAATTAGCTTTTCAGCCTTAAAGGTGGAATTTTTAAGCATCTCAGGAAGCATTTTCTGCTCCAGCTCAATCATTCCTTTGACACCTCCTGTTCTTTTTCTAACGGCCTGCCATTGATCTCCATAAAAAGTTTTATCCAGATGGATGTGCATATCCTTAAATGCGGGAAGCATCAATAGTCCTTTTGCATCTACCGCTTTAGCATTAGGTTGGTTGGGAGCGACCTTTGTTATTTTTCCATTCTCAACTTCTACATAGAACAGATCTGTTTTGGTGGAAGCCACTTCTCCGTCCTGGTATTCGAAACCTGTTTCCAGGCGAACATTTTTAAGGCTCATTTTTCCTTTTGCTGAAAGATTTTCCTCATCGAAAGGCGATGCAGTCATGATATTGGGTATTAAAGTTAATCCCGCTCCAGCCAACGCTGAATTCCGGATAAAATCTTTACGGGAGATGGTATTGTCTGAGGTCTTCATTTCCAATCTATTTAAGACAAAATTAAAAAGAAGCCCCCTTGAATGAGGTGTATGGTTTATTACAAAATCTGTATGATTTATACTTTGTGGTAATTATTTGGGAGAATACTTTATCATTTCCTTAAATTATCTTTTCTATACTACAATAAAGAAAATATCCACAACGCTTGTCATTCCGCAAGAATCCCCAATTATGCTGTTTTTACGCTGTTGAAACTTCTACAGAGTGACAAAGGGGACAGCCTTTACTTTTTGTATAAAACTAAGACTAGTAATTCCGACTAGTATAAAAATAATACACATAGTTTGTCATTCCATAGGAATTCAGATTATACTGTTCTACCTTGCTGAGACTTCTACGTAATGAGAAAGATTGTGTTAATTTTTTTTCAATTCAAACTCTTTAAATCAAATTTCTTTTGCATAAAAAAAACCGGATGTGAAATCCGGTCTTGTTTATATTTATTTATTTGAATACTCAAATTTTCTTACTGCTTCCAATGTCATATCAATTTCTTTATCCTTGATGGCATCGCTGATGAAGTAAGTTTCATAACCGCTTGGCGGGAGGTATACTCCATTCTGAAGCATCTGGTGGAAGAAGTTGTTAAACAATGAGTGGTTAGCTTCCTGTGCCTCATCAAAGTTGGAAACACTTTTAATATGGAAGAATACAGACATCATAGAACCTTTTCTGTTGATTCTGTGAGCAATCCCCTTTTCGTTTAATATTTTTCCGATCTCAAAATCTAATGTTTCTGTTGTTTTTTCCAGTCTGTTGAAAAACTCAGGGTCATTTTTAATAAGCTGAAGGGTTTTTAATCCTGCTCTCATGGCTAAAGGATTTCCGCTTAATGTTCCCGCCTGGTATACCCCTCCTTTTGGTGCAAGGTGATCCATAATTTCATTTCTACCTGCGAAAGCTCCTACCGGAAGACCTCCACCGATTACCTTTCCGTAAGTCACTAAATCTGCTTTTACATTGAAAAGTTCCTGTGCACCTCCGAAAGCTAATCTGAAACCGGTCATTACTTCATCAAAGATTAACAAAGCACCGTTTTCATCACAGATCTTTCTCAGGTTTTGTAAGAAATCGTTTTCAGGCAGCACACAACCCATATTTCCAGCAACCGGCTCTATAATCACAGCTGCAATTTCTCCCGGATTATGACGGAATAAATCCTGAACCTGTTCAAAATCATTATAACGGGCCAGCAAAGTATCTTTTGCAGTTCCGGCAGTTACTCCCGGAGAATTTGGGTTTCCGAATGTAGCGGCACCGCTCCCTGCCTTGATCAGGAATGAATCTGAATGCCCGTGATAACAGCCTTCAAATTTTACGATTTTATCTCTTCCTGTATACCCTCTTGCCAGTCGGATGGCACTCATACATGCTTCTGTTCCTGAAGAAACCATTCTGATCTGGTCAATATTCGGGACATTTTCAATGATGAATTTTGCTATTTCCGTTTCCAGTTCTGTAGGAGCACCAAAAGAGAATCCTTTCTCTGCCTGTATTTTAAGTTCTTCCAGTACTTCAGGATGTGTATGTCCTAAAATAGCAGGACCCCATGAGTTAATATAATCGATGTAAGTATTATCATCTGCATCGGTAAGGTAAGCTCCTTTTGCCGATTTCATGAAAACAGGCACTCCTCCTACGGATTTGAATGCTCTTACCGGAGAGTTCACGCCTCCCGGAATGTATTTGTAGGCTTCATCAAATAAAGCCGAACTTCTCTGATACTTCATTTTTCTTTTATTTTATTATTTAACCCTCAAAGTAAAGGGTTCCATCTTCTCCTGCATAATTTTTCTGCCCATTACTTATCATGTAATATATCTGAAAAGGATTGCCATTTTTCAAAACGATCATAGCTGGCTCAAATTTTCCGTATAAAACCTTATTATTGGGAAGAATTGTCTTAAAAATCACATTATTTCTGTTATTCGGATCAGGTTCTGAAAGAACAACTAAATGGCTGTCATCTATCAGATTGATTGTTTCATATCGTATAGGATAAACCTCCCGCAAATTTTCATCTGCTAACCCCAAAAAACCTGAAACGTTGGTTGTCAAAATATAAGGTTTACCTTTATAAAACTGCCATCCTACGTATGCTATATCCTGTGTATTGAGAAATACTTTCTTAAGTTTAGGGACATACATCCCGACATAGGTATTTCCGTCCATGATCTCCAGAAAATCAGCTTTGTAATTCCATTGATAACCATCATTATCATATGACTCCAGCATATCCAGATCATCATCATCAAGATCTTCCCTGCTTAATGTCAATTTTGCGTTATTTCTGTTAAGCGGACTATAATTTTCCCAACCACTGTCTCTTACAGGATAACTTTCTTGCTTAATATATTTGTCAAGACGCATTTTGGTCTTGATGGAATAGTAATAATAATCCCATCCATCAAAAACCAGATATTTATCTCCTTCTACAGATATAGGTATATTGGAAATAAATGGCATGATCATAACAGCATTTCGATCCACGATTCCAAATCGTCCATTTTGTTCCGCATGAAACCCTCCTATAGATTCGTCATAACTGCTTATGCTGCTATATTGTGGTTGTACAACTATAAATTTATTAATATCGCAAAGTCCCCATAATTTTCCTTTTCTGTAAGGAATATAATTTTGCTCCTGAGAAAACATTGTACACGACATAAATATCAGAAATATCAACAGATATTTAGTTTTGATATTTAAGATTCTCATTGTTTTGGGGTTATTATTAGTTTCGCGGTTTTTTGTCTATTAAATAAATCAGCTGTCCTGCTGAAGGCTGCTGCCCTTCATCCATTCTGTTTTTAGCATATAATTTATTTAACTTGATTCCGAATTTCTGTGCAATATCATGCATATCTTCTCCAGACACCGCTTTATAGGTTGCGGTATTTCCTGTAGAGTTTTTTGATTCAAGGAAAACGATATCATTTTTCTTTAAAGACTCATTTTCCAGTTCATTCCATTTCATCAGCCTGCTTTCGCTTACTTTGAATTTGTTGGCAATGAATTTCACATCGGTATCTTCAGGAATGATAATATATTTCAGCCCGTCATTCGGGTGACTTTTGATAAGAATAGAATTAAGAATTTCAGCCTTCGTTTTGATTCTCTCTACTCTTTTTTGCTGTTGGGCATAAGAAGTCTGTTTGTAGGGAACTTCTACCGTCACCGGCTCTTTCACTTTTCTGGTTGCTTTTGAAGGTTCCAGCTGTGCCATGAAAGTTCTGTCGTCTTTCAGATCCGGGTACATTTTAAGAACAGCATACAATACTTCATTGGAATTGGTATTGTCGTATTCATATAATTTATACTTTTCAATTTTCGAGATAAGAATGGAAGCATAGCGCGGATTGGTAGCATATCCTGCTTTTTTTAAGCCGGTTGCCCACGCTCTGTAATCTTTCATATCCAGTTTGAAAAGGTTGGCGTAATATTTTCTTGTAGATAAAAATATAGAATGGTCTTCATAAGACTGTCTCGGATCGTCGTATACACGGAAACACTCATTGGGTGCATCATCGGTATGCTTCATTGTTCTACCGGTCCAGTCTTCTTTACATTTTATACCGAAGTGGTTTTTACCTTCCTGTGCCAGTCTGCTCTGTCCGCCCCCGGTTTCCAATAATCCCTGGGCAAGGGTAATAGAAGCCGGAATTTTATATTTTTCCATTTCTTCTACGGCATATTTAGCAAACTTCTGAATATACTGATCTTCGGTTGCCCAGGTCTGGGCTGAAAATTTTGATAAAACTAAAAGGCTTATGGATAGAAAAAGTCTTTTCATCTTATATTTTTTATTGTTTTAAAATGAAAGATGGAACACTAAGTGTTTCATGTTTTTCAATTTTACTTATATAATTAAATTTCTATTCTGTTTTTCCAACAGCAGATTCGCTCCTTCAATTCCCTGTAAACCACCAGTGTGAAAGCATAAAATCTTACTGTTTTCAGGAAAATATTCTTCTTCTATCATTTCAAAAACCTTCTCCATCATTTTCCCTGTATAAACCGGTTCCAGAGGAATACCGTATCTCTCCTTGAAATCATTGATAAAACGGACGTTTCCATCACTTATTTTACCATAACCTCCAAAACATGAATCTATTAGATTAAAATTCTGTTTCAAAGTTAATTCAAAAATTTTATTTTCAAGTGAAGCATCGTCAACAGCTTTAAATCCTATAACTTTCTGATTCTCTTCACAAAATTTTGAAATTCCGGCAATGGTACCACCGGTTCCAACTGCGGTGCAAAGATAGTCAAAATCTTTTGTTTGTTCGTTGAGCATCATTTTCACTCCTTCTACAGCCTCTTTATTGGTTCCTCCTTCAGGAACTATCAAAGCTTCAGGGAACTCCTGCTGAAGGAATTCTGTAAGTTTTTCTTTGTGACGGTATTCTTCACGGGTGACAAATTTCAGGTTCATCCCATTTCTTTTCGCAAAAAGTAAGGTTGGGTTATCGCGCCATTTATGCTCCAGTTCTTCCCCTCTGATGATTCCCAGTGTTGGAATACCCGCCCTGTTTCCTACCGCAGAAACCGCTGCAATGTGATTGGAAAAAGCACCTCCAAAAGTAATGATATAAGGGTTTCCCTGATTTTTTTCGAGATAGTTATTGACATTGTGAAAGAGTTTCCAGTATTTATTCCCTGAAATCAACGGATGAATCTGATCTTCCCTTTTAATGAAAAGTTTAATATTTTTATGAATGGGAATTTCCTGAATGGAAACGGGTTCTGTGGGAAGTTTTAATAGCATTTCAGTTTTACAACTCAAGATTTATTCTTTACAAAAGTAGGAAAAGATTTAATGTTGTGAGGAGTTTCTTTTTTCCCACAGATCGCACGGATTTGCACAGATGATGTTTTTGATTTTTTTGTGATGTGGGTTATTTAGTTGTAAGTTTTGGTTAAAACCGAATGAATATTGATTTATTTGATAAGTGGGCTAAAGCCCACCCCTATTGAATATTAAATGCTGAATATAGAGAATATTGAAATCCACCGTTTAAAATATAAAATCAAAAAAAATAACCTCTCCAACCTCGAATCCCGACACCCCGAAACATTAAACATGAAATTCATCATTTATAATTTCAGAGGTATTTCCTGAAGTTCCAGAATTTTCTTTTTCTGAGATAGTTCAGGTTGTTTTCATTAGTGTAGGCTTCTCTTTCAAAGGATATTCTTCTATAGGCCAGATATCCGTCTTTGAGTTTAAAAAACCAGTAATAATATTCAATACCATAGAAAATATAGAAGAAAATAACGAGCATTTCCAGTTGCTGGCGTAAATGAATTTTTTCGTGATTGATCAATACATTATTTTCCTTATCTTCGGGTTTCCTAATGAAGATAAAGGGAAAGAGAGCGATGCCATTAATTTTTAATTTTTTTAAAGGCTTTTGGCATACAATTATCATAGTAACAAATATAAAAAGTTTTTTGACTAGCATTTAACTTATGGCCCATTATGACATCAAAGAAGGTGAAGACTTCTACTATAATGAACAGGGGTACAAGGTTTTTACGGAAAAATTCCATCTGAAAAGGGGATATTGCTGTAAAAGCGGCTGCAGACACTGTCCTTACGGGTACGATAAAAAGACTGATACATTCATTAAAAGTGATAAAAAAAATAAATAAAATGAAAAAATATATTTTTATTTTGTTGGCATCTGCTACATTAGGTTTAACTTCTTGTAGCCCTTTTCAGGTACGTTCGGATTATGCTGAAACCGCCAATTTCAATTCTTACAAAACCTATAAAATAAGAATTGATGATCTAAAACTGAATGATATTGATAAAGACAGAGTGCTGAATGAGCTGTCGAGACAGCTTCAGAGCAAAGGACTTCAGTCCGGAGAAAACCCTGATCTGATTATCAACGTAAAAGCAAATCACAAAAAGATTACTGATATCAATTCCTCTTCTCCTTACGGAATGTGGGGATGGGGCGGACCATTCGGATGGGGTGTTGGCATGAACAGAACATGGACAACCAACTACAATGAAGGCGCACTTATTGTTGACCTTATTGATGCAAAAAGCAATAAATTGGTTTGGCAGGGTATCGGAAGCGGAATTTCTGTAGATTCTCCAAAAGCAAAACAGAGACAGATTCCAGAAATTATGGCTGAGATTATGAAAAATTATCCGCCACAAAGAAAATAAGATGTAAGTCATCCATTATATAGCCGGTACGTTTGGTATCGGCTTTTTTTATGGATAAAATTATTAAGTTTTAAGTTTTGGCTAAAGCCCGATAAATGGAATTACAATGTATAAGGCGGGCTGAAGCCCACCTCTATTGAATTGAATACAGATACAGATATTTAACCACAACATCATTCATCATTTACCACACATTATGCATTACATACAGTGTGTTTAAAATTAACAATTTTGTAATTTTTTATTCACAAAAATTGTGGTATTCTTGCTGAAACTTTATATTAAATATTAATTATGAAAAAAATCATTTTATTTTCTGTATTTGCGGGACTTGCCCACGCTCAGGCTCCTGCAGGATACTACAATTCTGCCAGCGGACTAAGTGGTGCAGCACTGAAAACTGAATTAAGCAGCATTATCACCAACGGACATATTGATAAAGGATACACTGGACTTTGGACAGGCTATAAAACTACTGATATTGACAAAGATTATGAAAATGACGGGACTATCCTTGATATTTATTCTGAAAAGCCTGCAGGGGCTGACCCGTATAACTATACTCCCGGAACCGACCAGTGCGGTACCTATTCCAGTGAAGGAAACTGTTATAACAGAGAGCACATTGTTCCTCAAAGTTTTTTTAATCAGGCCTCTCCAATGGTGTCTGATATTCACTTTATCAGAGCTACAGACGGAAAGGTAAACGGAATGAGAAGCAATTATCCTTTCGGAAAGGTAGGAAGTGCTTCTTTTACTTCACAAAATGGTTCCAAACTGGGAACCTCTTCTTCTTCAGGGTATTCAGGAACGGTATTTGAGCCTATTGACGAGTTTAAAGGAGATGTTGCCCGTATGATTTTTTATTTTGTAACCCGCTACCAAAGCAAGCTTTCTTCTTTTTCATCAGGAAATATGTTAGGAAGTTCTGCGTTCCCGGGACTACAGACATGGGAACTTAATGTCCTTTTGGCATGGCACAATCAGGATCCGGTTTCTCAGGCAGAAATCAAAAGAAATAATGCTTCCTATACTTTTCAGGGAAACAGAAACCCGTTTATCGACAATCCGAATTATGTTAATCTTATCTGGGGCTCCCAGCAGCCTTCAGGTGATACCCAGGCGCCAACTACAGCAACAGGTCTGAATGTTTCAGGAACAACTTCCAGCAGTATTTCTCTGGCTTGGAATGCTTCTACCGATAATGTAGGAGTAACAGGATATAATGTTTACATGAACGGAAGTCTGCAAACGACTACGAGTTCAACTTCCACAACAATTTCAGGACTTACTCCTTCCACAACTTACAGCTTTTATGTGGTAGCGAAGGATGCGGCTGGAAATTCTTCATCGAACAGCTCAACAGTTTCAGGTACTACTAACTCAGGAGGTACTACTCCGGGGACCAGCTGTGCCAATGAAAATTTTGAAACCATTCCTGCAGCCAACTCTACGTATACCACCAGAACATGGAGCAATGGTGGTATTTCCTGGACAGCAACGGATGCAAGAACAGACCAGACCATTAACAATAAAGCAATTACGGTAAGAAACGGCTCTTTAACTTCCGGAAGCTCTGCAAACGGTATTGGGTCTTTAACGGTAACTACACAGCTTAAATTCTCAGGAACCAATGGTACTTTTGATGTAAAAGTAAACGGAACAACCGTAGGAACTGTTCCTTACAGTACTTCAGTTACAACGACAACCATTAACAATATCAACGTTTCAGGAAATGTAGTGGTAAGTCTGGTTAATAATTCAACAAGTAACAGAGTGGCTATTGATGATCTTTCATGGACATGTTATTCAGGATCAACAGCAAGAATGGCTCAAAATACGGCAGCAGAAACTACATCCAACAGCTTTAAGATCTCTCCTAACCCTGTTACCAATCAGGAAATTTTTGTAAAAGGAGATCTTCAGAAAGTAAAAAAAGCCGAGATTTATAACCTTCAGGGGAAAACTCTTCAGACAATTGACCAGCCTTTCAGAAATGGAAATTCTATTAAAACCAGAAATCTTGGTCAGGGAGTTTATATTTTGAAACTGGATCAGGTGACGATGCAGTTTATAGTGAAATAGTTCAAATAGTAATTTGATATAAAAAATGCCGGTCTTTTTAGACTGGCATTTATTTTTTTAAACCCTCGCAGATTTTGCTGATTGAGCAGATCTTTTTTAATGCAGAGATTTTATTTTTCTAATGTTTTATTTTAGAGGGCAGAGAGGAATTAGCAAGCTGATCTGACTCAGCGAATGTTCTAAATTCCCTGTTTATTTTATCTTAATTAATTCGCAGAAATTTTATCCAGGTCTGGATATCCGGATCCTTTTAAAAGGTCTTTCCATTCTTTATTTCTGAATACGAAGAGATTACAGCGGTATTCGTCCGGTCTGTTATCTATTTTGGTTTCGCAGTAATAATAGAGCATATCTTTACTTCTCCAGATTGCGACTTCCTGTCTGAGTTTGTTATGTGTCCGGATGATCTCATTATCTTTAACTTCTGATTCAAAACCTTCCCGTATGGTATCAAAGCTAGGTTTCTGAAGTGTTTTATTTAAGTTTTCCAGAAGTGCTGTTTTTTCCTGCTCTGTATAAATATCAAGCTGATACATTCCAAGTTCGTCTTCTTTTTCATTGGCAAGCGGGCCAATTTCCTGATCTACTTTTCCGAAATGTAAAATTACTTTGTTTGTATTTTTATTATTTTTTCCTTCCAGATCAATTCCGTTGAAGTGCAATAATTCTTTTGAAGCAAAAGCCAGCTTTTCATTTCCGATCAGGGTAACTTCACTGGTACGGACAGCTTCTTTTGCTGTTGCTCCGGCAGATTTTAAAATATCGTTGATATTTTGTCCTGCTTTCAGTTTAGCAAGATTGAATGGTTCGGTCTGAGTACTTCCCTCTGTTTCAACCAAAGACTCACTTTCTTTATTTTTCTGCTGGCCGCATGACGCAAAGCTCAGACAGATTACCGCTGTTAATGCATATTTCAGATTTTTCATAATGTTAGTGTTAGTGTCCGGTTATCAATAATAAAACAGAAAAAACAGGATTCAAGTATCTGGAAACTGTTTTTTTATTTTGACTGACTGTTTTAATTCATATACTTATACTATAGGTTCATTATGTATTTTAGAAAAAATCTATTTCATAATAGGGTTCATTTTTATTTTTTAGGATAAGCAAGGGTAAAACTGTCTAAGATGGAGAACGTACCTGGATCTGAAGAATTCTCCACTCTGGTTCCTTTCTTTACTACAATCAGTTTGGTATTGGTATATTTTGTATTGTCCTGTGTCAGTTCCTGAGTTTGGGTTAAAAATATCCATTTATTTTTAGCTGATGCATCCCAGAAGTATGCAACCCCTGTTTTATCAGTGGATCTTTTCTCCGGGTGACCATAGGTTTTAGTCAAATAATCAATCAGCTTTTTCCCTTCGTCTTCTTTAGCAAGGTTCAGTATAAATCCAAGGTATTGATTATTCTGATAAGAGTTTACAAAAAGCGCAAGGTTGTTGTTGGAATAATCATATCCTTTAGGCACGGTATATTCAGAAAATGATACTGTTCCCAGCTTATAGTTTTTAACATCGGCCTGTTTATATGATAATAATCCGTAATTGGCTTCTGTTTCTTTTCCCCCCTTCGTAATATTATCCGATACTTTTTCATCAAATTTTAAAGATTCCAGATCGGTTTGTCCGTTGCAGGACACAATAGCCAAAAAGCTAAAGAATAAGATAAGATTTTTCATAATGATAATATCAGGTTTAATTAAAAACAGAAAAACAAGATTCAAGATCCGGAAACTGTTTTTTATTTTGACTGACTGTTTTAATTCATATACTTATACCATGGAGAAGCCGGAGGGGCAGGAAATTTTAATCCAAATACCGCATTATTACGATAAGCCTCTTTAGTAACAGAGATGTATTTATTTCTTATTCTTCCGTCATCTTCAATAGAGATGCTTAGTATGGAATAGCTCTTTCCATTATCCCAGAAGAAAGAAGTTGGATAAGTAAAGGAATTTTTCTCATTTTGATCCCATGACACTTTTTCCGGAGAAAGTTTTTTCAGTTTTTCAAAAATTGGTTTTACTAATTTGGCATCTACGGTTGTTTTGTCTGTAGTAGAAGCCGTAGGATTTCCATGTTTTTTTATTATTTTTTCTACAAACTCCAGAGAGTATTTTTCAGCAGCATTGGTATCAACAGCACCTACTTTTCCTTTGTATACGGTAATTCTTGTACCCATTGTATTATCTAATGGAATATTTTCATAAGACAGTCCTTTATTTTCATCAGCATAATATTGAATGATGTCTGGCTTAGCTGCATCTTTCAGAAACAGATTTTTGTTTTCAAAATCATACTTCTTTGCATCATCACCTAATGAAACCGTTGACAAATCAAATGATTTATTTCCACAACAGATATTGATCAATACTACAAAGATCAATATCAGAACTCTTACTTTTTTCATATTATTTTATATTTTGATGATTACTATAATCCGTTTAACTATACTTCTGTTTCTTTATGATTTCAAATATATGAATACTATACAGGAAATATTAATGAAAATAAGCAATAATGCAATCCTGAAGGACAAGGTCATTCTTTTTTTCATGGAATATGATGTGGTGTATGTAGAAATTAACGACGCGAAAAATGCTGCAAATCCTGTAAAAATACATCCTGCAGCAAACATTACCCAATCCAGCTGAAGTGTGTTTGTACTATCTTTCCCTACTTTATCTGTTATCTTCAATTTCTGTCCCATAGCGGGTGGGTGATCAGTTGTAATATCCAGTGTTTTTATTACTTTTTTTCCATTTGCATCAGTATATTCTACTTTCGGAAAGAAAATTACTTTGTCTCTATAGGTGGAAGTTGAAAAGTTCTTAAACTTTGTAATTTCTTTTTTATACCCCACAACAGTTGCTACATATTGCGGCTCATCAAATGTTCTGTAAGCCTTTTCCCAGAAAAAGGTATATGATAAGACAAACGCCATTGCATTGACAGAAATCATAATGATTGAGATGATTAAAAGAAGGAATGCTTTTTCCAGAAAACCTCCTTTTTTTCCTGCATTATTTCTGTTCGCTGCAAATTTCAAAAAGATTTTATATCCTTTATACAGAGAAAATATGACAATTATTGCTATAAAATATCCTAAAAAAGTCATTTTCAATGATTAAATAATACTGAAACCTTTTTCTTTTGTTCTCATATGAAGTTTCACCTCCATTTCTATATTGCTTTGTTTTTCAATATCCGGACTTTTAAACTGTAATGGTTGTGAGCCATCTTTTTTCATCAACCTTACTAATTTTCCATGTCCCATGATCTCGAGCTGTAGATCTCCTTCATGAAGTTCTTCCACCTCTAAATTCTGGGCAAATAATTGACCAGCACTTTCCAAAAAGCTTTTTTTCCGTTCTTCTGTATAGTATAAAGCTTGTTCCTGCAGCTTCATTTTATCCTGTGACATTTCCAGATACCTTCCGGCACTGTGGCTTTGCAATACTGTTCTAATCTGTTGATAATATTTGAAAACATCGCTGAAAAGATCTTCTTTTTTGATGTCTTTCAGATCTACCGAGTTCTGCCATCCATCAAGTACAAAAGGGAGCTCAACTTCTATTTCACCTTTGATTTCAAAATGAGGATATTTAATATTGTCACTCAAACCATCCCAGGGAGATTCTATTTTAGGATGAAACGCAAATCGTGAAGCCTTCCAGTTATCAAGCTCTGCACAGAAGAAATCGATGGACATCATATCATCTTCATCCAAAATATTTTTTCCTAAACGAGGATACATTTTCCCGGTTACTTTATATTTCCCACTCTGAAGCAATGCCTGATTGATCATTGTATCTCCTCCGAATCCTCCTTCTTTTGTTTCGTCTCCGTACCAGTCTATCACAGGAACATCATTTACGTAGATGGTTCCTGAGCAGTACATTCTCGGATATACAGAATATAATGGTTTTTTAAAATTATGCATACGTCAATTTAAGTTAAATATTTTTTTTCCAAATAATGAGTTTCTTCTTTTATAACTTTTTCTTCTACTTTAAAATTGCTTTTCCACCAGCCTACTTCTCCTTCTATTTCTACTGAAAGTACTACTCCTGAAAATTTCAGAATCGGCTGTATGAATAATCCCTTAGAATCAGAATCCAGTACAATATCTCCACCAAAGTAAGAATCTGCTTTTGCAGCGGCTTTAAATGTCATAATAGGCTTCGATTTTGTCCCTTTTACTCTTCCTACCTCAACGCTTACACTGAGTTCAATAGTGGCTCCCATTTTTCCTCCAATGGTAGTTTTTCCCTGCATATTGATCCCGTTGATACTGTCAATCTTCAGGGCATCTACCATTATTTCCAGCTCCCCATAAAATGTTGCTGTAAAGGTTACCGAAGCACCTAATTTTTCTAATCCTCCACGAAACTTATTAATAATTCTTGCCGCTGCCGGGTTTCCGGTTGCTCCATACGAAGCCGCCGCAATGGCTGCTCCCAATATATCAATAACAACTTCAGCTCCAATTAAAGGTTTAAATCCAAAGCCTACTTCACCAATAACGCTAAGTGTATTTCTTTCGTTGACTCTTTCCAGGTACCATTTTCCTACGACGGTAAATTTTGGATACCTGATATTGAAACCAACCGGTATTGCTGTTTCTTTTGCCGCACTTTGCGCATAGTTGATTGCATTTTGTACAATATTGACCGCAGTGGCAATCATTCTGGCTACCAGTTTGATTTTATCTGCAAATTCATTAGTAAAACTTCTCTTTTCTCTCCCGGCATCCCATTCGGCAGATATGCCCAACCCTATTGAAATCGGAACTTTCCCGGTTTCATTCATCCTCATTCTGTTATATCCTGCCTGTCTGGATTTTTCCTGGTGTTTTGCATAAACAGATCCTGGCGGCATATTGGCTGCTTTATAATTGGAAACATTCACCAAAAACTCAAGAGCAAGTTCCCATTTAATATCCGGATAAGCCTTGATCAGTACTGTAGTTCTTTTTTCATTGCTGAAATACCGGCAGCTATGCACATGCAGATGAAACTGATTCGGATTGGATGCTGAAGGCCAGATATATTCTACCGGAAAAGCGTTGACTCTGGAAAGGTTTGAATATACACCATATGTAAATGTAGGTGTATTAAATGTTTTTACAGTGTCTCCCTTATCTATTGCCTGCCCTACGTCTACAATCAGGGTCTGCTTTTTATGTTTTCCTTTGCTGTCTCTGAAACATTCATTGGTTTGAAAACCTGTAATATCAATTACTAAATTTTTCTTTGTAGATACACTCGGTGCTGTTACTTCATAACTGATGGTCTGTGCATCATGGGCATTGAATACAAATGAGATGTCTACTCTACGGTTATTTTCGTAGTCTTTCTCATTTTTGTATTTGATATTGTCTCTTCCCATTTTATCATCGGTAGGATCTACTTCTCCTTTTCCCACGGATATTATTCTTCTGGGATCTAATCCACCATCGGCAAAGAATTTTTTGACAACATCTGCTCTTCTTTGGGAAAGTCCTTTATTATAATTTTCTTTCCCTATAACGCAGGCATAACCACTGAGATTCATGGTGGCATCTTTATGTTCAAGAAGAAATTTGAGCACATTATTCAGGACGGCTTCCCCGTCTTTATCAATAATTGTAGAGTCAAACTTATAGTAGATGGTTCTCTGAATATGTTCCTGTAAAGCGGCGGATTTTATCAGTTTGACACCATTCCCGTTATCAAAGACTTTAACGGTTGTGTTGCTGGCTTTGCCGTCCTTGGTTTCATTTTCAGTAATCTTGATGACTTCAAATTTACAGGGTTCGAGTCTAACGGAATTGACATCCGGCTTATAAACTTTAGTCGGCGTCTGGTTCTGGGCTCCGTTGGTATTGGTAGTGGCAATTTTATTTTTAACATTCAGATAGATGGCATGAAGGTCATCTCCAAGCTTATCTTTAATGTATTTTTTGGATGCAACATCTTTTACTTTAACATAGAATTCCTCTACATTCTGAATATTGTCCACATAGGCCATCCAGGCAAAGGTATTTTCTATTTTCAGATTGACTTCACCATCGATTACCTGTACATTATTGTAGGTATGTACCAGTTTATCTGCTTTTGCGGATTGCTGATTCCACAATTCAATGCTGACTGTATTTCCATTCAGACCTTCTGTCACGAGGTTCAGATGAACAATATGTCCATAGGAAATATAATCAACTTTTTTATTGTTTTTAATGCTTTTGCTGTTCTTCTGGGTAGACCATTTGCTGCTCACAATTTTGGGTTCACACCAGCCTTTTACATATAGTCCTGTATTACCTTTAGGGTCTCTTACTCCTGAAAGGCTGGCTTCAATATAAAACTGATAGCTTCCGCAATACTGCTTACCAATTAAAAATTTATATCCGGTAGCAGAGGTGATCTGATTGATGATAATTTTTTTGCTGCTGTTCTGCCTCATCCAGGTAAGAGGTTTCTTTTTGTCGGCATCTGTGGTGCCCGGCAGCCATTCGTCTACACCAAACTGCACCCACTGATCCGGTTTTATGGTAATCCTTTGCCCTAATACAGACATTTTTGGATAATACAACCCGCTTACAACTTTTATTTTTTTTACGCCTTTTGCCATTTTCTTATCATTTAGATTGCACCATCCTGCCCTCCTCCTGAAGGCTGTTCGTTATACATTTCTTCGGAATCCACCAGCGGATTGATCTGCTGCTGAACGTCTTTGTCGGCATTTTTAAAGTTCTGCTGGCTGGCTTCTGCTCTTTGCCCGTGGTCTATAATTTCTATGCATGGCGTTCCGGCAACAGCACATACGGCTTTGCTGTCTTCCACAATGATATATCCACCGTTGCTGAGCTGTACTTTATCATAAAAGTTCTGCCATTCTGTAACCATAATTTTACACGGAGGCGGCGGACCTCCCATTTTGGTACAGTTTCCGAATGTATTTTTTTCAAATGTGGCGGCTCCTATTTCTTTCGTGGTAACGATCAGTTTTTTGGAAGCGCTTTTATCATTGGCATATTCTTTTTGGTGTGTAAGTACTTTCAGCTTGTCCGGAACCTGCCCGAACTGGCATTTGCATAAGGCGTCCTGTACTACAATATGTTTTTCTGCCATATTAATTTTATCTTTAGTGAAGTGGTTATTTATTATCAAATCCTGAAACTGATACTGAAATCTTTTTCTCTTCCTGCAGCATGATACTGCATTCGAGGTAAAGAGATTCCGGAAGTGAAGTTTCTCCTTTCAGATAACTTATGAGTCTGAAAGTTCCTTCTTCATTCATCACAGGATGATCTTCTATAATCAATGAAAAAGGTGATTTTCTTATAAAATCATCAATATTTCTTTCTTCATATAACTTTCCATATCCTTCTATGGTAATCAGGCCGGTTTCTCCTTTCACCGGATCTGTTTCCAGTGTCAGTTTATATACTGGTTCAATGGCATTGTCTGTTACCGGAAAGGTTTCTGTCATCTCAGTTCTATATTCATTTCCGAAACGCTGGTATATTCCAAAAAATAATGAGCGGATGAAATAATCATTTTTAATATACAGATTGATTGCTTCGGGCTGGCTGATCACTTTTTCAATTTTTCCGCAGTATTCGTCTACCGTTTCGCCTTCAAATTCTTTATAGAGTTCTTCTTTTACAGCTGCCCATCTTTTGGAAAATACCTCTGCATTTTCTACGGTTTCAAACCTTCCGTGTTCATCTGTACTGATTTGTAAAGGATATAAGACCCCGGAGGTTCTGTAAGCCAGCAGATCTGCAATTTCATTCACTTCTTCTTCGTTGAGATAGAGTTTTGATGTTCTGTCTATCTCAAAAAAATGATGTCCTTTTTCTGTTTTCAGCCAACGAACTGATGTTTCATATTTTAATTCGTTTTTCGATTCTCCTTTTTCAATGGTAATAACGACACTGTATCTTCGCACTTTGTTTTCAGGCTGAAGAGTAAGGCTGTTTCCTTTTCCGAATTTTACTAAAATGTTTTTATCTGCAACCGCCGTTCTCGGAACAAAAAGCTCTTTCTGCCCGTTGAGATTGATCAGGATCATATCCTTCACAGCGCAGTGGTTATTATGGAAGAGTTTTAATGCATCTTTATCAAGCCCGTACAGCGAGGCTATACTTTTTAAAGTTTCATCTTTCTGAACGGTATGTATATTATATTTCTGCATAAAAATGTTCCTGCTTCAAATTCTTTCTTGGTATAATACTCTTATTTAAATATTTAATGGATAACTCTTGTTCTGTTGGGTCTTGGATCCATCCCAATCTTTTCCCTTCTTGCTGACCAGTGAAGGTATTTATGGCGAAGTTTTCTTAAATCGGCTTGTTCCTTTACTTCTTTCTGATAAGCTTCCTGACGGTCTTCCGGAACTTCGTTTCCTCCATAAGCATCCCTAAGCTCTTTATAATGTCTGAAAGAATAAGGTTTGCCATCTCCCATCACATAAGTCCTGAGACGGTCTTTAATTCCTATTAAGAACTGATCATCCAAAATGGAATATTTGTCATCTGTCATTTTTTTTAAGGTGATAGGAAGATTTTTCTCAATGCCGTATTCCGCCATGAAATGCAATGGAATGTAACTGAAAGTCTTCACAAGATCACGTGTTCCTCTTAATGACAAATAGAATCCGGGAGTAATGGTAAGCTCACCTTTTTCGTACCATCCTTCATTTTCAAGTTCTGTTTTTAATGCTTCCAGCTTGCTGCTGGTAGTCCATGACGTTTCAATTTCTTCCCATGTTTCCTCTCCGTTTTCATAGGCACCTCCGACGTCGCAGTGTACACCTGGGAATGTTTTTTCGATTCCGATATGTACTCTTGTAAGGTCAAAGTTTTCTCTGTGCTCATCGGCTGCGATAAAGTGAACCACAGTCTGGGCTTTTCCGATGTCATTCAGGCTTAATTCTTCAACATCGTTACTGAAATTAGGCATTGGAGACAGGTATTTTGAATAGGAAGAAACGGTATCGTAAATCCCCAGAAATCTCACTTTCAACACATCAACTTTTAATCCTGCTTCTTCGAGTTTAAGACCGAGATGCCCCCATTTTGGAAGTTCTTCGGAATCAACATTTTTCCCATCATCATCTGAATAGGTGGTCACTGAAACAGCTTCGTTTGCGACGGTGCGTGAACTGGCTTTATATTTTGCTTTTCCGATTTCGTATACAAAATTACGGGCAGCGGCAGCTCCACGGCTGAATCCGAATACATCGAAAGTAAGTACGGCAATTTTATCAGCTTTCTTTTCAGCTTTAATGGTTTTCACCTTTTTTACGATTTCTTCGCAGCCTTTTCTAACTTTTGATCTGATCCCGGTTTCTCCGGTACCGAAAGCGTATCCGAGCGTTGCATCTCCTTCTTTATCCAGTGTACCGATACCTTCTATATAAATCCCGAAGTTTTTATCATAGTTATCCCACATGCGGGCTACATTACTCCAGTCATTGTTATAACTGGTATTGTCTTTAGCTCCGCCACCATGTTTTTTATGGGCATCTGTTCCCTTTTTTCTTTCCTCTGTATTGGTTTTATTATTCAGGGTTCCGTCAAAAAAAATCCCAATGGTAATATCCAGTACTTCCTCTTTGGATACAGATGGTGTATAACTTCCAAATTGATTGTTGTGCATCGTTCTTGTTTTTAAATTGACTGAGTGAATATTATCATTCTATCTTTCGGGATACCCTTATTTTTGCTTTGGTAACTGCCAGTTTTTCTTTTTCAGATTCTAAAGAGATTAAAACTTTTGTATTGTCTTCGTTTACTTTAATGGTCAGATCAATATTTTTGTCTTTTCCTGATTTCTGAAACAAATCAAATATCTCTTTATCATCAAAAGCGTCTATCCATACTGCATACCTGTTGTTGTTTTTATCTTTCCAGTAAAAACCGCAGAATCGTGGTATAGCCCTGCTTTTGTACGTATTCTCTTTTAAGCTCTGGTCAAAAAGATTTTCCTGCTCGCCGTTGTAACCGGTAAAACCAAAATCTATCCAGGCGGCTCCTTCAGGGAGAATCACGGAAGGTTTCCAGCTGTATCTTTCCCGATAAACGTTATAAATATCTGCTGGCGGATAGCCTTCTTTTTCAATTTTCTCACGAATTTCCGGCTTGAATGTCTTATAAGACGGATCTTTCAACATTCTTTCTGCAAAGCCTTCATTCAACATATACTGAGCATTATCGTATGCTTTTTCTTTGGTGATAATGGTATCATGAGCCTGAAAAGCACCTACTTCTTTCTGGTTTCCCGGACCTTTCATCCAAAGCACAACTCTTCCTTGCGGAGCTAATCCCACCACAAAGGAATTGTAAGTGGCTTTCTTTTTTGTGTCCTGGTCTACAAACCCCTGATCCAAAAGTTTTTTGATCTTTTCTTTATCCAGGTCCCATTTTCCGGTGTAGAATTTATTTTCTACCAAAGAGTACCATGTAAATTCCAGTTTATGGGGAGCACTCATGCTTTCGGTATTGACATTCATGGTACCGCCTTCTTTACCCCAACCTGTATTCTGTGTTCCCCAGATGGCATCAAAACTGTAAGTAAAACCATCTGCAACAATAGCTCCTTCATATACTTCCATCGGGTATTCCTCCGGGGCAGAAACGGTTCCCAGCCAACTGTATTTTTCTTCCATTTTTTTATTCTGACAATTCGTTAATGAAAAACACCATATAAAAAGAATCAGCAGGTTACATTTACTTATGACCATGGGACATAATCTTCTTGTTACTCGCTAAAACCAGATTTTCCTTATGTGCTTCCACATTGATTTTCTTTGCTATTTTTTCAACCTTTTTTCCTACGCTCAGATGGTAAGAATCTTTAACTGTTATGCGCAGGTTGGTTGCTGTTTTGATGATCGCCATATCAGAAAAGTTTTGATTTTTCAGCACTGTTGAATTCTACAATCTTTCCGCTCTGCATGGTCATATTTTCCAGTTCGCTGAACATGGAAATTTCCCCTGCTATTTCGTTGGATGTTTCAGACTGTCTCTTGAATTCTTTTTCAATCATTTCCGTTCTGGTGTCGGAAGCTTCCGTGATGTCTCCTGAAGCGGTTAATTTCATATCTTTTCCTGCGATGGAAACAATATTATCGTTTGCGGTACTGGTAATACTTGCTCCTGCTCCTATTGAAATTTCTTTTCCTGCAGTGATGTTGATATTGTCGCCTGCATTTAACGTAAAATTTTTAGGGGCTTTCATGCTGATATTTCCCTGTCCGTCCATGTAATAGGTATTTCCGCTTGGATCAAGAATCGTTACACTTCCTTCTTCATCATTCATTAGAATCCTGATTCCGCTTCTGGTCTGGATAGATTTCAGGTGATTGTTGACGCCACCTCCCAACGCTACACCTCCGTGGAACATTCCTCCCATTACGAAAGGTCTGTCGGGATGGCTGTGTACAAAATTGACCATCACCTGATCTCCCACTTCCGGAATGGCTACGTAACCACGGTTTTGGGTAATCTGATCTGTTCCTCCTGCATCAGGGCTCATCATACGGATAAAGTGAGTGGTATCATTGGTCTGCCAGTCAAATCTCACCTGTATTCTTCCCTGTCCTTCAGGATCTGTATTGGAAATTACAGTGGCAGTCTGTGGCTCCGCCTTCGGAATGGTGTAGTCCGGCTTTGGAAGAAACCCTGTATCTGCTGCTATTCCTACGAAGCTTCCTTTGTAATGACCGATGGTGTCAATTTCATGTTCTGCTTCCGTAATCATGATTCTGGTGAAATACGAGGTTTCATTGGAATCCTGTTTACGCATCTGGACGTCTGCTACACACCCCGGGTGAAGGAAAGGAACCGTTGTATTTCCTGAAACGGAAAAAACATTCACCGCCTCACTTCCTGAAGCGCTTTTCTGCGAATACTCCACATCCAGGTGTGTGGCAGCTTTGATCGGAGCAATCTGTAAAGCCGGTGTTTTATAAATAGTTTCGTTATGGCTGTATGCTGTTTTTGCAAGATCACTCACATGTTTGATGGGTGTAGACCCAGAAGTCAGCTTTTCATTTTTATTACTGTTATAACCGTAAAATTGTGGTTTGGTGTGTACCGCTTTCAGCTCAACTTTAATTTCATTGGCGCTGCTTCCGTAAGTAAGGGTAATAGGTTTATTCTGAGCCGGCAGTTTTCCGAAATGTAAAACTTCACCATCGTAGTAGAATTGTTCACCATACGCTTCGGCCATTCTTGCCAGATAGTTATAATGGGTTTCATCATACTGGCTGCTATAGATGATCTGAGAAAAATTATTGGCATCTACCCTGATATCAAAACGGCTTTTATCAATTCCCTGTTTGATCACTTCTTCTGCAATAATTCCGATATTAACCGGCTGGCTTCCTCCAAAACTCTGGATGTGCGGTGCTCCGTCAAGAAGGATGGTCGGACTGTAACCTGTAAGTACAATATTTCCCAGACTCATATGCTCCTGACTGAATCCTACTCCGGTAATCACTCCCACAAAAGTTCGTTCCGGACTGTTATCTATATCTTTATAGGAAATAACCGCCGTAAGTCTTTTTCCGAGAAATTTGTTAGCTTCCTCCAGTGAGTGGGTCTGTCTATCTCCCAGGGTATCGTGTGCCAGTGTCAGTGTAAATTCGTGATGTCGTCTGGTACTTTGTTTAAGCTTGAAATGCTTGTAGTACTTGATAATTTTCCCTTCTATGACAAGAGAAAGCTTTACCAGACGGTTGATACCTGTGTGATGGTTTTCGGAAATACCATCTGCATTCTGCGTCGGACGAAAAGACGCCGCTTGTGAGTTTCCAGGTGTATTTGACATATTTTTAGTGATTTGATTTGTTTTTTAAACGATTATTCAACAGAAAGAGAGTTTAAAAATTAAAAACAAAAATCCTGTAGAATATAGTCCTAGGTAAAAAAAGACCGTCTTGTAAGGACAGTCTTTTATTTCTGGCTCATGAAAGACTTAGCTCATCGGCCAAAGTCCGTCATAAGATGAGTTTCCATATGTGATGCTTTCAGCACTTACTACAAAGCTGATCAGCATATTATTGCTATCAATGGCATCAAAGTCTACTTCATGCTGGATAACATATCCGTTTTCCCATTTCAGAGAGATCAATGTTCCTTCTTCGTGAGATTTATTAAAGTTGATTTCCCCGCTAGTTGGTTTGTATTTACTGTTTAATAAACTTTCTAAAACATCAGATTTTTCTGTTGCTTCAATTGTTACTTTGATCAATGCGTTTGACGGGTCAGAGGCTACACGTCCTGAAACATCTGTAGATCTTGACACACTATAGTTAAGCTTTAACAACTTCTGACCTTCACCTCCATTGAATTTTAAGATTCCTCTTGAATTTCCTGCCATATTCTTAAATTTTAATCATTAACGAGATCCCTGCTATAGGATTTATAAAACAAAGATAAAGGTCATGTTCTAATTTAAAAAGTTTTTAAGGCACTGTTTCATAAATTGTAGTAGTTCTACGACATTTTAAAATTCTACACAACAAAACAATACAGGAATTTTAATCTAATAAATTATATTTTTTATTAAAATTTTTCTACGTAACACCAAAGAAGATCAAAACACAAAAACAACTAATAATCAAACGGTTACTGTTGATTCTAATAGTTAACAGTGTTTGTACATATACCCGATTACCATAATAATCAGGTTAACGATCACCATAATCATTAAAATTTTACTGTATTTTCTTTTTCTATCGATAAAACTTACCCCAAGGATCAAAAAGAATAACAATAAAGTGTATACAGCCGGATACATTTGAAACGCTTCCGAAAACTTTCCTTCAAATACCAACAGGATCGCTCTCTGAGCACCACATCCCAGACATTCTACCCCAAGGAATTTTTTACTGGGGCAGGTAAGCATGAAATCATCAATATTCATTCCTGTGGTTTTACAGATTATTGGGGTAACTAAGAAGAGATTTTGGCTCTGGTATACTGATGCGGAAAAAAGCAGTCTTCTTTCATTTCAAAAGATCCCTGAACAGCAATATAAGGATTTCTCAGAATCTCCCTTGCTACAAAGATAAGATCAGCATCCCCTTTCTGAAGGATTTCTTCAGCTTGTTCTACCCTGGTAATCAATCCTACCGCTCCTGTCTTCACTTCAGCCTCATTTCTCACCTGCGAAGAAAAAGGAACCTGATAACCATCGAAAACCGGAATTTTAGCTCCATGAATATTTCCACCACTGGATACATCTACAAGGTCTACGGAATGCTCTTTTAAAATTTTTGCCAGCGCTACACTACTCTGAATATCCCAGCCATTCTCAGCATATTCCGTTCCTGAAATTCTGACGAAAAGGGCTGTATTTTCGTCCAGTTCTTCATTAACAGCATCTACAATTTCGATCAGAAATCTGATTCTGTTTTCAAAGCTTCCTCCATATTCATCCGTTCGGATATTGGAAAGCGGCGACAGAAACTGATGGATCAGATATCCGTGAGCTCCATGAATTTCGATGATATCAAATCCTGCTTTTACAGCTCTTCGGGCTGCTTTTTTAAAATTATGAACAATCTCCTTTACCTCATCTGTACTCAGTACATGCGGAATTCTTTCCGTAGGGTGATAAGGAATAGGACTTGGTGCCACCGTTTCCCAACCTTCTTCCACAGGAATCTGTATATTATTCCATGTTGATCCTTTTCTTCCGGCATGAGCCAGTTGAATTCCTATTTTACTTTCTGAATTTTTGTGTACAAATTCTACGATTCTTTGCAGTTTCGCTGCCTGTTCATTATTCCAGATTCCCATGCAGTGATTGGTAATTCTTCCTTTGGGTTCTACTCCTGTAGCTTCTACCATCAAAAGACCGGTACCGCCCTGCGATCTGCTTCCGTAGTGTACAAAATGGAAGTCGTTAGCCTCTCCGTTTTCACATGAATACATACACATGGGTGACATTACCCATCTGTTTTTCAACTCTATATTTCTGAATTTTATCGGTGTGTATAACATTTTTAAACATTAAAAAATTGAACTTTTCAGGGGAAGAATAAATATTGCCCACTTCATTAAAAAGAACTAATTTTACCCCCCTTTTTTAGTTGACAATATATGAAAAAAGACATACAGATCGGTTACGAATATTTTAAAAATAGCAGTGAGCTGAGCGATATAGAAAAACAATTATTTGAAAGAGCAAAAGAAGCTCGTGAGAATGCATATGCACCTTATTCTCAATTTTTGGTAGGATGTTCCGTATTACTGGAAAACGGAGAAATCTATTCCGGGAACAACCAGGAGAATGCAGCCTATCCTTCAGGATTGTGTGCAGAAAGAACGACTGTTTTTTGGGTAGCTGCCAACTTTCCGGATGTGAAAATAAAAAAGATCTTTGTAGTAGGAGGTCCGAAAGAGTTTCATGAGAAAAACCCACCAATTCCTCCATGTGGCGCATGCCGTCAGAGTTTAATTGAGTATGAAACCAAGCAGAATGAAAATATAGACCTTTATTTTTCAAGTATGAATGAGGAGGTTGTAAAAGTGCATGCCGTGAAAGATCTGCTTCCTTTTTATTTTGATTCGACGTTTTTGTAACTAAAGCGAGATAGCAAATTGACCAAAAGATGAGATTTTTAACTAAAGTAAACTTGATATTTTAAACCCTGTCCAAGTTTGAAGCTTTTACAGGCTGTGAAGCAAAAAGTTCACATCGGCTCATCCTGAATAAACGTTACAGTGAAATAAAATAAGAAACCTAACAGGTTTTGGAAACCTGTTAGGTTTGATTCTGTTAGGTTTGGATAAGGATTCTAATACTCTAGAATAAGGATCAGCATAAAAAAGGCTGTCTCCTGTATTGGGACAACCTTTATTTTTTATTCTTCTTCAGATTCTACATCATCATCTTCGTCTTCGTACTGCTCAAGATAGTAGCTAAAACTAAATTCTTCAACTTCTTCTTCCGCATCTTCCAGAGTAGTCAGCAGGTCTTCGAAAATCTCAAGCTGATCTACAGTCATGTTGACGAATTCTAAATGGAGCGGCATTTCCAGACTACCGGTGATGGTATCAAAAAGGGCATCAAGATTATCCCCAAAATGCTCAGGAAGCTGAATTTTCTCCTTGAGCTGGGCGTAAAAATCTTCATAATCACCTATGTCTGTAAAATCTATATATACTGTCTTCATATTGAATTAAATTTCCAATTTTTATTAATTAAAAAAGTCTTGCATTTTTTGCAGAAATCCGTTTCTTCATTGGTAGGATTCTTACCTTCTGCATCTCTCATAAAACACATTTTTTCCGGGCAATGTGGCAGCCCTTGTGTATGGCCCAGCTCATGAATGGCTATTTTGTAAAACTGCTCATCCCGGTTTTCTTTACTCAGTCTGAAACTTGAAGCCACGCAAGCTTTTCCTGGTCTATACCCCAACCCCATGATTCCAAAGTCTCTGATCTTTCCTCTGGTAGCACTGATATCCTTCGCTGTCAGACCAATTGTGACAAAACCTTCTTTTGTTTCTTTATTCAAAAACTTAATGATTGAATCGGCTCTATATCGGTTTCTCTCTTTATAATAAGTATTTTCAGGAAATTCTATCGCATCCAGAACTTTTACATTCGGGTATACATTTCTTATTCCTTCGGCTACTTTTGCTACAGTTTCATCATTAATATCCTTAAATGGCTGTATAAGTATCGTTATGGTTGGTTTTACTGCTTTTTCCGCTGCCTTGTCTTTCTTTTCTGAACATGAGTATGCCAGAATCAAAAGAATG
Source organism: Chryseobacterium sp. CP-77 (assembly GCF_036362765.1). NCBI lineage: Bacteria > Pseudomonadati > Bacteroidota > Flavobacteriia > Flavobacteriales > Weeksellaceae > Chryseobacterium > Chryseobacterium sp. CP-77. The sequence continues at coordinate 2,238,781 of NZ_CP143637.1, forward strand.
GGAAGGTAAAAAAAGCTATAATTTTTCAAAATTAAGATTTATAATAATTACAATCAAATTATATATTGGTCATTGCTTTTCAAAGCTCTTATAATGGTTTTTGGTAAGATACACATCACCATTCCGGGTATAGATGATACGGTCTGCATTTCTTCCGCCGCAATGATAGTTTACATCTGCTTCAAAGTACTTTTCTCCATCCGGCAAACGTCCTTCCCTGTTTCTGAATTGATCTCCGCCAATAGCTTTTCCGGGAAGTACATCACAAAGATTTCCTTTAGAAGGGTTCCAGCCTTGTTTCCTTGCTTCATTTTTAGTGATATAATAATCCGGCAGCTTATGGTTTTGTTTCACATAGCTGATCACCGTTTTCTCCTCTGTAAGCTGATCTATAGAAACCTGAGCAGATGAATTCCCCTCCGAAGAAGTACTGCCATAACTCACCGTTTCCTTTTTTGCAGAACCTGACTGATCTTTTTTATCTTCAATAAAGTTCCTGTAGACATACATCACAGACATTCCGAAGAGAAGCCCCAGACATATAAAAAATACAGATCTTATTTTACCGTTCATCGCTATGATTTAATGTAATATTATTTTTATGCTCTCCACTCTTCAGGAATATCACAAACAGGAATTGGATCCATTTTATGTTTCGCAGCTTTATGCATTCTGTCGAAGATCAGGAACACTTCCTTATCTCTCCCTTCGTAATCTTCAGCCGTTTTCGTTCCGTATTCTTTCTGGATTTTTTCCAGTTCCGGATAACTTGCACCAATCTGCTGCTCATCTGTTCTTTCCGTATCCCAAAGCCCGTCTGTAGGAATAGCCTCCTGAATACTTTTGATAAGATTTAATCCCTTGGCCAATTCATATACTTCAGTTTTATAAAGATCAGCAATCGGAGAAACATCTACCCCACCATCACCATATTTTGTATAGAAACCAATTCCAAAATCTTCTACTTTATTTCCTGTTCCACAAACAAGAAGCCCGTTCAGCTGTCCGTAATAATAAAGTGTAAGCATTCTGAGACGCGCTCTTGTGTTGGCAAAAGTCAAATTCTCATTAGCATATACCTCATCATTTACATGGAAGGTTTTATAGATCTCTTCAAAGGCCGGGGTCAGATTTACAGATATTGTTTCTACATTGGGAAATCTGGATTTAAGATCATTCATATGATCCTGTGCACGATCTACCTGATCAGCTTTCTGACGGATCGGCATTCCGATCAGCAGTGTTTTCATGCCTGTCATTGCTGCTAAAGTAGAAACTACTCCGGAATCTACTCCTCCGGAAACTCCGATTACATATCCGTTTACTTTAGCATTTGTAGCATAATCCTTTAACCAGCTTACAATACGATCTATTACTTTTTGTGTCTGCATTGTTTATATTTTTTAGTCTATTCCAAATTCATGAGGGTATTTTACCACTCCTTTTCTATCTTTTAATCCGTCTTTTACCAATTCTACAGCCATTCCGTTTTCTTCCGGAATATCAAATGGAAAAGAAACTCCAAAATTACTTGTTTTTTTGTAACCAAAGCGCGGATAATATTTTTCATGTCCGATAAGGATTACAGATTTATATCCCAATTCTTTGGCAATTCGATGTCCCTCAAGAATCAGTTTCGTTCCGATTCCCTGATTCTGAAACTCAGGTTTTACGGAAACAGGTGCCAGTGCAAGGGATTCAAACGATTTTTCTTCGTTGACAATTTTAATTTTAGTAAACAGAATATGTCCTGCAATTCTACCATTTTCATCTTCAGCCACCAATGATAATTCGGGGATAAAAGCGTCAGATTTTCTCAATTTTTCTACCAGAAACTGTTCCTGATGATCACTGTGTTCCATTTCACTGAAAGCTTCTTCCGTAAGCTGAAAGACCTGTTGATGATCTTTTTTTTCTTCCTGCCGTATTGTTATCATTTTTTACTGTATTTTTCACGCTTCAGTTCGTACCAGAAACAGATTCCGTCGGGTTCTTCAAACTCGCCGGTTTTTTCAAAACCTAATTTTCTTAGAATATGATTGGAAGCATCATGTTCAGAATGGGCATAGGCATAAATGACTTCTGCATTTAAATCATTAAAACCATACTCCAGAGAAGCTTTTCCGGATTCCACAGCATATCCTTTTCCCCATGATTCCGGCAGAAAACGATATCCCAGTTCCAGCACATTTTTATAACCATTGGTTTCATGGGTAAGCAGTTTCAAGCCGCTCCATCCTATCAGAAGTCCGCTCTCTTTTTCTACCACTCCAAGCCTTCCTACTCCATTCTCCTCATACTGTTTCTGAATCATGCTGATGACCTTTTTTGATTCATTGATATCCGTCAAAACCGGTACACCAATGTATTTCATAACTTCAGGATTGGAATCCAGCAAAAATATGCGTTCAAAATCTTCATCTTCGAGTTTTCTTAAAATCAGTCGTTCTGTTTCTATCATCATAATTATTAGTTTATTCTTCAGCTCCAAAAATGGTTACGTTAGTTTTAGCCCCCTTCTTTATATCTGTTTCTCTTATCTTATTTCCCATTATATTAAGGGTTTGTAAAGCCGGGTTGCCGGAAATATCAATTTTCTGAAGCTTGTTATGTTCTACATTCAGCTTTCTTAATACTTTAAACTGAAGCAGATTTATTGTTTTTAATTGATTTAAAGATAATGTTAATTGATCAATTTTGGGAATCTCCGTCAGCGAAATACTTTCCAACAAATTATTATCGAGATATAATGAACTTAAATTTTTAAGATTTTCGGCTTTGAATGAAGAAATTTTGCATCCCGTACATGAAAACAATTCAAGCTGAGACAGATTGTTTACGGCAATATCGGGAATTATATTATCGTCCAGGATAACCATTTTTACATTTTTGAAAAATGGCAGATCTTCTACAGAAGTAATTCCTTTCTGAACCAGGAACAGATTGGTAACCCTACCTGCTTCCGGAGATTCAAGTATTCCGTTTTTATTCAGATCAAAATTTTCCAGTACTGCTTTTTCAAAGTTTTTATCTTTAAATTCAAGGTTTTGCCCGCAGAAAAAAGAAAGCCCGGAAATAAGGCAACCCGCTGTAAATATTTTAATTTTCATCATGAATTGTGTATTTAATCCTTATTTTTGTAAACTTAAATTCCATGTAAAAATAATGAAGATTTTTAGATATATTGCGCTTTCTTCCGTTTTAGCTGCAGGGCTTGTTTCCTGCAAAAAAGAACCTGAAAATCAATGGAAGGTCGAAGTTAAACAAACTGCCGAAAAAGTTGACATTACAGATATTTCCAAAGAATTCTACAATCCGAATATTCCACTGGATCAGTTTAAAACTCAATTCCCATGGTTTCAGGGGAGTGTTTCTGATGCTGATTTCGAAAAAAGAAGAGCAGATGCTGAAGAGATAAAAATCTACAAGGAAGCTATCGGGAAAATAGATCAGGCAAAGCTGCAAAATGAACTTCAGAGCTTATTTGCTCATATCAAATATTACTTTCCCCAATTTAAAAATCCAAAAGTATATCTGTTCTCATCTGCTCTACAGATGGTACAGGACCCTATATTTTATGATGAAAAAGGCAATCTGTTATTCATAGATGTAACCGGTTTTATGGGTGATGGAAATCCTAATTACAAAGGACTGGAACTATATTTCCAAAAATCAATGAATCCGCAGAATATTGTTCCTAAGGTATCACAGTTGTTTGCAGAAAATATTGTAACGGAATCTCCTGATCATCAGAAATTCATTGATCAGATTATTCTGAACGGAAAAGTAATGATTCTTCAGGATGCTTTTCTTCCGGATACTCCCGATTATCTGAAAATGAATTATACTCAAAAGCAGTATGAATGGGCAACCAGTAATGAGGCGAATATCTGGAATTATTTTGTAGAAAGTAATCTGATCTTCGGAGATGATCCGAGACTGGGAGAACGTTTTATTTCACCAGGCCCATTCTCGAAGTTTTATACAGAAATTGACAATGAATCTTCACCACAAATCGGGATTTTTACAGGCTGGCAGATCTGTAAAGCATACTTTAAGGAAAAACCCGAAACAAAATTAACGGAGTTCCTGAAAATGGATGCTACCACAATTTTTAATCAATCCGGTTATAAACCGAAGCTTAAATAATAGAAATTTTAGAATTAGAAAAAATAGAAAAATGAGAAAGACTCAGATTACGATAGATGTAGAGCTTGATGAAAATCACGTACCGGAAAATATTACATGGAACGCTCAGGATGGCGGTATTGAAAAACAAGATACCAAGGCAACCATGATTTCTGTATGGGATGATAAAACAAGAGAAGCGCTAAGAATTGATCTTTGGACCAAAGAAATGCCTGTAGACCAGATGAAGATGTTTATCCACCAGATTTTAATATCTTTAGGAAATACGTATCAGAGAGCAACCGGAGAAGAAGATGTAGCACAATGGATGGAGGAAATTGCAGAAGAATTTGCGGTAAAATCTGCTATTAAGTAAAAAAATATAACTGCGGTAAGCTGCAGGCAGTAAGCGGTAAGCTTTTTGTATTCAGCTAGAGCAAATTTTAATAAAACAATCCGCTTAAGCAATATACTTTATTGTTTAATGCTAAGCCTAAAGCAAAAAATTATGAATTTTAATACAAAAGTAATTCACGGAGGGCAGCACCACGAGTCTGCAACAGGTTCTGTAAATGTACCTGTATTTTTAACCTCTACGTTTGCACAGAAAAGCCCGGGAGTACACTCCGGATATGAATATTCAAGAGCTGCCAACCCTACAAGACAGGCATTGGAAGATTCTTTGGCAAGCATTGAAAACGGAGCGAGAGGTCTGGCTTTCGGTTCCGGTCTTGCAGCCATCGACTGTGTTTTGAAATTATTAAACCCAGGTGATGAAGTGATTGCTGTAGATGACCTTTACGGAGGCACTTACAGAATGTTCACGAGACTTTTCGAAAAATATCAGCTGAAATTCACATTCGTGAATTTTGACGATGTTTCTAAAATTGCCGATGTCATTACAGATAAAACAAAACTGATCTGGGTAGAAACTCCTACGAATCCTTTGATGAAATTAGTAGATATCAAAGCAGTAGTAGAAATTGCAAAAGGGAAAGATATTCTGGTGGCAGTAGACAATACTTTTGCTACGCCTTATATCCAGAGGCCTATTGATTTGGGAGCTGACATTGTAATGCACTCCGCAACGAAATATTTAGGAGGCCATTCTGATGTGATTGCAGGAGCTCTTATTGCTAAAGATGCCGAACTGGGAGAAAAACTTCACTTTATTCAGTTTGCAAGCGGTGGTATTTTAGGTCCTCACGATTCTTATCTTGTATTGAGAGGAATTAAAACACTGGCCTTAAGAATGCAGAGACATTCGGACAATGGTCTTGCTGTAGCGAAGTATCTTGAGAAACATCCAGCTGTGGATAAGGTAATTTATCCGGGATTGGAATCTCACCCACAGTATGAACTGGCAAAATCCCAGATGAAGGAATCAGGGGGAATGGTTTCATTCACTTTTAAATCCGGTAAGAAAGAAGATGCTGTCAAATTCTTAGAAAAAGTAAGAGTATTTACCCTTGCGGAATCTTTAGGAGGCGTAGAATCTTTGGCTAACCATCCTGCGTTGATGACTCACGCTTCAATCCCGGCAGAAAAACGTGCTGAACTGGGAATAACGGACGACCTTGTACGTTTAAGCGTAGGTATTGAAGATGCAGAAGATCTTATTGCAGATCTTGAGAAAGCTTTTTCTTAACATACAATACATTAAATGGGAAGGGTTTTGATAATCCTTCTCATTTATTATAACACCAACTGATATTATGAAAAACTCAAGGAAAGCAACTATTTCCGACTTACCACAACTCGCAGAATTATTTGATCAGTACAGGATATTTTATCACAAAGAATCAGATATTCCTGCTGCCACAACCTTTCTTCAGGCAAGACTTGAAAACAAAGATTCCGAAATTTTTGTTACGGAAGAAAATGGTAACCTGACAGGTTTTGTACAGCTATATCCTATATTTTCATCTACAAGAATGCAGCGTTACTGGCTGCTGAACGACCTGTACGTAAATGAAAGCCACAGAGGAAAAGGATACTCTAAAGAATTAATTGAAAAATCCAAGGAACATTGCCGCTCTTCAAAAGCCTGTGGTATTCTTTTAGAAACAGGAAAAAGTAATGACATCGGAAATCAACTCTATCCATCCTGTGGATTTGAACTGTATGACTCTGTGAATTTCTACGAGTGGACGAATCATGAGTAATGAGTAATTGATACATTACACTCACCATCCCGAATCTCAAAACCCCGAATCCCAAATCCCGTAACCCGTAACCCAAACAAAAAATAATATGACCGACTTTCAAAAATACATCCAAAGATATTTAGATCAGATTCCATCAGGAAACTGGATCAATGAACTGCAGATATCAGCAGACAAAACCATCGGAATTTATTCCAACCTTACCGAAGAGCAATCCAATTTTGCTTATGCAGAAGGAAAATGGACTTTAAAAGAACTTCTACTCCATTTATCTGATACAGAAAGAGTCTTCCAATACAGAATATTAGCTTTTGCGAGAGGAGAAAAAAACAATCTTCCCGGATTTGATGAAAATGAATATGCAGAAAATTCTTTTGCAGGTGAAAGAACCCTTGAATCTCTTCTGGAAGAATACAAACTGGTGAGAAAATCTTCACAGATTTTATTAGAAACTCTTCAACCTTCTGCTCTACAAAACACAGGGACAGCCAATGACCATGAAATTTCTGTAGAAACCATCGGAAAACTTATTGTAGGGCACAATTACCACCACCTGAATATTATTGAGGAAAGGTATTTATCGAAATTGGGATGGATGTAAGAAAACGAATTACTATTATCAGCCTGTTAATTTTCATTCTATCTCTTTGTTTTACAGCTTTTAAAGTTGAAGATATGGGAGAGATTAAAAATTATAAATCATTTGAAGCTTTTCTCATAGGTCCGATTAGTTTCTTAGGCGGAGGATTATTTGAATTCCTGGTATGGACTGCTAATATCTGGTTCCTTATTTCCGTAATATTCTGCTATAAAAAACTTTTTTCAATCTCTTTGATATTGGCTACAATATCTTTTTTCATGGCAGGAACATTTTTTTTCTGGAAGGAAATTTTAGTTTCTGAAAATGGAAGGATGGGGAGAATATACAGCTTGGAAACAGGTTATTTTTTGTGGATAGCTTCTATTGCATTTTTAATAGTTGGCTCATTATATTTAATTATAAAATCTAAATTTAAAGATCATAAATTATCATCCTGATGTCCAATGAGGTCTCTAAAAAATTTAAGAATCACAGAAAGTATTCAAACTGAAAAATTAGTTTTTGAAGAAAGTTCATACGATAAGTTTGATACGATCTCGATCTATTTTGGATTTTCTGCATTGGCAGGAGCTTCTCTGCTGTTATTAAAAGAAGTAGATTTTTCTCTTAATAACAGCTTCGAGTGTGCAATTCTTATAAGTTTATTCATCTGTAGCGTATATGTGCTGTATTGTAAATACACCGAAAAACATTTGAAAGAAATTAAGTTTGAAATTTCTAAAGAAGAAGCTAAAAGCAGAATCATTGAGTATGGAAAAAAACATCATTACAGAATTTCAAAGATTTCTGGGAATCTGATTTTCCTTAATGAACCGACAGATCTCTACAGTTTGGGTAAAGATTATGAACAGACAACCATTGTATTTTTTAAAAACAATGTGATTCTTTATACTTTAATTAAAGAAGGTGCAAAATCAAATTTCCCTGTTTTGATTTCACAACATCTTACCAAAAGAGATTTCAAAAAAATACTACATCCTGATTATATTGAGCCTATTAAGCGTACAACTTATTTTAATTCATTTTTTCATGGATTATAATCTTTCCGTCTTGTCATAATAATCAAACTGACAAACCATATTTACACCCTATTTTTTTTGTCCAAAATTTACAGATTTTCTACCTTTATCCACTCTTTGAACTCATATACAATTATGGAGCATATTATCGAAATATTAAAATCGGGTGGAACAATTCTTTACCCTACTGATACTATCTGGGGAATTGGTTGTGATGCCACCAATATAGAAGCGGTCAATAAAATTTTTGACATTAAAAAGCGCGAAAAAAACAAATCCATGATCATCCTTGTAGAGTCAGAAAAAAGACTTCAGGACCTTGTAGACGTTCCTGAGATGGCATGGGAAATTATTGATCTTAGTGAGAAACCGGTAACCATTGTTTATGAAAACCCAAGAGGTTTACCTAAAGAACTTCTTGCTGAGGATGGAAGTATCGGAATTCGTCTTGTAAAAAATGATTTCTGTAAAAAACTGATAACAAAGCTGAACAGACCTCTGGTATCTACCTCTGCCAATTTCAGTGGCGAAAAAAGTCCATTGAAATTCTCTGATATTTCTGAGGAGATGATCAGTCTTGTAGATTATGCCGTGGAAGAAGATAGAGAAAAAGTTTCAAAATACTCAGGTTCTTCGGTGATCAAAATATGGAATGACAACAGAATAAAAGTTCTTCGGGAATAAGAATCCTGAACTTTTATGTTTACTTTTTAGAGTCTTGTCAGTTCATATCGGCAGGATTTCTTTTTTTTAATTCTATCTTTGCAAACTCAACTCATAAACTATTTGCTATGAATCATCACGAATTTGCCCAAATGTGGATCAATGCGTGGAATTCTCATGATCTGGAGGATATACTTTCCCACTATTCAGATGATATTGAGATTACAACTCCTATGATTGCGCTGGCTACAGGCGGTAAAGAAAGCTCTTTAAAAGGAAAAGAAGCTGTTCGTGAATATTGGAGAAAGGCATTGGATAAATTTCCGGACCTCCATTTTGATCTGATCCATTCCACAGCAGGAGTAGATTCGGTAGCATTATTTTATAAGTCGATTATGGATAAACATGCCGTTGAAGTCATGTTTTTTAATGGAGAGGGAAAAATTAGTAGAATGTATGCTCATTATGATTAATGGGTAACATACGTAGAAATTGTCACTATTATCAACGATGAAAATTAATCTTAATCAAAATAAGAATTTAAAACTATTTAAAATCATTTCTGAAGCAGCAGAAAGGAATAACCAGTCCGTATACATTGTGGGTGGTTATGTGCGGGATCTGCTGATGAACAGAAAAGCATCTACCGATATAGATTTTGTAACGGAACAAAGCGGAATTGAGCTTGCTCAGCATGTAGCGCAGGATATAGATCCGAAATTGAAGGTTTCCGTATTCAAAACTTACGGAACGGCTATGATCAAGTATAAAGAACTTGAACTTGAGTTTGTGGGAGCAAGAAAGGAAAGCTACACAGAAAACAGCCGGAAGCCGGAAGTGGAAGGCGGAAGTCTTGAAGATGACCAGAAAAGAAGAGATTTCACCATCAATGCGATGGCTATTTCTTTAAATAAAAATAATTTCGGAGAATTGATTGATCCTTTCAACGGGATTGATGATCTTGAAAAAGAAATTTTAAGAACTCCTCTGGAACCGGCACAAACCTATTCTGATGATCCGTTAAGGATGATGAGAGCAGTGCGTTTTGCTTCCACTTTAAATTTTAAAATTGAGGAAAATTCTCTGAAAGCGATCCAGCAGGAAGCGGAAAGAATCAGGATTGTTTCTATGGAAAGAATCATGGTAGAGTTTAACAAAATCATGATGTCTGAAAAGCCGTCTATCGGATTGAGACTGATGGAACAAACCGGTCTTATGAAGCTTGTTATTCCTGAACTGATTGAACTGAAAGGCGTGGAAGAAGTGGAAGGACAAACCCACAAGGATAATTTTTACCATACGCTGGAAGTAGTGGATAATATTTCTGTGAATACCGATAATCTTTGGCTTCGCTGGTCTGCCCTTCTTCATGACATCGGAAAAGCTCCTACGAAAAAGTTTGTAGAGGGAACAGGATGGACTTTTCACGGGCATGAATTTTTAGGTTCAAAAATGGTAAAAACACTTTTCCAGAGATTGAAATTACCTTTGGGAACTGACATGAAATATGTTCAGAAAATGGTCAAGCTTTCATCAAGGCCAATTGCACTGATTACGGATGATGCTTCAGATTCTGCATTAAGAAGACTTTTATTTGATGCAGGAGAAGATCTGGAAGACCTTTTCACCCTTTGCAAGGCAGATATTACCACTAAAAATTCTAAAAAACAGGAGAAATTCAAAAGAAACTTTGAATATGTAGCGGTCAAGATCAAGGAAGTGGAAGAAAAAGATCAGGTAAGAAACTTCCAGCCGCCGATCACCGGAGAAGAAATTATGGAAATGTTTAATCTTAAGCCGGGCCGTGAAATTGGTATCCTGAAAGAGAAAGTGAAAGAAGCTATTCTTGAGGGTGAAATTCCCAATGAAAAAGAAGAAGCAACGAAGTTTGTCATTGCTGAAGCTGAGAAACTGGGATTAACCTTATAATTCAATTTAGAAAAATATTAAAAATTCCGGCGGGATGTTCCATCCCGCCGGAATTTTTTTCTTAAGGAAACAAAGCCGGCCGGTTTCTTCGAAACCGGCCGGAAAAAAACACAAATGATGAAAAAATAAAAAATTATTTTTAGAAGTAATAATTATTGCGGGTTAAGGAAAGTTCCGTTAGCACCAAGACCACCTGTTTTAAGGGAGGTAAGCTTGGTACCCGTAGTTGCTGAATATACAGTCATTTCGCTTTCCTGAGTGAATTGTTTAACATCTGATGCAAAAATTCTACCATCAATAACATTAAATCCATAAAGCGTAAAATAAGGACCACCGTCTGCAGCTGTTAATAGCGGGCTTGCAGGAACTGTTGGTGTAGCTAAACTTGTTGTATACACTTTATTGGCAGAACTGAAATAGATTTTATCATTATCAATCTGAAGATTGGTAGCACTTGGAATTCCTGTCAATGTAACTACTGGTGTCATAGCCCCTGTGCCGGAGATTTTATAGATATAAGAATCAGTAGCTGTAGAAGAAATTGTATATACATTGGATTTGTATGAAATAGTACTGTTGATCTTACCATTCGGAACAGTAAGTTCAGTTTTACTGTCATTAGAAGTATTGATATAAGTAATCATATTTCCATATCCTGAAGTAGCATTCTGTACAAAAATATTTCCACCTGCTTCCACTGCTTTATCAGCCCCGCCTGTCATCGTGATTTTGCTTACAAATGAATAGTCGGAAGCCTTATATTTCGTTACACTTGTTGCATTCGTAGAGAAGTTTAGGTTAGCAACATAGATAAAGTCATTGGCAAAAGCAATTCCTCTCGGGTTATCAATCTGATTGGTGATTACTCCTAATTTCTTAAATGTGTAACGGTCTACTACAACAATTTTGTTTGAGTTATTGATCACAAGATAAGCCTTATTTCCATTAAGACCAATGGTCTGAAGAACGTCACCCAGAATTTCTTTATTGTTATTGTACCCATATACGTCATCCTGCTTTAAGCTTAAATCTCTTGTCAGGAATGTTACTTTAGCACCCTGGCTGTTAAAATTCCCTTCATTAGAGATAAAATATCCGTTCTGGTAAGTGATCGGAGAAATTTCAAACTCGGCAGAGTCACTTGTACATGAAGACATATTAAACAATAGTACAACTGCAAATAAGACAGTTAAAAGTTTAGTTATTTTCATAATTTATTCAATTTTAATTTATTAAAAATTTATTGCGGCATACACACTATAGTTTCTTTTCGGTAAAGGATAGAAAGAAACGGTTTTATAGTAGGTATTGGTTAGATTATTCACTTTAAACCCTAAGGTATATTTTTTTGCTAAGGTGGCAGAAACTCCCATATTTAAAAGAAAATAAGGATCTATAGCTTCTGATCTCTTTTCATCACTTGTGGTGTAGGTAACACCGTTCAGCTGTCCCTGTGCATACAACCTGAAGAAACCATATTCGTAATCTATACCGGCATTTCCCCTGTGCATGGGAACGTAAGGTCTCTGCATCTTCGTTTCTTTATCGATAGCTTTTGCATAATAATATGCTGCATTGGCTCTGAATTTATGATTTCCCCACTGCTTGCTGAAAGACAACTGAGATTCCAGCCCGTAAGATTCGGATTTATTGACATTGTATGCCTGCCAGTATCCCATAGCCGTTGGAAGCCATACAATAAGATCTGTGATGTTCATATAATAGGGAGACAGAGTAAGTTTGAAATCTCCCGCTTTGAACTCATTGGTCATATCCACCTGAGTAGAGGTTTCCGGTCTCAGATCTTTATTTCCTCCCGGTTCATAATAAATATCATTAAATGAAGGATATCTGAAGTTTTTGGATACGTTAATACTCAGATCATACCATTTTGCGGCGTTCCATTTTCCGGAGAATGAATACATAAAGGGAGACTTTACATCTTCTACAAAATCTTTTTTGAATCCTCCTTCAAAACGCAGGTCTTTTGTTGCAAAATACCGCAATAATCCCGAAACAGAACCTATATTCCTGCTGACATTGGATATTCCGCTCTCGTACCCTTCTCCTTTATTAATCTGAAATTCTCCGATGATATTAAAATTCCATTTTGAGTTCAGGAAATAATTAAAATCATTTTTAAAGATATAATTTTTCCCGGTTCCTCCACTGGATTTAGGCTGGTTTAACGAACCGAAATACTGAAAATTCTCTTCCGTGTAGGCTGTTTTAAGGGAATTGCTGAACTTCGCTTTGTTCCAGTCCCAAGAAAGAAGACTTCTTACACTTTGAGTTGTATATTTTGTTTTTGTTCCCGTTTCCTCATACACGGGATAATGCTGTGAAGAATCAAAAAACTGGCTTTGCCACGAAACCTTATGATCGTTTGTAATTTTATAGGATGCTCCTACATTGAATGTCGTATTGTAATAATTCCCGTTTCTGTTGATATAATTCAGATCGCTTACCTTATAATCATTTTCACTTACGGAATAATTTCCGGAGGCTTTAAAACTGAACTTATCATTGCTGTAAGACCCTTTCACAAAATTATTATAGGTATTAAAGGAAGCCACTTCAGAAAATAAAGAACCATGGAAACCTTTATTAAAATCAAGGGTGTTATTCAGGTGAATACTTCCCCCGATGGCACCACTTCCGTACACCACGCTTCCTCCACCCGCTTTGATACCGATCTGATCATAGCCGAACAAAGCAATATTATTGATATCTCCCTGCCCTAAAAAATTAGAATTGATATTAATTCCGTTCCACACGAATGCAGTCTGCTGGGCGGTAGTTCCTCTGAAAGAAGGTGAAGACACAGCTCCACGGCCATTTTCTTTAATAAAAACCTGCGACTGAAACCTCAGAAGCTCCGAAAGATTACTGGAATTTTTTTCAGCATCTTCTGCTGTAATTGTTTTTACGGGATGAAAAAGTTTCACCCTGTTCATCTGGTTGTCGAAGACATAAATAGTGTCAATCGTTTTCTCTTGTCCAAAAAGAAAACACCCATAAGATGAAAAAAGCAGTACTAAAGATCTTTTTATATCCATACTTTTTTACTTTTCCTCCGAAAGCAATATGTTTTTTAATTATAATCCTGGCAGGTCTCCTGACTTTCGCATTCTGCTCCTTCCCGTTTTTACACAGTGGCGTTTTGCAGAAACTTGTGTTGCGATTTACAGTTGCGGGGACAGTCCGGGAGTTACACCCGATTCCCTTTTCATTCCAAAATACTGGAAACCAAAATTTTTGCAAAGATAGTTTTTTATATGTATTCGCCAAAAATCAGACTTTTCTATACAAAACATGCTATCCTTTTGTTATATACACAAAAAAGAACGGCCGCTTTCAATACTGAAAACAGCCATTCATCCCACTACTTTACTATTTATATATGTTACTTTTTAATAAATTTATAAGGCTCCTGTTGTACTCCTTTTACTGAATATTGTAAAATATAATCTCCTTTTGACAGGGATGAAACATCAATCTGTCCTTCTACAGTATCCAATGATTTTACCTTTTGTCCAACCATATTATAAATTTCTGCTTTCTCTATTTTTCCTTTCCCTTTAAAATACAGGATGTCAGCCACTGGATTAGGATAGATACCTGCATTGTTTTTCTCTTTCACAGCATCACTCACCGATAAAAATTCAGAAGTATCGAGGTAAAAAGCAATCATCTGCCCTGAAGCATTCGTCCCTGACCCGGCAATTTTCTTTCCGTCCTGTGAAATCGCAAGAGGAAGTCCCATTGTTACTCCATTAGTGGCAATTCCTAAAGAAGCCGCATAATCATTCAGGTTTATCCTTCCGGCGGCAGAGGTCCAGATAAAGCCTTCTCCTGACATGGGTGGAGCCCCAAATGCTCTGTAATACCCGATCACTTTTTTCCCATCAGCAGAAATCCCGGTGGCACCTCCTTTGAAGCTGAAAGAAGCATTAGGATGCGTTATATAAGTAAGTCCGCTCACAGCATTCCAGACATAAGGATTAGGATTTGCCGAACCTATTATTGTATTTCCGTCTGCAGAAATTCCTCCTGCTTCTCCTACATGATTCCCATTATTATCTGTAATAAAACTTTCCACTCCATCCTGCCATTTTGCTCCGCTTCTCGTTCCGGTTGATTCATCCTGCCAACCTACAATCACTGTTCCTGCTGCATTGATTGCATTTGCTCTGGAGCTGCGTCCAGGAACTATACTTCCCAGATCTACCACGCCGTTTACTTCGTCCCATTTCACAGCATGTGCGTTCGCAGCTGTAAGGAATCCCAGCCCTACAATAGTATTTCCATCGGTTGACATTCCCCAGGTAGAGCTTACGCTGCCATCCCATCCTGTAGGTACAAGCCCGCCTCTGTTTACCCATGTGGCCGTAGCAACATCATAAGTAGATATTTCATTAAATCCTGTTGCGGCATTGGTAACGGAGGATGATATTTTGGTCCCGTCATTCGAAACAATGGTTCTGCCTGCAGCCGGATACCCGTTTGTTATAGAACCTATCTGTACAAGTCCTCCTGCAGCATTCCATTTATATATACTTCCTGCACTGGTGTGCAAGCTTACGACTCCATTATCCGATACTGCGCCTACATTATAATTTCCCAGGCCTATTACAGTAAGCTGTGCTTCTGCAAAACCAAATTTCAGGAAAAGACAAGCTATCAATATTTTCATTGACATTCTGTAAAAATTTTTCATATTTTATTATATTTAGCGTTTCGAATTGGTGAAAACAATATTAATACAACATTCACTCAATTAAAAGAAATTGACTTTCATAATTCGTGAATTTTAAAAGAGTTT
This sequence comes from Chryseobacterium sp. CP-77, assembly GCF_036362765.1. Taxonomy (NCBI): domain Bacteria; kingdom Pseudomonadati; phylum Bacteroidota; class Flavobacteriia; order Flavobacteriales; family Weeksellaceae; genus Chryseobacterium; species Chryseobacterium sp. CP-77. The sequence goes on from NZ_CP143637.1 coordinate 2,254,111, forward strand.
AATTTTTAAAATACTAGTAACCAAACAGATATAAAACAATATTTTGAATATGGATTTTACCGGAATTATTCAAAAAAACACAAAAAACAATTTATCAGGACAAAAATTATTTCACATCTTACTGTTTATTTTCACTTTCTGCTTCCTTATTACCAAAGGACAGTCCGGCCCCGACTTCAATATGCTAGCAGATAAAGCATTTCTGAAATTGTATCAGAATCCCGACGAATGCATCAGTTATACCCAGGGAATTCTTGTGAGTGATCAAAATAAAGAGCACAAAATTGTACTTCAAAATATTATTTCACAAGCTTTTGCCCTGAAGGGAGACTATGTACAGTCTGTCAATATTTTTGCTCAAAAAGAAGATATTGATCAGAAAAATAACCTTTCATATTGTATGCAGGTCTTCAGTGGTTATAATCTTGCCGATCAGTATCAGAATCTGGGTTTATACAATCAGTCAAAGAGAATTATTACCAATCTTTTGTCCGATCAGAAACTTCCTAAAAGTAATGATCGTTCCTTAAGAATCACCACTGCAAAATTGTATCAACTTCAGGCATTAAACTCAGGAATCAACAGAAACTATCCTGAAGCCTTACAAAATCTTGATAAAAGCAACCAATACCTGGGGAATCATAATGAAGAGAACAGAATTTTAAAAATAGAAAACAGAATTTTTCGCTCTTCTTATCTGCTGAAGCAGAATAAATCGATAGAATATAAAACACTTATAGAAAATGTGATTGCTGATCTTGAATCTCAGAAAAACCAGCCGTTTCTTTTAGGTTTGGCTTATGAGAATCTGTCCCAATACTATTTCCTGAAACAGGATTATGCAACCTCTATTCAAAAACTGGAGGCAGGTCTTCGATTGATAGAGAATCTTCCGTTTAATAATTTAAAAATTAAAATTTACGAATCACTGTCCCGTAATTATTACGCGGTACATAATGATGCAAAATATCATCAGTACAATAAACTTTACACTGATTTAAAAACAAAAACAGATTCCGGTTCAAAAGAAGGGATACGATATCTCGTGAAGCTTGTGGAAACCAATCAGAATAAAAACATTGAATTTCAGAGGTATATGCTTTTAAGATCTTCCTCGGTTTTAATCTTCATTATATCTTTGATAATCCTGGGCTTGCTTGCCTATTTTTTAGTCATTAGAAGTAAAAATAGAGATTTAAAAAAACAGTTTGATTTCTTTGAAAAGCAGACCAGCCAAAAGACTCAGCCGGCTATTTTAAACAAAACAAATACAATAAAAGATAGCGGGACGCCCAAAATATCGAAGGAAAAAGAAGATGAAATTCTGCAAAAGTTAGAAGAATTTGAAAAATCCGACAGATTTCTTAATAAAAACATGTCTCTGTCGCTGCTTTCTTCTCAAATGGAAATCAATACAAAGTACCTTTCCGAAGTCATTAATAATAAGGAGAAAAATTTTAATAGGTATATCAACAAACTCAGGATCAATCACATTGTAGAATTACTAAGAAGTGATGCGGCTTTTCTTAATTATAAAGTGAGCTATCTTGCAGAATACTCCGGATTTTCATCACACAGTGCCTTTACAACTGTTTTCAAATCTGTTACCGGCATGTCTCCCAACACCTATATTCAGGAAATCAGTAAAACAAAAGCCTTATGAAATCCATTTTAAAAATAATACTGCTGCTGGCTGTTTTTTGTCATGGGGTGAAAGGCCAAAAGACGCCCGACAGTCTCTTAATAAAAAAAGCAAAACTTGAAATTTATGACAACCCTGACAACACCATCAAAATCGGGGAACAATTGTTAAAAAAATCTCATGATATAAAAACCTCCATTGATCTCTATATGCTGCTTTCAACAGCCAATATTGCTAAAAGAAACTTTGAGGAATCTTTACAATATATTTTAAAAGCGAAGGAACTTCTACAAAAAACCAATGATCCCAGAAGCCAGGCCGGAGTTCTCATTTCAGTCGCTATCCAGTATCAGCAAATGGAACTTTTCAGCAAATGTCTTGAAACACTGAATGAGGCTGAACAGTATATTGCAAAAATTCCCGAAAAAAATCCTGAAAAATATATTGAGACGGCAACCAGTTACGCAATAAGAGGAATGGTATATAAAAGCCAGTCTAATTCAGAAATTGCTTTGGAAAAGTTTCTGATTTCAATACAGAATTTTGAAAAGGTTCCCGTAAAGAAAACCACTTATTCCAATATGAGTGTGGTGTATTACAATATTGGGTACTGTTATCTGAACCTTAATCAAATTGATAAAGCACAGGAGTCTTTTCTGCAGTCCGTCAGCTATGCTCGGAAGAACTATGCTAAAAGTCTGGAAGCATTCGCTTTGAAAGGAATTGCTGAAATACACAAACAAAGACATGAAAATCAAGCAGCGATAAACCTTTTACTAAAAGCTGAGGACCTTTCTAAAAATACCGGAGATATTATCCTGAACGAAGGACTTTATAAAGAATTGGCTGAGAATTATCTTGCTTTGGGACAACAGGATCTTTATCAGCAGTATAATAAAAAACACCTGGAAATGCGTTTTCAAAGAAAACAGAATGAACTGAAGTCTATTAATCAGGTGATCGACAATCATAACAGGGAAACCGCTTTAAAAAGTGAGAAACTAAAATCTGACGATCGTTATATTAAAATGGGTTCTGTTTTCCTGGGAGGTATTTTTATAGTTCTGCTTATATATTTTATTATAAAAATCAGAAAGCAAAATAAGAAGTTTCATCAGGAGATACAGCAGATGATAAGAAGAACTTAAGCTATGAAAACAAAAAAACATTCCGGGTTGGAATGTTTTTTTATACTGTAATTGTTTAATTTATCAATAAAATGTTTAGCGAACCATTCATTTATCTACCAATAACTTCAGTAATCGGGTTTCCTACATTTCCACTTGGGAATTGAATTTTCAATAAAGAAGATACTGTAGGTGCAATATCCGTCATGTGATATTCTTTATTGCTTTCTCCCTGCTTTACTCCCCAACCCATAAAGATCAGTGGAATATGAGAATCGTAAGAATTCCAAACACTGTGCGTAGTTCCTGTTTTAGAATATGGCGGAAGCATAGAATCGTGAGAGATTAACTGAATATCTCCGCTTCTCTGTCTGTTGATCCCGTTGATAATTCTTTGTTTAATTGGCTCCGGAATGCTTGACTCCTGAACTTTGTCCACAGAAACAGCATATAAAACGGTAGGATCTTTTTCAATTTCTTTTACAGCGAAATTTCTAACATCATCCAATTCAAGCTTGTTGTCTGCCAATACTTTTCTGTCGAAATAAATCTGATAGTTATCAATGGCATTGACCAGTTTATCAGTTCCGAATTTTTCTTTCAGTTTCTCGTTCAGATTCTTTTCCGCATCTTCTCCGAAGAAACCTGTAGAGATTTTATGTTCTTTAAGGAATCCTACAGAGTGTGCTCCTCCGTGATCAGCAGAAAGGAAAACCGTGTACTCTCCTTTTCCTACTTTTGAATCAAGATACTTGAAAAACTCAGCTAAATCCTGATCTAATCTGATATATACATCTTCTACTTCAATAGAATTCGGCCCGAATTTATGTCCTGCATAATCCGTAGATGCCAGATTGATGGCTAAGAAGTCTGTAATATTATCTCCACCCAGCTTTTCACCTTCTACAGAAGCTTCTGCCAGTTTTAAAGTCAATGTATTTCCAAAAGGTGTATAACGGATATTGTCTTTTTTAGTTTGATAATCTTTTGCTAAATTACTGTAAGGGAAAGTAGGTGTTTTTGCACTTCCCAACAGACCTTCCCAAGGAGAATTGTCTGGTGCGCTTTCTGTATATTCGTTGATTGGAAGTAAAGTATTCCAGCCATTCGCTACTAACTTTTCAGGAAGATTCTGAGAGTTAAATGATTTTATCCACTGAGGAAGATCATTCATATACCACGTACTGGTAATGAAATTTCCTGTGCTGTCATCAAACCAGAAAGCTCCGTTTGGAGTGTGTCCTGCAGGAAGAATGGAAGCACGGTCTTTCAAAGAGACACCGACTACTTTTCCCTGGAAGTTTGTTGCCAGTCTCAATTCGTCAGTGACTGTGGTAGACCAAAGGTTTTTCGGAGAGTGGCTTCCCGTTTTTGTATTGGTAGTACCTACCGGCTGAACGTTCTCATCTGCAGTACAGTAAACACCTTTACCTGTTTCCTTATCTGTCCAGTCATTTCCTGCAATTCCGTGAATAGCGGGTACAGAACCTGTATAGATACATGTGTGTCCCAACGCTGTAACGGTAGGAACATAAGGAATATGTACATTATTCAAAGAATATCCTGTATTTAAAAGTCTTTTGAAACCGTCATTTCCATATTTACCATAAAAACGGTATAAGTAGTCCCAACGCATCTGGTCTACTACCAGACCAACGACTAATTTAGGTCTTTCCAGTTGAGTATTTCTGTTCTTCTGTGCATTGATTGTAACTACGGAGAATAAAGTAGCTGCCGCAATTGAAATGTTCCTAAGCATCCAAGTAAATTTTTATTGTTGACAAATTTAAGGGTTTTGAAAGTTTTGGAGTGTGAAATTTTATTTAATTTTGATTATTGTACAATTATCAACCAATCTTCTATGATTTTAGGCGTATACTGGTATTTCAAATTTCCGGAACAATTATATGACTTTCAATTTTTCAAATTTTCTCCTGGACTTGGAGGACATGCTGATACTCCTGCTGAACTGACTGCCAGAGTACAAGTGGAAAATACAGCTGATTTTGTCCATAAACTGCAAGAGCTAAAATCTGGCTATAAAAGGACATATTTACACCTGAATATCGATGAAAATCAAATGATCATCAATATTGGTGACCATATGCTTTTTGATTTCCATTTTCAGTTTGCATTAGAAATTGAAGAGTTATTAATCCGGGAAAATGCTGTATCAGTGGATTACAGTGTTCCTTTTACCATTCAATCTACCAAAAGTTTTCCTCCGGAAAAAGAAGAATTCAACAATATAGAACACCGCTTCATCCAGATGGTGGGTTCGGATTTCAGAAAAAGCAATGCAGAGAATTATGCAGCCAGAATTGATTGCAATCTGCCTTTGCAGTACAAGCAGGATCTTATTAATGATTTAGACCGTATATGCAGAGAAGAAAACATCCATGTATTTTACTATAATGATTTTGATTTTAAAGATCATTGTAACCTGATGCTCTTTTTCACCAATGGCAGACAGAAAAAAGATTCCCTGCAAAAGGTTGACATCAATTCATTTGGACGTAAAGTGAGGCAGCTTAGCCAGAAATATCCTCTTCATTTCGGTCATTTCGGAAGCTTTAAGGAATATCCTTTACACGGACCTCATCCAGTGTTGATGATAGATGAAGAATATATTGTAAACAAGACATAACCCTTTCAAATTCAAACTTATGATCAAATTCAAGTATGTTATTCTGTACGTGGAAGATGTAGAACTGTCCATGAATTTTTATAAAAACACCTTTGGTTCCGAAATAAAATTCATCACTCCTGAAAAAGATTATGGCGAACTGATGACCGGGGAAACAAGTCTTTCATTTGCTTCTGTGAGCCTGGCCAATTCCAATATTAAAAAGGGCTTTTTAACTGCAAAAAAAGAAGACAAACCTTTTGGAATAGAACTGGGATTTGCAACGGATGATGTGGAAGCCTTGGTAGAAAAGGCACTAAAAAACGGGGCTGTTCTCTACGAAGGTATCGCTGTAAAACCATGGGGACAAAAAACAGCTTATATCAAAGATCCCAGCAATTATCTGGTAGAAATCTGTACTGAAATGCAATAAAATGTAAAGGTGGAAATAAAAAAATTACAGCAGCTGTCCTCCAATCCCAGCTCAGGATGGGGACATAACGGATATACAACAGACATACGATATGTAGTTTCATCTATTGAATTCGGAGGTTCTTTTGAGTTTATTATAAAGGAAAAGTCTTTGCCTTATACCAAAATCTGGGAAACGACTTCCGAAGACCTTGAAGAATTGAATACCATCATTGAACAGGGAAATTCCTTTGGTGCTTTTGTCAATGAAGAGCTGGCAGGCTGGATCATCTGCGAACACAGAACGTGGAACAACAGTTTTTATATAGAAAACATTCTGGTTGACGAAAAACACAGACGGCAGGGAATCGGAATCATATTGATTAAAAACGCCATTAAAGAAGCTAGGAGATTAAATTGCAGGGTTATTGAACTGGAAACACAAAATACCAATTATCCTGCGATACAATTTTACAGAAGAATGGGATTTAATATTACCGGGCTCAACACAAGGTTGTATGAAAATACAGAGGAAATTGCGCTTTTCATGACTTTGGATATAGAGTAATTTTACCATATTCATTAAAACACTTGCTGGTGTGTTAATAATTTTATACATTAGTAATCAACAAATTAAAAATGATTACTATGAAAAATCTTAAAAAACTAAAGAGAAATCAGCTGGTGCTGATCAGCGGAGGTGACACTCCTTATGCCTTATGCGATATGGATGGCAACTGCCCACCAACGATAGGTTCCTACTATTGCAGCGATGGTACCTGTTACAGAGTTTCGGGCGGTGGCGGTAATCCCGGATGTAATGAACCGATGCGTCTGTGCCAGGAATGGGAAACAGGATGTGGGTGTGTCTATATGTAAAGTATACTTGTTAGATAAAAATTTGTTGAGGGCGGTTTTTCCGCTCTTTTTAGTTAAAAAAAATGCATATTTGCATTAGGACTAATATCAAAAAACTCATGTTACGACAAACTTATTTTATAGTTGCACTCACTACCTTTTCATTCATATATTCGCAGAAAAAGACATTTAAATGTGCAGAAGTTTATGATGCTGTCAAACTTATTGATAAGGAAAAATATGATGAGGGTATCGCTATCCTTAGAGAATGTGAAAAAAAAGATCCACAAGATTACACCTACCCGTATGAAATTGCACTTGCCTATATCCGAAAAGAAGACTATAAAAGTGCCATATCACTGTTAGAAAAAATCAAAGATTATCCCAATATAGATGACTATTATTTTGCCCTTCTCGGCAATGCATATGATTATGCCAATAATCCTGAACAAGCTATAAAGACGTATGATGAAGGCTTAAAAAAGTATCCGTCTTCCGGAAAACTTTATCTGGAGAGAGGGGTTGTTTTTGAACTTGAAAAAAAAATAGACCAGGCCATTGAAAGCTACCAAAACGGAATAAAGGCAGAACCGGCATATCCATCAAACTATTACAGAGCAGCCAAATTATTTTTAAATTCTAATAATATGCTATACGGTCTTGTTTATGGTGAAATATTCTTAAATCTGGAACGCACCACTTCCAGAAGCCAGGAAATGAGTCAACTTTTATATGACGGGTATAAAAAAGCAGTAAAATTCAAAGATAAAAGTACAACAGTTGATTTTTGCCAGGCCTTTATTACTATTAAAAAAGACAGTAAACCTACTGATCCTCTTCCTTTCTGTCTTCTTTACAGCGGATATTTTGCATTCGCTACTGTCGATAAAAAAGAAATCAATCTGGAAAACTTGTCAGATATCAGAAGAAAGGCATTGAGGGAATATCTGAAATACAAAAATAAGCCGTCAAATGTTTTATTAGACTATCAAAAAATATTGGATGATAACAATCTATTTAATGCTTATAATTATTACCTATTTCAGATAGGAGATCAAGAAGCGTTTAATAGCTGGCTCATTAATAATAAAGCAGAATATGAAAAATTTGTGGATTGGTACACCAATGATGCCAATATTCTTAAAATTAATGAAAAAAACCTGTACATTTCTGATCCTTTACCTAAATAATCTGATGCTTTTCTTTCGAAGAATTTAAGCGAACTTCATTATTTTCGTAAAAACAGGATCAATTAATATATTGCAAAACGCTCCGAAGTTTATCATTTTCTAATTATTGTGCCATCTCTCACTCGGCTGGCTTCATTTCCGGGAGCACAAGGAGAAAATCAAACCCGTTAAAACGAATGAAATCACATTACCCACCAAACAATATTTGATGAAAACATTAATCTGGAAAGGAATATTTTACCAATCTCTTGAATATTTTAATTTACAATCTGATGATAAAAACTATACGGTAGAATCAAAGATCATCGGTTGTCTTGAAGATAAAATATATAGTATAGAATATAAAATTCACATTGATAAAGACTGGCTCGTTCAAGACTTTCTGATCGAATCGGAGATCAATAAGGTAAAAAGAACACTTACCGGGAAAAAAATCCAGGATCAATGGGAAATTAATGGTGTTGTAAATCCTGAATTTGATCATTTCGATTTCATAGACATTTCGCTTACTCCGTTCACCAACACTCTACCAATCAACAATTTAAAACTTTCCGAGAGGGATTCTCAAAAAATTGATGTTCTGTACATTGACGTGTTAAAACATGAGATCAGACCTGTTCAACAACAATATACCCGGACAGCTGTTAATAAATACCTGTATGAAAATATTGTTACCGATTTTAAAGCTGAAATTTCGGTAGACGAAAGTGGATTAGTCACCAGCTACCCTGAATTGTTTGAAAAGATTGCAGAATTCAGACTCTGAAACAAACAATAACAATTTAGTCAAGAATACTTAACAAAATACATTTTAAATCATGAAAATAAAACGACAAGTTTTGTCGTTGTGTGCAGATAATTTTGCTACAGAATAATATAAAAGCTAAATATAAATAAGGAAGTTAAATATTTAACAGTAGGTTTTACATTAAATCGCACTAATATAATTTTCCTACCTTAAAAAGTGTTAAATTCGCAAAGTTTTAAGAAACTAATTACTAACTCAAAAAAACATGGAATGAAAAAATTCTATCTCGGTGCATTCACTTTATGCACAGCCCTGGGCGTATCTGCCCAGGAAGTGGTATGGCAGAAAGATATCCAATCCTCTACCCAGGATTTTCTAAGCCAGGTCACAACAACCATTGATCAGCAATATTTGATCACAGGAAGTTCTATTCAAAGCAATAAGCAACAGGCTTCAGGCAGTAAGCAAAACAACGGTTACGATTTTCATTTGGTAAAACTAAACCAGCAGGGGCAGGAAGTTTGGGAAAAATATTTCTCAGGACAAAACCATGATTATCTGTCAGCCACTGTTACTACGCAGGATGGCGGATTTCTTTTAGCCGGAACCTCTTATTCAGGAAAAGGATTGGATAAAAAAGACGATTCGAAAGGAGGATCAGATATCTGGCTGATCAGAATCAATGAATTTGGTGATGAACTTTGGCAGAAAACATTAGGCAGTTCTTCTGATGAAGAAGCAAGAGCTGTTATACAGACAACAGATCTGGGATTTTTTGTTGCAGGAAATATACAGAATGCCTCAAAAGGATATGGTTCCAAAGATGTCTTCATTACCCGGCTGGATAAAGACGGAAAAGAACTCTCCCAATTAATTTTAGGAGGAAAAGGGTTAGACGAAGTAGAGAAGATGATTCCAACGAAAGACGGTGGAGCATTACTGGGAATGTATTCAAGGAGTTCCGAGGTCCGTGTTTCGGGATCTGACAAAGGTTCCGGGGTGCGAGATGCGGGTTCTGTATCAAACGCTCAAAGCCCGAACCCCGTAACCCGTACCTCGAAGCAAACAGAAAACTTTGGCGAAGGCGATTACTGGATTGTAAAGCTCGACAAAAACGGAAAAATAGAATGGGAAAAGAACTTCGGTGGAAAAGGCGATGATCATATCAGAACATTGGCATTAACTTCAAATGGTTTTATCATTGGCGGAGAATCCAGATCAGAAAGATCAGGAAATAAAACCGTCGGATTAGAGGAAGGAACAGACCTTTGGCTAATTTCTTTAAACGAAAGAGGAGATGAACAATGGCAGAAGTCTTACAATTTTAAAAACAGAGATATCCTGATGGGAATGAGTGTTCTTCATTCAGCAGATGACAAATCATCCAAAGGAATCTTATTAGGTGGCTATACTCAGGCAGAAGGAAGAATACAAACAGATGATGAAACCTTTTGGATACTCTATCTTGATCAGAATGGAAATGAACAATGGAGAAAACATATCAAAGGAGAATCGAAAAAGAAGGAAGAGAGACTTTCAGACTTAAAGTTGAATAGAGATGGGTCAATCATTCTGGCAGGAACCAGTGCAGAAGAACTGGGTAAAGAGAACTGGAAGATTGTCAAGCTGGGAGACAAGCAGGTTGATCAGTTAATTGAAAAATATGACATCAAGATCTATCCAAACCCTGTCTCTGATTATGCTTACGTAGAAATCGGTTTCGATTTCAAGGATGCAGATATTCTTTTGTATGATATGAGTGGAAGACAGCTTCAGAGTATTAAAACGAAGAATAGAGTGACTAAGATCAACACCCAGGCTTTGGTTCAAGGGGCTTATCTGGTGACGATCAAAACGGATACAAATAAAACTGCGAATGCCAAATTGATAAAAAAATAAAAACTAATTCATGAAGAAAAATACCATAGCTATAGTTATATTACTAGCTTCACTACACAATATAGTTCTTGCACAGTCTGGAATAGGAGGTGATCCTAAAAGTTATGTTGGAGATATAAACCAAATGTTTGCTTCCGCACCCACTTCTAACAATTTAATGAAATTTGAAGAAGTTCCTGTAAGTTATTATACAGGGATTCCTGATATTAATATTCCTTTAGTCAGCATTCCAACAATCAATCCTAAAGTTGTAATGGCTGTACAGCTAAAATACCACCCCTTAAATGCTAAACCAGAAGATAGAGCTAGTGAAACAGGATTAGGTTGGAGCATTATTGCAGGAGGAACAATTTCCCGAACAGTTAGGGGAGGAAACCCTGATGAGAAAAACAGAACCATCCCATTCTCTTCTCCTCCAAAAACAAAATATGGTATTTATAATGAAATTTATAATCCAACTTCAAAATTAATGAAGGATCAAATAATTGATCTTAATGATTATAGCTTTGAGGCAGCCATGGGAAAATATGATACGGAATACGATCTGTATCAATACAATTTTATGGGGCAGTCAGGAAGATTTTATATTATAAAAGATGATAATGGAAATTATAAACCTGAAAAATTGGACAAAAATAATTTACAGATCATCATTAATGATATTGCTCCGGCTGAAATTACCAGTTTTACTATTGTTGATGATAAAGGAATCAGATACACTTTTGAAGGGATGGAAAAATCTCAAAAATCTATTACTAGTGTAAAAATAGGTATTATAAGCGGCATAGGTAACCCTAACCCAAGTATGGATATTGCAAATTATTGGGCTGCATTTAATCTGATAAATATCAAAGATCAGAATAATACTACTCTTGCTACTTTTAATTATAATCTCAATTCTGTTGTTAAATTTGAAGAAACTCCGACTACAATTAAGCGACTTGCTGGAAATGTACAATATTCCAACACCAGTGGAAGCACTGAAATCTCTGATGGAAGTATGCCTGGAGCTTTTGAAACGCAGTATGTTTATAATACAACCAATACCAAGTTGTTAACAAGCATTGATATCTTAGGAAAAGGATCAATTTATTTAAATTATGAAAAGGGAAGGCTGGATTCAAATTATATGGAGCCTGCAGAACTTTATAAACTAAAATCTGTTCAGTCAAATTATATTGGGCAAAATACACAACAATACATAGATAAATATGTGTTGGATTATGGGTATTCAAATACAAATTTACAACCTGAAAATGGTACGATGAAAACGTTGCAGAAAATGATGCTGGCAAAAGTTACCAAGACATCTCCCAATGCACAAAATCAGGAATACAACTTAGATTATTATAGTAATTCAGGAATACTTCAAAAAGATAAATGGGGATATTATAAAGGAGATAGTGATGCGTACAGAACAGACGTTTTAAAATCTTTAACATATCCTACAAAAGGAAAAGCAGTATTTGATTTTGGAGAAAATATTTATAGCTATATCAATGGAACAGAACCTGTAACAGGGGAATGGATTGACACAGATAATACTTTTGTTTCCTATGATTTAAATACGTTTAGTTCATCAATAAAAGAAGAATTCTTCACCATTCAGACTCCACAAAAAGTCAAGCTTCATCTTGATCTTGGAAATCTGATTTATTCCAATTGGCATTTTTATATTTATAAAAAAAATGCAGACAATACCTACTCTGCTTCCCTTGCGGACTTTGGCTTAAGCTGGCAGTCTTGTATCAGTAACAGTGGCGCTCAGTGCATGAATCAGAACTTAGGACCAAACGGAGAACCTCTTACAGAATATGACTATGAAACAGTTACTTTACAACCGGGAACCTACTATTTATCATTAACAGGAAGTAAAGGTATTACTCAAGTACCTATCTCATATTATCTTACAGCTTATACGAAAGAGCACTATTTTAATAGCTTCCTGACTAAAAAAGGTGGAGGTATCAGAATTAATAATATTAAATATTTCGATACACTGACCTCTACAGAACCAGCTAAAGGACTTTTTTATGACTATAAAGACATTAATGATCCGCAAAAAAGCAGTGGTTCTCTTGTCTTCCCGGAGCCGATCACAAGCTTTGACGATAGTTACACCTATAGAAATAAGTTTTATAATCCTACAATTACCTATAGCGCTGATTTTAAAGTAACCACAGATTATAATATTCTACCGGTTCAGAAAACACAGGGTTCTGATGTGGGATATAAATATGTAACTGTTGAACAAAAAGATAAAGATGGCAATGGAAAAGGGAAGACAGTCCATACATTCAGATCTCCCATAGATTATCCAAATGATGGAATTTTATCTACGGTACCCCCTGTTATACCTATTCCTAATCTTGATTACTTAAGAGGACAACCAGTATCAGAAAAGGTTTACAATGCAGCAGGTCAGATTATTTCAGAAACAACAACGCAATATACTACAACTGAATTTGAAAAAAATGATGCAATTAAGCTTTATGACAATTATGAAAAGAATATGGTTTCCGAACTTTTTGGTTTCAGCAGTTATCAGGCGCTTTATAATCAATTACACATTGGAGTAATGCTCACTAACCCATATAAAGGTTTTGAAAAGTTTGGAATAACACTGCCTAATCAAAAAGAAGAAAAAACATATTTCTACAAAAACGGAGTTCAGAATTCTGTTGTTAAAACAACGAACACAACGTATAATCAGGAAGATTATCCTATAAGTGTAACTCAAAATGAGACGGGAGCAGATACTCATATCTCAAAATATAAGTATGCTAAAGAAAAAAACAATCAATATTTGACTGTTAAAAATATGATTGGTATTCCGCTGGAAACGGAAGCTCAAAAGAACGGTATAATGATTTCCAAGGTAGAGTCTATATATCCTGTCAATCAGGCTGAAGCAGACACAAAGACTTCTGGGTTGGCTGTGCCTTACCAGGTAAATTCTACTGATTTACAAAATGTTGTTTCTACTGAAGTGACCTATGATAAATATGATGAAAAAGGGAATTTACTCCAGTATACTACAAAAGAAGGAATTCCTGTTTGTATTGTTTGGGGATATAACCAAACCCAGCCAATAGCTAAGATAGAAGGAATTACTTACGCACGTTTATCAGGAATATCTCCCGGTATTTTAGAAATTGTTAATGCTTCCAATACAGATGCATCTGCAGGTTCTGGTAATGATGAAACAGCCTTCTTATCAGCATTGAATACCTTCAGAAGTAATACCGCATTATCCGGTTATCAGATCACGACCTATACTTATGACCCTTTAGTAGGAGTAAGAAGCATCACACCACCATCAGGAATTACCGAAAGCTATAGTTATGATTCGGCTAACCGACTTGAAAAAGTCATTGATGTGAATGGCAAAGTGCTGAAAGAAATGAAATACAACTATAAAAACTAAACTGATGAAAAAACTCATAATACCTATAGGAGCATTGCTCTTATCCAATATAAGCTATGCCCAGCTTTCAATCATTTCAAGCAATGAAAATTATATTCAGACCAAAACGTATCTGGATTATAACGGAACTTCCCCTACAAAATCCTCGGAAACAGTCCAGTATTTAGATGGATTGGGAAGGCCTAAGCAGATTGTCAACTTACAGGCTTCACCTCTGGGAAGAGATGTTGTCACTCATATCGAGTATGACCAGTTCGGAAGACAGGTAAAAGATTACCTGCCTGTTCCCCAGCTTTCTACCAGCAATGGAAACTATTATTCCGGCCCAATGGGAGTGTATCCCACCACTTATGGTAATGAAAAAATCTATTCAGAGAAGATTCTGGAGAATTCACCTTTAGACCGGGTCCTGGAACAGAGACCGGTGGGAAATGACTGGAACGGGAAATCGGTAAAGTTTGAATATTCTGCCAATATTGGAAATGATGTCTACAAATTTGTTCCTGCAACAGTGTGGGAAAACGGAGCGACTAAAACGACTTTAACGGTATCTGCGTATAGTGATGCCAATCAACTCTACAGGAATATGGTCACAGATGAAGACGGGAACAGGACCTATGAGTATAAAAACGGACAGGGGCAAACTATTTTGGTAAGGAAAATGATTTCAGATACGGAATATGCAGACACCTATTATGTATATAATGAATATGACCAGCTGGCATTTGTGATTCCTCCCAAGGCTGTTAATCAGAGTCTGACAGATGATCTGCTTAATGCCCTTTGCTACCAGTACCGCTATGACGGAAGAGGTCGTTTAGTAGAAAAGAAGCTTCCTGGTAAAGGCTGGGAATATATGGTGTATAATAAAGCTGACCGGCTTATTCTAACCCAGGATACCGAACTTAAAGGAAAAGGGCAGTGGCTTTTCACTAAATATGACCAGTTTGGAAGAGTCATCTATACGGGAATTACAAATAATACTGCCAGCAGGACAGCGATACAAAACAGTGCCAATGTCAATACTGTTTTATATGAAACCAGAACTGCTGCGGCCGGATTTACCTTAAATGGTATGACTGTATACTATACCAAACTTTCTACTCCTTCCAATGTTAGCCAGGTATTAACTGTTAATTATTATGATACCTATCCCCCAAGCTCTTCTCCGGTTACCAATGTATTTGCCCAGCCTCTTCTTACGGATAACCCAGCTAATGCCCAAACCACCAAGGGGATGCTTACCGCGTCCTATATCAAAAATATAGAAGATGATAAATGGACAAGGAATTTTATCTGGTATGATACCAAAGGAAGAAGCATTGGTTCCAGAAGCAACAACCATTTGGGTGGCTATACCGTAGTCAACAACAAGCTTGATTTCACCGGGGTTGTCCTTCAAACCAATACTTATCATAAGAGAACTGCTGCAGATCCTGAAAAGACCATTGTAGAAAAATTCACCTATGATTCCCAGAACAGGCTTCTGACCCACACCCACCAGATTGGCAGCAACCCTGTGGAATACCTTACCCAGAATAAATACAATGAAATTTCCCAGCTTGAATCCAAGAAAGTAGGGGGAACCGCTGCAGCATCCCCATTACAAACTGTAGATTATAAATACAATATCCATGGCTGGATGACCAAAATGAATGATCCTGCCAACCTGAACGGGAAGTTATTTGGATATGAGATAAAGTATACCAATCCTGTGTATACCAATACATCACCAGGAAGATTTAATGGAAATATCGCTGAGATTGATTGGAATATTTCCAGTGCAGAGGGATTGAAAAGATACAATTACCAGTATGATCCTTTAAACAGAATGTTAAAAGGAGTATATTCCGAGCCTAATTCTTCTGTAGCTCAGAATAATTATTTTAACGAAGAGCTGAGCTATGATCTCAATGGAAATATTAAAACCTTAAAAAGATTTTCAGTGCCTGTTTTCGGGGGAACTATCGCAGAGAAGATTGATGATCTGGTCTATAATTATCAGAATGGGGACAAAAGTAATACCCTGGACAAAATTACCCTTCCTCCCGGTGTCATTAATAACAGTTCAGGATATAATGCTTTGCAGGGAACCATCGGCTATAACCTTAATGGGAATATGACGGATCACCCTGATAAGAAAATGAAGATCAGTTACAATTATCTGAATCTTCCCAATAGTATTGCAGTTAATGCGGGGATAATGGATAGCTCTACTACCAGCTACATCTACAGGGCAGACGGCACGAAAGTCTCTAAAACATACAGTAATAACGGGTCCATAGAAACCAATTACCTTGATGGCTTTCAGTATGATAACAGGCATGCATATGATACCTCAGCATCTCTTTATACCGTTCCGGTATTGAAATTTGTACCTACCTCAGAAGGATATTATGATTTTACGGAAAATAAGTATATTTACAATTACACGGATCATTTAGGAAATGTAAGAGTGAGCTATAAGAATAATGGTACTGCACTTGAGGTTATTGATGTCAACAACTATTATCCTTTTGGATTAAAACACCAGGAGGGGCTTATTGTGCCTGCTCCTTTTGGAGGAGTTCCTTATAATTATAAGTACAATGGTAAAGAATTGCAGGAGACGGGAATGTATGATTATGGAGCTAGATTCTATATGCCGGATATGGGACGATGGGGGGTGCAAGATTTGTTAAGCGAATTTTATTACTCT
Organism: Chryseobacterium sp. CP-77; assembly: GCF_036362765.1. Lineage (NCBI taxonomy): Bacteria > Pseudomonadati > Bacteroidota > Flavobacteriia > Flavobacteriales > Weeksellaceae > Chryseobacterium > Chryseobacterium sp. CP-77. The sequence goes on from NZ_CP143637.1 coordinate 2,270,737, forward strand.
CATTCCTCATATAATTACGTTGGTAATAATCCTATTATTAGAACTGACCCAACAGGAGCAGATTGGTACACAGATAAAGATGGTAATTATCAATATAATTCTAATCTTACTAAAGATAATGCAAGTCAATTCTTTAAAGATAATAAGATTGAAGGTGCAAAATATTTTGCAGCAAGTGGGACAGCTATTTCTGGGTATAATTTAGGAAAAGAAAACCAAGAAATAACCTCTAGTTACAACCTTAATGGTAATGGTACAGTTACAGATAATTTTACAGGGAAGAATATTGATTCTGGCTCTACCCAAGAATTGGGTAATTCTGGAATTTCAGTAACTTCAGATGACGACCGACCTAATATAGGAACATATAAAAATGGAGAAACCTTTTCTTCAAAAGATGGAAATACATATGAGGTTGTAAACAATGAATGGGCAAAACAAAGTGGTATTCTTGCTCCTATGAATGCATATAGAATAACTCCTGGTCTAGCTCCTTCATTTGACCAAAATTATGTAGATACAGGGGTGATGTCTACTGCAGGAAAACAACATATGAATAAAATCATAGTTGAGCCAATAAAAGATTACATTATTGGTGGAGTTATAGCTAGAAAATTTGAACTTGAAAGTGCTCAAATAATTACATTAACTTTTATCTATAATAATTTTAGATATGTTTATGATCAAATTAATGAAAATCAACAACACGATGAAGAAGCCTCAAAACCAAATAAAAAATAGTTTTTTTAAAAGGATTTTTATTCTTGTTGTCATTGTTTCTTTATTTGCAGGGTCTCAAATTGTATTTAATCTGATAAAATATCCGGATAACTTATTTTATCATTTTTATTCTCAAATATTATTAGGATTTATTATATGGTTATTTTTATTACTTTCAAAAAAAATTTAATTTGAAGATAAAAGCTATGAAATGCAAAATAAAAACTAATTATGAATAGTAGAATTGTTATTAGAGCAATCATATATTTATTGAAATTTTGTGGAATTATTATAGTGATTGATATTATATATAATACTATTACTTCTCATCAATTAAAATCAGTTAATATAATATTTGATGTTATTTTTGGTTTTTTATTTTGGATATTATTCATTTTTTCTGGTAAACTTCAAAAATAATATTTTGAAATCCTAGGTAGCATAATAATCTTCTTATACACATGCATACTATAAAGCCACTGCATTAAACTGCAGTGGTTTTTATTTTGGATTGAGAAATCAGTAGTATAGCAAGTTTCACAACTTTGTACAGCTCTAGAATATTAAACCTGGGATATTTTCTCTCCCAGACAAGTGATGCGCTGTCAGGAATGAAAAAAAAGCTACTGCTCTTAGAGAATTTTAGTTCAATAGAAAAAATAAGTACCTTCGTTAGCCCCCGATTTTCTCATCCAAAGATCTGTATATTTATCTTTAAAAATATCCTGTATCCATGACAAAAATTCCTATTCTGGATTACCTTACCAAAGTAGTCAACAGTGAAAATGTAGATGAATTTACAAACTATCAGATCTATCCTACCGCGATTTCAAAAACACTTAGATTTCAAATAACTGATGTTGCCTCCGGAGAAGCCAAAGTCTCCATTAATACGGATCATGAAATACATGGAAATCAACAGGGAACCATCCATGGAGGACTGCTTTGTGAACTGGCAGATGCGGCCATCGGAACAGCCCACTCTCCCCTGATGAATGAAGGAGAAAGCTTCACCAGTATAGAACTTAAGATTAATTTTTTCCGTCCAACCTGGAAAGATAAGTTTACGGCTCATGCAAGACCGATACAATCCGGTAAAACCATCACTGTCTATCACTGCGAAATAACCAACACTGAAGGGAAACTGGCAGCAGCAGTGACCAGCACTGTTATGACCTTAAAAGGAGACAAGGCAAAAGGAGATAGTTTGGTATTTTAGTAATAAATACCCCCTTATAATTGTTATAATGGTATGAAAACAATTGCTATCCTACTCTTTTTTCTCACTTCCCTGACTGTCGTTTCCGCTCAGAATAAACCATCAGCAGGGTTCTTTGAAACCTCAGATCACGTAAAGATCAAATATAAAGTCTCCGGAAAAGGAGAAGCTTGTATTTATATTCCAGGTGGCCCCGGACAGGGATATCCATCTTTTGAGCTGATGGGCGGAAATAATCTGGAAAAAAACTTACAGATGATCTATATGGACCAGCGAGGTTCCGGTGAATCCGGCACATCGGAAAATTATCATCTCGATAAAATGATTCAGGATATTGAAGAACTGAGACAGCATCTCAAACTGAAAAAAGTATTTTTACTGGCTCATTCTTTTGGTGGAATCATTGCTGTCGGTTATGCAAAAAAATATCCAGAGTATACTAAAGGCCTCATTCTTGCGAATGTTACCCTTCATTTTCTGAATGATGAATCTGTCAAAGAGCAGATTGAATACGGAAACAGCCTTTTACAGATAAAAAACAGAGTGATTCCTAAAGACAGTCTTTCTTCAGAGCTTTCAAAAGTCAGCAGCGCTTTAAGAAAGAAAAGAATCGGATATAAATTCCTGACCGAAGATATTGAAACCATAAAAGAGTCGGATAAAATAGATTCTCTTCATCCCCGCATCATCGACTTTGGAATGGCAGTGATCTCAAAACCCAAAGAATTTCCTGAATATTATGCCGATTATGCACCCATCACCAGGAACATTCGTGTTCCGGTACTTATCATTACCGGAAAAAATGATAAGGCAGTCGGAACTCAGCATTATAAAACCTTCCAGTTTCCCAATCAAAAAGTAGTTCTTATTGATGGCGGACATCTTTTGTACTACGAGAAAAATAAAGAATTTGTGAAGTATGTTACTCATTTCGTAAAAACAATGAAGTAATAGCAGCTGTTTATTTTTATAATCAGTTTTCGGCGCGGCCTCCTGCCGCGCCGAAAACTTTCCCTACGCTGGCGCGAGCGTCTCGCTCGTGTCCCCACAATAATCTATTTTTAAAAATTTAATTCCTAAAAATAATAATGTGAGTTTTTATTACTTTTAGATTATGAGCAGAAAACACAAATTTCATGAAAAAGAAGGAGCATATTTTATAAGCTTTGCTACGGTATTTTGGATTGATATTTTTACAAGAATTGAATATTTCGATATCATTATTGAAGCATTAAATTATTGTAGAAAGAATAAAGGAATGATTATTTTCGGATATTGTATCATGCCCAGTCATATACATTTAATTTTCAGATCAGAAAAAGGTCAACCTTCAGAATTAATAAGAGATTTTAAGGGTTTTACTGCTAAAAAGTTGCTTAAGGCCATAGAAGAAAATAATCAGGAAAGCAGAAAAGAATGGTTATTGTGGATGTTCAAAAAAGCAGGAAGCCAAAATTCCAATATAAAAAAATATCAGTTTTGGCAGCAGAATAATAATCCAATAGAAATATGGACGTTGAAAGTATTTGAGCAAAAACTTAATTATGTTCATCAAAACCCTGTGAAGGCGGGCTTTGTCATGGAGCCTTGGGAATGGAAACACAGTAGTGCCAGGAATTATTGTGATGATTATGATGAGATTCTTGAAATAGATGTTAATTTATGATTGTGGACACGAGCGGGACGCTCGCGCCAGCAGAGGAAGTGATACTTAGTATGGTTTCCCGTAATTAGTAATGACATTGTTTTTTTAGTTTTGAAGTATTATAAAATGAATAATTATGAACTTAAAACCCTTAGTATTTTTAACTGTTTTTACACTAATTTCCTTAAGCTGTAACAATAGCAAAAAGGAATTAAATTCAAATCCAATATCAGAACCCATTGATAGTATTGCGATAAAACCAGTAGGAAAAGAAGACCAAATAACAGAAAGTTCTAAATCCACAAAAACAAATTATGAAAATAAAAAAGTAAAAAAAATTGATAGTAAAAAAGAAGAAAGAACTGATGGTAATTTCAACCAAATGACTCTTTTTGAAGTCAACAAAGATATTAGTTTAAGCCAATTAAAAGACTACTGTTCTAGTGTAAAACCTAATTATACTAATGGGTATTTTCAAATTTTAGTTTTTTTCAAAAATGCTGATGCAGCAAGATTTCCTGATAACCCTGTTACAGGAAGTTATACAGAAGAAAGAGATTTAAAGAGTATAAAAGCCATTTACACTATTAATAATATAAATGGATATAGTAAACTAGACTATTATGAGAAAAATAATTGGGAAAGTATTGCTCAAACAACCGACATAGATTGAAGAGCAATAAATAAAAAACCGCGCCAAAGGACGCGGTTTTCTTATATAAAATCCAGTAAATTAGAATTTAAGATCTCCATTCACTTCTCTTACCGCGTTGGCAGCTTCAGCGAATTTCAATTGCTCTTCAGCAGTTAAAGTTACATTTACGATTGATTCTACTCCGTTAGCTCCAATGATAGCCGGAACTCCTAAGCAGATATCGTTTTGCCCGTATTCTCCTTCAAGCATTAAAGAACAAGGAATCATTTTCTTCTGGTCACATGCAATAGCCTGAACCATTACAGAAACAGCAGCACCTGGAGCATACCAAGCTGAAGTTCCTAATAATTTTGTAAGCGTAGCTCCTCCTACTTTAGTTTCTTCGATCACATATTTTTGTTGTTCATCACTTAAGAACTCAGTTACAGGAACCCCGTTTCTTGTTGCTTTGCTCAATAATGGAAGCATACCAGTATCACTGTGAGCAGCGATTACCATTCCGTCAACATCAGAAATTGGAGCTTCTAAAGCTTCAGCCAATCTGTATTTGAATCTTGCAGAGTCTAATGCACCACCCATTCCGATGATTTTGTGCTTAGGAAGCCCTGAAGTTTTGTGAACAAGGTAAGCCATAGTATCCATTGGGTTGGAAACCACGATGATGATTACTTCCGGAGAGTGTTTTACTAAGTTTTCAGTAACTTCTTTCACGATACCAGCATTGATACCGATCAATTCTTCTCTTGTCATTCCAGGCTTTCTGGGAATTCCTGAAGTGATTACTGCTACATGAGAACCTGCAGTTTTGCTGTAATCTCCTGTTGTACCCGTAATTTTTGTATCAAATCCGTTAAGAGATGCTGTCTGCATCAAATCCATTGCTTTCCCTTCAGCAAACCCCTCTTTAATGTCTACCAAAACTACTTCTGAACAGAAGTTCTTCATTGCGATGTATTCTGCACAGCTTGCTCCTACAGCGCCTGCACCTACTACAGTTACTTTCATATTGTTACTTTTTAAATTATTTTTTTGTTAGTTAAGTTAAATTTGAAACTCCCCAAATTTAACAATTCCTGAAAAATTGCGCAATTTTTCAGGAATTTAATTAGAATTAAAATAATTAGTTGACATTCAGTAAAAACGAATACAGTTTTTTTGCGCCGGAAAGCACCTCATTGTAGCTTTCTTCCGCCACCTCAGTATCCAGAACTTCTTTAAAGTTTTTCCACATCGGACCTGTATTTTCCTGATAACATCCGAAAAAATTGAAAGTAACGTCATCAAAACCCTCCGTTTTAGAAAGCTGTTTAGCAATAACATTCCCTCCTAATGTAGACCCTTCAATCACATACATCGCTCCAAGCGCTTCATGTTCATTATCGAAATCCAGGGGATGAGAAACTTCCTGATTTTTCAGGGAAAGGCTTTTCAGATCTTTTTCAATAAGGGAAAGCTTCTTTCTTTTCCCAAGCTGAAGTTTTTCTGCATACTTGTCAGACAGGCTGCTGAATATTTTATCTTCGCTGTGAAGAAGCATCAGGTAATTGGTATGAATGATTTTTTTATAATCCTCTAAAGTGAAGGTTTTGTTGAAAATCTTCTCAGAATTAAAAAGTTTTTCTGCTGCATCGTGATACTCTGCTGTATTCTGTTTAAGATATTCTGATACCATAAATAACGTTTTAAAAGTTTCTCAAATGTAAGGCTTTTTGAACGTTAAAATAAATGAAGTCCCCTCATTATTACTCTCAAAATCAACATTTCCTCCAAGTCTTTGCATAATGCGGTGCACAATAGATAATCCCACTCCGTTTCCTTTGAATTTCTTGGCATTATCCATCCTGTTAAAGATTTTAAACATCTTATGTTTTTCCTCAAAAGGAATACCGATACCGTTGTCTGAGATCCTGTAAATAATGGTTTGTCCATCTTCCGTTCCTTCAATTTCCACTTTCGGAAGATCTTTATGGGAAGAATATTTCACAGCATTGTTGATGATGTTCAGAAACACCTGATGAAGCATTGTCTTATCAGCCAGTACATCCGGACATTCCTTGATAATAATCTCACTGTTAGCACTTCCGTAGGTCATCTTTGCATTTTCAGATATTTTCTCAATAGTATGCGTTGTTTTCAGACTTTCAAGCTGAATTTCGCTGTGCTTGGCACGGCTCAGCTGCAGGACGTCATGCATCATTTCAGCCATATTATCAATTTCTTCAATAATGGCATTGATCTTGGCTTTACTTTTTTCAGAATTATCGGCAAGGTTTCCCAGAAGCATTTGCGCATTCAGTTTCATCACGGTGAGAGGTGTTCCCAGGTCATGAGAAATGGTATAGGAAAAACTGTCAAGTTCTTCATTTACTTTTTTAAGCTCATCATTAAGCCTTTTAATGGCGTTGTAATTTTTATGGGAAGTTTCTAAGATCAGATCCCTTACAGCCTGTACTGCACTTATATTTCTGGAATTCCACCTTTTGGAATGCCCCTTGATATTTTCTGTAAAAATGCGGAATGAAGTTCGGGGAGATATTATTTGTCTTTCCTCTCCATTCTGAGAAAATACACTGACTTTCTTCTCCGGATTTCCGGCCCAGTTGATATGTTCATCAAACTCTTTTCTGAACCAGATCAGCATTTCATTTTTATCCCTTTCAATAAAATAGATGGCAATGCCCGCTGCATTTTCAGTCAGTTCGAGTTCTTTGCCATGATCTTTAAGGAAGTTTCGGCTCACATAAATACGTTCATCGGTATTACTAAGCGCCCATACTGCAATTCTTCCAATACTTTCGAGATCAGGAGTACTTCCGTCTGTTACTATATTTTCATCAGAAACAATGGCAAGCCCATCTGCTTCCGGTAAGTTTCTGATTTCTTTTTTACATTCAACAAGAGAATCAAAGAGATTGTTATGCTTTAAAAATTCCGTTTTCAGCTGAGACATTCTATCATTGAGTTCCAAACGGTAATTCAGCTCATTTTTTGATTTAAAGGAAGAATAGGCATTTGCTGCCAGAGCTGTAAAAATTCCGGCCTGTACTCTATCTTCAAGATCAATATGTTTAGGTTCAACATTCTGGCAGGTTACCAGACCCCAGAGATGATCATCAATAATAATGGAAACACTGAAGCTGGAAGCCACTCCCGAATTTTTCAGATACTGTGCATGAACCGGTGACATTCCTCTGGATGCGGAGTAAGTAAGGTCAATATTTTCAGGACTTCTGCTTAAAATGGGAACCGTATCCGCATATACATTGCTGAAGATTCTTTTTCTTTTTTTCAGATAAAGATCACGGGCCTGTTTTGGAATATCAGATTCCGGGTAATGGAGCCCCAGAAAACTTTCCATATTTTCATTTTTCTTTTCAGCGATTACTTTTCCGGAACCGTCCATCATGAATTTATAGACCATCATTCGATCATAATTTACCACCTTTGAAAGAGTTTCCAGGAGATGATTCCAGAGTTCCTTTTCATTATCGATGATGTAAAAGTTATCATACTTATTGGAAATCCGTTTGTTAGGATTAATGACAACCTCTTCGAACTCCAGAAAAATATAAAGTTCGCTTCTGAAAACAGAGAAATGATATTCTTTATCATTTATAAAAATCTTATCGAAATACGTTTCATTCTTACGTCTGGTAAACTTATCCAGCGAAGTATAGATTTCTGAATCAATAATGCCCTGAAAACTTTCCGGAAAGTCAGTAATCTTTCTTCCGAACAGCTCCTCCGAGCGATCAATTTTAAATAGATCCGCAATATTCCTGCTAAAAAAAGTAATGGTACGGGATTCTGCATCAATGCCAATCAGGTAACCAAAGTCTTGTATAGAACCCGGAATATGGATAGGTTCTTCATGGCATTCTATAAAGTTCATATATCTCTTCAGTCTAGTAATCAAATATAGCGTTTTTTTGAACAGCTTTCAATTTTGTGGTATCTATTTTCAAACCTCAGTATATCAGGCATTCACAGGAAACATCTGTATAAAAACACGTTAAAATATTCTTCATTTTAACCCTTTTTTTATGTCATTTCTTTAAAATATACGAAAAAAGATTCAATAATGCAATACTCAATCTTTAACCATGATTCATAACATAAATTACGGATTATTAATCTTAATAATTGTTTTATTTAAACAATTTTCGCTAAATTTATATCACCAAATAATGAATATGACGAAAATTCATTGAATTATTCACAACAAATTCAATACAAAATTTAAATTCAAATAATACTATTATGAAAAAGTTCCCATTAATTTTATTTTCTCTGATCCTCTCCGTAGGATTATGGAATCCTTCAGAAGCCTGTACAAGGGTCGTTTACAAAGGTCCCCAGAATACCGTTATTACAGCCCGTTCCATGGACTGGCGTGATGAGATCCCGGTCAATTTATGGGTACTTCCGAAAGGAATAGACCGCAACGGACTGGTAGGACCAAAATCTGTAAAATGGACCACCAAATATGGCAGCCTTATCAGCTCTTCATGGGATATTGCTTCAGCCGACGGAATGAACGAAAAAGGATTGGTAGCCAATCTGCTCTGGTTAGGAGAATCCCAGTATCCTAAATTCGACGGAAAAGGAAGTAAAAAGGGAATTGCCATTTCATTATGGGCACAATATTATCTTGATAATTTCGCTACAGTAAAAGAAGCCGTAGAGTTTTCACGAAAAGAACCTTTCGTTATTGTTAGTGACTATATTCCCGGGACAGAAAGATTTACCACCGTCCATCTTTCCATTTCCGATGCTTCAGGAGATAATGCTGTATTCGAATATATTGACGGAAAGCTTGTCATCCATCATGATCCGTCTTACACGGTAATGACCAATTCTCCTATTTTTGAGGAGCAGCTTGCCCTTAACAATTACTGGAAAGGTATTCCGGGGACCGTTATGCTTCCGGGAACCAACCGGGCTGCAGACCGCTTTGTAAGAGCTTCCTACTATATCAATGCAATTCCTCAGACTGCAGATACACGTACAGCTGTAGCCAGTGTTTTCAGCGTAATCAGAAACTGTTCCGTTCCTTACGGGATCACTTCTGCCACAGAGCCTAATATTTCTTCTACAAGATGGCGTTCTGTTTCTGATCAGAAAAACCTGGTGTATTATTTTGAAACAGTCTTTACTCCAAACACTTTTTGGGTAGATCTTAAAGAATTTGATTTAAGCCCAAAAGGTAAAGTAATGAAACTCGATCTTAGTAATTACCGTACATACAACGGAAAATCCAATGCAGAATTTAAAGAATCTGCTCCGTTCACCTTCTTGGGATTAAAATAGATATTTCGCCACAAACTACTTATGCTTAAGTAAATCTGGTCCCTGCAGATGAAGACCTGAGTATTCCGCACTTTGAGTGAATGTATGATCATTCATAATGCATCGGATACATGTGGTAAAATAAAATTTACAATAAAAAAACAAAAATAGATATGGCCTTTTTTTCGATTAAAAAGAAAAGCCTGATCCTGTGTATGCTGGCCTGTGGGTTATCAGCTTATGCACAAAATCAGGATTCTCTGAAGACCACACCTCCTCCACAGGAAGACAATATAAAATATCCGCAGCTGCAGATCAAAGGCCTTTTTCAGGCACGCTATCTTGTAGGAATGAGTAAAGATGTAGATGTAAACGGGCTTCACCACACCGATGGCTCCGGAACTGATAATAATTTTATGCTCAAATACATGAGAGTCCAGGTTCGGGCGCAGATCAGTAAACGTACTGAAGTGGTTGTTTTGGCTAACCTTGCCGATTTTAAAAATGATCCCAAAAGCAGAGTTCTTGAAAATGCTTACCTGAAGTATACTTTCAATCCCAAATTAGCGATTACCGTAGGACAGTTCAGACCTTGGTTTGGTATTGAAGAGACCTACCCTATTGACATTATTAAATCTCTGGATTGGTCCAATCAGTATACAGAATTTGGAAAACTGGGCTGGACAAGTTTCCAGATCGGGATGTCTGCTACAGGACAGCTTCAACTGGGAGAAATTCCTTTCCAATATGCTGTTTCAGTGGTAAATGGAAACGGAAAAAACCAGATCAATGATAATGACAATGGAAAACAGTATTCTACCCGGCTTGTTTTCGGATTATCCAAAAAATACAATTTCAATGTAGGACTGAATGGTGGTATCGGAGAGGTTTTTAGCAAAAAGGTATATGCCCTGGGCGTAGATCTGAGTTCACTGATTCACTTTGATCCAAAATGGAGCCTTGATATGCAGCTGGAAGCTAAGCAGGCTACCAACCATGTTCTGTACAATTCTATTGCCCCTGAATTACGTCCTGAAAACCCAGACCAATATCTGATCCGTGGAGCTTATTTTCTTCCGAACCTAAGATATGAGATCAACCACAAAAACCTCAGCGCCTTCGAACTATCCTGCCGTTACGAATATCTTGATACCAATTTCAGAATGGCTTCCAACCCAAGACAGACGATTACCCCGATGTTCGGATTGGAATTCCTGAAAAATTATGGGGCAAGAATTCAGCTGGGGGTTCAGTTTGACCGCTATAAACATCAGATAGAAAATACATCACAATACAACAATAATCTATTCATTGTACAGGTACAAAGTAGATTTTAACGATTAAATAGTAGTATCATGAAAGAAATTAATATTAAAAACGTAGCGATCACATTTGTTGTTGCGTTAATTATATGGTTCATTCCTGCTCCGGAAGGTGTTGCAGAGAATGCCTGGCATCTGTTTGCCATCTTTGCGGCAACCATTTTAGGAATCATTCTTAAGGCAGCACCAATGGGAACAATGTGTATGATGGCCATTGGTTTTACAGCCCTTACGCAAGTGGTAGCTCCGGGAGACGCGGGAAAATCCATTACCAAAGCGCTTTCCGGTTTTGGAGACAAAGTAATCTGGCTGATCGGGATTTCATTCTTTATTGCCAGAGGATTTATCAAAACCGGATTGGGAAACCGTATTGCCTTTTTATTCATCAGAGTTTTTGGAAAAAGCTCACTGGGACTGGCTTACGGGTTAGGACTTGCCGACGTTTGTCTTGCGCCTGCTATTCCGAGTAATACTGCAAGAGGTGGAGGGATTATTTATCCTATCATGAAATCTATGGCGATAAGCTTTGATTCTGTTCCTGAAAAACCGGAAACTCATAGAAAATTAGGATCATTTTTAACGTTGAACAGCTACTATATGAACCTCATCGCTTCTTCTATGTTCCTTACCGGGACAGCCAGTAACCCGATGTGTCAGAAGTTTGCAGCCAACCTTGGTATTGATATTACCTGGATGTCATGGGCTGCAGCTGGTTTTATTCCTGGTGCAGTAGCGTTCTTTGTCGTTCCCTTGGTATTGTACAAATTATATCCGCCTGAATTGAAAAAAACAGGGGATGCCCCGAAAATGGCAGCTGAGAAATTAAAAGAAATGGGGCCTATTTCCAGAAACGAATGGCTGATGCTGCTGGCATTCTTCATTCTGCTGGCCCTTTGGATATTCGGTGGAGCACTTTCTATTGATGCTACAACAACAGCTTTCATTGGCTTAACCTTATTGCTGTTAACCTCAGTATTAACCTGGGAGGACGTAAAAGGTGAAAAAGGTGCATGGGATACTATCGTTTGGTTCGCCGTACTGGTGATGATGGCAAGCTCTTTAAATGAGTTGGGATTCATTGGATGGTTCAGTAATCTTATCAAAGTACAAATCGGAGGATTGAGCTGGCAGGTAGCTTTCCCGGTTATTATTGTAGTGTATTTCTTCAGTCACTATATTTTTGCCAGTGCTACTGCTCACGTAGCGGCCATGTATGCGGCATTGCTGGGTGTAGGGGTTTCTTTGGGAATTCCACCAATGTTACTGGCGATGATGCTTGGTTTCATGGGTTCAATTTACGGGGTGCTTACTCATTACGGCCACGGTCCGGCTCCGGTATTCTTCGGTAGTGGATATGTTGACCTGAAAGCCTGGTGGCTCAGAGGTCTTGAAATAGGAATTGTTCTATTAATCATCTATATGGTTGTAGGAGGATTATGGATGAAAGTCTTGGGATATTATTAATCAATACATCAAAAATATGTTATCAACACTGTCAAGAAAAATGCTGATGTGCCTTACAGGACTCTTTTTGGGATTCTTCCTGTTGATTCATTTCCTAGGAAATCTTCAGCTTTTTCTTCCGCAAGAACAGGCACACCTGCAGTTTAATGCCTATTCGCATTTTTTATCAGGAAATATTATTATCAAAATTGTTTCTTACGTCTTGTATGCCAGTATTATTCTGCATGCTGTAGACGGCCTTATTATAACTTTAAAAAATAAAAAATCCGGTGGCGGTTATCAGTCTGACGGACGTGGAAGAGCCAGTACATGGGCTTCCAGAAATATGGGAATTCTCGGAACATTAATCCTGATTTTCCTGGTGATCCATTTCCAAAACTTCTGGTATATCTACAAATTCGGAAATCCTCCTTTGGATGAGAACGGAAATAAAGATCTCTACATTCTGGTAGTAAATGTCTTTAAAGAATGGTGGTACGTTATCATTTATGTTGTATCAATGATCGCTTTGTGTTATCACCTGATTCATGGAATACACAGTGCTGTAAGAACCCTGGGATTATATCATCCTAAGTTCGTACAATGGTTCAAAACGATCGGAATTGCCTATTCAATCATTATCTGTGTAGGCTTTGCATTGATGCCAATTTATGTATTCTTTACTTATCATTAAACAGAACGGTCATGATTTTAGATTCAAAAATACCACAAGGCCCATTGGAACATAAATGGGAAAATTATAAAAAGAAAGCAAGACTCGTAAACCCTGCCAACCGTAAAAAACTGGATGTGATTGTGGTAGGAACAGGACTTGCCGGAAGCTCAATCGCAGCTTCTTTGGGAGAAATGGGATATAATGTGAAATCATTCTGTTTCCAGGACAGCCCGAGAAGAGCACATTCAGTGGCAGCGCAAGGAGGTGTGAATGCCGCCAAAAACTATAAAAACGATGGTGACAGTGTGTACAGAATGTTTGTAGACACTTTAAAAGGAGGAGATTTCAGAGCCCGTGAAGCCAATGTCTACAGAATGGCAGAATGTTCTCTGAACCTCATCGACCAGGCTGTAGCACAAGGTGTACCTTTCGGGAGGGAATACGGTGGATATCTGAATAACCGATCCTTCGGAGGAGTTCAGGTAAGCCGTACTTTCTATGCGAGAGGACAAACGGGGCAGCAGCTTCTTCTGGGAGCTTATCAGGCTTTAATGCGACAGGTTGGAAAAGGTTCCGTTCAATTATTTTCAAGACATGAAATGCTGGATCTGGTGACTGTTGACGGCAAAGCCAGAGGAATTATCGTAAGGAATTTAGACACGGGAGATATTGAAAGACATGCAGCTCACGCTGTAATATTGGCAACCGGAGGTTACGGAAAAATTTATTATCTGTCTACCCTTGCCATGGGATGTAATGGCTCTGCCATCTGGAGAGCCCATAAAAAAGGAGCTTTAATGGCTTCCCCAAGCTGGATTCAGGTACACCCTACTTCCCTTCCTCAATCCGGAGATTATCAGTCTAAACTGACCTTAATGTCTGAATCATTACGTAATGACGGCCGAATCTGGGTTCCATTAAAAGAAGGGGAAACAAGACAACCCAATGACATTCCGGAAAATGAAAGGGATTATTATCTGGAAAGAAGATATCCGGCTTTCGGAAACCTTGCTCCAAGAGATATTTCTTCCCGTGCGGCCAAGGAAAGAATTGATGCAGGTTTCGGAATCGGGCCTTTAAAAAATGCAGTATATCTTGATTTTTCCAAAGCAATACAGGAACAGGGAAAAGATAAGATTAAAGAAAAATATGGAAACTTATTCGATATGTATCTTAAAATAACAGGATATGATGCGTACAAAGAACCTATGATGATCTCCCCTTCTGCGCACTTCTCAATGGGAGGCCTTTGGGTAGATTATGAACTGATGACTACTGTTCCGGGATTGTTTGCTTTAGGTGAAGCTAATTTTGCCGATCACGGTGCCAACAGATTAGGTGCCAACTCACTTCTGCAGGCCTCAGTTGACGGATATTTCATTGCGCCTTACACCATTGCCAATTATCTGGCGGATGAAATTCACACCGGAAAAATTTCACCGGATACTCCGGAATTTGAACAGGCTGAAAAGGCCGTTAAAGATCAAATTAATGGCTTCATCAATATCAAAGGAACCAAAACCGTTGATTATTTCCACAAAACATTAGGAAAACTCCTGTATGATTATTGCGGACTGGCCAGAAATGAAGAAGGACTGAAATACGCCATTCAGGAAATCCGAAAACTGAAACAGGAATTCTACAAAGACGTAAGAGTTTCCGGACAGGGAGATAAAATGAATACCGAACTGGAAAAAGCAGGCCGCGTAGCCGATTATTTCGAAATAGGAGAACTGATGTGCTATGATGCTTTAACCCGTAACGAATCTTGCGGAGCTCATTTCAGAGAAGAATTCCAGACTCCGGACGGAGAAGCCATGAGAAATGATGCAGAATACCAATTTATTTCTGCCTGGGCCTGGAAAGGTGAAAATGGTGAACCTGAAATGATTAAGGAACCTTTAATCTTTGAAGAAATTCAGCCAACGGTAAGAAGTTACAAATAAAAACAGAAAATTATGGATTTACATCTTAAGATATGGAGACAGAAAGACAGAAAAAGTGAAGGAAAACTGGTAAGTTATGACCTGAAAGGATTAAATTCCCATATGTCTTTCTTAGAAATGCTGGACACTTTAAATGAAAAACTGATTATTGAGGGTGATGAACCCGTTGAGTTTGATCACGACTGCCGTGAAGGAATCTGCGGACAATGTGGAATGATGATTAATGGTATTGCCCATGGTCCTTTGAAAAATACAACCACCTGCCAGCTTCACTTAAGGTCCTTTAAAGATGGGGAAACGATTCTGATAGAGCCATTCCGTGCTGAAGCATTTCCGGTGAAGAAAGATTTAAAAGTAGACCGTTCTGCTTTTGACAGAATTATATCTTCGGGAGGTTTTGTATCTGTGAATACAGGCCAGGCTCCTGATGCCACAGCAATTCCGGTGACCCACCAGACGGCTGAGGAAGCTTTTGATTCTGCAGCGTGTATCGGATGTGGAGCTTGTGTTGCCACTTGTAAAAATGGAAGTGCAGCTTTATTTACCTCTGCAAAAATCAATCACATGGCACTCCTTCCTCAGGGAAAAGAAGAACGTAGCAAGAGAGTACTGGATATGGTGGCTCAAATGGATACGGAATTATTCGGGCACTGCTCCAATACAGAAGCCTGTGAAGTAGAATGTCCACAAGGAATTTCTGTCCTGAATATTGCCAGAATGAATTTTGAATATAACAGGGCCTTGTTTTTCAGAAAGAAGAATTAACCCGAGAAAATAAGGATGCTACATTTAAAAGGGCAAATTTGAAGATTCAAATTCGCCCTTTTTATTTTTTGTCAGAGATGATTTTTTCTTTTTATGCATCCATCATCGCCACCACTCTCGCCGGAGCTGCAGAACCGCCAACAATTTTTAACGGAAATACACAGATTTTAAATCCGGATGGAGGTAATGCACTGAGATTTGTAAGCTGTTCGATGTGTAAATATTCTTTTTCGATTCCTACACGATGGCCTTCCCAGAAGAATTCAGGATCATTGAGTTCTTTCGCTTTCTGAGCCATATATTTCAGAGGAAGATCCCAGCCCCACTGATCGATTCCCATTACTTTTACGCCCTGGTCAATCAGCCATTCTGTAGCTTCTTTACTCATTCCCGTTCCTTTTTCTACGAAATCCGGAGTGCCCATCATTTTGTCGCGATCCGTTCTGATCAGAACAATATTTCCTTCCTGAATGGTAATTCCGTTTTTATCGAGATCTTTTTTCAAATCCTCAACAGTGATAGCAACAAAATCTTCTTTATGCGTACAATCAATCACAATTCCGTCTCCGTAGCACCACTCCAGTGGAATCTGGTCTATCGTTTTAGCAGGCTTTCCTTCTACTACAGGGCCATAATGCCAGGGAGCATCAATATGTGTTGTAGCATGAAGTCCCATATTTTTGATCGTGTCATCTGCCCAGCCTATCCAGTTTTTAGGAAAAAGCCTTGACGGAAGCCTCAATGCCAGACGAATCAACCAATGCGATTTTCTATGGGCTTTATGTTTGATTTTCACCCTCAT
The DNA here is from genome assembly GCF_036362765.1 of Chryseobacterium sp. CP-77. NCBI lineage: Bacteria > Pseudomonadati > Bacteroidota > Flavobacteriia > Flavobacteriales > Weeksellaceae > Chryseobacterium > Chryseobacterium sp. CP-77. The sequence goes on from NZ_CP143637.1 coordinate 2,287,219, forward strand.
GAACCATGGGTCTCCTGCATTATACTGAATTGGCTTTGTTAAATCGACAAGTGTTGTTTTCATATGATTTAGCTAAGAAGACAAAGATAATGAATAAGGCAAAAAAACGAATAGATATTAGCAAACGAAAAAAAGATTAGCCATTACTGATCGTTTTCTAATTCTATCGGGTTTTCATATTTTTTGTTTTCTTCTCGTTCTTTTTGTCTTTGTCTTATCATTTCTTGACCTTGTATAATGGTTGTTCCATAACTTGCGAGTACAGCAGCGGCATTGGCTTCATTATTTCTAACTGCTTGCTTTAATTTTTGTTGTGTGGTTTCTATCGCATCTGTATATCTGCTCTTTTTAATGGTAATTAATTTACCATTTAATTTAGATGCAGGTATAGATTTTACCAATTCAAAATCAAAATCTCCTTTATCATCTGTTATTTTAACAATCAGTCCTGGTAATCCGCTAAATTTATATGGACCGTAAGGCAACGGAATTTCGGGATCATACCATGCTATCCAGTTCCGCCCTTTAAAAGTAACTTCTGCTTTCTTACAAATAATTGTATTGATTACTTTGGTCTCATCCACAAGCCTCCAATTCTTTATTATTGGTTCTTTATAGGTAAGTAAAGACATTCCAGCTGATCTAAAATATTGTATATTTTCGTTGGATTGAATTATGGTAAAAGATAAACCTGTTTTTGGAATCACTACCCCTTTTTTCCAGCCAAGAGTTATACTGCCGTCAGCATTATTTGTGCTTGTTCCTGAAGTGGCCATTACCGAATCACCTTTTAGCGATATAACACTTGCAAAAAATGCACGGTTATCTCCTATCTGTAATGAGAATTGTTCTTCATGCTGATAATCAGTCCGTGTATCGAATTTTGCTTTTAATTGATAGGTAAATTCCCCACGCAGAGTATCCTGTTTGTATGATTGTGTATAAAATAAAACACTATAAAATAAAATGAATATTTGTATTAGTTTTTTGTGGTAATGCATAATAGATAAATTGCATTTATAGTATTTACTTTTCAACATTTTTTATCTTTCTCTAAATTCCTCTGGGAATCATAATCTGCTTCGGATCATTTTCGTCATACATGATCTCAATAGTTCCTTGTTGAGGAATGGAAGAAAGCTTTAAAAGACTCACAATTTTCTTATAAACAGCAATATGTTCAGTCCCTCTGAAATCTTTAAAACTTACCTGAAACATGATTTGTGGCTGATCGTTCACTGTAAGGCCTGTCTGGCTTACACTGATAATATTGGCTTCAGCATTTCTTCCTGAAAAAAGAATACGTTCTTCTTTTGTATTTTTTAAAAACTTCCCGAAAATAAGCTGAAAAACCAGGACATAAATAATGGTCATCACCCCGCTGAAAATAATCGGGTGCATGAATGTCAGAAACCTCCAGCCGAAATCAAAAGATTCTCTCCAATAGAAATAAGAGTATAAGCCAATAACATAAGCCATCAATAATACAAGAAATACGATTCGTAAAATCATTCCTGATGTATTGAATCCCACTTTCTGGTCACTTAAAATAAAATAGGGTTCCTGTGATACCTTAGGATTCAGCAGTACTTTGATTTTGTTTCCTACATCAAATCTTTTTTCCTGCGGTCTGGAATCATGAAACATCATTTCATGTTCTATCACCGTATTGCTGAGATTGGGAAATGAAAGCCCGACCTGAATGAGATTCATGTTTTTTGCAGGAATGTATTTCAGAAGCTTATAATCAATAATTTTGGCTTCTCTTGGAATTCCGTTCTGTACAATGGACCGGATCGTATTTTTCTCTTTAAAAGTTGTAATGAAAAGCTTATTGATAAAGAAAATAATCACATATCCCCATATTAACAAAGAAAAACCGAGATACCCATAGCTCACCGCTAATGAATTTCTCGGTTCTGTTGCCAGCTCCTCCGTCATCATGTAAATGAAAATCGGAAAAGGAACGCAGAAAAAAAAGAGAAAAGCTCCCCAGAAAATGATCATCAATTTCATAGCTGTTATTTTGTAATCAGCAATAAAGTTATGATATTATTATGGAACCGGAGATTTCTTTTTATACCTCTTTTTCGAAATAAAGTCTGTAATATTTTCCTTTATCATCCTCACCCATCTCGATTTTTTGTCGGTCTCCGTGGATGTAGATATGGAAGTTTTTATCTAATTTAATGATACTTTTAAAGTGTCTCTGCGTCTTTTTTACCGCTGCTTCACTGATCGGGAACTCTTCAGCAATATTCACCTGCATGTCCTGTTCGTAATCTGTTTTAAAGTTCACAAAACTTTCAATCACATGCTCATCACCCAGTACTTCACTGGCAAATTCATCCAGCTTAAACTCTTCTTTTTCTTTGAAGAAATTGATAGACTTGTTCAGGAAATCTGCCTGGTCTGCTTTGGAAACTTCAAATTCCTGAGGAAGCTGTTTGGTGATATAATCTTTATACACCATCAAAGCTTCCTGCGTGTGGAAATATTCATCATCACGCTGTTTTACTTTCAGGAAATCTTCAAACCAATAATACATATCCCCGTTTTTGTTGTTGTCAACTACGGAAAGTACATACCCTGTTTCTTTATTGTTGTTGTAGATCAAAGCTGCTTTATCAATTTTGGATAAACCAATACCCTGGTCTTTTTCAATATCAAATGTTTCTTCTGCAGGATTGATTTTCAGGAAAGATTCTCTCTTCTCCGTTTTAAAAATCCCGATTTTATCCACTCTGTCCGGACGGTCGCTTTCATCTTCAAAAAGTACGATAAAAAGCTCTCCACTCTGAACTCTCGGATTTTCTGCCGCTTCGAAAAGATGTTTGGCAATATTCTCAGATTCCCAGATAAACTTGGATTTATCATCAAAAATTTCAGATACGGCACTGTACACCGGATTATTCACCAGATAAGTGTCACTGTAAAAATGGAAGGTTTCTTCCGATTTGAAGGATCCTAAAAAGTAATCTTCCAGCAATTCTGCCATTCCTTCTTCCAGTTTCAATTCTTCTTGGGAAAGTGTCAGGGAATCTCCGTTGATCTTATTTCCGACTCTGTGTACTATTATTTTTGAAAACATTTTCTGAATATTTGGACTGCAAAGATATTCATTCTTATCCTTACTGCGAAACTTAAAAATAATATTGATTTTGAGATAACATAAACTTTATTTTTAACCACAAAAGGCACAAAAGTTCTTATTTTAAATCCTTTAGCCCATTTTAGAAGCGTAATGATACACACTAAAAAAAGTTCACTAAAGGTGAAAATCTTAGATTTTCAAAATTTCTGAGTACTTCTTAACTATAAAGCCGATGACCTTAAATAATTTAACAGTTTAACTCTTTTGTGACTTTGTGGTGAGTTTTAAGGCAAATCATTTATTTTTTCTCCCATTTTGATAAAAACCTTATCATTTTGACAGGCTTTTTTGTTTAAAAAACTCGCCTATAAAATCATAATTTATTAATTACCAACACATTAAATACATTCCATTTTCAACGGAATATCATTGGCATCATGATTTGAAAACATAGAAAAATGGACTTAAAGACTTTAAACAGAATCGACAAGCTCAGAAGGTTAAAAAGCAAAGGACCTGCAACTCCAAAATGGCTTAAGCCCTATCATATGCTCTTTTTTGCTTTTTTAACCATTTTCATTTTTGGAGCCTTCATCAAAATGCTCGAACACTATCACCATTAAAATATAATACGATGAACTATTTACAAGCCGTAAAGGAAATCACTGATGTGGTTCCCGATTTTGAAAAAGAAGTAAAAGAAATTAAAATTCAAAACTCATACAGCATTATCCGCACCTTCACGGAACGTATTAAAAACATGATCCGCCAGAATGACAGAAATCTACTGTTCAGAAGTTTACAGAAAATGGACAAAATTTATACTGACGGAGATACAGTTTTAAAGAATGCAATTGAGACAACCTTTATCTATTCTCTGGATAATTGTACTGCTTTCTGCACTGAGGAATACAGAAAAGTGATTTTTAGTCACATTTCTGCCAACCTTCAGAAAGTATATTCAAGACAAATTTACACTCACGGCATATAAACGTTTTGTTACATTTTTTATCCGTTTCATTACAAAGTGTTTAAATTAAACAAAATTAAAAATAACTCACAATCAATAGATTATGAAAAACAAAATCAGAAGAATTTCAGACTGGAAAACCTGGAAAACAACGACTAACAGACACAATGCAGAGATATTATTCACTCACATTGCTGTGATCGTTGGAGTATTTATTTTTGCAGCCTGCCTTTAAATTTTGGTATACATTTCGCTGCACTAAAAAGTGTTTGAAAAATTCTTAATTATGATGAAAGTACAAATGCAAACTATTAATCAAAAAATAGCTGTTGAATACTTAAAATTTTTCTATCCGCCACTTCGCAATGAGATCACCCAGCTGTCTGTACAGGACAATTTCGCCGGGATCATGCAGGCTACCGTGAATTATCTGAAGCACCTGCTGCAGGAATCGAAGATCAATATCATTGCCCATCACATCAAGCTGATGGACTGGATCTACAGAAACGGGAATTCTTATGTAAGAACCATGATTGAAAACCTGTTTGTAAGGTCTTTCGAAAGCTTCAAAAAACATGCAAAGATCCAACATTGGAAACTTCTTTACCAATATATGCCTGTCAGCTTCCAGATCATTTATAATGAACAGCAGAAGCAGGATCAGATGTATTTTGGGAAATAAATTAAGTCAAAAGGCGAAAAGGTAAATACACGTTTACCTTTTCACCTTTTATTTTTACCTTTGCCCAATTATAACTTCCACTCTGTTTCGTTTCCCTAATAGATGCGAAACTTCTTTATAAATATACCATGAAATACTCTTTTTATACCCTGATAATGACATTGTCATTGATCTCGTGTGAAAACAACGATAATATAATTGATGATCCGAGACCTGTTGATAAAAATGTTTACTCGTTTCAATTTAAAAGTTATACTGTAAAAAATACAGTGTTGTATAAAGGATCAAACGGAGAAAAATCTACTCCGGATGAATCTTACCTTGCCGATTACTGGAGCTTATACCAGGAACCGGCCTGGAAAAAAATAAATCTTGATCTTAAAAATAAAACGATCAGGTTATTCTCAGAAACCTCAACTACAGATTTCACCTATAGTTTTACCATCGTAAATGACTCTGTACTGATCAAAGAGAACAACAATAATAAACCATCTTACATTGGTGATTTCAATAAAAACACGTCATCCTTTACTTTAAAACGAACATACCGATATGTTAAAAAAGTACCCCGAGATGATCATGACGCACTATTGATTACCAAAAGTGCTCATTTTGGAACCACTCAATATGAAAATATTTTTGTCAATATATTTTCCACTCCTTCTGAAATGATCAAAACAGGAGATCAGGTTTTATGGACTAATATCGAATATTCTTATCAGGAATAATTGTCATGTATGATTATCCAAAGCAAATCCCCGGAACTTACTATTCCGGGGATTTGTTTATAAAAAAGTGGTAAATCTTATTTCTTCACAAATACTTTCTCTATAATCTGTGCTTCCTCATTACTTAGTTTTGAGGCTTTCCCAAGTTTGGCAATAAAAGTATTTACTTCTTCCGGTGTGGCTGGCGATCCCAGATTTTCTCCTTTGGCATCAAAAGAATCCGCTAAAAATTCTCCCTTGGAATTAAGAATCAGCCAGAAAGGGAGTCCGGCATTTTCTCCATTAAATTTATTCATCAGCTCTTGTCCACCGGGATTCTCAAGACTTTTTTTATCACCTCTTTCCTGAACGTCTATGTAGGCTGTGACAAATCTCTTATCAAAAATAGGTTTGGTTTCAGGAAGATCCATATTTTTTTCCATCATCTTGCACCATTTGCACCATGAAGCATGGAATACCAGTAAAACATTTTTCTTACCTGCTTTAGCTTCTGTGAAAGCCTTATTTAAGACAACATCTGCTTTTTCCTGTGCTGCTCCCAACTGAAACAATAACAGGGTTACAACGATAATAATTTTTGAGTATTTCATTCTGAATTTTTATTTAAAATTTAAACGAATTTAGGTATTTAATCGTTCAGTTATTTTATTTAACTTTAATTATTTATAAATAATGAGCTATAAATATTTCTACTGTTTTCTATTCACGTTTAGTCTTACAATATCTAATGCTCAGGTCTCTGAAGCAGTAAAAAAACTGGCACAGCCTTTAGACAATGTCTCATATGCAGAGTCTCCTAATATTGGAGTTGGAGGTGAAAAAAGCAAAATTTATAATCAATTTAAAAAAGTTGCCAAAATAGCCAGTAATGATGAACTCTATTATTATGCGATGAATGGCAGCAATGCGTTAAGGGTTTATTCCGCCAAGGAGCTATTTAAAAGAAATGATAAAAGATTCTTAGATATCTATACTTTCTATTATAACAATCCTTTAATGATGAAATATACTTTGGGATGTGTCGGAGAAAATAAAAATATTTCAGAATTTTTAAAAGATGAAGTATACTCTACCCAGTATTATATTTCGCTGCGGGATCAGTTATTAAAAAATAAAGATAAGCAAGATGAAATATCAAAATTACAATTAAACCAAATCAAAGAGCTGGGTTATGGGAAACTTACAGAAGAAAATATCAATGCAGTTAAAAAGCAGTTAGAAAAAATTGATAATAAAAAATCAAACTAAAATTTATCTGCTCAATATAATCGGCAAAACCAAAAGTATAAAAAATATTACTATACCCGCCGAATTTTCGTTGGATAATAGTTTTATTTTAAAGAGTATTTAAAGGAGCCTTAAACAAGACTTAAAATCTTTTTAATATCCTTACGGTTTTCCACATTTGGTGATTAGAAAAATAATTTTATATTTAAATTGTTAAATATTTAAAAAACATAATTATGAAAAAAGTATTATTACTTTCAGCATTTATGGTTGCTGGACTTGTTTGTGCTAAAGAAAGCACTTCTAACAAATTAGAGTCAAAAAAGGAAAAACAGCAAATTACAGCCTTTACAAGGTATTTGGTGACTATCAAAACTATTTGTGGAACTACTTATCAAACAGTTTTTGATTCTGAATTTGATTCAAGTGATTGCCTTTACAACGAATGGGAAATGTATAACAATCAAGATTGTGGGCATTCCAGTTATGAAAATCCAATGACGTAATGAAAAAAATAATAGGCTGTCTTTTAACAGCCTATTTAATTATAATATTTTGAGTACCTATGAAACCACTTTTTAGAATTTTTTTGTTATTTCTTTGTTTTAACTATGTGAGAGGTCAAGAAAAAAAAGATTATTCGGAAATCGAAGTAAAGTATAAATATACTTTTGTACAAGATACTTTGGATAAATTATCTACAATTAATGAGCCTATGGTATTACTCACTAATGGCAAAAAATCTATATATTATAGTGAAAATTATAAGGCTGCAGTGGATGGTTTTGGGAAAAAACTGGAAGATGCAATGAAAACCGGAAATATTGTTGATCCCGGCTCTCTTCCGAAATCTAAGGTAAAGCATAACGTATATAAGGATGAAAACAAAACCTATATATCAAATTATTTAGGGAGAAATTATTACACCTATGAGAGTCCTGATAAACTTGACTGGCAAATTGATAATAAAAGCACTTCTATTATTGGCGGCTATAAATGTAATAAAGCAGTTGTAAGTGCAGGAGAAAAAAAGTTTATAGCTTGGTTTACTTATGATATTCCAATAAGTGATGGTCCATACAAATTTAGAGGACTTCCTGGATTAATATTAAAGATCAATGAGGTGAATAATTATATAGGTTTTGAACTTATATCAATAAATAAAACGAGTTTACCCATTGAGCAAAAAAAAGGGTTAATTGTATCCAAAGATCAATTTATAACAAAGAGAAAAGAATATATGAATGACCCTTATCAAGGTAAAATTAATAACCCTGAGTATAGAAAAATGATTGAGGACAATAAAAGGAAATATAACAATTCTTTAGAATAAAAAATAAAACACCTGAAATTACAGGTGTTTTATTTTTCATTATTTCTATACATCATTATAGCTAGCATTATGAGTGAGCTGTGTACCTATAATTACAGTTGTAGCTTCATCAAAAGGATTTTTACAATATCCGTTTTGTTCCATCCAGTGACATCAATTTGATATTCACCTTTAACAGATCTGAAATGATTAAAATAAGAAAATACTCCAACCAGGCAGGATATCCTGAACCGCGACGGGTCATCAGATACACCTTATTCTGGTGCCAGTCCGGAAATGCAGAAATTCTGATTGACGAACATATTTTTGTGATGAAAACCGGTCAGGTTGTAACCATTACTTCAGGACAGTTTCATCAGTTAAAATCAGTAGAAGGAGAATTGACTGCATTGGAATTTACGCTGGATTTTTTCTGTAAAAGTGATAGTGATATCGAACTTATCTTCCACAATGGTCTCTTTTGCCATTTTGGAATGAATGAAATGATCACTGTACAGCGTCCTGAATTTTTCTCTGAAACATTGAATACTATTGAAAAAGAAATTCTGGAACAGCCTTACCAGTATCTGATCTCTACACATTCTCTGGTGGAATTGCTTCTCGTAGAAATCAACCGCAGTAAAATTGCCCACGGCGATGAAATATGGAAGCCCGATGCTTTATTTTTAAAATTCCTTGAAAGTGTAAGGGCAAATTTTAAAAATAATTATCAGGTCTCTCATTTTGCTGATCTTCTCGGAACTACTGAAGCCAAATTGAATGAGGTTTCAAAGCTTCATACCAGCAAAACGGCCCAGAATGTGATCTACAGCCTCATTATTTCTGAAGCTAAGAGACTATTGATGTATGAAAAGCTGACTGTAAAAGAAATTGCCTACCAGCTTGGTTTCAATGATCCTTTCTATTTTTCAAATTTCTTTAAAAAACATACTTCACAATCTCCCAAAGAGTATCAGAAAGCGGTAAAGGAAATGTAAAAACTTCCAGCTTCCTTCTCCAATATTACATGCTTTTCCCGGAATTGTCTATTCTTTAGGCGACGGCTTTCGCTGAACTTTGTACTGTAATTAAAACCTAAAAATTATACGTATGAAAACGCAACAGGATACCGCCGTTTTTTTATTAAGAATTGCTCTGGCTGCCGGATTTTTATCAGCAGTAGCAAGCAGGCTGAATCTTTGGGGAACTCAATCTTCAGGCTGGAAAAATTTTGTTCATTATACCGCTGAAACCAATTCATTTTTACCACCATTGTGGGCAGCCATTATTGCAATATTATCAACCATTGCTGAACTGTCAATCGGCATTCTGCTTCTTCTGGGTTTTCAGATAAAAAGAACAGCAAGGTACGCCTCTGTGCTCACTTTATTTTTTGCTATAGCCATGAGCATTTCTTTTGGAATTAAAGAACCTCTGGACTATTCAGTCTTCGCATTCAGTGCAGGAGCATTTCTTCTGAGTACATTTTCCCAATATACATGGAGTTTTGACCATTTCTTACATCAATAACAATTAAAATTTATATCACATGAACACCAACATCCACGATTACATCGTAAAAACAGAACAGAAAGAATGGCAGCCTTTGATTGAAAAAGGTATTCATTATGACGGTATTTTTGTAAAATCCTTAAAATTTGATACTGAAAAAAACCGTTCTACCAGTATTCTTTTAAAATTTGAACCGGGAGCCAGCTATCCTTATCATAATCATCCTGCAGGAGAGGAATTATTTATAATAGAAGGTGATGCAACGATTGCAGGAGCCCGGCTTGAAAAAGGAGATTACCTATATACTCCGCCTGATTTCAAGCATTCCGTGAAATCTGAATATGGCTGTATCATTCTTTTTGTTGTACCGGAAGAAGTGGAAATTCTTTAAACTGATAACAAACAAAACCACAGTAAACTTTTACCGTGGTTTTATAATTTTACATGATAAAATGGGAATTGTTATTTCAAAACTGTTTTATCAGTTGATATCGGTCTGAAGCCAATTAAAGTTTTTTTCTTTCTTATGACATCCACCAAAGTCTGTACTGAAAAGGTGAGAATAATATATAACGGGATCAGCATACATACGTATTCGATTTCATGTTGTCGATATCCGAAAATTCCTTTTCCCCACGAGATTAATATCCATTGAATCATGTACATTGAAGTCAGATTTTTACTGCAATATTTGAGAATACGTATAAAACCATTTTCTTTGGCGTTTGCCGTAAACGTATTAATCAGCCATAAAAACAGTAGTGTCCAGCCTGCAAAATAAAGAACACCGCCAGGGCCCATGTGATAAAAACCATTGTAATGATAATCACCATACAGAAAAACCAGCGGTGCTCCTATGGCAATAAATAACAGTCCGGCATAGAGCATATTTCTAAATATCTGTTGGGTATTGTAGTTCAGCTCCTGAAACCATTTCCCGAAAAACATTCCGATGATGATAAAGGCCATCCATGGAAAAACAGGGAAATAGACATATGCCGGATAATCGGTATTGAAAAGGAGATCCAGGACATAATTGATCACAGGATAATCCAGGTTAATTCCGCTTACTTCCCTGGATACCAGCGCAACGAATAAACCTATTGCCAGGATAATATATTTATTTTTGACATATTCTCTGATAAATCCTACAAATAATAAGGACATCCCTGCCAGCTGTAAAATATCACCCAATTGTACCAGATATACATACTGCTGTTCTATAGGTGCATCCCATCCATATTTTTGGATAAAATTATCGGGAGCAAAATTAAAAAGCACTGGAATCATAAACTTCATAAAGTTCATGAACAATCCTGCAAATACCAGTAAAGCACCCCGTTTTAAAGCACTTTTAAGACTTTGATGACTGGAAGTCATGAAAGTAATTCCCATACAGATCAGGAAAATGGAAGTTCCCCTTCCAAGAAAAACAATAAAACTGCCGACAGCTGTTTCATATTGTGATTTTACATTGGCATACACCAATAAGGTATGTATAATGATCATTCCGATGACACTTATACCTTTTATTACATCCAGAGTAAGGATTCTTTTGTTTTGTAGTTCCATAGTTTTTAATGAGAATGTGGATTAGATGGACAAAATTGTATTCATTAATGATTTTCTTAAATAATATTTTTATTTATTCTAAATAAAAACCAAATATACAAATTAAAACCACTCCTCATAATTCATGAATCAATTTTCATAAAATAGTAATACTTAAACACTTATTTCAGTATAATTACAATAATATCTTCAACACTCAAGTATGTAATTTTCCCTTTGAACGTCAGAAAATGAAAGTTTAATATTCTATGTCCTTTAATAAAAAACTCTTCCAGCAGGAAGAGTTTTATCATATTTAAATTGATATCTTAAAATCATAGCCCCGAACCAAGCATTTTTATCCAGATAGGTTGATACACAGGATTTTTAACTCCTTCCACATGATAAGGATTAGGAGGAGTACGCTTATTTGTGTTTTGAACAATAGGCTGATCTAATGCAAAAACATTCTCTGCAGGAATATGCAGCTCTTTACAAATCTCCGCCAGCTCTTTTGCTGCCACTTCTTTCACATGATAGGTTGCAAAAACATTTTCAGGTGATGTCAGCAATTTTTGGGAATACCAGCCTGCTATCTTTTTCGTTCTGGAATCACTGTAATCCCATCCTCCTGAAAAGCTGATGATTCTTGCCACAGACTCATGCTGAGCGATAAATTCCGCCATTCCTCCACCCTGGGATTGCCCCGCTATGGCAATTTTGCTCCAAACGGGCTTACCCGTGCTCTCATTCAGATATTGGGACCATGCACCATCTTTATCACTTTTCGACAAATACTGTAAAAGTTTTGTCAGACGAGGTATTATGGCATCCTGATACTGATCCGGAATAGGAAGGAAAGTATTATCACCATAAATACGTTTTCTGCGGAACTCCGCTGCACAATCAACATTTTTACTCAAATAACTGCCTTTACAAACCTGTGAAACTCCCGGGGTGCTCATAAAAGAGAGTGCTATAATTCTATATCCCTGATCTAATGCCGTTTTAAAAAAACTTTGAGGAACGTGATCAGTAGATCCTTTGGTTCCCGTAAGCCAAAGCAATATCTTATTATTTTTAATGCCCTTATCATACATTACGATATGTGCACTGTCCCAATTCTTTACCGAAGGGTCAGCTTCGCTTGGCTTCACTTTAAGTGTTTTATATCCGGAAAAATTGTTAGACGGACTTACCTTTTGTGCTGTCAGATCTCCGGGCAAACTTACCATAAACAACAAAATACATATCACCGTGGTGAATATTGAGGTCTTTTTTTCCATAGTATTTACAATTAAATTAAACAAATAAAACTCTATAACTAAGCACTAAAAATCAGAATCCAGGATAAAATCTACTCCCATCTGAGCGTGCAATAATGTGGTATTGAATATGGGTATCTTAATATCATTCGGACCGATAATAAGTGGGAATTCGGTACATCCCAATATGATGCCTTCAGCACCCATCGTTTCCAGCATTACAATCTGATCCAGTATATATTCTTTTGTTTCAGGTTTTAAAATTCCAAGAGACAGTTCTTTTTGTATAATGATGTGAAGTTTTTCTCTGTCTTTCTTTTTATCGGGAACCATCATATCAATATCATATTTATCTTTTAGGATTTTTGCAATAAATGGCTCCTCCATGGTAAATATTGTTCCAATAAACCCGACCTTCCGAAGACCTTTCTTTCTGATCTCAGCACCTGTTGCATCTCCGATATGCAGTATGGGAATCCTGCTTTGGGCCTGTACATCATGATACACTTTATGGGGGGTATTAGCACAAAACATTGCTGCAGAGGCTCCGGCTTTATATAATTGATCACAGGCTTCAATCAGCATTCCTGCTATGATGTCCCAACGGTCCGATCGTTGTAATTGATGCATATAATACTGATCAAGATTTATTACTACAAGAGGAGGATTAGTATTATTACCGAAATGATCATTGATGGTTTGATTCAGGTACATGTAATATTCAAGCGTTGAATGCCAGGAAAGACCTCCGATAAGACCTAATTTTCGTAATCGGGAATGATGTAGAGGATAATCTATAGAACTTATATTATAATTAGTCATAAATCTGTAGAATTTTTTTTTATGATATAGATGTGATATAAAATTTGACAGTATTTACAATTTCAGTTATTATAATTTTAATAGTTATACCGAAGTACAACCTGTCATTATCTCTGGAAAATTAGCCAACTGTACTTTACATAAATTCTGTTCGCTTTTAATTCGCTTTTAATAAATAAGCTATACCCAAAAGTATAGCTTATCCTTTATGACAATTTTAATGTCAAAAATGACCAAATACAAATCCGATTCTTTAAAAGATCATGCTATAGATTTTCAATAAATAAGAAATTCCTGTCTTCTATAATTTAATAAATTAAATCAAAACATTGGTTTTTCTATACTTTTATAATATATGTCACTTTTTTATTTCCCTAAATAAACAAACATATTGACACTTAAACTTTGAGGCTGTATGTTGATGGACTGCTGTGCTACACCGCCATTTACACTATTCGTGGTAAATGAATGGGAGTGCGGATTTTGGTGTAATACATTAGTATTAACATGATCAAGATTTCTCGTACCTGTACCAATTTTACCGGCTAAGAAGGTATATGAATAAGTATCAGTTGCCGGTTTACCATTGTTATTGATAATATCATACATTATAGTAGGCTCAGCTGAACTGGTGTTACCAGATAACTGAAAATTAGGCAATTGATTCCTTGCTATCACACGGGAGTTGTTGCTGTTAATACTTCCCAATCTTGTACCGTCCTGTACTAAGTAAGAGTTGCTGGCATTAGGAATGTATGATGAAAATCCTAATGAATTTGCAGCAGCTCTTTGAGTAGTGGTCAAACCTCCTACTGGTCTTCCATCAAGTTTTACCCATCCACTGTGATCAGATACCGAAAAACTTGCCTTAATATCTCCAATATTAGCTGAACTTACCCCAACAGTACCTCCATCGGTAGATCTCCAGTTTGAATTACTGAAAACATATTCCAATGCTTTACCATTAGGAACGGTAACCCCATTCAGTGTTGCTCCGAATCCTCCCGAAGTATTGTTAAACACAACAAGTCTCTGACCAGCATTAGGCGCTGCAAATGCATTAATGGTAATTGTTCCTGTAGCAGTACCGGTAAGCTGAACCTGACCTACATTAGGTGGAACCGTTACAGTATTACCGGAAACAGCTAATACAATTTCACGGTTGGTAATCGCTCCATTAACATCCAGTGCTGTACCCGGAGTTGTGTTAATACCTACATTGCCCCCCTCCGGGTTCAACACCAAAGGAAGTCCTGCAGCAGCTGTTTTGTTCTGGCTTGAAATATAAGATCCATAAGGAGAGTTTGCATAGGTTCCGAAATCAAGGGCATGATTACTGCTTCCATCAACCCGAAGCGTGGCATTGGTAGTTGCTGTCCCTTGTGCAGAAGGCTGTGCATTACTCCCGGCTATCACCAGTTTATTAGTGGGAGTCACCGTTCCTACTCCAACATTTCCTCCTGAGGTAATAGTCATTTTTTGAGTATTATTGGTAGTAAATCTCAGATCATTGGCTGTAGTGGTTCCCACAGAAACTACACCTCCTCCGATATATGTTTTTAAGTTCACTGTACCATTGGTATGATTTAATCCAAAACTGTTATCCGGGGTACTGATGGTAAGTTTGGTATCAGGTGTTGTTGTACCAAGACCTACACGGTCATTGGCAGCATCTACGGATAAGGTATTTCCATCTACAGAAAAAGCATTGGTCTGCGTTCCGGTAAATGCTAAGGTATTGGCTCCCTGTGTTACGATCCTGTTACCGGTAAGGGTACCGTCAGCCGTATAAATATTAGTAGAAGTTGTTCCTGAACCACCATCAGTAGATCTCCAGCCAGAGTTACTGTATACATATTCCAAAGCCTTACCATTGGGAATGGTAACACCACCCAATGCAGCACCAAATCCACCTGTTGTATTATTATAAACAATAAGACGCTGCCCTGGGTTAGGAGCGGCAGGTGCAGTAATAACAACTGCACTGGTAGCAGCTCCCGTAAGCTGTACCAAACTTACATTAGCCGGAATAGTAACAGCATTGCCTGCAACGGCTAAAGCGGTTTCACGGTTGGTAATGGCTCCGTTCACATCCAATGTGGTACCGGGAGCAATGAGCCCCAGTCCCAGATTACCATTAGGAGTCATCACCAGATCATCTTTAGCCTGAGCGGAAGTAGGCACCCCACTTGTTGGATTATTTTTCATCCCATCAACACTAAATATACCCTGAGGATTACTGGTATTGATCCCCACCTGTGATTTCGCTGCCAATGAAAACATAATAAATATGCTTGTTAATAATAATTTTTTTTTCATCATTTGTGTATTAATTAATCTGAATAAATTAGTTAGTAATAAAAGTCATTTGTGTTGTGAATGGGGCCATAAAATTTGCCAGTGCAATATTAGAACACTTAAAATAAAATTCATCTTTTAGATCTACATCATCCATACAACACGATACATCATTTATGCATCACGGAGAAAATCTATATAAGCAAGAATCAATAACATGCACGAAATCAACAGATTTAAAATCCGTCTCTCTATACTCAAACAAACTGTTTGTTTTTTGATCCATAATAAAAAAAATATCCCATTCATATCAAAAAACAAGGATGCTCTACATTAAGTAATAAATGCAGAACTAATGGACAACTGTACCGGATGTAAGTGCCAGCAACAAAACGATAGTTTGTATATTAAAAGAATGTAACACTCAAACCAACAAAGAAGGTGATTATCAAGGTTACCAATACGAATATTGTACGAGAAGAGAAATAGAAATAGCAAGTCTTATTATGACAAATCTATAAAGGTTAAACAAACCTACAGAAAAGCAATAATAAAAACCTGCTCCCATGTTTCTCTGAAATTTTATTCAGTTACACTAAATTAACATTTCTAAGGTTCCAATATAGATCTGAAAAAAAGATACAGATTGGTCTCGCTTTCCAGATTCAGTTTTTTACGTATTCTGTACTTTTTTGTCTGTACAGATCTATGCTCCATAGAGACACACTGAGCAATTTCCTTTGATGAAAAGCCTAGCCATATCATAGCACAAAAAGTTAAATCCGATTTGGAAAGATTAGGATTTATTTTCAACAACTCCCTGAATAATTCCGGATATGCTTCCTGGAATTTAGGAAAAAAATCAGCTTTTTTTTCTCTGGCAAGCTGAATGACATTCTCATAATTTTCGCTGAGTTTTCTTTTCAGGTCTGTCGTTTCTTTTCCTATTTCAAAAATTATTTTTTCACTTTCCGCCAGCTTCTTTTTCTTTTTTCTGACATGCAAATAAAAGTAAATGGTAACTAAAATAATTAACAGCATTAAGATACCACTATACCATAATGTGGTATTATTTTGACTTTTAAATTGGACCTTTTCCTTTTCTCTATCTTTATTCAGTTTGTTGATGGAAAGATTTACTGCTTGATTCTGGTTGGCATCAAGGCTGTCCTGCAATGAGATTGCTTTGTTCAGATATTCATTTTCTTTATCAGGATTCCCCTCTTTTTTATAAAGTACAGACAACTCCTTATAATTGCCAAGAATAAGTTTTGGTCTGTTGACCTGTTTTGCAAATCCAATCGACTTCGTAATTGTATCGATGGCCTCACTGATTTTTCCCTGACTGTTCAGAAATATTCCATAATTCTGTAAAACAACAGCTCTCTGGAATTTGTTATGTTTAAATTTTTTGGTTTCTAAAAGCACAAAAGCCTTTTGAAAGTAATATCTGGCAGAATCAGGTTTCGCTTCAAATACGGTATAATGATGGGCAACATTAGCTACATCGAGAGGATTTGCCTCTATTTTCATAGCTTTATGCAGGTAAATAATGCCCGAGTCAGGACGGTCAACTTTATACATGAAGACAGATCTGGTTGAATAGACATAGCGTAAAAACAGACGGCAGTCCCGGTTATCTTTTCTCAGCTTCAGACCATACTCCATAGCTTTTGAATTGTATTCCAAAGCCAGCTTACTCACGTCCATCTTACTATAAACCTGGGCATACTCCTGATTGATTTTACCAAAAAGAAAATTATTATTGCTTTTCCCGGATATATCTTCAGCCTTGTTTAAATATTCCAACCCTTTCTTTAAATCGCCCCCAAATATATACCGGTTCGCAATATTGACATATCCCACTGCCTCTCCTTCACGGTAGCCAATCCGAACCGCTTCCTTTATAATTCCTTTATTCCAACGGATAAGATCATCGTCAGATATTCTTGTCCGAAGTACTTCGTTTGTTTTCATCAGTAAAGTATCAATATTCCTTTCCGTATATCGTTGTGAAAATAATTCCGAACAACATATTATGAAGGAAAATAAAATAATTTTATTCATATTTTTTAAAAAAAACATAATAACGGGTTGTTGATTAAAGATAAAAAAATACTTATCATGACCAAATAAAATTATTATGATAAGTATATCAGATCAATATTTCCAATTTGGAAAAACAGCAGTATTTCAGGAGAAATAAACAACAGCTTCCTATCGATCATAATTTACTGCTCTGGAACATAGCATTACTCCTTTTTTGAACGTTGTCTTTTCTCTGCTTTTATTTACACGGATAACAAGATTTGGAATACATCAGAACATCTGTGATCTCCCGTTTTCGTTTCATATCATTAATAAATTTCAACTTTTCCTTTTTTTTGCTTTAAAAAATGATCAACCATACTATGCAGGATTATGGCATATTCCTTTAAAATTCTACTGCATAGGTCAGTTTCTTTTGCCCATAAAAGCAGCAGCATCAAAAAACTTATTAATTTCATCCTTTTGCTGATATTCCTTTTTCGCAAAGTCCGGAATTTCACGAAGAGATCAAGAGTTCATTTTTCTGATACACATATCTATTTTATTTTTTGGCAAGGTTAAAAAAAAGTGAGAAAAAATGCATAATAACAACATACAGCGTAGATACATCATCCTCCCAAACCATTATTAATAAAGGGTTACAAAATTCGGTACAACTTCACTACATCTTCAACAAATGCATTCGATTTCCACCTGAAAGCAAAAAATTCCGGACTCAAATCAACATGTGCTTACAACAGATGTAAAGATGATCAAAACATAATTAGCTGTCTCTTTACTAATTTAAATCAATAACCTACTCTTAATAATAATTTCTCCACCATAAATCATGATTTGAATTATACCGGCCAATCTATCTTTATTGTCAACCTCTTTTAGCAAACTGATAGAAAGCGACAAAGATAAAAAACAAAGATAGTATTTTCATCATTAATTCACTTAATTGTGGTTTAATTTATTAAAGTTTTTTTCCCTATAAAGCTTATTTTTTTAACAAAAACACGAAAATGATGTATATAAGATAGACCTATGTTGTATCTATGATGAGTATATAATATGCTTACAATTTCCACCAAGCATTACCTTTGCATCCAATCCATAGTAATAAACACACAGATATATAATGCGGTAAAATGTTCACTGCTATTATAACTGTTGAAACAAGAAAATTATTAATTAACACATATTATGAAAAAAAATTTATTCGTAGTAGGATTACTTGCTACCTTTTCATTGGCAAAATCACAGGTGGGGATTAACACCCCAACCCCCGCTGCAACACTTGATGTAACTGCTAAAAACAGTACCGGTACCGGTACAACAGTAGAAGGATTACTTATTCCAAGAGTAGACAGACAAAAAGCTCAGAGTATGACCGGGGTTCCAACATCCACACTGATCTATGTAAACAGTATTGCTACAGGAACTACAGCAGGTACTGCTGTGAATATTGATACCGTTGGCTATTATTATTACAATGGTACCGTATGGACAAAGCTGAGCACTCCTGTTAATATTTACAATGCAGATGGCACGCTTACCGGCAACAGAACAGTAACTCAGGGTACCAATACCTTAGCATTTACCGGAACACAGACCAATGCGTTTTCTGTCAATGGGAAAAACTTTTCAGTGGATGCTGCAAATAGCAGAGTGGGAATTGGTACCATCGCTCCTGCTTCTTCCCTGTCTGTCCAAAACAGTCCGGGAGCTACGACCAGTGCCATTTCTGCAGGAATTGAAAATTGTGGTGCTGCATGTCTGCAAGGAATAGCAAGAAATATTACGCTCTATAATTTAAATGGTACCGGCGGGCAGTTTGGTGAAATAGGATTTATCCCATCAACATCAGAGACAGGACTTTCCGGGGCCAGCATCACAGGTATTGACCGTGATGCAGCCAACAGCTATGCAGGGTTGCAGTTTTCCACCAGAAATGCTACAGATTATGCCCCAAGACTGACGATCAAATCCTCTGGCAATGTTGGTATCGGCACAACGAGCCCTACAAATAAACTTCATATTGAATCCGGCACAAGCGGAGCTTTGAAAATTGTAGACGGTACCCAGGGTACAGATAAAGTTTTAACATCCGACGCCAGCGGAGTTGCTACATGGAAAGCTTTGCCGGCAGCACCTGCATCTGCCAATATTTATAACACAGACGGATCTCTGACAGGAAACCGTACCGTTACTCAGGGAGCGAATACCTTAGCATTTACAGGAACCCAGACTAATGCATTTTCTGTAGATGGGACCACCTTATCTGTAGATGCGGCCAATGACCGTGTAGGTCTTGGTACTGCAACACCAGACACCAAACTGACCATCAGCACCCCGGATAACAGCTTTGGTTTAAATCATACCAATGGTACAGTGAATCTGAAAACGTTTGTCGGAGGAGGAGTAGCCTCCGTGGGAACCACTACAGCAAACGACCTGAGATTTACAACGAATAATACTCAAAAAATGACTATTACTCCAGCAGGAGATGTAGGTATAGGTACGGTCACACCCGACACTAAGCTTACCATCAGTACAGGAGATAACAGCTTTGGATTGAATCATACCAATGGTACAGTGAATCTGAAAACATATATCGGAGCAGGAGCAGGTTATGTGGGGACTACTACTTCAAATAATCTGAACCTGATGACTAATAACAGCGCAAAAGTGGTAGTTACTCCTGCCGGGAATGTAGGGGTAGGAGTAAGTACACCGGACAGTTCGGCATTACTGGATCTTAATGCAGCCAATAAAGGACTTTTACTGCCAAGGGTATCCCTGTCCTCCCCATCGGATGCCAGTACGGTTCCTTCGCCTGCCACCGGACTTATGGTGTATAATAATAACACAGCCATGTCTCCTCAAGGTACGGGAGTTTATTATAACGGAGGAACTCCGGCAGCACCGAACTGGGGTAAAATAGGTCCGGTTTCAAAAATGTATTTCAAGTATTATACCTTTACAAACCCCAACAGTGATTTTATATCTAATTTTGATACAAAAATCCCTGTTTCTTCCTATACAGCTATTGTGGTGGGATTTGACACCAATAGTCATAGTAATCTCAATGCCGGCTTTAAAACTAATGGTTCCACCAATTTTGATTTTGAGACACCAGATATTTATACCTTTCAACAGAACGGAACCTGGAGGATTTATGCCGATGTTCCTAATGCAACTTCGTCGACAAGTCCATTTGTGTGGGGAATCAGATTGCTGATCATTTCCAATGAACAAATGACCGTCCTGAGCGATGGCGGTTATAACCTTGGGGGCAGTTCTACAGGAGCCGCAACAGCATCCCCTGTTCCTTAGTAGTAACAAAGATGTAAGTGAGATGGAATATATTCCTGATAAAATACTCCTCAAAAATATTTTGAGGGGTATTTTTATGTATTAACCTATCCCTTTTCAGTAATGAGGCTGTTTACACTTTTTGTATGCATTTTTTACTTTGTGAAACCATTGATTTTCATCTATATGAACTTTTCCGTAGTCTCATTTTTAAGCTTACTTAATTGAACACAGGTGTTTTTAAATCCACCCATTTGTGTTTTTGTGACTTTTGCAGTTTTGTAAAGTTTAAGTAACTTTAATAATAGCTTTGACCGATTCAGCCTGAAAGATTAAAAATTCCGCTAGATATCCGGGTATCTATATTTTAAAATGCGCAGCAATCACTTTCAGACTTTTTAAAACCGGTATCCCATTCAAAATAAATCCTGATATACAATTCCATCAATGTCTGGTGGTCTATAGGAGAATATCCGCTACAACCACATTTTTTTTAAAAATAAAAAACTAAATGCCTTTAAAAAGGGATTAAAGACTGCTAAAATATGAGATTTCTAAGGTTTAAATAAAAAACATATCACGCATAACAGATTAATTATTTCACACAACAATGATAATACAAAGTATAAAATACAGGAGTTGCATCTAAATGATGTATGTATGATGTACGTATGTTGTATGCGAAAAATATACTACAGCCTTAAATAAGCTTATTTTTGTTAAAGATATTAAGGATATTATGAATATTACGCAATAAGCTAAAGTTCAGAGAAAATAATACCATCGAGCATGATTTATATTTTGTTTAACCATTTAACCGTTGAAAAATAGCAGCACGAAAAACGATACATATTATCTGAGAGAATAGTTTAATGTCGATAAATTACTTTTTATTCATATAAATGATACAAACATCGTGTTAAAGATTAGTACTGAACTTTAAAAAAAAACTTTTGTTCCATAAACACAAAACATATAATCGATATAATGTAAACACACTCTGTTGCTAAGATGGAGTCCGTGACAAAAAAAAGAGATATTAATTTATTCTAATCTTAATTTCTTATATATTATGAAAAAAAATTTATTACTAGCAGGCTTGCTTACCACCTTTTCTCTGGTGGCAAAATCACAAGTGGGGATCAATACCAGTAATCCTCAGGGAATATTTAATATTGACGGATTAAAAAATAATCCGACAACGGGGGTGCCTACCGCTGTTCAGGCGGCTGATGACCTGGTGGTGACTTCTAATGGTAACCTGGGACTGGGACTTATCGCTCCCGGTACCACACTGGATGTGAACGGAGCCATTACCAACCGTGAAACTGCTTTAGCCGTTGCAGGTAATGCTGTGACTATTCCTGCCAATGTAAGCCAGGTACAACTTACCGGTGCTGCTACTGCAACCGTAACGATTACTGCCCCTGTTCCTCCCAATGCAGGACAGCGAATCATTGTCTATAATAATACAACAGGAGGTTTTGGCGCTGCATTGGGTGGTGTTACCATTCCCAATGGCAAGGCCCTGGAATATGTATACAGTAATTCAGGCTGGAGATCTACGGACGGAGGTTCTGTAGGAGCTACTCCGGTTAATCTCTACACAGCAGATGGTACGCTTACAGGAAACAGAACGGTAACCCAGGGCGCCAATACCCTGACATTTACAGGAACGCAGACCAATGCATTTTCTGTAGATGGCAGCACCTTATCCGTAGACGCTGCCAATGACCGTGTAGGTCTTGGTACCACAACACCTGATACCAAACTTACCATCAGTACTCCCGATAATAGTTTCGGTGTCAATCATACCAATGGTATAGTGAATCTGAAAACATTTATAGGCGGAGGAGTAGCTTCTCTGGGAACCACTACAGCTAATGACCTGAGGTTTATAACAAATAATACCCAAAAAATGACTGTTACTTCAGGTGGAAATGTTGGAGTAGGAACTGTGACTCCCACCAATAAGCTGGTGGTAACGGGAGCGAATGCACAGCCTTCAGCATTAGGCACAGCAACTACCAATGCCACATTTAGAGTTGATGGAAGTACCAACCATGCTCTGGACTTCGGAACCTATACGAACTCTCCTTTCGGATCTTATATTTCCAGCCAGAATAAAACTTCAACTACAGGGCTTCCATTAGTATTAAACCCTGTGGGTGGAAATGTCGGGGTAGGTACCAATGCTCCTGATAACTCAGCTTTGCTGGATCTTACTGCTACCAACAGAGGATTTTTGTTACCAAGAGTATCATTAACATCAACAACAGATGGGACGACTGTTCCATCACCTGCAAACGGGCTGATAGTCTACAATTCCAATACAGCATTAATACCTTATGGAGATGGACTTTATTATAATTCAGGAACTTCCGGAGCACCAAAGTGGAGTAAACTAGCCCCTCAGACAACTGATTATCAACTTCTAGGCGTTTTTACTGATAGTGCAACAGCTCCGGTAGGCCAACCAGCACTAGGTAATGGTGTTATTGTAAATAATATTGATCTGGGATTGTCTGTTTCGGTTACTATTCCAGCTAACAGCACCGCTAAAATTCTTGTAGACTATAGTGTTCCGATGGGCACCTCAGTTCCGTCTAATGGTGTACCTATTACCGGTTATTTTGGAATACGTTTTCTCAAAGATGGTACAGAAGCACCGGAGGGTTCGAGAAAATTTACCCTTCCGGAAGGAACTAGTGCCTCTGAAATGGTCTCCGTCTCCGGAAAATTTAGTGAATCCTATAACAACACAAGTGCTTCTCCTGTTACAGTAACCTATACTTTAAATGGGTATGCTGAAAGTAATTCTTATCCAATTAGGTTTAATATGTGGTCCGCTACAGGAACTAATTTCAACTGGGGTAAAGCTTCAATGGCTGCTACCGTTTTCACTAAAGATAATTAATATAAAAGATTACTAATTACCATAAAGGTCTTTTGAAGGAAACTTCAGGAGACCTTTTTTGTTTTATGAATTGAATTTTTACAAGCTCAGAACACACAAAAAATTCTTTTTGATTGAAGTAGTTTTACTAATTATTGCGATTTAGGTAATTCCGGTGGGCGCATTTTATATTTGTAACTGTTCAGTGTTTTTAAAAATGCTACGATATCAAACACCTCATCATCTGTTAAATTCAGTTTTTGAATCATTTCTGATTTATGGGGAAACTTTTGATCATTGATCTGTTCTCCTTTTGGAATTTCCCTTCCCATTCCGGCATTATACATCATAACGATGTTCGCCAGCTCGGGGAAAAGCCCGTTATGCATATAAGGTTTATTCTCAGAAACTTCTCTTAGTGCAGGAGTTTTGAATTTTCCTACATCTTCATTTTTTTGAGTAACAATGTATCGTCCCAGATCTTCGTATTTTCTTCCGTAATACGTCAGTCCCAGGTTATGGAATTTCTGGTCGGAAAAATAAGGCGTGTTGTGGCAGTTGATACAATTTGCTTTAGTTCTGAATAAATGAAGCCCATTGATTTCAGAATCCGTTAAGGCATCTTTCTTTCCGGTCACGAATTTATCAAATCTTGAAGGCGGGCTTATCAGAGAACGTTCAAATGTAGCAATGGCTTTTGCAATTTTTTCTTCTGTCACTTCTCCATTCCCGAAAGCTTTGACGAAAAAAGATCTATACCCTTTAATTTTTCTGATATTTTTTGTTGCCATTGACATATGCAGATTCATTTCTACCGGATTTTCGATAGGGGCTTTCACCTGCTCTTCCAACGTTGCCGAACGGCCGTCCCAGAAAAGTGTTTTAGCATATCCGATATTTACCAAAGTAGGTGCATTTCTGGTACCTGTCTGCCTGTCGTGGCCAAAAGAAACCCTGCTTCCGTCTGACCAGCCAATTTCAGGATTATGGCAGTTTGCACAGGAGATCTGTCCGCTTTTCGACAACCTCGGATCAAAGAATAACATTTTTCCCAGTTCCATTTTATCTTCGGAATAGGGATTATCTTCAGGAAAACTCATTTTTGGCAAGGGTCCGATATCCTGGAACCCTTCTTTTGCTTCATCAAATAAGCGGGCGGCCGGCCATTTGCTCTGATCTCCGCTGCTGTACAAAGTACGAAGCTCCTCTACGGAGTATCCCGTAGGGTCATTAGAAGTATAACTTAATAAACATATTACTCCGGCAATTGCCAGAAAAGCGATGTATCTGTCTTTCATTTATTTCTTAATAATAAACATTCACTCCTACTAAGGCAATATGATTAGCTCTGCCATTGTAGTCCACTTGATTTTTATAGGTACTGTTCATCAGCCATGTCTGAGAAAAACTTCCAAACAGCTCATACCTTATTTTATTCTGGTCAAAAATATAACTTGCGTTAAAATTAAGACCTATTTTAGGGGTTGCATCATAAGCAAAGTCCGGCTGAGCGATCTTAGTTGCAAAGATATTCTCTTTTGTGCTTTGGTAAGGCTGATAATTGAATTCTTTTTCCAATGGAATGTAAAGGTTTTGTGACAAACCAAAAGTCAGCTTATGGAAAGGTTTCAAAGCAAATTCTTTTTCTGCTCCAAGGCAGTAATTAAAAAACGAAAGCTTCCTGTCCATTACCACGGATAGATCTTTTACGTGATTTTTTCCATATGCTGCATCAAAGATCATTTTAAATGCTTCGTTCTTATGATTAAACCACATCACACTATTCTGCCAGAAAAGGTTCTTCTGTTCGAGGCGGTAGGTTCTGTATTCTGACGGATAATTATAATTGGTATCGAGTTGATCCTGATAGTTCACCATAGAAGCCCATTTTTTCCCGTTATAATTTCCCAGGAAATTGAGATAGAAGCTGTGGAGATCTGTTTTCAGCCCGGAATATTTTGTATAATCTTTTTGCCAGTTAAAGCTGGCATCCTGATACTCGTAAACCCTGTAAAAGCGTTCAATCAGATTTTTATAGTCGTATCCGGCAGAAAAATGAGTATTCGGGTTATTAAATGCATATTCACCGCCCCATATATAACCTCCCATTTTATATTCGGAAGTTTTGTACTGGGTATTTCCAATATACTGATTACCATAACCTTCATTATAACGGATGTAGATGCTGTCATTCGCGGGTACGTTTCCTTTCATATTTACAAACATGATATCATTTCCTTTGTAATGATGTACATAGCTCAGTTTCCCAAAAACAGCATGCTGCTTCCACTTTAAGCCTAATTTTGCAAAAGCCTTGTATTTATAATCATCTATTTTAGGTCTTGGATCTGCATTTTGTCTGTATGATTTGGCATAAATCCCTTCTCCTCCCAACTGCAGGATTACAGGTTTTACGGGATTATAGGCAAACTGTCCGTTGATAAAATAACTTTGTTTCTGCCATCTCGCTGAACGGGGAACCCAATAATAAGAGGGGTTATAAATAAAAGATGAACTGTTCGTTCTTTCATCACTCAGAATATAGGGAACGTTCTCTTCTGTAGTTTTATCTGCTTTAAGTCTTCCTGATAATGCTATTTTATCATTCAGTTTATAAACTCCTTCAGACTGAAAAGTGAAACTTCCTATTTCTTCAGCAGTCTGTACTCTTTTAAAATTTTGTTTTATTGAAGTATATTGAAAGGTTGTTCTGGAAAAATCTAATGGCTGAAAAAATGAAATGTAGGGATCATTTATCCTGATATTTTTTTCTACAGCACTGATGTTGATACTGTCCAGCGCGGTCGTCTGGGCATGAAAAAACTGACTGCCTAATATAGCCAATCCCAATATACTATGCTGAAATGTTCTAATTTTTTTATTATTACTGTGCATATCCTCGAGGGTTTGCTTTAATCGTTACAAAATCATTGGCAGAATTATTTGTATCCTGCAGTACCACACGTCCATTGATAATTTCTTTTGTTTTCCGGATTACAGAGAGGCCGGTAAACGTGGCTTCAGCCTGCCCTACAGCGTTGACGATAAAAGTTCGTGAAGCATCAATATCTGCAGGAAAATCTTTAGGAGCTTTTTGTTCCTTATCTGTGATATCTATTCCGTCTATGATATAGTTTTTAGGAATCTGCAGAAACAAATTTCCTGTTGGCGCTTTCGGCGATGGCACTTTTTGCCAGCCTGCCACTTCTGCATCCGTTGCTCTCAGAATTCCGAGCCCCAGCATAGAATTTACATTCAGGATTAAGTCATTAGAAGCAATACTCCAGTAGGCAACCTGCATATCCGGCACCATAATATTCTGGATATCCCATGCAAAAGGCTTCTTGCCAATGCTTGTATTATAATCTCCCAAATATGTTTCAAAGTCAGCATGACTCAGATCAACAGTTCTGTCGGGCTCCTGTATCGCTACTCCTGTACCGTTAATATCATCAAAAGGCATTTTATGATTAATGGCTGTTTGAGCTATAACTATACTTTTTCCTGGTAAAATGGGATATTGACTGCCGTTTCCAGGTATTTTGATAAGTATATTAGAGTACACATAATCTGTATTGGCTGCTGCACCGCCACCGGCAGTTTTGCTCCAGTCATATTGTCCGTTAGATAAAGTATAAGTGGTTGGGTTACTGTTTGTATTCCCTTCCAGAAATACAAGATATAAACCGTCGGCATAAATAGTCTGGTCAGAGTTATTATGAACTTCTATAAACTGATCTCTGAAATTGGCGCCCAGTTTTGTGTCTGAACCTGCATAATAATATTGTTTGATCACAAGATCGCCAAGATTTCCACTAGTGATTCTGACTAATTTTGAGGGAGTATTGGCATTAATGATTACTTTTTCATCAAAACCTCCGAAGTGAACAATTTCATAGCTGGTCTCCTCTCCTATCTGCTGTTCATATTCACTTTTTTTTAATTGAAGTTCCGCCTGAATACTATAATTTCCCGGTAGAACAGCATTTAATTTCAATTCTCCGTTTTCATCTGTTTTTCCTGTAATCTGATCTTCTGTTGCTGTATTTTTAAGGATAACTGTTACATTTGCAACTCCTTTGTCTGCAACGGAAGGATATTTTGAAGCGTCAAATTTTATATTCACGGTAAACGGAACCGGCTTAATCTCATTATTTCCTCCAAAATCATCATCCCTGTTACATCCCAAAAGGGTCATAACAGGAATTACTAACAATAGTATGAATCTTTTCATTATTTTTTATTTTTAGTTGTATGGTTAAAATCTGTACGAAATATTCCCCCCAAAAGAAGTAGAGGTAAAATTGCCATAAACAGCTCCTCTTTCATCATATGCTTTAAGGTTGAAAACATTGCTTACATAGATGGACAGTCTGAAACCACTTAGGAAATCTTTTGTTACTCTTAAATGAACATTATGCAGGGTTTTGTTATATAAACCTGACAATTTTTCATCTGAAGGCTGCAGAAACAATCCCTGATATTTTGGATTGGTACGGTCATTTTCCGGAATCATTTCTGATGTTCCATCATGTCTGATATATCCTATTGGATAAATGTCATTGGCGCCATTCAGTGTTCTGTCTGAAAGGAAATGATCTGTTCTCAACCCAATGATCAAACCGGATGAAGCCAGGTGATAATCAAAACTGAAACTTGCTCTGGCCATAGAACTTTTGTTTCTACTGTCATTATAAATTCCATACTCATAATCTTTATCTGCAATCTTTGGAGCACTGATCTTGTAAAGACCTTCATCTTTATGACCGGAAGTCTCTACATAACTGGCATTAAAGCCAATGACCAGATTAAGGGCTTCTATTTTTTTGAAACTGGCCATCAGTTCCAGCCCTTTATCTACAGATGAATATCCGTTGACGATTCGATTCTGCAGGTAATTAAATTTCTCGGTTCCTACGATCTCGAAAGTGGGCACTTCTGTTCCTGAGATATTGACATTTACTTTCGCTTTGTCCATGATTTTATGAACGCTTGCCGTGGTAAATCCATCAAATAACCTGTTGTAATAAGCCGTAAGGTTAACCGTTGCAAAAGGAAATCTGTAATCTACTCCCACTTCTGTTTTCCAGCTTTTTGAAGGTTTAAGGTTGGCATTATCTCCGGGAGTCACTACCGTCTGCATAATGGCTGCTGAATAATATCCCGGCAGACGATAATCCCCAAGAAGGAAATCAAAGTATCTTGGTGCCGTATAGATCTGATTCAATGACGGCGCTTTAGATGTTAACCCAAATCCTCCTCTCACAGAAAATTTTCCCATTTGGTATGAGGTATTAACCCTTGGCGAATAAGTGGAAAATGAATTCTGCAGATCATAACGAAGACCCAGATTGGTTCTTAAGATATGTTTATTGGCAAAAGATTTTGTGATATTATCCTGAATATAAAATGCATACTGTTTGCTGGCAAATACATTATCGCGATAATTAAAGTCCCTCATCCCGTTTGATCCCTGCCCTGCAGCAGTAATTGTTGTAAACTGACCTGCTGTTCCGTAACGGCCTTTTCCAAAGTTGTTTCCGTACCGGAAATTGGCTCCGATACTGTACATATGAACCCATTTGGATGCCGTCATTTTAGTACCATTCGCACTTATATCGGTAAAAATATTCAAAGGCTTCCCATCAGAAAAGGCTTGATTTTCATAGCTCGGCGGTGTGTAAGGAGCATAGTAGACACCATCTGTAGTAGCGTTTCCGTACGGACGGGCACCTTGATTCAGCCAGTATCTTCTTTCTGTAAGTTGTGTTGAATAGCTAATTCCTACATCCGCACTGATCATTCTGAAAAACGGTTTTCTTCCGTTACGATTCAAATTATAACTGATATTATTGCTTAATGAAAAACTCTTGTTATCCACATTGATGATCATTCCGTCAAGATCATCAGGATCTCTTTTCCCCTTGCTGGTATTGGTAGAAAATGAAGCTGAAAGTTTATGGCTGAACCCGCTTTTACTTTTTGATGACCAAAGGAAATTAACATTGGTCCTGTCGTACCCCACCAGACTTGTTCTTGGATCAGATAGTGAATTCATATAGTCTACGGACACATTAAGCGCATTGTTGTTTTTGAGTTTAAAACCTTTGGTAAGACCTACCTGATAAGTTCCTTCTCTAAGAGACGCATCCAATCGTAGTGGTGATGCTTTGGCAATGGTGGTCACTTTAATAAGTCCGGATGTAAGATCTCCATATTTGGCATCCGGCACTCCCTGTATCACTTCAATACTTTCTATATTTTCTGTAGGAATTTCTCTTAAATCGACGCCATAGTTAGGCTGTCCCGGCATTAAATTTCCTCCTTTAGTAGAAGTATTAAAGCTTATTCCAAAAGGACCGCTGTTGGCAGAATCATAGCTCTGCATATTTTCGTTATTAGACAAGGCAATATCGTTGACCATCAACTGTACTCCAAATGCCCTGTTTCCAAAATCATCACCTCCCGGAACATTTCCGGAACCAGTGATTGAAGGGCCACTGGCGGTTCTGAATACAATATTTTTAAATTGAGTATTGTCAAACTGCTGTACATATTGACCTGGTAATTGCTGCAATACGTCACCAATAGAAAATGACTGTAAATTTTGAAGAGCTTCCTGCTGGATTGAAATTTCGGAAAACTGTTTCTTTTTTGCGGTAAGTTGTACACCTTCAATTCTGATCTCTGACCTTTCTCGGGAAGAACTTTTAGGAGATAGAATCTGAAGCTGTAGTTCTTCTCCCTCTTTTATGATAATGGTTTCTTGTCTATTGTCGGCATTCAGGAAGACGATTTGGCATTTTCCTTTAAGAACCATAGAATTATCTTTCTTATGTAATTCTTTACATTCTTTCAAACCACCACTTGCGAACTCTCCCCTTTTGAGTTGCCCGTTATGATAAAATTCTACTTTTTGGGCAGACAAGAATCCGCCTGCTGTCAGAAAAACAGCACCTGCTAATAACGATAATTTCACCCCTAAAATATTTAGGGCACAAAATTAATTATAATTATTCTAAATAAAAATTAATTTTATGAATTTATTAAAGATATTTTAATTTAAAACAAAATAATATTCACATATAAATCTCTATACAAGGAATAAAAAAAAATATTATAACCATCCTAAACAGGGTTATTAACCTTTTCTCAATTGAAAACATTCCGTCATTTACCTCAAGATATAATATGAAAATTATTAAAGTAAAGGACAGAATCTGATAAAAATAAAACCCCGCGGTAAACTTTGTTTACCGCGGGGTTAATTTATAATTAAATGTTAGTGTTTACATTTATTATTTTACTTCTTCGAAGTCTGCATCCTGTACATCTTCAGCTCCGGCGTTTCCACCAGGGTTCTGAGCACCTGCACCTGCATCAGCACCCGGCTGTTGACCCGCTGCATATAATTCTTCAGAAGCTGCCATCCATGCTGCATCTAATGCTTCAGTTTTAGCTTTCACATCATCAGCATTTTTAGCTTCGAAAGCTGTTTTTAATTCTGCGTGAGCTGCTTCAATAGCTGCTTTTTTGTCAGCAGAAAGTTTCTCACCGAATTCTTTCAATTGCTTTTCAGTCTGGAAGATCAATCCGTCAGCTTTGTTGAAGATTTCAACTTCTTCTTTTCTCTTGGCATCAGCCGCAGAGTTTTCCTGAGCTTCTTTCTTCATTCTTTCGATTTCTTCGTCAGAAAGACCTGAAGAAGCCTGGATTTTGATAGACTGCTCTTTACCAGTTCCTTTATCTTTAGCAGATACGCTTAGGATACCGTTCGCATCAATATCGAAAGTTACTTCAATCTGAGGAACTCCTCTTGGTGCTGGTGGAATATCTGTAAGGTCAAATCTACCGATTTCCTTGTTATCGTTGAACATTGGTCTTTCCCCCTGTCCTACTCTGATGCTTACAGCCGGCTGGTTGTCAGAAGCTGTAGAGAATACTTCAGATTTTTTAGTTGGGATTGTAGTATTCGCTTCAATTAATTTTGTGAATACAGAACCCATCGTTTCGATACCTAAAGAAAGTGGAGTAACGTCAAGTAGTAATACATCTTTTACATCACCTGTCAATACACCTCCCTGAATAGCTGCACCGATGGCTACAACCTCATCCGGGTTTACTCCTTTAGATGGTTTTTTACCGAAGAATTTTTCTACTTCTTCCTGGATGATCGGGATTCTTGTAGAACCACCTACCAGGATTACTTCGTCGATATCAGAAGTTGATAAACCAGCATCTTTTAATGCTTTAGCAACAGGCTCCATAGATCTTCTTACAAGATCAGCAGATAATTGCTCGAATTTAGCTTTTGTTAAAGTCTTCACCAAGTGTTTAGGACCTGTAGCAGTAGCTGTGATATATGGTAAGTTGATTTCAGTCTGAGGAGAAGAAGACAATTCAATTTTAGCTTTTTCAGCTGCTTCTTTCAATCTTTGAAGAGCAATAGCATCAGCTTTTAAGTCTACCCCTTCTTCAGCTTTGAACTCGTCAGCCATCCAGTTGATGATCACATCATCAAAGTCATCACCTCCCAAGTGAGTATCACCGTTTGTAGACAATACTTCGAATACACCGTCTCCCAAATCAAGGATAGAGATATCGAAAGTACCACCTCCAAGGTCATATACTGCGATTTTCTGATCTTTATGGTTTTTATCAAGACCATAAGCTAACGCTGCAGCGGTAGGTTCGTTGATGATTCTTTCTACTTTAAGACCTGCAATTTCACCAGCTTCTTTAGTAGCTTGTCTCTGCGCATCATTGAAGTATGCAGGAACAGTGATTACCGCTCTTGTTACTTCCTGGCCAAGATAATCTTCAGCAGTTTTTTTCATCTTCTGAAGCGTCATTGCAGAAATTTCCTGTGGAGTATATTCTCTATCGTCGATTTTTACTTTTACTGTATCGTTTGGTCCGGCAACTACTTTATAAGGTACTCTTGTGATTTCAGAAGCATCATCTTTAAAGTGTGTTCCGATAAATCTTTTGATAGAGTAAACAGTTTTTGTTGGATTCGTTACAGCCTGTCTTTTTGCAGGATCACCTACTTTTCTTTCTCCGTCTTCCGTAAAAGCTACGATAGAAGGAGTAGTTCTTTTACCTTCTGCGTTAGGAATAACAACAGGGTCTTTACCCTCCATTACAGCAACACAAGAGTTGGTTGTTCCTAAGTCAATTCCAATTATTTTACTCATAATATTTTATATTTTTTCTATTTTTAATTTTAATTTACACTCTCAATTTCTCAATATCTGTACCATTCAAAAAATTATGACAAAATGACACAATAAAAATAAAAACCCCGATAAAGCCGGGGTTTTGAAATTATATTCAGGAAAAAAAATCATTTTTTTGAAGGGAGATGTGTCAACTTTCATCAGTTTGCCCTGAGGTTTTATTTACTTTCTTTTAAAACCTGAATTAAAAAATAGCCCAGATCCGGATCCACAGGATATATTCTTCCGGTATTAATGCCAACTCCTACTCCATTTGTTCCCAAACCTACACCGTCTATTCCGATACCTGAGAAGCTGTAGAATTTATTAAACTGCTCCGGCTTCCATTTTGCCCATACTGCCATTCCTGTAATTCCTCCTTTTACTATTTTCACTTCTTCATTTTCCTTTAAAGTAATCGTTATAAATGTATTGTCTCTCACTTCTTTTTTCTCTCCGTTTACTTTAAACTTTGAAGTCTTTTCGCTGTTTACAACAGGCTCACCGATGATATAAATTTTATTTTTTTCAATAAGCGTACTTTGTTGTCTGATGTCGGAATCCTGTATGTAGTAAGTATCTATTATCAATTCGGATTCATTTTGCTGATCTCCTTCTTTAAAACTCACAATGTGATAAGCATTAGCCCCTGTATTCTTTGCTTCATCAGCAATAGCTGTAAATAAATGTCCGAGATAAGTATTGGGATAATGCGCTTTGTACCTTCCTACAAATGCAGATTTATAGTTTTCCTGCTGCTGTAAAGGAATCATAAATTTCCGGGGAGACAGGTTTTCCAGATTTCCTTTTTCCAGAACAACTACATACTGGCTTTGCGTCCAACCAAATAACTGCAGCAGAAGCATGATTATCAATTTTTTCATGACTAAAAGTTTTTATAATTCCGGGAAATATTTTCAAATAATGAATAAATTTTTGATAATATCCTGATATAAATATAGTAAAAACAACTGATAACCAGATCTTTTACAAGAAAGCCCAATAAATAGAAGGAATCCTATATCCAATCTTCAAAAATTAATCAAAGTTTAACCTAAGAAATAGAGGCAGAATCTTTGTGAATTATTATTTTTGATAAAATATACACATTTAGAATGTCAATACACTTTAATCCCCGAGATATTACATGGCTTGCCTTTAATGAAAGAGTTTTGCAGGAAGCCATGGATGAAAAAGTTCCCTTACATTTAAGAATACGTTTCCTCGGAATTTTCTCCAACAATTTAGATGAATTTTTCAGAGTGCGTGTTGCCGGATTAAAGCGCGCCATGGATTTTAAGGAAAAAGTGATTGCCGAATCTTTTTATCAGCCGCCATCCAAGATCCTTCAGAGAATCAATGAAGTTGTGATGAGACAACAGCTGAATTTCGATAAAACCTGGAAAAAGATCCAGACCGAAATGGCTGACCATAAAGTTTTTATTAAAAATGCCAAAAACCTGACAGCCAACCAAAAAGAATTTGTCAGACAATATTTCGATGAAGTAGTAGAATCCAATGTGATCCCGATTCTCCTTCACGAAAATACTCCTATGCCTTATTTGCGTGATAAAAGTCTTTATCTGGGAGTAGCCATGAGAAAAAAAGACTGGCAGTATTCCAGTAATTATGCCATTATTGAAATTCCTTCCCGTTTTGTAGGAAGATTCGTATTGCTGCCAACAGAAGATCCGGAAGAAAAAAATGTAATGCTTCTGGAGGATGTAATCGCCTTCAACCTTCCGCACATATTTTCTTATTTCGGATATGATGAATTTGCAGCCAATGCATTTAAAGTAACAAAAGATGCCGAACTGGATCTGGATAATGATATCAGAACCAACTTTGCAGAAAAAATAGAAAAAGGTCTTAAAAACAGAAGAAAAGGAAAGCCTACCCGTTTTGTCTTTGATAAAGATATGGATAAAGCTCTGCTGGAACTCCTTATCAGAAAGCTGAACTTAACCAAGAAAGACAGCATCATTCCGGGTGGAAAAATTCATAATTTCAAGCATTTCATGGATTTTCCCGATGTATTTGAAAAGTATGAAAGACCTGTGGAAAGGACTTCTTTTACCCATCAGGCGTTTGAGCATGGGGAAAGAGTAACAGATGTCATTTTAAAAGAAGACGTTCTCCTTACTTTCCCTTATCATAAATATAATCCGGTGATTGATCTTCTTCGCGAGGCTGCGATGGATCCGGATGTAAAATCAATACAGATTACCGCTTACCGCCTTGCCAGCAGCTCAAAAATCATCAATGCCCTGATCTATGCGGCCAGAAATGGCAAGGAAGTAACCGTGATGCTGGAGCTTCAGGCAAGATTTGATGAAGAATCCAATCTTGAATGGAAAGATATGCTGGAACCAGAGGGAATTACCGTACTTGTTGGTATTCCTAACAAAAAAGTACATGCCAAACTTTGTGTTATCAAGAAGAGAGCCCACAATAAAACAATCCAGTATGGCTTCGTAAGTACCGGAAATTTTAACGAAAAAACAGCCAGAATATATGGTGATCATCTGTTGCTGACTGCAGACCGAGGCATCATGGCAGATATCAATAAAGTCTTCAATGTGTTGAAAAAACCGAAAGATGACTTTATTTCCATTTTGAAAACTTGTAAAAATTTATTAGTTTGCCCTCAGTTTATGCGTGAAAAGATTGTTCACCATATTGATAAGGAAATCGAAGAAGCTAAGGCAGGACGAAGAGCAGAAATCATTGTCAAAGTAAACTCAATGAGTGACCGCGCACTGATTGAAAAAATATATGAAGCTGCTAAAGCCGGAGTGGTAACCAGAATGATTGTAAGAGGTATCTATTGTGCCGTAAACCAAAAGGAATTCAAAGAAAAAATAAAAGCCATCAGTATTGTAGATGAATACCTGGAACACGCCAGAGTTATGTATTTTTATAATAAAGGGGCTGAAGACATGTACATTTCTTCCGCAGACTGGATGACAAGAAACCTTGACTACAGGATTGAAGCAGCCGCTAAAATCACTGATAAGAACCTTAAGAAGGAATTAAAAGATATTCTTGATATCCAGCTTAGAGATAACGTAAAAGCAAGGATTTTAGATAAAAAACTGAGCAATGAATACGTAAGAAATGATAAAAAAGAATGCCGATCACAAATAGAAACCTATAAATATTTAAAAGCTAAAACAAGCAAGAAATGAAGATAGCAGCGATAGACATAGGGAGTAATGCAGCCCGCCTTCTTATCAATGAGGTAAAGATCAATAACAGAAAACCTGAATTTATTAAGCTGAACCTTCTCAGGATTCCTCTGAGATTGGGAATGGATGTTTTTACCATCGGAAAGATAGGTCCGGAAAGAGAAAAAATGGTCATTGATTCTATGAAAATCTTCAGTGATCTGATGAAAATATACAAAGTAGACCACTACAGAGCCTGTGCTACAAGTGCTATGCGTGATGCTGCCAACGGTAATGAAATTATCGATCTGGTAAAAAATACCTCCGGAATTGATATCGAAATCATTTCCGGTGATGAAGAAGCAACGCTGATCTACGAAAATCATGTGGCAGAAGGCCTTGACAAAGAATTCGCCTATTTATATATCGACGTGGGCGGAGGTTCTACAGAACTGACCTTCTACGAAAATGGCAAGATGGTTTACGAAAAATCTTTCAACATCGGAACGATCCGTCTTCTCAACAATCTTGTTACAATGGATAACTGGAAAGAAATGAAAGAGGAAATCAAGAAAAATATTGTCAGCAAAAAGCCGATTGTTGCCATCGGTTCGGGAGGAAACATCAACAAAGTATTCTCTATGAGCAAGACCAAAGACGGAAAACCAATGTCTCTGTCTCATCTGAAAAAGGTTTACAAAGAATTCAATGAACTTTCTGTGGAAGAAAGAATGACCAACTACAACCTTAGAGAAGACCGTGCTGACGTACTGGTGCATGCCCTGGGCATCTTCAACAATGTGATGTCGTGGTCTGATATCAACAAAATCTTTGTTCCTAAAATTTCCGTGGCAGATGGATTGATCCATAATATTTACAGTCAGCTGCAACATAAAAAGTAAAGCTTATAAAGATATTGAAGGCCAGCGCAAAAATGCGCTGGCTTTTTATTTTAAAAACATTTCCATGTCATTGCGAACAGGCTGAAGGCCTGCGAACATGGTTCATACGTGACGAAGCAATCTCTATTATTAAGTTTTGGCTAAAGCCAATAGAAGGTGGCTCATTTTTTAAGGCGGGCTAAAGCCCACCCCTATTGAATTATTGAATCCGGACATTTAAGACAATATCTTTTATCTTTTATCTTTTATCTTTTATCTTTTATCTTTTATCTTTTATCTTTTATCTTTTATCTTTTATCTTTTATCTTTTATCTTTTATCTTTTATCTTTTATCTTTTATCTAAAATTTTAAAGTAAAACCCTATCCCTATCCGTCATACCTATATCAATAGCAAAGCAATGAACCCAATCAAAATAATTCTTACAGGAGCTACGGGAATGGTAGGCGAAGGTGTTTTAATGGAATGTCTTGAAAACCCGGATGTTTCCGAAATCTTGAGCATAAGCAGAAAACCCTCCGGGAAAACACATCCTAAGCTGAAAGAATATCTCGTCCCTGACTTTCTTTCGCTCGATCTGAATGATGAAAAACTAAAAGGATATGATGCCTGCTTTTTCTGTGCAGGAATCAGCAGTATAGGCATGAATGAAGAAGCATACACCCAAATCACTTATGATACAACCCTTCATTTTGCAAAAGCCGTTTTGAATCAAAACCCTGAAATGGTCTTTAACTATGTTTCCGGGGCAGGAACAGACAGCACAGAGAGTGGAAAAATGATGTGGGCCCGTGTAAAAGGGAGAACAGAAAATGATCTGAAAAGAATGAATTTCAGAGGTGCTTATAATTTCCGTCCGGGATTTATGAAACCTGTTGAGGGTCAAATCAATGTAAAATGGTTTTTTACACCTTTTATTTGGATTTTTCCTGTATTTTTTCAGTCAAAATCATTAACTTTACACGAAGTGGGTAGAGCAATGATCAATGTGACACAAAAAGGATACCCTACATCTACTTTAGAAATTAGAGATATTAAAAATTTAGCGCTATGAGAGACATGTTAAAAAGAATTGTTCTGGTTATTTTTGTACTCTTGCTTGTGACTGCTGTTTCAGGATATTTTTATATGCAGAAACATCCTTTGGAAGGTAATAAATCAGGAACAATTTTAAACTTTTCGGGAAAATCAGGAAAATAATTTCACTATAAAGTTTCTTATTCACATAATTTTTATCTTTTATTGGAAATAAACCTATTTTTTAAACATTTCTTAAAGTTCCATTAAAATAATTGCAAGGTATAAAGTTCATTTTTGTATTTATCTAATTGAAATAAAAAATGATCAACAACTACCTATTAAAAGGGTCTGTGATTGCCGCATTCTTCTTTCAGAGCGGTCTTTTCGGGCAGACACTTATTCATTACTGGAATTTTAACGATAATACTTCTGCAGCCACAATTACGACCCCTACTTCTACGATGGTAAATGGTTCTCTTGCACCAATAGCAGGAGGAACGAGTGTTATTGATTTTGCCGGAGGTACCGGACAGAATTTTAGTCTGCAAAATTTAAATGCCAGAAACGGTGATGGATCCGGAACCCATTTAAGATTCAACAATCCGATTGGAGGGGCTTTACAGTTTAACCTTCCTACAACGGGCTATAATAACATTATTGTTAAGTTCACCACCAGAAGATCCGGTCAGGGAGCAGGAACACAAACCTGGTCTTATTCCACAGACGGAATTACTTTTGTACAGTTTCAGACCGTGAATCCTCAGGATGCGGATCCCCAGCTGATAACACTCGATTTTTCTGCTGTACCGGGTGCTAATAACAACCCTAACTTTAAATTAAAGGTAGAATTTTCCGCAACGGGAGGTGGAACTGGCGGGAACAACCGTTTTGATAACTTTACAGTAGATGCCGTTCCTGCGGGAGGCCCTGATACTACTCCACCAACGGTTACTTATTTACCTGCTAACAATACCAATAATGCTTCGACTGCTTTAAATCCGACCTTATCTTTTAACGAAAATATAAGGCTAACAGATAATTCTGCGATCAACGATTCCAATGCACAGAACCTTATTGATTTCCGTCTGGGAAATTCTTCAGGTACCCCAATTCCTTTCACTACAACATTCACTAACAATACCATCACTGTAATTCCTGCTTCAGGACTTGTGCCGGGGCAAGCCTATTATTTAGCGCTTAAGCCCAATATGGTGGAAGATTTTAGTGATAACGGAATTACCACTGTTACTTCCAGTACTTTTACTACTGCAGGAACAACAGTTTCTTTGGAAAAGAATTTTATTAAGGTTAATGAAAATGCGGGAAATCTTGCATTTAAAATCAATATTACCAATCCTTCGGCTTCTACGGTAAACCTTGTTGTAAAACCTGCACCTTTCAGTACAGCCGATTCCAATGATTTTACTTTAGCCAACCAGACTATTAACATTAGTCCATCTACAACGAGTTACACCGTCAATATTCCGATTATTGATGACACAGTGGCAGAACAGCAGGCTGAATATTTTGTGGTAAGTCTTGAAAATCCTGTTGGAACTACTATTTCAGGAGACAATTCTGCAACGGTTTATATCGTAGACAATGACAAACCGGCTCCGGTTCCTTCCCATCAGATTCAGCTGAATTATCTTCTAAGTTTTGATCCTTCAGGAAATAATAACAGTTCTACAGAAATTGTGGTTCATGATCCGTCAACACAACGTTTATTCACAATCAGTTCGATTACTGATGTATTTGATATTATTGATTTCAGTAATCCTTCAATACCTTCAGTCATAAAAACAGTGAATATGGCTCCTTATGGTGGTATTACAAGTATCGCTGTGAAAAACGGAATCATTGCAGCCGCCTCTCCCAATACTGATCCTCAGCAAAATGGATCTGTAGTATTTTTTGACATCAACGGAAATTTCCTGAAGCAGGTAACTGTAGGAGCTTTACCGGATATGGTAACATTCTCCCCTGACGGAACAAAAGTAATTACTGCCAATGAAGGAGAACCTAATGATGCTTACACTATTGACCCTGAAGGCACCATCAGCATCATTGATATTTCCGGAGGTATCGGAAGTCTTACCCAAAGTAATGTAACGACACTTAATTTTAATAGTTTTGATAATCAGGTAGCAGCATTAACCGCTACCGGTTTAAGAAAAGTAAGAACGAATAATACACTTTCTCAGGATCTGGAACCGGAGTATGTAACCATCAGTGCCGACAGTCAGAAAGCATGGGTAACCCTTCAGGAAAACAATGCCATCGCTGAGATTAATCTGGTTACAAAAACCATCACAGGAATCTGGGGATTGGGAAAAAAAGATATGAGTATTCCGGGTAACGGTTTTGATGCCTCAGATAGTAATGGAGAGATTTTAATTGCCAACTGGCCGGTAAAAGCTTACTATGTTCCGGACGCTGTACAGAATTATAAAATAGGAAACACCAATTATATTATAACCGCTAATGAAGGTGATGAAAAAGATCTTTCAGGATTCAGCGAAAGAACTACAGTAGGTGCTAACAGTTATACTTTAGATCCTGTATTGTTTCCGAATGCAGGTATTTTAAAAGCGGCTTATAACCTTGGCAGATTCAGGGTTTCATCTGCTACAGGAAATACGGATGGAGATTCGGAGTTTGAAGAAATGGCGGCTTTAGGAGCGCGTTCTTTCTCTATTTTCAATGCTGATACTAAACAGATTGTCTACGACAGCGGAGATCAGTTTGAACGATATATTTCAGCTTATCATCCTTTGATTTTCAATGCAGATAACGAGTCCAACGGTATTAAAAACAGAAGCCGCGCCAAAGGACCGGAACCGGAAGGAGTTGCTTTAGGAAACATCAACGGACAAACCTATGCTTTCATTACATTGGAAAGAACAGGCGGTGTTATGGTGTATAATATTACAGATCCTGGCAATCCTACTTTCACAGATTATAAACATTCGCGCTCTACCTCAGCATACGGAGGTGATAATGGTCCCGAAGGAATTATTTACATTGCTCCTGAAAATACTACAACCAATAAAGGCTACGTGATTATCGCCAATGAAATCAGCGGAACTTTATCCATGTATGAAGTAGCCACTCCTGCTACGCTTGGAACAGGTGAGATAAAATCTGAACAGGCAACCTTCAATGTATTTCCAAACCCTGTCAACAAAGGAAATACACTTTATTTCAACAGAAAACAGGATTACGAATTGTACGATATGTCAGGAAAATTGATCGGAAAAGAAAAGAGTGCTTTAACAATCAATACTTCTACACTTTCTGCAGGTGTTTATCTGGTAAAAACGTCAGAAGGACAGATCAAGAGAGTTATTGTAAAATAAATATATATTACAGCATACCATTCCATTGTAAAGCTTCGGATTTTCCGGGGCTTTTTTGATTTATGATAAAAATGATTAATTTTAAACTTTTATAACCTCAATGAAAACACAATTAGAAAATATTATTCAACAAGTCTGGCAAAAAGAAAAAAGAAATCTTTTTACTTTCCTTACCGGTGCAGGCATCTCATCTGACAGTGGAATTCCTACCTATCGAGGCATAGATGGGATCTGGGTGAAAGGAACCCAATTTCACAAACCTGAAGAATTCGGGACTTTACGTTATTTCAGACAGCATCCGGAAGAAGTTTTGCAATATTCTCTTTTCAGAAAGAAAATGTTTGAAAATGCTTCTCCCAACCAAAGTCATTTTGAACTTGCAGACATTGAGAATCAACTCCAGGATAGGTTTCACCTCATTACCCAGAATATTGACAATCTTCACCGCCGTTCCGGAAGCAAAAGAATCTATGAAATTCACGGAAACAACCGAGAAATTAAATGTTCCAACGGATGTAAAGAGATCCTGAATTTACCTGTTGAAATAAATGGAAAAGAACTGGATGAAGATCTTACCGCTAAAGACAAGGAACTTTTAACCTGTGGACATTGCGGGCATTGGATGCGTCCGAATATTTTGTGGTTTGATGAATATTACGACGAAAAAACGAATAAAAAATTCAGTGCACTTAAAATTGCCAAAAACAGCGGTGTTCTTTTTATTATCGGGACTTCCGGAGCAACGAGCCTTCCTATTGCCATTGCCGAAACAGCTCTTAAATATGGAGCTTTTATCGTAGATATTAATACGGAAGACAATAACTTCACAGACCTGATCAAAAATAAAAAGAATACATTAATCATCCGGGAAAAATCAACCGAAGTTCTAAAGACTATTAATGAAATTATAAAAAAACAAAATCCTAAATCTTATTTAAGATGATTTAACTTTTGAAGTACTTGGAAGAAAGCATTTTATATCTATATTTATCCCGAATAAAAAGCCAATTCACATGAAGAATATTAAAACCACAGGAATTCTTACTTTCCTGTTGCTGGGAACAGCTACTGCTTTCTCACAATCCAGAAAAACAGAATCTACAAAAGGTGTAGAAAAAACAGAAGGTAATAAAGTGGTACATGTAGAAGGTGTAGGACATACACTCACTTATACACTCAGCGGAGGTGTTGTTGAGGTAGAAGGTGGTGATAACAAGCTTACGGTAAAAGGGAGTGCAAAAAAAGTTACAATCTCAGGAACAGGTAACAAAGTATACATTGATAAAGTAGATAAAATATCTATGGAAGGTGGTGATAACACCGTTTACTACAGAACTTCAGGAACAAAATCAGGGAAACCGGATGTTTCTATTACAGGAGTGGGAAATAAGGTTGTAAAACAATAAAAAATATTTTTCGGAATCTGAAAAATCTCATCGGAACCTGACGGGTTTTTAAAACCCGTCAGGTTGGGTTAACTCAGTAGACTAAACTTATTGTTATTAATACAAATAAAAAGACAGGCCTTAAAAAAAGCCTGTCTTTTTAAAAATATCTCAGATATAATTTACTCTACGTTGATTACCTTTTCGATTTCCGGAGCATG
Organism: Chryseobacterium sp. CP-77; assembly: GCF_036362765.1. Lineage (NCBI taxonomy): Bacteria > Pseudomonadati > Bacteroidota > Flavobacteriia > Flavobacteriales > Weeksellaceae > Chryseobacterium > Chryseobacterium sp. CP-77. The sequence continues at coordinate 2,330,196 of NZ_CP143637.1, forward strand.
TTGTTTGATTGTATTTTCAACACCCAGTTTTAAGGTTGAAAAATTCAATGAACACCCGGAACAGTTACCTAAAAGTTTTACAAACACCTGATTATCTTTCACATCAATAAGCTCAATATCACCTCCGTCTTTATTCAAAAACGGTCTGATGCTTTCCAGAGCTTCCATTACTCTTGTTACTGTATCTTCGTGCGTTATGTTTGTTTCCATATTTTTTCAGTTCAATTCGGTTTCTTCAAATTTTATTGAAATTATTATTATTTTGCTTTTGGCGAGCATCCTGCCATTGTGGAAATCTTCACTGCTTCAGTAGGAGGAAGATTTTTATTTCTTTCCACTAAACTTTCTACCATTTTTCTGGCAGTTTCTGTGTAGATATCTGCAATTTTAGATCCTTCCTGAAGTGCAGCCGGTCTTCCAACGTCACCTGCTTCTCTGATACTCTGGATTAGTGGAATTTCCCCCAATACCGGAATTCCAAGATCTTCCGCTAAATATTGTGCTCCCTGGTTTCCAAAGATATAATATTTATTGTCAGGAAGTTCTTCCGGTGTAAAATACGCCATATTTTCGATCAAACCAAGCACAGGAATGTTAATACTTTCCATCTGGAACATGGCAATTCCTTTTCTTACGTCTGCCAATGCAACATGCTGAGGTGTACTTACGATTACCGCTCCTGTTACCGGTACTTCCTGGATAATTGACAAGTGAATATCACCTGTTCCCGGAGGAAGGTCAATTAGCAGGAAATCCAGCTCTCCCCATGCAGCATCTCTGATCATCTGGTTCAAAGCTTTTGAAGCCATAGGACCTCTCCATACTACAGCCTGATTGGCTCCTGAGAAGTATCCTATTGAAAGCATTTTTACTCCATAATTTTCGATAGGCTTCATCAGATTCTTACCATTCACTTCTACAGAAATTGGTTTTTGCCCCTCTGTATCAAACATGGTAGGAACTGAAGGACCGTAGATATCTGCATCCAGTAATCCTACTTTAAAGCCCATTTTAGCTAACGTTACTGCCATATTTGCAGAAACTGTAGACTTCCCTACTCCTCCTTTACCGGAAGCAATAGCGATAATATTTTGAATTCCCGGAATTTGTTTTCCTTTGATCTGACTTTGCTGAATTTCACTAGGCTCCGGAGAAACGATTTTAAGTTTTAAATGAATGTCTTCTCCAAACTCACTGGCAAAAGCCTGTTTCATGGCAGCCTCCAGTTTTTTCTTTTCGTGCATTGCAGGCGAATGGGCAGTCATATCAATATAAACATCGTTACCCATAATCTGAAGATTATTCACCAAATCGTCTACTTCTATTTCTTTAAGGAAATCCTGAACCTTTTCTTTCGTCAACATATAAATATAAATTGTTTACAAATTTACGCATTTTTTCGGTAATTTAGAATCAATAAAATCTATAATATCAGGTGATAAATCAGATCGTTAAAAATTTCTTATTCTGTTTTTTTATTCTGATACCACGTCCAACCTCAGAAAGCAATTGATATGAAAACGACCTCCTATCCTTCCAAATATGCACAGCCAAAAGGAATTTTTATCGTTGGAAAAACAAAATTCAAATGGTATGACCTGGCCAATGATCCTGCAGAAGTTTTACAACAGGACATTGAAAATGCTCAAAAGTGTATTGAAAGTGCTGAAGAAAACTTTAAAAACATTGATGATCTTGGATTTGTCATTATGCACCGCTGCGGAGAAAACTATCTTTTACTGGTCTGTACATGGCAAAATGAAAACGAATTATGGGAAAGCGTGTATTATGATGGTTCCGGACAATTTGAAATATGGGACAGGAACAAAACCCACCTCCCGACGTATTGTGTCTGGGAAATGGGCATTGTATATCATGAATCTCAGTCCTGGAAAAAATATCTTGGCTCCGGAAGAGAAGACAAGGATAAAGAGACCTATCTCAATCATTTTTTTGAAGGAGAAGTGTAATTTTAATTAGCTCTGTCTTCTTATGAATGAGATCGTTTTTAACAGGACAAACGGTAATTATCTTTTATTGCATCACTTTTACTGTTTTTCAATATCTTCGTCTGATAAAATCAGAACATGAAAAAAGGGCTTATTGCATTTTCTATATTTATTACTCAGATCATTTCTGCACAGAGCTATTCCCAATATGTCAATCCGTTTATAGGAACCGGAGGACATGGTCACACTTTTCCCGGGGCAATCGTTCCATTCGGGATGGTACAGCTTTCTCCCGATACAAGAATTGATGGAAGCTGGGACGGATGCAGCGGATATCATTATTCGGATTCTGTGATCTATGGTTTTTCTCATACCCATCTGAACGGAACGGGAGTTTCCGATTATGGAGATATCATGCTGATGCCTACGATGGGAAATCCCAGTCTGAACAGCAGAGATTATTCTTCAAGGTTTTCGCATAAAAATGAGAAAGCAGCAGCAGGATTCTACGCTGTCAAATTAGATAAGAATAATATTGATGTCCGCCTTACTACTACCAGAAGAGTCGGCTATCACGAATATACGTTCAACAACGCAGGCAATGCCAATATTATCTTAGACCTCAATCACAGAGACAAACTTCTGGAAGGGGAAGTAAAGATTATTGATGATAAAACCATTGAGGTTTTCAGAAGAAGTGAAGCATGGGCCACCAACCAGTATATTTACGCCAGAATTGAGTTTTCAAAACCCATGAAAATTTCAAAAGAAGAAGTTAACGGAAAGCAGGAAAACAATCTTTTTACCGGAACAAGACTTGCTCTGGCATTTTCAGCCACCGTTAAAAAAGGAGAAAAGATCGATATAAAAGTCTCTGTTTCTCCTACAGGCTACGAAGGAGCAGAAAAGAATATGCTGGCAGAAGGACAATCGAAAGATTTCGACGTGGTAAGAAAGCAGGCTCAATCTGACTGGGACAAAGAGCTTTCAAAAATTGAGGTGAAATCTGATGATAAAAACAAATTGGCCGTTTTTTACACTGCTCTATATCACGTTTTCACACAACCCAACATCAATATGGATGCAGACGGAAGATACAGAGGCAGAGATAATAAGCTTTATACCGCCAATGGCTTTGATTATTATACGGTATTTTCACTTTGGGATACCTTCAGAGGTGCTCATCCGCTGATGACTTTAATCGACAGAAAAAGAACTGCTGATTTTATCAATACTTTCATTAAACAATATGAACAGGGAGGAAAACTTCCGGTATGGGAACTGGCTTCCAATGAAACAGAATGCATGATTGGCTACCACTCCGTTTCTGTCATTGCAGACGCAATGGCAAAAGGAATTCAGGGATTTGATTATGAGAAGGCATTTCAGGCAGCAAAAGGTTCTGCCATGCAGGATATTTTTGGATTGAATGCTTATAAACAGAATAATTATATCAGCATAGACGACGAGCATGAAAGTGTTTCCAAAACAGTAGAATATGCCTATGACGACTGGTGTATTGCTCAGATGGCCAAAATTTTAGGCAAAAAAGAAGATTATCAGGAGTTCATGAAGCGTTCTCAGAACTGGAAAAACCTTTACAATCCAAAAACAGGCTTTATGCAGCCGAGAAAAAACGGAAACTGGTATGAACCATTTGACCCGAGAGAAGTCAACAACAATTATACGGAAGGAAACTCATGGCATTATTCTTATTCTGTACAGCAGGACATTCCGGGGCTTATTGCGGCTCATGGCGGGAAAGAAAAGTTTGAACAGTTCATTGATGCTATCTTTACTGCTCCTGATAAAACTACGGGAAGAGAACAAGTGGACATCACAGGATTGATGGGCCAATATGCCCAGGGAAATGAGCCAAGCCACCACATTGCTTATCTGTACAATTTCGTCGACAAGCCAGAAAAAACAGATGCGAAAATCAAATACATTCTTGATAATTTTTATAAAAACACTCCTGACGGATTGATCGGAAATGAAGACTGCGGCCAGATGAGTGCCTGGTATGTTTTAAGCTCAATGGGAATTTATTCTGTAACCCCGGGATTACCGGAATGGGAAACCACCACTCCTTATTTTGACGAAATTAAAATTCATCTTGAAGACGGCACTACAAGAACAATTACAAAAGCTACCGGCAGAGCAGAACTCAAAAAATTAGGTTTCGAAAATGTAAAAGCTGCTAAAGATTTTAAATATCCTGAACAGACAGCCTCTCCGGTAATTGCTGCCGACAGAATCTTCGACTTTTCTACCAAAGTAGAAATCACTCCATTAAACGCAGGCGACAAAGTATATTATATGACAATGGATGAGAGCGACAGCAATAAAAGAAAGACGTTCTCTACTTATAAAGGACCATTCTCCATCACCAAAACTACTCAGGTAATGGCTTATGCTGAAAGAAACGGAGAAAAAAGTTCTGTAACCACAGCTCATTTCAACAGAAGACCTAATTACTGGGATATTAATATTTTATCAAAAGTGACTCCACAGTACAGTGCTACCGGAAGCCTGGCTCTTATTGATGGAATCAGAGGGGATGTTAACTGGAGAAAGGGTGAATGGCATGGATACCAAGGACAAAATTTTGAAGCAGTCATTGATTTTAAATCCCCTAAGAACATAAAATCATTATCTTCCACTTACCTTCAGGACAGCAAAGCATGGATTCTGATGCCTAAAAAAGTAGAATATTATGCTTCCATGAACGGAAAAGATTTTGTCCTTCTGAAGACCGTTGACAATACTATTGATCCTAAAGATGAAAAAATACAGATCAAAGATTTTTCTACAGAAATTCTTCCTACCGAAGCACGTTATATCAAAGTAAAAGCTTACTACTTCGGAAAACTTCCGGAATGGCACCAGGGAGCAGGTGGTGATGCTTATATCTTTATTGATGAGATTGATATAAAGTAAGGAAGATGGGAGAAGGAAGATGGAAGTTCCTATTTGACTAATAACTTCCTGAAGTCGTTTGTTAGAGAATTTGATTTTCAAAAATATAAATAGACTAATTTTAGTACTTAGGCTTTCAGAAACTTCCTTCTTCCAGCATCCAGCTTCCAACCATAAAAAATACGCCCTTCGAAAATTCGAAGGGCGTATTTTTTATCCATTCATTCTTTCCGACCATTGCAGGACTTCCGGAAGTTCAATATCAGAAAATTCGATGTGAATGACTCTTCTTTTCTTTCCGTTGGTGGTTCTGTTAGAACCGTGGAGCGTTAAAGGTTTCATCAGCATAATTCCACCTTTTTCAACGTTGCAGATTTCTTCGATTTCTACAATCCAGTCGATGGTTTCCGGTCTGTAAATGCCTTTTGCATGAGATTTGGGAACTACTTTCAAAGCTCCGTTATTTTCATCGGTATCATCCAGATGGATTCTGATGGTATAGATATTTTCCAAAACGTTGAGCGGAGGCTGTACTGCAAACTGATTTTGTTTGGTGGTCCATGGTCCGAAATTTTCCAATTCCAGCTTTTTATCAACAGAAATTGTCAGATCCTGGTGATAGGCCACATACCAGTTGGAGGTTTCAGGTTTATCAAAATAGATACTTTTGACCACAAAATATTTTTCTCCAAAAATTTCCTTAACCACTTCCCTGATATTTTCATTAAAAATCAGGTCTTTGATTTCCGGAACCTCCTTTAAAAACTGTCTGATGGCAAAAAGGTCTTCAGACTTTCTAAAATTTTCTTTTGAAGTGTCTATATTTTGCAGCACAACATTGATGTCTTCAAGTTCTTTCTGCGAAAACACATCATTGATAACAGCAAAGCCATATTTTTCAATATGGCTTTTATGATTTTCTAAGTTGTTTAAACTCATTGATATTTAAATTTTATCTAATGGTTCAGTTAACTGCCCTTCCCATTTTGAAACTGCTGTGGTTGCCAGCGTATTTCCAAGTACGTTGGTCATACTTCTACCCATATCACAGAAATGGTCAATTGGTAAAATCAAAGCAATACCTTCCGGCGGGATACCGAACATTGAACATGTTGCCACAATAATTACCAGAGAAGCTCTTGGAACTCCTGCAATTCCTTTTGACGTAAGCATTAATACCAAAAGCATGGTGATCTGCTGTCCAAGGGTCATTTCGATTCCGTAGATCTGAGCAATAAAGATTGAAGCAAATGTCATGTACATCATACTTCCATCCAGGTTGAATGAATATCCTAATGGTAAAATAAAAGAAACTACTCTGCTGTTACACCCGAATTTCTCCAGTTCTTCCACCAATTTCGGGAATACTGCTTCTGAACTTGTTGTAGAGAAAGCAATTAGCAAAGGCTCTTTAATTCTTTTTAAAAGGTCAAAAAGACGGTTTCCTAAGATGAAATATCCTACCAGTAAAAGAACCAGCCAGAGAACTCCTATAGCAAAGAAGAAGTCTCTTAAATAAATAGCATATACTTTAAAGATTTCAAAGCCATTGGTGGCTACTACCGCTGCAATAGCTCCCAATACTCCAAGCGGAGCAAACCACATGATATACCCTACCATTTTAAGAATGGCGTGAGCAATAATATCAAATAGTTTCACAACAGGCTTAGCGTATTCTTCTCCAAGATTAGCCAAAGCAACTCCAAACATTACCGCAAATACAACAATCTGCAATACCTCGTTGGTAGCGAAGGCTTCAAATAAACTTTTAGGAATCATGTGTTTTACAAAGTCTTCCATGGAAAAACTTTTGCTGCTTTTAAGAAGCTCATCAGCAGAAGCCACATCCTGAATCGGTAATTTGGTAACATGTCCCGGCTCCAGCCAGTTAACAAGGATCAACCCGATAAAAAGGGAAATGAGAGAAGCGGAAATAAACCAAAGCATGGCTTTTGTTCCTACCCGTCCAATCATTTTGATATCACTCATTTTGGCAATCCCCACTACTAATGTTGTAAAAACCAATGGAGCAATAATCATCTGTACCAATCTGATAAAAACCGTTCCCAACAGTTTTATGTTTTTAGAAAAGGGTTCTGCACTATCCGGATAGCTCACGTGTACAATACCTCCGATTCCTACTCCCAGAAGAAGGGCAATGATAATTGCTATAAAAAGTTTATTCTGTCCTTTCATATATATAGTTCAATTTGCGCAAATATAATGGTTTTTCAATTGGCAGACGATTTTCTTCTATAGAGTTGAATTTTGCATTCAGTTTTTAATCCCTGAAAATTAAAACCCTGGTTTAGAAAATATTGTAAAAAAATTAAGAAACATTTATTGACTTTTTATTCTTTTGGTACAAATTTTATTATTACATTTGAGTGTATAACAACATTAATAAATATACAATATGAAAAAAACTATTGCAATGGCTGCATTAGCTGTAGCTGTATCTTTCGGTGCTATTTCTTGTAAAAAGAAAGTTTCTGATGCCGATCTTCAGACTCAGGCTACAACTATAGTAACTTCTAATCCCAATGCTTCTGTTGAAGTAAAAGATGGTGTGGCACACCTAAGCGGTACTTTCGCAGATCAACAGTCTAAAGACGCAATGATTGCAAAATTAAAAGCCATCAGCGGAGTAAAAGACGTAATGGATATGTCTACGGTAGCAGCTCCTGCACCTGCAGCACCGGTTGAAACGGCATCTGCTGTAGATCCTGCTGTTCAGAAAAAAGTTCAGGATGCGGTAAAAGATTTCCCTTCTGTAAAAGTAGAAGTTGTAAACGGACAGCTTACGCTTACAGGAAATGTTTCTGCTCTACAGGCCAGAAAAATCAAAGAATCTGTAGATGCTTTGAAAATCGGAAAGTATAACAACAACCTAATCGTAAAATAATTAAAAATGAGCGAATTACAAGATAAATATTCAAGTGTAGTTTCAGCGGCACAGTCTGCAGGGATTTCCAATCTTCAGGTTCAGGAGCAGGACGGAATTCTTTATGTTTCCGGAAATGCTTCCAATACTGCGGCTAAAGATGCTGTATGGAATGCTTTAGGAGCTATTGATTCTACTTATTCTGCTTCAGATATCAATATTGATGTACAGGTTGCAGGTCTTGCTTCAGGGGCTTCTTTAACAGTGGCTACTGAAGAATCTAATCTTAACATCAGACAGGAACCTTCTACTGAGGCTGCCGTTGTAGGTAAAGCTGCAAAAGGTTCTTCCGTAACTCTTATTGAGCAGACTTCTGATGACTGGTGGAAAGTGAAAAATGCTGACGGCCAGGAAGGATATGCTTACTCAAGATATTTAAGAGCATAATTTTTATTAAAAAATAATAAATTTTCACAAAAAAAGCCTAGAAACATCCCAACTTTGGGATGTTTTTATATTTTTACGGCTCTGAAAAAAAAACTAATGAAGAAAACTCTGCTGCTATTGACTTTGATGTTCACAGTCATTGTTCTGCACGCCCAAAAACTACACATTGACGGAAAAATATCCGATTCTGAAAAGAAAGCGATAGAAAATGCCACCGTTTATCTTTTGAAAGAAAAAGATTCATCCATTATCAATTACACAGCCACCAACAAAGAAGGGAAATTTTCTCTGAAAATTGATGACATGAAAGAACCTTCCATTCTTAAAATAGACGCTGATAAATTATCTTCCTTTTCGAAAAAATTTGAAAAAATAAACCAGTCATTATCACTGGGGGATATTCAGCTCGAGAAACAAGGCATTGTGAATACGATTGATGAGGTAAAAATTACGGTTTCTCCGGTAAAAATTAAAAAAGATACTATTGAATTTAATGCAGCCGCTATCAAAGTAAGGCCTGACAGTAAAATTGAAGAGCTTCTGAAGCAGATTCCCGGGGTAGAAATCAGCAATGAAGGAAAAATTACGGTGAATGGAAAAGAGGTGGACCAAATTATGATCAACGGAAAACCTTTCTTTGATAAAGATGGTAAAATTGCCCTCCAAAATCTACCTGCAGATATCATCAAGAATATCCAGTTTACCACCACCAAAACAAATGAGGAGGAACTGAGCGGAAAAGCAGCCAAATCCCAGAATACCACTATCAACTTTAATATTGACGAAAAGAAAAATAAAGGTTTACTGACAAGACTTACGGTCGGCTATGGATCAGACAAGCGGTATGAAGCAAGCGGACTGGCTAGTTATTTTAAAGGGGATACGAAAATAAGTTTATTGGCTTCTTCCAACAATATCAATTCCCAGGGGTTTTCCAGAGACGAAGTCTTTGACAGTATGGGTAATGGCCGGAATGCCTGGATGATGCAGGGAGGATCTGTCTCAACGGTAGGAAATGTGACTTACTATAACCAGGGAGGTGGTACGAAAGGAATTCAAAGGTCTACAACCATTGGGTTAAATTACAGTGACAAGCTGGGAAAAGATGCTGATCTGGATTCTTTCAGTCTGATGCATTCCGATTCCAATACGGAAACAAAATCCAAAGTCTCAAGGTCTACCCTTCTCCCTACTTACACGCTTCAGACCAATTCTGAAAGCAATGGAGAAAATGAATCCAAACAATACAGCTTTGATACTTCGGCTAAAATCAAACTGGATTCTATGACCAGTATCTACCTTTCTCCGAGATTTACGAAAAACAGCAGTTTCAGTTTCAATAATTCAAGATCTTCTTCTTTAAGGAATGGCAGTCTTCTGAATGAAAGTAATGCGTATTCAAGTAATGATTCGGAAAGCAATTCATTTAATCCTTATCTTTATTTTTCAAGAAAGTTCAGGAAAAAAGGCCGTTCGATTTCAGCCAATATGAACAGTTCAATATCAGAATCCAGAAGGGATAACCTGAACCAGTCTCAAAATACATTCTATCAATCCAATGGAACCACAACAGACAACAGGGATCAATTAGCCAAAAATAAAAATCAGAACAGCAGTTTCAATTTCAATGCCGGATATACAGAACCTGTTTCCGATTCGTCCAGTGTAAGTTTTGAGGTAAAATATGAAACCCGATCTACCAGAGACTTGAGAAATGTAAATGATTTTGATAATACGACAGGAGATTACACTAAATTCAATCAGCTTTTATCCAACAATATGAAGCAAAGAATCAATCAGATCTCTCCTGAGTTAACTTATCAACTCAACAAAAAGAAACTGAATTTCTGGGCTTCCATGAATCTTGACATCTCAGACATGAAAGTAAACTCTATCTATAACGGACAGCAATATGATCTGCAGAAAAATTTTGTACTGCCCCAATATAATGTGAACCTTTACTATCAGCTGAGTGAAGGAAAAACCTTGAACATTTATAACTATTCCAACTTCACCATTCCCACCGCAGAACAACTGACTCCTTATAAAGATGAATCCAATCCTTTGATTACCTATCAGGGAAACCCTGACTTAAAAAACACCTGGACCAATAATCTTTATTTGTATTTCAACAATTATAATAAAGTAAAAGATCTCAGCTACTATTTCAATATCGGCTTTACGTACAGAAATAATGATATTATCAATTTTTCCACCTATGATAATGCAGGGAAACAGGTGATTACTTATGACAACGTAAGCGGAAATAAAAGCATCAATGCCGGCGGAGGTTTCAGTAAAGTATTGAAATGGAAAAATAATAAACTTATTATCAATCCAAGACTCACCATGAATTATGCTTACAATAACGGTTTCATTGATGGACAATCTTTCACCAGCAATTCTTATAATCTAAACCCAGGTCTTAATCTTACCTATGAAATCAAGGATAAAATGACCATCAAACCTTCTTACAGACTTGGATACAGTTTTTCAAATTATACCAATTATAATGTAACGAATGTAAATACTGCCAATCAATCCTTAAAACTGGAACTCACCAATTATATGCTGAAAGGCAATTTCGTATTTGGAAACGATTTTGAATACAATACCAATTCCAATATTGCTCCGGGCTTTAAAAAAGATTTCTACTTCTGGAATACCAGCCTTGGATATTCATTCTATAAAAAACAGTTTACGGCAAAAGTAAAGGTCTATGATGTTTTAAATCAAAATCAAAGCGTAAGAAGAACGATCACCGATTCTTATTTTGAAGACCGTGAAGATCTCATCCTGAAACGATACATCATGTTTTCCATCAGCATGAAACTGAATAAGTTTGCCGGTAAAAAGACGAAGTAAAGCAACACCATACTTTATATATAATTTTTGATAATGGCCGGATCTTTCCGGCTATTTCTATGAATATACTAAATTTCATCCTTGAACGATATTACAACTGAAGACGTTATATTCCCATCCTCCGGAGGGGTGGCGAAAATTCAAAGAATTTTTGACGGGGTGGTTTACCATGAAATATTATCTTACTCATCCAGATAGATACTGACAACAAAAACCTTTTAAACAAGATTTACGAATAAACGTGTTTTTATTTTTAAATTAGCATCAAATTTTTTTTATGAAAATCCATATTTCAGTATTATGTATTCTTTTTTTCATTCTTGGAAAAGCTCAGAAAACGGAACAGAAAGATCCTTTCGTTAAAGACAATTTCACCAAGAAAGAATTTTATATTCCAATGCGTGATGGCGTGAAACTTTTCACTGCGGTATATATCCCGAAAGATATATCGAACAAGAACAAATATCCGTTCCTGATGCAGAGAACATGTTACAGCATCGCCCCGTACGGAGAAAGTGAATATAAAACAAAGGTAGGTCCCAACACGTATCTTATGAAAGACAAGTATATTTTCGTGTATCAGGATGTACGCGGAAGATATATGAGTGAAGGCACTTTTACCAATATGACTCCGCAGGTGGAACGCAAGACCAAAAAAGATGTTGATGAAAGTACGGATACCTATGATACCATCGAATGGCTTTTGAAAAATGTGAAAGATAACAATGGTAAAGTAGGCCAATTCGGAACATCATACCCGGGATTCTATACTGCTGTAGGAACGTTGTCACAGCATCCTGCTTTGGTAGCTTCTTCACCACAGGCACCTATTTCTGATTTCTGGAATGACGACTTTCTTCACAACGGAAGATTTATGCTCGGCTATTTCAGAACATTCCCTGTTTTTGGGGTTCAGAAAACGCAGCCGGAGAAACAGGCCTGGTATATGGATTCTTTCATCAAACAGACTTCTGAAGACGGTTTGAAATTCTACAGAGATATGGGTACGCTGAAAGATGGATATGAAAAATATTACAAGAATAATTTCTTCATGACAGAGATTATGAATCATACCAACTATGATGAATTCTGGCAGAAAAGAGGTCTTCTTCCTCACTTAAAGAATATCAACCATGCTGTAATGACTGTTGGCGGATGGTTTGATGCAGAAGATCTTTCAGGACCATTGAATATTTATAAAACCATCGAAAAAACAAGCCCTAAAGCCAAAAACACCATCGTTATGGGACCTTTCTCCCATGGCGGCTGGTCTCAGGAGCAGGGAAAACATTTCCACAGTGAAACGTATTTTGGTGACAGCATTGCTACATACTATCAGAAAAATATTGAAACAAAATTCTTCAATCATTATCTGAAAGGCAATACCAAAGAAGATGCAGGACTTCCTGAAGCACTGATGTATGACACCGGTGCTAAAGCATGGAAGGAATTTGCTTCTTACCCACCGAAAAATGCTCAGAAAGTGAATTTCTATCTTTCTGATAAAACCCTGAAGAAATCATCCGGACAAGGATATTCTGAGTATTATAGTGATCCTAACAATCCTGTTTTAAGTTCTGATCATTTAAAAGACTTCAACGGTTTCACTCCAAAAAATTATATGTCGGAAGACCAGAGATTTGCGGTAGGAAGACCAGATGTATTAACGTTTACTACCGATGTATTGACTGATGATATTACGTTTGCCGGAGAAATCATGGCTAAACTGAATATTGCATCCACGTCTACAGATGCCGATTTTGCCGTAAAATTAATTGATGTTTATCCTGAAGATTTTAAACCTACTGAAAAGAAAGATGGAGTGATCTATGGCAACTACCACCAGATGGTAAGAAGTGAGATCATGCCTGCAAGATTCAGAAATACCAAAGAAAAGGGAGAAGCTTTGGTTCCTAACCAGAAAACGGCTGTTAATTTCAGACTTCAGGATGTAGTTCATACTTTTAAAAAAGGACATAAAATCCAGATTCAGATCAGCAGTACATGGTTTCCGCTTTTCGCCATCAACCCTCAGAAATTTATGGATAACCCGAATTTTGCCAACAAAGAAGATTACACCAAAGCATTCATCAAAGTATATGATGACAGCTCCATTGAAGCTGATGTTTTAAAATAAATTGAAAAAGCTGTTCGTTGGAACAGCTTTTTATTTTTGAATACTTACAGTTTATTTTTTAGGTTTTGGCTAAAGCCAGATGAATGTTGATCTATTTGATAAGTGGGCTAAAGCCCACTTCTATTGATGGAGATCATAAGCTTATTCATCAATAGTTCTGAAAGTCAGGTTGACCCTTGGAGTTTTCACTTTTGTAGTGGGTGGAAGCCTGTGAAGCCAGTTGTCCTGAGTGGTTCCTTTCATAATCAAAAGACTTCCGTTTTCCAGAAATATCTCAACTTTTTCTTTGGTTACTTTATGTTTAAATAAAAATTTTCTTTCGGCTCCGAAGGTCAGAGAAGCAATGGCTCCATGTTTTTTCAGATCTGTTTCGCCATCGCTGTGGTAGGCCATTCCTTCACTTCCGTCATGGTACAAATTAAGCAGACAGGAATTGTAGGTTTCTCCCGACACTTCTTCACATTTTTTCTTCAGCTCCAGTAATTCGGGAGTCCAGAATTTTGCATATTTTGTTCTTTTTGAATAAGTGTATTCAAATGCTTTTTCTCCAAACCAGGCCACTTTTCTTTTGGTTAAAATCAGTTTTCCAAAGATTACCGCCTCATCATTCTCCCACGGAATCTGGTTAAGCAGATATTCATAGTAAAAATCTGATTGTTCTTTGGTGAAAACCTTGCCATAATAATGAACGGTTCCGTCGTGAGGAAGTATATTTAGGGGATAATCTGATATTTCTTCGAAGAGACTCATCACAGTTTTTTTTAATTAAATGCTTTTATATTTAAACACAAATAACATCAATGTTTTTCACAAATGACACGAATTTTTATATCAATAGGAATGGGCTTTAGCCCATTTAACAAAAATAATCTAATCCATTGGCTTTAGCCAAAACTTAATAATTGCAGAATCCTTTTGTGGTAAAATAGATTACGAATAAATATGTGAGCCCTCCCAACCCACAATCAACTGTTTCCTATCACTTCCCCATCGGTAGCCACCGAGATGTCCTGTAGACTGAATCACGCGGTGGCATGGGATAAGAAATGCAACCGGATTACTTCCAATGGCTGTTCCTACTGCTCTGGATGCCTTAGGATTTCCTATTTTTTCGGCTAAAGTGCCATAAGTAGACAGTTTTCCCATTGGAATGGTCAGCAGACTTTCCCATACTTTCAACTGAAAATCGGTTCCTTTTAAGTGTAATTTTATCGTATTGAGTTTTGTCCAGTCTTTATCGAATATGGACAGTGCATTCTTTTGAAGAGCATCCTGTTTTTCAATAAAAGAAGCATTAGGGAACTTTTGCTTCAGTTCCCCGAATGCTTTTTCTTTATCGTCTTCAAAAGCCATATAGCAGATTCCTTTTTCTGTAGAAGCTACTAAGATATTTCCGAAAGGACTTCCGGAAAAACTGTAATGAATACTGAGGCTTTTTCCTCCGTTTTTATATTCTGCCGGAGACATTCCTTCAATCTTTACAAACAGGTCATGAAGCCTGCTGGTACTGGAAAGTCCTGTCTCATAAGCGGTATCAAACAAACTTGCTTTTTCTTCCTTCAATAAATTTTTAGCATGTTCAAGACTGATGAACTGTAAAAATTTTTTCGGACTTGTTCCCGCCCAATCTGTAAAGATCTTCTGAAAATGAGCCGGGCTCAGGTGAATATTCTCTGCCACTTCCTCCAAACTTGGCTGAAGCCTGAAATTGCTCCGGATATATTCTATCGCTTTGGCAATTCTGTTATAATCTATCTGACTTTGTGTGGACATCATATTATTGTTTTTACCTCACAAATTTCCAAAGAATATACGGCAGAAAAAATCCGATTCTTGCGGAATATTAGTTGTTGTTATAAATATCGTAGTAAGCAAGCATTTTGTAATATAACTTAGCAGAAAGGAAAGCTGTTGGCTTAGCCATTGGTGAATCCATTAATTCTACAATGTCAAATGCTACAACGTTACATTTTTCAAATACTTTTCTTAATAATTCCAACGTTGGATACCATTGTAATCCACCCGGCTCAGGAGTTCCTGTAGATGGGGCAATAGAAGGATCAAAAGCATCTAAATCAATCGTGATATACACATTTCCCGATACTTTTTCCAATACATCGTTGATCCAGTTTTCGTTGTTGGCAATTTCGTGAGCAAAGAATACTCTTCCTTCAGGTAAATACTGCGCTTCTTCAATATCCATAGAACGGATTCCCACCTGTACCAGATTATGCTTTTGATTAGCTTCAAAAACAGCACAAGCGTGGTTGGAAGTAGAACCGTGAAACTCTGGACGTAAGTCTGTATGAGCGTCTAATTGAAGTACCGTTAAATTTTCAAATTTTTCTCCTACTGCACGGATAGAACCGATGGAAACAGAGTGCTCTCCACCGAAAAGAGTAAATAATTTACCGTCATTGTTCAAAAGCTCTTTTGTCTTTTGATAAACGGCTTCCGTCATTGCTTCCGGAGTAGAGTTTTCAGAAACTTCTCCTGCTAAGTAAACTCCCTGAAGGTATGGTTCTGTCTGCGTTTCAATATCATAAAGCTCCATGTTTTCAGAAGCGTTTAAGAATAATTCCGGACCTTTATCAGCTCCTTTCCCCCATGTTGAAGTTCCATCATAAGGAACAGTTACCAACATTACTTTCGAATTCTCTAACGTTGCGTTTTCCTCGGGAATTCCTGCGTATGTTCTCATGCTTTATTTAAAAATTTTAATGTTTTAAAATTGAAATATTGACCACAAAGATACGAAGAGTTTATGAGTTGGAGAGTAAGAGTGTCGGCGAGTTTATGAGTTACAAGTCTGCTACCTAAAACCTATCATCTATCATCTATTATCTATTATCTATCATCTATCATCTGTTCCCTCATCCCTTTCCACTCTCAACTCAAATAACTATTTTTGTATAAAACTCATTATATGCCTTTAAAAGCTGTACTTTTCGATATGGATGGAGTTGTTGTAGATACGGAACCCTTACATAGAAAAGCTTATTTCAAAACTTTTGACGAACTGGAAATCGTAGTTTCCGAGGAGCTGTACACTTCTTTTACTGGTGCTTCCACCAAAAGAGTCTCTGAAACATTGATTAATGAATTTAATTTAGATCAGACTTATGAAGCCATTGCTGGAATCAAAAGATCTCATTTCAAGGATTATTTTTACAATGATGATGAGTTTGATTTAATTCCGGGAGTAAGAAAACTGATCGAGCATTATCACGAAAATGGAGTTAAGATGATTCTGGCTTCTTCTGCAACAATGGTAACCATCAATATGGTTTTTGAAAAATTCGGACTGGAACAATATTTCAGCGGAAAGATCAGCGGTGCCGATTTAAAAGAATCAAAACCTCATCCTGAAGTTTTTTTACTGGCCGCAGAAATGGCTGGAGAATCTGTTGAAAACTGTATGGTGATTGAGGATTCTACCAACGGAATTCTGGCAGCCCACAGAGCAAAAATTTTCTGTGCCGCATACAGAAGTCCTCATTCTAAAAATCAGGATTACACGTTGGCAGATACTGTAGTTTCTGATTATGAAGATCTGGAACTGGATAAAATTTCAAAATATTTTTAAAATAAAAAAGCTCTCAGAAAAACTGAGAGCTTTTGTTTTCTATAAGTTTTGGCTAAAGCCAATTGATTTTTCTATTGAGTGTAAACGGGCTAAAGCCCATTTCTATTGATCATCAAATTATTTATAGCCAAGAAGTTTCAATACATCTTCCGGTTCCTGTTTCTCACGGAAAATCTCATATTGCAATTCACCGTTTTCATCTTTCTGAATCAGGACGTGTCTCGGCTGAGGCATCAGACAGTGGTGTACTCCGCCATATCCTCCGATTGTTTCCTGGTAAGCTCCGGTATGGAAGAATCCGATATACAAAGGTTTTGTATCACTGAAAACAGGTAAATAAATGGCATTGGTATGCTGTTCAGAGTTATAATAGTCATCCGAATCACAAGTCAGTCCTCCTAAGAATACTCTTTCATACGTATCTTCCCAACGGTTAAGCGGAAGCATGATAAAGTGTCTTGAAATGGCCCATGTATCAGGAAGAGTGGTCATGAAAGAAGAATCAATCATATTCCATTTTTCTCTGTCGTTCTGACGTTTCTGAGAAATGATTTTATAAAGGTTGGCTCCACTTTCCCCTACGGTAAAGCTTCCGAACTCGGTATAGATATTAGGTTCTTCTACTCCTTCCTCTTCACAGAATTTTTTGATCTGAGAAACGATTTCTTCCACCATGTACTGATAATCATAATCAAAATTCAAAGAAGTTTTGATTGGGAATCCACCTCCGATGTTCAGTGAATCCACTTCCGGAGCGATTTTTTTCAGACGTGCATATACACGAAGACATTTATACAATTCATTCCAGTAATATGCTGTATCCTTAATCCCTGTATTGATAAAGAAATGAAGCATTTTCAATCTTGCGTTCGGATGTTCCGCGATCTTCTGGCTGTAATAAGGAATAATATCTTTATATCCGATTCCTAATCTTGAGGTATAAAATTCGAACTTCGGTTCTTCCTCTGATGCAATTCTGATTCCGATATCAAAAGTGGAATCAATACTTTCAGTAAGCTTATCCAGCTCTCTGTAATTATCAAGAATCGGGGTAATATTTTCAAATCCGCTATTGATCATATCTGAAATCTTTGCCAGATAATCATCGGTTTTAAAACCATTACAGATCACTTCGATATTTTTATCTACCTTACCTTTCTCATAAAGAGATTTTACGATATCCATATCATAAGCTGAAGATGTTTCTATTGAAATATCATTCTTCAGAGCTTCTTCCAATACAAAATTAAAATGACTGGATTTTGTACAGTAGCAGTAGGTATAATTCTTTTTATATTCGGTTTTCTCAAAAGCTTCTTTAAACCAGCCTTTCGCTTTCTGAATATTTTGAGAAATTCTCGGCAGGTAGCTAATCTTTAGCGGGGTGCCAAATTGTTCAACAACATCCATTAACGGAATATCGTGAAACAACAAATTGTTCTCAGAAACATTAAATTCCTCCGTAGGAAAATATAATGTCTGATCAATAAGTTCCGAGTACTTTATTTTCATTTCTAAACAAGTGAATTAAGAAATGCAAAATTGCTAAAAAAGTTTCATTTTTAGGTGTTAAAATTATTATAATTTTAAATTAACACCCGATATTGAATCTCAGAAAAATTTATCACTGATAATCAATACGTAAACTTCTGAATGTATTCTTTTCTTTTGGCATCTGAAATCCCTAATACCTGCTGAATATAGACATCAGTAGAACCATACTTTTTATTGATCTCCTCAAATGCCGCATCAAGATATCTTTTTTCTACCCAACTCAATTTTTCCAGCACCTGCAAATCCATCTTCGGATAGAGGAAATGTAAAGTATGGGCAAGGCGTAATCTTTTTTGAACAAGATTTTTTCTGTAGTTATTGGATAAAAGATATTCATTATAAACAGTCTCTTTATCAAACTTCAGAATAGTAAGAATTAATGCGGTGGTAATTCCGGTTCTGTCTTTTCCTGCAGTACAATGGTAAAGGATAGGATCTTCGGATTCCAGTATTTCCGTAATGATCCTTTTTATCATTTCCGGATTTTCGGTAACATACTCACGGTAGAAATCGATCATTCTTTTATCAGCATCGGAAGCGTTTACTTTACCTTTAAGAACAAGTTTTTTGGCCTGAGCCAGCTGATCTCCTTCATCTTCAAAAGCTGAGAAGTTTTTGTAAACATTTTCCGAAGGCAGCTGATCGGGCTTTTGAGCAATTTCCCTGGAGTTTCTGAGATCAATAATTTCTTTGATTCCCAGTTTTTCAAAATCGTCGAAAGATTTCTTTTTAAGCTTATGAAGATGGGCACTCCGGTAAAATTTCCCTTCTTTTAAAGTTCTTCCATCTGTATTTTTGATATTTCCTAACGTACGGAAATTGGTTACTTTCCTGATCGGAATCACTTTCTCAGTTTCATTTTTACCATATTCAGGTGTTTCAAAATGCTGTGTTTTACATGAGAAAATACAGCATAATGAAATGGTGAAAACTGATATTTTGATTAGTTTATTCAATGGTTTTTAATAAGTTTTGGCTGAAGCCAATGGATTCCTGTATTTTATTAAACGGGCTGAAGCCCGTTTCTATTGATATAAAAATTAGTGCCACTTGTGAAAAACATTGGTGTAATTTGTGTGTAATGACAGTCTTTTTTTAAAATGGGTAAGGCCCGTTTCTATTGACATATAATGAGATCCTTTTAGTAGATTGTAGGATATTCTATCTCCTTATTTCCTGCAAAAAACAACACATCTCCTGATTCATACTCTATAGAAACCTCATCTTCAACGGCAAAATTCCGGGTTCCTATTCTTGAAGTAATACTAAGGCTTTCATTAGTCAAAGGCCAATTGAGCCCTTTTATCGTGATATTATTCACTGATGGAAACGGATAAAGAGAAATCATCCTGTTTTTCGCTCCTTTCAATGTAAAATGATTGGGAATGAAATAATATTCTGAAAACTCATCATAAAATTTAATATTCATCAGGTCTTTGAATGCAAAAGCAACGGTAAGATTCCCAAGAAAATGATCCTGTTCACCACCGCTTCCTCCAAAAACATCGACCTCTGAAAAACCTTTATCCTGAATAATTTCCAGCGCTTTATGAAAATCTGTTTTTTCCTGATCTAATGTAAGGATGAATTTTTCCTCATACATATCTTCATCTGATCCGGAGTGCGAATCAAAATCTCCGGATATAAAATCCAGCTTATCCAAAGGAAATCCCATTCTTTTTAAATAATGAAAGGCACCGTCTGTGCAGGCAATCAATTCATAATTTTCGGGATTGGGTAATGATTTTGGAGCGTCTCCGTTGATGAAAAGTAATGTTTTATCTTTCATTCGGGTTCCAGTATTCTTCCGGTTCGTTGTTCAGTTTTGAAATATATCTGGCCAATACAAAAAGATAATCTGAAAGCCTGTTTAAATATTTAATCAGTTCGGGACGTACTTCCTCAGATTCATTCAGGAATACCAATGAACGCTCTGCTCTTCTGCATATTGTTCGGGCTGCGTGTAAAAAGGTTGCCGGTTTACCTCCTCCAGGCAGAATAAAATACTGAAGCGGTTCCAGCTTTTCGTCAAAAGCATCCATCCATTGTTCCAGTTCTTCAATTTCTGTTTCTGAAATAATGATCGGAAGACGGGATTTCCCATTGGCAAGCATCAGCTTATCCACAGGTGTTGCCGCTTCTGAACCTACAGTGAATAAATCAAACTGTATTTTCTTCAGCTGTCTCAGTACTTCTTCATCTTCGATATGACTTTTTGCAATTCCGATGAATGAATTCAGCTCGTCTATATTTCCATAACTGTCTACTCTTGCACTGGCTTTGGAAACTCTTGTTCCGCCGTACAATGCAGTCTGACCTTTATCTCCTGTCTTTGTATAAATTTTCATAGTACTAAAATACCTTTTTTTATACAATGTAAAAAGTAAAATGCAGTAATAACTTCCTATTCTATCTGAAAAAAATTGCCTGACATTAATTCATGCCAGGCAATTTTCATATAGGTTGGTTGTATATCTTTTGAAATTGCTTTCTCATTGTTAAGCATGACCAGCAAATTTCAATTCCTTATTGATGAGTTAAAAAGTGTAATTAACATTAAGCTGAAAAGTGGTTCCGTTAAATCCAAACTGGTTGACCTCCCACGGATATTTGAATCTTCCTCCAAGATCTGTCACTACATCTCCTTTGCTGTCTATGACGTCCGGGTAAATATTAAATAAGTTATTTACAACTCCGGAAACTTTAAGGTCATTCGTAATTTTATAGGTTAAAACGATGTCTGTAACCACCTTACCGGAAAATGTCTGATCTTTGGCAGGATCAGTGGCGTGCTGCCATGTAACAGAACCAAAGTAAGTATTATTAAGGTTAAAATTAAACTTTGTAATGTCATACGACAGACTAAGGATCGTTTTTGTTTTTGGCCTTGCAGAAGTAATTCTGGATTGTTCCTTTCTGTCAAAAAAGTTTTCTGAATAGCCATTTTGCGCCAAAATAGACGGAACAGCAATATTATCTACTATTTTAGTTTCGTTATAATTGAAGGCAGCAATAACGCCTAATCTTCCTTTTCCAATAGCAGAAGTATAATAATTCGCAACGAAATCTACTCCCTGAGTAACTGTATTGACAGCATTGGTGAAAAACTTCAGGGAAGTTATTTTATTATTGTTTAATATGACTTCCACAGGGTTTGACAGATCCGGACTTCCCGGAGCACCTGTTTTGTATCCAATATCTCCTGAAAAAAGTACACGGTCTTCAATTTTTATTCTGTAATAATCTGCTGTAATAGTAAGATTTTTAAAAGGTTTTACAGCCAATCCCCCGGTAATGTTAAAGGCTTTTTCAGCATTTAATTTTGGAACCCCAAGATCAGATCTTACAATTGGAGAGTCATTATTAAAGGTACCCTGATTGGCTACTGTATTTCCTGTAATTTTAGTCTGAACATTGGAATAGTATATCTGGTGTAATGAAGGGGCACGGAATCCTGTAGAAACAGATCCACGGAAAACCAATTTATCATCCAGCAATTTATATCTTGCATTTCCTTTCCAGGAAACATTATTTCCGAAATCACTGAAGTTTTCATATCTCACCGTTCCTCCAACTAATAAGTTTTTTGTAACATCCCATTCCGCATTGAAATATGCTCCGATATTCTGACGGTTTTTATTGACTTCATTTTGAGGCTGCAGTCCCGGAAAGGATTCCGCACCACTTCCCATATAAGAAGCTTCTTCTCCTGCCCTTGCCTTATAGTTTTCATTGCGCACCTCAACTCCGGCTCCTAAAACAAGTGCACCAAAATCTCTGTTGACATCTATGTTTCCTATAATATTACTGAACTGATGACCACCTGCTTTAAAATAAGTTGGTGAATTTGCTCCTAAAGAAGTATTAATGGTATTTGCTACAGCATAATCTACTGCATTAGAGCCAAAGGTGGCACTCCCGTCAAAACTCCATTTTCCAAACATTCCTTTCCATCCGGAGGTTAAATTATAATCATAAACATCTGTTTTAAATTCCGGCTGAAATCCATTGTAAGCCTGTCCTTTTGGAGTTAATAAACCAAAATCTGACGGTACCCAATAAGGTGTTCTGTACAAAGCAAAACTGGTCCCATTTCTGTAAGTTGTACCCCCAAAAGCATAAAATTTACCAGTCTCACCTGTTGGCAATTCAAAATTTACAAACATATTGCCCACTTTGGTCTCCGGCTGCCCGATGATCATTCCTAAACCGGGATTGGCCTGAGTCCAGGCATTATCCACCCCAAAAAGTTCATCTTTTGTAACAGAACCTGCGCGGTTCGTTTTATTTTGGGAAGAAAATCCTAAGGTAAGATTCAGGCTTCCTGTTTTTGCAACCCTGATTCCTGTATTAAAATCTGCCCCGATATTAAAACCGTCTCCTTTTGAAGTAATTCCGGAAAATAGATTCACCGTACTTTTCCCGACACCATTCTTAAGGATAATATTGATCACTCCTGCAATAGCATCAGATCCGTATTGTGCAGATGCTCCATCCCTCAGGACCTCTACGTTTTGTAAGGCTGCTGAAGGAATACTTTTCAAGTCTGTACCTACTTCACCTTTTCCCGGTGTATCATTTACGTAAATGAGAGCACTTTGATTTTTTCTTTTATTATTAACTAAAACTAATGTTCTGGAAGGTCCCAAACCTCTTAAGTCTGCCGGATCAAAATGGGCCGTGGCATCAGAAACAGTTTGTTGTGATGAATTAAAAGAGGGAACAGCATAGGTTAAAGCTTTGTCAAAAGTAACCTGACCTGTAGATTTTAGCTGCGCTGCTGAAATATTGTCTATAGGAATTGCTGAGGTAATGATGGTTCTGGGCTTAGTTCTCCCCGTGGTCACCACCACTTCGTCTATTTTATTTTGTTTTATGCTGTCCTGAGCATATCCCATAACACCAGCTCCGCTTAATACTAAGACATAGATTTTTCTATTCAATAAATTTTCCTTCATGTTGATTGTTAATTATTCAATAAAACTAGTAAAAAAATTAACATTAAACATGAAAATAAAAAATATAATAACAATTCTATTTCATATTTGCGAAAACTATGCCATTTAATAAAAAACAATAATTAATACTCGAAACGTAAAGTGAATTATTAATAACATGAAAAAATATAAATCAACAACATCATATTTGTATAAAAAAATTAATTAGTTAACATCACAAATAAACATGATTTTATTCGTTCTGAAAGGTAATTTTCAATGAGTTAAGATGGGTTCGCTTTGGCTCGCAATGACCGGAAAATGAATGGAAATAAAAAAAATGGCCGGGAGAAACCGGCCATATCCAAATTATTTATTTACCTCTACGTATTGTATGATGGTCTGATTTTTTGGGTTGTAGATAATGGTACTACTGTTTGGAAATCTTTTCAGCTTATAGTACTGAATATTTTTATCGGATTTAATATCTTCGAGAATACTGCTGTCAAATGTATTATCAGGAAGAAATTTTGATAAAAAGCTTATTTTGTCAATAATGTTCTGGCCATCAATCTTTCTGGCAGTTTTATCAGATTTATTTTCATCAGATGTTGGCTGACTTTCCAAAAATGGCAGCAACACTGCAATGTCGGCTTTATATTTAAAGATATATCCTTCTGGTCTTCCCGGAATTTTAATTTTCTTTCCTTTTTCTTCAGAAACAATGGAAGCCCCTGTACCAGGGAAAACGGTATTAAACTTTACGTCTTCGGCGTTGGTTAAAGAATTTATAGATTCATTGACTGTTTTCTTTACTGTTTCTTCTACAGCCTGCTGTGTTTTTTGTTGTACTGCTTCGGTTGTTTTCTGAACAGTCTGGTCAATTTTTTCCTCAATCTTATTGCATGATACTAATAAAAAACCAGTAATAACAGGCAAAATATACTTCTTCATAATTCTAATAATAGCGATTTTTATTAATATCTCTTTTTCTAACGTAAAAACAGGCCAGGATATTTTAGCAAAGAAAAAAATATTTTTTCAATATGAAAAATCCTGCTGACAAACTGTTGTCATAACCCTATCTTACCTTTGTATCAACAACAAACAAAAAAACAAAACATTATGACAACTACAGCAACAGCCACTAAACAATTCATGACTACAGATCAGTTATTAAAAGACTGGCAAGGACACAGAAATCTTACAAGAAGAGTGATTGAAGCTTTTCCTGAAAAAGAATTATTTGAATTTTCTGTTGGAGGAATGAGACCTTTTGCCAAACTTGCCATAGAGATGATCAGCATTGCAGGTCCTGCTTTGAAAGGAATCATTGAAGGAAATATGGAAGGTTATAACGAAGAAGGCTTTAATCCTTCAACTAAAGAAGAGTTATTAAAAAAGTGGGATGAAGAAACAGAAGTGATCAACCACTATTTCAATCAGATTTCTGAAGAGCGTTTCCAGGAAGTATTCAACCTGTTCGGACAATATGAATTCCCGGTGTATGAGAATATCCTTTATTTTATTGATAACGAAATCCACCACCGTGGGCAGGGATATGTTTATTTAAGAGCTTTAGGAATTGAACCACCTTTCTTCTGGGAGAGATTTTAATACAATGGAAGGTAAGATTGCAGAAAGGATAAACAAAACTTATATCTTTTTTTGCGACACAACAAATTTTCTTATTTGCAATTCTGCCTTTCCCTTAAACCATTTCATTTATTGCCTCAATTAAGTCTTTAAACCTCAACAGTCTTGTTGGGGTTTTATTATTGATGTCTTTCAACCATTTTTACAAGCAGTTCATTCAAACGGATGCGAAGACTTTCCGGTTCCAGAACTGTAGCATAATCTGCAAATGTAATAAGCCAGCGGGGAAATCCGTCACTGATCCACTCTGTTTCAAACGTGAGTTCCATCCCCTGCTCGGTTTCCACTTCTTCTATCAGTCCGTAATATTTTTTAGAATTTACCAGGTGATTCATTATCTTTTTATCAACCAGCAGTTTGGCTATAACCTTATTTCCGTTTGATTTTTTACGGTAATCATTCACCTGTCCGTATTCCTGTAAAAACGGATTCTGTGTTTTTGAGATTTCCAGAATTCTGTCGATACGAAACTGCCTGAAATCTTTTCTCAAAGTACAGTAGGCCATAATATACCAGAAATTAAATTCGAAAAACATCCCGACTGTTTCAATCGTTCTGTTACTCACTCTTTCATCTACGGTTTTATACCTGATATTGAGCTGGGTTTTCTCTGCAATGCTTTCAAGAATGATAGGAATTACGTTTTTAAGAGAATCTCCGGAATCTGTATGAAAGCTGAAAACATCTATTTGCTTCTCGATATTTTTAATCAGATTTTTATCAGAATATTTCAGTACCGAACGCACTTTTTCCATAGCAGCCTGATAATGATTTCCCAAGCTTTGGTGGGAAAATTTCTGCATCAGCTTTTCAGCAGTAATGAAACTTAACACTTCTTCTTTGGTAAACATAATGGGAGGAAGCTTATAGCCTTCCATTAAAGAATAGCCGTTTCCTGCTTCTCCAACAATAGGAATACCCGCATTTTCCAGGGTTTTTACATCACGGTAAATGGTTCTGATGCTTACATCGAATTTTTCAGCCAGATCCTGAGCGCGTACAACAGGTTTCGACTGTAATTGGGTAAGGATGGCCGTTACCCTATCGAGCTTTTTTAAATAGTGATCGTTCATGATGAAGCAAAGCTAAAGTTCTTTTTTGAGGTATACTTATAAATGAGGTGGCTTTTTGACTTTAATTTTCTTTAAAAGTATTCACCAGTTTATCAAGATTAAGACTGCGGGCTGAGGCGTCAAAAATCTCACGGTATGTTCCTTCTTTATTATAAAGCTCATCATGAGTTCCATTTTCAACAACCCTGCCTTTTTTCATCACATAAATCGTATCTGAATCCAGAATCTGTGAAAGAGAATGAGAAATGATGATCACTGTTCTTCCTTCTTTAATAGCATCCAGAGAATTTTTGATCTGTTCTGTAGCAATGGCATCAAGGCTGGCTGTTGGTTCATCCAGAAAAATAATCGGTGGATTTTTAAGGAACAGTCTGGCAATGGCAATTCTCTGCTGCTGTCCTCCTGAAAGCTGAGTAGCATCATGCTGATATTTTTCAGGAAGATCCAGGATCTGATCGTGCAGATAAGCTTTTTTTGCAGCCTCCTGAATTTTTTCAAAACCGGCATTCATATCTCCGTAACGGATATTATCTTCTATGCTTCCCTGAAAGATATGATTTTTCTGAAGTACCAACCCAAGATCGCTTCTTAGGAAAGTATTTTCATATTCATTAAGGTTGACTCCATCCAAAAGAATTTCCCCGGAATCAGGAAGGTAAAATTTGCATAAAAGATTGATGACTGTTGATTTTCCAGCTCCGCTCAATCCTACCAAAGCAGTCGTTTTTCCGTTTTCAATTTTCATGGAAACATCATGCAAAGCTTTTGTACCGTTAGGGTAAGTAAAATCAACATTTTTCAATTCAAAAGTTCCTTTGATTTCTTTTTCTACAAAACTTCCGTTGGCTTCGGTTTCATTATCAGCATTTAAAATATCAAAATACCCTTCAGCATAGATCATGGCATCATTCATATCATCATAAATCCTGTGAAGCTGCCGGATCGGCGCTGAAACATTGTTGAAAAGCATAATATGAAGCATGATTGCCCCGATGGTCATTTGCTGATCTAGCACCAGATAAACGGTTAAAAGAATGATCAAAACAACCCCAAACTGTTCAATGAAAGTCTTTAAACCATCATAAATAAAATTGGTTCTTCTTGTAATCATCTGGCTTTCCATCAGCTCCATCTGAAGGTCGTATTGCTTTTTGCCTTCAAATTTTTCGCGGACAAAACTTTTAATAACCATAATGGAATTAATCAGGTTCAAAAGTCCTGATGTTTTTCTTTCTCTTTGATTCCGAAGCTGACGTCTCACTCCGCCTAGTTTTTTGGCCTGCAGGGAACTGATATAGAAATAAATCGGAACAATAATCGTAGAAACCAATCCAACATACACATTCTGCATATACATAATGATGAGGGCAATAATGGCATTGGAAAAAAGAGGAAGGATATCAATAAAAAAGTTCTGAACCAGCCTTGTCAGACTTTCTATTCCACGGTCTATTCTGATCTGTAATTTTCCGGACTCATGGTTTTCATCATTAAAATAAGCTACTCTGTAGGTCAAAATCTTATCAATGGCTGATTGCGCCAGTACGGAGCTCACATTGATCCTTATTTTTTCGCCATAAAATTTCTGTCCGAAGTTGATAAAGATGTTCAACAATTCTTTCCCCAGTAAAATAATGGAAATGATAATGAGAATATGAATTCCCTCCGACATCGGATGTGGAAGATGGGTAAGTTTGGTAACTTCATCCACCGTGTATTTCAGAACAATCGGGTTGACCTGTGCTGCCAGAGCTCCCAGAAAAGTAAGAAACAATGTTCCGTAAATCATGGGACGATAAGGTCTGATAAATGGAACAAGCTGTTTATAAATTCCGAATAGGGTGACGGTTCTGTTAAAAGGTTTAGCCATAGAAATCATTTTAAATGAAAAACGTACCGCTTTCAAAAGAAAAAGGTACGTTTTATTATCATGTTCAGCAAATAAATGCTTTATATTTTATCCTTCAAATACATAAGTTGTAAGGTAGTGCAGTTCTTTTTTGCTGGCTTCTTTAGACTCTGCTTCTGCCTGTTCCAGAGAATATTGGGAATTGATTTCCTTTTTCTGGAAAATAAATGAGTTGTTGGCATTCTTATCTATAACTTCATCAAAGATATGCTTAATTTCAGGGTTTCCTAGTGAAGAAAAACTGATATCTTCAAAACCGTACATCCGTCTCAGATCATCAAACTGGCTGAAATTTTCATTGACAAATGCCTGCAGCTGTGCTTTGGAATCAAAATTACCAGCCCAGATATTGTAAGCGTATTTCTTCTTTTTAGGTTTATCCAGAATACTCTGATACACGAAGTTTTCACCCAGATAAGCTTCTCTTACCTGCGGGTCATTAGCAAGATCTTCCGGAAGTCCTTCTTTCAGAATCTTTCCTTCAAACATAATATAGGTTTTATTGGTAATCGCCAGGGTTTGCTGTACGTTGTGGTCGGTAATCAGAATTCCGATATTTTTATCTACAAGACTTCTTACAATTTTCTGAATATCTTCTACGGCAATCGGGTCTACCCCAGCGAAAGGCTCATCCAGAAGAATAAAATTGGGGCTTGTGGCAAGACAGCGTGCAATCTCGGTTCTACGTCTTTCCCCTCCGGAAAGAAGATCTCCTCTGTTTTTACGAACATGCTGCAAAGAAAACTCCTCAATCAGTTCATCACATTTGATCTGCTGCTCACGCTTAGAAAGCTTGGTCAGCTGCAGTACTCCCATAATGTTTTCTTCCACAGACAATTTTCTGAAAACCGAAGCTTCCTGAGCCAGATATCCGATTCCCTTCTGGGCTCTTCGGTACATGGCATCGGTAGTAATCTCCTGCTTGTCTAAGAAAATTTTTCCTGAAGTGGGCTTAACCAACCCTACAATCATATAAAACGATGTGGTTTTTCCTGCCCCGTTCGGACCCAGCAAACCAACAATTTCTCCCTGTTGAACCTGTACAGAAACGCCTTTTACAACTTTTTTAGGACCGTATTCCTTGATTAAGTTTTCTCCTCGTAAAATCATAGGGCAAATATATCAAAAATATAAACTTCACTTATAGGTTAATATCAACTTGTTTACGTTAAACGCAAACTTATTCATTTACAGCCGATTGTAACTTTTCACTACTTTAGTCTACTTATCGTAAAACATCAATCAATTATAAATAGTAAGAAATGGAAAATTACGGGTATACAAAAACAGAAAATGTGCACAACCAGCAAAGCAATGTTCCTTACCGTTCGGAAAAGAAAATCCCTGCAGCTATATTGGGAATTCTTGTGGGATGGCTGGCTTTAAATAAATTTTATCTTGGATATACGAAGGAGGGAATTATTCAGCTGGTTCTGAATGTCGTTACTTTTGGTGCGGCTTCAATTATTCCTTTTATTGAGGGAATTCTCTATCTTTTTATGAGCGATAAACAATTCGATGACACGTATGTCTATGGAAAGAAAGGATGGTTGTAAAAAATTATCATCACCTCATTAGAAATAAAAAGAGACTACCGATTGAGTAGTCTCTTTTTTATTGGAATGAGTTTAATCATTATTTATTTAAAAGAATAGCTGCTTCTTTTGCAAAATAAGTAAAGATCATATCTGCACCAGCTCTTTTGAAACAGGTCAAGCTTTCAATGATCGTTTTGTCATTATCCAGCCAGCCGTTTTGGGCAGCTGCTTTTACCATGGCATATTCTCCGCTTACATTGTATACTGCAATCGGAAGATCAATGGCTTCACGTACTTTGGAAACGATATCCAGGTAAGGAAGTCCCGGTTTTATCATAATCACATCTGCCCCTTCATCTATATCTTTAAATACTTCATTCAAGGCTTCGCGTGAGTTGTGGAAATCCATCTGATATGTTTTTTTATCTTTCGGAATTTCCATATCGTCTTTCGGAGCACTGTCTAAAGCACTTCTGAAAGGGCCATAGAAAGAACTTGCATATTTGGCAGCATAACTTACAATTCCTACATCTGTAAATCCGCTTTCTTCCAAAGCTTCACGGATAACCATTACTCTGCCATCCATCATATCGCTTGGTGCTACAAGATCTGCTCCTGCTTCTGCATGAGATACTGACATTCTTGCCAGTGCATCATTGGTAGCATCATTTACAACTTTTCCGTTTTCAATGATCCCGTCGTGTCCGTAGATTGAATAAGGATCTAAGGCTACATCCGGCATTACAACCATTCCCGGAACGGCATCTTTAATAGCTTTGATGGTATTCTGCATCAATCCGTCTTTATTCCAGGCTTCTTTTCCTGTATTGTCTTTCAGATGTTCTGACACTTTCATGTACAAATTGACAGCTTTTACCCCCAAAGAAAATAATTCCTTACATTCCTTCACCGTTAAATCTATACTGCGCCTGAAAATTCCAGGCATAGACGGGATTGCCTCCTGCTTGTTTTCGCCCTCCATTACGAAGATAGGCATTACAAAATCATCAGTTGTAAGCACATTTTCTCTTACCAAACCTCTGATAGATTCATTAACTCTAAGTCTTCTATTTCTTGAATGTATCATTTTGGAATACTTTTTGAATAAGTTTCTACAAATTTAATATAAGTTCTGCAAAAAACTATTGTACGAAATTGCAGAATGTATTACATTTGTTTAATATATTCGAGAAATTATAAATTTGATGAAAAAACTTTTACTTTTATTTCTATTTGTAGGCACTTTTGTTGGATTTTCCAACAATTTCAAAGCTCAGCTTAGAGAGCCGGGTTCCATCACTCAAAAAGCAGATGATGGTGTATTGCTTGCCTATCCAAATCCTGCAAAGGATTTCCTTATCATTAAGGCAAAAGATTCTTCTTTAAGAATCAAAAGCGTGACTTTTTATTCAATTTTGGGTATGCAGGTCGCTAGTTATACGGTAAATATGAATTCCGGAGAGATTAATATTGAAAAATTGAAGCCCGGAAAATATATGATCCGATATATTTTAAGTGACAACACACAGAAAGTTACTCAAATCGTGAAACAATAAATTAAAATCCTGATAATCATCAGGATTTTTTCTTTTTACATTAATTCTGTTTTAATATTTCCGTAACTTTCGGGACTTTTTCATACTAATAGTAAAAAGAAACGATTTAATGCTAAAAGCTGAACATATTAAAAAGACCTATAATGCCGGAAAAAAGGTCGCCCTGGATGATTTCAGCATCCATGTCCCGAAAGGCAGTATTTATGGCCTTTTAGGTCCGAACGGAGCCGGAAAAACTTCTTTTATCCGTATCATTAACCAAATTACTCAGGCAGATTCCGGAGAAATCCATATCAATGGCCAAAAGCTTAATCCAGGCCATATTAAAGATATTGGCTATATGCCTGAAGAAAGAGGACTGTACAAAAACATGACGGTTGGTGACCAGATTCTCTATTTCGGGGAACTGAAAGGCATGAAAAAAAGTGATGCCTTGAATGAAGCCAAAAAATGGTTTGAAAAGCTGAACATTGATCAATGGTGGAAGAAGAAGCTTTCTGAACTTTCTAAAGGAATGGCTCAAAAAATCCAGTTTGTAGTTACTGTTCTTCACAGGCCTCATCTTTTAATTCTTGATGAGCCGTTTTCAGGTTTTGATCCGGTGAATGCCAACTTAATCAAAGATCAGATCATTGATCTTAAAAATAACGGAACAACCATCATTCTTTCTACCCACAGAATGGAAAGTGTGGAGGAAATGTGTGATTATGTTGCGTTGATCAACAATTCAAAGAAGATTATTGACGGAAGGGTTTTTGATGTAAGGGAAAAATTCAAGAAAAATATTTTTGGGATTACGCTTTCTGAAGTAAGCAATGATCAGTTTGAAAATTTCAGAAACAAATATGAGATCTTCAATTTATCCAATGAAAACAATCTTATTTCTTTTGACCTGAAAAATGAGGAGAGCCAGAATAATGTTCTTCTTGATCTTGTACAGGTAGGTAAAGTGAGATCATTCGACGAAAGAATCCCAAGTATGAATGAGGTGTTTATTAATGCTGTAAGTAACCATTCTTAATTTTATGAATAATATTTTTTTAATTACCAAGAGAGAGTTTCTTACCCAGGTTAAGAAAAAATCTTTTATCATATTGACCCTGCTTGCCCCTGTCCTGATTATTGCTTTCGGAGCAGTAGTCGGGCTAATGTTTAAGGCGAATGAATCACATAGCATCATAGAAGTGGTTGATAAGAGCGGATTGTTTACCAATCAGCTTCAATCAAATGATAAATTAAGCTATGTTTTTGTTTCTGCGGCGGATGAAAAGTCCAAGATTAACAATCTAAAAGGGAATGAATCTCTCGATGGCATCCTGATTCTTCCACAGCTGAAAAACCAGAATTTTGATGAGCTTGAAAAAGAAACCAGACTGATTATCAACAGTAAAATAGGGTTTGACACAAAACAGAGAATTGTATCTGATATCAGTAATGTTGTCCGAAAAGAAAAGATCAAGCAGCTTGGTATTCAGGAAACTCAATTAAACGATCTTGATAAAAACTTCAGCTTAAAAACCATCAACGTTACGGATAATAATAAAGAGGATTCGGATCTTGTTTTCGGGGTGAAATCCGGATTGAGTATGGTACTGATGTATGTTACTTTTATGTTCATCATTATTTACGGGGTAAGGGTGATGAGAAGTGTACTTGAAGAAAAAAACAACCGTGTTGTAGAGATCATCATTTCTTCTGTAAAACCTTTTGAACTGATGATGGGTAAAATTCTGGGAGTAACCATGGTTGCACTGACCCAGTTTCTGATCTGGATTACCATGTCTGTTATTGGTGCATTGGTACTCAATACAGGGTTCTCTCCTCTTCAGAAGAATATTCCGGGGGGAAATGAGGAGATGGCAAGTAAACTGGATATGGGACAGCTTGCTACCCAGATTTCACACAGTTTACTGGAGTTGAACTTCCCGCTCATCATTTTTGTATTCATCGTATTTTTCCTTTTAGGATATATCTTCTATAGTTCTATTTATGCAGCCATTGGGTCTGCAGTAGATAACGAAACAGAAACCCAGCAGTTTACTTTATTTGCTATTTTACCGCTGACATTAGGTATGTATGGAAGCTTTACACTGATGAACAATCCGGAAGGTCCTTTAGGCTTCTGGTTATCCATCATTCCGTTTACTTCACCGGTTGCTATGATTGCGAGAATTCCGTTTGGAGTTCCTGCATGGCAGATTGCATTGTCTATTACCTTATTGCTGGTAACCACTATTTTCATGATCTTCCTTGCCGGCAAAATCTATCGTGTAGGAATTTTAATGTATGGAAATAAAGCTACGTTAAAAGAGCTTTGGAAGTGGATTAAAGGGTAATCAAAATGTAAAGCAGCGCCAAAAGCTGAGAACGTTGGTTTGCCAACTGATATAAAATAAAAATCCCGGAAACTGCGTTTCCGGGATTTTTTATATTCTGAAATATTCTATTTGAATATATAGCTTAAAGTAAGTGCAATTACCTGTTCTGATTTTTTCTTATCAGTACCCTTGGTTTCTTTAGCAAGACCAGGATAAGTATCGCTTAGACCTAAGTCATATTTTACAGCTACTTCAAGTTGTCTTTTGTAGCTATATCCTACACCCAGACCAAGTCCCCAGTTAAAACTGTTGGCCTTACCGTTTACGCCTGCCGGCTGGTTAGGATCAGTAACATCGGGATCATAATAAGGTCTGCTTACAGGAGCATCTTTAACGTTCTGGCTCAGCAAGAAGTTAAATCTAGGTCCTATCAATCCAAAGAATTCTGATTCTGCTTCAGAAAAATATCCTTTGAAATAAAGAGGCACACTCAGGTAGTTATTAGCATATAATGCGTCATAACCACTTACACCTTTAGCATCTTTATCTTTTCCTGTTTCTCCTGCACCATAATACAGAACTTCAGGTTGAATAAAGAATTGGTTTGCCTTTCCTACGGGAATCAATGCCAAAGCTCCAGCCTGGAAAGTGTATCTTGGGCCTGAAGGATTATGGGCGTTAGATACTCTGGAGTAGTTTAAACCTCCTGTTACTCCAAATCTTGTACTTTTCCACTGCACTTGTGCAAATGATAAAGCAGAAAACATTAAAGCTGAGGCTAATAAAAGTTTTTTCATATGCTGGGTTTTATATTATCCTAGAATCTTAGCTACAGTAGCACCAATATCAGCAGGAGAATCAACAACGTTGATACCGTTTTCTCTCATGATTTCCATTTTTGCCTGAGCTGTATCTTCAGCACCACCTACGATAGCACCTGCGTGTCCCATTGTTCTTCCTTTTGGAGCAGTCTGTCCGGCGATGAAACCTACAACCGGTTTAGTAGATCCGCTTGCTTTGTACCATCTTGCAGCTTCAGCTTCAAGACCTCCACCGATTTCACCGATCATTACAACAGCTTCAGTTTCAGGATCGTTGATGAATAGCTCTAATGCTTCTCTTGTAGTTGTTCCGATGATTGGGTCACCACCGATACCGATTGCAGTAGAGATACCGTAACCTGCTCTTACTACCTGGTCAGCAGCTTCATAAGTAAGCGTTCCTGATTTTGAAACGATACCTACTTTTCCTTTTTTGAAAACGAAACCTGGCATAATACCAATTTTAGCTTCTTCAGAAGTAATGATTCCAGGGCAGTTTGGTCCGATTAATCTGCAGTCTCTGTCAGCGATATAAGATTTTACTTTTACCATATCAGCTACAGGAATACCTTCAGTAATACATACAATTACTTTGATCCCTGCTTCAGCAGCTTCCATGATAGCGTCTGCTGCGAATGCCGGTGGTACGAAAATGATACTTACGTTTGCTCCTGCTTTTTCAACAGCGTCAGCTACTGTATTAAATACCGGCTTTCCCAGGTGCTCGCTACCTCCTTTTCCCGGAGTAACACCACCTACTACGTTTGTTCCGTATTCAATCATCTGACCAGCGTGGAAAGTTCCTTCGTTCCCTGTAAATCCTTGTACAATTACTTTAGAATCTTTGTTTACTAAAATTGACATTTTATTGTTGTTTTAATTTATTTATTATTTTATTAATGCTCACAAATTTACTCAAATTTCTTTGATTTTAGATAAAACCTTTGGAATTGTTTATTTGAGATTTCTCAGTTTTACTTCTTTTTTCAGATAAGTTTTAAAATCTTCTGCAAACATCCCGATATAGGTTCCTTTTTCAAGATCTCTGTTGACGCCGGTTTTTCCCAAAAGTACAGATCCCGACTCTATTTTGTTTCCGGAAGCGATTCCTACCTGTCCCCATAATGTCACCTCATCTCCGATGATACAACATCCCGCAATTCCTACCTGAGAGGCAATCAGACATTTTTTTCCGATAACGGTATCATGTCCGATCTGAATCTGGTTATCCAAAACGGAGCCTTCTCCAATGATGGTAGAGTCTGTAACTCCTCTGTCAATGGTACAGCCGTTTCCAATCTCCACATTGTTTTCAATAACAACATTTCCAACAGAAATCAGACGGTCAAAATTTCCATTTAATTTTCTGTAATAAAATGCATCAC
Source organism: Chryseobacterium sp. CP-77 (assembly GCF_036362765.1). NCBI lineage: Bacteria > Pseudomonadati > Bacteroidota > Flavobacteriia > Flavobacteriales > Weeksellaceae > Chryseobacterium > Chryseobacterium sp. CP-77. Next base: position 2,365,730 of record NZ_CP143637.1, read on the forward strand.
CTCCTAAAACGGTGTTGGACTGAATAATTACGTTATCTCCGATTTCCGTACGGTCACCAATGACAACATTAGGAAAGATTAAGGTATTTTTCCCGATTTTCACATTGTTTCCGATTACTGCCGAAGAATGGATTTTTGTTCCCTCTCCTATTTCAACATCGTGTAGTTCTTCCGTGAAATTATAGATTCTGGTAAAATGGGTATTGATTTTATTAAAGTCTCTGAAAGGATCATCAGAAACCAAAAGCGCTTTGCCTTCCGGGCAATCTACTTCTTTATCAATTAAAATAATAGTGGCTGCAGAGTTTAATGCTTTGTCGTAATATTTAGGGTGATTCACAAAAACAATATCACCTGGTTTTACCATGTGAATTTCATTGGTGCCCAATACTTCGAAATCTTCAGGTCCTACAAATGCAGAGCCTATTAAATCTGCAATGGTTTTAAGCTTTTGCGGAGAATGGAATCTCATAACAATAGATTTTCTTATAAAACAAAATTCGGAGTGCTGATGCAAACCGAATTTATGTAAATTTTATTTATTCTTTTACTCTTTCTAAGTAGCTGCCGTCTTCAGTGCTTACTTTAATTCTGTCTCCCGGTTCAATGAACAAAGGAACCATTACTCTTGCTCCTGTTTCAACGATTGCGTTTTTAAGAGCATTGGTTGCTGTGTTTCCTTTTACACCCGGATCAGCTTCAATAACATCAAGGTATACTGATTGTGGAAGTTCAGCAGAAAGTGGAGTTTCATCAGCTTCTTTCAAAATGATAGTCACTTCTTCACCCGCTTTCATAAACTGAGAGTTCTCAATCATTTCTTTGTTGATGTATAACTGAGAGAAATCATCATTGTTCATGAAGTGGAATCCGTTCTCATCATCATACAGATACTGGAATTTTCTGGTGATTACTTTTACTTCATCAATTTTGTGTCCTGCAGAGAAAGTATTATCAATTACTTTACCGTTTGTCACTGACTTTAATTTTGTTCTTACGAAAGCAGGTCCTTTTCCCGGTTTTACGTGAAGGAACTCGATTACTTTATAAATATCATTGCTATATTCGATGCATAGCCCTTTTCTGATATCGTTACTTGTTGCCATTAATATATATTATCTTTTTTTACTTAAATTGTATTGGCTGGCAAGCAAACAGGCAGATTTGCAAATTTGCTTTTTAGCATTTCTCATCAGTTACTCTCTTTACCGGTTCCGTATCCTTTTACGATACCTCTTGGTGAGTTTTGAATAAACTGCAAGATCTCATCTCTTTCAGCCGTTGGAAGCATTTCTTTTTCAATATGGGAAATAGCCTGTGAAACGTTCATCTTCATCTGGAAGATGGCTCTGTAGATTTTCTGGATTTCAAAGATTTTCTCATTGGTAAATCCTCTTCTTCTTAAACCAACAGAATTGATACCGGCATAAGACATAGGCTCTCTTGCTACTTTTACGTAAGGCGGAATATCTTTTCTTACCAGAGTACCTCCGGAAATCATGACATGTTTTCCGATTTTACCAAATTGGTGAACTGCTGATAAACCTCCCATTACAGTATAATCTCCAATCTCCACATGGCCTGCAATACCACAACCGTTTACAATGATAACGTGATCTCCGATAACACAATCGTGGGCAATATGTGAGGTAGCCATAATAAGACAGTTCGCTCCTATTTTAGTATATCCTAAAGCCTTTGTCCCTCTGTTTACGGTAACACACTCTCTGATTGTTGTATCATCACCGATAATTACCTGGGTATCTTCACCATCAAATTTCAGATCCTGAGGAATTGCAGAGATTACAGTACCAGGAAAAATCCTACAGTTTTTTCCTATTCTTGCGCCATCCATAATGGTTACATTAGGACCAATCCATGTTCCTTCTCCAATTTCTACATCCCCTGCAATGGTAGTGAAAGGTTCTACGATTACATTTTTGCTGATTTTCGCACGTTTATCTACGGCTGCTAATTGATGAATCATTTAATCAACTTTATTTTTTGCAACTTGAGCCATAAGCTCTGCTTCTACTGCTACAGTGTCTCCTACATATCCATATCCCTGCATATGAACAATTCCTCTTCTGATAGGCTCTATCAATTCAATTTTGAATATAAGAGTATCTCCCGGAATTACTTTTCTCTTGAATTTCACCTTATCAATTTTGATGAAATAAGTAGAATAGTTTTCAGGATCCGGAACGCTGGCCAATACAAGAATTCCTCCTGTCTGTGCCAATGCTTCTACCTGAAGAACTCCAGGCATTACAGGTTCTTTAGGGAAGTGTCCCACGAAGAAAGGTTCGTTCATGGTTACATTTTTCAAACCTACTACGTGAGAGTCTGAAAGTTCAAGAACTTTATCGATCAATAAGAACGGAGGTCGGTGAGGCATAAGCTTCATAATTCCGTTGATATCGAATACTGGTTCTTTTGTCAGGTCAAAATCCGGAACGTTTTTCTTTTTCTGCAATTTCCACTGGCGGTTTAGTTTTTTCGCAAACTGAGTATTCACAAAGTGTCCCGGTTTGTTAGCAATAACTTTACCTTTTATTTTTACTCCTGCCAAAGCAAGGTCACCGATTACATCCAGTAATTTGTGTCTCGCCGCTTCGTTAGGATAGTTTAAGTTAAGATTGTCAAGAATACCGTTGGGTCTTATCGATACATTATCTTTCCCAAAGGCTTTCTTTAATTTTTCTGTAGTTTCAGGGGTAAGATCTTTATCTACATATACAATAGCATTGGAAATATCTCCTCCTTTGATCAAACCGTGATCTAAAAGCATTTCCAGTTCATGCAGGAAGCTGAATGTTCTTGCTGATGAGATTTCGTCTTTAAATTCTGAAATATTTTTAAGAGTAGCATTCTGAGTACCTAATACTTTAGTCCCAAAATCTACCATAGTAGTTACCTCGTAAGTATCTGAAGGAATGATTGTGATTTCCGAACCTGTAGCCGGATCACTGTAGGTAAGCACCTCTTTTACAACAAGATATTCTCTTGCAATGGCTTGTTCTGCTACTCCCACACTTTCGATAGCTTCCACAAAGTATTTTGAGGATCCATCCAAAATTGGTGGTTCAGAGGCATCCATTTCTAAAATTGCGTTATCAATATCACAACCAACAAGGGCTGCCAGAAGATGTTCGCAAGTGGTAATTTTTACCCCTAATTTTTCTAATGTAGTTCCTCTTTCGGTTGCTACAACATAATTTACATCAGCTTCTACCTGAGGATGTCCCTCCAGGTCTGTTCTTACAAATACAAAACCTGTATTTTCTTTAGCAGGTTTAATGGTAAGTTTTACTTCTTTACCTGTATGAAGGCCAATTCCAGAAAGAGTTACCTCTTGCTGAAGTGTTTTTTGCATATCACTCATTAGTATTATCTTTTGAGTTATTCTCAAGATTATTTATTCTATTTACAATTCCAGGTAAATTCCTGAAATGAACATAACTCCTTAAATAGTCATTGTAACTGATTGCAGGTGAACCATACAATGTTTCTCTATCGTTAACACTGGAATTCACACCGCTCTGAGCCTGAATTTTCACCTGATTCCCTATTTTAATATGTCCTACAACACCTACCTGACCTCCAATCTGGTTCCAGTCGCCAATAGTAGTAGAACCGGCAATTCCTGCCTGTGCAGCAATAACGTTGTTCTGACCAATTTTCACGTTATGGGCAATCTGAATCAGATTATCAATCTTGGTCCCTTTACCTATTATTGTAGAACCAATCGTGGCTCTGTCAATACTACAGTTTGACCCGATTTCTACATCGTCTTCAATGATTACATTTCCAAGCTGCGGTATTTTCTTGAAGCCTTCAGCCGTTGGCTGGAAACCAAAACCGTCTCCTCCGATTACCGTGTTGGAATGAATCACACAGTTATCTCCAATAATACAGTAGTCGTAAATTCTGGCACCACTGTCTATCTTACAGTTTTTACCAATTTTCACTCCTTTTCCTATATATACATGTGGATAGATCTGTGATCCTTCCCCGATCTTAGCTTTCTCGGAAACATAAGTAAATGCCCCGATATACGCTTTATCTCCTATAACAGCGGTATCATGAATAGATGAACCGTTTTCAATACCTTCTTTTCTTCCCTGCATTTCCTGATATAAATTCATCAGAATCTGAAAAGAAAGATAGGCATCTTTTACAACGATTAAGGTAGGGTTATAATGATTTTTCTCCAGAAGTTTTTCCGAAACGATGATAACAGAGCATTTTGAGCTATCCAAAAAATGAGAAAACCGATCTTGTGCTATAAAAGAAAGATGTCCTGATTCCCCATTTTCAATTGGTGAAACTCCCGTAATAAGTGCATTCTCGTCACCTATTATTTTTCCGTCAATAAAACTTGCAATTTGCGAAGCTGTGAATTCCATATTCTGCAAAGATAAGAAATTCTATAATTTGCAAACATGTTTTAGTTTCAGATCGTAAATTTTAATATTCTTTAAGAGTCCAGTCCGGAGATATCTCTTGGAAACATAAGGATATAGCGGGTCGTCTTATTCACGATTAATCCTGATAAAAGCTGATCTTCCGACTCATGCAGCCTGGTTCTTTTTCCGTTTTTATGCAGTAAATAGATTGGCTGTTTCTCTGCGTGATAAGGCAATAATTTTCTTTTAATTTCATGAACCAATTCGTTACCATTATCGATTCCGAAAAATTCATTGCTCTTTTTTATTTTTTCATCAATTATTTTCTCATCAAACGGATGTGATGAAATAATTGTTTTAGGCAAATTTCTCTGAATTACACATTTACACCAGTATGACAATACAAAATCTTCTGAATTCTGCCATTCTTTCATGGCCTGAATTACATCATTATCATCAAGCTGAGTAAATCTTTCAATATCTTCATCTGTGGCACCGCTCTTTTCACGGTATAAAAAATATTTCAGATTGTCTGTTGCCGGAAGTTCTACACCCTGGGAAATCAGATATTTTGCCCTTTCAAGGATTTTAACCAAAAGAAACTCTGCCAAGGCTGAAGTTTTATGATAATACACCTGCCAATACATAAACATTCTGGCAGTAAGGAAATTTTCAATGGAATAAATTCCTTTTGCATCAATCACCAGTTCGCCTTCTTCGCAGACATTCATCATAGAGATAATTCTCTGGGTATTAATATTTCCTTCGGAAACACCTGTAAAAAAACTGTCTCTTTTAAGATAATCCAAACGGTCAACATCCAGTTGGGAAGAGATCAGCTGGTTAAAAAACTTTCTGTGATACTTCCCCTGAAACATTTCAATAGCCATGGATAGTTGGCCTTCAAATTCCTCATTAAGCTTATTCATCAGCAGCAAAGAAAGATTTTCATGATGCCAGTCATCCATCAGCATACTTTCCAATGCGTGTGAAAACGGACCATGACCAATATCATGCATCAAAATGGCAAGCATCGCCCCTTTTTCTTCTTCCTCAGAAATTTTCACTCCTTTCTGCTTCAATGTTTCTAAAGCTGTAAACATCAAATGCATCGCTCCAAGAGCATGATGAAATCTTGTATGGGTAGCACCTGGAAATATCAGGTTCAGAAGTCCGGTCTGACCGATTCTTCTCAATCTCTGAAAGTAAGGATGCTCAATGATATCAAATAAAATTTCGTGTGGAATTTTGATAAACCCGTGAACAGGATCGTTGATGATTTTTAGCTTATTCTGCATTGAAACTTCAGTATTAGTAAACAAAGTTAGGCATTTTAAAATTTAGCCTTTTATTAAATTACTATTAAGATTTTGGGATAACATGATGATACACCAAATATTTTTCATCAAAAACATCTTCATATCATCTTCAGAAATTCCTAAATATCTATTTATTATCAATTCGAGATTTTTTGAAAACCTTTTGCGTCTGTTATATTAAAGGATTATCTTTGAGAGAAAACACGGCAACCTTTAATGAGACGCTTCTCACTTTTCCTCTTTTTACTTTTAAGTTTGAACTTTTCCGCACAGATCATCACTGAGACCCAAAAGCTGGAATCTCTTTGCAGGATTTGGGGATTTTTAAAATATTACCATCCCCGTGTGGCAAAGGGAAATCTTAACTGGGATAAGCAGCTTTTTCAAAAAATCAATGAACTTGAAAATATTAATGATAAGCAGTCTCTCAATAATTTTTATTCTGAATGGATTGAGAGCCTGGGAGAAGTTCCGCCATGCAAAGAATGTTCAGTTAAAGATCAGAAGGTGTATTTCCTTAAAAATTTTGATCTACGCTGGATGGACAATTCACAAATTTTCTCTGATGATGTATCTCAAAAGCTTCGTTACATCGAAAAAAACAGAAATCTTGGAGACAATCACTATGTGGGAAAAGGGGGAAGAAAAATATATTTCAGGAATGAAAAATCCTATGGTTCTCAATTCACTTCCACAGCCATTAGTTTACTGGAGTTGTTCAGATACTGGAATTACGTGGAATATTTCTTTCCTTATAAATATGAAACCGATCAGAACTGGAATGATGTACTTACAGAAATGATTCCCAAATTTCTATTGGTTGATAATGATGAAAATTTTCACTTAACATTAGCAGAACTCGTGGCTAAAACGGATGATTCACACGCTTACCTTTCTTCAAAGGAGATTCAGCTTCATCTGTATGGGCAACGAAAAGTTCCTGTAGAATATATTTATGCTGAAGGAAAACTAGTGATTACAAAAGTTAATGACACACGGCACGGACATCAAAGCCCGCTGCTTACCGGAGATGTCATTTATGATATTGAAGGAAAAACCATTCCGCAGATGATCAACAGTTTGGGAAAGTATGTACCTGCCTCCAACTCATGGGGTAAGGTCAGCAAAATAAAAGACAAGCTGCTTTTCACTAACAATGATTCTGTTTCTTTAAAGATTGAAAGAGAAGGACAAAATATAGAAATAAAAACCAGAACATATCTTAGTAAGAATATTATTCGTGAAAAGAAACCTGTTGTAAAAAAGTGGAAACTGATGGATGATGAAAAGACAACCGGATATGTTAATATGGGAATGATAGAAAAAGATGATCTTGATGAGATGTACAGCAGTTTAAAATCCACAAAATCCATTATCTTTGATCTCAGGAATTATCCAAAACAAACGATTGTACCCTTAAGCTTTCTTCTTCTTTCCAACCCGGTAATCTATTATCAGTTTACTTTTCCTGATACCAGCTATCCCGGCAAATTCTACAGCAGAAAAAATGTCACCGGCAGGAAAAATCCTGAATACTATAAAGGAAATGTCATCGTTTTAGTAGATGAGAATACACAAAGCCAGGCAGAAACCACGACAATGATGTTCAAACAGCATCCGAAAGCTAAAATTATCGGGAGTAATACTTCAGGAGCCAACGGAGATGTCATTATGTTTAAAATTGCTGATCTCGATACACGGTTTACAGGCCTTGGTGCTTATTATCCTGATGGCAGGGAAACCCAAAGAATAGGAATCATTCCCGATATTCTGGTAAAACCAAGTATTGAAGGGATAAAAAACGGAAAAGACGAAGTGCTGGAAAAGGCTTTGGAGTATATAAAAACCACTGATTAAGTGAAGTGAAAATGTGAATTATCCTACGCTATTTTCATTTAACTTATATTTAACTTTTAATCTTTTGAATTTGTGAGATTTTAAAAGGATTTGGTCAACATTTTGATAGAATAACCATGTAAAAAATAAATTATGTCAGAAAAGATATTATGGATCGATGATGAAATAGATTTACTTAAACCTCATATCGTATTTTTAGAAAAGAAAGGTTATCAGGTAACCCCTGTTAACAATGTCAATGAGGCTTTGGAGCTTATGGATTCAGAGAAATTTGCTTTAACGCTAATTGATGAAAATATGCCGGGCATTTCCGGTCTGGAGGCAATTCCTATGATTAAGGAAAAAGATAATGCCTTAAAAATCGTCATGGTAACCAAAAGCGAAGAAGAACACATTATGGAAGAGGCGATCGGTTCCCAGATTGCCGATTATATATTAAAGCCTGTAAATCCCAATCAGATATTACTGTCCTTGAAGAAAAATCTTCAGCAGGATAATCTTGTGGAACAAAAAACGATTTTACAATACCAGCAGGAATTCAGAAACCTTTCCATGGAACTTTCTTATTTGAGAACCTACCAGGAATGGGCTGAATATTATAAAAAGATCCTTAGCTGGGAAATTAAATTTGATAAGGTAGCAGACAATGAATTTGCCGATCTTCTTCAATCTCAGAAAGAGGAAGCCAATATTCAGTTTGCCAAATTCATTGAGAAAAATTATGAAAACTGGCTTACAGATTCAGACAAACCGATGATGAGCCACACGCTTTTCAAGGAAAAAGTGAAGCCTGAAGTAGAAAAAGAGAAGGTTCTTTTGCTGATGGTGGATAATCTTCGTTATGATCAGTGGAAAGTCATTGAACCGTTATTTACAAAATACTACAATAAAATATCGGAAGATTATTATTATAGTATTCTTCCTACAGCAACACAATATGCAAGAAATTCTTTCTTTGCGGGATTAATGCCGTCTGAGATAGAAAAACGTTTCCCTGATAAATGGTTTAATGATAATGAAGAAGGAAATAAAAATGAGTTTGAGCGCGACTTCCTGGAAGATCAGATGAAGAGAATAGGTCTTGGCTCAAAGTCTATGAAGTATCTTAAAGTACTGAACGCTGATTTTGAAAGAAAGATCTATGACGATTTCAACCAGCATAAAAATAATGACCTGCTGGTTATTGTCTACAATTTTATTGATATCCTGTCCCACGCAAAAACAGACAATCATATTGTAGACCAGCTGATTCGTGATGATAAAACTTTCCGTTCCCTTACCTTCAACTGGTTTGAAAACTCTTCTTTATTGAAGATCATTAAGACCGCTGCAGAAAACGGATATAAGCTGGTGATCACAACAGATCACGGAACGGTATACGTTAAAAAGCCAAGTAAGGTTGTAGGAGACAGAGAAACGTCTACGAATATCAGATATAAAACAGGTAAAAGCTTAACGTATGATGACAGTGATGTATGGGCCATTACCAACCCGGAAAAGCTTTTCCTGCCCAAAGGAAATCTAAGTTCGAAATATATTTTTGCTAAAAACAATATATTCCTGGCATATCCTAAAAATTACAATCATTTTGTTAATTACTATAAAGAAACTTACCAGCATGGTGGAATTTCACTTGAAGAGTGCATTATTCCTATCAGCATTTTAGAACCCAAGTAGTTTTTTTCATAGTTTATTTAATTTTGGGTTTAAAGGCGGAAAAAATCTTTCGATTTTTTCCGCCTCTTTTTTAAGGCACTTATTTTGCATATCAACAGACAACATTAAATATCTATTTATGAAAAAACACATTTTTATTGCAGCAGCATTTTCAGCATTATTTTTAACCTCATGTAATAAAGAAAAGACAACAACAGATTCCACTTCCGCTTCTGTAGACAGTGTTGTATCCAAGCCATCTGATTCTGCAGCTGTTTCAGGTACTCAGGATGAAATTGTAAAAAGTACTTCGAAAGACAAGAATGGGAAAACCCTGGATATGACTTTCAACAATACCAAAAATACGGCTATTGTAGTGTTCAACAATGAAACCATTGAGCTTCAGGGACAAAAGCCTGCATCAGGAATATGGTACAAGAATGACCATTATGAACTGAGAGGAAAAGGCGAGGAAATAGAACTGACAAAAGACGGTAAAACAGTTTTTAAAAATTAAAATCACTTACTCAGTATATAAAAGTCGGATTTGAAATTCAGAGCCGGCTTTTTTTATTTCCCTACATTTGAAAAAATTTATTTTGTTTATGAGATTAATCACTTACAATGTCAATGGAATCAGGGCGGCTTTTACGAAAGATTTTCTGGGCTGGCTGAAAACTGCCGATCCGGATATTATCTGTATTCAGGAGAGCAAGGCCGGAAACGACCAGATAGACATCGAAAGTCTTGAAAAATTGGGATATCACAGTTATTGGCACTCAGCGGTAAGAAAAGGCTACAGCGGGGTCGGAATTGCCTCAAAAATAAAACCCAACCACGTAGAGTATGGTTGTGGTATCGAAAGCTATGACAATGAAGGAAGAATCATCCGTGCAGATTTTGACGGATTTTCTGCGATTTCGGTATATGTTCCTTCTGCATCTAATATTGAGAGGCTGGATTTTAAAATGCAGTTCTGCCATGACTTTCTGGAGTATATCAAGAATTTAAAAAAAGAAATTCCTAACCTGATTATATCGGGAGACTTTAATATCTGCCATGAGGCTATCGATATTCACAATCCTGTCGGTTTAAAGAATGTTTCAGGGTTTCTTCCTATGGAAAGGGAATGGATGACCAATTTTATCAATGAATGCGAACTGATTGACAGTTTCAGGTTCTTTAACAATGAACCTGACAATTATACCTGGTGGAGCTACCGGCAAAACTCAAGGGAAAGAAATAAAGGCTGGAGGTTAGATTATAACTTCACTTCGTATAGCTTAAAGGATAAGCTCAGCAGAGCTGTCATTTTAAAGGAAGCAGTACATTCTGACCATTGTCCTGCTTTATTGGAATTGGATGTATAATCAATGCTATATTTATCCATACAAAAAGCCAGCTGATCAGCTGGCTTTTTTTAATTTAAATCATAAAATTAATCGACAATTTCATATTCGACCGGAATAGTACCATGATTGATATCTCCAATCTCATCGAACGCAGCTTTAGACATATCTAAAGATCTTGATGAATGGTAAGGCCCTCTGTCATTAATTCTCACTATTACCTCTTTACCATTTTTAAGGTTGGTTACCTTAACGTTTGTTCCAAATGGAAGCGTTCTGTTTGCTGCAGTAAACTTTGAATTATCAAAGATCTCTCCGCTAGCGGTTTTTCTACCGTTAAATCTATCGTGGTAGTACGATGCATAACTTGTTTTTTTCGCATCTAAGGTATTACCTGTAAAAGAGTAAACACCTAGGGTTGAAATCATCATTATGATTACGAGAATGAATCTTTTCATCATTTTGAACTTTTATTGGTTTTGACGGGACAAAAGTATCAGGAATCTTCAGAAAACCCTACTCGATATGTTAAAAACAGTTAACAAAACACTAATAAAAAGTTAACAATCCTTGCAAAGCACTATAAACAGGGGTTTTAGGTCACACTGTTAAAAAACGTTAAAAAAAGGCTTAAAAAGTTAACATAATTAACTAATTCATGCATAATTTAAAAACTACAAATTTAAAAAGTATTGATAATCAACACTTTACAAAAACTACAAAGTTAAAATAAAATTTCAAAACTACTTTTTAAAAATTTTAAAGTCTTAAAATTCAACTTTAGGAAAAACTTTTGTCAGAAGTGCTTTAGCTTCATCTGTGGAGATTCAGCAATTGATTTTTAACACCTTTTTATTTTGTTAAAATGTAAAGTCTGATTCATTTATCAGCCCATATTTGATTTCAATTGCTCAAAAAGTGATTTAATCACGATGTATTACCCCGAAAAATAAAAGAACATCCTTCTCTGTAAAAAGCAAAAAACCAATGATTTCTCATTGGTTTTTATTATATAATTAAGTATTATATTATTTCAAATATTCTAAAACATAATCATATGTCCCACTTGGATATACTACAGACATACTAGGAGAACCTGTAATTGCATTACCTGCTGTAGTAGCTATTGTATAGGAATATAAACTTCTATCATAAACAATGTTTGTACCTGCTTTATAGATAGTGATTGCATACATTGCTGTCATCCCTGTAGGAGAAGGAATACTAACTGCTGTAGAAGTCCCACTTGCTGTAAAGGTTCCTTTAATTGCATAAACCTGTTTGCTATCTACCAAAGTACCAGTAACAGTTTCAGTGGTAAGTACATTTACTTTACCAGAACCTCCCATTGGTACCCATCTACCGTTGGTAATATTACCTGGGTTACCTGGATTGGAGAAATAATAGAATCCAGGAGCAACAGCTGTTGTTACACCCTGACCTGCTGCTGTATTTCCAGTAGCAGTATTATATACTACCATACCGTCAAAGTCAGAAACAATAACAGTATTATCCATTGGAGAAGTATCAAAAGTAAAAGTAGTTAAATTTGTTCTAGGAAACCCTAAACCTCTACCATAGCTTTGGTTTGCTAATCCTTCAAAATTACTACCATCCATGAAATAGTTTGTATTATTCAGGGCTGATGTAGTGTTCCCATTAGTTATAATTTGGGCATTAACATTTGCACTAAGGAACAATAATACTCCACCTGCTATAGTTAAGAAAATATTTTTCATTTTAATTTATGTTTTTATATATTAATTTCTACCTGAAACAAGATACCAAGTTGTACCGTTACTATAAATCTGTATAGCAGCAATTCCCGTAAGAGAAGTCATACCTTTAGGTGTAGCAACACCGTCGGTACCTGTAAACTGTAAAGTACCACCTGTTTGGTTTCTTATATAGATTGTTCTTCCGTTATAAGCGGTAGGGGTCGGTAAAGTAAGTTGTGTTCCACTGGTAAACTCCCAATAATCAAAATTAGAGTTTGTCCAGTCATAAGCAGTAGAAGCCGCTTGTGCTAAGTTCATTCTGAATGGAGTTGCAGGAGCAGCGCCTCCACCTAATGTTTTCCATGTACTGGATGGTGCATCATAGTAATAAAACCCAACTGCTGTTACATTTACAGTTTTTGTTGAGGCTGTACCATCTATAGTAGTTACAAAAGTAAGAGCACCATTTTGAGCAGCTGTATACGCAGCATCTTTGGCTGTTAGCTGAGCTCTTGTTAAACGAGGGGCCAATAACGCATCAGGTCTAGCATTGTCAGTAGTGTTTGCTACTACATCTAAAGTCGCGGCAGGTGTGGTTGTGTTAATCCCCACTCGCCCTTGTTGAGCTTTAGAAACAGCCGAAAGGCCAACAAGCATAATTGCTGTTAATAAAAATTTTTTCATAAGTTTTTAAAGATTTTTAATTACATTTTTTTTCATCAATATTTCCAAAAAGAGATGATACATCTCAACTTGTGAACATTAAAATAAACCAAAATAATACAATAACTATTTCAATTGACTTTTAGCTTATTTAATGATTAACTTGCTGAAAGCACATGATTTAAAAATATTGCTTCTTGTGCAAATTTAAGCATAATTTTCGATTTTAAATACATTATAAAGAAAATTAAAAATTCTTAATTACATAAAAAAACAATAATCATTTGATTATCAATAAAATAGAAATATACTACCGAGAAAATTCTATGTTAATTTTCATTAATAATTTAATTCGGAAATACTATTTTCACTTGATTAGTAAGCCTTTAGCTAAACTAATTCTCCGTATAGGTCAAATTCTTCGGCAGAAGTAATTTTCACGTCTGCAAATTCACCAATAGAAATATAAGTATCTTCAGCTGAAACCAAAACCGTATTATCTACATCCGGTGAATCGTACTCAGTTCTTCCGATGAAATAATTACCTTCTTTACGGTCAAAAATACATCTGAATACTTTACCTATTTTTTCCTGGTTTTTTTCCCATGATATCTGAGACTGCAGTTCCATAATTTCTTCTACTCTTGCCTCTTTTACTTCCTGCGGAATGTTATCTTCTAAAACATGGGCTGTCGTATTCTCTTCATGAGAATAGGTAAAACAGCCTAATCTGTCAAATTTTTGTTCTCTTACCCAGTCTTTAAGCTCCTGAAATATCTCTTCTGTTTCACCAGGATACCCAACAATAAGCGTTGTTCTGATGGCCATATCAGGAACTTTTTCTCTGAATTTTCCTAAAAGGGCATCTGTTTTCTCATGGGTAGTTCCTCTCTTCATAGATTTCAGTAAATCTGAATTGATGTGTTGAAGAGGAATATCTATATAATTACATACTTTAGGCTCTTCACGGATAATATCAAGAACATCTTCAGGGAAACCGCTTGGGAAAGCATAGTGAAGACGAATCCATTCCACTCCTTCTACTTTCACCAATTCTTTTAAAAGATCACCCAGTGCTCTTTTTTTATAAAGATCCAATCCATAGTACGTAAGGTCCTGGGCAATAAGAATCAATTCTTTCGTTCCTTTTTTAGCCAGTTTCTGAGCTTCTAACACCAGTTTTTCGATTGGCGTTGAAACGTGACCTCCTCTCATCAATGGGATCGCACAGAAAGAACATGGCCTGTCACAGCCTTCAGAAATTTTAAGGTATGCGTAATGTTTGGGAGTTGTTGTTAATCTTTCTCCTACCAGTTCATGTTTATAATCTGCTCCCAGATGCTTCAAAAGTACCGGAAGATCTCTTGTTCCGAAATATTGATCTACATCCGGAATTTCTTTGATCAAATCCGGTTTATATCTTTCAGATAAACATCCTGTAACAAATACTTTCTCGACCTCGCCTCTGTTTTTAGCGTCAACATAATCCAGGATGGTATTGATAGATTCTTCTTTGGCATTATCAATAAATCCGCAGGTATTGATGACCACAATGTCCCCACGGTCTTCATGAACCACTTCTTTGCCATTGGCTTTCAGCTGGCTCATTAATACTTCAGAATCATATACATTCTTGGAACATCCAAGAGTGACTACATTGATTTTCTTCTTCCCTACAGATTTTGTACGCATCGTTTTGATTTTGAGTCTGCAAAGATACAAAATATTGGAGAGTTAGGATTAAAAAATAAAAACCACTTTATAAAAGTGGTTTTCAGGGATATGCTTTAAAAGTTTTTTTCTTTAAATCCGGGAGCGTTCTGATCTTTTTCGGAAAGTATGGCATCTTTTTCATCAACCTTCCAATCAATATTAAGATCAGGATCGTTGAATTTTACACTGCCTTCTGATTCTTTATTGTAAAAATTATCACATTTATAAGAAAATACAGCATGGGTACTTAGTACAGCAAAACCATGTCCGAAACCTCTCGGCACATACAACTGTAATTTGTTTTCAGCAGTAAGTTCTATTCCGAACCATTTTCCGAATGTAGGAGAATCTTCTCTAAGATCTACAGCCACATCCCAAACGCTTCCTTCAAGACAGGAAACCAGTTTTGCCTGGGCATGTTCTCCTTTCTGAAGATGCAGGCCTCTTAATACTCCGTAGGAAGATCTGGAAATATTATCCTGCACAAAGTGCCCGTTCATTCCGGTAAGTTCCTCAAATTTTTTTTCGTTGAACTTTTCAAAGAAATAGCCTCTTTCATCTTCAAAAATAGTAGGCTCTATGATGTAGCAGTCTTTAAGCGGGGTTTCTTTAATTTTCATAATAGTTAAAAACTCTATTTCAATGTGGTTATTAATGTTTTAAACAAGATCTTGATATCGTTTTTGAAAGACATCTTTTCAAAATACTCCAGATTCATTTTTACTTTGTTCGGAAATAACACTTCATCATTGTAAGCTAAAGGATCTTCCTGATTTTCCAGAAGGTATTCTTCGTCTCTGTATTTAATACTTGCTTCACAGGTAAGCCCGGGTTTCAGCTCCAGAACTTTCCTGTCTTCTCCGACAAGTTTATCGTAATACCCTTCAATATCAGGCCTGGGACCTACAAAACTCATATCACCTTTTACAATATTAAACAATTGCGGAAATTCATCGAGCTTAAATTTTCTGAGAGTCTGCCCTATTTTTGAGCATGTTCTCTTCTGTTCATGAATTGTTTTAATTTTAAAAATGGTAAAAGGTTTTCCATACTGCCCTATCCGGGTCTGAAAAAAGATTCCGTTGGAAGATGTATCCAGACTTGCAATCACAAATAAAATAATCAGCACAGGCATAAGAAAAAGGATCAATAATGCCGCTAAGGCAAAATCAAAAACTTTTTTCCAATATTTGTACTGATTCATTAAATTCAAATAATATTAAAGTCCAAAGTAAGAATGAACAACCTTTGCTATCCTTTCTTTGTCATTCTCTGACAGATTAGAGCCTGAAGGAAGGCATAATCCGTTATCAAAAAGTTTTTCAGAAACATTCCCGCCATAATAAGGAGAAGTTTCAAAAACCGGCTGTAAATGCATAGGTTTCCAAAGCGGTCTTGATTCTATATTGTCTTCTAAAAATGCAAGTCTTAAACCTTCTCTGTTTTTTCCTGTCATTTCCGGATCAACAATCACTGCAGATAACCAGTGGTTGGAATAAAAATCATCATTCGACTCTGAGAGTACAGTTACCCCTTCAATATTGCGGAAAAGGTCAACATAGAAATTGTGCATTGCTCTACGGGCTGCAACCCTATCTTTAAGCACTTCCATCTGTCCTCTTCCTATTCCTGCTACAATATTGCTCATTCTGTAGTTGAAACCGATGTGTGAATGCTGATAGTGGGGAGCATTGTCTCTGGCCTGTGTAGAAAGGAAAACGGTTTTATCTTTATCTTCCTGAGTATGACAAACCAAAGCTCCACCTCCGGAAGTGGTAATAATTTTGTTTCCGTTAAAACTTAAAATCCCAAAACGTCCGAATGTTCCGCAAGCCTGTCCTTTATAAGTTGAGCCAAGGGCTTCAGCAGCATCTTCTATCAAAGGTATCTGGAATTCCTGAGCAATGGCAGTAATTTCGTCCATTTTTGCCGGCATACCATACAGATGTACGACAATGATTGCTTTAGGTTTTGTTCCTTTTTGGATTCTGTCTTCGATGGCTTCTCTCAGCGCTTTAGGGCACATATTCCATGTAACCGGTTCGCTATCAACAAACACAGGAGTTGCTCCACAATACGCAATTGGATTAGCTGAAGCAGAGAAAGTCATGGATTGACAGATTACCTCATCGCCATGTACAATTCCGCATTCGATAAGAGCAAGGTGTAATGCTGCAGTACCTGCAGACAGCGCAGCCACTTTGACACTTCCTCCTAAAAACTGCTCCAGGTCACCTTCAAATCCGTTAACATTAGGTCCCAACGGAGCTACCCAGTTTTCTTCAAATGCTTCGTTGATGTATTTTTGTTCATTCCCTCCCATATGCGGTGAGGACAGCCAGATTTTAGTATTCATATTTTTGATTAGTAACTTGTTTATATAATATTTTTCTTGATAATTCTCCCCGGATTTCCCACAATAACTGAATAATCGGGAACATCGGTAATGATGACCGCACCTGCACCAATTACACACCATTTTCCTATTTTGATTCCCTGGATTACAGAAGCTCCTATTCCAATCTGAGAGCCTTCACCTACTTCCACTCCTCCGGCAAGTGCTGAATTAGGAGAAATATGAACAAAATCTTCAATCACACAATCATGATCTACAGATGCATTGGTATTGATGATACAATGTTTTCCAATGGCCGTATCTGCATTAATGACCACGCCTCCCATGACTACTGTTCCCTCTTCTATTTTCACAGAACCTGAAATGATTGTTTTGGGATGTATTAAAGTGCCCATTTCATGATTAATCTGTTCTGCAATTTTCTTACGGGTCAGATTATTTCCAATTGAAATAATAAGTTTTTCTTTATCATCCGGTAAATTATTCAGAACCGGAAATCCATAGCATTCCTTTTTAGTGACATCCTGATCTATGAATGCCTTAATTTTTATGTCATTAGCAGCAGCAATATCTGCAATTACCTTTCCATGTCCGCTTGCTCCAAATAAATACATAGCTATTATTTAATTTCCTTGAAATGGTTCTATGGTAACGTGTCCATCGGCTGAAATACCTTCTCTTATAAAAACTTTCTTTATAGTAAGAAATATTATTTTTAGATCCAGAATAAAGGATACATGATCCACATACCAGACATCTAAATTAAACTTTTCTTCCCAGGAAATAGCATTTCTACCGTTAATCTGTGCCCAGCCGGTAATTCCGGGTCTCACTTCATGTCTTCTTGCCTGATGCTCATTATAAAGCGGCAGATATTGTACAAGAAGAGGTCTGGGGCCAATAAGAGACATATCTCCTTTCAAAACATTAATTAACTGTGGAATTTCATCCAGAGATGTTTTACGGACAAATGAACCCACTGCTGTTAAT
The DNA here is from genome assembly GCF_036362765.1 of Chryseobacterium sp. CP-77. Taxonomy (NCBI): domain Bacteria; kingdom Pseudomonadati; phylum Bacteroidota; class Flavobacteriia; order Flavobacteriales; family Weeksellaceae; genus Chryseobacterium; species Chryseobacterium sp. CP-77. The sequence continues at coordinate 2,383,760 of NZ_CP143637.1, forward strand.
CTTTCTGCATCTGATAAAAGATTTCCATTGGAATCCTTTTTATCATTCATTGTTTTAAACTTTATAATTTTAAATACCTTTCCGTTCTTCCCAGGTCTTAACTGAAAGAAAAATGGTTTTCCATCATTGGATAGGAACAATCCTACCATCACAATAAGAAAAATCGGAAGCAATAAGGTAATTCCCATCAGAGAAAATACAAAGTCGAAAATCCTCTTTAAATAATTTTTATACATTCTTAAAAGTTAGATACATTCGTCATAATACATCATGAGATTCTACTCAGTTTCTTCTGTTTTTGCTGTATTACTAATCCCAATAATTATTGAACTAAAGTACAAAAATTCCGGTATATTAAAAAGATTACAAGATGTCTGTACGAGTGTAAAATATTGCAAAAATAAAGCAAAAATCAGTTTATAGTATATATTACTTTTTTTTATGTTCAAGAATATAGAAGCATTTTGGAATACCTTCAAAAATTTTAGAAAATAAATAATTAACCCCAGAATGCCGGTAGCCATTAAAAGCTCTAAAAAGATATTATGTGGGTGAACTCCATCCTTAAATAATATTCTTCCTCCTAAAAAAGGGTTTGAATTAAAAATTTCAATGGCTCCTCTATATAGTGGGCCTCTGCTTGATGTATCTCCCTGGGCAATCCATTTATACATTCTATTGAAGCTTGCTATTTGTTCATCTCCATATTGTTCGTGGAGAAAAATCAGTGCTATAAATGACAAGGCCATTATAACTGCATATAACACATATTTTTTGTTTTCCTTCAAAAGAATAAGGTAAAAAGAACATACAAAAACCGCAATTAACGGGCTTCTTGCCATAGATTGAATCACATTAAAGATTCCTAATAAAAGACAGAAGAATAAAAAATAAGAATTATAGTCTTTTTTACAAAATAAAAGTAAAAATAACGATATAATAAATAATGAGGCTCCAATATGGCCATACATTATGTAATATGTACTAAAAATATGATCTAAGTTTATATAGCCATATATGTAATTGAAAACAAGAAGGGCACATAAAACTGAGATACAGAGTTTTGTAATACTTTTGAAATTTACTTTGTTGTAATTAATACATAATAATGCAATACTTGGTACAAGTACTATAAATAAAATCCTGAAAATATCTTCATTTTTTGATTGTAGTACTTCCTGATTAAAAGAATAATTATTGAACGAATAGATAAGTTTGATGATATAAAAAATCCAAAATCCAATAAGGCTTACCAGTGAAATATTTTTAAAACTAATATTTTTTCTTTCTCTATAGATGATAAATATAGAAAAGACAATAATAAAAATCCGATACGGTATAGAAAAGTCCCTGGGATTCATTTCTAATGGTTTTGCAAAAGAAATGGCAACAGTATTTCCTACCATAACAGATAACAGGAATAGTTTATCAATGAAATTATTATTAACAGTAATTTTCAAAATAAAGCCTATTTTTTATTTCAGCCAGTGCAAAGCTACTTCTTTTGCTTTACGGAATGAAATAAAATAGCATCCATGTACTTTTTCCCCAGTACCGGATACGTTCTGTTTTCAAAAATCCATTGTCTCCCTTTGTTGCCTATGGTCATTCTTTCCTCGGAACTCATATTGGCATAAAATAGAATTGCGTTTTTAATATCTTCTGCAGATGTACTGTTGATAAATCTACCGCAATCCGCTTCATTAATCATGGAAGGATATCCTGTATAAGAAGCTATTATAGGTTTTGCAGCCAACATATATTCAACCACTTTATTCATAGATTGCCCATAATCCCATACTTTCGAATCTTTCGTAGACAAATAAAGAATATCACAAGCTTCGAGGAAAAATTTAACTTCAGTTTGCTGGATTCTTTGTAAAAATGTAACATTGGAACAATCTTTTAGCTGTTCTTCGTAAGATTCTCTGAGATCACCGCTTCCAACAAGTACAAAATGAATATGACGATCTTCCTTCATGGTCTTTATTGTTTCAATAAAAGGCTCCAATGCATTGGTAACTCCCATACTCCCAGCATAGCCAATAATTACTTTATCTGATGGCATTACCTCCAAAAACGGATTCTTTTCTTTTAAAAAGTCTTCAGAATAGTTATCAGGATCGAATCCTAATGGGGAGCAATGAAAAGGTCTTTTATACCCTAATAATTGTTCTACATGTAAATCCAGCCTCGGCATTGTTCCTGCAACCAAATCAGCTTTCTTATATCCAAATTTTTCTATGAACCCTATCAGTAAAACAAGAGGATGCCATTTTGAGAACCCAGCTTCCTCCGTCATCGTTAAAGGCCAGATATCACGGATTTCAAAAAGCAAAAAGCTTCCAAACTTCTTTTTCAGATAATAACCATAAATAATGGTAAAAATAGAAAGTGAAGAAACAATAACCACATCAGGCTTTGCCATCCCGGAAAGTTTCATTGAGAAAAGCTTTCTTTCAAAATCAAACCAGGACAATATTCTGTCTATAGATGCGGTTTTGATATATTTTTTAGTTTTAATCCATCTTATAGCCACTCCATCCTGCTCTTCATCGTTATATATTTTATCAGTTTCAGGACAATGGGTGAAATGATTAGAATCTGAAGTTATCATGAGGGTATTATTTCCCTGTCTTTTAAACTCTCTTGCCAAATAAAACAACCGTGAGGGAACTTTTGCGTATTGTGGCGGTGAGGCATATTTGGAAATCAGCCAGATATTCATCAGTAGGTATGTGCTTATTTTAAATTTATAATTTCTTGAAAATACCCTTTATTATCATTGATATAAGGATTTTGATTAGAATAATATGAATATTTAAGTGAAATTTTTTCATACATCATATTCACCTCATCTGTATCCAGCATCTTCCACCATCCATAGAAAATATGGGTATAATCCTCAGAAGGTGATAATCCCTTATCCCCTTTTTTAAGATTACTTCTAAAGTTGCTATTATTCCCATCAACGAAATTATTGAAAGAATAAGTTCCATCTTTAGGATTATATACTGCAATATTATTCAACAATTGTTTTGAAAGTAATGTGTTAAGCTTGTTGAGATATTTAAATTTTGTATCATCAGATTGAAATGCTAGTTTCAGAATATGAAGATAGGCTGGCATCCTTGAAAAGTGAGAAGCATCCCAATTAACACTCTGATTTTTTTTAAGGACTACATCCTGAAAATTAGGATGGTCCTTCCAGACATTTGGCTGCAGATACCAAACATTATCCTGAAATACTACTTTTTTCTGCATTACCTGATAAAAGAGGTTTCTAATGTTTATCAAATCCCTGGTAACAGTAATTGAGGCATCTTTTTCTATAAGTGAAAGACTAACCCCAGTTCCCATGATATAAAGTTCAAGATCTGTAAATGCGCTATAATAGCTCATATCTCCATTATATTCACCACTCAGCAAATACTGTACTCTTTGCTTTACTCCATAGAATTTCCTGGATTCTGCTTCCCAAATATTTGCATAAGTATTGTTCCAATAGTTTAATATTTCCTTTCTGATGAAATTAAACATTTTTGTTTTTTCTGCATCGCCACGTATTCCGCTTCTTCTGAGATATTCGGAAACTGTAAAATAGAAAGTTCTTTTGCTTAAATCATCTATATCTGCTCTATTCTTTATGGTAAGCAGCCTTTCATACGTAAAAAGGATCTGCAGTCTTTTTATAATTTCCTGATTTTTTGTATCATAACCATATTGTATCGGGATATATAAAAAGGCGGCACAATCATAAGCTGCATTGGGCCAGTTTGCCATTTTTGTTTCAGAAGCAAAAATATCATTGTAATGATTGATGAGATTGACAATTTCTGTGGTTTTCAGATTTTGTTGTCTGAACACAGGTTCCACCAATATTAATGATGTTTTGCTTACAGATGCTTGTACCATCAAGCAAGTGCTGATGGTACAAAACAAATAAATAAAAATAAACCTCAGTTTATAAATTAATAAATTTTTCATCTATAAATAGGCATTTATAATTAGCATCTATTATTGTTTATACAATTTTGGAATATTGTTTACTATTTTTATCACACGTTCAAAATCAAGTCCTAAAGTATCCAGATACCATCTGATGTTTTGATAACGCGGTGCATTTTCTATTTCAACAAGTTCTAGCGCTCTTTCTCTTGTCATTTGACCTTCTCTGATCTGATTACTTCTGAATGTATCGTGCTCTGTAAAACCAGCTACAGTATAATATACATAATTATAAAAAGCAGCGGTACCATCTCCAATTCTCCAGGTAGTAGTAGTGTCTATTGCTTTTTCCCAGTCATAATCATTTAAAAGAGTATTATCTACCTGCTCTTCATCCCATCTCCAATAATCAAAAATATGATAATAATCTTGTTTTTCTGTGAAGCTACGATAATATTCACCAGACAAAGTATCCCAGAGTGAGCTATTGAAATATCCCGGGCTCTGCATCATAGCTCTGAATCTTTTAGAATGATATCTCAGCTGTTTCATTGCTCCATGGCTGTATACTCTTTTTTCCTCAAAATCAGGTTCAATATCTAAAAATCCTGTTTTAAAGTGAGTTACTTCCAGCGGGTTTACCCCCCAAAGGTTAAGATTGATTCCTGTTTGCTTTTTAATATCTTCTACGTATCTGAAGAAGTGCTTATCCCCTGCAGTAAGCATTGCCATCATTCCTAAATGTGGAGATTTCAGCCATGCTTCAAGATTCATTCTGATATTCTTTCTTTTGAGTGAAATATCTGCTGCTACAATAATATTTTCTACACCAAGGTCTGCACACATACGGCTGATATTTCGTCTACCAAGATCCGTCACCATTCCCCAATCATAGGTATATGTAACAGGTTTCATTTCCAACTCTTTAACAATAAGGTGTAATCCGTAGCAGCTATCTCTACCTCCAGAAAAAGGAACGATACAATCTAATTCTTTCCCCTTTCTTCGGTAAGGTTCAACCAATTTAAATAATTCTTCTTTGGGTTTCGGATTATTTCTTGGTTTATAATTTTTACAGTAATTACATACTCCTGCCTCATCAAATTTTATAAAAGGCATTGTTTCAGGAAGTATACATTTTGTACATCTCTTGATGTTTATTTTTTTGTATTCCAGTAAACCTTCTTCAATGGTATTAAATTTAAATTCAGGAATTAGATTTTCCACTCTGCTTTTCTCATCTACAATAGTGAGTTTTTCTTCTGAAACAGGAATATCAAGAATCATTGCTTCATCTTTTATCTGACTGATATTCTCGCATCCAATAATTTTGAGTCCATAATTTTCTGAAGCAAAATAAGTTTTACCGTCATTATACCCCACATACAGGCTTCCATTATTGGAAAAAAGAAGCAGTTTCCCTTTTTCCGGCAGCACAAGAGCACATGCAATAACTCCCTTACATAAGGAAAGTATTTCTTTGGGAAGATCTTCAACTTTGTTTTCCTTATTACTAAGAAATTCTTCTGCAATGGCTACAATGGCTTCAGAATCAATTTTCAGCTGTCTGCTTACTGATAATTTATTCCAGACTTCTTCTTCATTAACAATAATACCATTATGTATAGCACATATATTTCCTCTCACCACAGGCTGATTATCACCCAAGCCATTAGTAATCAACCTACTGTGTCCTAACACAATATTATTATTATACGGCTGTACTTTATTCAGTAATTTTTCAATACTATAATCTGCTCTGTTTATTTTATAGTAATTGTTTTGATAATAGATCAAACCGCTGGAATCCATTCCTCTTTGTTCTGAATGTTTTACCAGAGTTTGAAATTTTTGCTTGTTTATACGAGTCTTTGATACGACTCCAAAAATTCCACACATTTGTCTTTATTATTTATTCTTTATTTTTTAAAATATGATTATACATTTTTAATAATTCACTTTCCTGAAAGTTCCAGCTAAGAGGGTAAAGGTCTTTTTTGACCCTGTTTTCCAGATCTGAATGTTCAACATCCTTTACAATTTCAAATAAGCTTTCGGCATTTAAACCGCTACATTTTCCTAAATTATATTCATCAACAATTTTTTTGATATCCGGAAAATCTGACGCTAAAATATACAATTCTGAAAAAGCATACTCAAATAATTTATTGGGTAAGCAATAATAATCACTTAAAGAAACAGCCTCTACAAGACAAAGCCCTACATCTGCAGATGTAGACACCTCTACTACCTGGTGATGAGGAACAGCCGCATGATAATGAATATTATCATTATTAAGTGCTACTTTTTTAATTTCATCAACATATTCTCCATAGCCAATAAAAACAATGTGTGAATCTACTTCTTTTCTTTGGAAAACATCCAAATACAAATTTACACCTCTTCCTACTTCACTTATTATTCCCAGGTATAAAAATATTTTTTTTCCTTCAGGGATATTAAATTTTTCTCTTAGATAATTGTTTTTACCATTTCCTTTTGACGAAGTGTCAAGCAACGGTGAGTTTAATATCAATACACTTTTCTTTTTCCCAAGATGTTTATCATACCAATCAATAATGGATGGGCTTACACTAATCAGGATATCAATATCTTTCCACAATATTTTTTCAATGAAAAGAGTATATTTTGAAAGTATTTTTGATTGTCCTGCCTTATCGGATTCAAGTTCATGGGCATCATAGATTAGTTTTGAACCGCAAAATAATTTGATCATTTTTGCAATAGGCAGATACAGGGTATCATGACAATGAATAATATCCGGTTTGTATCTGATACCAGGAAAAACCATTCTAATAAATGCCTCTATGAGATTAATAAAATACCTGACAGGTCTTGGTAAAAATTTCAGATTTTTTGTAGCGATATTGAACACCTTAATAAAAGGTATCTGTTCTGTTTCATATTTATGTCCCTCAGAGTCATCAATTCCAAAGGCTATCAAAGTTGTGTTTTCAATTTTTTGAACCGCCTTCAACTCTTTTAAAATCCTGCTGTCATATCGGATATCTGTAGGTGAAAGATGAAGTATTTTTTTATTCATTATTTTTAGTATATCTAGGCATTAAATAAAGTAAAAAACAAACGGCTAAAAAACCACCCGAAATAAGTGCTGTAAAAAAAGCACCATTGATAAACAAAGCTCCAAAAGAAAAACTGGAAATTAAATATATTCTTGCATCTAATTTAAAGCTTGACATATCAAATACTCTAAAAAAATAAGCTCTCACAAGAGGAAATACCAGTAGTGAAGCCCACCCAAATTGTGCATAGTCACTTCCAATCAAACCTGTATTGGAAGACATATCCGGGTCATTAAAATAAGTTGCTGCTATTATATAAGGGGAATTATTTTTATGATTTACATTGGTTTCAAACCAGTGCCCGAAATGCTCTCTGAGATAAAGTAATTCATGAGTGGAAAAATAATCATAATGAAAATAGGCTAACAACGTAGGGGTAAAATAAGTTCTTGAATAAAGGCCAGCAATACTGATCTGAACACTTTCACTTCCAAATTCAACAAAAAATATCAAAATAAGATTGAAGCCAATAAATGCATGCAGAAGATACTTGTTGTATTCTTTTTTATAAAAAAAATAAATAAGTATGGTCAATATCAATAATACGAAATCTGTTTTATGCGCACCAAAAGAATACATCATTAGGCCAAAGAAGAAAAACACACAGCTTAGAAAAACATTTTTCTGTATCAAATAATACATAAATGAAATTGTAATAAACATACTTGCTATCGGCCTCAGATAATTAATAAATGAAGGCATATTTAATTCACTGACTTTTGCTCGTATTTCATACACTTCTTCAAAATCAAATTTAATGTTAAAGCCATTATATATAACGGAAAAAACAATCATCATCAACACTACCGTATATAACAAAATTTTAAACAATATCATTGATTGTGAGCTGTCAAAAATTTGATAATATTTTACTTTTCCGTATCTTATATAAAACAAAAAGAGCAGAGCACAATATATAACACTATATAAAAAGAATTCAAAATTATTAGTATATACGCAAAACGTTAAATTTGGTAAAAAGTATAATAAATATATCACCATAAGAATTAAACTTGCAGGAGTATCCTTCTCTAAAATCTTTTTAAAAAAATAAGTATAAAATATTATAGCAACATAAGAAAGGTTATTAATTGTATGACTAAATTCTCTTACATAACCAAGATATCCATAATGTACAGATATTGAATTAACATAGAGATAATCTAAAGATAATTTATATATAATAAAAAATATTAATAGTGTAAAATACTTCATAGCAACAAAAATCAAGACTTATTAAATAGTAAAGAAAGTAATAAATATCTAAATAAAATTACTCCTACATAAATCCATATAAATAGATCGATAGTAGAGCTTTTCCCTAAAAAAAACGAGACAAGCAAAACCAAAGTAGTAATTACTTCCCAGACAAGAAAAATTTTATTCTTCCTTTTAACCAATACACCGCTCGAATAGTGTGAAAAAGACGCAGAAATAACAGTAGTGAAAATTATTATTTTGCTCATATCAAATGCTTTTCTCCATTTATTAATATCAAAAAATAAAGAAAAAAAGTATTCCCCAAAAATTAAATATATTATAGCAAATAATAGAGAAACTAAGAATAATAATCCGACATAAGTATTCATTTTCTTATTAAGCTTAGCTTTATTGGTTTCTGATAAATCCTTGTATATTAACCCGTTTAAGCTTTCAGAGATTAGGCTCAATGGTTTATTAACTATTTTAGAAGCCAAGAAATAATTACCTAAGATCGCTTCTCCAAAATAGTGCTTGATAAAAAAGCTGGGTAGCTCTGCATTAAAAGTATTAATAAAATATGCCGGCATTTGATGCAAAGGGAAGGATTTATATTTTATGATAATATTGTAAAACTCTCTGTAAATAAAATTTCTTCTTTGTATTTTCAGATAGAACATTATAAATATAGTTGCTATAAAATTAGGAATCACATATGATGATATCAAAATCCAATATGATAGTTTTATATAATAACCAGAGAGTATAATGATAACTGCAAATACAGAGTTTAGTATCATTGATGTACTTACAATATTCAATAAGCCTTTTTTAATAAGAATATCTTTTGATGCACTATATAAAGACTGACTAAATGCAACCAACGGTACAATTAAAAAATAAGAATCTATATTAAAAAATAACATTGAAATAAGTATAACAAAAAAAGAAATTAATGAAATGGTTATACTTAAAAAAATGGAAACAGCATACAGCATACTATATTCCTCACTCTTTGCTGGTAGCATAATTGCTTTGTTGTATGACAAAGTGTAAAAATAGGCTAATGGAGCCGAAATTGATAAAATAAACGACAGCACTCCAATTTCGTAATCAGAATAAATTCTTCCTGTGAGCGGAACCGCAATCAGTAATATTAATTGGGATAATATATTGCTACCTAAAAAAGATATTATTTTTGTTTTCATAAATTTAAATAATCTTCTTTAGTTCTCTTAAAAAGAGTTTTGTATACAATATAAATAAATAATTTAAAATTTTTCTTTACATAGGCTTTCTTGAGTTGTGAGAAAAAAACGTCAGAAGCTGAACTTTTTTTAAGAAATAATGGAGCAACTTCGCCATTTGTTAATGCTTCATGGAACTTTAAACCTTTTTTTTCATATCCTAGCACTACATTTAATAGTGTTTGAGGAATATGAGAGTCTGAGCTCCAAATTACAGGCTTTTTGTATTGTAGGGCCAAAAGATAAGACTTGTAGTTATTGATAACAGAAGATCTGGAATTAAATACTTCTATGACATCAACGGCTTGTGCCAATTCTTCTATTTGTTTGTGTCCGTCATATGGATGGGGTAAAATAAGTATAGCATTTTGTTCTTTTGCATCTTTATAAAACTCCTGCCATCTCATATTTGTAATTTCGTTTTTTAAATTTAATGCTATAACATCTCCTCTATCAGTTTTATATTCTGCAGCAGTAGGAATCTCCACATTCAGATTTTGTTCTTTTGCCTTTTTCTGAAGTTCTACACTTCCTTTTATTGTATCATGATCCGTTAAAACAACAAAATCAAGTTTTTTTTCTTTTATTATTTTAATTATTTTTTCAAGCGTATTAATTCCGTCGTAGGAATAGGTACTATGAAAATGAAAAATTCCTTTTCTCATCTCATTTACTTTGCGAACATTTTTTTTATCGTCCATAGTAATTTCATTGAATCAACAAAAAAGTTTTCAAACAAATTCGTATAAGAGTCCTTATAAAAATATTCTTTTATTTTATACAGTTTTCCTGTTTTAAATAAAACCAAAAGATCTCCATCTAAAACCCAAAAGAATTTTTTCCCAACTTCATATTTTTTTTCAATATGTTCTTCCACATTCTTTGAATAAGCCTCAATTAGGGTTTTACCAAAATTAAGTCCTAAGGCATAAGATAAATCCAGCGAGCCCCAAAATTTAGGGTTTAACTCTATCAAATTATATTTTTGGTTAGCCTCATCATATTTATACTCAATCATTAAAGGACCTGACCATTTTAAATACTCAATAATCTGTTTGGATATATTAAACATCTTTTCACAAAAAACCGACTTTGCAGCTGTACTGGATCCTCCCGTAATTGGTATTTCTCTAATGCGCTCATGCATATAGTAACTAATGATCTTACCTTCTTTAGCAATACAAAAAAAACCTCTGCCTACTCCTGATACCCGTTCCTGCATTAATAGTTTTATTCCTCCTGACAAATATGTTTGGATTTCATTAAACTCATTTTCAGAACCTGATTTTACATATATTGGATCAAATTTAGCTAAACTTTCATTACTTGATTTAACAACACAATTTTTATCTCTGCTATACAGCCTTAATTCTTCAAGATTTGAAAATAATCTGCATTCAGGATAATTTACATCTCTTAGAGAATTCAAAACTAGCATTTTATCTTTATTTAATGCTATTTCAAGGCTCTCTTTTGTAGGTATTAAACACAATTCTCTATATTTCTCCGAGCATATCTTCACAGCTTCACTTCCTACAGGAATTATGAATTCGGGTTTAACTTGTTTAACAGATTCTTCTAAACCTCCTATGATATAATCTTTACAATAGCCCAACCTTTTAGTAAAAAAAACGGCTTCTTTATCTGTAGCAAAAATCTGGTGCGCGTTTTCTCTATGCAATTCCCGCTGTATCGCAATAGAATTTTTATAATTTGCATCTGTTATCAAAATTCTCATACTTGCTTTGTAATATTCAAGGTTGAACAGAATTCAAGGATCTGACAGTATAATTCTTTCTTTTTTTCACTCTCAAATTCATCATTGTGCCAAAGTAATGAAAATCTCCCTCCAACTTTGTAACACTGAAAAACTAATTTTTTTATGTAATAAAGAGCTTTATCATCATCTATACTTATTTTAGAGTAATCTAAGACACTTCCCTCCATTACAATTAAAGGTCTTATTTCTATATTCAGAATTGACTTATTATAGATATCAAACGGTTGATAGGGAAAACAGGTTCCACATCTAAAGCCACCCGTTTCATGAAAGGTTAAGGTATTATCATATTTCTGCCCTACTATGGAAAGTTGTCTCAGCGTTTCAAGAAAATTGATTCTTAAATAATGCATTCTACCTCCAAGATCTGTTGGGATATTCAGTTCTGATAAAATTTTTCTGAGCTTCATCCATTCTGTTTTAATATGGGATTTTGATGATGCATTATAACTATAATGTATGCCTACTTCATGGCCTCTATTGTCTATTTTTTTTATAAGACGTTTTACAAAACCGGTATAGTTGTATCTAAAATCAAATTTGAAAGAGGTACTGGCCGGAATAAAATAAAATTTACTGATTATACCATATTTCTCTGAAACATCCATAAGCCAGTCAAATGTATTGGAACTCTCCTTATCAAAAAAAAATTTCCTATTGATCAAATAAGAAACAGCCAATTGAGGCCTTTTTACTAAATCTATAAGAAAAAGTGTAACGAATTTAGTTTTTGGAACACTGATATATCTTGATATTTTATCAACATCATGACTTACTTCATAAGAAAATCTATTTTGTTTGCAATCAATACCAGAGGCTAAAAGTATATTTCCAATAAAATAAATCCACTCATCAACTATTGGCCGAAGGTATAATTCATCATTGAATAAATGAGAATCTTTCAGTTCAAATCTGGAATGTTTATCTTCAGATTGTACTCCATATTCCTCTAATCTATTGAGAGTCCAAATCATGTATGATATAAAATCATAATTTATTGTAAAAGCATGATTTTCTTTCCTGATAAACCAGTCTATTTCTGTAACTCCAAATAAAACTAAATTTTCATTTGGAATTTCCCAACCAATTGTTTCTGAAATAAGCTCTCTGGATATATAACTTAAAGTATTTTCTTTCCTGAAAAATGCTTGTCTTCCATTATTAGTAAAATTAATAGTTACATAGTGGTCTTTATTAGAAAATATCAAACAAAAATGATCTTCAGAGAACTCAACCTGAACATTTACGTCAAATCTCTCTCTAAAAATTTGCCCCACCCAATCTTGCAACAGATTATCTGAAAGTATTTCTGAGAAATAATTACTTGTTACCAAAATTTAAAACTATAATGAAAAATTTCTACTTTTTATCATATATTCTCTCAATAATATCCACCACTTTCAATCCTTCTAAAGCATTCGTAGTAATGGTATTTCTTCCTTTTAATACATCTACAACGTTTTCAATAATAAAATGGTGATTGGCTGCAGATCCTTTATAAGCACCGTAATCATTTCCAGGGTTAGTTGGAGCCAATTCCGGCATTACATAGTCTTTTATATTACAAACTTCCACTTTGTCCATGTATTGTCCTCCGATTTTCACAGATCCATTTTCTGCGATAATGGTCATAGAACTTTCAAGGTTCTGATTCCATACTGAAGTAGAATAATTTAATGATCCCATTCCCCCATCAACAAAATCAAAGCTGACGAATCCTGAATCTTCAAAGTCTGTAAGTGTTGCATGATTAAAATCTGCAAATTTTGCCTGAATATTAGTAATATCACCGAACAGCCAGTACATAATATCGATAAAGTGAGAAAACTGAGTAAATAAAGTTCCTCCATCCAGATCTTTCTTTCCATGCCATGATTCCGGCTTATAATATCTGTCATCACGGTTCCAGTAGCAATTAAGCTGAACCATATAAATATTCCCAAGCTTTCCGCTTTCTACCATTTCTTTCACCCATGCGGAAGGGGGTGAATATCTGTTTTGCATTACAGCAAAAACTTGTTTATGCTTGTGCAAAGCCTGAAAAATAAGTTTTTCGGCATGCTGTTTTTTCAAAGCCATTGGTTTTTCTACCACAACGTGTTTTCCTGCATCTATCACTTTATAAGACTGCTCAAAATGGAATCCGTTTGGAGAAGCAATGTTGATGACATCCACCTCAATTCCTGAAGCCAGAAATTCATCCAGAGATGCAAAAAAAGGAACTTCATAATTTTCAATTCCCAGTAAAGATTTATCTTTGATATCAATTAATCCTACCAGTTCACATTCCTCATTTCTGGTGATCATTTCGGCATGTCTTTTTCCGATATGCCCGCAGCCAACGACTGCAAATTTTATTTTTTCACTCATTTGTATGTTTCTAAATTTTTGAAACTTTATTGTTTTCTAATTTGTATTTTTCTCCACTTTCTTCACAAACGGCAATATTTTCTGTATCAAATTGAAGTCTTTGTCCAAATTCACTCATCCAGCCCATTTGTCTGGCAGGGTTTCCCACTACCAATGCATAATCCGGAACTTCTTTTGTAACCACAGCTCCTGCACCGATAAAAGCGTATTGACCTATATTGTGTCCGCAAACGATAGTTGCATTAGCTCCGATAGAAGCCCCTTTTCCAACATGGGTCTTCAGATATTCATTTTTTCTGTTTACTGCACTTCTGGGATTTATCACATTGGTAAAAACCATTGAAGGGCCTAAAAAAACGTCATCATCACATGTTACTCCTTCATAGATGGAAACATTGTTCTGAACTTTTACATTCTTTCCCAAAACGACTTTGGGTGAAATGACAACGTTCTGGCCAATATTACATTTTTCGCCCAAAATGCAACCTGTCATAAGATGTGAAAAGTGCCAAATTTTGGTTCCGTTTCCTATTTGACATCCTTCGTCAATAACGGCTGTTTCGTGTGCAAAAAAATCCAACATATCTGGTTTTATATTATTTAAAATAATTTTTAATTTCTTTAATTATAAGATCCTGTACTTCTTGGTCAAATTCAGTATGTATTGGAAGAGAGATCACTTCTTGGCAAAGCTGCTCCGTAACCGGAAGACTAAAATCTTCCTCTACATATTGAAGAAAAGCTTCTTGTTTATAAAGGGGCAAAGGATAATATATCATACTTGGAATATTCTTTTCTGCCAAATATTTTTGTAATCCATCCCTTTGTCCATTTTTCACTTTAAGGGTATACTGATGAAATACATGGGTAGAATTCGCTGCTCTTTTAGGAGTTTGAATTTCTGATATACCTACAAGATTTGCATCATAATAATCCGCCATTCTGTTTCTGGAAGCTGAATATTCATCCAAATGCTTAAGCTTAATTTTCAATATAGCAGCCTGAATGGTATCCAGTCTTGAATTACAGCCTAAAACTTTATGATAATACTTCTTTTCTTGACCATGATTGGCAATCATTCTTATTTTAAAAGCCAGTTCATCATCATTCGTCATTAATGCACCTCCATCGCCATAACATCCAAGATTTTTTGATGGAAAAAACGAAGTACATCCGATATGTCCGATAGTTCCCGTTTTTTTTGTGTTCCCATCTGAAAACGTATAATCAGAGCCTATTGCCTGAGCATTATCTTCTATAACAAAAAGGTTGTGTTTTTCTGCAAATTTAAGAATTTGTTCCATATCAGCACTTTGCCCATATAAATGAACGGGAACAATTGCTTTGGTATTAGGAGTAAGATATTTTTCAAAATCTTCCAGCTGTATATCGAAAGTATCTTCATTTACATCTACCATTACAGGTTTTAATCCTAAAAGACCAATAACTTCAGCAGTCGCTACGTAAGTGAAAGCAGGGCAGATTATTTCATCGCCAGGCTGCAGATTAAGGGCCATCATGGCAATTTGAAGAGCATCCGTTCCGTTAGCGCATGGAATCACATGTTTTACTCCCAGATATTTTTCAAAATCCTGTTGAAATTCTTTTACAGCAGGACCATTAATAAATGCGGTACTATTAATACATTCCTGAATACTAATATCTACCTCCTGTTTTATTTTCAGGTATTGACCTTTAAGATCAACCATTTGAATTTTCATATTTTTAGTTTTTTGAGCGCACGCAGATGTGCATTGTTTAATTCATGATCAGCTCACTTATTTTATTTCCTATAGAAAGACAGGAAGTGGCTGCTGGAGAGGGCGCATTTCGGACGTGAATAATGTTTCCGTTTTTCACAATGTCAAAATCATCAATCAATCCTCCGTTTCTGTCACAAGCCTGGGCTCTTACTCCAGAACCTCC
Source organism: Chryseobacterium sp. CP-77 (assembly GCF_036362765.1). Lineage (NCBI taxonomy): Bacteria > Pseudomonadati > Bacteroidota > Flavobacteriia > Flavobacteriales > Weeksellaceae > Chryseobacterium > Chryseobacterium sp. CP-77. The sequence continues at coordinate 2,399,335 of NZ_CP143637.1, forward strand.
AGCAATAAGATCATTTTCCTGTATTTCCGGTAGAAGTTTCTGAAGTGCTTTTGTAAATGCGGATTTGGAAAGTGAACGGTGCATTTCTCCCATTCCGGTTTTACCATATTTTGCTACAATTTTTCTAAATCCCGGCCATAGCATGGTTTGCATGGTTTCATTGAAATTGAAATCGAAAAAATGGTATCCTTCTTTTTTGAAGGCCAGAACAGCATTAGGACCGGCTTCAATATTACCGTCAATCATTCTGGTAAAGTGAACACCGAGAAACGGAAAACTGGGGTCAGGTACCGGATAAATAAGATGTTTTACCAGGTATTTTTTTTCATCCTTGATTTTATAATATTCTCCTCTGAAAGGAATAATGACCACATCGTTTTTTTCGTTGGTCATTTTGGTTATCTTGTCAGAATACAATCCTGCACAGGATATAAGTTTTTTGGTTTTAAATTCGGAAATATTGGTGTTTACAATAATTTCAGATCCTTTATCAATGATATTTTTTACTTCATTTTTGAATCTTACTTCACCACCTGCCTGTTCAAAAAGTTCTTTTATTTTTTTGGCGATTCCCGGATAATCAATAATCCCGGTTTGTGGTACTTTGATTGCTCTTATTCCTTCACAATGGGGTTCAATTTCACGAAATTCTTCTCTGGAAAGATATTTTAAATCCTGAAGTCCGTTTTCAACTCCTCTTTTATAGATATTATCTAAAAGGGGTAATTCATCCTGCGAAGTAGCTACAATGATCTTCCCGCAAAGGTCATATCGTATGCCATGTTTTTCGGCAAAATTAATAACGGAATTATACCCTTCAATACAGTTTTTAGCTTTAAGGCTTCCAGGCTTGTAGTAAATCCCACTATGAATTACACCACTGTTATGTCCCGATTGGTGCAATGCCACATCATTTTCTTTTTCTAAAATGAGAATCTTAGAATCAGGATTTTTAAGTTGAGTCTGGTAGGCTGTAGCCAAACCTACCAAACCTGCACCAATGATTATGATATCATAGCTCATGACCTTTTATAATCTTGCATCTACCAGATTTCTGTCTAAACATGCCTTGGTATCAAAAACCACTGCATTTTCTTTTTTAAGCAGATCCAGATCCATTTCCAGGAACTCATTATGAGATACTGCAATCACTAAAGAATCATACTTTTTACCTTCCTGAAGAGCATCCAGAATATCAATTCCATATTCATGTTTCACTTCTTCCTTGCTTGCCCACGGATCATAAATATCAACATTTACTCCATAATCAGCAAGCTCTCTGTAGATATCTACGACCTTAGTATTTCTTACATCCGGACAATTTTCTTTAAATGTAACTCCTAAGATCAAAGCATTAGAGTTTTTGATCACTCCACCTTTTGCAATAAGAAGCTTCACTACTTTAGCAGCCACAAACTTTGCAATAGAATCGTTTACTCGTCTTCCGGATAAGATCACATCCGGATGATATCCCAGCTGTTCTGCTTTGTGTGCAAGGTAATAAGGATCTACAGAGATACAGTGTCCTCCCACCAATCCTGGTTTATATTTAAGGAAATTATATTTTGTTCCTGCAGCTTCCAATACATCATTCGTATCGATACCTACTCTATCAAAGATTAATGCTAGTTCGTTAACAAAAGAAATATTAACATCTCTCTGTGCATTTTCGATAGCTTTTGAAGCCTCTGCAACTTTAATGCTAGGTGCTTTGTGAGTTCCGGCTGTAATGATTTTCTTATATAGATTGTCTACTTCTTCGGCAACCTTTTCCGTAGAACCTGAAGTTACTTTTTTAACACTGGTAAGCGTATTTACTTTATCTCCCGGATTAATTCTTTCCGGAGAATAACCTACAAAAAAGTCTTCGTTAAACTTAAGTCCTGAATATTTTTCAAGAACCGGCACACATTCTTCTTCTGTACACCCGGGAAAAACTGTAGATTCATAAATAACAATATCGCCTTTTTTGATAATTTCTCCTAACATCTTTGAGGCCGAAATCAGTGGATTAAGATCGGGAGCATTGTATTTATCAATAGGGGTAGGAACTGTAACAATGAAAACATTAGCTTCGGCAATATCAGATAACTGGCTTGTTGCTTTATAACCTAAAGATCCATTAGTTTCCCTATATTTTTTTAGTCCGGTATCCAATTTATCAACATCAGCTTCAAGCGTTATATCTTTTCCGTCATTAAGCTGATCAACACGTTGTGTATTGATATCAAATCCAAAAACAGGATAATGATCTGCAAATTCAAGAGATAAAGGAAGACCTACATAACCCTGGCCTATAACCGCTATTTTATATGTTGTTGCCATTAACTAAATTTATTTTTTATTTTTTGAAACCAAGATTGTTCTGTATGCTGGTTATAACCATAACCATATTTGTTACTGTATCCTAAATTTTCTCTGCTTACATCATTAAGAACAAATCCTACATTTTTGATTTTTTTCTGATCAATATTGCTGTTGGCAAATTCTAACAATGCTTTTTCTGTGTATTTAGATCTGGAAACGTAAATGGTTACATCAGAAAGCTCCGCAATAAGGAAAGTATCTGTTACAAGGAGCAATGGTGCAGTATCCAGAATAATGTATTCATATTTTTCTTTCAATTCCCTTAGAAGGATCTCATAACGGCCGTTAGATAACAATTCTGTTGGGTTCGGTGGAATCATTCCTGAATAAATTACATCCAGGTAAGGATTAAAAGATGATACATGAATAATATCTTCCAGTTTAGTCTCGTCATTGTATAGATATTCCGTAAGCCCGGCAAGTCCTTTTCTGGCAGGATTATATCTCTGAAGCTGCGGATTCCTGATATCAGATCCTATGATAATTGCTTTTTTCTTGGGATTGGCCAATGTCAAAGCTAAATTCACCGAAGTAAATGTTTTTCCTTCTCCCTTTACGGTTGAAGTAACAAATACTACTTTCCCTTTTTTCTCTTTTGAAAGCATAAAATTCATATTGGTAATAAGAATTCTGAATGCTTCCGCCATAGGAGTAATATCATTCATTTTAACGATCTCAGAATCTCCTTTTTCAAGACTTGGTAGTTCTGCAATAATAGGTGCATGTACAATTTTTTCAAGGTCATGTTTTGTAATAACCTTATTATTGAAGAGCATTGTTAAATAAATAATAATAAAAGGAATGAGCAAACCAGCTACTAAATAAATCGTCAAAATAACATTGGTCTTTGGAGAAATTGCCACTGGAGAAGCATATGCAGCATCCAGAACTTTTGCTTTTGGAGCTATAATAGATTGTGCAATAGCAGTTTCCTCTCTTTTTTGAAGCAAAAGAAGATACAGATTTTCTTTAATCTGCTGCTGTCTTTCTATACTTCTGAACATTTTTTCGATAGAAGGAAGCTTTGATATTTTCCCCGAAACTTTATTTTGTTCTCCTATATATTCATTTTTTGCCAGTTCCAGCCCGACTCTATTTCTTTGAAGGGTCTGCATAATAGAACTACGCATTGCATTAATCTGCTTTGTAACATCTACAACAGTTGGATTTTCCGGTGTGGCTGATTCAAGTAACCTGTTTCTCTGTAACACAAGTTGGTTATATGCAGATATTCCCGATATTGCTTCAGGATTATTCAGTCCAATATTGGCTGGCAGAACCTGATACTGTCCTTGCTTGGAAACATAACCTATAAGAGCTGTTGTAAGCTCCAACTGGGCATCCACATCCAATTGTTTGGCTCTGGCGGCGGCAGAACTTTCTAAATTAATTTTAGCCTCCGTTTCTAAATCTGTAAGATTATTTTTAGATTTAAAACTTTCTTTCTGGTTTTCAACTTCTCCTAGCTCACCCGATAATTTTTTAATTCTATCCTCAATAAAATCTAAAGTCTTTTTTGATTCTGAATTTTTATCTACAATAGCATCATTATTATAAGCTACTACCAGGCTATTGATAATATCTTTGGCTTTTGATATTTGAGGGTATTGATATCCAAGTTTTAGCACAGTTGTCTCTCTGTTGACAAGATCAACATTAAGCGGCCCTTGAAGATTATTTACAGCAGCTTCCAGAGAAGATATCTGAAGCGTCAGTTTGTTTATATTTAAGCCCTTAACTTCTGCAGGGTTAAATTTAGGATTTTTTGTTATTATAATGTTGGCAAATGGCAGACTTATTGTCTTACCATAAGTTGTTACAATATCTTTCTTAAGACTTTCACCACTCAAGGTTAATTTCTCTCCACTGATTGCAAGTTGAACTGTATTTACAGAGCCTTTATCTTTCTTCTCTCCAATTACTCTCACTTCTACAGGGGAGGTTTCTTTATATAACTCTAAGGTCCTTATTTTTCCTTTTGCTGTAATATTTGTTTGAAGACTTAAGCTGCTGATCACTTCACTCATCATCTTCTTTGACTTCAAAACTTCAATTTCATTGGCTATACTGTTGGTTTTAAGACCTCCAATCCCGGATAAATCAGGTAAAACTCCCAAATCGTTTGCCATAACTGATGAAGAGGAATTTTTAGCATCCTTGATAAGAATTGTAGACTGTACACCATATACAGGAACCATAAATTTCAATGAAATATAGCCTATTACCAGAGCAATAAATGCACTTATAATAAACCAGGGCCATTTTCGGATATATGGTTTTATAATTTCACCAATATTAATCTTGATTAAGTTGTTTTCTTCCTCTGAAAATTGTGAAGTTCGCTGGTTATCCATCAATCGTTATTTCTTATTAAATAAACTTACTACTACGGCAACTGCTGTAACCGCGATAGAAATAGCGGTCAGATAAAGTCCAGTGTTGGGATTTTGTTTTGCTAAAACGTCTTTGGTATTGCTTGAGGAAACAATAATAGCATCCCCTTGTTTCAGATTGTAATAAGGAGAATTAATGAGATTAGCATCCTGAATATTAACACGGCCATGAGAAACAACGCCATTTTCTGTTCTGATCACCAATATGTCCTCTCTTTTCCCATATTGTGTCAGGTCACCAGCCATACCTAATGCATTTAAAATAGTTGCCTGCCCGTTTGCTATAGTATAGTCTCCTTGCCTGTTGACTTCTCCAAGTACTGTAACTTTAAAATTCGAGAGCCTGATATTAATGGTTGGGTTAATAACATATCTCGTCATTTTTTCTCTAAGTTCGTCTTTAAAAGCGGTCAGACTTTTATCCGATGTATTCAGTTTACCTAATATAGGGAAGTCAATATCTCCATTTGCATCTACAATATAAGTTGGTCCTGACAGTATTGTCGCTCCCTGATTAGGAGTATTTCCACCGGCCATTGCATTTGTCTGGATAAGTTCTGAGGAAGAATAATTCTGATTAAAAGGCTTTACAACATCCATATCTTTTGCAGTGATCAGAATAACCAACTGATCCCCAACCTGGATTGTGTTTGCTGAATTTTTCGCAGATGCATTAATTGCAACCTGTTCTATATTCTGCATATAATTTAAATCATTCTTAGCATTGGGGTTCACTTTGCAGGAAATCACCAAAGAGGACACCAATACTAATGCTAATATTTTTCCTTTCATTATCTTGTTAAATTGTGCAAATATACATTTATATTTTCTTCCTATTTATCCAAAGCCTCATAAATTGAATTATTGCTTCGGAATTCCGGCACTATTGTTTTAAGAATCCTTACAACCTCCACTTTATCTCTTCGCAGGGAAGCCTTGGTAATTTCTTTAGTAAGCCTGTCTATATCTTCAAATCCCATTGAAGGATCTTTAGAAATCATAATTTTGTCGTTATGAGTAGGAAGTGTTTTTGCATCGTCACTCAGGAGTTCTTCATAAAGCTTTTCTCCCGGTCTCAATCCTGTATAGATGATCTTAATATCAACGTTAGGTTCGAACCCTGATAACTTTATCATTCTTTTCGCAAGATCAATAATTTTTACAGGCTCACCCATATCAAAAACAAAGATCTCACCTCCTTCTCCCATTGTTCCGGCCTGAAGTACCAGTTCACATGCCTCAGGAATTGTCATGAAATATCTTACAATTTCCGGATGGGTAATTGTTACCGGTCCTCCGGCTTCAATCTGTTTTTTAAAGTGGGGAATTACAGAACCGTTGGATCCTAATACATTCCCAAATCTTGTTGTAATAAACTTGGTAACGTTACCTTCCACATTCTGAAGCGATTGTACAAAAAGTTCAGCGGCACGCTTTGAAGCTCCCATTACGTTGGTTGGATTTACAGCTTTATCTGTAGACACCATTACGAACCTGTTTACTTTATACTTGCTGGATAGTTTTGCAACAATCTTAGAACCTAATATATTAACAAAGATGGCTTCATGAGGGTTTTCCTCCACTAAAGGTACATGCTTGTAAGCTGCCGCATGATATACCATTGAGAAATTATAGGTCTGGAAAAGAGATTCCATCCTGTGATGATTGGAAACATCTCCCAAAACAAATTTGAAAGCGATATGAGGGAACTTTTCTCTCATTTCAAGTTCAATTTCATAAAGCGGTGTTTCTGCCTGATCCAAAACGACAATCAATGAAGGATTGAAAAGAGCAACCTGTCTTACAATCTCACTCCCTATGGATCCTGCTCCACCGGTTACTAATACTGTTCTATCAAAATGTCTGCTTTTAACTTTTTCGTTCTGAATTTTGATGGGTTTTCTGTTTAGTAAATCTTCAATCTGAAGGTTTCTAATAGACCCACCAAGATCACTGTCTCTCAGTTTTTGTACTGATGGTGCTTTAAAGACATTAAGATCTTTCTCTAAAAATAGATTCACCCATGAATTCATCTCATCTCTGGCCATCATTTCTTTAACAATAAGAACGCCGTCAATAATAAGGTCTTCTTTGGTGTTTTCTTCTATTTTTTCTTTTTCATAAATTGGCTTTCCCAGCAGAGATGCTCTTTTGGAGTCTGTTCTTTGTGTCAAAAAACCTACTACCTGATAAGGTAAACTCGGATTATCAAGAATAGCGCGTGCAATAGCAATAGATTGCTCGTCAATTCCCAATACCAGAATTCTTTTTTTCAGTGCGCTTCTTCTGTACTCTCTCACAATATGGAAAAACTCTTTTACGTAAAGTCTGAAAAGAAATAATCCCATAAATGAAATTACAAAATAAAGCATCAGATAAGGAGTAAGGATAAACTTACTTCCTGTGATCCAGAAATAGCAGATGTTTATTGTTCCGATAGCCAGCATTGTGCAAAAACAGGATATCAGAAGCTTAAATAAGTCTATAAATGTGGAGTGGCGGATAATTCCGGCATAAGTCTTGAAGACATACATAAAAGCAGCATTCACAAGGATAATAAAAGCGAAAATCAGGCTTTTATCATCATGATATATAAATTCCTGCTTGGTAATCTTTGCGATAATGTAAGTGGAAAGAAATAAAGATATTACAAGAATAATAATGTCTATTACAAGAATTATCCATCTAGGAAGATATCTTACGTCTGAGAGATTGACAACATTATCCCCTCCAAATATTGTTTTTCTAAGAGAATTGTACATTGTCTGTATTGGTGTTCATATTTAATTAAGTATAATATCTGATTATCCAAATCAAAGATAATTCTGATACAATCATGCAAAAATAAATAAATTTATTTCAATATGTTGAAATCAAAAATAAATTTGATGTTATATTAATAAAATCTAACAATTTCATTTCGATACAGCTAAATCCAGAGACAAAAATCATACCATATAAACTCTTTATGAAGATGATATTTACCTGTATAAATTCCTGATATCAGCTGTTTTTCTTTAAAAAAATTATTAAATGTTTATATATCAATATTTTTCAATGAACTGATTGTTTTTTTTCTATAAGTCATACTTCAAGTTTTTTTTTAATTTATTAATATTTAGCCAAAAATATCGATTATTTTCTCATATTCAAAACCTTTACTCATCAAATGTTTTATAGTTTTGGTTTTTTTTTGATATTCTTTCAAGCCAGTTTGTTTGGTATAATAATTATCATAAATTTTTCTGATTATTTTTTCATAATCAGCATCATCAATTTCATCAAAACAGGAATTTATCAACTTTTCAGAAATCTGTTTTTGTTTCAGATTGATTTTAATTTTGGTTTTCCCCCAATGTTTGATGTAAAATTTTCCCCGGATATAGCTTCGGGTAAATCTTTCTTCGTTGAGATAATTTTCTTTCAGAAGAAATAAAATTATTTCTTCTTTCGCTTCATCAATAAGCAAAAACTCCCTCATCTTCTGTTCCACTTCGGCATGGCAGCGATCCTGGTAAACACAGTAATTAACCAGTTTCTGTTTAATTTCGTCGAAGGTATACGATTTCTTTTCCATTTGAATAAAAAAAGAATGAGCAATCCGCTCATTCTTTATATGATATTGGAATGTCTGTTAGTAATTGAACAGAGCTTTACCTTCCATTAATTCGTTCACTTTCTTTCTTACAGATCCAAGAACCTCTTCATTTTTGATATTGTCTACCACTTCAGAAATCAATCCTGCAATAGTATCCATATCGTTTTCTTTCAATCCTCTTGTTGTAATCGCTGCAGTTCCCAATCTGATACCAGATGTTGTAAATGGTGACTTATCATCAAAAGGAACCATATTTTTGTTACATGTAATATCAGCAAGTACCAATGCTTTTTCGGTTTCTTTACCGTTTACCCCTTTATTTCTAAGATCTACCAGCATCAGGTGATTATCTGTACCACCACTTACGATATCAAAACCTCTGTCGATCATTGCTTTTGATAATGCCTGAGCATTAGCTTTAACTTGTTTTGCATAATTTTCGAACTGCACATCCAAAGCTTCCCCGAAAGCTACAGCCTTACCTGCAATCACATGCTCAAGAGGTCCTCCCTGGATACCTGGGAATACAGCTCCGTCCAGCACCTGGCTCATCATTTTGATTTCTCCTTTTGGAGTTTTGTGACCGTATGTATTTTCAAAGTCTTTTCCCATCATGATCATACCTCCTCTTGGCCCTCTCAGGGTTTTGTGAGTAGTGGTAGTTACAACATGACAGTGTTCGAATGGAGAGTTTAATAATCCTTTGGCCACTAAACCAGCCGGGTGAGCGATGTCCGCCCAAAGGGTAGCCCCCACTTCGTCTGCTACTTCTCTGAATTTAGCATAATCTAAATCTCTAGAATACGCTGAGAAACCTGCGATAAGCATTTTTGGTTTTTCTCTCAACGCTACTTCTCGCATTTGGTCATAATCAATAAGGCCTGTTTCCTGCTGAACCCCGTAAGAAACTACATTATATTGAATTCCTGAGAAGTTCACTGCAGAACCGTGAGTAAGGTGTCCTCCCATTGAAAGGTCCATCCCCATGATTTTATCACCTGGTTTCAAAACTGCAAGATAAATGGCTGCATTCGCCTGAGAACCGGAATGTGGCTGAACATTCACGTAGTCAACTCCGAAAAGTTCTTTAGCTCTGTTGATCGCTAAAGTTTCAACCTCATCTACTACTTCACATCCTCCGTAATATCTTTTTCCGGGATATCCTTCAGCATATTTATTTGTCAGTACACTTCCCATTGCTTTCATTACATTTTCAGAAACAAAATTTTCTGATGCAATAAGCTCTAAACCATGGGTTTGTCTTTGTCTTTCCTTTTCAATCAGGTCGAAAATAATATCCATTTTACTTTTAGTTTTTGAAATTTTCACCCCAAATGTACGGAATTTTCATTGAGATTTCCCTATTGAAAAAATGATTTTTAAACACTAAAAAATGAAAACACCGATGAATAAATCCTATATTATGATTGTTTTAATTGCATTAAAAAGCCTTTAAAATTCTTCATCTGACAGTTCCTTATTCACCATGGCTCCTGCAAAATTACCCTGTGCAACTGCATTGGCTACGGAGCGCATCATGGTTACATTATCTCCACAGGCATAAACTCCGGGAATGGTTGTTTTCTGCATCATATCTAATTTAATAAATCCCTGTTCCGTTATTTCACAACCCAGATCATCAACATTGATATTTTGTTCAAAAGGAATTTTCGCATACAAAGCCTGTAAAGGAATTTCCTTTCCGTTTTTAAAAATAATTCTTTGAATGAAGCCGTTTGTATGTTCTATACCTGCAATTTCATCCTCGTTAATAATGATTGTATTCTGCTCCAGTTTTTCAAGCTGTTCTTCGGTAAAAGTTGCTTTTCCATTCGTAAACAGCGTGAGATTTTTAGTCAGATTAAAAATCAGTTTCGAAAATTCATAAGCCATATCTCCGTTGGAAAGAATTCCTGTAACCTCGTTTTTCACTTCATAACCATGACAATATGGGCAATGTATCACAGAAATTCCCCAGCATTCTGCAAACCCGGGAATATCCGGCATTTTATCTTTTACTCCTGAAGCAAGGATCAGTTTTTTAGCCTTAAATTTTTCACCGGAGGAAATTTCAACCTCAAAACCTCCAATCGTTTTTTGTGTTTTCGCTACAGTTCCGTTATAAAAATGCACTGTATTGTATTTTTCGACATCTTTTCTGGCTAGCTGTGCAATTTCTGACGGTGTTTTCCCATCGTGAGTGACAAAGTTATGAGAATGCGGAGTTTGTCTGTTGCAAGGTTTTCCGTTATCAATAATGAGGACATTTCTTAATGATCTTCCTAAAGCCATTGCTGCAGATAATCCTGAATAGCTTCCACCTGTTATGATGACATCTAAGTTTTTGTTTTCCATAGTCTAGTTGATAATTGATAATTGATAATTGATAATTGATAATTGATAATTGATAATTGATAATTGATAATTGATAATTGATAATTGATAATGCAAAGTTAACCTAAAATCAATTAACGCAATAAAGTTGCAATAATATTTATCTATTAGCTTTATCCTGTCTGCAAATCATCATTTACAACTTTATTAAAAATTATTTCCACTCATTTTCAACTTCGATAATTTCCTCCTGAATTCTTTTATTAACATCTATTTTAGCTCCCTGCAAACTGAAAATTGCAGTTCCTCTTTCTCTCGCGTAAGGATTGGTGATGGAATCTTTTAATGCTGCAATTTCAAAAAAGGAACCGGATTCTTTAAGTTCTTTTCCTGCTTCAGATGCTTCTTTAACCCTGATCACATTTTTATATTTTTTGTTTACATCTATCCAATTGATATAATCTGCATTAAATGACACCGCCACGACTCCAGCTTTTGAGTAATAATTAATAGCTCCGGTTTGTCCGTAATTATCACACAGTACCATGGTTTTTCCGGTTTTCGACAATCTGGAATATTCTTTATCTACCTTTTGAGCCAGTTCTTTCCAACCTTGCATATCAGCAAAATCCTGTGGCAGCGGATGATCTTTTCCATCTTCCCAGCGAAGCAGTCCTAATTTTTTATACTGGCTTTGGTGGGACACAATGTATTCAGGACTTTTATTTGGAAAAGCCACATTATACAAAGGCAGGAATAAAAGTATTGGAATAAGGATGCTAACCGGTTTCAAAAATCTTTTCCAGCCTTTTTCAAATACATTTCCGAGAAAAACAGCACCAAAAGCAATATACACAGGATAGAGTCCGATTGCGTAGTAATCTTTTGCTTTAAAAAATAAAAACAGAGTGATCGTGATGATATAGCTCCAAAAGAAAAACCTGTATTTTTCAAAAGGTCTGTATAACAGCAATGCTCCCCAGCCAGCAATAATCACAAAAATAACTCCGGCAAAAAATAAAATCTGGGATTTCATAAAATCCATTCTGTCTACATGTACAAGTTGCCTTTCCGAAAGCTCTTTCATATGATGAACAACCGGGAACTGATTCTGATACTGCCAGAGGAGATTTGGAAAAATAATAATTAAAGCTAAAAGAGCTGCCCAATATACATGAGGCTGCATAAAAATCTTCCTTTGCTCCGTCAATAATAAGACAGGAATAAGCCCTAATAATGAAAAGGCAATATTGTACTTATTTAATAATCCGATTCCGACAATAACGGCTCCTGTGTAAAGCCACCTTACTTCTTGGGAATTGAAATATTTGATCAGGCTGTAATAAAGGAAAAGCCAGAGAAAGATCTCCAGAGATGTCGGCTGGAACAGCATATTGACCCGAAGAAGTACTGAAAATAATATTCCTGTAGAAGCCAGTATTTTAGCAAACAGGCTTCCCTTGAGTTCTTCCACAACTTTCCATGTAAGGACACTCGTCAATGCTCCGAACAGGGCTGGAAAAAATTTAACCCAAAATATGGAATTCCCCAACATTTTAATGATCCAGGCTATCCAGGAATTGGCAGGCGGAACTGAAAGATATCCCCAGGCAAGATGATTCGCCTGATCAAGATGCAGGTACTCATCCCGGTGAAGCTCATACTCGGGGCTTATAAGAGAGTATTGAAGGGCAAACTTTGCAACGACAAAAAGAAACAGAATCCAATAGTCTTTTTTCATGGGATATAGTTTGGAATTTTAAAGATAAGACAGTTTCAACTTCTTTTCCGTTACAATATTATTTCAAATCTGTTATCAATAATTTCAGTTTTTATCTTCTGAATATTGTCAGACCAATACTTTATTTCGTCATTCTTCTCAGGACATTTTTTTATAGGAGTCTTCTGGCAGGCAGCTAAATAGTCCTGATATGTTTTCAATATATTATTCAGATACGTTTCATAGTCTTTAGGATTTTCAGGAATAAACCCTATTCCATCACAGCCACATGAGTGAAAGCATTTCCCTGTTTTAAAAAGGCTTTCTATAATCTTCCATTCTTTGAGAGCTGTTTTCTTAGGGGCTTTAAAATCTTTCCCCATATCAGCCATCATACTGCTGCATTCAGGACATTTTATAGTCCGGTTTTCAATCTCTGAAACAATTTTTTCCAGCTCTTGTGTTCCTTCCTTTGTAAAAGCATATCCTACATTACGGACTGACTTCCCTGGTTCATGGTATACTTTTTCTTTTTCGATCCTTTTTATAATATCATAAGCATCCGGCTGTTTAAATGATTTCCGGCATTTGAAACAGACATAATGTGATTTATAAGTTTTCTGGGCGTAGCGACACATTTTTTCATGGATTTATATAATTCAAATATAGGAATTTACACCTGCAAAATTTTTTGACGTAAAAAAGAATCCCCGAGAAAAAAATTCCTCAGGGATTCACAGTTTAAAAGTGTATAGTGTAGTTTATTATTTTTTATTCGCTTTTTCTTTAAGCTCTTCTTTGTCTTTATCAGATGGATTCCATACTTTAATTTCGGTGTCTTTTGTAATATTGGATCCCGGAAGAATCTGAACATTGATCCCATCACTTGCTCCCAGTTTTACATATACTTTTTTGAATTTCCCGTCTTTTTGTTTCACTTCCACGAAAGGAACATCTTTTCCTTGTTTCTTTTCATACTGAATTAAAGACTCATCCAATAATAATGCATTTTTCTGAGAACTTAAAACAATTTCACCGTTGGCAGAAAAACCAGCTCTAATATACTCATTATTAGGATTAGTTACATTACCTTCTACCGGAAATTTAATAGTTCCTGCATTATCCTTACCTTTTGGAGCAATCATAGTTAGTTTTCCGGGGAATGTTTTATTCTGAAGAGCACCGATCACGATGTTCATATCCATACCTTCACTTAGCTTTCCGGCCTGCGCTTCATCAATTTCACCTTTAAAGATCAGAACATTCAGATCTGCCACTGAACAGATGGTAGTTCCGGCGTTAAAGTTATTGGCTTCAATCACCTGGCTTCCTGCTTTTACAGGAACTTCAAGTACAGTACCTGATGCTTTGGAACGGATTTCTGTAGTGGCCAAACCTTGTCCTTTAAGTTCAGGAGTTGCCCCTGTTTTAGCGATCTGCAATCTTTTTTGAGCGGTATTCAACTGCTGCTGGGCATTTTTCAAAGTCTGCTGCTGAGAGTACAACTGCTGCTGAGCGTTCAGATACTCCTGTTTAGAAGCGACTCCCTGCTTGTATAGCTTATCCTGCATATCAAACTGCTTCTGCATGTTTCCTACATTCATCTGGGCATTACTGATCTGGATCTGTGCATTCTGAACTTCCTGCTGAGCGGCATTTACTTCTGAGATACTCGGAACAATTTTTACGGTAGCAATTAACTGCCCTACTTCTACCTTATCTCCTTCTTTTACTAAAATTTTATCTATAATCCCTGCAATGTTGGGCTTGATTTCAATTTCTTCTTTGGGAACAATTTTTCCTGTTGCCATTACTTTATCATCCATATTCTGAACGGTAGGCTTACGGGTAAGGAAAGCTTCTCCTTCTTTAGAGTTTGATTTGATAAGATAGCCAAGCCCTGAGAACAATGCCACTGCAAATAAAAGCCCTAACACTATATAAATGGCTTTTTTCCAGGTGAATTTCTTTTTCATATGTATAGTTTATTTTTTATTCAATAGATTGAAAGATTTAAAATTTAAAGATTGATTCTCTATAGTCCTTTTTCTAAATCTTAAAATTGTTTATTTTCAAATTAATTACTCTGTTCTTAATGCTTCAATAGGCCTGATCTTTACGGCTCTCTGTGCCGGAATCATCCCGATTATTAATCCCAGAATCACCATGACAGCCATCGCAGCAAATACGTTTCCGTAGTTCACTGTCGGATTATAGAAAGGAAATGAATCCTGACCCTGGGTAACCGCATTGAGAATCATTAATACAAAGATTCCAAACATGAAACCTATTAATCCCGAAGAGAGTGTAATGACAACACTTTCCAGGAGAATCTGATTTCTTACTTCCGCAGGTTTTGCTCCCAACGCTCTTCTGATCCCGATTTCTTTGGTTCTTTCTTTTACTGTAATCAAAAGGATATTTGAAATCGCGATAACTCCCGCAAGGATAGTCAGTGTACCTACAATGATTGTTAACAGCTGCATTCCCGTAAGGAAACCTGTGAGCTTTTTAAATTCTTTTCCAAGGTTGAAACTTCCGAAAGCATTGGTATCTTCAGGGGACACTTTATTTTTGCTTTTTAAAACCTGCTTTACATCTTCTTCTACGGAATTGACATTGGCATTCGGCTTACTGACAATGGCAAACATGTCTATCTGATCTCCTGCATTATACATTTTCGTATAAGTGGAAAGTGGAATGAAAGCCGTTTGGTCATTTTCAAATCCTCCTCCTTTTTTTACCCGGAAAACGCCGATGACATTGAAGAACAGCCCTTTAATATTGATTGATTTTCCTATTGGATTCTCTTTTTTCTTGGAATCAAAGAAGTTTTTGTAAATCTCTTCTCCAATAACAACTACATTTTTATTCCCGGAAACATCGGCATCATTGATATAGCGTCCGAAGATCAGTTTCTTTTCTGAAATTTTATTTCCCACAGAATAATCTCCGGTAAGCGAATAGGTTCCGTTCTTACCGTTTCTGGACATTGCTTCTCCGGGAGTTCCTGTAAAACTTCCTCTCGCATTTTGCGGCGAGATATAATCTATAGCTGTTACTTTTCTTTTCAGCATTTCCATATCGTTTAAGTTCAGATGAACTTCTCTTCCTTTAGGAAATCCTTCATAGGGAATTGATGTTTTTTGTGCCCACAGGAAGATTGAATTGGTGGCAAAACCTGAAAATAATTTATCAAAACCATTCTCCATTCCTTTTGCTGCTCCAAGAAGGCTTACATACAAAAACATTCCCCATCCTACACCGATCATGGTAAGAAATGTCCGGAGTTTATTATTCCTCAATGAATAATAAATTTCCTGCCAAGTATCTTTTTTAAATATGATATTCACCTTGTTGAATTATGAGTTATACATTATGAGTTATGAATTCCATCAATCTGCATTTTTGCCTTTTTGTTTATATTATTCCGTCCTCAGCGCTTCAATAGGTTTGATTCTGGAAGCTCTGTACGCGGGTACAAATCCTGCGATCAGTCCTGAGAAAATCAGTGCAATGAAGGCCATAATAATGGATCCCCAGCCAACACTTGGGTTTTTAATAAAAAATTCTTCAAGACTGTTCCCGATAAGGTTTAAGGTTAAAACACCTATTCCGACTCCAACAAGTCCGGACACCACTGTAATCACAACACTTTCCTGAACAATCAGCCCTACAATTCCGCTTGGCTTTGCGCCAATAGCTTTTCGAACTCCGATTTCTTTGGTTCTTTCTTTTACGATATACACCATAATGTTACTGATCCCAATGATTCCGGCAAGCAGTGTTCCCAGCCCGATAAACCCTACAATTGCTGTAAGTACCGCCATAAACATGAATGTGTCGTTCATATTTTTAGCATTATTCCAGACACGGACACCGTTTTCATCATCAGGAGAAACATTTTTCCTTGATTTCAGCTTATCTTTAAGTTCATCTCCGTATTTAATAGCTTCCTGAGGAGTCAGTTTATCACTGTATGAGATATAGGCAATATTCACCGTATCGGAACCTTTTTTCATCTGCTGCAAAGTGGTAATCGGTACCGTGATATGTCTTTCGTCCCAGTCTCCACCATCATCTGAAAATACGCCCACCACTTTAAACATCGTTCCATTGATGTCCAGTTCTTTTCCTACAGGGCTTCCGTTCTTGATCAAATCCCGCTGTACCATTCTTCCAATGACGGCCACATTTTGCTTTCCTTCCAGATCTCTTGGAGAAATATATCTGCCATCGATCATTTTCCGGTTCTCAATCACCTGCTCTCCGGGTTCTGCTCCATGGATCTGATAGATTCCGCTTTCTTTACCATATTTCACCATTAAACTGGCATTGTATCTCGGGCTGGAAGCTCCTACATTTTTTTTCTCAGCGTTAATAAGAAAATCATAGTCACCATTATTCAGTGTAACGGTTCGGTCTGACTGCAGTCCTTTATAGGCCAATGTCGTTTTTCCGGTAGTAATGGTGATCAGGTTTTTGGCATCACCTGAGAATCCTTCAGAAAAAGCATTCTGAAGACCTGTTCCAATTCCAAAAAGTACGATGAAAATAAACAGTCCCAAAGCTACTGTAAACCCTGAAAGCACCGTCCGAAGTACATTACTCCGGATAGAACTGAATATTTCCTGCCAACGATCTAGGTCAAACATAGTTTTTATTTTTTTACTTTGTAAAAAAGTCAATTAGCTGCGCCCTCAATTTTCTCCGAAGTCAATTAACTTTGTTGTCAATTTATTCTTCACAAAACTTTAATTACGAACCTGACTAATTTTCACATTTCTAATCTTTTTTCAACATTTTACTTAACAAGATAAATGCTGTTTTTATTAAATTTCCAATTTTTGTTAATTCCTCTATTTTAATATAATTACATTCTATAACGATATCAAAACAAGAATCCAACTCAATAACCGAACCTCTGGCAATTTCAAAATACCTTTTCCTTTCCAGTTCAGATTTTCTTGAACATCCTTCGGTAATATTTAATACAACTGAAGTAGAAGCTCTTCGTATCTGGTCGATTATGTTAAACTTTTCATGATCAGGAATCTTGGATAAAATTTTATAACATTCTATTCTTAATTCTCTGGCTGACTGATAAACATCAAGTTTATAATGGTTCAGATTTAAAAACATTTTTATTTTTTTTCATATTCATTTGTGTGTGTTATTAATTATTTTTCCTCTTCATTATCAATTCACTTGCGAAGCAAAATTGACCATTCACGATTCACTTATAATACAATCTGCTTAATAAACTCATCACTCTCAATAATCCCATCTTTCAGCACAACATTTCTTTTGGTCTGTGCAGCGACATCAGGTTCGTGGGTTACAACGATGATTGTTTTTCCTTCATTATTGATATCCTGAAGCAGTTTCATAATATCATGAGTGGTTTTGGAGTCTAATGCTCCCGTAGGCTCATCTGCCAGTACTACTTTAGGATCTGTAATCAATGCTCTTGCAATGGCTACTCTCTGCTTCTGCCCTCCGGAAAGTTCACTTGGAAGGTGGTTGGCCCATTGTGCCAATCCTACTTTTTCCAGATATTCCATAGCTTTCTGATTTCGCTCTTTTCTTGGTACATTCTGATAGTACAAAGGCAGGGCAACATTTTCCAAAGCTGTCTTATAATTGATAAGGTTAAAAGACTGGAAAATAAATCCCAGGAATCTACTTCTGTATTCCGCAGCCTTTACCTCGGATAAATGTTCAATAGGAACTCCATCCAACTCATAGGTTCCGGAATCTTTTTCATCCAGAATTCCAATAATATTAAGAAGCGTAGATTTTCCGGAACCGGAACTTCCCATAATAGAAACAAACTCCCCTTCAGAAATATTCAGATTAATTCCTTTGAGCACATGAAGCTTGCTTTTCCCTGTATCGTATGACTTATTTAAATCCTGAATTACTAACATTAAGTGATGTATGTTTTATACCCAATAAGTAGATGATATTTTCAAATTGTTACAAGAATAAAAATTTATTCAAATTTTTTTTTGTTTAATACATTAATCCTTTATTAACAATACTTTACAAAATATTGTTTAACTGTAACTCCCTATTTGTATCTATTTATCCTCAAGATTGCTGTCCAGCCTATTATCCGAGCCAGTTTCATGTAAATGTGGAAAACTTTTCAGGCTAAAAGTCAGCCTATTAGTATTTACCTCTTTCAAAATCAGTTCTTTTTTTCGAACTTTGCTATTAGTTCTTTACAAGAAATATGAATTTGGGAAGTGAATAACTTTAATTCACAACTTCCAGATAAACAAAAAGTTAAGTATTTCCGGAACGTTATCCACAAGGATCTAAATTATTTAATTATAAAGATATTTAATATGGGAATTTTTGATAAAAGAGTAAGTTATAAGCCATTTGAATACCCGGAGGTTCTTCAATTTGTAGAAGCCATCAACAAATCGTTCTGGGTGCATTCGGAAGTGGACTTTACTGCAGATGTTCAGGATTTTCATTCGCAGTTGGAACCACATGAAAAGCATGCTGTGAAAAATGCGCTGTTAGCCATTGCACAGATCGAGGTGTCTGTAAAGACATTCTGGGGAAATTTATACAACCACCTACCAAAACCGGAGTTCAATGGATTAGGATCTACTTTTGCAGAATGCGAGTTTCGTCATTCTGAAGCATATTCCCGTTTATTAGAGGTATTAGGATATAATGACGAGTTCCTTAATGTTATCGAAATTCCTGCTGTAAAAGGGAGAATAGAGTTTCTTGGAAATGCTTTAAAACATGCTAATTCTGCAACACCTAAAGAGTATGTTTCCGCTTTACTATTATTCAGTATTTTAGTGGAAAATGTTTCTCTTTTCTCGCAGTTTGCCATCATCCTTTCTTTCACAAGATTCAAAGGGTTTATGAAAAACGTTTCCAATATCATTGCATGGACTTCCGTAGATGAGCAGATTCACGCTAACGCAGGAATTTACCTGATCAACAAAATCCGTGAGGAACAGCCTGACTTGTTAACAGACAGCGATATCGAAGACATTTACACTTTGGTAGATGAGTCTATCGCAAGAGAAGGAGATATCCTTAGCTGGATCTTTGAACTGGGAGAAATCGACAACGTTTCTAAAGAAGATCTTCTCAACTTCATGAAATACCGTGTGGATGACAGCTTGAAGAAAATCAACATGAAAACAAGATACAACATTACGCCTGAACAATACAGACCAATGGTATGGTTCGAGGAAGAAGTTTTCGCCAATTCACTAGATGATTTCTTTGCTAAAAGACCTGTTGACTATACAAAACACGATAAGAGTATTACAGCAAACGACTTGTTCTAATATTGGAGCGCGAGCGAAGCGAGCGTCAAAGCAGTCAGTATCAGGATTACCCTTTTCTGATTAATAAGTGAAATTGTTGTTCATCAGTAAAGCACAAATACAAAAGAAATGATTAATGTAATAGTAACCTATACGGTAAACCCGGAATTTGTTCCAAACAATAAAACCCATATCCAAAAATTTCTGGAAGACTTCAAAAATTTAGATCCTTCCACTTTTGAATATAAGGTTTTTGTAAAGGAAGACGGTGTTACTTTTGTACATTATTCAAACTACATCAATGAAGAAGTTCAGCATGAGGTTTTGAATGTTCCGTCTTTTAAAGAATTTCAGAGATTAAGAGATGAAAGCGGGCTGAACGGTTCCCACAAAGTAGAAATTTTACAATCAATAATATAAAAAAACAAAATTCCGGAGTGACTCTCTCATTCCGGAATTCGAAAATATAACATCTATGGAAGAGCAAAATTCAAATATATGGTGGCTCAATGAAGAGTCTGAGCAAATGCTGAACAGAGGATATCTGTTGAAAGGTGAAACAGTAGACGGAGCTATCGACAGAATTACCACTGCCGCTGCAAAAAGGTTATACAAACCTGAACTTCAGCCGGCTTTCAAAGAGATGATCACGAAGGGATGGATCAGCTTCTCTTCTCCTGTATGGGCTAATATGGGAACGGAAAGAGGTCTTCCTATCTCATGTTTTAACGTTCATATTCCGGATAGCATTGAAGGAATTACCCACAAAATGGGTGAAGTTATCATGCAGACTAAAATCGGAGGTGGAACTTCAGGATATTTTGGAGAATTGAGAAACAGAGGAACCGCTGTAACGGATAACGGAAAATCTTCAGGAGCAGTTTCATTCATGAAGCTTTTCGATACGGCTATGGATGTTGTTTCTCAGGGAGGAGTAAGAAGAGGTGCCTTTGCTGCTTACTTGGATATTGACCACGGAGATATTGAAGAATTTTTATCCATTAAAGATATCGGCAGCCCGATTCAGAACCTTTTTACCGGAGTATGTGTACCGGATTACTGGATGCAGGATATGATCGATGGTGATATGGAAAAACGTAAAGTCTGGGCAAGAGTATTGGAAAGCCGCCAGCAAAAAGGACTTCCATATATTTTCTTTACAGACAATGTGAACAGAAATAAGCCACAGGTTTATAAAGACTTGGGAATGACGGTGAATGCAAGTAACCTTTGTTCTGAAATCATGCTTCCGTCAACAATGGAAGAGTCTTTCATCTGCTGTCTGTCTTCCATGAACCTGGAATTGTATGATGAGTGGAAAGATACAGACGCTGTAAAACTGGCAGTATACTTCCTTGACGCGGTATTATCAGAATTTATTGACAAAACTGAAGGAAACTATTACCTACAGGGAGCAAGAAACTTCGCGATGCGTCACAGAGCTCTTGGATTAGGAGTTTTAGGATACCACTCTTATTTACAGAAAAATATGATTCCGTTTGAAAGCTTTGAAGCGACTCAGTTCAATGCCAGAGCATTCAGACATATCAAAGAGCAGGCTGAGCAGGCTTCAAGAGAACTTGCCAACATCTATGGAGAACCTGAAGTATTGAAAGGTTACGGATTAAGAAATACCACAACAATGGCTATTGCTCCTACCACTTCAAGTTCTGCCATCTTAGGACAAACTTCTCCGGGAATTGAGCCTTTCTCTTCCAACTATTATAAAGCAGGTCTTGCGAAAGGAAACTTTATGCGTAAAAACAAATACCTTGCACAACTGTTGAAAGAAAAAGGGTTGGATAACGAAGAAACATGGAGAACAATCATGCTGAACCACGGATCTGTACAGCACCTGAACGAGCTTACTCCTGAAGAAAAAGCAGTATTCAAAACGTTTAAAGAAATCTCTCCAATGGAGATTATTTCTCAGGCTGCACAAAGACAACAATATATTGACCAGGCACAGTCTCTGAATCTTCAGATTCCTTCTACAATGCCTGTAAAAGATGTCAACTACCTTTATATTGAAGCTTGGAAAAAAGGAGTGAAAACACTTTACTACCAAAGAAGTTCATCTGTTTCAAAAGAAATGATGGTTAACTTCGTATCATGTTCAAGCTGCGAGGCATAGGACCAAGTAATAAACACGCTATATTTACAAAAGCATACCGAAAGGTGTGCTTTTGTCGTTTTCAATGCTGATTCTGTCTAATTACTTTCCATAGAAATCATAGAATGCTCTGGGATTTTTGGTTTATATTTGTGTTTATTGTTTAATACCAAAACTACAGATATGAAATTCGGACAAGTAGAAGACCCATCAAAAATAGATTTCACATTACCTAAAGATCATCCCAGAACGAAAGAAATACTGGCCCTTAATAAAAAAGGCCTGGAAAATATTTCTATCGGATGTGCGAAATGGAATAAAACAGATCTCAAAGGATTCTATCCTAAAGGAACTAAGGATGAACTCACCTATTATGCCACTCAGTTTAATTCTATTGAATTGAATGCTACTTTCTACGGAATGCCAACTCCGGATCAGGTAAAGACCTGGAAAGAAAAAACACCGGAAAATTTTAAATTCTTTCCTAAGATCACGAATACCGTTTCCCATTTCAGAAGACTGATTGATGTTACTGATCCTGTAACTCATTTTGCTTCCGCTGTTATTAATTTTGATGAAAAACTGGGGATGGCCTTCCTTCAGCTTCATGATAATTTTAAACCTAAGGATTATGACAGACTGGAAAAGTTTGTAAAGGAATGGCCAAAAGAAGTTCCGTTAGCCATAGAACTCCGAAATACGGAATGGTTTACCGATGAAGAAATACTTAATACAACATGTGAACTCTTTGAAGCCCATAATATCACCAATATCATCGTAGATACTGCCGGAAGAAGAGATATGCTTCACATGCGTCTTACCACACCCAACGCATTTATCCGTTATGTGGGAGCCAATGCAGAAAGTGACTACGAAAGACTGGATGACTGGCTGAAGCACCTTACCAAATGGAAGAAAGAAGGTCTTCAGAACCTTTACTTCTTTGTACACCAGAATATTGAAAAAGCATCTCCTCTATTATCTGCTTATTTTATCAAAAAAGTGAATGAAGAATGGAAAACGGATATTCATATTCCGCAAATGGCAGCAGAAAGCACCGGAACCCTCTTTTAAGTCAATGTGGAGAGAGACTGCGGTATTCCTTTTCATAACGAAAAAATTCATATATTAGAGTATAATGTATTTCACTCAACATTATACTTTAAAACATAAATCATGGAAAAGGAAATTTGTACAATAAGTATTGCTACCAACTGGCTTGGTGATGACTATATTTTTTATGAAAACCATACGATAAAAAGAGTATATGATAATCACAGTCTGAATTTCAACAAGATTGAATGGCTTGAACCCAAAGAAATCAGTAAACAAAATAAGGATAGATTGATTAAAGCCTGTCCTGAAGAGTTTAAAGAGCGGATTATGCAGATTCTGGATTATCCTTAATAGAAACAAAAAGGTAATGAGTATTTGAAACTCATTACCTTTTTTATTTATTTTTTCTAAGAAGCAATACGAGATTGAGAAACAGGAGCAGGAAGTCTAATGTAATCCAGATACCAAGCTTTGTATTCTCATAATTATAAGCATCCACCTGTTTTTTGGCAGCATCAGAAAGCTTCATGCTTTGATTGATGTAGTTCTGCACTTCTACAATCTGGTCGATATTTTTATTGGGTACAGAATGTTGAGAAAAGTACACAAGGTTTTTCTTTCCAAGATAGCCTGCAATCCAATATTCGTCAGACTTATCCATTTTGAGGTACTCTATTCTGTAATACTCCGGGCGTATTTTTCCGATATGTTTAGGTTCAAGAGTAGTATTCTGATCTGTTTTATTTACTTTGATTAAATAAAAGTCTAATGCCTGCGGAAGCTTATTAATCACCTGCAGCCCCACAGAATTATCCACGAATGCCACAGCACTTTTCTTGATAAACCAATAGGTAAAAACAGAAATTGAAAAAACTACCGTTACAATACGAAACAGCTTTGCCCATCTGGCCATGCTTCCTGATTTAACCTTAAAGAGAACTAAGGAAAGAACAGAAGCTAAAAATATTATGAAAATAATGAGTGTCATATTTTACAAAGATACTTCTTATCTCTATTTTATCCATGTCCGAGGCCAATTTTTAATTTTAACCAGCCCTAAAAAATAGTTTTCTATCTTTATTTCCCTTTGAACTGATCTGGTATATCTGTTCATAAAAACTATCCGAACTAATAATGTCATATACAATATTTGTTCGGATAGTTAATTTTTATCAAGCAGAATCAGAATCAGATTCAATTCATTCTAATTCTATTTTTTAATCTACATTCCATTCTTTATAAAACTGGTCGAGGAAATTCAGCATATAATTATGTCTTTCTTCGGCCATTTTTTTCCCTTTTTCAGTATTCATCATATCTTTCAGAAGCAGTAATTTTTCATAGAAATGATTAATAGTGGTCCCGTTAGATTTTTTATACTCTTCTTTTGACATTCCCAGTTTGGGTTTCATATCCGGATGATGCATCAGATTATTTTTAAAACCTCCAAAATTGAACGTCCTGGCAATTCCAATAGCGCCTATGGCATCAATACGGTCTGCATCCTGTACAATCTGAAGTTCAATGGGTGGGTTTACCGGCGCCTGATCTCTGTTTTTGAACGAAATATTTTCGATGACAAATAAAACCTTTTGAATGATTTCTTCAGGTACATGCTGTCCTTCAAGAAATGCTCTCGATATTTTCGGAGCAATAGTTTCGTCGCCATTATGAAATTTAGGATCAGCAATATCATGAAGAAGGGCAGACAACTCTACAACCTCTTTGTCACAGTCTTCTGTTTCTGCTATCTGAGCAGCCAGCTTCCAGACCCTTTCAATATGAAACCAGTCATGTCCGGCTTCTGCTCCATCTAATTTTTCTTTTACAAATGCTACAGTGTTATCAATCGTACTTTTCATTTATCTGTCAGTTCATTTAAAATAATATCCCAGAGTTTGCTGTTGTAACTTCTAAAAAAATTGATATGCCCGATTTCTTTTTTATCAGATTCTGAAGCAGCTACCAGTCTGTAAGTAGGTTTGAGATTTGAATAGGTATTATTCAATAAACTTAATACTCCTTTTTCTGTTAACCATACATCATCTTCAGCCCGGATTACAAATACTTTCTGGGTTAAATTTTTAGAAAAATCATCAATTTTTTCCAACAGCTTGTTGGTTGATTTCTTGTTTAAAATTAAGGTTCTCCAGTCATATGCACAATTTTTTGGAAGACTTTCTCCCAATCCAAACCAATGCGCCGGGAAATACCCTAACAGTGAAGTAGTTAAAGGCTGCGCAATTCCAAAGCCTAAATACGCTTCAACTTTTGTTCTTCCTTTAAGGTTTCCCACAAAGGCATTTTGTGTTCCTACAAAAACAAATTCTTCAAAGATGTTGGAATCTTCATTCATTCCGAGAATGAGCGCACCTACAGAATGCCCCAAACAGTACTTTTTATAGTCTTTAAATTCTGATTTGATATATTGAGTTACCGTTTTATAATCTTTTGAACCCCAAAGCCTCATAGAGCCTTGAAATCCTCTCATATTTTTCGGTTTGGAAAGTCCAATTCCCCTGTAGTCATAGGTAATGACTGTAAATCCCTGTTCACAAAAGTAGCTGGCAAAAGAAAAATAGATCTGCTGCTTTACCCCTGTCGCCGAATTGATCAGTAATAATTTTCCATTGTCTTTTTCCGGTTTAAACAAATGGGCAGTTAGTGTGACATGGTCTTCTGTGGTTAATATTAGTTTTTCCATAGTATAAAAAGAAAAAATCCACTATAAAAGTGGACATTTTACTTATATTTTTATGTTAAGTTTCAGACTTTTGATATGTCGTAAATAGTTTTAGGAAAAGAAATCTGAGATTCTTGGCAATCCTGTCTGAGAGCCTTTGCCTCCTGAAACCCTTGATGAAACCTCATTCCCGAATTTCACACAATCTTCGATAGAATTCCCATGGCATAATGCAATGGCAAATCCTGATGTAAATGCATCCCCCATTCCCATTTTATATACTTTTTCGTCTTTATCGTTTCTGTAATATTTCATTTCTGTACCATCAAAGTAAATGGTTGAATTGGTGTCATCCCTTACAAATACCTTATTGAAATACTTTTTAAGAACTTCTTCTCTTTTTTCCTCCCCAAAAATAACATACAGCTCATTACTTTTAGCCACAATAAAGTCAACCATTTCTAAAATTTCTTCACTGACTCTCATGGCAGGTGAGGCATATAATCCTACCTTTTTCCCGTATTTCTTAGCTTTTTTAACGGTATGCTCTACAACATCCATAGAGACTTCAAGCTGTACCAACACAAGATCAGTGGTGTTAAAATATTTCTCTGCTTCATCTATATGCGATTTGCTGAGATATTTATTGGCTGCAGGTACTACAACAATTGCCGCATTCCCGTGAGAAGTCGTTACGTAGGCAGTTCCCGTAGCTTCTTTATCTGTTTCATGAACAAATCCTACATTTACATTTTCGCTTACCAGATTCCTCATGATCTGCTGTCCAAGAGGATCCATCCCAACGCATCCGATAAAGTATACACTTGCTCCCAACCTGGCTGTACCTACTGATTGATTAGCACCTTTACCTCCAAAATAACTATCTGATTTGACAGCTAAGACGGTTTCATTAGGCAAAGGAAGTTTTTCGGTTTCAAGAACCAAATCTATCGATGAGCTGCCCACAACAATAATACGAGGTTGTTCTGATGAGAAATTCATTGTGTTTTGTATTAGCTTTAAAATTTATAACTGACAAAATTGTGTCTCAAAAATAACTAATTTAAAATTAACTTATCTCAATAAATTCAGTAATTATTTTCACGGGTTGTTGATCTTTATCATAAGCGATATAGCTGGCATAAAATCCTTCTCCATATCCGGTTTCAAAAGCAAAAATAGTTCCGGGATGTTCTTTTGCCGGTTTAAGAAAGGCATATTGATCTATTGCTCCGTTTTCATCAAAGAAATAGTCATGGAAGAATTCTTCATAAATTCCCATAAAATCACCTCCTTTATTTTCGTATAATCTTTGTTCCAGCTCATTAAGGCTGTTTTGGGTATCAACATCCATCAGACATCCCATCCCGCTTTCTACGGGATATCCAAATACTTCTCCTTCCTCAAGATCATTTAATTTTTGTCCTGCTGTGGTTGCCAGTTTCCATTCTTTAATTTCAGAATCACTGAATATAATCTCGGCATAGGCCACACAGTTACTTTCTCTTTCTTTATGAAGCATTACCGAAAAATCTCCTTTTGGAAATTCTGTAGTGAAAGGAAGCATATCATTGGTGATCAAGGGATCACAGGCAACCAGTTTCCCGCTTGAAAGATAAATCTTTCCTACTTCAAAACTTTCAAGTAACGGACTTTCTACAAAGTCTTTCGAGAATAGTTTTTGTATGTTTTCTATATGTGTCATTGTATTTATTCTTTTAAACCATCAGGCTGGATACAATTTTCATCTGTACCCAGCCTGAGATTTTGACAAAATTTATTGTCTATACTTTATAAACTTTTCAGTTTCTCTTCAAGGATCGCAATCTTATCCTGAGCATCTTTTTGCTTTTGACGCTCTACTTCTACGATTTCCGGTTTTGCATTCGCAACAAATTTTTCATTGGAAAGCTTCTTCTCTACCGAAACCAGGAATCCCTTCAAATATTTCAGTTCTTCCTCAGTTTTAGCTTTTTCCTCTCCTAAATCTAAGTTTTCACTTAAAGGAATTGAAACTTCAGTTGCTCCTACCAGGAATGTAAAGCTCGGTTTATCTGTTTTCTGTCCGAAGTGGATTTCAGAAACATTAGCCAGTTTTCTTACTACAGCTTCATTGGCAAATTCAGCAGCATTGGTATAAATTTCAGCAGCTTCTCTTGGTGAAATTCCTTTGGTCTGACGGTAATTTCTAACCCCTGAAATTAATTCTGCTGCCGTTTCAAAGTTTTTAATAATTGCCTCGTCAAACTCTCCTGCTTCTTTCTGCTGAGCGATTACTAAAGCCTCATCAATACTTCTTTCTGAGATCATCTGCCATAATTCTTCTGTCAGGAAAGGCATGAACGGATGAAGTAACTTCATCAGCTCTTCAAAGAAATAGATTGTTTTGTTATAAACTTCTTTTGAAATCCCTTCTCCGTAGTTAGGCTTAATCGCTTCAAGATACCAACCGCAAAAATCATCCCAAATTAATTTATAGATCAAATGCAATGCATCAGAAATTCTGAATTTCTCGAATTGATCATTAATTTCAGCAATTGTTTTATTAAGCTTGTTTTCAAACCACTCAATAGCCTGATTATCGGTTTCAATAGCTGGCTTATCTTCATGATTCCACATATTGATCAGACGGAATGCATTCCAGATCTTCGTCATGAAGTTTCTTCCCTGAAGCATTAAATCTTCATCAAAAAGAAGGTCATTACCCGCGGCAGAACTCAATAGAATTCCTACACGTACTCCATCTGCTCCATATTTATCCATTAATTCAAGAGGGTCTGGAGAGTTTCCTAAAGATTTTGACATCTTTCTTCTCTGCTTATCTCTTACAATTCCTGTAAAATAAACATTCTTGAACGGAACTTCTTTTCTGTACTCCAATCCGGCCATAATCATTCTGGCAACCCAGAAGAAAATAATATCAGGACCTGTAACCAAATCAGAGGTTGGATAATAATAGTTGATATCTTTATTTTCAGGATCAAGTAATCCGTCAAACACAGACATTGGCCATAACCATGATGAGAACCATGTGTCTAATGCATCATCGTCTTGTCTAAGGTTTTCTGCGGTCAGATCCGAATTTCCTGTTTTTTGTTTGGCCAGTTCTAACGCTTCCTCTTTAGTTTCTGCTACTACAAAATCATTTTCTCCTTCTCCATAGTAATAAGCAGGAATCTGCTGTCCCCACCACAGCTGACGGGAAATATTCCAGTCACGGATGTTCTCCATCCAGTGCTTGTAGGTATTTTTAAACTTTTCAGGATAGAACTTAACCTCATCATCCATTACTACATCCAAAGCGGGTTTAGCAATTTCAGACATTTTTAGGAACCATTGTACTGAAACTTTAGGTTCAATAACAGCACCTGTTCTCTCAGATGTTCCAACTTTATTTACATAATCTTCTGCTTTCAGCAAAAGATCTTTCTCTTCAAGTTCTTTAGCGATCTGCTTTCTTACGTCAAATCTGTTTTTCCCTGCGTAATGTAAACCATGCTCACTAAGATTTCCGTCATCATCCAGCGCATCAATCATTTTTAATTGATGTTTCTGCCCTATCTCATAGTCATTGATATCATGTGCAGGAGTAATTTTCAAAGCTCCTGTCCCGAATTCAATATCAACATATTCATCCTCAATAATCGGGATTACTCTGTCAACGATCGGTACGATTACATTTTTACCTTTCAGGTGTGCATATCTTTCATCATTCGGATTGATACATACTGCTGTATCCCCAAAAATAGTTTCAGGACGCGTAGTAGCAACTGAAAGGAACTCTTCTGAACCTTCAATCTTATATTTAAGGAAATATAATTTTCCGTTTTGCTCTTTAAAGATTACTTCTTCGTCAGAGATATTGGTTTTCGCTTCCGGATCCCAGTTGACCATTCTATAGCCTCTGTAGATCAGTCCTTTATTATAAAGGTCTACGAAACTTTTGATAACCTGCTGCGAAAGTTTATCTTCCATAGTGAACCGGGTTCTGTCCCAGTCACATGAACATCCCAGTTTTTTCAACTGCTCAAGGATAGTTCCTCCGTATTTGTGAGTCCAGTCCCAGGCATGGGTTAAAAACTCTTCACGGGTAATATCTGACTTATTGATTCCTTCAGACTTCAATTTAGCAACAACTTTAGCTTCAGTAGCAATTGAAGCATGGTCTGTTCCCGGAATCCAACAAGCATTAAACCCGCGCATTCTTGCACGACGGACCAGAACATCTTGAAGGGTATTGTTCAACATATGCCCCATGTGTAGTATCCCCGTCACGTTTGGCGGAGGAATGACCACGGTATAGGGTGGTTTGTCGTTAGGTTCTGAGTGGAAATATTTGTTTTCCAGCCAGTAATTGTACCATTTCTGTTCTGTTTCCTGTGGATTGTACTTTTCTGAAATCTGCATAAATTCTATTTCTTTGGCTTGCAATTTGCAAAAATAGTCTAAAGAAAAAAATTTTTAAGCATGAATTAAAATAATTTTTAACTTTGTTTCACAAAATTTATCTAACAAACGTATTAACATTCAAGAATATGAAAAAATTAATTGCAGGAATTGCACTATTCGGGACATTTGCTCTGGCATCTGCACAAACCATTACATTTGATAAAACGACTTTCGATTATGGTACTATAAAGCCTAATGCTGACGGTACAAGATTCTTTACAGTAACGAATTCAGGGGATAAGCCTTTGATTCTTTCAAATGTAAAACCTTCTTGCGGATGTACAACTCCTGAATTCAGCCAGGATCCTATCATGCCTGGAAAGTCTGCGAAGATCAAGGTTGGATACAATACAGCGATCCCTGGCCCTTTCAACAAAATGATTGAGGTTTTCTCTAATGACCCTGCAAACAACAGAAGTGTAATCTACATCAAAGGTAACGTAGATGCAAACGCTCCTGAGCCAAAAGTATTGACTCCTGCTGAGCAGAAAGAAGCTGCTAAAGCTGAGAAAAAAGCTGCAAAACTTGCAAAAAAGACTGCTGCGAAGTAAGCTCTACTCAAAAAAATAAAAGAACCGTCTCCATTGAGGCGGTTTTTTTATTACATTTATGTTTGGTTAGGTGGAAGATG
The DNA here is from genome assembly GCF_036362765.1 of Chryseobacterium sp. CP-77. Classification (NCBI taxonomy): domain Bacteria; kingdom Pseudomonadati; phylum Bacteroidota; class Flavobacteriia; order Flavobacteriales; family Weeksellaceae; genus Chryseobacterium; species Chryseobacterium sp. CP-77. The sequence continues at coordinate 2,429,986 of NZ_CP143637.1, forward strand.
ATAGGTAATAGGTGGCAAATGTATGGACGCTGGTCATACATATGATTTAGGTTTTGGCTCCTTCGGTCTATTTTAAATGGCTGGGCTAAAGCCCACCCCTATTGAATTGTAATAACATCTTCACTTTTATCTTTTTACTTTTATCTTTAAATAAAAAAAGTATGGACACCGATTTCTCAGATAACTTTAAGGTAAACGGAAAATTTTCGATAAAAAAAGCATCAACATCTTATAATGGAAAGCTCACTAAAGAAGAAGGAGAGCAAATGCTGATTCAGGAGAAGGAAAAACTTCGTGAGCTACAGGAAAAATTATATGCTGACGGAAGCCAGTCCTTACTGGTGGTATTACAGGCTATGGATGCAGCAGGGAAAGACAGTATGATTGAGCATGTTTTCGGAGGAGTGAATCCTCAGGGATGTAATGTAACCAGTTTTAAAACACCAAGCTCCAAAGAATATTCTCATGATTTTTTATGGAGGCATTATCTGGCACTGCCACAGAAAGGAATGATCGGGATTTTCAACCGTTCTCATTATGAAAGTGTTTTGGTTTGTAAAGTACATCCTGAATATAATCTGAGTGAAAAGACATGGTCTTCCGTAAAAGATTTTGACAGCAAATTCTGGGAAAACAGGTATGAGAGCATCCGCAATTTTGAAAAGCACCTTTCACAGAATGGAACAACCGTTGTCAAGATTTTTTTACATGTTTCTAAGGATGAACAGAAACAAAGACTTCTGGACAGAATTGATGAACAGGAAAAAAACTGGAAATTCTCAGCCGGAGATCTTCCTGAAAGAGCGTTATTTGACCAGTATATGGAAGCTTATGAAACCGCTATCAATGAAACCTCAAAAGATCATGCACCTTGGTATGTACTTCCTGCGGATAGTAAGTGGTTTGCAAGAGTAGCAGCTATTCAGATTATTATTGATACTTTGGAGAAAATGAATCTCAAATATCCTACTCTTTCCGATAAGGACAGACAGGAATTACAGGAATCCAAAAGACAATTGGAAAGTGAATAAATAAAGTTGGAAGGTGGAGGTTTGAAGATGGAGATGTAAAAACTTCCTTCTTCCAGCCTCTGAATTCGAGCTTAAAAAAATCACGAGAAAATCTATAAGCCGGATTCTGTACTTCCGAAGAAGTGCCTGTTATTTATCTACGTATTACATTGCTGCAATACTTGAGCTGATTACCCCTCGGCTTTCAGGACGAGCCGCCCCTATTTTCATTGCTGAAAAGAACCGATATACTTATCATTGCACCGCAAAGAGTTTACCTGGTTTCACTACAGCCGAACTGTACCTGCTTTCTGTTGCACTTGTCCTACCCTCACGGGTGACGGATGTTATCCGCTTTGCTGCTCTATGGTGTCCGGACTTTCCTACCTCCTGTAAACAGGAAATCAACAAGCCGATTTTCTCGCGGAGGCAAAGGTACACAAATTTTGTGGTAAAAAGGCAAAACGGTAAAATGGCTAAATAGTCTTAGTGCTGAGTAAACGATATAGATATATCAATACTATTCTTGCGTTTTTTTACCTTTTTACTATTTTACATGATAATTTTCCCCTAATTACCAGTTTATTATTATCTTCGTGCCATTATATATCTATGGATTCCAGAGAAAAAGAATTTGCGCAGCTTATCAAAGATAATCAGGGACTGATTATTAAAGTATCGCGTTTGTATACCAATTCTCTGGAAGATGAAGAGGATCTTTTCCAGGAAATCGTGTTACAGCTCTGGAGAAGTTATGATTCTTTCAAAGGAAACTCCAAAATTTCCACATGGATGTACCGTGTAGCGCTCAATACAGCCATTACCCTCTTTAGAAAAAAAAGCAAAAGCCTTCCTACCAATGAGCTTGATATCAACCACAGAGATTTTGTGGAAGATGATGACGAAAAACAACAGCAGGTATCACTTTTGTATACGGTAATCAAGACTCTTCCTAATGTAGAAAGAGCCATTGTCATGATGTATCTTGACGATCTGCCTTACAAGGACATTGCAGAAAACCTCGGAATCACTGAAGTTAATGCACGTGTAAAAATGAACAGATTAAAGAAAACCCTTAAAGAACAGATGGAAAAATATGCCTGAATTTGATTTAGATAGCTTTAAGAAAACATGGCAGGAACAACCTGTCCAGCCTAAATATGACAACAAGGAGATTCTTCAGATGTTGAATAGAAAATCACGTAATTATGTGAAGTATATTTTCTGGATCAGCGTTATTGAATTCCTGTTCTTTTCTGTATTTGGGTTGTTCTACTTTTTTCAGGAAGAAGAGTCGGAAAGTTTTCGTAAAATGCTGACAAGATTGGGTGCGCAGGAAGCTCCTGAAGTAGAAAGCAACTTCGGCCATGTCTATCTGGCTATAAAAATCTTAAGCTTGTTGATTACAGCTTATTTCGTCCTGAAATTCTATCAGAATTACCGGAAAATAAAGATCGAGGAAAATCTGAAAGGGCTTATCACACGAATCATCAAGTTCAAAAGAACGGTGAATGCCTTTATTCTGATCAGTATTGTACTGCTGCTGCTATTCACTTTTGTGCTGATTGCTTTTATATTGTATATATTAGATTCCCAGAATATACAGCCTACCAACTCCAGTCTCACCATCATTATTGTTGGAATTACCGTCAGCACATTACTGGCGATCTCTATGATCTGGGTTTATTACAGACTGGTATATGGCACTATTATTAAAAAGCTTGATAAAAATCTGAAGCAGCTTAAAGAGATAGATTCTCAGGAAAATTAATATACATAGGCATAGTTCGGGATATAATCAGTAATTTTATTCCACCAAATCTTAAACTATGCCCTTATCTTATGTGTATGGAACTTCTGACGTTTCATTATTAGGACAGACCATCGGAGCCAATCTTAAAAGTACTGTCGAAAAATACCCTCATCAGGAAGCACTTGTCTGCGTTCATCAGAATTACAGAGCGACTTATCAGGAATTTTACAATCAGACCACAGCTGTTGCAAAAGCCTTATTGTTTTTAGGAGCAAAAGCAGGTGACAGAATCGGGATCTGGTCTTCCAACCGTTATGAGTGGGTACTTTTACAGTATGCCACTGCCAGGATAGGCACTATTTTAGTGAATATCAATCCGGCTTACAGGACTCATGAACTGACCTATGTACTCAATCAGTCCGAAGTTCGTTTTATTTTTTCTTCTTTAAGCTTTAAAACCAGCAATTATAAAGAAATGGTTGAATATGCAAAAGAAGTTTGTCCAACCCTGGAACATGAAATATTCTTTGATGAAAACTGGGAATATTTTGTGAATAACGGCCAGGAGATTTCAGACGAAGTACTTCACAGTTTTGAAGAACATGTACAGTTTGACGATCCTGTTAATATCCAATATACTTCCGGAACAACCGGTTTCCCGAAAGGGGTCACACTTTCTCATCATAATATTCTCAATAACGGTTATTTTATTGGGATCCGATTAAAATATACTGAGAAAGACCGCGTCTGCATTCCGGTACCCTTTTACCACTGTTTTGGGATGGTTATCGGAAATATGTGCTGCACAGCTCACGGAGCCTGTATGGTAATTCCGAATGACAGCTTTGATCCGGAGATTACTTTAAAAGCTGTTTCGGACGAAAAATGTACTTCCTTGTATGGTGTGCCCACCATGTTTATTGCTGAACTGGCAGTAAAAGATTTTGACAGCTATGATTTTTCAAGTTTAAGGACCGGTGTTATGGCTGGTTCCGTATGCCCTCCGGAGATTATGAAAAAAGTGGAAAGCCTGATGAATATTAAAGAAATGAGCATCTGCTATGGGATGACGGAAACTTCACCAGTATCTACTCAGACTTTAATAGGAACACCGCTGGAAAAACAGGTCAGCACTGTAGGAACTGTTCAGGATCACCTTGAGATCAAAATCATTGATGAAAACGGAAGGACTTTAAAACGTGGAGAGCATGGTGAACTTTGCACCAGAGGATATTCTGTCATGCTGAAATACTGGAATGATCCTGAAAATACAAAGAAAGTACTGGATGATGCCCGCTGGATGCATACCGGAGATATGGCTGTAATGGACCAAGACGGTTATATTACCATTTCAGGAAGAATAAAAGACCTCATCATCCGTGGCGGAGAAAATATTTCGCCTAAAGAAATTGAAGACTTTTTATATACGTATACCAACATTCTGGATGTTCAGATCATTGGTGTTCCGAGTGAGAAATTCGGGGAAGAAGTAATGGCCTGGATAAAGGTGAGAAAAGGATTTACCATCACGGCAGAAGAACTTCAGGAATACTGCAAAGGAAGGATAGCCCATTATAAAGTTCCGAAATACTGGAAATTTGTAGATGAATTCCCAATGACCATTTCCGGAAAAATAAGAAAGGTGGAAATGAGGGAAATTTCAATGAGGGAGCTGGGGCTGGAACATGTAAAGCAGGGCTAAATTAAAAAACAAAAAGCATTTCAGACTGAAATGCTTTTTTATATTTTAAAGTTCTTTTCTTAATCTTGCGACAGGAATATTGAGCTGTTCACGATATTTTGCAATCGTTCTTCTGGCAATATTATAGCCCTGCTCTTTCAGGATCACCACCAACGCATCATCTGTAAGCGGCTTTCTTTTATTTTCTTTACTGATTACTTCCTGAAGATGGGTTTTGATCTCTTTGGTAGAAACTTCTTCTCCATCGTCATTGGTTAAACTGTCTGAGAACAGATCTTTAAGGTATACAATCCCGTTCGGTGTATCTGCATATTTGCTTTTTACCACCCTTGAAATCGTAGAGATATCAAAACCTGTAATATCAGCAACATCTTTTAAGATCATTGGTTTCAGGGACTTTTCGTCACCTGTAATAAAATAATCTTTCTGGAACTTTACAATCGCTGTAATCGTCTGTAATAAGGTATTCTGACGTTGATTAATCGCATCAATATACCATTTTGCAGCATCCAGTTTTTGCTTGATAAATAAAGCAGCCTGCTTGTGTTCCGATGAGTTTTTATCATGGGAATAGGTTGTCAGGATATCTTTATATTCTTCAGACACTCTTAAAGTAGGGGCATTTTTGCTATTCAGCATAGGAATTACCTGCCCGTCTTTCACCTGAATTACAAAGTCCGGAATAATTTCCTGATTGATCGTAATTGTCTGGGTATCAAAGTTCCCTCCAACTTTCGGAGATAATTTTGAGATTTCATCCAGCGCATCTTTCAGATCATCTTCTTCAATATCATATTTCTGAATGATCTTGTTATAGTGCTTATTGGTTAAGGCTTCAAACTGATGTCTTAAGATATTGGCAGCCAAAGAAACGGCTTTATCAGAGCTTACTTTCTTTTCGATCTGCAGTAACAGACACTCCTGAAGACCTCTTGCTCCCACTCCCGGCGGATCAAGCTTCTGCACATAGTTTTCAAGGATATCCTCCACTCTTTCTTTAGTGGTATAGATTCCCTGTGAGAAGGCAAGATCATCAACAATTGATTTGATCTCTCTTCTCAGGTATCCGTCTGTATCTAAATTTCCGATAAGGTATTCTGCAATCTTAAGATCTTCCTCACCGATATTCACCAGGTGAATCTGTTCTGTAAGATAATCATATAATGACTGTCCTTCCGTTAAAAGACTCTCGTTATCAAATTCTTCATCATCCGGAGAATAGTTGCTGGATGCGGTTTTATAGCTGGGTTCATCGTCATAGATATATTCGTTGACGTCGAAATCTGTTTCAATGCTGTCTGTACCCTCATCCTGATAAGCATCTTCAAGGGAAGAATAGTCATCTTCCTTAGAATCTTCTTTTGCAATTTCCAAAGCTGGGTTTTCTTCCAACTCCCTCTCCAACTCCTCTTCAAATTCAAGAGTATGAAGCTGAATAAGCTTCATCAACTGAATCTGCTGAGGGGCCAGCTTCTGTCCTAATTTGAGTTGTAAGTGTTGTTTAAGCATATTCTTATTTGGCGTTTTAACATAACATATTCTACGAATTTAATAAATTTATTTGACAAAAAACACATTTAGCATGATTTTTGCATTACTTGTCCTAATATAATAAACTATTAAAGAATAAAAAAAGCCTTAACTTGTGATTAAGGCTTTTTTTATTGTTCTAGAATTCAGCACTTTTCGGTGTTCTAGGGAAAGGAATTACGTCTCTGATATTCGTCATTCCTGTTACGAAAAGAACCAGTCTTTCCAATCCTAAACCGAAGCCTGCATGCGGCACAGAACCGAATTTTCTGGTATCAAGATACCACCAAAGTTCATGCTCATCTACGTGCATATCTGCCATTTTCTGTTTTAAGACATCTAATCTTGCCTCTCTCTCTGATCCTCCGATGATTTCACCGATACCAGGGAAAAGAACATCCATAGCAGCAACAGTTTTGTTGTCATCGTTCAGTTTCATATAGAAAGCTTTGATTTCTTTCGGATAGTCAAATAATACTACCGGGCTTTCAAAGTGTTTTTCAACAAGATATCTTTCATGCTCAGACTGAAGGTCTGTTCCCCATTTTTCAACAGGGTAAGCAAATTTTCCTTTTTTATTTTCTTTAGAGTTCAGTAAAATTTCGATCGCTTCTGTATAGCTTACACGCTTGAAACGCTTCGCTACCACATTCTGAAGTTTTTCGATAAGACCTTCTTTTGCTCTTTCTTTTTCCGGTTTTGTTTTTTGTTCTTCCGCAAAACGGTTATCCAGGAACTCAAGATCATCTTTGCAGTTATCCAATACATACTGGATCACATATTTTAAGAAATCTTCCGCAAGGTCGATGTTATCTTCAAGGTTGTTGAATGCTACTTCCGGCTCAATCATCCAGAACTCGGCAAGGTGTCTTGTCGTGTTGGAATTTTCAGCACGGAAAGTAGGTCCGAATGTATAAATTCTTCCCAATCCCATAGCTGCAGTTTCTCCTTCAAGCTGTCCTGAAACGGTAAGGTTTGTTTTTTTACCGAAGAAATCCTGTGCAAAATCAATTTCACCTTCTTCAGTTTTCGGCATGTTGTTCAGATCAAAGTTGGTGACCCCAAACATTTCACCTGCACCTTCTGCATCTGCTCCTGTAATGACTGGTGTGTTGATATAGAAAAACTGATTCTGGTTGAAGAATGAGTGAACAGCAAAACTTACTGCATGACGCACTCTGAACACCGCTCCGAAAAGGTTTGTTCTGAATCTTAAGTGAGCCTGCTCACGAAGTTTCTCAAGACTGTGTTTCTTAGGCTGAAGAATTGTACTCTGAAGTTCTTCTGTAAAGTTATCTCCTAAAATAATGATCTTTTTAGCAATAATTTCCACAGATTGTCCTGCTCCCTGGCTTTCCACCACTTCTCCTACCACTTTCAGGGAAGAAGCCGTACTGATATTCTTGATGATTGCTTCATCAAAATTTTCGAAATCAACAACTATCTGCAAATTATTAATCGTAGAACCATCATTAAGCGCAATAAAGCGATTAGCACGGAAGGATCTTACCCATCCGTAAACAGTAATGTCATGATGTAATACTTTCTTGTAATCCTTTAGGATTTCTTTGATCGTTTGCTTTTTCATTTGTTGATGATAAATTTTTTATATAAAAATTAATGTCTGCAAAGTTACAAAAAAACAGCGCAACTTGATGATTGCGCTGTCTTTAAAAATCATTTAACTGGTATTTAAACTCTCAGTTCAGGAAATTCACCTTTTCTTCTTCGGACTCTTCTGCATTTTCAGGTACATTTCCACTCAATATTATCCTGAACTTCAATAAAATCCGGAATACCCGGAATGAACACTTACACGATCACTTTTAAAAAGAATAAAATATGATTTTATTCTGAGTTTTCATGGAATTAGTTATTGAAATGGTTATTAGTTTTTAAGTGATACGTTTGTGGTCATTACCGGGGCTTACATCCATTTTTAGACTATACTATACTTTTAAACTGTGGCGGATTCACCGGATTTATACTGTTTAATGATTTTTAAATAATCACTACACTTTATATTCTAAATTTCTAAACAAGTACTTCATTATTTACATTTAATTTTCTGGTTATTATTCCTGTTTTTACCCTCATTTGTTATTCTTTTTCTGATACAATTCCAGACCTGGATTTTAAATAATCAGGAGTTTGAAACTGATATCTTGTATTGTGCACATACAAAATAAATGGTTGTGTTTTTACCTGAAGCAAAGATGCAGGAAGTGAAATAATGATACAAGGGAATGGTTTATAGATTCATAAATTTATATACCTAAAATCATGAATCTATAAACAATAAAGAATTAAAAATCAGTTGATTAAATTAATCTGACGACATATTTTCAATTTCTTTCAGATAGATAGAAAGTGGTGTTCCGGTTCTTTTTTTAAAGGCTAAAGTGAAAGCCTGTTCATTATTATATCCTAATTCTTCGGCGATAAAAGGAATTTTATAAGACCTGAATTTTTTGTCATTGGCCAGTCTGCTGATGGCATAATCAATACGAAGATCATTGAGATAGGTTGCAAAGTTTTTCCCTTTGTAGGTATTGATAATTTCTGACAGATATTTTGAGTTTGTTTTTATTTTTTTGGCCAGACTTCCCAAGGTGATTCCTTTATTCAAAAACTGATCTTTGCTTTCAAATATCTCAAGTTCATGTAAAATATTCCTGGCAATATCTTCAGAAATAGTTCTTGATGCTTTATCTTCTGTATTTTCTGTGAGAAGAGGTTCTGATGAAATTTCCTTTTTAATTTCCCCGTCACTTTTTTTCCCTACCCTGTTTTCATTAACGGATTGAATAAGATCCTGAGCGATCTTTTTATAGTTCTTTTCAGATTTTTTATATTTAAAATAAACGTTGATAAACAGCAAATGGGAAATCAACAAAAGGCTCAGCACAATATAAAAGAGGCTTTTTCTTTTTGTAAGTTCATTGGTAATATCCTCTTTCTCCTGCTGCAGCTCCGGAGTATCATATCTTCTGGGAAGCTCTCTGGAAATATACCTGAACTGTGTATACAGCACCTGATCCACCTTTAAAAACCGGTCCACATAATACAGCTGCTTTTCTATATCATTATTTTCTTTATAATGATCAATAAGGTAAGTATATACATCTCTCAGCTCTGGATAAATATAATTCGTTTTAAGAACCAAAGAATCGATCCTGTGGAAAAAGCCTGCTGCTTTTTCTTTTTCCTGAAGTCCGGCATAGGATTTTCCAAGGTATAAAAGAGTGTAATTCTGGTCTCTTTTATCATTAGTATTTGTAAAGAAATATTTTTCGCACTCCAATAAGGCGTTAATTGCTTTCTGATAATTTTTCAAATGCAGATGATAAGATCCCAGCAGCCCAAGATTCTGGTAATATCGATAAAGATTTTTATTTTTTCTGGAATCCAGTAAGCCTTCCTGTATCAATGCATAAGCAGAATCCATTTTATTGATCTCTATATAGGCATCTGCCAGATTCAATTTAAGAGATTTCTGCTCATCTTCATTCATATAATCGGTATCATACGCATAATGTCTTAAAACTTTAGCTGTCTCAGCGTGTTTACCTATATAATTATTAAGGGAGGCAATACTGATATGCGCCATGGCAATCTGCCTTTTATTTCCTTTTTCTTTTGCATATTTCAGACCTAAAATATAATTATTCAATGCAGCCTGAAGATTATCATTTCTGAAATACAGATTGCCTTTTAAAAGATAAATTCTGGCCGGATATATATTTTCTTTGGAATTCCTGGTGATCTGTTGTAAGCTGTCAAGATATTTTAATGCAATGGGCAGAGTCTCACCAAAATGGAGCATAACATATCCTTCAGCAATCTGAATTGTATTTTTTTCAGATTTTGCTTTTTTAAGATAGCTTTCTGCAATGCTTTTACTGTTCACATCCCCAACATGGCTGTAGAATTCTTTTTCCAATTTGTCATAAGACCGTTTTTCGGGAATATTTTTTTCAGCATTATTGGTTTGTGCATGAAAAAACACATTCCCAATAACCAATAACATTAGTAAATATTTTAATTTCATCACTCATCCTGGCTATATTACAAAAATATTATTTTTCTTCAGTAGATACACCACAGCTTTTGCTTTTTTCGTGTATTTATCCATATTTTCATTAAAAACAATGGTAATTTAATCAACAAAAGAGAGACAGCTTAAAAAAACTGTACTCTCTTCAAAATTATTTCCATTCTATTTTATCTTCCATATAATATACCCTGGCAGACCTAAGAAAATTACTGGAAGAACTGGAGACTAAAACACTGGAAAAAAATAATTTTCAGATCTATGTCAATGATTTAGTAATTTTAAACAACAGTATTTTATTCAAAAATGAAGAACAGTGTTCCTTTTTTGTGCCTTTCAGCATGTTTGGATATATGATGACCAATGATAAAATGACGTGCGAAGATTCTCTGAGCTATTTTGAACATCAGATCAAAAACTCAAGATCACTGAACGAATCCGGAAACAGAGAGAGGAAAATATTTTTTAATAAGATGTATGAGCAGATCGACAGATTAAAACAAAATTTATCATGAACAGCCTTCGTAGCGGCGAATATTTTGGGGAAACCAATCAAATGGTCAATTTGGAAGGATTGACCATCACCGATACGGAGTATACTCATCCTTATGTAGACTGGCATTATCATGAAAATGCTTATTTCACTTTTCTTCTACAGGGCAATATGACAGAAGGAAACAGAAAAGAAACCTACGGCTGTTCTGCAGGAACATTATTGTATCATCATTGGGAAGATCCGCACTATAATAGTAAACCGGATATTTTCACAAGAGGCTTTCATATTGAGCTTTCGCAAAGCTGGTTTGATCGGTTTGATATTCAGAAAAATAAAGTGGAAGGAAGTTTTAATATCAAAAACCCTGCTTTAAAATTATTGGTCTGTCAGATGTTCAGGGAAACCAAAACCAATGATATTTCTTTTGATCTAAATATTAATCAGTTATTACTGCATCTTTTCAGCCAGTTGACTCATCAGAAGGAAAATACAGAAAGAAAGCCTTTGTGGGTAGGCCGGATCAATGAAATTCTTCATGAAAGCTTTACAGAAAATCTCAGTCTTACAGAACTTTCCAAAACACTGAACATCCATCCTGTTCATCTCAGCAGGGAATTTCATAAACATTTCCATTGCAATCTGGGGAAATATCTCAGAAAATTAAAGATTAATAAATCAATGGAACTTCTCAATTCACCTTCTTCTTTAACCGATATTGCGCTGGAATGCGGTTTTTCAGATCAGAGTCATTTTATCCGGTGTTTTAAAGAAAATATCGGAATAACCCCTTTGAAATACAGGAATCTTTTGAAAAATCATTGAAACTTGTTTGAAATTAACGAGAGATTTGGCTTTTGCCATAGACTACGCCCAATCTGCGGTTTCTGAAGAGGTAAGAATCTTATTAGCCAGCGATTGTTTTGAGATTCTTCATTTCATTCAGACTGACACGCGTTAAATAATACCATTCACGATTTGGATACATCATTCCCCGATTTGGATACATTTCTCTTTTCGTAAGTTTTGATCTTTGTACCATCATTTAAACAAAAAAATATTTAAAAATGGAAACAAAAAAAGTATGGTTCGTGACAGGAGCTTCAAAAGGCTTAGGATTCGAGCTGGTAAAAAAATTACTCTCAGAAGGATTTCAGGTTGCTGCAACAAGCCGTACCGTTGAATCCCTGATCTCCACCATTGGAGAAACTTCACAAAACTTTCTTCCGCTCAGCGTAAACATCACAGACAATAATGATATCAAATCTGCTATTGAAAAAACAGTAAACCATTTCGGACAAATTGATGTAGTGGTCAACAATGCAGGTTACGGCCAGATCGGAACGCTTGAAGAACTTACTGATGAGGAAGCAAGAGAAAATTATGCTGTAAATGTTTTCGGAACTTTAAATGTGATCAGAAATGCTATGCCTTATCTGCGTGAACAAAGGTCAGGAAACATTTTCAATATTTCTTCTGTCGGAGGATATTCTGCTAATTTTCCAGGCTGGGGAATCTACTGTTCTACAAAATTTGCGGTTGCCGGATTTACGGAAGCTTTGGCTGAAGAGGTAAAAGATTTCGGAGTTCATGCTACCGTGGTTTACCCGGGATATTTCCGTACCGATTTTCTAACTAAGGATTCTGTGAAAACGCCTGCCAATCCTATCCAGGCTTATGAAGCAGCGAGAAATTCGGAACAGGCTCACCTCAATGAAATCAATGGAAATCAGCCTAATGATCCTGAAAAAGCAGCTGATGTCCTGATTCAGATCAGTAAAGAGAAAAATCCTCCGGTACATTTATTATTGGGTGTAGGAACGATGGAATTTCTAAATAACAAAATTGATATTTTAAAGAAAGATGCTGAGAAATGGGAAAGCCTGACTGTTTCTACTGCAATTTAATAAGATAATCATGTCTTTCGACTCCGCTCAGGATGACATTTCTAATACTGAATGTTTTAATTTATATTCCTGAATTCGATATAAAATTTTAGAGAGATCATTCTTAGCGGAGCCGAAGACTTTTTGGATCAATGTGTTATCATTTTGAAAAAACAACTAACTTCGTTATATGAAACAACCTGTTCGTTTTAATTCTATATCCGATTTTCATGCTTTCTGCAGCCTTCCGAATCCTGAGCATCCGCTGATCAGCCTGATCGATTACAGCAAGGTCCGCTATGTTGTGGAAAATGAAGAATTGAGATGGATCCAGAATTTTTATTCCATTGGTTTGAAAAAAAATGTTACTCCAAAGTTCAATTACGGGCAGCAGCAATACGACTTTAACTCCGGAGTGCTCTGTTTCGTTTCACCGCAGCAGTATTTAAGCCTGGAAATCAATCAGGATGTAGAAGCAGAACCTACAGGATATTTATTGCTTATTCATCCCGATTTTCTGTGGAATACTTCATTAACCCGGAAAATAAAGTCTTACGATTTCTTTAGTTATAAGGTGAAAGAAGCACTTTTCCTTTCTGATAAGGAAGAGAAAATCCTTGTTGATCTATTTAAAAATATCGAACGGGAATATATGGCCAATATTGATAAATTCACACAGGATCTGATTATTGCCCAGATTGAATTGTTACTGATTTATTCAGACCGCTTTTATGAAAGGCAGTTTTTCACCAGAAAAAAATCAAGCCACGAATTGTTATATAAATTTGAAGACATTCTTTCTCAATATTTTGAAAACGGAAACCTCATTGAAAATGGAATTCCCACAGTGAAATCTATTGCCGAGCAGATGAATATTTCACCTAATTATCTTGGAACGCTTTTACGTCTTCACACCCGGCAAAATACACAGCAGCATATTCAGAATAAATTAATTGATGCAGCAAAAGAACGTTTAAGCACCACCAGTTTGTCTGTCAGTGAAATTGCTTATGAGCTGGGATTTGAGCATCCACAGTCTTTCAGCAAACTTTTTAAACAAAAAACAAATCAGTCACCAGGAGAATTCAGAAAGCTTTTCAATTAACACCGCTTTGAAATGGTCACTATAAAATAGCAATGTTAATTTCATTCTATTTCACTCTAAAGAAGTTTATTATTTTTGTTTAAATACTTCCTTGAGATGAAATCATTTCTACTATTGATCTTTATTTTTATATTTTGTCTTCATTACGGACAAAACAATAATATTATCAGTCCTGAAAAAATTGAGAATCCGGTTCAGAAAAAAAATAGTGGAAAGATTGTTTTCCTTTCACAAAATACGCCGCTGGAAAACCTGAAAGATTCTGATATTCTCACTTCTGCGGTATTTCAGGAAAACGGAGATCTTGGTATTCATGCTTTTTTTGATAACTCGCTGATCAATTATCTTCATCAGCTTGAACCTGGCTGGACTGTGGATGAGTTGTTGAAAAAAGGAAATTATCAGTTCTCATTTTATGTAGACGGAAAACTTATTTATCAGGAAAATCTCAATACAGGCGCAGGAACTGCCGACCATAAAAAATTCAAAACCAGCTTACGAATTCCCCTTCTCAGCAGTAAAAATGAAGATTCATGGGGAAGATATTTATGGATGCGTTTTTATATGGCTCACGACGGAATTGATGCACTGTCAGCAGGAAATCATGTTCTAAAAATTGAAATCCGCCCTTACCTTACCACTTCCACGATCAGAACGGGATCAGTCATTGCAGAAGGACAAATCAATCTCACTGTTCCTGCTCAAAATATTCCCGAGCAGCAAATCGCTGTTCAGCCTGTACGGGCTGATAGCGGATGGAAGGTTTCCAGGGAAAACATCAATACAGAAATCATCAGAAACCTCAATAAGAAAATTGCAGAAAACAGGTTCAAAAATATCACCGGAATAGCTGTTATAAAGGAAGGAAAATTACTTCTTGAAGAATATTTTAACGGATCCGGAAGAGATTCATTACATGATACGCGCTCTGTGGGAAAATCATTTTCTTCTGCTTTAATGGGAATTGCAATCCAGGATGGATATTTAAAAAGTGAAAATCAGACTCTGAAAGAATTTTATGATCTGAAACTTTTTAAAAATTATTCTTCTCAAAAAGAACATGTTACTATAAAAAGCTTACTGACAATGAGTTCAGGATTTGACGGAAATGATGAAGATTCTGAATCTCCGGGAAATGAAGAAAATATGTACCCGACAGAAAACTGGGTAAAGTTTACACTGGATCTGCCTGTGACAGGGAATAAAATCGGTAAAGACTGGAGTTATTTTACGGCAGGTGTTGTATTATCCGGAGATATTTTGGATAAAAAAGTTCCAAAAGGTTTAAAAAATTATGCAGATAAAACATTATTCCAGCCACTCGGAATCACCAGCTATAAATGGCAGTTTACACCACAGCAAAAGCCTTCTTTGGCGGGAGGACTCCGTATGAGACTACTGGACCTTGCAAAATTCGGGCAGTTGTATCAAAATAATGGCGACTGGAATGGAAAAACGATATTGAGTAAGGAATGGATTAAAAAATCCTTCACCAACTATTTTCCTGATCATCCTGATTTCGAAGGATATGGCTATCTGTTCTGGCGAAAGATTTACAAGGTGGGAAACAAAAGTTATGAAGCTTTCCAATCCAGTGGAAATGGAGGAAATAAGATTATTATTTTCACTCAGATACCAGTTGTCATAGTAATTACAGCGCAAGCCTACAACAAGCCCTACGCGCACCGGCAATCTGAAAAAATAGTACAGGATTATCTTTTACCCGCCTTAAAAATGAGTAATGAAAATCAGTAATGAGTAATGTAGAAAAGTGAGAAAGAATAGCTTATTGCTTATTGCTTATTGCTTATTGCTTATTGCTTATTGCTTATTGCTTATTGCTTATTGCAAAACTATTCGTCTTTTTTTGAAGGAACCAGAAATACATCAATAAGACCTTCAGGAAGTTCCATTTTGATGGTTCTTTCTTCTCTGTCTACCTCAAGAATCCAGTCTTTGATCATAGGAATTACCACTTCTTTTCCATCCAGGTTGGTAATGAAATACACCTGCGCTGTCTGATCGTTTACAGATCTGATTACGCCACAGTTATTATCATTCTGATCAAGAATTTCAAATCCGATGATTTCGTGGTAATAGAATTGTTTTCCTGAAAGTTTTGGCAGTGAAGCAAGCGGAAGGTAAACACTTTTACCCAGCACCTGATCTACCATAGCTTCAGAAGAGTTTTTGAATGCAAGATTCAGAGCATCCAGTTTGCTCCATGATGATTTTTCAATAAAAAATGGAACCAATAATCCGTTGATTTCAACGAATATTGATTCCAATTTATTGTAAAGCTCGGGCTGGTCGGTATCCAATTTAAGGATAACGTTACCCGCAAGTCCGTGTCTGCGTGTGATTTTTCCTAAAAAATAGCAATCTTCTTTACGCATAACAGGGTTTGTTCTTAAGCTTCAGTGTTTTCTTCAGTTTCAGCAGCAGGAGCTTCTCCTTCTGCAGCTTCAGCAACAACTTCTTCAGCAGGTGCGTTAGCAGCTTCTTCAGCAGCTTTAGCATCAGCTTCAGCTTGTGCAGCAGCAGCAACTCTAGCTTCGTTTACTTTTACTTCAGCTTCTAAAGCAGCTTTCTTAGCATCAGCTTTAGCAGTAGCTAAACCTTCTACTTTACCTTGTACTTTAGCATCTTTAGCTTCTACCCAAGCATTGAATCTTTTTTCAGCTTCAGCTTCGTCAAAAGCACCTTTAGCTACACCACCTTGTAAGTGTTTTTTGTAAAGAGCACCTTTGTAAGATAAAATAGCTCTAGCAGTATCAGTAGGCTGAGCACCGTTGTTTAACCACTTTACAGCAGAATCAACGTTCAATTCGATAGTTGCCGGGTTAGTAATTGGGTTGTAAGTACCTAGTTTTTCGATGAATCTACCATCTCTTCTAGCTCTAGAATCTGCAACCACGATGTGGAAAAAAGGTTTTCCTTTTTTACCGTGTCTTTGTAATCTGATTTTTACTGACATAATGTTTGAATTTTACGGGAACTCGTCCCAGTTAAATATTTAAGAGTGCAAAGATAGTAAAAAAGTTTGAAGTAAAAAGCTCCAAGTAAAAAGTTTTATAAAATTCATTTTTTTTTAACTAATCAGTGCAAAAGAGAATACTGTTGAAATAATCACAGAAATTAAAACTGCCATAAAAACAACAAAATTATCTCTTGTTTTTCCTGTAATCCCATAGATCACCAAATAGTTGATGATATAAGCAGGCACCAGTAGAAAAAATGAAAACTGCCCGGTAAATGTAAGCACAGCCTTAAAAAAAAGACTCCCGGTTACAGAAGCTATGATAAGCCCTAAAAGACTTTTAAAAATGATTTTCTCATCTATCTTATCATTTTCTTTGACTTTTGAAAACTGATCAAATTTATTCAGAATAAAAATCTTTAAATCACTGCTGCTAATCATTTCTGAAGAAATATTTTCAAGGATAGCATCTATGTTTTCTCCCTTTTGCACCCTTTTGTGTACTTCAAATGAGATTCTCCCTTTTTCTTTGACTAAAACTTTCCTGTATTCTGCTGCTTTTACAAATTCATCATAATTGAATTGCTGACTGATGGCTTCCCGCAGTTCATCATTGACTTTACCAGTATGATCAGTCATATGAAGATAGGCAGCATGAAGATCTTCTTCATTATAATTTCTGTAAATATTCTTCATCTACACCGTTCCCATATAGAAAAGTCCAAGGCACTTCTGGTTTTCCTCAATGGTCAGAGAGTCTTTCAGCTCGTCTACGATTTTAGGAGAACTCCAGTAACACCCGATATTGTTTGCTGTGCAGGTAAGGTACATATTCTGAACTGCCATTGAAGTAGCTGCTATTTCTTCCCATTCAGGAACCATACCGCTGAAGTTGACAACAATGGAAACCACTACATCAGCTTTATTGATTTTGAAACCAATATCATTGTATTTTTTTTCCAGGAAAATCTGTTCGGGTGTAATGGTTTTATAGATAGCCTGCATTTCTGCTGCCAGCTTAACTTTTTCATCCCCTTTGAAGATTTTAAAACGCCATGGCTTGGTACGTTTATGGTTCGGAGCTAATGTTGCCGCGTGCAAAATTTCCTCCAAAACTTCCTGAGGAATTTCCGCATCAGTATAATCTTTCGGGAAAATACTTCTTCTCTCCTCTATAATTTCTTTTAAAATGGTTGCTTTACTCATACCTGCAAATTTACAACATGAAATTCAATCTTCATTTTAAAATGTTAAGGATGTACAGCCAGTTTACGATTTTTATACTCCTGATAATTGCTTATGATAAATGTTGCGGCAATGATTACACTAATCAGAATACTCAGCCATTTTTCATAGACCTCGCCTTTTGCCGGATTCAGCATAAATAACACAATAAAACTTATGGAATATACTACCCCGGCAATGATCCATCTGTTATCGGGATCAGGATATTCCTTCACCGTACTTGCTTTATTGTAATTAAAAACAGGAAGCAGTTTATGTTGATCCCAAATCACCAATATCAGTACGGCAACCATCATTAAGGAGGTGATTATCCAGGTCCCCGAAAAGGAAAGACTGAGGGTAATAACCCAGATATTACTTAATATAGCCAGAAACATCAATGCTCCCAATGTTGCAAAGCGTTGTGTCATCAGTAAAATTCCGGCTGCCACCTGTGCCAGTCCTAAAAAATTCCAATAAAATCCGGATTGATATAAAGCTTCAAAAAAGTATCCGATCGGGTCATCAGTTGAAATTCTGGTAAACCTCTCTCCCATAAGCTTTATTAGACCTGATGGAAAAAAAGCAGAGCCTACGAGATAACGAAGGTGAATAATGATCCACTGATTAATTCTGCCTTTTCTTAATTGTTCAAATTTCATAGTATAGTATTTTGCATAGCAAGGTACTAAATAAAAATAAAACTTCAAATATAAATCTGAAGTTAATCCTTATCCTGATGAATAACTGTATGCTTGAAAAGAGATATCGCTGAATCTTATTTACAGTACCTCTACAATCTTCTGATGGATTTTATTTAAGGTAAACTCGTCTCCGGGTTTCATTCCCATCATTTTTTTTGCCATTGGACTTTCAGGAGAAATGGCATAAAACCGGTCTCCTTCAAAAAAGAACTCTCCTAATGACACTGAAATATAAAACCTGGCCTTGTTGGTAATGACCAGTGAGCCGAGCTGCACTCTTGCAGTAGCTGTATTGAGAACTTTTGCCATATTCCTCCTAAGATCATTCAATGCTCCGAGCTGCCGCTGCATCTGATAAATTTCCTCCTGCATCTCTTCTCTCATGCTGTCATATTTAGGTGTCTTTTTAATATCGCGGCTCGCTTCCAGGGTAAATTCTATAAAGTTTTTCAATTTTTCAATTTTCTCTGCGATGGTGGTCTTCACAAAGTCTCTGATATCACTTTTTTCAAATACAATCTTCTCCATACAATCTATTCTTTATATAAAGATAATATTTTTAGAATAATATTTCAATGACTTAACATAAAATAACGCTTCCTCAACCAACAGTATTGATAAAAAGCCCTGTAATAAAAAAGCCCTGTACATTGTACAAGGCTTTCCTATTATTTTTCAGCAAGTTTCTTCAGATCTCCCAGTCCCTGGCTAAACATTTTGTCCATATTACTGTCCATCATAGGCTTCATGATTTTCATCATGGTATTCAGCTCATTATCGATCATCCAGGTCACTTTTGTACCGCTGCCCTCAGGAGTCAGTATGATATTACTTTTAGCAGTTCCTTCAAAAGGTTGTATGAAATGAAGCTGGGTTCCCAGTTTTTCATTCGGGATAATTTCTGTGATAGACTGTTCTCCTTCACTGCCGTCACCCTTCCAGTGATAAGAGCTGCCAGGCTGGTTACCCGCACCTGAATAAGTGACAGAAAAGTTTTTGATTTCTTTAGAAAAAGGATCCCAGGTATTGTATGCTTGTAAAGAGCTGGTATGCTGCCATACTTTTTCCTTTGGTGCATTAATGACAATTGATTTTTCATAGTGATAATCTTTACTGAAAGCCAGCATGGCAATGACAGCATAGATAAGAATCAGTACGATGATAATACCGATAATTTTTAAGAGTGTTTTCATAGTCTTTATATTTAAGGTTATTTATTTAATTATGACTTTTTAATCTGTTCTCAAAATTAAATATTCCCACATCACTCCTTCTTTCCATATGACAAGATTAATTAAAGATAAGGTATTTTTGTCATACCACACCAGTAAGGCATTATTTTTGAGCGTTTCAGCTGTGATTCCCGATGAATCATTAAATTTACCTTATCTAAAAAGATCAAAAAAATGAATATTTTAACAGAAAAATTTAACACTCCATATCATTCGGCTCCGTTCAACAGTATTAAAAATGAAGATTATCTGCCTGCATTTAAAGATTTAATTCAAAAATCTGAAGCGGAAATTGATGCTATTGTCAACAATCCTGATGTTCCCACATTCGAAAATGTTATTGAAGCTTTGGCCTATTCGGGAGAACAGCTGGATGTGGTTTCTAATATTTTTTTCAACTTAAATTCTGCAGAAACCAGCGATGAGATCCAGCAGATTGCCCAGGAGGTTTCTCCGATCTTAACGGAATATTCTTCAAAAATTTCTCAAAATGAAGCCCTTTTCAACAAAATCAAGAAAGTATATGATGAAAAGAAAAAATATAATCTCAACGAGGAACAGGAAATGCTTTTGAATGAGACCTACAAAGGTTTTGTAAGAAGCGGAGCTTTACTGAATGAGGAAGACAAAGAAAAATTAAAGAAAATCAGCATGGATCTTTCTGTAAAATCTTTACAGTTCGGACAAAATGTTCTGGCTTCCACCAATGCTTATTTTAAGCATATCACCAATAAGGAAGATCTTGCAGGAATTCCTGAAGCCATCATGGATCAATATGCCGAAGAAGCTAAAGAAAGAAACCTTGACGGCTGGGTGGTCACCTTACAGTATCCAAGTTATATCCCGTTCATGACCTATGCTGAAAACCGTGAACTGAGAAAAGAACTGGCCTTGGCCAATGGTAAAAAATCTTTCGACGGTGGTGAATTTGACAATCAGAATTTGATTAAAGAACTTCTGAATTTAAAACAACAGAAAGCTGAACTTTTAGGGTATAAAAACTACGCTGATTTCGTTCTTGAAGAAAGAATGGCCAAGTCTCCGGTGAAAGTTTTCGATTTTTTAAATGAACTTCTTACCAAGGCAAAACCTTATGCCGATAAAGAAATTGAAGAATTAAAATCTTTAGCAAAAGCTGACGGAATTGAGGAAATGCAAGGTTACGACCATGCATTCTATGCTGAAAAACTTCGTAAGGCGAAATTCGACCTTAATGATGAAGAATTAAAACCTTATTTTCCATTACACCAGGTGCAGGATGCTGTATTCGGGCTGGCTGGAGAACTTTTCGGACTGACTTTTGAGGAAAGAAACGATATTCCGAAATATCATGAAGATGTAAAGGTATATGAAGTAAAAGAGAACGGAAATTACAAATCATTACTATACGTTGATTATTTTCCGAGAAAAGGGAAAAGGGCCGGTGCATGGATGACCAGCTACAAAAACCAGTATAAGCGAAACGGCGAAAATTCCCGTCCGCATATTTCAATTGTCTGCAACTTTAGCAAACCGACAAAAGATACGCCTAGCTTATTGACCTTCCAGGAAGTGACGACTCTATTCCACGAGTTCGGGCATGCTCTTCACGGGATGATGGCAGATACTCAATATCCTACTCTTTCCGGGACTTCTGTAAAATGGGATTTTGTAGAACTTCCGTCACAGTTTCTGGAAAACTTCTGCTATGAGCCTGAGTTCCTGAAAACTTTTGCAAAACACTATAAAACAGGAGAAGTTCTTCCTGACGAAAAAATTGAAAAAATCGAGCAGTCCAAAAATTTCATGGAAGGTTACCAGACTTTAAGACAACTAGGTTTCGGACTTCTGGACATGAATTATCATACTAAAGTGGCAGAACTGGAACATGAAAGTGTAAAAGAGTTTGAAGATAAATATACCAAAGCAACCACTCTTTATCCTTCGAATTCTGAAACAGCGATGAGCCCAAGCTTCTCTCACATTTTCCAGGGAGGATATTCAGCAGGATATTATTCTTACAAATGGGCGGAAGTTCTGGATGCTGATGCTTTCCAGTATTTCAAAGAAAACGGAATTTTCAATCCTGAGATTGCAGCCAAATATAAAGTCTTGCTTTCTTCGGGCGGAACAAAAGACCCAATGGAGCTTTACAAAAGTTTCAGAGGCAGTGAGCCGAAAGTGGAAAGCCTGTTGAAAAGAGCATTTGGATAGGATATATCTTGAAAATCATGACAGAAGAAATCAACAAGTTAGAAGCTGTTTTTAATCAATCTTTAAAAACAGTTTTTGAACGTATAACTCCTGAAAAGATTGATGAAATTCTTGACAAAAGAGATTCAGCAGAGTTTTCTGATGAATGGATGAAGGCCTATCAGGAAATTGAAGAAAAATCTTTTGATGAAGAAACTGAAGACAAAATAAGTGATATCCGGAAGGAAATTTTTATTTCCACCTTCAGAACCACCGGCTCTTCAGATCTTCCGGCTTATATTTCCGATGATTTTGGTTTGATCTGCTCTTACTACATTCATCAGGTTGAAAACAGTTGGGTAACCAATCTGCTTTTCACTTATCTTCATCATCAGATTCCAGATGGTGAACTGCTGAAAACAGAAAAAACAATAAAAGAACTGATTCAATAGATCAGAAAACACAAAAAAAGAACAGCGTTTGCTGTTCTTTTTTGTTTTAAATTAGCCGCTCGAAAACCTCAAATAATTCCTGATCCATGACCATTCAAGAACAAATCCACGACTATATCAACAGCCAGCCTGAAAAGAAACGTAATGATATGCTCGAGCTCCACCGCATCATTCTGGAGCTTATACCGGATGGCCAGCTGTGGTTTCTGAATGGTAAAGACAATGACAATAAAACAGTTTCCAATCCTAATATCGGGTATGGATTTTATACATTACAATATGCTGACGGAAAAACCAGAGATTTTTACCAGATTGGGATGAGTGCCAATACCACAGGGATTTCCATTTATATTATGAATATCAGTGACAAAACTTACCTTTCAAAAACGTATGGAGAAAAGATAGGTAAAGCTGTTGTAACGGGATATTGCATCAGGTTTAAAACTTTAAAAGATATTAATAGTGAAATATTGAAAGCAGCCATACTGGATGGACTCAAAGAATAATTTTTTTATTCTGCAAAAAATAACAGATCATTTTCAGGAAAGCTAAATTTGTACAGGAAATGAATAGTATCCATTTTGTAATTTTAAATAATGAGCACGATAAAACAAAGATTAGAAAACGTAAAAAAACTTCAGGCCAAAAGATGGGAAAACGAAGATCACTGGGATACTTTAAACGATCTGCTGATCAGAGAGCTGGATGAAATTTTACTGATTGAGCCTGACAACACTCCGGCTTTAATTAATATAGGGGCTGTTTATTCCGATATGGGAGAAAATGAAAAAGCACTGGAATATTTAAATACAGCATTAAATTTAGGTTCTGAAGACAAAAATCTGTTTGTCAACCTTTCCATTGTGCTTGTTTATATGGGAAAACATCAGGAAGAGTATCTTGAATATCTTGAAGAAGCGGAGGATAAAACTGAAGATCCTCTCACTTTTAAAGCGTATTTTGATCCTCAATCCCTTTAAAAAATCATTTAAATTAAAACTTACAATCATGTTACTGGCCATATTATTACCCTTTTTATCTTTTATCGTCCGTGGAAAAATTTTCACCGGAATCATCTGTCTGATTTTACAAATAACTCTTATCGGATGGCTTCCTGCGGCAATCTGGGCAGTTCTTTCTTTAAACAATGAAAGAGCTGACAAAAGAAATGACCGATTGATCAAAGCGATGCGGGAAAACAAAAGATAAAACTCACCTAAACCTACCACCAACAACTGATTTAGAATCAATTAACAAATACCATCTATTGTTTTTAAGTTTCTGATTTATAAATTTCATCAAAAAAAATTGCGAAACCGAAAAGTTGCGTATATATTTGCAACCATATGGTTTCATTTAAAAATCATCGTTTATGAGAAGAGATATTTTTCAGGCTATAGCAGATCCCACACGCCGGGCTATTATTGCACTGATTGCAGTACAGGCGATGACACCCAATGCCATCGCAGAACATTTTGATACCACCAGACAGGCTGTTTCAAAACATCTGAAAATTCTGACGGAATGTGAATTGGTAACCCAGAATCACCAGGGAAGAGAAATTTATTACTTTTTAGAAATTGATAAAATGAAAGAAATAGATCATTGGCTGGAACAATTCAGAAAGATATGGGAAAGCCGTTTCGAACAGCTTGACACGTTACTGGCAACCCTGAAAAGCCAGCAGAAATAAAATTCAGCAATGTAAAGCCTCATATTTTCGTCATTTTAAGACCAAAAAACTATAAAAATATTAATATGAAACATCATCTTCAGTTCGATTTTCTTGCAGACAAGGAAAAGAACACCCTTACGATCAGACGTGAATTTATGGCAAACCGGCAAATGGTTTGGGACTGTTACACAAAAAGTGAACTTCTAGACCGTTGGTTTGCTCCAAAACCGCTGACCACGAAAACAAAGTCAATGGAATTCCGTGAAGGCGGGCACTGGCATTATGCAATGGTAGAGCCTAATGGAACAGAATACTGGGGCTGGGTAAGCTACCACACGATAAACCCAATAGATTCTTATACATCAGGTGATGCTTTTTGTAATGAAAAAGGAGAAATCAACACCCATCTTCCTCAGGCAGAATGGACAGTAACTTTCACTGATAAAAATGAAAATACCCTTGTAGAAACAATCGTACGCTATCAGTCCTTAGCTGATCTGGAAACCATTATCGAAATGGGAATGGAACAGGGAATGATGGCAACTCTTGAAAAACTTGACGAATTACTATTAACATTAAAACCATAAAAATGAGCCACAAAATCACAGTTTCTGCCACTATCAATGCAGATGCACAAAAAGTATGGAATTATTACACCAACCCTGAACACATCACTCAGTGGAACTTTGCAGATCCTTCCTGGCAATGCCCATCTGCTTCCAATGATATGAAAGTAGGCGGAAAATATGCCGCAAGAATGGAAGCAAAAGACGGAAGTTTCGGTTTCGACTTTGAAGCTGTTTATAATGAAATAAAAGATGGGGAAAACTTTACCTATACCATGCCGGATGGAAGACAGGTACATGTTGACTTTAAAGAAAACAATGGCTACACCAATGTAGATGTTGCTTTCGATCCGGAAAGCGAGAATCCTGAAGACATGCAGAGAGGCGGCTGGCAGGCTATTCTTGATAATTTCAAAAAATATGCGGAATCGAATTAAAAATTTTCAATTGAGAGTTGATATAAAGCTGGATGTTCTACATTCAGCTTTTATTTTTCAGGGATCGGAAACCTCTCATCTCTGATATTGTCGTAAATTTATATTTCAAAATCTGGAATATCTGAGATTAATATCAGAAAGAACAGTAGTCTTTGATCCTTGTCAAAGTTTAAAACCTTTACAAGGATAGATAATGAAGAACCCAATTTTTTGAAGCTATGAAAGAAAATAAATACGACAACCCTTCATTTTTTGATCAATACGAGAAAATGCTCCGTTCTCAGATAGGATTAGAGGGAGCAGGAGAATGGCACACCTTAAAAAATATGCTGCCTGATTTTCAGGGAAAAAATGTTCTTGACCTCGGCTGCGGTTTCGGATGGCATTGCCGCTATGCGATAGAACACGGAGCAAAATCTGTAACCGGAATTGATCTTTCAGAAAAAATGCTGGCAAAAGCTATGGAAATCAATAATCTTGAAGGAATTCAATATGAAAGAAAAGCCCTTGAAGATGTGACTATCCTACAGAACAATTTGACATCATATTGAGCTCTCTCACTTTACATTATGTAGAGTCATTCGATAACATTGCTCAAAATATTTATAAATGACTTACACCCGGCGGATCTTTTGTATTTTCAGTAGAACATCCTGTTTTCACTGCAGAAGGCGGTCAGGACTGGATATATGATAAAAATGGTGAAAAAACCTGCTGGCCGGTAGACCGTTATTTTATAGAAGGAAAAAGGAACACTACTTTTCTGGGAGAACATGTCATCAAATATCACCGTACTTTAACATCTTATTTAAATACATTATTAAAAGCAGGTTTTAAAATCAAAGAAGTTATTGAACCTCAACCAGGCGAAGAGATGTTGAAAGAAATTCCGGAGATGAAAGAGGAACTCCGCAGACCAATGATGTTACTCATTTCAGCTGAAAAATAATTTTCAACCAGAAATTTGAATTTATTTCTCTTACAATCTGATGATCTATCAACGTTAAAATCCAGTATCATTTTCTGTTTCTCAGTTCCGGAAGAACATGATCCGGCACTTTAAGAATACAGATCATTACCAAAATCAGACAGAGAATATTAATCAGCAAAGCAACAGAGAAAGCATTGTGATAATGTTGTGCATCAGGTTTTTCTCCAAGAAAATAATAGAAAACACTTCCTACAGCAACAATTCCGATAATGGCAGCAATCTGCTGAAAGGTATTATAAACACCTGAGGCATTGCCAATCAGCTTTTCAGACATTCCGGACAGGGCTATATTGGCCAGGGAGGGAATAATTGATCCTATTCCCAATCCATGTAAAAATAACAGCAGACAAAAAACAGGAAAATTCGTCTGCCTATTGAATAAAAACAATTGAAGGATTAGGATAACCATAATAAAGCCAAGTCCTGCTATCAGGGATTTCTTTCCATATTTCAAAATCAGTTTTACAGAAACGAACGATGCCAGGATAAAACCTAACCCTTGAAAAACAATAATCTCCCCTGCGTCCAACGGGCTGATCTTTAATCCATTCTGAAAGAAAAGGGACAGAATATAAAAATAAGAATCCAGCATAATAAAAAAGAAAGAAACCGCTATGATTCCAAGATTAAAATTTTTACATCTGAATAGTTCAAAATCAATGAGATAAGAACGTTTATAGTGAATCCTTTTCTTCTGATTTTTTATAAAAGTGAATAAAATCCCGCCAGAAATCATCATTAAAGAAATATTTTTGAAATGCAGCCCTTCATGCTCAGATGTGGTTAAAGCATAAGTAGCACAGAACAATCCTGCAGAAAGAATCAGAACACCCGCCACATCAAAGGACTGTTTCACAGGAATTTTAGATTCTTCCAATAATTTCAAGGTAAGAAAAACTGCCGGCAGGCCAATTGGAATATTGATCAGAAAAATGAGTCTCCAGGGTTCATTCATCATGCTCAGAGAAGAAAAATAACCACCCAGAAACTGTCCCAAAACAGTTCCTATCCCAATAGTTATACCGTACCAGCCCATCGCTTTGGTCCGTTCATGATGATCCGGAAACAGAATCTGTATCATAGAAAGTACCTGGGGCGCCATCATTGCTGCACTGATTCCCTGTACAAATCTTGAAATAATCAACTGACCTGCTCCTGCAGAAAATCCGCACACCACCGAGCTTATCATAAAAGCCAATAACCCGATCATATAGATCTTTTTTCTCCCGTACAGATCACCCAATCGCCCTCCTGTAATGAGTAAAGAAGCAAAACCGATAAGATAAGCTGCAATCATCAGCTGCATTTCTCCGTTGGAAGCCTGAAGATCACGCTGTATGGAAGGTATGGATACATTCATGATAAAAATATCCATAATTATCAGCAACTGACCAAAAAGCACTACCAATAATTTCAAATACTTACGTTTCATTTTTATATAGATATATCTATTTTTTATAATTAAAAAAAATTAGGGTAATAAGCCCTGTATCATTTTTTTCATGTGATCAAATGAGTTGTTCTGCCTGTTGATTGTGGAAGTTACAACCGCTCCTTCTATTAAAAGGAAAATATTTTCTGTTATCAAATCCGGATCATTCAGCTTTGCTTCTGCTGTGTATTCGTTAACGATTGCTTTAATCAGTTCTTTTTGTTTTTCTTTATGTTGTTTTGCAAAAGCAGAAACGGCAGGATTTCCCTCTCCGATTTCAGAAACAATTTTAATGAAATGACAGCCTGCAAACTTTGAAGTCTGCTGGAGTTTCTTCCGGTAATCAATAAGCGCAAGAATCTTTTCTTTCGGGTTTGAAATTTTGGATGTGGTGCTTTCAAATCCTTCAAACCATTCATGCTCTTCTTTAACCAGATAAGCCCGGAGAAGATCATTTTTAGATGAAAAGTGATTGTACAAAGAGCCAATCGCAATGCCAGCCTCCGCAATGATCTGATTGATTCCCGTTGAGTTGTAGCCTTGTTTATAAAACAAATCTGAAGCAACCCTGATAATCCTTTCACGTACTTTTTCCTTTTTCATCTTGAAAATTTTTACAAATGTAGATAAAAAAAATAGATAAGTCTATCTATTTTTAAAATTGAGATAAAAACTTTATTTTTAGAAGATCAATACAATCTGTTCAAAATGAAGGTTCTGTTTTTTACGCCAAAAGAATTGATGAAAATATGAATTTGCAGCAGCAGAGTTCGAAGACCCGGAAGGAAACAGAATTGCAATGCAAAAAACAGTACAACAGCATACCATTCATTGCATATTATTTTTTTTAATACAGTTGATGCATATTTTGTATATTTAAACAACCATTTGAAATCTAATTTGGTAAATAACTATGGCGGAAGAACTATATTTCATCAAGACCAATCCCACTATTGCCAAAATTAATTTGTACAATAAGCTCAGCCGTGAAGAAGAACATATTCTGAAATTTCTTCAGCCTGAAGCGAAAAACAGCCTTGAAACCATTAAAGAAAAAGTAAAAAGTTCTGTTGAAGAGCTTACTCAGGAAGAACTTCTGCTTATTTTTCAATGGTTTCACAAAGTATATTCTTCAGATCACGAAGAGACCAAAACACAGCTTTTCATCAATGGTATCGATCTTTTTTATGAAATTCCAACAACCGTTCATGCCGAGAATTTCCTTCAGATCCTTTCCGATTATGAAAAACTGCTGAAACAGGACATGAATTATATTGTGGATGCTAAAAATTTCAATCAATTTCTGATCTACGGAATATTTCTGACAGAGATGATCAACAGAAAACAAAATTCTGATAATATCCTTTGTGAATATCTGAAGCCGGATAACCAGTCTTTGTACCTTCTGGCAGAAGACCAATGTGGCTTGAAAGATTTTGATCCTGCCATCATCCCGGATCTTCAGCATTACTTTACCGATCTTTATGATCTGACCAGATTTTATAAGGGATCTATCATCAAGCTTGAACAGGAATAGAAAATTATGCGGTTTATGTAACATCCTGCAATCAATAATTGTCTTTTATAGTATTGAACCAGGATAAAAACTATAACACAGCCGGCAGTCTCCTTTTACCGTGCAGAACTGCTGGCTTTTTTATATATCTGCTTTACTGCAAAAAGATAGTACCCCACTCCTCCTGCAACATAAGCCACCACATCAAAAAAATCTCCGGTAAAATGACTTGATAGTTTGGGACAGATCACTTCAAATAAAAAAGAGAGATACAGCACTGAGGTCAATACAAACTTCAAATCAGGTTTCCATTGATAGCTGAGAATCCCATTCATAATATATTCTATCAGATAACAATACATGGGAATTGTAATACAATCTGTAAAATGGTCATTGATAAAGGGAATAATAATTCCGTTTCTTCTCAGCAGAATAATAATTGCCCATGTTGCCATTCCCAGCAGGAACCAAAAGGAAATTCTTTTTTTCATCACATATGCAATACAGCCATTATCACCCCAAGAATCACCTGCAGTATTTTTGATATAACTTCCCCAGGATCTGTTTTACTTTCTTGATCAGTATTTTCAGCTGATGTATAATTGAATTTCTGTTTACCTTCCATTGTCATAAGATTTGATACTGCAAAGATATCAAATTAGAACAATTGTTCTAATTCTAAAAATATGATTTATATCCACTCTGATATTCTTATCTTTGGGTTATGAAGACCAAGGATAAAATTCTGTCTAAAGCACTGGAATTATTTAATGATAAAGGGTATAACAATATTACCACAAGGCATATTGCGGCTGAACTGCACATCAGTGCAGGAAATCTGCATTATCATTTCAAACATTCTGAAGACATCATTACAATCCTATTCTCAGAGCTTACCCTGGAAATGGATGAGCTGCTGAACCAGATGAAAAAAAAGGAAAATAAAAGTCTGGAAGATCTTTATCAGTTTACCTATTCTACCTGTGAAATTTTCTATTCTTACCGTTTTATATTTATCAATTTTATAGATATTCTGAATCGCAATCCGGACATCAAAGCCAATTATGAAGGGATTAATTTCAGCAGAAAAGAGGAATTTCAAATGATCTTTTCAGACCTTCAGAAGAACAATATATTTCTGAAAGATGTGCCCAATTTTATTATAAATGGCCTTGTTGAGCAGATTTTCATCATTGCCGACAACTGGCTTACCCATAACAGGCTTATTTTGAAACTCAGTCCGAAAGAAGCCATTCAGCATTATACCCTTTTGCAGATGAATCTTTTCTACCCACTTCTCAATAAAGAACAGCAAGAGCTTTATGAACAACTTTACATCAGATAACCCAATCATCATCAGAAAAGGAGCCAGTGATGATCTTCCGGAAATGCTACAGCTTTTTACGGGAACCATAGATGAAGTATGTAAAAAAGACTATGATACCCAACAGCTTGAAGCCTGGAAATCCGGGGCTCAGAATGAGGAGAGATGGATGAAAGTGATCCGTGATCAATATGTTTTGATCGCGGTCATAAAAAATAAGATTGCTGGTTTTTGTACGCTTGATCACGGAAATTATATTGATCTGCTTTTTGTACACAAAGATCATCAGCATCAAGGTATCGCAACCATGCTTTATCGTCAGATTGAAAAAGAAGCTTTGCTGAATTATGAAACGAAGGTTACTGCAGATGTAAGCAAAACAGCCAGACCATTTTTTGAAAAAGCAGGCTTTCAGGTTGTTCAGGAAAAAACGGTCTATGTAAAAGGAGTTCCTTTGACCAACTTTACAATGACCAAAAACATCATCGTTTAATTTTCAGGCTTATGGAATTACATTCTGAATACAAAGAGTATAGAATTTCAGTCCCTCATGAATTTGAAAATGTATTTACTCATTTTTATTTTGCTGAAAACACTTCCGAATCCTCCATTACCAAGACGCTTTTACCTACTTATCAGACAATTCTGTTATTTTGTTTTGGAGAAGATGCTACGATGTTTACGCGGGAAAACACGATGATAAGTGTGGACAAATGCATGGTATTCGGACCGGTAAGACAAGCTTTTGAATACACACTTCCCGCAGGATGCTCTATTTTGGTTGCCAATTTTAAGGATGATGCATTCTTCAGATTTTTTGGAAAAATATCTATTGAACAATCGCTAAAGCATCCGGATGAATTACTGGAAGAAAATTGTTTTACAGACCTTTGGCATCAGCTTACAAGATTAGATTCAGTCACAAAGCAGGTAGATTACATTCTTGAATTCTGTAAACCTTATCTGCAGGATCGGGACATTACAGGACAGCTTTTGAGCAGTTTTGAGAATGATCTGTTAAATCCCGTTAAAGTAATTGCAGAACAGACTCAGCAGACAGAAAGAAACATCCAGCGAAAGCAGAAAGAGCAGTTTGGCTATTCTTTAAAAGAACTTACCCGCTACAACCGTTTTTTAAAAGCAATACAACTCATCGAAAAAGAAACTGAAAAACAAAATCAGGTTAAATGGTTTACGATCATTGATGAATGTGGCTATTATGACCAGAGCCAGCTCATCCATGATTTTAAGCATTTTATCAACATTTCACCGTCTCAGTATTTAAAATTTCAGCAGGAGATCTGCAATCCAAAATCGAAATAATCTGTTTCGTTTTCTTACAATTTTTGAAAAGAGCACTGCGCTACTTTTGTCTCATTAATCTTAACAATCAAAACAATGAGACATTTAATCATTTACGCGCACCCTAATGAAAGCAGTTTAAATCATCATCTTTTAAACACAGTTGTTGAAACCCTTCAGCTCCGTAACGAGGAAGTTGTTGTGAGAGATCTTTATACCATAGGCTTTGATCCTGTACTTTCACTGGATGATATGCAGGGACAGCGTATGGGAAAAGTTTCAGATGATGTAAAAACTGAGCAGGAGCATATTTCATGGGCAGAACAGATTACTTTTATCTACCCAATCTGGTGGACCGGACTTCCTGCGATAATGAAAGGATATATAGACCGTGTTTTCAGTTATGGTTTTGCTTACCGATATGATCAGGGCATACAGAAAGGGCTTCTGGAAGGTAAAAAGACGGCGATTATCAATACTCATGGAAAATCTCATGAAGAATATGAAAAAACAGGAATGGATAAAGCATTGACATTAACTTCTGACAATGGCATTTTTATCTATTCAGGGCTTGAAATTATCAGGCATTTATTTTTTGATAAAGCAGATAAAGCTTCTCCCGAAAATCTGGAAATCTGGAAAGGTCAGATTAGAAATTTATACTCTGAACATGTTCTTAACTATTAATTTTTTTCATGAAAACAATGATAGAAAAACAGAGAATCAGCCCTATTTTAAAGACTTCTTATCAGGTGACAAAGAAAATAATAAAATACGGTTTTTACATCTTTGTCCTGTATTTTATTTTTAAGGAATTTATGGCATGAAATTAGCTTCAAAAACCGCAAGTAAAATTGTTTTGAACCATTATTTTAAGCCATTAAGATTGATGGATGGTTAAGTTTTTCTTTTAAAACAAATCTTGTTATAACCCTGCAATGCGTCTTAATGGTTTAAATATTGGATCCTCAGGAATTCCCTGTATATTTGCATAATGAAACATCTGAACAGTATATTACGTCTTCCATTCTTCAGTGAATATTACACTCCGGGCTATCGTTCGGGAAGACTTTCTATATCTGTAATCCAATAAAAATAATCTAACGTATATATAGAGCCCGGACAGTACCTGTCCGGGCTTTTTTCATTTTAAAACTATTCAACATGATTCATCCATTACAAGAAAATGTGGCTATCATCCTACCGGAAAACGGTCTGGAAAAAAAACTGGCGCAAGCCGAAAAGGAAAACAGAAAACTTTCCATCAAACTGGGATTTGATCCTACCGCTCCGGATCTCCATCTGGGACATGCGGTAGTCTTGAAAAAACTGAAACAGTTTCAGGATCTGGGGCATCAGATCATTATTGTTGTAGGAAGCTTTACGGCAAGGATTGGCGATCCTACAGGAAAAAATAAAGCAAGAAAACCATTGAGCGCTGAGGATGTTCAGCATAATGCCCAGACTTACATCAATCAGCTTTCCAAGGTTATTGATGTAGAGAAGACGAAGATTGTTTTCAATTCTGACTGGCTGGATGCTCTTGATTTTTCTGAGGTCATCCAACTGCTTTCAAAAGTGACCGTGGCTCAATTGATGCACCGAAATGATTTTAATAAAAGGTTTACAGAAAATACGCCTATTGCCATGCATGAACTGGTTTACCCGATTCTTCAGGGTTTTGATTCTGTAAAAATTGAGTGCGATATCGAGATGGGAGGCACAGACCAGCTGTTCAACTGCACGATGGGAAGACAGCTTCAGGAGGTGCATCAAATGCCTGCTCAGATTGTCATGTGTATGCCATTACTGAGAGGTCTTGACGGAAAAGAAAAAATGAGTAAATCCCTGAACAATATTATTGGATTGACGGACGAACCCAATGAAATGTTTGGAAAAACCATGTCTATTCCAGATACTTTGATTGAAGAGTTTATCAATCTTACTACCGATTTTTCTATGGAAGAAAAAACAGCGATTTTTTCCCGGTTAAACGAAGGCGAAAACCCAATGAATATTAAAAAAATCATTGCTAAAAATATCGTCAGCCAGTACCATGATTCTACTACAGCTGAAGATGCAGAACAGTTCTTTATCAACCAGTTTCAGAATAAAAATTTTGAAGAGAAAGTGTATGAACCTGTTGACATCAGTTCTTTGAAAAGCATAGAGAACAGAATCTCTCTCGTTGAACTTTGCCACCAACTTAAAAATGACCTCAGCAAATCTGCTATCAGGAGATTGGTTGAGAGTGGAGGAATTCAGATCAATACCATTAAAATAACAGATGCAAATGAAGAGATGGAGTTGATTCCTCAAACTAAAATTAAAATCGGGAGAAGGGGCTTTTTTGAGCTGGTGTAAGGCTGGAAGATGGAAGCTGGGAGATGGAAGTTTCTGGCAGACGTCGAACATATGAAGTTTTTTGACTGGAATATTTAAAAAAAAACAGAAGTTACAATAAAAAATGCAGAAGTTCTCTACAGCACAATAATAGCTTCCAGCTTCCTTCTTCCATCTTCCACCCTTTACAACCTTTAACCTATGCAAGAAGAAATAGGACTGAAAATTGCATTCAAGTAAGAGCTTAATTTCTTATTTTTGAATATGAATCTTAACCTGCGCTATCAACAAGCTGATGATACTGATATTGATTTTCTTCTCGATCTAAGAATGAAAACCATGAATCCTCATTATGAAAATTCCGGGCTTTCTACCGACAGGGAAACAACTTTGCAAAGAGTTCTATATCAGTTTGAAAAAGCCAATATCATTTTTTTAGATGACCAACCCATCGGGCTGTTAAAAGTAGACAGAACATTTACCAATATTGAGGTTCTGCAGCTTCAGATTGATCCCAGTCAACAGGGCAAAGGGCTTGGAAAAAAGATCTTGTCAGATATTTTAGAAGAAGCTTCTTTAGCAGGGAAAACGGTTTCATTAAGTGTTTTAAAAACGAATAAAGCACAGCATCTTTATCAAAGTCTTGGGTTCAGAATTGTGGGCGAAGACCAGTATTCTTATTTTATGGAAACGGAAAGACAATAGATGCTTTTTTTAAGTTTTGACTAAAGCCGTTGAATGTTCCTTTTGATTTAAACACAAATCTCATAAATAAATGAGCACAAATAGCCACGATCATCTGTGAGATTCTTCATTACATTTCATTCCATTCAGAATGACACTCCGGAACAAGCCTTGATTATCCGTTAGCCTTTACTGGTTTGCCATGGTTACGTAAATCAATCTTCCGCCTTCCTCTGAGGAAAGCAGTATTTTTTTACCATCGGTAAGTTCAACCATAGAGCCTGGTGGAATTTCTTTCTGTTCTGTGACATCCTTCATTCCTGATAAGCTTTGGTTGACCAATACCCATCTTCCCTGGTGGAACGTAAAATATCCTACCGGCATTTTATCCTGCATCGTCAGATTTTCATTGCGTATCACTTTCCTGGAAACATGCCATTTGAAAAGATACTGATTATGATAAACCATGAGCCTGTGATTTTCCGGTTTCCAGACCTCATCATCAAATTTAAAATATAAGTCTAAAACGGGTAATGTTCCCTGATGTGGTGTTCCGCAAAACGGACATTTGGGATTACTCGTATTATCAAAGACGTACCATTTTTCTGTACAATCCGGATTAAGACATGGTTGGATCAGATCTACTGTTTTCAGTAAAGCAGTTTCCCACTCATTGGCCGTGGGACGTCTGATGGGATCATGTAATCCGTCTACGAATGTTTTCCTGAACAGTTCTGAAATATATGGCCCTGTAACGGTATATGGAATCTTTTGAGGATCTCCCCAGAATGCATCCCATTTTCTGAGATGATCGGACTTTACATGGTTGGAATTATTTTGCGGATGTTCTACAAACATTGCTTTTTCTCCCATGGATAAAATTTCATCTTTTTCAGAATCCAGATCCCAGATTTTACCTCCACGCAGCGGATGCCTTCTCAGCAGATACATATAAATGAGAACCGCAAGAGCATGCAGGTCTGTTTTTTGATTGGGTAAATGCCTGTCCGGATCCTGAAGTTTCAGATGTTGGGTTTTCAAAACTTCAGGCGCAATAAAATCAGAAGTTCCTATCACTTCCGGTGGAAAGAGTTTGGGTACCACAAGGCCGTCAATATCGATGATACAGGCAGATTTTGTGACAGGATCCACCAGAATATTATTGTAAGATAAATCGGAATGTGCAAGCCCCATCTGATGCAGCTTTTTCACTCCCCGGCTGATATTGACTGCAATCTGAAAATAGCTAAGCCAATCTCCAAGCTCCGACTGATCCAGTCTTAAAGGATATTGCTGATTCCTGAACATGGGAGCTGTAAACCACTTCCCCACTTTATCCTGTCCCTGGATATTATCCGAACCGATATAACCTTTGGCAAAATAAAATTTATGGTGATAAACAGGAACTACAATTCCTGTGAGTTTATTTCTTTCAACAATATCATAAGGCCATCTGAATATTTCGTTCAGGAAGTATTCTGAAGCATTTCCACTCTGTATACTTTGCAGATAAGTGGAAACAATTCTCATGATCCTTTCTTTTTGTCCTTCATCCAGCGGATTCCGGTAAAAAGCAACTACATATTCTTTATCAGGCGAAAAATAAACATCTTTCACCCCGCCCCGGATAGGGTTTTCATCTACATATTCATAGGATTTGGCTGTGTCCAGAACAGAAACAACCTTAATGGTCTTTTTCATTCGTATTAATAGATTATTGCCAATGTACGGTCATCGTGGTTTCCTCTGCTCCAGAAATCGCTCCAGATTAAAAGTTCTTCATCAATCTTTTCATCATTGATAAAATCTGCTTTCGCCCTGTCATCATTATTTCCGGCTAGGTCTTCAAAAAGTGCTTTCCAGCTTGTTGTATCTTCCAGTTTATTTTCGGTGGTAAATTTAGGATCATAAATACCGTCTGTCATCAGCACCAGATAAGAAAAATCTTCTACACAGGTAATCCGGAAACGGGAAGCTATTGTATCATTAAAAATTTCTTTCATGGTGATGAAACGTGTCCCTCCACCAAATTCTCCCACATCCATCCGGTTTAAAAGCTTAACTTCAGAAAAGTCTGTGTTAATAAGATTGATCGGGCAGTCTCCCACTCCAAAACTCAGCATAACATATCCGAAACTGAACTTTTTAAGTAAAGTAAAAATAAGAGTAGCATGCAGATCATTTATTGAAAGGGTATTTTCTGCTGCGGCTTTTTCTAATGTGTGATAAACATGTAAAACACCTTCTGATAAGATATTGATGATATCCTGCTTGGCTTTCAATTGTTCTTCATCAGAAAACTGATTGATATATAAAACATTGATGTTATTTTCAATCTGATTTAAAGTCTCCTGTGAGTTAAAAAACCGGTTGATCGTTTCCGTTGCCAGTCTGGAACCTTCTCTTGCAGCTTTTGCTGAGCCCGCTCCATCTGAAACAGCAATAATATTCCAGCCATCGTGAAGCTTATTTACAGCAAAATCGTCTTCACGAAATTTACCTT
This sequence comes from Chryseobacterium sp. CP-77, assembly GCF_036362765.1. NCBI lineage: Bacteria > Pseudomonadati > Bacteroidota > Flavobacteriia > Flavobacteriales > Weeksellaceae > Chryseobacterium > Chryseobacterium sp. CP-77. The sequence continues at coordinate 2,467,056 of NZ_CP143637.1, forward strand.
CATGTGCATGGGAACGTCCTCTTTTGGAAGCCACCACAATTTTTTTGTCTGAAAAAGATCCTTTGAATGAGTCTTCTTCCGGTTTATAAAAAGCGGCGTTTGTATCGCTTGGAATATTCTTCCATAAATCTTTGGGATCTGCATTGACGAAGAGCTGTATTTTCTTTGTTTCAATCTGATGCTGATCATGAATATGATAAAACTGAATATCCAGATGATACATATTATTGGTAACCGGGACTCCTGAGATTCTATTGTTTTCAAAAGTAAGCCCTGCTTCTTCAATGTTTCCGATATTCTGAATCTGTATGTTCGGGAAATCTTCCATATCGAAAGTGAATTCATAGAAGTGCTTTGCACTGGCATTTTTCAATACCCAATGAGCATCTTTGAACTCTTCTTTTTCTTTAAAAACAACAGCCTGTTGCATCGTCTTTGGTTTGGATTCTGCGGCAGACTTCCTGAAAAATTTCCCCATCATTAGCCCAGCGTTCGGTTAATATCAAATCCTCCTCCAGAAAATCCGTAATAATCCGAAGTTCCACACCAAGGACATTTGCTGTATCCTTCTCCTCTCAGACAGTGTATACCTCCACACGAGCAGGTAGCTAATGCAATGGGATTGGCACAGTGCGGGCATGAAGTTCCTCCGTCCAGTTCTTCGATATTGATTTTAAGATGCGTTTTCTGATTGGAAGAAAGTCTGTAGTAGGCTTTTTCATCAATTTTATACGCTCCGTCCAATCTGTAATATCTTGTAGCCATTCCCGGTATGCTTGATTCTGCGAACGCTTTTTTAAACTTCATCAGATAAAGCTTTTCCGTTTCCTGGCATTTTCCGTTCAATACTACAAAATTATTATCCGGGAATCTCTGTTCCATTTCTGGATCTACTTTCTCCAGAATCATGGAATCTATTTTAGACAAATTAATTCCTTCTTTTTTGGCTTCTGTGACACTCTGGCTGGTTGTTTTAATAGAATCTGTTACCCATTTGAAAAACTCTTTGTAAGAATTCTCATCAGAATTATTGAAGAGTAAAACGTTATCCGCCAGAGAACCTAGAAGTTTATAATTCGTATTTTCACCTATAGATACGGCAATGGTATTAGATTTTCCGTTGTATTTGGTATTCCATCTTTCAATGGCTTTGGTGGCATCATCAGTGGGCACTCCGTCTGTAAACAGGAAGACGATAGGTTTCCAGTCGCCTTTTCTTTCATACGTTGTTTTCACAATATCCCTGTCAATACAATCCATTAGTTTAATTAGACCCTGGGAAAGTGACGTACCACTTCCGACCGGAATTTTAGGCGGATAAAAACTGATAATATCCTGCATCGGCGTAATGACTTCAGCTTCTCCCGCAAAACCAATCACGGAAATATAAACGGTTTCAAGTGAATAAGGATCTTTTTTTAATTCCCTGATGATATTGGCGATCCCTTCCTGCACCTGCTCAATAGGTTCTCCTACCATAGATTCGGAGACATCTACTAAAAAATAAATAGGCAGTCTTCTCATGCTGTAAAGACAATTTTTTAAATAATAATAGTAAGCTCCGATGGCGGCGGAGGTAATGTGATGTTTTCTCCTGTATTCTGCGATTGTCCTCCCTGTGTAATGGAGGAGCTCACCCATTTGAAAAAAGAAGAAAGGGTAATGGCATCTGTAGTATCAAGCTTTACCACATGATCTGTGAGTTCCTTCAGAAACTTTTCATCAGCTTTCGGGCCTGCTGCACATCCTACGATGGCACCAAATTCCAGTCCTCTGATCACAGGGATCATCTGCCTGTATTTTTGAATATCCGAAGGTTTTCCATCCGTAAATATAAAAAGCAGAGGCTGCCAGTCTCCCTTTGTATCGGCAGATTCTTTTACAATTTCTTTCTGCATCAATTCTGAAACCATTTCCAGGGCTGCTCCTGTATGCGTCGGGCCACTGTCCGGACAGGTAATTTCCATGGGATAAAAGCTCGCCAGGTCTGTTAAGGGTATCATATTTTTAACGTCTCTATCGAAGGTAATAACGCTCAAATGCAGGCTGTCCATTGCCTGCGGATCTGCACGGAGCATACTGATAAGGCCGTTGAAACCATTATTCAGGGCCTGAATAGGCTCTCCGTTCATGGAACCTGATGTATCTAATAAAAAATAAGCTAATAATCTCCTGCTCATTATAGATAAGTATTAATTCTGAAGCGGTCGGCGGAAGTCTCCGACTCCCGCCGACCGCTTTTATTATAGTTTAATAAAATTCGGGAATCTAGTTGGAATATGCGTATTGCTGTCTCAGAATATCGATAAAATTATCTGTATTGTGTGGTTCTCCTACTGCACGGAATTTCCAGTCGCCATTGTGACGGTAGGCTTCTGCAAAAACCATTGCACATTTACCATTCATACTTGAATCACCGGAAAGGCTGTACTTTGTAATTTCTTTTCCTGAAGCATCTACCGCACGGATAAATGCATTTTCAATCATTCCGAAGTGCTGGTTATTGGTTCTTCCCTGATAAATGGTAACAATGAACACAATTTTCTGGTAGCTCTGATCCAGCTGGTCCAGTCTTACAATGATCTGTTCATCATCTCCATCTCCTGCTCCGGTTCTGTTGTCTCCGGTAAGCCATACATTTCCGCTTGGATGCTGCATGGAGTTGAAGAAAACCACATCTCCCTGGTAAAGTCCCATCTGTCTTCCGTCATTGGTCTGTACTGTTCTTCCGAGATTAGCTACTTTTCCGTTGCCATCTAAAAGAAATGCTACTGCATCAAGGTCGTATTCGGCTTCTTTGCTGAATAGTTTTCCAAAAAAACCGCTGCTTTGTTTTCTTACATCCCATCCTAAGCCGATGGTTACTTTTGAAAGATCATAAACGCTTTCACCGCGGTCATTCTTTCTTAAATCTATCGTTTGTCCTTTCTGTAAATTAATTGCCATAGTTATAGTTTTTGTGTATTTGACGATTTATTTGATGATTTGTCCTTTGTAGTATTTTTCAAGGAAGAAACCAAGATCTGCTCTGTATCCTATTCCTGAAGCTTCAAACTTCCAGCTTCCGTTTCTTTTGTACAGTCTTCCGAACTCTACTCCTGTTTCAATGGAGAAATCTTCATCCAGTTCGTATTTTGCAATTTCCTGGTTGGAATGGTTATCTACTACTCTGATATAGGAGTTTCTTACCTGTCCGAAATTCTGTCTTCTTCTTTCAAAGTCTTCTATGGTAACCACAAAAAGGATCTCTTCTACTCTTGAATCTACTTTATCAAGGTCTATAATGATCGCTTCATCATCGTCACCATCACTGTTTTTACCACTCGGATCATCTCCTGTATGGGTAAGGGCTCCATCCGGAGAATTTAAGTTATTGTAAAAAACGAAGTATTCTTCGCTTACTAATTTTCTGTCAGAATCAATCATGATTGCAGAAGCATCCAGGTCAAAATCGTAGCCGGTTCCTTCATTCGGATCCCAGCCTAATCCAATCGTCATTTTCGTCAATCCTATCTCGATCTTTTGTCCTTTCTGTAGATTAATTGCCATAGTGTTTTATATTATGATTATTTTTTGCATTAAGATAGAAGTGATTTATGAACTGACCAAATTTATTGATGAAAAAATGCTATAGACCGCTTAATTAAAACGATTTAAGTTAAAAAACAGCCATAAAAAAAGGTCCAATTAAAAAATTGAACCTTATATTGTATAAAATGTATTGAATTAATTTTCAAATTCTTTATCCGAAACTGCTGTATTTCTTGCTTTGGCGAGCATAGGAATAGAGATTAATCCCATTACCAGCATAATCACAATCTGCAGCGGTAAAGAAATAAAGGAGTACGTAAGTCCCATTTCACCACCGAAATCTGCACTTTTTCCTACTGAAATAAACAGCGCCATAAAGCCATACTTCATCGCAAGGTTATACGCTCCGATTCCTCCACTGGCAGGAATAATCATTCCTAAAGTTCCTACTACAATAATGAAGAAACCGTCTGCAAAGGTAAATGCTGAAGTTTCAGGAAGTGCAAAACATACCAGATAAGCGGCTAAATAATAGCAAATCCAGATTCCTAATGTATAAAGGATGAATTTTCCTTTTTCTTTTAATTTAAAAATGGAAGTGATCCCCTGAAAAATCCCGTCAATAAAGCTAACCACTTTTCCTAAAAAAGGAATCCCTGAAAGTTTCTTTTTAAATACAAAGAACAAAACTGTTCCTGCAATCAGAATAGAAAGAACCAGTATGATCTTGTTGGGATTCATTGTTATTCCTGAATTTTTATAGAATGACAGAATGGCTTCATATTTAAACAATAATGTCAGCCCTAAGAAACCAAGCATACAGATCAGATCTACTACTCTTTCCAGAATAATAGTTCCGAAAGATTTATCTACAGGTACTTTTTCCACGCCATATAAAGCGGTTGCCCTTGCTACTTCGCCACTTCTGGGAATCGTAAGATTCATCAGATAACCAAATGAGATAGACCAAAGCGCATTGGAATTGGAAATTCTGTGTCCCATCGGTTCCAGCATCAGATTCCAGCGGATCGCCCTGAACCAGTACGCTAAAAGACCGAATACGGAAGCAAATAATACCCAGACATAATTAGCCTTTGCCAGTGACTTCTGAATGACTTTAAAATCCAGCCCTCTTAAGGCAAGCCATAAAAAAAAGCCTGCAAAAGCAAGCGATATTACTATTGTAAGTATTGATTTTACCGGACTTTTTGATGTTTTCTCCATGTACTACGTAAGAAGATTTGTTTTTTCATCCGGGAAAACGATCTTTGGCTGGAAGTCTTTTGCTTCTTCCGGAGTCATCTGAGCATAAGCAATGATGATAATGATATCATCTTTCTGTACTTTTCTTGCTGCAGGACCATTCAGACACACTTCTCCTGATTTTCTTTTCCCTTTGATCACGTAGGTATCAAAACGTTCTCCGTTGTTCACATTCACGATATAGACTCTTTCTCCCACTACCAGACCGGCAGCTTCTATAAGATCTTCATCGATCGTTATACTCCCTATATAATTAAGGTCAGAGGCAGTTACTCTCACCCTATGAATCTTAGACTTGAAAACTTCTATTAACATGTTGCAAATTTATTAATAAAAATTAATAAAACAGGCGTTTATTATCATTTTAAAACTCCCACAAACACAGGGGTTTAATTTAACAAAATACAAGAAATATAAAAATTACTTATAAATTTAATAATCATATGGTCAAAAAAATTAATTCTTCATACACAATTTAGGATTTAATAAATACGAAAAATAATATTAACTTTTTGCTAAAGTCAATACACATAAGCATTTGGCATGATTTTAGTAACCTGTAACGTAGATTTTCTGTGAAAAGTGGAATTATCATATTTTAACTGATTTCAGTGAAATGCAAAAAAATTTCACAAGTTTTAATAAAAAAATTGCACAATTAGAAAATAGTACTATATTTGCTATAATTACGAACTAACTTTAATATTAAAAATTATGAACAAGTCTGAATTAATCGACGCAATCGCAAAAGATGCAGGTATCACTAAAGTTGCAGCTAAAGCTGCTCTAGAGTCTTTCATTGGTAACGTTACAACTACATTAAAGAAAAAAGACGGAAAAGTTTCTTTAGTAGGTTTCGGTACTTTCTCAGTAGCTGAGAGAGCGGCTAGACAAGGTATTAACCCTGCAACTAAAAAACCGATCAAAATTGCTGCTAAAAAAGTTGCTAAATTCAAAGCTGGAGCTGATTTATCAAATGCAGTTTCAGGTGCTAAGAAAAAATAATCATTCAGATTACAAAAATTCAGGGCTGTTTCTTAGAAACAGCCTTTTTTATGTTCAATGATGATAGAAAATTAAACCATTAAGAAATTTTAAGGGGTTTATAAGTATTAAGTTTTGGCTAAAGCCTCTATCATTATGCATCATAAAAATAAGCGGGCTAAAGCCCGCTTCTATTGATATTACAAATTTTATATTTTCAGGTGACTTATCTTCTATTGAAAACCGCCACTTCTAACTTCTAACTTCTAACTTCTAACTTCTAACTTCTAACTTCTCATTACGGAGCCAGTCTTGAAATTTTCCAGTCCAGATCTTCAAGCTCATAAATAATCCTGTCATGAAGGCGATTGGGTCTTCCCTGCCAGAATTCAATTTCATAAGGTCTTGCAAGGTATCCTCCCCAATGGGCTGGTCTTGGAACTTCCGTATTTTCATACTCCTTTTCCAGCTCTTTTAACTTATCTTCCAGAAATTCTCTATTGGGAATCTCCTGGCTTTGCGGAGAGACCACAGCGCCGAGCTGACTTCCTTTCGGCCTGGAATGGAAATAACCGTCGCTAAGGTTTTCTGCAACCTTTTCAAGATCAGCTTTGATGATAATCTGCCTTTCAAGATTAGGCCAGAAAAAATGCAGGCAGGCCTTATGGTTGTTTTCTATTGCTTTTCCTTTTTTACTGTTATAATTGGTATAAAAAATAAATCCTTCGTGGGTATATGCTTTAAGAAGCACCATTCTTGTTCTTGGACACCCATCTTCTTCCACTGTAGAAACCGCCATAGCATTAGCTTCTGAGATCATCGGACTCTCATTAGCTTCCAAAAACCAGTCTCTGAACTGTTCAATTGGATTTTGTTTTATCTCACTTTCAATAAGTTGGGATTTCTCGTACACTTTTCTTCTGTCGTGCAGGTTTTCCATAAATATTTTTTATTAAATTTGAGTATGAATCACTCATACAAAGGTAAAATATTAATCTCGACACCCGACATTTCCGGCGATATTTTTTCAAGATCGGTAGTATTGATTATTGAACATAATGAAAGTGGTGCATTTGGTTTGATATTGAACAAAAAGAATAGCCAGATGAGTAGCAAATTCAAAGATTTTTTTGACTTTAAAATTGAGGTATATGATGGAGGACCTGTGGAAAACGACAAGGTATTTTTCATTGTAAAAGGCAAAAGAGTTACAGAGATCTATACAGACATTACAGATGAATACTATCTTACAGAAGATATCGAACGTATTATTAATGCGGTTTTAAGCAGTGAACTGGATATCAACCATATCAAAATATTTTCAGGATATTCCGGATGGTCTTCTCATCAGCTGGATACTGAAGTTCAAAGAAAAATGTGGACGGTAGTGGATGTTTACAATCTTGATTATACGCTTCCCAATGATCAGAACCTATGGAAGTCTATCATGCAGAATCTTGGAGGAGAATTTCTTCTCTGGGCTAATTCCCCTGAAGATATTTCCCTGAACTAAAAGTATATTTTTCGTATAATTCTGATAATTAACAAACTTTAAGATTCTCTTAACCAATTTTAAAGAAAGTTTTTCCGTTCTTTGAAAAACTAAAATCACTGATATGAAAGGTATTACACTACTTGCTTTATCAATATTTTCTACAGCGTTTTTATCATTTACTCCTATCAGCAAAAAATACATTGTCATTGATGCCGGACATGGCGGAAATGATTTTGGGGCTGCTTATGGTGAAATTCTGGAAAAAAATATTGCATTAAGCATTGCTAAGGAAATCCGGAAGATCAATGAAAGCCAGGACAAATATGAAGTTATTTTAACGAGAGACTCAGACAGCTCTCCTACCCTTGCTGAAAGAACAGATCAGATCAATAAGCTGAAGCCTGAAATGGTCATTTCTCTTCACGTTAACAGTTCACCTCAGAAGGAGAGATCTGACAACGGATTTGAAGTTTACGTTCAGAATTCTGACGTATCAAAGGAATTGGCCGGAAAAATCTATAAGAAATTCAATGCCCGTAAAATTGAAGAACGCCAAAATCTTCACATGCTAAGAGAAACCAAAGTACCTGCTGTATTGGTAGAACTTGGCTTCATTAATAATTCTGATAACAGGAATTATATTACCAGTGAGAAAGGGCAGAAAGAAATCGCACAAAAATTTGTTGAGATTATCAACGAATATTAAATAAAGAAACAATTTCTGATTTATTCAGAATAAAACCCGGTAAAGGACTTCTGGAACTTTGTTGTTTACCGGGTTTGTCAATTTTTATGGATGAAAACTTTTCTTCCAGCTTTCTACCAATTCGGAGAAACGGGAAGTTTCAAAAGTCTTATTTCTTATCTTACCTACAGAAAACATACCTTTCTCATCAGAAATCATTAAAATTTCTTCAGCCTTCTGGGATTCAAATGCGATAATCTCGTGTTCCTGAATATCAGCAAGGTTATTTTTATGTAAAAAAGTAACAAAGTTTTCCATCAAAGGAGAAATGTAAGCTCCTTCCGTCTGCTTGGGTACCTTGATGACATCACCTTCTAAAAAGAGAAGATTTCCGGCAGTGGTACGTGCTATTCTTTTGTTTGGATTCAGAAGGATCACATCGTCAAGATCATTTTCCTGTGCATAGATCACTCCGTAAATGTTTTCCGGACAGTGAACCCGGATATTGCTCAAAAGGTTGTTATTAACATTAATTTCCTTAATCAAATCCAATTCCAGAGGTCTTTGATGAATAGCAAGCACATCAGCCATTTCCGTCACCTCGTAAAAATAGGAAACAGAAGATTTTGCCAATGTCATTCCATCATTATTTCTGAACACCTGGAAATTGATAATTCCATTGCTTATGCCTTTGCCTTCAATAATTTCTTTTTGAAAAAGGGTCTGGAAAAACTCCAGCGTGTAAGTCAAAGGAATATTCAGTCTCATCTTTCTCATGGAAGCCATTAGAAAAAAATAGCATTCTTCGTCCATGATCAATCCACCATTTCTTAGAAAGAAAGAAACTTTTACTGAGTCTCCCCAAAGAAAAGCTCTGTTCTTTACATGTAACTCGTCTGATGTAAAATATTGATTTTCCAAATTTTGATGTAATTTATTTACAAAAAAATAATGAACGATAAATCGTTCATCAGTTTTATCATTTCATATAGCCCGGTATTATGCCGCACCTAGTTTTATTCTGAGGTTTTCGATAAGATTTTCCCAATACATTGCATTTTCCTCTTCATCACCTTCTTCACAGAAGTCTGTAATATTTAAAGCCAGATCTTCTGTAATATCATCAATTGTGATAGTCATTTCAAAGAAATTTTTTGTTCCTTCATCTTCTTCCCATCTGAAACGCACGAAACCTTCAGGCTTATATCTGATCAAAGTGGCCTTCTCAGCAGGACCTCCACCCCAGCTAAAAAAGAAATCATCGCCTTTCTCTGTTACCTCATCCGCAAACCATTCAGACAATCCCTCTGCAGTCGCCAGATATTCGTATAAAATCTCTGATAAACAGTGCATTGGAAATTCGTAATGGACTTTATGTTTCGCCATATAATCTTTGTTTTATCGTCCCGCAATATATAAATTAATTTTTTTATTACGCAAAAAAACAATTACTTTTTTATAGAATCTGCATGATATTTATCACTGGCTTTACATCCCTGTGATGGTAAGTTTTAAAGCCAAAAACTACCATGTAAAACATAAAAAAATCTCTCCTTTACAGAGAGATTTTATTTTAATTTTCATTCAGTATATCGATAATAATCTGACATCCTTCTCTTATTTCATCCAGAGATAATGTAAGAGGTGGAGAGATTCTCAGATATTCATTTCTGTACAGCTGCCAGAAAACAATAAGTCCTCTTTCCATACATTTTTTAGCTACTTCCAGAGTATATTCAGGAGTTCCGAGATTGACAGCCAGCATCAAGCCTTTACCATTGATATTTTTGATTTTTGGGTGAACCAAAAGTTCTCTGAACAACTTCTCTTTTTCCTCTACTTCCTTCATTAAACCGCTTTCCAGCACTTCTTTCAATGTAGCATAGCTTGCCGCTGCAATGAGTGGATTTCCTCCAAAAGTAGTAATGTGGCCCAATTTAGGGGAATGTGAAAGCGTTTCCATGATTTCTCTGGAGCTCATAAAAGCTCCCACAGGAACTCCGCCTCCCATTCCTTTACCCATCACAAGAATATCCGGAACAATTCCAAAGTGTTCGAAAGAGAACAACTTCCCTGTTCGTCCGAATCCCGGCTGTATTTCATCCAGAATCAGAAGTGCCCCTACTTCTTCGCATCTTCTCTTCAGTTTGATCAGGTAGTCGTTATCCGGTACCAGAAATCCTGCTGCTCCCTGAATGGTTTCAAGGATAACACAAGCCGTCTTTTCTGTAATTTTATCGAAGTCTTCTTCATTGTTAAATTCAATAAAAGAAACCATCGGTAATAAAGGACGGAATTCTCTCTTGTGAGTTTCATTTCCTGAAACACTCAAAGCGCCATGCGTATTTCCGTGATAGGAGTTTTTAAAGGAAACAATTTCTTCTCTTCCTGTATATCTTTTGGCTAATTTTAAACTTCCGTCAATGGCTTCCGCACCGCTGTTCACAAGGTATGTAACTTCCAGGGGATCAGGAGTAGCTTCAGCAAGCAATTTGCATAGTGCTACAGGCTTTTCCTGTGCATATTCACCATACACCATTACGTGAAGGTATTTATCCGTCTGCTCTTTGATAGCATCCACAACTTTAGGATGTGAATGTCCCAGCGTATTGGCAGAAACTCCTGCTACAAAGTCAAGATATCTTTTTCCGTCTGTACCGTAAATATAGCTTCCTATTGCTTTCTCTACTTCAAAACCTGCAGCAAATTTTGTGGTTTGTGCCTGATATGTAAAAAAATCTTTATGCATTTCCATTGTCTCCAAAAATTTCAGCAAAGCTATAAAAGATTCATTAAACGTTAAAATTAATCCACAAAAAAGACCAGCACTTTACTGGTCTTTTCTGTTATTTTCTGGTACGCTTAGGCTTTTTAGCTTCTTCTTTTGCCTTTTCATCGTCTATTGCTTTCTGTGCTTTATCGAAGAGCTCATTATCTGCTGTATATTGTATTTCTTCGTTATTCGGAGTGTCTACAAGGATGTCCTGCCATTTCCGGATCCTGTCTTTGGTATTCCAGTTAAAATCCGGGAACTTTCTTTTCGACGGTTCTATCATACTCATCGGATAGGTATCGGAAACAGCTCCGATACTGCAGGAAATAATCTGTAATGCTCTTTCTTCAAACAATGCTCCGATAATTCCGCAGGTAGATAAGGTAATTCCTATTCTTTCCGGTTTTTTGGTTTCCTGATCGGTATCATCCACATAGACGATAGATTGGGCATTTCCAACTACTCTTGCTTCTTTAATAGCATTGTTCTCATAGTATACCGTCATGAATTTCCCTTTCACCTGGTTGAACTCATCTTTCAGGTTCAGGGAGTCTACTTTACTGATGGCAAAAGCATTTCCAATTACTTTTAAGGAATCTATATCTTCTGTCTTGGTATTGAAATAAGCTTCCACTTTATCTCCGGTTACCTGCTTTTCGCCGCTCCAGAGAATCGGATTGGTGTACATATGCATGATTCCGTCTGTTTCATTGAAAGCAATGGAATCTGCTCTTCCCTGCGCATTGGATTTATAAATACGGGCTTTTTTGAAGGCTCTCAGATAGCTTTTCTTCACTTTAATATCCAGTGAGTCCGGTCTTTGATAAGAGATGATTTTTTCTGCGGCGAAATAAATGGAATCTTTCTCCATTACTTTTACAGCATACGGACTTTTAGTCATCATTGCGGAGTCTTTTTTCTCGAAAATCTCTCCGTACCCTCCTTTTATGTATCTTCTTTCTTTAGGATCATCCAGGGTTACATTGCCTGTTGCTTTACCAAACCCTGAAATCTGATTGTAGTACATATCATCACCCGTAAGGATTTTTTCGTTGTAAAATATCCTTGAGTTTTTGGTTAAATACGCCTCCTTGGAATCCATTTTATAGGTTCCTCTTTCCGTATAGATTCTGTTTCGTGGATTGGTTTTGCTGGTAATGGTTGTAGGACCATTAAAATCGGCAATTTTTGTATTTTGATTTTGCTTGATATTTGGACCTTCTATAGTATACTGAGGGGTTTCAATCTTTACATTCCCGGTAAGATCCACCACTCTCGTATTGAGAAAATAAGTTCCTACTTTCGCATAGGTAACATTCTGGCCGTCCGAAATTGTTCCTCCTGTATTAAAATACGCCTGATTAGCCAGTCTGTCGTAATACAGAATATCTGTTTTTATGGTCTGTTTAGGATCCATCAGGACCACATTTTTTCTGGCAACACCTTTCTGGGTATTGGCATCATATTCCATTTCTCCTGCTGTGATTACAGAGCCGTCTGTATTTTGAAGTCTTGTATTGCCTATTGCTTTTACAAAGTTTTCTTCATTATACAGAACAACTTCATCCGCAGTAAGAATGGAGCCCTGATGTTCTATCTGAACATGGCCGGTAAAATATTGATTCCCGTCGTATTTTTCAGGATCTTTCTTGATTTCGTCTGCGTGGATGATCTTTACTTTATCTTCAGGTCTCACCTGTTGAGGCTGAGTGGGTGAAGGAGCCTGCAGATAAGGATCTCTCTTCACAGGAGTTTTATCCTGCGCAAAGTTGAGCGTAGAAATAAAGAGTAACAGAAAAAGGGCTATTCTCATTAATTAGTCATTCTTAGTGCCATAGAAGTATAGCGAATGAGAATCAATTTTTACGCCAAATGCTTCTTCAATGGCTTCTTTGATTCCTTGGATTCTTGGGTCACAGAATTCAATAATTTCCTCAATCTCTTTATCAGAGTCTTTTTTGTAGATCACCAGGTGATCATGCTGTTTGTCAAAATAAGACTTTTCATAAGACGAAGAAGTCAATGTCTTTTCTCCGAACTGATGCTTGCGGATTAAACCTGCATCAAGGAAAATTTCAATCGTGTTGTAAATCGTTGCTTTGGAAACGTGATATTTTTTCTGCATCATCAGAAGATACAGATCATCAACATTGAAGTGATGATCCATATTATAAATTTCTTCCAATATCGTATATCTCTCAGGTGTGTTTCTGAACCCTTTTTCTAATAAGTAGTTTCTCAAAACATCCTTGATCAAAGCTATATTTTTTTCTTTTTGTATTGTATCCATTAAAAAAATTATCTACAAATTTATTGAATTTTATTTAAATAGATAGTATGGTTAATACGAGTGGCTACGAGTTGTGACGGAAATACCCGGACTGCTCGATCTTATTGTCATAAACTGTTAATTCTGTGATCGGTGCAGATTCCACTTCAACATTGTGCGAAGATACTCCCCATGCCTTAAAGTCGTCACTTCCGATATACTTCACAAAGTTATAAATGTTAAGAGTAATCTTTTGTTTAACAGTTAAAAGGATATCGTTGATATAGGTGTTATCTATGATCACATATTTAAGATCCGGCGGTATATCATGAGCTCTTAAAGATGGATGGCTGCTTCTTGAAGGAATGGTTCCGTCCGCCATTAAGTCTTTAAGAACCATATTGAAATAATCGTTGATTCTTCGGTCTACTTTAAATCCTAAAAGGAAATTGATCTTATAGACGGTTCCCGGAAGAATCTCATCTACGGTATATCTGAAAGTATAGGGATCTTCCTGGTTTACGATGCTCAGGATAAAATAATGATCTGCTCTTTTCGGCTGTTTTTTGATGATGGAATAGATAATTTTGGATTCCACTTCATCATTTCTTTTTGCCCTGCTCAGGTAAGCAAGGTTAGTAGCATATTTCGGAATAGTTTCGTCCAGCTTCATGTCTTTAAGAATAGATACATATTTTTCTATTTTCACAAACTGGATAAATCTTGTTTTGATCAGTCTTCCGTTATACCATGCATACATAGAAACTCCGATAGAACCGGCCAATACAACGGTAATCCATCCACCTTCCATGAACTTGATGATGTTGGCACTGAAGAATCCTAATTCGATAGCCATGTAAACCATTGCGAAAACCAGAATCAGTACCTTGCTTACTCTGTGTTTCAGCAGCCAGAATACCAATAAAACGGTGGTCATCAACATCGTTACGGTAATGGAAAGACCGTAAGCGGCTTCCATTTTTCCTGATTCTTTAAAATGCAGAACAACAATGATACACAAAATAAGAAGTCCCCAGTTGATTCTTGGAATATACATCTGTCCTTTTACTCCGGAAGGATAATCAATTTTCTGATTAGGCCAAAGGTTAAGGGACATTGCTTCTGAGAATATGGTGAACGAACCTGTAATCAATGCCTGGCTGGCAATAATTGCAGCGGCTGTTGCTAAAATTACTCCCGGGATGATCATCCATTCTTCCATGATTCCAAAGAAAGGATTCACTACAGAAAATCCTGGTTTGTTATAATTGGTTAAAAGCCATGCTCCCTGTCCAAGATAATTAAGAATAAGCATAATTTTAACGAATGCCCAGCTTACTCTAATGTTTTTGGCACCACAGTGCCCTAAATCGGAATATAATGCTTCCGCTCCGGTTGTACAAAGGAAAACAGCTCCTAAAATAACAATGGCACTCGGTGAGTTCACAATAAGTTTGTAAGCATAGTAAGGATTGAAAGATCTTAAAATCTCAAAGTTTTCACTTAAATGCATTACTCCCAGACCTCCTAATACAAGGAACCAAACCACCATTACCGGGCCAAAAAACTTTCCGATAAAGCTGGTCCCGAACTGCTGTACGACAAAAATGGCAATCAGAATTCCGATGGTGATTGGAACAACAGGAGTATGGGGATTATAAATTTCAAGACCTTCAATAGCTGACATTACCGTCAGTGATGGGGTAATTACTCCGTCTGCAATAAGTGCCGCAGCACCAATAATTGCAATGAGGTACAGCCATCCTTTTTTAAGGTTTCTCACCAGTGAAAACAAGGCAAGAATACCTCCTTCACCTTTGTTGTCTGCTCTCAAAGCAATGATCACATATTTGATTGTAGTCTGCAGGGTAAGGGTCCAGATAATACATGAAAGAGCTCCTTCTATGTATTCATTGAAAGGCATGTTGCTCCCCTGGGATCTTGCATTCACAATTGCTTTCATTACGTAAAGCGGAGAGGTACCAATATCTCCAAAAACAATTCCTAGAGACACTAAAACTCCTATGAAGGAAAGTTTCTTTATGTCGAAGTGGTAGCCATCTTCTGTAACTTCTGCCATATCAGCTTAATTTATTTTAAAGGCGCAAATTTATACTAATTTTATGACGTCAAGAATTTTTCTTCATGAATATAATAAATGAAAAAACTTCCTTTCGGAAGTTTTTTTCTATAACTATTTTACGTACATCGCTTTTTTGATCTCCTCTTTTACTTTTTCAAGTTTTGGGAACCATTCTGCAAATAATGCTGCAGAGTAAGGTGCAGGTGCATCAGGAGTAGTAATTCTCTTGATCGGAGCATCTAAATAATCAAATGCTTTTTGCTGTACCATATAAGTAATTTCTGAAGATACTGATCCGAATGGCCAGGCTTCTTCTAAAATAACCAGTCTGTTTGTTTTCTTTACAGATTCTAAAATTGTATCGAAGTCAAGAGGACGAACAGTTCTAAGGTCGATAACTTCTACAGAGATTCCTTCTTTAGCCATATCTTCTGCTGCCTGTAAAGCCAGTTTCATGATCTTTCCGAAAGAAACCAGAGTAACGTCTGTACCTTGTCTCTTGATATCTGCTTTTCCTATTGGTAAGTAGTATTCTTCTTCAGGAATTTCCATTTTATCTCCATACATCTGCTCAGATTCCATGAAAATTACAGGGTCATTATCCTGGATCGCTGTTTTTAACAATCCTTTTGCGTCATAAGGGTTAGAAGGTACCACTACTTTAAGTCCAGGGCAGTTGGCAAACCAATTTTCAAATGCCTGAGAGTGAGTAGCTCCTAATTGTCCTGCAGAAGCAGTAGGACCACGGAAGACAATTGGACAATTCCACTGTCCGCCACTCATCTGACGGATTTTCGCTGCGTTATTGATAATCTGATCAATCCCTACCAGCGAGAAATTGAATGTCATAAATTCTACGATGGGTCTGTTACCATTCATTGCGGCTCCCACAGAAATTCCTGTAAATCCAAGTTCTGCAATGGGTGTGTCAATTATTCTTTTTGGACCAAATTCATCCAGCATTCCTTTTGAAGCCTTATATGCACCATTATATTCTGCAACTTCCTCCCCCATCAGGTAGATGGATTCGTCTTTACGCATTTCCTCGCTCATTGCCTGTGCAATTACCTCACGAAAAGTATATTCTGCCATATTTTCTTGAAAAATTTAGACTACAAAAGTAGTGTTTTTTTATTATACACATCATAAAAACGCTCTTCATTTCCATGAGAAGTCATAATATTAACTGTATTTAAAATAAATTTTTCTTCCTGATGTACCGTTCTTGTGGATTTTTCCGCTTCCTGAGAATTCTTATCTATAAAAAATGACATCTCATTTCTGAAATGTCATCTAAAATTCTATTTAAACTTAAATTAATTCGCTTTCTCCCAAACCTGGGTTCTTCCTAATAAAGATAATCCCAAATACCCTCTTACGTTCAGTTTATCACCGCTTCTTGTAATGGTGCATTTGTATGTTTTTCCTGTCTTAGGATCCGTGATGGTTCCTCCTGTGAACTCATCACCATCTTTTTTCAGTCCTCTGATGATTTCCAATCCTAAAATTGGTTTTCCTTTTCTGTCATCTTTGCAAGCCGTACAGTTTGATTCAGCTGGTTTTATTAATAACTGAGAAACTTTCCCATAGTATTTTCCGTCTGATTTTTTGTACACTTCAACAATAGATTTTGCCTGTTTTGTTTCATCATCTATCGTTTTCCACTTACCTTCTATCTGTGCAAATGTAAGTACGCCACATAAAGAAAGTGCGAACGTTAACAATATTTTTTTCATATTTTTTATAGTTTTAATTTTTATACAATACTTTTATCTACGTATTGATAAAAATATAAATTAATTTTCAACGAACAAAAACTTTTATTATACAAAGCATAAAGAGACAAAGAAAAGTAAAAAAAACAATCCAAAGTTGCCTCTTTCTCCTTAATAAAGTTTCCTGTTGATCACCCTATCCATATAATCCTGATACCAGGCTTTTGCAGTTTTCTTTCCTTGTCCTATTTCTGGGTTTCTAACTTCATTCATGATATTTTTTTCCAGGCTCAGATCAGATTGAGCATATACTCCGATGATTTCTTTTCCGTCAAAACGGTAAATATAATTTCCAATCATGAACTGATCCGTACTTCCATCTGAGTTGACAACGATGAAAGGATACTTTTTATCACTCACCAGACTTCTTCCCCAGCTTCTTATTGGTTTGTTGTACCCGATAAGGTCAGCCAGTGTAGGATAGATATCTGCCTGCTGCGCAATTTCCTCACTGACTCCTTTTAACTGATAGGCAGGATTCGGAGAGTAGAAAACCAACGGAACAGCATAACGGTTCATGGCTCTTTCATATTCAGGATAATATACCTGGTTGGTGTGATCTCCTGTGAAAACAAAGATCGTATTATTATACCACGGCTGCTTTTTAGCTGTTTCAAAATATTTTTTGATCGCATAATCCGTATACTGCATCGGCTCATGGATTTCAATTTTTCCTTTTTTAAATTTACCGTTATATTTTTCAGGGATTTTAAAAGGGTGATGGGATGATGCCGTAAATACAGTAGTCATAAAAGGCTGCTTCTTTCCGACATTTTTCGCAAAATACTGAAGGAAAGGTTCATCCCAGATGGCCCACATTCCATCAAAATCTTCATCATGATTATATTCTGTTTTCCCGAAATAATGTTTAAATCCTAAGATATTTCCGAATCCAAGGAATCCCATAGAACCATTAGGCGCCCCATGATAGAAAGAAGTATCATAGCCAAGATCATTACATACGGAAACAATGGACTGAATTTTCTGATTGGAATACGGAGACCCTGTAAACGCATCCGTCAGGCTCGGAATTCCGGCCAATACACTGCTCATCCCGTGAATCGACTGTCTTCCGTTCGCAAAAGTATTCGGAAAAATAAGGCTTTGGGTAGCCAGGCTATCCATAAACGGAGTATAAGAAACGTAATCTTTGATATTTTTATCCTTATTAAATGCCCCGGAATATTCTCTCCCGAAAGATTCTACGATGAAAATAACAATATTCGGACGGTTCTCTACTTTTCTGTCGTACACTTTATAAGGCTGAACATTTTCTTCAATAAACTTTTCATCTACAAAATGTACTTCCTTGAAATTATTGGTATTTAAAGTCCTGAAAAAGGAAAATGTACTATTGAGCACCATATTACCCTGCAGAGGATTGGTTACAAAACGGGTTGCATCCACCATATTAATCGGTCTGGTACTGTGTTTAAAATCTCCTCTGATTCCTCCTACAACCAGCACCGCTGTGATACAAAGTGTAAGAACGGAAGTGATAAAGTAAGGAAGCAGTTTCGCAGGTTTCACCTCTTCCACTTTTACCCTTTTGTAAAGGAAGACCCATACAATCATCAACACAATGAACCAAATCAGTACAAAAGGATGCTGTCCGATAGAAATCATCAGCACTTTAGAAATATTAGATTCGTGTTCAGCCACCTGAAATACTGCCGAAGTAAGCCTTGCCTGTGAAAATTTATAGTAAATAAAATCTCCGAAGTTCATCGCATAAGCAATCCCGTTGGTAATAAAGTACAGCCAGAAAAGAACTTTCTGAAAAACTTTCTTTGTGTTGATAACCAATGGCAGTAAACTAAGCAATATAAACAGTGCATTAACATACAAAATGGCTGTGGTATCAAAAGCAGTACCATGGAAAGCCAGCTTTATATATTCTGAAACGGAGTCTACTTTAATCAGATCTTTATTAAAATACCAGAATAAAAGTCTGGCAATCTGATAAAAAACATAGGCCAGAAAAATCCTGTAAACCAATACCAGAACTTCCTGTTTTCTAAATCCTTTTAAAAATTTCATGGGGCAAATTTACATCAAAATCACTTTAATGCCTTTTTTAGTTCAGATTATTTTGAGTTAGAATTTTTAAAAACTGTAATTTTGTGTTTATGGATTTTATAAAGAATAATCTGGCCAATGCCTTAACCCTGGCTAATTTATTTGCAGGCTGTGTAGGTGCAATACATTTAATTTTAGGAGATTATCAGACAACGGCAATCTGCCTTATTCTCTCTTCGGTTTTCGATTTTTTTGACGGCTTTGTAGCCAGAGCTTTAAAATCAAACTCCAATCTTGGCCTTCAGCTGGACTCACTTGCGGATATGGTAAGCTTTGGAGTGATCCCGGGGCTTACGATGTATAAAGCCCTTGAACCTTTTGGAGCTGAGCTTTTGGGAATGCATTTCCCATTTGAGATCAAATATCTGGGACTCATTGTCACTGTATTTTCCTGCCTGAGGCTTGCTATTTTCAATCTGGATGAAGAACAGCGTTATTATTTCAAAGGGTTGAATACACCTACCAATACCGTTTTACTGTTCGGTCTTTATTATACCTTTAAAGAAACAGGAAATTTCAGCTTTTTGTTTGATCATGAATTGTTACTGGTTCTGCTCACTCTTCTTACGTCATGGCTTCTGATCAGCCCGATCAAGATGATGGCGATGAAATTCAAATCAAAACAATTAAAAGATAACTACCCTAAAGTTGTATTACTGGTGGGAGGAATTGCTATTCTTGCGATATTCCAGGTTGTTGGAATTCCAATGCTGGTTATTTATTATATGTTGGTGTCACTCATTTTTCAGGGACAGCTAAAATAATTATTAAAATAAAACACATTTCAAATTATTAATCATTAACATGAATTTAAAACTCCATAAACCGCTTTGTATTTTTGACCTGGAAACCACAGGAACCAATATCGGAAAAGACAGAATTGTTGAAATCTGTATCTTAAAAGTAAACCCGGATGCCTCAAGAGAGAGCAAAACATGGCGTGTAAATCCTGAAATGCCGATTCCAAAAGAATGCAGTGAAATCCATGGGATCTATGACGAAGATGTAAAAGATGCTCCTACTTTCAGGGATATTGCCGCTAAAATTATGGAAATGATTTCAGGAAGTGATCTGGGAGGATTCAATTCCAACAGGTTTGATGTTCCGCTTTTGGCTGAAGAGCTTTTAAGAGTAGGAATGGATTTTGATCTGAGTAAATTCAGACTGGTGGATGCACAGACTATTTTCCATAAAAAAGAGCCCAGAAATTTAGGTGCAGCTTACCAGTTCTACTGTGGAAAAACATTGGAAAATGCCCATTCTGCAGAAGCTGATGTAATGGCGACGTTTGAAGTTCTTGATGCTCAGGTTGGAAAATATGACGATATTCCGAATGAAATAGCACCGTTAAGTGAATTTACATTCCATAATAAGAATGCAGACCTTGCCGGATTTATCGGATATAATGAAAAAATGGAAGAAGTTTTCAACTTTGGAAAATATAAAGGACAAGGCGTGAAAGCGGTATTCCAAAAAGACTTAGGATATTTCGGGTGGCTTCAGAACGCTGATTTCCCGTTGTATACCAAAAAGATTTTTACAAAAATTCAATTATCAAGCAGGTTTTAAAAATGTCTGATCTGGTTCGTTTTAAATTTTATGAAACTGCCCTTGAAGCTAACAGGGACAAGCAGATACTGGCTGAAAACGGTATCAACAGTTTCATTGCGAATGAGCAGCTCATCCAGTCGGATTGGCTTCTGTCTCAGGCGGTAGGCGGTATCCAGCTTCAGGTATTTGAAGAAGATATGGAAAGGGCCCGGCAGATTCTGCAGGACTATAAAGACAATGAGCAATACTCGCTGGAAGTAGAACATACCATTGAAGATCCTGAGTTTGATTTTGTCTGCCCGAAATGTGGCTCCAATCATATTTACAGGGATGACAGTGCTACCAGTTTCTTTGGAATTTCATTTCTGACGAGTCACAAATTCAAATGTTACTATTGCGGGAATGAGTTTACGCATTAAAAACTATGATCAAAAGGATTGGAAAAATTATACTCATCATTATTCTTGGCTCTCTTGTTTTCATAACGGGAAAGTTCTTATTAGTATGGAAAAGTGTTGAAATTGATCACAGTTTGAGCCAAAAACCTATTTTTAAAGCATTTAATCAAAAGAAACAGGCCACTCTGTGGAGTCAGAAGGGTGAGGATCGTAAAACCAATGATTTCAAATTAACATCAGATAACACAAGCTTTGAGTATTATAGTTGTTATATTAACAGAAATCCAACACTGAACATTACATTTTCTGTTGGAGATGGTTTTAGTGGTGGTGGTTATCAAATCGATATTTTACAGAACCGCTATAAAGTTTCCCCTTATTCATACACGGATAATATCAAACCTTTTGATTTTCTGAATACGGGAGAATATTATAAAGTTCTGGACAGTAAAGTTGTTCTGGATAAGGAATCTTATCAAAAAGGAGACAGTATCTTCGGCTATACCGAACTTAAAATTCAAGAAGGATACGGGCCCAGAAAATATATAGAAGAAGGTAAAGGATATTTTAAAGGTAAAGTAAATTAATTAAGTTATGAAAATAATCTGCATAGGAAGAAACTACAGTGAACACGCGAAAGAATTGGGAAATGAAATTCCTGAGAATCCTGTTATCTTCATGAAACCGGATACGGCAGTTCTAAAGGGAAATGATTTCTACATCCCTGAATTTTCCAATGATATTCACTACGAGCTTGAAGTGGTATTAAAAATTTCAAAGGGAGGAAAATATATTCAGAAAGAAACAGCGCACAAGCATTATGAAGAAATTGGTCTTGGAATCGATTTTACAGCCAGAGATCTTCAGAGCGAACTGAAATCAAAAGGGCTTCCATGGGAGCTTGCCAAGGGTTTTGACGGTTCTGCTGTGGTAAGCAGTTTCTTTAAAAAAGAAAACTTCAGTCTTGAAAACCTTCAGTTTTCGTTATTAAAAAACAAAGAAAAAGTACAGGATGGCAATACAAAAGATATGATGTTCAATTTTGATGATATTGTAGCTTTTGCTTCTCAGTATTTTACGTTAAGGGTAGGTGATCTTATTTTTACAGGAACTCCAAAAGGGGTTGGCAAAGTAGAAGAAAATGATATTCTGGAAGCTTATCTTCAGGAGGAAAAAATCCTTGATATCCGAATATTATAAGTATTTAATATCAAAGTCTGACAAATTTTTCCTATCTTTAGGTAACAAAATTAGAGGTTATGATAAATATTGTATTACCCGTAGATTTTGGCGACAAGACAGACCAACTGGTAGACGGTGCCATAAAATTTGCAAAACAGCTTAACGGCAGAATTTACTTGATCCACGTAGCGCCATCAGATATCGGCTTTGCTATTGGTGACATGGGATTTCAATATTTTCCGGAAGTGGAAGCCAACGAAATCAGGGAAGAGCTGGTGCAGCTTAATAAAATTGAGCAAAGAATCATCAGCCATGATATTGATTGTGAACACCTTTTAAAACAGGGACTTGCAAAAGATATTATTCTTGAACATGCAAAAGCCAAAAATGCTGATTATATCGTGATGGGATCACACGGCAGAAGCGGAATTTATGATGTGTTCGTGGGAAGCTTAACCAAAGGGATTACGAAAAGTTCAAGCATTCCTGTGCTGGTACTTCCGATTCACGACTAAGAAAAAGAAAATTTTAATCGTTAGTAATAAAAAAACCGATCAAACCTATTGTTTGATCGGTTTTTTACTATATAACCAATTAATTAACCTTCTTTTTTGTAGATATTCGGATCGTAGTAAGGATGCTTACCTTCCGTTGGAGAATAATAGTCTTTATCTTTATCGCCACCTAGTGTAACCACCAGTACGTAGCACCAATAAGTGAATAGTACACAGCAAACTATAAATAGAATCCAGTTTAAAACATTACCGAAAGCATCAAAGAAACCGAAAGACCATTTGAAAACTTTGCTTAAGAATAGAAAGAAAGACGTCATTATTTTCCTTTTTTAAATTAACTTTGTACAAATTTATAAAAAATGTTTAAATTACTTTCAAAAGAAAGCAATATTTTTTCAATTCCTGTTTATATTGGTTTTCTTCTTTTAGTAGTCATAATATTTAACATACTGAATTTCAATACTTACGAAGCCATAGTTGCCGGAATAACTTTTCTGGGAATTGCTTTGGGATATTTTTGTTTTCACAGTGTTGCCCTTAATTATCAGACCCATCTGCCATTATTTTTATATACCTTTTTTATTTTCGGGCTGTATCCCGGAAATCTGGATATAGGAATTGCAGTTTCTCTGCTTACCAACTCTTTCCTTATCCTGCTTCTGACGAGTGCAGATGAAGATATCAGGAAAAAATCCTATGTATTGGTAGGATCTATTGTAGCCCTGAACTTTATTTTTCTTCCTACCACCTGGCCAATGGCTGTTTTTGTGATCATTCACGTGATTGCCACCTCCGCCAAAATCGGGTTGAATCTTTTCAGATTCCTTCTGGGAATTGTTCTGATTACATTCAGTTATTTTTCTGTCATGTATTTCGTTCAGTTCACTTCATGGAATATCGATTATTTTCCGTTTGGAAAAATGAAGCCGGTAACAGATTACACGGAACTTCTTCCGCTGATTCCGGTGGTTCTGATGCTTATTTATGCAGTGTACGACCATTTTAAAAATTATAACAAGAAAAGTCCGATAAGCAGATATAAATACACTTTCCTGCTGGTCTTTTCAGTAGCACAGCTTGTTACCATCATTCTATATATGAATAAAAGCTATGAATATCTGCTGCTTCTGGCATTTCCTTCAAGTATTATTCTGAGCAGAATGATGAGATTTTTACCTAAATACTGGATGCGTGAAGCCAGTGTTTGGCTTATTATTATTAGTTTACTGACCTTCAAAGCGGGTACAGTTTTTGATTTATTTTAAAAAATTATGATTCAGATAGACGATAAATTGATTTCTGAGGAAATTTTTTCCGAAGAATTTGTTTGCAACCTTACGAAATGTAAAGGTGCATGTTGTGTGGAAGGAGATGTGGGAGCTCCGTTGGATAAAGACGAGCTTGAAATATTGGACAGTATTTTTGACAAAATAAAACCTTACCTTACTCAGGAAGGTATTAAAGCCCTTGAAGAACAGGGAACATGGACTACTGATCCACACGACGGAATGTATGTTACTCCAATGGTGGAGAACCGCGAGTGTGCCTATGTAACCTTTGATGAAAAAGGAATTACCAAATGTGGTATTGAGAAAGCATATGAAGATGGTGCAGTAGACTGGCAGAAACCTATTTCATGCCATCTTTACCCAATCCGTGTTACGGAATACTCTTCATTTACCGCATTGAATTATCATGAGTGGAATGTATGCAGCGATGCCTGTACGCTTGGAAAAGAACTTCAGGTTCCTGTGTATAAGTTTTTAAAAACTCCACTGACGAGAAAGTATGGTGAAGAATTTTATACCGTTCTGAGCGAAGCTGCTGAAGAATGGAAAAAAGAGTATGGTTCTTAACCGATACGTATTCGAATGAAACAATAAAAACCGCAGATCTCTCTGCGGTTTTTTATTTTTGTTGTCAATAAAAATGAATTAGTTCGTTGTACTTCCTTTTTGGATTTCATTTTTTTTAACATTCTCCCAGCCGTCTTCAGGCATAAGTATGGCTACATTTTTTTCTTTTGTCAGATATTTCCTGGCAACATCCTGAAGGTCTTTTACCGTAAGTGCTTTTACTTTATCCGGGTAATTCAGAATATTATACTGATCACTCCCGTCTAATTGATTTTGAGCAATTCCCTGTAACCAGAATCCATTGTCTTTAAGACTTGTTTTATATTCATTGTATTCTCCTTCTTTGTATTTATCAAGATCTTTTTGCTCAGGACCCTTGTCTATCAGTTTTTGTAGTTCGGCCACTGCACTTTTTGTAAGCTGATCTACATTTTCAGGACCACAAGGGAAATTAACACTAAAATCATAAGCACTGTAAGGAATTTTACTGAAACTTCCGCTTGCACCTCCGCCGTAAATACCGCTTTCGTCTTCTCTCAGTTTTTCAAGAACTTTAATCGTAGCGACCTCTCCAAGAGCTGAAAGCGCCATAGCCTCCTTCTCATTATAAGGCGCTTCTCCGCTGTAAGAAATTGTGACAAGGCTCTTCGGTTCTTTTCCTTTTTTATAAACCTTTGTATATCCTCCTTTCACTGGTCTGTAGCCCGTATCTTTAAATGTAGACGATTTTCCTGTAGCAGGAAGGGAAGCAATATACTGCAGGATCTCACTTTTAAGCTGCCCTTCATCTATATTCCCCACAAAATAGAAGTGAAAATTACCTGCATTGGCAAATTTATCTTTGTAAATATCATATGCTTTTTTATAATCTGTATTCGCCCAGTCTTTTTCCGTAGGTTCTAGGCCGGTAAATCTTGGATTCTTCTGATTGATAAATTTGGAATATTCACTGGAGAAATAGTATTCCGGATCAGAATCCACATTCGTCAGCATGGCAGATTTCTTTGCCTTATAGATATTGAATGACTCCGGGTTATAATTTAAGTCTGTAAAGCAGGCATAGATCAGTTCCATGGCAGTCTTCAGATCTTTTTTCGAACTTGTTCCTGAAATACCTTCTGTAAGACCACCGACATAAGAGCTTACACTCACCTGTTTTCCTGCAAGATAGTGAGCAAGATCATTTTTTGAAAGCCCTGCTAATCCGGCTTCCAGCAAAGCATCAAATGCAAATTTTGTTTTATTGTATTCGGCATCCGGAATGACAGACAGCCCTCCCAGGCTTATTGCTGCAAAAACAATTTCATCATCTTTAAAATCTGTTTTCTTGAAAGTAACTTGAGCTCCGTTGTTCAAAGTCCAGGTGGTCGTTCCTAATTTGGCGTCTGCTTCTGTTTTAGTAATTTTCCCTTCGGATTTAAAAGGCTTTACTAAACTCTCCGTTTTCGTTTTTACTTCGTAAGGTTTAAGATCAGCCACTTTCACAGCATCAAACGTCTTCAGAACCATCGCCTCTGTTGGCATGGTAATACCTTCCTTTTTTGGACCTGTAATAATAATGACCCTGCTGTCATCCTTTACCCGCTTTTTAATAATTTCATTGGTCTGTTCCAGCGCTATGGACGGAAGAACTTCTTTAATATGTTCATATCCCCAGGTAATTCCAGGTATTGGCTCCTGTCTCAGGAAATGGTTCACGTAGCCATCGATAAGTTCACCGCTTTGGTTTTTGTCTTTGTTGTTGTAAGCCCATTCATAAGAGGAAAGCATCCGGGCTTTTGCCCTGTCCAGTTCAGATTGGGTAAACCCGAATCTTTTGGCTCTTTCCACTTCTTCCAAAAGAACTTTCAACGCATTCAGCTGGTCGCCGTCTTTTGTAGCTGCGGCACCCTGAAATGCTTCTTTGTTTCTTGCATAAGTTCCTCCATGGTATACTGAACCATAAGTAAAAGGAGGATTCGGAGAATTAACAAGTTCTGCCAGTCTGCTGTTCAGCATTATATTCACAAGGCCTTCAACAATACTTTTATCATATTGCTGCACTGTTACATCCGGCTGGTATACTTCAGAATCTTTGATGATGAACTGCACTCCCGAACCCGTAGCATCAGGATCCGTCTCAATAGCTACCAGTGCTTCTTTGTGATTCGGAAGATCAAATGATTTTCTTTCTCTGGGTTTTGAAGGATTTTTATATTTGCTAAAGTTATTCCTGATCTTTTTCTCTATTTCATCCACATTGATATCTCCTACTACCACAATTGCCATCAGATCCGGACGGTACCAATCCTGATGGAACTTCCGGATAAGATCAGGTCTGAAGTTTTCCAGCACTTCTTTTTTACCGATAGGAAGTCTTTCTGCGTACTGAGATTGGTATAAAAGCTTTGGCAGGTATTTATCCATCATTCTCTTATCCGGTCCGAGACCTAATCTTAGCTCTTCCAGTACAACTCCTCTTTCTTTATTGATTTGTTCGTCAGAAAGTGTTGCATTAAATGCCCAGTCTTCCATCACTTTCAATCCGGCATCCAGATTTCCCGGTTTATCCAGCGGGACAGGAAGCATGTAGACGGTTTCGTCAAATCCGGTGTAAGCATTAAGGTGCTGCCCGAATTTTACCCCGATAGATTGTAAAAAGTCTACTAATTTATTGTCAGGAAAATTTTTGGTTCCATTGAAGTTCATATGCTCCATAAAGTGAGCCAGTCCTCTTTGATTTTCATCTTCAAGAATAGATCCGGCATTGATTGCCAGACGGAATTCTACTTTTTTTTCCGGTAAAATATTTTTTTTGATATAGTACTTCATTCCATTGGAGAGAGTACCGATTCTTACGGACGGATCCACAGGGATGTTTTGTCCATAGATATTGACAGACATCAGAAAGATGGCTGAAAACGAAGATAACATTCTTTTCATCTACATTATTTTTTGACCTTTCAAAAATATCAATTCTCCCAGTGACCGGGCTTTAGCAGAGGGGTTAAATTCAAGTTAAAAAATTTAATTATTATAAAATGAAAGCAAATTGTTTCTTTTATATTACTTATATTGATTTTTAATTAAAAACATTCATTGATTATTTAAAATAGACTAATTAAAAATAAGCTCATCTGATTCATTTTTCTTGAAATTGCGGTTAACAGATCCATATATACTTCTTTTAAACCCCAAAAACCGATATAAAATACAACAGCCTCATTGTTTTGATTGAAAAAATTCAGTTTCTGAAACACTGAAATAGTACATTAAGAAAACTTATCAGCATTCGGTTCATATTTTCTACCATAAAAAAACCGGGAATTCCCGGTTTTGATTACTTAAAAAGTATTTTCTTATTTAAAATCAGCATCCGTCACTCCGGAGTTGATGACTACTTTTGTAGTTTTAATGGTCATTTTCTGACCTCCGCCTTCGGCTTCCACTTCAGCAGGGAACTGTATTCCGTCTACAGCCATATAGCTTTTAATGGTTGCTTTACCTTCTCCTGCATCCGTCTTGTACAAAAGTCCTGTTCCCGCATCGAAATAGAATTTTCCTTTGTCTGAAGAGAGGACATTATAATCTTTTCCGTCAAGTTTTTCTGTAGAAACAGTCTTGAAATTCGAAGCATCAAATGCTAAGGCATCCATTGGCTTTCCTTTTTTCAGGTCAGCAATCTTGTCAGCAGGAATATCTGTTTTAGTTCCCATCTGATCAAAATATCCTTTCTCACCGTCAAAAAGCTGCACCATTTCTTTTCCCATAAAAGATTGTACAGATTTGAATTTATTGCCTAATTTCTTAGTTGTCATTTGGATTTCCATTCCCTGCACAGCAACAGTGTTATCAGTAATGGTAGATTTTACAGCGTCTAGTTTATCTTTTCCACCTAGTGCTTTGAAATAATTATCAACAACCTCTTTAGGTGTAAGTTTTGATTGTACGGCTTCTGTTTTAGCAGATGCAGCCCCTTTCTTCTGAGCTGCTGCAGGCACTGAGAAAAGTACAGCGCAGAAAAATGGAATGATGATCTTTTTCATATTTATAATAAAGTTTAAAGGGTAAATATAGGAATATTGGCGGACATATAAATAAGTAATGAGTAATGAGCAATTAGTAATGATTGATAATTGATGAATGCTCTATGAGAACTTTCAAAACAAAAACCCGGCCAATTAGTTAACGAATACATCTGACATAATTCTTAGAAAAGATTTACACAAAAAAACCGCCAAAGAATTGACGGTTTTCAAATATTTATATCTGAGTATAATTACTTCTTAAGTTCTTCTAAAAATTCGTCGTGAGAAATTTTAGTTTCTTTTTTAGTCGCTTTTTCAAGAATTACATCTTTCAGTTTAGCCATAGCTACTTCAGAAGAAATTTGTCTTACCTGCTCCTGGTCTTTCAACATTTCAACAGCATATTTCTGGATTTCTTCATCCCCTAAGTGGTGGATTCCGTAGATAGCCAATTGGTTTTTCACCAATTGTTCAGCCTGAGCCAATACATCAGCATAGTCAAGGTTGATTTCGTTCTCAGTCATCAATTTACCTTCGATGATCTGATATTTCAACTGGTTTTTCTCAGCTTCAAGAATTTCTTTAGCCTGTTCTTCAGACTGGATATTCTGGTTAGAGAATAACAACCACTTCACAAGGAAAGATTCAGGAAGTTTTACTTCTTCTTTCTCTGTTACCTGCTCCAATACTTTATTCACAAAGTGAACATCAGCATTCTGCTGGAAATACTCGTCTAATTCAGTTTTTACTTTATCTTTAAGCTCTTCTTCAGACTTGATGTTTCCTTCTCCGTATACTTTGTCGAAAAGATCCTGGTTAAGCTCAGCTAAGTTTAATGAATAGAAATCTTTTACTTTAACTTCTACCTCATTGTGGTGTAGGTGCTCAACTTCTTCTTTGCTGAATCCTAATTCTTTAGCTAATTCTTCGTCACCTGCAAGAGTTTCTTTAGTCACTTTTACAGATTCATCCATTTTCAAACCTTTTACCAACTTGAAAGCTTCTTTGTTTTCAGCTGTAATAGTAAGGTTTTTTGGGTGGTGGTGATGCTCACCTTCAGCATCTTCTTCCACAACCTGAGAAACTTCTAAAGCAATGTAAGAATCTTTAGTGATTTTATCTTGAGGAACCTGCTCAGCGAAACGCTTCTGCATGTTTTCAATGCTCTTACCGATTTCTTTGTCAGAAGCTTCTACTTTGTAGTGAGGAGCTTCATATTTAGCTAAATCTATAGTGAATTCAGGCTCAAATCCTACTTCGAAAGCAACTTCTAATTGATCAGCATTGTAATCGAATTCGTTTACTGGCTGAGGAACAGGCTGACCAACTAATCTTAGTTTGTTTTCATTAACATAGTTGTTTAAAGCATCAGAAACTTGTCTGTTGATTTCTTCAAATGCAATACCTGCTTCATATTGTTTTTTAACCATACTCAAAGGCACTTTCCCTTTTCTGAATCCAGGAACTTGCGCATTTTTAGCATAATTAATCAACTGCTTCTCTACTTTTTCTTTGTAGTCAGATTTTTCCAATGTTACTGTAAGCAATGCACTTACATCATCATGGTTTTGTGCGGTAACCTTCATTATTGATTAAAATTTTAGGTTGCAAAAATAGGAATTTTTTATGAAAAAAACTCATTTAAAATCAACTTATAAAGCCAAATATTGTTAAATAAAAAACCACCGGAAAATTCCGGTGGCCCAAACAAGATTAAAGGTATATTAATTAATAATATTATAGTTGGCCTCTGCGTCTGTTTCTCCTCCTGTATGAGTTCCGTAAATCACTCCGTTTCCACTTACAGCAGAAGCTTCAGAAACCGTTACAGGCTCATGGAACAATGTAAGAACCAGCTGACTGGGTGCTGAAGCATTTTTTACAGCGGTATTGACTACCCATTTTGTTTTCAACCCAACACGGTTTCCATCTTTTCTGGTTGATTTTTCGTCATCTGTACGGGTTAAGGTGATATCTGAGTTAGGAAAATTATATACAAGGAAATGTTCATCCTTTGCGTCTTTAATTTCCTGAGTAGCATCTTCATCTCCGTTTTTGAAAATAACTTCTACATTATAAGTATGTCCGTTGATCAATTTAACATTAGGATTAGTAGTACTGTTCACCTGATAATCATAAACAATAGGATTACTAGGATCAGCCTGATCTGTTACTCTTAAAAGGACATCTGATAATTCTTCCTGAGGAAGGTCATCTGCTTCATCATCGCTTCTGTTACACGATGTTAAGCTTAAAGAAACAGCTAAGAATAAAAGTCCTAAGATAAGTGTTGTATTTTTAAAAATATTTTTCATGTTTTTGATTTTAAGTAATTAAAATTGATATTTAAGAGTTAAAATGAAGTTTCTTCCCATTTCGTTGGAAAAGAAACGTAGTCTGTTCAGATAATCTCTGTAAGACTTGTTGAATATATTTCGGACTGAAAAATCAATTCCGAAATTTTTAGACAGATTCACCCCTGTCTGAAGGTTCCAAAGGGAATATCCGTTTGGAGGTGTAGAAATATCCACTTCTTCATTGTAAGGATTTCCGTCTGAATCGAATAATCTGATCGGAACGTTATAAACAGGAAATCTCGTCTGTTTCAGATAAGTATTGTTACTCACTGTGAAATAGAAGCTTTTCCATTCTTTTTTACTGAATTCCAATGAATTGTTAAAATTAGGAGGCATCATTAAAATAAGCGGTACATCATGAGTAGTGTCCTGTCCATACACATAGGAACCGCTTCCTTTGTACGTCAGATTATCTGTAATTTTAAGCTGAGCATCGATATCCAATCCATACATTTTTGCATTGATCTGCTGATAACTATACTCTACAAAAGCTCCGCCCCATTGTGTATTCAGATAACCTGTAGGAATCTGATTGATGAAATTCTGAGTATAAAAGAAATACGGATTTACAGAAATATTCAATCCTTTCAGGACATTTGCTTTTACGTCTGCCACCAAATTAAACTGATTTCCGGTTTCACTTTTCATTCTCATATCCCCTCTTTCAATGATCGCTGCAGAATGGTGAAGTCCGTCTGCAAAAAGTTCTGCGATATTCGGAGATCTTGAAACCCTGGCGTAATTGAATTTCAGGTTAAAATATTCGGATGGATGGTAAACAATTCCCCCGTTTACTGAAATATTATTATAACTTAAAGACGGCTTGGTAAGAATTCTGTTTTGGTTGATTCTTACTACAAAATCTGAATAATCTGCTGCATATTTTTTATTCCAGTCACTCAGATCATACCATTTTGTTACTTCGTAATGATCATAATCGTATCTGCCTCCCAGTTCAAGATCCAATTCCGGTACAATTTTATATTTCAATACGGAATAAATTCCTGCATAGTATCTGTCATAGTTCGGAACAAGACGTCTCGCCTCGGTCTGGGTATTGGAATAATTGTTTTGATATCCTGCATTAATTCCTGTTTCAAGATTCCAGTTTGCTCTTTCTATCAGGTGGTTTACATTCAGATCATTGGTGATCAGTTCAAGGTCCAAAGCAGGTTTTTTACTTAATGCTTCTGTACGTCTGATATCATATTCTTTTCTATGATTGTACTGAAAACTATAAGTAGCCGTTATTTTTCCAAAATTTTCAAACCTTTTGTAAGCCGAAACTTTAGCAATATGATGTTCAATCTCCTGTCTGGGATTATCAATATCATAACTAAAATCTCTCTGATAGATTGGTTCAGGAGAAGTAAGGGCATTACGTAAATCTTCAGAGTTTCCTACGTGAGAACTTCTAAGAATCCCGACGGTACTTTTGGTCAGATAATAATCAAAAGAAAATCCTTTTTCAAATGTCATTTTCTGCACCCCAAAATTAAATCCAGAACTTTCAAGCCCGGTATTCATCAAGCCATAATCCGGAGCTTCAAGATCTCCCAGTTTTTTATAGCTTCCATTGGTTTTTATAGCCCATCCGTTCTCCCATGTTTTTGCAAGTTTTACGTTAAGATCAGCGCCTCTTCCGTTTGAAATCCCGGAAAGAGAAACATTTCCCATAATAGTATCTTTCTTTGGCAAAACCTGAGGCTGTAAAACAACAACCCCACCTACAGCACCTGCTCCATATTTCAAAGCTGATGCGCCTTTGATGACATCAATATGTTCAAAATTATTGACATCTACGTTAGGAGCGTGCTCTACTCCCCATTCCTGTTCAGCAAGCTTTACCCCATCATTAAGGATGGAAACCCTGCTTCCATAAAGACCATGGATAATAGGCTTTGCTATGTTATTTCCTGTTTTGAGAACATTTACACCAGAAATATTGGTTAATAAATTCCCTAAGTTTTCGGTAACATTTCGTGAAAGCGTTGATTTATCAAGTGTTTTCACCACCATACTTCCATTATTTTTATGACTTCCGTGAATGGTCACAGTTTCGATATCTTTAATGTGGTGTTCCAGTGTAATCACCAACTGAACATCCTTATCAACTCCTATATTTTCAGTATAATCATTGCAATCAGGATGTTGAGCAATGAGTGTATACTTTCCTGCAGGAATTTTGTCAAAAGAAAATTGACCTTTCTTATTGGTTTTAGCTGTAAAGTTCCCGATTTTAATCACGGCATTTTCCAGCCATGTTTTATCATGAAAATCCTGAACGGTTCCCTCTACAGTATAAGTTTTTTGTGCACTTGTAAATACTGATCCACAAAAGACCAGCAGCAGGCAATATATCAATTTCATTGTAAATAGATTGATTGCGTACCCATTTCAACGGGTACATTTTTCGTTAAAATTTGTGAGAAGGGCTATTTTTAATTGTACAATGTAAAAGTCTAATGTCTGATGAGAAGTTAGAGGTTAGAAGCTAGAAATTAGTAATTGAACATTATTTAAATACCAATTACAAATCAACAGTTGTTTTTCCAGCAACTTTAAACCTTAAACATTGAATTGTAAAGTACAAAACTTTAAACCCTATAGAATCTATGAATTATGCAAGTGCGGGCGGCCCCCGAAGCTGGAAGGTGAATTTGGTCTGTGACCAGATTTTCTCCTGAATGGCGATGATTTGTTTTACTTCATGGCTGTAATGCTCAAAAGTAAAATTGAATTCTTCAGGAGCTAATGTATGTCCGGTAACCAAAAAGTGGCAGGCCAGACAGTCGCCAGCTTTCTCTTTAGTAACGGCTTTCGTCATCGTATTTTCTGCTTTTTTAAGATGAAAAGCCTTAAAATAATCTACAGAATCGTGATGGTGAAAGCTTTGAGAAAGCAGCGCGAGAAAATACACTCCAAACAACAGCTTGGAGATAAAACTCTTTAGGTTTCTGCTTTCTTTAAAAATCATGGTTCAAAATTATGAAAATAATTTAATTGTTTCCTTAAACTTTTATTAAATTACTTAATAACTGTTGACAATAGGTAGAACTTAATACGGTTTTGTTACAAAAAAAATGCTTCATCATTTTAGTTGATAAAGCATTTATATTTTGGTTTAATCCAGTTGGGTTCCAAGATATTCCCACTCCTGTAAAGCTGTATCCAGCTCCTCCTTAGCTTTGTTGTATTCTTCTAAGGTTTCATCTGAAGGATTTTCTTTGGCAAAAGAAGCTTCCATTTGCTCTACTTTTGTTTCAAGCTCAGAAATTTTCTCTTCCACTTTCTTGATTTTATTCTGAATATTTTTCTGTTCTTTACTTACAATATTTGAAGACTGGCTGGAGCTTACAACAGGTTTTTCCTCTACTTTCTTGGGTTCCACCTTTACTTCCGTATGAAGTTTGGCTTTTTCTGCAGAAATCTCTCTGATGGTTTCTTTCTGTCTGTACTCAAGATATTCGTTGATATCACCAAGGAATTCTTTCATTTTCCCGTCACGGAATTCGTAAATTTTATCACAAAGTCCCTGAAGGAATTCCCTGTCGTGAGAGATGACAATTAAAGTTCCTTCAAAATTCTGCAGTGCCAGCTTGATAATTTCCTTAGACTGGATATCAAGGTGGTTGGTAGGTTCGTCCATGATCAGTGTGTTGAAAGGACGAAGCAACAGTTTACAAAGTGCCAGACGGTTTCTCTCTCCTCCGGAAAGTACTTTTGTTTTTTTTGTAACGGTATCTCCCTGGAAAAGGAAAGATCCTAATAAATCTCTTACTCTTGGTCTTGTTTCTTCTGTGGCTGCATCTTCAGCTTCTTCCAGCACTGTTTTATTAGGTGTTAAAACCTCTTCCTGATTCTGAGCGAAATATCCGATATTGACATTATGCCCAAGATTCCATGTTCCTGAATAGTCTTTGATATCTCCCGCCAGGATTTTAGCCAGCGTAGTTTTTCCCTGACCGTTCTGCCCCAGAAGGGCAATTCTGTCTCCTCTCTGAACGATAAAGTCTACATCATCAAAAATCTGCTTCTGTCCGTAGGCTTTTCCAAGATTGATGGCTTCGAAGATCACTTTCCCCGGAACCATAGACTGTACGAAACGGATATTGAATTTTGAAACATCTTCGTTATCCACTTCGATACGTTCGATTTTATCTAATTTTTTAATAAGTGACTGCGCAAAAGATGCTTTGGTTGCACTTGCACGGAACTTATTAATGTTGTCTTCCATCTGCTTGATCTCCGCATCCTGATTCTTTTTAGCCTGAATCAGTTTTTCACGGCGGTCTTCCCTCATGATCAGATACTTGGAATAGTTGGCTTTGTAATCGTCAACTTTTTTGTTGTTGATATCAAAAGTACGGTTACAAACCGCTGTCATAAACTGTTTATCGTGACTTACCAGAACAATAGCTCCGGGATAATCCTTAAGGAAGTTCTCCAACCAGATGATGGATTCCATATCCAGGTGGTTGGTAGGCTCATCGAGAAGCATAATGTCGTTCTTCTGAAGAAGTAATTTTGCCAATTCGATTCTCATTCTCCATCCTCCGGAAAACTCATCGGTGATTTTCTGGAAATCATCTGCTTTAAACCCTAAACCAAATAACACTTTTTCCATGTCACCCTCAAGATTGTAGGCGTCATGGTTCATCAAAAGGTCGTTCAGCTCGGTCATTTTATTAATCAGATCCGTATAGGAGTCACTTTCGTAATCTGTTCTTACAGTCATCTGGTGATTCACTTCTTCAAGCTCATTCTTCCAGGCATTAATCTGTTCAAAAGCCTGCATGGTTTCTGCCCAAACCGTTCTTCCTTTTACGAAATCAAGATCCTGCTTCAGGAAACCAATGGTAACACTTCCTTCAGTGACAACTTCTCCCTCGTAGAAATTAATTTCTCCGGAAAGCATTTTCAATAAAGTGGACTTTCCTGCTCCGTTTTTACCAACGAGACCCACTTTATCATCCTTTTTAATGGTGAAATTGACATTTTGAAATAAATAATTTCCTGAATGATGTAATCCTAAACTTTGAACCGAAAGCATCTTAATTAATAATTAGTAATGAATAATGAATTTTCGGGTGCAAAAATACGGAAAAAGAAATGAATAGCCGAGAAATAAAAAAACAGTCCGGAATTTAGCAGTTTTTCCTTATCTGTAATATACTAAACCAAAAAAAAGGAGACACCATGAGATGTCCCCTAACCTAAATTTAAAACTGAGAAGTCTTTTCACTCGTTCTTGCATTCATTGTAATCTAACAGTTGTCGGTGTTTTTACAATAGAGCGAAGCCAGATATCATTGTTGGGAACGTTTGTTCCATAAAGAAAATCAGCAACAAAGCTGTCTTCCGGCAGATGAAGTTCTACGGAAAGCCTTTTTGTCCTGCTTATTTCATCAACTGAGGTACTGCTTGAGACATTTAATCCGTTATTGATCAGCTCAATATTAATTTCACGCTGGGTTCTATACCGGAAACTATCACTATACAATCCGAAGTTTGATGAAATATGTGTATACTCTGCAAATCTTCCGAAATCATATATTGGCTTTTTGTTTCCGGAAAGATCCTTCAGATATTCTTTCATTTTCATATAATACCTGTTGAGAAAAGAATGTTTATTATCATCTGTCCCGAAATAGGCTTCATTTTCTGTACTAAATACCGACAATATGGTATTGGTCTCATCCATCATCAGTTTTCCATATACTTTTGAGAGATCGTTATATACTTTATCACGGCACACAAATGCCTGCGAAAGTCCGTTCACCGTTTCCACTTTATATTCTGAGAGCAATGCATCCCAGATTTTATTTCCATCAGCACTGGTTTTTGCATTTCTGATATCTGAAACATAGTTATGCAGATCATCAACATTCGTGAAATCTGTAGAAATATAAACAGATTGTGATCCTTCAAGATAGCCGCCTCCAATATCGGCATGATCTCCGGGTACAAATACTTCTTTCCAAACTGATGATTGCTTTTCTGATTTCTGATCCTGCATTGTTTTTGAATTCTCAAATAAACCGGTAAGTGGAAAGAAAAACCTGCCCTCATTAACTGCACAGAAATGCAGAGCATTCTCTATCTGTACAGACATATTCATATTATAAGTATTAAACGGTTTGGACTCTACCGTATCAAAAAGCCCTAAAAATTTTATTCTGCAATTTCCCACAGCATACTTAGTCAGAAGCTGATTACAGAAAGTTCTTGCCAACATACCTCCCCGGCCGAATCCGTATATAAAAAAATGGTATTCTTTGGTGTCATCATGGGCTATTTTTTGCACAAATTCCCCGGCTTTCTGAAGTTTATCATCAGATGAATAACCACTTCCATAGGGTGGGTTTGAACATGTTGCCATAGCAAAATTATTATCTTCATGCCCCGTTACAGTACCAATTCCTTCAATATATATCTTTTCATCTCCAACGAACAGACTGTATAATTTATAGATATTGCTGAAAGTCCCGTAGTAGCTTTCATTATTATTCAGCGGTTTATCCGGTGAAAGAATATTGACCCCATTGTTTCCTGTGCCGTCAAAGAAAATCCCGACGGAAATCACTCTGTTACCATTCATGTTTCTACTTTAATTTTTTATTACAGATCCTGTTGTGTTTTTTTCAACTGACATCCCTTAAAGAGACATTCCAAAATAACAGAAGAAAAACAAGGTTCGCTAGAGTGAAAAGTACCAAATAAAAAATTCCGTATTTCTACGGAATCAATTTATATTTTTTCAAGAGAGTAAATATTGTTGACAATAGCATAGATCACTATTCCTACTGTATTTCTGGCTCCGATTTTTTCGAGAATACGCTGTCTGTGGCTTTCTACAGTTCTCGGGCTGATAAAGAGTTTTTCTCCGATTTCGTTGTTGGTCAGTTCCTGGCAGATCAGTTTTACCACATCTTTTTCTC
Source organism: Chryseobacterium sp. CP-77 (assembly GCF_036362765.1). NCBI lineage: Bacteria > Pseudomonadati > Bacteroidota > Flavobacteriia > Flavobacteriales > Weeksellaceae > Chryseobacterium > Chryseobacterium sp. CP-77. The sequence continues at coordinate 2,504,800 of NZ_CP143637.1, forward strand.
TTTCGGATAGTTCATCTTCTGTTTCAAAAAGAGAATTTTTCTTGGCAGAACTGTTCATATAAGTAAACAGCATCTGATGATCTTCGGCCGTAAAAAAAACTCCGTTTTTGTCTACCATTGTAATGGCATCAATAAAGGTTTTCTTATTCGAATTTTTCGGCAGAAATGCAGATACTCCCAGCTTGACCATATATCCGAGAATTGAGGTTTTATAATGGGATGACAGGATAATAATTTTAAGATCAGGATATTTTTCTTTGAGGATTTCTACCAGTTCAAAACCGTTCATGGGTTTCATCTGAACATCTACGAGAGCAATATCAGGGAATTCATCTTTTGAAAGTTTTCCGAGGTCTTCTATAAAACCGGGGCCATTATCTGCGGTAAGGGTTACCGATATATTTTTTTCATTGGACAGCAGCATTTTTACCCCTTCGAGGATCAGCTGTTCATCATCAATCAGTGCTAGTTTGATTTGGGAACTCATGATATTTTGGAATTTTTATGATTAAACGACTTCCTTTGTTTGAAAATGTTTTTTTCCATTTGTGTGTAGCATTCATAGATTTGATACGGGATTCGATATTTTTTATTCCCATTCCTTTTTTCACTTCTTCATATTCAAAGCCCTGCCCGTTATCCGAAATTACTACAGCCATATTTTCAGGATAATCTTTCATGTAAATCCAAATATCCGTAGCATCGGAATGTCTGATCACATTGGTAGTAAACTCCTGAATAATCCTGTACAGCTGTACTTCCACGAAAAGATCTTTCTTTTCATATCCCTGCATCACCTGCAAAGAGATATTGATTTTATGGGAAAGATTGGCTATTAATTCTTCAACATATAAAACCAGCCCCACCGACTCCAGATTTACAGGGTATAACGAATGGGAAATACTTCTGGCAGCATCAATCAGGGAAGACATCTGGCCGTAGATATTTTTTTTGATCAGCTCATCGCCCTGAGTATCCAGATTATTTAACCATAAGGAAAGAATATTGAGACGGTTTCCGATATCATCATGAATCATGACCGCAATTCTTTTTCTTTCTTCTTCCTGGGCTTTGATGTTTTCCAGCACCAATTTCTTCTGATGGAGAACTTCCGCCTCATGCTGTACATTTTTCTCCTTAATGATTCTGGTTATAAAAGCCCTGTACGCTAACAGAATAAAGGATACTATAACTGTTATGGTAACAATTATAAGGATCAGCAGATTGATATTTAAAGTTACTTCTTTAATCTGATAAAAGTGTATAAAAATGAACAGTACAAAATACCCGAAAGAATATTATTGGCACTGAGAATTGTATAATAATCGTTTTCCGACAGATTGGCAATCTGATGCTGAATGATAAAAATAAATACCGAAACGGAATAGTAGAAAAAAATACTGGCATCTACGAGAAGAAAACGGTTCTGTAGAGAGGTATTCTTAATCTCAAGGATCAGCGTAAACCCGGAAAGACAGATGATAATGATATTGGAAACTACTTTCGCAATATCGGCATTGACAGGATAATCGAATCCATATTTCGAGATCATAAAGCCAGCTGCCAATGCACCTGTAATCCACAGAACAGGTTTTGGCCAGTCCAGTTTTCTGACAAATAAACCCGTCAGAAGGAAAAATTCTCCTGCGATATATAAAGGATAGAGGAATGAGGTATCATTCAGCCTGAAGATATAAGGCAGCGCCAGATTCAGCAATTCAATAAAAAAAAGAAAAGCAATACAATGAAAATATTGCTTTTCTTTATGATTTAATATGCGGTATTTTGCTGCTCCCAGCAGTATAACAGATAGAAGCAGTGCATAATTCAGGAATAAAATTGCCTTATAAAGTCCAGCCATTCCTCAGTATATCGTTTTAAAATTCACTTCCTACGTCCACATCCGGAATACGGCAGATAGGAGGACACGGCTTTGCCCAGTCATAAGTATTGGAAATCACTTCTGCTCCCAGTTCTGCATTCCTTAGATTTTCACGGAAAGAGATAAAAATAAGGGTTACCAGCATTTTTCCATAGATATCATTGTATCTGATACCAAAAGAACAGGTAATACCAGCCAACCCTTCATCTGAAAGGCAAAGGTCTGCTACAGGAACATAGAATTTTCTGAAAATTCCGCTGCCTTCATTTTCTCTGCTCTCTTTATAAAACCAGTCCATCCCCTGGTTTCTCCAGCGTTCAATAGCATCTACAGCTTTGTCCTGCTCAAGAACCGGTGTATTGGAAACCGGGAATCCCATATTGGCATTCTTCTCCATACTCTCAAGATCTCTGGAAAGAACCGCATTTCTGATGACGGTATATTCCTGGATTTCCTGCAGCCTCAGATCTTTATCAAGTTCGGTAAGGAAACTGTATGGATATTCTTTTACATCTATTTTTTCCCCGTCGTTATTCATAGGATAAAAAATAAGAATCAACCGGTCTCTGTAAATTCCTACTGCAGCACAGAAGTCTTTATAATCACTGAACCCTTTCATCCATTCAAGATGTTCTCTGGAAATATTAAAAACATAGTTGGTAGGGATAAGCTTTTGAATCCTGGAAAAGTCTGAAAGAGATGCTTTCCACTCATTTGATGCTGTCCTGCATTCTTCTACAGGCAGCATATAGTCTACAATGTTTAATGTTGACATAAGCATAGTTTTTAGTCGTATAAAAATATAGAAACTAAATATGCTACGCAAGAGGATTTTAATTAATAATTTTTCACAGTAATATGATAACAGCTCTGTTGTTTCTCTTTGATGAAATATATTCTACCGGCTTTCTCATAATACTTTAAAACTTTCTCCAATGCCAATTCCATTTTCGGATTGTATTTTAAAACGTTGTTGAATCTTACATAAGAAATGTCAAAAGAATTACCATAATTATGTGAACTAATCCCTAGTGAGGCGTTGGAATTCACTCTTCTAAGTCTGCATTGGTCTTCAAGCGTTCTGGTAATGGATGAAACAGTAAAGGTACCGCCTTTTGTATCCTTGCTGAACTTAGAACCTATTTTTTCCAATGTAGTTTTTGCCTTCGATACCATATAAGCCCTGCTGTAATCAAGTTTTTGAACACGATATCCTTTACCCGATTTTTTTATTTTGTGGAATTTGCCGCTATTGATGTATCGCTGCACTGTTTTGGAATCTTTCAGCAGCTGTACCCCAAAACTTTTTGAGGCATCAAGATGAGATTTATAAAGCGGCGTAGGTTCAACCTTCAATACAGTGGCAAGATCATAGCAGGGAAAAGCTTTTTTAGCTGCCTGCGAATAATGTAAACTATAAATAAAAGGTACAAAGACCACACAAAAAAACTTTCTCATTCACCATCCTTTTAAATTACAAATGAAAGATAAAACATTTATGTTATATCTTTCAAAACCGACTATTATACTCTCTAAACAAATCCCAAACAAACTTTGCACCAAATTACAGATTTTGTAATTTTTGTTCTCTCTTTTTTGAAATATTTTTCAGATTTATCTTTTTACTTTAAGATTTAAATTTTACATTTGAGATACTTTAAACAATAAACAACATGATAAAAAAACTTTTCGCTGAATTTTTCGGCACATTTTGGCTTGTTTTCGGAGGATGTGGAAGCGCTGTTTTTGCAGCCGGTGTTCCAGATATTGGCATCGGACTTTTAGGAGTTGCTTTAGCCTTCGGTCTTACTGTTCTTACCATGGCTTACGCTGTAGGGCATATCTCAGGAGGGCATTTTAATCCGGCAGTTTCTTTTGGACTTTTAGCAGGAGGAAGATTTTCTGCAAAAGACCTTATTCCTTACATTGTAGCCCAGTGTCTGGGAGCAATTGTAGCAGCAGGATGCCTGTATACGATTCTTAACGGAGCCGGAGCGGTAGAATTCTCAAAACCCGGAGATTTCGCCACCAACTTCTACGGTGAAGCCGTTTATAACGGAAAAGCTTTCAGCATGGGAGCTGCATTTCTTGCTGAGTTTTTATTAACCGCTTTTTTCCTTATTGTAATCATGGGAGCCACGGATAAGTGGGCTAACGGTAAGTTTGCCGGTCTTGCCATCGGTCTTGCTCTTACGTTGATCCACCTGATCTCAATCCCGATTACAAATACTTCTGTAAACCCTGCGAGATCACTTTCTCAGGCAGTCTTTATGGGAGGAATTGCCATGTCGCAGCTTTGGCTGTTCTGGGTTGCCCCTATTTTGGGAGGAGTTGTAGGAGGTTTAATCTACAAGTTCTTACTTCAGAGAGATACTGCTGAAATTGCAGATTAATTTTAAAATACTATTCAATGATAAAATCCTGTCAGGCGGCAGGATTTTTTTTATTTTCTGATTTTGAATAATTGTTTTGGAATTCTTTGTAAACGCAAAGTTTTATAAAGATGAATTTTTATTTAAGGAAGCAAAGTGGTTACGACTAAGTCGTTGATAAAGTGATAGGTTTTACGATCGCTTAATAAAAATCAATGAAATTGTGATTCCTTCTTTGCTTTCTTAAACTTTAAATATAGAAAATGAGGCTTTGCGTTAGAATAAGAAACCTCCTTAATATTATTTCAGTTTTTTGATTTCAAAAGGATTTTTAAAAATAAGTTCCTCATGCTTTCCTTTGATTTCCATTTTACGCTGGAGAAGATTCAAAGCCATCTTCCTGATAAAAAAATCTTTGTCATTCAGTTTCCAGTAGGAATCTTCATGGAGTTTTTTAGGCTGGCGGATCAGATAAAATTCGGTATCCCAGGTATCCGCATTGTGATAGAATTCAATGATTCCGCAATGTTCCGGAATTAAAGCAACATCTACCATTCCCATCGGGAGCAAAAAACTGAAAGAATTACACATATAATCCCCACAGGAAATTTTATCGTGTTTCAGAAATTTTTCTCCGGTGTCTTTATTCAGGTATGATTTTTTGAAATCATTTTTAAAATCACTTTTTGAAAGTTTAATTTCAATTTCATGACTTCCACCTTCCGAATCTATGATTAAGATGTCTGCTTCCCAATCTGCCTGAAAATAATTCGTCAGTACGATTTCTTTTTCAAAATCGCAATGGGAATGGATGTAGGCGTGTATGAGTTCTTCTATTTTGATCATTTTTTATGATGGTAAAAATATTTTAATAAAACGCAATGCCCGCAAAGTTTTTAATAGTTAAATGTTTAAAGGCTCGCAAAGGCGTTTCACTCAGCAAAAGTCGCAAACTATTTTATGATACAAAAATTGACAAGTGGAGCGAATTGATGATTCACAATTGCTTTCTTCGGTTTAAATCATCAGCTAACCAGTAAACTACATCCTCTGATATCTGAATGGTCTATCCTTCCCAACACCTGAAATTTATCACCGATTATTTTTCCTAAATCCTGTGTGGCAATAAATGAGCACGAATGGGTATTGGCAAGATCAATAATATTAATAGCTCCTGTGCGGCCTTCTTTTTCGTACGCTAAGGGATCTTCTGCATTGCGGACCATAATTCTCATCCAGTTGGGACACTCATATTCATTATTTCCAAGGGAGTAAGCCTGCGAAAGCAACTCTGTCATAGAATATTCTGAATAGATTTTCTCTGTTTTAAGACCTTCCTGCAATATTTTAAGCAATTCATCCTTGGTCATTTCTTCCTTTCGCCCTTTCATACCACCGGTTTCAATTACGATTAAATTTTCAGGAAAATTCAGGGATTCTTCGCTTTGCTCAGAATGACAATAATCCAGAAAATCAAGAAGGGCAAAGGAAACTCCGAAAAGAATCACTTTTTTATCCTGCAACGTGTTCAATAGTTCAAAGAGTTCAGCATGATTATAAAGGAAATATCCGTTTTCCGGCTTGGCAGATTTTTTCATCAGATAATCTACCATATAGATCAGTGATGAATTCTGTCTCTCAAGATAACTTGGAAGCAGCCCCAGAAAAATAAAGTCTTCCGGTTTTCCGATGAACTGTTCAAAGCTTTTATAAATACTCTCCTCATAAAGTTCCGGATCTGCGATGAAATGTTTGGAAAGGTTCATCTGGGTGGTTCCCGAACTTTGAAAAAAAAGGTCCGTATCCACATTTTTATCCAGAATCTTATGATTTTTAAACATTTCAATAGGAAGAAACGGAATTTTTGCCAGGCTATCTACCTCATCGGGACTAACCTTCAGAAAATCAACAAATTTCCTGTATATTTCAACATTGTCATATTGATAACGAAATGTTTTCAATGAGGCATTCAGGAAATCCTGTTCAGTCTGTATGTTGAATATATTTTTCAGTTCCATAATTTTTTGAGTTTCTTAATCCCCGGCTGCAGGGCAATTATAGAGATAGAATATTTTTTTAATAATTTTTTAATGCATAAAACCTATTTTGGTAGACTTATTGCAATGACTTATCCGGAATATGGATTAAAAACAAGAGTGGGTTTTCCACCCGTTCGAAAGTTACCTCTTTTTAGGGGTAATTTTTTTTGCTTTATTTTTCAAAAGTTTTCAGTTCAAAATCTTTTTCAAAAACCCCGTAAGTGAAATAGGAAATCCAGTCTCCAAGGTTGATATATTTTGCATTCTGTTCCAGATCCAGTACCATAGGCAGATGCCTGTGTCCATAGATAAAATAATCAATCTTCTGGGTTTTCAGCTTTTCTTTGGAATAAATGATGAGAAACTCTTTATCTTCTCCCAGAAAAGCCTTGTCCTCTTCTCCTGAGATCATTTTATTTTTTTGGGAAAGATACAATGCCACTTTCATCGCAATATCGGGATGAAGCCATTTGAAGAACCATTGTGCCACAGGATTTGTGAATAATTTTTTCATTCTTTTATATCCTTTGTCTCCAGGTCCCAAACCATCTCCATGGGCCAGCAGAAACTGCTTCCCTCCCATTTCAAAATATTGTTTCTGATAGAATACGGTACAACCGATTTCTTCTTCCAGATAATCTTTCATCCAAAGATCATGATTTCCGACAAAGAAATAAATATGAATTCCTCTGTCTTTCAATTCTGCAATTTTCCCGAGCACCCTGACATATCCTTTGGGAATGACATGCTTCCATTCGTGCCAGAAGTCAAAAAGATCACCCATTAAAAACAAAACCTGCGCATCTTCCTTGATCTCATCCATCCAGCGTATAAATCTCTCTTCCCGCACCTTGCTTTCCTTTGGTGTAGGAGCACCAAAATGCTGATCCGAAGCGAAATACACTTTTTTTCCAGGTTCTAAATTAATTGTTGTTTTTAACACCTTCTGAGTTTTGTGAAAAATTATTGATTATCTTCTGCAAACCATTCTCCATACGAGTTTTCTGTCTCGTGAAGTTTAAGATAGGCTAAAGAAATTCCTTCGGGAAGTCTTGATTTGATTTTGGCAGCAATGGCGTACAACATGTTTTCACAGGTTGGCTGGAAGCTGCAATAGATTACTTTATGTCCTTTCTGCTCAAGGTCATCTCCCAGTTCTTTATGTGGAGACAGCGCATTGACAAGAACCGCATGGTCCCAAACATCTACGATCTCAGATTTTACGATACTTTTGATATCTCCGAAATCTACCACCATTCCATTTTTAGGATTTTCAATATCATTAATCGGTTTTCCTTTCACTGTTACAAACAGTTTATAGGAGTGTCCATGCATATTTTTACACTTCCCATCGTAGTTGTAAAGCACGTGAGCCGTTTCGAATGTAAAAATTTTTGTAATACGTATCATAATACAAAGATAGGATAAAACAGCTTAATAGAGAAAAGACTGTTTCTATTACAGCGATTTTAAAATATTCTTTTTAGTAGCTTTTTAAAATTTTTCCAGCCAGTCACTTTCCAATCGTTTGATCTTCTTGGTTTCCGGATCAAACAGGATCCAAAGGGTGCTTGAGTCTACTACAAGCTCGTCATTACAATAAAATTCTACTTTTCTTGGCTGTTTAGCACCTTCCGGAGCCATTGGATAAGTTCTTACCGTAATGATATCACCCAGATAAACCTGTTTTTTATATCGGATATGATGATCCAGAAGCATCCAGGCGTCGTTTACATATTCTGTTTGCTGTTTCAGAAGATTCCAGTGCTCTGCTGCCACTTCTTCCACCCAGTGTACATATTGTACATTATTCACATGGTTGTTCTGATCAATATGCTCTTCTGTTACTTTGATCTGTTTTTCGTACATCAAATTCATTCTCCTGAAAGTTTACTCAAATTTATCATTTTAAAATAAAACTTTCTTCATCCTGCTACTCACTTTTGTCCATAAAAAAAACGGAATCATCAATCTGATTCCGTTACAATATGCAGTATATTAAAAATTCTTATTTAGATTTTCCAGCTGGCTTGGCAGTTGTTGCCGTAGCCCCTAATTTGGTTTTCACAGTAGCAGTGATATCTTCGCTTCCGTCTGTGTAAAGAAGGTTATTAGATTCCTGTGATGCTACATCAAATACAAAATTCAGGTTTCTTTCTTTTGCTACAGCATAAATAGCATCTTTTACTTTCTTCTGTAAAGGACTAAACAATTCGTTTTGTTTGGCAGAAATATCTTTAGCAGCCTGTGTTCTGGTTTCCTCTATCTTCTTACCTAAAGCCTGTAGTTCTGTTTGTGCTGCAATCAGTTCTTTAGTCACAGCTTCTTTATTGGCCTCGCTTAACGTTTTTTCTTTATCCTGTGCCGCTTTCAATTTAGTCTGATAATCACCGATAAGCTTCTCAATTTCAGTCTGTCTGGTCTTAGTCAGGTTATCAATAGTAGTTCCTATAGTTTTTACTTCAGATAAACTTGCAAAAATGTCCTCTGTATTTACACTTCCAATCTTCTGTTGAGCATTTACAATATTTGCAGTAAGTGTTAATCCTAACGCAATAAAAATTGTCTTAATTAAATTCATTTGTAATAATATTTTTTTTCGCTCCCAAATATAACTCAAATTTCAATTACTTATCATGTAATTATTAATTTGAAATTAAATGATGTAAAAAACAGTTTTAAACAACTTCAGACAAAGAAAAACCTCCTCAAAGAGAAGGTTTAACATCAAAAAATATGGAAAAATGACTAATGGAACTGTGCTGTTTCTGTAGAATCTTTCATCGCTACAGTAGCTGAGGAACCGTTGGTGACAATATTCTGTACTTCATCAAAATATCCCGTTCCTACAAAAGACTGATGCTTCACCGCTCTGAATCCTTTCTGCTGTAATGCAAATTCGCGCTCCTGAAGTTCAGAATATCCTGCCATTCCTCTTTCTTTATAAGCCAGTGCCAGCTCAAACATGGCTGTATTCAAAGCATGGAATCCTGCAAGGGTAATAAACTGGAATTTGTAGCCCATTTTAGCCAGCTCTTCTCTGAAAGTAGACATTTCTTCCACACTCAGTTTTGCAGCCCAGTTGAATGAAGGTGAACAGTTATAAGCAAGCATTTTTCCAGGGAATTTTGCATGAATTCCATCTGCAAATCTTCTGGCTTGCTCCAGATCAGGATTGGAGGTTTCCATCCAGATCAGATCAGCATATGGTGCATAAGACAGTCCTCTGTCGATTCCCTGCTCAACTCCGTTTCTTACCACGTAAAAACCTTCAGAAGTTCTTTCTCCGGTTACGAATTTCTTATCCCTGTCATCAATATCAGAAGTCAGTAAATCTGCTGCATCTGCATCCGTTCTTGCAATGATGAGGCTTGGAACGCCCAATACATCGGCAGCCAGACGTGCTGCTATCAACTTATTGACCGCTTCCTGGGTAGGAACCAATACTTTCCCGCCCAAGTGGCCGCATTTTTTAGCGGAAGAAAGCTGATCTTCAAAATGTACGGCAGCTGCTCCGGCTTCAATCATTTGTTTCATCAGTTCAAAAGCATTCAGATTACCTCCAAAACCGGCTTCTGCATCAGCAATAATAGGCACAAGATATTCTTTATTTCCTGTTCCGCTTACAGACTGTACCTGATCTGCTCTCAGTAAGGCATTATTAATTTTCTTTACCACAGAAGGCACTGAATTGGCCGGATACAATGACTGATCCGGATACATCTCCCCTGACAGGTTAGCATCTGCAGCCACCTGCCATCCTGAAAGATAAATTGCTTCCAGGCCGGCATCTACTTCCTGCACCGCCTGATTACCTGTCAATGCACCCAGTCCCGCCACATAATCCTGGGTATTTAATTTATCCCAGAATTTTTTGGACATTTCTGTAGCAATAGTATAATCTATGGTATAAGAACCGCGAAGTTTTAAAACTTCTTCAGCTGCATAAGGTCTCTTAATGCCTTCCCAACGTGGGTTTGTCAGCCAATCTTGCTCAATAGCCTGGATTTGTTCTTGTCTTGTTTTCATAATATTTGGATTTTGTTTGATTAGATTTTGGGGTTCGGGTTACGGGGTTCGGGGTTCGGGTTACGAGGTTCGGAGGTACGAGATATTATTGTAAAACTTTCACACACTTGTACTCTCCCACTCTATAACTAGATAAAAGGATAAGCTTTAAGGGTTAGAAATTCTTCAAAATTTTCGCAGAAAATCAATTCATTGAAAAGTTCTTTGGCGAGGTTGAATTTTCCGCTTTTGAATCGGGTTTCACCTACATATTTTTCAATATGATCCATTTCTTCTTTTTCCCATTGCAGTACCATGCTTCGGGTTAACGTTCTGTCATCACTCAGAACCGCTTCATTTTTCAGCCATTGCCAGATTTGTGTTCTTGAAATCTCAGCAGTAGCGGCATCTTCCATCAGATTATAAATGGCAGCAGCACCGGTTCCCATCAGCCAGCTTTCAAGGTAAAGAATTCCAACATTGATATTTTTACGGACTCCTTTTTCTGTGATTTCTCCTTTGGGAATTTCCAGCAGCTGGCTTTCTGTTATATGGTATTCAAATTTTTTATCGATCTGATTTTGGGAAGGCATATACTGGTCAAAAACTTGTTTTGCTACAGCTACCAATGCCGGATGTGCAACCCACGTTCCGTCGTGGCCATTTTTCACTTCCCTTTCTTTATCATTTCTTACTTTTTCAAAAGCAATAGTATTGGCTTCATCATCGTCTTTTACCGGAATTTGAGCGGCCATTCCGCCTATTGCATGTACATTTCTTTTATGGCAGATTTCAATCACCCTTTTTGAATAAGCACTCATAAAGGGAGACGTCATAGTTACCTGATCTCTGTCCGGAACGATAAATTCGGGAAGATTTCTGAATTTTTTAATGTAAGAGAAAATATAATCCCATCTTCCGCAATTCAGTCCGGCACTATGTTCTTTTAATTCAAATAAAATTTCATCAATCTGAAATGAAGCGGTAATTGTTTCTATTAAAACAGTCGCTTTAATGGTTCCCTCCGGAATTCCAAGATAGTTTTGCGCAAAAACAAAAACTTCATTCCACCAGCGTGCTTCCTTATAATGTTCCAGTTTTGGAAGATAGAAATAAGGACCGCTACCGTTTTCCAAAAGCTGTTTTGCATTTCTGAAGAAAAATATTCCAAAATCAGTCAGTGATCCGGAAGCTTTTTCTCCATTGATCTCAATATGTTTTTCTGGAAGGTGCAGGCCGCGTGGACGAACCTGTAAAACAGCCGTTTTTTCATTAAGGGTATAAGCCTTTCCATTTTCGTTAACAAAATCAATAGTCCGGTTAATGGCATCAGAAAGATTGATCTGTCCCTGAATACAGTTTTCCCATACCGGCGAGCTGCTGTCTTCAAAGTCGGCCATAAAGGTAGAAGCACCGGAATTCAAGGCATTGATAATCATTTTGCGGTCAACAGGACCGGTAATTTCTACTCTTCTATCCAGCATATCGTCAGGAAGCGGAGCACATACCCAATTTCCATTCCGGATGTCTGCAGTTTCTTTCAAGAACTCAGGAAGATTTCCTTTATCAAAATTTTGCTGAGTAATTTTTCTTTCTTCTAAAAGTTCAAGTCTTTTATGATTAAAGTTCTGATGAAGCGAAATCAGAAAATCTGTCAAATCGGGAGTAAATATTTCCTCAAACTGCTTCTGTGACTTTATTTCTAATTGAGTCTTTGTTTCCATAACTTATTGATTTTGTGATTTGATATTACAAACATAAATAAAAATTTTCACAAATAGCGAACGTTCGCTAAATTTATTTAAAAATTATTATGCGAATAATCGCATCTAATTATTTATATTTGAGTAATGAATTCAGAAAGCGACTTTATCAAAACAGTTTTCGGGCTAAAACTGAAACAGCAGAGACAAAAGAAAAACTGGTCTCTGCAGGATCTTGCTGTAAAGACAGGATTATCAAAATCTTACCTCAACGAAATTGAAAACGGAAAAAAATATCCCAAGCACGATAAAATCATTCAGCTTTCTGAAGCACTGAGCTGTACTTTTGATGATCTGGTTTCTACCAAACTTGATAAAAGCCTTTCCCCTTTCAATGAAATCCTGCAGTCTGATTTCTTTAAAGAAGTTCCGCTGGAGTTATTCGGAATTAATAAAAACAACCTCATCAGCATTATCAGCGATGCTCCGAAAAAAGTAACGGCTTTTATTAATGCACTGATCGAAATTTCTCAGAATTATAATCTTGGTAAGGAAAGATTTTATTTTGCCGTCTTAAGGTCATTTCAGGAATTATATGATAACTATTTTCCGGAAATTGAAGAAAAGGTTGATCTGTTTACCCGGGAAAATCAGTTACAACCCGGAAAAGATCTAAGGTCTGACATCCTGGAGGCAATTCTTGCAGAAAAATTCAGTTACACCATTCAGTCTGAAGATTTTGAAAAATATGGAACTCTGGATAATCTCCGCTCTCTTTTCATTCCTGAAAAAAAACTATTGCTGCTGAATCAAAAACTGGAAAAGGATCAGAAAACATTCATTCTGGCTAAAGAAATCGGCTTCAATGTACTGGAATTAAAAAACCGCCCCAATACCTATTCGTGGCTTGATTTCGGAAGTTTTGAAGAAATTCTGAACAACTTTTACGCCTCTTATTTCGCAGGAGCATTGCTCATTTCAAAGGAACCTGTCATTGAAAAGACCTCAGAATTTTTCCAGCAAAATACATGGGAACCTAAAAATTTTGAGAGTCTTATCAGCAGTTTCACCCATTCGCCTGAAACATTTTATTACCGGCTGACCAACATCCTCTCGGCTGAAATGGGAATCAAAGATCTTTTTTATTTATGTCTGGTAAAAAAGAAAAATTCGGATAAAATCCAGATTTTAAAGGAGCTTCATCTTAATCACCAGCAGGCTCCTCATGCCAATGCAATGAACGAGCATTACTGCAGAAGATGGATTGCGGTAAAAAATCTTGGTGATTTAAAAGAAAATGAAACCCTGACGGATGCTCAGGTTTCTCATTATAAAGATCAGGGAATAAGTTATCTGGTAATTTCTACTTCACAAAAAAATCCATTCTCAGATGGAAGTAACAGAAGTTATTGCCTGGGCATTTTACTGAATTCCCAAACGATAAAAAAGATAGGCTTTATCAAGTCTCCATCTTTAAAAACCATTAATGTAGGCGTTACATGCGAATCCTGCAGTATTCCTGACTGTGAAGTAAGACAGGCACCACCGGTAAGACTGGAAAAGGAACATTTTAATATGAGTATGAAAAATGCTGTTGAGAAGATCAGGAAGACGTTTGATGATATTTAAAAAGTGAATGGTGAATTGTCAATACGAATTTTTATGTGAGGTTCGGGATGCGGGATTCGGGTTTGTGAATAATCGATTTGCTGCTGAAATTTACGGGTAACTAATTTTTCTAAACGCAGAATTTACAAAGTTTTCTATACTATTTAATAGCTTTTTCAGGCGCTATGGCGTTCCACTCAACAACGAAAAAATTCCTTTTGCTACATGAAATAATTAGCTCATAAAATTCGCGAACAATAATAGTTCACTATTGACTTTGGGAAGCAAAAATTGACAATTATTTTCATATCTTAGTAAAAACACACTATGATATTAGACATATTGTTTCCTAACCGCTGCATTCACTGCAACAGAATCGTCGATCCTGAACTTTTGGTTTGTGATCTTTGTTTCAGCCAGATTCACTTTACCCATTACAATTATTTTGAAAATAATCCGATTAAGGAAAAATGCAGTTTATTTTTTCCCGTTGAAAACGCATTCGCTTTAATACAGTTTGAAAAGGAAGGTTTAAGCCGTCAGATTATTCACGATCTGAAATATAGAAGCAGGGAAAAAACAGGAAAAATCTTAGCCGATTGGACAGCAGAACGACTTGATTTCAAAGATAATTTCCCTGACCTTTTAGTAAGTGTACCACTTCATCCAAAGAAACTGAAGAAACGGGGATATAACCAGCTTCATTTGTTTACCGAAACATTATCTTCATTTTATAACATTCCTTTTGATCATAATTTAATCAAACGAAATCATTATTCTAAAGCACAGGCCTTAAAAGACAAGAAACACAGGCTGGAAACTGTGAATACATTCTCCACAACCAAGCCTGTTACCGGAAAACATATTCTTTTGATTGATGATGTTTTCACAACAGGAAATACGGTTTCATCAGTCGCGTGGGAGATTTTAAATGCCGGAGATAATAAAGTAAGTGTTTTGGTGATGGCTGAGGATGTTTGATATGGGAACGGGGTGCGAGGTGCGAGTTGCGGGGTGCGGGATTCGGGATTCGGGATTTCTGTACGGAGAAATAATCAAAAATATTTTTAAACCCGAAAACTCTCAGACACTCTTACGCTTCCACCTCATCCATTTTCACGATTCAATTCTTTTTCCTAATTTTCAGGAAACTATACAACTATGCCCAATCTGATTTTACTGCACGGAGCTTTAGGTCACAGCGACATTTTCAAACCTTATCTGAATGTCCTGTCATCCTATTTTACAGTTCATACTCCTCTTTTTTCAGGACATGGAGACCTGGAACTTCCTGAAGGCGGCCTCAATATTAAAAAGTATGTCGAGGAATTATCGGAGTATTGTAAAGTGAACCATCTGACAGACGTATCTATTTTCGGGCACAGCATGGGTGGTTATGTCGCACTTTGCTACGCAATGGAAAATCCTGACAATGTAAATTCTGTTATAACACTGGGCACAAAGTTCGACTGGACTGAAGAACAGGCTTTAAAAGAAAGTAAGATGCTTAATCCGGATGTTATCCTTGAAAAAATTCCGCAGTATGCCCAGCTTTTAGAATCACAACACGGAACAAAGTGGAAACAGCTTCTTCCTGGTATTGCTGATTTAATGATTGATTTAGGTAAAAATCCTCCTCTGGAAAATAATTTTGCTACAATTACCACTCCCGTTCAAATTATGGTGGGTGATAAAGATAATATGGTAACGCTGGAAGAGAGTTCAAGGGTTTACAGAAGCCTTCCAAATGCAAAACTGGCCGTACTTCCGGATACAAAGCATCCTATAGATAAAGTACGACCTGATTTATTATTGAACTTAATAAAAGATTTCTGGAATCTTTCTTAATTATCGCTGAAGTTTTTCTCCGTAGCTCAAATCCCCGGCATCTCCCAATCCTGGTGTGATATACCCTTTTGAAGTTAAGTGTTCATCAATGGCTCCTACCCAGATATGAGCTTCAGGATATGCATTCTGAACAGTTTCTACTCCCTGTTTCGATGCAATGGCTGCAACAATATGAAGCTGGGTTGGATTTCCGTTGGTCAGCAAATCTTTGATGGCTTCAATAAGAGAAGCACCAGTTGCAAGCATAGGATCAGCTACAATAAGTGGTCTGCCTTCAATACTTGGGCAGGTAAGATAATCCTGCTTGATTGAGAAATAATCGTTGGCATCATGTTTTCTGTAAGCTGCCACAAAACCGCAGTCTGCTCTGTCTAAATAGTTCAGGATTCCTTCGAACAACGGAACACCTGCTCTTAAAATGGTTGTAATAACCGGCTGCACAGCTATTTCCCTGCTTTTTATTGTATCTAAAGGAGTTTGAATTTCAACTTCTCTGTACTCCAGTCCTTTACTGATTTCAAAAGCGGCAATCTCCCCGATTCTTTCCATATTCCTTCTGAATCTCATTCGGTCATGCTGGATCGTAACGTTTCTAAGTTCGTTAATCCATTCGTTGACAAGAGAAAAGTGTTGCGATAAAATAGTAAGCATGAAAATTTTATTTTTAATTTCAGTTAATTGATATTAATTGCCGCAAAATTACAACTAAAAAACGAATTGAAAGATCGGGCTGGAAGAGAAAGTCTGGTTGGGTGATATAAAAAACTCCGGCAAGCTTCGCTTGCCGGAGTTTTCCGATGAACATTTGTTCTATTATTTTTGTCTGAAATACACTTCAATCGGAACTCCGGTAAATCCGAATTCTTTTCTCAGCTGATTTTCAGTAAATCTCTTATACGGTTCTTTCACATACTGTGGAAGGTTACAGAAAAACACAAACTGTG
Organism: Chryseobacterium sp. CP-77; assembly: GCF_036362765.1. Taxonomy (NCBI): domain Bacteria; kingdom Pseudomonadati; phylum Bacteroidota; class Flavobacteriia; order Flavobacteriales; family Weeksellaceae; genus Chryseobacterium; species Chryseobacterium sp. CP-77. Next base: position 2,521,204 of record NZ_CP143637.1, read on the forward strand.
GTGACGGTGTAGGAAGCTGAACACAATATTTGATTTTGATATATTTTCCTTTCAATGCCGGCGGTGGTGTATTTTCGAAGATCGGAAGCATTACTTCATTCAGTTTTGAAGTTTTAATTTTCTTCTTACGGTCTTCATAAACCTGCATAGCTACTTCTACAGCCTTCAGAATTCTTTGTTTCGTTAAAGCTGAAACAAATAAGATTGGAATATCCTGAAACTGACCAATTTTATCTTTGATTGATTTTTCAAAATCACGCATCGTATTGGTCTGCTTGTCCTCGATCAAATCCCACTTATTCACTAGGATTACGATTCCTTTTCTGTTTTTCTGAGCCAGTCCGAAGATATTCATATCCTGAGATTCCCATCCCTGTGTAGCATCCACCATGATGATCACGACGTCAGAATATTCGATAGAACGGATCGATCTCATTACAGAGTAGAATTCAAGGTCTTCGTTTACCTTAGACTTTCTTCTCATCCCTGCAGTATCTACCAACACAAATTCGTGTCCGAATTTGTTATATAAAGTCTGGATACTGTCTCTCGTAGTTCCTGCGATATCGGTTACAATATTTCTTTCAACATCCAATAAAGCATTAGTCATCGTGGACTTTCCTACGTTTGGACGGCCTGCAATCGTAATTTTAGGCAATCCTTCAAATGGATCTTTATATTCTGTAGTAGGGAAATCTTTAACGATATCATCTAACAAATCCCCGGTTCCTGAACCTGTAGCAGAGGAAAGTGTGTAATATTTATCAATTCCTAACTGATAGAATTCTGTTGCAGGAAGTTCTTCCTTGGAAGAATCTACTTTATTGATAACAATATAAATAGGTTTGTTGGATCTTCTGAGAAGTCTGTAAATTTCATGATCTGTGTCAGTAAGCCCTTCTTCTACGTTCATCATAAAGATAATAGAAGTGGCTTCATCCACCGCTAATTGTACCTGCTTACGGATTTCTTCTTCGAAGATATCATCTGTACCTACATCATAACCTCCGGTATCAATTACCGTAAAGTCTACTCCGTTCCAGTCTGATTTTCCGTAGTGACGGTCTCTGGTAACACCAGCTGTAGAATCTACAATAGCTTCCCTTCTTTCTAATAAACGATTAAAAAGCGTGGATTTTCCTACGTTGGGACGTCCAACGATTGCGACAATATTTGACATAAAAAATGTTTAATAATCCTTTTGCTTTGCTCAGGATATGTTATTAATGGGTTACTCCAACTTTTGGAGCCCAATTTTTTTGCAAAGATAAGGTTTTATTATTTAACAGATTGAAGCTGGGAGAAGGAGGCTGGATGTTATTATCCATCGGACAAATTAATGTAAGCCCTACTCTTTCAATCTAACAATATATCCACAAATCTACTGTTTATGGGTAGAAGAAGATCTTTTTAAAAAATTTTAATGAAAAATAATTCTTTGGATATCAATACATAAAGCTGTCTTCTTACTAATTATGTTAATTAATCTTTAATTTAGATTTTCATATTTAAAATAATTTCTATAATTTCGCGGCATAGAAACAGACCCATGGTGTAGCGGTAACACTACTGATTTTGGTTCAGTCATCTGGGGTTCGAATCCCTGTGGGTCTACAATCTACAATTTAACCACTTGATTTTCAAGTGGTTTTTTATTATCTAGTCAATATACAGTCAATAAGTTTATTTTTCAAATATAATTTCAAAAATTTCTTCAATTGTTTTAAATTCTTTTTCTGCTTGATTTTCATTCTTTGGAATCTCTTTTCTAAATCTTAAATCTAATGCAGCAGGAATAATATATTGGTCAATATATAACCTAACCTCTTCTTCATCTGAAATTTTATAAATAAAGGCTTTATCACTTACTCTGTTAAATCCCTTATTAGCTATAAAATGTATGAAATCAAAATCTGTCTTTTCCATATTCTCGTTTTTCCAAATATAGTATTAAATTATCAACACCGATAAAATCTTTCAAATCAATAATGGATTATCCATTTTATATTTAACACAGTTATAATAACATCATTTTTGGAATCTTATATTAAAAAATAAAACCCCAAGAAATCTTGGGGAAATTAACGATTATAATCGTAGACTTTTATCTTAATTAGATGATTTTTAACTTAACTATTTTATCTGTTTCAAAAATATCATCAAGTATATCTTTGGACAAAAGTGTAAACTTAACAAAGTCATCCGAAGAATAAGATAAATCATTTTTAAAAATACTAACTGCATTTTTAAAACATGTTGCTTTATCTATAAAAACTTCAATTGGCTCTTTTTTCCTATATCCGTTTCTACTCATTTCAATTGAAAAATATTTATATTTCTTATCATCTATACAATTTAGATCTCTTGCTCTTCTTACAATAGATGACATTGATGTCAACCAGTAGCTTTTCAGTATTCCTAAATCACTTAACTTTAATCTTCTAAGTGAGTTCTTTATTACCTCTTTGGGCATAAGGAATTCTCCAGCAAATAAATTTGCTTCTTTTTCTTTATCCCTAAATGACGATATTGGAAAATAATTTTCATTATGCATTAAAAGATGCCCTAATTCATGAGCAATTGTAAAACGTTTCCTATCATTTGAAAAATTTTTATTGATAATAATAATAGGATAACCTTTGTCAGTAATAAAAGAGACACCATCAAAACTCTCATCATCATTAATCTCATAAATAATAATTCCTGATCTTTCCAAAATCGAAATTATATTTTTAACAGGTTCATCTTTTTCTAACTTTAGTAACTTTCTTGTATAGTTTGCAATATATTCAACGGAAAAATCATCTTCTACATTTAATGGTGATAAAGTAAATTCAGGCCACTCCAGTGATTCTGAAAATTCATCTATTAAATAACCAATGATCTTACATTTATTTTCAAATTTTTGAATTTTTGATTTGTTAACTGTAGCTTTTTTCCTGTAATTGGCATTTTCAATATTGCTATTAATTCTCTTATAAAAAAATTCCTCTGGGAAATCTAAAAATGATATAATTTTTTTTTTAATATCTTCTGACAAAACACCAAATCCTTTTTCAAATTTTGAAAGATTAGATTGAGAAAGTCCTTTAATTGAGTTAGCTAATTCAGTTTGTGAATATCCTCTATACTCGCGTGCGAATGTCAATTGTTTGTGATTCATAGCTATATAATAATTGCTTAAAAAGTTATCAAAGTGTTGCTTTTATTATTAATTAGCCTTTCTAACGTTTTTGTCTCCTTTTAATTTAGGAGCAACTTCATTATCCTGACTCTCATTTTTACCAGTAGATATAGGAATTAGTACTTCCATATCTTTTTCAGTTATGGTAAAATTTATTTCACCGTTATCAATATAGACCAACTGTGGATTCACAAATTCACCAAATCTATTCTTCTGATACCCAAAATATAAGATTGGTTCATCTTCATAATCTGATTCCGCAAATAGATCTAAGACTTGACTTTGATTTAAAATTGATTGTACACTATCTGTTTGAATGTTCATGGGTAATCCCTTTCCATTTAATTTCTTAAATAGAATTAAATATCCCGTAGTTCTTAATATCAGTCTTTTATACTTTCCATAAAAAGCCTTATCTCCAAAGTTTCCAGATAAAGCTTCTGCAATACTACTTTGCATTATATTAGCTTCAAGAGTTCTGGATCTGTGAGAAGGGTCAAATGACATTAATACAGCATTTGCCTTATCTAAAGCATCATAGAAGGTATTAAATAATAGTTGTAGTTCTTTTTTTAACTCAACTTTACATGTCGATTCCACTGCAAGTTTTCTTTTTCCTTGCATTCTTCTTGACAAATTATTATCTTTGTCACCTAAATTTTCTAAATTTCTTTGCATAAATTAATTTATAATTGTTGCAACACTTTGATAAACTTAAAAATCTCTGCTCCAACAGAGATTTTTTATTTAGACAAAGATACAAAAAAAAAACAATACTATATAATTACATCAATTTATTGTATATAATTTTTTAAAAATATTGTAATTCAATTGAAAGAACATAGTTATATTAAGAATTTTTCAACATCCTGAAAACCTATATCCTCTCTTGTTTTTATTTTTTTCATTATCTGAAGATATTTCTTAGTAGGTTTCCCATTATAAAACTTCTTAAAATGCTTTTTGTACAACTGCTCATACAATCTATCATCCAGATAAGAACCAAATGTCTTTTCCCAACTCCTCCACTTTTTAGATTGTAACTGCTTTTCATAATACACATCTTTAAAAGCTGTCCTGTGAAGAAAATAGCCGCTATTTAAATGCAACTTTCTACATACCTTAAATGTACTAGGACATACAAAAAACCATAACAATCCGTTTCCCAGGTTTGAAGGTCTTGTAATAAGCTGCACAGTATAATTGATCTTTTGAGACTGATTGTATGTATAGTCAAAGGTGATACTCCCTTTTATCTCAGTAGTATCTATAATAACTGTAATTGAACTCGTTCTTTCTCCGTTCTTATCAGTCCAAAAAAGGTTTCTACTCATAGAGATATTAGGCTCTAAATATCCCAGTTTTTTTAAGTCTGCAATAGTAATACACTTCAATCCCTCTACTTCATCAGGAAAATTACTCCAACGTCCCATAATTTCTATTTTTAATTGTTAGTATTCTGGATATATTTGTCTAGCTATTTACCCCAGCACTTGCTTTATCAAATTTTAATAAGCCATCCTAAAACTTCTAAGTCGTTTTGTTTAAATTAATAACCTAAATTATTAAGGAACTTTCCACGTATTTCAGAACGTTTTCATGCGAAACCCTTTATTCATAGTACTTACAGACTATTAAAAATATGTCAAAAATTACACTTGTTAAAAGCAACTTATATTCTTTGCAAATCTCCTTTACTCTTCGATAAATACATCAATGTCAGGCAATTCAAAATCTGCGTTTTCCACTAAACTTGGTATATCTATATCCATTTCTGGCATTTCAATTTCAGGGAAATCCATATCTATTCCAGGTATTTCTATATCTAATTTTGTTACAACAAGTTCAGGTATATCTATTTCAACATCTAAGATTGAAATATCAAAACCCGGTTCAAAGGTTTCACTTTCCAGTTCTTGTAAATTCTGTTTTATCTTTTTATCGCGTTCTTTATTTTCTATTATATTTTGCTGCATATTTTTTGACAAATCATAATTTTTCATATTGGCATTTTTGAACTTTTTTTCTGCTATAATTTTCTTTCTCATAGTCTTAATATTTAAAGTACTGAATTTAGACTTTTTTACTCTATATCTGAATGGTAAAAAAGTCCAAACATTCGTTTTTTAGCTTAATTAAAATTGTTGGTAAAAAAGTCTAAACTTTTGCTGTCAATCTTTCTATCTTTTGTTTGATTAATTCCGAAACTTTACCTTTCAAATTCTGAGAATATTTCAATGTCATTTTTTCAAATCTGCTTTTGTGGTAGTATTTATCCTTTTTGTTGAGGTTAATCCAATAATTAGGATTCCTGTAATCCTTGAGCTTAGTAATTTCCGTTCCTCTCATCTTAGTTTCATCCATAGTGTAATCGTAGAAATAAACTTCCTGAAACTCTTTTAATAAGAGGCTGTTAAGAGACTCAATGATTTCAGGCTTTGCAATATCGGGTAAATGCATAAGTCCCAAATCGTTTAGTATATTCATTTTCAAAAATTTGATTTCAAATCGTAAGGTATTGGTCTTAAGTTGCTTTTCTATTGTTTCTTTCAGAAAACTTATTTCTTCCTGATCCTGTTCATTTTTTATATTGGGTTTTTGGGCTATCCTTTTCAATCTTTTCTTATACTGTGCAGTTTTATTATAAATCTTAATAATGTATTCTGTTTTGGCAGACTGATAATAAAAAGAACCTGAAATAGTTTTATTAAATTCTACTGATCGGTGAAAAAGTAAATTTTGTAATATCACGTTAGGATCAAATGGTAATTGGATATTAGTCCCAATTTCAATATTTTCCAGCCTGCAATATTCAGGTTTCAATCCAAGTTCAGTTTCAAGGTCTTGTAATGCTGAGGAAAAATTGATCATATCAAAATCATTTCCGTTAAAGTCTGTACGATTAAAAAATTTGTGAATACTTCCCTTTACCATTACCCGACCGGAAGCATATTTGATAATCTTCATTCCGAAATATTCCCCCTCTTTCTTATTGTCGGTTTCTCCGGTTTCATTGTTTACAGAAATAATAAAATCGGTCTTGTCGGTGGGAAGCTCATAATCTTTATCCATATACTGAATTTTTACAAAGTCAATCGGCATAATTCTTATCTTTGTAAAGACAATAAGTTAGACATTTGTCAAAGTTTGAATAACAAAAGGGATATAAGCTTTATTTTCCTTTTTTATGGGCTATACTTTGAGCGAGTTCTTTTATTCTCTCTGCTAATTCAGATTTCTCACACGGATAAAATTTTGGAAAAATACTGAGTTCAGTTAACTGGCAATCCTTCGGATACCAGACAATACATAAACTTCTTTTATTTCCTACAAATACATCTGTATAATAGAAACTACTAATTCCTGTCGGTTTTAATCCTAATTTTGTACATACAGACCAGTTGGAGGTATCACGAAGCCGTAAAAGATTATTGAATCCACTAAAGGTATTATAACCGTTGTTTTTTTCGATACGGATCAGTTCAGGGAAAAGATTCTCTTTAACAGATTGTTGTAGCCCTTGTCTTTTATACTGTCGAAAGGTCTTTTTAACTTTATCTAACTGGTAGATAATGCTTGTATATTCTTGATTGTTACTAGCAAATGACATGATAGAAAATTTAATCGTTAACAATCATTGCATTTTCTATCTCGTCCAGCCTGTAATAAACTCTTGCACCAAGTTTATAGGATTTGAGTATTCCACGTTTCCGCCATTCATGAATCGTGGGTTTGGTCACACCAAAACGTTCGCAGATGTCTTCTGCGGAAAGGTATCGTTTCGGTTCATTTTCTCTGAAGGTTTTTTCCAGATCTGTAAGTAAGGATTCTTTAACCTTACTTACAATTTCGTTGATGAGGATCTCGGGTTCTACCCCGATAAAATTTATAGATTCCATTGTATTGTGGGTTTTATTTGTTTCACAATACAAAGGTTGAAATTATACTTACCGTATTTTATTAATCAGGGGTATGGATGGGGTATAGTTGGGGTCCATTTTAATTTAAATTACAGTTTCTTTTCATTAATGTATCTTTGTGCAAATTCTAAGTGCTTTTTAGTTATCTGCTTCTGGGATGTGCTATTCTGGCCTATTAAAGAAAGGCAATACTTCTTTACATTATCTTCATTTCCACCAACTATTGCATGGACAATACGATAGATATTTTCCTTATTTGGGACGGTATTATTTAATTCATTAATTAAATTTAAAGAATTTAACATCGCAATTCTGATAGGGATATGATTATCGCTAGGAGATACTACAAAATCACGATTCGAAAATCGAATAATACTAATAAAATCATTATAAAGTATAAATCCATATAGCTTTTGACAGAAATTTGATAAGATCTGGATAGATTCATTTTTGCATTCAACAGAATCAGAAAAATAAAGGTAAAACATAAGATCAAAAAGAGGATCTTTTATATCAAATTCAAGTTCAGACTTCAAGTCTCTTAAGTATTCAGCAAATATTGTGAGAATATTGTCTGTCTCAAAATAAATCCTGTTATTTTTTTCATTAAGAGCATATTCAAATGTTGAAAATATCTTTTTTAAATTTTCTGTAAGAGAAAATTTCTCAAATAAATCCTCTTTCATTTCATCTTCAATAATTTGCAACTCTTCCTCAACTATAGGCCCCTCAATTAGAAAAGCTTCATTAAAATTTCTAAAAATTATATTCATCGCCATTTCTAAGTTTCGGATGAGAATTGACTCATACGCTAAAACATTCCATAGAAATAAATCTTCTTCTAATTCTTGTAATCTATTTACATCTTCCATTGTATTAGTTTTTGTGTTAGATAAATCTATTTAAAAACAATTGAAATAACAAAGCCTTACATATAAATCAACTAATTAATAGTATGTTATTCACAACTTCTTTTCATTGATATATCTTTGTGCAAATTCTAAGTGCTTTTTAGTAATTTGCTTTTGAGAAGTACTACTTTGACCGATTAATGAAAGACAATACTTTTTAACATTATCTTCATTTCCTCCGACTATAGCGTGAAAAATACGGTATATATTCTCCTTGTTTGGAATAGAATTATTTAATTCACCTATTAGATTCAAAGAGTTTAAAAGAGCAATTCTTATTGGAATATTGTTGTCATTGGGTGATACTAAAAAATCACGGTTAAAAAACTTTACCAGTCTTACATAATCCTGGTAGACCATATAATAGTACAAGTTCATAATAAATTCAACCATAAGATCCCAGGCTTTATCTTTATTAACCTTTTTATCTGAATAATACAAATAATAAAAAAAATCAAAAATAGAATTCTCATGATCAAACTCTAAAAACATTTGTACTAATAAGATATTTTGAAAAAACATTCAATATACAGTGACTTGGAAAGTATATTTTATCAAAAGACTCATCAATAGCATATTGGAAATTACAAAATATTTCTTTAGCCTCAGTTGTTATGGAAAATCTCTTTTCTATAATAAGCTGTATATCCGACTCAAACTCTAAAATGAAATCTTCACTAGTAGGGACATCTGCTTCTAAAATTTTTCTAAAACCCTTACATCCGGCATTTATTGCTTGCTCAAGAGCTACTATTAAATCAGACTCATGGGCAAAGACAGAATTTATAAACAGATCTAGCTCCAAGTCTTCCAAATCTCCTTCATATTTTTTTATAATCATTTACTACGTGTTTTGATTGAATTTATATTTTCTAAGCTTTAGCTAAGCTGAGATATAGATACGTCAAATAATGTCGTATTAAAAAAAAATTATAACTATCATTTTTGTATACTGACGGTATTAGGAATCACAATTCAAAATATCCACTTAAAACCTGAGGGCATTAGTTAATCCTGATATATAAAAAACAGAACATTTAAGATCAATGTTCTGTTTAATTACTATTTGTTTTTTTACGAAGCATCATTTATGCTATATTCATACAGTCTTTGGTTATTTCTTCTTAAGAAGGTGAATAATCTAAGTAGAATGTGAAGAAGTTTCTAAGCCTTCTAAATCATTTATAAAAGGCAAATATTCATTTGGATATTCAAATTTATCATTCATGATTATCTAAATACCGTTGTAATAAATCAAAAATATTCTCATCTTCCATATTATAATATTTGTCATCCAATTCATTTAGCTTATCGAATAACAAATCGTCAAAATCTACAATTTTCGAAAATTCTCTATTAAAAATTAGATGTCTAAACTTGTCTTCTATAAAATACTCCTCGTTGACAAGGTGAGTTGCAGAATCTAATAAGTCGGCTCTGTGAGTTGCCTCTATTAAATTTAAATTTTTAATAGTTAAATAAGCAAATTGCCCATAAGAATTGAAGAAATATTGATGGAATCCTCCATTTTCAATCTGCCAATTAAGTAAAATAACAGTATATACAACTTGTTGTGCCTTGGGTAAATTTAAAACATAATTATACCATAAATCACAGTCTTTTAATGTTTCTTCATCTAGTCCTATTACCGCTTCAGAATAAGTTTTGTCAATTATATTATTTTCCATTTTTTAAATCTATTTTATAAAAGCATTAGGATACATTGTTTTATTTAATTGTATTAATTCTTGTAAAGCACTATTAGGAATTCCTTGACTACCGTAGACACGTCTTAATTCAAAAATATCTCTTGCTAGAAGCTGTCTAGCACTTGTAAAGCTTCCAGGTCCTCTCGTTATTGCCATTCTACCAATCTCGGGGATAAGTTTACGATGTCCGGCAACTGGTACTAGTATAGTTGGTGCGGTCTTATGATCGTAACCAGAAACTAATCTCTTCATTATTGCACTTTGTCCTGCATGATGTGCATCTAATCCCGCTTCTATTCCTCTTAGTTCATTATATGCACCAACTCTCCATAAATTACTTTCCGCTTTTACAATTCCAGTTTCCGCCTTTAAAATCGCAGGGGCAGCTTTACCTTTTGTCGTAATAATTGCAATAGCGGCTAACCCCAAAGCAGCTTCTTTATTTTCGGGTTTTGCATTTGCAGCCAAAATTCCTAAAACCTCCCACATGCTGTCCATCATTTGAGCAGAACCATTATGTAACACTGGCCTACTTAGAATCATCAATGCTTCTTCATGAGAAAGTGGACGAGGAAGTATTCCCAGGTTTTGTAATCCACCTTTTACCCCCGCTCCTGTATAACAATAGGAACAGGTTGGTAAGTTACTGCCAGACATAGCCCTAAGTGGAGCATTGAGTACAATTTCACCTACATCGATAGGACTTCTTTCAGTTCCTATAACAGGTTCAGCACTATTTATTGGCTCTCCTTCCAATCCTGTTGGATCTGCAAAAAATATCGGATTATTATATGCATACCCATAAGGATCAAACGTTGATGCACTTAATGGGTCATGTTGTCCGAATATTCCCAATTCTGGCATATACAATCTTGCTCCAAGATCATAAAAACCTGTTTCCTGTAACTCCTGACCTAAGAACTTATAATTTTTATAACTGCTCTGCCCGAATATTGAGTTTCCGGTCTTCAAATGATTCATCCCAAAAGGATAATAATCATTGGCATCTACAATTTCTAGAACGCCTGCGCTGTTTCGTCCGAAACTTAACCTTACATTTCCTAATAGATCTTTGTACTGGTAAATATACTGATCTTTTTCATAATCATAATACCCTTCGGAAGTTGGAAAAAATTGAAGATTGGGAGTTTTAGACGATACAATTGAAAAGCTATTTACTTCAGAAGTAAAAGCCTCCATTTCCATGGCTGTTGACATTTCTTTTGCCAATGCCAGAGACTCACTATCTCCGCTCCCTCCACTTGATGTAGTACTTAAATACTGAAAACCATCAAGATAATCTGTTATTTTACTTACAGTATAACAGTTAGTAATCCCACATTCTAAACTTGGGTTTATTTTCTGAAGCTTAGTTCCGTCTGCACTATAAGTATATGCAAGATAATCACCTAAAACAGTAGACATGACAATCTTATCAGGGAGATTCAGAAAATTATATTTGATAGAGTTTACTTTTTTATCTAAAAGAGTGATTATATTTCCATTAGCATCATAACTAAAAGTATTTCCTCCTCCTTCATATCCCGTTGAGTTACCTGCATTATCATTGATCCTGGAAACTTTAGCTCCTGAATACGTATAATTAAGGTTATCAATAACCGTAGCCGTGGTATTATTGTTCTCAATAACAGCTGTCCTGTACAGATTGGTTATTTTTCCATTGACATCATAAGCCAGAGATTCAGTATTTTCTTTACTATATGGATTGTTAGGGTTCTGATAGTATCCTGCCACAAGCCTATTCAGTTTATCATAGGAGTACCCATACCTTTTAGGAGTCATGGAAGGATTTACGCCAGGAGTTTCTACAATCCTCCAGTCAACCTCCGCAATGTTTCCATTAAATTTCGGAAGTACGTCTTTCCCTGAAAATAAGACCGAATCAGGATTGGAAATCCCATCTCTCTGATTGTATTTCACTTTGTATGAAAATAATTTTCCTCCTAAATTTGGTAGAGACATCTCTTTTTCATTAATCCCTGTCATCCAACCTCTAATATTGTAAGAATAATCTATACTTTGCAACCCATTACCTACTTTCTTACTGATAAGCTCGGATAATTCATTATAAGTATTTTCCGTCAATAATTCTTCCGGACGATTATCTACCTGATGCCAATGTTTCAAAAGACGATATTGCGCATCATATTCAAAATGTTCCTTGATGGTAACTCCTACTTCATTGTTTCTTCGTTTGTGTGAAGTGATCATTTGCTTGGGAATACCTGAAAAGTCTAATTCTGCTTCTGTTTTGGTATATCCACCCAAATGATTGATAGAATGTGTACCAATCTGACGCCCTTTCAGGTCGTACCATATATAATTTTTAGTCCAGTTGGTATCATTAATATTTCTTACATAGCTTGCCGTAGGAAGCCCGCGGATAGCCCGACTCGTTGTAATGCCATTAACGGTCATCGAAGATGCGATGGAAGCAAGTGTATTCTGACCCAGGATATTGTCAGGTCTTACAGGTGCATCCGGAGGATACTGATCGTAATAGTTCACACTAAGTATGGTCATACTCTCGATCGGAAATGCATCCTTAGTGTAATAAATATTCATTCCATTCTGAACAATAGGATTACTACTGATTTTTTCATTATTGGAAGACATACTGTTTAAAGTATTCTGCATTACCTGTCTTGTAGCAGTATTAGTAAAAAAACCTGTGTAAACAATTCTTCCTATTTGATCATACTTTGTAAATATCCATCCTTTTGCACCGAAATTATTAGTAGTAGTCCTCAGGTTTCCATCCTGGAGGAGGACAATCCTATCTTGTTGGTCGTATACCATGAATTCCCAATCCTTACCCGGAAATTTCTTTTCCACCAATCTGTCCTGATTATCATAACGGTATTGATAACATAAATTATCTACAACCTCTGGTGTCACTTTATTACCGGCATTAATTGTTTGTACTGCTAAAGGAGGAATGACAAATGTTTGTTGTCCATATTCATTGTAAACATAATAGGTATCCACATTTTTAGTCCCATCATTCTTTCTGGACAGAATCAATTGACCTTTAGAATTCATGAACCGAACAGTCTTATTACCGTCCTCATCAGTCACTGTATTTTTATACAATGTTCCGGCTTTATAAAATCCTCCAGATACATAAGGTGTATTCTCAACCGACAGAGTTACAAGATAATTTGCAACAGCTACATTAGAAACAGTAGCCCAAGTTGTATTAACCACAAATTTTCTAACTTCCGAATCTGTATTAGAGTCATACGTATATTTTACAGTTTTTCCATTGGTCATTTTCCATGGATCACCGGGAGCTGCTTGTTCCTGAATTCTTGCTAGTGGTGAATTTTCAACTTTCTTCTCACCATAATAATTGGAAGCTGTCCCATATACTGTCCCTGCTCCGGTCATATCGGGAACGGTGAAAATACCACCATTATTGGTTACCTGTTGAGGTAATGGAAGCATATCTTTTACCTGTCTTCCAAAAATATCGTATTCTACAGGCACAACAATATCTTTTCCAGTAGCCGTTGCTTTAATGGAAATATCCTGTTTAGGTCTTCCCAAACCATCAATATAACCTACCTGTTGTAACTGTTTCGCAGTATTGCTGGTAGAAGTAACAGCTTCTAAGTATGTTCTGCTATAAATATAGTTTTCGCTCTGTGTCAAATTTTGCGCATTCATAGACAAAACAGCAGATAAAGAAACGGCTATAGTTAGCAAATATTTTTTTATAATTGTGCTCATGGTTTGTAATTATAGTTTAGTTCTTTTAAAATATTATTATTGGCATCTACCACTGACTTTAATCGGCCTGCAGAATCATATTTATAAAATTCCCTTAATCCCGTTGGCGGAGTTATGCTTGTTATTCCGATAAGAGGATCGTAAGTATAAGTGGTAATATTGTAATTTTTAAAAACATCCTGATTTCTGAAATCATCCATAGCTTTCATGAGTAATTTTTCTTTACTTTCATCTGTATCATCATTGGATTTTGCGATTATTTCAGCTGCAAAACTTAAAGCTTGCTGATAGGTCGATCCTTCTATCTTAGCGATTGGTAATGTATTGTTATATCCCCAGATAATAGCAGTAGGAACACTTCCTTTTGTGGTATATTGTAACATATTTCCCTGACTATCGTATTGGTTGAAGTCAACCATATTTTTAGATGATGCAGAATTGTCTTTATCAAATTTTTGTGAGGCTATCGGAAGAATCAGATTACCTGTCTGCATATTTTTTGCATAAACTGTTTTTGTTTTAGAAATCATCACCCCATTTTCTTTTACTTCAACTTGTAAAGGAACCCCCAACATATTGGCCGCAATCATATCTGTGTTACTTTGCTCATGTGCGTATTGATACGATGTTTCTCCGGCAAAGTCTGCAGAACTTATATTGATAAGTGTGGGATTGGTATGTTTATAATTACTGTCATATGTATAGGTAGTTAGTTGATCTATTCCATTAGGGTTACCCGTGAAATAATTGGTCGTTTTCATCGTTTTTTTCTTTACCCATGCAGATGTTATTTCGTATCGGTTAACGGTGAAAGTGGTAAAATTAGCAGCTATTGCTTTTATTCCAATTACATAAGGTCGAATAGGCAGATTAGGAAATCCCGAACTATAGTCATTGGAAAAACTGTTAAAATGATTATCGAAATCATAAGTAATATCCTCTTTTTTCACCAGTCTTTTCTGCGAATCATAATATTTACGACCTGTTAAAATACCACGAGCAAACTGATTGTTAGCATAGGTGAAAATAGGATTTCTGGCGTTTTTAGCATTGGTATGACTAAGGTTCATATATTCATCTGTTATTTCATAAGTTTCGCTACTTCCAATACCTTTTACTCTGGTTGTTACCCTATCATAAACTGTAGGTTTACCATTAATGGTTGTTATATTGAAATTTCCGGTATTGCTGATTACCATCTGTTCACAGCTATATCCGGCGACTTTGTCTTCTGCAATTTCCTGGATATAGGAATAGTCTATGTCATCCGCCATATATTTGCCAGTAGATTTTCCATTTTCATCTTTATAAACAAACTCTGTCTCATGAGTTACGGTGTTGGCATCGCTCTTCTTTATTTTCTCTACCCGTATTCCTCCCACGGATTTATTATACTCTTTATTTTCAGATACACTATCAACCCATTCCACATTTAAAGTAGCATAATGGCTGCTGTTTACGTTTCCTACTTTTCTTATTCTTATTTTATAGGAAGGCTTTTTATCTTCAATAACTTCATATTGTTTATTGATCAAGAATGTTTTGAGAACTGTGTTATTATTGTCCAATAGTTCTCCTACAAAATGAGGCCCTTCCGGAAGACTTCCTTCCGAACCATCATTCGGGCTTGTTGTGCTTTGAAAAGTAATTTTAAGATCCACTTTATTTCCGTCTCTGTTCACATTGAAAGTTCCACCCAATGGCTCCAGATTAGAAATCATGAACTGTTTCTTAGCCAGCTTTGTTTCCGTTCCGTTAAAGTAAAAATCGTCCAACCCATATTCAAGGTTCATTTTACCTCCCGTTGGATATTGAATCTCTTTTAAGCTTCCTGAGACTGCATAATTAACATCCGGGTTTTTATCATCTCCATAACCATAGGTCTTATCGTCATAAGTTATGTAGGGAATCCCCTGATTGAAAGTTTTTCCGTTGTAGAAGCCAACGTAATCTGTTTGCTCAGAAAATCTGTTAGGTAAAGGATAGTTTTCATAGTATTGAAGTTTATATTTTGAATTATCCTTCAGATTAATAATTTCTTTTAATTTGAGTCTTTTGGTTAAATAGGGAAAATCTCCTTCATAGCCAGGAACAACAGGAGAATCTGTACTGACAAAATAATCTTTTACTAAACTATATTCTGACACCAATGTCTGTTGAGGATTCCTGACCTCAACTTTAGTAAGTGAAAGACCATTATTAATATCTTCACGACTGCTATACATGAATTTAACCTGACTTCCTTCGAATTCAATACTTTGTAATACATTTTCTGAAAGAACTTTTGTTCTTGTCACAAATTCTTCATAGACTGTTCCATTTTCGATATTGCAGGCTCTACCAACTCTAAATCCTTTGTAAAAGCTACTGAGATAATTATAACTGCTGATTTGGTAATTGAACTTTATTTCCTTTCCGGTTGGCAAAAGAATTTTTGTAATTACAAAATCTGTCGTATTGAAATCCTGAGGTTCGGGCACATTTCCACCTCCTACATTCTGAATTTGATTTCCTGCTTTGAAATAATATTTTATACCCTGATTATCTGTTACAACGAATGAATCCTCAATCTTGACAGTACTGTAAGGGATCTGAATAATTTTACCTAAACTATCATAATAAAACTCACCCGAATTACTCCCTATAGAATAAGAATAAATATCAGGCTGGGTATCCGGTGCACCCATTCCTGCTTTAAGGGTCATTGCCAAATTATAATCATTAGCATTTCCAGGAACAGGATTAAAAGTATCAGGATTAATATATTGAATCTTTCCTTTATCCTCTTTTCCAAAAATCTGCTTTGATAAAGAAAGATTCCCTACAGATAATGACCACCCAAGTCCAACTTTAGAGGACGTCTCTTTAACTTTTACTCCAGATGCATGATATTTTAAAGAAATTGGTAAACTAAAATCTCCTACTTTTATAGTATACAGAGGAATATCAATTCCTACAGCTCCTGTATAGGTAGAAGTAGGAATATCTGTATGTTTTGACAGCTGGCTAGCGTCTGGTGATTTTATCGTTAAGTTATATTTGCTGTCTTTTGCCTCTACAGACTGTGAATAGCTAAGAGCATATCCACAGATAACCAAAGAAGCTGCAATTATTTTTTTCATCTTTATTTTTTAATTAATTTGGCATTCGCCGTTTTATTAGTATCCATTTTGATTGTAACTAAATAAACTCCCTGGGCAAGGTTTTGCGTGTTGATCTTAGTTACTCTGTTCTTGGTTTTCAGACTTTGAAGCTGTCTTCCGCTCATGTCATACAAGAGAATATCTGCTTCTTTGAAGTCGTTGAATGCTATTTCTACGTAGGCATAATCAGATACCGGGTTTGGATAGATCTTGATGTCGTATTTTTCAATGAGCTGATCAAGCTGTTTGTCTCCCAGCTTTACAATCTTCCAGTTTTCTTTCCCCAATTCTTCTGCACTGGTTCCGGCCAAAATAATTGAACCGTCTCTATTGAGTTTTAAATCTGAAAGTCTTTCTTCTCTTTGTCTGGATTCTCCTTTCACGTGTTTTCTCCATTGTTCATTGCCATTCTGGTCCAGATACAACATCCAGAAAGTTTCATCATCAGTCTGTATTCTTCCTTCAGCCTGGGTATAGCCTCCCAAGAGAATTCCTTTGGAAGATTTGTCATCTACAGAATGAAGAACACTCATTCCCATCAGAATATCCCGGTTTTTGAAATTGTAAGATTTCTGCCACTGTTCATCGCCTCTTTCATTTAAAGAAATTAGCCAAAGATCTGTTCCTTCTTCTAATCCGACAGTTTTGTTTCCTGATCTTTCTGATCTGGATTCTCCTCCAATAATAAAGCCAGTTGAAGTTAAGGCCAGCGTTCTGATGTAATCATCTCCTTTCCCTCCAAAGTTCTTTTCCCATTCTACTTTATTATCCTTAGAAAGTTTGACCACCCAGAAATCTCCCTCTCCAAAGTTTTCGGTTTTCTTTGTTCCCCCGGTATTGCTTCGGGAATAAATTCCGAGTAAGGCTCCGCCATCTTTTGTTGGAATCATCTTCTCCACCTCATCTAAACCTTTTCCTCCTAAAATCAAATGTGATAATTCTTTTCCGTCTTTGTCAAGTTTTGTGATCAAAACATCCTTGGAGCCGTAACCTTTTGCAGCGTTCTGTACATTTCCGACCACAAAGAATCCTAAATTCGTCGTCTGGATAACCGCTCTGGCTTCTTCATCAGAAGAGCTGCCTAAGGTCTTCTGCCATAATTCATCTCCAAACTCATTGATCCTAATGAGCCAAATATCAGATCCTCCTTTAGAATCTTCCTTTTTATCCAGCCCTTTTCCTGAATAAGAAGTTCCTGCTAAAAGAAATCCGCCATCCTGTGTTGTGACTGTGGCTGACAGATAATCATGATTTTGTCCTGAGAAATATTTTTCCCAGACTTCTTCACCCCGCTGATTGAGTTTTACCAGATGAAAATCGTAACCGTTGTTTTGCTTGCTCGATTGTTGCAATTTGTCACTCTGTATTGAGCTTCCCGTGATCAGGTACTGCTGATCAATTGTGGCGGTAATCTGGCTCAAGAAATCCTGCGTGGAGGATTTAATGTTTTTCTGCCATACCAAGTCCTGAGCTGAACCCAAGACCGCGCATAATGTTAATGCACATAGATATTTTTTTTTCATAGACTTGTGTAATTGACGGGTTAAAAATATTATTATTAATTTGCATATATCATCCGTAAAACCCCCATACTCAACGATAACATTTATGATGTGTTTACTTTATTCCGATAGAATAGACCTTTTCATATGTTTTTATTTTATATTAAACTATCTTAATGTACATAGGGCAAAGCTACCATAGCACAGCGACAGAACATGTCGTATTTTATTACAAGTGAATCAATCTGAAACAATTTTATTTACTTTTATAATATAAAAAAAGGCGCAAGGCTGAAGCCTATCCGCTAGAGAGGTACTGCGAAGAACCCACAACCAGATATGACTTACAACCCGCGCCCGTATGTGTACACGGGCGTAAGCCTACCATTTTTAGGTTGTATAGAAGATTCGCAGTTTTCTCTAGCCCAAATGATAGCTTACGCTTGTTTCGTTAAAATTATGATTGCGAAGATAAATATATTTTAGATTAAATGGTAGAAATTTACATCCGTATTTTCCCCATAATTTAATGTATCTTCTTATACGTAGCACCTCTTCTATAAATATTCTCCTTTAGCAGTATACTTTACCACAAGCTGTTATTCCAAGTCTTTGAGATAAAATAGTAGACAAAAAAATAATTAATCATCTTACATATGAACAGATAGCGGAATATGAATTTTTAGATGTTTTTATTATTGTTTTCTGTACATGCGTGACAGATAGGGAGATTTACGGGTGAGATCATTAATTCAGTCTGTTTTTCATTACAATAACCTAAATTACTAAAGAAACTTTGGAGTAAAAAACTACCGAAGGCCATTAAACCTTCGGCAATAACGAAATATCTGAAGTTAGTTGAAGATAAATTTAATTTAAAGAAGATAGATTCTTGAATTATTAGACCGATCATCCGTTACCAATATTCTTTTTTATAAATAAGGAATAAACAGGTTGTAATGATAATTTTGATAAATCTATATTCCAAAAAGGTTCATTTTTATTCATAACAACTAAACTTCTGTCATGTATATCAAATTCTTTTACAAAAAGATGATAGAGTAATCGGGTAATGGTTATATGAGTCTTCTTACCTTTATATCGCAGCACACAGTAAAGAGAATAAGTCATATTGATATTACCACTCAAGATAATGGATAAAATCTGCTCCTTTAAAAATAGTTTTTTTCCAATGACAGTCCAGCCAGCCAATCGTTTTATCCTTCCTTTATTTGAAATAATAAAGTTACCCTCAAAGCCAGATATAGATTTCCACTTTTCTCCGGGAAGATCTTTAAGAGACAGATTCATACAAGCTGGTGGATTGTTTTCATCAATCGGGGGGCATCCCAATTTTTTCCAGAGAGACTTATTAAGTAATTGCGCTGAGTCTTCTTTTTCAGAGCTAAAGATAAAATCCTTTTCTTTAGGTACATTAGTTTTGAAAAACCATCTGAATCCACCTGCTGTTAAACGTTTTTCTCTTATAGCAGCCAGAATATGTCTTTTATCTATCCCAAGACTTTCTGTAGCGACATCAATACTGTCAAAAGTCGATATAAGATTACCTTCAGTTGTGTATTGGCTTACGGGCTGATCATAATCACTTCTACTATTTTTAACCCTGTTGGTTCGAACTCTTTTGAAAAGCTCCTCGCTCATAGAAAGCCTCTCTAAATTTCTTGCATGTAAATGAAACCTATTATTATCTTTAAATGAAATAAGTGTTTTGCGATCGTTTAAATCAAATTTTTCAACAAAATGGTAATACACCAAGCGTGGTACAGATTTTCGAAATCTTTTTCCTTCCGATGATAATAAGCAGGTGATATTATAAAAGTTACAATTAAGGTGTTTATTAAAAAACTTCATAAACTGCAACTTCATTATTCGTTCCGGCAGCTTCCATTTTCTACCATTTAAAGGATTTGCCAAACGCTCTATACTTTTTATTCTTCCATAGTTAGAAATCATATAATTCTCAAAATTTTCAATCTCCTTCCACTCTTCATTAGGAAGGTCTTGTATAAAGGTATTACTAAGGACATCTTTTACATATTGGTCTTCTATTTCAAGGGGTATATTCATAAGATAGAAAATTAAGTAAATACAGTTTAACTGAAATAAAAATATAAAAATGAAACTGTTCATGGATAAGAAAATCGGATCTTTTAAATTTACGGTGATTGACCAGATATTATAAACTCCTTCCTAAGTTTAATTTTGCGACTCATTTTGTGGTTCACTGTGAATCACATTCCATTATTTTCTTATATATACGAACTCTAAAAAGTATGGTACACTTAGAATATTGGTAAAAACCCAAGAAACCCACTGGGTTATTTAGGTTTTTCTTGGGTTTTCAAGATTTTGATATATTTAAAAATCAATTTGCATTTTTAATCTGCAACTCTGTCTGATTTTCCTTACTATCCAGCCTTTCCCAGTAAGAATACATCTGCTCAGAAAGTGTATTATTATCAATTCCAATATATCCTAAAAACTCTGTTTCCGTTTTATGTCCTGTTACACTCATAATAATAGCTGTAGGAATTTTAGAATAATACATGGTGGCAAAGGTCCTCCTACATATATGTGACGAAGCTAAATCATACATTGGATAATTTCCAAAAACAAAATGTTTTTTAACCTCATCAAACACTCTTCCATATTCCTGACGGTCTATACCAGCCAGTTTACAGATTTTCTTTAAATTATCATTAAATATAGTTTTTGAACTTTCTAAATTAGTTGAATATTGTGGAGGAAAACTACCGTTTCTTTTATCTAGGATTTTCTTAACCTCTGTATGAATCGGAACCAGAACCGGAGTTTTTGTTTTCTTTTGACTTAGGTTGATAAATTCCTTACCATTGATATTTACTATTTTTTCCGGGGTCATTCTGAAAAGATCAGAAGCCCTTTGTCCGGTATAACATCCAATAATTAACCAGTCTCGCGTTTGTTCAAGCCTATCATTAACAATCAATAAATCCTGTATTCTTTTCAGTTCTTCTATTTTTAGATATGGAGTTGGAGTTTCTGTAGTAAATCCTTTGATTTCGCTCAACTGTTCACTGACTTGAATGTTTTCAATCTTAGCATCTTTAAAAATCGTTTTGGTATATTTTAAATATTTTCCAACAGTATTATCACTTAAGTGCTGCCCTCTTAAAAAAGTTACAAATCTGTTTCCTACAGCAATATTATAATCCGAAACTTTAAGCTTCTTCTTTTCTGTTTTCAAAAAATCCTGAAACTTTTTTATGATTGTTAGATGCTTCTGTTTAGTTCTTAAGGTAATGGGCTTACCTTTGTACTTTCTAAAAGGTAAAATATCCGCCTTATAATGTTCTAAATAATTTTCTATAAAATCCAGTTGCTCAAATTTACGACCACCGGAATAGTAAGCAGAAATAATTTCTTCTAACCAATCTCCACCTATAATTTCCGTTTCAGTTCTTTTTCTGTACTGTTCTAAAATAAATGTTTCCAGTTTATTTAAAGTACTAATGAGTTCAGTTTGTTTTTGTAAGTCATCTTTCGTAAGTGCGGATCTTTGAATAATAGATCCTTTTTTGGTATTCCAGTTTTCAGGATTAACCGTTTCACGTGTCTTACGCTTATATACCTGATTAGCTCCTATAGAAAATCTCGCATAAATGGTTGAATTGGATTTCTTTGACTGAAGAATAAATTTTACAGTAGCCATTTTTGTATGTTAAAGTTTGAACAATACAAATATAATCATTTAGTCAATTTTTAGTCAATATAAAGTAAATCTATTTTAAACTAACTTTAATTTATTTAACTGGAACATAATTCACAAAACATTTAAAATATTAATTAACAACATTTTAAATATCTCACAAAACTAAGTAACAATAAAATAAATTTAAGCCAATTAAATACTTATAGTCCCTGTGGGTCTACAAACCATCCTTTTTTAAGGGTGGTTTTTTGTTTTTATATCTTCATGGCAAATTCTTAAATTGTAAATTTAACCCGGAACAGAAATAATGTCATAGCAGGCCAAAAATTATTTAATCCAACAATTAATTAAAAATCCGACTAAAACAAAAGTAAAATGACAGATTTAGAATTAAAAAACATCATGGAAATATGTAATAAAGCTACTCAATCTCCATGGACATCCTATATTGAGGGAAGAGACTTTAATTCCGGATCCAGTTTTATAATGACTGGGGAAGAAGAAAACAGAGATTATGATATAGAATTTATTTCAATAAAACCGGAGGATCAGGATTTCATTGCTATGGCTAGAAACGTGATTCCATTATTAGTAGATGAAATTATTATATTAAAAGGAGGTCAATAAAATAAACAAGCTCCATTACCCTTTCAAAATCACCGATAAGTATAAAAAAACGGGCTGTCTTTGCAAAGGCAGCCCGTTTTTTTATTTTCAATTTTTTACTTAAACCAGATCAAACCTATCCAGATTCATCACCTTCGTCCACGCCGCCACAAAATCTTTCACAAATTTGCTTTGTGCATCGGCACTTCCATATACCTCAGCCACAGCTCTCAATTCAGAATTGGATCCGAAAACAAGATCTGCACGCGTAGCAGTCCATTTTGGCTGACCTGTTTTTCGGTCAGTTCCTATATAAAGTTCTCTGTCATCTGACATTGCTTTCCACTGAGTTCCCATATCCAGAAGATTTACAAAGAAATCATTGGTAAGAACGCCCGGACGGCTGGTAAATACGCCATGTTTTGAACCGTCAAAGTTCGTATCTAAAGCACGCATTCCTCCTATCAGCACGGTCAGTTCCGGAGCAGTAAGGGTTAATAGCTGTGCTTTATCAATCAGTAAAGATTCTGTAGAGACCGTATATTTTCTTTTCAGATAATTTCGGAATCCATCCGCTGCAGGCTCAAGGTAACCCATAGATTCTACATCGGTCTGTTCCTGAGAAGCATCCATTCTTCCCGGAGCAAAAGGAACTTTTACCTCCTGACCAGCATTTCTGGCAGCCACTTCAACAGCAGCATTTCCTGCTAGTACAATTAAGTCTGCCAATGATATTTTTTTTCCTCCGTTTTGAGAATCGTTGAATTCTTTCTGGATTCCTTCCAGAACATTTAATACTTTATTCAATTGAGAAGGATTGTTGACTTCCCAGTTTCTTTGAGGCTCCAGTCTGATTCTGGCTCCGTTGGCACCACCACGTTTATCACTTCCTCTGAAAGTAGAAGCGGAAGCCCAGGCTGTAGATATCAGTTCTGTATTGCTTAGTCCTGAATTTAAAACTTTTAATTTCAATGCCTCCACATCATTTTCATCAACCAATTCGTGGTTGACTTCCGGAATAGGATCCTGCCAGATCAGTTCTTCCTGTGGTACATCCGGTCCCAGATAACGGGCACGTGGTCCCATATCTCTGTGTGTTAATTTAAACCATGCTCTGGCAAACGCATCGGCAAACGCATCAGGATTTTCGTAGAAGTGTCTTGAAATTTTTTCGTATACAGGATCCATTCTTAACGAAAGGTCTGTGGTAAGCATGGTTGGTTTATGTTTTTTGCCAGCATCAAATGCATCAGGAATGATTTCAGCACCGTCTTTGGCTACCCATTGGTGAGCTCCTGCAGGGCTTTTTGTTAATTCCCACTCATTTTCAAAAAGATTTTTAAAGAAGTAATTACTCCATTGAGTAGGAGTTTCTGTCCAGGTTACTTCCAGTCCGCTGGAAATCGCATCTCTTCCGCTACCAGACTTATACGTACTTGCCCAGCCTAATCCCTGCTGTTCAATTCCGGCTCCTTCAGGTTCTTTTCCTACATGATCTGCCGGACCTGCTCCATGGGTTTTACCGAAAGTATGTCCTCCGGCAATCAAAGCAACAGTTTCTTCATCGTTCATCGCCATACGTCCGAAAGTATCACGGATGTCTTTGGCAGCAGCAATAGGGTCAGGATTTCCGTCCGGACCTTCAGGGTTTACATAAATAAGTCCCATTTGTACGGCAGCCAATGGATTTTCAAGATTTCTTGAATGAATATCTCCATCTGCATCATCATCGGTAGGAAGAACCGCTGAATGTCCTTCTGCTACTCCCTCCGAACCGTGAGCATAACGTAAATCACCTCCAAGCCATGTCTTCTCAGATCCCCAATATACATCGGAATCCGGTTCCCAAACGTCTGCACGTCCTCCCGCAAATCCAAATGTTTTAAAGCCCATTGATTCAAGAGCGATATTCCCCGTAAGGATCAGAAGGTCTGCCCATGAGATGTTTCTTCCATATTTTTGTTTGATGGGCCACAATAATCTTCGTGCTTTATCAAGACTTACGTTATCAGGCCAGCTGTTCAACGGTGCGAAACGCTGTTGCCCAGCTCCTGCTCCACCTCTTCCGTCACCTACACGATACGTTCCGGCGCTGTGCCATGCCATACGGATAAACAGAGGGCCATAATGACCAAAGTCGGCCGGCCACCAATCCTGAGAATCTGTCATCAATGCATGAAGGTCTTTTTTTACAGCCTCCAGATCAAGGCTTTCGAATGCTTTGGCATAATCAAAATCCTTATCCATAGGATCTGAAAGGGAAGAATGCTGTCGCAGAAGATCTACTCTAAGCTGATCAGGCCACCAATCAGAATTCTGGGTTCCTCCTCCTGCTACATTCTTCTTCATTGTTCCGTTGTGAAACGGGCATTTACTGATGTCATTCAAATCTTTTTCCATTGTCGTTTATTTATTTTTTATGTTGATTAATACAGTTCCCAATTGTGTTCTAAGAACATCACAAACCTACAACGTTTGCTCAATAAATACAATCTATTAATTTTTATTTCAATGATAGTTAAAAACTATAAACAAATATTTTCAACGGCACAATATCTGGTCAGAATTGTGGTATTAAGTTAGTCATTTTTAAGATTAACTTAAATAAAAACAACAGTATACCGTCCAATTTAGAATTACTCAACGTAAGAATTTAATGGGAAAAGGAAGTTGAAAGGAGGATGTTTGATATCACCATGAAAATAACATAGTAATTGCCGAAAAAATACACTATTACAACATTT
This sequence comes from Chryseobacterium sp. CP-77, assembly GCF_036362765.1. Taxonomy (NCBI): domain Bacteria; kingdom Pseudomonadati; phylum Bacteroidota; class Flavobacteriia; order Flavobacteriales; family Weeksellaceae; genus Chryseobacterium; species Chryseobacterium sp. CP-77. The sequence continues at coordinate 2,546,388 of NZ_CP143637.1, forward strand.
TTTGGAAGGTTTTCCCTCTTCCAGCTTTCAACTTCTCACTAAAAATAAATTAACTATCTTTATATTATAAAACATGAACATCCGCTATGAAAAAAATAATTGTTGTCATTCTCGTTGTATTTATCATCATACAGTTTTTTCCGATCGATAAAACGAATCCGCCGCCAACTCCCGGCATGGATTTTCTGAAAATTAAAAATACTCCTGAAAAGATAGCGCATACTATCAGAACATCATGTTATGACTGTCATTCCAATGAAACAAAGTATCCATGGTACAGCAATATCTCCCCGATGTCATGGTGGGTAAAAAATCATATTGACGAGGGCAGGAATCATCTTAATTTTTCTACCTTTGCAGTGTATGAACCTAAAAGACAGCTTCATAAACTTGAGGAATGTATAGAAATGGTTGAAAAAAAAGAGATGCCGCTTGAATCCTATTATTTAGGACATCAGAATGCTAAACTGTCGGATGAACAGCGTGCAGATCTTATCCATTATTTCAAAAAAGTAAAAGAAGACACGGAAAGGAGAATTCTATTTAATAAATAACGTCATGGAAAATTGGGAAAATAAGCATATTGTATTTTTTGACGGAGATTGCGGAGTCTGCAATTTCTGGGTACAATGGATTTTGGAGCGGGACAATAAAGACCAGTTCATGTTCGCTTCTCTTCAATCTGATTTCGGACAGCAGTTTTTATCCGAAAGAGGACTGGAAACCAATGTATTCAATACTATGTATCTGTGGAAACCCGGACGGTTTTATCTGATCAAGTCAAAGGCAGTACTGGAAATTGCTAACTTGTTGGGAGGCATATATAAACTTTCGTTTATCGGAAAAATCATTCCTGCATTTTTAAGGGACAAGGCTTATGATCTTATTTCCAGAAACAGGATGAAACTGGCCAACCAGAAATGTTATTTACCGGACCTTCATCAGAAGAAAAAATTTATTCAGGTGTAATTAATGATCTTACACCGTTTCATTTAACTTATAAAAAGATCATTCCGTAAGAATTTCCTACAATATTAATGCTTTGTATAGATATTCCTACGGAATGATAAATAATACGTATAGTTTTGCTTGTTTAATGTTTAATAAAAATTAAACTGAAGAGCAGTCTCTTTACCAGCTTAATCAATTATCAATTATCAATTATCAATAATTACCCATTGCTCATTACTCATAAATTCAGCGACCACACAGAATAAGAATTCGGCGGGCACTGGATTTTCACCCATTTATCTCCCTGAGTTGTTGGGTACCAGCTTGAGTTCCCTGTAAAATCTTTGATCTGCTGGCTGCTCCAGTTGGTTTCTATCCATCTTTCCTGCCAGTTTGAAGACGTATTGATGTAAACTACAAGTCCCGGATTACCATTATAACCGTTACGTCTTGCAATATATTCATCATTATCGGTGTAGAGAATGGAAGTTGTTCCGGTGGCTTTGTTATTGTGAATCCAGATCAGATTGTTCAGTCGTTCTTTATTTAACCATTCTTCATAATCTCTGTAAAAAATGGTAGGATATCCTTCATGGGTTAAGATATAGGCATATGCCGGCATTTTATTGTAAATGATATCGGTATCGTGATTGGCAACAAAGGTGACTGATTTGTATGGATTTCTTTTCCACATCATATCATCATTCAAAGCATTTAGATTACCATTATCAAAGGCTTCATCCATTTTATAATAAGCCGCAAAATCAAATACGGAACTGTTGGCATTATTGGCCCACCATTCCAATGTGTTGACATTGGAATCCCATAATTCCCCGACAGAAAATCCGCCTACGTTAGAATTCCAGGTGTTAACAACCCATGGCCCGAATCCTTTAACGTAATCAAACCTCCAGCCGTCAAATTTCATCACATTTTTATAATATTTTGCGACAGAATCATCTCTTCCCCAGAGCCAGTCCTGGACATGAGGATTCGCGTGGCATAAATCCGGAAAACCGCCAAAAGCTCCTTCATCATTATTTCCATAAGCATTTTTGTAAAAGTCATTATAGTTTCTCTGGAATTTTCCGGAAGCCACACCAGAAAAATTAGTCCAGGTATTGGTTCCTGTAAAAGGATTGGCTTCAGATTGTCCTCCACTGTTATGATTGATTACAATATCTGCGTATACCTGCATATTTTCGGCATGAGCCTTCGTAATCAATGCTTCCAGTTCGGCTCTGGATCCGAAACGGGTTTCCGTGCTTCCATTCTGATTAAAATCTCCAAAATCATAGTAATCTGTAGGATCGTACCCCATAGAATATGCACCGTTCTGTGCTTTTGATGCCGGCGGCAGCCATACTGCCCCAATTCCTGCATTGGACCACGCTGTTATTTTGTCTTTAACGGTATTCCACCAGTTACCACCTTCCGGAACATCCCAGTAAAAGCCCTGCATAAGAACTCCGCCACCCGGTCCGGCTACGAATTTACTTTGTGCAGAACCTGAACCGCTTCCTGTACTGAAAGGTCGGCCATCATGATTGGTCACATTCACTGTTTTGTTATGAACCTCTTCCTGCTTGGTAGGTTCTGTCATTAATTCATCACTTGTACGGCATGAGCTTATTAATGCTAAAGCCAGTAGTGAAAGGAAAAAGTTTGTTTTTTTCATCGCTGTAATTAATTATCAATCTATTAAACAAGATACAATTTTATTAAAAACAAAATCAAATAAATGGGAAATATTTTCATTTTACCTAATAAATCAAGATGAAAGGCATTCAATTTTTTTCATTAAAAAATCATAAATTTTTCAGATTCCCGAGACAATTTTTCTTTTAATGCATATATTTGCATACTATGGAATACAACACCCAAAAAACTCAGCTTCATATGCCGGAATATGGCAGAATTATACAACAGTTGGTTGAGCGCTGCAAAGAACTTCCTTCCAAAGACGAAAGGAATGAAATGGCTATGGCAATCATCGATTTTATGGGTCAGAGAAACCCACAACTTCGCGACGAGGAAAATTATAAACATAAACTTTGGGACCATCTTTTTATTCTTGCCAACTATGATCTGGATGTAGATTCTCCTTATCCGTTCCCAACGATGGAACAGCTGGCGGAAAAACCTAAAAGAATGGAATACCCAAAACTTCAAGGTGACTTTAAGTTCTACGGAAAAAGTATTCTTCAATTGATAGAAAAAGCAATCGAACTGGAAACGGGTGATGAAAAAGAAGCCCTTATCGAGGTGATTGCCAACAATATGAAGAAGTCTTATAATGTCTATAATAAAGAACATGTGACGGATGATGTTATTTTCCGCCACCTGAAAGAACTCTCTGAAAACAGGCTGGATCTTACCGGAATAGATTCTCTTGAAAAGAGTAAAATCTATTACACCAGCAATAATAACAACAGGAACAACAATAACAACAGGAACAACAGCAACAATAAAAATAATAACCAGCCCAACAAAAGAAGGCATAATAACAATCATAAAAACAGAAAATAATGAGTGGAACATTTCAAATAAGAGGAGGAAAAAGACTGCAGGGTGAAATAACTCCACAAGGAGCCAAAAATGAGGCTCTACAAATTTTATGTGCTGTTCTTCTGACAGACGAAGAAGTAAGAATCAAAAATATTCCTGATATCCATGATGTGAACCGACTGATTGAAATTCTTGGAGATTTTGGAGTAAAAATTACCAAAAACGGACAGGGAGATTATACTTTCAAAGCAGATCAGGTTAATTTTGATTATATAAAATCTAATGAGTTTAAAAAAGACGGAGCCAAACTTCGCGGATCCATTATGCTGATGGGACCAATGCTTGCCCGTTATGGAGAGGCTTATATGCCTACTCCCGGAGGTGACAAGATCGGGAGAAGAAGATTGGATACTCACTTTCAGGGACTTGTTGAATTAGGTGCTGAATTCAATTATGATGAGGAGGAATATTTCTATTCTTTAAAAGCTAAGGAACTGAGAGGAAAATTCATCCTATTGGAAGAAGCTTCTGTAACCGGAACGGCCAATATTGTAATGGCAGCCGCATTGGCTAAAGGAAAAACAAGAATCTACAATGCTGCCTGCGAACCTTATCTTCAGCAATTATGTAAAATGCTGAACAGAATGGGAGCCAATATCTCAGGAATCGGATCCAACCTTCTTACTATTGAAGGGGTTGAATATCTGAGAGGTACTGAGCATACCATGCTTCCGGACATGGTAGAGATCGGTTCATGGATTGGTCTTGCAGCCATGACAAAATCTGAAATCACCATTAAAAATGTAAACTGGAACCAGCTTGGTGTGATTCCGAATACCTTCAGAAAACTGGGAATTCAGCTTGAGCAAAGCGGTGATGATATCTATATTCCTGCACAGGAGCATTATAAAATCCAGAAATTTATTGATGGTTCTATCCTTACGATTTCGGATGCGCCATGGCCTGGATTTACACCGGATTTATTATCTATTATTTTAGTAGTGGCTACTCAGGCCAAAGGAAGTATTCTGGTTCATCAGAAAATGTTTGAATCCAGATTATTCTTTGTGGATAAATTAATCGACATGGGAGCCCAGATCATTTTATGTGATCCACACAGAGCTACGGTAATCGGATTGAACCAGGAAGCTCCGTTAAGAGGGACAACAATGGTTTCCCCGGATATCAGAGCCGGAAACGCCCTTCTTATTGCAGCACTTTCTGCGGAAGGAAAATCTATTATCCACAATATCGAGCAGATCGACAGAGGATATGAAAATATTGATGGAAGACTGAGAGCTATTGGTGCTGACATTGAAAGAATCTAAAATTATTTTATTGAGCTAATCTTTAAATAATGGCTTCGCCAGGCTCAGCCTGACAATGTTTAAAAATTTCGGTTGGTTTTAGGGTTGCCACCCTGAGCCTGTCGAAGGGTTATCGATAAGAAAACCTTTTTAATTATTAATCTCGGGTATTAACTAAAGGGATAAGCCAAAAATTTTATAAAAGCGTTCAGAATATCTGAGCGCTTTTTTTTACTTCTGTCATTGGCTACGTCGAATCTTTGATTTCTGACGAAGAATCTTATTGTCAATCAAATAAGATTCTTCACTACATTTCATTTCGCTCAGAATGACACCCTTGAGGCATCTCTGTTCTGCAGCAATTTGATTCGTCATTTAAATCTGTTATAGTGCAAAATAAAAAGCGCCCGGTAAAAACCTGACGCTTTGAGTAATTAAAACTATATGAATCTCACTTAAAAATAAGTTCTGCAGGTATATTCTACCGTCGTATTGATAAGTTTATTTTTATTCAGATAGACTTCAAGCTGCTGAAAATCTTCTGAATTGACATTAATATATAACTGTACTGAACCGAAACTATACCCGTTCACATACTCTACGTTAGCAGATAACACTCTATGACAAATGCCAAATTGATTGTAGATCGTATTCATCAAATGTTCAAATTTCATTTTACCATTCAACTCTATTTCCAATAACAATTCTTTTTTAGGCAGGTTAATTTTATTTTGTAAAACCTGCAGGCCGGGATTAGGTGTAATCATTGCTAAACATTTTTGGGTTAAACTCTGTCAGATCATATGACACTTTTGTTTTTAAATCTGTGACAAAAATATAAAAAAATATTAGTCCACCAAATTAGTAGACTAATATTTTTTTAAAATTTAACATAAAAAAAAGAAGCCTGTTGAGCTTCTCTTATGTTTTAATAGTTCCCTATTCTTTCTAATTTACCAGAACCGGCCAATCCGTTTGGGTTGCAACCAGGCTCACCTTCAGGGACTTTGAGATTTTTCTTAGTATAAAATTCTTCCCAGAATGTGTTTGTTTTTCCTGTTTTAGGATCAATAAATGTCATGGGCTCCAGTTTGAAAATATGTTCGTCCCGAAAAGCTCTTTCCACAAAATCTGAACAGTAATAGGAATTTTCATCAAGGATATAATTGAAATTGTAAGGTTTTCCCAGCATGGAATGCGCTTTTTTAACCGCTTCAGGAATTGCTTTCTGATATTCCGGTTTTAACCGGTAAACAATTACTTCCTGACCTTCTTCTTTCTGATCTTTAATAAAGTCTTTTAAATCTTGTCTCTGAGAACCGCCTTTTGGTGCAGCATGCAGAACAAACATTTTGCGGCCCTTTTTTTCCAGAATTCCTATATGATCAAATGAAGCTGTTTTTTGTTGTTGAGTTACATTATTAATCGCTCCGGAAAGCCCTGTTTCTTTTGCAGTTACAAAAAGAAGGTCTCCGTTTTTGATATCTACAGTACTTACAGAAACATTATTATGACACTGTACCAATAATAACATCAGACCGTATAAAAATCCAGCCACATACCTCTTTTTTAATCTAAATTCAGACATTCGATTCTATTTTCGGAACCAAAATTACAAAATAGAATTCATTACATTTGTGAGAATATTGATCTATTCTTCACCCCAACCCAAACACTTCAGGAATTTTATGCCCCATATTTTATTAATTGAAGACGACGACAGACTTTCAAAATTGATTGCAAAGGGATTTCAGGAAGCAGAGTTTGAGGTCACTGCAGCTTACGATGGAAATACCGGTCTGAAGCTTGCTTTACAGACCCATTTTGATCTGGTAGTGACAGATATTGTATTGCCCAAAAAAGATGGTCTTGAATTCTGTAATGAAATCAAAAGTTTAAAACCCAATCTTCCTGTCATTATGCTTACTGCATTGGGAACTACGGATGATAAGCTGGAAGGATTTGATGCCGGAGCTGATGATTATCTCACCAAACCTTTTGAAATGCGTGAACTGGTAGCAAGGATCAAAGTACTTCTGAAAAGATTTTCACAACAGCCCCACCAAAGAGTTTCTGTTCTTACATATGAAGGTATTGAAATGAATATGGAACAAAAAACCGTGAGCCGTGATCATACGCCTATAAAATTGACCCCGAAAGAATTTAATCTCTTAAAATTCATGATGGAAAATTCAGAAAGAGTACTTTCCAGAAGTGAAATTGCAGAAAAGGTGTGGGAAACCCATTTTGATACGGGGACCAACTTTATTGATGTCTATATCAATTATCTACGAAAAAAAATAGATAAAGATTTTAAAACCAAACTGATCCATACCAAAGCGGGAATGGGATTTATTCTTAAAAAAGACTACGAAAAAGGTATTGTACAGTAAGCATTGAGATAAATTAAAAATATCCGGATGAAAATAAGAACCCGACTTACCCTGCTTTTTACCTTAATCACTGCAATGCTTTTAAGTATTTACAGTATGTCGATCTATTATTCATCCAAAGAAGCCAGAGAACAATCTTTTTACAGCGAACTTCAAAATGAAGCGATTGCCAAGGCCGATTTATTTTTCCGAAGTTCACTCCCCGAGCAGGAAATGCACAAGCTTTATAAAAACAATACCAGAACGCTTAACGAAGTTCAGGTAGCGATTTATGACAGTAATAAGAAGCTGGTTTATCATGATGACGCCAAAGTAGATTATGTAAAGGAAACTTCGGAAATGCTTTCTCAGATATTTCAAAAAAAGAAAATTAATTTCTTTCTCAATGATCTGCAGGTCATTGGAATCGTGTATCATTATGAAGGAAAAACGTATGCGGTAACTGCGGCAGCCTATGATCAATACGGATATGATTATCTTACTCATCTTCTTACCATCAGTCTCATCTCGTTTTTCATTATTCTGATTTTGATTTATCTGGCCGGAATATTTCTTTCCAAAAAAGCATTGAGTCCGCTGACGGACATGGTTAATCAGATAAAAAAAATAACCGCCGGAAAATTACAGTTACGCCTGAAAACAACCAAAGAAAAAGACGAACTTAATGAGCTTGCTGAAAACTTCAATGGAATGCTGGAACGGCTTGAAAATTCCTTTGATTCGCAAAAACATTTTGTATCCAATATTTCACACGAACTGAGAACGCCTTTATCAGCCATCATCACCGAACTGGAACTGGCTTCTGTAAAAGATAAAACCAGGGAAGAATATCAGGAAACCATTCAATTCGCGCTGGATGATGCCCGGAATATGGTAAAACTGTCCAATAGCTTAATGGATCTCGCCAAAGCAAGCTATGATCCCAATGAGATCAGTTTTTCGGAAGTACGTCTTGACGAGGTTCTTCTGGAATCTTATACCAAAATCACCAAAGAAAATTCAGGATATAAAGTTTCTCTGAACATAGAAGATTCCGTGGAAGAACATCAGCTTATCATTCAGGGAAATGAATATCTTCTTCAGGTGGCCTTCAACAATCTTATCGACAATGCCTGTAAATATTCTCCGGAACATACCTGCCTGATTGATGTTAATACGGATTCAAAAATTCTTACAATCAGTTTTACCAATACCGGAAATAGTATCCATGAAAAAGATTTACTGCATATTTTCGAGCCTTTTTTCAGAAGTGAAAACTCCAAACGTGAAAAAGGTCATGGAATAGGATTATTTCTCACGGAGAAAATTATTCACCTTCACAATGCAAAAATCAAAGTTGTATCAGAACAGAATAAAACTACTTTTAAGGTAGAGTTTATCACCCAGTAATTGATCAGAAACTTCATTCAAATGTATTTGAATCTTAACTTTCCTTACAACCTTCATTTACTTAATGGTTAAAAAATTTCATCAATCATGAGAAAGAGATTTCTTATTGAAAACGGTCGTTCCAATACTCGCTGTAATTACACAGGCAATAGAAATCCATTGCAAAAAAGATAATTCTTCAGCAAGAAAAACCAATCCTGAGAGTGCGGCAAATGCCGGTTCCAGACTCATCAGAATACTGAAAGTCTTTGCAGGAAGTTTTTTCAAGGCCATCATTTCCAGTGAAAAGGGCAAAGCACTCGAAAGAACAGCCACGCCAAGTCCTTTTATAAAAATAGCAGGAGTAAGATTGAAAACGGCTCCATCCCAGATGGTAAAGGGAATAATGACAAGGCTGGCAAATATCATCCCGGTGGTAACCGCATCTTTTCCATCCATTATTTTCGAAACCTTTCCACCCATTACAATATACAGGGCCCAGAACATCCCTGCCAGAAAGGCCAATCCAAGTCCTAGCAAATCGACATGATCATTTTTCCAAGGAACAATTAACAGAATTCCCACGCAGGCCAGTAATGCCCACACGACATCCAGCAGTTTACGGGACAATGCCAATGCAAGAAATAATGGACCCGCAAATTCCACAGTAACAGCCAATCCCAGCGGAATTCTTTGAATGGCCATATAGAAAATAAGATTCATTGCAGCCAATCCAACTCCATAGATCGCACAGTATTTCCATTTCTGGCTGTTAAATTGTAAAAACTTAGGACGGTTAATCAAAGTAAGCAAAACAGCAGAAAGTACAATTCTTAAAGTAACCGTACCAATAGCTCCGATTACAGGAAAAAGCTGTTTTGCAATGGAGGCTCCTCCCTGCACACAGATAATCGCTAAAAGCGTAGCCGGTATTGCTAAGTTTGATTTTTTCATTTCTACAATATATAATTCAAAAGATATTGGAAGGAAGTGTCCGGGATTAAACAAGCTTTTATTTCATATGACAGATTGTAAAATTCATCATACAAAAATCAGCCTCCAAATGTATTGAAATTTTATCGCTTATCATGGGTACAGTTTACACATATTAAAAGGATATAATAAACAACTATTTCCTGCAGAATCATCAAAAAAAACAGAAAGGAACTTTCTCTAATGATTTTCTAATCACATTCTAAAGCTTTTCTAACGGCAAAAAAGGACAGTCAGTTTTACTTTTGCACAGTAAAAAATAAAGCAATATGGACTCAGATCCTTACAGTAATTATCAATCTTAAAAGCTTTAGTTGTACTCACTTTTCCCGTACAGCTGAAAAGCTTACAAAAACAGGAAAAGTTATGAATACATTCGAATTTACCCTTCGTCTCCTTACCGCATTTTGTCTGGGAGCCGGTATTGGCTTCGAAAGACAGTGGCGCAAAAAAAATGCAGGTCTCCGCACCAACACTCTGGTATGCATCGGTTCTGCGGCATTCGTACTGATTGCCATCAGAATTGGTGGCGATGCAGCCGGCCGAATCACTTCTTACATCGTCAGTGGAATAGGTTTCCTTGGCGGCGGTGTTATCATGAAAGACGGCCTTACCGTAAGAGGATTAAATACAGCAGCCACATTATGGTGTTCAGCAGCCATAGGCGCATTATGCGCTTTGGGATATCCTCTGGAAGCCTTAATCACAGTTCTCTTCATTGTATCTACCAATATATTCCTGAGGCCTACCCTATCCTCTCAGAAAGAAGCCAGAAGCAAGAAATGGTTCAGTACCAGGAAAAATAACAAAGAAAAAGTAAAAATCAGCAATAGCACTCAATTGTATTAAGATCATGAAAAAAATAATCTTAAGTAGTATTATTCTCTTTGCAGTCTCTTGTAAAGACAATGCACCTCAGCAAAACAAAGAACCGGAAATTATAACAAAAGGTAACCAGATCACCATTCCGGAAAGCCATCCGGTTTTCAAAAAAATTAAAACACAGATGGTAACCGAACAGGAACACAGCGACGGTGTGATTTCAGCGGGAACAATCCAGGCAATCCCCAATCATTATGCGGAAATTGCCAGCCCTTTTTCCGGAAGGATTACAAAATCTTTTATTCAGCTTGGGCAAAATGTTTCTGCCGGAAACCCACTTTTTGAAATCCTTTCATCGGATTATTTTTCAGTTCAGAAAGATTACACGGATGCTCTGAATGATGTACAGCTTGCAGAAAAAAATTACAGACGCCAGCAGGACCTCGTAAAACACGGAGTCGGTATCCAGAAAGAGCTGGACGAAGCGGAAACGGATTTTAAAAATAAAAAAACATCCCTTTCCAATGCATCTTCCGCCCTGAAGGTCTATAACAGCAAAAGTGGAGGCATAGGAAGTCCGCTTATTGTAAGAGCACCCATTAACGGAGAAATTATTTCCAACAAAATTGTCAACGGCCAATATCTGAAGGGAGATGCAGATCCGGTCGTGATCATCGCAGAATTATCAAAAGTCTGGATTTCCGGTGATGTAAAGGAAAAAGATATCCGCTTTGTCAATATTGGCGACCAGGTTTCTGTAAAAGTGAGTGCCTATCCCGACAGAAATATTACCGGAAAAGTATACCACATCAATGAAATGGTGGATGAAGATACCCGAAGCATTAAAGTTCTTATTGAATGTGATAATCCGGACAGAAAATTAAAGCCGGGAATGTACGCCACCGTAAACTTCTCAACAACACCTGAAAAGACGGTGATGATTCCTGTAACGGCCTTAATGCAGGAAGACAGTTCACAATATGTATGGATAAAAACAGGAAAAAGCCAATTTACCAGACGTTCTGTGACAACGGGAGAAACCGATGAGAAAACTATAAGAATCATATCAGGATTAAAACCTGGAGAAACCATCATGACCGAAGGTGGAATTTATATGCCGGATACGAAATAATGTAAATGAAAAACTATGAAGAAATTATTGACAATCTCTATACAGAAGAGATGGCTGATGCTTGCCCTCTTCCTTTTACTGGGATTCTTCGGATACTATTCCTGGACCAGATTATCCATAGAAGCCTATCCTGATATTGCTGATGTCACTTCCCAGGTGGTAACGCAGGTTCCGGGCCTGGCCGCCGAAGAAGTAGAACAACAAATTACCATTCCTCTGGAAAGGTCTCTGAACGGTCTTCCAGGAATGCATGTGATGCGAAGCAAAAGTACCTTCGGGCTTTCCATTATTACCATTGTTTTTGATGATGGCATAGACGATTACTGGGCAAGGCAGCGTATTCAGGAAAGACTGACGGAAGTGGAACTTCCTTATGGGGCACAGCCGGGATTAGATCCTCTCACCTCTCCCATCGGCGAAGTATATCGTTACATTATTGAAAGTAACAGCCACAGCCTGCGGGAATTGACAGATTTACAGAAATTTGTTATTATTCCCCGAATCAAACAGGTTTCAGGGATTGCTGATGTCACCAATTTCGGAGGAATTACCACCCAGTTCCAGATTGAGCTGGATCCGCATAAGCTTGAACAGTATGGATTATCCCTGTCAGAAGTTACCGAAACAATCTCCAAAAATAATGTCAGCGCCGGAGGAAGCATGCTTCCCCGCGGAAACCTTGCGTATGTCATCCGTGGAATAGGTTTGGTAAAAGACCTGGATGATCTGGGAAAAATTGTAGTCAAAACCCAGAATGGGGTTCCTGTTTTCCTGAATGACATAGGAACATTAAAATACGGAAACCTTGAAAGAAAAGGAGTTCTTGGCTACACAGACAGAAACCGTAATTATTCTGAAAGTGTAGAAGGAATTGTACTATTGCTAAGAGGACAAAACCCTTCCCAGGTACTGGAAGGAGTACATGAAGCGATTGAAGAACTTAATAATGAAACACTTCCACCCGGAGTAAAGATCCATCCTTTTCTGGACAGAACAGATCTTGTAAAAACAACGCTTACCACAGTTTCTCATACCCTTACCGAAGGAATTGTACTGGTGATTATTGTACTGATTGTATTTCTGGGAAGCTGGCGCGGAGCATTACTGGTAGCGATTACCATTCCGCTTTCTTTATTATTTGCTTTTATACTAATGCATTTTACTAATATTCCGGCCAATCTTCTTTCACTGGGAGCTATTGATTTCGGAATCATTGTAGACGGAGCCATCGTTATGCTGGAAACCATCCTGAAGAAAAGAGAAGAAAACTCAGAAGAAACACTGGAAGAAAAAACAATTACGCAAAGAGTGATTGAAGTAGCAAAACCGATTTTCTTTTCCACCATCATTATCATTACGGCCTACCTTCCATTATTTGCTTTTGAAAGAGTGGAAAAAAAATTATTTACCCCCATGGCTTTTACTGTTGGATATGCTCTGTTGGGAGCCCTTGCTGTAGCATTACTTCTTATCCCGGGATTAGCCTATGTAATTTATCGGAAACCACAGAAGATTTATCACAATAAATGGCTGGAGAAACTCAGCACAGCCTATGGAAAAAGCATTGAAAAAATAATGCAGACTCCTAAAAGAGTTCTCATTCCCATTATGATTGTTTTAGTATCTGCCGGAATTCTCTCCTGGCATGTGGGAAAAGATTTCTTACCTGAACTGGATGAAGGCTCTATATGGCTGCAGGTACAGCTTCCACCCGGAATTTCTTTAGCCAAATCAAAAGAAATGAGTGATACCTTACGTGCCCGCACGCTGAAACATCCTGAAATTACCTATATGATGGTTCAGGCAGGACGTAACGATGATGGTACCGACCCATGGACCGCTTCCCACTTTGAAGTTTCTGTCGGAATAAAGCCTTACAGCGAATGGCCTTCAGGAAAAACAAAAGCAGACCTCATCAAAGAACTTGCTGCAGATTATAAGGACATGCCGGGATTCACCGTCGGATTTTCACAACCTATGATTGATGGAGTTATGGACAAAATCTCCGGAGCGCACAGTGAGCTGGTGGTAAAAGTATATGGAGAAGATTTTAAAGAAACCAGAAGAATTGCAGAAAATGTATTGTCTACTTTACATAAAATTCCGGGTTCGGCAGACCTTGCCATTGATCAGGAGCCACCGTTACCTCAACTGCAGATTATTGCCAACAGAGATAAAATTGCCCAGTACGGATTGAATGTTGCCGATGTGGCCGATCTTATTGAGGTCGCATTGGGAGGAAAAGCCATTTCCCAGATCTTTATCGGCAATAAAGTGTATGATATTTCATGCCGTTACACAGAGGACAGCCGCGATACTCCGGATAAAATCGGAAATCTGATGCTTACTTCAGCTTCCGGAGCCAAAATACCTTTATCACAGGTCGCAGAAGTGAAATTAAGTACCGGAGAAAGCACCATTACCCGAGAAATGAATAAACGACATCTTACGGTAAAGCTGAATTTAAGAGGCACCGATCTTTCTTCCTTCCTGAAAAATGCACAGAATACAATTGAAAAAGAGATCCAATATGATCATGAGAAATACCAGATCAAATGGGGCGGACAGTTTGAAAATCAAAACAGGGCATATTCCAGGCTGGCATTTATTGTTCCGCTGGCATTAGCTATTATGTTTCTGCTGCTGTACGGTGCCTTTGGAGATTTCAGGCAGGCTTTGGTACTGATGTCTATCGTTCCGTTGGCTCTATTTGGGGGAATGCTGGCACTTAATATCCGCGGAATGTCTCTGAATGTATCTTCAGCAGTAGGATTTATCGCTCTCTTTGGAGTGGCCATCCAGAATGGAGTGATCATGATCTCTCATATCAATGATCTGCGGAAGAAAGGATATGAACTGAAAGAGGCTGCCATCAAAGGTGCAAAAGACCGTTTCAGACCTGTACTGATGACCGCGACGGTTGCTGTCATCGGATTATTTCCGGCATCATTGGCCACAGGAATCGGTTCTGATGTACAGCGTCCACTGGCAACAGTAATTGTTTACGGGCTGATGTTCTCTACTATTTTAACCTTATTCGTGCTTCCGGCTATTTATTTTATGACTGAACGCCGAAACAAAAAACAAAATTTAGAATCAGATGAAAATTAGAGTTCGTTTTATCATATTATCTGTCGTATTGCTCAGCATCACCGGGATGAAAGCACAGGAAAAAGAGCTTTTACCCTTTGAAGAATACCTGAGTCTTGTAGGAAATAAAAATTTAGGCTACGCTTCTCAAAAATACAATGTAAGCATGTCCGAAGCAGCTATTCAGACTGCTAATATGTTCCCTGATCCTGAGCTGGAAATGGAAACCACCAATAACGGAGTAAGACAAAGTATGGGTTATGTGTATGGTGCCTCACTTGGCTGGACACTTGAATTGGGTGGTAAAAGAAAGGCCAGGGTAAATCTGGCAAGAAATCAATCGGAGCTGAGCAAAATACAATTGCAGGATTTTTTCAGGAATCTTCGTGCAGATGCCAGCTTAGGATATATTGAGGCTTTAAAATCGAAGGCTTTGCTTGAAGTGCAGGAGGATTCTTATCAAAACATGCAGCAATTGGCAAAATCCGACAGTATCCGGTATAAATTGGGAACGATAACATTGGTCACTTCCAAACAGAGTAAACTGGAAGCAGCTTCTTTGCTCAATGAAGTATATCAGGCTGAAAGTGCAGAGCAGCAGGCTCTCACCGGTTTATCTGTATTTCTGGGAGATGGCAAAATTACAGGCAGAGATGTTGCCGGAGACTTTAATGCTTTCAACAGAGATTTCAATATCGATGATCTGATTGTTCAGGCTTTAAATGAAAGAGCAGATTTATTGGCTGCGAAACAAAATACAGAAGTAACCAAAAGCCAGATCAGCCTTGAAAAAGCTAATCGCATCATAGATTTAGGCATCAGTGCCGGAGCGGAACGGCATACTGAAGCAACGAATGAAATTGCTCCTTCTCCCACTGTAAATGCTGTAAAAATGGGTATCAGTATTCCTTTAAAATTTTCCAACAGAAGAAATGCCGGATTGAAAATTGCAGAAATGGCCCATTCGCAGGCAGAAGTTGAGTATAAACAGATCGAACAGGAGATAAGAGCTGAGGTAATGCAGGCTTTTCAGCAATACACAGCCACTCAGAAACAGCTCAGACAATTTCATAACGGAATGCTTTCTGAAGCCAAGAGTATTCTGGAAGGAATTATTTATAGCTACAAAAGAGGAGAAAGCTCTATCCTTGAAGTCCTGAATGCCCAGAGAACCTATAACAGCGTTCGAAAAGATTATTATGAAGCTCTTGCAGATAATGCAGCCGCTCTGATTGAGCTTGAAAGAAAAGCAGGAATCTGGGATATTCATTTTTAGCTGGAAGAGGGAAGCTGGAGGATCGAAGTTTCTGGATGTCGATGAATAAATACACACCATTTAATTAACTTTTTAATATTCAGATTGCTCATCAAGGAATAACAATTGATAGTTTTTAAACATAAATATAACTTCCTACTCCCATCCTCCAGCTTCCAGCATAAAAAAGAGCCCTGAAATCAAATAGATTTCAGGGCTCTTTTTATTTCTTATACTGTGATTCATAAATTCCGATCCAGTCATCAGGAGTCATTTTCTGACTCAGCTCGGCAATCAGTTCAAAAGGAATATCTTCTGTTTTTTTGAAGCGGACACAGGATTTACCCATATCCAGCTTTTTCTTAGAATATTTGGGATACTCTCCTACAAACCAATCCAGAAGTTCCGGTTTTGAATACAGTCCCATATGATAGAGTGCTATAAAATTCTTCTGGGAAGCAAGGTTGATAAAAGGCAGCGGTGTCCCGGGTGCACAGTGATATCCCGCAGGATATGTTGTCAAAGGAACTACCCAGCCTATCATCCCGTAATTTGCAGCATCTTCAAAACCTTTCGGAAGGTTGTCGTTCACCGTATCAAAAAGTTTTTTAAAAGCTTCCTGTCTCTCTTCAGGAATTTTTGAGATATAATCTTCTATAGAAACCGACTGAATCTGCATGTGATAATTTTTTCTAAAATACGATTATTTTATAAAATTGTATACACTGAACATCTGAACCTCTTTGCTGCTCTTTTGAAGGAACATCATTTTATTGACATTCGGAACATACTGAATCATATTTCCATCTGCAAAACCGTAGTTCTGGAAGAAATTTCTACCTTTATAATCAAGGCTTACTTCCTGAGGTTTCAGATTGGCAAAATCAAAAACTTTCATAGAAAATCCTGTATTACCAAATGCTCCTTTAGGATAAAAAGCAGAAATATAAAGTTTGTCTCCGGCTTCAACCACATGAATTCTTTTTCCTGTAGAAGTTCCTGCTGCTACGAATTGCTTTACTTCACCTTCTTTGTTAAACTTGATCAGCATTCCCGCATCCAGAGAATATACAGGATCAGGGAAACGGTTCATTGCTGTAGGCATCGGTCTTGTCACCGTCTCCTGCTGAACAGCCATTAAAGTTTCATCCCCTTTCACAATCGTTTTAATGACTTTCACATCGCTCATATCTTTGCTTCCAGCCAGATTGGTATTGCTGATGACTGCTTTCCCAGACTTCATATCATAGTACATTACCGTTCCGAAAGTACTTGCTCCAACAGTAACCGCTGCATTTTTCCTTCCAAAAGTCACCAGATAATCACTATCATTTTTACTGAAAGCATATAACTTTTCAGGAATATATTTATCATCGAACGGAAGGTCTTTATCTTCAGTATTGGAAACCAGTTCCAGCTTATAAGATTCTTTCCAGCCTGCGGCTTTACGTAATAGGACGATTTTCGCTGAGTTGGTTAATGTCAAAGACTTTTCAACATAATCATTGCTCAATGTGATTTCTTTGTTCCAGACCGGAGAAAGTGTTCTTAAATCCATTACCAGCACATCATTGACATTATCTGTCTTTTTATTCGCATATCTGTCATTGAATATGGCTGCATATTTCCCGTTTTCTGAGAAAAGGACATAAGTAGTTCCTGATTTGTTGGTAGACTCGATGCTGTATTTTGCAATACTCTTTGTTGTAAAAGTCCCTTCCTTTCTACTGAAAACATGCTGGAATACTTCCTTTCTGTTTTCTTTTCCGAAATACTCTTCCGTAAATGCTATAAATTTATCATCATCGATCTGTTGCGACCCCAGATAATTGTGAAGAACACCATTCGTTTTGTTGGCATAATCTTTCACATAAGTATCCACAAGACTTCCGTTCTGATCCAGTTTTCTCATCAGTAATTTCTTGTGAGGGAAAACATTTCTCATCAATCCGTCAATATTGATAACACTGAACATATAAGAATTGTAATCATCTGCCAGTACCAGTTTATCATCCGTTTCAAGATTGGCATCCACTGTGAATTTTGTTCCTTCTGTTACTTTCGTCTGTGCATAAGAGTACACGGAAGCGGTAATTAATGCCGAAGCAATAATCTGTTTAATCATATCGTTTTCTTTAGTTATTATAAATTTTTTCTTCTAATCTTTTCAGTTCAAGATTAGCATCGTAGGATAGTTTAATATCCACTAAATGCTCCTGTAACTCATTTAAATATTTCTCTGCTTCCTGATAGTTTCCTAAAGCAATATTCAATCTTATCAGGTTAAAATAAAGGTATTCTCCGATCTTCTGATTGTAAACAGCTTTCTTATCGTTGTAATTTACTTTTGTTAAAGCTGTTTTCCAGAGATCAATTCCTTTCTGCATATTCTCCATGGCAATTTTGTTCGGTGCATAATCCGATTTCGCCTGAAGCTTTTTCAGATTGGTCGTCACATAGATATACGCTTTCTCCAGATCATCATACTCTCCTTTGTTTTTTACCGTCGCCAATGTCACCGTAGAATTAATCGTCTGATACCCGAAGTTTTCATTGATAATATTTCTTGTGCGGTCGATCGTTCTTTGCAGGAATCTTTTTTCCTGAGCATTGAGATTAATTTCATTAGTCGGAACGCTTGCTATTTCTGCAAAATCTGAGAAGTAGGTTTTATCGAGCTTTACTGCGCCGCCTTGCTTCGCTGTGATTTTTGTAGGTTGGTTGGCAAAAGTTTTTCCCTGATTGTCCTGAAAATTTGTTCTTTCCATTTCAATGACAATATCAAGATAATTTCCACCTTTTGAAAAACCGGTCACATCAATTTGAGAAGCCAGAATTTTGTTATCCACAATTAAAGCATCCCTCAGATCAGGCTGCTGGTACACCGGCATTGGAGGAATATTAAGGATAGGTCTTGAAGGAAGCCTCAGTACGGGAGCTCCATTGGTTGCTGCAATTTTTTCAACAGCTGACAATTTGCTGTATTCTGCAGATTCAAGTTTGTATTTTTCCTGAAGTTTTTTTACTTCAGCATCATAGTCTTTTAATCTTTCCTGATGCTCATACTTGGCATTTTCAACATTAGTCTGGTAATTGTCTACCTTTTTCTGGTGGTCTTCTTTTGAAATTCTGATGACATCATCTTTTGTAATGTTGTAGGGAGACCTTACCGTAATCGTATAATTTCTGTTGGAAAGTTCCGTAGGAAAAACCGGCTCTTTTAAAAGCTGGAAACTGATTATTTCTTTATCAATTCGCTGAGCCTGGGAAAATTCGGAATAAAATAATGGTATTAAAAAAAATAGTTTAAATTTATTCATGGATATTATAGTTTTCGGTGCAAATGTATAATAATTTTATGGACATTTTCTGATAATATTTTGTCCAGTTATTATCAAAACTGGTCACAAAAAAAGGCAGCTGCACAAATGCAGCTGCCTACAGAAATTATTAACTCAAAAAATTTTATTTTTTAATGGCTTTTACCGTTGATTTTGAACCATCCTTAAAGTTCATCGTCACTAAGTATAAACCGGCATTTAATTCCCCTAACTGAAGTTCATTAGTTGGATTGTCAATAGTTTTCACTACTCTTCCCGCTACATCTGTAACCGTTATAGTTTTAACACCTTTTATATCACTAATATGAAAAACATCTTTAAAAGGATTCGGGTAAATATCTCCTTTTTTAAGACCATTTACTTCAGCGGTACTGAGTTGTATATTTTCGTCAACTGAAAATGCAAAAATATTAGGATAACCCGATCCGCTTGCTTTAGTTATCATCACACTTTGTATAGGTTTCACCTGGTTTACCGCATCTATTGCCAATGCATTCTGATAAAGTCTCGGATCTGTAGTACTTGATTCTAATGCATCTGAAGTTCTTTTTATCCTTCCAATCCCTTTGATGGCAAAGTTAGCTCCTCCATACCAATCAGAAAGACTTATATTGGAAAATACCTGGCTACTTCCATCCGTAAAATTGACTGTTACATTCACCTTAGATGTTCCACTACCACTGGTAGAAAGCATATACAATGTAAAAGCAGCTTTAGGAGTTGTAAACGTAAGAGTTCCGCTATCATTGGCAGCAGCCAGCCTTAATGAATTATTCGCATTTAAGTTTCCTAAAACATAACTAAGTCCCGGAGTTGTTGTAACTACAGAGTTGATAATGCCATCAACAGGAATACCGTACGTAATAGCTGGGCTTGTGGGTGTCAACTGAAAATCTTTAGCTACAAAAGCGTAAGAAACTCCATCTACATCATTGCTTGTACTCATCATGGAAGAACCCATCCCGTTAGCGATGACATCGGTTGTAAAGCCTGAAGAAACCGGCATGGTTTGATAATTCTGAGCCTGCATTACAGCGGTAGAGAATACAGCAAGACATGAAAGCTTTTCTAAAAATAGTTTTTTTTTCATAGTGAGAGGTTTTTTGTGTTTAATCTAATCCAAAAATAAAAAACCACTAATAAAAAAGCTATTTCACAAAACAATAAATAACATATTGACTTAAATTGTAAAAAATAGCTACAAAAAAACTAAAATTATTAACACAAAAAAAATAAGTAATGAATATTATTTACCTGTTCTCAATAATAAATCCCGGAATTTTGAAATAATCTATCTCATAAAAATGGGAATATTAAAGTCAGGAAATTACCCCTTATAACAAAAAGGCAGCCGCACGAATGCAGCTGCCTACAGAAATTATTAACTCAAAAAATTTTATTTTTTAATGGCTTTTACTGTTGATTTTGAACCATCCTTAAAGTTCATCGTCACTAAGTATAAACCGGCATTCAATTCCCCTAACTGAAGTTCATTAGTTGGATTGTCAATAGTTTTCACTACTCTTCCCGCTACATCTGTAACAGTTACAGATTTTACATTTTTGATATCTGCAACATGAAGCACATCCTTAAAAGGATTAGGATATACATTCACTTCTTTTTTCTTCAGATTCGTTTCTGAAGTGGATAAAGAGGTAGCCACTTCAAAGGTAAAATCAATAAATTCTCCTCTTGAAATAGCAGAACAAGGGTTTGAAGGGGCTGTACTGTTATAATCAGTCACCACTCTCATTCTATAAGATCCAAGAGGTGTTCCTGCAGGCACAGTGATAGATCCCGACGTGCTTGTAACATAAGTATTGGTCACAAACATTCTTTCTGAAGCTTCAAAAGTTAAATTATTATTCCAGTCTACCCAAACCCCGATTCCACATGTAGGGCCACCGACCGTAAAAGATACGGAAGTACTGGATCCAGGAGCATTGATTATTTTGTTACTGGTTGTTGTTAAATTCTGATATCCGCCTGCAACACTTGAACCGGATGAATAAGCCATATCTACAAGTCCTCCTGTAGAACTGAAGTCAGAAAGCCATGAATTCTGAGAAGTAGATGAAGGTAAGCAATACCCTGTTTTGAATGTAAGCATTTCACTCCAGATACTTTTATCAGCAGCACTGCATACAGATCTTACCCATACATAATAATTGGTATCAGAAGATAATGAACTTAATGGTGCAGAAGTCGTAACAGAAGTTACAGAGTTGGAAGCGTTCAAAACAGTAGATGCATCAGGTGCAGTATTCGTTGTACTGTAGTATACTTCGTATCCATTTGCAGGAACCGAAAGAGGAGCTGTCCAGCCAATTGATGCAGAGTTCGTTGTAAGATTGGATACTGCAACTGCAGTCGGCTCAAGGCAGGATGGAATATCCTGAACGGTAATATTATCAATATAAATAGAACGGTAAGTACCTCCTAAACCATGTTTGAATGCCAGTTGCAAATCAGAACCTGCAGGAATATTCACAGTATATTGTGCATGCGTGGTTGTAAGAGAAATAGGAGTTCCTATCTGTGTAAAAGAAGCAGGGTCTGCAGGGTTTGATAAAGTACCTACTAACAATGTAGTCCCTGTTGTTCCTGTTTTTGCATAGAATCTCACACGTTTGGTCCCGTCTGAAAGGTTCACCGTTGGAGGTGCTACCAACATCTGATTTCCTGTAGTAGCGCTTGAATTATATAGATAGTAAGCGTTAGGTACTGAATAATTACTGGTGGTCGTTACATATCCATACCCCGAAAATGAAGGAGTTTCCAGGTATGCCCAACAGCTTGGTGCATTGTTATTACTTTGTGAACCTGTACTTGTCGTATCAAAATTTTCTGTATAAGGAACCGTGAAAGTAGAACAGGCCGTTTTAAATGTTCCTGCAAAAGACCATACACTCTGTCCGGTTGCTGTATTACAATTCGATCTTACCCAATAATAATAGGTTGTATTGGAATTAAGACCTCCTATTGTTGTACTTGTTCCTGTTACTCCCGGATAAGTAGGTGTTACTGAGCTTGCCGGTATTGTGCTGGAAGTACTGTGGTACACATCATAACTGGCAGCACTGCCTGTCCATGAGACTAAAGCAGAATTGGCTGTGATTCCGGAAACGGCCTGCAATACAGGAGGCATACAATCCGAATAGGCATCTGCCGAAAAAGCAAAAATATTCGGTATACCTGAACCACTTGCTTTGGTTACCGTTACACTTTGTATTAGTTTTGCCTGATTTGCAGCATCTATAGCCAGTTCAGCCTGATATAATCTTGGATTGGTTCCGCCCTCAGGAGAGGGAATATCATCACCGGCACTGGGAGTAGCCCCGGGCTTTTTAATCCTTCCTATTCCCTGGATGGCAAAACTAGGTCCATTATACCAGTCAGCAAGACTGATCCCTGAAAACGTCTGCGAACTTCCATCAGTAAAATTCACTACTACATTTACCGTAGAAGTACCACTTCCACTTACTGCAAGCATATACAGCTTGGTTGCAGCTTTCGGTGCTGTAAATGCCAGGGTTCCGTTATCATTAATTGCAGCCAGTCTTAAAGAGTTGTTCGCACTCAGACCGGCCAGTTGAAAACTCAGTCCCGGAGTGGTTGCCACTACAGAATTAATAATCCCGTCAACAGGAATACCATACGTAATAGCTGCACTTGTGGAGGTTAACTGAAAATCTTTAGCTACAAAAGCGTAAGAAACTCCGTCTACGTCATTGTTTGTAGTAATTGTGGAAGAACCGATGCCGTTAGCGATTACATCAGCTGTAAAGCCTGAGGAAATGGGCATGGTTTGATAATTCTGAGCCATCATAGCCGTGGCTGAAAACAGAGCAATAGCAGGTATTACTCTAGAAAATAAATTTATTACCATTTTAATCACATTTGAGGCGAAATTTAAGAAAAATAATAATACGAAAACATTATTTTTAACAAAATCACAACCTTTATTTAAAATGTATGAAAAATTAATATTAAAAACCTTTTAATAAGTAAATTTTAAAGGTAACATAAAACGTAATGAAACATCTTCTTATTGATTCTTAATTTTATTATTGAGAAATTAAATCCTATTTTTGTCATACAAATTTTTTGAACAATGCCGAATATTTCAAACAGAGCACTGCATATGCCGCCATCGCCGGTAAGAAAACTGGTTCCTTTTGCGTTACAAGCAAAACAAAAAGGAATAAAAGTATACCACCTTAATATCGGACAGCCTGATATTGAAACTCCGGAAACAGCTTTAAATGCTTTAAAGAACATCGATTTAAAAGTATTGGAATATGCTCTTTCTGAAGGTAATATAGAATACAGAAAGGCCCTTACTAAATATTATCATTCATTAGGCTTCTCAGATCTTACTCCCGATAACTTCATTGTTACCAACGGAGGTTCTGAAGCGCTTAACTTTGCGATCTCTACTCTATGTGACGAAGGTGATGAAGTCATTATCCCAGAACCTTACTATGCCAACTACAATGGTTTCACCAGCACATTTGATGTGAATGTAGTAGCTGTACCTTCTACAATTGATACTGGTTTTGCTTTGCCGCCTGTTGAAGAATTTGAGAAAAAAATTACAGAAAAAACAAGAGCGATCATCATCTGTAACCCTGGTAACCCTACCGGATATCTTTATACCCGTGAGGAACTTCAGAAACTGGCAGAAATCGCTTTGAAATATGATATCGTCATCATTTCTGATGAAGTATACAGAGAATACGTATACGATGGAAAGCAGCAGATCTCAATGCTTGATTTCCCTGAATTAGCTGAAAATTGTATCATTATTGACTCTGAATCCAAGCGTTACTCTATGTGTGGAGTAAGAATCGGGTGTATGGTGACACGTTCCAACAAGATCCGCAATGCAGCAATGCTTTTTGCACAGGCAAGATTAAGCCCGGTTCTTTTAGGACAGATTGCAGCAACAGCAGCACACCAAAATGACGGCCCTTACATCAGAGCTGTAAGAGAAGAATATACCCACAGAAGAAATGTATTGGTAGATCTTTTAAATGCTATTCCAGGAGTGATCTGCCCTAAACCAAGAGGAGCTTTCTACTGTGTTGCAGAACTTCCGGTAGACGATACTGAAAAATTTGCCCAGTGGCTGCTTGAAAAGTATTCTCTTAATAACGAAACCATCATGGTGGCGCCTGCAGGAGGATTTTACAGCGATCCTGAATTAGGTAAGAAACAGGTAAGAATTGCCTATGTACTGAAAGAAGAAGATTTAAAAAGAAGTGCTGAAATTCTTAAAGAAGCTTTAAAGAAGTACAGAGAAGAATTCAGTCTGTAAAAATATACTGATGCCGACAACAAAAAAATTCCATCTGAAAATCCTGTTTTCGATCCTTTTGCTGTCGGCATTTTTTTCCTGTGATTCCAAAAAGACAGAGCCATCTGTTTCTCAAAAAAATCCACACGAGATTACCTTCATCAGCGTATCCGACATCGGAGGACATCTGGGAAACTACAGAATTGTGAAGGCCACAAAAGATTCTGTTTTTGCAGAACAAGGGATGACAGCCAATCAAACCCATAAAGCGTGGTCATCTGCTATGAATGCCGAAACCTGGAAAAAGCTGGTATCAACGATCAATATTGTAGATCTTGACCATATCAAAAGTTCTCCAAGCCAACAGTCTGTAGACGGAACAGATGAAACCTTCCAGATCCGGACTCCCAAAAAATCACATATCTATGTGAATGCTTATGCAGATACTTTACATTACAAGCAGTTACAGCAACTTAAAGAACAACTAGACAAAATTCTCCCCAAAGAATACCAATAAAAACATGCAGGAAAATTTTTCATTACAACCTTACAACACATTTGGTGTTGAAGCCAAAGCCCGTTATTTCACTGAAGTTAATACTATTGATGAATTAAAAGAGGTACTCATTTTCGCGAAGACCCAAAATCTTCAGCTTCTGTTCCTGGGAGGCGGAAGTAATATTCTTCTTACCAGAAATTTTGATGGTCTTGCTATCAGACTTAATTTAAGAGGTATTTCCGAAGAAATCATCAATGAAAATGAGGTATGGGTAACCGCAAAAGCAGGTGAAAACTGGCATGAATTTGTAATGTACTGCCTGCAAAAAAATTATGGAGGCCTTGAAAATCTTTCTTTAATTCCGGGAAATGTAGGAACTTCTCCGATGCAGAATATCGGTGCGTACGGAACAGAGATCAAAGATATTTTTGTAAGCTGTGAAGTATTGGACCTGGAGAATCTTGAATTGAGAACTTTTAATCTTGAACAATGCAGATTCGGATACAGGGACTCTATTTTCAAACAGGAAGGAAAAGGCAGATATGTTATTCTGGAAGTTACTTTTAAACTAACCCAAAAAGATCACCATATCAAAACCGAATATGGAGCGATCCAATCTGAACTGGAAAATCTTGGCATTAAAGATCCTACCATTCAGGATGTTTCAAAAGCAGTGATCAATATCCGTCAAAGCAAATTACCGGATCCTAAAGAAATTGGAAATGCCGGAAGTTTTTTCAAGAACCCAACCATCCCTTTAGCTCAGTTTGAAGCATTAAAACAAAAATTTGAAAATATTCAGGGTTATCCGAATGGAGATGGGGTAAAAGTTCCTGCCGGCTGGCTGATTGAGCAATGTGGATGGAAAGGGAAGCAGATCGGAAATGTAGCTTCACACAAACGGCAGTCTCTGGTCATCATCAATGCTACAGGAAATGCTACAGGAAAAGAAATTTTTGATTTTTCTACAGAGATCATTAATTCTGTAAAGGAAAAGTTCGGGATAGAACTTGAACGGGAAGTGAATATTATTTAATCTAAAAATATATAAAGGCTGATTCGTATGAATTCAGTCTTTTTTTTATTTCTTATTATCTGTAAGTGTTGGTTGAGTGCACAGTCGCAAGGATCTTTTATTTTCTTTGTTAGTATTTTACGGCGCAAGATTCTGTGTTAACCTGCAAATAAAATTTATTTTTTTGTAAATTTGTTTCTTAAGTCGGCCCAGAGCTAGACTCTGTAGCGTGCTATACTATCTCAGTTTTCACGCTATTTTTTGATTTATACTTACTGTCATAGACCGTTTCATTTTTAAAAAGAATATAGATCAATTCTAATATTTTTCTTTGGATCGCTACTAGAGCCTTCATTTTTATTCCATGTTTTGAGGTCAGCCTTATGTAAATTTCTTTAAAATTATCATCCCACTTCACAATTGTTAGAGCAGGTAAAAACAAACATTTTCTTAAGCTTCTATTTCCTTTTTTGGATATTCGTGATTTACCTTTTACTGATGTTCCAGATTGCTTTTCCCTAACGTCTAAACCCGCATAACTTGATAATTGAGACTTATTTCTAATCAGTTCAAAACCATTGGTCTCTCCCAAAACAGTAGCGGCAGTTAAAACACCAACTCCAGGTATCGTTGTAAGTCGTTCTATCGATTGTTTTACTACAGCATTAGTATTGATAATAGTATCGATATCTTTCTTTATTTCTTTTTCTTGAGCGTTGAGTAAATTCAGGCGAGCTTGCATTCTTTCTATACTTTTTAAATGAGGACGAGCTTGAACAGTTTCCGCATGGAGTTGATTTTTTATTACACTCCGCTCCTGAACAATTTGATCTCGCTCTCTGGTCAGCTGTTGCAGCTCATTATAAGTCTGATCAGGCTTTTTCCAGACACTTAATTTTCTTTCAAGACCGAACTGAGTAATAGCCTGAGAACAACTCTTATCAGTTATCGTTTTAATATCAAGAGTTCTTATATAACTGCTTATTTTATTAGGCAAAACGATATAGACATTTTTGTTATTGTCAGCCAGATAATAAGCAAATTTTTGATGATAAATCCCTGTGGCTTCCATAATATAGTGAATTTCCAGCCCTTCAACAATTTGTTTTTCAACCCAATTAATCAATAATTGGATTCCTGTATCTGTATTTGTAAATACCTTATAAGCTATAAATTTTATAGTCTGATCTTCATATAGAAAACCTAAAGTAACTACTAATTCTTGTTGAGCTACATCTATACCTGCCACTTGTTTTAATACTCTCATATTTTATTCTGTTTAAGTGAGGAATCTTCCTTCGTCTTTTCTCCTAATTGGATATTCTGGATATTAAAAGTTGTTTTTAATTCCTTACATTCTGTTCTGACTCTAAAAGATAAAAAAGGATGAGGTGATTTCTTGCGCCGAATATGTTTCTTTGAACTATTGGATTTTTATTCAACTCTCATCCTTATTCACTTTATTGCTAAGATAATAATTGAGATAAGGAAAATTATAACTTATACAAACATAGGAGGATTTTTATCTTCGATAACATTTAATACTGTTCGATCTTTGTACTACAAAAGGATTAACCTTATCTTATTTCATTCTCACCCTTGCTGAAAATCTCATATTTGAGCGAAGTCGAAATGCTCCCGCGCCTTTAAACGGCATATTATTTAAAACTTTTGCTCCTTTGCGCTCACCCAACAAAAAATTAATTCAGAATCAATTCATACATAGTCTCCGGAAAATCATTATTTTAGCTTAAAAATTACAATTTGTGATGAAAATAGCTATTCTTGGAGCCGGAAATATGGGACTTTCTTTTTCGAAATCATTCTTAAAATACGAACTGATCAAACCTGAACATCTGCATCTTATTATCAGAAGCCAGGAAAAAATCTCCAAAATAGCTGAGGAATTTCCCAAGTCCAAAATCTCCACTTTTGAAGAAGTAAAAGATATTGATGCTGATTTGATCATCATTGCAGTAAAGCCTCAGGATTTTCAGGCGGTTGCCCAAAATATTCAATTTACTTTCAAAGAAAACCAGATGATTTTATCCATCATGGCGGGAATCAATATTGAAAAAATCCAGAAATTACTGAATCATCCGCTTGTGGTAAGAGCAATGCCGAACTCTCCTACCCTTCTGGGAATGGGAATCACAGGGTATACTGCGGCCAATGGAATTTCTTTCAGCCAGTTAATCAATATTGAAAGATTATTAAACAGCACAGGAAGATCGGTTTATCTGGAGGATGAGGAACTTCTGGATGGAGTTACAGCTCTGTCAGGAAGCGGCCCTGCCTATTTTTATTATATTATTGATGCTATGATTAAAGCCGGCATTGAAATGGGAATTGAAGAAAACCTTTCCAAACTTTTTGTAAAACAGACCATGCTGGGAGCTTACCATCTGATCAATAATTCGGAAAAAAATCTTGAAGAACTGATTAAAGATGTTGCATCCAAAGGAGGAACTACTGAAGCTGCTTTAAAAACATTTGAAGAAAACAGTTTTAAAGAAATTCTGAAACAGGGAATTCTGAACGCCGAAAAGCGTGCAAAAGAACTTAATAGTTAAGTTTCCTATCCAAAAATCTGCGTAGCAACCATCCTATATATACCCCGAAAGTATTCAGGAGGATATCATCTACCTCAAATATTCCCATTCTGGTAAAATATTGAAGCGCTTCCACAATAACAATACATGAAATAAAACCAAATATCAGAGGTTTCAGCTTTTTCAGTCCGGGAATTACCCAGCCCAGAAATCCAAAAGGAATAAACATCATAATATTACCCAAAACAATGGTTACTATATCTATAGTTTTATTGGGTCCCTGAATAAATTTAATCGTAGAAAAAACAGGTTCTACCGTGATGAGATTTTCCTCATACTGAAATCTGCCCATTCCCAAGAACATCAGATAGAGCAAAAACAGAGTATACGGAACAATAATGATTGTATAAATTTTCTTTAACATCGAACTGCTAATATATTCATTTCAAAAACATTAAATTTGTATATTAAAATAATTTAATGAAATACGTTCTGCTTACACTTATTTCAGCAATGCTGCTGTCGGTTTCATGGCCAACTTATGGGGTTCCGTTTTTTATATTTTTTGCCCTTGTTCCTCTTCTGATGATGGAACATGGCATTTCAAAATTTTCTGATTATAAAAGGAAAAGCTGGGTAGTCTTCGGATTATCTTACCTATGCTTTGTCATCTGGAACGTAGTCACTACAGGATGGCTGTATGGTTCAAAGAATCCGGATGGAAGCCACTCACTGATGGCTGTTTTATTCCCTGTATTAGTCAATTCTCTTTTATATTCTCTGGTATTCCAATGTTATCACTGGTACAAAAATGCCCAGGGAACGTATTGGGGATTAGGATTTTTAATTGCCATCTGGATGAGTTTTGAAAAGTTTCACTTAGGATGGGAACTGACATGGCCATGGCTGAACCTGGGGAATGTATTCTCAGACTATCCGAAACTGATCCAATGGTATGATACCTTAGGAGCAACCGGAGGAAGTTTTTGGATTCTTGTCATCAATGTTCTGATTTTTTATACTGTAAGAACATGGGAAGCCGGAAGAAAGAGAAAAGACCTGATCAAAAACTCCACTATTGTTACGGCTTTAATTGTTCTGCCAATGATTATTTCAGTAATCAGGTATAACAATTTTGATGAAAAGCCAACCGGACAGGTTAATGTTCTGATGCTTCAGCCGGATCTTGATCCTTATGCTGAAAAATACTCGAAAGACAGTCTGACCATAGAACAGGATTTATTAGCGCTTGCTGAAAAAAACTCGACAGGCAAGATTGATTATTATATCGCCCCGGAAACCGCTCTTCCGGGAAGAGGATCCATTTCCGAAACAGGTTTTGAAAAGAGTTTACTTTTAAACAATATCAAAGGATTTTTATCAAATCATCCCGGATCTGTTTTTGCTACAGGAATTTCTTCACACCGATTCTTTTATAATCCTGCCGGCTTACCTAAAGAAGCATATCAGATTAATAGTGGTGTTTGGGTGAGCAGTTATAACACTGCCATTCAATTGGTTCCCGGTCAAAAAGTACAGGCTTATCATAAAGGAAAGCTGGTGCCAGGTGTTGAAATATTTCCTTATATGAATGTTTTAAAACCATTATTGGGAGATGCCATGCTGAATCTGGGAGGAACAGTAGCCTCTCTGGGAACAGATAAAGAAAGAGTTGCCTTTTCAAATCCTTACAATAAAGGAAAAATGGCTCCGATTATTTGCTATGAAAGCATCTATGGTGAATTTGTAACAGACTATGTAAAAAAAGGAGCTAACTTTTTAGGTATTATGACCAACGACTCATGGTGGGGCGTTACAGAGGGACATAAACAGCTTCTATCTTATGCCAAACTGAGGGCTATTGAAACCAGAAGAGAAATTGCCCGTGCTGCGAACAGCGGAATTTCAGCGCATATCAATGCTAAAGGAGAGATCACAGCCGATACTTTTTATGGTGACCAGACAGCCTTATTCGCAAAGGTAAACCTGTATGATACAATGACATTTTATACAAGAGCAGGAGATCTTCTTTCAAGATTTTCCATATTTGCATTAGGATTTTTATTGTTTTACTATCTGATTGAATGGTTCAAAAAGAAAACAAAGAAAGCTTAGTTTTAAACACTAATTGCACAAATTTACGCACGAATAACACAAGATCTGCAGATCATACAGATTTTGTTCCATAAAAAAGAGAAAAGCCAGCTGGACGTCTGGCTTTTCTCATTGATAGAAGATAGAATTGATTCAATTACTTAATCGTAAGTTTCCTGGTGGTTATTTCGTTTTTTATCTTCAGTTTTAGTAAATAAACTCCTTTAGGCAAATGAGCAACATCAATAGACTGATCTCCATTGATACTGATATTCAGTTTTCTTCCGTCCATCGAATACATTTCAGCTTCTGAAACTTTTTCTCCTTTGATATAGACTTTATCGGACACAGGGTTCGGATAGATAACAAGCTGCTTTTCAGATTTGATTTCCGCTGTTCCCAACACACTTTGTGCAGAAGCGTCAGAATATACTTTTGCAGCATCAATTGATTTCACACTCCAGTATACATTCTGGACAGCAGGATCAAGTTCAAGAAACCATGATGGTGTCGTTACCACATATTTCGCAATATCATGGGCTCCCTGCGCTGTTCCTACCGAGATCTCATAACGTAATGCATTCACCGGAGTTTTATCATCAGAAGCACCACTCCATGTAAAATTGAAACGGTTTCCGTTTTTAGTAAGATTCAGTTGCGTTGGTGCTGTAGGTTTAGCGTTTGCTTCTGCAGCATTATTTTTAAATACTTTAGTCAGTGAAGGCAGATCTGAAGCAGACCAGTCGAATCCACCCAATAAGATGTCCGGATGATGATCATTATTAAAATCAAAAAGCTGTACCAGCCCGGGACCTCCAAGGGCAGTAATTCCCGTTACAGTTCCTTCATTGAATGTATGATTGGAAACATCATAGATATAGGTTTTCACTACAGCATTATAATTTTCATTTCCTGAAATAATAAAGTCGTAATAGCCGTCATTATTTAAATCTCCGACACTTAGTGCAACATCAGAAATATCGCCTGCTTGAATTATATGAGGAGTTAATGCTCCGGTACCATCATTCATTAAAACAGCAGAATAGGCATCATCGTTGACATCTCTTCCAATCACCACGATATCCTGAAATCCATCAGCATTAAAATCTGCAAAATCTATTTTCCCCACTGAGACAGGCGCAAGATCCTGTGTTGGAGTCAGAACTCCTGTCTGGTTCATGTATACTTTGGATATAGCATCTCCGTTGATGTCTGATCCGATAATCACAAGATCCAGAAGATTATCATTGTTAAGATCTACCACTTTAAAGCTCCCGCTCTGGGTTCCATCTACCCAGTTTTCTGTAAGATCAAAACCGGTGCCCGTATTTTTGTAATAATCCAGACTATTTCCAAAACCTCCTCCGTGAGCGTATTGAGTTCCATTAAGGGCATAATCAGGCTTTCCGTCATGATTAAAATCAAAAACTTCCAGGGATCCATAAATTTTTCCCGGCAGCTCCGCTTCTTTTACAAATCCTGACCCGGTGTTTTTGAAGCGGTATTGCTTATAATTAACAACATCCATATAGCTGAGCCCTGTAGAAATAATATCCCATAACCCGTCATTATTATAATCAATGAATTTAATATCTCCCAGATGGGTCACATCTGCTCCCAACCCTGCAAACGGTAATAATGTTGTTCCATTGTTCTGATATACTTCATTATACGTACTGTCCACATTTCCATCGCCATCAGCATCTATCGCTCCGTTGAGTACAATATCCAGCGTACCGTTGTTGTCTATATCTGCAATATCAGCAGCAGAATAATAAAAATCATTCATACTAGTCTGTACTTCAGTAAAATTCTGAGCCATGATGCTGACTGGTACCATAGAACATAAAATATAGATCCTCTTCATAATTGTTTTTATTTAGATTAATTAAAAACAAAGATAGAATATTAAATTTTCCGGGTGAAAAAAAGGCTGTATGAAATATATCAGCACTGATTATCTGCTGTATCCCAAGGATTCTGCTATTTTAAAAATTCAATATTATTAATCAGCCACTTATTTGCAAATATTTTCCAAAAGATTTGTCTATCTAAAAAATTCTTCGTTATTTTGCACTCTCAAATATTATACAAATAAGAACATCGAGATATGTCAAGAATTTGCCAAATAACAGGAAAGCGTGCAATGGTTGGTAACAACGTTTCTCACGCTAATAACAAAACGAAGCGTCGTTTTGAAATTAACTTATTAGAGAAGAAGTTTTACCTTCCGGAGCAAGATAAGCACGTTACACTGAAAGTATCAGCTCATGGATTGAGAGTGATTAACAAGATTGGAATCGAGGAAGCTATTGAAAGAGCTACTAGAAACGGATTGATTAAAAAGAATTAATAAATCATGGCAAAAAAAGGAAACAGAGTTCAAGTAATCCTTGAATGTACAGAGCACAAAGAAAGTGGTATGCCAGGAATGTCAAGATACATTTCTACAAAAAATAAAAAGAACACTACAGAAAGATTGGAATTGAAAAAATACAATCCTGTTCTTAAGAGATCTACCATTCACAAAGAAATTAAGTAATTTATAAATAATAACTTACCATGGCAAAGAAAGTAGTAGCAACCCTACAAAGCGGTCAGTCTAAGAAGATGACTAAAGTGGTGAAAATGGTTAAGTCTTCTAAATCAGGAGCTTACGTTTTCGAAGAAAAAGTAATGAATGCTGATGAAGTAGATGGTTATTTAAAAAAATAATCAGTACTTTGTTTACAATATAAAAAACTACTCATTTTTTGAGTAGTTTTTTTGTTATATTCGTTTCATAAAAAACACATTATGAAGCAATTCTTTATTTTATTTTCAGCCATACTATTCACCGCGCCTTCCTATCATTCTCAAACCCTTCAGAATAAAAGAAGCTCTACAGAGAAAGTAAAAATTATTATTTTGGGAAATGTACAGGATGCCGGCTCTCCTCAGATCGGATGCCGTAAAGAATGCTGTGTGGATCTCTGGAAACATCCCCGGCCCGACAGAAAAGTATCTTCTCTGGGAGTCATCGACAAAGAGGTGCAGAAAAATTATATCTTCGATGCCACCCCGGATTTCACTCAGCAGCTGCAATTCCTGATGGAGCATTCAGCCGATCCAAAGAAAGCCGTGCCTGATGGTATATTTATTACCCATGCCCATATCGGACATTATACAGGTCTTATGTTTTTAGGAAAAGAAGGTATGAATTCCAAGGATGTTCCCGTCTATAGCATGCCAAGGCTTAAAAAGTTCTTTGAAACCAGTGGGCCATGGTCCCAGCTGGTCCGTTTGAATAATATTATTCCCTATGAGATGCAAAATGAAACACCAATAAAGGTAAACTCTCATTTAGAGGTCACTCCTATACAGGTTCCTCACCGTGATGAATATTCGGAAACAGTGGGTTTCCTTATTAAAGGACCTCATAAAAAAGCGTTATTCATTCCGGATATAGATAAATGGAATAAGTGGAAATACCATATTACAGATCTCATAAAAACAGTAGATTATGCATTTCTGGACGGTACATTTTATGATTCGGAAGAAATCGGCTACAGAAATATTGAGGATATCCCGCATCCTTTTGTTGTGGAGAGTATGGAACTGTTTAAAAGCCTGTCGCCTGAATATAAAAAAAGAATTTTCTTTATCCATTTTAACCATACCAATAAAATTTTAAATCCGGATAGCAGACAGAGTAAACAGGTTATTGAAAAAGGTTTTAATATAGCACGCCTGGGAGACGAATTTGACTTATAAAGGCAATCAGTGTCCTGATCAGACTGTAATAAAAACCCTGCTGCTGAATATCAGGAGATAAAAATAATAAAGACTTTGTTTACATATAAAAAAACAACTCCTGTTTTGGGTAGTTTTTTTGCTATCTTTGCTCACCAGATTATTAATCAGTAAAGTATGAAAAAGATACTTGTTCTGGCCTGCACAGCAACTTTTTTATTTTCATTCAGTCAGAAAACAATGAATACTGTAGAATATAAAAGTTCGCCGAAAGTTTTCAGCATAAAAGGATTATCTCAATCGGTAAGCATTGATTGCGGAAATTCCAGAATGATTTTGCTATCCGGACAGGTTCCTCTGGACACGGAAGGCAATCTTGTGGGAAATACGATTGAAGAGCAGACCCAGCAGGTTTTCAAAAATATTGAAAACATCCTGAAAGAATATGAAGGTACAGGAAAAGATATTATCAAACTGGTCATCTACACCACAGACATCAAAAAAACACCTGATTTCAGAAAAGTAAGGGATTTGTATGTCAATCTTCAGAATCCTCCCGTAAGCAGCCTTGTAGAAGTGAGCAGGCTTTTCAGAGATGATGTGTTGATAGAAGTAGAAGCCACAGCAGTGATTAAAAATAAATAAGAATAAACTAAAACTATGAGTTGGTTTAAAAATATTTTCAAAAAGGAAGAAAAGGAAACCTTAGATAAAGGATTGGAAAAATCCAGCCAGGGATTCTTTGAAAAAATGACGAAAGCCGTAGTCGGTAAAAGCAAAGTAGATGATGAAGTTCTGGATGATCTAGAGGAAGTATTGATTGCTTCCGATGTAGGTGCCTCTACCACTATCAAAATTATTGAAAGAATTGAAGAACGTGTTGCCAGAGATAAATATGTAGGCGTTAACGAACTTGACAAAATTCTCCGTGAAGAAATTTCGGGATTATTGCTTGAAAATCCACATGCCGGTACGGGAAATATAGATACTTCCAAAAAACCATATGTCATTATGGTAGTAGGAGTAAATGGAGTGGGAAAAACAACAACCATCGGAAAACTGGCTCATCAGTTCAAATCGGAAGGTAAAAAAGTAGTTCTTGGAGCTGCAGATACCTTTAGAGCGGCTGCCGTTGACCAGCTTGTTATCTGGAGCGAAAGAGTGGGTGTTCCCATTATAAAACAGGAAATGGGATCGGATCCTGCGTCTGTAGCTTTTGATACGGTACAAAGTGCTGTAGCTCAAAATGCAGATGTTGTCATCATCGATACTGCAGGAAGACTTCACAACAAGATCAACCTGATGAACGAGCTTTCCAAGATCAAAAGAGTGATGCAGAAAGTGATTCCTGATGCACCTCATGAAATTTTATTGGTACTTGACGGCTCTACAGGGCAGAATGCTTTCGAACAGGCAAAACAATTTACAGCAGCAACAGAAGTAAACGCTTTGGCAGTAACAAAACTGGACGGAACAGCCAAAGGAGGTGTTGTTATCGGTATCTCCGATCAGTTCCAGATTCCGGTGAAGTATATTGGTGTAGGCGAAAAAATGCAGGATTTACAACTTTTTAATGGTACGGAATTTGTAGACTCATTCTTCAAGAAAAGATGATTTATATCATGTTTTCCCTTATATTAGTAACAAATCATTTTTAAAATATTAACAATAAAAAAATTTGCAACTATGGGAATTATTACATGGATCTTATTCGGTCTTATTGCAGGTGCTATCGCTAAAATGATCATGCCTGGAACTCAGGGAGGAGGATGGCTTATCACTATCATCCTTGGAATTCTGGGAGCATTTGTAGGAGGAGCTATAGGAGTTTACGTTTTACACTGGGGAGATGTTACTTCATTCTGGAATCCGAGAAGCTGGATTCTCTCCATCGGAGGAGCTTTAATCATTCTCTGGATTTATGGAATGGCAACAAAGAAAAGCTGATAGTAACGCTGATAAAAAATAAAATCCCGGATCTGAAATTTCAGGTCCGGGATTTTTGTATACAATATAAAATTTAGTTAGTTGTTGATTCTGATCTGATAAGGCATTTCCATTTTCACCTCAGACTGTAGCTTTTTGTTTGTGATCTGCTGCAAAATCTCATAGTTGGACTTCCCTATCTTATTTTTAATAATTCGTGCCGAAACATCTTCCTCATTCAGGTCTTTAAAGATTTGTTCAAACGGGGTCATTCTCTTAGGGAAAGCCTCTACGTGGTAAGATTTCATTCCTGCTTTCTGAGCGGCAAATTTCACAGCATCAGTTAAAGTACCCAATTCATCCACCAATCCAATTTGCTTGGCACGAACACCACTCCATACTCTACCGCCTCCTACATTATCAATCTGTTCAAAAGTTTTCTTTCTGTTCTGAGTTACAAAATGAACAAATCTCTTATAGGTACCTTCTACACTTCTTGTCATCATATTGACTCCGTAAGGGGTCACTCCGTTTAATCCGGAATAATACATAGAGTTGGCATTGGTAGAAACAATATCCGCACGAATTCCGTTTTTAGCAGCAATACCTTTATAGTAAGGCATCACCCCGAAGACTCCGATAGAACCGGTAAGTGTATTAGGTTCCGAATAAATTTTATCTGCAGCCATTGCTACATAATATCCTCCTGATGCAGCATAGTCTCCAAAAGAAACGATCAGTGGCTTTTTCTTTTTCAGCTGCTGTAATTCAAATAAAATTTCATCTGAAGCATTGGCACTTCCTCCCGGAGAGTTGATTCTGAACACAACCGCTTTCACTTTATCATCCTCCTGAAGTTTTTTGATGTACTTCACATATTTCTCGGAATGAATATCATTGTATTCATCTCCGTTATTAATAGATCCTGAAGCATAAAGCACTGCAATCTTTTCACCCGATTTATCTTCATCCGCATAAGAATTGATATAACTTGTTAAAGAAATCTTGTTCAGCTTTTCTTTATCCTTTACATTGAGCTTCGCTTTCAGAAGATCTTCATATTCGGATTTCTGGATCAGCTTATCCGCAAGTTTATATTGTAAACTCTGCTCAGGAATCATTCCGTATAAGCTGTCTGTAATTGTTCTGAACTGAGCAGTATCAATTTTTCTTGAAGCCGCCATTTTATTGGATGTATTTTTCCAAAGATCATTCAAAAGAGTGCTTAACTGTTCTTTATTTTCAGGAGAAATATCATTTCTTAAAAAAGGTTCTACCGCAGACTTGAATTTACCATGACGGATTACTTCGATTCCGATTCCGTATTTATCTGCAAAATCTTTGAAGAAAGTAACCTCAGTAGAAAGACCTTTTAATTCGATCATTCCTGCCGGATGCAGATAATATTGATCAGCAACAGATCCTAAATAATAAGCAGACTGTGATACTCCGTTTCCATAAGCGTATACAAACTTTCCGCTTTTTTTGAAATCCTCAATAGCATTTCTAAGATCATCAATCTGCGTAAGGCCTGCAGACAAGTCATCGGCTTCTATACTGATTCCTTTAATATTATCATCCGTTTTTGCTTTGTTGATAGCCTCTAATGCATCATATATAAGAATACTTTTATTTTGGGCACCTATCCCGAATAATCCCATCTCTTCTTCGGTAGGACTATCGATTATATTGGTCTTTAAATTAATCGTAAGAACTGAGTTCTTTTTCACCGCCACCGACTTATCATTCCCCATTGCACTGAACACAAGCATCATGATGAAAAAGATGAAAAATAGAGCGCAAAGTATGATAATTGCGACTATATTTGCCAAAACATTTTTGAAGAAACTTCTCATAAATCAATCAATTTTCTAATATGTCGCAGCATAAGGTCGTTTTGTTACTGGGAAGTAA
This sequence comes from Chryseobacterium sp. CP-77, assembly GCF_036362765.1. Classification (NCBI taxonomy): domain Bacteria; kingdom Pseudomonadati; phylum Bacteroidota; class Flavobacteriia; order Flavobacteriales; family Weeksellaceae; genus Chryseobacterium; species Chryseobacterium sp. CP-77. The sequence continues at coordinate 2,584,579 of NZ_CP143637.1, forward strand.
CTTAGGAGAGCAAAAAAAAAATGTAGAGCTTGCATTAAAAAAAATCAGTGAAGCCGGAAATTACATTTCACAAACCAGCGAATTTTTAATGTCGGACCCTGTAGAGTTTGCCAGTTCCAATATTTTTTGTAATATTGCAGCAATAATATTCACACATCTTTCACCCATTCAACTGCTTGATTGTATTAAGAATATAGAAGTTGAGATGGGAAGAATTAATGATTCAAAAGTATCCGGAGGTTACACAGACAGGATAATAGATATTGATATCATTAAGTATAATGAGTTGAATTTTAAATCAGAAAGATTAGAAATCCCTCATAAAAAACATCTTTTTGAAAGGGATTTTTCCAGGATATTATTAAAAGATTTTATTTAAAACATAAAACATATTGTATGAAATTAGGTTTATTATTATTGGCTACGTCATTGCCAATTGCAGCTTTCGCACAGAACAGCGGCACAACAGTAAGCTCTTCCACAGAGTACCCTAATACATTCTCCTCAGGTTCCGCTAATGTAAAACCCTTTGACAATAAATCCAGACGTTTCAGAGACTGGTCTATTTCTGTTGGAGGAGGTCCTGCATTTATGGTACACTCCGATTTAAAATCTATCCGCAAGGATAAGACTAATTGGGGATACAATGCTTACGTAAGCGTGGACAAACAAATCACACATGCATTCGGGCTAAGCCTTATGTATATGAGAGGAGAAACAAAACAGACAGCCCAGCTTCCTGGTGCTGAAGGTGTAAAATCAGGAATAGCTACTGCAACAACACAGTTTGACAACATCTCTTTATTGGGGGATATCAACTTCTCGAACTTATTCAGAAGAGTAGACAACCACTCTCCGTACAGATGGGCTTTCCATGGATATATGGGTATCGGACTTCAAGGGTTCAGAACATCACTGCATGATAACGACGAATTCAGATGGAGCAATACGCCAAGAAGAACTCCTTTATTCATTAAACAGGACATTGATATCAACTCTATCTTCTATCAGGGAGGTGTGGGAATAAAATACAATGTTTCAAAACTTATTGACGTTGAGGCAAGAACCATGTACATTATCAGTGGTGATGATGAATTCGATGGCGGCGGATGGGCAGATCCTAATGATTATGATCCTTCCACTCCAGGTTCAAAATATAACATGTTAAATTCCAGAAGATCTGATAACGCCTGGACAGTAAGTTTAGGAGTATCTTTCAAACTAGGAAAGCACGAATCTCATCTGGCATGGCATGACCCGCTTCAGGAAGCTTACTACAGAACCAGCGTTCTTGAAAATGCAAGTACAGACCTTGTTGTCTGCGAAAAAGGAGATGCAGACAATGACGGAGTATGTGATGACTGGGACAGACAGCTTGATACTCCTGCAGGAGCAAGAGTAGATGGAGCCGGAGTTGCTTTGGATATGGATCTTGATGGAGTTATTGACCTTTACGATAAGTGCGTAACTGTACCAGGACCTGTTGAAAATAACGGATGCCCGATTAAATAATTAAAACAGCCTTACAATTCTTTTTCAAAAAAGAAATCAAATAATAATACACGATGAAATTAAGTTTAGCAATTGTTGCATTAGCTTTGGCAATTCCTTCTGCCGCTTATGCACAAGACTCAACAGCAGTTTCCAATGGAAAATATCCCAATACATTTTCCTCAGGATCTGCCAATGTTACACCATTTACCAACCAATCCAAGAGATTTAATGATTGGTCTGTTTCAGTAGGAGCAGGTGTTCCGCTTCTGCAGTCAGCAGATTTAACCTCTATCAAAAATGGTAATGGTAAAAACCTTTTTGGCTATTCAGCGTATGTAAGTATTGATAAAGCGATTACCCATGCTTTTGGGATCAATTTACAGTATGACAGAGGTGAAACCAGACAAGGATGGTTCAATACTAAAAATGCAGCACCGGATGCAACAGCAGTAGGAGCAAGAACTCAGTATGACGCGATCTCTATCTTGGGAGATATCAACTTCTCAAACCTTTTAAGAAGAGTTGACAACCACTCTCCTTACAGATGGGCACTTCACGGATATGCAGGTATCGGTACTATTGCATACAGAGCATATCAGAAAGACGGTAATAACAGACAGAGATTGATGACAGAAATCAAACCTTTCGAATTAGGTTCTATGTTCTTCCAGGCTGGTACAGGTCTGAAGTTCAAAGTGAACAGAAGAATCGATATCGAAGGTAGATTAATGTATGTAGTAACCGGTGATGATGAATTTGACGGTGGAGGTGATGCTTACAGCGCTATCAACAAGCGTTCTGAGCAGGTTTCAGACAACTTCTTCAACGCTACTTTAGGTCTTTCTTTCAAACTAGGTAAGCACGAGTCTCATGTAATGTGGCATGATCCGCTTCAGGAAATCTATTATAAACTTGATGTACTGGCTAACAAAAACCAGGATATTGAAGTATGTAAAAAAGGAGATGCTGATAACGACGGAGTATGCGACGATTGGGACAGACAGCTTGATACTCCTGCAGGGGCAAGAGTGGACGGTGCCGGAGTTGCGCTTGATACTGACTTAGACGGTGTAATTGACCTTTACGATAAGTGTGTAACAGTTCCAGGACCTGTTGAAAACAATGGATGTCCTGTTGTTAAAGATAACAAGCAAACTGCTGTAGAAGTAGAGAAAACCCTTAAAGATATTTATTTCAACTTTAACAAAGCAACCATCAGACCTGAATCTAATGAAAAACTGGATCTGGCTGCTTCAATTATCAAAGAAAACGGAGGTAATTACCTGTTAACAGGACATACAGATATCAAAGGAAATGCAGCATACAACCTTAGATTGTCTAAAGAAAGAGCAGCAGCTGTAGTTGGAGCTCTGGAAAACAGAGGCATCAATCAAAATGTGCTGAAATCAAGAGGGGTAGGTTCTGCTGAAGCTACTATCCCTGCATCAGCTTCAGATGCTGAAAGAATGGCGGACAGAAAAGTTACTGTAAGATTTGTAGAAAGTTCGGAATGGGATTCTATCAAAAAGAAAGACTATGAAGATGCTCCTGTAAAAAAAGCAGTCAAAAAAGCTCCCGCTAAGAAAAAGAAGAAATAATTTCAAATACTTCATAAACCGAAAAGAATTGTTCTTTTCGGTTTATTTTTTTTTTCTACTACGAATTTTTTTACATACCTTTATCATTATTTTCAGGACAATTGTACAAACACATTAGTAATCAGTACGTTTGTTTTGAAAAAAATTAACACAATATCACTTTTTAGCGTAAAAAATCATTTAAAATAACTTAACTTAAAAAAATAACACTATGAAATTAAGTTTAGCAATTGTTGCATTAGCTTTGGCAATTCCTTCTGCCACGTATGCACAAGACTCAACGGCAGTTTCAAAAGGAGAATATCCTAATACATTTTCTTCGGGATCTGCTAATGTTTCCCCATTCACCAATCAATCTAAAAGATTTAACGATTGGTCTATTTCTGCCGGGGTGGGTGCTCCACTTCTTCAGTCTGCGGATTTAACCTCTATCAAAAATGGTAACGGTAAAAACCTTTTTGGATATTCAGCTTATGTAAGTATTGATAAAGCGATTACCCATGCTTTTGGGATCAATTTACAGTATGACAGAGGTGAAACCAGACAAGGATGGTTCAATACTAAAAATTCAGCACCGGATGCAACAGCAGTAGGAGCAAGAACTCAGTATGACGCGATCTCTATCTTAGGAGATATTAACTTTTCCAACCTGTTAAGAAGAGTTGACAACCATTCTCCTTACAGATGGGCACTTCACGGATATGCTGGTATCGGTACTATTGCGTACAGAGCATATCAGAAAGACGGAAGCAACAGACAAAGATTAATGACGGAAATCAAACCTTTCGAATTAGGTTCTATGTTCATGCAGGCTGGTACAGGTCTTAAATTCAAAGTGAACAGAAGAATCGATATTGAAGGTAGATTAATGTATGTAGTAACCGGAGATGATGAATTTGACGGTGGAGGTGATAAATACAGCGCTATCAACAAACGTTCTGAGCAGGTTTCAGACAACTTCTTCAACGCTACTTTAGGTCTTTCTGTTAAACTTGGAAAACATGAATCTCACTTAATGTGGCATGATCCGCTTCAGGAAATCTATTATAAACTTGATGTACTGGCTAACAAAAATCAGGATATTGAAGTATGTAAAAAAGGTGATGCTGATAACGACGGAGTATGCGACGATTGGGACAGACAGCTTGATACTCCTGCAGGGGCAAGAGTGGACGGTGCCGGAGTTGCGCTTGATACTGACTTAGACGGTGTAATTGACCTTTACGATAAGTGTGTAACTGTTCCGGGACCTGTTGAAAATAACGGATGTCCTGTAGCTACAACAGGACCTGTAGTAGAAACAGAAACTAAATTGGAAGGAATTGAGTTTGACCTGAATTCTGACAGAATTTTACCTTCAAATACTCCAATTTTAAATAATGCAGTAAACTATATTAATTCTTCAAATGGTTCTTACAATGTAATCGGAGCTACAGATACAAGAGGTACTGATGCTTACAACCAGAAACTATCTGAAAGAAGAGCAAACAACGTTAAGAACTATCTGATCAAAAACGGTGTTCAGACAGGTAAATTACAGGCAATAGGAAAAGGTGAAAAAGACCTTAAATATCCTGAATGTGAACCGGCAACGAAGTGCCCTGAATGGAAAAACAGAGCCAACAGAAGAGTATACTTCGAAGCTAAATAATAAACATATTGATATATTATATGAAAGTCACGCCCTGCGTGACTTTTTTTGTCCTAATTCTTTCCTTATTTTTACAACATGATTTCTCCGCAGGATTTTCAAAAGCTAAAATATGATACTCTTAAGTATTTCTGGGGTTATACCGACTTCAGAGATTCTCAGGAAGAAATTATCAATGCTGTTATTAATGAAAAAGATACCCTGGTTCTCTTACCTACAGGAGCAGGAAAGTCTTTATGCTATCAACTACCAGCCTTATTGAAAGAAGGAACCTGCCTTGTTGTTTCTCCTTTGCTGGCATTGATGAAAGACCAGGTGAATCAGCTTAAAGCCCGTGGTATAGAAGCAGAATATCTTTCCTCAGAGTTGGATGAATATGATGCTGAAGCCATTTATGACCGCTGTAAAGAAGGACTTACCAAGCTGCTCTATGTTTCCCCTGAAAGGCTTACCAATACTCAGTTTATTCAAAATATGGAAGAAATACAGCTCTCCTTCATTGCCGTTGATGAAGCGCACTGTATTTCAGAATGGGGACAGGATTTCAGGCCCAGCTATCAGAATATAAAAGGATTCAGAAGTAATAACCCGGAGATTCCCTGCCTTGCCTTAACTGCAACTGCAACTCCGAAAGTGCTGGAAGAAATTAAAAATAAACTGGAACTGAAAAATCCTTTTGTTTTTCAAAAGAGTTTTAAAAGAGAGAACATTAAAATTTTCACAGATGAAGTTTCTGATAAATTTCAGCGTGTTTTTGATATTCTAAAATACAGCAATGATTCCGGAATTGTTTACGTAAGAACAAGAAAAGAAGCTGAACTGCTGGCAGAATTTCTAAAGAAAAATCAACTGAAAAATGTAGATTATTTTCATGCCGGCCTCACAACCAAAGAAAAGAATGCAAGACAGAATCTTTGGAATAACAGTGACAATCACGTCCTTATTTCTACCAATGCCTTTGGAATGGGTATTGACAAAGATAATGTCCGTTTTGTCATTCATTATTCTCCCGCTGCATCCCTTGAAAACTATTATCAGGAAATCGGAAGGGCCGGAAGAGATGGAAAAGACAGTTTTGCTTTCATGCTCTGGAACAAACAGGAACTATTGAATTTTGATCAGGTTTTAAAAAACCAGACACCCAACAAAGCTGAGTTTTTGAAAATCGTTAGTTATCTCTACTCTATTTTTCAGGTAGCTGAATTTGAACTTCCGGAAAAGACATTTCAACTGAATCATCTCAGTATACAGAATTTTACAAAACTATCGAAGGCCAAGATCAACAATGTCCTCAATTTTCTGCACAACCAGGAAATTGTCTACTACAATGATAACAAGAGTCTGTCTTCGCTCGAACTTTTTATTAAAGCTGATGAGATCGATCAGCTGCCACAAAAAGATGGCCATTTCATAGAACTCCTTTTCCGTACCCTATCAGGAATTACTACGCATAAAGTGATGTTCAGCGAACAACAGGTCAGCAACAAAATCAATATCAGTGTTCCTTTAATCAAAGAACGTCTGAAAGAGCTTCAACAAAAGAATTACCTTGAATATATAGACGGGGCATTAGCCAGCATTAAATTCCTGAAACCCCGTGATGAAAGAGCTGTGAACAGCGCTTACTGGAAATTATTTGAACATATTCAGAGGAATAAAATCCAGAAATGGGAAGAGATGAAGTTTTACGTAGAAAATAACGACTATTGTAAAATGAAACTAATTTTAGCCTATTTTGGTGAAAAAAATTCAAAAAACTGCGGCCAGTGTTCGGTCTGCGAAAAAAATAAGCAGTCTATCTTTGGTAAGAATATTTCTCAACAGATCATTAATTTATTGGCAAAAAAATCGGCTACCATTGAAGAACTATCTATCCAGCTCAGCTATCATTCCAAAGAAAATATACTGGAGAATCTGATTTTCCTTTTGGATTCAGGAAAGGTAAGAATGCTCAACTTCAGAACATATGCGCTTAATCATGAGTAATGAGTAATGAGTAATATGCAATGAACAATGATTGATAAATATTATGACCCTCAACCTGCCTAAATCCACTACTCTCAAACGCTCATACTCTAAAACTCTCCTACCTTCAAACCCTGATATTTTCCGACTCTCAGCTCAAAAACTTATCTTTGCAGTATGAAATCATTGAAAGTCGTTTTTTTAGGAACTCCTGAGTTTGCAAAAACCTCTTTGGAGGCCATCCACCAATCTCACCATCAGGTAGTAGGTGTTGTAACTGTTGCTGATAAGGCAAGCGGACGCGGGCAGAAAATTCACCAATCACCGGTAAAAATCTATGCAGAAGAAAATAATATTCCTGTTTTTCAGCCCGAAAAGTTGAGAAACCCTGAATTCCTGGAAGAACTTAGGAAACTGGATGCTGATGTCTTTGTAGTGGTTGCCTTCAGAATGATGCCTAAAGTGCTTTTTGAGATGCCTAAAATGGGAACCTTCAATCTTCATGCTTCATTACTTCCTGATTACAGGGGTGCTGCACCCATCAATTATGCTGTAATCAACGGAGAAGAAAAAACCGGAGCAACTACATTCTTTATTAATGAAAAAATTGACGAAGGAAATATTCTTCTTCAGCAGGAAATGGAAATTTTACCGGATGAAAATGCCGGAAGCCTTCATGACAGACTCATGGAAATGGGCTCAGGCCTTGTGGTTAAAACATTGGATGGTCTTGCTGAAAATGCTATTGAAGAGAAACCTCAGCCCCATGTAGAACATCCTAAAAATGCTTATAAAATTTTCAAGGAAGATACGAGGATCAATTGGGAACAGCCTTCAAAAACCATTCATCAGTTTATCCTGGGAATGTCTCCTTATCCTGCAGCTTTCACTACTTTAAAGATTGACAACGAAGAAAAAGGACTAAAAATATTCGGGGGTAAGTTTGAACTTGTTGACCACGGAAAACCAGCCGGAACTCTTGATATTTCAAAAAATGAATTTAAAATTTACACTCAGGATGGGATCTACTACCCTCTTGAACTTCAACTGGAAGGTAAAAAAAGAATGATGGTAAAAGATTTTCTGAATGGCTTCCGAAACTTTGACGGAATTATATTAAGCTAAAATAGACTATTATCAAACATAGAAAAGTCCCGAAAGCATGTACAAATAAACTTTCGGGACTTTTTATTTTTTCAGTCATCAGCTTTTACTGACAATTTTCTTTCGGATTCTGCTTATAAATTCCGGAGTTACTCCCAGATATGCTGCAATCTGAATATTCGTTAAACGGTTGGCTGTCTGCGGATAATCTTTTAAAAACTCAACATAGCGTTCATCTGAAGGTTTGCTTAGATTATCAATAATTCTACGCTGTAGGGCAATAATTGATTTTTGAAATTTAAGCCTCATTAATCTTTCAATCTCCGGCATTTCAGCGTACAGTTTTTCTTTGTCTTTTTTGGGAATAAGAAGGATTTCACTATCCTCAAGCGCCTGAATATTGAGTTTAGAGGGAATACGGTTCACAAAACTATCAATATCGGAGATCCACCAGTTTTCGATTCCAAAATACAATATCTGTTCGGCTGCATTATGATGGGTATGAAAAACTTTAAAACATCCGCTTACTACAAACCCTTCAAATTCGCAAATCTCTCCTTCTTTTAAGAGGAATTCTTTTTTCTTTATTTTCCTTAAACTGAAAGCACTGCAGTATTTCTCCAGCTTTTCGTCTGAAATTTCAATATATCCCCGGATGTGTTTTTTTAAAGATTCAGTCATGGTCTAAAAATAAAAAAAGGTTTAGAAAAATCCTAAACCTTATAATTTTGTATTATAAACAGTCAATTAATGTGAAAAGAATTCACTATTGACCATTCATTTTTTATAGTTGTACCATCTCCGTAACCTCTACATCATAGCCTCCAACCTGAGGTTTGATATTAGGGTTTTGAGTGATTACTTTAAACTTGTTGATTCCTAAATTCTTAAGGATTTGCGTTCCGATTCCATAATCTCTGTAGTTGTACGCCAGTGTAGGATGCTGCTCCTGGCCGTCCTGATAGTTCAGGAACTGCTGAAGTTTTCTCAATGTATTTTCAGAATTAGAAACATTGTTGATGAAAATAATAGCTCCTTTTCCAGCCTCATTAACCATATTGGTTACTTTTTCCAACAGAGGTTTCTCCCCATTATTTAATCTTGTCAATACGTCGAAATAAGAATCTGAAGACTGTACTCTTACCAAAACAGGCTCATCTACTGTCCACGTTCCTTTTGTCAATGCAAAGTGGATCTGGTCATTGGAAGTTTCTCTGAAAGCATAAAAATCAAAATCACCATAATGGGTTTTTACTTTTTTCTCTTCAAGTCTCTCTACAAGATTTCCTTTTTTAAGCTGATAATGGATCAGGTCTTCGATAGAAACGATCTTCATATCGTGTTTTTGGGCAAAAGCATGAAGTTCAGGCAAACGGGACATTGTACCATCTTCATTCATGATCTCGCAGATCACACCTCCTTCTTTCAATCCTGCTAAATTCGTAAGATCGATTGCTGCTTCAGTATGTCCGGCTCTTTTCAATACACCTCCTTTCCTTGCACGAAGCGGGAAAATGTGGCCAGGTCTCATAAAATCTGTAGGCTTGGATTTTTCATCCATCAATGCTAAAATTGTTTTTGCTCTGTCACTTGCAGAAATTCCGGTAGATGTTCCGTTACCCAGAAGGTCAACCGATACGGTGAAAGCAGTCTCCTTAGGATCGCTGCTTCTGCTTACCATCACTTCAAGTCCAAGCTCATCACATCTTTTTTCAGGAAGCGGCATACAGATCAGCCCTCTTCCGTGAAGAGCCATAAAATTGATAATTTCCGGCGTTGTCAGTTCTGCCGCGCAAAGAAAATCACCTTCATTTTCTCTGTCTTCATCATCTACTACTATGATTATTTTACCATTTCTAAGGTCTTCGATAGCCTCTGGAATAGTATTTAATTTAATATCTGACATTTTACTTTTTATTTGTGCAAAGATACTCATAAAAATAAGCATCTGCCAATTAATTATGAATGGTTTATTACGCTTTGGATAAAGAGTCTGCAGCCGCTCTGAAAATCTCGTAAGATCTCAATCTTTTCTGATGGTCGTAGATATGTGAATTGATCATCAGCTCATCTACCTGGAACCTTTCCTGGAAATCTTTAAGCTTTTCCTGAATTTCGGCCTGATCTCCGATAAAAGTATATCTCAGTTTCTGCAATACCATAGATTTTTCCATTGGCGACCAGATGTCATCCATATCATCCACCGGTGGAGCAAAAGGTTTTCTGTCGTTTCTTACAATATTGATGAATGCCTGGAATAAAGTGGTGGAAATTTTATGAGCTTCCTCAGAAGTTTCTGCCGCTACCCCATTAACACAGGCAATAATATATGGTTTATCCAGATATTTTGACGGTTCAAAATGTTCTCTGTATATTTTAAAAGCCATTTCCATCTGCTCAGGTGCGAAATGTCCCGCAAAAGCATACGGCAAACCTAGTTCTGCAGCCAGCCATGCACTGTCTGTACTGGATCCCAGAATATAAAGCGGAATATCCAGCCCTTCTCCGGGAATTGCACGCACCATCGCCTCTGAATTTTCTTTGGAGAAATACCTTTGAAGTTCGAGAATCTGTCTTGGAAACTGTTCATTGATGATGGCAGGATTTCTTCCTAAAGCCTGCGCCGTTAAGCCATCTGTTCCGGGAGCTCTTCCTAACCCAAGATCAATTCTTCCGGGAAACAGAGATTCCAGTGTTCCGAACTGTTCTGCAATGATCAGAGAACTGTGGTTAGGAAGCATAATTCCTCCTGAACCTACTCTGATTGTTTTCGTTCCATTGGCAATGAAACCAATTAAAACAGAGGTTGCTGAACTGGCAATACTTTCCATATTGTGGTGTTCCGCCAGCCAGAATCTTTTATAATTTAAATTTTCAGCGTGATTAGCTAGTGATAAGCTGTCCTGAAAAGTATCATGAATGCTTTTACCTTGCTTTACCGGGGCAAGATCTAAAACAGAAATTTCAAAATTTTTCATGTTATGATGTTAATTTTTCTTTAATCTGAAAAACAAGGCAAATTTAAAACATAAAAACTGCATTAGTTACTTTTTGTAATTAATAAAAACAATTGATCAGTTCAGGGAAAAACTATTGGAATAAAAATTTTTTTTAGCTTTATTTTATATATAATATTTGGGTAAATTGCAACATCATTACATGACATGAAAAGAAAAATAATGTATATCGAAAACAAATCCTATGGTCATCACGGACCTGCATGGATTGGTTTTGTAGAATTCTCAAAATCAGGGCAAACTGTTTATTTCGATAACAAGGCACTCAAAAAACTCAAAAGGCCAGGAATCAATGCTAATCATTTTGATATAGAAACGGGAGAAGAATATTGGGTGTCCGGCGTTAAGAAAAATGGTCACAACAGACATCAGTTTGGTGGTGGAAAAATTATGATTGATAAAAACTCTATTAATGACTATCTAAAGCTGGTAGACTTCAACTATATTGATGAAAAGTATTTTGAAATTGTTGAATTTTCCCGTACAGACAAAAACTTATTTAATGAAATAGAAAATACAGAAACTGAATTCAGAGACGAAAGTTATCATGCTACTATTTATGATAACAACCGAAGAAAATTAATCTTAGACACTAAAATTTAAATGAAAAATATTTATTTGCTCCTTTTATCATTCCTTTTAATAAGCTGTTCTTACAATCAATTTTATAAAGACAGAGAGTCTGACAAAACAGATGGTGAAAAAATTCCCATAAAATTTTATTGGGAACTTCGATACGGAAAAAATCCGGATGATATTTATAAGTTATTTGGTGAGAAGTTTTTTAAGGTGACTGATAAAGAAAAACTTGTAAAACTTATGAATACAGTCAATGCAATTGGTCCCGTTGAAGAATATAATCTTGCCAAATGGGAAACAATGGTTGTGAAGGGAAGTAATGCACGGAGTCAATACTTCTTTATGTACAATGTAAAAAGAGGGACTAAGAAAACAGAAGAATCTTTTACTTTAGAGAAGAATAAAGAAGGAGACATAAAAATCGTTGGCTACAGAGTCAATCAAGATATGCTAAACGAATAAAAATAAAAGGGTTTTGAACATTTTCAGAACCTTTTTTATTTTACGGGCTTTCATTTAAGTGATTTTAAAATAAACAATACGAATAAGCACATTTTAACAAAAATAATTCAATAAAAAGAGATATATTTATTATATTCGTATACCAAATTTTAAAAATATTAATATGATCAAAAAAACAAACAGCCTGTTTTATAAGCAGATGCTGACAGGAAAAACTGTCTTTATGAGTTTTCTTATTGCTGCCACATTTTCATCATGTAGTAAAAACAATGAGGAAATTACTTCTGAAGCTCAAACCAATGCATTCAACGCAGAGAATGTAAAAAAAGGACAATTGAACGGCCAGGAAATTACCTATGAAAGAAAAAACGGAATGAATTTTTTCCAGGGCGATATTGTTCTTACCGATAAACAATTATCAGAAGGTAATGAAGTTAATAAAGGCGGTGCCAGCTATTCAAGGTGGCCGAATGGTAAAATTTATTATACTATTGCCAGCAATATGGGTTCCATCAATGTTAATAAAATCAATTCTGCCATCAGCGAGTACAATAACAAAACCAATACACAATGGATCTACCGCACCAACCAGTCTAATTATGTGGAATTTATTTTCGGAAGCTCATCAGGATCTGATGGCTGGGCTCACATCGGATATCAGGGTGGAAAACAAACCATTTCTTTGGATCAGTATATTTCTGTAGGATCAGTTATTCATGAAATGGGGCACACGGTAGGACTTTATCATGAGCATACGCGTAAAGACAGAGATCAATACGTAAAAATTCTGTGGAATAATATTCAAAGCGGACAGTCTTATAATTTCAATATCTATAATTCCGGAACCGATATAGGCCCGTTTAATATTAATTCGGTGATGATGTACTGGCCGACCTCATATTCCAGAAACGGACTGCCTACGATTACCAGAGCTGACAACAGCAATTTTACTTATACCAGAACCGGATTTACCACCGGAGATATCAATACCATCAATGCGATGTATCCTTAATTCTTTTAGAACTCCATAAAAAAAGAACTCCTACGAGTTCTTTTCTTTTTTATAATTATAGTGGTTAATTAAAATCCTGATTTCGTTAAATTCAAAATGATTGGGCAGTGCATTCTTCCACTCGGTTAAAGTTTCGTGTGGATTTTTATAGAATTCATCTTCAAAAGCTTTGATTTTATCCGAAGTAATGACTCTGGCGATGTCCAGCAATCCCTGTTCGGCAAATTTGGCAAGATGCCCAATAACAGTTTCTTTCACCAGCCCTCTTTCCAAGGCAATTTCTCCGATCGTTTTTCCCTGTTCAAACAGCTGGAAGGTTAAAACCTGGGACGGAACTTTAGCAATTTTCAGATTGATTTCCTTATCATTCTTTTCATCTAAAAGTTTCTTTTCAAGAAGATGTATCTCTCTCAGGCTGTTCAGATATTCTTCAATGTCTTCCAGCCAGCTTTTAAATTCTTCGTTGTATTGTTTCAATCCTTTTGCACCTTTTATCTCAGCATAAAATTCTTTCAAAGGATCGAATATTTTATTTCTGGTTTCTGTAAAAAAGAAATTAACCGCACCTTTTGATTTGCTTTCAATTTCGGACCATTCTTCTTTCTGTTCAATAAAATTATTGACTTTCTGGAAAATGATTCGTTCTAATTTTTCAAAAATTTTCCCCAGATTAACCGCTTCATGTTTCAACTGAAGATAAAGCTGTTTGGTTTTAACGTGGTCTATATTCTTGGTGACAATGGAAAGGTTATTCCACTCCTCCACTTCTTTCAAAAACCATGTACAGTCTAATGTTCGCAATACTTTTCTGATGCTGTAATCATATTTTTCCTGATTCAGAATCGCCTCCACATGATCATTGGCAATCGTATCGGTGTGGAAATGCAGAATCCTGTTATCTTTGAAAATAACTTCGGGAGTAATTTTTGATTTTAAAACAATGCCCTCCAGAGTTCTGCAGCGGGATAAGGCCACATACACCTGACCGGCAGTAAAACTTTTCCCGGCATCAATAATCACTTTATCAAACGTTAATCCCTGGCTTTTGTGAATCGTAACCGCCCATGCTAATTTGATGGGAAACTGCTCGAAACTTCCCAACACTTCCTCTTTGATATTTTTATCCGTGTCAAGGAAATATTTTTTCTGTTCCCAGGTTTCTCTTTTGACAACAATTTCTCTTTCACTCTCATCCAGAACAACACGGATTTCATTTTCATCCAACCCGATAATCTCACCCAGTTTTCCGTTAAAATATTTCTTTTCTCCGGAAATATCATTTCGGATAAACATGATCTGAGCTCCAATTTTCAGTTCTAAAAACTGGTCATTTGGAAATTGATTTTCTTTAAAGTCTCCTACCAGTTTAGCTTCATAAATCTGAGGATCTACTTTTATTTCAGCTAATTTTTCCTGATTGATCTCGTCTGCCATTTTGTTGTGAGAACACAGATATACATAAGATTCTTTTCCCATATCAAAGTCAGGATCATATCTTTCATTGAGATGATTAAAATCTATATTATCCACATCGCCGTCACGGATCGCATTCAGAATTTCCAGAAACTCTTCGTCAGATTGTCTGTATACCTTTGTCAGCTCAATGGTGACGATTGGAATTTCTTTAATGGCATGGCTGTCAAAAAAGAAAGGTGAGTTGTAATACATTTTGAGGATATGTTCATCTCTTACCACCGGAGGAAGTTGATACAAATCTCCGATAAAAAGCATCTGTACCCCTCCGAATCTCTGATTATTCCTTCTGATGAATCTCAAAGAGAAATCCATCATATCCAGAACATCAGCCCTCAGCATTGAAACCTCATCGATAATAATGATCTCGACCTCTCTCAGAAGTTTGAGTTTATCTTTACGGTATTTGAAATGAGGCATCAGATCGGCAATATTATTGGCCAAACTGGTATCTATCCTTTCTGTAGTAGGAAGAAAGGTTCTCAACGGCAGCCCAAACATGGAATGGATGGTTACTCCTCCAGCATTAATGGCAGCAATTCCCGTGGGAGCCACTACAATATGCTTTTTCTTGGTACGCCTTACAAAATCATTAAGAAATGTTGTCTTTCCTGTTCCGGCTTTCCCCGTTAAAAAAACACTTCTGTTCGTATATTCTATTAAGTCAAAAAAATGATTATTCATCTTCGTCAAAAATACGGAAATGAATTTGAATTTCTTACCTTGGCATAAGTTTTGAAAATTCTTAAAAAGAAAAAAGTTTATTGTGAAAAAATTATTCTTTCATATCCCGGCAATAGTATTGTGTACTACATTAACTTTAGTTTCGTGTAATACATCAAAGAATGCCAATACCAATCTTCCTGTTGATATTGCAGACAGACCTGCTGACGAAGACAGTCAGAAATATGAACAGGCACAGCTGGATAGATTAAAAGCTTCTATTGAATCTGAAGTATCAGGAGAAAAATGTACGGATGCCAGCGAATGGGCATTTGCTCCCATGGGATCAAAAGCCTGTGGCGGACCTCAGCAATACATTGCCTATCCTAAGAAAAAAGAAGAAGCTTTCCTACAAAGAGTGAATGAGTATACGGATAAAGTGAAAGCTTTTAATGAAAAGTATAATATTACGTCTGACTGTATGATGATCGAGCCACCTACATCACTCAAATGTATCAATGGTAAGATCAGACTTATCACGCCGGACAATAATTAACAATAAAGCAAAGGTTCTATATCAAATCGAAAAAGCTCTGTTTCAGAACAGAGCTTTTATATTTATTTTTAAACAGATCAATGGTGAATTTTGCTCCGCAAGTGGATGGTGAAGTTTTGCAATCCAAAAAAACTGACAAGCGCGGCGAATTGACGATTCACTATTCACCTGACATCCTAAAATTGATGATCCTTCACATTCTCCTTATACCATGATGAATATTTCACATAGTTATCTGCAATTCTGTTCACTTCTCCTTCCAGCAACTGGGCATTGATATCTTTGATTTTTCTTGCAGGAACTCCTCCCCAGACTTCTCCGGATTTAATATGTGTTCCCTGAGTCACTACAGAACCAGCTCCTACAATGGAGTTTTCTTCTACAAGGCAATCATCCATTACAATAGCTCCCATTCCGATCAATACATTATCTTTAATGGTACATCCATGAACAATCGCGTTATGTCCGATGGAAACATTGTTCCCTATATTCAAAGGATATTTCTGATACGTACAGTGCAGCATTGCATTATCCTGAACATTCACCTTGTCACCCATCTTGATATAGTGAACATCACCTCTGATCACTGCATTATACCAGACACTGCAGTCTTTTCCCATTGTAACATCGCCAATAATAGTTGCCGTTTCTGCTAAAAAAGTATTCTCTCCGATCTGTGGTGCTTTTCCTAAAAGCTGTTTTATTAGTGCCATAATATTAATTTGAAATGTGAAAATGTGCCCAATTGGGAATTAAAATATACTATCATTTCTGATATCTAACTTCTAAATTACAGTGATAGCAAAAATCTAACTCTCAATTTTCAGCTTCTAACTTCTAATGCGTATTTTTGTATCTCAAATTTAACGAAAAAATGCGTACCGTACTTATAGAACCAACTGAAAACCCAAAAGTGATGAAATTTGTAGCAGATTACAATCTCATCCCCGGGTCTTTGGAACTGGACAGAAATTCAGATATTTCAGAAATTCCTCTGGCACAGGAACTTTTCAATTATCCGTTTGTGGAAAGAGTTTTCATTACCGCTAATTTTGTAGCTGTAGCAAAACAGGATACCATAGAATGGGAACATGTAGCTGAAAGTCTGAAAAATGTAATTGAGGATGAATTACTGGCCAACCCGAGAATTTATCTTCAGAAGAAAAAAGAAATGTATCAGATTTATGCTGAAATGACTCCGAATCCCAACGTAATGAAGTTTGTTTCAAGCAAACTGCTGATGGATGGTTTTGTGGAAGTAAAATCGAAAGAAGCGGCTGAAGAAGTTCCTTTGGCACAGGCTATTTTTAAAGAGTTTGATTTTGCAACGGAAGTTTTCATTTCAGACAACTTTGTAGCTGTTACGAGAGATAATTCTGTAGAATGGCACCAGGTGATGATGACTGTTCGTGCCCTTATTGCCGAATATCTTCAGAACGGAGGTGAAATTTCAAAAATCGAACCTCAGAAACATGAAAATCCTGTGGAGAAAATTATCAACAGAGATTATACAGAGGATGAGCAGAAAATTTCTGACATTTTAAATGAATATGTAGCTCCTGCCGTAGAAAATGATGGTGGAAAAATTTCTCTGATGGAATACGATCAGGAAAATAAAACAGCAAAAATGCTTCTACAGGGTGCATGCTCCGGCTGCCCAAGCTCTACTGCTACTTTGAAAAACGGAATTGAAAATATCTTAAAACAATTCGTTCCGGACTTGGTAGAAAGAGTGGAAGCTGTAAACGGATAAAACTGCCGAAATGCCTCCCGGAAAAAAAATTGTAGTGATTATTGGAAGTGCTTCGGCAAATTCCAGCAATCAGAAACTGATGGAACAGGTGCTGGAAAATATGGACAATACAGACTTTCAGATGTATGCTGATTTATCTTTCCTACCCCATTTTGACACCGCATTAACGGATGATCATACTCCTGAAGAGGTTCTGAAGATCAGAGAGGATATTAAAAACTCAGCAGGTGTTATATTTTCCACACCGGAATATATTTTCAGTATCCCGGGGAGATTAAAAAATCTGTTGGAATGGTGTGTTTCCACAACGGTATTTTCGGAAAAACCTGTTGCTGTGATCACGGCTTCTGCCAGCGGAGAAAAAGGACACGAAGAGTTGTTACTGATCTTAAAAACTCTCGGAGCCGCAGCAGATGATAAACATCAGGTATTAATAAAAGGGATAAAAGGCAAATTTGAAAGCAATGGCTTACTTGAAAGTAATACCTTTGCCAAAGTATCAAAATTAGTAACAGATTTTAGAACCTCTGTTTCATAATTAAAATTTAGAATATTGAATAAGAAAGGAATTTTACTAGTCAACCTCGGATCACCGAGATCAACTTCTGTAAACGACGTAAAGGAATATCTTGATGAATTTCTGATGGATGAAAGGGTGATTGATTACCGTTGGATCTTTCGTGCACTTCTCGTACAGGGAATCATTCTGAAAACAAGACCTGCAAAATCTGCTGAAGCCTATAAAACAGTTTGGACAGATGAAGGTTCTCCGCTGATTGTTATTACTAAACAAATTCAGAAAAAACTTCAGAAAGTGGTAGATGTTCCCGTTGAAATCGGAATGAGATATGCACAACCAAGCATTGAAGCCGGTATTCAGAAACTTGTTGATCAGGGAGTCACTGAAATTGTTCTTTTTCCACTATATCCTCAATATGCGATGAGTACCACGGAAACCGTAATTGAAAAGGCCGAAGAGGTAAGAAAAAAGAAGTTTCCCGGTATAAAAATTAATTATATTCAGCCTTTCTATAACAGAGATATTTATATCAACTGTCTTGCGGAAAGTATTAAAGAGAAGCTTCCTGAAAATTTCGATGCATTGCAGTTCTCTTACCATGGTGTTCCGGAAAGGCATATTTACAAGACAGATCCTACGAAGACCTGTAACCTTAACGACTGTTGTTCCAGAGATGATAATCCAAGTCATCAGTTCTGCTACCGTCACCAATGTTATAAAACAACGCAGCTTGTTATTGATAAATTGAGTTTACCTAAAGAAAAAACGATTGTTTCTTTCCAGTCAAGATTAGGAAAAGATAAATGGATTGAGCCATATACCGACGAAACATTGGAAACAATTGGTAAAAAAGGGATCAAAAACCTGGCAATTGTATGTCCGGCTTTCGTTTCTGACTGTCTTGAGACCCTGGAAGAAATTTCTGTAGAAGGAAAAGAACAGTTCATGCATGGCGGCGGTGAAAATTTCCATTATATCCCGTGTCTGAATGATGAAGACCGATGGATTGAAGTGGTAAAAACACTTTGTGAAGAAAAACTGAATGATTTCTATTTAGTATAATTTTTTTACTCAAAATATACAAAAGGCCGCAAGAATTAACTTGCGGCCTTTTCATTGAATATATTAAAGATTTGATTTGGTTATTTTTTAATCAGGTTTCCTGCTTTCTCTCCGTTTACCAGTACAATATATACTCCCGGAAGAATATTAGAAGGAAGCTGAATGTTCAGTCTATTTACCCCATCAGTAATTTCAACTTTCTCAGAAATTTCTTTTTTACCGGTAAGGCTTACCAGTTCTACAATTCCTTTTCCTGATTTTCCTTCAAAGTTGATGGTAAATCTGTCTGTTGCAGGATTCGGGCTTATAGTGTACAGCGCCGTATCTGCGGTTGCCATTTTTCCTGCCGGAGAAGTTCCTCCTCCTACACCTACAGCATTCCATGCATTTTTAACCTGAGTCACTTCATTGCTGGTTGCTCCGTATAAATCAGTAGCAGCCTGAATAGAATAGGTTCTTGCACTCGCATATGTTGAAGAAGATGTCAGATAAGTTGTCAATGTTCTGTACGCAATGGCTCCAGCCTTATCAAGTCCTATTGCCGAAACATTATAAGCGAATCCTTTATCGTTCGTACCTGATCCTCCTGTTACTAACAGATAATACCAGAAGTTAAGGACACCTGAATTGGTATGAACCCCGCAATAATCATTAGACTGGCTTGGAGTAACGCAACCTGAAGTTGTGGTAGTTTTCCAGTAAGTTCCCATATAAGTATCCGGCTGGCTGTATGCATTAGGATTAGCCATATTTCTGATTACATAATTGAAATCTTCTCCTAATGTCCAGCTTGCCTGAGTAGGTCTTGCCCAACGTTCAATGGTGTTTCCAAAGATATCTGAGAAGCCTTCATTTAATGCTCCGGATTCTCTTTGATACGCAAGGTTAGCTGTTTTGGAAGTTAATCCATGCGTAATTTCGTGGCCGCAAACATCAAGTGCTGTTAATGGTTTTCCGCCATTGGTTGTGGAACTTCCGTCACCATATGTCATTCTGGAACCATCCCAAAATGCATTGAAATAGTTGGTAGAATAGTGAACATAGGATTTAATAGCGAAATTATTATTATCAATACTCTTACGTCCGTATTTGGTATAGAAGTAATCCACTGTCATTTCTGCTCCCCAATGAGCATCTGTAGCGTATTGATCTTTATTGGTATTAACATTATTCCAGTTGTTGTCCGTATCTGTAAAGTCTACCGCAGAAGCATAGCTTGTTCCTTTTTTCAGGTTATAGGTTTCTACTGAAGTTCCTCCGTTTCTTCCTGTTTCTCTTAATCTGTAGCTTCCGTTATAAGAATCTGTAGTGATGCTGCGGGTTCCACTATATCCTGTAACGGCTGTTCCCGGTGTGTTTACTTCGTGAATAATGGCATCTACTCCCAGCACTTTTCCATTTTTAGCATCCACAAAAACATATTGTCTGCTTAATGGTTTTTCTGCATAAATATCGAATTTATAGGCTAGTCTTAAATCATTCAGCTTGTCATCATCAGGATTTGAATAATAAACCAATTCACCTTTTGGAGCATAGCTTGCATTGGGATCACCGGTTTCTTTTTTAAGAAAATCTTCTTCTTCTTTATTTTTCCATTTATAGGATTCTGCTCCTACAAATGACAAAGCGCTCTGTAAAGCAGCATTTTCAGCAAGGCTGGCCGTTTTGTCAAGACCTTTCGGAATTTTAATAACCCATTTTCCTGATTGTCCTACAATTTTACCGTCTTTTGTCTGTACCGCCATCATTCCGTATTCTACAGGAATATCATTAACGGTCTGTTGAAATCTTTGAGTTTCGAAGCCTAATGCATCTTTTTCTAACCCGAGTTTACGAGCCTGCCCCGGAGAAAGTCTCTGAGAAGCTTCGTCAAATAAAACAGGGGCTCCCTGATAGGAAGGTGCATTTTTTTCAAATCTCATAAATTCAGCATGTAATCCGCTTTTTCCCGGAACTAATTTTGATGGTGTGTTTTGCCCAAAGACAAAAGAGCATGCAGCAACGCTTGCTACTAAGATAAATTTCGTTTTCATATTAATAATGGTTGATTGTGGTGACGAATTTATAAACTTTTCACAATAAAACAACACAATCGATGAATAAAATTCAATTGATATTATAAATCAGTAAATAAAACACAATGATGATTTTAAAACAAAGAAAATTATTTAAATATAATTTTTCTGCAATATGAATTTTATGTTAAAAAATTTAACTGAAATCAATTTTTTGTGAATTATTATTTTTCACTATGCAGTGCATTATAATGTAAAAAATTAATCCTAATCTACGGTCTGGAGGATAAATTCTGTTCAATAGAATCAAAAAAAAGGAACCATCTTAACAGACAGTCCCCATTTTATATGATATTTTTATCGTATTACTACCTACCTCTTGTTGGCAATTGGTGTTCTGAATTCCCCATAACCCATCAAACCATCATAATTTCTTCCGAAAGGTGCATAATAAAGAAAAGCCTGATAGAGATTTTCTGTCTGCCAGAAATTACCGTTTATTTCTCCAAAGTTCAGAGAACCGCTTCCTTCTTTTGTTGCCAATACATAGTTATAAAAACCTTGTTTCAGGAATATTTTCGCGACATACTGTTTGGTGGATGCGTCATACTGCATTTGATTTTCCTTGCTGGGTTTAAAATTATTAAATCCTCCCAGTACATAAATTTCTTTATCCACAGGATCGGAATCCAGATAGAAGTGAACCCATGAGTAGTCAGCTTCTCTTTCTGCGTCTCTCTCTCTTCCCAAGTCGTTTCTTCTGTAGTACCATGCTCCATTCACATCCGGCTGATACTGATAATTTAAAGGAAACGCCCATACCGGATGAAGATAAGTCTGGTTAACATCATCTTTTATTTCAGCAGCACGCACCATATCCGCGGCCATATTCATATTTTTATTATCGAAATAATAAAACTCATTATCTCCCGGAAAAACAAGATTCATCTGCTGAAACAATACCTGATTTCCTAAAACACTGCTCGGTTTAAGATTGGAAATCACCATATTCGGGTTGTTATTCTGCATCACATTCATCGTGATTGAATTAACATTGGAAGAAATATCTCCGCCTTTCGGAGAAACATTCACTTCTACCCTCTGATTAGCATTGGGATTTTTTGCATCTGCAAATCTTGAAATATTTAAGCCCACGGATGTTACATCTTCCACAAGATAAAATCGTTTTTTGAACAGAGGCTGGTCTGCCGAATCTTTGTAGACAATCAGTTCATAATTCCCTGAGACTTTCAGCTGGATTTTATCATTCGGGAAAACAAGTTTATAGTGGGTATAAGCCTGTAATGTATTGAAAGAATACTGGAACTGATCCAGAAGAGCATTCATACTTCCGGTAGCAAATTCTGTAAAAAACAGATTATCTTCATTCCAATTTCTGTCGTAATGTTTGAAGGTATACCTGTAGATCTGACTGCCGTTGGTAAGATCATCAAAGCCTAAAACCAATTGTTCACCAATTTTAATGACAGGGGTCTCATCATTGGTCTGAGGGTTGAACAGCTGAATACTTTGGATATTTTGTCCAAAAACCAGTCCGCCCAAAGAAAGTAAGAGTATTCGCAAAGTTTTCATTATGACGAAGATAACGAAAAATAGCCATTTTCTTAATAATATCGTATTTTTGAATAAAAAAATATTCACATATGCTTCAGATTCAAGGTTTCGTATTCAACTTTGCGAGCGAAAATACTTACATCGTCTATAACGAAAATAAAAATGCCTGGTTAATCGATCCGGGAAACATGAATACTCAGGAAACTCAGGCTATAGATAATTTCATTACTGAAAAAGAGCTGAAGATTCAGAAAATTCTTTTAACCCATGCTCATATTGATCATGTTTTGGGACTTCAGTGGGCTTTTGACAAATTCAAAGTGCCAGTACATATGCATCAGGAAGATCAGGAAGTACTGGATATGCTGCAGGCAAGCGGGATGAGATTCGGAATGCAGATCAACCCTGTAAAAGTGGATGTAGAATATAGTAAGGAAGGCGATGAGCTTGATCTGGATGGAGAAAAGTTCAAAATATATCATGTTCCGGGACATTCTCCGGGAAGTGTAGTCTATCATAACGAAGCACAAAAATTCATGATCTCCGGTGATGTTCTTTTTGAAGGCAGTATCGGAAGAACAGATTTATATAAAGGAAATTATGATCAGCTGATTGAAGGAATTAAATCGAAACTTTTTATTTTAGATAATGACACCCAGGTTTTCTCAGGACATGGAAATCCTACATCGATTGGTTTTGAGAAACAGTATAATCCATTTTTGAAGTAAGAGAGCTTGAGCGTCATATAAATCTCTTGAATCAAATTTATATCTGATGCTTTATATTAAAACCATTCTTGTTGGGTAAATTTTAACCGTAATTAAATTAACAGGTCGCTCCTACGGAGCTCCGTAAGAGCGATCTGTTAATCCCTGCCATAAATATTGATATTTCCAATGTATTTAGACTTTTTATCGGACAGTAATGATAAAAAATACAAAACCGTCAGAAAATTCTGACGGTTTTGCTGTTATAAAGAAATAGAATTTAGAAATCCAATGTGATTGATGCTCTGGCAGCAGCTCCCATGATAGGTCTGGCCATGATGATTCCGTCTCCATTGGGCGATCCTGCTCTTGGATCTCCTTCTGTAATTCCGATGGTGTTAAAGATATTGGTTCCATCCACTGCAAAACGTATTCTTCCTAACTGGTAAGACATTCCCGCTCCAAATTCTGTGAAAGAAGGCAACGTCTGTACATTCTTCTCATCCTGGAAGCGTTTTCCATAATAATTCATACTTACATAGGCTCTCCATGATTTGGTAATATTCACAGCCGGTGAAATATTAAAGAAAAATTTAGGCATCCTTCTTACTACATTTCCTTCAAGAACACTTCCTGCCTCAAGGTTTTTATATTTTGGACTCTGGATGGTTCCGTTGAATGTTACTTCTACAATATTATTGAATAAACGGGCGAAACCTTCCACTTCAACTCCATAGTTCTGTGTATTGGCAAAGGTATTTTCAGATTTTCCATCAGAGAAAACATCCGTAAATGACAGGTTCTTCAAGGTAGAATAGAACGGAATCACTGCTACATCAAAAGTACGCGAGTAATATTTATATCCAACCTCCAATTGGTTTGTGGTCACTGATTTTAAAGGTTTATCAGGGGTTGGATTGGAGAAATAATTGTAGTAAGCTTCTTCATTAGGAGATCTGAAACCATTGGAGAAACGGGCGTACACTGCATTTTCTCTGTTGATTTTATAATTGGCAGCTAATGTAAAAGAAACTTTATCCACATTATAGTTCCAGTAGGTATATTTATTTCCCAATACACTCATATTGTCATCAGCGGTTGTTGTGTTGAAACCATGAGTTCCATCCGTGGTTAACCCTGAATTATTTAAATTCGCACTTGTTGTATTGGCAAAATTTCCTTTGTAATAATCGTGGCTGTAACGAAGACCACCATTTACACTTAAAGCATCGGTAATATTATAATCCAGGTTTACATACAGATCATTCAAACTTCCCTGAGTCTGGGTATCTCTCTGCAAAAATGTCATATTGGTAACCCCGTTATATGTTTTGGAATATCCAATATCTGAAGGACTTAAAGAAGTATCTACCAGATTCAGTAATTCAGGTCTGTCCGTTGCTGTAGTCAGAATATTACTCCAGTTCCAGTATTGGTGTGATTTCCAGTTGGATTTATAAAAACCTGCGGTTACATTTCCTTTATCAAATTTATAGTTGAACTGTAAATCGTTGACAAAGTTATTCATCTGCTTATCAATTGCCCAGAAGCCAAGCTTTTGTACATATTGAGGATCAACCATTCTTCCATTGCTTACCAATGAGTACTGATAGTTGTTTCCGGTAATTCCGTTACTCTTAGCAAAATCGGCTGCCGTCTGCGGTCCGCCTGCAGGAAAAATTCCTGTATAGTTCATATTGATATTGGTGTATCTGGTTTTGTTTAAAACCGTGAAATTATTTCCAAGATCATACTTAAACTCAGCACCCACTGCATCTACTTTCGGATGGATCCCGTCTTCAAGGTTTCTGTTGAAAAAACCACCTCCGGCCTGTGGAATATTCAGCTGACTGATGGCTCTGTAACTGTACGTTCCGTAATTAGGATCAAATCCCTGGAATCCTTTCAGTTTATTTCCGTTCTGGATTAAAGGAATCGGAAGGAAGAATGTATTTCTGTCATCCAGTTTTTTGTAATATACTTTTACATAGCCTTTATCAAAGACATATTTCAGATTCATTCTGATCTGCCCGCCGTTATTGGCTTTAAAACCCGTCTTTCTGATCCCGTCATCTGTTCTGTAAAAACCACCGACATTGAAAAACAATTTATCCTGAACCAAAGCACCTCCTACATTCACATCGGTACGCATCAATCCGTAGGTACTTGTTTCAAGTTTCGCCGTACCTCTGAAATCATTGGTTCCTTCTCTGGTAATAAAGTTGATCAACCCTCCGGGAGAATTCGTTGCAAAAATAGAACCTGAACCTCCTCTCAACGCTTCCATACGGTTGACAGAATTGTCTACACGGAAAAAATTATCTGCATTGGCAAACTGAAGCGCTCCATCTTCAAAAACGGGAAGACCATCTTCCTGTACCTGTACAAATTCATAAGCTCCTGCAGAAGGAATCCCTCTTGCGAAAAGGTTGTTTCCCACTTCTCCTCCTGAAGTTTCCACCGCAAATCCCGGAACTCGCTGTAATAAAGCCGCAGCACTGATCGGGTTTTGTTTCTGGATTTCTTTGGAGCTAAATGTGGAAATCGCTGTACTGGATTCTATTTTTTTCTTCGGATTTGAGTTTCCTGTAATGACAATCTGATCGATGGAGGAAACTTTTGCAGAATCCTGCGGTGTTTCCTGGGCATAAGCATTATTAAAATATAACGTAGCTGTTGCGGCGATTAAAAAGATTGATTTTTTTTTCATAGCCATATTCTTTTATTGTTAGTTCAGTTTTGTTGTAATTGTAAATACACTCCATTGGTCCAACCGAATCCGTCCTGATTGGGGTATTCCCCGCCGCCTGCTATTGTTTCTGTGTCTAATGCATTGTATTTTTCCATCAGTTTCCCGGTATTTTTGTAGACCCTTTCTACATTGGAACACCAGTTGTTTTTAATTTTTTCAGCCAGCTCATCAAAGCCATAATTTTTCATTGCTTTAAAGCCGAGCCATTGATAAGGAGCCCACGCATTGGGAAGATCCCACTGCTGACCCGAGTTTTTAGTTGTGGTAACAAGACCACCCTGGTAAAGAAACTTTTCAGCAACAGCTTTCGCAACAGCCTCAGCCTGCTCCTGATTTGCAATACCCAGAAATAAAGGGTAAAGAGCAGCAATATGTTCAGACGGTGTTTTTGTGTTTTTTTTTGTGTGATAATCTTTATAATTGTTAGTATTTCCATCCCAGAAATAGTTATTGATCATCTGTCTTCGGCTTGCTGCTCTTTCTGAAAAATAATTTTCTTTTTCACTCAGATTTTGAAGTGCTGAAGATTTCGCCAAAGTCATTTCCAAATGCCACAAAAGGCAGTTCAGATCAACTTGTGCCAGGTTCAGCGTTTCTATCGTCTGTATATTTTCTCCGTCTGCAAACCATCTGCTGGAAAAATCCCAGCCTGATTCACAGGCACTTCTTATATTTCTGTAAAATTCGTCTCCAGAAGCAGTCTCCTGATCTTCAATATCGATCAGGTAACTTTCGGGACGTGGTGCATTTTCTGCATCGTAATAACGGTTCAGGATATCTCCGTTTATTGTTTTCACTACTCTTTTTACGCTGGAATTGTTTTCAAGCCCTTCTTCGCCATCCATCCAGAAAGCATATTCTTTTTCCAGGGTTTCGTGGTATTGTGTATAAATTCCTTCATTATGCGTTGTTTCAAAAAGGAGATCAAGCATTAATGAAAAATAAGGAGGCTGCGATCTGCTCAGGAAATGAGTTCTGCTCGCATTCGGAACAAATCCTACATTTTGGATCAGATAAGAACAGTTTTCAATAATATTTTCCATCATTTCTACTCTTCCGGAAACCTGCAATCCAAGCATAATAAAGTAGCTGTCCCAATAGAAAAACTCATTGAAACGACCTCCCGGAACAATATAGGGTTTTGGTAATTTTAAAAGCGTTCCTTTTTCTTCATACGCTGTACGGGTTAACTCATCCCATAGTTTTTCAATATGCTCACCAATGGGAAGCTGATCTTGTCTCTGAACAGAAACTCTTGCTCCTAAAAAGTCAAAATGAGTCATCACAAAATCCTTCAGATCAAAACCTTCTGCATCTTTTGATTGTTCATAATCCTCATTGATCTTTGCAATGGGGAAAAGAGGAACTGCATCCGTCATCATTTTCTGATCTTCAAAAATTTCAGATCTCTGTACATTATCAAACAGACTTTGAATTTCGTTTATATAAAGCTGATTACTCATTGTTATTTTTTAGGATTAATTTTTAATTTATTCATGAACACTGCCGAAGTGATCAGTAATGAAAGCGGAATCAGGGAAAGGTAAAATGCCTGCTGACCGCTGAATTCCTGAAACACAAAACCGGTAATGATAGAACCGATAGTTCCTCCGATTGCTGAGAACACAACAATCAACCCTGACATCGCACTGTGCAGATATTTCGGGATTGATGCCAGAATTACAGAATTGATACTCGGATAAATCGGTGCCAGCAAACCTCCCATCAAAGGAAATAAATAAACAACCAAAGGCGCATTCATCCAGTTTGTATTCGTATCAATATGAATATCATGAGTCAAAGGCAAAACCAGCAATAAACTGATGGCAAAACCTATCACACAGAAAGCAACTACATAAATCCAGCTGAATTTTTTGGAGAAGAATCCCGATAAAAATCTTCCTAACGCAAAAGCTCCTGCTAAAACCGCTCCCGCCTGGATACTCATAGAGGTAGGTACTTTTAATATTTCTTTATAAAATGTGGGTGTCCATGTCTGAAAACTTTGTTCCACCAGTACAAAAAGGAATGCACACAATAAGAAGCACAAAACCTTTTTATAACTGAATAAGCTTACACTGTTTTTCAAATCTCCCAATAAATCTGTTTTATCGCTTTTAGCTTCCTGCTCATTCAGTTTTGAAAAGAATAAGAATAAAAAAGATAATGTTGAAAGTCCTCCCAGTACCCAATACACACTCAGCCATTCTGTAGATTTCGGATTATGATCATCCATATATAAGCTGAATAAAACATTTCCCGCTAATACTCCGATCATGAAGAATCCTTCCAGAAATCCCATAAAACTGGAATGCTCTTTATCTGTTTCCGTCACCAGTCCGATAGAAGTAAAAACCGATATTTTGATCAATGCAAAAGAAACCCCTACTGTGGCAAATAATAACTTGAATACCCAGAAGGTATTGGTAAACGGCATTACAAAACACATACAGCTTACCAGCAATAAAGCAGTCAACATTGATTTTTTGATTCCTATCTTCGGAAGAAATGAAGCCAGAATGAAAGAACATATGGCAATCGGAAGATCTTTGAAGCCTTCCAAAACACTGGCCGACGATTTTGAAATCCCAAAATTCTGCTGTACCTGTAGAATGACTGTTCCCACAGAATTCAGAAGAATGGCGAAGACAAAATAGTTTAAAAATAAAGCGGCCTTGATGTTAAGATTTTTCATTCAGGTGATTTCTTGTCGGCTAAGATAGAAGCATTTCCGTTAACGATAATTTAACACAGTAAATCAATATTTGAACTATATTAATATATTTAGTATTTTTAATGAATAAATATGATTAACTAGATGAAAGTTACTTTTGAAAGGGTCATCCCTAATGAAAAGAGTTCATTCCGTACCATTCACAACAACTCTCCTATTTCAGAGTTCAAATGGGAATATCATTATCATCCCGAAATTGAGCTGGTATGTGTTATTTCCGGAAACGGAACCCGCCACGTGGGCTATCATAAAAGTAATTACACAAACGGAGATCTGGTATTAATCGGGTCCAATATTCCCCACTCCGGATTCGGTCTGAATTCTATTGATCCGCATGAAGAAATTGTCCTTCAGTTCAAAGAAGAAATTCTTCAGTTTCCCCAGCAGGAAGTGGAAGCAAGATCTATCAAAAACCTTTTGGAACTTTCAAAATACGGGATTCATTTTCATCAAAAAGTAAAAAAGGTGATGCTTCCCAAACTGAAACTGATGCTGGAATCTGAAGGGTATAAAAGATATTTATTATTGCTTGAAATTCTTTTTGAACTTTCCAAATGTGAAGATTATGATCTTTTAAATAAGGAAATCATGCCCTACACCATTATTTCAAAAAATAAAACCCGTCTTGAGAATATCTTCACTTACGTAGAACATCATTACGACAAGGAAATTGATATTGAAGAAGTAGCAAAACTAGCTAACCTGACTTTACCCGCTTTCTGTAATTTCTTTAAAAAAGCTACCCAGATTACCTTTACAGAATTTGTGAACCGCTACAGAATCAATAAGGCATGCCTGCTGATGGCGCAGGACAAATCGATATCAGAATGCAGCTATCAATGTGGTTTTAATAATGTGACCTACTTTAACAGGATGTTTAAAAAATATACGGGCAAGACTCCTTCAGAGTTCATCAGGAATTATTCTCATAATAAAGTGAATGTGGATCTGAAGGTTGAAAAGGAGGTCAAAGCCAAAGTAAGCTTTTAATTTTTTGTAATCAAAAATCTGTTTATGGTAAACCGTAAGGATAAGCAACTTACATAAGTTATTTTCGTAAAACAATTTAAAATAACAAACCATGGCAATTAGAATTACTTGCATCAACAAAGACAACGGATATCATGAAAATCCAAACTTAGCAATCACTCATTTAGGATGGACTGGAGATGATGGAAAACCAGGAAAAAGTACTCGATTAGAAATATATAACTGGATAAAAAATGAAAGAGGATTAGCTTATGTTACTGATAGTTATGGAAACCAAGTAAAGGTTATCACAGCTGAAACTTATAATGGTACCAAATATTTAAAAACTGAGGCAGATAATACAACAAAAAATAATTTATTATCACTCCCTGAATGTAAATAAAGGTTCAAAGTTATTAAATGAAGGCTGTCCTATTAATTAATAGAACAGCCTTTTATATTATATAAGTAATAATTAGTGATTATCTAAAATTATTTCCATTTAATATTGCATCCCATACTAGGTCTCTGAATTTCTTCCTGAGCTTCCCCAGCCAACAGATTTTCAAAAGCAATAATCAGATCCTCACCAGTTACATCTTTATTATTTCCAGGTCTTGAATCATCCATCTGACCTCTGTATACAAGATCAAGCTTATCATCAAAGAAATAAAAATCCGGTGTGCAAGCTGCATCGTAAGCTTTTGCTACTGCCTGGCTTTCATCAAACAGATAAGGGAAATCAAATCTTCTTTCAATCTGGAATTCGATCATTTTTTCCGGAGAATCTGCCGGATATTTTTCGATATCATTCGCATTGATGGCGATGAATTCAATTCCGCGCTCGTTATAATCTTCGTACAATTCATTGATCTTGTCAATGACATGAAGAACAAACGGACAGTGGTTGCACATAAAGATCACCAAAGTACCTTTTTCTCCTTTCAGTTCTTCCAAAGACTGAAGTTCATTCGTTTTTGACGGGTTAGGAAGTTCAAAAAACGGAGCTTTTGTTCCTAATGCCAGCATATTTGAGGGAGTATTCATATCCTTATTTCTTTACCGGCAAAGATAATTATTTCTTTTGTTAATTAGGAAGAAGACATTTTCATTTTTAATTAAGTAAGGAAGCTGGAAAATGGAGGAGAGAAGATTTTCAGCCCTCAAAAATAGTTATAGTCAAATTCTATTAACCTTAAAAATAACTTCCAGTTCCCATTCTTCCAGCTTCCAGCCTTTAAATTAATTTTCTTTAAAAGTAGGCGAACCCATAAAACTCACAATATCTTTTGGAACTTATATTAAAAAGTTTGTAGTTTTGCTAACGCTGTTAGTAAATAAAAATCATGGGTCTACATGAACGCCGTCAACGAGAAAAAGAATCCATCCGTGCAAATATTTTGCAGGCTGCTTTTACGTTGGCGAAAACTGAAGGCTGGGGTTCGCTTTCTATGCGTAAGATAGCAGATGCTATTGAGTATAGTGCTCCCGTTGTATATGATTATTTTGAAAATAAAGAAGCTATTCTATTTGAAATTTCTTTAGATGGCTTTCATAAGTTACATATAGAATTATTAAAAGCTCAGCAGAAACACGACACTCCGGAAGAGCAGCTTGTTGCTATTGTGGATGCGTACTGGAACTTTGCTTTTAAAAATAAGGAATATTACCAGCTGATGTTTGGTCTTGGAATGCAATGTTGTGGGAAAGGGCAGATGAAAAAAGAATTCTCATCATTTCAGGAACTTATCTATGAATGTACTTATGAGATTATAAAGAAAAACGGATCCAATCCGGACAATGCCTGTCATATGTCCCACGCTCTGTTTTCTGCCGTACACGGTATGATCTCTATTATGATGATGCGTACAGCTGATATCCCTTCAACGATGAATAAAACGACTTTGGACGAAACTGTTTCGGCTTTTATTAAGTCTTTATAGATTTTTTTTGAATTAAAAATTAACACCGTTAGGAAAATTAACACTGAATTAATATAGATTATTCTGTTATTCCTGATTAAAAAATGAAATCACTTATGAAGCAATATACAAGATTCAGCTGTTAAAAGTAATCATTTTTTGCTTATAAATTAACACTGTTAGTAAAATTAACACACCTTACACCAACATTATACACTTCAATACATTAAAAAAATTTCAATTATGGAAACAATCGACCTCATCGGACATTAAAAATTCTGTAATTTTTTTTGAACAAATCATTAACACTGTTAGGAAAAAATACAGCATTTATCAAAACTTTTTTTTACTTACCTCTAACACTTCATTAAAAAATTAAACCAACAATGAAATTACCTGGAAAAACAAGGTTTATTGTACTTATTGCAAGTATAATTCTTTTACAGAGCTGCACAAAAGCCGCAGAAGGAACCAATGCCGCACCTCCAGCTCCAGAACTTCCGGTTTATACCGTTATTACTTCACCCGCTACTACATATCAGGAATTCCCAACTGCCTTAGAAGGGAAAAACAACGTAGAAATCAGATCTCAGGTAGATGGATACCTGGACAGAATCTATGTAGAAGAAGGAGCATATGTAAGAGCAGGACAACCGTTATTTAAAATAGACTCAAGAAGCTATGGCGAACAGATGAATATGGCTCAGGCTAATCTTCAGGCTGCCAATGCCAATATCCAAAAAGCAAGAGTGGAAGTAGACAGACTTCAGCCACTGGTTGCTGCCAAAGTAGTTTCTGATGTACAGCTTAAAACAGCAAAAGCCAATTATGAAGCCGCTGTTGCTGCCGCAGCTCAGGCCAGAGCATCTGTAGGAAGCGCCAGAATCAACGTAGGATTTACAACCATTACAGCTCCTGTAAGCGGTTATATTGGAAGAATTCCTTACAAAAAAGGAAGTCTGATCTCCAGAACAGATCCAAATCCGTTGACATTATTATCTGATATCAGCGAAATCTATGCGTATTTCTCTTTAAGCGAACTTGATTTCATTGCTTTCCAGAATAAATATCCGGGAGCAAGCTTAGAAGAAAAACTGAAAAATATGCCCATGGTAGATCTTGTGATTGCCGACAACAGTACTTACCCTGAAAAAGGAAGATTAAGCATTGTAGACGGACAGTTTGACAAAACTACGGGAGCCATCAGTGTACGTGCCGTTTTCCCTAATGCCAACGGAACTTTAAGAACCGGAAATACAGGAAGAGTGCGTATGCCACAGCTGATTTCTAATGCAGTCGTAATTCCTCAGGAATCAACCTTCGAAATTCAGGATAAAACCTATGTCTATGTAATGGGTAAAGACCAGAAGGTAACCGGGAGACCGATCAAAATATCAGGAAAAACGGATAGCTATTATTTTATTTCTGAAGGGCTTGCGCCTGGAGAAAAAATTGTATTCACAGGAATTGGAAACCTGAAAGACGGTGCTTCCATCAAGCCGAAAAATATTTCTTCGGACAGCTTGTTAAAAGCAAAACCATTATAGTTCTTTCCGAATACAGAAGACTTAAAAAAATAAACTTCTTATGTTAAAACAATTTATAGAAAGACCGGTCCTTTCAACGGTCATCTCCATAATACTCTTATTATTGGGAGCTTTGTCTCTCTTTAATTTACCGATTGCCCTCTTCCCGGACATCGCTCCACCGAGTGTACAGGTTACGGCATTCTATCCTGGAGCCAATGCTGAGGTGGTAGCCCGTTCAGTAGCCACTCCTATTGAAGAAGCGGTAAACGGAGTTGAGAACATGACGTATATGACCTCAAACTCCAGTAACGACGGTACCATGACCCTGAGTGTTTTCTTCAAACAGGGTGCCGATGCAGACAATGCAGCAGTAAACGTACAGAACCGTGTATCGAAAGCGATGAGCCAGCTGCCTCAGGAAGTGGTACAAGCCGGGATCTCAACCCAGAAGGTTCAGAACAGTATGATTATGTTCATGGGACTGACCAGTGAAGATGCGAAACAATATGATGAATTATTCCTTCAAAATTACCTGAAGATCAATGTTATTCCACAGATACAGCGTATTCCGGGTGTAGCACAGGCTCAGGTATTCGGGACAAGGGATTATTCCATGAGAATCTGGCTGAAACCGGATCGTCTGGCGGCTAATAATCTTTCGCCTCAGGAAGTTTTGGGAGCTATTAAAGACCACAACCTTGAAGCAGCTCCAGGCCGTTTGGGACAGGGAAGTAAGGAAACTTACGAATATATCCTTAAATATAAAGGAAAACTGAATAAGGGTGAAGACTATGAAAATATCGCCATCAAAGCAAACAGTGATGGATCTTTCCTAAGATTAAAAGATGTTGCAAGAGTAGAATTTGGTTCTTATACCTATACTGCCACCAACAGAGTAGACGGAAAACCGGTTGCCGGATTTGCTATTCTGCAGACAGCCGGATCCAATGCCAACGAAATCCTTACGGAAATTGAAAAGCAGGTGAAAGTAATGGAAACCACTCTTCCAAAAGGAGTGAAGCCAATCATCATGTATAACTCCAAAGACTTCCTGGATGCTTCTATCCATCAGGTTGTGGAAACGCTTGTTATTGCTTTCATATTGGTATTTATTGTAGTATTCATCTTCCTTCAGGATTTCAGATCTACCTTAATTCCGGCTATTGCCGTGCCGGTTGCAATTATCGGAACCTTCTTCTTCCTGCAGTTATTTGGTTTCAGTATCAACATGCTTACTTTATTTGCATTGGTACTCGCCATTGGTATTGTAGTGGATGACGCCATTGTGGTGGTAGAAGCCGTCCATTCTAAAATGGAACAAACGGGAATGCCTGTAGAGCATGCTACCATGCACTCGATGAGCGAAATTTCAGGAGCTATTATTTCCATCACATTGGTAATGTGTGCCGTGTTTATTCCGGTTGGATTTATGCAGGGACCTGCGGGAGTTTTCTACAGACAGTTTGCCTTCACATTAGCGATTGCCATCTTAATTTCAGCGGTGAATGCATTAACATTGAGTCCGGCATTATGTGCGATGTTCTTAAATGATCCTCAGGGAGAACATGGAGAGCACGGTCATAAAAAAGGTTTTGGAGCAAGATTCTTCAATGCTTTCAATGCGAGCTTCAACAGCATGACCAGAAAATACATCTATAGCCTTAAGTTTTTAATTAAAAACAAATGGGTGGCGATAGGAGGTCTTGTTGTCATTACAGCAGCAAGTGTATTTTTGATCAAAAAAGCACCATCAGGATTTATTCCTACTGAAGACCAGGGATTTGTGTTGTATGCAGTGAATACTCCTCCGGGAAGTTCACTGGAAAGAACCCACAGAGCGACAGCGCAAATTGATCAAATCATCAATGGTGAAAAAGCAACCAACCACCTTTGGGTAGCGGACGGGATGAACTTCATCAGTAATGCCAACGCATCTCCCTATTCTGCAGGTTTCATCAAGCTTAAAGATTATGACAAGCGTGGTGAGATGAAAGACCCGGATCAGATTGCAGCAACATTGACAGGTAAGGTAAGTCAGGTAAAAGATGCCAACGCATTCTTCTTCAACTTCCCCACTGTACAAGGTTTCGGTAACGTTTCCGGATTTGAATTCATGCTTCAGGATAAAACAAACGGTTCTTTTGAACAGTTGGGAACAACCACTCAACAGTTTATCGGAGAATTGATGAAAAGACCTGAAATTGCTTTTGCCTTTACTACTTATGCAGCAGGAAACCCTCAGTATACTATTGATGTGGATACTGATAAAGCCAACCAGCTGGGTGTTTCTGTAACAGAATTGATGCAGACGATGCAAATTTATTTCGGAAGTAGCTTTGTATCGGATTTCAACAGATTCGGGAAGTATTACAGAGTAATGGCTCAGGCCGATATTCCTTACCGTACGGATGTTAATTCATTAGAAGGAATCTATGTTAAAAATAAATCAGGAGAAATGGTTCCTGCTAAAACTCTGGTAACGTTAAAAAGATCTTTCGGTCCTGAAACGGTAACAAGAAATAACCTTTTCAATGCTGTAACGATTAATGGAACCCCGAAACCTGGATACAGTACCGGAGATGCCATCAAAGCAGTAGAAGAAGTAGCACAACAATCACTGCCAAGAGGATACGGATATGAGTGGACAGGGATTACCCGTGAAGAGATTAAAACAAGCGGACAGACTGCTTTTATTTTCTTCTTAAGTATTCTATTCGTTTACTTCTTACTGGCAGCTCAATATGAAAGTTATATCCTTCCGTTTGCTATTATTCTTACCATTCCTACAGGGATTTTCGGAGTATTTGCCTTCACAGGACTAGCTGGAATTGATAACAATATTTACGTTCAGGTAGGATTGATCATGCTTGTAGGACTATTAGCGAAGAATGCCATCCTGATTGTAGAATTTGCCGTACAGAGAAGAAAAGCCGGTAAAACATTGATTGAATCTGCCCTTCAGGCATCAAGATTACGTTTAAGACCGATCTTAATGACCTCTTTTGCCTTCATCGTGGGAATGCTTCCGCTGGTATGGACGCAAGGTGCTTCTTCAAAAGGAAACCACTCTATCGGTTACAGTACCGTGGGTGGAATGCTTACAGGAGTAATCTTCGGGATCTTTATTATTCCGGTAATGTATGTAGTGTTCCAGTACCTGCATGAAAAAATGCCAAGCAGAAAAAAGAAAAGACTTCTGAAAAAACAAATGGAGGAAGAACTTTTAGCTGCTAGTCACTAATAAAAAAATGAATGACAAAAACTTAGAGAAAAGTTTAAGATCATAGGTTTACCTATTTACCTGCCTGTTCTTAATGGTTTTAAAAACTAACTATTTTCTCCTACTAAAGAAATTTTTGCATCAACAGAAACCTCTCTAAGTTTTGTCTTCAATTAAAAGTTTAAAAACTATGAAAAGAGTAAAAAATATTATTCTAACATTTGTGCTGGCCATCGGCTCTGTTTCGTGTGTGTCTAAACTGGCATACACGGAGCCTGAGCTTCCACTTCCGGAAAAGTTCCAGTACACTGCCACTGCAGACACAGCCAGTATAGCCAATCTGGAGTGGAAACAGTTTTTCAGCGATCCAATTTTACAGGGATTGATTGAAAAAGGAATTAAAAATAATTATGACCTTCAGATTGCCCTGAAGCAGGTAGCTGCTTCACAGGAAAAACTGAAACAGGCAAAATATATGCAGTATCCGGACGTTGGATTCGGAGTAAGTGGACAAATTTCAAGACCTTCCAAAAACAGTATGAATGGGCAAAGCTTAAATTTATTTTTAGGTTCAAGCCATGTTGAAGACTATAACGCAGCCTTCAACCTTTCATGGGAAGCGGATATCTGGGGAAAAATCAAAAACCAGCAGGAAGTTTCAAGAATGCAGTACCTTCAGACCTATGAAGGTTCAAAAGCGGTTCAGACTCAGGTGGTGGCAGCTATTGCACAAGGATATTACAACCTGCTGATGCTTGACAGACAACTGGCGATCGCAAAATCCAATCTGGAACTGACCAGCAATACCCTTTTAATGACCCAAAAAATGTGGGAAAGCGGCGATAATACTTCTTTGGGAGTACAGCAGGCCGCAGCACAGAAACAGGCTACAGAACTTCTGATTGCCCAGCTGGAGCAGAATATTGCCATCCAGGAAAATGCATTGAGTATTCTGGTTGGAGAACTTCCCAACAAAGTCAACAGAACCATTGAAATGTCTGATACTTCATTGCCTCAAAACATTACGGCAGGACTTCCGGCAGCTATGGTAAGCAGAAGACCGGACGTTCGCCAGCAGGAACTGGTTTTATTAGAATCCAATGCGATGGTAGGAATTGCTCAGGCGAATATGTATCCGGCATTGAAAATTACTGCTAATGGTGGAGTAAATTCATTCAAATTTGATAACTGGTTCCAGATTCCGGCTTCGTTATTCGGATCGGTTTTAGGGGGAATTACCCAGCCTATTTTTCAGAAAAGACAATTGAAAACAGATCTGGAAGTAGCCAAAATTCAAAGAGAAAAAAATGTTCTTGCATTCCGTCAATCAGTATTAAATGCTGTGGGAGAAATTTCTGATGCCTTGGTTTCCAATGAAAACTTAAAAATTCAGGAACAAAAAGCCACAGAACAGGCAACTACACTGAAAGATGGAATTAAAAGTGCACAACTTCTTTACAAAGGAGGTTCAGCCAATTACCTGGAAGTGATTACAGCACAGGGGAATTCCCTACAGGCAGAGTTGAATCTGGCTTCCATTAAAAGACAGAGATTAAGCAGTATTGTAGATTTATACAGAGCTTTAGGCGGCGGTTGGAAGTAGTAAATTAAATTATATTTGTTGAAGTGCGGTTCTTTTCAGAGCCGCATTTTTTTGTATTGTTTCTGTTTATTACAATGAATATAAACTTAGATTCTACCTTTAGATTAGTTCTATGAAATAAATGATTACATTTAGAAAAGAGCAAGCATTTAGTTACACTATAGATTCCTTAGAATATGA
This sequence comes from Chryseobacterium sp. CP-77, assembly GCF_036362765.1. Lineage (NCBI taxonomy): Bacteria > Pseudomonadati > Bacteroidota > Flavobacteriia > Flavobacteriales > Weeksellaceae > Chryseobacterium > Chryseobacterium sp. CP-77. The sequence goes on from NZ_CP143637.1 coordinate 2,622,694, forward strand.
TTCATACTCCGATAAAGAACTAAATGCTTTTTCATCAAAAGACTTAAATAGAAATTCGGGATTTAAAGCCCATTATCAAGGTGTTAAGAATCAGATGAATTGCTCTTACATTTATAACTTAAACCAAAAGTATGGAAAAAATTGTAATAGGTATTGACATTAGTGCCAAGACACTGGATATCTGTATTAAAAAGTGTGGTTCTTATTCTTTTAATGTTATTGCCAATGAAGCTAAGGCAATCAAAGTATTCTTCAAAATTTTTCAAGAGCCGAAATCTGAGATTATAGTTTCCATGGAAAATACAGGAAGATATAATTGGGAATTATATCAGGTTCTGGAGTATTTTAATTTTAAAGTTTTTGTACTTAACCCCTTACACTTAAAGAAAAGTATAGGCTTAATAAGGGGTAAAAATGATAAAATTGATGCTAAAAGGATCTGTGAGTTCACAGAGAAACATGAAAAAGAGCTTATAGAATGGAAACCATGCTCTGATAACATAAAGAAAATTAAAGTGCTGTTTTCTGAGCGAAATTCTAAGATAAAGCTAAGAGCTTCTTTATTAAAGCAAAGACATCTTTATTCACAACTTGAAAGTATAGGATATGATTCTAAATTTTTAAAAATGAATAAAAAGGAGATTGAAATTTTAGAAAAGCATATAGATTTTTTAGAAAATGAAATAGAACAACTCATTGATAATGACTCAGATTTATACTCCAAGAAGCAATGTATACAAAGTATTCCAGGAGTAGGAAAAGTATTAAGCTGGATGATTATTGCTAAAACAGAAGGGTTTACAAAGATTAATAACCCCAGAAAATTAGCTTGTTATGCAGGTGTGGTCCCCTTTGGCTATCAATCTGGAACATCAATAAAATTTAAACCTAAGCTTTCTTATTATGCGGATAAATCATTGAAAACAGTACTTCATATGGCTGCAATGAGAGCTGTGAGACTAGAAAATGATTTAAAAATATATTATCACAGAAAAATAAGTGATGGTAAAAACAAAATGGCAGTTTTAAACGCTGTGAGAAACAAAATTATTCATAGAATTTTTGCAATAATCAGAACAGGGAAACTTTATGAAAAAAACTATAATAATTCTTTGTTTTTGTCATAGAAATCGGAATGACATAGTGTATGGATAAATAAAGCGTCCGGTTTGTCATTCTGAATGGAACAAAGTGGAATGAAGAATCTTTAAAAACAATCGATGAGATTCTTCCTTCGTCAGAATGACAAACTAAGTGCTTAATTTATTCCTGAAATTGCTCAGTAATCCATTTTAACAGAGCCTCAAAGTCTTCCTGAGAATATCCCAACTGTAAATAATGAATATCATCCGCCTTTCTGTACCATGTCAGCTGGCGTTTCGCATACCTGCGGCTGTTCTTTTTAATTTCCGAAACCGCAAAATCAAGATCCCATTCTCCATCAAAATACTTGAAAAGTTCAGCGTAACCTACAGTATTCAAAGCCGTCAATCCTTTGAATTCCTCAAGGCTTTTCACCTCATCCAGCAGTCCGTTTTCCATCATGATATCCACTCTGCGGTTAATTCTGTCATATAATTCTTCCCTTGGAGCTTCTATCCCGATTCTGATTACATTAAAATCTCTTTCATTCTGAGACACTGAAATATGTTCAGAATATTTTTTATCCGTCTGCCAGATAATATCAATAGCTCTCAACAGCCTGCGGTGATTGTGAATATCCACTACACTGAAATATTCAGGATCCAGTTCTTTTAAAATCTCCTGAAGTTTTTCAATTCCCTCCTGCTCCATCATATTTTGAAGCTTCTCCTGGTTTTCAACATTGGCTTCCGGAAGATCGTGGAGACCTTCTATCACCGCTTTTTCATACATCATGCTTCCTCCAACAAGAATTACCGTGTCATGAGCAGCAAAAAGTTCATTAAGCTTTTGAAGCGCATCTTCTTCATACTGCCCGATAGAATAATACTCTTCCACTGAAAGATTTCCGATAAAATGATGAGGTGCCTGCGCCAGTTCTTCTTCCGAAGGGGTGGCAGTCCCTATTTTCATTTCTTTAAAAAACTGGCGGGAATCACAGGAAATAATCTCGGTATTGAAATGCTGCGCCAAATCAATCGCCAATCTCGTTTTTCCAATTCCGGTGGGTCCTACTACAGAAATTAAATTTTTCTTTTTCACAGCGCTAATTTACGAAAATGGGAAGTTAAAATTACACCTCATTTATATTCACAACAATCTTCCCGCTTCCTGCCTCCATCTTCCAGCCATTTAACATTAGTTAAACTATAGACTTAAATGTTTATCTTTGTAGAACAATAAAAAACTATGATTTTATCAATGACCGGATTCGGTAGAGCCGAAGATGTTTTTGAAGGAAAAAAAATTACTATTGATATTAAATCTCTGAACAGCAAGAGCTTTGATTTAAATATTAAAATTCCTTTACGTTATAAAGAAAAAGAATTTGAAATCAGAAAAATTCTTAACGATAGAATTATCCGAGGAAAAGTAGACTGCTACGTTAATATCGAGAATCTTGAAGAGTCCAACGATGTAAAAATCAATAAAAACTTAATTGACTCTTATATTAACGAACTTAAAAACATAGCTTCTGACGGTCCCAATTTCGAATACCTTAAAATGGCAGTAAGACTTCCTGATGCCATTACATCAAGACCTGACGAATTAACGGAAGGTGAATGGGAAGCTCTGGCTAAGATTGTCAATAATGCCGTAGACAGATTCGAAGAATTCAGAAGAACTGAGGGGGGTATCTTACATGAGGAACTCAACAGAAATATTCAGAATATCGACAAATATCTGAGCGAAGTAATTCCTTTTGAAGAAGAAAGAATTGTGAGCGTGAAAGAACGTTATCAGAAATCTTTGAAAGAATTCGAAAACGTTGATGAAACACGTTTCTACCAGGAAATGGCCTATTTCACGGAAAAACTTGATATTTCTGAAGAAAAGGTAAGACTTGCCCAGCACCTGAAATATTACAAAGAAGTAATGGACAATGAGTCTTTCAACGGAAAAAAACTGGGATTTATTTCTCAGGAAATCGGAAGAGAAATCAATACACTGGGTTCTAAAGCCAATCACGCAGAAATCCAGAAACTGGTGGTAATGATGAAAGACGACCTTGAAAAAATTAAAGAACAAACGTTAAACGTATTGTAATGATAGATACGAGGAACGAGATGCGTGGCTGTTATTTCTAATAATGGAACACCAAACTCGAAACCCGTAACCCGAAACCAAAAAAAATGGATAAAGTAATTATATTTTCAGCACCATCAGGGAGCGGAAAAACTACATTGGTAAAGCATTCACTGGAAACATTTCCTGAGCTGGAATTTTCAATCTCATGTACTACAAGACAGCCAAGAGGAAGTGAAGTACATGCAGTAGATTATCATTTTCTGACACCGGAGGAGTTCAGACAGAAAATTTCCGAAGATGCTTTTGTAGAATATGAAGAAGTTTATACTGACAAATATTACGGTACTTTAAAATCTGAAGTGGAAAAAATCTGGAATCAGGGAAAAGTTGTTATTTTTGATGTAGATGTAAAAGGAGGCATTTCATTAAAAAAATACTTCGGTGAAAAAGCGTTGTCTATTTTTATAGAACCGCCTTCCATTGAAGAATTGGAACGAAGATTGATCTCCAGAAACACAGATGATGCAGAAACCATAAAAACCCGTGTAGCAAAGGCAGAAGAAGAAATGACCTATGCCAGCGAGTTTGACAAGATCGTGATTAATGAGGATCTTGATACAGCTAAAAAAGAAATAGAAAGTTTAATAAAAAGTTTTATAGAAAGAAACTAGAAGTTAGAAATTAGAAGTTAGTTTTTTTAGTGTCAGGAAAATGATACTCATTTTATACTAACCTCCAGTTTCTAATCTCTAACTTCTATAAAAGAAAAAATTGAGGTGGATATGAGTACCGAAACATTAGAAAAAGCTAAATCTGCAATTCCTGTCAGAGGATTTCTGGATATAAAAGATATTGCTATTCCTCAGGGTGAAGAGCTTGTAAAAGCTATTCTGAAACTTAAAGAGGAAAAAAATGCTGTTATTCTTGCCCATTATTACCAACCGGGAGAAATCCAGGATATTGCTGATTTCCTTGGAGATTCTTTACAGCTGGCAAGACAGGCTAAAGATACCAATGCTGACATGATTGTATTCTGTGGAGTACATTTTATGGCAGAAGCCGCAAAAATTCTGAACCCAACTAAAAAAGTAGTTCTTCCTGATACCATGGCCGGATGCTCTCTGGCAGACGGTTGTTCAGGGGAAGGACTGAGAAAAATGCGAGAGCAGCACCCGAATGCTTTAATTGCCACTTACATCAACTGTAATGCAGAAACTAAAGCTGAAAGTGATATTATCGTTACAAGTTCAAATGCTGAAACAGTGATTGAAGCACTTCCGAAAGACAGACCGATCATTTTTGCACCTGACAAAAACCTGGGAAGATACCTTTCTAAGAAAACAGGCCGCGATATGATCCTTTGGGATGGAAGCTGTGTGGTACACGAAGCATTTTCAATGGAAAGAATTGCCCAGCAATTGGCAGATAATCCGGATGCAAAACTGATTGCACACCCTGAAAGCGAAGAAGCAGTATTGAAATTAGCTCATTTCATCGGCTCTACTTCTGCTCTTTTGAATTATGTAGAAAAAGATGACTGCCAGAAATTCATCATTGCTACTGAGGAAGGTATTCTTCATGAAATGAAAAAGCGTGCACCTCACAAAGAACTGATTCCTGCATTGGTTTTCGACGAAAGCTGTAATTGTTCAGAATGCTTTTATATGAAACGTAATACAATGGAAAAATTGTATCTATGTATGAAATATGAGCTTCCGGAAATTCTTATCGACGAAGAATTAAGATTAAAAGCATTGAAACCTATTGAAGCGATGCTTGATCTTTCCAAAAGCATAAAATAAATTAAAGCACTGTAAAAACAGTGCTTTTTTTATTGTTCTGAAACAGGTCTTGTGCTAAGAGACACCTCCGTCTACGCATTCCATACTTACCAGAACACACATCTTACAATAATCAGGCAGTCCCTGATAAGCAGAGCATGGATATTGATATTCAGGTCCATCTCCAAACGTAGCATTCTGAGGACACCCTGCACATCTGGACGGACCAGCGGCCCCATTTAATCTTTCAAGTTCTTTTCTGTTTAATTTCTTTAAATTTTTCATAGTTGTTTTAATTTTTAATACGTTTTAAGATTCTGAAATAAGACAGCTTCCCGGAACTGATGGATCATAAGGGAAAAGATAAAGGCAAACTTTACGTCCTTTAAGATCTGTACATACAGCACACCCTTTTGGTCCGCAATCGAGGTCAACTGCACAGCTGTCTCCTGTGCCTCCGATAATAGATCTTAAGCTTTCTCTGTTTAATTTTTTTGAATTTTTCATAGTACTTTAATTTTTAAATTGGGTTTAGTCTATTCAATACTACAGCATTGGTGCATAGCAGGTTCCTCCCGGCTTCAGCCAGCATCCCCAATTCCCGCCTCCGCGGAAACAGACAAACTGCTCGCCTCCACATGCTTCAATCTGAATATCAGTGAAACCACCTTTGATGTTCTTCTTGTCTTCTCTTGATAATTTTTTAATTGTTTTCATAGCGTTTAATTTTAATATTAGAAATAAAAATATTATTTGTCTTTATTATTTTAAAATCAAGGCCTGTCAAAGCATTCAATGCTTACCAGCACCCTTCCTTTACAGCATTCCGGCAGAGCATGATAATCGGCACATGACCTTGGTTCACCTGGTCCGTACGGGCCGACAGGACAATTCTCAAAACAGTTATTCACATTTCCTCCACTGATTGATTTCAGATTCAGTCGGTTTAATTTTTCTAAATTTTTCATATTATTTTTTGATTAGTTTTCAGGATAAATACACCGTGAACTTACGAATACACAAGATTTGAATCATTCCGGCAGTACATTATATTCTTCACAGGAATGGGCAAATTTCATGGTCCGGGCCGTACCTCCATCTGCAGGACATCCGTCACACCTAAAAGCTGCTCCACTTATTTGTTTTTAAAGCTTGTTTTGAAGTTTTATTCAAATTTTTCACAGTTATTTCATTATTAGTTAATATCATAAATGTAACATTTTTAATCAATTACACCAAAATATATCTCATAAAAAGGAAATATATTTTATTATGTTAAAAACTTGTCTGTTTCAAAATAATTTGTACATTTGTTCCGTTACAATGAATTTTTTAAGAAACATATCTGATATTTCTGCTCTGAAATCACTTATTTCAGGCATATCTTCTGTTTCTACATTCGGCACTACAACAATTACCCCATAACGGGGTAGATTTTCACATATTATTCCCGGTACCCGTACTCTTTTTTTCAAAGAGTAACCATTTCTTTTTATCCAACTTCAAAAAAATAATTGATGAAAGTTTTAAAATTCGGCGGAACATCAGTCGCCCATTCTCAGAATATCTTACTGATGGAAAAGATCGTAAAAAGAGAATCTTTAAAAAGTAAAGTTGTAGTTATTGTATCCGCTCTTTATGGAGTTACAGATCAATTGATTAAAGCAGCAGAACAGGCTTCTGTAAAAGATGAAAATTACAGTCAGGCCGTTCAGAACCTTGAAGAAAAACATATCAGTCTGGTCAAAGAACTTTTCCCTATTGCAGAACAAAGCTCATGGCTGAGTTTTGTAAAAAAACATTTCAACGATATCGAGGATCTCTGCAACGGAATTGCTGTTCTTGGTGAATTGACAGATAGAATTAAAGATAAAATTGCTTCTTACGGAGAATTCCTGTCCTCAAAAATTATAGCTGCAAGATTACAGCTTGAAGGATTGGACTGCGTTTGGATGAACTCTGCAGAACTGATCAGAACAGATAGTAATTTTACCCATGCAAAAGTAGATTTTAAATCTACCGATCATAATATTGCCCGTTTTCTGAATGAAAATCAGAACCCCATTATCGTAGGACCAGGTTTTATAGCGAGGGACGAGAAAAATAACGCCACCACATTAGGGAGAGGCGGATCAGATTACACCGCATCTATTATTGCAGCGGCTATTGATGCAGAAGAACTCCAGATCTGGACCGATGTAAGCGGGATGATGACTGCTGACCCCCGTCTGGTTTCCAATGCTAAACCTATTTCAGAAATATCTTATCATGAAGCGATGGAACTGTCACATTTTGGGGCTAAAGTACTCTACCCGCCTTCCATTCAGCCTGTCATGGTAAAAAATATAAACCTGCTTATCAAGAATACTTTTGATCCCGATGCAGAGGGTACTCTTATTTCCCATCAACTGAAATCTTCAGAAGATGAAAAACAGATTGCAGTAGGAATCTCCAATATGAACAGTATTGCCCTTCTTACACTGGAAGGCAGCGGAATGGTAGGAATACCCGGAATTTCAGCTAAATTATTTCAATGTTTAAGCCATGAAAAGATCAATGTAATCCTTATAACACAAGGTTCTTCAGAGCATTCCATCACCATTGCAATTGAAGAAAAAGAAGCTTTACGTGCCGAGCATGCAATCAACTCTTCTTTTGCGGATGATATTAATCTGAAAAGAGTGTACGCGGTAAAAATTGAGACCGGCCTTTCTATTATAGCTCTGGTTGGAGAAAGTATGAAAAGCAGAAGCGGTGTAAGTGCAAAAATGTTCGGATGTCTGGGAAATAACGGAGTTAATATTAGAGCCATAGCACAAGGCTCTTCGGAAAGAAATATCAGTATTGTGATTTCAGAAAAGGACAGTAAAAAAGCAGTAAATGTGCTTCACGAAGATTTTTTTGAATCTGAAATAAAACAAATTCATCTTTACATCTGTGGAACAGGAAATGTAGGTTCAAAACTGATCCAGCAGATTTATGACCAAAATGATTATTTAAAAGAAAACTTTCTGATCAACCTGAGAATTGCAGGAATTTCCAACAGCCGTCATATGATGTTTTCAGATCAGGGAATTTCACAGGAAAATTATTATAACTGGAATCAGCATGGTGAAAAAGCCTCTGCCAGGGAATTTGCTGACGAAATTATCCACAGAAACCTTAGGAATTCTGTTTTCGTTGATGTAACTGCAAGTCCTGAGGTTCCTGAAGTATATGAAAGTTTATTAAAAAGAAGTGTGGATATTGTTGCCTGTAATAAAATTGCAGCTTCTTCTGATTTTAGAAAGTATAAAACCTTAAAAAATACCGCCAGAAACCACAACTGCAGTTTTTATTTTGAAACCAATGTAGGTGCAGGGCTTCCGGTAATAGGAACTATCAACGACCTCATCAAAAGCGGAGACCAGATTCAATCCATTAAAGCTGTACTGAGTGGAACATTGAATTTTGTGTTTAATGAGTATGACGGAAACAGAACTTTTTCTGAAGTGGTAGCCCAGGCTCAGAAGGAAGGATACACAGAGCCGGATCCAAGGCTTGATCTGTCCGGAACAGATGTAGCAAGGAAAATTTTAATTCTGGCCAGAGAGGCAGGATATCCGCTTCAGTTTGAAGACATTGAAAATAGAGGTTTTCTGCCTGAAGAATGTATGGAAGGAAGCGTTGAAAGTTTTTATGAGAAACTCACAGTATATGAAGAACATTTTAAAAACTTATTGAACAAGGCAAAAAACGAAGGTAAAATATTAAAATACGTAGCAGAATTTGAAGACGGAAAAGCCAGAGTAGGTTTACAACATATTGCTCCGGACAGCGATCTGTTTCATCTGTATGGCAAAGACAATATTGTCATTTTTAAAACGCTGAGATATTCCGAACAGCCTTTGGTGGTAAAAGGTGCCGGAGCAGGAGCTGATGTAACAGCGAGTGGAGTTTTTGCAGATATTATCCGTTCTATTTAAAAATACAAATATGAAAAAAGTAAAATTAAAAGTACCCGCCACTGTGGCCAACCTGGTTTGCGGATTCGATATTTTAGGAATGGCAGTTCATGATCCTTATGATGAAATGGAATTCAGATTATTGGAAACCCCAGAAATTATTATAAAACATACAGATTCTTTTGGACTTCCTGAAGAACCATCCAAAAATGTTGCAGGCATCGTCTTGTTGAAAATTCAGGAACATTTTAATCTGAAAAATGGTTTTGAAGTCATTATTCATAAACATATAAAGCCTGGAAGCGGGCTCGGCTCCAGTGCGGCAAGTGCCGCCGGAGCCGCCTTCGGAGCCAATGTATTATTAGGAAACAAATTGTCAAAAGAAGAAATGGTTCATTTTGCCATGTTTGGAGAAGAACTGGCTTCGGGAGTACGCCATGCAGACAATATCGCGCCATGCATCTATGGTGGGATTACACTGGTAAAATCTACTGACCCGATTGATATTATTCCGCTGAACAGCCCTGATTTATTTGTAACAGCAGTACATCCGCAGGTAGAAGTTAAAACTTCGGATGCCAGACAGATTTTAAAGAAAAATATCAGTTTGAAAAGCGCTGTGGAACAATGGGGAAATATCGCAGGGCTGGTAGCTGGAATTGAGAAAAATGATTTCCCGTTAATTGGCAGAAGTCTTAACGACGTCATCATAGAACCTGTCCGCAGTATTCTTATTCCGAAGTTTGACGAAATCAAAGAAAAAAGCTTACAGATAGGAGCTTTGGGAGGAGGAATTTCCGGTTCAGGACCATCTATTTTTATGTTATCTGAACAAAAAGAGACTGCGGAAAAAATTGCTCAGATGATGGAGTCAGTGTATAATGAAATTGAAATAGAAAGTTTTGTCTATGTTTCAAAAATAAATCCGACAGGAATTCAGATCGTTGAAGAAAATTAATCTTAAAAAACAGAAATGAAATATTATAATCTAAAAGACCATCTGGAAAAAATTGATTTCAGAGAAGCAACAATAAAAGGGCAGGGAAAAGAAAAAGGATTATTTTTTCCGGAAAACATTCCGCAATTTGACCAGGAATTTATTCAAAATCTTCATCAATATTCCAATGAAGAAATTGCATACCAGTGTATGAAAGATTTTGTGGGTGATGAAATTCCTTCTGAAATCTTAAAGGAAATTGTTGCTGAAACAGTCAGTTTTGATATCCCTTTGGTTAAGATCAATGAACAAATCTCTATATTGGAATTATTTCATGGTCCCACCCTGGCTTTTAAAGATATCGGAGCCAGATTGATGAGCCGCTGCCTTTCCTATTTTTTGAAAGACCGGAATAAAAAAGTCACTGTTCTGGTGGCAACTTCTGGAGATACGGGAGGAGCTGTTGCCCATGGATTTTATAAAATCCCGCAAATTAATGTAGTCATTCTGTATCCTAAAAACAGAGTCAGTCCTGTGCAGGAAAAACAATTGACCGCATTAGGCGAAAATATTTCAGCGCTGGAAGTCAACGGAAGTTTTGATGACTGTCAGAATCTTGTCAAACAGGCTTTTTCAGATGAAGAAATCAACAGTCAGTTATTTTTGACCTCTGCCAATTCTATCAATGTTGCAAGATGGCTTCCTCAGCAGATTTATTATTTAATAGCTTTAAAACAATGGATACAGGAGCATAAGGAACAACCTGTAATCTGTGTACCCAGCGGAAATTTCGGAAATATCTGTGCCGGGCTTCTGGCTCATGTCAGAGGTTTGCCTGCCAGCCATTTTATCGCCGCCTGCAACGCCAACCAGGTAGTTCCTGATTATTTTAAAACTCAGAATTACCAGCCACAAAAAGCCATTACCACTCTATCCAATGCTATGGATGTGGGAAACCCAAGTAATTTTGTACGAATTCTGGAGCTTTTTGGGAATCAGTTTGAACTGGTAAAAAATAAAATTTCAGCTTATTCCATTGATGATGAGCAAACTATGAATACTATCTCGGTGGTTTATGAGAAATACGGATATGTTCTGGAGCCTCATAGCGCTGTTGCATTGACCGCAATGGAACAATATCTGCAAGAAAATCCTGAACAGAAAGGATTTATTCTGGGGACTGCACATCCTGTAAAATTCCCTGATGCAGTGGAAAAAGCCATTCATACTCAGATTGAAATTCCTGAACCTTTGAAAGAACTTATGGAAAAGGATAAAAAAACTGTAGAAATAAATTCAGATTTTGAAGAATTAAGACGATTTTTGCTTCATAAAATCTGAAGCAATGAGCAAAATATATCTTGAAGACGTTAGAATATATGCCTACCATGGTGTACTTCCCGAAGAAAATATCATCGGTACCTATTATATTCTGAATGTAGAACTTCATACCGATCTGTGGAAAGCCACAGAATCTGATGATTTGCATGACACGATAAGCTATGCAGACATCAATGATATCCTTCATGGCGAGATGAAAATAAAATCCAGATTACTGGAACATGTGGCCGGAAGAATGATTACAAAAATTCACAACAGCTTTCCACAGATTGACTATATTAAATTAAAAATCACCAAAACAGCTCCTCCAATGCAGGGAGAAATGAAAGGTGCCAGCATTGAGCTTGAAAAAAGCTTTAAGCCGGAAAATTAAAATTCTTATTTTCGTTGATAAAAAAACATTCAAATTGAAATTCGTTACAATATTATTTTTAGTAGCAGGAATCAGCGTTTTTGGCCAGGCCACTGTTGATAATCAGCTGGCAGCCTATAACTTTCCGAAGATAAAATCCAGTATTACAATGCCTGTGACCATTCCTCTTTCGGAGCTTAGCAATATGATCAATGCTTCCGTGAAAGATCTCGTTTATCAGGATGATTCGTATACAGACAATAACAATGACCAGTTTAAGGTAAAAGTATGGAAGACGAGACCTATCCGTCTTGTCGGTGGAACCAGTCAGAACCTGCTGATTGAAGTTCCTTTAAAAATATGGGCAGAAAAAGGAATTGGTACATTGGGAGTTTATACCTATCAGAATACAACCTTCGAAACGGTAATGTCTTTCAATACCACCGTTACTTTTAAAAATAACTGGACCATTACGACGAACACCCGTCCGAACGGTTTCAGATGGGTTACAAAACCTGTTCTGGATTATGGAAGAATCCAGATTCCTATTACTTCCTTTGTTGAAAAAAGCTTAAAAGAACAACAGGAAAAATTCTGTAAAACCATTGATCAGCAAATGGCTGCACAGTTGAATTTCCAGCAATATGCCTTAATGGCCTGGAATACTTTTCTGCAGCCCTTCAATATTTCTGAGGAATATAATACCTGGCTGAAAGTAAGTCCGGTGGGAGTTAATATCACTCCTTTGAAGTTCTATGGAAATCAGATCAACGCTACTCTTGGTGTGGATATCTTTTCGGAAACTTTCACAGGAAATAAACCTGCTGCTTCTTCACCGGTGACCAGCGTTGCCAACTTTAATACAACACCGGCAGTTGCAGATCGATTTATTCTGCAGACCACTGCTAATATTCCTTTTACTGAGGCAAGCAGTATGGCAAGAAAAACTTTCCTGAATAAGGAATTTGATATGCGTGATTCTAAAGTAAAAGTAACCGACATCAGGGTATACGGTGTTGATGACAGAGTAGTTATTGAAGCCCAGACTGATGGCTATATAAAAGGAACCTCCATTATTTCAGGGATCCCGGTGTATGACGAAACGAAAAGGAAAATTGTTTTGTCACAAACAAAATTCAAGCTGAAAACGACCAATATTCTGCAGAAAACAGCTTCTCTCCTGTTTCAGGGGAAAATCGTAAAAATGATTGAAGAAGAATATGGTATCCCTACTCAGGAACTGGAAGAAACTTCAAGAAAAAGTATTGAAGAAGCTTTTAATAAAGAGTATTATAAAGGATTAAAAATGAACGGAAGAGTTTTCAATCTTAAGCCCAGTAAAATTCTGCTTAGCAGTACAGGAATTACCGCCGTTATTGATACAAATGCTTCGTTAAAATTGATTGTGAACGGATTCTAAAATTTTAAACTCAAAAACTAAACCAAAAACTAATAACCGACCATGAGAAAATACTTAGTAGTTGTAGATCGAAACAAAGCTGAAAAGCTGACCAGATTTGCTAATTTTTTTATTGACAGACTTGTAATCTCAGTTTTTTTTCTTGCTTTGGGCTTTACTGCTTCCTTACTGTACAACCTTGCCAATATTGACTTTCTGATCAAGATTGTTTATAAAATGTCAGAAATGAATAGGTTTCTTGATATACTGATAACCTCTCTTATCTACTTTATGTACACTTTTCTGATAGAATATTTTACCAAAGGAAGATCGATCGGCAAGTATATTACCGGAACAAAAGTCATTTGTATTGATGGAACAGAACCTACTTTTAATGACTATTTAGTCCGCAATATTTCGAGAATTGTTCCTTTTGATACATTTTCCTTCTTAGGTGAAAATGGCTGGCATGATAAATGGAGTGAAACAAGAGTAATTAACATCAAAAATTATCAGGCTGAAATTCAAGCAAAAAGCGAAATTGAGGATCTTGGAAAGAAAGAAATTGCTTAAAAACTTTTGTTCATAAAGAAATTTTACTATATTTGCACACCTCAAAAATGGTAAAAATGGTACTTTGGCCGAGCGGCTAGGCAGTGGTCTGCAACACCATCTACAGCGGTTCGAATCCGCTAGGTACCTCAGAAAAAACCTCTAAATAACTTAGAGGTTTTTTTGTTTTTATATTTTTACGTTTTTCAAAATTCCATTCTTTCTTCTCAACAATATTATTATGAAAAAGTTGATGATCTTCTTTCTGATTTCTTTTGTCCTAGCAGTTTTAAACGGATATTTCTTTAATTATATTAATGATACCTACTTACATTTTGATGTCAATTACACTAAGTCTCAAAATATCTCAAAAAATGAATTAAACTTTATTGCCGTATTCGTTGCTCCTTTTATTGAAACTTTTATATTTCAGTATCTCCCCTACCTGATTTTAAGCAAATGGATAAGACTCAACAATAAAGCATTTTGCATTATCATTATGAGTATTATTTTCGCATCAATGCATTATTATAACTGGCTCTATATTACTATGACATTTTTTGGCGGCATTATTTTAAATAACCTTTATATTTATTATCACAAGCAGATTCCTCACTACAGTTTTATTCTAACAGTACTCTTCCACATGTTGTTCAATCTTTATGGGTTTTTGTTTATCATGTAACTTTCCTTTATTAAAAAAACAAGCTCTTCCTGATCAAAGAAGAGCTTGGTAAATAATGCAAAAAGTAATGATGGATAAAAAATTATCTTTTTCAAAGATAAAGGGATAAATCAACCTGGGTTTATGAGCAGCGTCATATCATATCAAAAAAAATCCCCGGAAATTCCGAGGATAAAAACTAATAACCATGAAAACTCAAATTAAACATGAGTTACATTTCTATATTGAAAAATCGTGCCAAGAATAACAATTTTGAGAAAAAAAGTTAATTTCTTACTACAGCACCATTTTAACCAATTCAGCATTTTAAACCGATTTTACTGATACTTTAAAAACCACTTCATAATTACTTCTAATAATTTCAGATAAATATAACGGTCCGGCAAAAGTATTAAAAAAAAAATAATTTACATTTTAATAAAATAAAATTTACATTCATGACATAAAAAAAATTAAAATAACTTAATTCGCCATAAAAATATTTTTTGTCACAAATTGGCATACTTTATTCTTTATTTAAACCAACCCAATAAAATTTAAATGTCATGTCACAAAAAAATTTTAATAAGGAAGATTTCACAAAAATCAAAGATGGGGAATATCAGTTGGAATATACAATAAGTGAAATAGGCGAAGGGGCAGATCTTATCGTGGAAAGAATGACAGAAAATGGAAATTATGAAATGATTCAGCCTCAGTTACGAAAATCAAATGACAAAATATCAATCATTTGGGACAGTCCGTTCGACGGTAGAATTCTATTTGATGTATAAGGGCAATTCAGACCTGTTCATCATATAGAAAAAGCCCCCAGAAATGGAGGCCTCAAAAAACACAAATGATGAAAAAAAATTTTATATCAGAGATAAAAATTATTTTATCTATTAATTCTTAGTCAAAGATATACCACTCTTTTTTTTTATTTTATGATTATACTCATAAAATTTTTAATTCTTTTAAATACTGGATTTTTCAAGCCTTTAAAATATTTCTCAAAAAGAGACAATAATTAAAATCTATATATTCTGTTTTCTAATAACTGAGAGAAGAGCATTTCTTTATCTGAAATACATCATAAAATATCAGTTTTTGCACAATTATCATATGCGCTAAGTCATAAAAGCATAAAAAAGAAACGGCCTCCGCAAGGAGGCCTAAAAAACACAAATGATGAAAAAAATCTATTTAGAAAAATCCAAACAGAATATTGCGGAATCATTCAAAATGGTCATTATATTGTTACATTTTCCAAGCAGAAAACATTATACAATACCGGAACAGAAGAATGAATACTTTCTATAAGAATCAAACTGCATCTGAAGATCAATTAAACACCAAAAACAGGGTGAAATTATTTAGTAAACTAAAAAATCTTCATCTGTGGAACGGGTAAATTTAGTTAAATATTTATTTGCACACAAGACTATTCCTCCCAAATGATTGGAATATACACTGTAACATATCCATCAGCATCTACATTGGCATCAGAAACTGTTGCAACGACAGTTCCATAACCTACCCAGCCTCCCTGGCCCTGCGTAGCAGAAAAATTGTAGGTTCCTGCAGGAAGGCCATCATAATATTGTGGAAGAGATTGAAATCCGCCGCCGTAATAAGTATCATATATTTCCCCTGTAGCTATATTCTCAGCAAGAAAACTTCCTACATCATAATTTCCAGAAAGAATTTTGGTTCCGTTTTTTGAAAGAAGACCATAACGGATCTTATAGGTCTGAGTTTTTGGTGTTTCTCCGGCTATTCCTGAACAGTCTTTATAGGCCTGGGTTATTTCCCTGGAAGAAAACGATGTCGCAACAGTAAGCAATCCTATCACTGCTGATACTGTAAAAATTGATTTTTTCATATTAAACGTATTTGGTAATCAAAAATACTCAACTTATATGAATTCAATAAAAACTATTAATGAAATAAAATTTACAAATACTCCTGAGACCCTGCTTTAACAATATAAAATTCATCATTATTCGAAATTATTTTCCTTTTAACTATTAATTTTAACACTCGTTAACTAAAATTTGGCTCTATAATTGAAAATACAACTAAAATTAAAGTCATTTGGCTTTATTGTATTAAAATTTGAATTATGAGAAAGATAGTATTGGCAGGTTTTTTATCCGTCTTTTTAATGACGGCCTGCAAGAAAGATGACCGTGTTGCAGAAAAGTCGCTGGAAGCACAGAAACTTGAGTTTCAGGCCAGACAACTTGAAATAGAAAAACAAAAACTGGCTATTGAAAAAGAAAAAATGGTATACGAAGCCCAGAAAAAAGCAGACAGTATATCAGAAAGTAAAAAATCAAGAGCTGCTGCTGAAAATAATTCAAAACCACAGGTGATCAGAGAAACACGAACAGTATATAGAGACAGAAGCTCAAACTCTGGTTCAGGCAGCAACGGAAGCTATGCCGATAACGGAAGTGGTACTTCACAGGGAACCACACAGAAAAAAGGATGGAGTAAGGCTGCCAAAGGAACTGTTATTGGTACCGTAGGTGGAGCAGCGGTCGGAGCCATAGTGGCTAAGAAAAACAGAGGACTTGGAGCTGTTATTGGTGGTGTTGTAGGAGGTGCTACAGGATATACTATTGGGAGATCCCAGGATAGAAAAGACGGACGAGTACAACCCCGTTAATAAATATTTTAATGATAAAATACAAAGATTGCTTACTTTTAAGCAATCTTTTTTTATGATACTGATTCTGTTTTCATCCATTTTCATTATTCCTGTCCTGATGGGCTGGGGAAAGATCGTGGAAAATATATGGGGCAATTTGTTCCAGGGAATCTCCGGGAAAATTTTATCCGGAATCCTGGGATTAAGCCTGATATGGACAGTTATCTCATTTTTCACTCCCTTGAATATAAATGTAGAAATACCTTCCATACTCTCAGGATTTTTCTTTTTCTTTAAAAATAAACTTTATCAGGATTTCTATCAGCTTACAAAAAAGGAATTTAACGTATTAAGTGTATGTTCTCTGGTTATTATATTCGCAGGTTCTTTTTATCCTTATATATTGGATCATTTCGGATATTATATTCCTACGTTGAAGTGGCTCACAGAATATGGTCTGGTAAAGGGAATTTCCAATGTAGACCTCACCTTAGGGCAAATGTCTGTCTGGCATATCTTTCAGGCTGGGTTTTCTAATTTCTCTGACCCTTTCTTAAGAATCAATACCGTGCTGCTTATCATCTACAGTATTTATAGTATTGAAAAGAAAAACTGGATACATCTATGTTTCCTGCCGGTATTACTGCTCTTTTCACAGTCTCCAAGCCCTGATCTTCCTGTCATTATTTTTTCATTGATTATTTTAAACGAGATCATGGCCGGGAACAGAAATTCCACTTTCCTTTTTACATTTTCGGTATTTGTTTTTGCCATAAAACCAACCATGATATGGCTGCCTGTATTGACATTCCTAAGTTCAGTTTTTATTTTTAAAACCCATTTCAGATCCTTCTTTTCAGGAATCATCATCTTACTGCTTTTCTTCATTAAAAATATCTGGACATTCGGATATCCGATCTTTCCGTTAGCATTTGGTGATGTAGGAATATGCTGGAAACCCAATTCTGAGGTTTTAAAAATCTCCTCACAATTTGCCATTATGAAAACGTATGATATGCAGTACACGTATGAGGAAATCCAGAAATTTTCAACTGCAGATTATATCAGAAACTGGTTTTCTCTGGAAGGAATCAAATCCAAAATCAACATTCTTTTTGTTTTGAGCTTAGTCATTTTCACTGTCTTTACCTTACTAAAAAAGAAAAAGCTCATCACCCTGATCTACCTTTCATTATTGATAAAGAGTATATTAGTTCTTGCTTTTTCAGCCCAATACAGATTTTTTACAGATGTTTTTTTCGTGGTATTCTTTGTTATTTTCCATGAATATTTTGATCAGAAGAAAGCTGTTATTACTTTCTCCATTCTAAGCGTATTTTTTATTTCCATTTTATCTTTCCCGGAATTTATCCAGAGATATCTTCCAAGTTTCAGAGTCGGAAACTTTATGAATGGATTTGAAAAAGAACAGATGTACAAGCCTGCAGCCTATGAATATCAGCAGTTTGATACATTTAAGGTTGGAAATTTTAAATTTAATGTTTCTCATCGTTATCCTTATAGTTTTGACACCCCGCTTCCAGCCATCACTCCGGCCTATTTTTTCGATAACGTAAAGGCGGGTATTTTTCCACAACTCTCGGATAAAAATGATATCAAAAAAGGATTTATCTGGAAAAAAATGACCTCAGAAGAAAAAGAGGAAGCTCAAAAGATTATCAATACTATCGAAAACACTGATAAATAGAACAAATCCAGAAACTTTATTATCTGAAGAAAAAAAGGTAATTTTGTATCATGTTCAACACATTAGGTAATCTTCTTAGTCTTACAACATTTGGAGAAAGTCACGGAGTGGCTTATGGCGGTATCATCAATAATTTTCCGGCAGGTTTAACGGTAGATCTCGATAAAGTTCAGTACGAACTGAACCGAAGAAAGCCTGGCCAGTCGGCAATCGTTACACAAAGAAAGGAAAGTGACACGGTAAAGTTTCTTTCTGGAATTTTTGATGGCAAAACAACAGGTACGCCCATCGGTTTTATCATTGAAAACGAAAATCAGAAATCGAAAGATTATGATCACATTGCAGGAGCATATCGTCCAAGCCATGCTGATTTTACTTATGACCAGAAATTTGGTTTCAGGGATCATCGCGGCGGCGGAAAATCTTCCGCAAGAGAAACCATGAACTGGGTAGTGGCAGGAGCCCTTGCCAAACAACTTTTACCCAATATTGAGATCAATGCTTACGTTTCTTCCGTAGGTGATATTTTTTGTGAAAAACCTTATCAGGCTTTAGACTTCTCCCAAACAGAGAGCAATGATGTTCGTTGTCCGGATACTGAAACGGCAGAAAAGATGATTGCAAGAATCAAGGAGATCAAAAAAGAAGGAAATACAATCGGAGGAACCATCACCTGTGTGATTAAAAATGTTCCTGTAGGAATTGGTGAACCCATATTTTCAAAGCTTCAGGCTGAACTGGCAAAAGCAATGCTGAACATCAATGCCTGCAAAGGATTTGAATATGGAAGTGGTTTCTGTGGTGCTAAAATGACAGGAAAAGAACATAATGATGCCTTCAATACAGATTTTACAACAAAATCTAACCTTTCAGGAGGTATCCAGGGTGGAATTTCCAATGGAATGGACATCTATTTCCGCGTAGCTTTCAAACCTGTAGCTACTATTTTAAGACCTCAGGACAGTATTGATAAAGACGGAAATCCTGTCATTGTAGAAGGAAAAGGACGCCACGATCCTTGTGTCGTTCCAAGAGCAGTGCCTGTAGTGGAAAGTCTGGCTGCGTTTGTACTGGCAGACCTGTTTTTGATCAACAAAACAAGAAACATCAATAATTTTTAATATAAATATTTTTGGTAATGAAAAATTACTGGGATAAAGGAATTTCGTTTGAAGAATATCTTCAGATTGCAAAAGAAAGATTAGAAAATCCTGCCAACCAACAGGAGGCTGACTATAAACAATATTATGAGCTGGGACTTCAGAGAATGGACCGAACGGTAAAAAAATACGTTCCGGATGAAAATCAGCTGAAAGAACTTGCTGCCAAAAACTTTGACGGAAAAATTCTGATTATTTCCGAAGCATGGTGTGGAGACGCAAGTGCAACAGTACCTGCTCTTTTCAGATTTTTTGAAGGACATAATGAAGTAAGAGTTTTTCTGAGAGACAGTGATAAAAGCTTAATCAACCAATTTTTAACGAACGGTACGGAATCCATTCCGAAAGTCCTTATCCTTGATAAAGACCTGAATGTAAAAAATTCATGGGGGCCGCGTCCCAAATATGGATATGAGCTTCTGATGAAATATAAAGCTGATCCTGAAGCGTATCCAAAAGATACTTTCTACAACGATCTGCAGATATATTATGCCAAAAACAGAGGTAAAGATGCTGTTCAGGAAATTTTAGATCTGCTATAAAAAAGAGATATGAAAAAAAATGTCATTTATCTTGTAATTATTGCCATCATAGGTGTGGTTGCCTTCGTACCCGGAATAAGAAACACCCTGAAAGATGCATTCTTTCCCGTAGCCACTATAGAAAATGCAGTTCATATCAGTGAAGAAGATTATGATATAGAACTTAAAGGCATTAATGCACCAAGCACCAATCTTAAGAATTTTAAAGATAAAGGGGTTTTTCTGAACTTTTGGGGAACATGGTGCCCGCCTTGCAGAAAAGAATGGCCTTCTATTCAGAAACTTTACGATACGAGAAAGGATCATGTTGATTTTGTTTTAATTGCCATGAATGATAAAGAAGAGGATGTAAGGAAGTTTTTGAAAGAAAACAACTATACCGTTCCTGTATATATTGCTCAAAGTCCTATTTCTGAGAAAATTCTTCCAAAGGTATTTCCTACCACTTTTCTGCTGGATAAAAACGGAAGAATCCTTATTAAAGAGGATGCTACAAAAGACTGGAACACAGAGACTGTGCATCAGTTCATTGACAATATTATCAAATAATATTTTAACTAAATTTTATAATTTGTTGGTACAGGATTTGCGAATTTTATAGCGTTGAAAAATTTATTAATCCAAACACAAAATGAAATATTCAAAATTAAATCTTGCAAAAGAAGCCATCAATCATAAGGGCTTTATCAAAAAGATCCCTGATATTTTCAGAATGGTCAAAATGTGGAGAAAAGGAATTTATCCAATGAAATCCATAGACATTATTCTTCCTTTACTTGGAATTTTATATGTACTCTCTCCTATTGATCTGCTTCCTGAATTTGTAATACCGGTTCTTGGAGTCATGGATGACCTGGCAGTATTGTCGCTTACCATTCCTAAACTCATCAAAGAGGTTGACAAATTTTTGTTATGGGAAGCCCAGCAGAAATATAGCGGTACCCAAGTCATTGATGCTGAAATCGTAAAATAACAGTTTATTATATTTTTAACACCATCCCGGCCAATCCGGGATGGTTTTTTGTTTACAAATGAGCGATAAATTTTTAAGCCTTATTTCAATTCCTTAAATTTGCAATATCTAATAAAAAATAATGGAAAGTAAAAAAGAATTCTTCTTAGAGTGTTACAAACTAGGCATCATCAAATTCGGCAGGTTTACCCTGAAAAGCGGTATTGAAAGTCCTTTTTATGTAGACCTGAGACCTTTGGCTTCAGATCCTAAAATTTTAAAAAATCTTGCTAATTATTTATTGGAAATGCTTCCGTTAGATAATTTTGATTTAATCTGTGGAGTTCCTTATGCTGCTCTTCCTATGGCTACAGCAATGTCTCTGGAAAGCTATATTCCATTAATTATTAAAAGAAAAGAAGCAAAAAGCTACGGTACCAAGAAGTTGATTGAAGGAATTTACCAGAAAGGACAAAACTGTCTTTTAGTAGAAGATGTGATCACTTCAGGAAAATCTTTGTTGGAAACCATTCCTGAAATAGAACAGGAAGATCTTAAAGTTTCAGACATTGTGGTGGTACTTGACAGAGAGCAGGGAGGAAAACAATTATTGGAAAGCAAAGGATACAGAGTACACACCCTTTTCAATATTTCGGAAGTATGCAATATTCTTCAGGAAACAGGTGAATTGTCAGATGAAGAAGTAAAAAGAATTCAGGACTTCCTTCAGGGAAATCATATTCAGTTTGAAGAGGAAACAAGATCTTCTTATGAGCAGAAACTTCAGGTAACGCAGCATTCCGTTTCAAAAAAATTACTGGAAACAGCTTTGGCAAAAAAATCAAACCTTATTGCCTCTGCAGATGTTACTACAACTCAGGAGCTGTTGGAACTTGCTGAAAAAGTAGGTCCGCATATTATTGCTTTAAAAACGCATATCGATATTATCTCTGATTTCGAATATGAAAAAACAATTACTCCTTTAAAAGCTATTGCTGCAAAACACCAGTTCTTACTGATGGAAGACAGAAAATTTGCTGATATCGGAAATACACAGGAACTTCAGTTCACAAGCGGAGTTTTCAAAATTACAGATTGGGCAGATTTCGTAACTTCTCAGGTAATCGGAGGTTTTGAATCATTAGACTGTTTCAAAAATGTAGGAGTGGTAGCCATTGTTGGAATGTCTTCCAAAGGAGCTTTAACAACTGCAAGCTATCGTGAGGAAGCTTTAAAAGTGGCTTTATCTCATCCTAATGTCATTGGTGGTGTATCTCAGAATAAAATTCCTGAGGATCTGCTATTGTTTACTCCTGGGGTTAACCTTGCGGATTCAGGAGATGGTAAAGGGCAGCAGTACAACACACCGGAACATGTTTTCAAAACACTGCACACAGATTTTATCATCGTAGGAAGAGGAATCTACAAATCCAATGATCCTGAAGCATCTGCCATCACTTATAAAACAGAAGGATGGAATGCTTATATTAATTCTTTGGAAAAAAAAACAATTCAAGGTTAAAATGCTATAAAGTATATACAAAATAAGTTATATTTGAGCTTTATCACGAATATTTGAAAAAGATCAGCATTTGCCTTATTTTGTTATGGGGAGTTGTACAGGTTTCTGCACAGACAGACAGTATATACATTGAAACAAAACTGTCTCCTGACAAAAAAAACCTTGAGGTCCGCCAGGAAATGGTTTATTATAATCAATCCGGGAAAGACCTGCAGACCGTAAAACTCCTGAATTGGGTTGCCGCGTACAATAAACGGGGAACTTCTTTAGTCTACAGAAAACTGGAAGACCGGAATAATGATTTGCATTTTGCAAAAAATGACCAATTGGGAAAACTTCTGGAACTGAACATTAAAAATTCTGAAAATGAAGTCCTTCCTGTCAATACCCTCTCAGATGAAAATCTTTTTATTCCTCTGAAAAATGTATTAAAACCCGGCGAAAGCGTCACTCTACAGTTGCAATACAGGATGCAGCTTCCCGATAAAACTTTTACGGGATACGGAACATCCGCTCAGAATACGGTATTAAAATATTTCTTTATTGTTCCGGATCATTTTGATCCGGACAATATTTCCAGAAGAAATTATCACGATATTGAGGAACAGGTAAGCTTTAATACTTTCTGGACCGTCAATTTTGATATCCCTGTGAACAGTTTTGTTGAAGGTAACCTTCCTCAGGTTCAGATGAACTCATTTAAGGGTTATCTCGATTCAGATCCTGAGTTTTTAATTTCTCCGACAGCATTTCAATCCATAAAAACCAATGTTGACGGAGAGGAAATCGAAATCAAATTTGGATATAATCTGAAACCGGATGAAAAACAAAACCTGGAGTTTTATCTTCCTTTACAATTAAAATTTATTAAAGAACACATCGGGTATCTTCCGAAAAGTATTTTTATCTCAGATAAATTCAGAGCCAAAGAAGACTTTTTCGGGAACAATGATATTACTTTCTGGAAATTCAGATTCCGCCTGTTTACTGAGACCGAAAAAACCGATATGGATTATTTCGGGATCATTGCCAAGAAAATTCTTGACGAAGGCGTTATTGCCGATAAAGAAAAAGACCACTGGTTTAAAAATGGTTTAAAGTCTTATCTTGAAATTCAGTACCTCAAAAAATTCTACGCTGATACGAAACTTTTAGGGACACTTCCGGAGACCAGAATCTTTGGACTTAAACCATTAAAGCTATTCCACGCCTCCAAAGTAAAACTTCTGGACCGCTACGGACTTTCCTATCAGTATATTATGCTGCAGAACCTTGATCAGAAAATTGATGAACATTTCCCTGTTCTGAGTAATTTCAATGATATGGCCATCAGCAGCTTTGAAACAGGAAGCCTTTTCAACTACTCGGCAGACAAAATGGGATATGAACAATTCGATGGTATTCTAAAAAATTATATTGCTCAGAATTCCGGAAAAAAAATTAATCCTGAAGAATTTTTGTCGTCTCTTTCTGAAAACAATAAATCGACAGCCTACCTTTCCAACTTTTTCAAACAAAAGAACAGGGTTGATTTTAAATTGAAAAACATTAGAAAAGATAATGACTCCCTGCAAATAAAAATTGTAAGAAATACAGATATTTCTATTCCTGTAAAGCTGGAAACAGAAACCAGAGAAGGAGAAAAGAAAGCGTATTGGATAGACACGGAGGAAAATGAACGTACCACCAGCCTGTCGCTTCCTGCATCAGAGAATATTTACAAAACCACCTTAAACAGTGGCTATATTTTCCCTGAATCCAATTACAGAGACAACTTCCTGTATGCGAAAGGTTTATTTTCCAATGCAAAAAAAATTAAACTTAAACTAATAAAAGACATTCCAAACCCGGAATACAATGAAATTTACATCAGCCCAAGGGTACGTTTCAACAATACGTATGATAAATTTCTTCTGGGAGCCAATTTTAAAAATCAATCTTTCTTTGACCAGAAATTCCTGTATTCGGTGACTCCAACCTATAGTACCGGAACAGGGAAACTTACCGGTTCGGGAGCTGTCTCCTACTCTATTCTGCCTGCAGAAAGCATTATCAGAAGTCTTACATTCGGGGTTTCAGGCTCTTATTTTCATTATGATTATGATCTTGCCTACAGAAAGACTTCTATATCTTCTTCTATTAACTTCAGAAAAAACCCGAGAAGTACCGTTAGCAGAAGTCTTGGCGTATCCTATAATTATTTTGAAAGGGATCTGAGTCCTAAGATGATTGCCAATAATGATTACAGCAAATATAACCTCTGGAGTATCGGATACGGCTATAGCGACAGCCAGATGATTCATGAAAAAAGCTTCAGCCTGAGCACCCAGGGTATGGAAGATTTCAATAAAATAACGGCTGAAGGCTTTTACAGATGGGAATTCGCTCCCAAACAAAAGCTGAGCTTACGTTTATTTGCCGGGTATTTCTTAAGAAACAACACCAGAAATAACCTCTTCGACTACGGGATTTCTAGGGTTTCCAACTATTCATTCTCTTATACGCTTTTGGGAGAAAGTGCCAGCAGCGGGCTTCTTTCCCAGCAATTTATATTAGCTGATGGTGGTTTTAAATCTTTTCTTCCGGGAACAGTCAACCAATGGATTACTTCCGCCAACGTGGATTCAAGTGTATGGAAAATATTCCATGTATATGCGGATGCGGGAGTGTATAAAAACAAAGATCTTCCCGCCAAATTCATCTGGGACACCGGGGTTAAAGTAAGAATCATCCCCGATTTTCTGGAAGTGTATTTCCCGATACAGTCGTCTTTAGGATTTGAACCTTCATTCAAAGATTATGGGAAGCGTATCAGATATACTTTAATTCTTAATCTCGGCTCAATTATTAATGCAGCGAGAAGAGGTTGGTATTAAGATTCTGAAAAATAAAAAATAAGGACAACCGATAATAGGTTGTCCTCTCTTATTTAAAACTAATCTTTTATTATTTTCTGTGAGATCGGAATATTGTTAATGGTTCCCGTCACAATATAAGTTCCTTTTGGAAGCTCTGCAATATCAAGAGTTGAGGCCAGCTTAGTAGGTGATTTTTTAACGACCTGTCTGAATGTATCATAAACTTTCACATCTTTCACCTCAGTTCCGAACACTACTTTACTGTCTTTTATAAATGGATTCTGTACAAAGCCTGACTTCACGCTGCCTTCTAGGGAAAAGTCTGCCATATTATCATTACTTCCTACTAAATTTCTTCTGATAGCCGTGGTTGTAGTGGGAGATGGAGCCGGCCCGTCTCCTTTAAACTGATCTGCATTGGATCCGTACCCTACAAAATCCAGGACATTGGATGCAGAAGGCCCTGTGACCTGCACTATATTTCCCGCTAATGCAACTTTTCCTGATACGTTGGAAATTTTTAATCCGGAAGATTTATTGGGAGTTCCGTCAAAATTTACGATTGTTGTTGCAATAAAATCCGGTGTTGGCAGATTTTCGACACCTCCTTCAATCGCTGATTCCTGAATCAAATAGGTCTCTTCAGGTCCTAACGTCAAATCCGGAAGCGTATGATATTCTGTAAAAGCACCTATCGCCGGAGCATATTGAATACTTGCTCCCGTCAAAGAAACCAAAGTAGTTCCGATATTTTTAAGGACGATATAATTATTCTTTAATACAGCTCCTGAATTGGCATTCCCGCCATAGATCTCATTGATCACAATCTGAGCATTTGAAAAAGAAGTTAATAATGTAAGTCCAGCAAGAGTAAAGATTTTTTTCATCGTATTAATTTTAGAAATGGATTGATCATAAAACATCAAAAATAATACCACCAAATTATGAAATATATAAGATACAAAAAGCTAAACATCAGGAAATAATCACAAAAACAGCCGCTTCATTGAAGTGGCTGTTTATATTTTTATTGAAAAGGGATTAGTCTTTAAGAACTTTCTGAGAAACCGGCTGGTTGTTTACTGTACCTGTAACGATATAGTTTCCTTTTGCTAATTCAGCAACGCTTACCGTTTCATTTTGTCTTACAGAAGCTTCTTTTACAAGCTGTCCGAAGCTATTGAAAATCTTCACATCTTTTACATCAGATCCGAAAACAATTTCATTATTTTTAACGAAAGAGTTCTTTACAAAGTTTCCTGACTTTATGTTTTTAGAATCGATAACAGCTAAAGTGGCGTTAGATGCAGTAACCGTTAAAGAAATATCATCTATTCTCCAATTAGCAGTACCCAAAGATGGAGTTCCTGTACCTGGGCTGTCACTTCCATAGATTCTTAGTGTAACCGGAGCTGATTCTGCACCTACTAAATTACTCCCTGAAAAAGTAATATTATTCAAGGTCCATGTACTGTTATTGTTAACGTTTACAGTTCCTATCGCTGTTGCATAATTATCGATGCTTGAGTATACTGTAATCTTTCCGGGACCGGTAGATGTCCCTCTTGACCCGAAATTTAGAGAATTCAAAGTTACTTTGTTACCAGCAACAGGAGTAACAGTAACACTAAAATAGGTGCTTGTTGCAGTTGAAAGTGGTTCTTTAAAAGCTGCAGCACCAAAATTACTGGATCCGCTTGCTCCTGCATATCCTGTAGATACAGATGAAGCAGTTATTAAATTGGTAGTACCATTATTATTTCCCTGAGTTGCTGCAAATGCCACACTTGAAATAGTAGCGTTGGTACCGGAAATAGGATTTACAGAACTACCGTCCCAAAGGTAAGTTGTTTGCGCAAAAACCACTGCGCCCAGTGCAACTGTTGCAAAAAGAGAATAAAGTTTTTTCATGATTTATTTTTTGTTGTTAATAATTTTCTTTCTCTAACAAAACTACATTCTAATTTTTTTTCAGGGACAATAAAGAGGTTAAGTTTTTGTTAATAATAGTTGACCTCTTAATGTTAACATTTTTTAATTATTTTTACGAATTATTTTTAAAAGTTGCGGAATTTTGTCATTCTATTCGTTTTGTTCTTCGTAGGCATATTTTCAGGAAATGCTCAGGTATTTTCATGGAAAAATCCCAACGTGCCTGAAGACAGCATCAAACGAGACAGTATTCTTGCGGCAAAGCTGGAGCAGGACATCTTTGCAAAGGACACTCTGGATTTTATAAGAACGCACAATAAGATCATTATTGATGAAGCCGTACTGGCAAAAAATGATAAAAAGAGATTTTTAGGAGAGCTTAATTCAAAAGGATCTATTATCCGTGGGATTACTTTTGGTAACAACCAGGGACAGTCTGTACAAAGCTCCATGGATCTTCAGATATCAGGGCGGTTATCCAAAGATGTTACTATTTTAGCAAGTATTTCAGATCATAACCTGCCGATTCAGGCTGATGGTTATACCCAGACTTTGGAGGAGTTTGACAAAATCTACATGCAGCTTAATATCAAGGATAAATCTATCCTCAGAGCAGGGCATCTTGACCTTGTGGAAGCTAAAAATTATTTTGCCAAATACCAGAGGAGAAGTATGGGACTTCAGTTCCAGACAGAATTCGGGAAGGAAAACAAGACATTCTTAGATATCTCTGCAGGAGTTGCACGAAGTGAATTCCACAGAATCCGTTTTCAGGGGGTTGAAGGCAACCAGGGACCTTACCGTCTGACAGGTAAGAACGGTGAACAGTTTATTACACTGATCTCCGGTTCTGAACAGGTCTTTATTGATGGGATTCTGATGAAGCGCGGTGAAAACCAGGATTATATCATCAATTACAACACCGGTGAAGTTACCTTTACCAGTTTCCGTCCTATTTTCCAACAGAATTTCATTACGATATCTTATAACTATGCTAACAGGAATTATTCAAGGTATCTGTTTACAGGAAAGCTTGAACATCAGAGAGAAAAATTCAAGGTGGGATTCAACTGGTTCATGGAAAATGACAATAAGAACGCACCTCTTTCTTTAAACCTTTCTAAAGAAGATGAGCAGATTCTGGCTGATGCCGGAAATAATCCTGACCTGATGTATGCCCCTTCAGGAGTTGTAACCGAATATGATGTCAATAAAATTTTATACAAACTAAGTCCTGCCGGAAATTTCTATGAATATTCTACGGATTCGAGTTTAACACTTTATCAGGTTTCTTTTACATATTTCGGAGCTAATCAGGGAGATTATAAAATTGCACAGACTACCAACAACGGGCGTGTTTTTGAATATGTAGGTCCTAATGGCGGAGATTACAGAGCGGTAAGAAAACTTCCTTCTCCTCAAAAATCACAGGTTTACTCTCTGAACTCTGAGTACCTTTTAAACGAGGGGAAAATAGGTGCAGATATCTCTTTGAGTAATTATGATGTCAATTTATTTTCATCAAAAGATTCTGATCAGAATATCGGCTATGCATGGCGTATTTTTGGAAATAAAAGCTTTACAAAAAACGCATGGAAAGGAACACCAAGCTTTGAATATCAATATATAGACAGACAGTTTCATATCCTTGACCGTATCAATGATGTAGAATTCTCCAGAGATTTCAACCTTACCCAGGAATTCAATAAAAAGACCCAAAACAGATTCATCTTCAGTTTCCTGAATAAATGGAATAATAAGTCTACGTTGAATTACCGCATCAATTATCTGGATGAACAGGATTCTTACAAAGGGATTAAAAACGACCTTGACTTTGGCTGGCTAACGGGAAAATTCTTTACTAAAGGTAATTTATCTTATCTGAGCACCAATGCTACTCTTCAGGATACAAAATTCATCCGTGGCGGAGTTTCAACAGAGTTTACGGGTAAAAAAGGAAGCTGGGCCATTGGTGGAAGCATGGAACACAACGAGAAGAAGTACAACGATACCCAGCTTATGGATGTCACGAGTTTCAGCTGGAAAGAAATCTTTTTACAAAAGAAAATCGGTGACAGCACAAGAACCAAATTACTGGCAAAAGTATATATGAGGGATAACGACTCAGTACGTGATAACAGGCTTCAGAATATGAACAATATTCTGGGGATCATGGCTGAAAGTCAGATTATCAAAACCGAAAGAACCAGTTTAAATGCTCTAATTCACTACCGAAAATTCTTCTACGCAGGGGCAGAAGGTGAAGTAACCCGTAATAATGATTTCGTTGTCGGAAACATCTTATACAACCAACAGCTTTTCAGAAACGGGATGCGTCTTCAGGCTTTCTATGAGCTGGGCAACGGGCAGGAAGCACAGAGGGAATTCCAGTACATCAAAGTTACAGACGGACAAGGTGTTTATAAATGGACGGATTATAACGGAGACGGCGTTCAGCAGCTGGATGAATTTGAAATTGCCGAATATTCCGATCTTGCCCAATACATCCGCGTCTATACAAATTCTGTACGCTATATTCCTTCCAATAAAAATAAATTACAGTTGGCCTTGTTTGTCAATCCGGCCATTGTTTTCAATTCTGAGAATGGATTTTTAAAACGTTGGAATTTCAATATTTCATTAAATTCTCAAAACTCATTCTACAAAAAGGAAAAAGTACTTGTGCTGAATCCTTTTGAAAAGAACAGTGATCAGATCCTTAAAAATCAGAATATTCTGGCTTCCGTACAGTTTAATCCAACCGATAAATCAGGCTGGAACGGAAATTATCGTTTCATCACCAATGACAATCTCATCAATGCCAATTTCAGTAATGAAGAACGTGAGCAGACTTCCCATTTCCTGAACATAGGATATTGGTTCAATAAAGAATTCAGAGTGGATTGGGAAAACTCGGTTCATGATATTCAAAACTCTTCACAGTTATTTAAAACAAGAGATTATCGTCTGAATAATTTTGAAACCAAGCCTAAAGCAACTTACAAATTCACCGATGCTATTCAGGCTGAATTATCTTCTGCTTTCCGTCAGAAACAAAGATTGGATGGCGAAGAACTTCTTAAGGCTTTTGATGTTACAGGAACCATCCAGTGGGAGCGAAGAAAAACGTCTATCCGTGGAAACTTCTCATTTATCAATAACGATTTTACAGGAAACAATTTCAGTATCGTAGGAAACCAGATGCTGGATGGGCTTAAACCCGGAAAAAACCAGGTGTGGAGTGTATTTATCCAGCAGGCTATCAACTCATTCATCCAGCTGAATCTTAATTACGAAGGAAGAAATTCCGGCGACCGTACCATCCATATCGGAAGTATGCAGGTAAAAGCAAGCTTCTAACAATGGAAGACTGGAAGTGGGTAGACAATCAAATCTTTCACCATTTTAATACCTTTTTCTACGCTTCAGATTCTAAACAAAGCAATCATTTATGCTGATAGATAATATCATATTTATGAATGTTCAGAATTTCGTAAATTTGCACCATGATAAAAATAGGCAACATAGAACTGCCGGAATTTCCTCTTTTGCTGGCTCCGATGGAAGACGTAAGTGATCCTCCGTTCAGACGTTTGTGTAAAATGCATGGTGCAGATTTAATGTATTCGGAATTTATTTCTTCCGAAGGGTTGATTCGTGACGCTATCAAGAGTCGTAAAAAGCTGGATATTTTCGATTATGAAAGACCCGTTGGGATACAGATTTTTGGTGGAGACGAAGAAGCTATGGCCATGTCTGCAAGAATTGTTGAAACGGTAAATCCGGATCTGGTAGACATTAATTTCGGATGTCCGGTAAAAAAAGTTGTCTGCAAGGGAGCAGGTGCTGGGGTTTTGAAAGATATCGACCTTATGGTACGTCTTACAAAAGCTGTTGTAAGCTCTACTCATCTTCCAGTTACTGTAAAAACCCGTTTAGGATGGGACAGTACCAGCATTAATATTGATGAAGTAGCAGAACGTCTTCAGGAAACAGGAATTAAAGCCCTTACGATACATGCAAGAACCCGTGCTCAAATGTACAAGGGTGAAGCAGACTGGGAACACATTTCAAGGATTAAACAAAATCCGAATATTGAGATCCCGATTTTTGGAAATGGTGATATAGATTCTGCAGAAAAAGCATTAGAATATAAGCAAAAGTATGCCTGTGACGGTATTATGATCGGGCGTGCTGCTATTGGATATCCATGGATTTTTAATGAGATCAAGCATTTCTTTAAAACAGGAGAGCATTTGCCTGAGCCAACCATTTCAGACCGTTTACTGGCGGTACGTCAGCACGCAGAATGGAGTGCTGAATGGAAAGGAGAAAGACTAGGCCTGGTTGAAATGAGACAGCATTACAGCAACTATTTCAGAGGAATTCCTCATTTCAAGGAGTTCAGAAAAAAATTCCTGGAAGTTTTCACTATGGAAGAAATGGACAGCCTGATCAAAGAAACCCAACAGTTCTACGAAGAATATCAGGCACAGCTATAAAATAAAAACCATCAGCAAAACTGATGGTTTTTTTTATATTAAGAATCTGATATTAATATCCTTCTGATGAAGATTCGTTTTTAATTAATCCCAGAGCTGAAGAAGTGCCAATTCTTTTAACTCCCATTCTGATCATTTTCTCAGCATCTTCGGGAGTTCTTACTCCTCCTGCTGCTTTTACGGGAAGTTTGCCGGCGTTGCTCAGCATAATTGTTATTCCTTCAAAGGTTGCTCCGTTAGGCTTTCCTTCGGCAGTCTGATAAAATCCTGTTGATGATTTGACAAAAATTTTCGGCAACTCATTTTCAGAAAAATTCTCTTCTGCCCAGGTAGAAATCTTTTTAGTAAGATCGGCAATTTGTTCATCAGTTAATGCAGCAATTTCAATAATCCATTTTGCAATTTTATGATGCTCGAGAGACAATGTTGTACATTTTACAAATTCTTGTCTTACCAGTTCTATATTTCCCTGTAGATAAGCGGTATAATTAATAACAAAATCCAGTTCATCTGCTCCGTCTTCTATTGCTTTTGAAGCTTCTGCAAGCTTTTCATCAATGGAATACGTTCCTTCGTGGAAACCTATTACAGTTCCTACTACAACATTTGAATTTCTTTCCTGAATATATTTCTTCACCTCCGATACATAATCCGGACGAATCATCACGGCAAAAATACCATTATCTATTGCTTCCTGAGCAAGTTCTTTATCTTTTTGAAGTGTTTCTTCGTGGGAAATACCTGATTGTTCTGGGGTTTTCAGGTAAGTTGAATCCAAATATTGGGCTATGTTCATGTTGTTATACTTTCAATTGTCTGTAAATACCTTGTTCCAAAGATATAAAAGTTTCTGTTCTGGTTACACCTTTCAGCTTTTGAAGCTTGCTAAGGATCTGCATTAAGTGATCGTTGTCTTTACAAAGAACTTTCAGAAAAATAGTATAATTTCCTGTCGTATAGTGGGCTTCCACTACTTCGTTGATATCATGCAAAGACTTTACCACTTCCGGATAATGGCTTGGCTGATCTAAAAATACACCAATGTAGGAAATTACTTTGTATCCAATTTTCTTAGGATTAAGAAATGATATTGAATTTTCAATAACTCCTGCATGTTCGAGTTTTTTGATTCTTTGATGCACTGCAGTAGTGGAAATTCCTACATTTTTTGAAATGTGGGCTAAAGAAGTTTTAGCATTATCCATCAACATGTAGATGATTTCTTTGTCAATAGAATCTAAATGGTAGCTTGTGTTGCTCGAATTTTTCATTTTCTACTTTTTTATTATTTATGTTTTTTAATGTAAATTTTTAAATTTTACAAAAACCGGAAAGTGATCGCTATATCCTCCTAAATACCGGGTACCGGCATAAGTTCGGAAAGGCCGTCCTTCAAAATTTCTGGTTCTGCTGCGGATTTTTTCAGAATTAAAAATATGGGCATCCTGAAAAGCCAGCATCTTATTATCAAGTAAAGATCTTGACATAATGATCTGATCATACAGCAATCCAGATTTATAATGAAAAGTAGAATAATTTCTTGTAGAAAACAATTGTTGAAAAGGGTTCATTAAGACCTTCTCACGGTCATTGTCATAGAGAATCTGTACTAAATTTTCATCATCCGGGTTTTCGTTAAAATCACCACACAAGATAACATGCTCTTTGTCAGCATTTACAATTTTCATAATCCGTTCCCGGATTTCATTCAATATAAAGGTTCTTTTTGGTTTATTGATATCTTTTTCGCGTTTAGAGGGAAGATGCGCGATAAAGACATTAATAATTTCCCCTTTATATCTGACTTTTGAAAAAAGTACGTCTCTGGTTGTGTCGTAATTTTCTGTGTTTTTATTTACTATTTCAAAAAAGAAAGTAATGGTTTCTGAATCGATTACCTCTACTTTATTTTTATCATATAACATGGCTACATCCACTTTTCTTTCATCCATGGAATTATAATGTACAATTCCATATTCAGAATTAAAGGGTTCCATCCCTACAAGGTCTTCTAAAACTTTCCTTCCGGAAACTTCAGATAATCCTATTAAAAATGGTAATACATCATTTTCCTCCTTCATCAGCTGAAATACGTGTGAGATTTTGAAAAGCTTGTTTCTATATCTCTTTTCATCCCAATTCCTTAATCCTGACCGGGTAGGATCTAATTTGTGGACAGGTTTCGGATCGGGCAAAAATAAATTTTCAACATTATAAAAAGAGAACAGCTCCATCTACACTAATTTCTATACTTTTAATTTATTATGTTCTTTTTACTTTAAGATGTAAATTTATTATTTTTTTTCAATTTTTCGTGATTTACCTCCAAAACAGTAAATCAATTTCCAATAAAAAACAATTCAAATATAGTAAAAAATACTAACGAAATAAATCATTATAAATTAATTTTTCAATTATTTGACAGTTTCAATATATTAACCAAAATTGAGACAATATAAAAAACATGGAATAATAGAAATAAATCTTCAATTTAAAATCACTATCATTAATATTTTTCACACTTTTTTAAATAACAACAAATATTATTCCATTTACCTAAATAAATGGAATTTAAGTGGAAGCAAGAATTATATTCGTTCCTGCAATTTTTGTTTACAGTAAATCGGGACGTTTTTCTTTTGTAATTCTTACAGCTTCATCATGACGCCACTCTTCAATTTTTCCGAAGTTCCCGCTTAACAGGATTTTGGGAACATCCAGACCTTTATAACTTTCTGGCCTTGTATAGATGGGCGGTGAAAGAAGATCATCCTGGAAGCTGTCTGTTAAAGCGCTTTGCTCATCATTCAAAACTCCCGGAAGCAATCTGATAATTGAGTCTGCCAAAACACAGGCAGCGAGTTCTCCTCCTGTAAGGACGTAGTCTCCAATTGAAATTTCTTTTGTAATATGAAGGTCTCTTACTCTTTGGTCTATTCCTTTGTAGTGCCCGCAAAGAAAGATCAGATTTTCTTTGATAGACAATGAATTGGCAATTTTTTGATTCAAAGTAACTCCATCCGGTGTCAGGTAGATCACCTCATCATAATTTCTTTGAGATTTAAGCTCTGAAATGCATTTATCCAGCGGCTCAACCATCATTACCATTCCTGCTCCGCCTCCATAAGGCTCATCATCAATTTGTCTGTGCTTATTGACTGCCCAGTCTCTTAAATGGTGAAAATGTACTTCTACCAGTCCTTTATCCATTGCTCTTTTCAAAATAGAAGTTTTGAAAGGACTTTCCATCAATTCCGGAAGGACGCTTATTATGTCAATTCTCATTGTAATGTTCCGTTTTTCTTAGTAGGTATAATAATTAATCTTAAAGAAGAATCTTTGTTGATATAGCTCCACATCCAGTTGAAGAATATGGCCAGCTTATTACGAACGCTCAAAATTAGCATTAAATGGAGAAACATCCAGAAATACCATGCCAGAAATCCCTGGAATTTTATAAACGGCAGATCAACAACTGCTCTGTGCTTCCCAATGGTCGCTAATGAGCCTTTGTCATCATATTCGTATTCTTTCCATTCTTCCTGACTTTTCTTTAAAAGATTTTTACCTAAATTTTTGGCCTGATTAATGGCTACGTTGGCTACCTGAGGATGTCCCTGCGGATACTTCGGTGTTTCCATATAGGCGATATCCCCGATGGCATAAATATTATCGTAACCCTTTATTTTATTATATCGATCTACAATATATCTGTTTCTTACTAATTTTTCTTCCGGAAACCCTCCTACTACATTTCCTGTAACTCCGGCAGCCCAGATCACATTATTGGATGGTATTTCTTTTCCGCTTCTGAGATGTACTTTGTCCCCATCATAATCTGTTACCACTTCCCCGCTCAAAAAAGTAACACCAAGATCTTTCAGGTATTTCTCAGATTTTTCCTGAGCTTCACTGCTCATGACAGCAAGGGGTTTTTCTGTGGAACTTACCAGAATAATTTTCAGATGGTCGAAATTCATGTAAGGATAATCTCTTGGAAGGATGTCTTTTTTCATTTCAGCAAAAGCTCCGGCCAATTCTACTCCGGTAGGTCCGCTTCCAACGATCACAATATTCCAGTTTCCGTCATCGCTCCTGCTTTTTTCAATAATCAGCTTTTCAAAGGTCATCAGAACATGATTCCTGATACTAATGGCTTCCTGGGTATTTTTCATCCCGAAAGCTTTTCCTTCCAGTTCTTTGTTCCCGAAAAAATTAGTTTTACAGCCCGTTGCTATGATGAGTTTATCATAAGTAAATTCTGCCTCGTCGGTAATGACTTTATGGTTGGCAGGATCTATTTCTTTCACCTCAGTCATACGGAACTGTGTGTTTCTGGATTGCTGAAAAATCTTTCTGAAGGGAAAAGAAATGTTGGAAGGTTCTATCCTTCCCGAGGCTACCTGATAAAAAAGCGGCTGAAACATATGGTGGTTCATCCGGTCGAGAACAATAACCTTTTTGTTCTTGTTATTCAATGTTTTTGCAAGCTGCAGCCCCGCAAATCCTCCTCCAATAATGATGATTTTTTCGCGTGTTTCCATAATACACAAATTTACTGATTTTATTTTAGCATTTCGCAGTGAAAAAAGTTAGTTTTGCAAAACTTTATGACACCAAAAAAGTACACCAAAAAAACTGCCAAAAAAGTCCATAAGTCGAGACGGAAGAAGTATTTTTTCCGAAGATGGGTCATACTGGCAATTTTAATAACGGCATTAGTAGGAACAGGACTTTACTTAAAGCAGTCCGTCAGTTATTACTATGCCTTGTACTTTAATAAATTTAAGCATAAAAAGCTTCATAACAGTGAAAAGGAGGCAGCAAGAATTCAGAGAATATTAGCCAGCAACCTTGATAAAACCTATGGTTTTGATGTTTCCCATTATCAAAACCGGGAAGATATCAGATGGGATAGCCTCAGCATCGGAAATAAAACGATTCCACTGGAATTTGTCGTGATGCGTGCAACGATGGGAAACCGTAGTGCCGACAAGCATTTTGATGAATTTTGGGAAAGTGCCCAAAAACATGAGCTTATCCGTGGCGCCTATCATTTTTACAGAGCCGATGAAGATCCCGTGATCCAGGCCAATAATTTTTTAGACAACGTGAAACTTGAAAGCGGAGATCTTCCTCCGATTCTTGATATTGAAAAAATTCCAAAGCGTAAAACCAACAAAAAACTGGTTGAAGACCTGAAAGTATGGTGTAAAATTGTAGAAGAAGCCTATGGTGAAAAACCTATCATCTACACGTACTACCATTACTATAAAGATTTTCTGAAAGGCGAGTTTGAAGGCTACCCTTTATGGCTTGCCAATTACAACGATGTTCCCTCACCTTCTCCCGATGACGAGTGGGATTTCTGGCAGTTCACAGAAAACGGTATTGTTCACGGCATCAATACAAAAGTGGATCTTGATGTCTACAATGGTAATTCGTGGTCGTTAAAAAGGCTGACACTGGATTAGAACGAAGGGAATGTATGGAACAGTTAATTAATTGTCCAGCTGATCAAACTACATATGTATTAATCATCTTCATTCATATTATTGCTTCCGTTTTTATCCATTTTCACATCAATATTAATGGCTGGTGCGGCAATGGTCATTTTCTGCCAGTCACCATAAAACTCCCTAATAAATCCTGTTCTGAACAAAGCAGCGCTGATTTTAATCCTGCCGTCAAAATCTTTTAAAAACTGTATGCCGATAAAAAATTTTCCCTGCAGCCAGATATTCCGGTCGCTTACATCCAGTGTATACGTTCCGTCTTTGATCATATCTTCAGTGAGCTTTACGGTAATCTCCTCTTCCAGGATATTTTTATCCGGGAAGCCATTTTTTTCACTGTAAATGCTATATCTCATTAAAACCGGCTCGGTAGAAACATAGCTGGCTATATTCAGATTGATATTTTTAAGCTTTGATCTTTTCTTTGCGTTGAATTCTAAAGCTGTTTCTCCAAGAAAACTCTTTTTGTCAAATTCCGGGTTAACAGAATAAATAACACTTTTTGTTTTGGTATTGACCCCCCAGTTTTTATCTACCAGCTTTTTAGGCTTAATTGTAATCTCTTTAATATCTTTAGTTTTCTCCGTTAAAAATATTTTTTGCTGGTCATACTTTTTAAAATCCTGTATTGTTTCCTGATAAAGATCGTATCCCGGGACTCCTATTTTTATTTTCTGCTGGGGATCTGTATTGGAAAGATCAATTGAAAATTTTCCTTTTTCATCTGAAATCGTGCCTGTTGATTTTTTCTCAATCCCGATTTTCACATAAGGAATAGGCTGATGTTCGTTTTTAGAAACAATAGTTCCGGAAACAACCTGCGCATGGAAGGCTGAGGCTGCCACAAGAAAGAATAAAGTAGAATATATTTTCATGTTAAAAGTTTGATGCAAACATATCTAATTTCAATATGCCGGCCTCCCAACATTTTATTAAATTTATTCTCCCTTTAGTTAAATTTATTTAAAAATTTCCGGAATTCTCTGATAGCTCTATCAGGAATTTAAACTCAGGATCAGAGGATATTCATAACCTCTTCCCAGGAATGAACTCTTTCATAGGTATCATTTTCTATCAGTTCATTATGAGGTTGGGTAAAGATCAGTCTTTGTCCTGAAAAATGGTCCAGATTTTTAGGATAATCATCAATCATAACATCTCCGGACACTACTCTTTTACTTCCGCAAAGAACAATCTGTTCCCATGTGATAAAAGGAAAATGTTCTGCCAGCCAGTCATATTTTTCCCGTAGGCTGTTCGGAAATTCCATTCCGGCAGATACAATATAAAGTTCATATTTATTATTAAGGTATTCTATTGCCTCACGGCTTCCTTTCATTACCGGTAAGGTTCTGAAAAAGCCTACTTCATTCACATGCTTTTTTCCGTTGGGAAAAGACTCTATTTCAGGCTTACCAGCCAAATCACTGATTTCAATTTCTCTTCCTGTATCCCTTTTTTCAAATTGCGCCAGCTGATGATATACATCCGCCATTACTCCATCCATGTCGACGATAACTTTTTTCATTACTTCAATCAGATTTTGTATTATGTATTACTTTTACAATTTACATTTCATTGTAGTTGATCAAATTTACTGATTAGTTTTTTCAGATAAGGGGCACAGTTTATTAAAAAATTATAAATATTCATTTTTATAAAAGAGGTTCCGGGAAGTTTTAGGCTACATTTTCGTATTTTTGCGGTTCAATTGAAATTTAAAATCAAACTATTAATTCCCAATGAATTACGTTTCTGCAGAAAATCTTACCAAATCTTACGGCATCAAAGTTTTGTTTAAAAATATTTCTTTCCACATCAATGAAGGAGATAAAATAGCGATTGTTGCCAAAAACGGAAGTGGAAAATCTACACTTCTTAAAATACTAATGGGTAAGGAAATTGCAGACAGCGGAACTGCGATCATCAATAAAGATATCCAGGTGGTATTATTTGATCAGGAGATTGATTATGATCCTAAGCTGAGCATTGAAGAATTTATGATGACCCTGGATTCCGAGCCTATCCTGGCGCTTAAAAACTATCATCGTTCACTTCATTCTACAGATAATGATTTTATTGAGAAAGCACTGGCTGATATGGAAGTTCATAAAGCCTGGGATCTGGAAAATGAAATGAAGCAGATTCTTTCCCAGCTTAAAATTACAGATCTTGAGGCTAAAATGGGCACTCTTTCCGGAGGGCAGATCAAACGTGTCGCGCTGGCTAAACTTTTAACAGAAACAAGAGCCGAGCACAGACATACCCTTCTTATCATGGACGAACCTACCAACCACCTGGATGTGGATATGGTAGAATGGCTTGAAAACTATCTGAACAAAGCAAAAATTACTTTATTGCTTGTCACCCACGACCGATATTTTCTTGACAGTGTTTGTGATATTATCTGGGAAATGGAGGATCAGAATCTGTATGTTCACAATGGTTCGTATGCAACTTACCTTGAGAACAAGATGATTCGTGAGGAGAATCTTAATGCTACGATTGATAAAGCGAATAA
Source organism: Chryseobacterium sp. CP-77 (assembly GCF_036362765.1). Lineage (NCBI taxonomy): Bacteria > Pseudomonadati > Bacteroidota > Flavobacteriia > Flavobacteriales > Weeksellaceae > Chryseobacterium > Chryseobacterium sp. CP-77. The sequence continues at coordinate 2,662,704 of NZ_CP143637.1, forward strand.
CCTTTACAAAAAGGAACTGGAATGGATGAGAAGACAGCCAAAAGCCAGAACCACAAAATCTAAAAGCAGAATTGATGCTTTCTACGAAACGGAAAAAGTGGCCAAAACCGACACCAGAAAAGACGGGTTGGAGCTTGATTTTGAAATGAAACGTCTGGGAAATAAAATTCTTGAACTCAAACATATTGATAAAAGCTTTGGATCTAAAGTTTTATTGAAAGATTTCAGCTACCAGTTTCAACGTGGAGAAAAGGTTGGAATCATTGGAAAGAACGGAGCGGGAAAATCTACCCTGCTTAATATTATTCAAGGTTTTGAAAAAGCCGATAAAGGAGAAATTGAAACAGGAGAAACTATTTCTTTCGGTTACTTCTCGCAAAAAGGTCTTACCTATAAGGAGGATGAACGTGTGATTGATTTCATCAAAGAAATTGCAGAATTTTATCCTTTAGCGAATGGTAAAAGTTTATCCGCATCACAGTTCTTAAGATTATTTTTATTTGACGATCAGACACAATATTCTCCTATTTCTAAACTTTCCGGAGGTGAAAAGAGAAGACTTCACCTGATGTACATTTTGTATCAGAATCCTAACTTCCTGATTTTTGATGAACCTACGAATGACTTAGATCTTCCCACGCTAACGGTGCTTGAAAACTTTCTTCAGCAATTCCAGGGATCTTTGATTATCGTTTCCCACGACAGGTATTTCATGGACAGAATTGTAGATCATGTTCTGGCTTTTGAAGGAAACGGAAAAATCAGAGATTTTGTAGGAAATTTCTCAGAATACAGAGAAGCCAGAAGCCGTGAAGAAGCGTTAGAAAAAAATGCTGTGGTAAAACCTGAGCCTGTAAAAGAAATTGTTTCTTCAACAGAAAGTAACCAGTCTTCCAATTCTAAAAGAAAACTCACTTTTAAAGAACAAAGGGAGCTGGAGACGATTGAAAAAGAAATGCCTGAACTGGAGGAACAGCGTGCAAAAATTCTGGATAAGCTCAACAACGAAGCTGATTATGAAAAGATAGCCACTCTTTCTTCCGAGCTGGAAACTGTTTCAGAAAAACTGGAGAACCACGAAATGAGATGGCTTGAGCTTCAGGAGCTACTTTAAAAATTATGAGTTAAAAATTATGAATTATGAATGAGTCGGAGCGTTTGAGTGTTTTAGGGTTTGAGTGTAAATGAGTTGAAAATTTCTAATCACAACTACAATCAACCTGAAACTTTAAACCTTGAACCTGAAATTTTGAATTCATTCATAATTCATAACTCATCATTTATAATTTGATTATTCTTTCTTCTTTTGCACTTTCAATAGAAGCATCAATGATTTTCATATTCTGAATAATTTCTTTTCCCGGAGATGGTAAGGCATATCCAAAAACGATGTGTTCATAAATCTGCTGGTAATAATCCATATAATTTCCGGCTTCGCTGGAGGTAAGAATTCGTTCTGTTTCGGAATGATCATTCAGGAAGTTTAAAATGCCGTCCGGCTCTTTCAAAGGCTGTGTCCATTCTTTACCATATTCAGGAATAGCACCTGCTACCAGTTCATTTTCCTGATTATCGGTTCTTTCCTGCAGGAAAGTTCCTCTGTCTCCATGAATCGTGTAGGCATAATGCCCTTCTTTACTGAATACAGACGATTTCAGTCTTACTCTCAGATTATCTTTATAGAATAAAAGAATTTCAAAGTAATCGTTAGCAAACTCGGCTCCTTTCATAGAAAATACATCAGCAAAAAGTTTTTCGGGGTACCCAAAGTACTGTACCGCCTGATCTACAAGATGTGCTCCCAGATCATGAAGTGATCCTGATCCCTGCTGATCCGGACTTTCTTTATGCTGCTTTCCACTGGCCGTGGTACGGAATCTGTCAAAACGTATTTCAACTTCTTTAATATTCCCTATTTTCTTCTCATTCAGAATTTTTTGAACCTGCAGAAAGTCACGGTCAAATCTTCGGTTTTGGTATACACTCAGAAACAAACCTTTTTCTTCAGCCAATTGCACCAGCTCTTCTGCTTCAGAAACATTTACTGTAAAAGGTTTTTCCACAATAATATTTTTTCCCGCTTCCAGTGCTTTTTTGGCGTACTCATAATGGGTCTGAACCGGAGTATTGATGATCACCAATTCTACATCTGCCTGCTGAAGCATTTCTTCCACGGAACGATAAATTGTTGCCTCGGGATATTTCACCTTCGATTCTTCCTTGCTTCTTTCCACCACAGCAGAGATAAAAAATCCCGGATGCTCCTTTAAAAAGGGAGCATGGAACACTTTCCCACTCATTCCAAAGGCACAAAGCCCTGCTTTAACCAATTGCATATTGTAATTTTTCAACAAATATATTCATAAAAAATTCTCTATCCCTTAGTGTAAAGGAGCTATAGAAATAATCCATCTCATCAGCTGTAAAAATATGATTTAAATCATAAAATTATTTTTATCTATTCTAAACAAATACTTACATTTGCGCCTTATTTAAAACTGTTCTACATAAAAATAAAATGAAAAAACAATTACTTTCTTTAGGTCTTCTATTCATCGCTGTTTCAGCGAGTTCTCAGATGAAAAATGCTGAAGCAGATACCATCAGAACACAGACCATTGAGGATATCAATCTTCATAAAACAGGAAATCCCAACCAGGCAAGACCATTATCAACCAAGTCAAATCTGACGGTAATGGAAACTCCCCAGCCTATTGCTATTGTTACCCACGAAATCATTGAGCAGCAGCAGGCAAAGCAACTGAGTGATGTTCTTCAGAATGTAAACGGATTGTACATCACTTCATCCAGAGGAAATTCTCAGGATAGTTTTGGTGGGCGTGGTTTCATTTTAGGAAATGATAATATTTTTAAAAATGGTTCAAGAGTAAACAGCGGTGTTTTCCCTGAAGTAAGTGGTCTGGAAAGAGTAGAAGTTTTAAAGGGTGCCAATGCCATGCTTTTTGGAAATACAGCAGCTGGTGGTGTTATCAATATGATTACAAAAAAGCCTAAATTCAATTTTGGTGGAAGTATCGGGTTAAACGGCGGAAGCTGGAATTCCTATAAACCAACAGTTGATATTTATGGTCCTTTATCTAAAAATATTGCTTTCAGAGTAAACGGAGCCTATGAGCATGCTGAAAGTTTCAGAGATGTTGTAGAATCGGAGAAATATTACTTCAATCCATCCTTCCTTTTCAATTTAAGTCCAAAATCACAATTGATTGTGGAAGCGGATTACCTTAAAAATAATTTCACTCCTGATTTCGGTCTTGGATCCATCACTAATCCTGATGGAAGTTATAGAATCAATGACATTCTTCCTAAAAATGCTTTCTTAGGTGCTGACTGGCAATATCAAAATGTGGAGCAAGTGTCTACCAACATAACTTTCAATCATCAGTTTACTGACAAATGGTCATTAAATGCTGTTGCTTCTTATCAAAACTATACCAAGGACTACTATTCTACTGAAAGAGTACAGTGGGGATATGAAAAGAACACGAACCGTCTTTTCTGGCTAAGACCTTTAAACAAAACATTTAACGAACAAAATTACACTTCATTACAAGTTAATATTAATGGAGAGTTCAATACAGGAAAAATCAATCACAAGGTTTTAATTGGTACTGATGGAGATTATGGTGTTCAAAATAATTATACCTATACCAATCCAACTGTTTATGGAACTAACGGCAATACTGCAACCATTAATAATAACCTTTATTTAGATGATCCTTCAAGTTGGGCCAGCGGAAAGATGCCTGATGCTTCCTTAAAAGACAGAACAAGAATTCCTACGCAAAGATTTGGTATTTATATTCAAGATTTCATAAGCCTTACCAAGCAACTTAAAGTAATTGCTGGTTTAAGATGGTCTTATTTAGAAACAATGACCAATACTAAAAATACATTTTCAAATGACCTTGGAGATGTTGATCAAAAAAATACAGCAATATCTGACAGAGCATTTTCACCAAAAGCTGGTTTAGTATATATGCCAAACGATAACCTTTCTGTGTTTGCAACCTATACCAACTCTTTTGCTCAAAATACAGGAAAAGATATTTATGAACAAGCATTAAAGCCTACTACTATTGATCAATATGAAGCAGGAGTAAAAAAGAATTATTGGAATAATGCTTTAGCTATAAACCTTACAGTATATCAAATTGTTTATAATAATTATTATCAGACCGCACCTCAATTAGCTAATGGACAGGCGAATTCAGATTCATTTTATAAAGAATTTGCAGGAAAAATGAGAAGTCGCGGAGTTGAGTTGGATATTACTGGAAATCCTACAGAAAATTTATCAATTATTGGTGGATTCTCTTATAACAACTCTGTATACCTTGATACACCAGACGGTTTTGGATATGTTGAGAAACAAAGGTTAGTAAGAACACCAGCTACAACAGCTAACGCTTCTGTATTTTATAAATTTACACGTTATGCGAAAGGACTTAAAGTAGGTGCAGGTGCTTACTTCATCGGTGACAGATTAGCAGGATGGAATGATACAAAAAGTGGTTCTACAGGTTTGGGTGCAAGAAATGGAATCAGCAGATCATTTGCTTTAAAAGATTACACTACAGTAATGGTATCAGTAGGCTACGAGTGGAAAAAATTCTCTATCCAAGGGAAAGTGGGCAACCTGTTCGATGTCGTAAACTACAATGTTCACGAGAATTATTCAGTGAATCCGATTACGCCTAGAAATTACTATTTCACATTGACATACAGACTCTAGAATTCTTTATATAACAATTCTTTCACTAAAAGTGGAAATTGCATTTTTGCAGTTTCCACTTTTGAAATTTTAAACAAAAACAAAAAAATAAGATATGGATAAGATTAAAGACACAAGAAGTTTCATGAGAATTACGCACCGTTACCTGGGATATTTCCTTGCCGGAATTATGGCTGTATATTCATTAAGTGGAATTCTTCTGGTGTACAGAGACACAGATTTCCTGAAAAGTGAAAAGAAATACGAAAAGAATATCGCAGCCAATCTTTCAGAAAAAGAGCTGAAAAAAGAGCTTAAGATGAAAGGCCTGGAAGTGGAAAAAACAGAAGGAAGTGTTCTTTATTTTAAACAGGGAACTTATGACAGTGCAACCGGAAAAGCCAAATATACCAAAAAGGAACTTCCTTTCGTATTGGACAAAATGGTTTCGCTTCACAAATCACAATCGAAAGATGCTATATCTCCTCTAAGCGTATTCTTCGGAGTTTCTCTTTTCTTTTTCGTCATCTCAAGTTTCTGGATGTTTAATCCTAAGACCAAAGCATTCAAACGTGGAATCAAATTTACAATTGCAGGTCTGATCATTTCGGTGATCCTTTTATTTATTTAAATTCCGAACGGGCAAAGAAAAATAAGTGTTTTATATAATTAATGATATAGTATCTAATTTTATCATTTTTTTCTTAAAACAACCATTTTATTTTCTTTATTATCATAACGTATAGAGCCGATAGGTTAAAAAAATAAACTATATCTCATTGAAAATCTTAACGTTTGTTTAGAAAAATTACGTAAAATTAAGAGTCTGGCACATTTATTGTTTTTTCTATAATTCGTGAATAATAAACATTTAATTATTAAAATAATAAATTATGAAAAAACTTATTTTAACAGGAATATTAACCGTAGCAGGCTTAACAGCAACTGCCAACGCTCAGATTCAAAAAGGTAATTGGATGGTAGGAAGTAGCATTGTTGCAAGTAACTTTGGCTTAAATACAGGTGGAGGATATAATATTTCACTACAGCCAAAAGCAGCATATTTTATTCAAGATAATGTAGCAGTTGGGGGGTATGTAGATCTAGGATTCAATAAAGTTACAAATGGATCACCTACCAATTTTGTATATAAAGTGGGTGCACTAGGTAGATATTATGTTTCTCCAGGAGAAAAAGGAGTAGACAACTTATTACACCACGGAAGATGGTTCTTCGAAGGTAATGTAGGTGTTGGAGGTACTTCTACTGAAGGATCTAATTCTACAACTGGTTTAGATTTTGGAGCAGGACCTGGTTATTCATACTTCATTACTCCAAACATTGGTGTTGAAGGGTTAGTAAAATATAATGGTGTTGCAGGATTTGGTAGCGAGGGATTAACTTCTACTTTAACTTTCAATGTAGGATTTAGTATTTATTTACCAACTTCAAAAGGTAAACAAATCATCAACGACGTTAAGTAATCACTGAAATACTTATAAAAAAATGAAAGCGCCCCGGAATTTATTTCCGGGGCGCTTTTCGTACAAATTAAAACTAAACTATAAAAAATCAAATAAATCATGTGTTAGGTTGGGGGTGTATCTCAGATAGGGTTTTATTTCCGTTACCCCTTTCGGGAATAGTTTCCGGGCATCTTCTGTAGAAATTGTTGGAGGGACAATAACATCTTCTCCAACTTCCCAATTCACAGGAGTAGCCACACGGTAATTATCTACCAGCTGTAAAGAATCCAGCACTCTAAGGATCTCGTCAAAATTCCTTCCTGTAGAGGCCGGATAGGTAATAATCAGTCTTACTTTTTTGGAAGGATCAATAATCAGAAGAGAACGTACTGTAGCGGTAGCCGAAGCATTGGGATGAATAAAATCATACAGTTCTGAAACCTTTCTGTCTTTATCGGCAATAATAGGAAACTGCACCCGGGTGTTCTGAGTTTCATTAATATCTTTCACCCAATTTTGATGATCTTCTACCCCATCCACACTCAGGGCAATTACTTTTGTATCTCTGGCATCAAACTCAGACTGCAGTTTTGCAGTATACCCCAATTCTGTAGTGCATACCGGCGTATAATCTGCAGGATGCGAAAACAGAATCCCCCAGGAATCTCCCAGATAATTATAAAAATTGATATCACCTACCGATGATTCTGCCTGAAAGTTGGGTGCTGTATCTCCTAGTTTGATTGACATAATGTTTTTTCTTTATAGTCTACAAATTTAGTAGACTTTTTGGAACTGGCAAATTTTTTGATGAAAATTTATATCTTTAATTAAAATTTTATTCATGGAGAAAACCGGACTCAGGTATGTAGATCTTGTTTACAAGGTATTGGAAAATTGGTATATCACCTTCGCTGAACTTACACCCAAGCTGATTGTTGGAATTTTAGTATTTACCTTTTTCCTGGTTACCAGCAAATATTTAAGCCAGGCAGCGGTAAAATTATTCCATAAATTTTTTCCTAAAAGTCGCAAAGAGAGCTCCTTAGTTACCTTAATCAGTATATTCAGATTTTTGATCATGCTGATGGGAACCTTTATTGCTCTTGAAATAATGGGTTTCAGCGGCTTTCTTTGGAAGTTTATTGGAAGCTTAGGGGTTGCAGGGGTTATTGCCGGGGTTGCTCTAAAAGATCTGGTATCCAGTATTTTCTCAGGAATGCTTATTGGAATTGACAAAGCTTACAAGGTAGGAGATTATATTACCATAGGAGCCCACTCAGGAACAGTACAGGAAATTGGGTTTCTCACTACAAAAATTCTTACTGATGACGGAAAGAAAGCTTATATCCCTAATCAGGTTGTTTTCAATGCTCCGTTTTACAATATTACCGCTTCGCCACAGCGCAGAATTATTTTAAATTTTGAAATTCCGGCTGATGAAGATATTACCAAAGCACAGAAAGGAATTCTTGATGTGGTTAAAAATCTTGATAATGTGGATAAGCTGGACACTCTAGAAGTGATTTTTACAGATTTGAAACAAGGTGCATTTAATCTTCAGGTAAAATTCTGGATAAAAGTGGGGGCTAATCTTGCGCAGGTAAGAAGCCAGGCTTATTTAGGGATTAAAGAACGCTTTGATACGGATAAAATTCAGCTGGTAACGCCAACGAGCATCAGCATTACAAGTGGAGAGACTAACTTGCCGGAAAATCATCAGGATAAGTAAAATTATTTATAAAATAAAAGACCATTTCGAGTATTGAAATGGTCTTTTTTATGATGATTGATAGGAGATATTTAAACCTAACAGGTTTTAGAAACCTGTTAGGTTTACAGTACATTTCCGCTGAAGTTATTACAAAACTGTGCCCTTCACGTTCCAACAAAAAAACCGTTTCAAATGAAACGGTTTCTTTATTTATTCAAAAATTCTAGATTACGCTAAAACTTCTTTTACTTTGTTTGCAGCTTCTTCTAAAGTAATTGCAGAGTGTACCGGAAGACCAGACTCGTCAATTAATTTTTTAGCTTCTACAGCGTTAGTTCCCTGTAATCTTACGATCAATGGAACCGGAAGGCTACCCATAGCTTTGTAAGCATCTACAACCCCCTGAGCAACTCTGTCACATCTTACGATACCCCCGAAGATGTTGATCAAAATAGCTTTTACGTTTGGATCTCTTAAGATGATTCCGAAAGCAGTCTGTACTCTCTGAGCATCTGCAGTACCACCTACGTCAAGGAAGTTTGCAGGGTTACCACCAGATAATTTGATGATATCCATAGTCGCCATTGCAAGACCAGCTCCGTTTACCATACAAGCAACATTACCATCAAGTTTTACGAAGTTAAGACCTGCTTCACCAGCTTCTACATCCATTGGATCTTCTTCTCTTGTATCTCTCAGTTCAGCTAAGTCTTTGTGACGGAACAATGAGTTATCATCTAAAGTTACTTTAGCATCTACAGCGATAATTTTGTTATCGGAAGTTTTTAATACAGGGTTGATTTCGAAAAGAGATGCATCAATACCTGTGTAAGCATTATAAAGAGAACCGATGAATTTTACAAATTCTTTGAAAGCATTTCCTTCAAGACCTAGGTTGAAAGCAATTTTTCTAGCCTGGAATCCCTGAAGACCTAAAGCAGGATCAATGATTTCTTTGTGGATCAAATGAGGAGTTACTTCAGCAACGTGCTCAATATCCATACCACCTTCAGTAGAATATACGATTGTATTTTTACCTTCAGCTCTGTCTAATAGAATAGAAACATAAAATTCTTTAGTTTCTGACTCACCTGGATAATATACATCCTCTGCAACCAAAACAGAATTTACTTTTTTACCTTCAGCAGAAGTTTGTGGAGTAATCAACTGCATTCCGATGATGTTCTGAGCGTTTTCTTTAAGCTTATCCATGTTTGGAGAGAACTTTACACCACCACCTTTACCACGACCACCTGCGTGGATCTGAGCTTTTACTACCCACCCTTGAGCGCCAGTTTCAGCAGTTAGTTTTTCAGCAGCAGCTACAGCTTCATCTACGTTGTTTGCAACGAAACCACGTTGGATAGCTACTCCATACTTTGATAAAATCTCTTTTGATTGATACTCGTGAAGATTCATATTATTTTTATTATTTTATTTTAATATTTAAAGGTTGACAAATTTACTAAAAAGACACGGAAGTCCAAGTTTATTGACTTAAAAATTAAAGTCTGACCGACTTGATTTTTAACATATCTTCCTGTTTTCCCTTATTCTTCCGCTAATTTCTCAGATTGAAGAGGTTGAATGTTCGTATGAGCCGCCTTCTTCTGTTAATTTTTATTCCTTAAATTCTGTTTTTAGCAAAATATAAGATCAGCATTCCCCAGCTTAAGATCATCATCAGACCTCCAAGCGGAGTGATAGGGCCTAAGAATTTAAGATTCATTCCCCAATAATCCTGCATACTTAAGAAATAGATGCTTACAGAGAATAAAAATGTTCCTGCAATCATTAAAATGGAAGTCCATTTTTCAGCGGAAGTTTCAAATTTTAAGATATATCCGATGATCAGCAGGAAAAAAGCTGCATACATCTGGTATCTTACTCCTGTTTCAAAACTTTCCAGTCTTTCCACAGCTAATATTTTCTTTAAAGCGTGTGCTCCAAAAGCACCCAGGATTACAGAAACCATTCCGTAAACTGCTCCAAAAATTAATGTGATTGTTTTCATTTTATAACTCTTCTAATTCTAGGGTTAAATATTTTTTTGTTTTATCATCCTGCCAGGTTCCTGAAATTGTACTTCCTTTCATATCTGCTTCTACAAAAGCTCTTGGAATCCATTTGCCGGCAGCTTCATCATAATGATCATTCTCAGTAATGGAAATATGATTTCCTTTCATTTTACCGTCCCATGGGATTAGTTTTTTATTTTTATCATACCAATACAATGCAGTAAAGGAGCTTGTATCATTTTCACTTTCTGCTTTATATAAACGGCTGATAAAAACTGTAATGGGATATTTCCCATCTATTTTCCCTTTGTACAGCTTATTTCTGAAACTGGTTTTTTCTGTTTTTTCAGAACCTGAAATTAAATTTCTTGCGTAAGGACTCCAGTATTTTTCCAACTCCTTATAAGAAAATTCTATTTCATGACTGTCAAGATCATCCAGAGCTCTCATGGCATGATTGGAACATCTTCCGGCAACAAATGTCAGTTTATCTTTTCCAAAGAAATATCTGATATCTTCCAATGTATGTTCTGTAAAGCAGTCTTCATACATTGCAATCTGATCTTCAGTTTCCTCAGATGGATTTTTTTCTGCTTTCAGCTTGACCAGAAAGTCGGCAATTCTTTTCTTTACTCTTTTCTGAATGATACTTTCAACCATTTTCACGGAATTAGGTTGAAATAAATCTTCAGCATTGATAAAATTTCCTGTTCTCAGATCAAAGTTTTTCCAGATTAAAAAACCTTCCGGATAAGCACCTGAAGCTTCGCCGTCTATGGCAATACTCAGAATATTCTCAGGAGTTTCAATTTTATCCCAACTATAAAAATAAAGATAGTTGGAATAGGAATTGGTTGCTGTAGAAGCCAGTTTAAAAGGATTTCCGCCAGATCCGGGAACATATTCCAGCTGATCCACCTGCAGAAATGTATTGATTTTATTTTCTACCCGTGGATTTTCAGGATAGGAAACAACCGGAAAAACGGTATCTTCAGTTTTAGGCTGCAGATTACTTATTTTCACTTTTTGCTGCTGCGAAAAACTTAATCCGGAAATCAATAAGAAAAATACAATACCCTTTTTCACTATTTTGATTTTAAGTACATTAAAATGAACTTGGCAACCAGTGTAGAAATCCCAAGTATGATAAACATATTGGCGAATTTCTTGGAACTTCTGAAACCTTCATTGTTTGTTTTCTTCAGAAAAAATCCAAAAAGAAGGAATACGATAGGCAAAATGATCTGTAGCATTAGTTTCCTCTCATTCTGTTAAACTCATTGATCACCTCGTGGTGGCTCACCGTCTTATCTTTAAAATACGTTACAAAATGTTGTTTTTCTTCTTCAGTAGCACCCAACTGATTCAGAATATTCAATAAGTGCATTTTCATATGTCCTTTCTGAATTCCTGTAGTTACCAGAGAGCGCAATGCTCCAAAATTCTGAGCAAGACCTGAAACTGCCAGGATGCTCATCAGTTCCTGTGCTGAAGGTTTACCCAGTAGCGCTAAAGAGAATTTTACCAGAGGGTGAAGATTGGTAAGCCCTCCTACTACTCCCACAGAAATAGGAAGATCAATCCAGAATCTGAAAATTCCGTTATCTGTTGTACAGTGAGTCAAAGATCTGTATTGTCCGTCTCTTGCAGCATACGCATGCGCACAGGCTTCTGTAGCTCTGAAATCATTTCCGGTAGCGATTACAACGGCATCTACTCCATTCATTACTCCTTTATTATGAGTAGTCGCACGGTAAGGTTCTATTTCTGCAATGGTAACGGCCTGTTTGAATTTAGAAGCAAATTCTTCAGGAGAAATTCCACTGTCATCTTTTAAATCTTCCATTTTGCACGAAACCTCAGCTCTCACGATACAGTCAGGAGTAAAGTTGGAAAGAATATTCATCACAATCTGTAGTGAATTCTTTTCTTCCTGAGTAAAATCTTCGCTGGTAGCAACTTCCTGTCTCAATGTTTTTCCAAACTGCTCAAGACATGAGTTGATAAAGTTCGCTCCCATTGAATCCACAGTATCAAAGCTTGCTTTCAACTGGTAGTAATTCGGCATTTCTGCTGTTTTATCCACCAGGCTGATATTTAAAATACCTCCGCCGCGTTTTCTCATATTCGCCGTGATATCTTCTGTAGCTTCAAATAATTTTTTCTTCAGGCTGAAATTAAAGAAATGTAATAATTTGTGAGGTTCTACATTAAAAATAAAGTGGGTATGCCCCAGTTTTTCTGTATTGATAATCGTTGTTTTAAAACCTCCTTTATCGATCCAGAATTTGGCAGCCTTGGAAGCAGCCGCCACTACTGAACTTTCTTCAACTGCCATTGGAAGCGCCAACAGTTTTCCGTCGATTAAAAAGTTCGGAGCGATTCCGTACGGCATATAGAAATTGGAGATGGTATTTTCAGAAAATTCTTCGTGAAGCTTCTGAAGATCTGCATCATCATTCCAATATTGTTTTAATATATTTTGATATTCCTGGTTTCCTTCAAGATATTCGTTTACGAGCCATTCGATTTTCCCCTGCTTTGGAAGCTTGGAAAAACCTTCGATTGGTTTATGATTCATGATATAAACTTTAATGAGCCGTAAATATAATGATTTTGAGACTCTTTTTTGTTGATAACTTCTATGAAAAAAGGTTGACTTTTATCAATTTTGGAACTAAATTTGAACAATATTAAATTACAATTCAGATACAAAACATATCAAAGTATTTTAAACATGAATTTTGACCGTCTTAAAGAAAAGCTTGAAATCCTTGCTGACGCAGCGAAATATGATGTTTCCTGTTCATCAAGCGGAGGTACAAGAAAAAATAAAAAAGGAGCATTGGGAGATAGTTCTGCAAGCGGGATCTGTCATACCTATACAGAAGACGGAAGATGTGTTTCTCTGCTTAAAGTTCTGTTGACCAACCACTGTATTTATGATTGTGCTTACTGCGTTTCCAGAAGTTCCAATGATATCAAAAGAGCTGCTTTTACGGTAGAAGAAGTGGTAGATCTTACCATCAATTTTTACCGCAGGAATTATATTGAAGGTTTGTTTCTAAGCTCAGGAATTTTTAAAAATGCTGATACCACAATGGAAAGGCTTGTAAGAGTGGCCAAAAAGCTGCGTCTGGAAGAAAATTTTAACGGATATATTCATTTGAAATCTATTCCGGGAGCAAGTGATGATCTGATGCAGGAAGCTGCGTTGTATGCAGACCGGTTATCGGTAAATATTGAAATTCCTACAGAAAGCGGATTAAAATTGCTGGCCCCTGAAAAAAACAGGCAGGATATGATCAGCCCGATGCGGTATATCCAAAAAGGCATCATTCAATATAAAGATGAAAAGAAAATTCTTAAAAAGGTTCCGAAGTTTGCTCCGGCCGGACAGTCTACACAAATGATTGTGGGAGCAACCAATGAAAACGATTTACAAATCATTAAAGTGGCCGATCATTTTTATAAAAACTTTAATCTGAAAAGAGTTTATTATTCCGGGTATGTTCCGGTTTTGGAAGATCGGAGGCTGCCTTCTTTAACAACGGAAGTTCCTATGCTTCGGGAAAACCGTTTGTATCAGTCGGACTGGCTGATGAGATTTTATGGTTTTAAAGCGGAAGAAATTTTAGATCCCAATATGCCTTTCCTTGACCTGGAAATGGATCCGAAATTAAGCTGGGCATTACGGAATCTGGATCAGTTTCCGGTGAATCTCCAGACTGCCGAATACCGGACGATTTTAAGAATTCCTGGAATTGGTGTTAAAACAGCTCAGAAAATTGTAAGTGCAAGACGTTTTCAGATTTTAACGATGGATCATTTGAAAAAACTGGGTGCGGCTGTCAACCGGGCAAAATACTTTATCGATTTTAATGCTGGGAATGCCTACCTGAAATACTTAACGGATAAAAATTTCAGGAAATTGCTGATAGGCGGAAGTTCATCCAAATTCCATAACCAGTTTTCGCAACAGCTGACTTTGTTTTGATTTTAAATACAAATGACACCAATATTTTCACAAATGGACACTAATTTATAATACAACACGACTGTCATTCTGACGAAGGAAGAATCTCTCCTTTAAAACAGATTCTTCACTTCATTTATGAACTTCGTTCGCAGACTTTCAGTCTGTGTTCAGAATGACACCCCAACTAAACTATAAATTATTAAACTCAACCCATGACAACCCTACTCTACGATGGAAGTTTTGATGGTCTTTTCACAGCAGTATTTGAAGTTTTCGAATATCGTTATAAAGATGTGGAAATCACAAGCAGGGAAAGGTTTCATCAGGAAAATATTTTTGCAGAAATTCATGAAGTTATTACTCAGACAGAAAAGTCTGAGCGGGTTCTCAACAAATTGGAGCAGAATATTGGGAAACAGGGAGTTTACAAACTTTTGAAAGTTTTTTTATCTGAGGATCCGGAGCTGGAAAGCCTTATTTTATCTGCGGTAAAACAGTCGGTAAAGAATCCAGAAAATAATATTCTTGAAAACTTTGCCGATAATGATGTTTTAAAAATTTCAAAAATCTGTAAATCAGTAGACCGGGAAAGACACAGAATGACGGCTTTTGTCCGATTCGAAAAAATGCAGGATGGTGTTTTTTTCTCCAAAATAGATCCCGATTTTAATGTTCTTCCTTTAATCAGAAAACATTTTCACGATCGATACCAGGATCAGAAATGGATGATCTACGATCTCCGGAGAAACTATGGACTTCTGTATGATCTGAACGATTGTGAGTTTTTCTATCCTGATGAAAAAATTAATCTCCATAATTATCAGCAGAAATTTCATGATGAAGAAAAAAGTTATCAGATACTCTGGCAGCGTTATTTCACAAAAACCAATATCGTGGAAAGAAAAAACATGAAACTCCATATTCAGCATGTTCCCAAAAGATACTGGAAATATCTGACTGAAAAATGGTAGCCGGAATTTCATATTGTGGATAACTTTTTAATTGGACGATAAAAGCTGCGATTTCAAATTCTTTTTTGACCCATATTTTTTAATCTGTTCATTTTACGGGAGATAGAATCCACATTAATAGAAAATCCATATTGTGGATAACTTTTTTGAGTTAACATACCGTTAACATTGAAAATAGTTCAACATCAATTTTCTTATAAAAATGGAGTAAATAAAGCCAGTTCCAGGAAGTAAAGGAATATAAAAATATATTATAAACCCATGTAAATCTGTAACCTACAGATTCAAAAACTAAATCAACATTTCCAGTCTGTGGATAACTCTCACTTTCTGATGGTCCGTAACGCTTTTTTTACAATATACTGCGTTTCTTTTGTCGGACTTTCCCGAAGCCATTCATCACAGATTTCCACTACAAATTCGGGTTGTGATTTGCTGGCATCATTCAGCCAGTTGCCTACGCTGTCCTGTACATATCTGGAGAAATCTGATCGTAAAGGTTCCAGAATTTCCAGTCCGAGTCCCGGATTTTGTTTTAAAGCATCGATATGTTCACACCAGACACCTCTCGGTCTTGTAGATTCACTGGCAAAACGTCTTACGTTCTCATTGTCATGTATGGTCCACGTTGATAATATGGATACACTTTCTTCCAGGTTTCTGGAAATATCCGGACGCACTGTCATCCAGCAGATTTCCCTTACCCCAAAATGAGAGTCAGCAGCGAAAGGCTGAATTTTTTCTAATTTTTCTCTGAGTTTTAAATCGTTGTTTCTTCCAATCGTATAAGCTGCCCAGCACCGTACCAAATCTGCGGGATGAACTGACAATTTAAAAAGAAATTCGTCATCCTTATTTTTCAAAGCCAGATTAAGAAGCCCAACACCAATTGTTTCATTAATGGTATTGACAGTCTGCTTTTTCAGCTGATTTACATTTTCTAAAACAGGTATAAGATATCCTGTACGATCATTCTGTAAAAGCAGGTTTTCCAGCAGCAGCCTTTGATCTACGGCCAGCCATTCTGTAAGGTTGGCGGTTTCAATTTCTCCTCTGTTCAGCTGATCCAAAATATCCGGTGGAATCTCTTTGATGGAACGGGCTCCTTTTCTTTTTTCTGTCATACTATTTAATGATTACCTTTACAAAAGTCTGAAAGTGGGCGGAGAAAAACAATACCGCACATTTTTCACCCATAGGGATAAAAAAGTCAATTTTATGGAAACAAAGGGAAGAACTGAAGAAAATAAAATATGTCCGTTGGAAGTTGCTGTCAATACCATCAGTGGAAAATGGAAAATTCCTATTGTCTGGCAGATCAATGAAGGGAAAAAACGTCCCAGTGAGTTTTTACGCGGGATTGCAAAAGTGGACCGCAGGGTTCTCAATCAGCAGCTGAGTGAAATGGTGGAAGACGGTATTTTAACGAAACAGTCTTTCAATGAACTTCCTCCAAGAGTAGAATATACTTTGACAGAACTTGGGGAAAAACTGGTGGAAATCCTCTGGCAGCTGAATGATTGGGGAAAATTATTGATTCCTGAAAAAGAGGAGTCGTTGAACCACTAAATTTTCAAATAAGATATTGGCAGATAGGTGAAAAAAAATGATATTTGTGTTCACTAAAACGCATGAAAAAAGTTATCACAGGAATCATTGTTATTCTCATTTACACCGGCTGTACAAAAGAAAAAATATCAGACCGTTTATTACCTGAACCGGATCAAAATGAGCGTTTAATTGCTGAAAATGCTTTAAAAATCAATAAAGGTAAAAATACTATCAGGGAAAGATTTTCTCCTCCGGAAGGATATGATTGGATAGAAGAAAAACCTGGTTCTTTCGGATATTTTATTGAAAACTTCAAACTCAAACCTTACGGCAGCCAGATTGTAAAATATGACGGAAAACCCATTTCTACCCAGCATCTTCATGAAGCGGTTTTTGATATTGATACCGGAAATAAGGACCTTCAGCAATGTGCTGATGCAGTCATCAGAATGAGAGCTGAATATCTTTATAAGGCTAAAAAATTTAACGAAATTAAATTTCATTTTACAAGCGGTGATCTTTTCAGCTGGAATGATTATAAAAACGGAACAAGAGCTTTTGTCAGCGGAAATTCTGTCAACTTCAGAAAAGCTGCGTCTTTTGATGATTCTTATCAGAGTTTCAGAAATTATCTGGATGTCATTTTTAATTATGCAGGAACGATTTCATTAAATAAAGAAACAAAACCGGTCAATAAAAATTCAGATCTGAAAACCGGAGATATCCTGATCACACCGGGAAGTCCCGGACACATTGTTTTTATTTCCGGTGTCTGCCGGAATAAGGAAGGAAAAAGATTATTCTTATTAAGTGAAGGATTCACCCCGGCGCAATCGGTTCATGTACTTTCAAATCCGTTTAATCCCTATTTTACGCCCTGGTACGACCTTGACATCCATGCTGAGGAGACGAAAACTGCACGGTATTTTTTTAAACCTACAAACTTCAGAAGCTTTTAATAATTTATATTCAAAACTATTGGAAACTTACTACGATAATCTGAACTTGTTTTTGTAAATTTGTTTTCGAAATTTTTTACTTGATGAAAGAGAGTGCTGTAAAAAAAATTGCAGTTCTTACTTCAGGAGGTGACTCTCCGGGTATGAATGCGGCGTTAAGAGCGGTAGTAAGAACCGCCAATTACTATAATATCGAATGCTACGGAGTGAGGGAAGGTTACAACGGCCTTATCAATAATGATTTCCTGAAAATGGGAGCCCGTTCCGTAAAAAATATAATCAACCAGGGCGGAACCATTCTAAAATCTGCCAGATCTGCTGAGTTCAGAACTAAAGAAGGCCGTCAGAAAGCTTACGACAACTGTATAAAGCTGGGAATTGACGGATTGGTATGTATCGGAGGTGACGGAACATTTACCGGTGCCAAAATCTTTAATGAAGAGTTCGGAATCAGGGTAATCGGTATCCCGGGAACGATCGACAACGATATTTTCGGAACTGATAATACGATCGGATACGACACTGCATTGAATACGGCAATGGATGCCATTGACAAAATCCGTGACACGGCAACTTCCCACAACAGGGTTTTCTTTGTGGAAGTAATGGGTCGTGATGCTGGTTTTATTGCTTTAAACAGCGGATTGGCAACTGGAGCTCTGGATATTTTAATTCCTGAGAAAAAAGACAGTATTGATGAGCTTTTCACGAAATTCAGAGATGCGGAAAAAACCGGAAAGGCATCAAGTATTGTGGTTGTTGCAGAGGGTGAAAAACTAGCCAATGTGTACGAACTTGCAGAAAAAACCAAACAGACCTTCCCTGATTATGACATTCGTGTAGCGATTTTGGGACATATGCAGAGAGGTGGTTCTCCAAGCTGTGCAGACAGAGTTTTGGCAAGCCGACTGGGCTATGGAGCCGTAACCGGATTAATGGAAGGACAAACCAATGTAATGGCAGGGATGCGTTCCAACGATCTGACGTATACGCCAATTGAAGAAGCCATTAAAAAACATAATGAAATCAATAAAGATCTTTTACTGATTTCAGAAATTTTAGCAATCTAATTATTTTTATAATCTAATAAAAACAAACTATTATGTCAACAATTAAAGTAGGTATCAACGGTTTTGGTAGAATTGGACGTCTTGTTTTCAGAGCAATGACTGAAAGAGACAACATTGAAGTTGTAGGAATCAATGACCTAATCAATGCAGAATACATGGCTTACATGTTAAAATATGACTCTGTACACGGTATTTTCCCAGGTGAGGTTTCTGTAGAAGGAAATGATCTTGTAGTAAACGGGAAAAAAATCAGAGTAACTGCTGAAAAAGATCCAAGTAACCTAAAATGGAACGAAATCGGTGCAGATTACGTAGTAGAATCTACCGGTTTATTCCTTGATAAAGACAGCGCTGCAAAACACCTTGCTGCAGGTGCTAAGAAAGTAATCCTTTCTGCTCCTTCTAAAGATGACACTCCAATGTTCGTAATGGGAGTAAACCACAAGGAGCTTACTGATGATATCAAAATCTTATCAAATGCTTCTTGTACTACAAACTGTTTAGCTCCTTTAGCTAAAGTAATCCACGATAACTTCGGAATCGTAGAAGGTTTGATGACTACTGTACACGCTACAACAGCTACTCAGAAAACTGTTGACGGTCCTTCAATGAAAGACTGGAGAGGTGGTAGAGCTGCTCTGAATAACATCATCCCTTCTTCTACAGGTGCTGCTAAAGCAGTAGGAAAAGTAATCCCTTCACTAAACGGAAAATTAACAGGTATGTCTTTCAGAGTACCAACTGTTGACGTTTCTGTAGTAGACTTAACAGTGAGAATTGAAAAAGCGGCTTCTTATGAAGAAATCTGTTCAGTTATCAAAGCTGCTTCTGAAGGTGAATTGAAAGGTATCTTAGGATATACTGAAGAGGCTGTAGTATCTCAGGACTTCGTAGGAGATAAGAGAACTTCTATCTTCGACAAAGATGCTGGTATCATGCTTTCTCCTAACTTCGTGAAACTTGTTTCTTGGTATGACAACGAAATGGGTTACTCTAACAAGTTAGTAGATATGCTTGTACACGCGGCTTCTTTATAATCAATAATGAGCGATAAGCAATAAGTAATATAAAACCTTCCCGATGGGAAGGTTTTTTGTTTTGGCTTTGTATTTTTATTTTAAATATAGAATTTCCTCTTTTATTGTATCCTTATCATTTTCTATTTTAGCCTCTTACAAACGTAGAAAGAAAAAATCAGTTAAAACTGATTTTTAATATTTCAAATCATACAATGCTATCAAAATTAGTTATTTCAAATAGGAATGTTGTATAACTTCGATTTCTACGTTATGATTTTCGTTATTAGGTTCACTTTTGTGATGATCCCTATCTTCCTCCGCTTGTATGCGTGTCGTTTTTTTCCCTACATACTTGCGACAATCAAGACAGTCAGCACGATAAAGGATTCTGTCTTTCCGTTTGTTTTTTGTCGTTTTTGCCATAATAAAATATTTTAAAAATTAAGAAATGCTACTGGAATTGATAACCTTAGCCCAATTTCGTTTCGCTTTAAAAAAGCTAACTCTGAATCGTTGGAATTAGTTAGATCAATAAGATTGAAATAAAGTTCTACATGCAGCTTAGATTTATCTTTTTTCAAATCCTTAAATGAGTATAGTAACCCTATTCCTGCATCATATTGTGGTTTACTTTCTTCTTTAAATGTACTTTGTGGATAAATGTGTAATGCCATTGTATTTTCTAAAATAAACCTGTAATAATCAATATACAACTTGCTATATGATAGATTTGTTTTGTATGTTCCTTGATAAGCATTAAATTTTTTGGTTGAGGTTCTTTGTCCTGATGAAGTTTCCCCATAATTGTAAGATTCATTAATTTCAGTTTTAGACAAATCAGAAAAATTATCATCAATCCCTCCTGAAAAGCCTATCAACAAATAATGAGTTGGTTTGCTGTACTGATTCCATTCATAATAATTGTATTCAATTGAACCTTTCCAACCCACATAATTCTTTTTAGTTATTTGATTTTCGTAAGATAAAGATGGGGTAAAATAGTTGAAATTATTATTCTGAAATCCTGCTCCTAAGCTTATCCAATGAAAGAAGATACCAGTATAATTAAAGTTATCAATGGCATTAGCTACACCGTCTTTTTCCTTAGATATACTTAAGGTTTCTATTTCTTTTAAAGACGGAAGTGACTCTTTCTTTAATAAAAGAGAATCGGTCTGCATATTTTTCAAAGCTATTTGATACTCATACCTTGCCTTTGCAGTAGGATCTAAATTGGCTGCTTTCAGTCTTTCCTGAATGTCAGAGATTTCTGACCTTAATAGCTTCAATTTTGAAAATAGTAATATTGAATCTTTTATGTATAATGATTTTGTGACATTAGCTTGTGATGTAGCAATAGATTTTTTCTTAGATAAATTTTTGATTTCTCTTTCATGAAATAAAATAGAAGATGATTTTAATCTCATATTGTATTTGAAATTGACACCGACATTGCTATTTATTTTTGATTGATTAAATATTGCAAAAAAACCATCTGTAACACTTCCACTTGCATTTACTGAAAGCATATCTCCATTTTTAAAATTCTTTGTTGCATTAAAAACCAAACGCCCATCGTTGATATCTGCCGCAGCATAATTCCCAATTGTAGTTTTACCACTACTATTCATAACAGAATTAAATTCTTTATTAACAATTTTTTTAAATTCATCCTTAGATAATAAAGTCTCAATTTCAGGTATTGTCAATTGAGTTGTAATTGAGTCTATTTTGTCTTTTTTTTGTCCAAACGCCATCCCCGCCCAACCGAGCAGAAACAGTAATACAATTTTTGTTTTCATGATTTTTATTTTTGTGGCTAAGTTTTTTTGAATTTGAGAATTAGTTAATCATTGTAGAGAAACGAAATGTTTTTATAATTGAGTTTTCATGGTTATTAGTTTTGTTTTACACAAAGTTTCAAATTATATAAACACAAGTAAATTACCCGTTTGTGGTATTTTTCATAAAAGTTTTTCCTGGATAGCTGACAAATCTCACCAGAATATTTCAGCATAAAACTTGTACTTTTATAGGTAAAGGAATGAACATGATACAACCCCGTTTTAAAGACGCTCCCCATTTCAGGAACTTTTGGGAACATGGCAACGGAAAACAGCTTATTGAATTTTCCGGAGCTGAAGTGAGTTTTAAAAACTTTGAAAAATTTGCTCCCTATTTCCATCATACGGATGAGATCGGTGACGAGGTGGTAAAAGATGTTTATTTCACTAAAAAATTCCATGAAGCTTCCAGGGAAATTGAACATTACATCAGAAACGGAGTTTCAGAAACTGATGATGTTCCTGAAAGTGTAAAAAAAATGTTCAGCCAAACTCAAAAAGTTCCGGACTGGCTGGATTATAATCTGCTCAAAAGCGGTGCTGAACTCTGCATGAGAAGCAATCTTGATTCATTAATTTCATTAAGGGATTACTGTCTGATTGGCGGTTATGATTATGCCTACCTCAACAAACCTTTAATCGTTACAGAAGCTTTGAAGAAAGGAGCTGTAAAAAGGCTTTCGGAAACATTGGATTTCTGGGTAAATGCTACCCGATACAACGCATTGGAAATTCATGCAAAAGGATATGAATTTGCCATAAAAACCCGTTTGATCCACTCCTATGCAAGACTTTCCATTAAAAAACATTATAAAGACTGGGATACCGAAAACTGGGGAGAACCCATCAATTCATGGGATATGATGGCCACGTATATCGGGTTCAGTCTGGTATTTCTCCATAGCCTTAAAAAGCTGGGAAATCGTTTTTCTGTTGAAGAAGAACAGGGAATTTTCCATCTTTGGAAATACGTGGGTTACCTTTTGGGAATTCCGGAGCAGCTTCTTCCTGATGATAAGAAACAGGCAACGGAATATTTTTATTTATGGACTTCCGTTCAGCCCCCTTCGGATAAAGATTCTGTTCTTCTGGCTCATTCTCTTTTGGATGAATCATTGGAAAATCCTATTTTAAAATTTGAATTTCAGAGAAAAAATTTAAAATATCTACACGTCTGCTGTACGTGGTTTCTTCTGGATGACGAAGTGTGTAAAAGATTACAAATTCCGGAAGTTCCTTTCAGAAATCTGTTCCCAAAATCGAAAATATTTTTCAACACAATTTATGACAGCCTTGTAAGCCGCAATGCCAGAATAAAAAGAGGAAACAAAGATCAGATGAAAGTACTGGAAGATTATCTTGCCATTACCAAAGGTTCAAATTTTCATTAAAGTCTTATTGGGTTGTAAAGCGCAAAGGCGCAAGAACATTTCGACTCGCTCAATATTAGATTTTCAGGAAGAATGGAGCCTCATTTTTATTAAAATATTCCCACAGATCACACGAATTGCACAGATTTTTATGATCGGTGCTATCTGTAAAATCAGCGCGAGGTAAAAAATACATGCACTACTCAATATTATCGGAGATAAAATCTCCTATGTTTGTATAAGTTATAATTTTCCTTATCTCAATTATTATCTTAGCAATAAAGTGAATAAGGATGAGAGTTGAATAAAAATCCAATAGTTCAAAGAAACATATTCGGCGCAAGAAATCACCTCATCCTTTTTTATCTTTTAGAGTCAGAACAGAATGTAAGGAATTAAAAACAACTTTTAATATCCAGAATATCCAATTAGGAGAAAAGACGAAGGAAGATTCCTCACTTAAACAGAATAAAATATGAGAGTATTAAAACAAGTGGCAGGTATAGATGTAGCTCAACAAGAATTAGTAGTTACTTTAGGTTTTCTATATGAAGATCAGACTATAAAATTTATAGCTTATAAGGTATTTACAAATACAGATACAGGAATCCAATTATTGATTAATTGGGTTGAAAAACAAATTGTTGAAGGGCTGGAAATTCACTATATTATGGAAGCCACAGGGATTTATCATCAAAAATTTGCTTATTATCTGGCTGACAATAACAAAAATGTCTATATCGTTTTGCCTAATAAAATAAGCAGTTATATAAGAACTCTTGATATTAAAACGATAACTGATAAGAGTTGTTCTCAGGCTATTACTCAGTTCGGTCTTGAAAGAAAATTAAGTGTCTGGAAAAAGCCTGATCAGACTTATAATGAGCTGCAACAGCTGACCAGAGAGCGAGATCAAATTGTTCAGGAGCGGAGTGTAATAAAAAATCAACTCCATGCGGAAACTGTTCAAGCTCGTCCTCATTTAAAAAGTATAGAAAGAATGCAAGCTCGCCTGAATTTACTCAACGCTCAAGAAAAAGAAATAAAGAAAGATATCGATACTATTATCAATACTAATGCTGTAGTAAAACAATCGATAGAACGACTTACAACGATACCTGGAGTTGGTGTTTTAACTGCCGCTACTGTTTTGGGAGAGACCAATGGTTTTGAACTGATTAGAAATAAGTCTCAATTATCAAGTTATGCGGGTTTAGACGTTAGGGAAAAGCAATCTGGAACATCAGTAAAAGGTAAATCACGAATATCCAAAAAAGGAAATAGAAGCTTAAGAAAATGTTTGTTTTTACCTGCTCTAACAATTGTGAAGTGGGATGATAATTTTAAAGAAATTTACATAAGGCTGACCTCAAAACATGGAATAAAAATGAAGGCTCTAGTAGCGATCCAAAGAAAAATATTAGAATTGATCTATATTCTTTTTAAAAATGAAACGGTCTATGACAGTAAGTATAAATCAAAAAATAGCGTGAAAACTGAGATAGTATAGCACGCTACAGAGTCTAGCTCTGGGCCGACTTAAGAAACAAATTTACAAAAAAATAAATTTTATTTGCAGGTTAACACAGAATCTTGCGCCTTAAACCATAATCTATATTAAAAGAATGGCGCCTTTGCGATTTCAAACAAAAAAACAACTCATCTTACTAAAGTAAAAAACATTAAAAAATACTTTAGATACCACATTCCGCATGTGCTTCGTAATGAATGAGATCAGCTGTAAAATTTTATCATTTTTTAACTTTAAAAATAGCTTTCAGAGACAAATAATATTAGCTTTTGATCTATAAATTATGTATTTTTGAGAAATTATTTTAATAGAGATGAGTAACATTGATGATAAGAAAAAAGCACTCGCTTTAGTGCTTGACAAGCTAGATAAAACATATGGAAAGGGAACGGTAATGACTTTAGGTGATGAATCTATAGACAATACCATAGAAGTAATTCCTTCCGGTTCTTTAGGTTTGGATATTGCCCTAGGTATAGGCGGATATCCAAAAGGAAGAATCATTGAAATATATGGTCCTGAATCTTCAGGTAAAACAACATTGACCCTTCACGCTATCGCTGAAGCTCAAAAAGCAGGTGGTATTGCAGCATTCATTGATGCAGAGCACGCTTTCGACAGAACGTATGCTGCTAAATTAGGAATTGATCTTGAAAACCTGATCATTTCTCAGCCGGACAACGGTGAGCAGGCTTTAGAAATTGCAGATAATTTGATCCGTTCAGGAGCAATTGATATCGTAGTAATTGACTCTGTAGCGGCTCTTACACCAAAAGCAGAAATCGAAGGTGAAATGGGAGATTCCAAAATGGGTCTTCATGCAAGATTAATGTCTCAAGCATTAAGAAAGCTTACCGCTACGATATCAAGAACAAAATGTACCGTGATTTTCATCAACCAGTTGAGAGAAAAGATCGGTGTCATGTTCGGGAATCCTGAAACCACTACCGGAGGTAATGCACTGAAGTTTTACGCTTCTGTAAGAATTGATATCAGAAAAGCAAGTGCTCCTATCAAACAAGGTGATGAAGCAATCGGTAGCCGTGTGAAAGTGAAGATTGTGAAAAACAAAGTAGCACCTCCATTCAAGCAGGCAGAATTTGATATCATGTATGGTGAAGGTGTTTCTAAAGTAGGAGAAATTCTTGATACTGCTGTAGATATGGGAATTGTGAAGAAAAGTGGTTCTTGGTTCAGCTACGAAGAGACTAAATTGGGTCAGGGGCGTGATGCTGTAAAAGATGTTTTAAGAGATAACCCGGATCTTGCTGAAGAATTGGAAGCTAAGATTAAGGAAGAAATGAAAAACAAATAATTTTTCAGAAAATATAGAAAAGGCAGTCTTCGGATTGCCTTTTTCTGTTTTTAAAATAAAGATTTTTCTAACGCAAAGGTTTCATCTGTATGCTGTAATATTTTTAAGGGAGCAGAGAGCTGAATCAATTCCATTGATTCTTACTAAGCAAATGCATCATTTACCACAAAGCTTCATCAACGATGCGTTTAAATAAATGAAGGATCAGAAAATAAAAAAGAGGTCATTCCGTAGAACAACCTCTTTGAGATTTTATATTTTTTTAAAATTATTCAGCAATTTTACCCTGCAGCTGAAGTGCTCCGGTCACTTTCATTCCTTTTGTAAGTGTTTCCATTCTCATATTCTCTTTGTTCACAAAAGCATCAATGGTAAAGAAATCTTCATTCTCTTCATTCGTGATCAATTTCAGTTTCAGAATATACCCTTTAACACTTCCGTCTTCAAGTAATTCTGTTTCTTTAAAGTCGACTACCTGACCAATAAAATCGAAACATGCATAATTAGGCAGGTCCTGACTTGGTGCATAGGTAGTGAAATCCTCACTCATTTTGGTTCCATCCGGTAAATCAGTATTGGTTTGAACATCAAGGATGAAAACAATTCCACTGACATTCACCTTCAGATGAGGCTGAGTCATGTAGGTATTTCTGTTTTCAGCATAATCTGTTGCAAAAAACCAAACACCAAAAGTATCTCTGGCAGGTCCTGCTACAATTGCCTGTAAATTCAATGCATTTTCCCATTCCCTGATTGATCTTGTTTCAAAGTCCAGGGTATAATTCGTTTTTACTTCCGGAATTATGGTACTCAACTCATCTGTAACAATGGTTTTGAATCTCACATCTTCAAATTCGGTTTTATTTCTGGCCTCTCCTGTCGGATCAGAAACGGTGGACTGCATTAAAACTGTGCTAAGATACTGCCCGTAATCTTTAGTCTGAAAGTTCTGATGTCCAAAAACGCCACTCCATGTATTCACAAGGTTATGAACATTGGATTTTCTGATAATTATCCCAGCTTCATTAGTGGTTTCAGGAGCCGTGATTCCTACTGTATTCTGGAAATAATTTTGTCCCTCAATCAACTGATGATTCATAATCGCATTATTTTCTTCATGAGAAAACTCTGCAAAACCTTTATACGTAATATTCTGGTTTTCGAAAATATAAGGCAATCCTGTTTTCTTCTTTTCGTCACCGGCAAAGTGATAAGCAAGTGAAATTCCCTTAAATTCCCCTTCCTGAATAGCCGGAGTGTGATTACCGTTATGATCAAACTGAGAATGATATAGTATCATATAAGATTTAATCTTACCTTCCTGAAGCTCACTTTCAAACTTTTCTTCCATCTGTGCAATCGCCTGTTGTGGAGAAAGCGCATAAGCATCTTCAGTAACCATATACGCAAAACCCTCTACCTCACCATTTTCTTTTTCAAAAGCAGAAAGCGGTGTATACTCACCTCTTAGCTGAAGGGCTATAGAATACACGATATAATCATTATAAATCCTGATTTTTTCATATTCTTCATTTACTTTCGGCTCTTCTGCCGGCTGCGAAGGAACTTCCGGTATTGTTTCCACAACTTCTTCCACCACTTCCTCTACTATTTTTTCCTCTGGCATTTCCATTTCCTGAACCGGAGTACTTACATTTTCCTGACTGTTATTTTTCTTCTTAAAAAAATCAAAGATTCCCATACTGTTATTTATAATTGGCGGTAAATATAATAAAAGTGCTCAACAGACCCATCATAAAAAAAATGCCATTGTGTCAGTGTGCTCTTTATTGCTTTTATAATAAAAAATTCCGGCGGAGCCTTTGGCTCCGCCGGAATTCTGTTAATTAGGTTTATCATCTGTCAGTTCAAATCCCCAATCCTTTCCTTTTTGGGTTGCCGGGATTCCTTTTGTCATCCAGACCGGAGCTTTAGCACCTTTAAGATAATAATCAAAAAACTGCTGTTCGCGGATTTGAATATCTTTTCTGTTCTGACGTTTCATAAGGTTATGGTCATCACCATTATAATTCAGAAGCCATACCGGTTTCCCGAGACGGCGTAGTGCGGTAAACATTTCAATCCCCTGATACCATGGCACAGCTCCATCTTTATCATTACTCATAATAACTACCGGAGTCTGTACTTTATCAATGGTAAAAAGCGGTGAATTTTTAATATAAAGATCCGGTGCTTCCCACAAGTTTTTGCCCAATCTGCTTTGTGATTTTTCATACTGGAACTGTCTGTTCATTCCTGAAGTCCATCGAATTCCTCCATAGGCAGAGGTCATGTTGACAACAGGAGCTCCACTCCATGCAGCTGCATACATGTTGGTATGAGCGATAAGATAAGCAACCTGATAACCGCCCCAGCTTTGTCCCTGAATTCCTATCTTAGTACCGTCTACCCATGCATTTTGCTTTAACTTTTCAACTCCGGAATTAATATATTCCATGGCAGATTCTCCCGGGAAACCATCTGTATAAGAAATATCAGGAGTGAAAACAAGATATCCGTTGCTCACAAAATAAGAAATATTTAATCTTGAAGGTGTTGGAGCTGGTGCAACATACCGGTTTAAATTATCCGAAAGTTTTTCGTAGAAATAAACAATCATCGGATATTTTTTATTCGAATCGAAGTTTTCCGGCTTGTATAACACTCCTGTAGAAGTATTTCCTTTTGGTGTCGTCCAGTTTACCAATTCGTTTGTTCCCCAGTTATATTGATTTTGCTGCGGATTGGTATTGCTCAGTTTTTGTTGTTCTGAAAAATCTGATGTTGCAAAAATATTGGGAGAATCCTTGTATGATTCTTTTATCAGAATATACTGTTCAGCATTTTTTGCTTTTTGAAGGGTTCTGTATCCCCATACATTTTCCATCTGAATTTTTACCGGATCAGCGTTTGACTGCACAGATGTTTTAAAAATTCCGTTGGCTTTGGATGTATTGTCAAATGCGGATAAATAAATAGTTGATTTTCTGTTTAAGCTTTTAATATCCTTATCCAGATCATAGGTATCAAATGTTATTTTATGCTTACGTCCATATCCATTGGTTATATTTCTTGGCTTTTTTGAACTGTTCAGGAAAAATTCCCAAAGATCGTAACGGTCTCTGATAATTACAGATTCATCATTATCTGTCCAGGATGCAATACCATAAGAATTTGGAAAATCCGGCATATCAAATTCTTCATCAACGAAGGAAACAGCTAAGCCTGTATTCAATGGCAGGGTTTGTTTTGTTTTCACATTATAGCTCAGCCACTTTCCTTTTTCTCTGTCAAAGATCACAACAAATTTTCCCAGCGGAGATACAGCCGCTGCTCCATTGAGGTTTTTAATAATTTCGGTTCTCTCTCCCGTTTTATTGTCAATCAGAAAATAGGTTTTCTTTGTTGCCCCTTCCCATTGTGAAGAAATACGGTTATTGATACTGGTAATTCCCAGCGCAAATCCTGCATTTCCTTCATTCACCAGTCGTAAAGTATCCAAATCTTCTCCGTCAATATTGGTGAAGAAATCCGGTTTTTCCGTTTGCATAACTACAGCGTAGGATTTTTTCAGATCATTTTTCAACTCTTTTAGCTGTACCGTTTGCAGATAATCGTCCTTATAATTCCAGATATCCACAACGGCATGATCATTTGCAATCATGGCAGTATCTTTTGCAATTGGCTTCGGAGCAACACCGAAATACAACTGTTTCCCATTTTTACTGAACAGCGGCAACCGGTTTTCGGAAATTACCCAGTTTCTCTTCATCTGTGCATTCTCATTGGTAACAATTGCTTTTTTGTTTCCTTTAAAATTAAAGTAATATAGCTGATACAATTTCACCAGATCATTCTGTGCAGAAGAAGTTCCTACATAAGCCAGCTGATTTCCTTCTTCGTCAAAAGACAATTGTGAAAAGTCTCCTTCCATTTCAGAAATTGTATTGACGGTTCCTTTTTGCAGATCAACTACCTGCACGGTTTGAAATGCATATTTCTTAGGTTTTGACTTGTCTGTATCTTTTTTATCCGAAGATTTTTCATCTGTTGAATCCTTTCCTTCTTTTTTATCTTTCTTTTCATCCGGCTTCTTGGTTACAAAAACAAGCTGCTTCCCGTTTTTACTGAACTCGTAGCGTATGACATTATCATATGTTGTACTTTTTCCATCCAAAAGGTTTTTCACCACCAGCTGTAATGGTTTTACATTTTTTTCTTCCTCTTTATTTTCTTCCCCGTCTTCTTTGTCGGAAGCATCATCAGAAGATTTATCTTTTATATTTTCCAGAAGATAAGCAACGTAAGAACCTGCTTTTTCGGGAATTTTAAACGATTTTACATTCGGAATTTTCTCTGTTTTATCATTAAAAAAATCAACAATGGCAAGACTGTCTTTTGTTAATTTATTTTTCTTCAGTTTTTTATCTTTTACCGCTTTTATATCTTTATATTGCGGGCGGATTTGAAAAACAGCAAACCTGGAATCATTGGTAAAATCCACTTTTGCCGCTCTTGCAAACTTCTTTGTTGTCTTATTTTTAACGGAATATAAAGAAAGGTCAGAATTTCCTTCCTGAGCATCTACCGAATAGGCAATCCACTTTCCATCATTTGAAATTTTTCTTGATCCTATATTTTGCCAGCTGTCGTAAACAGAATGGTCTAAAGGCTTCCTCTGCCCATATACCCAGAAGGTCATGATGAGCAGCATAAAAACTGTACATTTCAACTTCATTTTTAAAAATATTTTAAGATTTAAAAGTAAGGCATTTCTTTGACAAATCCATATAACAAGACCTTTTCAATTTGAAAAAATGACATTCTGTCACTTTCTCCTGCATGGTATTTTTTTTGAGAAAGAATTTTAAATTAAAAATCTAAAATATGATGACTAAAGGAAATATTAATGTATCTGTGGAAAACATTTTCCCGCTTATTAAAAAATTTCTTTACAGTGACCACGAAATATTCCTGAGAGAATTGATCTCCAATGCAACGGATGCTACTTTAAAATTAAAACACCTGACAAGCATTGGTGAGGCAAAAGTGGAATATGGAAATCCCAAACTTGAAGTTAAAATTGATAAGGACCAGAAAACGTTACGCATCATCGACCAGGGAATTGGTATGACCGGTGAAGAAGTTGAAAAATATATCAACCAGGTAGCTTTTTCAGGTGCTGAAGAGTTTTTGGAAAAATACAAGGATTCTGCAAAAGATTCCGGCATTATCGGACATTTCGGTCTTGGATTCTACTCTGCTTTCATGGTGGCTGAAAAGGTGGAAATCCTTACAAAATCTTATAAAGATGAGCCGGCAGTACGTTGGATCTGTGACGGCAGCCCGGAATTCACCCTTGAAGAAACTACTGATAAAACAGACAGAGGAACGGAAATCATCCTTCATATTGCTGAAGATTCTGTAGAATTTTTAGAAGAAGCAAAAATCCGTGAACTGCTATTAAAGTATAACAAATTTATGCCTGTTCCGATCAAATTCGGAACGAAAACCCATACACTTCCTTTACCGGAAGACGCTCCTGAAGATGCTGTGGCTGAAACAGAAGAAGTAGACAATATTATCAATAATCCGGTCCCGGCATGGACGATTGCTCCAAGCGAACTGACCAATGAGGATTATATGAAGTTCTATCATGAACTGTACCCAATGCAGTTTGAAGAACCGTTATTCAACATCCACCTGAATGTTGATTATCCTTTCAACCTTACCGGAATTTTATTTTTCCCGAAATTGAGCAATAATCTGAATATCGACAAAGATAAAATTCAGTTATATCAAAACCAGGTATTTGTAACGGATGAAGTAAAAGGGATTGTTCCTGACTTCCTGATGTTGCTAAGAGGGGTAATTGATTCTCCGGATATTCCATTGAACGTGTCCCGTTCTTATCTTCAGGCAGACGGTGCTGTAAAGAAAATTTCATCGTATATCACGAAAAAAGTTGCCGACAAAATGGCTTCTTTAATTAACGAAAACCGTGAAGATTATGAGAAAAAGTGGAACGATATCAAGGTTGTAATCGAATACGGAATTATTACAGAAGAAAAATTTGCTGAAAAAGCAGACAAATTCACTTTATATCCTACAACAGACGGTAAATATTTCCTTTGGGATGAATTGGTAGAGAAAGTCAAGCCAATACAAACTGATAAAGACAACAAACTGGTTATCCTGTATGCTACCAATGCTGATGAGCAGCACAGTTACATCCAGTCTGCCAAAGATAAAGGATATGAAGTTCTGTTATTGGATTCTCCTATCATTTCACACGTGATCCAGAAACTGGAAACTTCAAAAGAAAATATTTCATTTGCGAGAGTAGATGCCGATCATGTTAATAACCTTATCAAAAAAGATGAACCGGTAATTTCAAAACTGAATGAAACCGAAAAAGAATCTTTGAAAAAGAATGTAGAAGAGGCGATAAAGGATTCTAAATTTACAGTACAGCTTGAAGATCTTGACAGCAATGACGCTCCGTTCACGATTACCCAGCCTGAATTCATGAGAAGAATGAAGGAAATGCAGGCTACAGGCGGAGGCGGTATGTTCGGAATGGGAGGTTTCCCGGAGATGTATAATCTTGTGGTGAACTCCAACAGTGAGCTTTCCAGTCAGATCTTAAAGACTGAGAATACTGAAGAAAAAGAAAGCTTAATCAAATATGCGCTTGATCTTGCCAAGCTTTCACAAAACTTACTGAAAGGAAAAGACCTGACAGATTTTATACAGAGAAGCTATAAGCAGCTTGAAAAGTAATTTACAAGAGACTGTTTCAATTTTGAAGCAGTCTTTTTTTTGTTTAAAAAAGTATAAAAATTGTAAATAGCTCATCTAAACTTTATAGGTTTTAGAAACCTGTAAGGTTTAAATCTTTTCTCTTATCAGAAATTATTCTGAAAGAAAATTTTCAACAATTAAATCAGATAATACTTCTGTTTTTAAAGTTTAGATTCATTTTATCTTTAATCTTATTCTTTAGCACCTACTTTTTTCTACTTTTTATTGTATAGCTTCTCCTTTTTTGCCATTTTTGTATAAAATGTCGGTCATGCAAAAAGAAAAATTACGCGTCATCAGAAAGCAAAAAGGCTATACCCAACAACAGGTAGCTGACTTTATCGCGACGGATGTATCCAATTACAGCAGAAAAGAAAGCGGTGATGTAAGGATCGTAAAAGATGAGTGGGATAAACTTGCCCGTTTTCTCGACGTGCCGGTAGAGGACATTTATGAAGAAGATGAAGCCACAGTAGTTATTAATAATGATCATCCTGTATTTAATGACAGATCTTCTTCTGCGGGAGTCATTACCAACCAGAATAATTATGATAATATTCCGGGAGCTATTATTGAAAATCTTCAAGGTTATATTGCTCTATTAAAAGAGGAAAACGAAAGGCTGAAAGAAGAACTGAAAGGTCTCCCAAGAGGAAGAAAATAATACGGTTTGAAACTGTAAAAAATATTGATGTCGCTTCATATTAATGTATGGAGTGACTTTTTTTTTACGGAGGTCTTTGAGGTGAGCGCTTTTTTAACGTTCTATGTTAAAAGAATTCTTTGAAATTTACAATTCCTCCAACGGATCCCAGAACAGTTTTTTGAAATTCTTTATTCTGAGGTTTTCAACAATGATTCCTTCTGCTTCCAGCTTTGGCTGAAATTCGGGGACAGATAATACTCCAGAGCTTGAAATCACGCGGTGCGCAGGAACATCTTTCGGACATCCTCCCATCGCTTTTCCTACATGTCTGGAATGATTTGGATAACCAACAGCTTTTGCTATGGCGCCGTACGTTGATACCCTCCCTTTAGGAATAAGTCTTGCCACTTCGTATACCTGTTGTTTGAAAATTTCGTCCATATCAAAATGATTATTTTAAGTCGGTCCTCTTTTTTGCATCATTTTTGAACTCTTCTCATCTCAATGATGTTTCATTAAAAGATAAAGATATGAAAAAATCATTTTTCAGGCTGTTGAATGCCGTTAATAAAAAAGTTCTTCCGAAATTGAGTAAGAAAGATCCTAATCGTCTTACTAAGATAGAAAAGGGAATTCTGGCCTACAGATACTTTGTGCTGGTGAATTCTTTGGATTGATTTTATTTTCCCACAGATCGCGCAGATTTTCACAAATGTTTATGTGTATTTTTGGGAAAACGCAAAGGCGCAGGATTATTTTAATACTATGTGTGGTAAGGCGCAAGATTCTGTGTTAACCTGCAAATAAAATTTATTTTTTTGTAAATTTGTTTCTTAAGTCGGCCCAGAGCTAGACTCTGTAGCGTGCTATACTATCTCAGTTTTCACGCTATTTTTTGATTTATACTTACTGTCATAGACCGTTTCATTTTTAAAAAGAATATAGATCAATTCTAATATTTTTCTTTGGATCGCTACTAGAGCCTTCATTTTTATTCCATGTTTTGAGGTCAGCCTTATGTAAATTTCTTTAAAATTATCATCCCACTTCACAATTGTTAGAGCAGGTAAAAACAAACATTTTCTTAAGCTTCTATTTCCTTTTTTGGATATTCGTGATTTACCTTTTACTGATGTTCCAGATTGCTTTTCCCTAACGTCTAAACCCGCATAACTTGATAATTGAGACTTATTTCTAATCAGTTCAAAACCATTGGTCTCTCCCAAAACAGTAGCGGCAGTTAAAACACCAACTCCAGGTATCGTTGTAAGTCGTTCTATCGATTGTTTTACTACAGCATTAGTATTGATAATAGTATCGATATCTTTCTTTATTTCTTTTTCTTGAGCGTTGAGTAAATTCAGGCGAGCTTGCATTCTTTCTATACTTTTTAAATGAGGACGAGCTTGAACAGTTTCCGCATGGAGTTGATTTTTTATTACACTCCGCTCCTGAACAATTTGATCTCGCTCTCTGGTCAGCTGTTGCAGCTCATTATAAGTCTGATCAGGCTTTTTCCAGACACTTAATTTTCTTTCAAGACCGAACTGAGTAATAGCCTGAGAACAACTCTTATCAGTTATCGTTTTAATATCAAGAGTTCTTATATAACTGCTTATTTTATTAGGCAAAACGATATAGACATTTTTGTTATTGTCAGCCAGATAATAAGCAAATTTTTGATGATAAATCCCTGTGGCTTCCATAATATAGTGAATTTCCAGCCCTTCAACAATTTGTTTTTCAACCCAATTAATCAATAATTGGATTCCTGTATCTGTATTTGTAAATACCTTATAAGCTATAAATTTTATAGTCTGATCTTCATATAGAAAACCTAAAGTAACTACTAATTCTTGTTGAGCTACATCTATACCTGCCACTTGTTTTAATACTCTCATATTTTATTCTGTTTAAGTGAGGAATCTTCCTTCGTCTTTTCTCCTAATTGGATATTCTGGATATTAAAAGTTGTTTTTAATTCCTTACATTCTGTTCTGACTCTAAAAGATAAAAAAGGATGAGGTGATTTCTTGCGCCGAATATGTTTCTTTGAACTATTGGATTTTTATTCAACTCTCATCCTTATTCACTTTATTGCTAAGATAATAATTGAGATAAGGAAAATTATAACTTATACAAACATAGGAGAGTTTTATCTCCGATAAAATTTCATACGACATAGCTTATTTTTTCTCTCGCTGATGATGCAAATTACGCAGATCGTAAAAATCTGTGCAATTCGTGTGATCTGTGGGAATAATGTATACCACTTTAAATCGTTAAGAAAATAAAAGTAAAGCCTACCACAAATCTATTTAAAATCTTATAATAAAAAAGCGCTCCAAATGAATTGAAGCGCTAATATTTTAATCTCCGATGAGATGTTTTCTTAAGCGTTTTCTAAGATATAAGAGAACATCAATGGCGCACAGATCGTCGCATCACTTTCAACGATAAATTTCGGTGTAGTGATATCCAGTTTACCCCAAGTGATCTTCTCATTTGGAACTGCTCCCGAATATGACCCGTAAGATGTAGTAGAGTCAGAAATCTGGCAGAAATAAGACCAGAAAGGAATGTCATGCATTTCCATATCCTGATATAACATTGGTACTACACAAATAGGGAAATCTCCTGCGATACCGCCACCAATCTGGAAGAACCCAACTCCTTTTCCTCCTGAGTTTTTAGTATACCAGTCAGCAAGGTAAGTCATATATTCGATTCCAGATTTCATTGTAGTAGGCTTAAGCTCTCCTTTGATGCAGTAAGAAGCGAAGATGTTACCCATTGTAGAATCTTCCCATCCCGGAACTACGATTGGTAGGTTAGCTTCTGCAGCAGCAATCATCCAGGAATTTTCTCTAGGAATTTCATAATACTGTTCCAATACTCCTGAAAGGATCATTTTGTACATGAATTCGTGAGGGAAATATCTTTCTCCTTTAGCTTCTGCGTCTTTCCAGATCTCTACGATATGTTTTTGTAATCTTCTGAAAGCTTCTTCTTCAGGGATACAAGTATCTGTAACTCTGTTCAGACCTCTTTCCAAAAGATCCCACTCATCCTGAGCCGTTAAATCTCTATAATGAGGAACTCTTTCATAGTGAGAGTGTGCTACAAGGTTCATTAAATCTTCTTCAAGGTTAGCCCCTGTACAAGAGATAAAATCTACTTTTCCCTGACGGATCATTTCAGCAAGAATCTTCCCTAATTCAGCAGTAGACATTGCTCCCGCCAAAGTAATCATCATTTTTCCGCCATCTTTAAGATGTGCAACATATCCTTTAGAAGCATCCACCAATGCAGCTGCGTTGAAGTGCAGGTAATACTTTTCTATGAATTCAGTTATCGGTTTGCTCATTTTTTTAATTTTTGCAAAGATAAAACTTAAAAACGGAATGCAGCGAAAGCACTTGAAGAAAGTATAAGAGAGGCGTCTTTTTTTATCATTTGTTAAATAGAAGCGTCTCAGTTGTTGAAAACGCAAGGGTACAAAAGATTTTAAAGCTTTATGAATATTTTAAGGCGCAAGAAAATCGAAGATTTTCAGCAAGGGAAAGCATCATTTTTGCACAAATTGCACAGATTTTTATTTTATATTATCCGAAAAATCAGCATGTGATAAAAAATAAATTGTACAGTAAAAATTTTATCGAAGATAAAACCCTTATGCCTTAAAGTAGGAGCCATGTCAAAAAATTTGCGGCTTTGCATTTTCCAACATTAAAAGTTTATAAAAAAGCGCGACCCAAAATGAGCCACGCTTTCATTAACAATCAACTTAAATAATATTTAGCAGAAATTTATCCTTCCCAGGCTTCCACTTTCAGGATTTCTATTTTTCTTTCTCCGTCTCTGAAAGGCCAGCTGATAACATCTCCTACCTTATACCCTACTACTGCAAGAGCAATATCAGACAGAATGGAGTGTTTGTTCTTTGTAAGCTTTTGTTTCGTGGAGGGTACGAAAATGTATTCATGTTCAAAATCCAGGGTATGGTCTTTTAATGTTACTTTTCTATCAACTGTAACAACATCAGCAGGCAGATCTCTTCTCAGGACCTGTTTTGCTTTTCTGAGTTCTTCGGTCAATCTTTTTTCTTCTTCGATGCTCACTTTTTTTCTTCTCAGTGTATCTTTTATAGCATCATAAATTCCGGTGGTTACAATAATATGATTAGACATTTTCTTCAATTTTTTAATTTAAAATACAGTTGTTCTCTGACGATCCAATGTAGAAGCCAGGCGTACAACAGCCTTCTTCTATAGAAAACTGCAAAAAACAATATATAAAATCCGAAATGAGTCCCTGCCTTGGATCCTGACAGGGCTTAGATAATGAAGTCCTTGGAACTTTTCAGAAAAGAATCTGTATGAAGATAAAGTAAAGACAGCAGCAATCCTGGCCGGCGGTGTTCTGCAGATAAAAAGATTGTTGCTGTCATTATCAATTATTATTAATTCAAACAAAGATACGGCTTAAAAACGGAATGTAGCGGCTGCACTTAAAGAAACTCTGTGCAAACCTTCTTTTTGATCATCATCAAATTTATAAGTCACTCCGTTATACTTCATTTTATTCAGGGTTCCGCCACTTAATCCTACTTTTGGCCCTATCATAAAATTCTTGCTTACCTGATATTGATATCCAAGATCAACTTCTGCCCCAAAAGTACTTCCAGTACCTTTTACAGATCCTGTTTTTGTAGTATAAGACAGTACTCCCAACGCCACGTCTGCAAATACCTTATGTCTCGTATCCAGATGATTATTTGAAATAAGTCCGGAGAAACCGAAAAATGTAATATGATCCTTTGTCGTTACAGGAACAGATACTGGCATTCCATCTACATAACCAAGCAGAAATCCGTCGCTTGATGCACTGTAGTTAGAATATTTTACTCCGAATCCAAGCCCGTTTTTTACTTCATAATGGGCTGCAATATCAAAGTTCAGTCCATTTTTCAGGTCTTTTACATATTCTTTTTCTTCTTTGCTAAGTCCGGGAATTGTCTTTGCAGTTCTCCATGCATATCCTATGGAAGGTCTGATAGAAAATTTCTGAGCGAAAGACATGATGGAGATTGAGAACACTCCAGCTAAAATTAATTTTTTTATCATCGTTTTAAAGTTTCCGGCATAAATAAAATTTTCTACCGGAGAAACCAATTAAAACCTGAAACGTCTGCTTTCTTTTTTATCCGAAAGCTTTTTCTTATTATCCAGTCTTTTTTGTTTCTGACCTTTTGAAGGCTTGGTTGCTGTTCTTTTTTTCGGAACAATGAGTGCTTTGTTTACCATTTCAAGTATTTTTTCAATGGCTTTATTTTTATTCATCAGTTGTGTTCTGCTTTCAGAAACTGAGAGGAATAAAAAACCGTCTGCATTGATCCTGTTTTTCAGTTTAAGCTGAATCAATACTTTTTCGTCTTCATTAAAAAACTCTGATGTATCTACTTTCCAAAGTACAGTGACTGCAGTCTCCACTTTATTGACATTTTGTCCTCCTGCACCGCTGCTGCGGGAAGTTTTAAAGCTGAGTTCTTTTGAAAAGTCTTTCATTTTTTAAGATTTTGAGATACCGGAATCAACTAGAGATCTCCAGTTAAATTTTTATACAATTCCAATCTGTTTACCTTCCCGTTGGGAGTTCTCGGAATTTCTCTGATGAAAACAATGTCTTTCGGCCTGTGGAAATTTTTCTCAAATAGTATTTCTGAAACTTTCCTTTTTACCTCATCAGATTCATTTCCTTCTATAATCAATATCAATTTCTGGCCCAAACTTTCATCCGGCAACCCCGCAAATATGGCCTCATTTGGGAGTTCTTTTTTTACCAGGGCTTCCAGGGCTTCCGGAAAAATTTTTGCACCTCCGGAATTAATCACATTATCAATTCTTCCGAGAAATTTAAACTGTTTTTTATTCTTAATCTCAACTAAATCATTAGTTTGCAATTCTGAAGCATTTACATTGGGAGCAAAGATCTTCAGACAACCTCTGTCATCTAAAGAGATCGCTACATTTTCAAAAACGGTGAAATACTCTTCCTGTTCCGGCATTAATTGTTTTAATCCGATATGGGAAAGGGTTTCAGACATTCCATAGGTTTCAAAAATCCGGTTGGAAGGACTAAGGTTCATATGCCGGATTTTATTTTTCAGGCTTTCTGAAACAGCAGCACCACCAATGATCAGGTTTTTAATCAGATGAAGTTTTTCCAGTGAGTTTTCTACCTGGAGAGGTGTCATCGCACAAAAATCTATTTCTTCATTCAGATTTTCAAGAGGCTTTAAAGAAGGATCAGTAACTTTTAATTGTAATTTTCTTTCTAGAGAACGGACAATCATCATTTTACCGGAAATGTATTCTACAGGCAGGCAAAGCAATGCCGTATCACCTCCTTTTAATCCTAAAAAATTACAGGTCATTACTGCTGAATTGACCATTTTCTTTTTTTCAATTTCAAAAATTTTCGGCACTCCGGTAGAACCTGAAGTCTGGACATTTACTCCTGTTTTTTGTGAAAACCATTCTTCCAGAAAATCTTTTACTTTCTTTTCAAATTCTGTAGAGAATGATAATTGATTAATAGTGAGATTATTGAAGTCTATCAGCATGTTTTCCGTGAATAAATTCTACAGTAAATTTAAAAAAAATTTCAAAAAGTTCTTGTATATAAAGAAAAAAGCTGTAAATTTGCACCACTAAAACAAACAGAGACTCATGGTGTAGCGGTAACACTACTGATTTTGGTTCAGTCATCTGGGGTTCGAATCCCTGTGAGTCTACAAACCATCCTTTTTTAAGGGTGGTTTTTGTTTTTTTATTCTTATTCAATCTAATTTCCTATTTGCAATACAATAAATAGCCACTGTAAATTACAATGGTCATTATTCATAAAATATAATTTCTTACAGTTTACCTTGCAT
Source organism: Chryseobacterium sp. CP-77 (assembly GCF_036362765.1). NCBI lineage: Bacteria > Pseudomonadati > Bacteroidota > Flavobacteriia > Flavobacteriales > Weeksellaceae > Chryseobacterium > Chryseobacterium sp. CP-77. The sequence continues at coordinate 2,702,633 of NZ_CP143637.1, forward strand.
TTAAAAGATTTATTTTCAAACTCTTTTTTTTACAAATAATGTTTTTTTGAGACTAATCATCTTCGCTATAGCAAGCTAATTGATACATATATTTGTCAAAATCTTCATTGAAATCATTTTCAACAAAAGGTTTTAATTTAAAAAACTGTTCTTTTGTTATGTTCTGTAACAACTAAAAAAGTCTTGTAAGTATCACTTTATACTGTAAGCTTGCATCTCCATTGTTAGTAAGATCTATTGTTCCGGCTGTGGGCATTGTTAATGTATAATTAAATGCAATATTAGTACCTCCTGCAGCACAATTTGGAATGCCTGACCAAACAACTGATGTTGTATATCTGTTTACTTCAGTAAAAGCAGGCGCTTTATCGGTGGTGTCTGTGTTTAAAATTCCATCCATTCCTTTAATAGAGAAAGAATTGTTAATAGCATTATTAGTGACGTAATACTCTGCAATACCAATACGCCCACAACTATTACTGACATTGACCACAGCTTTATATACCGCATTATTGGCAAGTCCAGCAATCAAAGTATTTGTAGCACCTGGTGTTATGGTAACAGTGTTATTAATAACCGTTCCATAAATGTTATCAACAGCTTTATTCAAAACCCCATTTGCATCTGAATATACCGGCGTAATAAGGGTAGCGCCTGCTGCTACATCCATGGTTCTTACTCTGGTACTACCGGCAACATCCAAGGTATTGGTAGGAGTATTGGTAGCGACACCTATATTACCAAGGGTTAGATCCATTGCCCAATCACTTCCACCAGGAATACGGGAAATAATAAATACCCCGTTATTCCCGTTGAAATTAGGATTTATACCCATTACTGCCTGTTTCACTCCCGTAGTTCCCGTAGTTCTTAAGATCGATAATATGGAGTTATTGGTAATAGGATTTTCTATCAGTAATCCCGTATTGGTAGCTTCACCTCCTCCAATACCTGTGGCTGTTCCCCTATTTTTTATATGGAGATTCGATAATGGTGTTAGGTTACCGATACCTACATTTCCTTCAGAAGTTACTGTGAAGTCATTGGCTTGCTGGACGTCAGTTGGAACACCGGTTGCAGGATTGTCTTTTGCCCCATCTACATGGAGCATACCTTGAGGGTTTGATGTATTTATCCCTACCTGTGAAAACGCAATGATAGAAAACAATATCATTGCCAAAGAGATTAAATTTTTTTTCATTTTTTAAGATTTAAAATGGTGTAATTTGAGTATTTAATTCAATACATTTATTTATGATTGTTATTCAAATAAACATATATAAAAATCAAATTTACACTTTTAAAACGATCACAATATTAAATTAACATAAATAACTCATAATAAAAATAATATTCTCAACACAATAATTGTAATTTTTATTATATACCACGCCCTCTCAGGAAATAGTAAGATAAAAAAAGTACTTTTTTCAAAAACATCTTGAAAAAAGTGGTCTTAAGGAATTAATTGACTCTATTTCATCTGATAAATATTACAATCCTGAACCTGATGACTTTTTTATTAATTTACTGCAACCGCATAAATCGCATTTTCAGACCATACTCCTCCCACTTTACCCAATCCGGCGCCTGTCACAGTACCACTAGCCTGAGTATTCCCTACAATATATCGATACGTTTTGGTTGTCCCGGATGTATTATTAATTTGTACTGTACCCGTAGCAACACTATATTTTTGTCCACCATTAAACGGTCCTTCCAATTGAAAACTCATTAAAGTAGGTCTTATGACATCTGCTGACTGAGTGCCGGTTTGTCCAATGGTTGTAAGATTTGCATCTGAAAAAGTACTTCTTACAAACATCCAGTCACTTGCTGTAATTGTTCCCTGCGGTATTAATAGTAATGAAATGGTAACCATCCATCTTCCCGGAGGTAAAGTAATGGAAGAACCAGTATATCTAAAATCAGAAAATTGGGAAAATGGGACATCATATCCTCCGCCCAATGTTCCTACAGCAACATTTGACGCGGCTCTCTGCCATGTTGCCACGCCATTGGCATCAGAAGTTAATATCTTATTGGCCCCTTGTGTACCATCTACAATTTTTAATGCGCCATTCGTTGAGGAACGTACATCCAATACATTTGTGGGCGCCGTTGTGCCAATACCTACTCTGCCATTTTTATTCAGAGTCATTAAGGGGTCTCCTGCAGCCGGAGCTCCTGCAAACAATTGTAGTACATTGGCAGCGTTTCCCAATCCATAAAAATCATCTCCTGCAGCACTGTTCCATAATGCCAGTTTTTTTCCGTTACCGCTTCCCAAATCCAACATATTCTTAGGAGTTGTTGTTCCTATACCCACTCTGTTGGTAACTGCATCTACCGAAAATGTACTTCCATCCACTGAAAAGTGACTGGTTCCTGCGGTAGCAGTACTTGTAAAGGCTAAAGAACCGGTTCCCTGAGCTACTGTACGGGATCCTGTAAGTGTTCCGTTTGAATTGTAAATATTAGTATTTGCAGGAAGGTCCTTCCATGTTGCAACACCATTCGCGTCTGATGTTAAAACTTTGGCATTTCCCTGTGTTCCATCGACAATTTTTAGAGCTCCATTGGCTGTAGAGCGGATATCCAGTTTATTGGTAGGGTTTACTGTTCCTACTCCGACATTTCCGTTATTAAGCACTGTAAAATCATTAGACTGTTGAGCTGTAGTTGGAACTCCTGTTGAAACATTATCTTTGGCACCATCCACATGAAAAGAGCCTTGAGGATTTGGAGTATTTATCCCTACCTGAGAGAAGAATAAATTTGAGAAAAGCATTCCTGATGAAATGATTATTTTTTTCATTTGTTTAGGTTTAAAAAATGTTTGATGTTTATTTTTTTTCTTGTGTGTATTTAGAATCGTACTGAAAAACATGACCGGTCTGAAATTTCTCTGTGTCCGAATTAGATGATGCAAACTTATTGACTCTAAATAAAAAAAAATCTACATCAAAGACACTTCAAAAAATAAAACATTGATAAACAATCAATTAAAACCAAAAAGAAGTAACTTTGAAGTAAGTGAAAAAAGTGAATTATTGGCTCTCCATAAGCAAAATTCTGTGATAAAGATGGAAATTATAAAGCTCTGCAACTTCAAAAGCTTTATCATTAAAAAAGGCAGGGACGTTACTATCCCCGCCCATAAACACAAACACTTAAGAATGAAAAAAATTTTCGTAGTAAATGTATCAATATTATGCAGCCTGGCTACTACTTTAAAAATACTTCACTTAATAATGAATTAAAAGACAATATTTTATATATTCGAGGGTGTATTTTTGAAGTGTATTTTTTATGATATATTTATGTAAAAGTTTCTACTATTACTTAATTTTTTAAAACATATTCATAAAAAAGTTATTTTTGTTTTAATAATTTTAAAAAATATGTTCCCCAATTTTAGAATTAAAACATTATACCTGATTTTCTTTTCTTTCTCTGCATTTTTTGATGCTCAAGACTTTTCTTTTCAGCCCGAACCCATAAAAACCACATTAGAATACAGAAAGAAATTAGATGCCAAAGGAGCTTTGCAGTTTAATATTAGTGCTCTTAAAAAGTATGAAGAAAATAATAATACTAAAGGTATAATTATGGCCTATACCAATATAGGAAGTCTATTAAACGGACTTGGCAGAAACAAGGAAAGTTTGCAGTATCTTGACAAGGCTAAAAAAGAATTGTTTCATAGTAATGATCCTTTTCTAAAGGCTAATTTGTATAATGAATACGGAAGAACCTATACAAGTCTTGGGCTTTACGAGCAATCCAATGCAGCCTTTGACCAAGCAAAATCTTTTATAAAGAAAATTCCTGACCTTAAACAGAGAGAATTTGCTGAGGCCTACAACTATTCGTGGAAACAGCAAAACTTACCAAAGGATAAAAACCTTGACTCTTTACAGACCCTAAAAAAGAAAATAATGGGTGTAAAGCCTACTATAACTTCTTATACCAGAACAGCAGATCAATTTATTGCTAAAAAAAATCATTTGGATTCTGCTGAATATTATATGAATAAAGCCATCGCTCTTTCAGGAAATGCATCTGATATTGAAAAAGCAACGGCCTGGTTCAGCTATGGAGATCTCTTTAATGTGAAAGGAGATAAAGAAAAGGCACTTCAATATTATCTGAAATCACTCGATATATTTCAAAAAACGGAAAATACTCCAACCTCCCTGCTGACGGTTTATGATACGCTTTCGAGTGTTTATAAGTCTTTAAATGAAATTGATAAATCCAATGAATATCTGAGAAAATATACTGTTCTTAATGATGAGATCAACAAAAATGAAAAAGAAGCCATCAATCTTGCTGTTAATAAACTCATTGAATTAAAGCATGAGGAGAAGGAAAAAGAAAGAAAAACATTTTATGCAATAGCGCTGGTTATTATCGTTATATTTTTAATAGTATTCTATTTTATCCGAAAAATCTATATTCAAAAGGAACTTAAGAAAGATAAAATTATTGAAAAGAAGATTCTTGAAACGGATGTTCTAAAATTAAAAGTAAATGATTCATTTGACGAAATTATCCAGCTGATGGAGAGTAGAAGTCCCTTATTTCTCACGCGTTTTAAAGAAGTATATCCTGAATTTTACGAAAAATTAATTACCCATACCCCCGAACTTACAGAACATGATGTAAAATTCAGTGCATATATCAGATTAAATCTTACGAATAAAGAAATCTGCCAATATGAAAACATTAGTTTGCGGGGAATAGAGACAAAAAGATACAGACTTAAGAAAAAACTGAAGCTGCCATCAAGCACTGAACTTCAGAAGTGGATTCTGGAGCTTTAAGATATTTTGCTTGATTTAAAAAAAGAGGCTGTCTCAAAAGGACAGCCTTTTTTATGGTCGTATTTTTTTGTAACTTATATTTTTCAATGAATTTATTTTTTTTAGATCATATTTTTGAGTTATTATGGTAGAATAAAACAAAGGAAGGTTTTTTTACCCTGCCAGAGCCAATTTTCTAAGATTATGCGCAATAGCAATCAAGCCGGTTTCTATTTCGACTTTATTTTGTCCTCTGAGAAAAAATCTTTTAAATCCTTTGTTATGTTTGATTTGAGCAAACACAGGTTCTACATCGTGACACCTTTGTTTTCTAAGCATTATGCCCCGTTTTGTATTGAGAAGCTTATGAACCTTATGCCGGAGCTTTGAAAGTTTTGGGTTAGAGGGCGAAGATGTTATAATTTTGGTTTTCTGATCTTTATCAAAATAATTATACTTGATATAGGCTTTGACTTTTCTCTTTTGGAGAAAAATATAGTTCTCTTCTGAGCCATATCCTGCATCAGCCACTATTTCGTTGGGAGGTTTATGATAAAGGTGTTCAAAATTCTTAATATGAGCAAGAAGGGTTTTAGTGTCACCAGGATTAGGATGCAGAGTATAATTAATGATAAACTGATTCTCGGTACTCAACTGAAGATTGTAAGCCGCTTTGAGCTGCCCATTACGCATATGATCCTCTTTCATGCGCATAAAAGTAGCATCAGGGTCTGTTTTTGAATAGCTGTTCCTATTCCCAAGAATAGCCTCTTGGTTCTCATATTTTTCAAGATTTTCAGGCCAGTTCTTTTTTGCGTAATTAATCTTCTGACGAACTTTAGAGCAAATTTTCTTCTTTTTTAAAGTAGAATCTATCGTTTCTATAACAGATTTTATTTTTTCTTTGTCCATAGACTTAAAGGTTACCTCCGAAGTATCTTTCATTTCTTCCCTGGCTATTTCCTGAGTGTAGTTCCACAAATCCTCAAGTTGGGACTCTATACGTTCTTTATTCTTTTTGATAGCCTTTCCCCATACAAATGTGTAACGATTGGCATTGGCTTCTATTTTAGTCCCATCTGTAAAGATGGTTTGCAGGCTTACCAGACCTTCTTTCTCCAGATATAATACAATTTGTGCGAAGATCTCTTTGAGTTCTCCTTTTAACCTCTCACTTCTGAAACGGTTCAAAGTATTATGATCGGGACGGTTCATGGCGCTTAGCCACATAAAATGAACATTCTCTTTGAGTGCCTGCTCCAGCTTTCTACTCGAATAAATATTACACAAATAGCCATAAACCAATACTTTCAAAAGCATTTTGGGATGATACGCCGATGTGCCGCCGGGTTTATAATTACGGAGTAAATTAGTGATGTCCAGACCATCTATAACAGCTGAAACAGTTCGTACAGGATGATTATTTTCTATCAGCTCCGACAAATCAGGAGGAAAAAGAAAATTTTGCTTGGGATTATAATCTTTAAAGACTACCTTTGATTTACTTAACACACAGCAAATTAATCAATTTGCAACTATTAGAGGCTGTCTCAAAAGGACAGCCTTTTTTATGGTCGTATTTTTTTGTAACTTATATTTTTCAATGAATTTATTTTTTTTAGATCATATTTTTGAGTTATTATGGTAGAATAAAACAAAGGAAGGTTTTTTTACCCTGCCAGAGCCAATTTTCTAAGATTATGCGCAATAGCAATCAAGCCGGTTTCTATTTCGACTTTATTTTGTCCTCTGAGAAAAAATCTTTTAAATCCTTTGTTATGTTTGATTTGAGCAAACACAGGTTCTACATCGTGACACCTTTGTTTTCTAAGCATTATGCCCCGTTTTGTATTGAGAAGCTTATGAACCTTATGCCGGAGCTTTGAAAGTTTTGGGTTAGAGGGCGAAGATGTTATAATTTTGGTTTTCTGATCTTTATCAAAATAATTATACTTGATATAGGCTTTGACTTTTCTCTTTTGGAGAAAAATATAGTTCTCTTCTGAGCCATATCCTGCATCAGCCACTATTTCGTTGGGAGGTTTATGATAAAGGTGTTCAAAATTCTTAATATGAGCAAGAAGGGTTTTAGTGTCACCAGGATTAGGATGCAGAGTATAATTAATGATAAACTGATTCTCGGTACTCAACTGAAGATTGTAAGCCGCTTTGAGCTGCCCATTACGCATATGATCCTCTTTCATGCGCATAAAAGTAGCATCAGGGTCTGTTTTTGAATAGCTGTTCCTATTCCCAAGAATAGCCTCTTGGTTCTCATATTTTTCAAGATTTTCAGGCCAGTTCTTTTTTGCGTAATTAATCTTCTGACGAACTTTAGAGCAAATTTTCTTCTTTTTTAAAGTAGAATCTATCGTTTCTATAACAGATTTTATTTTTTCTTTGTCCATAGACTTAAAGGTTACCTCCGAAGTATCTTTCATTTCTTCCCTGGCTATTTCCTGAGTGTAGTTCCACAAATCCTCAAGTTGGGACTCTATACGTTCTTTATTCTTTTTGATAGCCTTTCCCCATACAAATGTGTAACGATTGGCATTGGCTTCTATTTTAGTCCCATCTGTAAAGATGGTTTGCAGGCTTACCAGACCTTCTTTCTCCAGATATAATACAATTTGTGCGAAGATCTCTTTGAGTTCTCCTTTTAACCTCTCACTTCTGAAACGGTTCAAAGTATTATGATCGGGACGGTTCATGGCGCTTAGCCACATAAAATGAACATTCTCTTTGAGTGCCTGCTCCAGCTTTCTACTCGAATAAATATTACACAAATAGCCATAAACCAATACTTTCAAAAGCATTTTGGGATGATACGCCGATGTGCCGCCGGGTTTATAATTACGGAGTAAATTAGTGATGTCCAGACCATCTATAACAGCTGAAACAGTTCGTACAGGATGATTATTTTCTATCAGCTCCGACAAATCAGGAGGAAAAAGAAAATTTTGCTTGGGATTATAATCTTTAAAGACTACCTTTGATTTACTTAACACACAGCAAATTAATCAATTTGCAACTATTAGGAAAGCAAAAGCTTTCCTTTTTTTATGCTCAAAAAAAAGACTGTCTCACTTTTGAGACAGCCTCTTCTTTTGTTTATATGTAAATATGTATTATTTTTTGAGCTCATCAATTTCTTCCTGTATCGATTTGATTCTATCCCTTAATTCCTGGCTTACTTTCCCCGGAATCTTTTTTATCTTTCTTAAATCCAGAGCCAGCATAATGGAAGCTATTCCCATAAAAATAAAGGAAACACCGGTAAGGGTAACTAATGAAATTCCCGTAAATACCGGATTAAAAATCAGCAGCAGGGAAAATATAATGCCTCCCACACTGGCAAGAGCAACATTTCCCCAGCTCATTATCTTCATGCTTTTCAGGTCAAATGCAAAGCCCAGTAATTGAAATGAACGGAACAGCAAGGTAAATCCGATGACAAAAGGAAGTACTGCCATAGAAATCTGAGGATTTGCGATAAGATAAATTCCTATTGCAGTGGTTAATAATCCACTCACTAGAAACCAGCCCCAACCCTGCAGGGATTTGCTGTTCTGTAAGGAAAAGAATATTTCAGTAATACCCGAAAATAAGAATGAAACACTGAAAAAGATAGAAAGTGTCACATACGTTGCAAGCGGTACACTGAAAACATAAAAACCGCAGATAAGGAAAAGAATTCCGAAGATTAAAGGGATGTACCAGTGCTTTACGGTATTGGTAAAAGTTTGAAATAAATTGGCCATAAGAGTGTTTTTTGGTCATGCCTACTTTTTTGTAACGGTTTTCGGCTTCTCCGCAGGTATCACAAACAGATTATAATTTTCACCTGAATTTGAAATATAACGTCTTACTAATATATGAAAAATAAGCGGAAATACGAAGTACTCACTCAATGAATGTTGCATTTCTCCTCCACTTAGAAAGTATCTCTAAAAATTTTCAGAAACAAAAAAGGTGAAAATCTTTTAATTTTCACCTTTCCAAAAACATGTTTAAATGTGTTTATTTTTAATTCGGTTTGTACAATTTGTACATTACGAACAAAAAGCCAATCCATATCGGGATCAGAATTACCTGAATTTCCATACCTGTAATACTCATTAATCCTAAAATCAGAATTAAAAATGCAATGCAGATATAGTTGGATACCGGATAAAATATAGATGGGAATTTTGAATGTATTCCCTCTGCATTTATTGATTTTTTGAACTTTAAATGGGTGTAGCATATCATAAGCCAGTTGATGATCAGTGTAGATACAACCAAAGCCATCAAATATTCAAAGGCTTTCTCCGGTACCAGTTTATTGATTATAATACAGATTCCTGCGAAGCATGAAGATATAATGATCGCATTGGTAGGAACTGAGTTTTTGTTCAGTTTTTTCAGGAATTTCGGAGCATTTCCCTGCTGAGCCAATCCGAAAAGCATTCTGCTGTTACTGTAAACACTGCTGTTGTACACTGACAACGCAGCTGTTAAAACAATCAGGTTAAGAACATTCGCTATTAATGTATTGAACTGAATCACTTTTCCAAAAAGGCTGAATTCGAGACCATTCAGATTTTGAAATACCATTACAAACGGGCTGGATCCTTCTGTAATATCTCTCCAGGGACTTAAAGAAAATAAAATAACCAACGCTCCCACATAGAAAATAAGGATTCTATAGATCACCTGATTGGTTGCCTGCGGAATCGTTTTCTCCGGGTTTTTGGCTTCTGCAGCCGTAATTCCGATAAGCTCAAGCCCTCCGAATGAGAACATGATCATTGCCATAGCTGCAAATAGTCCTGAATATCCGTTTTCTGTTTTGTTAAATAATCCTTTGGGAAAAAAACCTCCGTCATTCCACAGATTGGTAATTGTCGCTTTTTCTCCTCCTGTCCCGCTTATTAAAAGATAGACTCCGAAAATAATCATCGCAATAATAGCCACTACCTTGATAATGGAAAACCAGAATTCTGTTTCTCCGTAAACTTTTACGGATGCCAGATTAAGCGCATTAATGACCACAAAGAAGAATAAACTGGAAACCCAGAGTGGTATTTCCGGCCACCAAAAATGGATATAGTGCCCAATTGCCGTAAGTTCTGCCATACTCACCAGAATATAGAGAATCCAGTAGTTCCATCCGGAAGCAAATCCCGGAAAATTTCCCCAATATTTGTAGGCAAAGTAGCTAAAACTTCCAGAAACGGGTTCCTGAACTACCATTTCACCCAGCTGACGCATAATAAAAAAGGCAATAATACCTGCTAAAGCATAGCCTAAAATTACGGACGGTCCAGCCAGTACCGCTGCCGGTCCGATTCCCAGAAATAACCCTGTTCCGATGGCTCCACCAAGGGCAATTAATTGTATGTGTCGGTTTGTTAATCCTCTAACTAAAGTCTCGTTTTGTCCTGTTTTATTTTCGTTGCTCATTGAATGAATTATTCGGTCGCTAAATATATAAAAACTTTTCAGAGAAATTCACATTCCATGGGGTAAATTGAGAATTCAGCCTCATCCGTATATTTTCTTTTTACATCATTATAAATAAAGTTCAGAATACAGTTACAAAAATAGTTTTAATAATTGTAGTTAAGATTCTATCCTACCTTGTTTTCCATCTCATTCAGAGCAAAAAAAATGATCACTTTCTATTGTTGGAAAGAGATCATTTTTAATACATTATCTAAGCAATTAAGGTTTATAAAAATTCTTTGGGAACTGAAATATTATTCTTTTTCATGTATTCCAAAAGATTTTGATATTTATCTTCATATTCATCGTTTCCGCACTTATGCGAAATACTGCAGATGTCAGATGGCTTGATGTCTAAAATATCAGATATTTTAGTCAGTATCTCCAGGTTGATCTTCACCTTGGAATTCTCAATATCGGAATATGCCTTTTGGGAAATGCCCATTTCAAAGGCCATGTACTCCTGCGTAAGATCTTTGCTCCTACGTATTTTCCTGATATTTTGTCCACATACTTTCATCGCTTTTGTTTTAGTAGTTTTCGGTATATTTTAGAAGATTAGCTATTAGCCTCTAACAAAGTTAATAAATACCTTTGGCAAAACATTACACACGTTACATGATATTTATTTTCAGCATAAAAAAGACTTAAAAATACGCCTTTTTTCAGAGAAAATATCACTTCGGTAAACACTATTGGAATTTATGGAGACGCAAAAATTTAATTATGACAATAATATTGTCAGAGCATTCCTCTATGCGACTATCGCATTCGGACTTGTAGGATTTCTGCTGGGGCTTACAGCTGCATTGATGCTTTTTTATCCTGAATTGCCTGAATTTTTATTCGGTACGGATGATACAACTATTAAAAGCTTGGCTTCAGGTAATATTCAGGGGCTGATCAATACACAGGGAGCCATGGGCTTCGGAAGGATCAGAATGCTTCATACCAGTGCTGTAATTTTTGCTTTTGTATGTAATTCCTTTTTCTGCGGTGCTTATTACAGTATGCAGAGGCTTCTTAAAACCAGAATGTACAGTGACACCCTTTCATGGATTCACTTCTGGTCATGGCAGCTGATGATCGTCAGTGTGGTTATTACATTCCTTATGGGAATCAATACTTCTAAAGAATATGCCGAACATGAATGGCCCATCGATATCTTAATTGCATTCTCATGGATCATTTTCGGAATCAATATGTTCGGAACTATTGCCAAAAGAAGAGTAAGACATTTGTACGTAGCCATCTGGTTCTATATGGCAACCTGGCTTGCAGTAGCAATGCTTCACATCTTCAATAACCTGGAAGTTCCGTTATCTTTCACAAGCTGGAAATCTTATTCTGTATATGCAGGTGTAAAAGATGCATTAGTACAATGGTGGTATGGCCACAATGCGGTTGCATTCGTATTAACCACCCCTGTATTAGGTCTTATGTATTACTTTATGCCAAAAGCAGCTCAGCGACCGGTATTCTCATACAAACTATCCATTATTCACTTCTGGTCGCTGATCTTCGTATATCTTTGGGCCGGGCCTCACCACCTGCAATATACAGCTTTACCGGCATGGGCTCAGGCGGTAGGAACAGGGTTCTCTATTATGCTTATTGCTCCGTCATGGGGAGGAATGCTGAATGGCCTTCTTACCTTAAGAGGAGCCTGGGATAAGGTAAGAGAAAATCCGATTCTTAAATTCTTTGTAGTAGCGGTTACATGCTATGGTATGGCTACTTTCGAAGGACCTTTACTCGCTACAAAATCATTAAATAAAATTGGTCACTATACAGACTGGGTTATCGGACACGTACACATTGGTGCACTCGGATGGAATGGTTTTATGGCATTCGGAATTGTTTATTACCTGGTTCCTATTATGTGGAGAACATCTCTTTGGTCTAAAAAACTGGCCAACTGGCACTTCTGGCTGGGAACTTTAGGAATTATCTTCTATGCAGTTCCAATGTATATATCTGGATTTACGCAAGGATTGATGTGGAAACAGTTCAACCCGGACGGAACCTTATTATGGAAAAACTGGCTGGATACTGTAACAGCTGTCATTCCTTACTATAAAATGAGATTCTTAGGAGGACTATTTTATCTTTCAGGAGCTATCCTGATGGTTATAAATGTTATTAAAACAATCAAAGCCGGTTCATTCCAGAAAGAAGTTCCTGCAGAAGCTCCTGCCTTAGCCAATATCGGAAGTTCAAGAAAAGAAGGTGAAGGCTTACACCTTTGGCTGGAAAGAACGCCTACTCTTCTTTCTGTATTAGCTTTCATTACAGTAGCAATTGGTGGATTGGTGGAGATTGTTCCTACACTGTCACTGAAGCAAAGTGTTCCGACAATTACTGCCGTAAAACCATACACGCCACTGGAACTGGAAGGTAGAGACTTATATATCCGTGAAGGATGTAACTCATGCCACTCACAAATGATCAGACCTTTCCGTGATGAAGTCGTAAGATTTGAAGGGAAAAACGGACAGTACTCCAAAGCAGGAGAATTCGTATACGACAGACCATTCTTATGGGGATCAAAAAGAACAGGACCGGATCTTCACAGAGAAGGAGGAAGAAACCCGGATTCATGGCACTTCAAACACATGTACAACCCAAGAATTACTTCTGCCGGTTCCATTATGCCACGTTTCCCATGGTTAATCAGTAATAAACTGGACAGAACACAAATGGTGGATAAAATGAAACTGATGAAAAATGTCTTCGATGTTCCTTATACAAAAGCCCAGATAGATTCTGCCAGCCAATGGGCGGACAACCAGTCCAAAGCAATTGTACAGAGAATTTATTCTGAAGCAACGGATGTAAAAGATCAGATGGCCAAAGAAAAAACAGCAAAAGGATCTGCCTATGTACCACTTGAACAAAGAGAAATTGTAGCCATGATTGCTTACCTCCAGAGGTTAGGTACAGACATCAAAACGACACAGGTACAAACCGCAAGCGTAAAGTAACATTTAAAATTAAACTGCAATGAAAACGAGAACCCCCATTTCAATATATATCGCAACAACGATAGGTTTAACGATCATGGCCTTTGAAATGTTCGCCGGAGATTCAGGATATTTTTCTTCTCCTTTTTTCTGGGCGCTGATACTAATTGCCATTATCCTGCTGCTGATCATGAATTCGATTGGTGACCTGGTAGAAAATGAAAGTTTCAACAGATTATCCGAGGAAGAAAAAAAACAATATCTGGAAGAAAAAAAGATTCCTTATTACCAGAAATTATGGAACTCTGCGTTCAAAAAGCAAAGCGCTACAGAAGAAAAAGATATTCTTATCGACCATGGTTTTGATGGAATTACAGAGCTGGACAACTCGCTTCCGAAATGGTGGATTGGCTTATTCTGGTTCGGATGTATTTTCTGTGCCGTATATCTGGTAGCCTTCTCTTTTACAGATTATGCCCATCCTGATGCAGAATACACGAAGGAAACAAAAACCATGCTGGCTTCCATAGAAGAGTATGAGAAAACGGCACCTCAGATCAATCTGGAATCTGCAAAATACAGTGCTGATAATATTGCCGAAGGACAGGAACTTTTTAAAACGAATTGTGTTACCTGCCACGGAGACGGAGGAAAAGGAGGTATAGGTCCGAACCTTACCGATACCCACTGGATCAATATTAAAGAAAAAAGCTTATTTAAAAATGTTTTCTGGATGCTTGAAAACGGCTCTCCGAACAATCCTACCATGAGACCTTTCATTAAAGAAGGAACCATTACCGGAAGAGATGCAGAGAAAATTGCCGCTTATATTTATCACATCAATCAGGAAACCGCTCCTATCACTACGGCACAAGGTGGTGCAGCTCCTCAGGGAGAAGAAGTGAAATGGGAGAACGGAAACAACTAAAATTATTATTATCTATCAATAAACCATGCCACGCCCCCTTCACAACTACTAACATTTGAATTTCATTTTTGCTAACTAACCTTTTCAACATTAAAAAATGATAAAAGGGGGCGTTTTTTAAACATAATAATCCCTGCCTTGACTCGTCTTACTCAACTATTCACTTGACAACTACAAACTAAAAATTCCATAATAAGACAGCCAAGGCAGGATTTTTGCATTCGCAAAGGGTACCACAACAAAGACCAAATAAAATAGTATTGTTATCTTTGTTAGAAACCTCATCGCATTTGAAACTGAAAATCAACACCACAAAACTCTTAAGGCGTATTGTAATAACCTTTATTTCAATATTGGTTCTTCTTACCCTGTTGATACTAAGCTTAAGGCTTCCAGCCGTTCAAAATTTCATCAAAGACAAACTCATTGTTTACCTTGAGAAAAAAATCAAAACTCCCGTAAGCCTGGAAAGAGTCTATATAGGATTCCCGAACAGCCTTGTCATGGAGAACCTTTATCTCAAAGGACAGGACGTAGATACTCTTCTGGCAGTGAAGAAACTGGATGTAGGTTTACATATGCTGAAGCTTCTTAATTCTACGGCAGATATTACTTCTGTTGAAATGGAAGGAGCACGTGCCAATGTAGTGAGGAAACCGGATGGCAAATTCAATTTTGATTATATCATTGATGCTTTTGCTTCCAGTGATAAAGAAGAAAGCCCATCCAAACCCTTTATTATTTCCCTTGATAAAATCAATTTAAAAGATGTTGGGGTAACATTTAACGACCAGCAATCGAAGAATGATATTCAGCTCTATTTTAAGTCATTCGATACCAGAGTTAAAACTTTTGATCTCAGCAAAAATAAGTATGCTGTTAATGATATCAATCTCGACGGATTAAAATTAAAGTTAAAGCAGGGACTTGTAGAAGAAGTTGCCAACAAGGTGGAGAAAAAAGTAGATTCTCTTAATGAAAAAAAGCCTATGAATATTGGCTTAAGAGGAATCAAGCTTACTCATTTCGACATTGATTACGGCGATGAAAACACCAAAACATTTGCAAAAGTTATATTCAAAGAACTTAGCACTAAGGTCAACAAACTGGATCTTGAAAACAACGCTTTCAACGTAGCGAATGTTTTTCTTTCGGGAGCAGACATTAATGCCAATCTTTATCTTCCCGCTCAGAATGCCAATCCTAAAACAACCAAAGAACCTGAAGTTTCCAAAGCCTCTGATCAGGATAAAGCTATGAAACTCCTCTTAGGAAAACTTGTTTTGAACGATGTAAAGGTCAATTATAACAATACCGCTATCGCTCCTACTAAACAGGGAATGGACTTCAACCACCTTAATTTTTCAAAGATGAACGTGGAGGTGAGAAGCTTCAAAATGGAGAACAACACCTTTGCAGGAACAGTAAACTCAGCAGAAATCAAAGAAGGCAGAGGGCTGGATATTCAAAAGTTCAATACCGATTTTGTGTATGCTGAAAAGGAGGCTTATCTTAAAGATCTTTATCTGCAGACTCCAAAAACAATACTGCGTGATGAGGTTGTTTTAAACTATAATTCTATCGACCAGCTTAGCTCAAACTTAGGTGCTGTAAAGATTTCGGCCAATATCAAAGATTCAAAAATAGGGTTTTCCGACATTCTGAATCTGGTTCCGACATTGAGAAATACGGTTCCGTTCAATAAATATCCGAATGCTATCCTAAACGTAAATGCGAATGTAAAAGGAAGCGTGAATGATCTTTTAATTCAGGATCTCAAAGTTTCAGGGCTGGATCAGCTAAGGGTAATGGCTTCCGGAAGGATCAAAAATGCGATGAATCCGGATCAGTTGTATTATGACCTGAGAATAGGGGAATTTTCATCCAATGCTAAGACGATATTCAATCTTGTCCCTAAAAATACAATCCCTTCGAATATTTCGCTTCCTTCCCATTTCAGCATCAAAGGAAATGCAAAAGGAACAACGAAAGCGATAAATACAGATCTCAACCTCTACTCTACTTTGGGAAACGCTGCCATCATCGCACAGGTAGACATGCGAAGAAAAAATCATGAATTGTATGATGTGAAAGCCAATCTTCAGGGTATACAGGTTGGGAAAATCATTCAGAATAAAGATATTGGTCCTATCACTGCACAAATTGCAGCCAAAGGGGAAAGTTTTGATTTTAAAAATGCCAATGCAGATTTAAAAGGTCACGTTGCTTCCGCAGTCTACAAAGGATATCGTTACCAAAACATGAACCTTACCGGAAAGATCAATAAAGGAGCTTATCATGTTATTTTAGATTCAAAAGACCCGAATGCCAGTTTGCAGCTGACCGCTTCCGGGGTTTATGACGAAAAAAATCCTACGGTAAAAGTGAACGGAGAAGTCATCAAACTGGATGTCAACAAACTTGGCTTCTATGAAAAACCAATGATTATTGCCGGAAAAATTGATGGAGATTTCACCAGCTTAGATCCCAATAATTTAAATGGATATCTCAACCTTAAAGATTTCGCGTTCTCGGATACCAAAGAGGTTTATCCTGTACAGGAAGTCAATCTGAAGGCTTCTTCCACAACAGATTCTACTCAGATTATTTTCAATTCCCAGATCGCAGATGTGGAACTGAAAGGTAAATATAAATTGACTCAGATTTTTGGTGCTTTAACGAAAACTGTGAATCAGTATTACCAGTTCCAGAAGCCGGATAACAAACAGAAAATTGATCCAGGACAACATTTTACTTTTACGGCTAAAATCAAAAATGATGATCTGATCAGAAAGTTTGCGCCGGATCTGAAAGATTTTGAAACCATCAATCTTGTTGGAAATTATGATGCAGATTCTCAGAAAATTGAAATTGACGGCCAAATACCAAGATTATTATATGGTGAAAATACCATTGAAAAAGGTGCTTTAAAAGTCACCAATGAAAATCAGGCATTGCAGTACAGTCTGAATGTAGCGGCTTTAAAAAGCTCAAGCTTTTCTTTAAATAAAATCAGTATTGATGGGGATGTTGCGGACAATACCATCCGATACAATGTTACCACAAAAGATGAGAAAGACGCCACTCAGTTCCTGATTGCAGGAAATGCAAAATCGTTGAATGATATTACCGAAATATCTCTGAACCCGAACGGGTTGAAACTGAATTATACGGACTGGAATGTTGCTGAAAACAATAAAATTCAGATCAGCAATAAAGGAATTCTGGCGGATAACTTCATCTTGTCTAATGGCAGCAGTGAAATTGCTGTACAGTCTGAAAGCAGCAGCCCAAGCAGCCCTTTGAATATTTCGTTGAAAGATTTTAAAATTGAAACCATTACGGAACTTATTAAAAAAGATACGGTTCTGGCAAGAGGAACGATCAATGGTACGGCGCAGCTTCGTGATGTGACTAAAAATATGACATTCACTTCCGACCTGAATATTTCAGACTTAATTGTCTATGGAAGTCCTGTCGGAAACCTTGCTGTAAAAGTGAATAATGCCTCACCGAAGGTTTTAAATGCTGATATTGCCCTTTCGGGAAATAACAATGACGTAAAAATCCTTGGGGATTATAATACCTCTTCCAGTACTTTTGATCTGAATATGGCGATCAACCAGCTTCAGATGAAGAGTATTCAGGGATTCTCTATGAATGCTATTACCAATACAGAAGGTTATCTATCAGGAAACTTAAAGATCAGCGGAACTACAGATAAACCGAATATTTTAGGAAAAGTGAAATTCAATGATGCCGGATTGGAAATTGCCAAAACGGGAAGTGATTTCAGACACCTTAGTGATGAAATAGATTTTACCAGCCGCGGAATTGAGTTTGATCAGTTCAAAATCAAAGACAAGGACGGAAATGCTCTTGTGGTGGACGGGCAGGTTCTTACCCAAACCTACAGAGATTTTGCCTTTAATCTGGATGTGAATGCAAAAGACTTCAAAGTTGTCAATTCAGAGAAATCAAATGATGCGATGATGTATGGTATTCTGGCCATTGATGCCGGACTTCATATTCGTGGAAACCTTGATCTTCCAAAAGTAGACGGAAGACTGAGCGTGGCAGACAACACTGATTTCACGTTTGTTCTTCCTCAATCCAGCCCTACTTTACAGGAGAGAGATGGTATTGTAGAATTTGTGGATCAGGATCAGGTGGTTTTAAACAAAACAATCAAAGCAGATTCTCTTAATGCGCAGAGCCGCATCAAAGGAATGGATGTAAGTGTTAATATTGAAGTCAGCAAAGAGGCAAAACTGTCGCTGATCATTGATAAAGCCAATGGTGATTTTGTACAGCTTCAGGGTGAAGCTGAATTAACCGGAGGAATAGATCCGTCAGGAAAAACTACGCTGGTAGGAGTATATGAAGTGGAAAAAGGAAGTTATGATCTTTCGGTGAGTTTCCTGAAACGTAAATTTGACATTCAGAAAGGCAGTACCATTACCTGGACAGGTGAACCTACTATGGCTCAAATGGATATTACTGCCGTATATAAAACAGAAGCACCACCTATTGACCTTGTGGAGCAGCAGATCAGTGGAGAGAGTGCCTCAACCATGAATCAGTTTAAGCAGAGGGTTCCTTTCAATGCTTTATTGAAAATGAAAGGAGAATTATTGAAACCTCAGCTTACTTTCGATATTACTACAGATGAGAAAAATAATTCTGTATCTACGAATGTAAAAGATGTTGTAGATCAGAAACTTGCCCAGATAAGAACTCAGGAGTCTGAGCTGAACAAACAGGTATTTGCCTTATTGCTTCTGAACCGTTTTATAGGAGAAAATCCGTTTGAAAGCGGTGCCGGAATGTCTGCAGAAACCATGGCAAGACAGAGTGTGAGTAAAATCCTTTCCCAGCAGCTGAATAATCTTGCAGCAGGCCTGATTAAAGGAGTAGATCTTAATTTTGGACTTGATTCTTCAGAAGATTATTCCACCGGAGAGAAAAATACCCGCACCGACCTGAATGTAGATATCAGTAAAAAATTATTGAATGACCGACTAAAAGTAACGGTAGGAAGTAACTTCGGACTGGAAGGCCAGGCACGCCAGAATGAAAACATGACCAATATTGCGGGGAATGTATCCGTAGATTACAGCCTTTCCAAAGATGGAAGGTATATGCTTCGTGCTTATCGTAAGGATGAATATCAGGTAGCTCTTCAGGGACAGATCATAGAAACCGGCGTCGGATTTATTATTACATTGGATTATGACAAGTTCCGGGAGATTTTCCAGAAATCTAAAGAGAAAAAGCAGAAAAAAAATCAAAATAACCAAGTGGTAGAATTTAAATAATGAATAATAAGTTCCATATATATTGTAAGTATCTGTTGGTTTCCGGGATGGCATCCACGGTAATCTCGTGCGGCAACACCAGGTTTTTGAAAGAGGGCCAGATGCTCTATACGGGAGCCAAAGTAAAGATTGAAAATGATACGATTTCCAAAAAAGAAAAAAAAGATCTTGAGTCTGCACTGGAAGCGAATCTCACTCCAAAGCCTAATTCCACATTTTTAGGACTACGTCCCAAGCTGTATTTTTATAATATTGCCAAGGAGCCTAAAAAAGACAAAGGCTTTAATTACTGGCTTAAATATAAAGTGGGTGAAAAACCAGTATTATTGGGAGATGTAGATCGTGAGTTCAATAAAGATATCATTGAAAATTATTCTGAAAACAAAGGATATTTCAATGCCAGAGCTACTTATGACACTGTTTCAAAGAACAAAAAAGCTCAGGTTATTTATACAGTAAGGCCTGGTTCAAGATACCTGATAGAAGGTGTAAAATTCCAGAAAGATTCTACACTGGTCAATCATGAAATTCAAAACCTTACGGAGAAAACTCTTCTTAAAAACGGAAGACCATTTGACCTGGATGTCATCAAAGCAGAAAGAGAAAGAATTGACAACAGGCTAAAGGAACGAGGTTTTTATTATTTCCATCCTGATAATATTATCGTGCAGGCGGACAGTACGGTGAGTAAAAATCATAAAGTTGAACTTAACGTAAAACTAAAAGATAACACTCCTGATTTGGCAACGCAGCAGTTCAGTATTGATAATGTTATCGTATTTCCCAATTACAATATTCAGGATGTAAAAGATGGTAAATACAGTATCCCGATGGATAAAGATTCTCTTTCCAAATATCGTTTTGATGACATTTACGTCATTGATCCGCAGCATAAATTTAAACCGAAGATTTTTGACAGAGCCTTATATTTCAAAAAAGGAGATCTTTACAACCGTTCCAACCACAATCTTACCCTGAACCGATTGATCAGTCTGGGAGTATTCAAATTTGTAAAGAACGACTTTATTGTATCTGATTCTTTAAGCCATAAATTTGATGCCTATTATTTATTGACTCCAAGACAGGTACAATCGCTTCGTCTGGAAGCATTGGGAAGGACCAATTCCGCCAACTATGCGGGTAGTGAGCTGAACCTGAACTGGACCCACAGAAATTTCTTCAGAGGTGCAGAACAATTTAAAGCTGCCATCTATGGAGCTTTTGATTTCCAGATGGGAGGGGCTCAAAATGCCAATAATATTTTCCGTGCAGGAACAAACGTACAACTTTCAATCCCAAGAATTGTAGCACCATTCCGTTTTCATTCTTCCAGTGAATTTGTTCCCAGAACAAATATCACATTGGGATATGAATTCCAGAACAGAACACAATATTATACCCTAAATAATTTCACCGGATCATTCGGATATGTGTGGAAAGAAAACGCAAGAAAAGAACATGATCTGAAAGTGATTGATATTACTTTGGTGTCCCCGGCAAAGGTTACCGCAGAATATGATTCAATATCAAAGAAGAATCCAGCAATGGCAAGAGTTGTGGCAAAGCAGCTTATTTTCGGCCCTACCTATTCTTATACCTATACCAATACCATGCTGCCAAAGACCAATACTGTTTATTATAAAGGAACGCTGGATCTGGCAGGAAATATTACGGGATTGGTTACCGGAGCCGATGTAAAGAAAGATAAGGAAAAGAAAATATTCGGAATTCCTTTCAGCCAATATGTAAAGATTGAAAACGATTTCAGATTCTATCATAAGTTCAGTGAAAAGTCTTCACTGGCTACGAGATTTATAGGAGGGATTGCCTATCCTTACGGAAACTCAGAGTATATTCCTTTCTCTAAACAGTTTTTCTCAGGAGGAAGTAACAGTATCAGAGCATTCCGTGCAAGAACATTAGGACCGGGAAGTTTTGACCCGAGAACGATAGATCCTGGGACTTACTTTGACCAGTCCGGAGATATCAAACTGGAATTAAATGCGGAGTACCGTGCCAATCTTTATAAGTTCTTAAATGCTGCCGTTTTTGTAGATGCCGGAAACATCTGGCTTCTTCACGACGATGAAAACAGACCCGGGGCTAAGTTTTCAAAAGATTTTTTAAATGAAATTGCGGTGGGAGCCGGAGTAGGTCTAAGACTGGATTTTTCTATCCTGATTTTAAGACTGGATCTTGCCATGCCACTGAGAGTTCCTTACTATCAGAAAGGGGACAGATGGGCCTTCGATAAAATTAATTTCGGAGACTCAAGCTGGAGAAAAGACAATCTTGTTTTAAATATTGCCATCGGATATCCTTTTTAATATGATCAAAACCGCTAAATTTTTCTGGGAAGTTTTAAAAGATACATTCACTGAATGGAACAATTCTACTGCATCAAAAGATTCAGCAAGTCTTGCGTATTATGCCATTTTTTCTATTCCGGGTTTATTGATCATTATTATCTGGGTACTTGGAAATTTCTTTGGGGAAGAAGCCATTCGCGGGCAGATCAGCACCCAGATCAGTGGTATTATGGGACCGGATGTGGCTAAAAGTATTGAAGGTATGCTCGCTGGTGCTTTGATTGACAAAAAGAATATTTTTATGAAGGCAGTTGGAGTTGGATCATTGGTTTTCGGTTCTACTACGCTTTTCTTTCAGCTGCAACATTCATTAAATACACTTTGGGAAGTAGAAGCTGCTCCCAAAAAGGCATTAGTCAAATTTTTACTGGACAGGGCGAATTCTTTGGGAATGATCCTTATTCTGGGATTTCTTCTGATGATCACCATGATTTTATCTTCTCTGATCAGCCTTTTTAATACGATTATCACCCAATATTTTGGTTTTGAAACGTATATGCTGGTAGAGTTTGTCAACTTCGCCGTCGGCTTTGGTCTTGTGATGCTGTTATTTGCTTTGATGTTTAAAGTACTGCCCGATGTTTTAGTCAGCTGGAAACCGGTATGGAAAGGAGCATTTCTGACGACTGTTTTATTTACCCTCGGAAAATTTTTGTTAAGTCTTTATTTTAACCAGGTAAAACCTACTTCAGCCTTTGGCGCTGCGGGAACAGTCATTCTGATTATGATGTGGATCAATTATTCCTGTATGCTGATATTCTTCGGCGCAGAATTTACTAAAGTATATACTTACAAAAAGGGATATAAAGTAGTTCTTTCCAAACATGCACGATGGACTCCTGCTAAGTTGTATGCGGATAGTCTGAAACAGATGCAAGGTGAAAGTAGTGATAAAACGTAGATTTGGGTTGCGAGGTTCGGGTTGCGAGATTTTGAGATCCGGGATATTTCTGATGCTAGATTATTGATATATAAAAAAGAAAAAAGCCTCCTGAAAAATTTCAGGAGGCTTTCTTTCTATTTTTACATTCTGTTTACGGTTCCGATTCCCAAGAGTTCCAACGATTTTTTAATTGTCTTTGCTGTGAGATCTGAAATATTCAAACGGAATTGTTTTACATTTTCATCTTCCTGATTCAGAATCGGATTATTCTGATAGAAAGAGTTGTATGCTTTCACAAGATCGTATACATAGTTTGCCACCAAAGCCGGGCTTAAAGTTTCCGCTGATTTAGCGACTACAGTTTTAAAGTTGGCCAACTGCATGATCAATTCTTTTTCAGACTGATTTAATTCAATATCCGCTGTTTCTGTCTGCAAAGTACCTGCTTTAGACAATAATGACTGAATTCGCGCATAGGTATATTGAATAAACGGCCCTGTATTTCCATTGAAATCAATACTTTCTGCAGGGTTGAAAAGCATCTTTTTCTTTGGATCTACTTTCAGCATAAAATATTTTAAAGCTCCCAATCCTACTGTTTCATAAGATGCTTCTTTATCTTCTTCAGAAAGGTTCTCCAGTTTTCCTAATTCCTGAGCTTTGGATTTTGCTGTTTCATACATTTCCTGCATCAGATCATCCGCATCTACTACAGTTCCTTCACGGGATTTCATTTTACCTTCAGGAAGCTCTACCATCCCGTAAGAAAGGTGGAATAACTGATCTGCCCATTCATATCCTAATTTTTTCAGGATTTTAAATAAAACCTGGAAGTGATAATCCTGTTCGTTTCCTACAGTATAGATCAGTTTCTGGATATTATTTTGCTTAAAACGCTCCACTGCCGTTCCAAGATCCTGAGTCATATAGACTGAAGTACCGTCTGAACGAAGTAACAGCTTCTGATCAAGTCCTTCATCGGTAAGGTCACACCAAACAGAACCGTCTTCTTTCTGATACAAAACGCCTTTATCCAATCCTGCCTGAATAAGATCTTTTCCTAAAATATAGGTATTGCTTTCATACTGAACCTGGTCAAAGTCAACGCCTAATCTCTTATACGTTTCATTGAATCCTTTGTAAACCCATGAATTCATTTCCGCCCAAAGCGCTCTCGCTGTTTCATCTCCATTTTCCCAATCCAACAGCATTTTCTGAGCTTCCTTCATTACCGGAGCATCTTTTTTAGCCTGCTCTTCTCCTACCCCTTGTTCTACAAGCTCTGCAATTTCTTTTTTATAATTTTTGTCAAATTCTACATAATAGTTTCCAACAAATTTGTCTCCTTTGGTATTGGTTGTTTCAGGAGTTGCTCCGTTTCCGAATTTCTCCCATG
The DNA here is from genome assembly GCF_036362765.1 of Chryseobacterium sp. CP-77. NCBI lineage: Bacteria > Pseudomonadati > Bacteroidota > Flavobacteriia > Flavobacteriales > Weeksellaceae > Chryseobacterium > Chryseobacterium sp. CP-77. The sequence continues at coordinate 2,726,785 of NZ_CP143637.1, forward strand.
CCAGCATAGATTTACAGATGTGAATACCTCTGTCATTGATGATCTGAGTTTTGATTACATCATATCCGGCTTCTTTTAAAATCTGAGCGACCGAGAATCCTAACAAATTATTTCTGATATGCCCTAAATGCAATGGTTTATTGGTATTCGGTGAAGAATATTCTACCATTACCGTGGCATTTTTCTTTTCTATAGTGGAAAAATTCTTGCTTACAGATCTGAAGTTATCCACAAACAGCTGGTTTTTCACTTTAACATTCAGGAAACCTTTTACTACATTAAAGCTTTCGAAAAGTTCCGTCTGTTCTGTTAACGCTTCACCTAATTCAACCCCGATACTTTCAGGATTTTTCTTCAATTGTTTTACCAACGGAAAAGTGACAATGGTGAAATCACCTTCAAATTCTGTTTTATTCTCCTGAACTTCCAGTTTGATGTCTTTTAACTGATATACATTTAAAATGACCTCCGAAAGTTTTTCTTCTATAATATCTTTAATATTCATGTGTTCATACTTATTTTTTCATAGGCCACATGTCATTAGCCCGTATTTCATTTCAAAATTTTGAAGTACAAATATACGGAAAGAGTTCGGTAACAATTACCGAACTCTTTTATTAATTCATAAACGTTATTCCTTTAGCTTTTAAGCTATAGAGTTATTAATAACATTTGTCCGGATTGTAAATTCTACAAGGTCCATTTTCTGTATACTGACAAGTTCCTTCCGGACAACTCTGTCCTGGCTGGGGAACCCATCCACCTGCAATTTTTTTTAATTCTGATTTCGATAATTTTTTTAGATTTTTCATAATAATATTTTTTAATTTAGTTTGTAAAGGCTGTAAAAGTCTCATTAGACTAAGATAATAAATTAATATGAAATAAAAAATCAATTTAAAAATAATCTCACATATCTATCCAACCGATATCATTGACCTTACGTTATAATTACAAATAAAAAAACCGCCCGAAGGCGGTTTCTTAAGTATTTTTATTCTTTTATATAAACTAATACAGCATCATCATTACCTGTGATTCCATCTACATTTTTAGAACCGTCAGCAATTTTAAGCTCAGTAGCTGAAAAATCTTCCACTGTTTTTTGTGAGGTTTTACTCACTCCCGCTTCCGTATAAGTAAGTGTTAATTTACCATACATCTTATCGTAGGCCCATTTCCCTGAATAGGACTCAGGCTTTATACACTCTTCTGATCCAACACCAGCTTCATATCTTTCATACACTCCCGAAAAGTCGGTATTAATAAGTATCTGTCCCTTTTTTTCACAAGTGGATACAGGATAGCTTTTCCCTTTAAACTCATATCGGGATGGCTTCCATGTACCATTAATACCTACTTCTTCTGTTATAGAATTACTTCTGTCATCACCACTGCTGCATGAAATAATTCCCATTATGGCAATAAGCCCGATCAAAAACTTCATATTGTATTGTATATTTTTTTTAAACAAGATATTCCTGTATTGCTACAGGAATACCATTTATTATTAACTTCAAAGGACAATTACACTAATTTACGTCCCAGAAAATTTTTGTTGATACTTTATCTCCTCCAATTTTTGCAGCAGCTTTCTCAACATTAGTTTTGTTAAGCAAATATTCCTGATCAGAATACTTCATTCTTACCGGAACAGATTCTACTGCAGAATCTTCTGGATTTTCAAACACAGGGTAGTTTAATCTTCTCGCAAAATTCCATGCCTGGAATCCTTTATTAAACATTGCAACCCAAGCCTGGAAACCAATTGATTTTCTCCAGTTTGAAGCATCGTAAGGATTGGTGGCAATAAATGTAGCTGCAACTGTAGGAGAAATTCCATATTCTGTCATGGAGGCTGTGATTGCTTGTCCATAAAGGCCTGCTGCTGTTCCTCCTACACTAAATCCGCGTGCTGCTGCTTCAGCTCTTAAGAATGAAATTTCTGAGTAATCTAATAAAAACCCTTGAGCATTCTCTGCAATAAGCATATATCCATCTTCTCCTGCATCATTAGGTTTTGAAGAAGTCATATGGGAGTATGCACCAAATGAGTTACCAGATCCATAAACACCTCCTACATAACTTCCTCCTACTTTAGTAAACCATTTTCCTCTTCTAGGATCTGAAGTAGAATTCATATAGTTTACTAACATTTCTGATGGAATAAAGTCATTTCTACCAGATTGCACTACCTCTTGATAAACAGGATTAGCAAATAATCCCGAAGGGAAAGCAGTTAATCCAAAGTTATCCTCTTTACCCTCAAATAATCCCGCAGCATAAGCAGCTTCTGCATGGGTTTTAGCTAATGTCGGATCAACGTCTGCTAATGTTACTGCTAATCTGAATTTTAAGGAATTACCCATTTTTTTCCAATTTGTCATATTTCCCTTATAGAACAAATCGTCTGTATAACCACTTTCACTAGTATTGATCATGGCTGTAGCAGCATCTATTCTTTTGATCAAATCTATGTAAATTGTTTTTGCATCGTCATAAGGAATTTCTGAAGCCCCTGGATTTCCAGGAACAGCTTTTAAAGCTCCAAAATAAGGAACATCTCCATAGGTATCAACCAGATTTGCCCACGCGTATACGCTAATAAGTTCAATTATTGCTTCATTATTGGCTTTCTTTGCAGCACTCATTCCTTCATTTTGAAGAAATTGTTTTGCATCTCTAAGGGCAGAAAGAACCCCTGGCGAATGAACAACAGCAGAACTAGTAGCCATTAATCTGTTATAATGATTTCGTGGTATAGGTCGTGTAACCATGTCATAGTTGGATTCATCAATATAGGTTGTTTGTGCCCACTGCTGAGTAAATAACCTTGCTATATTATTATTAACGTTTGGTGTTAATAATTGTGATATTAATTCCTGCTCTGCACTTGCCACCAATAATCCTGAAGGAACAATTGACGGGTGTTTTGGGTCTTCATTCAAAGATGTGATATCACGTTCACAAGAAGTGGTGGCCACAGTTAAAGAAATTAGACTTAATATTAAAATTATCTTTTTCATGTTTTTGTTAGAATTTTAATGTTACATTGATACCGATGTCACGTGTTGTAGGAAGCACTCCAATAGAGTTTCCTTTTGAAGCCAACCCGTTTCCAGTTCCTGCTTCAGGATCTGCATAAGGTAAATTTTTGTGGATGATCCAAAGGTTTCTTCCAACTAAAGAAATTTTAGCTTCCTGTATAGAAGTATTAGCAAGAATTGATTTTGGAAGACTGTAACCAATACTAGCTTCTCGCAACTTCACGTAAGAAGCATCATACACGAATCTGCTATTCGGCATTCTTCTATATCCATCTACGTTACCAAAAGTATCAGGTGAACTTGTAGGAGTTGTATTTACCTGTCCGTTAGGATTTACACCAGGATGAACAACACCTGCAGTTCTGTAGTCACCTACAGCTGTTTCTTCATATAATCCGGTAGCAAGACCATAATACATATCTGTAGAGAATACATCTCCACCATGCTTGATATCAATTAGGAAACTAACAGAAATTCCTTTATAAGTAAAGCTGTTTCTGATACCTCCAATCCAATCCGGAGTAATATTACCAATTACCTGATTTGGATTTCTTAAATATCTACCGTTAGCTGGATCTATTACGCGTTCTCCATTAGCATTATAGACATAATCTGAACCAACCAAGGCTCCAAATGCCTGCCCTACTCTCGCGTTTAGAGAAACTCCTCCCTGATATTGTGCTAACAAATAGTTTTGAGAATCACCATAAAGGGATACCACTTCATTTTCGTTTTTAGACCAGTTGACATCAATATCCCAGCTAAAGTTAGAATTTTTAATTGGCGTACCATTTAACTGAACTTCAATACCTTTATTATTAATCTGCCCTGCATTTACAAGGAAGGTTCTATACCCAGTAGCTGAAGAAACCGGAAGATTGATGATTTGATCAAGAGTACGCGTTTTATAAACAGCAATATCAAAACCTAATCTATTTTTTAAGAATTGAGCTTCCATACCGAATTCTACTTCTTTTGATCTCTGTGGCTTAAGATCTGGATTTGCTAAGAAATACGACTGATTAACCAATCCTGTGCTTCCAAATCCTCCTCTTACTCTATAAGTATTATTTAATTGATAATTCACAGTGGATGAACCTACTTCTGCATAATTAGCTCTTACTTTCCAGAAACTTAACCAGTTTTGCTTCCATAATTCTGAAAGAATTAAAGACCCTGTTGCTGAATAGTAATCATAAGTATTATTAGCTTTTGGAAGATTTGAACTTCTGTCTACTCTATACGTTCCGTCTACAAATAATAAATTTTTATATCCGAAAGAAGCCGTTGCATATAAACTCGATGTAAGCCATTTTGCATAGTTTTCATCTGGCGGAATGATTGGACTTGCAGAGTTAGAAATTGCAAATAACCCCGGCGTTGCAAGACCACCTTCTGTACTTACATACACAGCATCACTTAGGTTCCTCCTTACGTTTCCTCCTACGATACCGCTAACATTTAAGTCTTCTATAATATCGAATTTATAATTAGCGAATAAATCAAAATTGGTTTCAGAAGTTCTTACATCCTGACGGGAATATCCTGAAGTCACATTATTTCCTGAAGCTCCAAATGCCTGTGGTAATGAGCCATTAGCCAACCTCTCTTCAATCAGCATTTGCATGTTGTCGTAAGATAATTTCCCAGTAATTCCAAAGTTCTTTGAGATATCATACTTCAACTGTGCATAACTGAATGTTCTTGTTCTGGAGTCAGTTTGATAGTTATTATATCTCTGGAAATATGGGTTATTCCAATAAGCAGGTGTTCCATCTGCTCCAGAAGTTCTGTTCCATGTATTGTTACTGTTATTTGTTCTGGCATAAGCGTCTCTTAACTCATAAATGTCAACGTTTGTCTGCCACCATTGCCTGAACCCAGTTACAATATTATCGGAATATCCTGTTTCATTTCTACCTTTCGTATCCTGAATTGTTAAAGTTGAAAATACTGTAGCATGAAGTTTATCTGTAAAGTCATAGCTGAACTTTGCCGTTAAGTTATTTTTTCTCAAATCTGAATTTGGTAATAAACCATTGGAAAGCATATTTGAATATGACAAAGATATGTTTGATGATTTATTTCCTTTCTCTAATGAAATTGAGTTAACATAAGTTACCGGAGTCTCAAAGAATTTAATTGGGCCATTTTTAGCGGCAACCCAAGGTGTTGCCTTCCCATAATAAGGAGAGGTCGGATCGTAGGAATACCATTGACGAACTAACAAATTAGGATTAAACTCGGCTCCATAAGAAGCATCTTCGGTAAATGGCACCTGAAGTTCTCCAGTATTAGGATCATGGTTGAAATATTCATTACCATTGTCTCCGTATAATGGGCCATAACCGGCTCCATATCTTGATTGATATTTAGGGAAAGTAGATTTATCAATAAAACCTACATTGATGTTTGAGTTCAATGTTACTCCCCAACTTCCGTCTTGTTTTCCACGACCACTTTTGGTAACAATCAAAATTACACCATCACTTCCTCTTTCGCCGTATAAAGCAGAAGCAGCAGCTCCTTTCAAAACATTTATACTTTCAATATCATTCTGATTGATATCAGACAAGAAGTTTCCGTAATCAAAAACACTTCCCTTAACACTTCCGTTATTCACGGGAGATCCATCAAGTACGATAAGCGGAGATCCTCCTGACAAAGATTTATATCCTCTGATCAATAAGTTTGATGATCCACCAAAGTTGTTGTTTGTGTTAACCTGAAGACCGGCTACTTTACCTGAAAGTAGTCCTGCGACGTTCCCCGTATTTGTTGTTCCACCTGTTAGTGCTTCCGCTTTTACTTCTTCAGAAGCATACCCCAGAGATTTTTTCTCTCTCTTAATTCCGAGTGCGGTTACAACCACGCCCTCGATCTCTTTTGTTTTAATAGTATCATTCTTTTGCTGGGCATTTGCAACAGCTATAGAAGAAGATAATACTAAAACAAGAAGACTTGCTGTTAGTTTCTTCATATCAAATTAATTTTGTACCCTACAAATTTGTAAAACTTTCTTAATACCACAAAGCAAAAATTAAAAAAAATACACATATTTCAAAATTCAAAAACAAAAACAACAAATAACGCACTAAAATTAGTTAAAAACTAAATATTTAACAAAAACAAGTTGTTTAATCATTATTTTTTTTTAAGAAATAATAACAATCATTTAAATTGATATTATCTATATTAACAAGAATCAAATAGAAATAAAACAACCTGAATATCAATAATTTGAAAAAAATAAATAAGAAAACAGCGTATATCCCACCAATCATACTATGCTTAGCATATTTATATACAGGAAGAGAAATTAGATCTAAAAAATAAAAAAACCGCCCGAAGGCGGTAAAATATATTAAAATTGTTTTTATAAGAATTAGTTCTGATTCCAGAATGGAGTTGTTTGGTTCTTAGTAAAACATTGAGCGTTTGAAATCTGAGGAACGTTCGCTGAGTTAGCAACATATTCAGATGAAGGATACATTAATCTGTACGGCTTATTAGGCTTCGCTGAAGTTGTTGCCATAGGAGTAATCGGGAAACCAGTTCTGTTATAATCAATGAAAGATTCTGTAGGGTTAATTCCAGCAGTAGCTAACCATTTCTGAGTCATGATTGCTTCAATCTTATTATCATTAGTTCCAATCCATCCTAAACCTACTTTAGTTTGAATTGCTGCTTTGTATGCAATATAATCATTATTAGCAGCATAAAGATAGTCAAAAGATGCTTTAATACCTTTTTCGAAGCTTTCCTGACCGTTAATTGCAAAAATACCCGGATATCTCACTGCTGCTTCAGCCTGAAGAAACTCACTTTCTGAACGGGTCATTAATACCCCTGATTTAGCAGAACCTACTGAAGTCAGTTGAGCAGTAGTACTAGGACTACCTTGACCAAATATCCAACCATTTCCAAATCTTGAAACCGTTGTAAGATCTGTCGGAGCCCCTGGCTGACCAGGTGTAGCACCTTGTCTAACTCCTTTTACAACTGACTGACCATTATAATTAACCATTGAGAACATTCTTCCTCTTCTACCATCTTTGATACCGTTAAATTTCTGATAAACATTATCAGTCATATTATAAGGGTTACCATTAAGGCAAGTAGCAATATGCTCAGATGCCGTAAATAATGTATTATTCTGCAACTGAGAGTTTGAACTGTTTCTTACATAGTATCCATAAAATGGATTCTGTTGATCATCATTAGCAGCACTGTATCCAGGGTTTACTAAAACATCTGCTTCTACGAATTTTGCTCCTGATAAAGTCTGAAGTTGCTGATCTCTAAAAGCAGCCATTGATCCTGTTACTTTAGACATTCTTATCAACATTCTTAACTTCACAGTATTCGCAAGACGCTTCCAGCTATCCATTGTTCCCTGAAAAACAATATCAGTAGCACCTAGTTCAAGTGCAGCGGCATTTCCATTATCTATAAGAGTGATAGCATCATTCAGACCAAGAATTAATGATTTGTAGATTTCTTCATCATTATCATATTTTGGAGTTGCATTAGCCTGACCCATAAATGCTTGAGAATATGGAGCATCGCCATATAAATCTACGATAGTTTGCATGTAAAAAGCTTTCATCACTTTTGCAGCAGCTACATAGTTATCATATTTGTGAGTAGAGTTATCATATTTCTCAATAGCAACGAAGTTACTTACGTTTCTGTATAATCCATCCCAAATCTGTGGATAAAAAGAACTATCTACATTCAAAGTATATTCATTCCCAAACGGAGCTCCAAAAGAATAAGAGTTACCTGCATAGGAATTCATCATAAGACCACCAAATCTATTCATCCATGTAGCTTGTGTTCTATAAGTCTGAGCAACAGCACCAGGGAACAATAAAGTTGGCGTAATAGCTTCTGCATGGATACTATTTGGATTTTCATTAATATCCAGATAATGATCACATGAAGTCAACGTCATAGAGGCAACAATTAAACCTAGTATTGTATATTTAAATTTTTTCATTTTCAAGTAATAATTAATTAAAGTTTAGAAAGATGCTTTAAGATTCACCCCAAAGCTTCTAGTTGATGGATACTGTGTTGTATAAGCAAAACCAGCAGCATTTCCTGTTGTACTTGCAGTTTCGGGATCCGCGTAGTTTCTATTGTTATCCGCATACTTAAAGAATGGGTTCCTTGAGTAAACACCTACTGTCAATGAATTCAAGAATGTAGAACTTAAGACTGATTTTGGTATATCATAGCTTAATGCAATTTCTCTAATCTTTAACGCGGTAGCATCAACTACTAAGTTTTCTCCAACAGCTCTATACGCACTACTTGAGAAGTAGTTGGTAACGTTAGTATAAGTTCCTGCTCCACCTACTGGTGTATTGTTAGGAGTGTATATCGGATTTGCTGCAGTACCCGTGTTTTGTACTGAGTTAGGAACAACATATCCTTGAGTTCTATCAAATTCAGCTGATTCTTCTAACCCTCCTGTAAAGGCAAGTAGGTTTTTCGTAAACGAAACAAATTTACCTCCTTTTCTAAAGTCTCCCATTGCAGATAATGTGAATCCTTTATACTTAATATTAGTTGAGAACCCAAGAATATAATCAGGAGTAGCTCTTCCTAAAACCTGAAGATTACTTGTTGTTAAAGGATTTCCTTTAGAGTCAACAATAATTCTTCCTTGATCGTCTCTCTGGAATGCACTTCCTTTGATAACAGGAAAATCAGATCCTTTCACAGCGAAAATACCTACTGCTGCTGAACTACTGCTTAATAAAGATACTTCATCAGCACCATCAGCCAATTCCAATACTTTAGATCTGTAAGTAGAATATGACACTTTCATATCCCAGGTAAAATCACTTGTTTTGATTGGCGTTAACCCTAAATCAAGCTCAAGCCCTCTTAATCTCATTTTACCCACATTATCAAGAATACTTGTTAATCCAGATGCACTTGATGCAGTTCTTGCAGTAATTAAGTCATCAGTTGTAGATTGATAAACAGAAGCATCTAATCTGATTCTGTCTTTTAGGAATCCTAGAGATAATCCAAAATCTAAAGTATTAACAAATTCAGGTTTAATATTTACTGATGTAGGTGTTTGATTATTAATATATGAACTTAAACCATTAAATGGAAAACCTGTTGGGAACACTCCGATTTCATCTGTTCTGTAAGGATCTACTGCAGTTGTATTACCTACTCTTGTAAATGAACCTGTAATTTTTGCGTAGTTAAGAATATCTCCTTTTAAGCTCTGAAATGCTTTAGTTGGTACAAAAGACAAACCTACTGAATAATAAGGATAAACAGGATTTGTTCTTTTCCCAGAGCTATATGGTCTTGTTGACAATACAGAAGACTGCTCAATTCTAAATGTAGAGTTTAAGAATAAATAATCATTATAGCTTAAATCCAAGTTAGCAAATCCAGCAATAATTCTACTGTTTGTCTGATAGTTATCTAAATTAGCACTTGAATAAGGATCTGGATTAAGTACATTTTTGATATGATACCATCCTGCAATATCTAAATTATTACCTCCTACAGATGTTACATTAAATGTTCTGTCCTGAATGTTATTCCCGATGTTAAACTTTAATCCGATTTTATCTGTTAGCTCGTAATTAAAGTTCACCATTAAGTCACCATAGTAATTTCTCTCCTTAGATGTACTTTCATAGAACCAAGACGTTATATCACCATTTCCTAAATCACCGAAAGTAATTCCATCAATAGATGTTCCAGGAAGATTATATGTTTTAGTAAAAATTGCACCATCATTATGTCTCGTATAAGTCATACCTCTAGTTGTAACGTTTCCGTTATACGTAATATTGATATTCTTATTCAATTCATAATCTAAACCAAGAATGGCACTAAAGTAATCACTATGTCTGTCATATCTTTCATGATCGATAGTCCAGTATGGATTTACAGCATATCCAGTGTAGTAGCCTTCAATTCCACTATTTCTATAAAGCTTAATGTTATTATTAGTAGGAGTTTGAAGAATATCATCATATAAAGATGAGTTGGTAGTGGATACTATTCTATTAATATAGTTGATATTACCATCAATTTTCAGTTTTCCAATTTTTTTACCAGCTTTAAATATAAAACTATTTTGTCTCAGTTTATCACCCTCAACTACAAAATTATTTTCTGTTCTATTCGCAGAGAATGACACATAAGAATCAGCTCCACCAGCAGTTGCTGTAATTCCATTTTGAGTTAATACTCCTGTTGAAAAGAATTTACTCATGAAATTTTTAACCGGAGCATATTTTTCATAAATAAATGATCCATCAGCCTGCGGAAGACCTGAAGGCATCATAGTCCCTCCGATAGCGGGATTATCATAAGCAGCTCCCCAAGACATGTTTTCCCATGGCACATAGTTTGTACCACCATAACTTACATCACTCCATCCTTCATCCTGAACTCCTTTACCGTATTTTTGCTGAACCTTTGGAAGCATGAAAACATTAGAAATATCAATAGATGAATTGAATGTCATCTGAAGTTTTTCAGATTTCGTACCTCTTTTTGTTGTTACGATAATTACCCCGTTAACCCCTTGTTGCCCATAAAGAGCCGCTCCCTGTAAACCTTTAATTACGTTAATATTTTCAATTGCTTCAGGTGGTATCTGCTGTAAAATATCAGCAGATGAAATTACGTTATCAATTACAATTAATGCTTGGTTATTACCTGTAATAGACTTAGCACCTCTTAAGACAACTCTATAGCTAGGATCTACACCATTATTTGTCAAATTGATTTGTAAACCTGAAACCTTACCTGTCAGCGCCTGTACAGCAGTTGGTGCAGACGCCTGATTCAATTCTTTTGTCGTTACGACTTGCTGTGTATTTGTTATCGCATCCGCCTTCCTTTTAATACCTAAGGCTCCGGTAACAACTATCTCCTCAATATTTTTGGTTTTTAGAGTATCCTTGGTGTTTTGGGCTGATACCATCATAAATGATGACGATAGTACAACCGCGAAAACACTCGCAGTTAATTTCTTCATATCAAATTCAATTATTTTTACAGATTACAAATATGTGAAAGTTTCACAAAACAACCAAAAAAAATGTTAACGTTTTATAATTTTTTAAAACCCCTATCTTAAAAACATAGCAAAACTAGTAAGTTATTAAAAAAATCGACATTATTTAATCAATATAAAAAAAACAACTAATTAGCAAACTCAATACAAATACTTAAAAACAATATTACTATACTTGTTATACTACAAAAACAATAATAATCACATAAAATATTTTCCTGCAAAATTTTATATTTTTGCAGTATAGATACAATTCATGGAGCTAATAAAAAACTGGTCAAACCTTTACATTGAGGCGGGATGTGATGAAGTAGGAAGAGGATGTTTAAGTGGTCCGGTGGTAGCGGCAGCAGTAATTTTGGATGATGATTTTAAACAAAATCTGGTTAATGATTCAAAGAAATTAACGTTCAAAACCCGTATGGAACTGGATAGTTATATTAAAGATAATGTGAAAAACTACGCCATTGCAGAGCTTCCACCGTCCTTCATTGACGAACATAATATTCTCAATGCAAGTATCCATGCAATGCATCGTGCGCTGGACAAACTAACGATAACTCCTGAGCTTATTCTGGTGGACGGGAATAAATTTCATCCTTATAACTACATCCCTCATCAATGTATTATCAAGGGAGATTCTAAAGTATTATCGATTGCTGCAGCGTCTATTCTTGCCAAAAATTATAGAGACAAGTTAATGATTCAGCTTCATGAAGAACATCCTGAATATGGGTGGGATACCAATTTTGGCTATGCTACTAAAAAACATCAGGATGCACTTATTAAACATGGACCGACCCGATATCACAGACAGTCTTTCAGACTTAAATACGATTAAAAGTTACTGATTTTCAATTATTAAATTTTCATCCACTGATTGGAAATTTAAAATTATTCTAAATAAATTACACATAAAAAAAGAGAAGCAATTGAACAATTGCTTCTCTTTTTTAACGTATTATTAAGAATTTATTTCTTTTTATTTCTTTGTTGTTCCTGAGCTTTTTGCTGCTCCTGAGCCTTCTCCATCATTTCTCTCATTCTCTTCTGGAACTTGCCTTCCGCTTTCGGTTTTTCCTTATTAGACTGAATCTGGGCATGGATTTTCTTTTCATCCAGGATCAAATACTTAATAACAAGGATGATCAGGATGTTAATCGCATTCGATACAAAATAATACCATGAAAGACCTGAAGCCGAAGTATTAAGGAAGAACAGGAATGTAATCGGGAAGATATACATTAACACCTTCATATTTGGCATTCCTTCCTGCTGAGGCTGCTGCATATTTCCTGAAGTCATAACAGTATAGATTAAAATAACAACTGTACAGGCTAAAGCGAAAATACTTAAATGGTCTCCAAGGAAAGGAACTTTAAACGGAAGCTTGATCAAATCATCATACGCTGTCAAATCTTTGGCAAACCAGAACCCTTGGCCTCTAAGATCAATAAAGTTCGGGAAGAAACGGAACAAAGCATAGAAGATAGGAATCTGAACTAATGCCGGTAAACATCCCGCCATCTGATTCACTCCAGCTTTTCTGTACACTTCCATCGTTGCCTGCTGCTTCTTCATCGGATCTGCATCCTTGAACTTCGCGTTCACCTCATCAATTTCAGGACGGATCACCTTCATCATAGCACTTAGTTTGTGCTGCTTATACATAATTGGCGACAGGATCAGCTTTACGATGATCGTCATTACAAAAATCACCCAACCTGCTGATAATCCCCACGCAGCGATAATACTGTATAACCACATGAAGAAATAACGGTTCATTGCCCCGATGAATGACCAGCCTAACGGAAGGATTTCATCAAAATTCTTATCGTAAGATTTAAGCAATGGCAAATCCAATGGCATAAAATACCATGTGAAATCCTGGTTCAGCTCGCTTCCTGTCATTTGAACGAAACCTTCGTAATTGAATTTCTTCAGATACTCTCCTTCTTCAACATTCTCCTGATTACCTTTACTTTGTGTAAATCCGTTTTTAGCTTCAATGACTGAAGAGAAAAACTGCTGTTTTACACCAATCCAGTTAAGAGTTTCTTTTTCCTCTTCCATTGTGGTTCTTCCATCATAATCATAGTCTTTATAATTATTGAAGGCATAAGAAAATTCTGAGTGAGACTGCTCCTGAGCTCTACCTTTTTCAAGGTTTCTTACATTATAATCCCAGATAAAATCTGCTTTGTTATCAGAAGTAATTTTAGAAAGTCCTTGAGTTCTTACTTTAAAATCAAGGGTATATTTTGGTAATAGTGTGTAAATGAATTGAATGACAGCACCATTGTAATCTGCAGTTAAGGTTACAGCATTTCCATTAACAGCTGGTGAGAAAACTAAATCTTTAGTATTAACGATTTTCCCTGTTTTATCTTTAAACTGAAAACCGTAGTTTGAGTTATTCTTAGTAATAAGATAAAGCGGCTGATCTGCATTATCTGTTTTGTGGTTGTAGGCTTTATATTTTAAAAGTTCTACTTTGGAAACCTGTCCTCCTAAGCTTGAAAATTCAAGTTTCAATTCATTATTCCCAAGACTTGCTGTCTGAATGGCGTTAGGAGTTACATTTGGATTGATATTGCTTGCCTGAGTTTGCTTTACGGCATTTTTTGCCTGTTCCGTTTTCTGCTCCTGAGCTTTCAACTCCGCTTCTTTCGTTTGTTTGTTCTGGAAATAGAACATAAAACCGAAGAGAACAAGGCATAAAACCGCGAAACTAATCATTTGCTTCTTATCGATTCCGTTGTTTTGTTGCATTTTATTTTATATTAAAATTTTAAATTTAAAATGTACATACTGGTGTACGTAATTTGAGCTGACAAAAATACTGTTTTTTTATCAAAACTCTATGCTTTACGTTGTTACTATATAATAAACTCAAGCTGAGAATAATCAGCCTGAGTTTATGGGTAGACGTTTATGATAAAATTTTACCTTATTTCTTTTCGCAAGCTTTGATGAAAGCTCTGAATAGCGGATGCGGTGTTGCTACCGTACTCTTATATTCCGGGTGATACTGAACTCCTACATAGAAAGGGTGATCAGGAAGTTCCAGGGCTTCTACCAAACCGGTTTCAGGGTTGGTACCTGTAGCAAGGAAACCATTCTTTTCAAATTCCTGAAGATAATCACTGTTGAATTCATAACGGTGACGGTGTCTTTCAGAGATATTTTTGTTTCCGTAGATATCGTATAATTTAGAACCGTTTTTCAATGAGCACTTCCATGCTCCAAGACGCATTGTTCCTCCTTTATCTACAACATTTTTCTGTTCTTCCATCAAAGAAATTACAGGATCAGGAGTAGCGGTATCAAATTCCATAGAGTTTGCTTTGGTATGTCCTAAAACATTTCTTGCAAATTCAATCGTCATAATCTGCATTCCTAAACAGATTCCCAACATTGGAATTTTATTTTCTCTTGCATATTTTGCGGTAAGAACTTTTCCTTCAATTCCTCTGTCTCCAAAACCTGGAGCTACAAGGATACCATTCACACCTTTCAGTGTATCTTTGATATTTTCTTCCGTAATATCTCCACTGTATACCCATCTTACTTTTACTTCAGTTTCAAGGTCAGCACCTGCATGTTTGAATGCTTCAGCAATAGAGATATAAGAATCCTGAAGGGAAACATATTTTCCAACCAATGCAATTTCAACAGTTTTCTTAGGGTTCTGGAATTTTTTAAGGAAACTCTTCCAGTCTTTAAGATCAGCATCTTTATCACTTTTCAGATCCAGCTCTTTCAGAACTACATCATCGAAATTCTGCTTCTGAAGATACATTGGAACTTCATAGATGGTTTCAAGATCTTTACATTCGATAACGTTATCTAAAGGAACATTACAGAACTGAGCTAATTTTGCTCTCTGATCTTTAGGAATCTTATGTTCTGTTCTGCACACCAAAACATCTGCCATAATTCCGCTTTCCATCAACTGACGAACGGAGTGCTGGGATGGTTTTGTTTTCAATTCTCCACTTGAAGCCAGATAAGGCAATAAAGTAAGGTGAATCACCATAGAATTGCTCTCTCCCAATTCCCATTTCAACTGGCGAACAGTTTCAATGTAGGGTAAAGATTCAATATCCCCTACAGTTCCTCCAATCTCAGTAATGATGATATCGTAGTTCTGTTTTGAAAGAATTTTAATTCTACGTTTGATTTCGTTAGTAATATGAGGAATCACCTGAACTGTTTTTCCAAGGAAGTCTCCTTTTCTTTCTTTTTCAATTACAGTCTGGTAGATTTTTCCTGTAGTAACGTTGTTGTTTTGGGATGTAGGAGCATCAAGATAACGCTCGTAGTGGCCTAAATCCAGATCCGTCTCTGCACCATCTTCAGTCACATAACACTCTCCGTGCTCATAAGGATTCAAAGTTCCTGGGTCGATATTGATATAAGGATCTAATTTTTGGATCGTTACATTAAAGCCGCGTGATTTTAGTAGAAGTCCCAGAGAAGCAGAAACGATTCCCTTTCCCAAAGATGAAGTTACACCTCCTGTCACAAAGATGTACTTTGTATTCTTTTTACTCATTAGATTAGGTTTGTGCAAAGTTAGGGGAAAAAGAAATACAAAGCAATCTTTTACATTTTGAAAATGATAAAACACCCTTCAAACAACTATAAAACCGGATAAAAATTTTTATTATTATTAATCTAAACAAATGAAACAAAGCTGCAACCAAAAGGATTTTCGCCTATCAACAAAAAAGATTTTCCATTTGAACGGAAAACCTTTTTTATATTTTATATTCTGAATATTATTGCTTAGTCAGTTCAAAGTAAGCTGTTACTTCAACATCTTTCGCGATTCCGGCTCCTGACGGGTCATATTTGATTCCATAATCCAGACGATTCACGGTAAATTTAGTCTGAATTCCCATAATTTCTTTTCCGTCCTTATTTTTTGTAATTCCTCCAAACGTAACCGGAGCAGTGATTTCTTTTTCCACGCCCTTCATCGTCAGTTTCCCTTTTACGATGTAATTATTGTTCTTATCTTTTGTAACGGAAGAACTCTTAAATTCAATCGTAGGATATTTGGTAACTTCGAAAAACTCTTCGCTGATAAGATGTCTGTCTCTCATGTCCACTCCTGTATTAATGGAAGGGACACTGATAGAAAAGCTCAAATCGGCATTATCCAGATTAGCACCACCAGTGGCTGCTTTTCCGTCAAATTTATCAAACCTTCCCTGCACAAAACTGATGCCCATGTGCTTGATATTAAAGTTGATTGATGAATGCATCTGGTCCACCTGCCAGCTTCCCTGTCCAAAAGCAACAATACTTAACAACCCAAATACGAAAGATAAAAATACTTTTTTCATTGTAATGATATTTTACATTAATATATTTTAATTGAATAAAGCTAAGATATGAAAGATATTCCTATCGCAGACGTATTAGTTTTTTTATATTAACCCCATTTACATTCTGAAAAAAAAATGCTTTTTTATAACTTCGCAGTATGGCAAAACTGAAAACAGCATATTTCTGTCAAAACTGCGGAACCCAGTATCCTCAATGGCTGGGGCAATGTAAAAACTGTGGAGAGTGGAATACATTAGTGGAAGAGGTTGTAGAAAAACCTTCTCACAAAACGCCTCCCTTTTCGAAAACCAAACAACATGTTATCAATATTGTTGAAGTGGAAACGAGCGAAGAGCCGAGAATAAAAACACCTTCCGAAGAGCTGAACCGTGTTTTAGGAGGCGGCATCGTTTTAGGTTCTGTAACTCTGATTGGTGGTGAACCGGGAATCGGGAAATCTACCCTTCTGCTTCAGCTTGCTTTAAAAATGAAGAAAAAAATCTTCTATGTTTCCGGGGAAGAAAGTGCTTCTCAGATCAAAATGAGAGCAGACAGGCTTACGGATATTCAGAATCCGAACTGTTTTCTTTTTACGGAAACTTCACTGGAAAAAATCCTTCATGAGGCTAAAAAGCTGGAGCCGGATTTCATGATTATCGATTCTATACAGACCCTTCAGTCTCAATTGATAGAAAGTTCTCCGGGAACAGTATCCCAAATCCGCGAATGCTCCAATGAGATCATCAAATATGCCAAAGAAAACAATACTCCGGTATTTCTTGTAGGCCACATCACCAAAGACGGACAGATTGCCGGACCAAAGGTTCTTGAGCACATGGTGGATGTCGTCCTGAATTTTGACGGAGACCGGAATCACCTGTTCAGATTACTAAGAGCCAATAAAAACCGTTTCGGATCCACTTCAGAAATCGGAATTTATGAAATGATCTCACAGGGATTGAAAGAGATTAAAAACCCTTCGGAAATTCTGATTACCAAAAAGTTTGAGGAACTTTCAGGGAACTCCGTTGCAGTAACTCTGGAAGGAAACCGACCGATGCTTCTTGAAATACAGGCATTGGTAAGTACCGCCGTTTATGGTACTCCTCAAAGAAGCAGCACCGGTTTTGATTCCAAAAGACTGAATATGCTTTTGGCCGTACTGGAAAAAAGAGCAGGTTTTCAGTTGGGAGCAAAAGACGTCTTCCTTAATATTACCGGAGGAATAAAGACAGACGATCCGGCACTGGATCTGGCAGTGATCGCTTCTGTTCTTTCATCCAATGAGGATATCGCTATTTCCGAACATTACTGCTTTGCCGGAGAAATTGGTCTGAGTGGAGAAATACGTCCGGTAGCCCAGATTGAACAGAGAATTACTGAAGCGGAAAAATTGGGTTATGAAAAAATATTTGTTTCCAACCTTAATAAAATCCCGAAAAGAAAATTTGGAATCAAGATTGAAGAAGTGAGTAAAATTGAGGATTTTCACGAGAGGCTTTTCTAAGGTGAATGGTTAATTGATATTTGGATAAAAAATTCACAAGCGAAGCGGATTCACTATTATCAAACATTCACATTTAATTCATACCTTTAATTTATGAATTATCTGGCTCATTCATTTCTTTCTTTTACCGACGGGCAGATCGTGGGGCAATTTCTCGAGGATTTCATCCGCAACAGAGATCGTTTTTCTTTCCCGAAGGAAATTCAGGACGGAATTACCCTGCACAGAGCGATTGATACATTTACAGATTCTCATCCTGCTATTCACGAAGCCAAAAAAGTATTTGCTCCTTTGGTAAGACTGTACGCCGGTGCATTTGTGGATGTATCAATGGACCATTTTGTAGCCAGAGATCTTTCCCTGAATTCCCTGGCAGAATGGAAAGCACATTCTCTGCATGTTTACAGTGTTTTGAATGCCCACGAACAGTGGCTCCCTGAAAATTTTAAAAAGATGCTGGCTAAAATGGAACAGGATGACTGGCTTTATAATTACCGTGAAGACTGGGGAATTAAATTCAGTATTCAGAATGTACTGAATAAAGCAAAATATCTGGATAAAGATATTCCTGTTTTTGAAGCTTTTTTAAAGAATAAAGATCATCTTCAGCAGTGTTATGACGATTTTTTTCCTGATCTTCTTGTTCATGCAAAAGGGATCAGCACATTACTCCAGCTGGAAAACTGATATTCTTAAAACTGTTTATAGAGATAACGGTTGGGATAGGTAAGTTTTTCACTGTTTCTTTGCCCGTTTACAATGATATGAACAATATTGATCTGATCATCAAAAAGGTTATATAAAAAACTGACAGCTGCTTCTACTTTTTTCGGAACGGGCACCGGTTCTGACTCAAGAAAGATATCTACAGATTCCTGATCTTCTTCATAACCAATATAATTTACTTTTAAAAATTTGTTATCAGCCTTTAACCTGAAATATTCTGAACAATATTTTTGCAGGGCATCATTCAGTTTCGCTTTATATTTTTCGTCATTAAAATGGAAAGCACTTCCATATTTTTTCCCCAGCCCATTTTCCATGTCATCAAGAAAGAATCTTCCGGTCACTTCAAAGGTTCTGGATTTTGAATTATAATTAATTTCAACAGATCCTACATGGTATGGATGAACCACATCACTGCTCACAAAGCTCTGAAAAACAATCGTCATCAAAAAAAGAAATCCCCAAAAAAACTTACCCGACATGAATTTTATTTTACAGCAAATATAAAAAAAGCAGCAGTTATACAACCGCTGCTTTTGATTATAATGGATTGATGAATTTATTGCTTCATTACTTTTTTCGTAATTTTTGTGTTATCATCCAATGCAATGGTAAACAGATACGTTCCTCTTACCAGTTCTGAAACATCAATTTTACCGGAATTTTTATCTACATTGACCGTTTTAATCAATTTTCCTGAAGCATCATAAATAGTTACTGCTCCTTTAGAATATCTGCCTAACGATACATTTACAAAATCTTTTGCAGGATTCGGGGTGATGTTCACTTCTGAATTTATTTTCACATCCGCTGTTCCCAATGTTGTTCCTGTTTTTACAAAATATCCGCCAAAGCCTGTCGTCTGGAAGCTCACTTCCCAATATTGGTAAGTATCATTCCAGATAATATCTGCAATATTTGGGGTAATAATTGTGGCAGTCCCTCCAAAAGAAGCTACGGTACCTGTAGTACTGGTTCCTGTATATTTTTCGATAAGAAGATTTGCTTTATTCGCAACATCAGTAGGTGAAGTAGGTAATTTTACTCCATTGGTCAGATTATAGGCATCGAAATCACTCTGTTTGAAATATAAGGTTACTTTACCGGTAGCTGTGGTAGTGTTTGCATCCGAATTGATTTCATATCTTCTTGCCACATAGTTGGGCTGTGCATTATCAACCCACACTTTGGATGTTACATTTCCTGTTACGGTACTGGCTGTTTCTTTTTCTATTCTTGAGATAAGCTGGCAGGAATTTGTAAAATAATTGTAACCATTTGTCACCGTACTGGCTTTCGTCTGGTTGGATGTTGCTAAATTCTTTACTTCAGCAACATTTTCGTAGACCACGGCTCTCATTTTAAGATCAAATGTTCTTGAAGTCCAGGTAGTACCGTCTGTAGAAGTCTTAGATCTGTTATTCACTACTGCATTTTCAGCTTTCATGGCAATCCTTCCTCCTAATCCGTTTACGACAATATAAAATTCTTTTCCGGTTACCATTTGAATATTCAGATCTGAAAGGTTCACATAATTCCAGGTAAATCTTTGAACGTTATTAAGCCATGAAGTAATGGTTTTAGTTGCTATAATATCTCCGGGGTTTCCATTGGCATCCACTTTTCTGATTTGGATATCAACCGGAATATCCGAAGGAAGAGAAGTACCTGTTAAGAATGAAAAACCGCCCAGTTTTCCTGTCAATGTCGGCGTATATCTTACTGCCAGGGCAATATTATCAAAGTAATAATTTGATTCTGTATTGGCAATAATATAAGGTTCATCGTATCCTACAGTTTCAAAATTAGACTTTACACATCCTAATTCATCCGTAACAGCTTTGTAAATATCTAATTTCCCATATCCCCATCTCATATTGGGAACAGTTCCTGTTGCCCCATCCATTCTTGCATTGGAAGTAAGACGTGCTTTCACCTGGGCGGCTGTTAATGAAGGATTAGCCTGAAGCAGTAAGCCTACAGCTCCTGCTACCCCCGGTGAAGACATACTTGTTCCCTGGTTTTTTACATAATAATTGGTTCCGGCAATGATATCTGTTGAGCCAGGAGCGGAATCGGCTGATCGGGAAGAAATCACGTTCTGTCCTGAGCCTGCAATATCCGGTTTCTGGACACCATCTACTCTTGGCCCCTGGGCACTGAATGAAGAGATGGATTCTTGCGGAGTAAGTGTAAAGTAGCCGCTTGCTCCACTGTACCAACTGGCTCTTCCCATATAAGAAGCTACCGTAATGGCGTTGGAAGCATTCCCCGGTGATCCTACAATATATTCATTATCCCCGTTTTGTAAGGTGGTTTGCACTCCCTGACTATACAGCCAGCCGTGGGCTGTGATCTGCTGGGTTCCGTTGTTGGTAATTTCCAATGAATAATTCCCCTGAACATTGGTGGTTCCGGAGGTTCTGGTCACTACCAACTGTACATATCTTTTATTGTTGTCGTTACTCCAATAGTTGTACATGGTTGCGGTAAGACCTCCTCCTAATATAGTATGAGCGGTGTTTGTACTGATATTCTGCGTATACTGCTGTCCGTCCGGAGTGGTTAATTTTGCAGTAACGGGAGTATTGTCATTGGCATACATAATGAATGAGAATACTGAAGCTGCGGAAGTGTTGCTTGCTACGGTAAAGTTATATGTTTGTGCCGCACCGGCTGCAATATCTACTTTTCTGTGAAGATTAGCTCCGTAATCATTTCCTGCAGAAATCACAACAACTCTTCCCGCTCCTGAAGTGGTAAAACTATTCACTGCTACTTCATGGCTGGAAGTTCCGTCGTGGGCACTGCTCTGACCACCGATACTCATATTAACAACAATGGGCTTATTAAGAGCCGTTGCTACGTTCTTGAAATACGTTAAAGCATTAATGGTATTGGTTGTGGGGAAAGACCCGTTTCCACCTTTTACAAAAACAATATCTGCATCAGATGAGAATCCCTTATGTCTTTTATCGGCAAAGGCTGCACCATTCCCGGCTGCTGTACCCGAAACGTGGGTTCCGTGACCATTAATATCATTTTCACGAACAAAACCTGTTGGTGTTCCGTCCAGTTCATCTTCAATCTGCGCTCTGGTATATTCTACACCAGTAGAAAACCCTACCGGAGCAGTTTCCCCCGCCTGTGCAGTTAATGTCTGATCCCAAATAGAAACAATTCTGCTTTTGGTCTGATCATCGGCTTTTCTGAAATCCGGGTGTTTCCAGTCTATTCCGCTGTCATAAATTCCTACAAGAACACCTGTTCCGTTATAAGCGGTGTTATTGAAAACTCCCTCCTGCAAAAGACTTGCTCCGGACTGAGCTCTGCTCACATCATTATGAAGTTCATCAAATTCCGGCGCCATTACAGAGGTTACATAAGGAAGCTGCATCAGTCTTTCAATATCTTCAATGGTAACCAAAGCTGTGGAGAAAGCCGGCAGCTGGCTCTGAATAATAAAACCGTCTGCTTTCAGTTTTTCCGGTTCTTTGGTATAAATAATACATGAATACATGGTTTGTGCTCCCTTTGAAGTCACTACCAGATGCTTATCAAGTTTCATATCAGGACGTTCCAAATCTTTAACAGATCTTCCATTGGCAATATTTTCCTTATTTTTCAATAAAATATCAAACCGGGAGTCAAGTTTTTGTACCTGTCCGTAAAATGCATAGGAATATAATCCTAAAAACGCTGCTGCAGCATTTCTGAGAAGCTTCGCTCCTCCGGGTGAAATGTTTACATTTGTAGAAAATAATTTTTTAATATCCATAATTCATTTTTAAGCAATACAATTATACAATTTTTATTCAATATATCAATAAGCCAAGATATTAACAACAATCAAGCTTAAAAATTAAACCAGATAATAAAATCAACCATATTTTAACAATATATTCAAAATATAAAATTTTTTAACCAAAATGCAGGATTTTCTTTTTTATTTAAACCTTGGATGGGAACACATTATTTCACTGGATGCCCTTGATCATCAGCTTTTTGTTCTGGCTTTAATTGCTGTTTATTCTTACAGTGACTGGAAAAAAATTCTGATTCTTGTTACGGCATTCACCATTGGACATTCCATTACATTAGCACTGAGTATTCTGGATATTTTCAGAGTTCCTTCTGACTGGGTGGAATTTTTAATTCCTTTAACCATTGTTCTGACCTCTCTGGATAATATTATCATGAAAAACCAGAAACAAACTCTGATGCGGGCCAACTATTATCTTGCACTGATCTTCGGCCTTGTTCATGGGATGGGATTTGCCAACACCGCAAGAGTAATGATTGCCAAAAGCCAGAGTATAGCCTTACCTCTGCTTGGCTTCAATATCGGGCTGGAACTTGGCCAGATTGTAATTGTTTTTGCTATTTTGATCGTCCTTTTCATTCTGCTCAATCTTTTTAAAGTGAATAAAAAAGACTGGATTTTATTTGTCTCTTCAGGTGTATTTGCTTTATCCCTAAAAATGACTTTGGAAAGAATTCCTTTTTAAAATTTAAATATTCATATTAATTCAACAGGTAATTACTATCTTTGATCATTAAAAAATCATTTCGGTTATGAAACTAAAAGTTGTTATACTTTCACTTTCTGTATTTGCATATACAGGTTTCACCGCACAAAATATTCAGAATAACCCTGGCAGCAATCATGGCAACAAGTTTGAGCAGCTGGGCACTATTCTGCCAACACCCAACATTTACAGAACGGCATCAGGAGCTCCCGGTCACGGATACTGGCAGAACAGGGCCGACTACAACATTACCGCTTATCTGGATGAGGATAAAAGAAATCTGAAAGGTTCAGAAACGGTGACTTATTACAACAATTCTCCTGATGATCTGGATTATATCTGGCTTCAGCTTGATGAAAATGAACATTCCAGCATTAGAAACGCCGGGTATGATACATCATCTGTTCTTCACCCTTCAACAACAGACCAGCAGCTTAAAGTAACGGAACTTCCTGTTAAGGATAACGGGTATGGTGTAAGTCTTGAGAAAGTGACTGATGCTTCAGGTAGTCCTTTGAAATATACAGTCAACAAGACTATGATGCGTATTGATCTTCCCAAGGTTTTGAAAAAGGGCGAGAAATTCGTTTTCAAAGTAGACTGGAACTACAATATTCCCAACAGAATCAAAATGGGCGGCCGCGGCGGTTATGAAAATTTCCCAGAAGACGGCAACGACCTGTATACCATGGCACAATGGTACCCAAGAATGTGCGTGTATAGTGATTTCCAGGGCTGGCAGAACCATCAGTTTACCGGAAGAGGTGAATTTGCGCTGGTTTTCGGAGACTTTAAAGTGTCAATGAATGTTCCTTCCGATCATATTGTTGGCGGGACCGGAGAGTGTAAAAATTATGACCAGGTATTAACACCTGATCAGCTGTCAAGATACAGAAAAGCTGAAAATGCTTCTGAACCTATTGAAATTGTCACTTTGGACGAAGCTAAAAAAGCAGAAAAAAATCATTCAAAACAAAGAAAAACATGGGTTTTTGAAGCTAAGGATGTTCGTGACTTTGCCTGGACTTCTTCCCGAAAATTTGTCTGGGACGGAATGCGTGTAACCATTCCTGAAAACAATAATAAAGTAATGGCCATGAGCTTTTATCCAAAGGAATCTTACGGTCTTTACAGAAAGTTTTCCACAAAAGCGGTTGCTCATACCATTAAAACCTACTCAGAATTTACCATTCCTTATCCATACCCGGTAGCCCAATCTGTAGAAGCGGCCAGCGGAATGGAATATCCGATGATCTGTTTCAACTTCGGAAGAACCGAGAAAGACGGAACCTATTCTGAAGGAACCAAAAACGGAATGCTTGGAGTGATTATTCATGAAGTAGGACACAACTTCTTCCCAATGATCATCAATTCTGATGAAAGACAGTGGGCATGGATGGATGAAGGTCTGAACACCTTTACAGAATACCTTACAGAAGAAAAATGGGATAATAAGTTCCCTTCCAAAAGAGGACCGGCATGGACCATCGTAGATTATATGAAACTGCCGAAAGATCAGCTGGAACCTATCATGAGCAACTCTGAAAATATTGTTCAGTATGGACCGAACGCGTATTCAAAACCTGCGACAGGACTGAATATTCTTCGTGAAACAATCATGGGAAGAGAGCTTTTCGACAAAGCTTTCAAAACGTATGCTAAAAGATGGGCTTTCAAACACCCTGAACCTGCAGATTTATTCCGTACCATGGAAGATGCCAGCGGTGAAGACCTTGACTGGTTCTGGAGAGGATGGTTTTACGGTACAGACCCTGTAGATATCGCTATTGATAAAGTAACGGTAGCCGTTCCTAATCTTGAGAGTGATCCTAAAGCTGCTGCTGAAATAAAATATCAGGTAGAAAAACCATTGGTCAACAATTTTGAAGATCTTTCAAAAATCAGAAACAGAGAAGATAAGAATATTAAATTCTATGTAGACGGCGATAAGGAGGTTCAGGATTTCTATTACAAATATGACAGAGGCCAGGAAAAGGTAGATAATAATAAGCAATACAGCATCAAAACCGAAGCTGGTCTTCCTTTAGATGCTAAGGATAAAGAGAAATTCAAAAATATTACAGGATATCAGATCGATTTTGTCAACAAGGGCGGATTGGTAATGCCTATCATTCTTGAGTTCACATTTGAAGACGGTTCAAAAGTGTATGATAAATCTGCTGCACAGATCTGGAGGCTGAATGAACAAAAAGTTTCCAAGACCTATTATTTTGATAAGAAAGTGAAATCTATTCAGCTTGATCCCATGAGAGAAACGGCTGATATTGATACCAGCAATAATTTCTGGAGCAGTACCGGAACGGGTACTGAAACTTCTAAATTCCAGCTTTTCAAACAAAAACAGGAAGGCGGAAATGTAAGAGGAGGCTCAACCGGAAAGGTTAATCCAATGCAGGCTGCAGGAAAAAGTTAAAACCAAGAAGTTGTAAACTTTAACAAATATAACACTACTTCGTATGAAAGATGATAGAATTATTGTTTTTAATATGAGGTAGTGTTTTTTTGCTTAAATCTGCCTAACCAAAAGTTCAGGAATCAATTGAACTTCTATACAATACCAACACCTGTTTTCCGTCTATAAAAAAATATAACAACCTGACTTAAAAAGTTTTATATTTGAATAAACATCAACATCAATGTCAAAAACCTGATTGACAATAAATGTTCAGGATAAAAAAAACAAAATATTACTTATGAAAAATGCCAAATTACTAAGCAGAGATGCTCAGAAATCGATCAATGGCGGACTTGCTGCCAGACTTGTATGCTGCGAACGCGATGAAAACGGAAAATGTACTTTATGGATCGGACCGGGACAAAATTGTCCTTAATCTGCAACCTGATAACAATTAAAATAAAGCCGGAGTTTTCCGGCTTTTCTGTTTTATATTCTCAAGCTCCGGATTTCGGATAAAAACCTTTAATAACTGATAATCAAAATTTTATTAAAAAATCACGAACAAAAATATATCACATTACAAGGAAAAACAGTATCTTTGATATACTTCTTTTACACCAAATGTCAAAATCCTGATTGACTTTAAATGCTCAGGATGTACAAACCAAAATATTTTTAACTATGAAAAATGCCAAAGTATTAAGCAGAGATGCTCAGAAATCTATCAATGGCGGAGCAGCAGGACGTATTTGCTGTGAGTACAATTACAAAGGACAATGTATCCTGTGGATCGGACCTGGACAATATTGCCCATAGTTCAATCCTTAGATAACAACTAAAAAAAGAGGCTGTCTCAAAGGTTAAATAATTTGACTTTTGTCATTCTGACGAAGGAAGAATCTTGCTTCTAACCATATAAGATTCTTCACTTCATTTTATTTCGTTCAGAATGACACTTTGGAACAACCTCTTTTTAACTTAAATGTTCTTTTACATTCTTTTTATAGGTTCTTCCCAAAGGAAGTTCATCACCATTTTTCAAAAAAACATGGCTGGAATTATACGAATTAATATGTTCTGATAATACAATATAAGACTTATGGATCCGGATAAATCCCAAATGCTGAAATTTCTCTTCAAAATTGGACATTCTCTCCAGAATCATATATTTTTTCAAAGGCGTCATCAAAACAATATATTCACCGAATCCCTGTATCCACAGAATATCTTTAAGGAAAACCTTGTTCATCACATAATTGGATTTGAACATAATAAAATCTTCCTGCTGCCGGCTGCCGGCCGAACTTTTAAACTGAACAAAATCCCTTGCTTTATGGACTGCTTTTTTAAAGGTATCAAAATCCACAGGCTTGATAAGATAATGAACGACATCCAGCTCAAAGGCTTTCACGGCATACTTTGTTTCCAGGGTAAGAAAAATACACAACGGCGGATCAGGAAGCTGCTGCAAAAGCTCTACTCCATTGATTCCAGGCATATTGATATCAAAAACAACCAGATCTACTTTATGGGCCTTCAGAAATGCAAGCGCTTCCTCCGGTTTCTGAAATGAAGCCAGCAGATCAACTCCTTCAAGCTGATCACAATATTGTTTTACAAGCTGTAATGCAGGATATTCATCATCTACATTAACGATAGTCAGGTTAGCCATTGATAATAATTGTTAAAGCAATTTTATACTGATCATTTTCTTTCGGGCCGGAATAAAATTCATACTGATCAGGATAAAATTTTTCCAATATATGAATTATGGCTTCATTTCCCAACCCGTGATAATCAGATTCAGCGACAAGAGTTCTATCTTTCCCGACAGAATTTATAATTTCAAAATACAGTTCAGAACGCTCGATATTACAGAATAATCTGATAAAACCATGAGCATCTTCCCCTATTGCTGAATGTTTTAAAGCATTTTCAAATAATGTAAGGAGTATTGCAGACGGAATTTCAGCAATGTCAAATTCTTCCTGATCTTCGATATCCATGACAATATCCAGCTGATCATTATATTTAAGCTGATACAAAGCAGCAAGTGCCTTCAGGGAAAAAAATTCCTGGGAAACGGTTACTTTTTCTTTTCCGCTGTCATAAATAATATATTTCAAAAGCTTGATCAACTGCAAAATAGAATCCGATGTCTTCTCCGAATGGGTGACACTGTTGGCATAGATATTATTAAGGGTATTCAGCAAAAAATGAGGGTTCAGTTTAGACTTCAGCAAATCAAGATAAAGCTGATCTTTTTCTTCTCCAAGGCTGATCACATCCTGTTCTATTAAAAATTTGTCTTTGGTAATTCCCAAAAAAGAACCCACCAGAATGATGATTCCCTGTGAGATGTACACGTTATACAAAAACCCGACGTGGTAGCCTTTACCACTGAAATCCATTTGAAAAACGGCAGGTTCCCAAAGAATTCTGAAAAGACTGGACCCCAGAAAGAGGATCAGAGCATAGAGGATAAACTCCGGGTATTTATTGGACAAATAGAACCGGGGAACCAGATAATAGTACACCAGATAGTAAATTCCCACATTGAAAATGGTGTTCAAAATAATGCTTATTACCAACTGAGTTGAGTCCAGGAAGTAGTTTTCGGTGAAATAAGTCATCAAAATGAAGATAAAAAGGAAAAAAATGTGCTGAAACCTCAACAAAAATTTCCAACGGTATTTCATAAGGCTTTCCAGAATTTTACCACTAAATAAAATTCTGATAATCAATAATATAAAAATAAAATTAATGATTAAAAACATAGTCCATACCTTATTTTGAAACGCCTCAAATATAAATATCTTTTTGTCTCAAAATGCAGTTCGTTGAGAAAAACTGTCATTGATTGAAAAATTCCAGAGCCGCTCTTTCTAATAAATATATTTGAAAAAGTACAATATTAACCCAATATTCTATGAAAATCAATATAAAATTAACCCTTATTTTATCATTATGCTTATTCAACGGACTTTACAGCCAGAGTAAAGATAATTACAATATGTGGTTTCAGTACCTGATGTCGGCAAAACTTACCGATAAAAGTACTTTAACTGCACTTACCCAGTACCGTTCCTTCGATCTGGCTTATGACACAAGACTTTTTCTGGTAAATGCTTATGTAGATTATGAAGTGGCTGAAAATATAAGACCTGCTGCAGGAGCTATGTTTCTGATCCTCGAATCTTACAATGCTGACGATTCTAAAAAAATACGGTATGAAAAGAGACCATTCCAACAGGTAACTGCTGATTATTATATCGGAAGGACATCAGTTTCCAACCGCCTTAGGGTGGAAGAGCGTTTTCTCAGCAACCCCGATGAATTCGAGGTAAGACTCCGGTATCTGATCTCTGTCCGCATTCCTTTCAACAAAAAAGGAGAAAAAGAAAAACTCTACGGTATTCTTAAAAATGAAATAAGAATGAATATGGATAAAGCAGAACCTTTCGACAGCAATCGTATTACCGCAGGCCTTGGAATAAAAGTGGGCAAAAATTCTGCTCTGGAACTGGCCTTTATCAATCAGATGGAAACCGGAAAAACAAGCAATTACGGATTTATAGGCTTCAGAAACAGTTTTGACTGGAGAAAAAAGAAACAACAATAACCTCATTAATATTTATAGATAACTATGCTTACATTTCTTGGTTTTTTAATGATTTTCATCTTCATGATCCTGATCATGAACAAAAAGATGACCCCGCTTACGGCTTTGGTCATTGTGCCGGTAACTATAGCCCTTTTTGCAGGCTTTGGTCCTCAGTTGGGAGACATGATGAAAAACGGTGTCAAAGAAATAGCTCTGACCGGTGTTATGCTGATCTTTGCCATCCTTTATTTCAGTTTAATGATAGACACGGGGCTTTTTGAACCGTTAGTGAATATAATTTTAAAAGCAGTTGGCGACAATCCCATCAAAACAACAATAGGAACTGCTGTTCTTACTGCGTTGGTTTCATTGGATGGTGATGGTTCATCCACCTATTTAATTGTCGTGGCCGCTATGCTTCCGTTGTATAAAAAACAAGGAATGAATCCGCTGATTCTTACATGTATTATTATGCTTGCCGGGCAGATTATGAATATTCTTCCCTGGGGAGGACCAACAGCAAGGGTAATGAGTTCCCTGAAGCTTGGCCACACTGAAATATTTGTGCCTATGATTCCTATTATGGCTATAGGTATCCTGTGGGTTATATTTGTTGCCTATATTTTGGGCAGAAGGGAAAAAATACGAATTGCAAAACATGGTAAATTTACACGCTACAACAGCAATGATATTATTGGCGAAGCAGATCCTGCACTTCGCCGCCCGAAACTGATTCTGATCAATCTTGCCCTTACCATTACCCTTTTGGTAGTCATGATTCTTGATATTGTTCCTTTAGGAATTGCCTTTATGATTGCTTTCTGTATCGCTTCCATCATCAATTATCCAAAATTAAAAGACCAACAGAAAATCATTTCCAAACATGCAGGAAATGCCCTATCAGTGGCCGGAATGATCTTTGGAGCCGGAATTTTTACGGGAATTCTGAACGGATCGGGTATTATGCAGGCAATGGGAAACAGTATGATAGAAATAGTTCCTAAGAGCTGGGGCGGTTATATGAATATTGTGACAGCCTTATTCAGTATACCGTTTACTTTTTTCCTATCCAATGATGCCTACTACTTTGGGATATTGCCCATTATCGTTGCTACCGGTCATCAATTGGGAATTTCACCGGAAATATTGGGAAGAGCAAGTCTTATCGGGCAGGGTTCTCACCTTCTCAGTCCATTGGTTCCGTCTACTTATCTGTTGGTATCGCTGGCGGGTGTGGAGTTTTCAGATCATTTGAAATATACATTAAAGTGGGCCTTAGGATCATCAGTCATCATGTTGCTGAGTGCATTGATTCTTGGTATTATATAAGGTTATATCTTTGAATTTCGTAATCTTATTATCTATAAAAAAGTGAATGATGAAAACTGTTAAGCAAAAAACATTTACAGACTCCTATTTAAGAAACCTTACCCTGTATGTTTTCACGGCTATTATCTGTGGCGCATTAACGGGTTATTATTTTCCGGAAGTCGGTAAACAGCTGGAAAAGGTAAGCAGTTACTTTTTTATGCTTCTTGAGGTGCTGATCATTCCTGTTATTTTCATTGCGGTGACCTATGGCGTAAGCTATATTTTCAGTACTAAAAATGCTTTTAAAATTGTAATCCAGATGGTTCTGTATTTTTTAATCATCACTTCCATAAGCATTGTATTGGGAATCGGGTCCGGTCTTCTTTTAAAGCCGGGAGCCAACACAGGAATTATTATTTCTTCGCACAAGGCACTTCCGGAAAGATTTTTAACAACGGCCAGCAACCCACTGCATATCAGCAACTATGTACTTTTTCTTTTCATATCCATATCTGCGGGAATTGTGATTGGTGTTTCGAAGAAGAGAAATAACATCTTTAAAGCTTTAGACGCAGGAAGAAATCTGTTTTTCAGGCTCATCAAATATGTGTATCTGTTTCTGCCGATAGTCATTTTCTGTAATATCGCTTATGGCATTTCTGTATATGGAATCAATACTTTGCTGCCCTTAAGTAAAATTGTGGCCACCGTATATCTTACCAGTGTATTTTTTATTTTCGGAATATTAGGGATTGTAACGGCTTACTTTAAGATCAATCTCTGGGATTTTTTAATCAGCATCAAAGAGGAAATTATTCTGGTAGTAGCTACTTCTTCTTCCAAGATGGCATTCCCTATGATTTTTGATAAAATGGAATCTCAGGGCTATGACCGGAAAATTCTTCGTCTTATAATTCCTCTCGGATACAATTTTAATCTGGCGGGCGCCTGCATTTATCTTTCAATATCGTGTATTTTCCTGGTCCAGTTATATAATATTCCTCTTACGTTACAGGATTATTTCTGGCTTTTTATCACCATTTCCATTGCTTCCAAAACGGCTTCGGGAGTACCGGGATCAGGTTTTCTTGCGCTGATGTTTACCCTAAGCAGGTTTGGAAAAATTCCCACCACAGATCTTGCATTGCTGTACAGTGTAGACCGCTTTATGAATGAAGCCAGATCTGTCACCAATTTCATCGGCATTTCGGTTTCCGCTGCCATTATTTCAAAACTTAATCAAAATTCTATTCCTTTAAAAAATGATGTTTCCTGATTTTACCCACCTTCTCAATGACATATTACAAAACCCTGCAAAATCGATAGCCATTATCGGCAATCTGATCCTTATCGAAAGCCTTCTCTCCGTAGACAATGCTGCCGTATTGGCGACCATCGTCATGGACCTGCCCGAACATCAAAGAAAAAAAGCCCTGAAATATGGAATTCTTGGAGCTTATATATTTCGAGGGCTTGCTCTTATTTTCGCCTCCGTACTCATTTCCGTCTGGTGGCTGAAACCACTGGGAGGGTTGTACCTGATCTATATTTCCTTTGACTGGTTTGTCAAAAAAATAAAAAACACAAATGATGAAGAAAATCCGGAGGAAAACCCGGACAAAGAATCCAGCTGGCTGTATAAAAATTCGATCGGGCTGCTGGGGCAGTTCTGGGCAACGGTTGCTATTGTGGAGGTAATGGATCTTGCTTTCTCCATAGATAATGTCTTTGCGGCAGTCGCTTTTTCAGATAATTTACTTCTGATTACGTTGGGGGTTTTTATTGGAATTTTAGCCATGAGATTTATTGCGCAGTGGTTTGTCCGTTTGATGCAGGTATTTCCTTTCCTGGAAACGGCAGCTTTTATTGTCATTGCTATTTTAGGAATTAAATTAAGCCTGTCCTTATACGAGCACTTCTACCCTGCTACGGCATTCGCTCATTTCTTAGGCAGCCATACCATGGAAATTTTAGTTTCCGCCATTACCGTCCTGTTGTTTGTAGTACCGGTAACAACCAGTTATCTTTTCGGATTTCCGGCCCGCAAAAAATAATTTTTCTGCCAAATTTTCACATTCGGAAATAAAAATCTGCCATTTCAGCCATCAGCGTCTCATGGCATACATTTAGAGAATTACAACACAGAAATAATTAAAAAATTAAATATATTATGTCAGTAAACTTTAAACCATTGGCAGACAGAGTTCTGGTAGAGCCAATCGCAGCAGAAACTAAAACAGCTTCAGGAATCATTATCCCGGACACTGCAAAGGAAAAGCCGCAAGAAGGTACTGTAGTAGCAGTAGGTCCTGGTAAAAAAGACGAGCCTACAACGGTTCAGGTAGGTGACAAAGTACTTTATGGTAAATATTCAGGTTCTGAATTGAAGTTGGAAGGTAAAGATTATTTGATCGTAAGAGAAGCTGATTTATTGGGAATCATTGGGTAAAAGCAGCAGGCATTAAGCTATAAGCAGTAGGCAATGAGAGACTACAAAAAATATGATACCTGGAAAATTTCTCATGAATTGGTAAAAGAAATTTATATTATTTCTGAAAGTTTTCCTAAATCTGAGTTTTTTGGTCTTACTTCTCAAATAAGAAGGGCCGCTGTTTCTATTCCTACCAATATCGCAGAAGGCTGTGGCAGATCCACAGATAAAGAATTTGCAAGATTTATAGAAATAAGTATAGGTTCTACAAACGAAACCGAATATCTTCTTTTTCTTTCTTGTGATTTAGGATTTACTTCTGAAGATAAAATAGCAGCACTTAATGCAACGCTCAATTTAACCCGGCAAAAACTTATACAACTTAGAAAAAAATTATTAAATAATAATTAATTGCTAAAGGTAAAAAGCTTATCGCTTAAAGCCTATAGCCCAAAGCTTAAAAATTATGGCAAAAGAAATAAAATTCGATATTGAATCAAGAGACGCTCTAAAAAGAGGGGTTGATGCATTAGCAAATGCAGTAAAAGTAACTTTAGGTCCTAAAGGGAGAAACGTAGTAATCGAAAAATCTTTCGGTGCTCCACAC
This sequence comes from Chryseobacterium sp. CP-77, assembly GCF_036362765.1. Classification (NCBI taxonomy): domain Bacteria; kingdom Pseudomonadati; phylum Bacteroidota; class Flavobacteriia; order Flavobacteriales; family Weeksellaceae; genus Chryseobacterium; species Chryseobacterium sp. CP-77. The sequence continues at coordinate 2,760,374 of NZ_CP143637.1, forward strand.
GTAACTAAGGATGGTGTTTCTGTAGCAAAAGAAATCGAACTTGAAGATAAGGTAGAAAACATGGGAGCTCAGATGGTAAAAGAAGTGGCTTCCAAAACCAATGATATCGCAGGAGACGGTACTACTACCGCTACTGTATTGGCACAGGCTATCGTAAGAGAAGGTCTTAAGAACGTAGCGGCTGGTGCTAACCCGATGGATCTTAAAAGAGGAATCGACAAAGCGGTAACTGCTGTTGTGGAAAACCTTAAATCTCAATCTCAGGAGGTTGGAGATTCTTCAGAAAAAATCAAGCAGGTTGCTTCTATTTCTGCCAACAACGATGATACCATCGGTTCTTTAATCGCTGAAGCGTTCGGAAAAGTAGGTAAAGAAGGAGTAATCACTGTAGAAGAGGCTAAAGGTACTGATACAACCGTAGACGTTGTAGAAGGTATGCAGTTCGACAGAGGATACCAGTCACCTTACTTCGTGACCAACCCTGAGAAAATGTTAGCTGAACTTGAAAACCCATATATCCTTTTAGTAGAGAAGAAAATCTCTTCAATGAAAGAATTGCTACCGGTTCTTGAACCAATTGCACAAGGTGGTAAGTCTCTATTAATCATCTCTGAAGAAGTTGAAGGAGAAGCTTTAGCTACTCTGGTAGTCAACAAACTAAGAGGTTCTCTTAAAATTGCTGCTGTAAAAGCTCCAGGATTCGGAGACAGAAGAAAAGCAATGTTAGAAGATATCGCGATCCTTACAGGTGGACAGGTGATTTCTGAAGAGCAAGGTTTCACTATGGAGAACATCTCTTTAGATATGCTTGGAACTGCTGAGAAAGTAACGATCGACAAAGACAACACTACAGTTGTAAACGGTGGTGGTGACGAAGCGAAAATCAAAGGAAGAGTTGCTCAGATCAAAGCTCAGATGGAAACTACAACTTCTGACTACGACAGAGAAAAACTTCAGGAAAGATTAGCTAAGTTAGCTGGTGGTGTTGCTGTACTTTACGTAGGAGCTGCTTCTGAAGTAGAAATGAAAGAGAAAAAAGACAGAGTAGATGATGCCCTACACGCTACAAGAGCTGCTGTTGAAGAAGGTATCGTTGCCGGTGGTGGTGTTGCTTTAGTAAGAGCCATCTCTGCACTTGACAATCTTTCAGGATCTAACGCTGACGAAACTACAGGGATCAAAATCGTTAAGAGAGCTATCGAAGAGCCATTAAGACAAATCGTTGCCAATGCAGGTGGTGAAGGTTCTGTAATCGTTGCTAAAGTAGCAGAAGGATCAGGAGACTTCGGGTACAACGCGAAAACTGACGAGTATGTTCACATGCTTGAAGCAGGAATCATTGACCCAACTAAAGTAACAAGAGTTGCCCTTGAAAACGCAGCTTCTGTATCTGGAATGCTTTTAACAACTGAATGTGTTATCACTGAAGTGAAGAGCGCTGAACCAGCTATGCCAATGGGTGGTGGAATGCCAGGAATGATGTAATAGCGTGTCGCTGAGACAAATTTAATATACTAACCGTTCTGCTTTTTGTAGGGCGGTTTTTTGTTTTATGGTTTCCCATAATAATATATTAAGTCAATCGTTTATATTAGCAAATTGAATTGACAATAGTCTCACTTTTAATATACAAAAACATTAATTAAGATTAATATTTACACATAAATATTTAAATAGTTTAGAAAATTTAAGCATATAACACAATAACAATATCATTACAATGCTTAAATTAGACATTAATTATAACCATCAAAACTACACTAATGAAATTTACTTTTTTTAGATTCAAGAACTTTAAAGGAATAGAGGACGAAACATTGGATTTGTCCAAAAACCCAGAAAGTAACATTTTCACATTAGTTGGTCTCAATGAAAGCGGTAAAACTACAATCTTAGAAGCAATAAATTTTTTTAAATATAAATCTGAATCATTAGATGTTTTAGAGCTAAAAGAATATGAAGTAAAAGATATTCATAGTCTAATTCCTATAAATAAAAGAGATAATTTTAATGGAACAATTTGGATCGAAGCGGGTCTCGAATTGGATGAAGACGATGTAATAAACATAAAAAAAGAATTCCTAAAAAAAGGAATACTAGTATCTACAATTGATAAAAAATCACGTACACACAAAAATATCATTTTGAAAATTCAAAACATAATAAATCTAAGGATCAATTTTTATGGAATAATAATATTATTGGAAGAGCTAAAACCGCCAGAAAAGATAAAAAGCTTGCAAATACAGATGCTTTAATTGCCAATAATTATATAATTAAATATATTCCAAGCATATTGTACTTTCCTAATTTTCTTTTTGACTTTCCTGAAAAAATATATCTCAATGATAATTCAGAGGATGAAAAACATTTATTTTATCAAAAAATCATTCAAGACACATTAGATTCATTAAATAATGATCTAAATATAAATGATCATTTAATTACAAGAATAAATTCTAGTGAAGACAATGATAAAAGAAATTTAAATAGTTTAATAGGTAAATTACAAAAAAAACTAACAGCCGTCATTTTTCAAAAATGGAATCAAATATTTAATAAAGAACTTTCTGAGAAAGAAATTATTTTGCTAACAGGTAAAGATGACATTGGCACATTCTTAGAGTTTAATATAAAAGATGACGTTGATACATATAGGATCTCAGAGCGATCCCTTGGCTTTAGATGGTTTTTTGTATATATTTTACTTACTCAGTTTAGAACATATAGAAAAGAAAATAAAAATGCACTTTTTCTATTTGATGAACCAGCATCAAATTTACATCCATCAGCTCAGTCCGAACTTTTAAAAAGCTTTGAAAAACTTCCAAAAGTTATATATACAACGCATAGTCAGTATTTGATAAACCCAAAATGGCTAGAAAGTACATTTGTAATTAAAAATGAAGCAATCGATTATGAAAACGAAGAAGATTTTAATTCAAAAAACACTAATATAAAAATTAATAAATATCGGGAATTTGCAGTAAAACATCCTAATCAAAGTAATTATTTCCAACCAATTTTAGAAGTTCTTGATTATAAGCCCTCAACATTAGAACTTGTACCAATGGTTGCGATTACAGAAGGGAAAAATGATTTTTACACATTGAATTACTTTCAAAAAGTCTTAAAGATTAAAAATACCATAAATATTATACCAGGGACAAGTGCCAGCAATTTAGAAACTTTAATCAGTTTATATTTAGGTTGGGGTTCAAAATTTATAGTTATTCTCGATGATGACAAGCAAGGTAATATTCAAAAAACTAGATATATAGATATTTTTGGTGATATTATTGTAAATTCAATATTTACGCTTAAAGATATTAATATACAATGGGAAAAATGGGAATTAGAAAAATTAATTAATATAAAAGATCAAGAGAAAATTATTGAAAAAATATATAATAATGCCCAAGTCAATAAAACCATATTAAATAGAAGTTTACAGGAGTTATATATTAAAAATATTATTTTAAACTTCTCTAAAGAGACTGAAAATAATTTTACAAATCTGTTTAATTTCTTGAAACAAGAATTAGAAAAACTATAATTACAGTAAACTAGTTATATTTATCAAGATCCGCTCCGCTACCTCACGATTGCATCATGTAGCATAAACTTTTAGATTATACTATTAGAATATTTAAATAAAAACAAAATCCGAAGTCTCCCACTTCGGATTCTTTATATCCCATCATCTAAAATACCCTCACTCCCCATTTCCTATCCCCCAACTTTTACTTATATTTGTTTCTATAACGTACACAAATATGCAAAACAAAAAAATACATCAGGGGAGAAATATCAAGCGTTTTCGGGAGATGTTGGGCATCAAGCAGGAGGCTTTGGCTTTTGATCTTGGGGAAGACTGGAACCAGAAGAAGATTTCGCTTTTGGAGCAGAAAGAAACCATTGAAGATCCTTTGCTGAAAAGGATTTCTGAGGTATTGAAAATTCCTGTGGAAGCATTTCAGAATTTTGATGAAGAACAGGCTATCAATATTATTTCTAATACTTTCGATAATTGTCAGCAACCAGCTTCTATTTTCTATAATTCTACACTTAATCCTGTAGATCAATTAATCAAAGTACACGAAGAAAAAATTGCGCTGTACGAAAGAATGCTGAAAGAAAAAGATGAAATGATGGCCAGACTGGAGCAGCTGATTCAGAAATAAAAAAACAAAACTAATAACCAACCCTTCATGAAACTCTATACTTTCATAGCAGTATTATTCTTGCTGTCCTTCAGCTGTGCAAGAAAAGACCAATACCGTGTCGGCCAGCAATGGAACTACAAAACCCGTCCTACCGAAAAAAGTTCTACCCTTACCATATTAAAGATTGAAGAATATCCTGAAACCGGAAAAGTGATTCATATTTCTGTCAGCGGTTTGAAGATGAAAAACCCTGCCAGTCCTACTGGGTATGCAGAAAACCTCAGCCATCTTCCCCTATCAGAAGAAGCTTTGAACAAAAGTGTCATCAGCCTGAAAAAAGAGGCCTACAAAAAACCAGACTCCCTTGAAATGGATGGATATTCTTACTGGAAAAAAGAATTTGATAAAGGAAATGCCGGGATATTTACGATTCCTGTTTCTGAGATCGTAAGTACAATGGAAAAATCTATTGTTGCAGGGGATTATATTAAGTAAAATAATAATATTACCAGCTCTACAAAGTCACCGATTTTGCACAATAAAATATCAGAAGTAACCAACTCAAGTATTATAATCAATGAGTATAAATAACTACAAATTGAAACTTAAGTATATTTTTCCAGTATTTTTAACTATCTATTTATATAGCCACAATTCATGTTCTTCTGGTTCTTCAAAGGAAAATAATATTGAAGCTATCCAAAAAAAAGAAATGGAAGCAACCAATAAAATGTATCAAAATACCGGAAAATTAATTAGTGGATTTGAATTCAAATTAAAAGCAACTAAAGAACAGGAAAAAGAATGGAGTGATGGATATATTCCCTGGATCAGCTTAAGTAATCCTGAATCTCAAATTAAACAATTAGTTGATGCAGATGAAAAAATTATAAAATATCAAACTATTAATATTATTTTTGATTATCCACTAAATAACCCTGCTATTTTTGAATTTAAAAATTCAAATTATTTCAGTAGAAAAGATTTGATTCTTGCTATAAGTAAAAAATATCATGAGATATACAATGAAGAAGAAAAGTCTTCAAAAATCAAAACAATTCCATTAGATGAGAGAACTGGAATAATAAACAGAAATGAAACTCAAGGAAAATATGGGATTTGGGGTCATGACTTATCCGATTTAGATTTAAGCAGTATTGAAGTCTACGAAACAGATGAAGGAAAAATTAATATTCTTTTAATTATTGAATCTTAATATTTAAAGCCCAGATCCGCAAGTCTCAGATACGACTGACAATTTATTGTGATTAAGAATATTGTCATGAACAGAAGAACATTAATAAAATAAAGCTATACATGAAAAAAAAATTACTATTAGGAATCTTGTTCTCTGTTTCAATTTCTTTTCACATTAAAGCTCAGGATTTTCCACAAAAATTTGAAAAGGAATTTTGCACTTGTTTATCTGGTAAAACAAATTATACTGATGAAACATTTAAAACTTGTTCCTATGAAGTAATGTCAAAACTTCAGAAAGATTTTGAAAACTTCCATAACAGCACAGCTAACAAAAACAGAGATGATTTCATGAAAGATTTTATGATCAGATTAATAAATAATTGTGATCCTTTCTATATTCATATGGCTGATGTAAAGAAAACAGGAATGGACAAGTTTAGAAATGATTACAAAGAAATAAGTATCGATTCTCTAAAAAATAAATTTACTGAAACAAAGCTTTTATCTGATTATTGGGAAATAGCGAACTGGTATTTTGCTCATAATGAAAATGAACAGGCTGAAAGGATGTATAAAGAAATTTTAAAAAATGAACCTGATCAAATAGAAGCTGCTTATATGTTAGGGGCACTCTATGATGAATTGGGAAAATACAAAGAAGCAAAAGTATTATACGACAAAGTATATAAAAGTACTGGAAATATACAGTATAGATTATATTCGGAAATGGATTTGAAAAAGATAGAATAATGATTACATGATTCAGAAATAAAAATTGGCCATAATTATCAAAACGACGAAAGGATTCTTGCAGCAACGTGGACATTCAGCAGCCTCTAAAAAAATAAAGAAACCCGAAGTCTGGACTTCGGGTTTCTTATACGTATATAATCTCCAATTAGTCTGAATATGGAAAATGTAAGGTATTCACTATAAATAGGCATTTAAAGTGAATATTGGGCCGTTTAATACTGCTGCAATAAATACTTTAAAATATCTGTAGTAGTCACAATACCTTTTAGCTGGTCATTTTCTACCACTGGGACAGAATGAAAACTATGTTCGGATAAAATCTCTGCTACCTCTTTTATGGTAGTCTCAGGATTTACAGTGAGAGGAGCTTTTGTCATCACCTGCGAAATAGTAAATACGTCGTATACCACTGCTGACACTGGAATATCTTCCGCATCATCCGATTGTTCTACATCCGCATAGCTGATTTTTAATAAATCACTATAACTTAATACGCCTAATAACTTTTGATTTTCGACAACCGGAATATGCCTGATTTTATTTTTTTTAAATAAGTTTTCAGCCTCATACAATGATTGTGTAAGATTGAGTGTAATCAGGTCTTTCGTCATAATTTGGGAAATTGGAACTCTTTGTTTCATAGCATTTTTGTTTAGATTATTGTGAAAATTAACAATGAAAAACGAACCATAAATCCCTTTTTCATACTCAAAGTTAGCGAAGAAACACCTGCCTCATCATACCATTGCAGCTGATATTTATCAATTTTCCCCGCTGTATGATATGTTAAATATCATGGTTTCATTTTTGTAATTTTTCGAAGAAGCCCGCAACTTTAGTATTTAATTTTCAACAACTTACAAAAACAACCCACTCCGCAAAGTCTCCCGACTTTGTGGAAAAAAATAAAGCATCTCTACCCTGCTTGTCTGAATAAAGTAATTTTAAAATTCTCTTCAACTTTTTCCTATCTTTAAACCATGATTATTCTCTTAAAGTCCGGTACTAAAATAAATCCGGACTTCTATAAAGAAAATCTGATAAAACAAACACACTAAACCTTATACCATTGAAAACAAAATTATTATTCCTTTCATTTTTGGGCTCACTGCTCGCCCATGCACAAACACTTCAATTTAAAACGCTCGCCAATATGTCTGCAGGCAGAGGAGCCATATCCAGTGTCATCGTAGACGATAATATCTATGTGAGCAACGGATATCAGGAAAGCGGAGGTATGGCCAATTATATTGAAAAATACAATATTACAGACAACAAATGGAGTGTTCTCAATGCAACTATAAGTCCTAAAAAATTTGCTAATTCGGAGACTTACAATAATAAAATTTATATTTTCAATGGTTGGGGAAACAGCCATCTTGAAATTGTAGATCTTGAAACCCAAAAAGTAACAAAGGGAGCTGTGAACCGTTCGTATACAGGAAATTCAGGTTCTGCCATCCATAACGGGAAAATATATGTGTTCGGCGGAAGCGGACTGAACGGCGCTGCAACCACTGCATTTTCCAACAGATTCCAATATTATGATATTGCTTCAGATACCTGGCATCCATTGCCGGATATGCCCACCGCCAGAGAAGCAAAGGGCAAAATTGTGAATGATAAATTGTATGTCATTGGCGGTTTCAACGGTACTTCATCCCGCCTGATCAATATCTACGACATCAATACCAATCGCTGGACCGATCAGATTACGATGCCAGCCGGGATATCAGGACATACATTAGCGGTATCCGGTGATAAGATTTTCATTGCAGGAGGTTATAATAATCAGACGTTTCTGGCTTACTTTGATACAACAACCAATAAATTCCACCAGCTATCATCCAATATGATTCCCAGAAGACATGCTGCAGCGGAAGTTTATAACAATAAATTATATATCATCGGCGGAAGTACAACGTCTGTAACCAAATCAGCTATTAAAAGCTTACAGGCAGCTGATATTTCTGAGAATGCACTCTCATCAAATACAGCCAATGACGATCGTGAGACCAAAACAAGAGTGTATACCAACGCATCCAAAGACGGTTTTATCATCAGCAATAAAAATAACAGCAATCAATTTGAGTTTACCGTCTACTCTTTAGATGGAGAAGTGATCAACAGGGGCTTTGCCTATTATAACAGAAATATAGATTTATCTAAAGTACAAAGAGGAACTTATATTTTCAGTTTTAAAGATGAGAAAGGGGTTTTGCAGAAGATTAAAATTGTAAGATGATAGTAAGTGCTATTTATTAAATATTTGCTTTGAAATCCTATTCACAAATAAAACACAAATGACCCAACAGATTCGTGATTCATTATTCTATGAAGGAAAAGAATATTATCTGAATAATGAAATTTTAGAGTATTACTTTAATGAATTTCCGGAATACAGACCGGAACATACAGGAGCGTTCAGTGCTTGCTGGAGAGGATATGTAGCATTCTTTGAAATAAAAGACAATGAATTGCTGATCAAAAATGTTAAATGGATGTTCAGTAAGGAAAACAAAACTCACAAATTAAAAGATTTATTTCCTAATACAAAGTTTGATTGGTTTTCAGGATTAATTCGGATCGATGCCTTTCGTGGAGAATATGATGATGAAAATAATGAAGAAGCCATTTATGAATTACTTGAAATAAGAGAAGGAAATCTGCTCAATCATTGGAAACTAAATTTTGAAGAATTTAATGATTTCAAGGAAATCCTGTTCAGAGATTTTAAAACTACAACTGACTACGAAAAATTGTTTCTCAAATGGAAAAATAATAATCCCGGAATTACAGAAACAGAAATAGACCACTATATTTTTCAAAATATTATTTATAATGTTCGTAAAATATAATACTCTTCTCTTCTTTTAAGTACAAGGGAAAACAAATAGCAATGTAATTTGATTAACAAGTAAATCTGTACTTTCGTAAAATATTTCTTAATCAGATTTTACAAAAAAATAAGCCAAAATGAAAATTGAATTAAAGACAATACTCGCAGTGGAACACGATGAGTTTCCTCAATTTATTGATATCGATATTGATGAAAACTCAGCTTCAATCGGAGAACTGATTTCAAAGGTTCATGAACTGACAAAAATCCCAACTCATATTGAACTAAAATGGGATGATCAAATTGAAAATATATCCTGTATGCATTATGTCATAGAAAATAAGGAATATGTAGACTATGTTATGATTACAGATTTAGAAGAAAAAATCTGTAATTTTCCTAAACATGGGCAGGACGGATCATTATTCATATTTATAGATGGAAATACAAGACTTGTTAATTAACTACAACTGGAAGCAAGATCTTAATCTCCAGGAAATAACAGAAGATTTACGACAGGGAAAATCTTTGGTAATTGTAAAAGATTTTCCACCACATGATGATGAATTACAATCATTTATCGGTCGTTTAGGAGTAGTATTAAATGAGAAACGGAATAATAATGGCAAAGCGGTTTTTGATGTAAAAATAACCCGCCGTAATAATTTTTTCACATCAATTGCCAACTCAAATCTAATTTTCCCATTACATACAGACTGTGCCGATTTTGATCAAATTCCTGATACCGTAGGATTGTTGTGTGTGGAACCTGCAGAAGAAGACCAGGGCATCAATACATTTATGTTCCTGAATGACCTGTTAAGACATTTATCAGTAGACGAAAGACAGAAGCTTTTGAATAAAAAATGGAAATTCAAAAATCAGGAACGAAGTATTTTAGAAATAGAAAACGGAAGATATAAAATCTGTTACGACAGAATTACGATGGAATCTTTTTCAAAACTTACTGAAGTCGAAATTGAGGAATTAAACAATCTTGATAAGCTTTTCAAACATCTTTCTTTTAATATTAAATTAAAAAAAGGAGATTTGATTTTATTTAGAAATGATTTAATGCTGCATGGTCGAAGTGCTATTGATACCAACTCTCATAGGCTGATGAAAAGGATCAGATTTACGATCCTTAATGAGTCTCTTATCCCCTAGCTTTCCCCTATATTTGTTTCCACAACCCATGCAGTGATGACGGCACAAACCAAACAAAAAAATATGACAACAAAAGAAGATTTCTGGGACAGGAAAAAGAAATTAAATGATGATTTTTTCGTAATGAGTTCCCTGGCAAATCCAGCCACCGAAGAACAGATTACAAAGTATGAAGAAAGTACAGGTTTTACATTCAGTGAAGATGTTAAGGATTTCCTGACAACATTTGGATCCTTGCTTCTTGAAGTTAAAGAAGAAGTATGGAAGCGGCCCGAAGAATTTGATGTTCTTCCGGCCTGGAAATTCGGATACGCCTTTTTTGTATATGGCCTTTCACAGGATAAAGAAATGCCTTCATGGATGGGTTTTGAAGAGAAACATGCCGAAGCGCTTGAATATAAAGAAAAACCTCTGGGCCAATTATTTTTCAAACGCAGCGGAAATCTGTACAGAGCTTATACCGACAACGGCATCATCAAAGTGGAGTACGACAAATATGACGAGGAAGATTACGATATATTTGAAGGAAATATTTATGATTTCCTGATAGAGGAAATTAACAAATTAGAAGAAGATTATCAAGAATATATCAACGAAGGAAAATCCTGATCTGAATATGAAAAAAGCATTTGAGTTTCTCACCCATCTGAAAGGAAATAACAACCGGGAATGGTTCGCAAAGCACAAATCTGAATATGATACCATTGTAAAGGAAAATAAAGTTTTATTTACCCAGATCTACAATGAACTTCAGGAGCATGATCAGCTTAAAGGAATGCATATTTTCAGGATTTATAATGATGTCCGTTTTTCCAAAAACAAAACACCCTATAAAACCAATTTCGGGGTGGGATATTCCCGTTCGAAGCCTATGCTGAGAGGCGGATATTATATTCAGCTGGAACCGGGTAACAGTTTTGTAGGAGGTGGCTTCTGGGGTCCAGAGCCCAAAGATTTGCTTCGCATCCGTAAAGAATTTGAAATCAGCAGTAAAGAAATTGAGAAAATTATCTCTGATAAAACTTTCATCAAATATTTCGGAGAATTGAAAGGAGACGCTGTAAAAACGGCACCTCGTGGGTTTGATAAAAATCATCCGGCTATTGATCTGATCAGGAAAAAACAATTCCTGGTGATGCGGAAATTTACGGATAAGGAGGTTCTGTCAGACAGCTTTCAGAAGGAAGTCATTCTGACTTTGCTTGCCATGCGGCCTTTTTTTGATTATATGAGTGAGGTACTGACTACGGATCTCAATGGAGAGCCTTTGTACTAAATTTATACTTTACAAAGTAAAATGATAATCAAAGTATTGCCTTTGATGCCTATGCCTTCCCAATTTCTGAAGATGGAATTTATGATATTGTCCTCGACATGACCGATGTTGTAAAACCACGATACAGCATTAAAAAATCAAATCCATAAAATCAGCATTCACAAAGTAAAAAATACACTTTTTCAAACCATTCTGTTTAAGAGTGGTTTTTTATTTTGGATATCCATTACTAATTTTCACTACTTTTATCTCACACAAAATCAAACACAAAATAGAATCTATGCCTCATTTTATAATAGATTGCTCACAGGATATTCTTCTGCAGAGAACACCGGATGAATTAATGGATGCTGTTTACGAAGCAGCAGACGCAACAGGACTATTTGCTCCCAACGACATCAAAGTAAGGCTTCAGCCTTATCAATATTACCGATTAGGCACAGGTAAGAAAAATTTTCTACATGTGTTTGGGTATATCATGCAGGGACGCAATACAGAACAAAAAGCTAATCTTTCCAAGAAAATCTGTACGGGGCTTTCAGAATTGCTGCCTGATATTTCTTTTCTTTCTGTAAACATCAGTGATTTTGAAGCGGCGACCTACAGCAACAAAGCACTCATCAATCCTGAAAACTCAGACCAGGACAGGCATTTTGGTTTATAACATTCACCCTTACACACACAACTAAACATTAATATTATGAGCTTAAAAACATTAGTCAGCAAAAGTGCGCAGTACAACAATTGGGTAGTCAACAAATACATCGACTGGCTATCCACAAAGTCTGACGAACAGCTGAATCAGGAAACCATTTCCAGTTTTCCAACTATTTTAAAAACATTACATCATATCTGGCAAACCCAGGAATACTGGTGGAGCCATATTTCTGAAAAGGATGATTTTGATTTTGTAAAAACAACAGAGACTACCAGCAAAGAAGATGTTTTCAATGCCATAAAAAACAATTCGCAGAAACTGGCAGATTATGTAGAAAGCTTGTCTGAAGAAGATCTTACAAAAAATGTAAAAATAGAATCCCAATGGTTTCAATGCGATTTTTCCAAATACGAGTATATCCAGCACGCTATTCTTCACAGTACCTATCACAGAGGACAAATAGTAACAATGGGAAGAAATATAGGAATTACTGATGCTCCTATGACGGATTTTAATTTCTGGAATATTTATAAAGATCAGCAGTAAAAGCCTCCAATTTTGTGGATAAGTCTGAAATAAAATCTCCGGACATCAATCCAACTCAATTAAGATATTGATTTTAAATATTTTAAATCAAAAACAGACAGTTATCCACATTTTCAAGTATTTGTGGATAATTTTCTATGATCCTTTTTTCCATTGTGGATAAACTATGGATAAGTTTTTAACCCATTGAAAACAAGCTTTATAAACATCTATAAACCATTGTCTTATAATGAATATAGTTTTTTAAGGATTTTCCACAATAGAAAATCATGTGGATAAGTTTTGTGGATAAAATTAACCCCAGTTTTTCAGCCTTACTCTTTTATTTATTTAAAGTAATAATTTAAAATTTTATCTATTTATTCATAAATCTTTATGAATATTTTTTATAAATTGCATCAAAAACAAATCACCAAATAAAGAAATACATACCACAAAATATTTATATTCAATTAATTAAAAATATATTTATAAAAAACACTATCAGAATAACAATGATTGGCAATTGTTTTTTCTGATTCCTGAATAAAACGGTTTAAGAACATAAACCATAATCAGCACAGATAATGTTTTACACAATGATGAAAAGTTATCCACAACCGAAAAAGTTTAATAACCCAATAATCCCTCATCAAAATGACAACAATCAACATCAAAGACATCATTCCTTTTCTCGGAGAAACGGCGCCGTACCTCTCTATTCCTGAAGGTATAACTTTCAGAGACCATACAATAGAAACAGAGATAGAAGACTGGAATTTTGAAAATGAAAATTTCTCACAATTAATAAAACTATTATTTTCGTTTGGAAGTCTCAGCCTGTATAACATTCTGAACGATAAAACCGGAGAAAAAATGTATTTCCTCGGCGAAAAAATCAGGATCAGAAAGTTATCTTATAAAGAACCGGCTGCCATTACCATTACCAGCGAATGTATTCTTGAATCAGACAGAAAGGGAAAATCTCACATTTATATAAGAGAGATTGATTCCAAAGAGCTCCTTTATTCTGCAGAGCTGGACTATTATATTATCACCCGTGAAGCATTCGAACTTTTTTATAAAGACCTTTTCAGTGCAGTTCCGGTAGAATATCATGACAAAAATCTTCCTGAAAGCAAAATAATCAATACCGGAATACCTCATCATTTTACAATTTCAACAGATCCTTTTACTCCTAATCAATGCAAAGGGCATTTTGAAAATCATCCCATAGTACCATTTGTGTTTATGACTCATTGTATTCTAAAGGAGATTTTCCGTTTCCTTGGAGATGAAGTATCATACGAAATAGAAAGCTTTGAAGGATACGCTTCTAATGCACTCCCAACAGGAATTACCTTCCTGACCGAAGTCTTTTACCAAAAGTATTTAAAAAATCTGCTGTATTTTAAATGTGAAATAAAAGATACTTCCGGAATCCTGTATGGAGTTATTATTTTTAGCATCAAATCAAAAAAATAAAATAAAAACGTAAACACTGTAAATTGCAGTGTTTGCTTTTCTATTAAGTTTAACAATACAGAACCATTATGATTGAAGCCTTTTTGTAAATTTGATCTAAAATATAATATACTTAATTACTCTTGTTGAAATGGAAAAATACGCAATATCATCAGACGGTCAGAAAATTCATTATAAAGAATCTGGAAATGGAAATCCTGCGCTGATCTTCATCCATGGATGGCTTGGCAATACCGAATGGTGGGAAAGCCAGAAAGAATATTTCAAAGACCAATATCATATTGTTTTGATGGATCTTGCCGGACATGGAAAATCAGATGCTTCAAGACAGGAATGGACAAGCGAAAGATATGCTGATGATATTAAATCAGTGGCTGATGCTGTTAACACGCAGGAAATAATTCTTGTAGGACATTCGATGTCCGGAGCTTATGTCCTGGAAGCTTCTTTAAAAATTCCTGAGGTAAAAGCCATCATTCTGATAGACACTCTAAAAAATCTGGACGAATCTTTTACCAGGGAACAAACTGAAGAAGTGCTTTCTCAGTACAGAAAGGACTTCAAACACACTGTAGAAAACTTTCTGCCGCAATTTTTGTTTGCAGAAGGAACACCGCCTGCGGTAAGAGAAAGAGTACAGCATGAATTTCTTCAAAATGAACCTGAATTGGCCATCAATGCTCTGTGGCCTTTATATAAAACAGACTTCAAAACAATTGCAAAACAGATTCAGGTACCCGTTATAGCTATTAATTCCGATGCTTCTCCGACTCACCTGGAAAACAACAGAAAATATTTGAAAAATTATGATTATGTAACCATCGAAGGTGTCGGACATTATCCTATGCTGGAGAAACCTGAAGAATTCAATACCATTTTGGATGGAGTCATCAAAAAATTAATCTAATATATTCCCATGCAGAACACCAGAATTTTCACAACTGCTTTTGCCAGTGTTTATCCACATTACGTTCAAAAAGCTGAGAAAAAGGGACGTAGCCGAGAAGAAGTGCATGAGATCATATTCTGGCTGACGGGATATGATGAAAGTGATCTGCAGAACATCCTTAACAACAAAACCGACTTTAAAACTTTCTTTGAACAGGCACCTCAACTCAATCCAAATGTTTCATTGATCAAAGGAGTCATCTGCGGATATCGTGTGGAAGAAATTGAAGATGAACTGATGAGAAACATCCGGTACCTGGACAAACTGATTGATGAACTGGCCAAAGGAAAGAAGATGGAAAAAATATTAAGAACAGTCTGAAAATATAATTTCAAAAAGAGTCATTGCTTAAATATGATTAAAAAGCTTCTCCAATTCAAAAAACTTCCCGAAATTAGCGGTCTGTGCGTTAAATACTATTAATGAAATAAAAATTTAATTACAACATACAGCAAAACTTAGTATAAGTTTTCTTCGGGGCAGGGTGAAATTCCCTACCGGCGGTTACAGTCCGCGACTCCTTTCTTCGGAAGGGACTGATCTGGTGAAATTCCGGAACCGACAGTTAAAGTCTGGATGGGAGAAGAAAATGAGATGACCAATAAGATTCCTTATGGACTCTTGTTGTGTTGTATTTCATTTCCATGTACCGAAGTGTATTTTAACTTTTAAAAGTAAAATAACATGGAAAAATTATTAGAACAATTCGGAGCAACCTCCAAAGAACGTGTAGAAAGAGCACTTCAGACATTACAACAGGGAAAAGGAATTCTACTGGTAGATGATGAAAACCGCGAAAATGAGGGCGATATCATCTTTCCCGCCTCCACTATTACAGAACAGGATATGGCACTTCTGATCCGCGAATGCAGCGGTATCGTGTGCCTTTGTATTTCCGAGGAAAAAAGCCGCCACCTTAATCTTCGTCCAATGGTGGAAAACAACAATTCAAAAAACCAGACCGCATTCACGATTTCCATTGAGGCAAGAGAAGGCGTAGAATCGGGAGTTTCTGCCAAAGACCGCGTGACAACAATCAGAACCGCTGTAGCAGCAAATGCCCAGGCAGAGCATATTGCAAGTCCGGGCCACGTTTTTCCTCTGATTGCAAGAAAAGATGGTGTATTTGAAAGGCGCGGCCATACTGAAGGCAGTGTAGATCTTGTAAAAATGGCCAATCTTGGTGAAGATGCCGTACTTTGTGAACTGACGAATGAAGACGGTTCCATGGCAAGACTTCCTGAAATTGTGGACTTTGCCATCAAAAAAGAAATGAGTGTCGTAACCATTGAAGATATTTATGCTTACCGTAAAATGGTAATAAACAATTAAACCCAAGCATTTTTAACGCACAGACCGCCTGTTGATCCGATCAGCAGGCGTTTTTATTAAAAATATAATTAAAAAGGAAAAAAATTAACATTTGAATACTATTTTTTAATTATTTTTAACAAAAAAAATTTTGACTATGAAAAAATCTTTACTCCTTTTACTAGGAGCATCTGCCATGATGTCTGCGCAGATCACGCTTACAAAAGCAGCCAATGACCCTATTTCCGGAAATATTGTTAATTACAACAACACAGCCGGCACCGTAAACAACTCTGCAACAGGTCCTAACGCAACATTTTCCAATGGAGGGCTTACGATGGGAGCAGCATCACAAACAACATATTCAACTCCTAGTTCTACTGAAATAGCAACTTTCCCGGGTTCTACTCTTAAAATGGTAGACGGAGCAACAACCGTTTATTACAAAGCTTCAACTTCTAAACTGGAAATTACAGGAATTGTAAATACACAGGCCACTTTAAACTTTAGTGTGGATAACGGTACTCATATTAATTATCCAACAACGTACGGACCGACACAGAACGACACCGCCAAAGGTACTTTTTCCTCATCTTCTGCCAGCGGATTATTCAGTGGCACAATGACAGCCATTGCTGATGCATATGGAACTTTAATTATAGGCAATCAAACATACAGTAATGTTCTTAGAGTAAAATTCACACAGAATTTCAATCTGTATTCATCTCTGGATGTTACTTATTCTAACCCTATCGGAGCAATAACCAATACAGCCTATTCTTATTACGATGCTTCTCACAGATATGCCCTGCTTAATTCTACAAGCGGAAATATCAGCATTCCACTGTTGAGCATCAACCAGAATGTAAAAACTACATTTGCATTAAGTGAAACATTCCTGGGCGTAAACAGTGCAGTAAAAAAAGAAAACTTAGTGGTTTATCCTAATCCTGCACAGGATTTTATCGGTTTCAAAGGAAATACGGATAATTATTCCAGGGCCAATATTTACAGCCTGGATGGCAAACTGGTTAAAACTTCAGATGTAAAGTCCGGAAACATCCAGATTTCAGATCTTCCTCCTGCATCTTATTTTATTCAGATCAGCGGAAAAAATGCTGCAGATACAAAGAACACAAAATTCATTAAGAAATAATAAAACAAAATCCCCGCTCCTACAAATGAGCGGGGATTTCTTATTAACATTCAAATTAGCATCTAAAAGGTAGCTGCAGGAGCCGTTTCATTATTAAGCTTTCGCTGAATTTCTGTCTTTTTCCCTTTCGAGAAATCATAGCTCAGCCCTAATACAAACATGGATTTGTTGTTCATAATCTGTGTATGAACTTTATAATCTACGAGACTTTCCGGTAAGCTTTTCGTTTTGTATTCTGAAGGCATTCCTATCCAGTACATTCCTGTAGAAAATGTCCAGTTCTTATGTTTATAGCTCACAAAAATATTATTCTGGTTTTCATTCGTATTAAGAAATGCTCCATTAAGGCTGTATACCGGAATATTGAACTGGTACTGAACGGAGAAAGATTTATATTCTGAAGAAAGCGAAAAGTAATTTCCTAAATAGTCATTTTTTATCAGAGCACCTTTACTAGTTCTTACTGTTTCAGAAGTTGGTGTGATTACAGCTTTTATGACCAAAAGAGTATTCCCGAAAGGTTTATAAGATCCTGTTAACTGAACTCCATATCTCTGAGCATTCTTCCCGTTTTCATAAGTCAGGGCATACCCATTCAATACATCATCGTGAACGTAGTACTGATTGATTACCCTGTTGGTATACCGGTAAAATAAGCCTGCATTAAAATCAAAATACTTATTATTAAAAGAATAAGTCAGGTTATTAGAAAAAACCTGCTGAGATTGTAAAAAGGGGTTTCCCCTCTGAACAATATTAGGAGCCAATTGCACCACGTTACTACTCAAAGCATTACTCCATGGACTTACCGGATTATAACTTGCTGTAAAACGTAGGTTCTGATTTCCTTTAAGCTGATAAGCTAAAATAACCTTTGGAGTAAAAGTCCATTCATCAAAAGTATTTTCTGCACTTTTATTGTGAATATTGGTAAGCCCTGCACCGATACGGTAGCTGAATTTATCAACCTTTCCTGCAAATTCAGTATAAAAATACTGTTCCAGATAAGTAACATTATATTGAGAATATCCGGCAAGATTATTCAGATCATTGGAAATAGAAGACCTTGAAATCCGGTATCCGGATGAAAGTTTTCCTGACTTGAAATCATGGATATGTGCAAGTTCCCCAACCAAACTCGTTTGTTTTGCTTTCAATACCATATCATTATCATATACAGACAATCCTGAACCTACAATCCATTCTTTGGCCGTTTCTGTGGTATTGGTGGTGTAATGAGAACCTACTACATTAATACTCAACTCATCTTTTTCACCGATCTTTTTAGAATAATATAGATCCAGCTTAGGAATCACATAATCCGAGCCATTATTTTTAAACATATGGTGTTCTTCTTTCAGATTATCTTCGGTAAAGACGCTCTGCCCTGTTCCTTTCGAAAACCTGCTGAAAATATCCATATTCAGTTTAGCCTGAAAAGCATAGTCGTCAGGAACAAGTCTGGTATAGCGCAAAGCTATACTCTGAAAGGTATATCCAAAATGATCTTTGCGGTTTTCATCAGACCGGTAATGCTTCCCGTTCAGCTGATAATCATAGATGCTGTTGACTCTTCTGTCATTATAATCCCTAAGATTCAGGGAATACTCAAGTCCGAAATTATTTTTCCCTTTTGTATAATTGGCGTAGGCAGAACCGTTCACAAATCCGGTATTCAAAGCCGTAGATACATCAGCCCCGAAAACATATCCTGTTTCTGTGGATCTTGTCAGAATATTAACTACCGTATCTGCTCTCGTAGCCCATCTTGCTGGCGGAATATCATAATATTCTACTTTCACCACTTCACCGGGTGCAACACTTCGGATCTGCATATCTGTCGCTTCAATCCCGTTGATAAGAAATAGTGTGGTTCCGCCTTTCGTACTGGTAATGGTATTTTCTACTGGATTCAGTTGTAACTCCGGAAGTGTACTGAGTAAATCTTTTGCATAGCGTGCTCTGGCAAGCGCTTCTTTGTCAAAAGTATAAACAGCTTTGTCTGCAAACTGTTTTTTACGCTGTGATTTCAGAATAACTTCCTGAATTTCTTTAGGGGTCCCTGCATCAGCCGTATCATTTTTCTTCTCCTGCGAAAACATAAAAGCACTGCAAAGAAAGAAGATGGTATATATAGTTTTTTTCATGTCTGAAGATGAATTATACTATTAGGACAATCAATTACCGATGAATATTACATTTATCACTTCAAACAGTTAAGGAATTGCATAATCTTTCCTCAAATTCGAATTATTATGTTAAATTCAGCCCGTTTTTTGCTGGTATTTTTTTACATCACAAAATATAGAGTCATGAAAAAAGCATTCATAGTAATTCCGTGCTTCCTGTTTTCTGCCCTGGGAGCTCAGGAAATTCAGAACAGCCCGGCAGAGAAAATGAATATCATCAAGACCAATGTCACGGCTTATGCGTTCAGAAATATCAATCTGTCTTATGAAAGAGCTATCAGCCAATGGCTTTCTGTGAATATCGGTTTCGGAACAATGCCCGAAGGAAAAGTACCTTTTATCAATGCTTTTCTGAAAGATGAAGATGAAAAAAGATTCCAGAATCTGAGAGTAAAAGCTACTAATTTTACAATAGAACCTAGATTTTATATTGGAAAAGGCTATGGAAAAGGTTTCTATTTTGCACCTTATTACCGCTACTCAAGTGTTACTTCCAATACTTTTGATTTTTATTATGATTATAAAGGTCCGAACGGAGTTACTTATCCAATTCCGCTTAAAGGACAGGGAGACACCAAAGGAAACAGCGGTGGGTTAATGGTTGGTGTACAATTCTTTCTGACCAGAAGCCAGAATCTTGTCCTTGATTTCTGGATCGCTGGAGCCCATTACGGAAGCGGAAAAGGTGATTTTACCATGACCTCGGATTATGTACTGACGCCTGATATGCAGACTCAGCTTAAAAAGGAAATTGAAAACCTGGATATTCCTTTTGTAAAGTATACGGTAGAAACCAATGCCAATGGTGCCAGAATAAAAGTTGACGGGCCATGGGCAGGCTTCAGAAGCGGGCTTTCCATTGGATATCGGTTTTAAAAACTCATTCTTATATAGTATTAAACCGTTCTTTTTAGGAACGGTTTATTTTTTTCTGAAATTTGTATCTTGGATGTCATTATAAAAAAACTTTCTGGAAACAACATCTATGGACTCAACCTCAATCTCCACAGGTCAAAGAATCAAGGCCATTATTGGCGGATCTATCGGTAATCTCGTTGAATGGTACGACTGGTATGCTTACGCCGCCTTCGCCATTTATTTCTCCCATTCATTTTTTCCTGATTCTGATTTGAATGCCCAACTGATGAATACCGCAGGTATTTTTGCCGTAGGTTTTCTTATGCGCCCTATCGGCGGTTGGATGTTCGGAAGCATTGCAGATAAGATCGGAAGGAAAAAAGCAATGACGCTCTCCGTCCTGCTGATGTCTTTTGGATCTCTGCTGATTGCCCTTACTCCCACTTATCAGTCTATTGGTATTCTGGCTCCTTTGTTACTTTTACTGGCAAGATTGCTTCAGGGATTAAGTGTGGGTGGTGAATATGGAGTTTCCGCCACTTACCTCAGCGAAATGGCCACCCAGGACAGACGCGGATTTTATTCAAGTTTTCAATATGTCACTTTGATTGGCGGACAGCTTATAGCTTTAGGTATCCAGCTTATTTTACAAAAGTTATTACTCACTGAGGCCCAGCTTGAAGAATGGGGCTGGAGAATTCCTTTTGTGATCGGAGCTATGCTTTCTATTATTGCCTTATATCTTAGGGCTAATCTTCATGAAACCGAAGCTTTTGAAAATAAAAAGGAAGTCAGCGAAAAGAAAAAAGGAACCGTAAAAGAACTTCTGAAACATCCAAAAGCATTACTTACCGTTGTGGGACTAACTTTAGGAGGAACGCTGGCATTTTATACCTACACCACTTATATGCAAAAATTTCTGGTGAATACCGTACACCTTACAAAGGAAGAATCTACATTAGTCTCCTTTATTTCACTCTTTATATTTGCCTGTCTCCAGCCTGTATTTGGAGGATTATCAGATAAAATCGGAAGAAGGCCGCTCCTTTTAGGATTCGGGATCCTGGGAACTTTATGTACGGTTCCGCTCCTTACAGCCCTCAGTACTACCACTTCAATATGGGTTGCATTTTTCCTGATTATGGCAGCTTTAATTATTGTAAGCGGTTACACCTCCATCAATGCAGTAGTAAAAGCAGAACTTTTCCCATCTGAAATCAGGGCATTGGGTGTAGGTTTGCCCTACGCAGTTACGGTTGCTGTATTTGGCGGCACAGCAGAATATATTGCGCTTTGGTTTAAAAAAATAGGGTCTGAAGAATATTTTTATTGGTATATAACAGGCTGTATTCTTTTTTCCCTGCTCGTTTACATCGGCATGAAAGACACCAAAAAGACCTCTACACTGGATAAAGATTAATATTACAAATTTTACAAAAAACATGCGCCACAGAAAATCTGCGGCGCATATTCTATTTTTAATGATAGGCCTGTTTAAATTTTTCAATCATATGATCCAGATTATGACGCTGGACATAGATACTTTTTACCTCTTCATACCTCGGCGATTTGTAGAAAACTTCATGGAAATCCATGCTGCCGTTTCCTACTTTCACAACTTTCTGTACTTCGATATTCAACTTTCTTAATTCGTCTTTGAAGACTTTAAATTCATCTTGTATACTACTACTGCTCATTAATATTTTTAGTTTTTTAGTTAAAAATTCCTTCTACCCCTTCAAATGTCAGGGGTAACATCTCAAATTCCGAATAAAGTTAGTAAATTTATTGACACAAAGTAGCAGTTTGGCAATATTTTATTATTTTTTTTACAAATAGTAAGTTGATATTATCCGATTGATGCATATTTCGTATTTTTAATCTCACAAAAAATTGTAACAACCTTATACAAACTATGAGTATCAAAGCATTTTTCTCTTTATTCTTTCTAACACTGCTGACTTTTCTGCATGCTCAGAAAATGGAATTCAAAGCACCGGATTATGCTGCGATTCAAAAAAATATTGAGGATAAAAATTCAGAATTCTATTATCCAAAGCTTTTAAAAAGATTAAAACAGAATGATACGCTCCTTACCAGCAATCAGTACCGCCATCTTTATTTCGGATATACATTTCAAAAAGAATATCAGCCTTATAAAACAGGAAAGAAAGCTGAGGAAGTAGCCAAATATTACCGAGGCGAAGGTATTTCACAAAAAGATCTTTCAAAGGGGATCCAGTTGTTTTTGGGTGCGTTGGAGGAGAATCCACTGGACTTGCGGGCTATGAATTATCTCGCTTACTTGTATCATTTGAATAAAGATGATGCTGCCGCCGAAAAAATTGCAGGAAATTTCCACGGATTATTAAATGCCATTCTTACTTCCGGTGATGGTCTGGCATGTGAAACAGGTTTTCATGTGATTTCTGTAACAGATGAATATGTCCTTTTAAACAGATTTCAAATGGAAACCAAATCTCAAAGCCTGAAGGGAAAGTGCGATTATCAGGAGTTTGAAAAGGACCAATATAAAGTTCCCGGATTCTATTTTGACATCAGCAGGTTCTATGGAAAAATATTGGATTAATCATCCCGGGAACTACTCATCAATTTAATATTTGAACCATTTAACAAAAAATAGCTAAAATAAATTTCATATGATTTTGCCCTGAACAAAAGGGTTGAGAAGGAGGAGAAATATTTTTTTTCAAAAAAAATCAAATAGTGTGTAACATTTTTTAAAGGTTCGTCTCTAAAAGACAAATACACTTTAAAACTTTAGAAATCATGAAAAAATTTACATTCCTTTTAATTATTATGTTATTTTTTTTAGCAGTATGCAATATATTCGGTCAGCAAAAAGCCTATCCGTTTGAAGTAAAGAAAACAGGAAAAGGAGATCAGGCATTAATTTTCATTCCCGGATTTGCCTCTTCAGGTGACGTCTGGAATGAAACCACCGCAAAGTTTGAAAAAGATTTCACCTGCTATACTTTAACAATGGCTGGCTTTGCCGGAACAAAACCTCAGACAGATGCCAGTTTTACAGATTGGGAAAGAGGAATTGCCGCTTATATCAAAGACAATAAAATTGAGAAACCCATTCTTATCGGACACAGTATGGGAGGCGGTCTTGCTCTGGCCATAGCGGCAGATTATCCGGAGCTTGCAGGTAAAATTATCATCGTAGACACGCTTCCCTGTCTGGCAGCACTATCTGATCCCCATTTTACATCGAAAGAAAATAATGACTGTTCGCCTGCTATTGCTCAATTGACAGCTATGAGCGATGAGCAGTTCCGGAAAATGCAGGCACAGGCGATGCCCCGTCTTCTGGCAGATACTTCTATGCAGGAAACGGTAATCAACTGGAGTATGAAATCGGACCGAAAAACATTTGCTAAAATGTACTGTGATTTTTATAATACCGATCTCAGAGAGAAAATAAAAAACATCCAATGTCCTTCTCTTATTCTTCTGGAATCTTATTTTGTCACTCTAAAGCCAACGATTGAAAACCAGTACAAAAATTTAAAAAATGCCAATATGCAGTATGCTTCAAAAGGTTTGCATTTTATCATGTACGATGATAAGGATTGGTATTTTAATCAGCTTACTCACTTTTTATCTGCGAAATAATGGTTTTTGAAGAGATATATGAACTCTACTGGCAAAGGATATTCCGTTTATGTATGGGATATGTGAATGATGCCGAACTTGCTCAGGATCTTGCCCAGGAAACCTTTATCATCGTCTGGCAGCAGCTTCCGAAATTCAGGAATGAATCCAGTATAGGGACGTGGATTTTCAGAATTGCTTCTAATAACTGCCTCCGGCAGATTGAAAAGGAAAAGAAATTCAGCAAAACCGATCTGCCCATCAATCTGGAAGA
Organism: Chryseobacterium sp. CP-77; assembly: GCF_036362765.1. Classification (NCBI taxonomy): domain Bacteria; kingdom Pseudomonadati; phylum Bacteroidota; class Flavobacteriia; order Flavobacteriales; family Weeksellaceae; genus Chryseobacterium; species Chryseobacterium sp. CP-77. The sequence continues at coordinate 2,784,801 of NZ_CP143637.1, forward strand.
GAAAAAACAGGAATCTATAGAACCTCAGATCCAGATGCTCTACCAGTTTATTTCGGAGCTGCCTGAAACGGACAGAATTATTATTTCATTGGAACTGGAAGAGGTGAAACAGGCTGAGATAGCCCATATCGTAGGACTTTCAGAATCCAATATAAGGGTAAAGATTCACAGGATAAAAGAAAAATTAACGCAAAAGTTTAAAGAAAATGGATTCTAATATAGATTTTAACAATATATGGAAGCAGCAGACTTCTAACAGACCCAATATGGAAGAGCTTCTCGGCAAGCTGAAAAAATTCAGAAACCAGAACCTGCGCAGACTGATCTTTGCTAATATTGCATTAATCGCTACTTCCTTATTGATTCTTTTGATCTGGTACCGTTACCAGCCTGAAATGATCACTACAAAAATCGGGATTGTACTTGTCGTGCTGGGAATGGTTATTTTTCTGCTTGCCTACAACAAAATGTTTATGATATTCTACAAAATTGATCAGACCCAATCAAACCATGAATATCTGCAAAGTCTGTATGTAGTAAAAAATAAGCAGAAATGGATGCAGACCACTATACTCAACCTTTATTTTGTCATGTTGTTTCTGGGAATATCCCTGTATATGTACGAATATACTTCAAGAATGACCCTTAGCTCAGGTATTCTGGCCTATGCTTTAACATCTGTCTGGATTGCTTTCAACTGGTTTTACCTGAGACCGCGAACAATAAAGAAACAGCAAGGCAAACTTGACGAATTAATTAATAAATTTGAAGAGATCAATAATCAATTAAAAGAATCATGATATCTTCTGACAACAAAAATCACTGGGAAAATGTATATGAAACCAAAAATCCGGATCAGGTAAGCTGGACCCAGAAAAAACCTCAGACTTCCCTTGACTTTATACATTCTTCCGGATTGGGAAAAGAGGCCAGCATCATAGACATTGGTGGTGGAGACAGCAACCTTGTTGATTTTCTTCTTGAAGAAGGTTATGAAAATATTACAGTTCTTGATATTTCTGCCAAAGCTTTGGAAAAGGCACAGAAACGACTTGGAGCAGCAGCAGACAAAGTAAAATGGATCACTAGCGACATTACGGCTTTCGAACCTATGGAAACCTATGATATCTGGCATGACAGAGCAGCCTTTCATTTCCTGACCACCCCGGAACAGGTTTCAAAATATATTGATATTGCAGAAAAGAAGGTAAACCATTTTATGATTGTCGGAACTTTTTCGAAAAACGGTCCCACCAAATGCAGTGGATTGGATATTCAACAGTATGATGAAGAATCATTATCCGAAAAATTTGAAAAAAGTTTTAAAAAAGTAGACTGTATTACTGAAGATCACACCACTCCTTTTGACACGGTTCAAAATTTTGTATTCTGCAGTTTTAAAAAGTAGTAATGAATTGTATGTAGTTAATTAAATATAAAAAAAGAGAGTCATTTCTGGCTCTCTTTTTTGTTTATCTCATTTCAAAGGAATGGTTTCTCTCTGATTATGATTCTTTTTTTTCTTCCATTTCCACTTCATGTCGAAGCTGAGCTTTGTAAAGCGTGGCATAATATCCGTTCTTATCCAGAAGTTCAAGATGCTTCCCTTCTTCTACAATTTTACCATGCTCCATCACAATAATCTTGTCTGCTTTCTCAATGGTGGAAAGTCTGTGGGCAATAATAATGGAGGTCCTGTTTTTCGTAATTTTCTCTGTAGCTCTCTGAATCAGCTTTTCACTTTCATGATCAATGGAAGAGGTAGCTTCATCCAGAATTAAAATTTTCGGATCTGATAAATAAGCTCTCAGGAAAGACAGTAATTGTCTCTGACCTAAAGAAATTGAAGAACCTCTCTCACTCACTACATAATCGTATCCACCAGGAAGCTGTTCAATAAACTGATCTACTTCAATTTCTCTGGCACCCGCTTTTATTTTATCCAGTGTTATACTATCATCCCCGAAGGCAAGGTTTTCAAAAATACTTCCGTGGAAAAGGAATACATCCTGCAGCACCACGCCGATATGACTTCTGAGATTATAAAGCTCGTAATCTTTTAAATCCACATCATCAATCAGAATATTTCCGGAGTTGATATCATATAATCTTGTAATCAGGCTGATAATGGTAGATTTTCCTGCTCCTGTTGCTCCTACAATCGCTACGGTTTCTCCCGGATTTACTTTAAAATCAATTCCTTTCAGTACTTCCTGTTTTTCATCATATGCAAAGTGTACTTTCCGGAATTCAATTTTTCCGGCAAAATGATCTTTCTTCACGGTTCCGTTATTCGGCATTGAGTTTTCTTCATCCATTAATCCCAGCACTCTTTCCGCTCCTACAATTCCTCGCTGAATATTATTAAAGCGGTCTGCAATCTGTCTCAAAGGACGGATCAGCATTGAAATATACTGGATAAATGCAATCACGACTCCCGCACTGATGGTAATATAGCCTCCATAGAAAAGAATAAATCCTATGAATAATGAAGAAATAAGTTCCACCACAGGGAAGAACAGTGAGAAAATAAATACAGTTCTCAGCAATGCTCCCTTCAGCGTAATATTGATATCATCAAATTTCTTAAACTCAGATTCCTGTCTGTTGAATACCTGAATAATAGACATTCCTGCCAGTCTTTCCTGAACAAAAGAGTTTTGATTGGCTGTCCAGTTTCTCTCATCCCCGAAAGCTTTTTTCAGCCTTTTCTGGAAGAATCTTGTAATAACCACCATTAAAGGCAATATTGCCAGGGTAATATAACTCAGGTGAACATTGGTGCTGAACATCATCACCAGCACAAACAGAATTCTCAGGATATCACCGAATACCATCAGGAAACCATCTGTATATACGGTCGCAATGGTTTCCACATCTCCTACAGCCCGCGTTACCAGCTGTCCGATGGGTGTTTTATCAAAAAATGAAGTTTTAAAATAGATCAGTTTAGCATACAATCGCTCTCTGATATCCCTGATCACATTCTGTGAGATAAAATTTGAAAAATAAACCAGGAAAAAGTTTAAAACCGTTTCAGCAAATACCAATCCTACAAGAATATAGATATGCTTCATCATCAAAGCTTTGTCATGCAGCTTTGTAATATCATTATCCACCACCTGCATGGTAAGATAAGGCCTGTAGGTGGAAACGATGGAAAGGAATATGGAAATGATAAGGGTAAGGATGAACCAAGAACGAAATTTCATTCCGATAAAGAACAGCCTCTTTATAATTCCCCAGGTATCTTGTTTTTTCATTGTACGAATCGAAAGAAAGAATTAAAATAAAATTCTATGCAAAAATAAGACATTATAACCGGACTGCCTTTACAACTTTTGCAAATCGTCATAGAAAATATCAGATACCTACCATTTACAATATGAATATATTAAGCATCATTTTGTATCCAATCCGCTACATATTCTGCTTTGTTTCCTGGTTTCTGACTGCTGAAATAGAAACGATATGTCACTTACTGATCAATAGTCTTCCCAATCTCTTCAATTTCGATGGTCTTTGCAGGTCTTTCTTTTATAAATTTATTTTCAAGGAATTTATAAACTCCCCAAACCGCAACAATAGAGATGAGCCAGCCAACGATATTCACTGCTGAAAATCCTGTATAATTGACATTTTCTGCGGATTCAGGATCTGTTAATCCCATATACATACCATAACCGAAGCCTAACAAAAGCTGGGTTCCCAGATAAATACCGATAGCCAAAACACCGTATTGCCACTTTGTTTTTCCAAACCTTTCTGCTAATTGTGCATAATACCGGTAAGCGCCGATAAGAATAAAAATTGATAACATGATTATTATTTTGTTTTTAAGTTTTATTTAAAATTCATATCCCACATCTACAAGATACAACCCGTGTCCCGGAGCTGAAGTTCCCGCAGCGTTACGGTTTTTGTCTTCAATCACTTTACGGAGATCTTCAGGCTTCAGTTTTCCGGTTCCTATTTCTACCATCGTTCCGACAATCGCGCGAACCATATTTCTCAAAAAACGATTGGCAGAAACCGTGAACTTCAGCTCTGAACCATTCTGCTCCCATACTGCTTTGTAGATTTTACAGATATTGGTTTTGTTGTCGGTTTTTAACTTGGCAAAACTGGTGAAATCTTCATATTCAAAAAGAATTTTACAGGCTTCATTCATAGCATTAATATCCAGTGATCTTTTCCAGTGCTGCCATGCAGATTCCTGTGTGAATGGATTTTTTTCCAGGGAAATATAATATTCGTAGGTTCTGTACGTCGCATCAAAACGGGCGTGAAAATCATCTTTTACCGGAAAAATCCTTTTAATGGAAATATCGGGCGGAAGAAAACTGTTCAGCCTTCTTGTAAGCTGATCATCCAACTCTTTTTCCGTGTCAAAATGGGCAAATATTTTTTTAGCATGAACTCCTGTATCCGTTCTTCCTGCTCCTGTAGTTTTTATCTCTTCGCGCAAAATGATAGACAGCGCTTTTTCCAGCTCTTCCTGTACAGAAATAGCATCCGGCTGTATCTGGTAGCCGAAATAATTCTTTCCGTTGTAAGAAAATTCAATAAAGTATCTCAATGTATTGTAATAACTCCACAAAAATACTTTAATTTAACGAAATATTTGTTGAAAAGTCTTCGAGAATATTACATCAATGCTTATTAAAATTCCTATTTTTGCAATCGTATGAAAAGATGGTACCTTTATCCTTTTTCCCTTGGTTATCATTTGGTAACGGGTATCCGGAACACAATGTATGATCTGGGAGTTTTTAAGTCGACGAAATTCAAAACACCGATAATCAATGTCGGGAATCTTTCTGTGGGCGGAAGCGGAAAGTCACCAATGGTGATGTATCTTGCTCAGTTCCTGTCCAAACATTACAGAACCGGAGTGCTTTCACGGGGTTACGGAAGGCTTACAAAAGGCTATGAAGTAACCAATTACGACAGCAACTACAAAATGGTGGGTGATGAAGCGATGCAGCTTTTTGAGCGTTTTAAAAACCGTTTTGTCATTGCCGTTTCCGAAGAACGTGTTCCCGGTGCCAAAAAGGTGATCGATGATATGGATCTTGAAGTTCTTGTACTGGATGATGCCATGCAGCACAGAGCTATCAAGGCGGGATTCAATATTCTGATGACCGATTTCAGTGATCCTTTTTTCAAGGATTATCTTCTTCCTGCGGGGGATCTGAGAGAATCAAGAGCAGGATATAAAAGGGCTGACATCATCATGGTCAGCAAATGTCCTGATGAGCTGACAGAGGAAACAAAAAGGTATTACATTTCAAGAATACGACCTTCTTACGGACAGAAAGTATTCTTTTCATCCATCGGTTATGACGAAAATGTATACGGAAAAGATAAAATGCTTCCGGATAACAACCTGAATTATTATGATATTTTGCTGATCACCGGAATTGCGAACCCTAAACCGCTTCTGGAACATCTGGCAAAATTCTCAAAAAGGGTAAAACATTTAAAATTCAGAGATCATCATAATTTCACGGATGATGATATTAAAAAAATCCTTGCCGAGTATAAAAAATTAGGGGAATATAAACTGATATTAACCACAGAAAAAGACTATGTGCGTCTGAAAACTTTTGACTATCTTAGAGAAATTGTTTACTACTGGCCTATCAATGTATTGATTGATAAGAAAGAAGAATTCAATCAAATCATCTTAGATTATGTTAGAAAAAATTAAAGAAACTGCAGATTTTATCAGAAACAGGATTCAGGAAACCCCTGATTTTGCAGTGGTTTTAGGATCCGGACTGGGAAAATTACAGAATGAAGTAGAACAGATCCATGTTTTAGAGTACAAAGATATTCCTCATTTTCCGCAAACTACAGTGCCCGGACATACCGGAAAACTGATTTACGGAATCCTGGAAGGAAAAAAAGTACTGATGATGAGCGGACGTTTCCATTATTATGAAGGACATTCGATGGAAACGGTAACATTCCCGGTGAGAGTTTTCAATCTGCTGGGTATTCAAAATCTTATTCTTTCCAATGCCTGCGGTGGTGTAAACCCGGCTTACAGCGTTGCAGATATTGTCATCCTGAAAGATCATATCAACATGATGCCCGAACATCCTTTACGGGGAAAAAATATCGATGAGCTCGGACCTCGTTTTGTAGATATGAGCGAACCTTATAACAAAAAAATGATTGCCACAGCGGAACAGGCAGCTGCAAATCATCATATTAAAATTCATCAGGGAGTTTATGTGGCACTACAAGGACCAACCTTTGAAACCCCGGCCGAATATGGCATGATTAAAGCTATTGGTGGGGATATGGTAGGAATGAGCACCGTTCCCGAAGTTATAGTTGCCAGACATATGGGAATGGATGTTTTCTGTATTTCCGTGATCACAGACCTTGGCGGACCGGATGTAGCTTTTGCCGTTTCCCACGAAGAAGTTCTGAATGCTGCCAATAAAGCAATGCCCAATGTAATTGCCGTTGTCAAAGGCCTGATTAAAAACTATCAGTAAAAATAACCTAATACTGCAACTGAAGACGTAATATTCCCATCCTCTTGAGGGGTAGCAAAAACTCAAAGAATTTTTGTCGGGGTGGTTTTCACACTCTCACTCTCCTATTCCATAGAATCCATCAATATTATAAATTTTTCCTAATTCACCGGAAATCAGTTTCAGATTCCAATTCATTGTTTAGATTTGTACCCATGAAATTGTACGAAATGAAAAAGCTGATATTAATTTTTATGATGGGTATTTTTGGAATAAGTTATTCACAAAAAGCACCAGCTGTCCTTAAAACAGGATTTTCAAAAGAAGCTTTACAGCAGAAGCTGGAAGATGAAGAAGGGAAAACCGTTACCATACAACAGATTCTGGATCAGCATAAAGGAAAAGTTTTAGTCATTGATTTTTGGGCAGGATGGTGCAGAGACTGCTTAAATGCGCTGCCAAAAGCGAAGGAATTAGAAGAACATAATAAGAATATTGATTTTGTATTTCTGTCATTAGACCGTTCAAAAGAAGGGTTTGAAAAAAGTATGGAAAGATTTGATATGAAAGATAAAGAAAATTATTGGTTTTCCACAGGCTGGAAAAATGATTTCAATAATTATGTAGATCTTAACTGGATCCCGAGATATATGGTGATTGATCAGAAATCTTCCATTGCAAAATATTACGCAATATCTCCCGAAGATCCTGAACTTCAGCAAACCATCGACAAGCTTTTACAATAGTTATCCTTAACTTTAACAACATAAAAACTCATTGGAAATTTTAATTTTCAATGAGTTTTAAAATTTTATTTATATAACACCATGATCACAAGAGAAGCCACAGAACAGGATTTAGAAATCCTTTTAAAATTTGAACAGGGAGTTGTTACTGCCGAAAGACCTTTCAACAGTACATTGATTGAAGGAGAGATTCATTATTATGATTTAAAACATTTAATACAATCTCCGCTGGCAACCGTAATTGTTGCTGAAGAGAATCATGAAATCATTGCTTCAGGATATGCCCTGATCAAAAAAGCAGAGAAAGATTATTATCAGTTTAAAGAATATGCTTATCTGGGATTTATGTACGTAAAACCTGAGCACAGGGGAAAAGGAATCAATAAAGTGATTACCGATGAACTCATTTCCTGGTCAAAATCAAGGGGAATGACTGAGGTAAGGCTGGACGTATATGCTCAGAATGAATCTGCCATAAAAGCTTATGAAAAAGCAGGATTTGAACCTCATCTTCTCACCATGAGACTGAAGGCTTAAAAAGGATGGAAGCAGGAAGATGGAAGTAGTTTATGTCCTAGGAATAATCTATGATTTTTTTTAATTAATTTTAAACAAATAGGTTATAACTTCCCATATCTACCACATTAATCTCAAACTTCCCTGCTACAAAAAAATTTACCGTCAATAAAGGAATCCATATCTTTGTATATGGATTTTTCTTTGCCTCTTCGTAAAATTATTCATGTGGACATGGATGCATTCTATGCTTCTGTGGAGCAGCATGATAATCCTACGTTGAAAGGTAAGCCCATAGCCGTAGGAGGACAACACCGTGGTGTAGTGGCAGCCGCAAGCTATGAAGCCAGAAAATATGGTGTCCGATCTGCCATGCCCAGTAAAACAGCCAAAGAAAAATGCCCTCAGCTTATTTTTGTTCCTCCCCGCTTTGCCCGATATAAAGAAATCTCGAAAAAGATCCGGGAAATTTTTTACGAGTATACCGATCTGGTAGAGCCGCTGTCTCTGGATGAAGCCTATCTGGATGTCACCGAAAATAAAAAAGGAATGGAATCTGCCAACCTCATCGCCAAAGAAATCCGTCAGAAAATCTTTGAACAGACCGGATTAACAGCTTCTGCGGGAATTTCAGTGAATAAGTTTCTGGCTAAAGTTGCTTCTGACATCAATAAACCTAATGGCCAGAAAACCATTCATCCTGATAAAATGGAACAATTCCTTGAAGAATTGCCCGTAGAAAAATTTTATGGGGTTGGAAAGGTTACGGCTAACAAAATGTTTAGTTTAGGAATTTATAAAGGAAAAGATTTAAAAAAGAGATCACTTGAAGATCTGATAAGGCTTTTTGGAAAATCCGGCCAGCATTATTATAATGTGGTTCGCGGAATTCATACATCCGAAGTGAAACCTCACCGGATTCAGAAAAGTGTAGCCGTAGAAAGGACTTTTTTTGAGGATCTTCTTGATGAACAGCAGATTAACGAAAAGCTGGAAAGCCTGGCTGAAGAAATTCATCAGAGATTACAGAAAAATAATATTCTCGGAAGAACTTTAACATTAAAAATAAAATATAAAGATTTCTCTCTTTTTACAAGAAGCATTACAAAAGAAGATTATTTCTCGTCACCGGAACAGTACTATAACACCGGAAAAAAACTATGGGAACTCCGGCCTTTTGATAAAGCTGTCCGGCTGCTTGGGTTATCTCTTTCCCACCTGAATACGGAAGAAAAGAAACAGGTTTCCGTTCAACTAAAAATCCCGTTTGAGGAATTTGAAAATGAATAGGTCATATTTTTTTGCTATCTTGTATCAATCAAATCAGCAAATTTATGAACCCAACCATGATTCAGTTTTTTCACTGGTATTCTGAAGGAGACGGAAAGTTGTGGAAAGAAGCCGAAAAACAGGCAAAATATCTGGCAAAACTTGGAATTACTTCTGTATGGTTCCCTCCAGCCTATAAAGGAACAAACGGCGGCTACTCGATTGGTTATGATGCCTATGATCTGTATGATCTCGGAGAATTTGACCAGAAGGGAACTATTCCTACCAAATACGGCACTAAAAACGATTATATAAAAGCTATTAAAGCCTTAAAGAAACAAAACATACAAGTCATTGTAGATATTGTTCTGGGACATAAAGCCGGAGGTGATGAGCTTGAAAAATTTAAAGTTGTAAAAGTAGATGAGGAAAACAGGGAAAAAGTGATTTCTGATGTCATCGAAATAGAATCTTATACGAAATTTACCTTTCCCGGAAGAGGAAAAAAATATTCTGATTTTGAATGGAACTTCACCTGCTTCAGCGGTGTAGATTATGCCGAGGGTATGGACTCTCATATCTTTAAAATCCAATCTGAATATGGAAATGACTGGGAGGAAATGATTGATGATGAAAAAGGAAATTATGATTACCTGATGTATAATGACATCGAACACCGGAATCCTTTTGTACGGGAAGAACTCAACCATTGGGCAAAGTGGTATTTTGACCAGACAGATTTTGACGGCGTGAGACTGGATGCTTTAAAGCACATTTCATTTGATTTCTACAAAGAATGGCTCACTCTGCTTCGTTCCAATTCCGGGAAAAATATTTTTGCCGTAGGCGAATACTGGGCTCCGGGATATCTACATTTACTTCAAAAGTATATTGAAGTGACAGAAGGCTGCATGAGCCTTTTTGACAGTTCATTACAGAATAACTTTCATACAGCATCACGGGAAGGCGCTTCGTATGATCTCAGAAGAATTTTTGATGAAACCCTTACCCAGGCAGATCCCCTACATTCGGTAAGTTTGGTAGCCAATCATGATACGCAGCCTTTACAGGATCTTGAAGCTCCTGTAGAGCCATGGTTCAAGCCACTTGCCTATGCTCTTATTTTATTGAGAAAAGACGGTTATCCATGTGTTTTCTATCCGGATCTTTATGGTGCTCATTATACGGATAAGGACAGAGAGGGCAACGATCAGGAAATATTCATGCCTAAAATTGATGGAATTGAAGAACTATTAAAAGCCAGAAAAGAACATGCCTATGGTGACCAGCATGATTATTTTGAAGATGCCAACTGTCTCGGCTGGGTTCGTACAGGAGATGAGCAACATAGTGGATGCGCAGTCGTTTTAAGTAATAAAGATGCTTATAACAAACCTATGGAAGTAGGAAAACTTTATGCCGGAAAGAAGTTTAAAGACCTGCTGAAAAGATTCGAAGAAAAAGTAATTATTGATGAAAACGGATGGGGAAATTTCTCTGTTCCCGCTGGAAATGTGAGTGTCTGGATTCCGGAGTAAAATTAATTTAACAGAAACCCTTGTCAAGGTTTGGAACCTTGACAAGGGTCTTTAAGATTTAGCAGTAAATATATCTGCAATTCCAAACATCTATAGCCCATTCACAACAATACCCTTCTTCGTTGGAAGTACAACATACCCTGTCTCTGTTGATATCTCCGGCTTTTAAACTTTTTAATTCCTGACGGTTCAGTTTTCTTACTTTGAAGTCTCTGTTCGTTTTCATAATTATTATTTTTTATGGTTTAGATAATAAATATACATTAAAAATTATAATTATGAATAAACATTCAACACTAACTACTTGATTTAGCATATATAATTTCATTATTAAAGATAAATATTGAGAATATGATGAACCACCCCGTCAAAAATTTTTCGAATTTTTGCCACCCCTCCAAAGGATGGGAATGTTTACGTCTTCAGTTGGATTTCGGTTAAGATTAGAGATTTCCTAAAGTTGGATTTATTATTACATCTTTCGCAGTTCCAGGATTTCCGGTCTTTCTGAGGTATCAGCTATTTTTCCGGTTCTGGCAAATTCTGCCCAAAGTGCCCGTAATTTTACACCATTCTCATGAATACGGCTCCAGGGAATATCTTTCAGCAGTTCGGAAGATTTCCAGGCAGCTTCGTTGCCAAAAATCAATGGGAGATCTATACAATGTGGTGCTCCAATGTGATTATCTTTTAATTTTGAATGAATCCTGAAGAGATAGACATTTCCACCGGCTTCAGCCAAGTTACTCGCAAACTGTCTTGCCGGATTTCCGTAGATAAGCGCAGTCGTTTTTTCAACTGTTTTATCCATGAGTTTTAAACCCAATCCTTTTCCAAAGTATTTATTTAAAGCCTCTGAAGTTTTAAGATAAAAAGCAGTTTCATCATTATTTAAGCCAATCAGAACATCATATTTCTGAGCGCTTTTTTTCCACATTTTCACGGATTCTTCTTCTTTACACAAAGGAAAATATCCGTATTGAGTACCAAAAGGCATTGCTGCTTTCAAACCATATTTTATTACAGAGGGTACCAATATTTTATATTCGTCCATCATTTTTAAAACGTCGGTTTCATCTTTCAAAAATTCTGTTTTTTTCAGAAATTCTGCCGACATTTTTTGTCTTTTATGGCGTAATCCCAGGGGAGCACTCTGAATAATCACACGCTGGAATAAGCCTTCCACACCTTCTGATATCATTAAATGGGCAATAGCATCGCCTCCTGAAGACTGTCCGAGAAGGGTAATATTATTTTCATCGCCTCCCAGATCAGCTATATTGTTTTTAATCCACTTTAGTGCTTCGATGATATCCAACAGTCCTAAATTGGCAGGTCTTTTTTTATCTCCCCCTAAAAAACCAAATAATCCCAGACGATATGAAACACTCACAACGATAATATGCTGTTCTTTTACCCATTCGGCAGGATCGGCTGTAGCCAGATCTCCACAGCCTATTTCATGGGAACCTCCATGAATCCAAACGACAACAGGGAGATTTTCATTTTCAGAAATAACTTCGGGACAGGTTATGGAAAGATATTGGGTAGATTCATCTGCTTCAAAACTTTCAACAGGTGTCGCTCCGATCATTTTTTCAACAAGCGGACTTAAAGCCTGCGGGCACACCGGAGTCTTTTCCGGAGATATAATGATTGATGATAGAGAGGATTCTACAGCGACTGGTTTTTTAAATCTTTCAGAATGGGCATAACGGATACTTCTGGCTCTGATAATTCCATTTTCTTTTAAGGCTAAAATTTTTCCGAAACGAGTCTCGAAAATAGTGGTATTCTGCTGATTGGGTGTCATCTTTACAATGGTGAAAACTTTTCTCTTTAAATTTAATTATTTAAACCTAAATATCACAAATGCAGGTACAAATATTCACAAACCATTATTGTGTTATTCGTGAAAAAAAATAGTGTTATCCGTTTTGAAAAAGACTAGTTCAGGATTTTATATTCGCTGGGAGAAACTCCTACTTTGGTTTTAAAAAGTCTTGTAAAATGCTGGGGATATTTAAATCCTAAATCATAAGAAATTTCACTTATTGTTTTTGTCTGATCCAGAATCTGTTCTTTGGCTATATCAATCAGTTTATTGTGGATAAACTCCTGAGCTGAGATTCCCAGTTCTTTTTTGATCAGATCTCCGAAATAATTGGCAGATAAATTCAGCTTTTCTGCAAAATAATTGACCATTGGAAAACCTATATTTTTGGGATTTTCAGATTTTAAATAATCATCCACCAGATTTTCAAATTTCCCGATGACTCCCTGATTGATATGGTCTCTTGTAATAAACTGGCGGTCATAAAAACGCATACAGTAGTTCAGAAAAAGCTCAATATTATTAACAATTAAAGATTTGCTGTGTTTATCAATAGACTGCTCCAGTTCCAGTTTAATATTTTTAAAACAATCCAGCACTACTTCCCTTTCTTTTTCTGAGAGATGAAGCGCTTCATGCACATCATAAGAGAAGAAGGAATAGTCTTTCATATTCTTCCCTAAGTTGGTTCCTTTAATTAAATCCGGATGAAAAATAAGGGCAAAACCTGCAGGCTGGATAAATTTGTCATTATTATAAATTCCGTACGTCTGCCCGGGAGCAATAAAAACTAAAGTTCCTTCCTGATAATCATAGCTGTGTTTCCCATATTGCATGTCTCCGCACATTACATCTTTCAGAAAAACGGTATAAAACCCGAATTTTCTCTGGTGCTGGCAGATAGGATCGGATTTGGAAAAATCAATAATACTCACCAGCGGATGCAGGGTTTCATGATTGGCCATTTTATTGTATTCCGAAACACTGTTGTAGATTTCAACCTCCTGATTTTCCATGAAGTACATTTTTATTACTATTCAAAATTACCACTTTCATTTGTAACTGAAATAGTGCCTGTAAAATTGGTAAGTAATTCGGTAATCTGTATAAGTTGGGTTTAAATGAAACTTTCGACTTTTGTACCGTTATGGATTCTACTCCGAACGGCAGGTTTACTTATTGACAACGGATTATAATGCAACGGGTACCATAACATATAAATGATCCTAAATAAACTAAAATATAAAAAAAATGAGTACAATCACAGTAAAAGCTTATGGCGCTGAGTCTACCACGGCAGATCTGAAAGAAATGAATATTGAAAGAAGAGAAGTCACCTCAAAAGATGTAGAAATTGAAATTCTATACTGCGGAGTATGCCACTCTGACCTTCATACCGCAAGAAATGACTGGGGCGGATCTTTATATCCTGTAGTTCCGGGGCATGAAATTGTAGGAAGAATTACAAAAGTGGGAAGTGAAGTTTCCAAATTTAAAGTTGGAGATCTGGCAGGTGTAGGATGTATTGTAGATTCTTGTGGACACTGCGACAGCTGTCAGCATGATCTTGAACAATATTGCCTGAATGGCTTCACCGGAACTTACAACGGAAAGGATAAACATCTGGGAGGTCATACTTTTGGAGGATATTCTCAAAAAGTGGTAGTGGATTCTCACCACGTTTTAAAAGTGCCTGAAAATCTTGATCTGGCAGCCGTAGCTCCTCTTCTTTGTGCAGGTATTACCACCTGGTCACCTTTAAAACACTGGAATGTAGGTCCTGGTTCTAAAGTGGCAGTTGTAGGGTTGGGAGGTCTTGGTCACATGGCCATTAAACTGGCAAAAGGACTGGGAGCTGAAGTTACTTTATTCTCCAGAACTCCGGGGAAAACTGAAGATGCAAAACAATTGGGTGCTGATCATGTTGTGATTTCTACAGACGATGCACAAATGGATTCTGTAAAAGGAAAATTCGATGTGATTATTGATACAGTTCCTTATGTACATGACGTTAATCCGTATGTGGCTACTTTAAATATCAATGGAACTCATGTTCTAGTAGGATATCTTGGAGGTTTAGAGCCTATTCTGAATACAGTTCCTATGATTATGGGAAGAAAATCGGTGGCTGGTTCGGTAATCGGTGGTATTGCGGAAACTCAGGAATTGCTGGATTTCTGTGGAGAGCACAATATCGTTTCGGAAATTGAAATGATCAAAATGCAGGAAATCAACGAAGCGTATGAAAGAATGCTGAAAAGTGATGTAAGATACCGTTTCGTTATTGATATGCAGTCTTTATAATTCTTTGATAGAATAGTAACAGAAACAGGCGCTTCACTCCGAAGCGCCTGTTTTATTTTTTCAGGTTTTGGCTGAAAGCATTCTGATCCTGATTCGTTATATATCTGTTTCCTTCAGCACATTTATTATCATTTCTTTCCATATCCTGAAATGCCCAGGCTGCCATGGCATCAATAACAGGAGCCAGTTCATTCCCTGCGTCGCTCAGTTTATAGGTGACATGTGGTGGTATTACCGGTTTTGCCGTTCTGATAATCAATCCGTCTGCTTCCAGCTGTTTCAAATGCTGGATGAGCATTTTTTCTGTTACGGCCGGAATTGCTTTTTTCAATTCACTGTATCTTTTTTCTCCTGTGGAAAGATTGAACAGGATAATAGGTTTCCAGAATCCCCCGATTCTTTCCATAACATACATTACAGGACAATCCTGTACCGTCTTTCTGTTTTCCTGGATAGTTGAACTTTCTTTGATGGCTGTCATAGTTACATACTTTAGGGTAAGTACTTGTATAAAAGTAAGTACAAATATAACTTTGTTCTCAGAAATAAAAAAATATTCACATATGAAAATTGTAATCACAGGATCACTAGGAAATGTAGCTAAGCCATTAGCCCAACAGTTAATTGCAGAAGGGCACAATATTACAGTAGTAAGCAGCAGCGAGGCAAGAAAACAGGATATTGAATCGATGGGTGCAACGCCAGCCATAGGATCTATCACAGACGTTAACTTTTTAACTCAGACTTTTGAAGGGGCTGATGCTGTTTTTGTAATGACCCCTCCGGCTATCAGTCCGGATAAGATCGTGGAAAACACAACCAATGCAGGAAAAAATTATGCTGAAGCTTTAAAAAATGCCCAAGTGAAAAGAGCAGTAATGCTAAGCAGCGTAGGAGCAGAATCGCCGGTAGAAAATGGCCCTATCGCCGGTCTTCACAATATTGAAAAAATATATAATGAAGCAGAGAACACTTCTTTTACTTTTTTAAGAGCCGGATACTTTTACAATAACTTTTTTAATGATATTCCTTTGATTCAAAATGCAGGAATCATTGGAGCAAATTATCCTGCGAGTATTGAAGTACCAGTTGTACACCCAACTGATATTGCGAAAGCTGCTGCAGAAGAACTGGTAAACGACGGAAATACCAATACTATCAGATATATTGTAAGCGATATAAGAAAAGCCTCTGATTTTGCTAAAGTTTTGGGTTCTGCTGTTAATAAGCCGGAACTTCCATGGGTAGAGTTCTCTGATGAAGATTCTTTAAACGGAATGCTGCAGGCAGGATTACCTGAAGATATGGCTAAGCTATATGTTGAAATGGGAAGAGGAATAAGAACCGGTGTTGTGCAGAAAGATTTTATTGATCATGGTTCCCCGGTTACAGGAAGTGTTAAATTGGAAGATTTTGCCAAAGAATTTGCTTCTCAATTGTAATTTCTTTTGTCTTGAAACAAAAGAAACAAAAGTTCAAGACTGGAATTAAAATGCTAAAAATAATTTTTGCTCTCTAAAAATTCTAAACTCGCGTGGATTCACTATTAATTTAGTATCGAATTTAATTCCCGCGCTTCAAACAGTAGAATTTTCTTAACGTTCACAAAACTTATTTTTTTAACGCTTTTAATTCCTAAATCAATTTATAAAACAAGATTCGGCGCACCTTTGGTGCGCCGAATCTTGTTTTATACTATTATATTTTAATCTTTAAAAATTATTTCTTCTCTTTCAGGGCCTCTTTTAAAACTTTCAGCTTCCCGTCAATAGGCTGATCAATTTTTAATCCTAAAACCTCAGCGACCAATGGATAGACATTGATGTTCGCAAATTCGCTGATCACCATATTGTTTTTAAATTCCGGTCCCCAGGCAAAGAAAACCGCTTTCATTTCCGGTACCACTTTAGGGTTATAGCCGTGTTTTCCAACAGATGTTTTCTTACCTTTTTCCAGAAATATTTTTGGGGCTTTAGGAATCAGAAGAATCTGTCCTATTCTGTTGTACTGGTCGTCTCTTGTTGCAAAGTGAAGGTATCTGGGAAGTTTTTTATCGAGATATACTTCGTAATCATCCGTTTTATTAGCCTTCAGTTCTTTGTAAACTACTTTTACCTCATCCGGATTTTTAACATAAACTCTCAACAAAGTCTGGGAATTATAAAAATCAAATCTGTTTTTATCAAAAAGAAGAGCAGGAATTTCCAAAGGTGTACCGCCGTCTACTTTAATCATCCCATGATCGGAAACAAAAACAAAGTTAACATTTTTTAATCCTAAGCCATTTACTTTCTGAACAAGATCACCAATAGCCTGATCTATGAGATGAACAGCTGTTTCCGTTTCTTTGGCATCAGGACCAAAATGATGCCCGCTTCCATCTACTTCCGGGAAGTACAATGAAATAAAATGAGGTCTTTTATCTTCAGGCAGTTTCAGCCAGTTTACCACTTTTTCTACCTTTTCGGAAGGCGTGAACTTTTCGTGATATGGATAATAATAAGTGGGTCTCATCCCTCCTGCATCGCTGGCAGATCCTACCCACATTAAAGAGGCTGACACCATTCCCTGTTTTTCAGCAAGCCCCCAAAGCGGAATTCCTCCGTACCAGCTCCCGTCCTCAGCATTTTTCTTATTGCTCATCGCATATCCTTCTTTTCTCTTATAATCATAGAAAAAATTATCAATCAGACCATGATGGGAAGGATAAAGCCCGGTGATAAGACTCCAGTGGTTGGGGAAAGTAATGCTTGGATAGCTTGGAATCATTGCTTCAGCCTTTACACCGCCATTAGCCAGTTTTAAAAGATTTTCAGCATTATATTTCTGAGCATAATCATAACGGAAACCATCCGTTGATATCATGATCATATAAGGTTTCGACTGTGCTTCAGTATTATTTTGCCTTCCTGGTATCACAACCTGGGCAGTATCAATACTGGTTTGCTGGGCAAAAGCCGTAAAGGAAATGAGCAGCAGTAAAAAATGGATTCCTCGCTTCATTAATTTAAAATTTTCGGCAAAGTTACATCCTATCCTTCTCCCTGAAAAGTTTAAGAGATTAAAAGTATATTAAAACCTCTTATTTTGTTTGAATCAAAATTAATCGCTGTTTAAATAGACCTTTTCATTTCAAATTGTGACAGCCAGTTGTTCAGTCCTATTTTTTCACTAAGAAACTTTCCAGTACTTTCTGAAGAATCATCCACATTGTTTAACGCTATCGCCTGCCCATTATTTTTTTTCTCTGATAGCATTAAAGAGCTTTGTACCTATTCCTTGATTTCTGTAATTCTTATCTACAGCAAACTGATATATTTTTTTCGATGCAGGGCCATAAACAATATATCCGACGAGCTTTTCCCCTTCATAAGCCCCTAAAGTCACATAATTCTCAGGCATCGGTTCCAATACGAAAACAGATCCCTGCCATGAAGGTTCAATATCCCAGAAAGAACATAACAACTCCCATTGAAATTCTTTCAAATCCTTAATAGAAACCTCAGCATTTTCTTTTCCCTGCTGAATACTTCCGTTGAAGCAAAGTAATCTTCGTACAATTGTAAATCCGAGATTTTCATAGGCTCTGATGGCAGGCTGATTTCCTTCAATCACTTCAAGCAGTAAGGTATTGGCATTTCTATCCTTTAAAACAGGAATAATAAAATCATACATTTTTCTCACCAGGCCTTTCCCCCTACTTTCAGGAACTACTCCTGTACCGCCATTGTAAATAATTTTCTCCCCGTTTTCAATTTTTTCGGACTGAAGGATAAAGCCAACCAGTTTCCCCTCTTCAAATGCTCCGGCAGACAAACTCAGATCTAATTTTTCTGCTGCAATTTTTGAAACAAGCACTTCTTTTGTCAAGTGAAAAGGAACAACATAATCAGAAAATGAGTAATTGAATACGGATAAAAGTTCATCTATTGTGATCTCTGCTAAGGTTTTGAATTCCATAGGGCTCGTAAAAATTATAAGGTCAAAAAATTTTCCTTTATTAAGAATCAGGATATATACAAATATATAAATTTTAAAGGAATCTCCCTGAAATCGGGACTTTAAGAAAAAATGATACCCCTGAAAAATCAGAGGTATTCATTATTAAATATTGAGGTGTGTTTTTTCCGAAAAATTATTCTTTGATCAGTTTTTCATATGATGTGCTTCCATCTTTAAGCTGAATTTCAAGATAATAACTTCCTGATTTCAGATTTTCAACACTGATGCTTTCTCCATCCGGTTTTACTGACAGCACTTTTCTGCCTGTTGCTTCGTAGATATCAACGGATTTTATTTTGTCAGAATTTTTGAAATTAACGGTTGATTTTGCCGGATTAGGGTATAGATTTACCTTATTGCTATTGGCTGCAATTTCACTGGTAGATAAAGTGGCAGCTGTCATTGTTAATGTTGCATATCCTCTTCCTGCATCATGATATCCTAAAGAAGTTCCTCCACTTTTACGGGAATAGAAAATATTGATGGTTCCGGCAGCATTGGCAATGGCAAAATCTCCTGCTCCACCTGTAAGTGACCTTGTTGCCACTACAGTTCTTGTAGATCCGGATACGGTGTTCGAAGTTTCTGTCCAGTCCTGAGATGCATCAGCTGAAGGTGTGTTGGGAACTCCGCTAAAAGAATAGTCTCTGTTGGCAGAAGCGTTATAAATAAAACCATCTGCACCGACTGCCATTCCTGTAGTTCCAAAACCAATTCCCATCATAGAGTTGCTGTCACCTGTTACCGTAATCGTTACTCCAGAGGGAGTCGTATCTAATTTCACCGTCATGGAAGTTGCCGGTAAATTTACCGTTCCAGACGAAAACTGTGCCAATGCGAAATTGGCAAAAAGCACGCTAAGCGTTAGTAGAGTTTTTTTCATATCAATTTTTTAAAAGATTAATAATTTCCTTGTTATTGGTTTGTAATGCATATTCGAAAGGGGTCATTCCCATTGAATCTTTCTTTGTTTTATCTGCTTTATATTTCAGCAGCTGTTCTACCAGATCTTTATTTCCGGATTTTACAGCCCAGAATAAAGGAGTGTATCCTGTTTCATCTGCAATATTGGGATCTGCTTTTTTCTTAAGCAGATGTTCTACAAGGTCTTTGTTGTATTTAATCGCCAGACCTGCCAATGCCGTTCCTTCACGGCTTTTGTAATTGACATCTTTTACATTTTCAATCAGAAAATCGGCAACGTCTGTATTTCCTCTGTAACAGGCCAGAATAAGGGGTGAAAATCCGTGTTCATTGTTTTGATTGATCACATCCGGGTTCTGTTTCATCAGTTCCTGTACTTCAGCAACCGTTCCGCTTCTGGCAATATCAAATATTGATTTCGTTTTTTCCTGGGCAGATAACAATGAACCCAGGAACAGCCCCAATACTAAGATTATATTTTTCATTGCTTTACCATTACATAGTTATATTCGATGTTGACATTTTCAGCCACTTTCTTGGTTACCATTTTCGGAATGGTCACCTTATAATCTACCGGTCTGGCTACAAACCCACCCTGCATATAGATTTTGCCGTCTTTTGCATATAATGTGGCAGAAGAAGTAACAGCTTTGTCCACACCATGAAAATTAAGCGTTCCCTGAACGGTATATTTCTGAGGACTTGTGGTAAGCTTTGTTTTATCAAAGTTGACAATTTTCCCTTTGAAAGTGGTTTTAGGATATTTTGAAGATTCAGCATAGCTTTCATTGAAATGCTCTTCCATTAATTTTGTTTTAAAATGAAAGTTTTTAACGGTTGAAACAGATGCCATTTCCCCGTTATCTGCATTCAGAATCACAATATTATTATCATCCTGGGCAAAGATATCGTCAAACAGAGGTACTGATGCTTCAAAAGTTACTTTTCCAGTTTTAGAGCTATATTTTTGTGCCGAAGCGTAACCCGCAGAGAGTAGTAATACGCTTAATAATGCTAATTTTTTCATAATCATTTATTTTAATTTTCATGTAATCCGTCAGCTTTCCATTTGATGAAAATATTAATCTGAGCGGCAGATAATGAACCTCCCTGTGGCATTTTCCCGGGATCACCATTAGGCCTTTGGATACGGTCTAAAATTCCGTCAATATTATTTTTCACCTGATCATAAGTAACCAGCGGTTTAAAACTTCCCGCAGAATGGCAGCCTATACAGCTGTTATCCACAATGGGTTTTACATCTGAAGTATATTTTACAGGTGCCGTGATAGGTGTATTATCAGAAATCTCTTCGTAAGTTCTGCTGTCACAAGCCGTCATTATGATTACTGACGACAATATCAATAAGGATGTTAGCTTTTTCATATTAAAAAACTCTGTAAAGATTAAACCCAAAGAAAATATGTCCCTTTCCCCATGCTCCTGTGGCATTGGTAAGATATCCGATATCAGAATTAATCTGGGAGTTTGTCAGTAAAAGCTGGAACACGTGTCCTCCGGTTTCTATATCTACCCCTAATGACAATGGGTTTTTATAAAAACTGTGATCGTCAAAATTCACAAAGTATTCTGCATTCACAGAAACCCGTTTTGAAATTTTATAGCGTCCTCCCAACCCTGCCAGAAACTGGTTTTTGTTTTCAATGGTAGGTTCGTAAAGGTTTTTATGCACAAAGGAAGGCGTAAGCTGTACGGAAAGCTTATCACTGAATCTTCTTGAGATCAATGCCTGGCTAAGATAAGAAAGCCTGTCACTGAATGTAAGGTGAGGATAAGTGTCCTTATCCAGTTCAGTATTGGCTCCCATTACGTTATACCCCACAATATCCACCGGGAAGTTTTCACTTTGTTTTACCAGCCTGTATTTCACGGCTCCTTCAAATGTTTTCATATTGGTTTCCCTGGAGAGGCTTACAGATACTGCGTCTGAAATACCATAGATAACACCTAGTTTGGTGGAAGCATGATCAAGACCGAAAAAGTCTTTAAATCCAGCGCTTATATCACCAAATCTATGAGCAACAATAATGTACCATTCTTTTTTGGCTGCCAGTTTTGTAGATTGTCCTGTTACAATCTGAAGAGCCTTGAAGGCGGGTTGTGAGGTTTCTGTATTGGTTTTAACCGTGTCAATATCTTTCAGCAGATCTTCCTGTGCAAAGGCAAGACCTGAAGAAAACATTGACAAAAATAAGAGAGTTTTTGTCATATACAATTTGAATTAAATTATGATATGACAAACTTATTGAGTTCTCAATTCAAAAACAGGTGATAAAAGTCACCACTCAAATTGTTTTTATCAATAATAGAAATAAGCTTTTCAAACAATTGAAATTAGACTGTTCTAACATTTTCATTTACAGGAACTTTTATTCCTTCTTTAGTCTGAACAATTTCACCCTCGCTTTCAATTTTTTTCAGAACTCTGCTCACAACTTCTCTGGAAGTCCCCAAACTGTTGGCAATTTCACGATGGGTGATCTTAATAGGATTGTTTCCCTTAGACGAAATCTGTTGTTTGATATAATTGAGAACCCTTTTATCCAGTTTATGGAAAACAGCATCATTCACCATATTCATCACTTCTGAAAATCTTCGGTCATATTCATGGTAAAACAGCTTATTGATTTCCGGAAACCTGATAAGCCACTCATGCATGACAGAAACAGGAATAAGAATCGCTTTCGAATCTTCTTCTGCAATGGCATATACCCTGCTGATATAATCTGTCAGAATGGATGAAAAGGTCATGAGACAGCTATCTTTCGGTTTGATATAATAGTAGATCAGTTCTCTTCCGTCATTAAGGGTAAAGACTTTGATAGAGCCTTTTATGAGGAAAGGGACAAATTTATTCTTCTGCCCTTCTCTTATGATTTCTGTTTTTGCTTTTATATCAACAGCAACAGCATGTTTTTCAAGCTCAGATAAAAATTCGGCACCCAAAAAGCCAAATTTACTTACAGCGAACGAGTTATCAATCATATCTTATATTTTCTGCTTTTTCTTAAACAAAGATATAAAATTGATGTATGCTTACTACATATTTCCATCTCATTAAAGAAAATTAACAATTAGATAAATCCAATATGAATTTCATTGATGTATAATTCAATAAAAAACCACAGTCATGAACTGTGGCATTTTTATTTTGTTGTAAAAAAGAGATCTATGAATATAAAAGTATATTTAAAATCTGTATTTCACATTGAATCCGTAAAAGAAATAGGCTTTTCCAGGTCCCGGATTGAGATCAGTAGGAACTGTGTAGTTACTTCCTTTATCTGAATCGTTGATATTATTTCCTAAGAATAAAAATGTATAATTAATCTGACTGGTAAGATTATTACCCATCACATACAGATCGAGATCCAGTTTATTGAATGACTTTTTAAACCCTAATTTTGAATTAAGCAATCCGAAACCTTTTACCAGATTGGAATTGTTAAAGTCAGAATAAACATTTCCGAGATAATTATAGGTATTCACCAGATAAAATCCCGGTTTGGTAAAGATATCCAATCCTACAGCATATTTATTTCTGGGAACTCCTACTACAGTTTTATGGTCATATACCATTAGTTTCCCTACAATCTTCCCTGTAACAGGGTCTTGATATTTGGGATCATAGATTGAAAAATCTTTATATTTTGTATCGTAATAAGAAAGGTTTACAAAGGGAACAATCCTCTCAATAAATGAGTTTTCAGTTCTGTACTGATATCCTATACTAAACTCAAGGCCTGTATTTTTCTGAGTTCCGGTATTGGCCCAGTACGTTTGTCCACTTGTATTACCTGGTAAAAGCAGCTGTGTAAGTTTATCGGAATAGTCGATTCTGAATACTGAAATACGGTAATCCAGTTTTGTATTCAGTAAAAGACCATGAACACTGAAGTCCAGCATTCTTGCACGTTCAGGTTTTAAATCATCATTTACAGTGTTGGTGGCAGTTATAAACGAAGAAGCTGCAGTGGGTGAATTATATCCTTCACTATAGCTTAGATTAAAGATCTGGTGTTTCCATTCTTTTTGCAAGGCAAAGTGAGGAGTATAGGCCATGTCATATTTCTTATTGAAAGACTGGTCCTTACGCCCAACTACCAATCCTGGCAAAGCAAAAAGGTCTTTCCTGTCATAGTTGGTTCTGTTACCGCTTATTCCTGCTAATAATGTAAGTCCCCAGGGCTTATACGTCAGATAATCGATCACAAAATAGGTGGATTGATTATTATTATACTTAAAATAAGATGCTCCGGACATTCCTGTGGTCAGTAATGGTTGTGATGGATTAGTTCCGTCAAAGCGATAGCTGGAAGTTGTAGAAGCAGAATTTTGTATCTCTGCTCCAAAATCCAGCCGGTTTTCAAAGTCTTTACATTCATTTTTCAAAGTAAAAGTAGAACGCAGCCCTACATTCGGGGAACTTGTCACTCCATATGCTCCGGCGGAAACACTTTCCGTGTTTGCGTTATAATAAAACAGAGTGGTATAATTTCTTAAATTTGAAGTGAGGCTTACGGTATTACTTAATCCTACTCTTGTTGATTTTATTTTTGTTCCGGCATTTTTACTTATATAAGCTGCATTTCCATTATCAATCCCCGCATAGTAATCGTCATATGAAATCTGTCCTGAAGTGTGTTCGTATGAATAAGCCTGACTTGCAAGGAAACTTAACTGATCTTTTTTGCTTAATTTCACTGTACCATTGACATTGAAAAAGTTTTTTAATCCACCTCCATTGGGTCTGTAACCATCCGTTTCAAGATGTCCATATGCAGCATTTACAGAGTAGTTTTCATCTGCAGCATTCAGCTGTGTTCTGGATTGAAAGGTTTTAAAAGCACCCAACATTACATCTTCCGAAACTGAAATTCCTTTTGTAAAATCCGGTCTTGTATAAAAACGGACCGCTCCGCCTGTTCCACCTCCATACATGGTGGCTGCCGGACCTTTAATAACTTCTACATTATTGACATAAGCAAAATCCATATCATCCAGAACAGTGATTCCTTCTGCTGTAGTTAACGGTATATTATTCCAGTATGCTTTCACTCCCCAGTTGTTGAATTTCTGGTCATTTCCATATCCCCGGACAACAAGTCTCTGCCCTCCAAAATTGGTTCTTTTATCGACCTGCAGTCCCGCCATGGTGGATAAAGTCTGATCTATTGCTGCCGGATTATTTCTGTTAAGGTCTTCCTCAGAAAGAGTTTCTACTGACTGTCCGTGTCTTTTAAATTCCGCACGTTCCTGTTTTATTTTTTTTCTTCCCAGGATATTAACTTCATCAATTGTCCCCTCCTGATTTTGCTGAGCATGCGCTATAATGCAGCCTAACACCGCTGCCATGCATATATATTTTTTCATTATTCAAATTTGTGTTACCATTAATATACGATTCATATCTGTTTTGATGGGCTACACATTTCAGGAGGAGGAGGAATAATGGATATATAGGATGTATTTGCTGATGGAAAATTATAGTCCGGGAGTATTCTGAAATCTGAATTATCAGAAACATCATCTTCTTTATGAGAAATAACCGCAAAAAAAAGAGAGGTTTTACATCCACTTTTACGATGCAGAGGGAAGTCGATATGCTTGTGTAAATCTATATTTTGTACAGCCAGCTTTTTTGAGAGATCTACCAGGGAATTGATGATCATATCTTTTTTATCCCTATAACAGAAGAATTTTTTTTCACCATTAATAATCCGTATTTGGATAATATCATAAGAATATCCGTTAAGAATAAACTCCTTCTTTTCTTTCCACTCCACATTTGCAATATCTGCTTCTGAAAAGAACACGGTTTCTGAATCCTTGAATTTACTCCTGGTAATATTATATTGTGTCTTCTTATACAACTCTTTTTTCAGAAAAGTAATACCGGAATATATCATATTATTGAAAAATATGATAACAGAAAGGCACAATACAATAGAAAATAGTTTTTTGTACAAAGGAGCAGGTATTAAGGAGCAGGCTCACCGGAAAAATTAACTGCAGTAAATTTTGAAATGTTTATTCTGTGCAGCGTCTGTGAACCTTGTACATTATATTCTATCCAATTGTCTTTTGGATTTATTTTTAGGGAAACAGGATTTTCATCAGGTTTTCCTGCCGGCACCTGATCAGCCATTTTGGTTTCATCTTCATTTTTATACTGAAGATTGCCTCTTACCATAATTGTATTTCCAATATTATCTTGAATAAACGGAATAGTATTTCCTTCTGCCCTCAGTGTTTTTACCGTAACTATACTGTTATTATTTTTCTTTACTTTAACGGTATACATGATTCCCTTTACTCCTGATCTTCCTCCTGCCCATTCTGTTTTCTCAGCAGAGATGACTGATATTACTTCATCCTGATATAAAGAGGATACCGGCATCCCGCAGGAAGCCAGCATCCAAAACACAGTTAAATATAATTGATTATTCATTTTTTAGTCATTATCTCCTCCTTTAGGTCCCAATACCAGGAAGTTGCCACTATATACAACTTCACCTTTATATTCGGCTTTCAGTATATAATTTCCAGATAACATTTTTTGTCCGAACTCTTCATCAGATTTTACATTTTTCTTACTATACACCAGCCTGCCTGATGCATCCACAATACTTATATCCACGCTGTTGCATTTAGCTGTATCAAATCTCAAATGGGAAATCCCTTTTGAAGGATTCGGATATATAATATTCATATTCTTTTTAAATTGGGTCTCTGTGGTTGACAATTGAGTCAGCGTATTCTGCGTTGTCCAGGCTCCTCTTCCGTAAGTAGAAACCAATACTGTTTTAGTAGCAGGTCTGTAATCCAGATTAGTAATTCTCACATTCCCTATATTTCCAGTTACTGAAGACCATTCAGGAGTTAAATCCAGGAAATTAGTAGTTCCCCAAACTCCCATTTCTGTTCCTACTAATACTTCATTGGGATTGTCTGGATTTCTGAGTATAGTTCTTACCGGCATATCAGGAAGGTTTCCTTCTTTGTTCTGCCAGGTTGTCCCTCCATCTGTAGAATAGAAAACGCTGGTGAGGTTATAATTGAAAAGTGTCACCATCATCTCATTTTCATTTGCTCCAAACTCGATATCAGAAATAGTTCCTGCTATTGGTGATGTTAACAGAGTTGCTGTGTATGCTGTGGTATTTGCATTTGCTATTTTAAAGATTCTCCCCAGATTGGTTCCTACAAAAAGTGTGGTGGAAGCAGTTGTATAAGGAGATACTTTCATCCAAGATATCTGCTCCCCGGACTGTGCTGTTCCTACAGTAACCACATTATTAGTGAATGATGTAGCAGTACCGGAAAGTCCGCTTGTTCTGAAAAGCGTAAGCCCGGAACGGTAAGAATAGAAGGTATCATTTTTTCTATCCAAAGCTATTTCATTGGCGAAATGTCCTAAATTTGCATTGGTACCGGCGATAAGACTAGATACATTGTTAGTCAATAAATAATGATTGTTATAAGTATAGCTCGAAATTTCATATGTGTCCAGATCATCGTACTCTGTGTACATACCATCTCCCCCTGTACCAGCAAACTTGGAAAGAAAGTTATTGGATTGTGGCGCACCATAAAGCCACCATGAACCATTATCCTGAGCCCCGGCCAATAATTCTTCATCTACCGGAGTTTTTGTCGGATTAAGCATTGCTGTGTAGAACTGTGTTACATTATACCTGGTATTTCTTGCAACAAAGCCATCTACAGTCCCAATATTGGTTTTATTGGCAGCATAATAGATTCCTCCATCATTTCCAAAAAGCATTTGCCCGGTTGCGTAATTATTATAAGGATTGAATATGATTGCATGCTGGTCCGCATGAACTGTAGAAACCTGCAAAGTGGCCATATTGTTATTATTGGACCATTTTGAAATCTGACTCCATGTACCTCCTCCGTTCGTAGATTTATACAGATCAACACCTCCGATATACACTGTATTGTCATCCTGAGGATCTGCTGCAATCACAAGATCATAAAAAGATTGTCTCCGGGTGAAATCATTAGCAGGAATAGCTGTATCTGTAGGCGCAGGTAATGTCAAAACAGGTGCTGCATCATTGGTAGCCTGCCATGTCACTCCTCCGTCAACAGAACGTGCAATTCTGATTGGTTCTGTAGTAGTAGAGCTTCCCTGCATAAAAGCATACACTTTATTAGCATTTGTTTTGGAAAGGCAAAAATTAACTCTTGCTCCTGCATTTCCGACATTATATACCTGATTAAAAGTATTTCCGTCTGCAGATTTAAAAATTCTTCCTCCTGAGTCTACATTGGAAAGCCTTGAAGTTCTTGTAGAAACCCATACAGCATTATCTGCTCCTATTTCTATCTGTTGTATAGAATATCCGGTTGTACCGGCTGCATTTGTTGTTGTATCTAAGGCCAGTAAATTAGTATTTTTGTTAAATGTAACCCCTCCATCAGTTGATTTATATAACCCAGCCTGATATATTCCATTCCATCCCGCAACAAAAGTAGGGGTCCCTACATAAGTTCCGCTTACCCCTGCATATACCTCCGAAATTCCATTATTATTTCTAACTTTAATATCATTAATATAAAAGTTTCCATTTACTATTCCATTCGAATAGGTTACCGGTATGGTAAATATCTGTGTCCAGGTAGCACCTCCATCCGTCGATTTCCAGATTCCGGATCCTTTAGCATCACCCGTTTCACATTCCCCTGTACCAACATAAAATACCTTCGGATTGTTTGGATCGTAAGTAATGCTTGAAACCGAAGTATTGGCCCAGAATGTACTGAGTGGCTGCCATTCATTTGTACTTACAGAAGGATCCTGATTAACCCAAAGTCCACCGGAAATTCCGCCCGCAAAGACTCTTTTGCCGGTAGTATCATTAGGGTCATACATAATAGCCCTTGTTCGTCCTCCTACATCATAAGGTCCTCTTTCAATCCAGGGTTCATTAATAATTTTTCCGGTGGAAGAATGATGATTACTGGAAATAAATGACATAGGCTTTTCAGAACGATATTTACCTGACAATATATCATGATTTATTTTTACCAGTTTCTCAAAATAGGTCCTTCCGGTAACCGGATCCATTGTTCTTTTGTAATCTTCCTCATAATATTCATTAGGAGGTATTCCAGCAGCCCTGGCAGTTTTATGCAGCTGTTTAAGGTTCTTGCCGTACTGGGCATACAATTTCTGTAAATGTTTTTGATTATTATTAAGCGTATTTTGCTGTGCATTAGTAAAAGTGCAGAATAATACCGCTACGATAGGATAGATTTTCAGTTTCATTTGTTTTTTTTCAAATATATTAAAAATAAATATTAAATATTCAATAAAAACAAAAATACATTATGAATATAAATAAAAAACTACCATAAACATATCAAATACCTATTTGGGCGTTTTTTATTTTTTAATTAAAATGCTTATTTTTTTAATTAAAAAACAAAAAGCCCCGGATAAATCCGGGGCAATTATATGATTACAAAAGAAATCTTACGCTTGAACGTTGTTTCCTCCTAATACGAAAGGCTCAACTTCTTTGATTTCTCCGAACTGCTGCTCGTAGTTAGCGATGTTCTGTTGAAGAGCGTTTAATACTCTTTTAGCGTGAAGTGGAGCAAGAATTACTCTTGATCTTACTTTAGCCTGCTGAACACCTGGCATCAACTGAATAAAGTCTACTACAAATTCAGATGGAGAGTGGTTTACCAATGCAAGGTTAGCATAGATACCAGCCGCTACCATTTCGTTTAATTCGATGTTGATGTTTCCG
This sequence comes from Chryseobacterium sp. CP-77, assembly GCF_036362765.1. Taxonomy (NCBI): domain Bacteria; kingdom Pseudomonadati; phylum Bacteroidota; class Flavobacteriia; order Flavobacteriales; family Weeksellaceae; genus Chryseobacterium; species Chryseobacterium sp. CP-77. Next base: position 2,814,228 of record NZ_CP143637.1, read on the forward strand.
TCTTGTGGATTTTGATTGTTGTCCATTGTTATAAATTATGTTTTTAAAATTCGAAATTTGAGATTGTGAAAATATAAAAATAATTTCAAATCCCAAATTTCAAATCATTAATTTTAGTTAAGGTCTTCGAATTCTTTCTTAGAACCAACAATAACGTTCTGATATTCTTTGAGACCTGTACCTGCAGGGATTCTGTGACCTACAATTACATTTTCTTTAAGACCGTTAAGATCGTCTATCTTACCAGCAACCGCTGCTTCGTTAAGAACTTTAGTTGTTTCCTGGAATGATGCTGCAGACATGAATGATTTAGTCTGAAGGGCAGCTCTTGTAATACCTTGCAGTACCGGAGTTGCCGTAGCAGGAAGAGCTTCTCTTACTTCTACCAATGCTAAATCTTCACGCTTCAACTTAGAGTTCTCGTCTCTTAATTCTCTTGCAGTAATCATCTGACCTGGCTTGAATTCTTTAGAATCACCAGCATCTACTACTACTTTAAGACCGAATACTCTGTTGTTTTCTTCAAGGAAGTCATACTTATGTTCAAGAGCTCCTTCAAGGAATTGAGTATCACCTCCATCTACGATAGATACTTTCGTCATCATCTGTCTTACGATAATTTCGAAGTGCTTGTCGTCGATTTTTACCCCCTGTAGACGGTAAACTTCCTGAATTTCGTTTACTAAGTATTCCTGAACGGCAGTTGGACCTTTAATTCTTAAGATATCTTCCGGTGTGATAGAACCGTCAGAAAGTGGAGAACCTGCTCTTACGAAGTCATTCTCCTGAACAAGAATCTGGTTGGAAAGTTTTACCAAGTAAATTTTTCTTTCTCCAGTTTTAGCCTCAACAATAAGTTCACGGTTACCTCTCTTGATTTTTCCGTAAGAAACTACCCCGTCGATTTCAGTAACAACCGCTGGGTTTGATGGGTTTCTTGCTTCGAATAATTCGGTAACTCTCGGAAGACCTCCGGTGATATCCCCTGCTTTTGCAGATTTTCTTGGGATCTTGATTAAGACTTTACCAGCCTTAATTTTTTCACCATCGTTAACCATTAAGTGGGCTCCTACCGGTAAGTTGTAAGCTTTTTGCTCAACTCCTTTAGAGTCTACCACCTTAAGGGTAGGTACGGCTTTCTTATTTCTGGATTCAGAGATTACTTTCTCTTCAAATCCTGTTTGTTCGTCAATTTCAAGCTGGAATGAAATACCCTGGATGATATCCTCGTATTCTACCTTACCTGAAGTTTCAGCAATGATAACCGCGTTATATGGATCCCAACGACAGATTGTATCTCCTTTCTTCACTTTATCACCTGGTTTTACAGATAATATAGATCCGTAAGGTACATTAGCTACCATTAATGGAGTTCTGGACTCATTATCAGCAACTAATCTGAATTCTGTTGAACGGGAAACCACAACCTCAGCTGTATTACCGTTTTCATCTTCTGAAGTAATAGTTCTTACTTCATCCATTTCTACGATACCATCTCTTCTTGCAACGATAGATGGGTTTTCTGATACGTTACCTGCAGTACCCCCCTGGTGGAAGGTTCTCAACGTAAGCTGAGTACCTGGTTCCCCAATGGATTGTGCTGCAATTACACCTACCGCTTCACCCATGTGAATCACTTTACCTGTTGCCAGGTTTCTACCGTAACATTTCGCACAGATACCTTTCTTAGCTTCACAAGTTAATGGTGAACGAACCTCCACTGCTTCTAATCCAGCTTCTTCGATTCTCTTTGCCAAAGATTCAATGATCACCTGATCTGCACTTGCGATAAGCTCGTCAGTTTCAGGATCGTAAATATTATGAAGAGATACTCTACCTAAGATTCTTTCAGAGATTCTTTCAACGATCTCGTCATTTTTCTTAAGTGCAGTAACTTCTGTACCTCTTAGAGTTCCACAGTCGTCTTCTGTAACGATAACGTCCTGTGCAACGTCTACCAATCTTCTCGTTAAGTAACCGGCATCAGCTGTCTTAAGAGCGGTATCCGCAAGACCCTTACGAGCACCGTGGGTAGAGATAAAGTACTCTAGAATCGAAAGACCTTCCTTAAAGTTGGCAAGGATCGGGTTTTCGATGATCTCCGCTCCGGTAGAACCGGCTTTCTGCGGTTTTGCCATCAAACCTCTCATCCCTGATAACTGACGGATCTGTTCTTTAGAACCCCTCGCTCCAGAGTCAAGCATCATGTATACAGAGTTGAAACCACCTTGGTCAGTTTTCATTCTGCTCATGATCATTTCAGTTAATCCTGCGTTGGTATTTGTCCAAACGTCGATTACCTGGTTATAACGTTCTGTATCGGTAATTAGACCCATGTTATAGTTAGCTCTAATTTCGTCTACAGTTTCAATTGATTGTGCAATCATCTGCTTTTTCTCAACAGGAACTACAATATCCCCTAGTGAGAAAGAAAGACCTCCTTTGAATGCGTTTGAATACCCTAGGTCTTTCATTGCATCAAGGAACTTAACAGTTGTAGGGAAATCCGTATCAGCAAGGATCTTACCGATAACGTTTCTCAATGATTTCTTAGTCAGAAGTTCATTGATATATCCTACCTGCTTAGGTACAATCTGGTTGAACAGGATTCTACCTACAGAAGTTTCGATCAATCTTGTAACGATTTCTCCATCTTCTTTGATAGGTAGTCTACATCTTACTTTAGCATTTAAAGATACTCTTCCTTCAGCATAAGCAATTTCTGCTTCTTCAGGAGAATAGAATGCAAGACCTTCTCCTTTTACTTTCATCGTCTCTGTAGAGCTTAATTCTTTAGTCATGAAATAAAGACCAAGAACCATGTCCTGAGATGGTACTGTAATTGGAGAACCGTTTGCAGGGTTCAGGATGTTCTGAGAACCTAACATCAATAACTGAGCTTCAAGGATCGCTTCTGGTCCTAGTGGCAAGTGTACCGCCATCTGGTCACCATCGAAATCGGCGTTGAAGGCCGTAGTTACTAACGGGTGTAGCTGGATTGCCTTACCTTCGATCATCTTAGGTTGGAAAGCCTGAATACCCAGTCTGTGAAGCGTAGGTGCTCTGTTCAATAGAACAGGGTGACCTTTCATCACGTTTTCAAGGATATCATAAACTACCGGTTCTTTTCTGTCGATAATTCTCTTTGCAGATTTTACTGTTTTTACAATTCCTCTTTCAATCAGTTTTCTGATGATGAACGGTTTGTAAAGTTCAGCTGCCATATCTTTAGGAATACCACATTCGTGAAGCTGTAAGTTTGGACCTACAACAATTACCGAACGCGCAGAGTAGTCAACCCTTTTCCCCAGTAAGTTCTGACGGAAACGACCTTGCTTACCTTTCAATGAATCAGAAAGTGATTTCAACGGTCTGTTTGATTCCGATTTTACTGCAGAAGATTTTCTTGTGTTATCGAATAATGAATCTACAGATTCCTGAAGCATACGCTTCTCGTTTCTCAAGATTACTTCAGGAGCTTTGATCTCCAATAATCTCTTCAAACGGTTATTTCTGATGATAACTCTTCTGTAAAGGTCATTCAGGTCAGAAGTTGCGAAACGTCCTCCATCCAATGGAACCAATGGTCTTAGTTCTGGTGGGATAACAGGAAGTACACGCATGATCATCCACTCTGGTCTGTTGATCATTCTTGTATTAGCACCTCTTAATGCTTCTACAACGTTCAATCTCTTAAGAGCTTCTGTTCTTCTTTGTTTTGAACCTTCGTTGTGAGCTTTGTGTCTCAAGTCGAAAGACAATGCATCAAGATCAATTCTTTTTAAAAGATCTTCCACAGCTTCAGCCCCCATTCTGGCGATGAATTTGTTTGGATCAGAATCATCAAGATACTGGTTTTCTACAGGAAGAGTTTCCATGATATCAAGGTACTCTTCTTCTGTAAGGAATTCCATATTTTCAAAATCAGAACCGTCTAATTTTTTAGCAATACCCTGCTGGATCACCACATATCTTTCGTAGTAGATGATCATATCTAATTTCTTAGAAGGAATTCCTAAAAGGTATCCGATTTTGTTTGGTAATGAACGGAAATACCAGATGTGTGCAATTGGAACTACAAGGTTGATGTGCCCGATTCTCTCTCTTCTTACTTTTTTCTCAGTAACTTCTACTCCACAACGGTCACAAACGATCCCTTTATAACGAATTCTCTTGTATTTACCACAAGCACATTCGTAATCCTTTACAGGACCAAAGATTTTCTCACAAAATAGCCCGTCTCTTTCAGGCTTGTGAGTTCTGTAGTTAATAGTTTCCGGTTTTAAAACCTCCCCTCTTGAGTCTTGTAAAATAGACTCCGGTGAAGCTAAACCGATGGTTATTTTATTAAATCTACTTGATTTATTTTTATTTGACATAATTTTTTTTAGATTTTAGATTTCAGATTTCAGATTTCAGACGAAATCATCATTCCAAATTCAAGGATTATAAAATTCTTAGAGTGTCGTAGTCTGACATCCTGTGTCTGACATCTGATATCTTACTCCTCCAATCTTACGTCTAATCCAAGACCTTGTAACTCGTGAAGTAATACGTTGAATGATTCCGGAATACCTGGTTCAGGCATAGATTCACCTTTTGCAATTGCTTCATAAGTTTTTGCTCTACCAATCACGTCATCCGACTTCACAGTAAGGATCTCTCTCAGGATGTTAGATGCACCGAATGCTTCAAGTGCCCAAACCTCCATCTCTCCGAATCTCTGACCTCCGAACTGAGCTTTACCTCCTAATGGCTGCTGAGTAATCAATGAGTAAGGACCGATAGAACGTGCGTGCATTTTGTCATCAACCATGTGTCCTAATTTCAGCATGTAAATAACCCCTACAGTCGCAGCCTGAGTAAATCTTTCTCCGGTACCACCATCATAAAGGTAAGTGTGACCGAATTTAGGAAGACCTGCTTTGTCTGTATATTCAGTAATCTGATCAAGAGTTGCTCCATCGAAGATTGGTGTAGCGAACTTCATACCCAACTTCTGACCAGCCCATCCAAGAACTGTTTCATAAATCTGACCGATGTTCATACGGGAAGGTACCCCAAGTGGATTCAATACGATATCTACCGGTGTTCCGTCTTCCAGGAATGGCATATCTTCTTCACGAACGATTCTTGAAACGATACCTTTGTTACCGTGACGTCCTGCCATTTTATCTCCTACATTCAGTTTACGTTTCTTAGCGATGTAAACTTTAGCCAGCTTCATGATACCTGCAGGAAGTTCATCTCCGATTGAAATAGCAAATTTCTCACGGTTTTTAACTCCTTGAATGTCGTTATATTTGATTTTGTAATTGTGAATCAATTGTTTGATCAATTCATTCTTGTCAGCGTCTACTGTCCAGTCTGAACCGCTAACGTTTACATAATCTTCAACTGAAGTTAATAACTTGTGAGTGAATTTCACACCTTTACCGATGATTTCTTCGTCAAGGTCGTTTTGTACCCCCTGAGAAGTTTTACCGCTTACCAGTGTATTTAATTTTTCAATTAACGTATTTCTCAACTCGTCAAACTTAGCCTTGTAAGTGTTTTCAATTTCTTCAAGTTTAAGTTTTTCTTCAGTTCTTTTCTTTTTGTCTTTGATGTTTCTTGAGAACAATTTCTTGTTGATAACAACACCTCTTAATGATGAGTCAGCTTTCAATGAAGCATCCTTCACATCACCAGCTTTATCACCGAAGATTGCTCTAAGAAGTTTTTCTTCAGGAGTAGGGTCAGATTCACCTTTTGGAGTAATTTTACCAATCATGATATCTCCAGGCTTCACTTCAGCACCGATTCTGATCATACCGTTCTCGTCAAGATCTTTCGTAGCTTCTTCAGATACGTTTGGAATATCTGCTGTAAGCTCTTCCATACCTAATTTAGTATCACGAACTTCAAGAGAATATTCATCTACGTGGATTGAAGTAAACCAGTCTTCACGTACAACTTTTTCGTTGATTACGATTGCATCCTCGAAGTTGTACCCTTTCCAAGGCATGAACGCTACTACTAAGTTTCTACCAAGAGCCAATTCTCCTTTTTCAGTAGCATACCCGTCGCAAAGTACCTGTCCTTTTTCCACTACATCACCTACTCTTACGTTTGGTCTTAGGGTAATGGTTGTACTCTGGTTCGTTTTTCTGAACTTAGTAAGGTTATATGTTTTAGTAGCAGACTCGAATTGTACTAAATCTTCGTCTTCGCTTCTTTCATATTTAATAACGATTCTGTCAGCATCTACGTACTGTACTGTACCTGTACCTTCAGCGTTAATTAAGATTCTTGAATCTCTTGCAACTTGCTGCTCAAGCCCTGTACCAACGATTGGAGCCTGTGGCTTCAATAGAGGAACGGCCTGACGCATCATGTTGGATCCCATCAATGCACGGTTCGCATCATCATGCTCCAGGAATGGAATTAATGAAGCGGAAATACCGGAAATCTGGTTTGGTGCTACGTCGATAAGGTCTACCTGGCTAGGTTCTACTACCGGATAGTCACCATCCAATCTTGCAATGATTCTGTCTGTTTCAAATTCACCGTTGTCGCTCAATTCAACGTTTGCCTGAGCAATTACTTTAGATTCTTCATCTTCCGCATTTAAGTAGATAGGATCTGCGTTAAGCTCAATCTTACCGCCTTCTACTTTTCTATATGGAGTTTCGATGAAACCTAGTCTGTTGATTTTAGCATAAATACCTAAAGACGAAATCAAACCGATGTTTGGTCCTTCCGGAGTTTCAATCGGACAAATTCTTCCGTAGTGAGTATGGTGAACGTCTCGAACCTCGAAACCTGCTCTTTCTCTTGATAAACCACCAGGCCCTAGTGCAGATAATCTTCTCTTGTGAGTGATCTCTGATAGAGGGTTGGTTTGGTCCATAAACTGAGAAAGCTGGTTGGTACCAAAGAACGAGTTGATTACTGATGTCAATGTCTTCGCATTTACAAGGTCAAGCGGAGTAAAGATTTCGTTATCTCTAACGTTCATTCTTTCCTTGATTGTTCTTGCAATTCTTGAAAGACCTACCCCGAACTGTCCAGCCAACTGCTCACCAACAGTTTTAATTCTTCTGTTTGATAAGTGGTCAATATCATCAACCTCTGCTTTAGAGTTGACAAGCTCGATTAAGTGTCTTACAATAGCAATGATATCTTCTTTTGTAAGAACCTCAGTTGTAGTTGGAATGTTAAGACCTAGCTTTTTGTTCAATCTGTAACGTCCAACTTCACCTAATGAATATCTCTGCTCAGAGAAGAATAATTTTTCAATGATTCCTCTTGCCGTTTCCTCATCTGGCGGATCTGCGTTTCTTAACTGACGATAAATATACTCTACCGCTTCTTTTTCAGAGTTAGTAGGGTCTTTTTGTAATGTATTCTGGATGATAGAGAATTCGTTGCTGTTTTCTTTGTGAATAAGAATTGATTTCACACCCGCATCAAGAATAAGATCTAAGTGTTCTTTTTCAAGAATAGTTTCTCTATCCAGGATGATTTCGTTTCTTTCAATAGAAACTACCTCACCTGTATCTTCGTCTACGAAATCTTCGAACCAGGTGTTCAATACTCTCGCAGCCAATGTTCTCCCTTCTACTTTTTTAAGGGCAGCTTTAGAAACTTTCACTTCTTCAGCAAGGTCGAAGATCTGAAGGATATCCTTATCAGATTCATAACCGATCGCTCTTAATAAAGTTGTTAATGGTAATTTTTTCTTACGGTCGATATACGCGTACATTACGCTGTTGATATCAGTTGTAAATTCCATCCAAGATCCTTTGAAAGGGATAATTCTTGAATAGTAAAGTTTGGTTCCGTTTGCGTGGTAAGTTTGTCCGAAGAATACACCAGGTGAACGGTGAAGCTGCGTAACGATAACTCTTTCAGCACCATTGATGATAAAAGAACCACTTGGCGTCATATAAGGAACCGGACCTAAGTATACGTCCTGAACCACAGTCTGGAAATCTTCATGTTCCGGGTCAGTACAATACAGTTTAAGTCTAGCTTTTAGAGGAACTGAATAAGTAAGTCCTCTTTCCACACACTCATCGATTGAATAACGTGGAGAATCTACCAGATAGTCTAAGAATTCTAATACGAATTGGTTTCTTGAATCCGTAATTGGGAAATTCTCTTGGAAAGTCTTGTAAAGAGCTTCTGTCTTTCTGGCTTCAGGAAGTGTATCAAGCTGGAAAAATTCTCTGAAAGATTCAATTTGGATATCCAAAAAGTCCGGAGTGATGATTTTTCCTTTCGCTGATGAGAAATTAATTCTCGGATTTCCTTGAGTTGTTGATTTTGTTTTACTCATAAAACTTTTAAGAAAGGGTTAAAAAATATTTTGATTCATTAAAAAATATCAGAAAAGAACAAAGAAACAAGATAAAAGTAAAAGGTAAAAGTGTTTTTGGCGCTCACAAAGGACCTTAGATTCTTTTAAACTTCCTACCTGGTTCTTTCTAACTGCAACACTGGTATATCTTTTCACAGCGTAATGCAAAATATTTTTATTACTTTTGAGGCTGTATTACCGCAGTATTTATATACACGAAATCCCTTCCACGTTTACACAGTGAAAGAGTTGATTTTCAGTATTTTATAAATTTACATACAATTTTTCGCGCCAAAAGAAGGGCAAAGATACAAAAAGTTATCCACAAAAACAAATAAATCATCTCATTTTGAGACTCTTAAAAACGAGAGAGGCTGCCCAAATATGAGCACCCCCTCCACAACACAAGCTAATCCTATGATTATTTCACAATAACCTTATAAGATTTTATTTTTGAGGTTTCCGTGACTGAACAAATACAAATACCTACCTGAGCGATTTCCCGGAAACTTACAGGTTATTAGTAGAACGATGGTTAATATTTTATTTTTCATTTCTAATGCTATTTGATGTTTTCATATAAATGCTTTTTGAAAGGACAATTCCAATACATTTTCATCTCATTCATAAACGACACCGTAAGGACACTTACGCTTGTAAGATGTTACAGGATTACGAATAATGCCATCCATTCTATTGGGCAGTCGATTTACTACTTCTGAGGAAGTATATTTCAGAATTGTTGTTTTAAAAAAAGGAAAATTATCCCGGAAACTTTTATTACATAACAAATAGCTTTCTTTTTGACCGGCAGAACCGTTATACAAACCTGTCCAATGATGACCTTTAGTATACAGATCAACGGAAACATCAGTAAAGCAAAACCACAAATGATTGGTAATAACTGTACCATATGACAACTCAAGCTTTGCCATTATTACAGATATTATCTTCGTGTTTAGTTTTCCTATAGCCGTCAAAATCTTCAGAAGCGTAATCTTATGACCAAAGAAAAGAAAGTTATTTCTATCCAATTATTGTGTTTTTTCAATACAAATATAATATTTTTTCAATTAAAACAACAATTAACTGATAAAAATTCACATAAAATAATTAAACACAATAATGAACGTAAAAAAAATCACACATCACCACAAAATATGTAATCATAAAAAACTATATCAGTATTAGTAATAACAATATTATATTACTATTAAAAATTAAAAGACACATTTACAAAAGCTTACATACAAAAAAGCCCGGGCATTTGCCCGGGCTTCTTTATTTATATACAATTGAAATTATTTCAATTCTACTTCAGCACCAGCTTCTTCTAATTGCTTCTTAAGAGCTTCAGCTTCGTCTTTAGAAACACCTTGCTTAATTGCAGCAGGAGCTCCGTCTACGATATCTTTAGCTTCTTTAAGACCAGCACCAGTTAAATCTTTTACTAATTTAACGATAGCTAATTTAGAAGCACCTGCAGACTTAAGAATTACATCGAATTCAGTCTTTTCTTCAGCAGCATCACCTGCACCACCTGCAGCAACAACTACAGCAGCAGCAGCTGGCTCAATTCCGTACTCATCCTTAAGGATAGCAGCTAATTCGTTTACGTCTTTTACAGTTAGGTTTACTAGCGTTTCAGCTAAATTTTTTAAATCTGACATTGTTGTAATGTTTTTGTTGATTATTTATTTAATTTTTTGAGTGTAATTATTCAGCAGCTGGCGTTTCGTCAGTGCTTTCTGCAGCAGCTTCAGGAGCTTCAGCAGGAGTTTCTTCTACCGCAGGAGCAGCTTCTTCAGCTTTAGCTTCTACAGTTTCAGGTTTGTTTTGAAGAGCAGAAACAACTCTCTGGATTGGAGACTGAAGTAATCCAATGATTTCACCGATCATTTCTTCTCTAGACTTGATGTTAGCCAACATGTCCAGGTTGTTGTCACCAACGTAGAAAGTTTCTTGAACAAAAGCAGACTTTAAAGCTGGCTTTTCTTCTTTCTTTCTGAATCCTTGGATCAATTTCGCAGGAGCGTTTGCTGTTTCAGCAATCATTAACGCTGAGTTTCCTTTGAAAGATGGGAACATTTCAGAGTAATCAACTCCTTCAATCTGCTCCATTGCTTTTTGTAAAAGTGTATTTTTTACTACTTTCACTTTGATATTTTGTTTGAAAGCCTGTCTTCTGAAATCTGAAGATTTACCAGCGTTCAAACCTTCTAAATCTGCTACGTATACTACTTTTGCATCCTGAAGCAAATCTTTGATCTCTTGTATTGCTACAACTTTTTGGTCTTTTGTCATTGTCTTAAGGATTATTATTAGTTAACAGATTTAGTATCAATTGCAATACCTGGGCTCATTGTAGAAGATAAATAGATACTCTTCACATAAGTTCCTTTAGCAGCAGTTGGTTTCATTTTGATCAATGTCTGGATTAATTCCTGAGCATTTTCTTTGATCTTGGCAGCATCGAAAGATACTTTACCAATACCAGCATGGATAATACCATACTTGTCTACTTTGAAATCAATTTTACCTGCTTTTACTTCAGTTACTGCTTTACCAATTTCCATTGTTACAGTTCCTGATTTAGGGTTTGGCATTAAACCTCTTGGACCTAATACTCTACCTAATGGACCTAATTTACCCATTACAGCTGGCATTGTAACGATAACGTCAACATCTGTCCAACCTTCTTTGATTTTTTGTAAATATTCGTCAAGACCTACATAGTCAGCACCAGCAGCTTTAGCTTCTGCTTCTTTATCTGGAGTTACAAGAGCTAATACTTTAACATCTTTACCAGTACCGTGAGGAAGAGATACAACACCTCTTACCATTTGGTTTGCTTTTCTAGGGTCTACTCCTAATCTTACAGCGATATCTACAGAAGCATCAAACTTTGTAGTGTTCACTTCTTTTACAAGAGCTGAACCTTCTTCAAGGTTATAGATTCTTCCTTTTTCTACTTTGCTTAAAGCTTCCTTTTGCTTTTTAGTTAATTTTGCCATTTCTTTAAGTTTTAAGCGTTAGTTGGTTTAGTTCCTGTTACTCTTAATCCCATAGATCTGGCAGTACCTGCAACCATAGAAAGAGCAGAGTCCATTGTAAAACAGTTAAGATCCGCCATTTTATCTTCAGCGATTTTCTTTACCTGTTCCCAAGTTACAGAACCTACTTTGTTTCTGTTTGGTTCACCAGAACCTCCCTTGATCTTAGCTGCATCCATTAGCTGGATTGCTGCAGGTGGAGTTTTAATAACGAATTCAAAAGATTTGTCTTCGTATACTGTAATTACTACAGGTAAAACTTGCCCTGGCTTATCTTGGGTTCTTCCGTTAAATTGCTTACAAAACTCCATGATGTTCACACCTGCAGAACCCAATGCTGGACCTACTGGTGGAGAAGGGTTAGCTGCGCCACCTTTCACCTGAAGCTTTACCATTTTAAAGACTTTCTTAGCCATTGTTTGTTTTTTAAATTTGAATAATTAATGAGTTTGGAAGCATTTATTATTCAGTAGGTTATGCACTCACATAACAATAAACCTACTTTTTGGACTGCAAAAGTATAAAATATTTTTGAAATAGCAAACGGAAATTGCTGATTTTTAAAAGTTTTAGAAAAAAAATAAATCAAGCCCCATTAATGTATCTTTGAAAATATAGCCCCAAAAACAAAAACGGTTATCTGCATTAAATAACCGTTTTTAAAATATTTTAAAAGAAAAGACTGATTAAAAGCCTGAAGGTTTATTAATTGTTTTCGTAGAACCGTCGTTTCCACCAAGATCATCATTGATATCGTTTATATTTTGCTTTTCAATTAATCTTTTGTAAGCCATCAGATAAAGATCAACCGTAAAGTTATTATAGGTTCTTGATGGTGTAGTTGTGTTGGTGGCGATCATTCTGCTATCTGTAAATCTAGCTCTGACGTGCCATGTTCCGTTACTTTTGAAAGCCACTACATCCGGCGATCCCTGTTTGTTATCATTCACACCGTTGTCACCATAATCAAGCATTACACTGGTATTTCCATCGTTCAGCTTGAAGGAATAATTGTGGAGGATAACTAAAAAGTTGTTGGCATCAATTTTAGTATCATAATCTGTAATTCCTGTTCCAGGTACACCGGTAAGGGTAAGTTTAAGATAATTGAACAGCCCGCTGCTTTCCAAAGCCGGATCATACAGTTGTAAGGCATTCTGCGAAGTGGCTAAAAAGCTTCCTCCTGTCATCGTAGGTTCTCCCGGATTTCTTAAATATAAGGAATTCGTATGTGTTTTTCCATTAACATCAAGTGTTTCTGAGGGATTAGCAGTGTTGATCCCTACTTTTCCTTTCTGGGCGTTTAAAAACATCCCAAGACATAGGATTATTGTGATATAAATTTTTCTTTCCATAGTTTTTTTATTGAAGGCCCAGTGGCGTATTGGTTGATACTCCCGAATATCCCGGTGAAGCAGATGCTGAAACAGAACCGTTAAAAGTTCCCCAATCTTTCACTAAGGATTTTTCAAAGACATTTAAGGTAAGTGTCCAGGTTCCATTGATGGAAGAAACAGTTCCTGCTCCTTTAAAAGCTAAATTAATAGCATGGTACTGTTTACCGCCGCTGGTCACCTGTGTAATTTCAGTTGAGTAAGAACCATACGATTTTGGGGTCGTACTTGTGTTCGCTGCTGAAACCGCTCCTGTAAAAACAGCACCTGTAATGGCCACCACATATTTACTTGCATCTAATCCTGTATTGAGATTCACAACTTCATCCTGTCTTACATTTTTCAATACAACATTATACATATTTACAGGGGCTACATTACGGAGCGATATATCCAGCAGCTTCACCTTACCTACCGGTGAAGTATCTTTTGACCGGGTAAGAAGAAGATAGTTTCCGCTTGCCTTTGTATTTTCAGTATCTATTAAATAAGATTCTACTAATGTTTCCCCTTCAACATCAAGAGTTCCTTTGGGTGTTTTAGTATTTATTCCTACTTGTGCATTTATGCTTAAAGCAGCAAAACCCGTAAAGAGTATCGCAATAATTTTTTTCATAATTTATGTTTTTATTGAATTAATGGAGCTGTCGCCGCACCAGTAGCTGACCCATTAAGGTTTTGTGTTGAATTAAAATCTTTCGCGTACGACCTATCAAACACCAGTAAGTTGAGTGTCCAGACTCCTGTAGGTAAAGAATTATCAGGGGCAAATCCATGGTAATCTGCCTTAAGCTTCCATGTCCCTCCTGAAGAGTAAGCAAAGATCTGTGGCACTGGGGTAAGCCAGTCTCCGGAATAAGTTCTTGTAGGCTGTGTAAAACCAAAAGAAGAGATAACCACCAAAAATTTGCTGGAATTGATCTTGGTGTCAAATTGATTTACCCAATCTTTGTCATTAGGATCGCAGGTAATTTTGAATTGAACAAGGTTAATAGGAGCCGGTGAATTAGGTACAAAAGAATCATTGTACGCTGTAATTTTGTTGTCCGGCGCCGGAGATTTGATAATGAAAGTGTAATTCTCATCCGCTTTCAGTTTTTCCAGGGGTTGTTTAAAAACAATTCCTGATGTCTTCATTGTACCGTTTACGGTAAGCTCTTTTTCTGGTGTCGCAGTATTGATACCAACCTGCGCACTCATGAGCACTGATGTGCCCACCAGAGTGATCATCGAAATAATTTTTGTCATTGAGTTATGTGTTTATAAAGCTTATGCTCTTGGGTGACTGATCTTAATTCTATTCTTATTTAAAACATAGAATGCCCATACCTCTGTAACCAGTGTATGAAATAAAAAGAATAAAATTTTGTGGATTAGCTAACAGCTTGGTTGCAAGAAGTATGCCATATGAAAGTGAATTAAGGAACTAAAAGGAACTTGATCCATAAAAAAGCAAAAAGGGTCACGTAATGGTGATAATTCAATTAAAGTAAACTACTTTATAGAAGTAGTCAGCAGAGTTATGAAATTTGAATATCAGCACAATAGTTTCAGCAAACTTAAAAAAACTCTAGCCAGAGTGAAAAAAAAAATGAAGATTCAAATTCAATATTTCATTATGAATTAATAGAACGGCACTATTATTTACCGAAAAAATAACCGAGAAGCATCGCCAGAGACTATTGTTAAAATATATTGAAATGGAATCAGCAAAAAAAGACTGCTTTAAAAGCAGTCTTTTTTATATTTTATAAGTAATGTATTATACTTTTTCTACTTGCATGTAGCTCAGTTCCATTGGAGTTTTTCTACCGAAGATCAATACAGAAACTTCAATTTTCTTTTTGTCTTCAAGAATCTTCTCAACTGTACCATTGAATCCGTTGAAAGGTCCGTCGATTACTTTAACGTTTTCACCTACTACATAAGGAATTTCAACATCGCTTGCAAATTCTGAAAGTTCATCCATTCTTCCAAGCATTCTGTTTACCTCTGATTTTCTCATTGGAACAGGATCACCCCCTTTTGTTAAACTTAAGAAAGAAATAACTCCTGGGATATTTTTAATAACGTGAGGAATCTCTCCCATCAGGTCAGCTTCAATCATCAAGTAGCCAGGATAGTAAGGTCTCTCTTTAGGAACTTTTTTACCGTTTCTAATCTGGATTACCTTTTCCATAGGAATAACCACTTGAGTAACGTACTGCTCAAACCCTAAACGTTTGATTTCTGTCTCAATATAGTTTTTCACTTTATTTTCCTGTCCGCTGATTGCTTTCAGCACATACCATTTCAATTCGCTCATTATGGAAAATACTTAATTATTAATTGAACAAGTTGATTAGCATTCCTATGATGTTGCTGATTGCTTTTGAAAACAATTCATCAACTCCAAAGGTAAATAAAGCCAGAATAACTGTCGCAATAGTAACTACAATTGTAGAAGACTGAAGGTCAGCCCATTTTGGCCATTCAACTTTATGTCTGAATTCGTTATAAGAACCTTTTAAAAAATCGACAAATGAACTCATAATTTATATTTGCACGGGCACAAGGATTCGAACCCTGATCAACGGTTTTGGAGACCGGTATCCTACCATTGGACGATGCCCGTAGTTAAAAAAAGCTCCGTAAAGAGTGTTCCTTACGGAAGCTTTTTATATTGTTTTAGATGTGGATTAGTCGATGATTTCAGTTACCTGACCTGCACCTACTGTTCTACCACCTTCTCTGATCGCGAATCTAAGACCCTCGTTAAGAGCGATTGGCTGAAGTAATTCAACAGTGATTGTTAAGTTATCACCAGGCATTACCATTTCTACACCTTCTGGTAAGAAGATCTCACCTGTAACGTCAGTAGTTCTTACGTAGAACTGAGGACGGTACTTGTTGTGGAATGGAGTGTGACGTCCACCTTCTTCTTTAGAAAGGATATAAACCTCAGCTTTGAATTTCTTGTGTGGCTTAACTGAATCTTTCTTAGCGATAACCATACCTCTCTTGATGTCAGTTTTTTCAATACCTCTCAACAATAGACCTACGTTATCACCAGCTTCACCTCTGTCTAGGATTTTTCTGAACATCTCAACCCCTGTAATAGTAGAAGTTAATTTTTCATCACCCATACCTACGATATCAACTGGATCACCAGTGTTGATAACACCAGCCTCGATTCTACCAGTTGCTACAGTACCTCTACCTGTAATAGAGAATACGTCTTCGATTGGCATTAAGAATGCTTTATCCTGATCTCTAACAGGCTGCTCGATCCAAGTATCAACTGCATCCATTAATTCTTCAACAGTCTTAACCCACTTCTCGTCTCCGTTAAGAGCACCAAGAGCAGATCCCTGGATTACTGGAGAGTTATCTCCGTCATATTCGTAAGTAGATAATAAATCTCTAAGTTCAAGTTCAACAAGCTCTAAAAGCTCAGCATCATCCACCATGTCAACTTTGTTCATGAAAACAACGATTCTTGGTACGTTTACCTGACGGCAAAGTAGGATGTGCTCTCTAGTTTGAGGCATTGGTCCATCAGTTGCAGCACATACTAAGATAGCTCCATCCATCTGAGCAGCACCAGTTACCATGTTTTTAACATAGTCGGCGTGACCTGGACAGTCAACGTGTGCATAGTGTCTGTTTTCAGTTTCGTACTCGATGTGAGCTGTATTAATAGTGATACCTCTTTCTTTTTCTTCTGGAGCAGAGTCAATAGAAGAGAAATCTTTCTTCTCAGCAAGACCCTTGTTAGCTAATACACTACTGATAGCTGCAGTAAGTGTAGTTTTACCATGGTCAACGTGACCAATAGTACCAATGTTCAAGTGTGGTTTGTTACGATTAAACGTTTCCTTTGCCATGATTTAAAATTATTTATTTATTGTTTTTCAAATTTTCGGTGTGCAAATATAATGAATTTTTAAATACCAAAAACTTTTTATTAAAAAAACTTTCAATATTATCATCCAGTGAAGGACAAACCTTATATTTCAACGTATTGAGACTGCAAATTTACACATTTTTCCGGATTGAAAAAATCTTTCTGAAACCTTTTATGAAAAAGCCTGAAACCCAATATAAAAAATAAGTTTCAGAAAGCAGCATTCACTCTTACCTGTGTTTATTTCAGAATATTATTCCGATCAGTCTTCCTTAATGACCGAATCAATAAATACAATGAAAATAAAAACGCACTTCCCAGCATAATAAGAGGTGTGGAAAGTTTGCAGAATGCAATAAGGGAGAAGAGACCGTTTATCACAGATCCCATTGTATTAATATTAAAAATTTTCAGTACTAAAAGGTATAGAATTACTACTGCAATAGCTGCTTTCCTATATTCCGGATTAAATATTCTGAGCATCCCATTCTTGATTCGGTTTCTGAAACCTGACGGCAGGAGCCATGCCGGAATAAAAAGGCTGTAAAGTCCTATGGAATTCATAAAAGATATATTCAGCATCAATAATACATTAAGGTGAAAGAAAATAGTTACCAGCAGCATATATCTGAAAAATTTCGGAGACATGAACGCTACAATAAAAACCATTTCAAAAATAACAGTAAAATAATCCAGGGCTTCCCAGAATATTTTAGAATTAATTCCTTCATAAAAATCCGAAAGCAGATCGTTCCACCCTATAATAAACCTATATTGCGTAAAAAATATTTGAGTATACTGAATATCAGTGCTCAGCCAGCCTCCCAGAATTTTAGAAAACCCGGCAGTAAACATTCCGAAGCTGAAAATCAAACTTATCATAAACAGAGGCCACGATTTTGCCAGCTCATCCGTTTCTTTTACGGGCTCAGGAAAGAAGCTAAAGGTTTTGTTCCAGGGAGAGAATGCCATTATCATGATCGGAAGTGTATAAATAAAATCGTGATTCACTTTTCCAAACGAATAGGCATAATTATTCGTCAATACATACAGGATCATATACAATATTGCAAATATTCTAGGTTTATATCCTATCAGTATCAACAATAAACATGCGTAGATTATATATCTGCAAAGCACAAAAAATGCTTCAGAAGGGACAATATCCGTGAAAGACAGGATGCTGATGGGCGGAAGCATAGCACTGTTAGGAATAGAATGGATCCAGCTGTTATCTGCTACTCCCGACCATAACAGGAACATGGAAAAAAATATTCTGTAAAATGCCAGGAACTCATAGCTGGGACGGTAAGAAACAAAGGGAAGTTCTTTTAATTTATTCATCATTATTAGTTTAAAAAACGATAACTCAGTACAGTATCATACACAGATTTCTGGGTCAATTTTCTTGTGGTTATATCAAAATCTTTAGTTTCATTGATCACCTGTATAGCGGCGACTTTTTTACCGGGAAATCTTTTCTCAAGTCTGTTTACAATGAATTTTTTACTTTCTTCCATATCCACTTTTTTAATGTTCCGGTTAAGGATAGATTTTTTCAACAGGTAAAACTTCTTTTTATAAGGAGGAAGGGAATTCACCCGGCTGTCCAAAACCGGATATTTCCTTGGAAAAAGCAAATTCTGAATAAGGGTAATCTGTATGGTTCTCGGTATACTTTCTCCCAGATAATCATTATTGACCAAAATACTGTCTGACCCGTCTTTAAAAAAGACATGGGAAGTGGTTTTGGTAAAATTAATATATTTTCCATCTTTTATGGGATAGGATGCGAATCCCGGAAAGTTAAATGAAGGATAGGTTTCTTCAATATTAACCTTAAAAACAAGTTGCAGGGGAAGCAAGACGATTAAAAAGCCAAACAAAAAAAGAACTCTTTTTTTGTAGCGTTTCATTTTGTGTTTTAACATTTGTGTATAGAGATGAGGGATTAATTATAAGATATCATTTGTTTTTTTCTAATTGCCCAATTTAATTATTTTATTCGAAATCAGACGACAAGAAATTAAAAAAAATCGCCTTAGGAATTTCCAAAGGCGAAATATTATAACAAATTAAATTGATTGCAGTTTTCCTGTTCTGTTGAAGATCCAGAAAATAATCGGGAAAATAAGCAGAGTAAGCACTGTAGCTGTAATCAGTCCTCCGATAATGACAATTGCAAGAGGTTTCTGAGACTCCGATCCGATTCCTGTAGACAAGGCAGCCGGCATAAGCCCTATGGAAGCCATCAATGCTGTCATAATTACAGGTCTCGTCCTGGATTTTACTCCATTTAATATAGCGGTATCGATATCCATTCCGTCTTTAACATTCTGGTGGAATTCTGTAATAAGGATTACCCCGTTCTGGATACAAATTCCCAGAAGAGCAATCATTCCTACTCCGGCAGAGATTCCAAAATTGATTCCGGTAACATGCAAAGCGATGATACCTCCAATCAAAGCAAAAGGTACGTTTGCCAATACCAGAAGAGAATCTTTCATATTGCCGAACAGAATAAACAACAGGAAGAAAATCATCAGAATACTCACCGGTACTACCTGCGCCAGCCTGTGTGAGGCACGCTGCTGGTTTTCAAACTGACCTGTCCATCCTATTGAATAACCGTCCGGAAGTTCAATCGTTTCTACTTTTTTCTGAGCATCCGCAATCGTACTTCCCAAATCCCGGTCACGGATGGAGAATTTCACCCCGATGTATCGCTTGATATTGTCTCTGTAAATAAATGCGGCTCCGTTATCTTTAACAATGGTGCTTATTTCTTTTAAAGGAATCTTTGCTCCATCCTGTGTAGGAACCATCAAAGCAGCAATGTCATTTTCATTGGTTCTGTATTCCTGAGAATACCGAAGACGGATCGGGAATTTCCTTTCCCCATCAAACATTTCAGAGGCAGTTTTCCCTCCAAATGCCATCTCCAGCACAGCCTGCGCATCTGCGGGCATCACTCCATAAGCGGCCATTTTATCTCTGTCCAAAACCACGCTTACTTCCGGCTGGCCGATATTTTTAATAATTCCCGGATCCTTCACGCCTTGTACGTCTTTAATTTTAAGCAAAACTTCGTGGGCTAATTTGTCAAGGGTTTCCAGGTTATCACCATAGATTTTGATTCCGTTTTCAGCTTTAAAACCGGCCACTGCCTCTGCTACGTTATCTGAAATAGGCTGGGAGTAGTTGAAAGTAATTCCCTGATAACTTCTGAGTTTTTTGTCTATTTCATTGATCAGTTCGTCATAAGTAATCTTACGCTTCCATTCTTCTCTTGGCTTAAGGTTTACCGCAAACTGTACAAATCCGAATCCGTTGGGATCGGTTCCATCATTACTTCTTCCCGTCTGGGCGAGCACATCTGTCACTTCGGAAAAGCTCATAATGTCCTTCTTTAAAAGATCAGCTGTTTTCAGAGATTCTTTTAATGAGGAGCTCATCGGCATTTCGGCTGTGATCCACAATGAACCTTCATTCAACTGGGGTAGGAATTCTGTTCCAAGGAATTTCCCCGAAAACAAAGTAACAGCCAGAAAGGAAATCGCTACAATCATACTCATCTTCTTATGCCTGAACGTTAAATTAAAGCCTTTCAAAACGATTCTGTCCCAGAAATTCACAAACGGATTGTTTTTTTCTCTTACATTTTTATTTAAAAGGATATGCGAAAGAACAGGAACAAGAGTTAATGTAAATATCAATGCTCCCATTAATGCAAACCCTAATGTAAATGCCAGAGGAGAAAACATTTTCCCCTCTACTTTCTGGAATGAGAAAATAGGAATCAAGGAAGTAATGATGATTAATTTTGAAAAGAAGATGGCTTTTCCCAGTCCTGTTCCGGTTTGCTTAATCCATCCTCCCTTGGCAAGTTTATTAAACTTCTCCGTCCCGTACTTATGCGCTTTATGATCCAGCATTACGAAAAGGCCTTCCACCATGACGACGGCTCCGTCTATGATAATCCCGAAGTCTACTGCTCCCAAAGAAAGCAGGTTCGCACTCATTCCTGCCAGTTTTAAACATAAAAAGGCAAACAATAAGGATAATGGGATAATGATGGAAACAATCAGCGTGGTTCTCCAGTCTGCCATAAAGATCAAAACAATAACCGTTACCAGTACGATACCTTCAATAAGGTTATGCATTACGGTATGAGTGGTAAAATCCATCAGATTGTCACGATCGTAGAAAGTCACCATTTTAACATCTTTCGGAAGTACTTTTTCGTTAAGCTCTTTAATTTTAGCCTTCACCCCTACTAAAACCTCTCTCGGGTTCTCCCCTTTTCTCATCACAACAATTCCTTCCACCGTATCGTCATGATGATTAAGAGCGGCCTGCCCTACTCTGGGCATGGAACTTTCGTGAACTTCTGCTACATTTTTTACCAAAACAGGGTTTCCACTGTCATTCTGAATGGTAATATTTCCAATATCCGCTACAGATTTTACCAAACCGATACCTCTTACCACATAAGCCTGACCATTTTTTTCAATGACATCTCCTCCTACATTCAGGTTACTTTTGGTGACAGCATCATATACCTGAAGCGGCGTAAGGTTGTATTTATCCAAAGCTCTCGGATCGATACTCAGTTCAAAAACTTTATCCTGTCCTCCGAAAACATTGATATCCGCAACGCCGGGAACTCCTCTTAAAGCACGGTCTATTACCCAATTCTGCAGGGTAAGCAGCGCCCGGGAATCTTTGGTTTTACTTTCAAGCGTATATCTGAAAATTTCACCGGTTGGCCCGTAGGGTGGCTGTACTTCGGGATCTACCTCATCAGGAAGGCTAATGGTTCTTAACTGGTTATTGACCTGATTTCTGGCAAAAGTATCGTCCACCCCGTCGTCAAACAGAATTTTAACAATAGAAAGCCCAAACATGGTGGTACTTCTCACACTTGTTTTCTTTTGAACCGGGCTCATTGCCAATTCAATGGGAGTAGTAACAAAACGTTCTACTTCTTCTGCACTACGCCCATTCCATTGGGTAATGATGACAATCTGAGTATTGGTTACATCCGGAAAAGCTTCAATAGGCATGTTTTTGAAACTTATAAAGCCGGAGATGGCTAAAATCGCTACCCAGATAAAGGTAAATGCTTTATTTTTTAATGAAAAAGCAATTATATTTTTTATGAATTTATTCATGATAGATACATTGATGACCTAAAAAAGCCGTTAAAGAAAAATATCAGTATTCTTAATGGTTTAATAAGACTAGCTGTTCAGTGAACGGTAGATCAGCAGCTGGTTGTTGGTAATCACTTCTTCTCCTTCTTTCAGACCGTCTGCAATATAGGTGACATCACCCACCTGCTTTAATACTTTGATTTCTCTGATCTTCACATCTGTCCTGGATTTAAAAACCACTACGAAGCTTTTATTATCATCAAAAATCACTGCTTTGGAGGGAACGGTAAGCGTAGAGTTGCTTTCCAGACTGGAAACTTTTATCGTGGCTTTACTCTCTGGGATCAAAAGTCCGTTGGCATTGTCTAATACGACTCTTGCCTGCATGGCATTGGTCTGCGGGTCAATAATTTTGAAAATTTTATCAATTTTTCCGTCAAAAACTTTGTCCGGATAAGATAGAGTAGATACCTGAGCTTTCATTCCAAGACTGATTTTATCAATATCAGATTCATTGACATTCATAATCGCCCATACATTGGTGGTGTTGGCCACATCAAAAATATTATCGCTTCTATCACTTCTCAGCTGCATATCTTTATTGATACTTTTCTGAACAATATAACCGCTGATAGGTGCTACCACACTGTATATATTCCCGGTTTTTACATTATAAACCGTACTTACTGCTGCAGCTCTCTGTAACTGATCTTCGGCTTTTTGCAACTGGCTTTTAGCTTCCAGTACATCTCTTTCGGTATTCAGTTTTCCTTCATAGAGTTCTTTCGCGACACGAAGGTTATTTTTTGCCACTACCAGATCTGTTTTTGCATCACTTACATCCTTCTGAATTTCTGCAAGCTCAGTACTTCTGATGGTGGCTAAAACCTGTCCTTTTTTTACATAGTCGCCCAATTCTACATTGACGCTCATTACATTTCCTCCAACTAATGGATAAACATCTATATAACTGTTTTTGTCTGCGGAGATTTTTCCGTAAAAACTGTATTCGTCTTCTATATTTCTTTTTTCAACCTTTGCCAGGGAAATAGAACTCAGCATCGTATTACTGAGTTCAAATCCTTTTTTGGTGTGAATATTTTTCTCTTCCTCTTTTTTTGAACAGGCTATTAATGAAAGAACCATCAATACGGGAATAATATATGTTTTCATGATTTTAATAGAAGATTTTCGTTTGTACTAGTTGATTAAGCTGTTCTGCAGACTGCATGATCTCATTTTTCATATCGTAGATCTGAAGGGCTGTTTCCCTGTAGCTGTCCATAAAGTCTGTAAATTCAATCAGGTTGACATTTCCCTTTCTGAAATTGTTCAGCATTCCGTTATAAACAAGCTCCATATTCTGAAGATCTGTCGTTTTCACATCCTGCAGCTGATCATATTGTGCTTTCCAGGTTTTGTAGGCAGACTGAACTTTGGTTTCCAGAGTCAGCTTTTGAAAGTCTGCATTTTTCTGGTTCTGTTGAATCGCATAGTTTGCTTTTACAACATTTCCCTGATTCGCTTTCCATAGCGGCAAAGGAATTCCCAAGGTTAGATTCGCTTCGTTATTAAAAGTTCCTCCCGCCTGATCCCATGCAGCTCCTACCGTAACATCAGGGACATTCAGTGATTTCTGCCATTGTGCATACAGCTTACTGCTATCAATAAGCTTTAGATTATACCGGTAATCTGCATTATTTTCAAGGGCTTTACCTTTCAACTCTTCTTCATTACCGAAAGGCTGTGCTGCCAAAGCTTCTTTAGCTTCGGTTTCGGATATTGTTGGCTCTATTTCTTCTGAAACTCCTGTCAGAACTTTCAGATTCTGTTCAAAATCAAGAATATTTTTGTTGATCTCCAGCTTATCATGATTGAGTTGGATCACTATACTCTGTAATCTGACAGCATCTTTAAGAGAAACATTTCCTTTGGAAGACTGTACACGGTAAGCATCTAAGAGATCATTCATATATCCCAGCTGCCTGTTGGTGTTTTCCAGTTTTAGTTTTTCATAATAAAGATTGAAATAAGCAGAACGAAGCTGATATCGTAAATCTGCCAGCAATTGGGAAAACTGAAGCTGGGCCAGTTCTTTATTGGACCTGGCAAAAGCAATTTCATTTTTCTTTTTGCCACCCATATAAATCAATTGAGTAATACCTGCTCCCTTAGAATGTCCTACATCAAAAAACTTTTTGTCCTGCGGATTATAAGCATTGAACTGTCCGCTTAATTGAGGTAATTCCCAGATTTTAGCCTGCAGAATATCCGCATCAGCCATATTGATATTGTACTGTTCGGCGAGCAGCTGGAGGTTGTTCTTCTGAAACGCTTCTTCGCATTCCAAAAGAGACATCTGCTGTTGTGCCGCCATGAATGAGGAAACGGCCAGGCACAGCACTGCAATTCTGTTCATTATTTTTATTTTTAAATTACAAAATTGCTTTGATGCGATTAAAAGAAACTTAAATGACGCTTAAAAAAATATTAAAATAGGCTTGAGCAGGCCGTTTATCCAATAAATCAACGGATAAAACAAGTGAATTTTTCTCTAATTATTGAATTTTTGTTAAAAAAAACCAATCGCAGGTTTAACAAAAAAACAACTGTTTTATATCAGTTGTTTTTCATTTATTTTTTAAAACTTATGGTAAACTTATTGATGAAATCTGCTGGTGAAGAATATACAATATCTGCATCATGATATTCCAGAATCCTTTTGACAATTCTAAGACCTAATCCTGACCCCGCAATATTCTGTGCATTATTTCCTCTCGTGAAAGCTTCAAACAGTTTAGCCTGCTCATCTTCAGAAATCGTATTACCATGGGAAATTACTTCAATAGAAAGATTATCATTGGTTTCAGTAATCAGGACCTTCACCTCTGTATTGTCCGAATACACGGCAGCATTTTTAAACAGGTTGATAAAGACAATCACCAATAATGACTGGATTCCCCTGATGGTTAAAAATGCATTTTCAAAGCTATTTTCATTGATCAGAAAATCCAGTTTAAGCTGTGGATAACTTTTTTCTACAGCTTCAAAAGCTTCAAAAATAACTTCATCAATTCTTACTTCCTCATAAATACTCTGAATATTTTCTTTATCAAATTTGGTCAGCAATAAAAGCGAGTTGGTCAGATCGGACAGTTGATATACATCTCTCTGGATTTGCTTTAAAGATGATAATGTTTCCGGAGAATGTTCTTCAAACTTAATCAGGTTTTCCAGCTGAAAGGCCATTCTTGTTATTGGGGTTCTGATCTCATGCGAAGCACTGGCCGTAAAATCTTTTTGGGACTGAAATACATCATCCAGCCTTCCAATCATTGTATTAAACGATTTTGCCAGAACGCTTACTTCATCATTTGACTGTTCTACCGGGATCTGTGTGGTAAGTTTATGGGCAGTAACTTCAGAAATTTCTTTGTTCAGATCTTCCAAAGGACGGAGGAACTTTTCCACAAAATAATAGCTGAAGAAACCAATAAGCATAGTACTCATCACATACGCTGTAATCAAAAGATATTTAAGATAACCTAATTTGGATTTTCCGTTTGTATCAAAGGCACTTGTAAGGATATAGTAATTTTCACCATTGATATTCCTGAGCGCGGCGTAAATTTCCGGGACGGTTTTTTCCGTATAGATAATCTTCTTTTTATCCAGCTCTTTAAGCATGGCGCTGTCCCAAATGACATTCCGGTCTTTAATCGTACTGTAGATGAGTTCTTTTTTTTCGTTGAAAATTAAAATCTTTTCATTCAAAAGGATATTATCTGAATTTTCATTGAAAAAAACAGGTGCTTCTTCTTCAAAGTCTTTGGATTTTGAAATGAAATGGGAAGTAAATTCAAGCCTCTGCCTGAATCTTTCTTTAAATTCATCTCTTCTGAAATCATTAAAAGATAAATAAATGACCGCCATCACCATCCCAAAAAGTAGTGAAAAGGCGATACTGATCGTTAGGGCTATCTTTCTTTTTAAAGACATTTATAAAGGACTTAGGTAGTATCCGAAACCTGAACGGGTGTGGATCAGTTTTATTTTAAAATCTTTATCAATCTTTTTCCTCAGAAAATTGATATAAACTTCTACGGTATTGGTATTCGTATTAAAATTGTGTTCCCATACATGTTCTGTAATCTGTTGTTTGGAAACCGTTCTTCCCTGCGCTTCCGCAAGATAAACCAACAGCTGGAATTCTTTTAATGTAAGTGTTATTTCATTTCCTCCACGATAGACCTTCTGTTCTGTTTTATTGATAATAAGGTCGTCAACTCTTAGAATATCCTGATCTGCATTATCAGAAGGTGCCTTTCTTCTCAACAGCGAATTGATTCTTAGCAGAAGTTCTTCAAACTGAAATGGCTTTACAAGATAATCATCAGCCAGTCTGGTGAAGGCGTCTTTTTTATCAGAGATATCTCCATAAGCAGAGATGATAATGATGGGGGTATTTTTGTCAAAAGAGCGGATCGTCTGGCAGACATCAAGTCCATTTATCTTAGGAACATTAATATCGAGTAAATACAGATCATAACTACTGTTTTTTATCTGGCGGAGAAAAGTTTCCCCGTCATAGATTTTATCACAATTAAAATTATTTGATTCTAAAAATCTGCACAACTCTGCAGACAGAATGAGATCATCTTCCAGTAAAAGAATATTCATCAAAAATTTATTTTACACGAATTTAACGAAAATTTTATGATTGTGATTGTAAAGCTGAAGTAAAAATCGGATCGATCTCCAATATATTAAGCCCAACAGTTGAAGCTTCGTTGGAAGTGTTTGAATAAAATTAAAGAATTTTATGAAGCGAAAAACCTTTTTCACTTAGTATGTATTCTATATAATAAAGAAGTTTTAGAAAATGCAGATTCCTCTAATAGAGAATAAAAAAATATTTGTATTATTATCTTGTAATTCAAACGATTATATGAAAATCACATTACTATACATATCAGGGCTCATTTTAACTTCACTATTATTTTCTGCTCAAAATAATAATGCGGTTATGGAGATTAATTATGAGACAAAATTAATTTCTGATAGCCTGAATAGAGAAAAAGTAAAGGTTTATTCATCAACTTTATTATGTAATAATACCGAATCAATTTATTGCAGTGCAGAAGCTAAAGCATACTATAAAGGAAATTCCACACAAACTATCAGTACAAATTACGGGAATATCCCTAAATATCCTAAAGCCGTAGAAAGCATTTATAAAGCCAACGGGGTTATTAATGCATTTCTACCGGTAGGAAAATATATTTTCTCGTTTGATGAGCCCAAACTCAATTGGGAGGTTTTGCATCAAACTAAACATATCAAAGGTTTTAAATGTCAATTAGCAAAAACCATCACCGATACTGGAGATACTTTTTTTGCATGGTTTACAAACGATATTACTATTTCGGATGGACCATTCCGTTTCAAAGGACTCTCAGGAATGGTTCTGGAAGTTTTCAATAAGAGTAAAACAATAGAAATTTACGCAACTGATATTAAAAAATCAGACGAAATTATAGAACCTCTAAAATATTATAATGAGGTTAAAGCTAAAAATAAACAACAGTTTTTAGAAGCAAGAAAAAACTTTCACGAAAATCCATCAATGTATAATGGTAATTTGAAAGTGGTAGATGCTAATGGCAATGATAAAACTAAAATGATGACAGACCGTTTGAAAAATGTAAATACTTTCCTTGATTAAGAATAATCCTTAAAGGAGTAAATGTTTCCAGGTATAAAAATCTACATCTATCCTAACTGCTTTCTTAGTTATCTGATCAATTATACTATCAGCTATTTTTACGTATATTATCCATCCTATATGGATTGGCTTAGAACTAATTGGCTTAGGTACTCAAATCTTACCAAAATACAATCTTCATCATTTTTGCGTTCTAATTATACAGTATGGAATACCGGCTGGTATTACCACATTTAACCCATGAATTTTTTAATCCATATCTTGTATTCTTGGCTATCTACATTGTACACAACCTGTTTCTTTTTCAAATAAAATTTGGGCATAAAAAAATCCCGAAGAAATTCGGGAAAATCGAGAGCCAACTACGGGACTTGAACCCGTGACCTCTTCCTTACCAAGGAAGCACTCTACCGCTGAGCTAAGTCGGCATCAACTAAAAAAATCACACTAAGTAGCGTGATTTTCGTTGAGCGGAAGACGGGGGTCGAACCCGCGACATTCAGCTTGGAAGGCTGACGCTCTACCAACTGAGCTACTTCCGCAATTTTGTTTCCAAAATTATTGGTAAACGCTGTGCAAAACTAAGAAAACTTATTTAATCTTGCAAGTTTTTTATAATATAAAATGTGGGGAGAGCAGGATTCGAACCTACGAAGCCGAAGCAACTGAGTTACAGTCAGTCCCATTTAGCCACTCTGGAATCTCCCCAGATATTTTATATTAAAATGGAGCCTCCAGAGGGATTCGAACCCACGACCCCGAGATTACAAATCACGTGCTCTGGCCAACTGAGCTATGGAGGCATTTTAATAAAGGACTGAAACTGATCGAGAAACTCTACTCTACACATTCCAGTGTTAAAAAAATCACTCTTAATGTTGTGATTTTATTGAGCGGAAGACGGGGGTCGAACCCGCGACATTCAGCTTGGAAGGCTGACGCTCTACCAACTGAGCTACTTCCGCAATTTTGTTTCCAAAACTATTGGTAAACGCTGTGCAAAACTAAGAAAACTTATTTAATCTTGCAAGTTTTTTTTATAAAAATATAAAGTGGGGAGAGCAGGATTCGAACCTACGAAGCCGAAGCAACTGAGTTACAGTCAGTCCCATTTAGCCACTCTGGAATCTCCCCAAAAGTTTATATTTTATGAGCCTCCAGAGGGATTCGAACCCACGACCCCGAGATTACAAATCACGTGCTCTGGCCAACTGAGCTATGGAGGCAAATATAAAAAAGAATTCAAAAGATCGCTGTTCCTTTTTTGCGAGTGCAAATATAGAACGGATTTTTTGAATTCTCAAATTTTTTATAAACTTTTTTTAACTTTTTTTTCTACGCCATTTCTTTTTTCTTGATTAATAGCTTTTTAGCAGTATCAACGCAAAGGTCCAGACTTTCTTCAAAACTTGTAGTGGTCTTCTTTACTACGATATCGTCTCCCGGAACCGCTAAAATAATCTCGGCAGTTTTATTAGCTTTATCCGAATTATTTTCAACTTTCAAGAACACCTTACACTCCTGAATTTTGTCATAGAAGGTATCCAATTTACTTACTTTTTTGTCGATGTGTGATTCTAGTGGTTCGTGTGGAGTTAAACCAATTGATTGTACTGAAATCTTCATAATTCTTCTTTTTTTGATGCTCGAGGGTGAGCCTGATTAAACACTTTTTTCAATTGTTCAATATTAGCATTCGTATAGACTTGAGTACTGGCAAGGCTGGAATGCCCTAATATTTTTTTCACTTTGGAGATCTCCGCCCCATTATCCAATACGTGGGTAGCAAAGCTATGCCGAAGGATGTGAGGACTTTTTTTTTCTTTCGTTGTTACAAGACTAAGGTACTTATTAACTACCACATAAACAAATTTTTCATTGAGTTTTTTCCCTTTCTTATTGACGAAAAAATATGATTTAAATTCTGTCTGCGGATTTCTTATTTCCAGATAACTTTTCAGAAGTTCAGACAATTCATTGGAAATGGGAATTACCCTTTCTTTATTCCCTTTTCCTATTACTTTTAATTCATTTCCATATAAGTCAACATTCTCAAATATCAGGCCACAAAGTTCCGCTTTACGCATTCCCGTCTGATAAAGAACCTCCATAATGCACTTTTCAAGCACGTCATGTACCTGTTCAAAAACTCTTTCATTGAGATCTGTCATTTCCTCTTTAGACATAGGAATCTGTTTTTCAGCATAAAACTTCAGGGAAGAAATTCCTTCAACGGGAGAAACTGTAATTTCACCTATTTTTAAAAGAAAAAGATAAAAACTGCGGAGAGAAGATAATTTTCTGTTGATACTTCTTTTCGAAATGTTATTTTCACTCAGTTCGACAATAAAATTCCGGATGATTTTCTTGTCTGCCTTGGTTAAATTGTCGGAAGATTCTGTTCGGAGAAAGAAATGGGAAAAGTCTTCAAGGTCTTTTTGGTAGCTTGTGATAGTATGAGGAGAATATCTTTTTTCGAATTGTAAGTATTCTAAAAACTTTTCCAGCATCATAGGGTATAAAAATAAAAATTCACTCCTCAAATATAAGAATTTAAGAAGTGAATTAATATATGGTTAAGAAAAAATCTTAAGCCTGCTCTTCTTTGCTAAGCGCTCTTTGTTTGTAAGCCGCTTTTAGTCTAGCTTGTCTCAAAGTTACAGAAGGCTTAATAAACTGTTGTCTAGATCTTAATTGACGAACAGTTCCTGTTTTATCAAATTTTCTCTTGTATTTTTTTAAAGCTCTGTCGATGGATTCACCATCTTTTACTGGAATTATTAACATATTTTACATCTCATTTTGGATTGCAAAAGTAGACATTTTTTATCAGAACACAAAATATATTGCAATAAACAATCACTACTCTATCTCATTTTTATTAACAAACCCCATATTAAAAGTCATTTACAGACAATAATATTTTTTCCACAATAACCGGATATTCAATTCTTAAAACTTCAGGATACTCATTTTGTTTCCAAATTTCTATTAAAACCACTAACATTAATGAAATGTAAACAAAAAGCATTATCTTTGCATTCACTTTATTCATGGGGTTGACTGGTTTCGACAGCAAGACCAATGGGTAAGTAAGCATGCAGAGAACCGTAGCGCGATCTCTATAATCCCTTGCTACAAAATTTTAACTGGCAACGAAGAGTTCGCTCTTGCAGCTTAATATCGAAGTATAGTAGATCAAGCGTTTTCCCGAAGATTTTAGTAGGGAAGCAAGATATTCCACAAATGCTCTGTTCTGCGGCGTTTGATCCTGGGATATAGGAATGCAGAAATAAGGCTTTAGAAGCTTTGGCTAAAGCTCGAAAATTTCAGAAGATAAGCTGGTCGTTGGGTGTCTATCCTCTGCTTCCAGTCGAAAACCAATGGTAGAATAAGCATGTAGAAAGCTTATGTATTGCTTGTTTGGACGAGGGTTCGAATCCCTCCAACTCCACTAAAAGGGAATCTATTATTGTAGATACCCTTTTTTATTTCCACGTCCGTATTACAGTTTTCTGTTATAAAAAAATCATCTCATTAAAACCCACTACATGATTTTATCTCTCTAACGATAGATATTTGTGTTGGAAAATTTTCTTACAGAAAGATACAAACTCAACTTACCTACCCTCCTACAATCTTATTAATATAGACATTAACATAAAAGAAATTACAACAAAAACCATATCTTTACGTTAATAATTGGGACAAAAAAAGTATAAACTCTTTATTATGTTTCAAAAAGTTAAATTACAAACCAAATTTTGAATTTAAACTAAATAACAATATTCAACATTTGAGTAGCTTAATAATAACTAAACCATATAATAACTAAACCATGAGAAATTTATTATTATCTCTTTTATCATTATCATTTCTAATGTTCAACTGTTCCGGAAATGATGATAACTTACCTAATAATGAACAAAAAAACACCACTACTCCTCCACCCACGGCACAGCATTTCCACCCGCCAACATGGATACAAGGTGTTTGGGCCTGGAAACAAACTAGTGTTGCACCAGTTCAATACATAAAATTCACACAGGATGATATCATTTTACCTAACAATATAAGTTATAACAACTTAATAAACCAATCCCAAAATGCAAATCTGGTACTGGCAATTGAAAAAGAAGGATATACAAGTACATTATATTTTTATACAGAAACCCGCAAACCAACTACCGGCAATCTGTATAGCGCTGACGAGTTTAGGGTAAAAAAAATAAATGATACATTGATGGTAAGATATCCGGATTTTTCTCCAGCTATCTACTATACAAAGCAATAACCAGCGGTAAAATCAGACTCAAACTCAAGTCTTCATCAAAACATTCTAATTAAGTAACTAGCCATGAGACAAAATCCTCAGTTAGTCACGAATATTAATGTTTGGGTATTTCAAATAACATTACAGCCAACATGATAAACTATATAGTAAATTGTATAGTCTAAGAAGAATTTATAAAAAAACTTTATAAGTCTTTGATTTAAAAAGCTGATCAGTGGTAATTATACAGAAATAAATAAACTAGTTTTCATAAAACACGAAGCTAATAATACTGAAATTTGTATGATCTATCTTCTATATCTTCTTATTGGTTTTTCATAACAATTTACACCTCTACATTAACAACAATATAACCTCCTGAAAACTAAAAGACTAAAGCGAAACAATCTAAAATGAAAGCTTCCGGTCCACAAAAAAGACTAAAAAAATGTTTTATCGTAAAGAATTTTATATATTTGCACCATCTAACAATTAAAAAAATAATTTACTATGTCAGACATTGCATCAAGAGTAAAAGCTATCATCGCTGATAAGCTTGACGTTGAAGAAACAGAAGTAACTCCTGAAGCTAGCTTCACTAACGATTTAGGAGCTGATTCACTAGATACAGTTGAGTTAATCATGGAATTTGAAAAAGAATTTAACATTCAGATCCCTGATGATCAAGCTGAAAAAATTACTACTGTAGGACACGCTATCGCTTACATCGAAGAAGTAGTAAATAAATAATATTCTTCAACAAAAAAGAAATTAAACAAAGTTTATGGAATTAAAAAGAGTAGTTGTAACCGGATTTGGAGCAATAACACCAATAGGAAATAATGCAAAAGAATACTGGGAAAATCTTGTGAAAGGTGAGAGCGGTGCCGCTCCGATTACTCTTTTTGATGCCACAAACTTTAAAACAAAGTTTGCTTGCGAGGTAAAAAATTTCGATCCGTTACAGCATTTCGATAAGAAAGAAGCTAAAAAAATGGATAGAAATACTCAATTGGGACTTGTTGCTGCGAGAGAAGCAGTAGCGCATTCCGGCATTATTGAAGACAATGTAGATAAAAACAGAGTTGGTGTAATCTGGGGTTCCGGAATCGGAGGATTAGAGACTTTTGAAACTGAAGTGTTAGGATGGGCCAATACGGAAATTCCGAGATTCAACCCTTTCTTTATCCCAAAAATGATTGCGGATATCACTCCAGGACATATCTCAATTGAATACGGTTTCCACGGACCAAATTATACAACTGTATCTGCATGTGCATCTTCAGCAAATGCTATAATTGATTCCAAAATGCTGATCCAGTTAGGAAAAGCAGACGTGATTGTGTGCGGAGGCTCTGAAGCAGCCGTTACAGCAAGTGGTGTCGGTGGATTCAACGCAATGATGGCACTTTCTACAAGAAATGACGATCCAAAAACAGCTTCAAGACCTTTCGACAAAGACAGAGATGGATTTGTATTAGGTGAAGGGGCAGGATGTATCGTTCTTGAAGAATATGAGCACGCCGTAAAACGTGGTGCTACAATTTATGCAGAATTACTGGGAGGTGGTTTAAGTGCTGATGCACATCACATGACTGCTCCACATCCTGAAGGCCTTGGCGCTTATCTGGTAATGAAAAACTGTTTGGAAGATGCAGGCTTAACTGCTGATGAAGTAGATCATATCAACATGCATGGTACTTCTACTCCATTAGGAGACATCGCAGAATCCAATGCAATTTCAAAATTATTAGGCGAGCATGCTTATGACATTCAAATTAATTCTACAAAATCAATGACTGGCCACCTTTTAGGTGCTGCGGGTGTTATTGAAGCTATCGCTGCATTGGGAACTATTATTCATGGTACTGTTCCTCCAACCATCAACCATTTTACTGATGATGAAAATATTGACAGCCGATTAAACTTTACGTTTAATACAGCTGTGAAGAAAGATGTAAAAGTAGCCATGAGCAATACTTTTGGATTTGGCGGGCACAACGCTTGCGTTCTATTTAAGAAAATCTAAATTCAATGAATGGAGTTACAGAAATACTTTTCTAAATTCCTTCTCAAAAAAAGAAAAAGACAATTAACGGAGAGAGAGTATTTTCTCAGTACCGAGCTTAGAAAAGTATTGGGTACCGAGGTACAGAATATTGCTCTTTACCGCGAAGCTTTTTCTTTGAAAAATTCTTCTAAAAATCAAGACAGCAATTACGAAAGACTTGAATTTTTGGGAGATTCTGTTTTGGGTACAATTATTTCTTGTCATTTGTTCCAGACTTATCCTCAGGCCAATGAGGGATATCTGACACAAATGAAATCTAAGATTGTTAATAGGAAAAACCTCAATAAATTAGGAGAAGATCTCAAGCTTACCAGCCTTTTGCAAAAGCAGAACAGCTCATCAGCTTTGGGAGAGAATATCTCTGGAAATTTATTCGAAGCCTTAATCGGTGCCGTTTATTTAGACTTCCATTATGATACCTGTAAAAGGATTATTCTGGAAAAGTTGCTGACCCCTTCCGAGATCAATAAGCTTGAAAACAAAATTGTAAGCTATAAAGGTCTCCTGCTCGAATGGAGCCAGAAGAAGAAAGTCAATATAAAGTACGAAACCTGCGAGGAAATACAGGCTAATAAATCTGTCGTATTCAGGTGCCATGTATGGCTGGGAGACGAAAAAATTGCTAATGCAACAGAGACTTCCAAAAAGAAGGCAGAGGAAAAAGCAGCACAGAGGGCATTTTATATTTTAAACAAAAAAGAAAATATACTTGGAAATTCAAAAACTTTATGATCTTGATGATATAGAATTTGAAGATATTGCCATAGGATTGGTAAGATTAGCCAAAGATATACCTGCTCACGAGTTTTTCTACAAAATAAATCAAATCAACAACCTGAGTTTTTCAAGAAAGAAAGATCTTGTCTTTCATGGGGGATATTATGATTATTTTTTTCCAAGATATGAAGCCTATCACAAGTTTTCAAAGACCTGTTTTACCTTCATTTCCAATAAATCTTCCGAAAGTAAGCAAAAAAAAATCCAGACAGAACTCTTTACAGAAGAAGAAAACATTAAATTTTTATTAAATAATCAGGTAGATGTGGAATATATTCTGCATAGTTCGGAACAGTTTCCTGATTTTTCCGTAATTTTGCTCCCTGAAAATCTTGTTTTTCCAATTCAAGATTATACATTGAGTTCTGAAGAGGAACTTTATCAAATTATCCAGTATTATGAATAAGTATTTAAAGAAGACAAAAATTATCGCAACACTAGGGCCTGCTTCATCGTCGAAGGAGGTAATGTTAGATCTAATGAAAGCGGGTGTTGATATTTTCAGAATAAATTTTTCACATGCAGATTACGACTTAGTTCGAAAAAATATTGAAATAATTAGAGAGCTAAACAGTGAGTATGGTTATTCTGTAGGAATCCTCGGCGATCTACAGGGACCTAAACTGAGAGTGGGAGTTGTAAAGGAAGGATCTTATCTGAACCCGGGTGACATTCTTACCTTCACCAATGAAAAGATGGAAGGAGATTCCACTAAGGTGTATATGACTTACCAGCAGTTTCCACAAGACGTAAAAGTAGGGGAAAGAATCCTTATTGATGACGGGAAACTCATGCTGGAGGTTATCGAAACCAATGAAAAAGATACTGTAAAAGCAAAAACCATTCAGGGAGGTCCGTTAAGTTCTAAAAAAGGAGTTAATCTACCTAATACAAATGTTTCTCTTCCTGCCCTGACAGAAAAAGATGTTCAGGATGCTAATTTCATGCTTGACATGGAAGTTGACTGGATTGCCCTGTCTTTCGTACGTCACGCACAGGATATCATCGACCTGAAAGAATTAATTGCAAACCACCCGAACGGTAAATTCAAGACTCCTATTATTGCGAAGATTGAAAAGCCTGAAGGCGTTAAAAATATTGATGAAATTCTTCTTGAATGCGACGGATTAATGGTTGCACGTGGAGACCTTGGTGTAGAAGTTCCAATGGAAGAAGTTCCTGCGATCCAGAAAAACCTGGTAGAAAAAGCAAGATTCTACTCCAAACCTGTTATCATTGCCACCCAGATGATGGAAACGATGATCAATAGCTTAACACCAACAAGAGCGGAGGTAAACGACGTTGCTAACTCTGTATTGGATGGAGCTGACGCTGTAATGCTTTCCGGAGAAACTTCAGTAGGCAGATATCCGGTTCAGGTTGTGGAAAACATGGCTAAAATTGTAAAGAATATCGAAACGACTCACTTCTACCAACATAAAAATGAGCCAATCGAGAAAGATTACAACTGTATTGATGAAAGATTCATTACCAACAGGGTTTGTCTTGCAGCAGTAAGAATCGCTAAAACAACAAACGTTTCTGCTATTGTAACGCTTACTCACTCCGGATACACCGCTTTCCAGCTTGCAGCACACAGACCAAACTCTCACATCATCGTATATAGTGGTAACAGAAGAGTAATTACAATGCTGAACCTTCTTTGGGGTGTTCATGCCTATTACTATGATATGAAGAAGTCTACCGACGAAACGATCATTCAGGTCAATATGTTAACGCACAACTATGGTTATATCGAAACCGGAGACTTCGTCATCAACATCAATGCTACTCCATCCTATGAAGGTGGAAAAACCAATACATTGAGATTGACTACGGTGTAAGCAATAAGCAATAAGCAAAATTACTTTTTGTAACAGCATAAAAACTCCCGGAAACAAGTTTCCGGGAGTTTTTATTTTATAGTGTAAAGTTTACTTTTAACTTATAAATGGTAGTTTGTCATTCTGAACGCAACGAAGTGAAGTGAAGAACCTCTGAGATTCCTTGTTTCCTCGGCATGACATTTTATCCTTTTAATTTCCTACAATCGTCTTAGCTGTTACAAATTCTTTTAAAGCCAGTAAAGACAATTCTGTTCCATATCCTGAAGCTTTTGATCCTCCGAAAGGAAAACGGGGGTCAGAGCTGGTCATGCGGTTGATATTGACTGTTCCTGACTCAAGGTTTTCAATAAAGAATAGCTGACGGTCTTTATTTCTAGTCCATACGGAATTGGAAAGCCCGAATGGAATATCATTGGCCATCTGTAAAGCTTCTTCATCATTTTTCGCAATCATCACCATACCCAGAGGCCCGAAAAGTTCTTCTTTTAAAATAGGATTTCCTTCCTTCACTCTGATTAAACCTGGTTTAAATTCATTTTCAGAAACTCTTTCCAGAGGAATAATAATTTCAGCACCATTTTCCAATGCCCTGTTGAACTGAGCTTCCAGTTCATCAGCAAGGTCAGGTCTCGCCATTCCGGCCAGTTTGGTTTCTTTATCTAAAGGATCTCCAATCTCATATTTCTTATATTCTTCAATAAAGATTGGCAAGAACTGATCTTCAATTTTTTCATCAATGATAAATCTTTTTGCCGCTGTACAGGTTTGTCCACAATTTTGAAGTCTTGATTTTACACCGGCTTTGGCAGCTGCTTCAAGATCTGCATCATCAAAAATGATAAATGCATCACTTCCTCCTAATTCAAGCAAAGATTTTTTGATATTTAAACCGGCTATTGAAGCTACTTCTCCTCCGGCTTTTCCGCTGCCTGTCAAGCTTACTCCTTTTACAGTATCATGTTCAAGGATTTCCTTTACCGCTTTATGTCCTACCTCAAGATTCTGAAAAACACCTTCCGGAAAACCTGCTTCAAGAAGAACTTCTTCAATGGCATTTCCGCTTCCGAAACAAATTGAAGCATGCTTCAAAACTACTGTATTTCCTGCTAAAATGGCGGGAGTAGCAAATCTCAATACCTGCCAGAAAGGAAAATTCCACGGCATTACACCTAAGATTACTCCTTTCGGAGCATAGTGAACTTCAGAATAAGCAAATTCCGATTCTACTTTTTCTGCTTGTAAAGTATTCTCGGCGTCTGCATAATAATTCATCATCAAAGCGCACTTTTCCACTTCAGCAATAGATTCTGAAATGGGTTTATTCATTTCTGTTGTAATTATCTTTCCAAATTTCTCCGAATTATTCTTTAAAATTTCCGCTGCTTTTGCAATTAACTTCTGCCTTTCCTCAAACGGCACTTTTCTCCACACTGAAAACGCTTTATCTGCTTTAATAAGCTTGCTTTCAATTAATTGTTCCATAATATAAATTTCTGTTTTAAATTCAGCTAATGAATTTATAAGCGCCTTTATTTTAAAAGCACGGTGAAATCAGCAAATTCCATTCCTTAAGGGTCAATAAAATAATGATTTTCTCTATCGGAAGAATATAACTTTATCTTAAATCATTAGCCATTCGTTCACAAGACATGCTGCCAGTCTTGCTGTTCTGTCCTGGATATCGAAAGAAGGGTTCACTTCTGCCACGTCCAGCGCTACCAGTTTTTTATTTTTTAAGATATGTCTGTAAAAATGCATAAATGCTGTATCTGCAAAGATACCGTTATATGCCGCCGCGGAAACTCCGGGAGCGACTGATGCATTAAAGACGTCCATGCAAATGGTAAGATAGGCATAATCTACACTGTCCAGCAGTTCGTCAATACGCTGATAGACGGAGGTAAGATTTTCAAAAAATAATTCGTCTGCCAGAATATATTTCATTCCATACTGATGAGCGGTATCAAAAAGCTTTAATGTATTGGAGTTTCTCTGGATTCCAATATGCAAAGAATGGATAGGTCCTTCCTGAGCAATCTGCCAAAACCCGGTTCCGGAGCTTGGCCCTACTCCTTTTTCCGGCTGTCTGTTATCGAAATGGGCATCGATATTGATGATTCCTATTTTCTGTTCCGGAAAGGCTGTTTTAACGCCCAGATAATGAGCATACGTCACTTCATGGCCTCCACCTAAAACAAGAGATTTTCCTCCTTTTAAAAGTACTTTTGATACATTCTTGGCAAGGTTATTCTGAGTATTTTCCAGATTGCCGTCTTCACAGGTAACATTCCCAAAGTCCAGCATGGAAAAGTCAGGAAGAATCACCGGAAAATTAGACATATTTTTCCTGATCACATCCGGAGCATCTTTTGCTCCCTGACGGCCTTTGTTTCTTCTTACTCCTTCATCTACAGCAAAACCGTGCAATGCAAAATCTCCTGTAGAAATATTGTCGTAATTACGTTCTTCTTTTACCCGTTGAAATATTCTGTGATAGAGAAGTTCTTCTCCGTCCAATCTGCCTTGCCAAATCATAATCTAAAATTATTCTCTAAACCTGCCTCTTATTGTAGGTATAAATGTTCTGAAAAATAAAACTATAAATACTATTAAAACGCCACTAAATTTAAATTGCAAACTTCTA
The DNA here is from genome assembly GCF_036362765.1 of Chryseobacterium sp. CP-77. NCBI lineage: Bacteria > Pseudomonadati > Bacteroidota > Flavobacteriia > Flavobacteriales > Weeksellaceae > Chryseobacterium > Chryseobacterium sp. CP-77. The sequence goes on from NZ_CP143637.1 coordinate 2,853,398, forward strand.
TTTTCTTTACTAAAATAAAAAGTCACAATACCTAAAGCAACAATAGCTATTAAGTAAAATGTAGAATAAAGATAACCTCCTCTATTTTCAAGTTTAAATTCGCCTCCATTTGCAACAAACATTTCATCCAACATATTATTGGCTGTAGTAGACTCTACCTTTCTAACATCTGAAGTCAAGTTCTTCATAATAAAGTCTTTTTTAGTTCCTGATTTTACAGCATTCAACGCATATTCAACATTCTTTTCAGAAACACCAAGCGAGACATATTTTTCTTTAATCTCTTCTAATTTAATTTTCATTGTTATGTTTTTAGTTACTTTTTATTTCCATCAATATAAACATGTTCTGCTTTAAGGCTTCCCTGGTTATACAGTACATTCTGGAAATTATTGGTCTTAAAAGTGACAAAATCGGCCTTTTTCCCTGCTTCCAATTGTCCTCTGTCTTCAAGGTTCAATGCATAAGCAGCACGGAAGGTCATCCCTGCCAAAACTTCAGTTGTTGTAAGCTTTTGGAAGGTGGCTAAAATAGAAGCCTGGGTAATGAGATTTCCCATTGGCGCAGATCCCGGATTCCAGTCACTAGCAATAGCCACGATAGCACCTGCGTCTAATAATTTTCTTGCAGGGGTAAATTTCTCACCAAGTCCCAGGCTTGCTCCGGGAAGAGCTGTTGCTACGGTGTCAGACTCTGCAAGGAATTGAATATCTTCGTCAATGGTTGCTTCCAGATGGTCTGCAGACTTCGCTCCCACTTCTACTGCAATTCTTGAACTTCCAGGGGTAAACTGATCTGCATGAACGGTAATTTCAAAACCTAACGCTTTTGCTTCCAGCAAGAATTCTTTACTTTCTTCCGGTTGAAAAGCAGACTTTTCAATAAAGATATCTACTCTATTCGCTAAGCTTTCTTCTTTTACTTTCGGTAAAATTTCGGTAATGATATATTCCAGATATTCAGGGTTACTTCCTTCAAAATCTTTTGGTTTTAAGTGGGCTGAAAGGCAGGTAGGAACTAAAGTGGCTTTAGTTTCATTCTGAGCTTTTTTAATCATACGAAGCATCTTCAACTCGTTTTCCACATCCAGGCCGTAACCGCTCTTCACTTCAATGGTGGTAATTCCCAGATCAACCAAAAAGTTGATTCTTTCTATTAAGGTTTTTAACAGTTCTTCTTCTGACGCATTTCTTGTATGCTGTACAGAACTCCAGATTCCACCACCACTTTCCGCAATTTCAAGATAAGTTTTCCCTGCATTGCGCATAGCAAAATCGTTGGCACGGTTTCCTCCGAAACAAATATGGGTATGTGAATCTACAAAAGCAGGAAGAACAACCTGCTCTCCTTCAATATGTTCAATTTCTATAGTGGGATTTTCTGTTTTTAATGTTTCAAAACTTCCAACTTTCTGAATGGTATTCTGATCTACTACAATTCCTCCGTCTGCAATAATTTCAAGCTGCTCATCAGAAAGTTTTCCTCTTAATGGTAAATTAGCAAGTGTTACCACCTGCTTAAATGGTCCTATTAATTTCATTAATATGTATTAATAATTTCTTCTCTCAAAAATACTTAAAATATCCCAATTATTTAAATCTTAGCGGTTCTCATTTTCAACCCAGGCTTAAACCGCTGTATCAATCTCAACGTTTTCTCAATCTGGCCTTCAACCTTTGTCTAAATTTGCTATCTTTGAAGTAAATGAAATGAATTAATGCCAGATTTTTTACATCCAGATAAGGAAAACTACTCAAACGAGGAGCTGATGCAGGAAGAGCAGATCCGTCCCCAGAGCTTTAAAGATTTTGCGGGACAGAGAAAAACGCTGGAGAACCTTGAGGTTTTTGTTACCGCTGCGAAAAGACGTGGCGGAGCACTAGATCATGTTTTATTACACGGTCCGCCGGGGCTGGGTAAAACGACTCTGGCCAATATTATCGCTAATGAACTTGGGGTAAACTGCAAGATTACATCCGGCCCCGTATTGGATAAGCCGGGAAGTTTAGCGGGCTTGTTGACCAATCTGGAAGAAAATGATGTTCTTTTCATTGATGAGATTCATCGTCTTTCTCCTGTAGTAGAAGAATACCTGTATTCTGCCATGGAAGACTATAAGATTGATATTATGCTGGAAACAGGTCCTAATGCCAGAAGTGTACAGATCGGCTTAAATCCGTTTACTCTGGTGGGAGCTACTACAAGAAGCGGAATGCTTACGAAGCCAATGCTTGCCCGATTCGGGATTCAGAGCAGGCTGGAATATTATTCTATTGAGCTTTTATCAACCATTATTCAAAGAAGTGCAAGAGTTTTAGGTGTTGTTATTTATGAGGATGCTGCGATAGAAATAGCAAGAAGAAGCCGTGGAACGCCAAGGATTGCCAATGCATTACTGAGAAGGGTACGTGATTTTGCTGAAATCAAAGGAAATGGTGAGATTGAGATCAAGATCACAAAATATGCTTTGGACTCTTTAAATGTGGATGAATTTGGTCTGGATGAAATGGACAATAAAATCATGCGTGTCATGATTGAAAATTTTAAAGGAAAACCGGTTGGTATTTCTGCCCTGGCAACATCAATTGCCGAAAATCCGGAAACACTGGAAGAAGTATATGAACCGTTTCTGATTCAGGAAGGTTTTATTATCCGAACTCCAAGAGGACGGGAAGTTACCGACAAAGCTTACAAACATTTGAATATTACAAGGCCTAAAAACCCGGGAGAGCTATTTTAAATTCAAAGTTTTGAGTTCAAGGTTAAAAGTTTAAGGTTTAAGGTTAATGAGAATTGATTAGTTTATGTTTATACCTAAATTATACAGAAGCGAAGATTACGATTTGATGAGAGAGATTATCAAAGAAAACTCTTTTGCTTTACTGATTTCTTCTGTTGATAAGATACGGGCAACCCATTCCATGATGATGCTTAATGAGGATAATCCTGAAAATATTTACATTGAAACCCATATTTCACGGGCTAATCCCCAGGCAAAAACCATACAGAATGGAGATGAAGTTCTTTGTGACTTTTTGGGAGCGCACACTTATATATCCAGCAGCTGGTATGATCATATGAATGTTTCCACCTGGAATTATGAGGCGGTACAGATTCACGGAAAAGTTGAAATAATGAATCATGATGAACTGTATGCCCATTTGGATAAATTAACGTCCCAATATGAAAGTTTTCAGCAATGTCCAATGATGGTGAAAGACATGGGAAGGGAATTTGTGGAAAAGGAAATGAAAGGTGCTTTTGGGATTAAAGTTATTCCAACCGAAATATTCATCAAACAAAAACTTTCTCAGAACAGAAAAGAGAATGATTTTAACAACATCATTACTCAACTTGAACAATCTGATGATAACGCAAGAAAAATTGCGGAGAAAATGAAATTAATAAAGAAATAATCAAAATATACATATGAAGTTATATCCAATACAATGTGGAAAATTTAAACTGGACGGCGGTGCTATGTTCGGAGTCGTCCCGAAGAGTCTGTGGGAAAAAACAAACCCGGCAGACGAAAAAAACCTGATCGAGCTGGGAACCCGTTCTCTGCTTATTGAAGATGGAAAAAAATTAATCCTGGTAGACTGCGGTTTAGGTAACAAACAGGATGACAAGTTTTTTGGACATTATTCGCTTTGGGGAGACGATACTCTTGATAAAAATCTTAAAAAATACGGCTTTATAAAGGAAGATATTACGGATGTATTCCTTACTCATCTTCACTTTGACCACTGCGGCGGAGCTATAGAATGGAATGACGACAGAACCGGATACAGACCTGCCTTTAAAAACGCCAACTTCTGGACGAATGAAAATCACTGGCAGTGGGCTACAGAACCTAATGCAAGGGAAAAAGCCAGCTTCCTGAAGGAAAATATTATGCCAATGCAGGAAAGCGGACAGCTTAATTTTTTACCGCTTCCCACTACCGGAAACTACGGTTTCGCTCCTGATCTGAAGATGGACGTTATCTTCGTAGACGGACATACGGAAAAGCAGATGCTTCCGGTAATCCAATATCAGGAAAAAACGGTTGTTTTTGCAGCCGATCTTATTCCTACCGCAGGACATATCAATCAGGTATACGTGATGGGATATGATACCAGACCTCTTTTAACACTGGAAGAAAAAGGAAAATTCCTTAAGCAGTGTGTAGACAACGAATATTTATTATTCTTTGAACATGATGCTCATAACGAATTGGCAAGTCTTAAAATGACTGATAAAGGGGTAAGACTTGATGAGACGTTTAGCTTTAATGATGTTTTTGGATATTAATTTTTAATCATGGAAGAATTACATTCAGAAACACAGCAGACAGAGCCGGAACCAGCACCCAAGATCATTGGTTTAACAGGAGGAATAGGTTCCGGAAAAACCACAGTAGCACGCTTTATAGAGGAATTCGGCTTTCCGGTTTATTATTCCGATGACAGAGCAAAAGCTATAGTTAATGAGAGTGAGGATCTGAAAATAAAAATCAAAGAACTTCTTGGTGAAGATGCTTATGATGAAAACGGATTGTATGACAGAAAATTTGTAGCGGATAAAGTTTTTAAAAACAGAGACCTGCTTCAGCAGTTGAATGAAATTATTCACCCTGCTGTAAAAATTGATTTTGAAAACTGGGTTAAGAAACAAAGCAAGTATCTAGTTTTTAAAGAAACAGCTTTGTTATTTGAACTGAAACTTAACAGACAGTGTTATAAATCTCTTCTGGTGACAGCCGAGGATAACATCAGAATCAAAAGAGTAATGGACAGGGATAATAAAACCTACCGCGAGGTAGAAGCGGTCATGGAAAAACAAATGCCCGAAAGGGATAAAATTAAAATGGCAGACTGCATTATCTACAATAATACCAATCTGGAAGAATTAAAAGAAGAAACTGAAAAAGTGATTTTCAGTATTGAATAAATAAAAACTCGTTAGAAGCTTTTCTAACGAGTTTTTTTTCTGCAAAAATATTTCCTGGAAGGTTGTTATTCAACCAGGATCTTTTTATAAAAAATAAGCCCCATTTCTGGAGGCTTATTCTATTTGAAATTTAAATAATTATTCTTTGATAAATTTCTTTTGGGTAGTATTACCGTTGTCGTCGATATCAATTACATAAACACCGTTAATCAATCTGCTTACATTGATCTGGTTGTTGAGTAAGATACCGTCTGCGATAACCTGTCCGGCTGCATTGTAAATCTTATATTTAGCTCTCTTGCTAACATTTTTCACAAACAGCACTGAGCTTACCGGGTTAGGATAAATCATAACACTTGTCTGATCAACCGGGTTAGCAACAACAGGTTTAGAGATTCTTACCGTGTAATCCTCTACTTCTCCGTTTTTGAAGTCAGTACAGTTTACAGGGATACCGTCTCTCGACATGGCTACTCTCATCACTACATACTTATAATCTGTCATACTTACAAAGGCATCTGCCGGTACATTGAATTTACCTGAAACAGGGCTATTTGAATTTGGCGAAGAAGTAAATACTCTTTCATTGATGTCAAACTCTCCGTTTCTGTTGAAGTCAATCCAAACTGCGATTCCTTCGTTGTAAGTAGTTCCTGTCCATTTTTTCTCAATGATGATCTCATTGTCAGTAGATCCCTGGATCATCTCGATGAATGTTTTAGGAACTCCTGTGTAATCTGTATAAGTAGATGCTCCGGATTCATTCTCCATTGTTTTCTTACCAGTAGGCTTCACTGTAACTTTAGAGATATGCTCTCCTGTTGAGTTTTCAGCCTTCATCTTACAGTAGATTACTGTAGGAGTTGTAAAGTAGTAAGGAGGAGTATAGTTTCCTGGTGTACCGTTACAGATATTTACTACCTGCATTTCATATTTTGTTAATTCTGTAAGACCTGTCAATACAAGGTTATTAACTAATGATGGTACTTCTGTCCAGCTTGGAATACCTACTTTTCTATATCTAAGCACATATGTTGCTCCCGGGAACGGATCCCACTGAATTGCCGCTGATGTAGGAAGCAATTGGGTAATTGTTAATCCCGGAGGCGGAATCTCACATATTCTTTCTGTAGTAAATACTTTAGGGTTAGAATATGGATTTAATGTACTTTCACCGTTACATTGGTTAGCAATCTGTACTTCATAAGTTGTATATGGCTCTAAAGGAGTTGCACTTCCTAATACATAAGTATTGGCAGGAGCTGCCGGTAAACTTATAGTAGCCCATGTAGTAGTACCTACTTTTCTCCATCTCATGGTATACGTAGAACTTGCTGCAAGCGGAGACCATGTAATCAATGCTGTTGTTGGAGTAATATTAGTTACTGTCACATTCGGAGGAGTAGGATCACATCTTGTAGTGAATGTTTTGATCGGTGTTGCTGTTCCAACAATATCTCCACAGATTGCCGCAACCTCTACTTCATAAGTAGTTGCCGGTGTCAATCCACTGATTACTAACGGCAGGTTACCTAATTGTGCAGAAGCATATACCTGTGTCCATGCCGTTGTTCCCTGAACTCTGTATCTCACCACATAGCTCACTCCTGCTCCTGTGATGGTAACAGTAGCTGTTGTATGTGTTGTTGTAAATGTTGGTGCGTTAGGAGTTGCATTGCTGCAAGGTCTGATTCTTACTCTATAGTCTTCTACTTCTCCATCCACTGCGTTCTGACACATTACCGGAGCACTTGTACGTTTCAGTACAACCCTCATTGTAGTTGTTAATAGTCCTGTGTAAGCATTTGAAGGAACTGCAAAAGTAGCCGTCACCGGAGTTGTTGTATTGGCTGGAGAAATTAAGATTCTCTCGGCATCTGTAAACTGTCCGTTTCTGTCAAAGTCGATCCAGGCTGTTACAGCATCGTTACCTGTTGCACCTGTCCAGCCTTTTGCTACGGAGATTTTATTATTCTGAGAATCTACATCTAAAGTAATTAGAGTCTCCGGAGTTGTATAGCTGGTATAATTAGTCTGTACCGAAGTATTATTCATTGGCGGAACTCCAAGGTTCGAAGAGGTAACAGTTACATTCGAAATATGATCATTCGTACCGGTTCCTGTCATTGGACAGTAAGTTAATGGAGGGGTCGTGAATGTTACTGTTGAAGAGTAAGATCCTGTAGAACCGTTACACGTGGTAGAAACCTGAACATCATAATTAGTCTGCTCTGTAAGACCGGTAATTCCATAGAAGTTCTGACCTGCAGGAACTGTAGCGGTTTGCCAAACTCCACTCGGAGAAACTCTCCATCTGATATTATAAGTAGCTCCTGTTGTTGCCACCCATGATACCGTTGCTGTAGTAGCTCCGATATTATTTACTGTAATATTTGTTGGAGCAGCTGTTGAACAAGGCTGAGCATCTACAAATTTTACTGCATAATCTTCCACCTCTCCCTGAGTGAATGTACCACAAGGGTTAGCATTATCAAAATATCTCATTACTACACGCATACGGGTAGGAAGATTTCCTGTATACACGTTACCACTTGCAACGGTAGGTACTGAGAAAGTAGCCGTTACAGGAGTAGTTGAATTGTATGTGGTATTAAGAATTCTTTCACTGGTTTCAAATGTTCCGTTTCTGTTAAAGTCTACCCAGGCTGAAACTGCATATGAAGAAGAAGAACCTGGCCAGTATTTGTTTACAGAAATTTTATTATTTGCTGAACCTCTTTCAAAGATCACTACTCTTGTAGCATCCGGTGTATAATCTTTATAATTGTCAGATCCTGAATTACTCATCATAATAGGAGTATTCGTAGGGGTAACAGTTACATTATTAATATATCCGCTTGTTGCAGTATTACTTGTAGGGCCTGCTGTACAGTAAGTAAGAGTAGGTGTTGTAAAGGTAACAGTAGGTGAGAATGCACCTGTTACTCCTCCACAAACAGTGGCTACCTGTACATCGTATGCAGTCTGCTCCAATAATCCGGTAAGTATCTGGTTACTGATTAATGGTGTATTTACTGCAATCTGCTGCCATGCTCCGGAAGGAGAAACTCTGTATCTTACGATATAAGTAGCTCCGGTAGTTGATGTCCAGGTAACATTCGCTGAAGAAGGAGTTATGTTATTAACCATGATATTAGATGGCGGTGCTGTAGAACATCCTGCTAAATCGATAAGTTTTACTGCATAGTCTTCAGTTTCACCATAATAATAAGTTCCACAAGCGTTAATAGGGCTGTATTCATTTAATACAACACGCATTTTTGTAGTCAGGTTTCCTGTATAGGCACCACCGGCAGCGGTTGGTATTGTAAATGTAGCTGTTACCGGAGTTGTTGTATTACTTGGTGAAGTAAGTACTCTTTCAGTTGTTTCAAAAACACCATTACGGTTAAAGTCAATCCAAACTCCTGTTAAGAAACTATATTGAGTACCGGGCCAAGCTTTTGAAACTGAAACGGTAGCTGTACCCCCTCTTACCAAAGTAACTACTCTAGCAGGATCTGTACTGTAATCTGTATAGCCACTCTGACCGGAGTTGCTGTACATAGACGGAGCACCTTGTGCATTAACAGAAACCTGATTGATATATCCGTCAATATAGGTACTTGTAGCACCTGAATTACAATAAGTAAGTGCAGGAGTTGTAAAGTTGACACTGGAAGAGAATGCTCCCTGTGTACCTCCACAGATAGTCGCTACCTGAACTTCGTATTGAGTCTGCTCAGTTAATCCGGTAATAATCTGGTTTGCGACCATAGGAGTTGTCACATTGATTGTTGTCCAAGCTCCCCCTGATACAGGTCTGTATCTTACAACATAAGTAGCACCTGAGGAAAGGTACCATCCTACATTAGCAGAAGTTGTTGTCAGGTTTGAAACTGTAATATTGGTAGGCGGCGCTGTTGAACAAGCTGAAAGCGCGTGGCTTTCCAACTGTATTCTCGGAATATCTGCAAGTCTGTCTTTTGCAGAAGGAGGTGCTGCAGGATCAGGATTTGCACTATCTTCATAATAGATGATCCCCCTGTTCGCTCCTGCATTGTATGATCCCCAGGCCGTACCTGGAGAAGATGCATAATCAGGAGTTTTTTCATTGACAGCAACCACAAGGTTGTCTGTTCCATTCCATAAAAATGGTGTAGACAATTGAAGAGTTACCCAGCTTCCATTCGTTAGGTTAGGTAAAACTCCGTCAAACACCTGAGTCATAGAACTTACCGGAATCCAGCTTGTATTGGTGGCAAAGTTATTCTGGGTTGTGTTTCCCATATATACCACCCAATCCTTATATACAGCCTGAGAGGATGCAACGGTGGTGGAATAAAACTTTATAGCCGTGATATAGTTTGACGTGCCTATAGCAGTCGTAAGCTCTGCAGCAGTATAAATCTGCTGAGAATAACTATACCCATAATAGGAACGTATGGGGAGATACACAGAGGTACCCGTTCCTGTCCCGATCTGGCCTGCCTGAGCCGAGACTTTGGATACAAAGCCTGTGCAAATCAAACAGAGAAACAGAATTAAAGAGGTAAAGAATTTCTTCATAATGTTTTCATTATAATATTAATCACACAAATCTAATCATTTTTTATTATTAATTTATAAGTACATTTATGTTTTTTTTATAAAAAAATAACAAATTAACTACTTATGATCTAAATAAAGAAATCCCCGGGAAGTTCCGGGGATTTACTAATATTTAAAGGTTATCTTTATTTCTTGATAAATTTAGATTTGAATTGTTCAATTCCTTTATCATCAATGGTAATTATATAACCACCTTTAACTAAAGCTGAAACATTTACTTTTCCATTATTGATATTTCCTCTGTCTACTAATTGTCCGGCAGCACTATAAATTTTATAAGTTGCTTTATCTGAAACTTTAGTAATATTTAAAACATCAGTTGCAGGATTTGGATAAATCTGAATACCATTATTTTTAACATCGTTTTCAGAAGTAGAAAGGTTACCCGTGATCACTACATTATAGTCTTCAATTTCTCCATATTGGAAATTAACATCACATACATATTCTGCAGGTAATGACAGACCAACGTTTCCATTCCCTGTACCGGCACCAACGAAGAATGCTACAACTCTCATTCTTAATGGCTGTCCTTCTACTGCATTACTAGGAATCGCAAAGTTTCCACTTACTACCGTTGATGGCTGTGTTAAAGTCACCGGATAATTCAATACTCTTTCCGAATCACTGAAAATACCATCCTTGTTAAAGTCAATAAATGCGGCTACAGCATCATAATCTGCAACATCAGGGTTGCCTACTTTAACAGATATAGGATATGTATTTCCTTTTGTTAAGTTAATCTGAAGAGCTGAATTCGTTGTATAGTTTGTATAAGTACTGCTTGCTGAAGTATTATTTATATTTGCTACAGTTACATTCGCAATATACTCATAGTTTGCATTTGTTGTAGAAGCTGTACAATAAGTAAGTGAAGGTGTACTAAAGTTCACAGATGCAGAATATGTTCCTACTGTACTTCCACAAACTAATGCTACCTGAACTTCATACGTAGTACCATCAATTAAACTGTTCAGGTTGATTGAAGGCACTGATGTATCTGCTTCAGTCCAAACTGTTGTACCTACTTTTCTGTAACGTACTTTATAAGTTGCACCAGTATAAGACATCCAGGATACACTTCCTGAAGACACGGTGATATTGCTTACCACAACGTTAGTTGGCGCAGCACTGCTACAAGCAGATAGAGGTGCAATAGTGACAGGTCCTACTGCATAGAAAACATTTCCTATTGAAGAAACTCTTACTTTAATAGTCTGACCATTCAATGAAGAAGGGAAAGTAAAGTTTTCAGTTCCGTCGTTAGGTGTTGAAGCAGATAATACAGTCCAGTTTGTACCGTTATCTGTAGTATAGTCAATTTTTACGTTCGCAACATTATAAGGAGCTGCATTGGTATTGGCAACAATCCACTGAATTGGCGTTGGCGTATTCACATCAGCATATTGGTTAGCTAATCTGAAAGGACCATTATCTCCTACAACAATAGTCTGAATTTTAAAAGCAGATTGCTGTTGGGCTACATTGGAATTATTATCTCTTACCGTTAATGCAAAATTTGTAGTTCTTGCCTTAGTAGATACAGCTTCCCATGTATTGTTCGCATTATTTAATACTCCGTTCATTACAGAAGTAAATTTCGGGAAGTATCTTGTCGGGCTTGCGTTTGGAGCAGCAGATCTGAATGAAGCTCCTGATGTTGTATTTCCTAAATTATACTTATCAATAGAAACTGAAGCATCATCTACCTCTTCCCAGGAATAAGTCATTGGATCATTTTCAGGATCTGTAGCAGAACCTGTTAAAGCAAAAGCAGTACCTTTAGGTATGGTATATGTTGGAAGATCAGCAATTACCGGTGGATTGTTGGTGATTGTAGTTTCTACATCACAAGTTTTTGCAATTAAATTAGCCTGTACCTGACCGATACTTGCTTTATGGAAATAAGGATCAGAGTTTTGCTGAACATCTGTATCAGGGCCGGTAATACCTGCATATCCCATGATCGTTGTTCCTGAACCTGGTTCCATATTGACTCCGCTTCCTTCAAGATTATGAGAGAAAGTATGGTTAGCTCCTAACTGGTGCCCCATTTCGTGTGCAACATAATCAATATCAAAAGCGTCACCAGACGGGATTCCATTCGCCGGAGAAGTAAATCCTGAACCTTTTCCTTTAGGAACTGCAGTTGTAGGATTGATACATACACATCCGATACATCCGGCATTTCCTCCACCTCCTGATTTACCGAACAAGTGTCCGATATCATAATTGGTATCTCCAACATTGGCTGTCAGAGCTGCTTGCAGCTGTGTATTCCAAGCTCCTTGTGATCCCGTTGCAGCAGCAGCATATGGATCGGTTGCCGGATCAATATAAATTACATTGGGAAAGTTCTGCAGGTTCAGGTGCAATGCAAAATCTTTCTCAAAAACTCCATTTACTCTGGTTAGGGTATTATTGATAGCAACAAGAGCAGGAGCTCTTTTCTCGTCATCCGTAGCAGTGGCAGGCACGTTTGCAAGTGTCATAAAGTATTGTGTATACTCACCTGTAACAGACATTGCCAGTCTCATTGTTCTGTATTTCTTATCAGAACTTTTGTTAAAAGTTGTTGGCTGATTAGAAAAAGACTGTCCATTTTTCAATAAAGCATCTATATCCTTCTTAGCAGCAGGAGATTCTTCTGTAGAACACAGGAAACCGTTTTTATCCTTTTTTGTTTTAGGATGAACAGCATAAACGGTTTTGTCTGCTGATGCCGGATCGATAAATTCATATTTATCTCCATGGATAATCATTGACTGAAAATCATTAGGAGCGATACTGAATCTTAAATATTTGGTAGGGTCATCGACACTTGTTCCAACATAAGATCCCAATTCATACTTGTCTGCCAGCTCTTTTACAACTACCGGAAAACTGTATACATTAAACCTTTCAATCTTCCCACTCATAGTAGGAAGAGAAATTACTACAGGAGTGGAATTGGCTCCCATTTCCTGTGCATTCTTCAGCTGAGATCTCAGTAAGTTAAGGTCCAGTTTATAGTACCCGTTACCTCTTACATTAGATTGATCTACTCTAAATCCTGTACTTCTTTTGTTGTCGTCTCCTTTTTTAAGAGAAGTTGGTGTCCATTGCCCGAACACTGCCCCTCCTATACAAGTTAACATTAAAGCAGTAAATACTCTTTTCATAAATTAAAACACAATTATAATTTCCGCCAAATATAGCTATTTTATAACTCACATAAATAAAATAAGTTATTATTTTTTAACATTATACATCCAATGAGTATATTTATTAAAAAAAATACAAACTTTAGAACAATCTAAAGTTTGTATTTTATGTATTTTAAAACTTATGTATTACTATTTTTAGAACTTATAAGCAATATTCCATGCAAACCCCATATTAAACTTTGAGGAACTTCTTCCAAAACCGGGAACGATCATTGGAGAAATATCATCCTGTTTGGAAGTGTAAACCATATATCGTGGCTGAAGATTTACATCTATATAAAAATTGGAACTAAACAATTGCACTCTGCCCCCCAACGTACCTTCAAGCCAGAAAGAAGACTGAGAGGATGAAGGAAATGCTTCAGAGGAATTACTACCTCCAAATCCGCGAACGGGGATTGCCATATATTCCTGGTTATAGAATGACCCTGCTGCTTTTCCTCCAGCATAAAATCCGTTGAATTCATTCTCTGCATCTTTTGCCAGCATATAGAAAGCCCCCAACTTAACGAAGGGACCGCTTGCCTTTGCATCATAACCATTCTTCTGGTACACATTCTTTTCAAAACCTGCTTCCGCAATAGCATGCAGATTTCCTTTTATCTTTGACGAAATAAATCCCTGATACAGTTTTCTGTCTGAAAAGAATCCGGCTCCGGTGTTCAGAACATCAAGCCCAACCATAAAATTGGGTTCATATTTCTCATGAACTTTCTTCTCTGCTTCCTTTTTTTTCTCTTGTGCCCAGCTTATTATTCCCAATAAACTAAAAAGAAAGGTAAAGATTAGTCTTGTCTTCATTCTCTATTTGATTTTGCCCGGCTTCCAGTTTCAGAACAGGATTCGGAGTTACTAATTCTGAACTTAAATTCTCATAAGATTTTTTGATTCCGCATCCCGGAGATACATAGGTAGACTTTGAACTATAGCTGATTCTTACATGAGACTCCGGGCCTTTGAATCTGGTTTTGAAATAAACATCCGTATAGGGTGAGTTGTCTACACGTAAAGGAATTAACCTGGAATCAATGTTGGCAAGTTTTCCCAAATCCACCTTTCCTCCGCCATAGTCTACTGATACATACAATGTATCTATGGTTGTATCCTTTCCTTCCGCCAATGTTCTGAAACCTACCTTCATTCTGGGGGTTCCTTCTCCGCTTTCACAGATATCATCATCTCCGCCACAGGAAAAAAACATTCCTAAAAAGCAGATTGCTATGAGAAATTTAAAGTACTTCATATTAAGATTTGAAATTCAAATTTAAATAATTTATTTTTTAACAAGCAATGCAATGTTCTCAACATGGTGCGTTTGCGGGAACATATCTACCGGTAAGATCTTTACTAAAGTATAATGATCTTTCATCAGTGCAAGATCTCTAGCCTGTGTTGCTGAGTTACAGCTTACATAAACTACTTTTTCAGGTGAAAGTTTTAAAATCTGCTCTACAACCTTCTGATGCATTCCGTCTCTTGGAGGATCCGTGATTAGCACATCTGCTTTAGGGTGGTTGGCCATAAATTCATCATTGAAAATATCTTTCATATCTCCACAATAGAACGTTGTGTTTGTCAATCCGTTCAATGCGGCGTGTTCTATTGCTGCGTCTATGGCTTCCTGTACAGATTCTATTCCGATCACCTGTTTTGCATTTCTTGCTACATACTGGGCGATTGTTCCTGTTCCTGTATAAAGGTCATACACTACTTCATCTCCTTTAAGATCTGCAAACTCCAATGTTTTTCTGTATAGCTCCAGCGCCTGTTTGTAGTTGGTCTGAAAGAATGATTTCGGGCCGATCTTAAACTGCAGTCCGTCCATTTCTTCCATAAGGTAACCTTCCCCGAAATATACATTGATATTTAAATCATAAATAGAGTCATTCTGCTTAGGATTAATAGCATACACCAATGTTTTAATCTGCGGGAATTTGCCTAATAAGAATTCAAAAAGTTTTTCTCTGTTTTCTTTTTCTTCCCTGTAAAGCTGGAAAAGAACCATCCACTCTCCTTTGGAGTTCTGTCTCATCATTAAGGTTCTTAAGAAACCTTCCTGATTTCTCACATCAAAAAAGTCAAGGCCAGTATTAACGCCATATTCTTTTACAGCCAGTCTAATGGCATTGGAAGGATCTTCCTGAAGGAAACACTCTTTCAAATCAAGAATCTTGCTCCACATTCCCGGAATATGAAAACCTAAGGCATCTTTGCTTCCGAAATTTTCTTCGGAGCTGATTTCATATTGAGTAAGCCATCTCGCATTAGAGAAGGAAAACTCCATTTTATTTCTATAAAAATATTGTTCTTCAGATCCTAGAATCGGCACCGTTTCAAAGTCATCAATTCCTCCGATTCTTTTGATATTATTGTAAACTTCTTCCTGTTTAAAATCAAGCTGTTTTTCATAGCTCATATTCTGCCACTTGCACCCTCCGCAGGTACCGAAGTGAATACATTTAGGTTCTACTCTGTAAGGTGATTTTTCAAGAACTTCAATGGCTTCGCCTTCATAATATTTTGACTTGGCTTTCTTCACTCTCACATTCACAATATCTCCTGGAATTGCGCCTGTTACCATTACTGTTTTACCTTCCTCTGTTTTTCCTATTGCCACGCCTTTTGCTCCGGCAGTCAACAATTTTATATTTTCAAGAGTCAGATCTCTTTTTTTCTTCCTACTCATTCTAAAATTTTCTATTTTCCTAATTGAAACTTTTACGTTCCAGTTTGCAAAAATACAATAAAAAAAACCTTATCCGAAGATAAGGTTTCTATACAGTGTTAAAGTTTATTATTTTGTTGGAGCCGGCTGTGGATTTGCTGGCTGTGGAGCTTGCTGCATTGCAGATGGATCAAGCTGCAGTTGTGGCTGCATTTGTGCATTCGGATCTACTTTCGGAGCAGAAAGACCTGTCAGTTTATCAAGAATGGTCACCAATTCCTGCTCACCAAGGTTCACGAAAGACCTGCTGGCAATTTTACCGTCTTTATCGATGATGACAAAGCAAGGCAATTTGAATCCGTATACGCCATATTTCTTAGCGATATCTGAGTTCAATCCTCCTTCTCCGTAAACATTTACTCCCTGAATTCCTTTTAATAAAGAATTACTAGTTTTAATGAACTGGTCTTTTGTATCATCAACGTTTACAAATACAAAATTCATTTTAGACTTATAGAAGTTTACGACTTCTTTTAATACAGGTACGGTAGCTTCGCTGATGTAAGGGTTCCATGAAGCATAGAAGAACAGCATATAAGGTTTTCCTTTGTTTTCAGAAAGCTTGTAAGCTTTTCCGTCTTGTTTTGCTAAAGCTGCTTCGGGAGCTGCCTCTCCGATTTTAAGTCCTGTAATCGCTACCTGCATTTTTAAAAGGTCGCTTTTAATAGTAGCATCTTTAATATCTGAATCGATGATCTTCTTAATCTTGTCGATATTGGCAGCCGGAGTTGTTGGATGAATATCAGCCTGGGCCATTACAAATGCAAGAAGATAATCTTTTGTTGTTTGAGATAAATCTTTTTTAGTTTTTAAATACTGGGCAAACATCTCAGAAGTTGTAATACCTGTTTTTCCTTTGCTGTTTGCTTCAGCATATTTCTGGAAATCAGGAGTCATTTTTACCAGCAGATATTGTCTGTAAAGAGGAATAGTTTTCACCATTGCTTCTTTGTCTGTTTCTAACTGGGTTTCATAATCTTTAAAAGCTTTAGATGATTTGTAAGAAGGGTTTCCGGACATAGGACCGTGAGACATTTCATAGTTGGCAAGCAAATTAAGAATGGTTACTTTCACATCATTTTTTTTCCACTCTAATAATCCTTTGCTTGGATTATTTTTCTTAGCAAGGTCATCTACGTTTTTATTAATATCCGCTTCAATTTTATGCATCCCTTTTAAAAATGCTGCTTCATCACCTGCCATCAAAGCGCCTAAGTTAACTTTATTACCATATTCAGCTAAAAACTTCTGAGAAGCTGTAAGGAAATCATTATTCTTTTTAGCATCTCCGGTAATCACATATTCATTTGGGAAGGTAGCTCCGTTTCCTGAGATATTCACTTTTTGTCCTCCTTCAAGATAGATCAGGCTTTGTCTGCCTGCGTAGTTGATTACGTACATCCCATCCTTAGGAGCATCAAAACTTCCTGAAAAGTTTCCGTCTTTATCGAGACCTATATTAATTAAAGGCAGGGTTCCTACTCCTGAAGCTTCTACAAATTCAATTCTTTCCAATGGTGAGCTTCCGGTAATTTTTCCTTTTACTTCTACTTTTTTTGAACAAGACATCACAAAGAATGTGATGATAAACAATAAAAGATATTTTTTCATTTCAATTTTTAATATTACACAAAAATACGCTTTTTAGGGCTTGCTAATTCACACTAATTATTTTTTTTAAAAAATTTATTATTACCGTTCAAAAGGGGTATTCCAATTATTGAATGACACCTTTTTGATGGTAAAAAGCATTTGAAAGCTTTTTCATAAAAACGATTCAACTACCTTTCAAATATATAGTTAATAAATAAAGAATGACGAAGATCCGGCCATAAGTTAACAAACTTTAACAGAGTCTTCTTTTTCATAAAAAAATCGCCTCCAAAAATGAAGGCGATTTTCTATGTATTTGAATCAATTCTATCCTTGATCTACAAGAGCAGCCATGTATTCTCTGTTCATTCTCGCAATGTTTTCAAGAGAAATACCTTTAGGGCACTCTACTTCACATGCTCCGGTATTTGAACAGTTTCCGAATCCTTCCTCATCCATAGCTTTCACCATGTTCAGAACTCTTCTCTTAGCTTCTACTCTACCTTGTGGAAGTAATGCATACTGAGAAACTTTTGCTCCAACGAATAACATTGCAGATCCGTTTTTACATGTCGCTACACAAGCTCCACATCCGATACAAGCTGCAGCATCCATTGCTTTATCTGCATCTTCTTTCGGAACAGGAATCGCGTTAGCATCCAGTGTATTACCGGAAGTGTTTACAGAAATGAAACCTCCTGCTGCCATTACTCTGTCGAATGCGCTTCTGTCTACCATCAAGTCTTTGATAACAGGGAAAGCAGCACTTCTCCAAGGTTCAATAACGATAGTCTCTCCATCTTTGAACATTCTCATGTGAAGCTGACAAGTTGTGATACCTGTATCAGGTCCATGAGCTCTACCATTGATGTAAAGAGAACACATACCGCAGATTCCCTCACGACAGTCGTGGTCGAAAGCGATAGGTTCTTTTCCTTCGTTAATTAAATTTTCGTTCAGGATATCTAACATCTCTAAAAATGAAGAGTCTGTAGATACATCTGATATTTTATAGGTCTCAAACTGACCTTTAGTTTTACTATTTTTTTGTCTCCAAATTTTCAGCGTAAGATGTAAGCCTTTTTTTGCACTCATAATGTTATATTTATAGGTTGGAGATTATTTATAACTTCTAGTTTTAACCTCGATGTTCTCGTAGATCAGTTCTTCTTTATGCAACACTTCCGCGTTGATATCGTCTCCCTGATATTCCCAAGCTCCGACGTATTTGTAGTTTACGTCATCTCTTTCCGCTTCTCCATCCGGAGTTGAATGGTCTTCACGGAAATGTCCACCACAAGATTCGTTTCTATGTAGTGCATCGATAGCCATTAATTGTCCAAGCTCAAGGAAGTCTGCTACTCTGAATGCTTTTTCAAGCTCAGTGTTCATTCCTTCTCCTTCTCCCGGAACTTTTACGTTTTTCCAGAAGTTGTTTCTTACTTCTTCAATTTCCTTAATTGCTTCTCTTAAACCTTCAGGAGTTCTTCCCATTCCTACTTTATTCCACATGATGTTTCCTAACTGCTTGTGGAAATAGTCTACAGAGTGAGTTCCTTTATTGTTTAAGAAGAAATTAATTTTCTCTTTAATTCCTTTTTCAGCCTCGTCAAATGGTGCTGAATTGGTAGGAATAGTTCCTGTTCTGATATCTGCAGAAAGGTAATCTGCAATCGTGTAAGGAAGTACAAAATATCCGTCAGCAAGACCCTGCATCAATGCAGACGCACCTAATCTGTTTGCCCCGTGATCTGAGAAGTTAGCCTCACCGATTACGAAACATCCAGGGATCGTAGACTGAAGGTTATAATCAACCCATACACCACCCATTGTATAGTGAACCGCAGGATAAATCTTCATTGGAGTTTTGTAAGGATCATCAGCTGTAATTTTTTCGTACATTACGAATAAGTTACCATACTTCTCCTCAACCCACTTTTTACCAAGATCATAGATCTGCTGATCTGTAGGATTATGAATATGCTTTTCGATAGCGGCTTCTTTACCTTTTTTCATGATCTCTGTAGAGAAATCAAGGTAAACACCTTCTTTAGTATCATTATTTTCAATTCCGTATCCGGCATCACATCTTTCCTTAGCAGCTCTGGAAGCTACGTCTCTAGGTACAAGGTTACCGAATGCAGGATATCTTCTTTCCAGATAATAATCTCTATCTTCTTCTTTAATATTTTCAGGTCTTAATTTACCTTCTCTGATCGCTACTGAATCTTCAATTTTCTTAGGAACCCAGATTCTTCCTGAGTTTCTTAATGATTCAGACATCAAAGTCAGTTTAGACTGCTGTGTTCCGTGAACAGGGATACAAGTAGGGTGAATCTGTACGTAGCATGGGTTTGCGAAGTAAGCTCCTTTCTTGTGGATTTTCCACGCAGCTGAAACGTTAGATCCCATTGCGTTGGTAGAAAGGAAATATACGTTTCCGTATCCTCCTGAAGCAATTACCACTGCGTGAGCAGAGTGTCTTTCAATTTCACCTGTTACAAGGTTTCTTGCGATAATCCCTCTTGCTTTTCCGTCAACAATAACAAGATCCAACATCTCATGACGGTTGTACATCTTAATTCTTCCTTTACCGATCTGACGACTCATTGCAGAATAGGCACCTAATAATAACTGCTGTCCGGTTTGTCCTTTTGCGTAGAAAGTTCTTTTTACCTGAACCCCACCAAATGAACGGTTATCCAGCTGGCCACCGTAATCTCTTCCGAAAGGAACCCCCTGGGAAACACACTGGTCAATAATATTTGCAGAAACTTCAGCTAATCTGTAAACGTTAGCTTCTCTTGCTCTATAGTCACCACCTTTGATGGTATCGTAGAATAATCTGTAAGTAGAGTCACCATCTCCCTGGTAATTCTTAGCTGCGTTGATCCCTCCCTGAGCTGCAATCGAGTGAGCTCTTCTTGGAGAATCCTGGTAGCAGAATGCTTTTACGTTGTATCCTTGCTCAGCTAATGTAGCTGCTGCAGAACCTCCTGCCAAACCTGTACCTACAACAATAATATCAATCTTATCTCTGTTGTTTGGTGCAACAAGGTTCATATGGTCTTTATGATTTTTCCACTTGTCTTTAAGAGGACCCGCTGGAATTCTTGAATCTAATTTACTCATATTAGTATATTGATATTATTGAGTTATAAAATGGAAAACTGCTACGATGATGAATCCTGCAGGGATAAGAATTGAATACCATTTCCCGAAAGCTTTGATCACCGGCGTATATTTTGGATGTCTGGCACCGATAGACTGGAATGAAGACTGGAATCCGTGAGCTAAGTGTAATCCTAACAAAACAAAAGAGATTACATATAAAGCCACTCTCCAAAGATCAGCAAACTTTTCATGAAGCTCAGGCCAGAAACGTTCTGCATCAGGAGTCAATCCTTCTACATACTTGTAATTCATTTCGTGTAGCCAGAAATCATATAAGTGAAGCGCCAAGAAAGCTAAAATAACAGCTCCTGAAATAATCATATTTCTGGACATCCATGAAGAATTCACAGATGCGTTGTTTGCTGCATACTTTACCGGACGCGCTTTATTATTCTTGATCTCAAGTACAAATCCCATTACAAAATGGAAAATTACTGCAAAACCAAGAATAGGCTGCATTAAGAACTGCACAAAAGGATTATAGCCCATAAAGTCAGATGCTGTATTGAATGCATCCTTGTTTAGAACTGATAACAAATTGGTTGTCAAATGCAGTATAAGAAAAATCAGCAAAAACAGAGCTGATAATGCCATAGCGTATTTTCTACCTATCGTAGAACTCGTTAAACCTGCCATATAAGTTTAAATTTGAATTTCCACAAAATTAAGAAAGTTTAACAATATCGAAAAGTGAGAAATCTCACAAATAGACAGTTTGTAATCTTTCTAAATAAGATTTTCACCCGTTATAAATACAGGAAAATGGCTAAATTCAGAACCGTCATTTCAGATCATAAGTCTTATCTCTGAAAACTACTTTTTGAATGGAGGGTGACAAGGTTTTTATCTCAAAATGGTCTACTCTTCTGGATGCACAATATGGGTTGATTATATACTGTAAAACCTCCGCCTTATTTTTCATATCCGAAATCCAGAAACATACTCTGCTACCATTTTTTACTGAAAAAACGATGCTTTTATTAAAATGATGAACCAATATCTCTTCTTTCTGATGTTCAAAAGCCGTGATTCCGCTTCTTATCATCAGAAAGAGTAAAACTGCGGTCACCAAACTCATCCTATTTTTCACATTGAATTTCAGAATAGCCGGCCTTAACCAATATACAAACACCGATGCTGATATCACTTCTATTCCACTCATTGGAATATTTTCAAAGAAAAGAAAATCAACCTCAGCAAACCAATGGATCATCTTCAGCAGAACCTGAATAACTTCATCATACACTCTGTTTATAAGATCAAAATCAATTCCCAAAGAAATAAGACCGGTCATTACAAATGAAAAGACAATGATAATTTCAGAAAAAGGAACAATGACTACATTGGCAATAATTGATATGAATGAAAACTGGTGAAAATAACAGAGCACCAGAGGAAGTGTTGCCAACTGTGCTGATAAAGAAAGTGTAATGGTGTTATACAAAAGTTTTTTAATATCATTATCCTGCTTTGGAAAGCATTTCAGCAATGGCTGATTCAACCAGTAAATTCCCAAAACAGCCAGAAAGCTAAGCTGAAAACCCACATCAAAAAGCTGCTGGGTATCTCCAATCAGAATAAAAAAAGCAGACAAGGCCAGTGAGTGAAGGAGATCCGGCTTTCGTTGAAGCAAGACGAAAATAAAATAAACACTCAACATGATGCATGACCGCAATACTGAATTACCCAATCCGATAAAAGCGGCAAACAACCAGATGAAAATCAAACTGAGAATGACCGCGTATTTTCTGAGTTTTAAGGTTATAAAACGAGTCAGTAAAAAATAAAAAATCCCAAAAACAACCACAATATGAGTTCCGGAAATGGCCAGAAAATGAACCAGTCCTGACCTATTAAAATCTCTTACAGTGCCTGCATCAATTTCTGTTCTATCCGCCAGAATAATACCTTTTAGAAATTCTTTAGTTTTTTCTGAAATTGCTGTTTTATCTATTTTTCTAAGAACCTCAAACCTGTATTGTTTAAGCCGGTCTGCCCATGCTAAATCATTCCGTTCCGCAGAAACAATTCCTTCTGAAATATAAATCTGGTAATGAATATGTTTCCTTTTGAGGTATTGGGCATAATCGAACTGAAAATCATATGTTGGCGCCTGAGGTTGCGTAATATAAGCCTCAGCTTTGTAGTAGTGAATAAAATCCAGTTCTTTCCTGTCTTTTGGAACATATAGAATTGCATTGAAAGATGTACTCCCTTTCCGGATTATTCCTTCATATTTTCTATACTTTTCAGAAGAATTTAATTTCTGAGAGATCTTAAATGTAACTGTTTCATGTTTCTTTATCAGAAGCTTATCGTCTGACAAAGAGGTATTATAAAAATGAAGAATAATGCCTGCTCCAAACATTAGGAGCATCAGTAAAACAGTTTTTGCTTTATGTAGAAAATAAGAATGAAAGCAGATTAAAACAAGCAGGACCAAACAAGTTACAGCAACACCATCAATAAAACATTCCGCCAATGCTATTTTATCCTGAAAAAGAATTCCAAGAATAAAACATACTGCCAGAATAAGAAGAGGCTGCTTGTTCAATTTCCATTAATTATCCTTTTAAAATAGGTAACTAAAGCAGAATTTATAAACTCTTAAAGAACTAAATAAGCGCTCTGTCTTCATTAAAAATGTCAACAGAACGCTTTATTTTTTATTTTAAAAATTACATTTAAAAGTATATTATTTCTTTTTCAGAAATTTATCCGTCAAACGCTTTGTTTCTTTGATATAAAATAAAGGGTCTTTACCGTAATCTTCATATTTGAAATTACCTGCTTTTTTAGGAACAGCAGGCTCTATTTGTGTTCCTTCATGCCATTCATTAAATGATGTTATTCCAATAAACTCAGGATTTACTTTAACAGCAGCATCAAACATCTTCTCATAATATTTTCCGTTGTCTCTGCTTTTGAAATTGGCTTCATTCCACGGGCGGATTCTTGTATCGGAATAACCAGGACCTACACACGGAATAAAAATCAGATGATGATCTTTAGCAAATCGGGCCATAAAATCCCAGTTGGCTGTTGTACTTCCATACACAAACCCTTCACTGGCAAAATAAGTATAGAAACCGTCAAAACCTGAGTTATTAAAAAATTTAGCATCATCTTTCTCCACCCAAAGCCCGATATAAAGAGCATCCAGCTCTGTATTCCTGACTGTTTTTTCTCCTTTTTCAGATAATATTTTAATCCATTCTTCTTTGGGAATTTTATAACTGTCGTAAACATAAAACAAAGGCTTCCCTTCTTTTTTATAAAATGCGTGATGATTGGAATACGTCTTTACAAGGTAAGAAAGCTGTTCTTTTAATTCTGATGTATTTTTATAGAACGGCTCAATATGAAAGGCAATTTTTAAATCAAAGCGATCAGCAATATCCAGATATTTGATAAGACTTTTATCCGTGAACGAATCTTTTCCCAGCCAGCTTACCACAACCACTCCCACTCCGGAGTCTTTAATCATTTTCATATGCTGTTCGATGGTTTTCGGATCATTGGAGCTGTAGTTGCCAAGCGCCGGATAAAAATTTGCTCCGATATCATCTCCTCCTGTGTAATGGCCCATATTATTCCATTTCGGGTTGCTCCAGTGGGGAAGGATTTCATGGTTCCAGTGCTGATAACTTCCGTCCGTTGCAGGGTTTCCGTACCAGCCGTAATAAAATATCTGGACTTTATCTCTTTCATCATTCTGCTGGGCAAAACTGTTTGAGAAAAATAATGTTAACGTTAATAATAGAAGAAAACGGTTAAAATAATTCATAGTTACAATGTAGATTAAATTCTCAAAAGATTGATAAAGACTATACTTTCAATATCACCTCAGCAGCATGCTCACTTGCGCCTTTTCCACCGAGCTTTTCTCTCAGAAGGTTATAATCATTCAGAACCTGTTCCCTTTTCTCTCCTGACAAAATTTTAGTAAGCTCTTCTACCAGATTTTTAGTATTCAGATCATTCTGAATCAATTCTTTTACGACTTCTCTGTCCATAATCAGATTAACCAGAGAAATATAATTGATATTTTTCACCAATCTTTTAGCAATAGCATAGGAAATTTTACTTCCACGATAACAGACTACTTCAGGGATATTCAGCAAAGCTGTTTCCAGCGTTGCAGTTCCGGAAGTCACAAGAGCCGCCTTTGAGCATCTTAGCAGATCATAAGTTTTATTGGAAACAAAATGAACATTATCATCTACATATTTCTGATAAAATTCTTTTGGAAGACTTGGGGCTCCGGCAATCACAAACTGATAGTTTTGAAACTGCGGTCTTACGGAAAGCATGATTTCAAGCATTTTTTCCACCTCCTGTTCTCTCGAACCGGGCAGCAATGCTATGATTTCTTTTTCGTTCAAGCCATGCTCCGATTTGAATTTTTCAATACTGATTTCCTGCAGATCCGAAATAGCATCCAGCAAAGGATGACCAACAAAATGAGAGTGAACGCCGTGTTTTCTATAAAAATCTTCTTCAAAAGGGAGAATCACCATCATTTCATCCACATATTTTTTGATAATCTCTACGCGACCTTCTTTCCATGCCCAAAGCTGTGGAGAAATATAATAAACAACTTTAATTCCCAACTCTTTGGCAAATCTTGCAATTCTCAGATTGAATCCAGGATAATCTACCAGAATCAGGACATCAGGTCTGTTTTTCTGAATGTCCTCTTTACAGAATTTAATATTATTCAGAATAGTACGGAGGTTCATCACCACTTCCAGAAATCCCATAAAAGCAAGGTCACGGTAATGTTTTACCAGGGTTCCTCCCTGAGCTTTCATCAGGTCACCACCCCAAAATCTGAATTCCGCTTGGGGATCCTTGTGTTTTAAGGCTTTCATCAGGTTGCTTCCATGCAAATCACCGGAAGCTTCTCCTGCAATAATATAATACTTCATTTCTATAGTAAGGATAGAGAACAAATTAAGACAGATATGATCTTAATTCGTAAATTTGTTCAAAGATAATGATAAAAAATGTCAGAAGAATTTGAAATCCGGAATAAAGTTGCAGAAAGCGGCCTTATCAATTTTGACCTTACCACTTTACTGCCAAAAGGGGAAAGAAAAGGTATTGACCTTAAAGATTTCCTTTTTCAGGAAATGATCCTTAAAGAAAAGGATTTCCGTGAAAAGGTAGATGCAATCGATACGGAACAATATAAAGATACTTATATATACATCTACAATTCTGTAGATACCATTATTCCTCTTTGGGCTTATTTTGTTTTAACCGCAAAACTTACAGATGTAGCTAAGAAAATAGTTTTTGGAAGCCGTGAAGACCTGGAAGTTATTTTAATGCATAATGCCATCCAGACTCATGATTTTGAGGAAATGAGAGGAAAGAGAGTCCTTGTAAAAGGATGTTCAGATAAAGAAATTCCTGAAAATGCTTATATTGAATTGGTAGAACAACTGAAACCAATAGTAAAATCCCTGATGTTCGGAGAAGCCTGTTCTAATGTTCCTATTGTAAAGAACTAATATGAACAAATCTTTATCAGCCGTATTTTTATTTATTATTTTTCTTGGTATCTATTATTGCGGGAGTTTTTCAAAAATTCCTTTTGCTGATTGTGTAGGATTTGTGCTGAGTGCAGAAAAAGGCATATGGGAAACAACTGCTACCGCAACCAGTCACTTTTTATATATTAATACTGTTATTTTCATTAAAAATCTCGCAGGCATCAACGCTATTGAAGCAAGCAGGTTTTTAGTAGTTTTTTCAGGAGCAGCCACAGTTTCTGTCATTTATCTTACGTTGAAAAGTATTTCAAAAACAGAATGGGCATCTATTACGGCTGCTTTTGTATTTGGCTTCAGTTTTACCTTTTGGAGAAACGCGGAAATCGTGGAAGTATATACTTATAATTCGCTTTGGGTAAGCCTTTTTTTCTTTTCGGTTATCAAAATTTTTACGGAAAACAAGAAAATCTACATCCTGTTAAGCAGTTTATTTCTAGGGGTAAGCTTATGGGTACATATTCAGAATATTCTCCTGATCCCTGCTTTACTGATCTTTTTATTTTATTTCAGAAATGAAAAAAAATATGCAGCAGCTTCATTATTGATATTTGTTGTGTTATTCGGTTCTTTATTCATCTTGAATATTTCCCAGGGACTTCCTTTCAAATCTCCTTATAGTTCTGATCAGGGAACTTGGGTAGAAGACTCCCTGAAAAAAGATATCATTCAATACATAAAGGATTTCTTTCAATCTTTCGTATATCTTATTTATAATTTCAATCTGTTTATATTTTTTGGTATCGCAGGTATCCTGTCTCTGTACAAAACCAACAGAAAAATGTTTTTTGTTTTTGCTGCGGGGGCCGTATGTGTATATGGGTTTTCAACGTTTTATGCGGTATCAGACAATTACGTTTTCTTTCTGCCTTTCAATATCATTTTTGCTTTGTCTATTGGCTACGGTCTTTCTTCTGTCAAATATACTAATCTTAGAAAATTTTCATGGGTCTGCCTATTGATTCCTGTAGGATATCTTCTACTGTATAAAGTCATTTTTTTAACAGAGGAAGGAAAAGAATTTCATTCATTTAAGGAGTATAAAGGCGGACTTTCTTACTATGTACTTCCATGGATGAATAACAACGTAGGTATTCTGGAGTTCACCATTGATAAAAAACAGGCACCGGAACCCATTGAATGGATGACCGCTAGTGCAACAGAATATATAAAGCTGTTAAAAAGCAAAGGCTATACTGAAGAGCAGATTAGAAAACTTTAACAATAATTGTGAGAGCCGGTTATTTTCTGAGGCATATTTTTTGATAACTTTGGTTTACTTAATACTTAATAAACACAAAAATGAGTTTAATTGACCTTCTTACAGGGAACACCGGCAATCAGGTTGCTGAACAGGCTGAAAACAAGTTCGGGATCAGCAAAAATCAGGTAATTGCCCTATTAGCCGTTGCTGCACCTCTTATCATTTCTTATCTTAGAAATAAATCTCAGGATACTAAAGAAGCGGAAGCTTTAAATAATGCTTTAGATAAAGACCATAACGGCAGTATTTTAAATGATGCTTCACAAATTGAGGCAAGACAGGCTGAAGGAGGATCGATCCTTGATCATATCTTTGGCGGACAAAAAAGTACTGTTGAAAACCAGTTATCACAGAACACAGGAATTTCAATAGACAAAATTGGTCCTATTCTTGCGATGCTGGCACCAGTAGTTATGGGTTATATCGGACAGCAGAAACAGCAGAGTAATGTAGGAGCAGGCGGCCTGGGAGATCTTTTAGGAGGAATTCTTGGAAATGCTTCCAATCAGGCTCAAGCCCAGCAGTCTAATCCTTTGAATGACATTCTTGGAAGTGTTTTAGGAGGTGGTGGACAATCTCAATCATCAGGAAATCCTCTGAACGATATACTGGGAAATGTATTGGGTGGCGGAGGAAACCAACAACAAGGCGGCGGACTAGGCAGCATCCTTGGCAATATTTTAGGTGGTAAATAATTAATTTAATTTTCATAAAAAAGACCGGAGATATGATCTTCGGTCTTTTTATTTTTGATTACTTTTTAGATTTCTCTTCAGAAGCTGCAAAAGATTTTGAGGCTTTTTTAGGTCTTCTTTTACCATAACTTCCGGAATTAATTTTTCCTCTTCTTGATTTTTTGTCTCCTTTTCCCATAGTATTATGTATTTGTTGTTCTACGAATTTAGAAAATACAATACTAAAATCCAATTAATGAAGCTGTTAAAGTTTTATAAATTAGGAATGGAAGAGGGAAGCTGGAAGTTATTATCAGGTTACTATTTTCACTTCTCAACCAGCAGATTACCTATCTTTTTCATTTTTGTTAACAAAGACTAGATTAAATATTTCAAGTTGCCAGTACTTCCCTCTTCCAGCACCCAGCCTTTTAAACTTTCACCGCCTTCCATTTTCCTTTTTTAAATAGGATAAAAGCAACAATGGTAATTAAAGTTTCTGCGGCTGGAATTGATATAAAAACACCTTTTGGTCCCATATCAAGATACTTTGATAAAAAATAAGCCAGCGGAATCTGAAACAGCCAGAAGCCAAAAAGGTTAACCCATGTAGGAGTCCATGTATCACCAGCTCCATTGAATGCGTTGATCATCACCATCCCGATTCCATAAAAAATAAATCCTATGCTCATAATCTGAAGCGCATTTTTAGCAAAATCTTTAATGGCAGTTTCCTGAGTAAAAAAGCCTACTAAAAAATTCCCCATAAAAAGAAAGATCAAACTTACGATCAACATAAAGATGACATTATATTTCACGGTTTTCATCACCGACTGTTCCGCTCTCAACATTTCATTCGCTCCCATATTCTGCCCCACCAATGTAGACGCAGCATTACTCAATCCCCAGGCTGGAAGCATAAAGAACATCATCAGTCTTAAAGCGGTCTGGTAACCTGCCGATGCATTCTCTCCTCCTGTAGTAGCTACCAGTTCTGCAAGAAAAATCCAGCTGCAAGAAGCAATGACAAACTGAAAAATACCGGGAGTTGCAATTTTTATAATAGATTTGATTAATCCGTAATTCGGTTTAAAATAAGGAAGTTTAATTCTTATCTGAGTATCAGCAATCAAAAGATGATACAGCTGGTAAATAACCCCAATACTACGCCCTATTGTTGTTGCCAAAGCAGCTCCCGTTAGTCCCAAAGCAGGAACAGGCCCCGATCCTTTTATCAGAATCGGACAGAGAATAATATTGGCAATATTGGCTATCCATAAGCTTTTCATCGCAATCATCGCGTTTCCGGCTCCTCTGAAAATACCATTAATTAAAAATAAAAGCATAATGATTGTACTGCTTCCCATCATAATCCGGGTAAAATCCTTCCCATAAGCTGCTGCCTCTGGTTTTGAGCCCATCAGGATTAGAATTTCTTCAGCATAAATTACTCCAAGTAAGCTTAAAACGAAAGTAATCCCAAAGGAAACGAGCAACACCTGTGCGGCACTTCTGGAAGCCTGTTCCGGATTTTTTTCACCAATCCGTCTTGCCACCAGCGCTGTGGCTGCCATACTCATTCCAATCGCAATAGAATACATTATGGAAAGTACAGATTCGGTAAGTCCTACCGTCTGGATAGCAAAACCGCTTTCTTTCAGATGGCCGACAAAATAGAGATCCACAAGCGCAAATACGGATTCCATAGCCATTTCCAGCATCATGGGAATGGCTAAAAGCAGGACAGCACTTCTGATATTCACTTTCGTAAAATCGGTTTCTTCACCGCTGAATGCTTTTTTCAAAAATTCAATATATCGTGTCATTTCACAATTAATAATTTATGTAATTCCAAAAATACAAATCCAATTATTAGAAAAACTTAGCAATTGGTAATAAAATTTAATTTAGATTTGTATATTCTTAAAAATTATCCTTATGAAAAAAATAATCTCTACTATCTTTCTATTTGGAATGTTACTGTCTGGCAGTATGTTATCTGCCCAGAAGATGACTCAGGAAAAGATGAAAGCCATTTATTCTGATGATATTGCAACATTTAAAAAACAGTTTGCTCCGGGAGATTACAACAAATGTTTCCTTGTGGGAGATATACTTTATTCACCCCTTGGCTTCAGTGTAATGTCTGACAGAAAGAATATTATCAACTTCCTTTTGGACAATAAGGCTAATGTGAATAAAAAATGTCAGAACAAAACACCTCTTGAAGTAGCTGATGAAACAAAAGGCAGTGAAGAAGTAAAGAGAATTCTGATCGCAAAAGGTGGTAATAGAATTTAAAAAAATCTAAAAACAATATATGAAACTTCCGAAAGGGAGTTTTTTTTATTTATAAAACCTGCAAAAATCTTATCTTTGCCAACGAAAAATTCAAGGTTCGGAATTGAACCTTAAACATTGAACTTTAAACAAATAATTATGTTTCGATCACACACCAACGGAGAGCTATCTCTGAAAAATCTGAATGAAGAAGTTACACTATCAGGATGGGTACAGACTATCCGTGATAAAGGATTTATGATTTGGGTAGATCTTCGAGATCGTTACGGAATTACCCAGCTGGTTTTTGACCAGGACCGCTCTTCTGCACAATTGATGGAAGAAGCTAAAAAACTGGGCCGTGAATTTGTGATTCAGGCTACCGGAAGAGTTATTGAAAGAGTAAGCAAAAACCCTAATATTCCAACAGGGGAAATTGAAATTCTGGTAGAAAAACTGACAATTCTGAACGATTCGCAGCTTCCACCTTTCACTATTGAAGATGAAACGGATGGTGGTGAGGAATTAAGAATGAAATACCGCTATCTGGATATCAGAAGAAATCCGGTAAAAGATAAACTGATCTTCCGTCACAAGATGGCACAGAAAGTAAGAAATTATTTATCTGACGAAGGTTTCATTGAAGTGGAAACTCCTGTTTTGATCAAATCTACTCCGGAAGGAGCAAGAGACTTCGTGGTACCAAGCAGAATGAATCCGGGACAGTTTTATGCATTGCCACAGTCTCCGCAGACTTTCAAACAGCTTTTGATGGTAGGTGGAATGGATAAATATTTCCAGATCGTGAAATGTTTCCGTGATGAGGATTTAAGAGCAGACAGACAGCCGGAATTTACACAGATCGACTGTGAAATGGCTTTTGTAGAGCAGGAAGACGTGATGAACGTATTCGAAGGAATGACCAAGACTCTTATAAAAGATATTACAGGGCAGGAATTCGAAGCTTTCCCAAGAATGACTTTCGCAGATGCGATGAGAAAATATGGAAATGACAAACCGGATATCCGTTTTGGAATGGAGTTCGTGGAACTGAATGAGCTGGTAAAAGGAAAAGATTTCAAAATATTTGATGATGCAGAATTAGTAGTAGGAATTAATGTAGAAGGATGTGCAGACTATACAAGAAAGCAGATTGATGAACTTGTGGATTGGGTAAAACGTCCTCAGATTGGTGCTTCAGGAATGGTTTGGGTAAAATTCCAGAATGACGGAGTGAAGACCTCATCGGTAAACAAATTCTACAACGAGGAAGATTTAGCAAAAATCATCGAAAAATTCGGGGCAAAAGAAGGAGACTTGATGTTGATTCTTTCCGGAAACGAAAATAAAGTAAGAGCTCAGCTTTCTGCATTGAGAATGGAACTTGGAAACCGTTTGGGACTAAGAAAAGGAAATGAGTTTGCACCACTTTGGGTTGTTGACTTCCCTCTGTTGGAATGGGACGAAGAAACTGAAAGATACCATGCAATGCACCACCCGTTCACCTCTCCGAAGCCAGAGGACATCCACTTACTGGAAACTGATCCTGGTAAAGCAAGAGCCAATGCTTATGATATGGTTCTGAACGGAAACGAAATCGGTGGAGGATCTATCAGAATTTTTGACAGAGATCTTCAGTCTAAAATGTTTGATTTATTAGGATTTACCAGGGAAGAAGCAGAAGCTCAGTTTGGATTCCTGATGAATGCATTTAAATATGGTGCACCGCCGCACGGAGGTTTAGCATTCGGATTTGACCGTCTGGTAGCTATTCTTGACGGAAATGAAGTGATCAGAGATTACATCGCTTTCCCTAAGAACAATTCAGGACGAGATGTAATGATCGACGCACCTGCTTCTATTGCAGATGCACAGCTCGACGAACTGGAATTACAATTGAACTTAAAAGCATAATGTAGAGCGGGGTATTTGCCCCGCTTTTTTTATATTCTCATACAGCCCCTTAAGTTCACCTTGAACTTCCTGATATTTTATACTGACAATACTATTTTGAAAAACAAATCTTAATCAATATTATTTAGAATCAAAAAACATTACAAATTTCAATATAATTTATCAATTTATTAACAAAACAAACTTTACACTAGTAAAATATGCATTTTTACGCACTATATCAAACATTCATGAAATAACCTGATTTACAATTTAATAGTAAAAATTAAATTAAAATAATTACATCAACGAAATAAATACATTTTTCAAATAAAAAAACTACAAATCAATCATTATATTATGTTATATGTAAATATGATTTTTATTAATATATTTACGTTACACAGCTGAATTATAATGAAGACTTAATCAAAACTTAGGAATTGATGTATTTTTATAATCTCATGCGTATGATAATAATATAGCTGTTCATATTGTAAACCAAACCAATATAAATAATATGAAAAGCAAACTATTACTCTTATCAGGATGCCTTGTTCTGGCACTGAATTCATGTAGGTCGGATATTGAAAATCCACAAACAGATTCAATAGACCTTACAACGACTAAACAGGACAATGCGAAGATTCACAAATTATTAATTGACGGAAAATACACGTATGTTAATGAAGTCAATGGTGAATATTTTTATGCAGATGATATAACAATCAGTACCGAACAGTTTACTAAATTAAAGAGCCTAGCCAATTCAGAAATATCCACAGCTGAAAAAAGCACTATCGTTAGTTCATTTATTAAAACCTGGCCTAATGCTACAGTCTATTACACATTACCCAGCCAGGGAACTATGAGCACTCAGAATTACAATACGTTCCTTACCAATATCAGCAAAGCGTTTGAATTGATCTCGTCTCAAACCAGTATGCAGTTTGTTCAACGTACCAATCAAACAGAATACATCACCTTTACTTATACAACTTCCAACAGTTCTCCACTCGGATGGCAACAAAACAGAGTTAACGGTATTAAGATTTATAATATCACGTATCCCGCCATTATCGCTCACGAAATCATGCATTCTATGGGAATTATGCATGAGCAGTGCCGTCCGGATAGAGATCAGTACATCATTGTAGATGTTAACAAAGCTGTAGAAGGAAGCCGCCATAACTTTAATATTTATAATGATTACGCAGGATATGGGGATTTTGATTTCGGTTCAGTCATGATGTATCAGTCTACAGACTTTGCTATAGACCCAAGCCAGCCTGTAATGACTAAGCTGGACGGATCCACTTTTACCAAGCAAAGGACAGGATTGTCTGCCGGTGATTATGCCGGAATCAATCATTTATATGGTCCTGTTAATGCCAGTTCTGCCATCAACGGTACTTATACGATGACAACAGCTTTAGCGAATAATAAAAATGTAGATATTACCGGAAGTTCCACTACAGATGGCACCAGTATAATTTTGTATTCAGCTTCTACAGGGAATAATCAAAGGTTTACTTTCAGTAAATCAGATCATGGGTATTATATCATCAAATCTATACTGGATCCTTCAAAGGTGTTAACCGTAAGAGGTAACGGAACAACGAATGGAACGGCTGTTGAGTTAAGAACCAATGTTAATGCCGATTCTCAAAAATGGCTATTATTCAATCTTGGAAACAATGGCTTTGGATTTGCTCCGAAGAATGCACCAGCATTGAGATTAGAGGTAAAAGACGGCTTAACAACCAATCTTACGCCCATTGTAATCGGCACTACAGATCAAACGGTTCAGCCTTCTATAAAGCAGCGCTTTACACTTACAAAAGTTAACTAAGTTTTTCCATACAATAAAGAGGTTAGAAAATATTTTCTAACCTCTTCTGTTTATAAGATCAATATATATTGCCTGGCATAAAACTATTTGCTGATTAATTTCAACATCTGCTCCCTTCCCGGCCCGGTCGAAAGATAAGCCACCGGAATTCCTAATTCTTCTTCCAAGAACGAAAGAAACTCGTTGACTTCTTCGGGTAATTCTGAAGGACTTTTCATTGCAGAAAAATCAGCATCCCAGCCATTCATCCATTTCAATACAGGTTTTCCGTTTTCAGGAAGTAAACCTGAAACATCCACTGTTTTTCCGTCTTCCAGTTCATAATGGGTACAGATTGCTACAGATTTTAATCCGCTCAAAACATCCGCTTTTGTCAGAACCAGCTGGGTAACTCCGTTGATCATTACCGCATATTTTAAAGCAGGCAAATCCAGCCATCCGGTTCTTCTGGGACGTCCTGTATTGGAACCAAATTCATTTCCTTTCATTCTGAGATCATCTCCAAATTCATCTAAAAGTTCCGTTGGAAATATACCATTTCCCACACGGGTACAATACGCTTTCGCTATCCCGTAAATTTCACCGATCTTTTTCGGTGAAACACCTAAACCGCTACTCGCTCCTGATGCTGTCGTTGAGGAAGACGTTACATAAGGATAAGTACCATGATCAATATCCAGCATTGCTGCCTGAGATCCTTCCGCCAATACTTTTTTTCCTTCAGATAAAGCTTTGTTAATATAAATTTCAGTTTCTGTACAATTGAATTTTTTAAGAAACTCCACCGCATCAAAAAACTCTTTACTGATTTCTTCTAAAGCAGGCAAAACAATCATTCCTCCTTCTTCCAGCATTCTGTAATCTCTATCCAGAATATGCTGTGCCCTGCTTTGAAAATCTGATGAAAATATATCTCCTGCTCTCAGGTTCTGTCTTAATATTTTGTTTGAATACGCCTGGGCAATCCCATTTTTTGTAGTCCCGATCGTAGTATACTCACGACTTTCTTCCATGAAAATATCCAGAAGCTTATGCGTTGGCATTACCAGGTGTGCTTTTTTGGAAATAATGATATTGTTTTCCGGCTGAATGGTTTTATCAAATACCTGAAGATTCAGGATTTCTTTTTTAAAACTTACAGGATCAATAACAGTTCCTGTACCGATCACATTCTGTACTCCTTTCATAAAGATTCCCGAAGGAATCATTTTAAGCGTTATTCTGCGCCCGTTTCTTTCAATGCTGTGTCCTGCATTAGATCCGCCATTAAAACGTGCTGTAATGTCGTAATTTTCACTAATCAGATCAATGAACTTTCCCTTTCCTTCATCTCCCCATTGTAATCCTAATACAAT
Source organism: Chryseobacterium sp. CP-77 (assembly GCF_036362765.1). Lineage (NCBI taxonomy): Bacteria > Pseudomonadati > Bacteroidota > Flavobacteriia > Flavobacteriales > Weeksellaceae > Chryseobacterium > Chryseobacterium sp. CP-77. Next base: position 2,888,518 of record NZ_CP143637.1, read on the forward strand.
ATCCATATTCGTATTTTAAATTTTATGAAGCAAAGCTATGGCAGTCAGCAGGAAAGACCATTGTCATTTGACAAAAAGAGATTTCTTGAGAAACTAGAAGCTAGATTTTAGAAGTTAGTAAACTCACAAACCCTCTTACTCTCCCACTCAAAATAATATCATCTATCAATTATCATTTATCAATAATAATTCTAGACAATATTTCTCCTGATCCTGCTCAGCGAAGATGGTGTAACACCAAGGTAAGAAGCCAGCATAGATTGAGGAACTCTGTTGGCAAGGCCGGGATAATGATTTAAAAAATGAATGTACCGTGATTTCGCATCCTGATTAAGCATGATACTGGCGACCTTCAGTTTATTCTCCACTACAAAAGCATGGATTCTTGCAAACAAAACGGGCCATACCGCAATTTTCTCTTCCAGAATTTTAAAATGTTCACGGTCAATGACCAGCAATACAGCATCGGTAATCGCTTCAATATCTTCATGCGCGGGCAGTTGATCTGTAAAGCCCTGAAAGTCTCCGATAAATCGCCCTTCGTAAATAAAATACCGTGTGAAATCATCACCTTGCTTGTTGTAATACAAAGACCGGAAAACCCCTTCCTTCACAAAGGCAATTCTCTGACTTACTTTCCCGGCTTCTATAAAAGGCTCTCCTTTTTTTACTGTCATTTCCTGAATTCCTTCAGCAATCAGCAGCTCGTCCTGAGGATTCAGTGTTCCGAATTTTTTGATATAAGTAAAAAGCTCTTCCATATTTTGATATCACCACGGATTGCGGAAATATAAAGATATAAAAGTCGGAGATAAAAACAATTGTCATTTGGCAACAAAGTCCATGAAAGGTACCACACGGGCTTCTGTCGGCATATTAATTGCTTGATTTTTAAAAACGTAAGACAATGAAAGCAATTTGGAACGGCGCAATTGGCTTCGGATTAGTCAACATTCCTGTCAAAATTTATTCCGCCACGGAAACCACAAAACTGGATCTCGATATGCTCGACAAATCTGATTTTTCAAATATCCGGTTCAAAAGAGTAAATGAAAATACAGGAAAAGAAGTAAAATGGGAAAATATTGTGAAAGGTTATCTCATGGACGACAAATATATCGTTCTTGATGAAGAAGATTACGAGGCTGCAAGCCCGGAAAAAACAAAAATCCTTTCTATTGACCAGTTTGTAAAGGAAGTAGAAGTAGACAGTATGTATTTTGAGACTCCTTATTATCTGGAACCTCAGAAAAATGGTGAAAATGCCTACAGACTTTTATTAAAAGCTCTTGAAAAAACATCCATGGTAGGAATAGGAACTTTCGTGCTCCGCGAAAGCGCCGCTATTGGGATGATCCGTCCTTACAATGACGACATACTGGTTCTTAACCGCCTGAGATTTGATCAGGAAATAAGAGACTATTCAGATTTAAAAATTCCTGCCCAAAAAGCTCCGAAACCTGCAGAGTTGAAGATGGCTGTCAGCCTGATTGAACAGCTTTCTCAGGAATTTGATCCCGCAATGTATAAAGATACCTATTCTGATGAGCTGATGAAGATCATCAAGCAGAAAGCAAAAGGCAAAAACGTAAAAGCCCAAAAAGCGCAGCCTGCAAAAGAAGGTAAAGTGATTGACCTTATGGCCCAATTAAAAGCCAGCCTGAATACCTCTAAATCCAAATCCGCATCGTAATGGCTCTCAAAGATTATCATAACAAAAGAAAGTTCAATGAAACCAGCGAACCTAAAGGAAAAACAAAGAAAAGCAAAGACAAACTGATTTTTGTGATTCAGAGGCATGCAGCCTCCAGACTTCATTATGACTTCCGGCTTGAAATGGAAGGTGTACTGAAGAGCTGGGCTGTTCCGAAAGGCCCGTCTTTAGACCCCAAAGACAAACGTCTTGCCATGATGGTAGAAGATCATCCTTACGATTATAAGGATTTTGAAGGAAACATTCCGGAAGGAAATTATGGAGCCGGACAAGTGGAAGTATGGGACAGCGGAACTTATGAACCTCTGGAAGAAAATTCTAAACTTTCTGATGAAAAAGAACTTCTGAAGGAACTCTATGCCGGTTCTTTAAAATTTATTTTGCATGGCAAAAAGCTGAAAGGTGAATTTGCTCTGGTTAAAATGAAAAATAATGATGACAACTCATGGTTGCTTATTAAACATAAGGACGAATTTGCAGAAAGTCCTTACGATGCTGAAGAAAACACTTCACCAAAATCTCTGGTTACCCAATTTTTAGAGGAAAAAAAAAACCTAAAAATAAAAGAAAAAAAGAAGTCGTAACTTCTCAAAAACCTTTCAGAAACTTCAATTCTTTAACGAATGAAAAAAAGCTCAAGTCTTTCATTAAACCTATGCTGGCTAAACTTTCAGAGGAACCGTTCAATGATAAAGACTGGATCTTTGAAATAAAATGGGATGGCTACAGAGCTATCGCAGATCTCAGCCATGATACTCCGCTTTTCTATTCCCGGAATGGAATTTCCTTTTTATCAAAATTCGACAAAATTGCTCAGGATTTCGGCCAACAAAAACACAGTATGATCCTGGATGGCGAAGTTGTGGTCTATAACGAACAGGGAAGGCCTGATTTTCAGCTTTTGCAACAAATCGGGGATAACCCTGGTGCCGCCCTTGCCTATCAGGTTTTTGATATTCTATGGCTCAATGGTCATTCTACAGAAGATCTGCCTTTAATTCAACGTAAAGAGCTTTTAAAAGAGGCTCTGACAGAAACCGAACGGATCAAGTATTGCGATCATATTCCTGAAAAGGGCATTGAGTTTTTTGCACAAATGAAAGAAATGCAGCTGGAGGGGATGATTGCAAAAAGGGCAGACAGCCTGTATGTTGAAAATCACAGAACCACCGATTGGCTTAAAATCAAATTTTCCAATACAGAAGAGGTCATTATTTGTGGTTTTACGGAACCCAGAGGATCCCGGGAAAGCTTCGGAGCGTTGATATTAGGAAAATTTATCGATGGGCAGCTTACTTACTGTGGTCATACAGGAACAGGTTTCAATACGGCTTCTTTAAAAGAAGTGTATGAGAGACTTCAGAAAATAATTGTAAAGTCATCTCCATTTGAAACAGCTCCCAAGACCAATATGCCGGTAACGTGGGTAAAACCTGAGCTGGTATGTGAAATCAAATATTCTGAAATTACCAAGGACGGAATCTTCAGACATCCGGTTTTTATCACAATCAGGGATGATAAAAGCCCGGAAGATATTAAAAATCCATCCTTCACCGAAAAATCTAAAGATATGAATACAAAAGCTTCACCAAAAAAGACAAAGGTTTCTGAGAAAGAAAAAGAGGTTACCTTAGACCAGCATTCTGTAAAGCTTACCAATCAGGATAAAGTCTATTTTCCTAAAGATGATATTACGAAAGGAGATGTTATTGAATACTATCAATCCGTAGCCCGGTATATTTTACCTTACTTAAAGAATCGTCCGCTTTCTCTGAACCGTTTTCCCAATGGAATTGAAGAGCAGGGTTTTTATCAGAAAGACGCAGGAGATTATGTTCCTGACTGGATAAAAACCACACAGGTATATTCTGAATCTAATGATAAATACATTGATTATATTTATTGTAATGACAAAGCAACATTAGCCTATCTGAATAATTTAGGCTGTATAGATCTCAATCCATGGAACAGTTCGTTACCTGATCTTGAGCATCCTGATTATCTGGTTTTAGACCTGGATCCTTCTTCAAAGAATACATTCGATGAGGTGATTGAAACGGCGCTTCAGGTGAATGAAGTTTTAAAATCAATTAAAATAAAAGGCTACTGCAAAACTTCAGGGAGTACGGGAATTCACATTTATATTCCGATGGGCGGTAAATATGATTTTGACCAGGTTAAAGATTTCGCTCATATCCTCATGAAGCAGGTGAATGAAAAACTGCCTAAGATTACTACTTTAGAAAGAAGTCTTCAAAAAAGGGATAATAAAAAAATTTATCTTGATTATCTGCAGAACAGAACAGGACAAACCCTGGCAAGCGCATACAGTCTCAGGCCGAAACCAGGAGCTTCAGTTTCCATGCCTCTGGAATGGGACGAATTGAAACCGGGAATGAAACCTACAGATTTTACTATTGACAATGCTCTTGACAGAATTAAAGAGAAAGGAGACTTGTTCAAACCGGTTTTGGGTAAAGGAATTGATATGATAAAGGCTTTGGAGCTGCTGCAGAATATTGATTAATTTCTTATTTTTGCCCGCAAAGCTTTTACCCATGGATGATTCAATCAAATTACAGTTATATTTCAATGAAAAGATAGAAAGAGAAAATCAGAAATTTTTCTTTCAGTATACATGGAAAAAGCACTTTGTTGAACTAAAAAAAGCAATCATATATGCTGTTCTATTCATGGCATTAGGATTTCTTCCTATAAAATCTTTGAATCTTGGTCCTGTTTCCATTATTTTTAAATATGGTAGTTTCTTATTTATAGGATATATTTTCCTTCTATTATATCAGTATTTCAATACTAAAAATAAAACCTTTAAATTAATCGAAGAACAAATTGATGATCTTAGAAAAAAACATGATGAAATAAGCTTTATAACACTTCATCAGGATAGTATTACTGTTAAAAATCCATTCAATACAATCAACTGCGTCTGGGATAAAACTCATTATAAAATAGTTGATCAATACCTTATTTTAAATATGGTTAATAAAAATATTAATTTCATTTTTACGGAAGCCGAGTTTAAGGAGAATGAATATAAAATTTTATTAGATTTTCTTCAGCAACATTCTACAAAAGAAAAATAAAAACTCCCACATTACAATAATGCGGGAGCTTCTTAAAAAAAATTAAATATAATTATTGATTGTAAATATGCACATCTCTTTGAGGAAAAGGAATTCCGATTCCTGCTTTATCAAGTGCTTCTTTACAACCGATGATTAGTTCTTCATTCATTGTCCAGAAGTTTTCAGTGGAAGTGCTTACTCTTACCGATACATTAACAGCACTATCTCCAAGCTCTGTTACTACTACCTGTGGCGCGGGCGTTTCAAGAGCATATTGATTATTTTTAATAACTTCCATTAAAATATCCTTGGTCTGCCTAAGATCCGCATCATAAGCAACTCCGATGTCCAATGATGTTCTTCTTGTTCCCAACTGGGTAAAATTGGTAATGCTATTATTTGATACTACTCCGTTGGGAATAACAATCAGTTGGTTCTGCGGTGTAACCAGTTTTGTATGAAAAATATCAATAGCCTGTACAGTTCCTGACACGCCTGAACTGGTAGAAATAAAATCTCCAATTTTAAAAGGTTTTAATAATAAAATTAAAATTCCACCTGCAAAATTTGTTAAGGATCCCTGTAACGCTAAACCTACTGCCAGACCTGCGGCACCAATCATGGCGACAAATGCAGAAGTCTGTACTCCAAGCTGCGTTACAACAACAATGAACAAAAGAATATTCAATCCCCAGTTGATAATATTTAAAAGAAAGTGCTGGAGTGAAGCTTCCATGTTTCGTTTTTTGAAAGCTTTTTCAACCAGCTTTTTGATCATTCTGATCATCCATGAGCCAATCAGGTAAATTAATAATGCAGAAATGATTGCAGTAAAAATCCTCGGTGCCCATGAAATTGCTGAAGAAATTAAGGTATCCCAGTGTTGTTGAATCTTGTTCAATTCTAAATCGTCCATTTTTATACTATGTGTTACTATTTATATCAATACAGCATTGATATCTTCTGCAGGATTTGAAAAAAAAATTCTACCCTTCCCTACCTGAGCGAAGGTGAATCATATTTATCCTTAAAATAGATTGACAACAGAAAAAGAATGTTTCAGCTTTATTCAATAATCATTCAGAAACTGAATCTTGCAGGAAGAAATAATTTTTGGGACATAGAATTACAAAAACGATACCGAAATGTCTGCTATTACAGAAAAATAATATTAATGAAAATTCCTTAAGGTAATTTCGCAACGAGACTTTCCGGTAAAAGCCTAAGAATATGATAAATCATTTTCCATTTAAAATTTGGAACAATGGTAAAAGAGTTACCTGCACCTACAATAAATTTCGCCACATAATCCGGCTCCATAATCAGAGATTGATTCAGTTCCAATCCTTCATTGATTTTTGTTCTGATATACCCGATAACCAAAGCATTCACAATGATTTTACGGGAAGCCAACTCCTGCCTCAGACCTGCCAGAAACTGCGTAAATGCAGCCTTTGTACTTCCGTAGACAAAATTGCTTTTTCTCCCTCTTACCCCTGACAAGGATGAAAGACCAATTATTCTTTCCAGGTTCGTATTGCTTTTATCCATTGCAATAATACTCAGAATAGACACCCCTCCCATATAATTGACCTCCATCATTTGCTTTGCTCCTTTGAAATCAGTGAGAGCTTTTTGGTTATCTACTAAAAATCCTGCGGCATAGACTACAATATGAGGCTTTACAGAAAGGTTGTAATAAAACTGATGATGAGAATCAAAATCAGCAGCATCAAAATACAAAACAGAAACTTTTGAGCGGTCAAGATTGTTTGAATCAATGAAATGATCCAAAGATGTTGTATTTCGGGAAGCAGCAATGACAGTGAATCCTTTTTCAACATATTGTATCATACATTGTTTCGCTACATCTGAATTAGCGCCCAGCATTAGAACGGTTTTGTTTGTGTTTTGATTCATAAGGCAAAGATAATTTTTTTATTAAATACTAATCCCGCTCATTGCTTTCCTAATTAGATATGAAAACCGCCAGACATATTAAAAATACGGGAAGCAAATACCGCTTATGAGATCAAAAGCTTATAAAAAAACTGCGGCGGGTGAACTTTGTTCACCCGCCGCAGCTTACTATTTTCAGACTGAATTATTTTTTTTCTTCAGTTGCTGTTTCTTTTTTGTCATCTGCCTTATCTGCAGATTTTGCTCCAAAGCGCGCTTCAGTCATTTCTCTTGAAACCGCCGCTTTTTCGAATTTCAGTTTTCCGGATAATGTTTCGATTACAAAACCATCATCCTGAACCTGAGCGATTCTTCCGTGAAGACCCGATGTAAGAACTACTCTTGTTCCTACTTTAAGGTTTTCCTGAAAGTTTTTTTCCTGCTTCTGTTTTCTCATCTGAGGTCTGATCATCAGGAAGTAAAACCCTACGAACATCACACCCATCATAATCAGCATCATTGATGAAGATCCTTGTGGCTGTGCCTGTAAAAATAATGTCAACATATTTTAAATATTATGGTTGAATGTTCGCAGTGAACGTTAATCTGATTGGCGATTTTTCCACGTTTGCAAAAACGTCAGCATACTTCTGAACATTTCCGTCGAAGCTTGAAGAATCAAAGTGCAAAGTAACTTTTCCTTTTTTACCCGGCATGATTGGCTCTTTTGTAAAATCAGGAGCTGTACATCCGCATCCAGGCTTCACTTCAGAAATAATTAATGGATTTTTCCCTGTATTGGTAATTTCATATACATGCTCCACTTTATCTCCTTTTTTGATTTTACCAAAATCAAAGCTGTTTTCAGATAAAGCTACAGAAGTAGATGGTTCGTTGGAAACCGGAGCTGCCGTTTCACCGGTTACAGCTGCTGCTGTAGAATCAGTGATTACCGGAGCCGCAACAGCTGCAGAATCAGTAGTTGCAGTTTCAGCACTTTGAGTTTCTTTGTTTTCTTTTTTACATGAAACTAACCCAAAGCCTATAATTGACAAGGCGATAATTGATAACGTCTTTTTCATTTTATATTCTATTTTGATCTTTACAATATTTATCTAAAATACCATTGATGAAGATATTGGAACGATCTGTAGCAAATACTTTTGCAATTTCAATATATTCATTAATGATCACTCTTGAAGGTGTGAAAGCAAAGTTATCAAGCTCTGCAATAGCTGTAGATAAAATTACTTTATCCATAAGAGAAACTCTTTCCAGATCCCAGTTTTCGAGTCTTTCTTCCAGCTTCTTTTCATTGTTTTCCCAGTTATTCAGGGTATCTCTCAACAATTTTGCAGCAAATGTTTTATCTTCTTCATCTTTAATCATTTTGATCAAAGTTCTGCTTTCTTCATCTTCTCTCAGGAAACCGATCGTTTTTTGTACCATTGAATTGGCGATATGGATATCATCATACCATGAAAGTTCCTTATCACCTAAATAATCATGAAAATCTTCATTCTCAGCAATATATCTTAAGAATAATTTCCCAATAAATTTCTGATCTTCCTCAAAAGAATATCCTTCTTCTTTCATGAAATCCTGATAACGTTTTCCAGCAGTAATTCTCTGGAAAGTTTTTACCAACAAGTCATCATGCATATCCCACTTCAATTGCTTGTGCTGACCTGTAAAAAATAATCTTTCAGGATTTTCTTCCAGCTTACGCAATACCTGGTTGTTGATGAATTTTTGGTTAGGATTAATATCAGCATCAGTTTTAAGAAATTTATTCTTACCAATTTCGATCTGATTCTCTGCCAAATCTTTCAGACCCACCAAAAAGTTGAGCTGATAGATGTATAGATAATAGATTTTCTCTATCCCGGCAAACATGTTTTTCTCTAAAACATCAAATTTTACAGGATTTTGGTAGTAAGAATACACGGTCTGTACTACTTTTTCACGGATTTGTCGTCTTCCTAACATTCAAAGAGCTTTTTTATGGCTGCAAAGATACAAAATTTAAAATTGATGAAATTCGTAGTGTGATGACATTTTTGTAATTTTGTCAAACTATATGAAAGCGCTAAAAACCTTAAACCCTTATTTTTGGAAACACAAAATACTATTGTTTTGGGGGGTACTCTTTATCATCGCCAGTAATTTCTTTAATATATATAAGGTTCAGTTTGTAGGAAAATCTGTTGATGAGCTTACAAAAAATGGGAATCTCGGCTTCAACCAGCAGGTTCTAATCTATGTTGGAATTATTGTAGGATGTTCTCTTTTAACCGGATTCTTCACTTTTATGATGAGACAGACTATTATTGTTGCGTCAAGAAGAATAGAATATGAGCTTAAAAATAAAATTTACAGACATTACCAGGATTTATCTTTAACGGATTATAAACAGACGACTATCGGAGACTTAATGAACAGATTGAGCGAAGATGTTGTTGCAGTAAGGATGTACCTTGGTCCCGGGGTGATGTATGTAGCCAATCTGATTGTCCTAGTATTGATAACCGCGATCTACATGGTAAAAACAGATGCTTCCATGACGATGTGGACTTTACTTCCTCTTCCTCTTTTATCGTATGCTATTTATAAGGTAAGCTCAATTATCAATAAAAAGTCAAAGATCATGCAGAAAAGCCAGTCTGCGATTTCAACTTTTGTACAGGACAGCTTTTCCGGAATCCGTGTGGTAAAATTTTTCGCCAGAGAAAAATATATCGAAAAAAACTATGGCATCAAAGTTACTGATTATCAAAACAAAGCCTTGGATCTGGCCAAGACAGAAGCGTATTTCTTCACCATTATTCTTTTCGTTATCGGTTTATTAAACGTGGCCATCATCTGGATTGGGGGTGCCAAATATATTGCCGGAGAATTAAGTATCGGTAAGATTGCTGATTTCTTCATGTATATCAACACCCTGATTTTCCCATTCTCTATGGTAGGATGGGTAACTTCTGTGAATCAGAGAGCTGAAGCGTCTATGCAGAGGATCAATGAATTCATGGATAAAAAATCCGAGATCATTAATACTCATTTTGAAAACTATCCTATCAAAGGAGATATTGAATTCAGAAATGTTTCTTATGTATATCCAAATACGGGAATCAAGGCACTGGATAATTTAAGCTTTAAAGTAAAAGCCGGGGAATCTTTAGCTATTATGGGTAAAACCGGAAGTGGAAAGTCAACAATTGCCTTGCTGTTATGCCGATTAATAGATCCTACAGAAGGGGAAATTTTAATTGATGACAAAAACCTAAAGGATCATAATCTGGAGAACTACAGGAACTCTATCGGGTATATTCCTCAGGAAAGTTACTTATTCTCTGATTCTATTGAAAATAATATCGGTTTTGCCATTGATCATCCTTCTCACGAGAAAGTAGTAGAATACTCAAAAATTGCAGATGTTCATAAAAATATTGTAGAGTTTAAAGATCAATATAAAACACTTGTTGGTGAACGCGGAGTAATGCTTTCGGGGGGACAAAAGCAGAGAATTTGTATCGCAAGAGCCTTAATTAAGGACCCCAATATTATCATTTTTGACGATTCTTTGTCTGCTTTAGACACAGAAACTGAGCAGAATATTCTGGAAAATATTGATAGAAAAATCAGTAATGCCACTTCCATAATTATCACACACAGAGAGTCTAGCGCTCAAAAAGCCCATCAAATTATCAACCTTACTGAAATTGCCAATTCTGTAACCGCTTAGCCATTTCGTTCTCAATTGTTAAATAAATCATAAAAAAAATTTTGTGATTAAAAGAATTCTTTTATATTTGTTCTTAACAAGATTAAAAAATATCTAACAATGAGTGAATACAAGGAACGCCATGAAAATGAGATTTTCACGAAGGTGTTAAAAGCAGGAAGAAGAACTTATTTCTTTGATGTGCGCGAGACGAAAGCAGGAGATTATTATCTTACAATCACTGAGAGTAAGAAGAATTTCGGAGAGAATGGGGAAGCTACATTCGAGAAGCATAAAATTTACCTTTACAAGGAAGATTTTAAAAGTTTCCAGGAGATGTTTAATGAGTCCACAGATTTCATCATTAATGAAAAGGGTGAGGATGTAATTTCAGAAAAACATGACAAAGACTTCAAAAGCAGATCTTTTACAATTGATTCTGACGACGAAGTTTAAAAAAGAATATCTAAAAACACAAGCATCTGAAAAAGATGCTTTTTTTATGCTCTGAAATTGTTATATATAAAAAAACGGGCTAAAGCCCGTTTCTGTTGAATATTAACTAGTTATTTCCTTTTTCCGTATTTTACTGATACTATTTCTTTTGAATCTTCTTTATCGAAAGGTGCTGATTTCAGGAAACTGTATAACACATCTGGCACCTCATTCTGACATGGATCTGCTTGCTTATTGGCAGCAGGATGATTTTTGACAACTTTTGCAGCCGAAAACATCACTATCCCACCATCTTTTCTAAGGGTAACCAGTTCATCATTTTTTGAACTTGAATCGAAGTTTCCAAAACACATTACATTATTTTGGGTTTGCATAGCAGGAAAGCTTTCAATCCCAATATTCTCTAAATATTTAACCCCATTTGATTCCTTCATTTTAAAAACTTTATAATCTCCATCAAAGTTTCTATGAGCAATAATTTCATCTGCTTCATCACCATCCAGATTTCCAACAGCTAATCCTTTCCAATCTGAAGCTGCCCCGAACCCTATAGATTTATCAATAAGAGTCATTACTCCATTATCATCAATACTATAAACATACACCCCATTCTGCATATAATCATCAGCATCAACCAGCAATACAATTTCATCCTTACCAACTCCATCAAGATTACCGGCTGCCACCGCTTTAATTTTAGAATTTGCAGGCAGATTGAGCTGATTAAAATAAACCAATTCAGGATCAGTACCATTAAATTTATACACTCTTACTTCTTTGTTATAATTTCTCACTGCAACAAAATCATCTTTGCCTCCACTGATAAAATTTCCTGCAGTGATTCCTACCCAATCTGAGTCTGTTCCAAACCCTGTAAATTTTGACTGCTCAACGATTTGGTTATTTTCAATTTTAAAAATATAAAAGCCATTCTTATTAAAATCAGCATGATCACTCAATGCAATGATTTCGCTTTTAGTATCTCCAAAGAAATCACCAGCACCCAATCCTTTCCAATTATAATTATAACCATAAGCGATACTGTTTGTAACAGTATGAAAGCTCTTACCATCAGGTTCCAAAGTACCTATCAACCCATCATAATTCCTGATTTTCACAAACTCATCATCACTGTCTCCATCAAAATTACCCTTTGCTACACCTCTCCAATCAGAATCTTCTCCCCACAAATGATAAGTATTCACAGGTACAATAAATTTTTCATAAGTTGCTAAAAGTGCAAGTGTTAAGGCAGACCCTTCTACATTGATATGATCATAATAATTTTTTGCCGCTTGTAAGTCTGCGATTATCTGATATATTTTTTTATCATATTCCGCTGAGAGATATAACCACATGTAAGAAACATATGCGCCATATTTAGTATTAATATCTGTTGGAAGATTATTTATAGTACTATATTTAATATTCCATTTTAACCCATTATAATTCACTGCATCATTTATTGCTAAAGGTCCCTGATAAATATCTTTTGTATAAGTTTTAACATATCTCTCCATATCTAAAGATGTATAAAGAGAATCGTTGGAGTTATTCTTTATATTATATTTATAGCATTCATATGGAAAACTCACCGTTAAGCCTGCATGGGATATATCATCACGTAAATAAAAATGATTCCAATATATCCAAGTATATGACCCTAGATTATTATTGACAGAAGTATTTAATTTTAAAAAATTAGCAATTTTATTAAGCTGTTTAAGATAACTTTGATCATCTGTTGCTCTATACATTTGTACCAAAACCCTTCCCATAGCGCTTTGCATATTAAAGGGAGCAATTACACCTTTATACTTTATTGGAGGATTATTATTAACATTAAGAGAATCTCTTTCTTTATAATAACCTATACTATCATTAGGATTAGAATTATACTCTGTAAACCATTGCCCTTTGTGATAAAGAAGCGTTTCTTTTATCTTTTGTTTAAGATCATCAGCAATATTTTTAAAAGTCATATCATTATAACGCCCTCCTGACTGATATAATATATTTTGAATACTACTATCATTTTTAATAATAGCAGCAAACTTAGCCATAGGGTAAATTATGTTTGCACTATGTACTAAATGAGCGTAAGTCTTTCCCGAATCCGCCTTTGGATAATTGTAGTGATTATGCGACCAGGCAGCACCTGAAACATTACGATAATCAAAAATTTGATTTAGACCAGGCACCTGACCTCTAAGATCGTCCCTTCTATCAATTACATTACCCATACATTGTATCAAAGTATTAGCATATTTAGGATCATGCGTTTTTTCATACATTAATACTAATGCTTCCATATGGGCAGGTACACCCCAAGCAAACTCAGCCTGATCAGGGCTGTCTGAATTGCCTAAAGATGTATCATAATGCTTCTCATCAAATAGATTTTTATAGTAAGATTGAGCATAAGACTGTAGAACAAATAATAACGTGAGAATTGTAAAGAGCTTTTTCATAGTAATAGTTTTGATTTTTGAGATCATCTTCAAGAGAAATATTTCCCTTGAAGCCGGCTAGACAAATATAAAAGTTTCAATCATCAATCCATGAATTTATTTTAAAGGATCAAAGAATACCATTTTTATACGTTGGCTCAAGATTATAAACGTAATACGTGAAAAATTTTAGAGAAAAAAGTAAAAAAAGAAACGTCAGTGACTACTGAAATTAGTATAAAAATAAAAAAGTACACTTTCAAAAAGTGTACTTCCTTTGGGTGAATGATGGGTCTCGAACCCACGACCTTCGGAACCACAATCCGACGCTCTAACCAACTGAGCTACAATCACCGTTTTCTGAGTGCAAATATAGGACAATTTCCTCAACTACCAAACAATTCCATCAAAATTTTTCAAAGAAATTAATCTTTCAGACGTAAAGCCCTCAGCGTAAGCAACTCCCGATAACCGCCCTAAATCCTGTGCGCGATACGTTAAGCTTTCATAAAAGTCTTTTGTGGTAATGGGAGTCTCAGGTTCTTTAGATGTTGGGTCATAAAACTGAGTTTTGTACGCCATACAAGCTTCCAGTTTTTTAGGCAGATACTCTGAAATGTCAATAACAAATTCCGGTTTAATATCTTTCCACTGAATATAATGAAAAATATGCTTTGGCCTCCACACTTCCTGAGATTCGCCTTCCAGTACAGTTTCAATTTTTCTCAGTCCGGACAAAAAGCACGCATCCGACACTAATTTCGCTCCTTTTGCATGATCCGGGTGTCTGTCATCAATTGCATTAGCCAAGACGATTTCTGGCCTGTATTTGCGGATCATTTTTACGATCCTCATTTGATATTCTTCGGAATTTACCAAAAATCCATCTTTCATCCCAAGATTCTCTCTTGCGGAAAGCCCCAGGATTTTGGCTGCATCTGCTGCTTCAGTCTTTCTGGTTTCATCCGTACCTCTTGTCCCAAGCTCTCCCCTGGTAAGATCTACAACAACGCATTTTTTCCCTTCAGAAACCATTTTAGCAATAGTTCCGCCACATCCAAGTTCTACATCGTCAGGATGTGCACCAAAAGCAAGTATATCAGTTTTCATAAACTCAAAGATAGGATTTAAAATAAAAACTTCCCAAACATTACGCATGGGAAGTTTTAATATCTATAATTTAAATTTTAAATTACTTGTTGATTTCTGCATTTAATTTTACAGCATCCTGGTAAGTAGGGTCTAGCTGTAAAGATTTAGCTACATAATCTTTTGCTTTTGCAGCATCGGAATCTTTGCTCATGTATGCTACCGCAAAGTAAGCATAAGCAAGAGTTTGCTTGTTCGCTTCCTGATCAGCTGGTTTTACCGTACTGATGAATTTCTCATAAGCCAATTTTGCTGCTTCATTGTTTCCTGCCTGCTGGTAAGAATACCCCTGGCTGTAATATGCCGGAGCCCAATCAGGAAGAAGTGCTGACATTTTTTGCCATGTAAGGATTGCTCCATTCCAGTTTTTAACATCCTGGTAAGCTGTTGCTAATTTAAATAATGAATCAGAATCCTGGCTGTTGGCAGCAACTTTTTGTTTCAATGCTTCAATTTCAGGATTAGTAGGTCCTTTATCAGCTTCTGCCTGAGAAGCTCCACCACCACCTGCGATGTTTGCCAATTCAAGATCCCACTTCATTGTTTCATCCTTAGCAGCTTTTGCAATACCCACTTTTTGCTGAGCTTCAGCCATTAAAGCAGATTTCTTTGCTGCATCTTTTTCATCTTTTGCTAAACCGGCAGCAATAAGCCCCTGTAAACCTTGGTCTGCAGGCAATATTCTTGTTTTCTCAGCCTGAGAAACGAAAGTATCCATATTTTGCTTAGCGTCTGCATAATTTCTATCTGCATATGCATTATAAGCTCTCAATTTGAATTTGATAGGATCATCAATTTTATCAAAAATCTTATCTAATACCATTTTAGAGTTTGCATAATCTTCATTCGTGAAATATAGTTTTGCAATTTCTAATTGGGTATATGGATCTTCGTCAGCATATTTTGTATAGTTGATAAGGTCCTGAGTAGCCTTTGCATTTTGCTGGTATCTGATATCGTAACCAGCCAATGCTTTGTACGCAGGAGCGTATGTAGGATCTACAGCAATTGCTTTATCAACGCTTTCTTTCGCTTTTTGCCATACTTGAGCAGCCATCCATAAAGTAGCCATTCTCGTGTAAACTGAAGCTTTATTTTTAGCTACAGGTAACGCCTTGTCGTAAGCAGACATAGCTTCTCCCGGAGATCTTTTCAATCTGTAAGCATCTCCTAATGTATAATAATAATGTGCAGGAACACCTTTTTTCTCAGCTTTCTCAATAGCTTTAGTCAAAAACTGGATTGCCAGGTCCGGTGAACTGTTTTTCTCGAATAAAGTTAAAGCTTCTGCTGCTCTGAAAAGAACTTCAGCATCTTTTTCTCTTGAATCAGTTACTACTTTTTGAATTTCAGCAACAGCATTTTTATCGCCTTTACCTAATTTAACAGCAGCCAAACCAATTTTGTTCAGATAGCTTTTACCGTCTGCAGCTAATCCTTTGTTAAAGTTTTCAGTTGCCTTAGCATAGTCCGGCTCTCCTTGTCTTAAGAAAGTATTTCCCAAATAGAAGTAGTTTTCAGCTGTAGGCTCTTTAGCGATCATGTCAGTGAAGTTTGTTTTTGCCTGCGCAAATTTATCACTGTCTATACTGTTGATACCATCCTGCAGTGTTTGTGCAGAGGCAAAACCGGTAAAAAATACCACGGCTGCTCCAAAAGCAATCTTCTTTACATTCATATTCATTATATCTTTCATTTTATATTTTCTAATAATTGAGTTTTATTATACACAATTTTCAGACCAAATCAAAATTTTTAATAAGGACAAATTGTGAATTTAATATTTTTTAACGCATCTGAACTTCTCTCTTATAAATGTTATAAGGTTGTAAGCCTTCTTTCTGCACAATTTTCTGTCCTAAATGGGTACATGAAAATCTTATAAAGCCATTGGCAATATTAAAGTTACCTTCATTAATCAGGAAATAAAGAACTCTGGTAAACGGGTATTCCATCGTGCGAAGTCCATCAAAATCTGCAGTATACGATTTTCCTTTCTCTATCACAGGAAGTACCTTCACCATGTCTCTCAGCTTTTCTGAAGTTTTATCATAGGGACGGCTGAAAGTATTCAATCCGATAACGCCTATTTTATCAGGATATTTTCCCAGTTCCTCTATAATCTTCTGATTTCCCGGAATAATGGAAAATTTCAGGTCTTTTGGCTGTTTTTTTAATTTCTCTGCAACAAAATTCAGGTTACTGGAGTTGGTTCCGTCAAAAATAAATTCTTTTTTATCAGACATCAGACCGTTGCTGATTTCTTCCATTGAAATACTCTCTTTCGGAGAATCTTTAGGGACAACAAAAACCACCGCATCCGCAGCAAATTTAGCAGGAAGGAACTTCAGATCTGTTCTATCCTCATATGTTTTAATTTCTTCAGGATTAAGATTTCTGGACATCACCACCACTTTAGCACTTCCTTTCAAAAGATCAAGAAGTCCTAAATCTTCTTTCTTCGTTTCTACTTTGATATGTGTTTCAGGATAGTTGATCATATAGCCTTCGGCTAATGCTTCTGTAACGCTTTGAAAAGATTCGTCGGTAAAAATGGTAAGATCACCTTTGTGATAGGAAGGAGCGTTTTTCTCCTTTTTGCAGCTTGCAAGCATTATGCTCAGTACAAAAATTACTGCAAGCTTGAAACTATTCTTCATTTCTCGATTTTTTAATTCTTGAGATCGCTCTGTAAATTCTGAAAATACCATAGATAATGAGCACCACTCCCAATGCATAAGCAACAGCTGGCTCTAAAATAGTAAAGAAGAATTTGTAGACAATCACTACAATTCCTAAAACGATATAAAACAATCCCGTAACCAGGGATAACCAATTGAACATCATGTAACAAAAATACCAAAAAAAATAAAAAGAGAAGCATAAGCCTCTCTTTTTATTTATATTTTGAATAAATAAGTCTTATTCAAAGTTCATCGTAAATGGTACGCTATAGTAAGATCTAACACTCTCCCCGTTTCTCTTCGCAGGAGTCCATTTTTTAAGTTTCTTAACTACACGCATCGCTTCACTGTTGAAGTCGCCGTTTGGAGATTTTTCTTCAATAGTAACGTTCGAAACAGTACCGTCTTTTTCTACAACGAACTTAAGCTTCGCTTTAAGTGTTCCTTCACCTCCTTCCATCAAAGAAGTATCAAAGTTATCACCCAGGAACTTTCTCAATGCTCCCATACCTCCAGGATATTCTGCAGACTGGTCAACATCTTTATAGATCTCGTTAGGGTTGTTCGCTTTTACTTCTACTGTACTTGCTTTAGTACCTGTAGATGGTGGCGGCGGTGGTGGTGTATAAGCTGGAGCTTTTACCCCCTCCTGATTCTGTAAACCAGTTGTTGTTTCCAACTGCTTAGAAATCGGCGGTGGTGGAGTTTCAATTTTCGGAGCTTTTACAGGCTCAGGAACTACGTTCTGAATTACCTCAATTTTCTCCTCTTCTTTTGGAGGTGGAGGTGGTGGAGGTGGTTCTTCTTCTTTAGGCTGCTCGATAATCGGATCTTCTTCGATAATATCTACAAGATCTGCCTTCACTTCCTGCTTAGGCGGAGCTGTAAGATTTTTAATCGTAAGATAGATGAACGGAGACAAAGCTGCCAAAAGGAATAATGCTGTTCCGATAATAAAAGACTTGGTTAAAAGTCTCGGATACTGATGTCTAAGATCATAGGCACCATATTCCTTGTTTCTATTTTCAAATACGATCTCGTCTAAAGTAAGATTCTGACCGTATACATTTTCATCTGCCATAGATTAGATATAACAATTTTATGGTTAAATTACTTTGTAGCAGCAGCCGGTGCAGCAGCACCTCCTACTTTTTTCTCATAAATAGCTTTTTCCCAAGGTTTGATATCAGTAACCCCGTACTGCTCACTTTTGGTAATTGCCATTTCATCAAGAATATCAACAAAGTTCTTATATACAGCATCGTCAGTTGGCTTAATGATCACGGTAAATTTCGTTTGATCTGCAGCTCTAGATTTTGCCTGCTGAATTACTTTTCTAATTCCTTCTCTATCAAGGGTAGTTTCCATAAGAGTCTGGTCATTCAAGGAAGTAGCATCCTGCTGGTGCCAGAAAACTCTGTTATTTTTTCCTAATAAGATAGAAATTGAGTTAGAAAGTTTAATTTCTGTTGGAGGTGGTTTTTTTGTTTCATCTTTCGGTTTAGCCGGAAGACCCAAATCCATAACGTTCGGTTTACTGAACGTAGTTGTGAACATAAAGAAGGTAATCAATAGAAAACCCAAGTCCACCATCGGAGTCATATCGACTCTGGTACTTTGCTTCTTGGAACGGACCTTGCCGCCCTTGCCGCCTTTCTCTTGTACTTGTACTTCTGCCATTTCTATCGATATTATTCGTTAGGTTTACCTTCTTGTGATGTAATCAACCAAAATTTAAGAAAATCAATATCTCTTAAACCCTCAAATAGACTTTTAACTTTAGGATACTCAGTTGTAACGTCACCTTTAATAGCTAACTTGTAGTCAGGGTTAACGCTCAAACTTTCTTTTACCCAATCAATTAATTGTTTATTTGTACTGTCCATAGGAATACCTGTAGGACTCTTATAATTTTTCTGCTCATCTGCAGGCAGATCCAAATACCCTTTAAGTTGGTTCATTGGAACTCCAATTGCCTGAATTTTCTGGAAAGCTGCTTTTTGGTTGTTGTCAAAAGTAATACCATACTTTTGTCCCATTTTATCCAAAAGTGCAAGTCTTTCTGATGCATTTTCTACTGGCTGGAAATAGAATTTTCCGTCCGGAGTAGCGTTGATAGTCATTAAACTAGCATCAGGAAGCAATTTTTCCGAAATTGAAGATGGCGGTTTGATCTGCTCCACGTCAGGTTTTTTAAACTGAGTGGTCAAGATAAAGAACGTAAGGAGTAGGAACGCAACGTCACACATTGCAGTCATGTCCGTAATTACTCCATGTCTTTTTGGTTTGACTCTCGCCATTATTATAAAATATTTTTAATTAAACTTCTTTTAATTGCTAATGCAAATATCTTGCTAATTCTTAGTTGAATTCAGCGAAAGACTGTTGGATACTCATAGAGATCTCGTCGATCTTGTAAGTTAATCCGTCAATTTTAGATGTAAAGAAGTTATAAAGGATAATAGCGATTGCTGAAGTACCAATACCTAAAGCTGTGTTGATCAAGGCTTCAGAGATACCAGTAGATAGAGCAGCAGCATCCGGAGTACCACCTCCTGAACCTAATGCGAAGAACGCCTTGATCATCCCGATTACCGTTCCAAGTAGTGCTACTAACGTTGCAACAGTACCTAAAGTAGAAAGGATCATCATGTTTTTCTCAAGCATTGGCATCTCAAGAGTAGTAGCTTCTTCGATAGCTTTGTTAAGCGCTACCATTTTCTGCTCTTTATTTAATGTAGTATCGTGAGAAAGTGCTTTGTAAGTAGTAAGACCTTCTTTTACCACGTTACCAACAGAACCTTGTTGTCTGTCGCACTCTTCGATAGCTTCGTCGATTTTGTTTTGGTTTAGTAAGCTTCTTACCTGTACAACGAAGTTGTCTAAGTTTCCTTTTCCAGCTGCTTTACCAAGAACGAAATATCTTTCAAAAGAGAAAACGATTACAGTAATCATGAAAGTAATCAAGATTGGTACGATAACCCCTCCTTTGTAGATAATACCTAAAAACGATTCTGGGTGAATGTCTTTTCCTTCAACACTTGAAAAAGCTACAGAACCACTTCCTAGTTTATCTGCATCTTTAAAGTTTCCTGGGCTACCAAGAACGAATAAATAAATACATACTCCTATAGCAAATAGAATAGGAATAATAACAGCTGGATTTAAACCTCCTGCCTTTCTAGCAACTACTTGCTCATCATTTTTTGAAACATTCATTTCCATATTTAACTAAATTATATTGTTTTAAAATTTTACAGGGTGTAAATTAAAGGCAAAATTAATTAAAATGCAAGAGTCTTAATTAAACATTTTGCTTTTTTTTGATAAAGAAATTTTAATACGATTTCGAAATAATAATTATTTTAAATTATTTTATTTATTTTTTCCAAATTTAACATTTGAATTAAAAAATCAAAAAAATAAGACACCCATTTTTTTTAATTTCCCAATGTTAATTTTTTTTTAAATTACGATATTCACAATACGGTGAGGGACTACAATGATTTTTTTAGGGGTTTTACCCTCCAAAATCTGTTGCATTTTCTCGTTCGAAATCACCAAATCTTCCACTTCCTTGGCAGATAATTGAGCTGAAAGCGAAATTTTGAACTTCATTTTACCATTTACGCTTACCGGATACTCAATTTCATCTTCAACCAGATAATCCTCATTCAATGCCGGGAATTTTTCAAATTCTATCGATGTACCGTGTCCTAGTAAACTCCACAATTCTTCACAGATGTGAGGAGCATACGGAGAAATGATAACGGCAAGCGGTTCTAAAATATTGCGTTTGTTGCATTTTATTTTCTGAAGCTCATTCACAGCAATCATAAATGATGATACGGATGTATTGAAAGAGAAGTTTTCAATATCATATACTACCTTCTTTATTAAGGTATGTAAAACTTTGTATTCTGCTTTTGTAGGTTCTTCATCTGAAACTTCAAATACATCTCCGTTGAAATAAAGATTCCAGAATTTTTTAAGGAAACCGTATACTCCGCTTAGTCCCTGTGTATTCCAAGGCTTGGATTGTTCCAGTGGCCCCAAGAACATTTCATATAAACGTAAGCCGTCTGCTCCGTACTCTTCACAGATGTCATCAGGATTTACTACGTTATATTTTGACTTGGACATTTTTTCTACTTCACGGTCTGTGATGTATTTTCCGTCTTCCAGAATAAATTCTGCATCTGCATAATCCGGTCTCCATGCTTTGAAGGCTTCAGTATCCAATTCGTCAGAAGTTCCTTTTAATAAGGATACATCTACGTGAATCTGCTGAGTCTGGTAATCTTTAGCTAAATTTTTAGATACATACTGATTCGTTCCGTCAATTCTGTACACAAATGCACTCATTCCCAAGATCATCCCCTGGTTGATCAATTTCTGGAATGGCTCATCATGGCTGATATAACCTCTGTCTTTTAAGAACATGTTCCAGAAACGGGAATATAATAAGTGGCCGGTTGCATGTTCGCTTCCTCCTATATATAAGTCTACCTGTCCCCAATAATCTGCTAACTCTTTTTTAACAAAAGTTTCTTCATCATTCGGATCCATATATCTAAGGAAGTACCATGAGCTTCCTGCCCAACCAGGCATCGTAGATAATTCTAACGGGAAAATTGTTTTATCATCAATAAGATCTGTAGCAACTACCTTCTGGTTAGCTTCATCCCATGCAAATTCTTTTGCATTTCCTAGCGGTGGATCTCCATCTTCTGTAGGTAAGTATTTTTCAACTTCAGGAAGTTCCAACGGTAAAGCAGAAGTTGGCAGCGTGTAAGGCATGCCATCCTTATAATATATAGGAACAGGTTCTCCCCAATAACGTTGTCTTGAGAAAATAGCATCACGCTGTCTGTAGTTGGTTGTTCCGTGACCGATTCCTTTTGTTTCGATCTCGGAAATTATTTTTGCTTTCGCTTCATTATAATGTAATCCGTTCAGAAAATCTGAATTTACACAAACGGAATCTTTAGAGTCAAAAGATTTTTCCTGAACATCCTCTTCAGTTTCTACAACTTTCTTGATTTCAAGATTAAATTTCTTAGCGAATCTATGGTCACGCTCATCATGTGCCGGAACCGCCATTACTGCTCCTGTTCCATATCCCATCAACACATAGTCTGAAATATAGATCGGCATTTTTTCATTGCTGAAAGGATTGATTGCATAACTTCCTGTGAAAGCTCCACTCACGTTTTTCACGTCAGACATTCTGTCTCTCTCCGTTTTTTTGGAAGTTTCTTCAATATAAGTATCTACTTCTACTTTTTGAGCATCTGTCGTAATGGTTTCCACTAAAGGGTTTTCCGGGGCCAATACCATAAAGGTTGCTCCAAAGATAGTGTCAGGCCTTGTTGTAAATACCTCAACAGTCTCGTCATGTCCTTCTACTTTGAACTGAACCTGTGCTCCCTGAGATTTTCCGATCCAGTATTCCTGAGAATCTTTCAACGGCTGCGGCCAGTCCAGCGTATTTAATCCCTGTAATAATCTTTCAGAATATGCGGAAATTCTCATACTCCACTGCATCATTTTCTTTTGGAAAACCGGGAATCCTCCTCTTTCGGATTTTCCATCCTTCACCTCATCGTTGGCCAGTACAGTTCCTAATGCAGGGCACCAGTTTACTGTCGTTTCTGCTCTGTAAGCAAGACGATAGTTTAAAAGGATGTCTTCTTTATCAATTTCGGAAGCATTCTTCCATTCTTCTGAAGTGAAATTTAATTCATCATTCTGATTGGCATTTAATCCTTCTGTTCCTTTTTCTTCAAAATGCCGGATCAAGGAATCAATAGATTCTGCCTTATCCGTATTTTTATTATACCACGAATGATACAACTGGATAAAAATCCATTGTGTCCACTTATAGTAAGAAGCATCCGAAGTTCTTACTTCCCTGCTCCAGTCGAATGAGAAACCGATTTTTCTCAGCTGCTCTTCATATCTGTTGATATTTTGTTCTGTAGTAATAGCAGGATGCTGTCCTGTCTGAATAGCATACTGTTCAGCAGGAAGTCCAAAGCTGTCATATCCTACCGGGTGGAGTACATTAAACCCCTGATGTCTTTTGTATCTCGCATAGATATCCGATGCAATATATCCCAGCGGGTGACCTACGTGAAGGCCTGCTCCTGATGGGTACGGAAACATATCGAGTACATAAAACTTAGGTTTGTCTGTGTTATTAGAGGTTTTATAGGTTTGATTTTCCTCCCAGTATTTCTGCCACTTTTTTTCTATCTGCTGATGATCGTAAAACACTTGATATATATGTTATATGTTAGACTGATTATTTTTTCTTTTTGTCAAGATTCACAAAATTAATGATTTTAAAGTAAATAGAAATTGAAATTATGATGAATTACAAATTCTACCCTCAACAAAAAAATCCCATCCGGAGATGAGATCTGTTTTATATCCTGAAGTATATACTATTATTGAGTAACTCTCTTGAAGGTATATGTTCTTGTCTGGAATATAGTAGGATCCTGAGTCTCCTCTCTTACCGCAAGATTGAGCGTTGTTGCATCCAAAGTAATCACCTTTGCATTCTGCGGTTCTACGAGTCCCTGAATTTTCATCTGAACATCTTTCCCTTCCTTATTATAAGTGTAATTGAATTTTATATCTGAAAGAATAGCACACTGACCTGGTGTAGCAGTATCTCCCCAGTTCGTTTTCCCTCCTTTGGAGTCAGCGCTGAACCACCATCTTGTCTGTTTCTGACAGTCTGTATAAGTAATCGTGTTAGAAACCGGGTCTTCACCAACTTCCACAGTGGTAACTACTTCTTTTAACGGTTGCCATGTCCCAACAAGAGGAGCTTCCAGAACAGTATCATCGTCACTGCTGCAGCCTGTAGCGGCAGCAAACAAAGATAAACCTGCAAATAGTAATGCTAATTTCTTCATAGATCAATTTTTTCAAGCGCTAAAATTATAATTTTTTTGATTTATATTACTATTTTTTATGAAAAATTATTTCATCGGCGATTATTTATATATATTTAAAAATAGGGACACCCCATTTTCCCTTTATTTAACAAATAATGAATACATGAGCATCGTTCATTCTATTAAAAAAGTTATTTTTGCAGGAAACAAAATACAAATGCAGGATATAACGAGAAACAATTTTGATTTTATACGTGTTCTCCTTGCCTTTATTGTCTTTCTGGGACATCTTGGCACACTCAGCGCTTCTCCTGACCTCAAGATTTTTGAGCACAGCCCTATAGAAATTGCTGTTTTCGGCTTTTTTGCGGTGAGCGGATTTCTTATTGCAAGGAGCTATGAAAGGTCTTCAAGCCTGAAAAGCTATTTAAAAAAGAGAATCAGAAGAATTGTTCCCGCCTACTTATTGGTTATTTTTTTATGCGCAATTTTATTAAGCCTGGTAAGTACCTATTCCTTCACTGAATATTTCAGCAATACACAAGTTTATAAATACCTATTTTGGAATTCATTATTTTTAAATTTTAAAGCACCCTGGCTTCCCGGAGTTTTTGGAAATCAAGCAGTGAATGGTGCCCTATGGACACTGAAAATAGAAATGTGCTACTATTTTGCGGTTCCTCTGTTGTTTTTGCTTTTCGGAAAAAACAATAAATACAGAAATGTAAGTTTGGTTATTCTATACTTCTTATCACTTATTTATCTCAATTATTTTGAATCTTTAAATAAAATTTCGATTGCCAAACAGCTCCCTGGAACATTATCCTATTTTATCCCTGGGATGTTGATTTACTTTAATTTTAATAAATTCATCCAACATAAAAATCTTATTTTCATCATTGCATTCGTTACTGTGTGGATTGACTTATTTTTAAAAGTTCAGCTTTTTTCTCCAATGATGATCGGGGTTATCGTAATGTATATCGCCTATTCATTTAAGTTTCTGAACAATTTCGGAAAATATGGAGATTTCACTTATGGGATTTATATCTTCCACTTCCCTATTATCAGAACTTTTCAGACTTTAGGATTGTTTGAAGATTACAATCCATTTGTAATGGCTTTGGTATGTATGTTGGTGGTTATTGCGGTAGGTGTAAGCTCCTGGCATCTTTATGAAAAAAGATTTTTATAATTTAGCAGTTTAAAAAACACAAATGAAAGATCTTGTCTCCATCATTACTCCCTGTTATAATTCTGCAGAATTTATCGAGGAAACTATACAGTCTGTTCTTAATCAAACCTACGAAAACTGGGAGTGGCTGATTACAGATGACCTTTCTAAAGATAATACTGTTGAAATCATTAGAAAATACAATGATCCGAGAATAAAACTACAGGTACTGGAGAAAAACGGCGGTGCAGGAAATGCAAGAAACAACAGCCTGGAAAGAGCCCAGGGAAGATATATTGCGTTTCTGGATTCTGATGACTACTGGTATCCTGAATATCTGGAAACAATGACGGATTATATGCAGGAACACAATGCAGAACTGGTATATTGTAACTATTCAAGATGTAACGAACAGCTTCAGCCTATTCTGAAAGATTTTCTGGCTGACAAAGTGGTTACTTTCTCCAATCTGCTGAAAACATGCCGCCTTGCCCCGGTTTCCACAATGTACGACACGAAAAGGGTTGGAAAATTTTTGTTCCCCGTAAAAAGTAAACGTGAAGATCATGTCATGTGGCTGAATCTTTTAAAAGTGATTCCGGAAGGAATTCCTGTACAAAAGACACTGGCAAAATACAGAATGCGTGAAAACAGCGTTTCAAGAAATAAAAAAAACATCATCAAAGATCAGTATCTTGTCTATAAAGCTTTCATGGGATTCTCAACAGTAAAATCATTGTATTATACGGCTAACTGGGCCGTAAACGGATTCCTGAAATATTCGAAAATTTTTAATTAATGGAATATTCAAAAGAGTTTAAAGCTGCGCTGAGTGCTTTTTCCGGAACGGAGAAAGACAAACTGATTTTCAGACTCCTGAGAAAGGATAAATTATTGTCAAAAAAGCTCTACTTCGAACTGATAGATCCGGAAACTACAGATGATAAAAGAAATGCCATGGAAGAACATGTGGAGCAACAGGTTCTTCTTGCATCAAAATACGTGGGAAATGCCAAATATTTCCTGTCTACTGTGCGGAAAATAAGTGCTGAAATCACGGAGCATGTAAAAATCACGACCGATAAATTCGGAGAGGTTTCCCTGAATCTTCTTCTCGTAAACAAGGTATTGGAAAATAATGGTGATCTCAGCAGACAAAGGTTTGACAATGTTTACAAACTTTATATTTACATCATCAACAAAATCTTCAAATCTTTGGTCCTTATAAAAAAACTGGATGAAGATTACTGGATGGAAATTGATGAAAACCTTCGTGATACCCTGAATAAAGTTTTAGAGAATCATTATCTGCAAAAGCTGTGCATCAACAATGGTCTTGACTTTAACTGGTTTGAATGTAACAGGATTCCCGACAACATTGATCAGATCATGAAAGATATTAAAAGCCAGGGATTTTTACGATAGAATTTTCTGAAGAATCATTCTCGTAGAGTCTGGCTTCCCATCTACAAATTTTTCAGCATTTTGAGACATTTCAGTAAGTTCTTCTTTGTTATCTTCATTCGTTAGAAATAAGACAAATTCTGAGGCCGTATACTCATCAGAGAAAGATTTCCCTCCATTGGCAGAGATCAGGTCGTCAGCTTCCGGATTCTTTTTGTAATGATTCCCAAAGATCACCGGAACACTAAAAGTGGCTGCCTCCAGAATATTGTGAAGTCCGGCATCATGAAATCCTCCTCCTACAACAGCTACATCTGCATAAGAATATAATCTGGACAATAAACCTATGCTGTCTATGATCAGAATTGGAGTATTGAAAGTTGAAGATTGAGTGTTTTGTATTTCGCTGTACAATAAGGCATCCGGGAATATATTTTTCAAATGCTCTACTCTTTTCAGATCGTGGGGTGCGATAATAAGTTTTACCGTATTATTTTTACGGGAAACCATTTCAGCTATTTTCTCTTCCGCATGCCATGAACTTCCAAAGACTATTGCTTTATTATTTCCAATGAAGTCTGCAATGAAATCTACATGATTATTTCTTTCCCGCAGCTGTTTTACTCTGTCAAATCTTGTATCTCCCGTTACGGAAGACTTTGTTAATCCAACGCTTTTTGCCAAGGCCAATGAAAACTGAGTCTGATGAAAAAACCAATCCACATTTTTCTGAAGCTGTTTTACAAACCATTTTCCGTAGGAAGTAAAGAAAGATTGTCTTTCGTAGAACAGTGCCGAAATAACATAAATTTTTGTTCCTTTACTTTTCAGCTCAGCAAGGAGGTTGTACCAATAATCGTATTTAACCGTAAAAAATAGTTCAGTATTGAATTGATCTGTAAATTCTTTGACAGCCTTTTTATTGTCGAAAGGTAAATAACAGACAACGTCAGCAATGTGTTTCTTCTTAACCACATTTTCATATCCTGACGGAGAAAAGAACGTCACCAGAACTTTGTGCTGAGGAAAATTCTCTTGGAGTTTCTCCAGAACAGGTAATCCCTGCTCATATTCACCCAGACTTGCCGCATGCATCCAGATGACTTTATCTGTTTTTGAAAATGAAGATTTTACTTTATCCAAAGACTGCGTTCTTCCTTCAACGCCTTTTTTAGTTTTATCATTAATCAACGCGAAAGCCTTCATTCCGAAGGTAAGGAGACTGATGAAAATATTATATAAAAAAGCCATTTTACTTATTCTTTAATTTCAATTCTGTCATGATCCGTAGGAGGATTGGATATGACCAAAAACTCAATTTCTTCAGTGGATTCGTTGGAGATAAAATGTTTTGCTCCCGGCTCAACAGAAATAGATTCTCCCTGGTTAACCAGGAATTTCCTTTCGTTGATATAAAATACGGCTTCTCCTTTCAAAATATAGAAAAACTGTTCTGCCACTTTATGAAAGTGCAGTTTCTCCGAAGTTGCTGCAGGCATCTTCTCCTGCTTTACGGATAAGTTCCGGGTATTTTTAAGGATCCAGCTGTCACATTGGTTCCCCCATGTATAATGTTCTGAATTATTTTTAGAATGTATCATTTAAACAGATAAGCAATAAAGAGTAATGCAGGAGTAAATAAAACAACTGATAAAAAGATCGTGGCCATTGAAATCCTGGGTTTGGCTTTATCATCAGCAGCATATCTGAACATATAGTCCTGAAGGTTGAGAAAAACCATTGCCAGTACAACAAAAAGAATTCTCAGTCCGATTTTCATAATTAAAAACTGAGCACCCATGTTCTGGTCTGTAATTTCTACCGGAAAATTAGTGTCTTCGGGATGTCTGGTGCCATAAGTGAATACAGCATACAATCCCAGCGCCAGTACAGGCATCAGAAAAGCATACATTTTCCCTCCAAATCCATCCGCTTTTCCTTCCATATCAAAATGGACGGGAATTCTTTCTGGCAACGTGTTATAGTTTTTAAGGGTAAATCCCCATAAAAAAGCGACCCATCCAAAATTTAAAATATCAAAAATTGTAAAAAGAATATTTTCCATTTCAAATGAGATTGAATGAGGATTAAATTACACTTTTCAACACTCTCAGTTTATGAGTATGCTTATTCATTTCTTTATTGAAGATTCCGGTGGAATCCAGCGTGTCTATTCTTACTTTTCCGGAAGCATGAATGATCTTCTGATTCTCCAGCATAATTCCTACATGGATAATCTTTCCTTCTGCGTTTTCAAAAAAAGCAAGATCACCAGGCTGTGTTTCTTCCACGAAAGTAAGCGGTTCTCCTACCTCAGCCTGCTGTGAGGCATCTCTGGGTATCTTTATATTGTGAATTTTATAAACCAATTGGGTAAATCCGGAACAGTCTACTGCAAAAAAGCTTTTACCTCCCCACAAATAAGGTACGTTCAGGAATTCTTTTGCCGTCAGAGCAATACTTTCGCGCACATCATGACTTCTTCTTGAAGCTACCACCGGAAATTCCACTTCTGAACCCATAGAAAGCAAAGTTTTTCCATCATTCATTAATACGGAAGAAAAATCTTCGGTAACGACGGTCACTTTTCTTTTGGCCAGCTCTTCGTCTGTTACAGGCTTCAGCTGCTTGGTATCCATCCATCCTTCATAGCCATCATAATGCATTTTTATTTTGGTCCAGTTTTTATCCACTTCCAGAATATCCGCACTTTCTCCAAACAATATTTCCGTAACAATTTCAGCTCTGTCAGAATTTTCTGCACGAACCGGCGCTACTGTAACAATACAAACTCCTTTATTCATTAATTTTCAATTTAAAGATTGAATAATTTAAAGATTAAAAATACAATGTTGTATCTCTTTAAATGTTTAATCCTTGAATATTTCAGTTACTTTCTGCGAAGAAAGTTCACTCCATCACGCAAAGGTAAAATAAGATTTTCAAAATCTTCGTCTTTTGCTGCCAAATCATTTAATTCCTGGATCGACTGGGTAGATTTCAGTTTCGGATTTTCTTCCAGCACTTTCCCATACCATAATACATTGTCAAATAACACCACTGTTCCGGATTTTGTATGAGGTTTAATCAATCTGAAATATTCGGCATAGTTTTCCTTATCAGCATCTACAAAAATCAGATCAAAAAATTCATCTGTTTCTTTTAAATATTCCTTGGCATCCTGAAGTTTAAAATCGATCTGGCTGGCATATTCGCTGGATTCAAAGTATTTTTTAGGAAGATAGGCAAGATCTTCATTCACATCCAATGTGGTGATTTTTCCGTCTTTTGCCAATCCTGATGCAAGACATAAAGTAGCATATCCGGTAAATGTTCCTATTTCAAGAATATTTTTCGGCTGCAGCATCTGGGATATAATCGTCAGCAGTCTTCCCTGCTGATATCCGGAAATCATATGAGGCTGTGTTGTTTTCTGATACGTCTCTCTTCTTAGCTTTTTCAGAATTTCGGATTCCGAAGAAGCGTGCGCCTCCAAATATCTGTCCATTTCAGGATTCTTTTCTTCAAAAAAACTCATACCATTTTAATTTAAACAAATTTAAGGATTTTAAAGCTACTTTTTTAATTCAGGAAGAAGATACAAAAAAAGAGAGAAATTAATCTCTCTTAGATGCATCTATATACTTTAAAAGTTTATCATATTGCTATACAATATTCTCTTATACCAGCACAAACCCATCCCGGGCAACACTTTGTTTGCAGGCTGGTACAAAATATCTGTGGATTACACCCGTTAATAGCACCTTGTACAGTTTTCATTTCTCCTCTTGAAAGTTTTTTTGAATTTTTCATAATAATTTTAGTTTAGTATTAATTTCCTACTCTTTAAGATTTTCGGACACCTCTGTTATTATTTCCTTATATTGAGATTTAAATATACATATTCTTTTATTAATCAACTAATTATATACGTAAAAATTGCTTATTAAATGTAAAAAATATGTATCTCAGTAAAAACCCCATATAAAATACCGTGAAAACACGGATGGTATTTTTGTGGTATTAGTTATAAGTTTGCAGTAAGAATAAGGGGTAAAAACACTAAGAGAAAACATGATGATTGCAGGAGAGACACAAACTAACCATGAGAATCACACTAAAGTTGTACTGAAAAGTAGAACTGATTCTTCTGCAGCAAAAAGTAAGAAAGAAATATCCACTTCATTTTTGCAACGAATTATTTCACTCCTGAAAAAGGAAGAATTAATTTGATTAAGAATAGATCCCGGCCACCTTCGGGATTTATTTTTGTTTTAAACGGTCGAATGTCATTTCTAAAAAATATAGACAATCTTTTCTTCAAAAAAAAATCGGCAGATTATATTCCGAAACAGATTAACACATCATAAAAAAAATCCCGAATTGCTTCGGGATTTATGATGATATAGGGTGTAGTCATTATTTCTTAGGAGCGATATCCATCAGTTTCATAAACTCATCAAGTTTAGGCATAATGATGATTTCCGTTCTTCTGTTTTCTGCTCTTCCCGAAACGCTCATGTTAGTTGCTTTCGGGTTGTATTCAGAACGTCCGCCAGCAGTAATTCTTGCCGGATCTACACCAAACTGAGTCTGAAGAACCTTAGCAACAGATGTACCTCTTAATGCAGAAAGATCCCAGTTGTCTCTTGGAAGGTTTGGAGAGTTCAACGGAGCGTTATCCGTGTTCCCTTCAATTAATACCGAGTATTTATCGTAATCATTGATTACTTTTGCTACTTTACCTAACACTTCCTGAGCGGCAGGTAAGATGTTGTAATCTCCCGTTTTGTATAACATTTTATCAGAAAGAGAGATCATAACTACTCCTTTCAATACTTTTACCTGTACATCTTCATCAGATACATTATCCAAAGATCTCTTCAGCTTATTAGACAATGCAAGGTTCAGACTGTCGTTCTTGGCATTACTGGAGATCAGCTGCTTGATATATGAATTGGAAGCATTGATTTCTCCTACCAGTTTATCAATGTTAGCAGAACTTTTTCCTGTGTTCGACAAACATGCATCAAGTGATGATTTTAAAGCATCATGCTGGCTTTTCAATAAGTTATTTTCCCCTGCCAATGCAGAGTTCTGAGATTTCAAATCCTGAATTTCTCTTTGTCTTTCCCCAATATTTTCAATACACTGCTTATAGTTTGTGCTCAAAGCATCATACTGCTTTTTGCTGACACAAGATGTCATCCCCAGCGCCATTGCAGAAACTGCTAAAATTTTTAAAATCTTCATAAATAATCATTTTTAGACTACTCAAAGTTAGGAAAATTCAATTGAATTATATCGGTTATCTTTGCATAAAAGAAATTCTCAACATATATGTTGAATAAATCAGCCTTTATCAGTCAGTTAAAAAATCTCGTTCACGAGCCGGAAAACAAGACCTATCTTTTAGCAGTAAGCGGAGGAGCAGATTCTATGGTTCTGGCCTCATTGTTCAGGGATTTCAGGCAGGAAATCCAAGATGCCGGATTTCAGTTTCAGGTAGCTCATATCAATTATAAACTTCGGGGGAATGATTCGGATCTGGATCAGAAAACAGTGCAGGATTTTTGTGAGAAAAATCATATAAAATTTCATTTGTATGAAGTTTCGGAAAAAGACCAGAAGCCTGAAAATTCAATCCAGCTTTGGGCCAGGGAACTGCGATACCGTTTTTTTAACGAAATCAGGGAAAAAGAAAAGCTGGAATTTCTTGTTACCGCCCATCATCTTAATGACCAGCTGGAAACTTTCATTATTAATCTGTCCAAAGCTGCCGGCATTAATGGATTGAGCGGAATTCCATCGAATGATAATAAAATCCTTCGTCCCCTTTTAAATGTTTCAAAAAAAGAAATTTATCAGTTTGCTGAGCAGAATACTATTGAATTCCGCGAAGACCTTTCTAATAAAAAAAGTGATTATCTGAGGAATAAGATCAGGAATGAGATTGTTCCGATGCTGATGGAGACCAACGATCACTTTCTGGAGAACTTCAAAAAAAGTTCTTTATATCTGAATCAAACCAAAGAGTTTGTACAACAACAGATCCAGGAAATAGAAAATCGCCTTACCGTATTTAACCAAAACTATAAAATCTTATCAAAGGGAAAGCTGGATAGTGAAAGCGATTTTGTAAAATTTGAAATTTTAAAGAAATACGGATTCAATCAGGAGGAAGAAATTCCGAAAATTTTTAAAGCCGAAAATAACAGTTCTTTTTTTTCAAAGGAATATCAGTTGATTGTCAACCGGGATGAACTCATCTTTATTGATAAAAGTGAAAAAAAGGAAACTCCGGAAGAAATAGTACTGATCAAAAATTTTGATTTTTCCGAAAACCAGACGAGCATCAATCTCGTAGATGATATTGAAAACATTTCCGGAATCAATAAAGGATTTGAATGGGATTTCGATGCTGAAAAGCTTCAGTTCCCACTTCTTTTGAGGAAACAGCAGGATGGAGATGAATTTTATCCGACAGCGTTTCCAGGAAAAAAGAAAGTTTCTAAGTTTTTCAGAGACGAAAAACTATCTCCTTTGATTAAGGAAAAGACCTGGTTATTATGTGACTCCGGAAACCATATCCTGGGAGTTATCCCTCTCAGACAGGATCGCAGATTTCAGGCAGACAGCACTACTCAAAAAAAGATAACTGTAAAGTGGACAGAAAAACAACTAATTCGTTAGCTGTTGATGATTTTAAGAAAGACAGCAATATAGCTTTTGGAATTTTATACCAACAGTATTTTGGTTATACCCAGAAATTCATACTCAAAAATAAAGGCAATCTTGAAGATGCAGAAGATATCTTCCAGGATGCACTGCTCATTCTGTACGAAAAGTTGAATGCTGACGAATTTAAAGTTCAGACCTGTCTGGGAAATTATATTATCGGAATTGTAAAAAATCTGTGGTTTAAAAAACTCAAAAACAGAAACTTTTATGTTGAGTCTCCTGAACACTATTTCATGGAACATCGGGAGGAAATAAGTACGGCCATTGAAAATGAAAGGTATTACTGGGAAAAACTGGTTGGTTATATCCAATCGATCTCTTCCCATTGTCAGAATCTGATTCATGACATTTTTATTGAAAACAAAAGTATAGAGGAAATTCAGAATAAATATCAGTATTCAAGCAGACATAATGCTCAGAATCAAAAATACAAATGTGTAGAGCAGATCAAAAGGATTAAAAATAACAGCATTTTTTCTACCTGACAATCAAATCATTAAAAAAAACAATTTAATCTGTGGGTGATTTTTTCATGAATCAGGGAACCTAATAAGAAAAGAAATATATGTTCAAAAAAATCATTTTGAGTTTTCTTATAGCAATAGGAATTTCATTACATGCACAAAGCACAGGCATCAGTTTTCAAAAAATTGATTTGGAAGCCGCGAAAAAAATCGCAGCAAAAGAAAATAAACTGATCTTCATTGATCTGTTCACTACCTGGTGTGGTCCATGCAAACTCATGGCAAAAAACACTTTCACAGATTCCAGAGTCGGAGAAATGTTCAACAAAAATTTTGTAAACCTTGCCATAGACGCGGAAAAAGAAGGATTAAGCCTGGCCAAAGAATTTAAAGTAGTCAACTACCCTTCTTTTCTATTCCTGGATCCGAAAGGAAAACTGGTTCAATATGATTTCGGCTATTATAATGCTGAACAGTTTTTAGGCGTAGGAGCAGCTGTTATTGAAAAAAAAATGCCTCAGTCCGGTAAAACTTTAGATCAGGTAAAAGGAAAAATGATTGGAGATAAGATAGGTAATTTCAGTGCGAAAGATCATTTGGGAAATACTTTTTCTTCATCAGAAGAAAACAAAAAACTGGTGGTTGTTTTTATTCGCGGACAATGGTGCCCTTATTGTAACAAATATATTGAAACATTACAGAATCTGGCTCCTGAGCTGAAGTCGAAAAATGCAAAACTCGTTATTATTTCTCCTGAAAAACCGGAATTTATCGAAAAGACAATCAGTAAAACAAAGACCGATTATACCGTTTTATATGATGAAGGTTATAAAATAGCAGAAGCATTTGACGTCCTTTATACTCCTGACAGTGAAACTCTTAATTTATATAATTCAAAATTAAAGGAGGATTTTGCTGACAGCAGATCAGATCATTCCGGAAGACTTCCTGTATCGGCAACCTTCATCCTTAATGAGGGGAGAGAAATTACATGGAGACATTTTGATACAGACTATAAAAAGAGAGCATCCGTAGAAGATATTGTAAAAAACCTGAATTGATTGATCCAAACTTTTATCATGACAAACAATTATCATCATAATACCACGTTGGCAAAATTGACAAAATCAATAATCACTTTAAATGATGAAATAAGTGATAGCGCTATGGTGATAAAGGCAGAAGACGAAATATTTTTAGGCATCAGGCTTAAAAAAAGAAAGTTTCTAAATTTTTTAGGGACGAAAAATTATCTATTTTAGCGAGGCAAAAAATCCGGACACGCACTCATCAGGAAAAATACTGTATTTGACAGCTATCCTTCAGGGAAAACAGAAGATATGCAAAGAATGAGAAAACGAAATGGAGTCTCAAAACTTTAATGAAATGAACAATGAAATTTAGAAACTGGTTTTTATTAATTCTACTATTTTTAGCGACAGGAATTAATGCGCAGATAAAAAATCCTGTAAAGTTTAAATTCACCATCAACGATCTGGGAAACAATCAATATGAAGCGGTATTGAATGCTACCATGGAAAACGGATGGCATATTTACTCTAAAGATTTACCGGAAGATACCGGAATTCCAACGGAGTATAAAGTGACAGGAAAGAATATTGAGTTGATTGGAAAATTTACCGAAGTCGGGAAAAAACATGAAGAATTTTCTGAAGCATTCGGAGGTACTATTGTTTTTTATTCCAATTCTGCCGGATTTAAGCAGAAATTTAAATTAAAAGATCCGGCAAAACCTGCAGATGTCACTTCTGAGATCACGTATCAGACTTGTGATGACAGAGTTTGTCTGGCTCCCAATACATTAGAATTCAATCAAAAAGTTACTCCAAAAGGGGCAGCGGAAGAGACTGCAGCCGAGGAAACCGCAGGCCCTGCAAAAGACTCTGTAAAAATAACTGAGACGGTTACTGAAAATCCTGCAAAAACTGAAGCTACGATCACAGAAGCGTCAAAACTGGATCCAAAGCAGCTGAAAATTGCCACCATCGATTTCAAAAAGCCATTGACAGATTGTGGTACAGCGTCTGCCAAAGTGGATGAAAATTACTGGACCTATCTATTCCTTGGATTTATCGGAGGATTAATCGCTTTGCTTACGCCATGCGTGTTCCCGATGATTCCACTGACGGTTTCTTTCTTTACTAAAGGAAGTAAAAACAAAGCCAAAGGAAAAAGAGATGCTCTTATTTATGGGTTTTTCATTCTTCTGATCTTTGTTTTACTAAGTATTCCTTTCCATATTATTGACGGAATTGCCGGAAATATCTTCAATGAAATTTCCACAAGTGTATGGTTGAATATTGCTTTCTTTATCATATTCATCTTCTTCGCCGGAAGTTTTTTCGGGTATTATGATATTACACTGCCAAGTTCTATTGCCAACAAATCTTCCAAAGCGGAAGAAGCAGGAGGAATTATCGGTATTTTCTTCATGGCATTAACCCTGGTGATCGTTTCTTTCTCATGTACAGGACCTATTTTAGGAAGTTTACTGGGAAGTGCGGTAACAGGTTCATCCAATGTTCCTATGCTGCTGACATTTGCGTTGGCAGGATTCGGGCTGGCATGGGCAATTATTTTTGGACTGCTGGCATTATTCCCGCAGGCATTACAGAGCCTTCCGAAATCCGGAGGATGGATGAATACGGTAAAAGTAGTTTTAGGATTCGTAGAACTGGCATTGGCATTGAAATTCTTATCTAAAGCAGATCTTGTTTCCAAAACATTCTTCTTAAAAAGAGAGCTATTCATTGCCATCTGGATTATTATCGCCTTAGGATTGGCTTTATACTTATTAGGATTCATCAGATTCCCGCATGATGATAAAAAGCCTAAAATCTCCATAACAAGGAAGATATTGGGAGTATTGGGAATTGGTTTTGTGATTTACCTGGTCCAGGGGTTAATCCCATCTGATCATCCTAAACTTCAGTTATTAAGCGGAATTTTACCTCCGCTGAATGTGAGCTATTTCCATGATGAAAAAGACGGCATTTTAGGAATGCATCCGGAGCACGACTTCTTCAAAGCTGTGGAACTGGCCAAAAAAGAGGATAAACCCATCCTGATCGACTTTACAGGATACGGTTGTGAAAACTGTAGAAAAATGGAGGAATTTGTATGGAGCGAACCGGATATCTTACCAATTCTTCAGAACGATGTAGTACTGGCTTCTCTCTATGTAGACGACAAAGAAGAACTTCCTGAGGATCAGAAAACCAAAATTGACCTGGGAGACGGACAAATCAAAAAGGTAAAAACCATCGGAGACAGATGGAGTTTATTCCAACAGGTGAACTTCAATAATAACTCTCAGCCTCACTATGTTTTAATTACTCCGGACGGTAAAGTAATCAACACGCCTGTTTCAGGATATATGCCTAAAGAGGAT
Organism: Chryseobacterium sp. CP-77; assembly: GCF_036362765.1. Lineage (NCBI taxonomy): Bacteria > Pseudomonadati > Bacteroidota > Flavobacteriia > Flavobacteriales > Weeksellaceae > Chryseobacterium > Chryseobacterium sp. CP-77. The sequence goes on from NZ_CP143637.1 coordinate 2,925,783, forward strand.
TTCAAAAAATTCCTTGAATGCGGAGTAAATTTCTATAAAAAGAATAAATAAATTATTTACATATCATTTAAAAACTCACACTTTATCGTGTGAGTTTTTTGTTTTAAAGAATTAAATAAACAATAAAACACCAAATGTAGGCTAAAATTAATTATATTTGAATAACTATCACCAATTCAAATACATATGAGATATTTAACATCTACTTTTTTATTTCTTATCTATTCCATATTAGCAGCCCAGTCTGCCCCTTCCATAGAATGGCAAAAAGCATTGGGAGGCACCCATGGTGAATCTGCCAATGCCGTTCAGCAAACCTCAGACGGAGGATACATTGTAGCCGGACATTCTATGTCCAATGATGGAGATGTCACCGGGAATCACGGAGGAGGAGATTACTGGATCGTAAAATTAAACCCTGCGGGAGGCATACAATGGCAAAAAACGTTAGGAGGAAGCAATGTTGATGACGCACAATCCATCCGTCAAACTACCGATGGAGGATATATTATTGCCGGATCATCCAATTCCGGTGACGGAGATATCAGCGGAAATCATGGAAATTATGATTACTGGATTGTAAAACTTGATTCCAACGGGAATATGCAATGGCAGAAATCGCTGGGTGGAAACAGTGTGGATATGGCACAATCTATTCAGCAGACTTCTGAAGGAGGATATATTGTAGCTGGATCTTCAAGTTCCAATGACGGAGATGTGAGCGGAAATCATGGAGGAGGAGACTATTGGATCGTAAAATTAGATATTAACGGAAATATACAATGGCAGAAATCGTTGGGTGGAAGCAGCAGTGAACAGGTCAATTCTGTGCAGCAAACTTTTGATGGCGGCTATATTATTGCAGGAACCACCGTATCTACAGATGGCGATATTACTGTAAGCTACGGGAACAATGACTTTTGGGTGGTAAAACTCGATTCCGGCGGAAATATGCAATGGCAAAAAACGTTGGGCAATATTGGTGATAACATAGGATATTATGCGCAACAGACTTTTGATGGCGGCTATATTGCCGTGGGCACTTCTTTTAATCCTTCAAATCTTGAAAGCGGACTTCCCGATTATTGGGTTATCAAACTAAGCAATAACGGAACCATCGAGTGGGATAAATATTTTGGAGGAAGTTTTCATGACAACGCCATAACTATTCGTCAGACTCCCGAATGGGATTATATTGTTGCAGGCTGGACAGCTTCCAACAACGGACAGGTAACCAATCACCACGGTAATCTGGATTACTGGATCATAAAACTGGACAGCAGCGGAAATCTGAAGTGGGAGAAAACCCTGGGAGGCCCCGATTTCGATTACTTAACTGCTCTTGAACTGACCGCTGATAACGGGTATATTGTTTCAGGAAGTACAGGATCTACAAGTGGAGACGTTACCGGACATCATGGTATGATCGATGCCTGGGTAGTTAAATTAAGTCCGGAACAACTTGGCATTCCGGAAAATCAACAGAGGCATAAACCCAACCTCTACCCTAACCCTGCAAAAGACTTTTTCTATTTAGATCATCTGCCCCGGGAAAGTACTATTAGCATTACTGATATTTCCGGAAGAAAACTTTTCTCTCAAAAATATAACGAAGAAAAAATTAAAATCAGCACATCTGCATTCACGGAAGGAGTTTATATGATACAGGTAAAAAACAGAGAAGAAATTATTCTTACAAAGAAAATAACAATCACCCGGTAACCCCCTTGAAAATATCATAATTACCCTTTCCCTTCAGGAAAAGTATTAAAAAACAGAAATATGTAAAATTCATACGATAATAATCAATAGATTCATGAATCTATAAAGTTTTTAATAATCAAGGCATATGTTTTGTAGGAATTCTTCAAAAAAAAATATAGTCTAACATTTAAAAACTTTAATCATGGCAGAAGTAATTGCACAAGAAAAACAAGGCGGAAAGCAAAAGAAAAAAATGATCCGCGTGGATATGACTCCTATGGTAGATCTGGGATTCCTACTCATCACTTTCTTTATGTTCACCACCAATTTTACAAAACCGAACGTAATGGACCTGGGACTACCCGCAAAAGACCATAATCCTAATCCAATCCCAACTGATCATGTAATCGGAGATCAAAACCAGATTACCTTTATTCTTGGAAAAGACAACCGCGTATTTTATCATCAGAGCAATCAGAAAGATCTGAATACAGGAAACCTGAAAGAAACAGATTTCAGTGGAATAAAAATTTCAAAGATCATTGCTGAAGCCTATAAGAAAGCTCCGGCACCCGATATATTCACTGTTATTGTAAAACCAACGGATGAAGCCAATTACAAGAATTTTGTAGATATGCTGGACAATCTTGCTATTTCCAAAAAGGAAAGATATGGGGTTACAGATATCAAGCCCTGGGAAACAAAGGTTTACAAGGAATTAACTCAATAAAAGACAAGGGCATTTTTTTAATGCTCTTTTTTTTGACTAAATTTGAAAGGAGAAACGGATCTGCAGATAACCTGCTGTATTATTTTTAACCTTCTAAATTTTGGAATCATGCTGAACTTTGAAAGAAAAGGAAACGGAAAAGAAACATTGGTACTTCTTCACGGATTTATGGAAAACATATCCATCTGGAGCGATATGGAACATCATCTTTCCAAAGATTTTTCACTGCTTAAAATTGACCTTCCCGGCCATGGACAGTCTGAAATTCTGGCTGAAGTTCACACCATGGAACTGATGGCTGAAGAAGTAAAAAAAGTACTGGATGATCAGCATTTAGAAAAAATACATCTTCTGGGACATTCCATGGGAGGATATACTTCACTTGCTTTTGCAGAGAAATATCCTGATTCTTTAAAAAGCCTTACTTTATTTTTCTCTACGTATTTTCCGGATGATGAAGAGAAAAAACAACAGCGAATCAAAAGCTACAGAATCATCAGGGATGCTTTCGCACACTATGCAAGAGCCGGAGTTCCCAATTTATTCAATCCAAATGAAAGGGATATCCTGGAAGGTAAAATTGAAATAGCTCTTGAAACAACCCTTTCCACCAACAATCTGGGAGCACTTGCCTGTGTAAAAGGTATGGTGGAAAGAACCGACAAAAAACATGTCCTTGAAAACCTGGAAGCTAAAATCTTAGTACTGGCGGGTAAACATGACAATGCTGTAAAAACAGATATGATGATCAAACATCTTCCGGACAGGACCAATATCAAATCTTATATTCTTGACTGCGGACACAACGGGCATTGGGAAAAACCTGGCATCTGTGCAGAAATTATCAATACAGAACTTCTTCACAATCTTCCTAAAAAACTGGTTTTATAAAACAGGTTAACTGACAATTAAGCTGTGCATAAGAAAAAATCCTGTATATTAGTAGAGGATAATTTGGGTAATGGCTTTATTTTCATTCAAAAAAAAGAAACCACCGGCACCACCGGTTATCGGACTTACACTTTCAGGCGGAGGAATGCGTGGGATTGCCCATATCGCCGTACTGAAAGCTTTGGAAGAATACAATCTGAAACCAAACATTATTTCAGGAACCAGCGCAGGTTCCATAATTGGTGCTTTTTATTCTTTTGGAAAAACGCCGGACGAGATGATGGAAATTGTAAAGCAAACTTCTTTTTTCTCCAGGTCATCTTTAAAATTATCCAAAAACGGAATCTTCAGCTCCAATTTTATTTTGAAACTGTTCAAAGATTATTTCCCGGAAGACAATTTCAGTATTTTAAAAATTCCGATGTATGTAGCCGCAACGGAAATGACTCATGGCATTGTAGATTTCTTTTCTGAAGGAGAGCTTTTTGGGCCATTGCTTGCCTCTTCCAGTGTTCCTTTTATTCTTCCTCCGGTAAGGATCAGTGAGAAAATTTATGTGGATGGCGGCGTTCTGGATAATCTTCCCATTGAGCCTATTATGGATAAATGTAATTTTCTGATTGCTTCACATGTCAATTCCATCAGCTATGATGAATTAAACAAAATGAGTCTGATGAAGGAATTTGACAGAATCCTTCACTTAGCCATTGCCAAGTCGGTGTATTCTAAGGCAAAATACTGTAATATATTTTTAGATCCGCCCAAAATGACCAAATACAGTCTTTTCAACAAAAGATATATGGATGAAATGTTTCAGCAGGTATACGATTACACCTGTCAGGAACTGGAAGAAAAAGGATATCGTAAAAATGTCTGATTATTCCGGAAGAATTTACAGCCCTTTCACATTCCTACAAACCTTCTTCTTTTACTTTCTCTTTAAAATTGGCTATCGTTCCTGCTAAAGAATCTAAAGACTTTCCTCCGGCTGCATTAATGTGACCTCCACCATTGAAATATTTTCTTGAGAATTGGTTTACATCTACATCATCTTTGCTTCTGAAAGAAATTTTAACAAAGTCTTCATATAAATCTTCCATAAAGAATGCGGACATTTTTACGCCGGCAATACTTAAACCATAATTAACAAAACCTTCTGTATCTCCTTTCTGGAAACCAAATTCTTTCAGTTCGTTTCTTGTCAGGCTTAAAACCGCTACGGTTCCGTCATTCACTACTTCTATTCTTCCAAGGACCAAAGCAAGCAAATGCAGGCGGGAAACCGTATTGGTATCCCATGTATTGGAAGTAATCATGGCAGGATCTGCACCGTGTTCGATAAGATTAGCGATAATACGGTGTGTAGTCGCACTGGTAGAACGAAAACGGAAACCTCCTGTATCCGTCATAATTCCGGTATAAAGACATTCTGCCATATCCTGGTTCACCAGCTTTTCATCCTCCATTGCTTCAATGAAATGATAAATCATCTGTGAAGTGGCAGGAATGACTGTATCAGAATAAACAAAATCAAATTTTTCCGGCTGCTGGTGATGATCAATAAGAATTTTCTTTCCCGGAGCCTTTACCAGCCAGTCACCCAATAATCCGATTCTTGACGGGGAATTAAAATCCAGGCAGAAAATAACATCTGCTCCCGCAATCAAATCCGCAGCCAATTTTCTTTTATATTCTGCAATAATAACTTTTTTAGATTCCGGCATCCATTTCAGAAATTTCGGAAAATCATTGGGTACGATAACCTCCGCATGAATTCCTTTGGCTTTCAGATAATGTTTTAATCCAAGGCTTGAACCAATAGCATCTCCATCCGGGTTATAATGGGTAAGGATCACTATTCTGCTATCCTGGGTAAGTAATGTATTGATATCTAAAAGTTCTGCTGGTGTAAACATCCGGTGTTTATTTTTCGTTAAAATTAAAGTTTTCAAAGATAGAGCTTTTATATAAATCATTTAAATATTATTTTTGTACCGGAAAAATGGTTTTGTGATGAGGGTTTGTTAATACCCGACCAAAAAACATTACATTTAATTTTAAAAAAAGATAATTAAAGTTTGTAACTTATAAAAATTTATATATCTTTGCAACCTGAAAATTAATAGATTAATTACGATTTAAACATATAGTAATGAGTAAAAGAACATTCCAGCCATCAGAAAGAAAGAGAAGAAACAAACACGGTTTCAGAGAAAGAATGTCTACGCCAAATGGAAGAAGAGTTTTGGCTGCGAGAAGAGCTAAAGGCAGAAAGAGATTAACTGTAAGTGCTGCACGCGCTAAGAGATAATTTCTAATTATCATATACAAAACATGCTTGAGAAGATCCTTTTCAGGCATTTTTTGTTGTTAAAATTTACTAAAATTTAGGCTACATCAACATCTTTTTTCTATTTTTAGAAGTTGAAATATTTTTATAAGAAACAGCCTTTAAAATTAAATTATGCCACATACCAATATCGCCGGAGACAATATTATAAGTTTGCAACACGCAAAGATTGCGCAAAAAAACTTCACTGTTCTTTCTGATGTAAATCTTAACATTAAAAAAGGTAGATTCTGCTACCTTATCGGAAAAACAGGTTCCGGAAAAAGTTCCCTTCTGAAAACGCTTTACGGACACATTCCATTGGCATCAGGACACGGAGCTGTTGTAGGATTTGATCTGGCAAAACTAAAGCCGTCTGATATCCCTAACTTAAGAAGAAAATTAGGAATTGTATTCCAGGATTTCCAGCTGCTTTCAGACAGAACGGTTGAGAAAAACCTGAAGTTTGTTCTTGAAGCAACAGGATGGAGTGATAAAGTAAAAATGGAAGACCGTATCAACGAGGTGTTGGGAAGCGTGAACATGAAAAGCAAAAAGCACAAAATGCCTCACGAACTTTCCGGAGGAGAGCAGCAGCGTATTGCCATCGCAAGAGCCCTTCTGAACCACCCGGATCTTATCTTAGCGGATGAGCCGACCGGAAACCTTGACCCTGAGACTTCCAATGAAATTATGACATTATTAAAGCAGGTTGCCCTTGAAAATGGCGCTGCAGTAGTAATGGCAACACACGATTATCATATGATTCAGAACTTCCCTGGTGAAGCCATCAGATGTGAAGACGGAAAAGTTTCTGTATTGGATACTTCAGAATTATTCGAATAAGAATAAAAAAACAAGAAGGTCGGAAATAACTAACTTCTAACATCTTATTTATAAATTCTTTACTTAAAAACATGAAACTCTTTGGTGAGTTCAAGATATTGGTCCGAGTATTGTCTCGGACTTTTTTCTATCACAAAATCAGATTCGCTGGTTTCTTTTTCTTGTGAGGAAAACTCAAGAATCAATCTTTTTGCCTTTGCATTTTCAATTCCCCTGATATTAATTTTCCTGCTCAGATGCAGGTTATTTTCTTTACCTATTGAAACAAAAGTTCCTCCTGCTTCTACAGGTATGATTACGGAAAAGATCCCGTTGCCTGACAGCAATTTTGCTGCCCTGCTGATCAACTGTCTGAAGTTCAATTCCACAGTCTGGCGCGCAATCTTATCTTTTTCAGATACTGATTCTTCAAAATACGGAGGATTGGACACAATAAGATCAAAACGATCTACCGTTTCAAAAGTTTTAAAGTCCTGATGACTGTTTTTCAACCTGGCATGAAAAGGAGAATTCTCAAAATTGAGCCGGGTAAGTTTTGCCGCATCCTCATTAATATCCAATCCCAAAAAGCCGGCCTGAAGATTTCTTTGCGCCAGCATAAGAGAAATCAATCCGGTTCCGGTTCCGACTTCCAAAACATGGGAAGCATGTTCAACGTAAGCCAAAGCTCCAAGAAGAACTCCGTCTGTTCCTACCCGGAAGACGTCTTTAGACTGCTGAATTTCAAATTGCTTAAATGTAAAAGGCTTCACTATAAATTGGTAGGCAGTGTAATAATGAATGTAGATCCCTTTCCTACTTCTGATTTCACAGAGATCTCACCTTTATAATCCTCAATCATTTTTCTCACCATAGACAGACCAAGCCCCATTCCACTGCTTTTAGAAGTAAAATTCGGCTCAAAGATTCTTTCGTACATATTTTCAGGAATCCCGACTCCGTTATCCTGAACGGAGATAATGACTCTTCTTTGGTGCTGTTCGACATCTACATTGATGATCAGTTTTCTCTTATCGCTTTCCGCCTGCTTTGCATTGGTAACAAGGTTTGTGATAATTCTGGAAAGATAAATTCTGTCCATATTGATCATAATATTCGTCTTGTTGGCATGCATGAAAATACTGTCATCATTGAATACACGGAGAATATCTTCAACTTCCGTATTCAGATTGATCACTTCATTATTTTTTTCAGGAAGCTTTGCAAATTCCGAGAATGCCGAAGCTACGGTAGCAATCAGATCAATCTGATCCACAATAGTCTTACTCATCTGCTTTACCCTTTCTCTGATATTCGGATCTTCGGGATCAAATTTTCTTTCAAAATTCTGAATCGTCAGCTTCATTGGCGTCAATGGATTTTTCACCTCATGAGCCACCTGCTTGGCCATTTCTCTCCATGCTTCTTCAGATGCTTTGAATCTAAGCCTTTCTTTCTGATCCTGAATCTGTAAAATCATCCTGTTATAAGCCCTTGCCAAAGCATTAAGCTCATCGTTCTTATAATATCTGATAGGACGCATTTCGTTTTCAAACAAGGTAATACGGGTAATCATATCAGAGAATTTCGTAATGGTTTTCGCCAGGCTATTAGAAGTCACCCAACTGATCCATATACTGAAAAGAATAAGGAAGATATCTACTAAAAGAATATATTTTACATACTGATGAAGAACTTCAAGGTAAGCAGATTCATTATGGTATAAAGGAATATAAACAATTCCGATAGGCTCTAGTTCATTGTTTTTCAGCAAAAGATAGGAAGAGGTAAGCTTTGCATCCTTAGCTGCATCATAATTCACCATGTCTACTCTTGCGTCAGTAGACAGAATCTTGTTGATGATTTCTATAGGAATTGTTTTCTGCTCAATTAATCCTTCGTCTTTGTTGGAAAGCAAATAGTTTCCTTTCAGATCATAAATAAAAATGTCGTGCTGATTGATATCCGCTATTTCAAAGATTTTATTCCCCAAAACCTCCGGGAGATCTTTTGTCTCAATAAGTTTCTGACTTACCGCATAGTCCAGATATCGCATTACAGCATTGGTTTTATCCTGCATATCGATATTACTCTGCTGTAAAGAATGATTTCTCAATACAAAGTAAGGAACAAGTGATGTAGCAACCACACTTAAAAAACATACCAGCAGGAAACCGAAAAACACACGATTCCTTAAGCTATATCCTTTATACTTATTTATTGACATTCTACTTTTTAATTAACCTAGCAATATACTTACCAATGATATCAAATTCCAGGTTTACTTTGTCACCAATTTTCAAATGTTTCATATTCGTAAATTCCCAGGTATAAGGAATAATAGCTACGGAAAACTGATTATCTTCACTTTTAGCAACAGTAAGACTGATTCCGTTTACAGTAATGGATCCCTGAGGTACCGTTACAAAGCTTCCGTCATTATCATACTTCATGGTAATAAAATAACTTCCGTCTTTATTTTCAATACTCACCACTTCACCGGTTTTATCAACATGTCCCTGAACAATATGACCATCGAGTCTTCCATCCATTTTCATACAGCGTTCAAGGTTGACAACGGTTCCCAATTCCCATTTTCCAAGGTTGGTTTTTTCCAATGTTTCATTGATTGCCGTCACCACATAATGATTGTCTTTTATTTCAACAACTGTAAGACAACAGCCGTTGTGCGCAAGGCTTTGATCAATTTTCAGTTCATTTGTAAAAGGGCAGGTCAGGGTAAAATCTATATTGCTTCCTTTTTCTTCAATCTTCTCAATAACACCAACTGCTTCAATAATTCCTGTGAACATATTATTTTTTGCTAAATTTGTAAATTATAATCTTCAAAGATAATCAAAATGAGCCCAAAAAACCATAAAGTACGAGTAGGAATTTCAATCGGTGATTTCAACGGCATCGGTCCGGAGATCATTATGAAGTCTCTGAAAGACAAAACTATTACAGATTTTTTCACACCTGTAATTTTTGGTTCGGGAAAATTATTCACTTATCAGAAAAATATTTTTAAGCTGAATCTTAATTTCAACTATGTGAATGAACCTTCGCAGGCACAGGCAGGGAAACTCAATATGGTGAACCTTACCAAAGAAAACGTGAATGTAGAACTGGGAGTTCCTACTGAAGAATCTACAAAGATGGCCATTGATTCTCTGGAAGCAGCTACTGAAGCTTTGATGAAAGGAGATATTGACGTTCTGGTAACCGCTCCGATCAACAAGGATGAAATGGTAAAGATGGGTTTCAAACATGCAGGACACACAGGATATTTTGAAGAGAAATTCAATAGAAAAGGATTAATGTTCCTTGTTACCGAAGATCTTAAAGTGGCTGTTTCCACACATCATATCCCAATTGCAAAGGTGGCTGAAAATATTTCCAAGGAAAAAATAAAGAAACAGATCCGAGTTTTAAACCAGACGCTGATAGAAGATTTCTGCATCCAAAAGCCTAAAATTGCGGTGCTGGGATTAAATCCTCACGCAGGAGATGGCGGGGTTATCGGAAATGAAGAAATCGAGATCATCAGCCCAGCTATTAAAGAACTTTCTGACAACGGAATACTGGCATTCGGGCCTTTTCCTGCAGACAGTTTCTTCCAGCCGGGCAAATACAAAAATTTCGATGCTGTTTTAGCGATGTATCATGACCAGGGACTGGCTCCTTTCAAAACATTAGCATATGAAGAAGGAGTAAATTATACGGCAGGACTGCCTTTCATCAGAACATCTCCGGATCATGGAGTTGCTTATGACATTGCAGGAAAAAATATGGCTGATGAGCAAAGTTTTACAGAAGCAATCTTTACTGCTATTAAGGTTTTCAAAAACAGAAGTGAATACAGCGAACTGATGAGCGACCGCCTGCAGCCTAGAAAAATGGCTGTAGACAACGGAATAGATGAAGATCTACCGGAGGAAACTGAAGCATAAATCTTTAAAACAAATTTTAAATTAATTTGTTTCAGATTTTATTTGTTATTATAAAAAAAATGCATATTTTTGCACACTCATTTTATGGACAAGTTAAGAAACTATGACGTAAGCTTTTCCGGACTTAAAAACGGAAGACACGAGTTCAAGTTTGAGATAGATAAAACGTTCTTTCAATTATTTGACACTGAGCAGGAATTTACAAATCCTAGAATAGAAGTGAATGTATCACTTGATAAACACACTACTTTTCTAGAATTTGAGATTAAAATTAATGGATTAGTTGAATTGGTTTGTGATATCACCAATGAAAATTTCGACTATCCTATTGAGAATGAAATCAAGATTTTGGTGAATTTCGGGGAAGAATATGATGACAGCAATGAAGATGTGATTACCATTCCTACCGGAGAGCATGCTTTCAATGTAGCACATTTGATTTATGAAAATGTAATGCTTTCTATCCCGATGAAAAAGATTTCACCGAATGTAAATGATGAAGATCTTAAAATTCTTGACCAGTTCAGTCCTAAAGATATTGAGGTAACTGAAGAAGAAGAACATGAAAGTGACCCGAGATGGGATGCTTTAAGAAAATTAAAAGACAATAATTAAATAGAATAATTTAAATATGATGAGATGATGAATCTCATCGCTCATCAATTAAAAAAGTTATTAGAAAATGGCACATCCAAAGAGAAGACAGTCGTCTACAAGAAGAGATAAGAGAAGAACTCACTACAAAGCTGTAGTTCCTCAATTAGCTAAAGATGCAACAACAGGAGAGCTTCACCTATACCACAGAGCTCACTGGCATGAAGGAAAATTATACTACAGAGGTAAAGTAGTATTGGAAAAAGAAGTAGCTGCTACTGAAGAAAACTAAGAGTCGCTTTTCGCTGAAAAAGCCTCATTTTAATACAAAAACCGCCCAATTTTGATAAAATTTGGCGGTTTTTTGTTGTTTTTTACGTTTTTTTGGTATCTTTGGCATCAAATCAAATATCAAATTTATGGACATTAAAGACATACAAAATCTTATCAAGTTTGTATCTAAGGCTGAAGTTTCAGAAGTGAAGTACAAAACTAAAGATTTCGAAATCACTATTAAAACTCCATTAGCTGGAAGCGATGCTGTTTATGCACAGCCTGCAGTATACCACACTGCACCGCAAGCGGTAGCTGCTCCGGTACCTGTTGCAACTCCGGCTGCTCCTGCTGCTGAAAAAGCTGAAGCTGCATCTGATGACAGCAAATATGTAACAATCAAATCTCCAATGATTGGTACTTTCTATAGAAAACCATCTCCTGATAAAGATGTATTTGTAAATGTAGGTGACGAAGTTTCTGTTGGTAAAGTAGTTTGCGTTATTGAAGCAATGAAGCTATTCAACCAGATTGAATCTGAAATCAGCGGAAAAATTGTTAAAATTTTAGTTGACGACGCTACGCCTGTAGAGTATGACCAACCTTTATTCTTAGTAGATCCATCTTAATTAAAATATTGATTAATGATGATTGATAATTGATGATAAAGTCAATTTCAAATTTCAAATTTTCAAATTTCAAATCGTATTAAGATGTTCAAAAAAATATTAATAGCCAATCGTGGCGAAATTGCAATGCGTATTTTACGTACTTGTAAAGAAATGGGGATCAAAACCGTTGCAGTATACTCTACTGCTGACAAAGACAGTCTTCACGTAAGATTTGCTGATGAAGCAGTATGTATTGGTCCTGCAATGAGTAAAGACTCGTATCTTAAAATCCCTAACATTATTGCGGCAGCGGAAATTACCAATGCTGACGCTATTCACCCAGGTTACGGATTTTTATCTGAAAATGCTAACTTCTCAAGAATCTGCCAGAAGAACGGTATCAAATTTATTGGTGCTTCTCCTGAACAGATTGAAAAAATGGGAGATAAAGCAAACGCTAAGGCTACTATGAAAGCAGCAGGTGTACCTTGTGTACCAGGTTCTGACGGATTGATCGAATCTTATGAACACGCTGTAAAGATAGCTGAAGAAACAGGATATCCGGTAATGATCAAAGCTACCGCAGGTGGTGGTGGAAAAGGAATGAGAGCTGTCTGGAAAGCTGAAGACCTTAAAGATCACTGGGAATCTGCTATTCAGGAAGCTGTAGCTGCCTTTGGAAACGGAGGTATGTATATGGAAAAACTGATTGAAGAGCCAAGACACATCGAAATTCAGGTTGCTGGTGACCAATTCGGAAAAGCGTGCCACCTTTCTGAAAGAGATTGTTCTGTACAGAGAAGAAATCAGAAATTAACTGAAGAAACACCTTCTCCTTTCATGACAGACGAACTTCGTGAGAAAATGGGGGAAGCTGCTGTAAAAGCTGCGGAATTCATTGGATATGAAGGGGTAGGAACAATCGAATTCCTTGTAGACAAGCACAGAAATTTCTATTTCATGGAAATGAATACAAGAATCCAGGTAGAACACCCTATTACTGAACAGGTAATTGACTATGACCTGATCAGAGAACAAATTCTTCTTGCTGCAGGAACTCCTATTTCAGGAATCAACTATTATCCTAAGTTACACTCCATCGAGTGCAGAATCAACGCAGAAGATCCTTATGCAGATTTCAGACCGTCTCCGGGAAAAATCACAGGATTAAATATTCCTGGCGGACACGGAATCAGAGTAGACACTCACGTATATTCCGGATATACAATCCCTTCTAACTACGACTCTATGATTGCTAAGCTTATCACTACGGCTCAGACCCGTGAGGAAGCCATTGCAAAAATGAGACGTGCTCTTGAAGAATTCTATATTGAAGGAGTAAAAACAACTATTCCTTTCCACAGACAGCTGATGGATAATGAAGATTATCTTTCAGGAAACTATACTACAAAATTCATGGAGGATTTTGTAATGGATAGAAAATACGATAATCACTAAGATTATTTTATATACAAATTAAAACTGCCTCAAAAGGGGCAGTTTTTTTATTTAAATCCATCAATGATTCTGCCAGTCGACATATCATAAAAACCAACGAATCAAGCCCTTATTAATTGTTAATAAAAATTAATAAACAATCAGAAAATAAAATTCTGCCGGCTTAAAGATATAATACCTAAAACAAGCAATCAACAAAGAAAATATTTTCTGATACGATATTATTCCACCCTAAAATCTACTTCAATTTTCCCCCGGAACGATACTGGGTATTTGTTTATGCATATCATTAATATTGTGTAAATTTGTAAAAAACAACAATATGTCAACAGCAGAACAAACAAAAAACTCACAGTATTTTATTGACCTTGAAGACAAACATGGAGCGCACAACTATCACCCCCTTCCAGTAGTTCTGGACCGTGGAGAAGGTGTTTTCGTTTGGGATGTGGAGGGAAAAAGGTACTATGATTTTCTTTCAGCATATTCTGCTGTGAACCAGGGACACTCTCATCCAAAAATTGTAGGAGCCCTGGTAGAACAGGCTCAAAAACTGGCGTTAACTTCAAGAGCTTTCTACAACTCTAAATTAGGAGAGTATGAGCAGAAAATAACCACGCTTTTCGGGTTTGATAAAGTTTTACCAATGAATTCCGGAGCTGAAGCTGTGGAAACAGCGGTAAAATTAGCCAGAAAATGGAGTTATGAAGTAAAAGGAATTGCAGAAAATGCAGCGAAAATTATCGTTTGCGAAAACAATTTCCACGGAAGAACAACCACTATTGTTTCTTTCTCCAATGATCCGGATGCCAACCAAAACTACGGACCTTTTACACCAGGATTTATCAAAATTCCTTATAACGATATCGCTGCATTGGAAGAAGTATTAAGCAGAGAAGCAGGAAATATTGCAGCGTTCTTAGTAGAACCAATTCAGGGAGAGGCCGGAGTGTATGTTCCGGATGAAAACTTCCTTAAAAATGCTTCTGAATTATGTAAAAAACACAATGTTCTTTTCATTGCTGATGAAGTTCAGACAGGTATTGCAAGAACAGGAAGACTGATTGCCTGCCACCATGAAGAGGTACAACCGGATATCCTGATCTTAGGAAAAGCACTTTCAGGAGGTATGTATCCGGTATCCGCTGTTTTAGCGAATGACAACATTATGAATGTTATCAAACCGGGACAGCACGGTTCCACGTTTGGAGGAAATCCTATTGCATGTGCCGTAGCTGTAGCTGCATTGGATGTAGTAGCTGACGAAAAACTGTCTGAAAGAGCAGAAGAATTAGGAAAGCTTTTCAGAGCTGAAATTGAAAAGCTGATCGAAAAAACAGATCTTATTACCAAAGTAAGAGGAAAAGGCCTTTTAAATGCTATACTGATCAATGATACTCCTGAAAGTTCTACGGCATGGAATCTTTGCTTACAATTAAAAGAAAACGGATTGCTGGCAAAGCCTACCCATGGAAACATCATCAGACTTGCACCGCCATTGGTCATTACAGAAGAACAATTGCTGGATTGCGTGAAGATTATTGAAAAAACTATTCTTGAGTATAAATAAACCGATATTCATCGGGTATTTTAATATGATCAACACTATTTGAACTGTTGATTTCCGGAAAAGATTAATGGGTATGGTAGTTAAAAACCATACCCTTAATGTATCTCATCAATACATGTGTTTCCCGGATCTACCCTCAGCAATTACTTCAAAAAAGCATAAAAAAATCATATTTTTTAACTTTTTAAAAATTTAGGAATTGTATTTGCTATATACATCCGAATACTATAATGTGCAATCTTCAAAGGTGGCATTTTTTTGAATTCTGCATAATAGAGATAAATGACAAAGATTGGTCTATAAAATTCAAATTTAAACTTATCTTTGAAAGATTAAAACTATTTAGAATGACCTTAAGAGAGATAGCGCCTATTTCCTTATTAAACAAAACGTTGTGATGAATATAAGTGGTTTAATCATAACATATAATGAAGAAAAAAATATACAGGATGTCCTTGAGTCTTTTGATTTTTGTGATGAAATAATTGTGGTAGACTCTTTTAGTACGGATAAAACTGTAGAAATTGCAAAGAAATTCCCCCATGTAAAAGTGATTCAGAATAAATTTGAGGACTTTACAAAGCAGAGAAATTTAGCTCTTGATCATGCAACCAACGACTGGGTATTATTTTTGGATGGTGATGAAAGAATTACTCCGGCCCTGAAGCAGGAAATTATCGTTGAGCTGAACAAACCCGGGCAAAAGGATGCCTATTATTTTTACAGGAAATTCTTTTTTGCCCAGAAACCGATTCACTTTTCAGGAACACAGTCTGATAAAAACTTCAGGCTATTCAGAAAATCGAAGGCCAGATATATGGCGGGAAAAAAGGTACATGAAACTCTGGAGGTTAACGGAACCATCGGAATTTTAAAAAATAAATTACTCCATTACTCCGTTTCAGATTATGAATCTTACAGAAAAAAAATGATTCATTACGGAGTTTTAAAGGGTAAAGAACTGGCTGCAAAAGGGAAAAAGTACAGTGTTTTGGTTCAATATCTTAAAACAGCTTTTAAATTCTTTAAGGCCTATATAATGAGACTGGGTATTTTGGACGGAAAAGAAGGGTATCAGTTATCTTACCTTCAATCTTTAAGCGTTTATGAAACCTATGAATCATTAAAAAAAGAGCAAAATTAGTTAAATGAAGATTTGTATCATTAGTTATGATTTTTGGGATTATGATAAGTATATTGTTGAGACATTATGCAAAAGAGGTATTGATGCTCATCATATAAAGATCAGTAGCGTTACTCATTCCAACTTCAATGAAAGAGCTGTAAATGCTTTAAGCAAAACTTTTTTAAATAAAAATCTCAAGACTGAAAAAAGACAGAAATACGTTCTGGATTCTCTGGAACAATTAGGCCATCAGGATCAGATTCTGGTGATGAATCCGGATACATTTGATCTTTCTACTCTCAAAAAAATTAGAAAATATACAGATCGTCTGGTGACTTATCTTTATGATAATCTTGAAAGAGTTCCTGTAGAAGATAAGCTATATCTTTTTGACAAAGTATTCTCATTCGACTATATTGACGTCAAAAAGCACGGGTTCGAAAAGTTAACAAACTATATTTATCTTCCCCATTGTTCACAGGAAATCCAACAGCCTGAAATGGATCTTTTCTATATCACATCGTATGATAACAGAAGGGTTTCCCTGATAAAGTTACTGGCCAAAAAACTGATTGAACAGGGATTAAAATTCCAGATCATGATCATCGGAAAAAAATCATGGAAACATCAGCTCACGAATATTTTCATGACGGTTCCCAAAAATCTTTTTCTGATTTTCAGCATCAAAAAGATTCCGCACAACGATCTTCCAAAATATTATAAGAACTCAAAAGTTCTACTGGATCTGATGCGCGAAGGGCAATATGGCCTCAGCTTTAGAGTTTTTGAAGCCATGTCTCTGGAAAAGAAAATCATTACTGATAATGAAGCCATTAAAACGTATGATTTTTACAATCCCAATAATATTTTGATTTTAAACAAAAATATTAGTAATCTTGACAAATCTTTTTTTAAAACACCCTACGAGAAAATCCCAGAAGAAATCTATTACAGATACACTTTGGATAGTTGGGTGAATAAAGTTTTTGAACTTGATACTAAAAACTGACAAATGGGAATCTTAAAAAAAATAAAAAAACACTTCGAAAGAAAAGAAAAACTTAAATATCTTCAGTCTAAGGATATCGTCAACATTAATCTGTATAACGATTCCCAAAAAACGATTTTGTTTGCATCAAGAGATTTCCCTGCCCATGATAAAGAATCCGGGGCTAACAGACTGAAAGAACTTATATTTATTTACAAAGAATTAGGATACAACTGCATTATATTTGCTCCCCATATGTTTGAAGACGATTCTTATGTGAAGTTTTATCAGCAGCACAATGTTATCGTTTACATAGAGAACACTAAGTACAGGAATATCTATGATTTCCTGCTTTCTTTTAAAAAGATAGATTACGTTTGGTTCAACGGGCCTCTGGCTCTGAACCTTTTTTATAAAAAAATGAAGGCTGTTTTACCTTCTGCCAAATTTATTTATGATATGGTGGATATTCATTTTTTAAGGTTTAAAAGAGCGATAGAACTGGAACCGACCCGTATTTCTTTAAAGAAAAATTATAAACATTTTTTCCGTCTGGAAACAGTTGTTGCACCACAACTGGATTATATCATTGCCATATCTGATAAGGAGAAAGCAATTATGAGCCAGTATGCAGATAAAAATAAGATCATTACAGTATCTAATATTCATTATCCCAAAATTGATATTTCTGAAAGAAAACGTTTCAGTGAAAGCAAAGGAATTACCTTCATCGGATCTATCCACGAGCCAAATATTGATGCGGTAAAGTTTCTCTATGAAAAAATAATGCCTATCGTCTGGAAAACCAATCCTGAGCTGGAAGTAAGCATCATCGGGAATGTTGCTGAAAAACTTGATCTTAAACTATTTCCTAAGTTTAAATTTTTAGGCTTTGTGGAAAGCATTGAAGAGCATTTTATGAATTCCAGAATTATGGTGGCGCCTTTAAGATTTGGAGCGGGTGTAAAAGGGAAAATCGGACAGGCATTCGAATATTTCTTGCCTGTAATTACAACAGATATCGGAGCGGAAGGAATGAGCCTCACCAACCATAAAAATGTATTGATAGCGAATGATGAAAATAGTTTTGCTCAGGCAATTCTACAATTAAATAATGATGAAGAGCTTTGGAATACATTAAGTCAAAATTCTATTGACAGTCTGAAACCATTTTCCATTGAGTCCGTAAGTTCTACTTTGAAAAAAATTTAATTAAGAATGGATAATTCTTTATTTTTAATCAGCATTATTGTTCCATGCTACAACGCTTCTTATTATGTAAAAGAAGTACTCGAAAGTATACAGAGCCAAACTCATTACAATATTGAATGTATTATTATTAATGATGGTAGTACAGATAATACTCTTGAAATTATCAATTGTTTTTCAGACGAAAGATTCCATGTATACAACCAGAAAAACAAAGGTCTTTCCGATACTCGAAATTTCGGGTTGGAAAAAGCCTCCGGAGATTTTATTTTTTTCTGTGACAGTGATGATCTTCTTCCTTCTAATGCCTTGGAATCACTCATATCCGAGTATACAGGTAAAGAGGATATTATTGTGGGAAAAACATCAACCTATTCATGGGAAGAGAAACGAAACGTTTCATTCTTACCTCAGCCTAAAGAAAAACAACGCTTAGAAAATAAAAATACGGAAGTCCTGCTTAAGAATATAGCGGAAGGCTTAAGTCCAATTGCTCAGAATAAATTATATAAGTCTTCATTTTTAAAAGAAAATAATCTCACCTTTTTAAGTGGAATTTATCACGAAGATGAATTATGGTTCTTTGAAACGATGTTCCAGGCAAAGAATGTTGTCTTTATTCCTGATATTACTTATTTGTACACTATCGACAACGCACAGTCCATCACTAAAAAGAACAGTGATAAAAATCTTTTAGGATATCTGAGTGTTATTCAAACGATATATAACAACTACTATTTACAATATCCTGAACAAAGCAATATTGCCTATTATATTGCCTATTTAAAGAAAATTATTATTGGAAATTACAAACACCATTCAAATTATTCCAATACAGCAATTCATAAGATGGAAACGGTATTCAAAGAAGTTAATCCTAAATTCAATGATAATATTTCATTGAAAAGTATTGAGAAAAAATATTTCCGGTATATTAATACCCTCAGTTTAAAAGATGCTGAGACCATAAAAAAAGAATATTTTAATAATCCCGTCAACAGTCTCAGAAAATACTACAAAATATTAATATTCAGTATCCTTAACTTAAATTAACAAAGTGAAAAAAAAAACATTTCTTTTGGTAATGCCTAATTATTCCGATTTTCCAAAGCTATTTTTAGAAAACTTGGAGAAGGAAGGTTTTGAACCCTATTTAATCACAGACAATGTTTCAAGATTCAAATACAAAGGCTCTGAAAGCATAAAAAATTTTTTCATTAAAAATATTCTTAGAAATAAAGAGTATAAACAAAATCTTATTAAAAAGCACTTTCTCGATGAGCTGAATAAAAACCTTTCGGCCATTACGGAAGAATTGGATTATGTCCTGGTGATTCGTCCGGACAATTTCCCAATTTCATTTATAAAGAATCTAAAAAATAAAACCCGAAAATTAATTGCTTATCAATGGGATGGCATTGATAAATTTCCAGAGATCAGAAACTATTTCAATTTATTTGATATCTTCTTTTGTTTTGAAAAGGCAGAATCTCAGCCCAATATTCAACCTATTACTAATTTTTATTTTGATCACCTTCCTTCTTCTGAAAAAAAATATAATGCAGAAAAGCCTAAGCTTTACTTTGTAGGTTTATATTGGAAAAGCCGTGAAGAAAAAATTAACCGGTTTATTGATGAAGTCTCAGGTTTATCTATTGAACTTTCTATTTTCATTCAATATTTTCAGGAACCTGAAACGAAAAATGATAAAATACAATATATTCAAAACAGAATCAGTTTCCAAGAAAATCTGGATCTTGTAAAAAGCTCAGACATTCTTTTGGATTTTGTTGATCCATTACACAACGGACTTTCCATTCGTTTCTTTGAAGGAATGTACTATAAGAAGAAAGTAATTACAGATAATGTGATGGTTAAAAAATACGATTTTTACCATCCTGATAATATCTTTGTTGTGGAAAATAATAATTATAAAAATATTGAACAGTTTCTGAAAAAACCTTATTTTACATTATCAGATGACATTGTAAAGAAATATGGTTTCAGTAATTGGATCAAAAAAATCATAACATAGAAATAAGCTTTATTGATAAAAGCCTTCTTTATTTAATCTTTAAATCCTAAATAATTTATAATATTATTGATATTCTTTTCCTGTTGCGCAACTGAGAACTTAGCCAGTGGTAGTGCGCTGTTACTATGAATTGTTTTCCACAAATTTTCATCGTAATATAGTTCCAATATCTTATTTGCGAAATGCTGCGGATCTTCATTGGAAACAAGGGCTGTTTTCTGATCTTCCAGATCCATTCCTTCCGCCCCAATTGATGTAGTGACTACGGGTAGCCCAAACTCCAGAGCCTGCCCTATCTTTCCTTTCACTCCAGCTCCATATCGTAGAGGAGCAACAAATATTCTCGAATTTTCAAACCAGTAATCCACACTCTTCTGATAGCCTAATATCTGAAACTTCTCAGAATTATATTTTCCTTTAATCTCTTCGGGAAAATGTGGTCCCAAAATATATACTTTAATAGAATCGTCTTTAGCCCAAACTAAAGGCATTATATCTTCATACAAAAACTTCACGGCATCCATATTGGGCATGTGATAGAAACCTCCAATGAATAAAATACCTTCCCGAACAGAATAGTCCATATCCCTGCATTCTACAGGTTCATGAATATTACTAACAGTAAAGATCTTTTCATTTTTGATCCCTTGGCCTGAGACAATTTTCTTTTCTTCATCACTGATGGAAATAACCACATCTGACTTCTGCATTCCAAAATATTCCTTTTCCTTAAAGAATCTCATCTCTTTTTTACGGGACTTTGTCACTTCAATATATTTGTTTTCTCTCTCCATTCTTAGATAATGAAGATCCACCATATCATAAATAATCTTCTTTCCGGAGATCTCATTTTTAATTTTCCCATACCAAAAATCAAATCCAATCGGTCTGAAAATCCAAACAATATCAACATAATGAAGAGCTTCTTTCACTTGATCCAAAACTCTTACAATTTTGTTCTGAGCATTTACATAGTCTTTACAAACTTCCACACCAATGCTCCGAAAAAAATCAACGTAAACCTCATCCTCTTGGTTGGGCTGCTGAATCCCTAAAATAACTCTATGATTATTTT
Organism: Chryseobacterium sp. CP-77; assembly: GCF_036362765.1. Taxonomy (NCBI): domain Bacteria; kingdom Pseudomonadati; phylum Bacteroidota; class Flavobacteriia; order Flavobacteriales; family Weeksellaceae; genus Chryseobacterium; species Chryseobacterium sp. CP-77. Next base: position 2,947,154 of record NZ_CP143637.1, read on the forward strand.
TTTGCAGAATCTTTACAATTTCAAGAAACCTTCTTGAGCCAGAGTCTTTATCAGGTTGTGGCATACGTTCCTCCAGAATAAGAATATTTGGTTTTTTATAAAACCTATTAATATTGTTTCTTCCTTCATTATCCAGAAATCTTGAATCAGTAAAATACGAATCCCATCTATTCATAAAGACAGTTCTGTTTTTCTGAAGCAAAAGTTCCTTTCCATTATCTTTTCCGGTATAAGAAACATTTTCAAAATGAACAATTTCCGATTTAGGCTGATAATAAATATCCAGATTCTGCTCATATTTCAAACGTTGGCATAGATCTGTTTCTTCGTAATAGGCAGGTAAAAAAGCTTCATCCAAAAGATTAAGTTTTCCGTCTGTGTCAGTTCTATGTAATAACAAACTACATCCTGAGCAATAATCTACTTTTCTTAAAAAGTTATATTTTGGAGTATCAATAGCTTCACCCCTTCCTAGATTGACAATTTCGGTCTTATTAAAAATAAGACAGCCTGCCTCTTGCAATGTATTGTCTGCAAATACCATTTTAGAGCCAACAGCACCTACATTTTTATTGTTGTTAAAAACCTCCAACAGACTGGCCAGATAGTTTTCCTGAACTTCTACGTCATTGTTCAATAAATAAACATATTTCCCTCTTGCCTTCCGAATTCCTTTATTTATATTTCTTAAAAATCCTAAATTTTCAGTATTATTAATAATTGTAATTCCGGGAATTGTATCCAGATACTTTAAAGTTTCATCTGAGCTATTATCATTGATAATAATAATTTCTTTTGATACGTCTTTATCATATTGCTCAATTGTATATAGACAATTAAGAGTATATCTTATCTGATTATAAACAGGAATTATGATAGAAACTTCTGGCTCATTTTCAAAAATAAAGTCAAATGTATGTTTTTTAAAAAAGTCTAGTTCAAAATGATTGATCTTCAGTTTTCTCTTATTATTGATAAAATTTCGATCCTTTATTTTATTTTTAAAAAACCTTTTAATTCCCATTTTAAATTTATTATTTTGTCTTGCCTTTTAGAAAAACAAAATTAAGCATTTATTGTAAACTATGAGAGTAATAAGTTGGTTATCTTTTGTCCATGGAGCACAAGAAATTTACTCCTGTTTATCTAGATTTATCGACTAATCAACAAAAGCAGTAATGTCTAAATAAAACCAAAAGCTTTAATGATATAGATTTCGCTAATCAAAAAATATCGCAAAAAATTGTATTCAAAAAGAGTCATTTCATTATGAAAAAAAGAAAGATATATTTCATTTGCCCATCGGTTTCTGTACCTTTTGGGGGTATAAAACAAATTTATAAATATGTAAATATTTTAAACAACCATGGTTATAATGCTACTGTTTTATTAAAAAAAAAGAGAAAAAGAGACAATATCTGGTATCGTGATACAAAAATATCTTATCATTATGAACTTTTAAAAAACATAGAAAATAGTAACAACTCTAAAGAACATAAAAATAGTTTTTATGAAAGATTAAAACTGTTCTATAACAATTTATTTTCACATCCCATAGAGAAAGATGCGCTATTTGTTTTTCCGGAAATATATGGAAAATCATTCCATAAAACTATTCCCAATCATCAGTACGTAATACTTAACCAGAATTGCTACTACACCTTTCAGGGGTATGGATTTGATTATAATGAAAAAAATCCTTATCTAGATAAAAATTGTTTAGGAACTATTGTAGCATCAGAAAATGCACAAAAGTATTTTAATGTTGTATTTCCTACTCTTAGTCTATATAGAGTCCGTTTAGGGATTGATACCCATATTTTCAGTTTTGAAAATAAAAAAAAGAAAAAAATTGCTTTTATGCCAAGGAAACTTGCTGAGGATTCTTTACAAGTTATTAATATTTTAAAAGCGCGAAAAAAGATGGATGATTGGGAGTTTTTCCCAATTGACAATATGGATGAACAGGAAGTTGCAAAACATTTAAAAGAATCCGTATTTTTTTTAAGCTTCAATCATAGAGAAGGCTTTGGGCTTCCTCCTATAGAAGCTATGTCTTGTGGATGTTTTGTAATAGGTTACTCTGGACAAGGAGGAAAAGAATATTTTAAAGAAGAATTTTCTTGTCTGGTTGAAGAAGGTAACATTATTGATTTTGTTGAAAAAATAGAAAGCCACGCATTAGAATATCATGAGAATCCGACTCTTTTTTCTGAAAAAGGGAAAATAGCGTCACAATTTGTTATGAAAAATTATTCCCTGGAAAATGAAACACAAGATTGGATCGGTACGTGGGAAAAAATAATTTCCCAATGCTAGAGTACGATATTCTTTACAAAAGAAACGCTATGTTAGGACGAGACAAACTGCATAAAAAAAGCTAGCCTTTCGGTTAGCTTTTTTATACTTAACTTTTTTTATTAAATTATTATTTTTTATTTGCCCAAACAACACTACCGTTGTTATTGTAAATCACAATATTTCCATCATTCTGAACTGAAAGTCTTTCAATATTTGATGAGCTTATACCTGTACTGTAAACAGGTCTATGCGAAGAATCATAGACTACCAGATTTCCATCTTCCTGAAAAATAGCGGTTCTTCCACTTCCTGCGGTTGCCGATGACCAGATATCTTTGTTAGTTCCGTCACTATACATTACCAAATTACCATCTGTCTGGAAAATTAAATAATAATTATAGTTTTCAGAAAATATCTTTTGTCCTTTTACAAATCTAAATCCTTTGTAAATATTACCATTATTATAACGTCCTGTATTAGAACCTCCATTTCCACCGAAATTGTTTCCGTTAGAACCTCCCTTGGAAGACCACAATGCATTTCGTCTTCTGTTATAAATTACAAGATTACCATCATCCTGCATCTCAAGGTTGGCTGCATTTTTGTTGGTTGTATTGCTACTGAATAAGGGTCTGTTTGAAGAATTATAAACAACAAGGTTACCATCTTCCTGAAAAATGGCTCTCGAACCATTACCCTGAGTCCTGGAACTCCATTCCGGCTGATTCTGATCATTATAAACAACCAAATTTCCATCGTTTTGAAAAATCAGAAAGTGCTGATCATTTTGGGAATAGTACCTTCTATCCTTTACCAGATTAGTGCCTAGTGTAATATTTTGAGCCATTATACAAATTCCTGCCAATAGCCCAAACATTGCTAATAAATGCTTTCTCATAAGTTTATGTTTTTTATTTCTTCATGTAAAGATAAATAATAAAAATCATACTTCCTATTCCCCATTAAAATTAGTTGTAAAAGAAAAAATGAATTGAATATAGGTAAAAAACATTCGTAGGTTATCTACAAACCAAGAGTTAAATACATAGAAACAATAAAAATCCAACATCAATTTAACATTTGCCTAAGTCCATATATGCACATCCTGGAAAAGGAATAATTAACAGCACATTATTATAATGAATGAAAATGAATACAAACAGTAAGGCACTACTATTTTTTAATGGTAAAAAATACATCATATTATTTATCATTAAAAAACCGTCTCAAAACTGAGACGGCTTGTAGTTATAGAATATCAATATTTTTAATTAATAGGCATAGAATTCAATTCCTTCAGCAACATAACCAGATGGTCTTACACTGGATCTTGAATAATAATGATCTTTACCATTCCAGTATCTGTAAATAGGAACTGTGTTCGGCTGCTGAGTAGCAAAAGCATTAAACTCGATTCCCTCATCTACATATCCCTGATAATATCCCGGAGTTTTTGTATAGTAATGATCTTTACCATTCCAGTATCTGTAGATAGGAACTGTATTGGGAGCTTTGTACAGGAATGCGTTAAACTCTGTTCCTTCAAAAGAATATCCGCTGTAGCTTCCAGCAATTTTTGTATAGTAATGATCTACTCCGTTATAATATCTGTAAATTGGAATGGTATTAAATTCCAGATACACTTTATTATCAATCAGATATTGATCTACATAAGCTTTAAGCTGAGCTTTTTTAACAGGATCTTTTACAAAGTCATAAATAATAATCAACCCGTTGCTACCAAAGTCAACCAAAACAGAATTACTCGCATTTGAGCTCAGTTGCCAGTCGGAAATATTAACTTTAGTATTGGTCTGATCCAGATTCAAATCTCCTACCAAACCTTTTGAAGGATCCCCACCTCTGGTTTTGTAGGTCAACTTTTTAGAAAAATTCATGTGATACTCAGAAGTGTTCACATCATTATCCACATTCACATTAAAGATATTCAGCATTCCTGCCTTTATTCCGATTCTGGCTGCCTTATCACGAGTCTGGCTTGTTGTTTCAGACTGGAATAAAATATCAAGCTTTGCGCCTGTATAAATATCCGTCATCACGTGAGTTCCATAATCCTGAACAAGCTGCTGCGGAGTTTTTGTCTGTAGATCCTGAGCAAATTCCGGAGTAATATAATCACCCAGCATATCGGTAGTAGCGTTGAATCTTACTCTTTTCTGCTTAATCGTAAGGTTATAGCTTCCGTAGATATATTTAGCATCAAACTTATTGTTGGTTGTTACCGCTGAGCCAAAACCTACAGAGAGTATTTTTTTAAACAATGGAAAATTAACTGTTGCATCCACTTTGGTAGAAACCATTTTGGAGTAAGCTTCAGCATTTTCACCATAATCTTCGGAGTACTCCTGAGAATTTGTGTTTTCGCTGATTAATCTGTTGGTTTGCTCCAGTTTAAAGCGGTCAATATCAACCACCTTAAAACCGGCAGCTGTTGCATTGGCATACTCACCGGTAACGTTATAACCATGTCCTAAGACATCATAAATTCCGTCTCCCGCAAACTTGGAAGCAGATAAGCGATTACTAGCTTTTGCCGCAGGGCTTTCAGGGGTTGTCTCGCTATTCAGTTCCTCTGTTGAACATGAACTCATAAAAAGCATCAGTAGACTACTGAAGCAAAATAAAATTTGTTTTTTCATAGTATTATTTAAAAGTTTCCTGCAAAGATAACATTCACCACTATGTGAAAAAAGAAACATCTAATGATTTATATCAATATTAAGTGGATTTAACACTTATTTAAATAATGCTGAAAAACGGGTTTAATTATAAACAGAAAATGAGATTTTAGTTCGTACAATAATTACCATTCTCCAAATAGGAAATTTTACTAAATAATTAATTGAGATATGCGGTATCTATACAAATAAATAGTTTACATTAAAACTAAACTTATGTAATATTACAATCATAGTGTAAATTTTTTATTAAAATACTATTAAAAATAATCACTTAAAAGAGAATTAAAAACAATCGAAAACTCCTATATTTACAAGATTTATCTGAAATACAAACGATAAATTAATCACAGTTAAAAGAAATAATTCATATATTTGTGTCGATAAAAAATTAAAAAATGCAAAAATTTTTAAAAATTTCTACATTAGCCTTCGCTACATTAGCTATTACCTCATGTTCACGAGAAACCGATTCATTGACAGAGCAACCACCTATACAAACTGTCGAAAAAATGAACGTTCAGGAGAGGATTTCATTGACGAAGACGGAGGTACTTGCTGAAAGCCAAAGAATGTCAGGCCTTAATGCCGGGCAATCCTTAGTTTTAAAATATGGAAATGTAAACTTACATTTGGATATGCAATTTGATTCTAATTTAGTGCTCTATGCAAGTCCGATTAATTATTGGGGACCAGTACCTTATCCAGTAAAATGGGCTTCCAATACAGATTTTGGAACCGGCTTATACCAACCTTATTTATCAGCTCAAGGCGATGGTAATTTGGTATTATACAAGGCGCAGCCTTATGTAGCAGAAAACGCTATCTGGGCAACAAATACAGATTCAGAATCAGTATCAAATCCAGGATTTAAACTTCAAATCATAAAAAAAACCAATGCAATAACCGGGACTAAATATTATGCAACTTTTATTCTTGAAGGAAATAATTCTGAAAGGCACGAAATTGCCGTAGAAGAAATTACAGATATCTACTAAATAAAAACTTTTCAGCATATAAAAAAAACTATCTGTTTTTCAGATAGTTTTTTTTATTATCACAATTCAAACTTTCTCCTATGAAACAATTTATTTTTCAAGTTACTTTAAGTAAATTTGCAAAAATTAAAATTGAAATGGAGAAAGTAAGAGTACGTTTTGCTCCAAGTCCTACAGGACCATTACATTTGGGAGGCGTAAGAACTGCATTATATGATTATCTTTTTGCTAAAAATCAAGGGGGAGAATTTGTATTGAGAATTGAAGATACGGATACGGCCAGATATGTAGAAGGAGCCGAAGAATATATTGAAGAAGCTTTAGAATGGTGCGGAATCATTCCTGATGAGAGTCCTAAAAAAGGAGGAAAATTCGCTCCTTACAGACAGTCTGAAAGAAGAGACATCTATGACAGATATACCGAGCAGATCCTGAAAACAGATTATGCTTACATTGCCTTTGATACGGCTGAAGAACTGGATGCAATACGTGCCGAATATGAAGCGAAAGGTGATGTTTTCTCTTATGATAATAAAACAAGAAACCGTTTAAGAAACAGCCTTGCCCTTTCTGAAGAAGAGGTTCAAAGGTTATTAGACGAAAAGACGCCTTATGTAGTACGGTTTAAAATGCCTGTAGACAGAGTATTAAATCTTGAAGATATTATTCGTGGAAAATTTTCAGTCAATACCAATACTTTAGATGATAAAGTTCTGGTAAAGAATGACGGAATGCCAACGTATCATTTTGCCAACATTATTGATGACCATGAAATGGAAATCTCCCACGTAATCCGTGGAGAAGAATGGCTTCCATCTTTAGGACTTCACACTTTATTATACGAAGCAATGCAGTGGGAAGCACCACAGTTTGCCCACCTTTCTTTAATCTTAAAACCTGAAGGAAAAGGGAAATTAAGCAAAAGAGACGGAGATAAATTCGGATTCCCGGTGTTCCCGCTTGATTTCAAAGATCCTGCTACCGGTGTGATTTCTAAGGGATACAGAGAAAACGGATATCTTCCTGATGCTTTCATTAATATGGTTGCATTATTAGGATGGTCTCCTGCAGATGATAAAGAAATACTTCCTCTGGATGAAATGATCAGGGAATTTGATCTTCATAAAGTACATAAAGCGGGCGCAAGATTCAGTAAAGAAAAATCTGAGTGGTTCAACCATCAGTATATTCAGCTGAAGTCTGATGAGGAACTTCTTCAGATCCTTAAAAATACCGACCTTGACCTTTCCGGTGTATCGGATGAAAAGCTGTTGAAAGTAATTCATCTGATGAAAGAAAGAGCCACTTTCCCAAAAGATATCTATGAAAATGGTAAATTCTTCTTTGAAGCTCCAGTTTCGTATGATGAAAAAGCATCAAAAAAAGCATGGAATGAAGAAACATCGGCAATTTTAGGTGAATTGGCAACTGCTTTTGAAACAACAGGCTTTGTGGCTGAGATATTAAAGCAAACCATGCATGATTTCGCGGAAAACAAAGGATTAGGAATGGGTAAAGTAATGATGCCGTTACGATTATCTTTAGTAGGAGAATTGAAAGGACCGGACGTTCCGGATATTCTGGAAATCCTTGGTAAAGAGGAAAGTATCGCCAGAATAAACAATGCTGTAAATAATTTTAAATAGAATAACCATAATTTTTCATACATTTGAAAGATTTAATTTACTTCAAGAAATGGAATATTTAAGTTTCGAACTTCCTATCAAAGAATTGATGGATCAATACCAGACGTGTTCTTTAGTAGGAGAAGAAAGTGGTGTTGATGTAAAATTAGCATGCAGCCAGATTGAGGATAAGATTTTAGAAAAGAAAAAAGAAATCTATGGAAATCTTACACCTTGGCAAAGAGTACAACTGTCCCGTCATCCGGATCGTCCTTATACATTGGATTATATCAACGGAATGGCAGACAAGGGCAGTTTCTTAGAACTTCATGGAGACAGAAATTTCGCTGATGATCCGGCAATGATTGGAGGATTGATTACCCTTGATGGTCAGAAAGTAATGATCATAGGGACTCAAAAAGGAAGAACGACCAAAGAAAGACAGCACAGAAGATTTGGGATGCCAAATCCGGAAGGATACAGAAAAGCTTTACGATTAATGAAGCTTGCTGAAAAATTCAATATCCCTGTGGTAACTTTAGTAGATACACCGGGAGCTTATCCGGGGTTGGAAGCTGAAGAAAGAGGACAAGGTGAAGCTATTGCAAGAAATATTTTTGAAATGGTTCAGCTGAAAACTCCAATCTTCACTTACATCATCGGAGAAGGTGCCAGTGGCGGAGCATTGGGAATAGGTGTAGGAAATAAGGTATATATGTTGGAGAACACATGGTATACAGTAATTGCACCGGAAAGCTGCTCTTCTATCTTATGGAGAAACTGGGATCATAAAGAAGATGCAGCCAATGCATTGAATCTTACTCCGGCAGATGCCTTAAGAGAAAAGTTCATTGACGGTATCATTGAGGAACCGCTTGGAGGAGCTCATTATGATCAGGAAACAACCTATCTGAACCTGAAAAATTCAATTTTACAAAATATCAAAGCTTTTTCCAAATTTACAGGACAGGAGCTTGAAACCCAGAGACAGGACAAATTCATTGCAATGGGCCAGTTCAAAGGATAAAAAATACAAAAAGGTTAAGAATTTTTTCTTAACCTTTTTTCTTTAGTTTTCTTCTGTTTCTATTCTGCAACATTCAGTGCAATTTCAATATCCTGGCTGATTTTCTTTAAGGAAGAATATTTGGCATCACAAACCATTGTGGTCAGCACGTACTCTCCTTTATCTACCAGAATAAAATTTTCTCCTTTGGCAGGTACACTGAGATTATAATATTTTTTACCACTTATCTTTACAATAAGATTGCAGGTGGATCTGTTTTTAATATTGATATATGCTTCGTTTTTATTAATATCATTATTAAAAAGGTGTGTAAGCATTGCTGCTGTTCTTTTATTTTCTTCACTGGGTCCTGCTTTAGAAGTACCGGCACTTTTTGCAGAACTTACTGATGCAAAGGTAGTTGTTCTTCTTTCTTCTTTTAAAGCTTCTATAGCAGCTGCTGTATTATTAGAGACAGGTTTTCCATTAGCAGTATATGTTTTTTTTGCGGCCATCGTCTTTCCGCTGTTCAATTCATTATTTTTAACGATATTTTCAATTTTTTCTTTGCTGATAGGTTTTATGGTAGGTTTTGCTTCCGGAGAATTCCCTGCCATGATAATATCAATCAGCTTTCTTTTAAAATAGTCTGTTTTAGCATGTCCGGGATTCTGCTTCAAAAAGCCGGCAATTACCCTTGCCTCTTTTGAGATCTCGGCTTCCTGTTCGGTATAGATGATTACCGTTTCTTTTTCAACAACCGCTTTAGATTTTGTTTTTTTCTTTTTTTGAGAAAAACCTAGTGCAAAAATGCATATAAATAGAAGGAAGAAGATTTTTTTCATTAATCAAACCTTTAAAATAGTATTAAATATATTAATAACGTGAAAAGTCATTTTTTAGTTTATCATTAAAATCATTATCTTTGCACTGCTCTAAAATTAAGCTAAAAATTAATACTAATCTTAAATAAAAAATAATAGATATTATGTCTTATACACCAGTTGCTGCAGATGTAGCTAAATTAAGAAACCAAACAGGTGCAGGTATGATGGACTGCAAGAAAGCTCTAGTTGAAGCTGAAGGAGACTTCGAAAAAGCGGTAGATATCCTTAGAAAAAAAGGACAAAAAGTTGCTGCTAACAGAGCAGACAGAGAGTCTACTGAAGGGGCAGTAATCGCAAGAGTAAACGAAGACAACACTTTAGGTGCTGTAATTTCTTTAAATTGTGAGACTGACTTCGTTGCTAAAAACGAAGCATTCGTTGAGCTTGCTTACGAACTAGCTGAAATGGCGATCTTTGCTGCTACTAAAGAAGAGCTTTTAGCTACAGATTTCCACGGAATCACTGTTGCTGAGAAATTAGTTGAGCAAACAGGAGTTATCGGTGAGAAAATTGAGATCGGATCTTTCGAAAGAATCCAGGGAGCTTTCTTAGGAGCTTACATCCACGCTGGAAACAAAATTGCTGCAATCACTTCCCTATCTGCTAAAGTAGATGGAGCTGAAGAAGCTGCTAAAGCTGTTTCTATGCAGGTTGCTGCAATGAACCCAATCGCTCTTGACGAAACTGCGGTATCTCAGGAAACTATCGACAGAGAGTTGGAAATCGAAAGACACAAACTTACTGAAGAAGGTAAGCCTGCTAACATTATCGACAACATCCTTAAAGGTAAAATGCAGAGATTCTACAAAGACAACACTTTGGTACACCAGGATTTTATTAAAGACGGAAGTATCTCAGTTGCTGATTATGTAAAATCTGTAAACGCAGACTTAAAAGTAACAGGATTTGTAAGAGTAAGCCTATAAGCTGACTTTTTCAAAAATATAGAATCCCGGTGAATTTCACCGGGATTTTTTATTGACACTATTCATATCTATCGATACGATCAAACAGTTGAAAAAAATTAATAAATCTAAATAATTCACATATTAAAGAGATAATAATTAACAATCAGAAAGATCAAGCCCAGCCGCTAATTACCAGTTTCATACCCAAGAAGGCATTTAATTAAAAATAGAAGACTTTTATTTAACATTTATTTAAATTTTATTAAAAGTATTTCATTTTTTATTTTATTTTTGTAGAAATCCTAATTCCATACTCATGAAAAGATTTCTACTCAGTTTGGTATTAATTTTTTTGACAATTAATACACTCTTTGCACAAAGGGATACCGAGCACTGGATAGCTCCCTATTACGACAGTGTTGGCGGCAACAGCTATGTCAACATGCTCTATCTTTCCACAGACTCTCCAACTCCCGTTGATGTAACCATTTACAATAACAATGCTCCAGTAACCACCGTTACCATCAGTAAAGGTAATCCGCAGACTTACAAAGTTACCAATAGTCTTATTTCTGCTACCACTACTACTGATGCATTTGTTGTGGGTAATAAGGGACTGTATTTAAAAGCAGCCAAGCCTTTTTACTGCAGCTTAAGACTGGCTCAGAGTGTTCACGGGGAAGTAATAACCAGTAAAGGAAAAGCCGGAATTGGAAAAACATTTTTCGTGGCTGCCGCTCCCAACACCAATACCAGCAGTATTCAGAATTTTACAGCAGGTGTACTTGCAACCGAAGACAACACGAATGTAACCGTATCATGGAATCCAACTGCCGGAGTTGTTTTTATTAATGGAAACCCCACTGGAAATACTCAGACTTTTACTTTACAAAAAGGACAATCTTTCATTCTTGCAGGATCCGGTTCTCAGTCCGGAAATAAAACAGGCTTTATCGGAGCCAAAATTGTTTCTGATAAGCCGGTAACACTGACCAATGGTAGCTGTAATGCCAACTTCTCTGCTTCAACAACCGGAAGTGATCCGGTTCTTGACCAATCAGTTCCGGTTGACAGACTTGGAAATACTTTTGCCATGGTAAAAACAAGATCTACTCAACCTTCCTTAAACATGGAAGGAGGTCTTATTGTGGCTACCGAAGATAATACTGAAGTATATTTAAACGGCGGAGGTACTGCTGTTGCAACACTTGCTGCCGGAGAATGGTATAGAATTAATGAAACCAGCTATGTTGCTCAGGGTACATCAGGGCATTCAAACATGTTTATTTCCACTACCAAAAATGTGTATTTATACCAGTTTATCGGAGTTTTGCAAAGTGATGCTACCAATGGATTCAACTATATCCCGCCATTAAACTGTTTCCTTCCAAGAAAAATTGATGAAATCGGGAAGATTAATGAAATGCCTCTTGGCGTGGGAGGAGCCAGCTCTACTCCCAGTGATCTGGTAGTAAAATTGAACATTCTAACAGAGGCTGGTGCTACTGTAATGTTGAATGACGCGCCTCTTCTCCCTGAAGCCGGACCTTACCCCCTTGCAGGAAATGCCAACTGGGTAACGTATGCCATCAACAGTGTAACCGGAAATATTAAGATTACCTCTACAAAGGCTGTAACAGCAGGTATCAACGGAGGATATAGCTCTGCAGGATATGGAGGTTACTTTGCAGGATTCTCATCAATCCCTGTTATTGCAAAAAAGACAGGTGAATGTGTTCCGGGAATCGTTCTTGAAGTAGATGATGGATATGAAACCTACCAGTGGTTCCGTGACGGAGTGGCTATCCCAGGTGCTACAAGTTACACTTACACTCCTACTCAATCTGGAAATTACACCGTAAAAGTAACTATGGGAACTTGTCCTCCTGTGACAACTCCTATTTATAAAGTACAAAACTGTTTAAAAGAAACGACGCAGGCTCTTAATGCTTGTTCTACTAAAATCATCACCCCTACGTTTACTTCTTCCACTCAGACTGTGGTTCCAAGTACGGTAGTAATTTTGACTCCTCCTACAAAAGGAACAGCTGTGGTGAATCCAAACGGAACAATCACTTATACACCTAATCCGGGATATCTGGGACCAGACAAAATCGTTTATAAATTCTGCGGAAACTCAGTTGAGTTTACAGATTGCGAACAGGTAACCCTGAACCTTACTGTAGTACCATTCATTGTAACAGATACTTCTATTAAAGCTTGCTGGTATGATGTAGATCCTTATGCTTATTTTGACCTTACCAAAGCAAAGGTAACAGACTATAATGCTGTTACCAAAAAATATTACCGTACTCTGAATGATCTTACTGCAGGTATCAATGCAATCACAACACCAGAAAACTTCCCTTCAACAGGAGGATTTGTATATGTGAAAGTAACAACTGCTGAAGGATGTACGGCCAATGCCAAAATTGAATTAATTGTACTTCCAATTAAAAAATCTCCGGTCCTTGTAGATCAGTACATCTGTATGGATGCAAAAACGAACCTGGACGCAGGTCCCGGATATGATTCATACCAATGGAGCACAGGAGCTACCACTTCAGGTATCAGAGATATTGGTGTTGGAGAATACACGGTAATCCTTGGTAAGAACGGATGCTTCCTTACCCAGACTGTAAAAGTGAAAAAAGTGGAAGACCCGGTAATCCAAACTATCGAGATCAACAATAATACAGCAACTGTAATTGTAAGCGGCGGTAAAGCTCCTTTCAAATATGCGGTTGACGGAACTGCTAACTGGCAGGATTCAAATATCTTCACAGGTTTAACAAGAGGACAGCACACGTTCTATGTAAAAGATTTTTACAACTGTACTCCTATTGCTGTAGAAGTTACCATTCCTAATCTATTAAATGCCATTACCCCTAACGGAGATAATGTAAATGATTATATAGATTACAGCGAACTGGCTTATAAGGAAAACCTGAGCTTTGTAGTGTATGACAGATACGGAAACATGGTGTTTACCGGAAACAGATTCAACAACTACAGATGGGATGGAAAACATTTTGATAAAAAACTGGGAACAGGAACATACTGGTACCATATCAGCTGGAATGAATCCAACAAAGAAAAGACTCCAATAAAATATACAGGTTGGATTCTTGTTAAAAACAGAGAGTAATAATTAGTTTTAAAACTATATTGATGAGCCATGATTGCACAATCATGGCTTATTTTTATTATATTTTCAAACATTCAATGCTTTTTATTATTAAATTTGCGATAAATACTAATACTGAATGAAGAAAATTCTATCTTTTTTATTTATATTTTATATTTTCTCCTCTTCTTTTGCCCAATTGGACAGGGAACATTGGTTTGCTCCGATGGTAGATAGAACTGGCGCCCCGAATCCTAATCAGAAACTGTATTTATCTACCAGCAGAACGACTCCCTTCCCGGTAAGCATTTACAATAATAATGTTTTGATTGGTACAGTAGTCATCAGTAAGAGCAATCCACAGAAATTTGATGTTTTAAGAAATTATATTATTACCACACAGCAGACAGATCTGTTTACTCCTACGACAAAAGGACTGTATCTTAAAGCAGAATTTCCTTTTTATGCCAACTTAAGATTCTCAGTATTTAACCATGCAGAAATCATTACTTCAAAAGGAATCCCCTCTACAGGACAAAAATTTTATGCAGCTTCCGCTCCCATCACAGTAAGTAATCCTATCTTGAACTTTATGACGAGTGTATTGGCAACTGAAGATAATACATCCGTTACAATTTCCGGGTACAGCCCTACCGTTCAATTTTCAAACGGGACGACCGGAGCAACTAATCCAACAATTACTTTCACTTTAAATAAAGGACAATCTTATATTATTGATGGGATTGGAAATATAGCCTCAAACTTTGATGGTTTCATTGGTTCAAAAATTACATCAAACAAACCCATCAATGTTACCAACGGAAATTTTAACGGACAATACGCAGGAAACTTCCCTTCCAGCTCAGATATTTTAATGGATCAGGCAGTACCTGTCGACAGACTTGGAAATGAATTCGCACTCGTAAAAGGTAATGGTCCCATTGACTCCCATATGGAAGGGGCTATTGTTATTGCTACCGAAGACAATACTCAGATTTTTGTTAATAATGAAATTCCACCTTTAGCAACCATCAATGCCGGAAAATACTTTGTAATCCCGGATTCCAAATATATCCTCCAGGGAAACGGACATTACAATTTGTATCTTAAAACATCAAAAAATGCTTATGTCTACCAAATTTTAGCAGGAGACTCCAATGTAGGAAATGAAACAGCCACCGGTGGATTTAATTATATTCCCGCATTGAACTGTTACCTACCAAAGCAAATCAATGAACTTGGCCTTATCAATGAAAATTTTGTTCATTCCAATGGTAATCCCGGAGGTATTCTAAATATTCCAACAAAGTTAAATCTTATCACAGAAAGAGGAGCTAACATTACAGTAAACGGAGCAAATCCACCTGCAATAACCGGCCCATACAATATGACTGGTACAACCAATTGGGTTACCTATGGTATTCCCAATGTAACAGGTACCATTACAGTGGTTTCAGATAAAGCAATTATGGCCGGAATTACTGCCGGAAGTGATGCTGTAGGGTACGGAGGATTTTTTGCCGGCTTTCCTACCCAACCTGTTATTCTGCAATCAGGAGGCGGCTGTATTCCCGGGATGGTTCTAACGGTAGATCCTTTAATCTATGATACCTACCAATGGTACAGAAACGGGATTATCGTCCCCGGAGCTACCACATCATCAATCACCCCTACACTACCAGGGTATTATACATGCTCCGTAACAATGGGAAGTTGTGCTCCTTTGGTTACTCAACAGCTCAAAGTCCTGAACTGTACAAAACTAAGTACTAAAACCTACGATGTATGTACCTCGCTGACCATAACCCCAACATTAAGCAGTTCTACACAAACAACTGCGCCTAATACAGTAGCGATTACAACAGCTCCTACACTGGGAACCACAACAATAAATGCAACAACAGGAGTTATTACTTATACTGTAAATACGCCCGGAACATCCGGAACAGATACATTCACTTATACATTCTGCGGCAATGATCCTGATTTTCCGGATTGTGAAACAGTTACGGTTACCATCAATATCCAGGCTCTTACGGTAATGAATGCAACATTATTTGCCTGTGATATCAATGGGCAGGGAACCTTCAACCTGACGACAGCAAATATTACCACCAATTCCCCGGTTACCATTACTTATTATCCTACCATGTTGGATGCCCAGAATGAAAATGCAGCAGCTCTGATTAGCAATACAACAGCTTACAATGCACCCAACGGTACCATTGTATATGCCGTCGTAAAAAACAATATCGGATGTAAAAGTATCGCACAAATAACATTATCTCTCTTCAATAAAGCGATTGTTCTGGATAACTACAATGGTGTTTTCTGTGATGATAATCTGGATGGAACAGTTACTGTTTTACTATCCAATATAACTCCAATTGTACTTAATAATCCCAATTACTTTACTAATGTAAGATACTATGCCAGTGTTTCAGATGCCAATGCAGGGAACAACAATACCCTTCCTAACAACTGGAGCTATACAGCAACCACTACCATTTATATCAGAGTAGATTCTCCGGACGGATGCGCTTCTGTGATCAAACCTTTACAATTCAGTATCGGAGCTAAAATACCGTTGATTACAAAAACCGTTACAGAAAGCGCCTGTGATGATGATCTGGACGGAATTAAAAGTGTCAATTTAACACAGTTTATTCCTCAGTTTACCTTGGATCCCAATGTAACTTACACCTTTCATGCAACTTTAGCAGATGCTCAGAATAATGTAAATGCGGTTTTATCTCCAGTGAATATTACTACTTCACAGACTTATTATATCCGTTTTGAAAAAAATGGAGTTTGTCCTGAAATAGGAACTCTGAAAATCAACATTAAAGTTCCTAAAAAATCAGATATTTTAAAAGACAAGGAAATTTGCCCGAAAACCACTACCACTCTTAATGCAGGGCCTGGATTTGAAAAATACCTCTGGAGTACAGGAGCTACCACTCCCTCCATTACGAATGTTGCTTCTGGAAATTATTGGGTAGAGCTTACCTTTAATGGCTGTGTATACAAGCAATATGTAAATGTTACGGAATTGCCTCTGCCTATAATAACCGCTATTGAAATTGATGGAACAACTGTAAAAGTTGGGGCAAGCGGCGGTACACCTCCTTATGAATATTCTTTAGATGGGGTGGTATGGCAGAGTTCCAATATTCTCTACAATGTACCCAGAGGAGCACACAATGTATTTGTAAGAGACTCTAAAATGTGTGAAGATGTTAAAAAACCATTTGCCATTATTAATCTGATCAACACCATTACTCCGAATGGAGACGGTTATAATGAAGTAATAGACTATTCTGCTTTAATGAAGAATGACAATCTCGTATTCCGGATCTTTGACCGATATGGTGCAGAAGTCTTCAGAGGTACTCCTGAAAACAGATATACCTGGGACGGAAGAGTGGGCGGCAGATATGTTCCTACCGCAAATTACTGGTACTTTATCACCTGGACTGAATATGGCTCCAGCCTGATGATAAAATACACGAGCTGGCTGCTGGTAAAACACAGATAAAAACATAAACCCGGAAGAAAGAGTACCTGAAATTTCAGTAATTCTTTCTTCCGGTTTTTTTTATAGAAATCTCCCATTTTTTAATATATGACAAGTTTCTAACACTCCTTAACAATTAAATCCCAAAGTTTAATATAACTTTAACCACTATTCTTCATCTAATTACACAGAATTGCTTTATTTCTATGTAATTTTGCGCATTATATGAAGAAACTGTTTACTCTACTGCTATTGGTTTTTCTGGCAAAAATTAATGCACAAATATATTCCGGGGAGGTATTTCTGAGAGACAACTCTATTTTATATCTCAATCAGGTGTATGTCACCAACCTGAACACACAGAAAACCGTTCTCACGGACTACAATGGTAATTTTAATATTCCTGCCAATATCGGGGACGTGATCCGGTTTACCTCCATTGTGACCGAAAGAAAAGACATCAAGCTGACTCCTCAATCTATGGAGCAGAAAAATCTGGTTGAGCTCAAAATCGCGTATTACGAAATTCAGGAAATCGTTCTCAGCAGGTTTAAACCTACCGGAAATCTTCGGTATGATGTAAACTCTTTAAGAAAAGAAGACAAAGCATACGCTCTAAAAAAAGTAATTGGTCTTCCTGAACCAAAAGGAGACGGAACACCTCCGGAACTTCCTGTTGCCGGACTCCGGGATGGCGGGCTTACCTTCAGCCTGGAAAGCATCTATGATATTCTTTCCGGAGAAAGAAAGAAAAAACAGCGTTACCAGGCTTATGAAAGAATGAACAGTTCTATAGCACAGATTAAAAATTATCTGGGTAAAGATTATTTCACAAAATTTAAAATACCGGAAAACTTAATTGATAACTTTCTTCAGTTTGTGTATTCCTCAGAAAATATCCAGGCTTATGTTTTGGCGGGTAACTTTGAAGCAATAAAAGTCCCTATTGAAAAATATCTTCCTATTTATCAGAAAAGGTTAAGAAGCTCACATCTTCAGGAAGTTGTAGGCAGCAATTAATAAAAGAATCATTTGAAATATTTTATACCTCATGTACGTTACATGGGGTATTTTTTGTTGAATGGCTGAAAAACAGCAATGAAGCTTCATTAGAGCAACTACACTATGAATTATTCAACTTTTAAAACATATTATTCTTAAATATTCAAAAATATGTTTAATTTTATCTCACAAACAAGTGTTTAAAATAAAAACACTGGTATTTCGTTATCCAAATAAAAACTAACCGATCCGTGAAAGCAAATTAAAAGAGAAACACCAAATTTCTAACTTAATATGAATTAATGAAAAAAGTACTTTTACTTCTTTGTTGTATGTTTTTCGTTACTATGTCTTCTCAAAAAAAAGGGAAAGACTACAGTGATATTTTGAAAAGTAAGAATATTTACGAGATCAATGCTTTTTTACGGGATGCCCATCCTGATGATCCCCGAAGGTCCGTTCTTAAACCAAGGGTCATGGAAATGATGAAAGAGTATATCAAAAATGCACATCCTGCTGATCAAAAAGTAAAAGATATGCAGGAAATGCTTGCTATGCTACGGAGAAGACCTTCTACCAAAATTACTTTTGATGAAATGAATGCCATCATCAAACAAAAACAGATTGCAAAATATAAAGCTGAGCTTGCGGCAAAACAATCTACTACGGTGTATACGCCCAGCACTGCTCAAAATACATATGTTGTAAATGCTGCTGCCAATACTGCCGTTCCCAATACTGAAGCAGAAGAATTCAACATGCTGATGGCTGTATCTCCTGTAGAACATAAAAATAGAACTGTAAAGATCCTGAATTCCTTATTTGATAATGATCCCAATACTAAAGAATGCATCGTTTTGATACAAAATAAATCAGACTGTAATATCATTGTAAGAATGGAAGGTGTTGGAACTACCAAATACAGGCTGGCAGTTCCTGCTCAGGGTGAAGGTTCCATTGTGATAGATAAAGGGCAATATCTTTTCACCAGCCTGGTTTGCGGGGCTCAATATGCGTCGCAAAAAACAATTGAAAGGCCAATTATGGTGGCTTTAGGAAGCCATTAACAGAAACCAGGAACGAATGATCTCTATGTCTTTTACTACCAAAAGACATAGAGACTCCATAAATTTTCACTATTTTTGCACTCATTTTATAACTCAATGGGCAAGAATAAATTAGCAAGATTTGCAGAAAACAAAATATTACCGAATGTCATTCAACCAACAAGAGAAGATGCTTTGAATGGTTTCGAACTTAAAGGAAAATGGAGAGAAAATTTCTTTAAAAATGACAATCCTATTGTACTGGAGCTGGGCTGCGGAAAAGGAGAATATTCTGTAGGACTCGCAAAAACATTTCCTGAAAAAAACTTTATCGGGGTTGATATTAAAGGGGCAAGATTTTGGTTTGGCGCTAAAGAAGCTGTAGAAAACAACATGACTAATGTAGCTTTTCTGAGAACTCAAATAGAACTTGTAGATTATTTCTTTGCAGAAAATGAAGTAGATGAAATCTGGATTACATTCCCTGATCCACAGATTAAATATAAAAGAACAAAACACAGATTAACACATCCGGATTTTTTAAACCGATATAAAAAGTTTCTGAAGCCAGGAGGTATTATCCACCTGAAAACCGATTCAGAATTCCTGCATGGGTATACGCTGGGATATTTACAGGGAGCAGGTTATGAGATCATTTCTGCTCATCATGATATCTATGGCGCCCCGGAATACGACCCAAATACGGAGCATTTGAGAGATATCAAAACGTATTATGAAGAGTTATTCTCAGCAAAAGGGAAAACCATAACTTACATCAAATTCCGGATAAGCTGATGAAATAAAACCCTGATGAAAAAAAATTTTTTAACGATTTTATTCTTCACTTTTCTTATTCCCGGCTTTACACAGGCTCAGAAAAGCAGTAAAGATATTCTAAAAAGCACGAATATTAAAGAAATTGAAGAATACCTAAAGAATGCACACCCTGATGATCCCAAAAGAACTGTGCTGAAGCCTAAGCTTATTGCTTTAAAAAACTCTGAATGGACAAAGGGAGCCCGTACTGCCAAACCTATGGAAGCAAGGCCTGTTATCTCCGATATCCCTAAAAGCATTATGAGAAACCCTAATTCAGATGATGCTGAAGAGTTTAAAAAACTTATCGCAGAGACTTCTGCTGAACATAAGGAGAAAACAGTGAAGCTTCTGAATGCAATGTTCAATGAAGATATTACACGCAAGGAGGCTATACTCTTATTTAAAAATAATTCTGATTGTAATATTGTGTTGAGAGTTGAAGGAAAAGACTTCTATAACCTCGCTGTTCCTGCCCACGGAGAAAATTTTATTGTGATCAATAAAGGTTCATACACGCTCAGCAGTAATATTTGTGATATAAAATATTTCTCCCAGAAAGATATTAAAAAAAGTATATTTGTAACGGTGGACAGCCCTAAAATGTCCGAAACGCAAGCCAGTGCAATCAAAAAGGATGAGGTTCAGAAAAAACAGGCCATCAAACAAAAGAAAAAACAAAAAATAAAATAGTATGAAAAAACTATTAGTTTTTGCCGGAGTTTCAGTAATCTTTGCCGGTTGTAATGTAAATTACGGCGGTTATCCGGGAAGAACCTCCTATCCTTATCCTGCCGGTAATTCAACAGGCAACAGAGCCAATACAGAAAGAGAATATAATGAACTTATAAAGACCTATAAGCCGGAAACTGCTGAAGTTCTGAACGACCTTCTGAATAATGATGATCCAAAAAATCCAAGGACTTCTATTTCTGTAGAAAACAAATCTCCATGCAATATGGTGCTTACGGTAAGCGGGGGTAATTTCTTCAAGAAAATCCCCATTGGTGCAGGGAAAATTGGATATACCATGGTTCCGAAAAATCAAAATTACAGATTATCGGGTATTCTTTGCAACTCGGTATACCAGTCTACAAAGTTTATCACAACCTCTTATTCCATAAAACTTTCAAATTAAGATATAACCTGCAGAATTCTGCAGGTTTTTATTTTTAATGAGTTATCTGTTTTCTATTTTTGATAGAACAGAAAGAAACATGCAGCCTTAAAATCAAGTTTATATTACATTATTTTGAAAGCTTGAATATGATCTGAAAGCAGTTCTATAAATCATAAATGGCACAAATTCAAAAATAATTCTATAAAATCAACAGATAGTAAATATTTCCATATATTTAGAAATACATAATTGCGGTATCCGAAAAGCATATAGAGTAGGAAAAAAACTAAACTAAAAATCATGAAAAATTTAAAGAAAGTCTCAAGAACTGAGCTAAGAACAATCAAAGGAGGATACAGAAGCTGTATAGACGGCTGTAGTATTGAACTTGGCGAAATGTGCTGCAACGGTGTTTGCAGAATAGGAGTAATAGTGCCTGGTACAGACCCTGATCTCCCGGAACTTATGGTATGTCCTAAGAAATCTTAAGTATAAACAATAAAAAAAACGCTGGATCGAAATCCAGCGTTTTTCCTATATTAAAGAAAATCTTCAATTATTCTGCATCGAAATCAGCATCTGTATCAGCAGACACTTTTTCTCCTTCTTCTTTAGATTTTTCTTTATCAGCTTTTCTTTGAGACTGACCTTCTTTGATAGATTCAGAAACTACGCTAAGGATCATATCAATAGACTTAGAAGCATCATCGTTTCCTGGGATAACGAAGTCAACTTTTCTAGGGTCAGAGTTTGTATCAACGATACCGAAAACTGGAATACCTAGTTTCTTAGCTTCAGTTACCGCGATGTGTTCTCTCAAGATATCAACTACAAATACAGCAGATGGAAGTCTTACCATGTCAGCGATAGAACCTAAGTTCTTCTCAAGGTTAGCTCTTTGTCTGTCAACTTGTAATCTTTCTTTTTTAGATAAAGTTTCGAATGTACCGTCTTTTTTCATTTTGTCGATAGCATTCATCTTCTTTACAGCCTTTCTGATAGTAACGAAGTTCGTTAACATACCACCTGGCCATCTTTCTGTAATATAAGGCATATTAAGTTCAGAAGCGTGTTTTGCAACTACTTCTTTCGCTTGCTTCTTAGTAGCTACGAAAAGAACTTTTTTACCTGCAGAAGTTAATTTTTCTAAAGCGTTGCAAGCTTCATCCAATTTAACTGCTGTTTTATGTAAGTCTACAATGTGAATACCGTTTTTCTCCATAAAAATGTATGGAGCCATATTTGGATTCCACTTTCTGGTCATGTGACCGAAGTGTACGCCAGCCTCTAAAAGGTCTTTTACATTTGCTTTTGCCATGTTTTCTGTTTTTGTTAGTTTACTTTCCGTCTTTTAAACAATCAACAACTTCTTTAGATGGGAGAAGCGTTTGGATGCTAAACGTAACGGGCAATTTTTGCTTTAAGCTTCAGGCAGTAAGCCATAGGCTTTGAAGCGAATTAAAAATTTTAATAAGTTTTTCAAATAGCTTATTGCATGTTGCTTTAAGCTTATCGCAATTCTTAACGTTTTGAGAATTGGAATCTCTTTCTTGCTTTTTTCTGACCTGGCTTCTTTCTTTCCACCATTCTTGCGTCTCTTGTAAGTAAACCAGCTGGCTTCAATGCTAATCTGAACTCAGCGTTGATTTCGCATAAAGCTCTAGAAATACCTAATCTGATAGCTTCTGCCTGACCTGTATTACCACCACCGAATACGTTTACGGTAACGTCATACTGACCAACAGTCTCAGAAAGGATAAACGGTTGGTTTAATTTGTAAACCATCACGTCTGTAGAGAAATATTCTTTAGCATCTTTACCGTTTACTGTAATAACACCAGAACCTGGTTTTACATAAACTCTAGCTACAGAAGTTTTTCTTCTTCCGATTTTGTGAACTATAGACATAATTAATTATTTAAATTCGTTAACATTAATTGTTTTTGGCTGTTGAGCTTCATGTTTGTGCTCAGTTCCTTCATATAAATAAAGGTTCTTAAGGATAGCAGCTCCCAATCTGTTTTTAGGCAACATACCTTTTACAGACTTCTCTAATACCTTTAAAGAATCTTTCTTCTGAAGTTCAGCCGCAGTCATAGACTTCTGTCCACCAGGATATCCTGTATGCCAGATATAAGTCTTATCAGCCCACTTGTTTCCGGAAAGTGTAATTTTCCCAGCATTCAAAACGATTACGTTATCACCACAATCTACGTGAGGTGTGTAGTTCGTTTTGTGCTTACCTCTCAAAATCTTTGCAACCGTAGAAGCTAATCTACCTAACGGCTGTCCTTCAGCGTCTACCACAACCCATTCTTTATTAGCAGTAGCTTTGTTCGCTGAAACAGTTTTGTAACTTAATGTATTCACACGTTTTAGTTAAAGATTAAACATAATTTACCCCTAAAAGGGTGTGCAAAGGTACAAATTATTTTTGTAACCCAAAAACATATTTTATTTAATCTATATAATCCGTACGTCATACCCCTCTATCATTAGATTTTAACATTATTTATAATTTGGCACAGATCTTGTGAACTCATGTGCCGATGAAAAGAAACACTTCGAAGATTCTAAAAACACAATGAAACAGCAAAGAGTTTATTCCCTCAACTCTTTCTTTTTATTAAATTTACTTTAAAGATTTCCGTAAAACACCTGAATATAATTATAGTATCATTGAAATATTTATATTTGCGTTAATCATATTCTATATCCATGAGTCACGGAAAACTAAGAGAAGACAAAACCTGCCTGAACTGCGGGCATCAGGTTGAAGAAAGGTACTGCCCTCACTGCGGACAGGAAAATACTGAAAGACGGCAGCCCTTTTATTTTCTTTTTACCCATTTCATTGAAGATTTCACGCATTATGATGGCCAGTTCTGGGGAACTGTAAAAAACCTGGTATTTAAACCTGGTAAACTGACCAACACTTATCTTGAAGGGAAAAGACAGAAGTTTGTACCTCCTGTAAAGCTTTATATTTTTGTCAGTTTTATTACATTTTTTGTGTTTGCCCTTTTTCCTATGGTTAATATTGGTTCTTCGAAAGAGAGAAATACCGGAGAAAATGGCAAGACGAATCTTCTGAAAGTCATGAAGCCTGTTGAAAAACAAAAGCTGATAGACAGTATAAAAGCAAAAAAACATCTGGATGGAGAGGACTCTCTTGCCATTCAAGGCCTGAAAGCAGTTCCCGGCTCTTCTGAAATAGAAGATATCATTGACATGGACAAAAAGATAGATCCGGATGTTAGTTTTGGTGAATACAAAACCAGAAAGGCTTATGATTCGGCTAAAGCTAAAAATCCGTCATCTCTTAGTTTTATTGAAGCCCCAATTGTTCACAAATTCTTTGAACTTAAAGAAAAAGGGGTGAAGAAAAAAGAGATTATGGCCGGTATGGTAGAAAAGTCTTTTCACAATCTTCCCAAAGCACTTTTTATCTACCTCCCTCTTTTCGCATTCTTTTTATGGGTTTTCCATAGCAAGAAAAAATGGTGGTATTTTGATCACGGAATTTTCACGCTGCATTACTTCTCATTTTTACTGCTCACCATCTTATTCATTTTCTTACTCTCCAAATTAGCAGGTCTCACAGACCTCTGGCCGGTTAATACCATTTTGTATTTAGCAATATCACTCCTGTCATTATACACAATGGCCTATTTCTTTATTGCCCACCGGCGCGTATATCGTGCTCATGGTCTGGTAAGCATTATTGTCGGGATGATATTATTCACCATTAACTTTATTGCCTTCATGTTTTTACTGCTGGGTCTTGCCCTGATCAGTTTCATGATGATTCATTAATAAAAAAAAAGAGACTGTCGTACCGGACAGCCTCTTTTTTATTTATTTTCTCAGTGACTTTGTTGCCCTGAAACTTGCGATGACATAATAGGCCACAAATACCATGGAAAACTTCAGTATAGATGGAATAGCCAGTTCAAGTTTAAAAATTAAAGTACCTGCCCCAACCAGTATAGCCATCACTACAAAAGATAGTCCCAGCTTTTTAGCCAATGTAAAATCCGGAGTATCCAAATAATAAGCAATACCCCAGGCAGCACCAAAAGCAACGGCATAATATAACTCCAAACCGATGTTTTCTGAACTTAAAAAGAAATAATTAATCAGGAAGCTTACTACAGTTCCCAATGCGAAATATATCAACGCTTTTTGCATGTCTGTAAAAATATGCTGCAAAAATAGAAAATTTAATTGTGGCGCAGAATCATTGGAACTATTTAATTATTGAATGAAAGACTGCTTTTATATTTTAAAGCAATGCAATATCACCCAAAAAGGTAATTGAATACCAATATTACAAATTATACATTTGAAATAGAATTAAGAGCTGAATCTACAAACCCGAAAGTCAACAGACATGAAAAAAATCCCTCAAAAAACAGTAAAAATCACTCACTTTAAAGAAAATAATGTTGAAGTGAATGTAATCATCAGTGCCAACACACAATTTGGCGACCCTCATTTTATCATTAATGGAAAGAGAATAGATGATAATAATTTAAATGACGATAAATTTTCTTTCACCATTCCAAAAGCAGATTTAACATCAGATCATTTACTTTTCGCAACTTCTTTCAATATTAATATGCAGGTAAATCATCTGCAGATTTTAATCAATACATGCAGGATAAAGTTTGAATTTCCTCAGATTCCTTCCAGGAATTTTCATTTCAATCCTTTTGAAGGTAAAACAACTGATGATTTATCCGGTAAGTTTATCTATGGTGTTTATAAATACATAAAAGTTGAGCTATGAAAAAGATAGTACTACTAGCAGCGCTGATGTCTAGTATGACATTATTGTTTGCTCAAAGCAAAGAAATCAGTGCAGAGTTAAACAAACTCGAGCTTTCCAATGCACCAAGTGTAATGCTTCTCGGCCTGGCAAGTTCTGATCTGGAGACCCCGAAATCAAAAAAGGCTTTTATGTCCAGTATTGTCAATTCATTCAGCGAGAACGACGGTCTTCCCAATGCCTATGCAGTAGAACTTACTCCTACTCATTTATTTCCTCTGACGGAAATGGATGCTTTAAAGTATGCCGGCATTAAAAGCATTAAAAAACCAGATAATAGTTATGAGTATAAAAATAACATATTCAGTGAAGCCAAAAACGTTTCTGTCTCATTTGCCTTTCTGAGAAATTATAAAATTGAAGATCTTGACACTGAAAATCCTTCGGTATCTTTTTCATTACGAACCACAGTATTTAAAATAAGAAACAAAAAAAATATAGAGGCTATTACAGACTCCAATAAAAATATTTCAAAGGCATTAACTGAAATTCAGACAGAGTTTGAAAAATCAGAGGAATATAATGATATAGAAGTATCCAGTGCCAGTCCGGATGAAAAAAACGAGAAGAAGGCAAAAGCATTAGAAAAATTTGCCACAGAGTATTACAAAACCGAAACTGAAAAATATAAAAAGTACCTGGACGAAAAACCTGCTTTTCAGCTGGATGTAGCTTCTGCCTACAGTACTTTCTTTTTAGACAATCAGTTTAAGAATAATCAATTCGGGAAATTGGGATTCTGGATGACCATGAGTTCCGGGATCAATCTGGAAAGAACAAAAACTCCACAGAAAAAAGAAGATCAAAATAATGAAAAATCAAAAGTAATCATCAAAGAAGCCTCTACCACAGATGCTTCAAAGATCGAAAAAAGATTAAATTTCTATGCCGTTGCGAGATACATGCAGGATAAAACGGTTTATGATGCAGCCAGCGGATTCAGCAGGACTGATAATTATGATTTCGGTGGAAAAATAGAGCTTGTATACAACAGATTCTCTATTGGCTATGAGTTCATCTACAGAAGCAGCGATTTGGATGATACCTACCGTTCCAATGGAGTCATCAACTATAAAGTTTCTGACAGTGTGTACATCAATGCTGCCTTTGGAAAAAATTATGGTGACAAGAATAATCTTATTACATTTTTAGGATTAAACTGGGGGCTGGACAGCAAAAGAAAAACACTTTTTTCAGAAAAGTAATAATACAAGTCATTTTTTATGAAATAAAGGCCAAACTTCATGACACAAAAGAAAAAATGTCAGCGGGTTATTATCTGCTGACATTTATATTTTTACAGAATAGTGTAGTAATCTGTAAAATACAGACCTAGCCTCCAACAAAGTATTTCGAACTTAAAAAACAATTATCATAAACATTTAAAAATCAGAATTTTACCCTACAATACGAGGTTTTTATTTTATTGCTATATTTGAGAACTTAGAAACTGTCTAGAATTTTTATGGAAACCCAAAAATATACTCCAACCAACAAGGTAAGAATCGTAACTGCTGCCTCATTATTTGATGGGCATGATGCTGCGATCAATATTATGCGTCGTGTCATTCAGGGAACAGGATGTGAAGTGATCCACCTGGGACACGATAAATCAGCAGAGGAAGTTGTAAATACAGCCATCCAGGAAGATGCCAATGCTATTGCATTAACTTCATATCAGGGAGGTCACAATGAATATTTCAAATATATCTATGACCTTTTAAGAGAAAAAAACTCACCGCAGATCAAAATTTTTGGTGGCGGAGGCGGTGTAATCCTTCCGGAAGAAATCAAGGACCTTATGTCTTATGGTATCGACAGGATTTA
Source organism: Chryseobacterium sp. CP-77 (assembly GCF_036362765.1). Taxonomy (NCBI): domain Bacteria; kingdom Pseudomonadati; phylum Bacteroidota; class Flavobacteriia; order Flavobacteriales; family Weeksellaceae; genus Chryseobacterium; species Chryseobacterium sp. CP-77. The sequence continues at coordinate 2,974,864 of NZ_CP143637.1, forward strand.
TTCTCCGGATGACGGCCGTGAGCTTGGGCTTCAGGGAATGATTGATGACCTGGTACACCGATCAGATTTTGCAACAGGAAAAGATGTTACAGCAAAAGATCTTGACAATATCAGCTTTGAAAATCCATCGAGCATTGCACAAATCATCTCAGCCGTAGAAAACTTTTCGGAAGAAAAACCTGAGCTTGTAAAAGCTATTGACGAAAAGTCTAAAGATCTGACTATTCCAATCATTGGTATTACAGGTACCGGAGGAGCAGGTAAATCTTCATTAACGGATGAACTGGTAAGACGTTTCTTACGTTCCAATACAGATAAAAAAATCGCTATTATTTCCATTGACCCTTCCAAAAAGAAAACCGGAGGTGCTTTATTGGGAGACAGAATTCGTATGAACGCAATCAATGATCCAAGAGTTTATATGCGTTCTATGGCAACCAGAGAAAATAACGTTTCTGTTTCTCCATTTATTCATTCTGCACTGAATGTATTAAAACTGGCTCATCCGGATGTTATCATCCTTGAAACGTCGGGAATTGGACAGTCTGGTTCAGAAGTTTCTGACTTCGCAGATGTTTCCATGTATGTAATGACTCCTGAATATGGAGCTTCTACACAGTTGGAAAAAATTGATATGTTAGACTATGCGGATCTGGTAGCATTGAATAAATCTGACAAACGTGGAGCACTGGATGCTCTTCAGGCCGTAAGAAAACAGTTCCAGAGAAACCATTTGCTATGGGAAAGCTCATTAGATGATATGCCGGTGTATGCCACCAAGGCATCTCAGTTTAATGATCATGGAACAACAGAATTATACAACAGATTAATTTCAAAAGTAAACGATAAATTCTCCGGATTGAATCTAAAAACTTTTGTAGAACAGGAAGTGACAGAAGAAGTAACGATTATTCCTCCAAAAAGAGTCCGTTACCTTTCTGAAATTGTTGAAAACAATAAACAATACGACATCAATATTGAGAAACAGGCTGAACTTGCCAGAAAAATGTATCATATTGAAGGCGTAAAAAATATCATTTCCAATGACGCTCTGGATGCTGAATACCAAAAGGCGGAAAAAGAGCTGCAACAGGAAAATATCGATTTCCTGAAGACCTGGGATGATACAAAAAAAGCATTCCATGCAGAGTTTTATTCTTATTTCGTAAGAGGAAAAGAAATTAAAGTTGAAACTTCTACTGAGTCTTTATCTCACCTGAGAATTCCTAAAATTGCATTACCAAAATACAATGACTGGGGTGATCTGATCAAATGGAAAGGCCAGGAAAATCTTCCGGGAAGCTTCCCTTACACGGCAGGTATTTATCCGTTTAAAAGAACCGGTGAAGATCCGACAAGGATGTTTGCAGGAGAAGGAGGCCCTGAAAGAACCAACAGAAGATTCCATTATGTTTCTGCAGAAATGCCTGCAAAACGCTTATCTACAGCATTTGACTCTGTAACCTTATATGGTCAGGATCCTGCTTTACCACCGGATATTTATGGTAAAATCGGGAATGCGGGAGTTTCTATTGCAACACTGGATGATGCTAAGAAATTATATTCCGGATTTGATCTTGTCAACGCACTAACTTCGGTTTCAATGACGATCAACGGTCCTGCACCGATGCTGTTGGCTTTCTTTATGAATGCTGCCATCGATCAGAATGTTGAAAAATATATCAAAGAAAACGGTTTAGAGTCTAAAGTAGAAGCTAAGCTTAAGGAAAAATTTGACGATAAAGGATTAGAAAGACCGAAATACAATGGTGAACTTCCTCCATCCAACAATGGTTTGGGATTACAGCTTTTAGGATTAACCGGTGATGAAGTAATTCCTGCTGATGTATACGCAGAAATTAAAGCTAAAACAATTGCTACGGTTCGTGGTACTGTTCAGGCGGATATCTTAAAAGAAGACCAGGCGCAGAACACCTGTATTTTCTCTACAGAATTTGCCTTAAGATTAATGGGTGATGTTCAGGAATATTTCATCAGAGAAAAAGTAAGAAACTTCTACTCTGTTTCTATTTCGGGATACCATATTGCTGAAGCAGGAGCCAATCCGGTTTCGCAATTGGCATTCACACTGGCTAACGGGTTCACTTATGTGGAATATTATTTAAGCCGTGGAATGGATATCAATGATTTTGCACCGAACTTATCTTTCTTCTTCTCCAACGGTATCGATCCTGAATATTCAGTAATCGGACGTGTAGCAAGAAGAATCTGGGCAAAAGCGATGAAATTAAAATACGGAGCAGACGAAAGAAGTCAGATGTTGAAATACCACATCCAGACTTCGGGACGTTCTCTGCACGCTCAGGAAATTGATTTCAATGATATCAGAACCACGCTTCAGGCACTGTATGCAATCTACGACAACTGTAATTCACTTCATACCAATGCTTATGATGAAGCGATCACTACTCCTACCGAGCAGTCTGTAAGAAGAGCGATGGCAATCCAGTTAATCATCAATAAAGAATTAGGATTGGCTAAAAACGAGAATCCGCTTCAGGGATCATTTATCATTGAAGAATTAACGGATCTTGTAGAAGAAGCTGTATATACGGAATTCGACAGAATCACAGAAAGAGGCGGTGTTCTCGGAGCGATGGAAACGATGTATCAGCGTTCAAAAATCCAGGAAGAATCTATGCATTACGAATGGCTGAAACATACCGGTGAATATCCTATTATCGGAGTGAATACCTTCTTAGGAAAAGATGGTTCACCAACCGTTTTACCAGGAGAAGTTATCCGTTCTACGGAAGAGGAGAAACAGGCACAGATTGAGTCTCTTCACAACTTCCAGCAGGCCAATGAAAATAAGTCTGAGGAAGCTTTAAGAAAACTTCAGCACGCAGCCATCAACCAGCAAAACTTGTTTGAAGTGATGATGGATGCTGTGAAGTACTGTTCTTTAGGACAAATTACCAACGCGTTATTTGAAGTGGGTGGTAAGTACAGAAGAAATATGTAAGCTTATACAGCAAACATCTTTTATATAAAACCTCAAAGGATTTCTTTGAGGTTTTTATTTTTAATGTGAAAAAACGCTGATTTTTGATAAGCAGATTGATAATGTTTGTTAAAAATTAAATATAAACTATCCTGACCCTATATATTTGTCATCAAAAAATTCGAATGAAAACATGTATTAAAATTATTTCGGTGTTTGATCTTTTTGTGGTATTAAGTTCTTGTAAAACTACTCCTGTGGAAAATGCTCACAAAAGCGATATGGTTAGAAATACTGAAGAATTACAAAAAAGAGAACAGGCAGAAAAGGAAAAGCTTGATATTACAAGCCCCCAAAATAACTACGGAAAGCCCGTTTCAAAATAAGAAAATCTCCCTACTTTTGGGAGATTTTTATTTTACAATGAAACCAAAAGCATTATTCAACTGGAGCAGCGGAAAAGATTCTTCCCTTGCTCTTTATAAAATACTACAAGAGGATCAATATGAGATTTCTACACTGCTTACCAGCATCAATCAGGAGTTTCAAAGGATTTCTATGCATGGAGTTCATGTATCGCTTTTAGAAAAACAGGCAGAAAGCCTTGGGATTCCTTTGATCAAAATGGAACTTCCCAAAGAACCATCCATGGAAGAATACCAACAGATCATGAGTAAGACAATGACTGAAATTAAGGCTCAGGGCATTACCCATTCCATTTTTGGAGATATTTTTCTGGAAGACCTTCGAAAATACAGGGAAGACCAATTAAATGCTATCGGTATGAAAGCCTTATTTCCCCTATGGAAACAAAATACAACTTACCTCATCCGTGAATTTTTAGATCTTGGCTTTAAAACAATTGTAACGTGTGTGAACGGATCTTTTCTGGATAAAAGCTTCGCCGGAAGGATTATTGATCAGCAATTCATTGATGATCTTCCTGAAAATATAGATCCGTGCGGAGAAAACGGAGAGTTTCATACCTTTACTTTTGATGGACCTATTTTCAAAAATCCTGTTGAATTCAAAATTGGGGAAACCGTCAAAAAGACTTACCCTAAACCTAAAGCAAGTCCTGAAGAAGAAGACGGAGAATATGTTTTCTGGTTCAGTGACCTGATATTAAGATAAACCTGTGAGCTTTTGTCCACAGGTTTTTTAATATATTTATTTTCTCAGTAATTCCCTTATTCATAACATTGAAATATTCCACAAAAGCTGATTAAATCTATATAAAGTTGTTCCAGCAGCCTGTCCTAGCACGCAATTTGCTTCTCTTAATGCTCTTCAGGATATTTTAGTATCTTTAAGAGTATAATCATCATTTAAAAATACAACACTGTGATCAAAAATTTATTATTCCTGTCTTTTTTCTGTTTTTTATTTTCCTGTACAACAACTGAGGGTCCAAAAATTACCCCGATTGATAAAAAAGCAATTATAGATTCCACCATCTCGGCTTTTCAGAAAACACTTTTGGAACAACAGATTGATTCTGCTTTTAAAAAGTATCATTTCAATGGGAGCATTGCCGTTTTTAAAGACACCATTCCTCTTTACAGAAGAGAAAACGGATATTCTGATTTTAAGAAGAAAACTAAAATTGACAGCAATACCATTTTCGCGATAGGATCTGTGAGCAAACAATTTACCGCTGTTTTGGTCTTACTTCAGATGGAGCAGGGAAAACTGAATGTGACAGATAAGGCTTCAAAATACCTGAAGGAATTTCAGATCAAAGAATATGAAAACATTACGATTCACCAACTCTTAAACCATACCTCAGGATTGAATCTGATGGGAGGAAAACTGATGTTCAAAAGCGGTTCAGATTTCTATTACTCCAACGATGGCTTCAATGCACTTGGAAAAATTGTGGAAAAAGTCTCGGGAAAATCCTATCATGAAAATGCATTGGAACTTTTTAAAAAAGCGGGAATGGCCCATTCTTCAACAGGAGACATTTTCAAAGGAAATAACTTTGCCAGTGCTTATGTTGGGACACCTTCCAAGTTCTCAGAAGTTCCCAATATGCCGAAAAGATTAGGCGGATCAGAAATCGGAACACCTGCCGGTGGAATACTATCTACCATTGGGGATCTTCATTTGTGGAATAATGCCCTGTACAACGGAAAAATTCTAAAACCCGAAACTTTGAAGCTCTTCATGGCCAAAAGTGCGGAAAGACACCATGCTATCTTTGGGAAAATGGGTTATGCTTACGGAATTATGCTTAACATCGGCCAGCCCAATTCCTATTTTCACAGTGGTTATGTAAAAGGTTCTCCTTCTTTAAATATTTATTATCCGGACACTAAAACGTCTGTGATTATTCTGTCTAATATTGCAGATGAAGAAAGAGGAAAAGGCGCGATCTTCAGGCCTCATATTGAAGTAAAAAAGATCACTGATCATCTTGAGAATACACTTACACAGCTCAGGATAAAACATTAATTTCCGGAATTTTAAAAAGACTAAATTACCGTATGAAAAAAATGTATTTCATTGCAGTTTATCCTCCGCAGGAGATTATTGAGGAAATAAAAGCCTTTAAAAAAGATCTGGCAACCAATTATGCCAATTCCAAGGCTTTGAAAAACGAAGCACATATTACACTGTTTCCTCCCTTTTCGAGAGAAATTGAACTGGAAGAAGATATTCACATTGCTTTTCAGAAGATCAATACGGACATCAGACCTTTTGAAATAGAACTGGATGGTTTTGGAAGCTTTCCCAATCCTAAAAATCCTGTCCTCTATATTCAGCCCAAAAAAAGTCGTCAATTAACAGAACTTTATCATAGGGTAAAAGAGCGTTTTAATTTCGCAAAGTATTCGTTTAATCCGCATATGACTGTAGGATACAGAGATCTGGCCTGGGAAAATTATCTTAAAGCCTGGGAAAAATATGAAAACATGGAATACAAAACTAAATTCTTAGTCGATAAAATAATACTTCTTCGCCATGACGGACAGTGGCTACCCATAGCAGAGAAAAAACTGGAAAAATAAAACCGGCTCCCAGAGCCGGTTTCGTATAATTATTCTTTAATGATTTTCTGAGAAATGATCAGGTTTTTATTTTCTTTTACATTCAACAGATAAGTACCTGCCGGATAGTTTTTAATATTAATCCGTATTGCAGAATCATTCAGTTCAAATCTGGATGGGATAAGCTTTCCTGAAGTGTCATACACTTCTACTTTTACATCTTTTGAAAAGCCCTGTTTGCCTTTAATAAAAAATTCTCCATCTGTCGGATTAGGATAAATACTGAAACGGCGCTCTTCCGCTTTTACTTCTGAGAGTTTAAGAGTTGATTTGCTCAAAGTCCATGAAACATTGGTAACATGGAGCGTACTGTGATTGTCTACTTTTAAAAGCGGATTGTTATCCACTACCGATAATGTCAAAGTATTATTTCCGTTGTTAAGTTGTCCGGGAGTAATCGTAATGCTACTTCCCATTGCTCCCAGAGCCGTTCCGTTTAAGCTCCATGAATTAACCAGCGTGTTCGGAATGGGAAGAATTTCGTTGACCGTGAAGGTAACATTGGATGTAGCATCAACGGTTGTATTATTGGCCGGAGTATAGGAATCCACAGGGGAAACCAGAGTATGAATCCTTTCAATAATCGCCTCTTTACACACAGAGCAGAACTGCTGGTTAAGATACCTCATTTCACAACTCTGATGCGGCCTGAACCAGCTTGGGCTTTCAGCATGGGCGTAAACTCCTACCCCATTTAATCCTACCCAGTTTTTCCATTTTATCGTTGCCGGATTAGAGTTCTGTGTTTTATTGGGAGATTCCAGCGAACCTGAAAACCAATATTCATCGGCCAATTTTCCAAAGGAATGTCCCAGCTCATGCACTACAATTTCATTGGAAGAACCGTTGAGTGAAGCAAAAGCATAGGTACCGCCACAACCTCCATATTCTGTAGAATTACCCAGCACATAAGTAATATCATAATCCGGGATATTGGTAGCCAGGACCTGTCCTACTTTGTTGGTAGTATTGCTGTATATACATCTGTGAACTCCCACATCGAAAGTAGACCCAAGATAGTTATTGGGATTGGTTACAGGAATTACAGGCTCTGCAACATCTGTAGCGGTTCCGGGATGCTTTACTCCTGACTCTGTGGAAATCACTTTTACCGCATAGGCATTAAAGTAATTCTTATATTCTGTATAGGGACTTTTCGTAAAAAGATAATTGATCGTATTCTGAGCCGATGTGGTAAAAGCAGTTTGCTGTGCAGCAGTAAACCCGTCTCCCAACACTGCAATAACAATCCGCTTACTGTTGTCACCGTTCTGTAATAGCGGAACGGTCTCAAAAGTCTGTGCAAAACAACTGCTTCCTATTAAAAGGGATAATAAAGTTTTTTTCATGATTATAGTTTTTGTGTGAATATTACTTGTGCACCATCCTCAGTTGCTTTTTCTATCTTTACCGACTGTATATTTTCAGAGTAAGAAAACCTGGCACTGAACTCAGTATTTTGAAGGGAAGCTTTATGTCTGGATATTCCCTCTTTTTCATATACTTCCAGTTCAGGATTGAAAGGATCTTTCACAAGCTGTTTACCCATTTCTTTTCCATCAGCTCCTGTTAATGTAATTATAAGATCACCCTTACGGACGGCATCTCTTTCAAAAGAAGGCGTATGTTTTAATCTTCCATCTGCAATTTTAGTACTCTGGAGAGTAATTTTTGCATTTCCTGACTGATCTTTATCTGCTTTGAAAAACAAATAAATGATCCGTTCGCTCTTTGCTGCCAAAGTTTCTGAATGCTTATTCTGAACTAAATTATTTCTCTCTTTAAAGCTAAACAAGAGAAAGACAGGAACAATTAATACATTAAATACATTTTTCATGATCATTTTTATTTAAAGATATTAAAATTTTAAACATAAACGAAAATCATTATCAATACTTTTTCCACTAAAAAACATAGAAAGTCCTATCTTTGAAGCAATGATTTCAGAGAAAATAATTTTAGGAATTGACCCGGGGACTACGGTAATGGGATTTGGTATCATCTCCGTAAAAAAAGGAAAAATGGAGATGGTTTCTATTCATGAACTTATCCTGAAAAAATATCCCAATCACGAAACCAAGCTGAAGTATATTTTTGAAAGAACCCTTTCTCTTATTGATGAGTTTCACCCTGATGAAGTTGCTCTTGAAGCTCCTTTCTATGGGAAAAACGTTCAGAGTATGCTAAAACTTGGCCGTGCTCAGGGCGTTGCTATGGCAGCCAGTCTTTACAGAAATATTCCTATAACCGAATATTCTCCAAAAAAAATCAAAATGGCGATCACAGGAAACGGAAATGCCAGCAAGGAACAGGTAGCAGGAATGCTTCAGAACCTTCTTAAATTAAAAGAATTTCCAACAAAATATTTAGATGCTTCCGATGGTCTTGCCGTAGCCGTATGTCATCATTTTAATTCCGGGACCATAGCAGATACGAAATCGTATTCCGGATGGGAGAGCTTCCTGAAACAAAATCCGGACAGATTGAAATAGATTCACATTCTTTTTCAATTTTTCAAAATCAAAAATTAACATACTGAAAAACAATATCTTACGAAAACACGCTCAATTACTTGGTAAAACATAATACTATCTTTTACATTGGTATGATTTTTAGTACTACCTTTGTATAAATTTTCAGTTATGAAAACAAACCAACAAACTATAAATCAAGGGACTCATACAATAAACTGGTTCCAAAAGTTTCTGATGGTATGTTCAGGCGGGAACATCCATATTTTAAGAAAAACTCCGAGTGAATGGAACAAGTTTTCCGGCATCGGGGGTATTGTGCTTTTCACTGCAGTATTCGCCACTTTGTCTGCAGGTTATGCGATGTATACAGTCTTCGACAATCTCTGGGCGGCTGCAGGATTTGGAATCCTCTGGGGTCTGATGATCTTCAATCTTGACCGTTATATTGTTTCTTCCATCAAAAAGACAGGAACATGGTGGAATCAGATCCTGATGGCTATCCCGCGTCTTATCCTTGCTACGTTTCTTGGAATTATCATTTCCAAACCTTTAGAACTTAAAATTTTTGAGAAAGAAGTCAACAAACAGCTGAATACCATTATTCAAAGAAATAAAAAACAGCTGCAGGGTGAAATGAACGGGCGAATTCTTCAGCAGAGCGGACCTTTTGAAACAGAAAAGCAGCAGATTTCAGGAAAAATCGCTCAGTACCAGCAGGCATATGATTCGGCTTCGGTAGAGCTTGAAAAAGAAATCCTGGGTAAACAATCCGGACTTACCAGTGGAAAAGAAGGCTATGGTCCCAATGCAAAACGTAAACAGCAACTGAAGGAGCAACGCAGGCTGGATCTGGAAAATTATCAGAAACAAGCGGCTCCAAGACTTGAATATCTAGACAAAGAAATATCCAAAGTATACACAAATCTGGAAACGGAAAGAAAATCTACAGAAACTTTTGAGGATAAATTCAATGGTTTTGCAGCAAGGCTTCAGGCTTTGGACGAACTTGGTAAGAATTCTGCTATCATTGGACTGGCAGCCACTTTTATCATGGGATTGTTTATCTGTCTTGAGATTTCTCCGGTTCTGGTAAAACTGATCTCCCATGTAGGCCCCTATGATTATCTTTTAGAAAAGACAGAAAACGATTTCAGATTATACTCCAAAGAAAAAATTGAAAAAGGAAATGCATTGACTGATTTCAGAATCGATGATTTTAAAGATAATCTAAAAAATTAAAATGATCATTTAATACATTATTCGCTGTTAAACATTAGAGAAAAAATCTATAATAAATCATTTTTCAATAAATAAAATCTAACCTTTTGTTATATAACGAAAGGTTTTTCTTTTAATCAAGTATTTTATGTAAAAAATTTTCTAATTTTATACTACTTAAAATTCTTGCTATCATGAAAAACTTAATTTTTGCATGTACACTGCTGATAGGCAGTGCATTTGCCCCTGCCCTAAAAGCACAGGCATCAGAACCATTTTTAGGGCAAATAGCCTTTGTACCTTATAATTTTGCTCCAAAATACTGGGCAGAATGTAATGGGCAGCTTCTGCCCATCGCGCAAAATCAAGCACTTTTTTCACTGTTAGGAACCACTTATGGAGGAAACGGAACCACCACATTTGCTCTACCTGATATGCGGGGAAGAGTACTCGTTCATAACGGACAGGCTCCGGGCGGCCCTACAATGTATACTATGGGAGAAACCGGCGGAACTGAGAGTGTAACATTATTGATAACACAAATGCCGGCTCATAATCATACTGTGAATGCTGTAACGACGGAAGGAAATCAAAATTCTCCCACCAATAATCTTCCGGCAGACACCAAAACACTCGACAAAGAATATTCCGATGCAGCGGCAAATACGACCATGAAAAACACAATGGTAGGAAGCACAGGAGGAAGCCAGCCTCACGAAAACAGACCTCCGTTTATTACGCTGAAATGTATCATTGCATTAGCAGGAGTCTATCCATCTCAAAACTAATCGTTATGAAAATTCTTTACTTATTATGTCTTGTTATAGGAAGCTCAGCTTTTACACAGACAATAACTTTCAGTGGATGTCCCAATCTGTTTGATAGCCCGCCTAATACGTATGTATTTAACAAAACAGGAGTAGATGCCTTTAGTAAGAACATCTACATGACCAGTCCTATTGACGGCGGACAAGATTGTAGCGGATTAGGCACCTGTGAATTTAAAATCCAATGGAACAATGCTCTTACAAGATGGGAATTTCTTGGTGATGAAGGAAACGGAACTTTTACGACTCCTTATCTGATTTATTATAACTCAACAGGTAATAATTCTGTTCCGATACCTCCCGGTAACAATGTCGGAACCTGGGTTGAAAATACAGCAATGACTAACGGGCAATGTGGAGGAAATCTTACTGCAGTAAACTCCACCATGACAGGTGATGTACAGACCACTACATTAGGCACTTCAGACTTTTCAAAAAATAAAATTCAGATTTTCCCTAATCCTGTGGTTGATTTTATTACTATTTCCGGTATTGACGATGGGTTAACCATCGAGATTTACAATATTGACGGACGCCTGGTAAAATCAGAAATGTTTGATTCCAAGATTGATGTTTCACAACTTGTTCCCGGAGGATATATATTAAAAATAAATACCCGGAATTTTCAGATACATCAATTTAAATTCGTGAAAAAATAAAGTATTATTCTGTTTCAAGAATCAATTACTGAAGCTTTCGGATATTCCGGAAGCTTTTTATTTTATGGCGAGGAATGTTTTTTGCATGAAATGAAGTATGCCTTCAAGTGTTGTCAATCATTTCATCTATTTTCCGGATACTGAAATATTAAGAATTATATATCAGTCAGGAGCAGTTTATGACTATCTTAAGGTACCTCCTGAGATTATAGAGAATTTTAAAAAAGCCAGATCCAAGGGACAATTTCTTAATAAAGTTATTAAACCCAGGTTTAAGTACAGGAAGATTGAATAAAGTAATCCTAACAATAAGATAATTTAAATAAAAAAACCGCACATATTGTGCGATTTTTCATATTTAAATTCAATTATAATTTTATAAAGAATAATTTGGGGCTTCCTGCGTGATAATTACATCATGAGGGTGGGATTCTTTCAATCCGCTTCCTGTAATCATTACCAGCTTGGAATCTTTTTGAAGTGTTTCAATATCTTTTGCTCCACAGTATCCCATACCGGCTCTTAAACCTCCTGTCAGCTGGAAAATAACATCTTCCAGTTTTCCTTTATGCGGAACTCTTCCTTCAATTCCTTCCGGAACAAACTTTTTAGCCTCGCTTTGGAAATATCTTTCTTTACCGCCTCTCTTCATTGCTGAAAGACTACCCATTCCCTGATAAGATTTGAATTTTCTTCCCTGGAAGATAATTTCTTCTCCCGGAGCCTCATCTGTACCTGCTAAAAGTGAACCTAACATTACAGCACCTGCTCCACTGGCGATGGCTTTTACAATATCTCCTGAAAGTTTAATACCTCCGTCACCAATTACTGCTACATTCTGAGATTTCGCATACTCGTAAACGTTATAAATTGCGGATAACTGTGGAACACCTACTCCGGCAACTACTCTGGTTGTACAGATAGATCCTGGCCCTACCCCTACTTTCAATACGTTTGCTCCGGCAGCGATAAGGTCTTTGGCTGCATCTGCTGTTACAATGTTTCCTCCTACAATATCAAGTTCTGGATATGCTTTTCTGATTTCTGAAATTTTATCTAAAACACCTTTAGAATGACCATGTGCAGAATCAATGGCTACAATATCAACTCCAGCCTGTACCAAAGCCTCAATTCTCGCTAATGTATCTTCTCCTACACCTACTCCGGCTCCTACGATAAGACGTCCGTTTTGATCCTTATTAGCATTAGGGTATTCCAACTGATTATCGATATCCTTGATCGTAATTAAACCTACAAGTTTGTTATCTTTATCTACGATAGGAAGTTTTTCAACTCTGTTTTTAAGAAGGATTTCTTTAGCCTTTTCAAGGTTGGTATCTTTATCTGAAGTGATCAGATTATCTTTGGTCATAATCTCTTCCACTTTCATATCAAGATTTTCCTGATATTTTACATCTCTGTTGGTAATAATTCCGATCAGAACATTATCAGCATCCACTACCGGAAGGCCGGAAATCTTATATCTTGACATAAGATCTTTAGCTTCCCCTAAAGTATGATCTTTAGATAGCGTAACCGGATCAGAAATCATTCCGTTTTCGGAACGTTTTACGCGGTTTACCTGAGCTGCCTGCTCAGCGATTGTCATGTTTTTGTGGATAAATCCTAACCCTCCGACTCTTGCTAAAGCAATGGCCAGATCAGCTTCAGTAACAGTGTCCATCGCAGCGGAAACTATCGGAACATTCAGCGTGATTTTGTCGGTAAGTCTTGATTTTAATGAAACCTGGTTAGGTAAAACTTCTGAATAAGAAGGGACTAGAAGAACGTCATCGAAAGTGATGGCTGTCTCTACAATTTTGTTATGAATAGACATCTTTACTTTCTTTGCAAAATTAGGTTATTTTGGTGAGATATGAAAATCCTTTTTGATAGTTTAAATAAAATTTAATAATCAATAACTTAAATCGAAAAATCGCCCTTTTGTGAGAACGGTTACGGTACAAAATAATTGAATAAGTTTGAAACTACTTTATTATAGGTTAAATTGGGCCAGTAAGATCTATTTGATGAGACTTCCATTTTCATCAATATTCTCAATATGGGTCTGATTATTTTTATCGATGTATAATTGTAATCTTACTTTCCCTTTATTATCGCGGATAAATATGCCTACGTCACCATTGGCTGTCTTGCCTGCAAAAAAGCGTTCACTTCCCAGTTTACCTTTTTCCTGTAGTTGTGCGAATGCTTTTTTAGAAGCTTCCGGATTTTTCAGTTTCCTGATAGAATCAGCAGCCTTAATAATATCCTCCATCGGGAAATCATCAGGTCGATCCCAGAGTTTTAAACCATATACTCTTTTTTTGTCTTTTCCTGAACCTTCAAAATACTGAAGCTGCATAATCTGATCTGTATTTCTCTGGTCTACAGAATAGACCATTCCGGATTCTTTCTCATTGCCGTCATACACAAGCCCTCCACATTCATCTCCCAGGGAATTGAAAAAAATAAGTCCTGCTTCTCTTTCACGGGGTTTCATTTCCTTATGATTCACCAATCCGGGATGCTGGCGCTCCTTATTACTGATAACCATCTTTAAAGTTCCATCTTTCTCAACGATATTGATACGTTCTACATCTATTTCTTTGAAACGTTCGTTGGAAGACTGATTTTTAAAAGCAAGAAAGAAAAACATTACACATAGTACGGTAAGTACAGCGGCGTAGATTTTAAGGACCCGGACTTCTCTTATTAATTTTTCCATGCGTTAAAAGTTTTGGAGATTAGTTATCAGGATTATTGAACAGCAGCGGAATTAGGTCTTTTTGGGACGTTGATATCATTTAGTTTTTACTTGATTTGTCTTAGGCTTCCTCCTGAAATTTTATCCACTTTAGCATCCAGCTCAGGGTTTCCTTTCAATTTTACATCGGCTCCTGAAGAAACATTTACTTTCAGCTTATCTGTAACCAGCAACGAAAGACTTGCTCCCGAAGTAGATTCTGCTACTGCAGTGGCAATTTTAAGGTCATCTGCTTTACACGAAGCACCACTGCTCGTTTCTATGACGGCGGAAACGGCTTGACCGGATAATTTTACGCTTGCTCCGCTCGAGGTATCCAAAGCCAATTTCTGCGTGGTAAGTTCAGCAGTCAAAACAGCCCCGGAACTCGCTGTAACATTGGCAGCCTGTCTCGCATTGAAAGTTCCTTTAATAATTGAACCTGACTCTGCTTCAATCTCCATACTGTTTTCATTAACAGGATTCACTGCTGTAAAAATACTTCCTGATGAAGTCTTGATACTTTGAAGTGAAGGAGCAGAAACATTAACATTAAGATTTTTAAATCTCAGATTACGGACTCCTTTATTGTCTACGTATATTTTCAATACTCCGTCCTCCACCTTGGTGATAACATATTGAAGTTTATCTGCATCTGCAATTACTTTTACGCTGCTGGTATTTTCCTGCTTGAAGGTAACATTTACTCCCACGCTGGCATCTATTTTTGAAAACTGGCCTACATTCCTGTTATCTCCATTCAGATAAGAAGAGGTATTGCCTGATGTAAGGTCATTTCTTACAGAACTCGTCACAGAAGATGTAATTGTTTCACCAGAATTAATGATCTTATTAACATCCGACAGCTTCATCTTTCCATTGAGGATAAAAATGATATTCTCTTCCTTGGAATCCACATTAAAAACCAGATTCTCCAGATAATTGTCTTTTTCCTCCTCAGCCAGAAATTTCATAGAAGTTCCGTTACTGCTCATGGACATCAGCTCATTGAAGTTGAGAGCGTTTAAAGCCTTGTTTATTCTCTCTGTTTTTTCTTCATTCATTTTTATGTTCGCAAGATTTTCATCTTTTAAACGATCCGGGAAAGTAATTTTAGGAATAATCAGAATTTTAAGCCCCTCTACATCGTTCAGTATAGGTTTTATCTTTCCGATATAGGCATCATTAACATCAATGGTATTCAATAGCTTGAACATCGGTTTTTTGATGTTGATAGAGGTTACTCTTCCTCTTTTTTCAAAATCCTGAAAAAGCTTGTCTAATTTCTCAGTCTGTGCAGAATAAGTTGCAAAGCTGCTCAGCATTATGGCTATTATAAAAAATATTTTTTTCATGAGATTGATCTGATTTTTAGTATTCGCTGTCAAGATTTTCATTTTTTTGAGAAGATGCTACTGTTTTTTTTAACTCACTTCCTAGTTTCATAAAGGAGTATTTTGCAACATCTATGGCTTCTTTTTCACTGCTGATTCTTTTTCCGTTTACAATGACATATGAGTCATTGTATGCTGTTGCAGAATCATTTAAATTTTTACCCGGGAAGGAAGAATTATCAACATATCTGGGTTTTCTTTCTTTCTTAAGCCTTCCTCTTTTTGGCAGAATATCATCCATTACATCTTTTTCTGCCACCTGGTTATCCTGAAAAACAGAATCTTTTTTCACTCCGGAAATAGAATCGGTATGATTCACCGCTACCTGTTCCTGGTGATCACTGTTTTCTTCCATAAACCCGGACTTTTGTTTTAAGATTTCATCTTTTACCAGTTTTTCTCTGTCCTGCACATCTGCTGTACCGGAATTATTATCATTAAGAAATAAGCCGATTCCGAAGACCAGCATCACACTGGCGGCCATCCAGAACCATTTGGGAAAAGAGGGTTTCTTTTTTTCTTCCAATGGAATAATAGGTACAGCATCCTGTTCAGGTTCCGTACTTTCTGCAGTCTGAAGAAAATCCTCAAAGCTCCAGTCCATTTTTTCTTCCTTGATCTCCCGGAAGACTTCGTCGTATTTATCTTGTAATTGATCTTTTTTCATAGCTCATCAGTTGTGAGATTTGTTCTTTTACTTTTTGTCTCGCACGCATCAGGTTTACCCTTACTGCATTTTCCTCCATTTCCAGCATTTCAGAAATTTCGGAAACATCATATTCTTCTACATCTTTCAAGTGGATGACCATCTTCTGTTTCTCAGGGAGCTGATTGATAAATCCTACAATATGTTCCTTAAGGTTATCAACTTCCATACTGTAAAGCTCCGAGCGGTGAAGCTGCATATCCGCAAAGCCGATCTTTACGTCGTGATGCTTCAATCTGTTCAGGCATTCGTTCCGGACCGACTTCAGCGCATAGGATTTAAAATTCCCGAATTGCTCAAGCTCATCCTTCTTCTGCCAAAACTTCATCATGAGATCCTGTACTACATCTTCCGCTTCATCACTGCTCATGACAAACCGTTTCGCAAAACGATACATCTCGTCTTTGAGAATAAACACCGTATTCTTGAAAGTTTCTTGGGTCATGAGTTTTGTTTCTTATAGGTAAGACAATTGCAGTTACTTATCTATTACATCAAAAATAAAAAAACTTCAAAAAAATTTGAAGTTTTTATTATAATCGAATTAATACGTGTCAAAAATATGTTTCAGAATCGCTTTATCTTCTTCTGTTAAAGCAACTTTTCTCCTTGCCATAGCTCTTTCTGCTACCTCATACACTTTATCAAGCTTGAATCTTTCATCACCTTTCAATCCGCCCCATGAAAAGTTTTCTACAAGATTAGGCGGAAAACCTGGTTTGAAGATATTCGAAGCTACTCCAATTACCGTTCCTGTATTCAATTGGGTATTGATGGCTGTTTTGGAATGATCACCCATAATCAGACCTGCAAACTGTAATCCCGTATCTTCAAATGATTTTGTTCTGTAGTTCCAGAATTTCACATTACCATAGTTATTTTTCATGTTTGAAGAATTGGTATCCGCTCCGAAATTACACCATTCGCCAATCACAGAGTTACCTACAAAACCTTCATGTCCTTTACTGGAGTATCCGAATATAATGATATTATTCACTTCCCCACCTACTTTACAGTGAGGACCGATTGTGGTAGCTCCATAAATTTTAGCCCCAAGATTAAATTTGGAATCATCACAAAGGGCGATTGGCCCGCGAAGATGACAACCTTCCATCACTTCAGTATTTTTACCGATATAAATCTTACCTGTTTTTGTATTGATGGTAGAGAATTCAACATAAGCTCCTTCTTCTATAAACAGATCTTTTTTATCACCTAAGAAACCATTGGTTGAAGACAGCTCCTGTGAGGTTTTTCCTTTGGTAAGAAGCTCAAAGTCAAAGTCAATCGCATGATGGTTATAGGTAAACAGATCTTTTGGTCTTTTAAAGAAAACAAGATCTTCCTTAATATCCGTCATTTTCTCAATCTGGTTCAGAGAAAAACCTTTCATATTGATTTTTGCGGCGATTAATTCGTCTTCATACACCAGTGCTTCCCCTTGCTTAAGGTCTTTAATCTGTTGAATCACGGTTTCTGTTGGCAGGAAATTCGGAACAAGAAAAAGACTTTCTTTTTCTTCCGGGCTTTTAAATTTATCCTGAAGGTATATTTCTGTGAAATAAGTTACCTCAGTGTTTTCAAGTATTTTCTGCCATCTTTCAGAAAATGTAAGGATTCCGCATCGCATCGCAGCAACCGGGCGGGTAAAAGTAAGCGGAAGAAAATCTTCCCAATATTGTGCGTCTGAAAATACCAACTGCATCATTCAGTTTTTAAGTTTAAGGTTTAAAATTCAAGATCAACAAATTTACAATAAAAAAAGTCTCCCAAAAATTGGAAGACTTTAATATTTTAAATGTATAAAAATTACTTAGCGAATTTTTTATACTTGTTCATGAACTTATCAACTCTACCTGCAGTGTCAACTAGTTTTACTTTACCAGTGTAGAAAGGGTGAGAAGTTGAAGAGATTTCCATTTTGATTAGAGGATACTCTTGTCCTTCGTACTCGATAGTGTCTTTTGTTTCTGCAGTAGACTTGCAAAGAAACATCTCGTCGTTACTCATATCTTTGAAAACAACAAGTCTATAATTTTCTGGGTGGATTCCGTTTTTCATAATACTATTTTTAAAAAAATTAAAGTTTGCTTTCGAAATAGTAATGGATATTTCTCTGCTAAATTTTAGGTTGCAAAAATACAACATTTTTTTAAAATTCCAAATACTGAATTCAATATTTTTTTATTAATAAGAAATTCAAAGTATTTTCGTTAAATTTGGAACTTACTTAAACTTTAATTTCAATGAAATTCAAATTATTACTGGCTTTTTCCTTCTGGATGTTACTTGTAGCAGTATCATGTAATAAAGATGACATAACGTTTGACAGCCCTACGCAGGAGCTTCGTTTCTCAAGAGATACGGTATTTTGTGATACGGTATACCATCAGGTACGTTCAGAAACTTATGTTGTGAAAGTATATAATAATGAAGATAAGGATATTATGATCCCAAGAGTGAACCTTGAAAAAGGAGCCGCTTCATTATATAGGATCAATGTAGATGGAAAACCGGGATATGATTTTAAGAATGTTCCTTTAAGAAAGAAAGACAGTCTTTATATTTTTGTTGAAATTGCCCCGGAAGCTACAGGACCGGAGGCCATAGCGGAAGACAAAGTTCTTTTTACCGGTCCAACAGGACAACAGCATGTAACTTTATTTTCTGTTGTTCAGGATGCCGAATTTTTTATTCAGACTCCTGGCAACCCGAATGTAATTACCAGTTCCACAACATGGAATAATGATAAAGCAAAGATTATCTACGGAAATCTTACCATTAATCCTAATATAACATTGGATATCAATCCCGGAACGAAAGTATACTTCCACAAAAACAGCGGAATGAAAGTTTCTTCGGGAGCGGTCTTAAATATTAACGGTACTCAGGCGGATCAGGTTATTCTTCGCGGAGACAGGAATGATCCTTATTATGATACGATTCCTAAAAACTGGAATTCTATTAAAATGGAGGCCAATTCTACCCTTAAGATGAACCATGCAAGACTTTTCGGAGGGACGAGAGGACTGGATATGAAGCAAACCAATGCTACCATCACCAATTCCTTCATCCATACTTTCTTTGAATACGGAATTTATGCCGTGGGTTCTACCGTGAATGCCAATAATCTTGTCATGAACAATTGCGGTTTATCATGTATCGGTATTTTCCTTGGTGGAAAACATAGCTATACTCACGCTACGATTGCCAATTACTCCAGGACGATGAGTTCTTTTGACAGAGCAGGAATTTTTGCAGCCAATGAATGGAAAAATGATGCCGGGCAATCACAGCAGGGCGCTTTGCAGCTTCTTGACATCAAAAACAGTATTGTGTATTCTGACCGGGATGATGCGGTTCATTTCGAACAAACCCCAGGCCAGCAGTTTGAATTCTTACTTCAAAATTCATTAATCAAATATACCAGTGCAACAGGATCCGGCTTCACTTTTGACAATAATCCGAATGTGATACAAACGGTCAAGAATGCAGAACCACAGTTTGTCAATTATTTTATGGCTAAAATGAATTTAAGGGTAAAACCAGGTTCTCCGGCTCTTGGAAAAGGAAATGCAGCTGTTGCAGCAACGGTACCTTTTGATATTGTGAATGTTTCCAGAACCACCAACCCAACTCTAGGAGCTTATCAATAATGGAAATTACACAGTTACAGCAGCAGGTAGATGAATGGATCAAAACCATTGGAGTAAGATACTTTAATGAACTTACCAATATGGCAATGCTGACAGAAGAAGTAGGTGAAGTAGCAAGAATCATTGCCAGAAGATATGGCGAACAAAGCGAGAAGGAAAGTGATAAGACTAAAGATCTTGGGGAAGAACTGGCAGATGTGCTTTTTGTAACATTATGTTTAGCCAATCAAACCGGAGTTAATCTGCAGGATGCTTTCGACAGAAAAATGAAAATAAAAACTGACCGTGATAAAGACCGGCATCAGAACAACGAAAAATTGAAATAAATATAAATGATGAGTTATGAATACCACATCAATTTGTAACTCATTATTTTTTTAGAAATGTAGATCATAATGAAGCTAGAAAAATCAAAATTATCGGGAGATAAAACAGTACAGATCAGCGGTTCGAAGAGTATTTCGAATCGTTTATTGATTCTGGAAAGCCTGTTTAGTAATATAAAAATCGGGAATTTATCCAATTCCCAGGATACTCAGCTGCTGAAAAAAGCATTATCTGAGAACACAGAAACCGTGGACATCCACCATGCAGGAACGGCGATGCGTTTTCTTACTTCTTATTATTCTATTCAGGAAGGAAAGACAACTGTTCTTACAGGTTCCGGAAGAATGAAAGAAAGACCAATCAAAAATCTGGTAAGTGCATTGAGGGATCTTGGAGTGGAAATTGAATATATGGAGAATGAAGGATTTCCTCCTTTAAAAATTACAGGAAGAAAAATCACCCAGACTTCGGTAAATGTTCCTGCGAATATCTCAAGCCAGTTTATCACTTCACTGCTTCTTATTGCCGGAAAACTTGAGAATGGATTGGTGATTAATCTTGTGGGCGACGTTACTTCAAGATCTTATATTGAAATGACGCTTGATATTCTTACAAAGTTTGGAATCCAAAGCAGTTTTGAAGGAAATACCATCAAAGTAGAACCTTTCACTCCTGACAATTCCGCAGTAGTACATTATGAAGTGGAAAGCGACTGGAGTTCGGCTTCTTACTTCTACTCTATCTGTGCGTTGGGAAGAAAAACAATTCATCTGAAAAGTTTTTATAAAGAATCCACACAAGGAGATTCTGCCATTGCTGATATCTACGAAAAGTTCTTCGGGATTAAAACTACTTTTTCTGAAGATGAGCATCAATTAACGCTGGAACCTCAGCCCGGCTTTTCTTTCCCGGAAAAAATTGTCCTGGATATGAACAACTGTCCGGATATTGCACAAACTCTTTGCGTAACAGCCGCAGCCTTAAAAATTCCTTTTGAAATTTCCGGACTGGGAACTTTAAGAGTAAAGGAAACAGACAGGCTTCTTGCCTTATATAATGAGCTTAAAAAACTGGGTACCGAAACAGAAATCACAGATCTAACGATTAAATCAACCAGTTTTGGAGAAGCACAAGACCATATTTCGATCAAGACCTATCAGGATCACAGAATGGCGATGAGTTTCGCTCCGTTCTGCCTGATTAAAGAACTCAATATTGAAGATGAAGATGTGGTAGAAAAGTCTTACCCAATGTTCTGGAAAGATCTTGAAAGTATACTGACTCATTAATTTAACAATATAAAGATGTGGTAATTTGAAAAATGATTTTTATTTCGGATTACCACATTTTTAATGATACTGATAATCATGAAATCTGTCATTCACTTTTTGATATTCTTATCTGTGACGAGCTTATCTGCTCAGAAGCTGAAAAGTTTTTCGGTTCCGAAGGGTTATACTCAGATTGCAGAAGCCAAAGGCGATCTTGACAAAGATGGAAAAGATGAAACGGTCCTTGTATTTAATACGAATATAAAAGCATCATACGAGCAGAACCCGGAAGGTACAAGTGACTATAAAAGGGTTTTCTATATTCTGAAAAAGGAAAACAGTGGTCTGAAACTATGGAAAGAAAATTCTGATATCATTTTTTCAAGCGGATTCGGATTTTATCCTTCCGATAATACTCTTTCAATCAATATAAAAAATAACTGTCTTGTTATCGAACAGCTGTTTTTTACCAATTCAAGGCATACCCAGAAATATAAACATACCTTCAGATTTCAGAACGGAGATTTTTATCTGATAGGTTTGTACGATCATTTTGAAGATACCTGTGATTTCAGTTTTACGAATGAAATCAATTTTTCTACAGGCCAAGTAATTGTTGACAGAGAATATTCATCCTGTGATGATGAAACCAAACTACCCGAAAACTCGCATAAAGAATTTACTCATAAATTCCCGGCTCTTATTAAAATGAATAATTTCTTTATCGGAGACCACAAGTTCAAAATTCCCGGGTTGAAGGAGGATTTTGTGTTTTAAGAGAGGAGATTAAAGCTGGACGCTAGAGGTTACTCTTTGACGGTGAACTTCAACACTCATTTATTATGATTTTTTATAACCACATTTCTTTAACGCAAAGTTAAATTAATTCTAATGTTGTAGTAAAATGAGCTAAGAGGCCGACATACGTCGGTCATGAAGCTTTCTTTTTTATACATTAGCTTAGAAAAAATCAATTTTATTGATTTCATCTTTGCTTCCTCTACATTTCCGGAATTAAAAATAAACTTTGCGTTAAGAAAATCAAACTTCCATCATCCATTCTCCAGCTCCTTGACTTTAAACCAACTTAATTATCTCTTAAAGTTAAATTAACTCCTAATGCTTTGATATATTCTTATTTTTAAGCTACTTTAAAAATAAAAAAACTATGTTCAAACAAAGCATGAAACGTATGACAGCCATCACTCTTGGAGTGGTTACTGCATCCATCTTTTTTTCCTGTTCAAACGACAGTATCCTGGAAAGGGATTCCAACGAAAACAATGTCGCTTCTTTAACAAAAACAGCTGGCAGAGCTTCATTACTGCCTGTTTCTCTGAATAGCTGGATGGCCGGTCTTCAGGATAATATTTCTATTTCAAAAATATCAATTCCCGGTACTCATGATTCCGGAGCACGTATAGATGCCCCTCTTGTATCAGGTACGGCTAAAACCCAGGACCTCAGCATTGCAGAACAGCTGAACGCAGGTGTACGTTTTCTGGATATCCGCTGCAGACATATTGACAATGCTTTCACCATTCATCATGGTGCAATTTATCAGAATATGAATTTTGATGATGTACTGAATGCCTGTTATACGTTCCTTCAGAACAATCCGTCAGAAACCATTATCATGTCTGTTAAAGAAGAATATGATGCTTCCAACACCACCAGAACTTTTGAACAGACTTTTGATTCTTATGTTCAGAAAAATCCGTCTAAATGGGATCTTGGAGCTAATATTCCCACGCTGGGAGCTGTAAGAGGAAAGATCAAATTATTAAGAAGATTCTCTTCAGGAACGACTAAGGGAATCAACGCTTCACCATGGGGTGACAATACTACTTTTGACATCAATAACTCAGGCGTACAGCTGAAAGTTCAGGATTATTACAAGGTAACCAACAATGATGATAAGTGGAATGCAATCTCCAGCCTGCTTAACGAAGCTAAAACTGATACGAATGGCAAACTTTTCTTGAATTTCACCAGCGGTTATAAACCAGGAATCTTCGGGATCCCAAGCATTCCTACCGTATCCAATAATATCAATCCAAGACTTAAAACATTCTTCCAGACCAATACTCAGGGAACATTCGGAATAATGCCTATTGATTTTGTGAATGCTGAGCTTTCTCAATTGATCGTTAACACCAATTTCTAAATTATTATTTGTTAGATTTATTCAAAGGCTGTCTCTATTTTTGAGACAGTCTTTTTTTAAAATGAAAATTGAGAAAAAAGACTGCTTCAGATGGAAACAGTCTCTCTTTGTAAAAGTAAAAAAGTGTAAATCAAAAGCTACTTCTGAATTCCGTAAGCTGTCAGTATTTTGCTGAAGATTTCCGTATTTTCAAATAATCCTGTGAACTCTTTTGAATTGGGTCCGTACGCAAAAACACTTGACGGAATAGAGGTATGATCATTCGTACTGAAATTCCCGAATACCCAACCCTCTTTCAGACTGCCATCCAAAAGTGTCAAACCTCCGGTTTCATGGTCGCCCACCACAATCACTAAGGTTTCTTTATTTTCGTCAGCAAATTTCATAGCTTTCCCTACAACATGGTCGAAATCCAATAATTCTGTCACCAGCTGTTCTATATTATTGCTATGCCCTCCTCCATCAGTCTGCGACGCTTCAATCATCATAAAGAACCCTTTTTTATTGTTCTTTAAATCATTTAAAGTAAGATCAAAGGCATCTGCAAGCCAGTTTCCTCTTCCATTGCTGATTCTTTGTGAGGCCAGAGGATCAATAACCAGCGTACGGTTATTGATTTTCGTTACTGATTTCAAATCCTGATAGAGATCGATTCCGGCATCTTTAAATTTCTGCATATTTTCCTGAGACAATCCACTTGTAGGGCCACCGATCAGGATTTTCGTTTTTGAAGCTGCAAAATCTTTCAGAATAGGTTCCGAACTGTTTCTGTTATCCGAATGAGCGTAGAAATCAGCTGGCGTTGCATCTGTAACATCTCCGGTGGAAATCAGGCCTGAAACCATTCCTTTTTCAGCAATGATATCAGGGATTTGTGCCAGTGCTTTTCCCATGTTGTCAACTCCGACAAAAGTGTTTTTGGTTTTCACTCCTGTTGCGAACGCTGTAGAACCCGGTGCTGAATCTGTAATATAGGCATTGGATGAATTGGTCTTGGAAAGCCCTGTGGATTTCATATTGAAAACATTCAGTTTCCCTTTATTAGCTGTAAAGGCAGCATAATATTGTGGTAAAGAAGTTCCGTCCGGAATAAGAAGGATGACATTCTTTACTTTTTTCTCCACACCATCTGACTGATACGTTGGAGTATAAGTGGCATATTCCTTTGTATTCTTATAAAAATTTTTCGGAATCGTGTTCATGAATTTTTTAAGATCCGGAATATGATCGGTATTGATATAATCTACTCCCAAATCCATCAGATTTACCCATGCATTCGGAAAATCCGGAGCTCCGTAAAAACGAACAGGTTTTTGCTTCACATGAGCTTTGTCAACCACACTTTTAATTTTTGCGGTTTCTTCATCCCTTGGAATTCCTTTCCCGTTCCATTTTACCAATCCCGGAAGATCTGCACTGAACATTCCGATTCTTTTCAACTGATCTGCAGAATAATTTTGGTCAATATCTCCGTCAAAGTAAAGATAGTTGGGATAGCTCTTAAAATCTGCAGGCTGAGGTCTTCCTCCGGTAATGACAATTTTAATTCCGGTGTTCCCGGTAATCTCCGGGTATTTTTCCAGTGTACTCACTAAAGCTGCCAGTGAAGTTTTATAATCCTGCTTAATATCAATCAGCAACTGAAGTTTCTTACCAGCATCAGGATAGACATTTCCTTTGTTCAGCTTAATCTGTTTTGAAATATTATCGAGATAAAGACTTTCCAGTGTTCTGTCCGGAGAAAGTTCTTTTTCAGTATGAGCAACCCAAAGCTGGCCTTTTACCGGAAAAACATCTGCTTCTATAGAACCGAAATTGGCATAATATGCCTGCCAGAAAGGGATATCCTGCATATAGTCATTATGCGAATGCGCATTCCCTACATTATACTTTAAATAATTCTGTGCCTGATTTTCAGAAAAAACAGCCAGGGCCAGTACAGCCCATATTTTTGATAGTTTCATTCGTTTAACGTTATTATTTTACAGACCAGATGGAAAGGCCTGCCTTTGAAAAAACTATATCATCACAGAAAGTTCTGCAATGATATAGCGGCTTGTAGATAAAGATTAAATTTTACCAGCCTTCATTTTGTTTAATGATCCCATGACTGTTTACGATTTCAGCCTGTGGAACTGCCCAAACATTATGTACAGCCGGATTAAAGTTTCTTGCGGCCCAGACTACCTGTCCGTTGATACCATGCAGAGGTTTAGCATAAGCCGCCTGCGCATCTCCCCAACGTACAAGGTCTCTGTGTCTGTCTGCCCATTCACCCGCCAGCTCGCAACGTCTTTCATGTTTAAGATCAGCCATTGTACATCCGTTTTTAGCAGATAAACCTGCACGTGCTCTGATCATATTGATCTCCTGATCAGCAGATTTTCCCTGCATCAGTAAAGCTTCTGCTTTGATCAGGATCACCTCAGCGTAACGCATGATCGGAACGGCAAGGTCTGTACACGGATAATCTCCGTTGGCACTCACGTGACCACTTTTCAACTCATATTTGAAGGCATCCATATATTTATTGAACTGATATCCGGTAAGGGAATTGGTAGAAGCGTATGTTCTTTCTTTTCCGTTGAAGGTAAATTTATCTCCAATTTTCAGAATGGTAGCACTTCTTCTAAGGTCTCCGGTTTCATATTCATCAAATAACTCTTTTGTTGGCTGGAAATATCCCCATCCGTTATATTCTCCCCAGCCTTTATTTTCAAGCATTACCCCCGGAAGAATACTTCCCCAGGCAGTAAACTTTGTAGTTCCGGGAACAGACCAGATGTATTCTGAGCTGTAGTTATTTTCAGCTTTAAAAACATCTGCAAAATTACCTAATAAGGCTCTGTTTCCTTTGGTCATTACTTCATTAGCCCAGAATTCTGCATTCTTCCAGTCTTTCATAAACAGGTATACTTTTGCTAACAATGCCCAGGCTGCCGCTTTATGAGGTCTTCCGTAATCCTTTGCAGGAAGTTCTGCCTGTGCAGGTAATAATTCAGCAGCTCTTTTCAGGTCATTGACAATGTACGTGTAATTTTCCATTACGTTGGCTGCTCTTGGAATCGGGTTAGGATCAGGATCTTTTGAACGGTCGATGATAGGAACACCTGCTTTTTCATTTCCATAAGAATAGGCAAGTTCAAAATACATTCTGCTGCTCATGAACAGAGCTTCTCCCAGATATTTATTTTTTGTTGCCTGAGAGGTTTGAATATTATCAACGTTACGGATCACACGGTTCGCAACTCCAATCACATTATATCTTTTGTTCCATTGGGTTTCAAGATCACCTGCCGCGATATAATTGCTGCTGAAGTTTTTGGCGTTATCCGCCTCACTTTTTGCTCTTCCGGTTACCATATCATCACTGGCATTGATAAACCAGAACAAACCTCTGCCGTAAAATTCACCATCGAATAAAGGCTTGTACATCGCGTTTGCCCCGGTAATAAGATCGTTTTCTGTTTTCCAGAAGCTGGCTTCGGTAGGTGTTCCTTCAGGTTGAACATCCAGTTCGCCTGTACATGACAAAAGCATTACGGATATTCCTGATACTAACAATATTTTATTGAAAAATTTCATTTTTTTACTTTTTGTTGGTTAAAAATTATAATCCGATCTCTACTCCGAAGATGAATGAGCGTGCCTGGGGATATCTTCCGGTATCAACTCCGTAAGAGTTCATTCCTACTTCAGGATCAAATCCTGTATATTTCGTTATGGTAAACAGGTTGTTGGTGGTTACATACACTCTCACTTTGTTTACATCCAGTTTATGGTACAATTCTTTTGGTAATGAATATCCGATGGTAAGGTTTTTCAGCCTTAGGTAAGATCCGTCTTCCACATAGAAATCTGATACTTTGGAATAATTACCACTCGGATCACCGTGTACAAGTCTTGGGATATCGGTATTCGTATTCTGAGGCGTCCATGCATTCAGGATATCTCTGTCCATATTATAGTTTTGTCCCGTTCCGCCCGGATTCAAAGAAATAAACTTCATTCCGTTGAAAATTTTATTTCCGTAAACGCCCTGGAAGAATAAATTCAGATCAAAGTTTTTCCAGGTCATGTTGTATGAAAAGCCATAGGAGAACTTAGGATATGGACTTCCAAGATTAACAAAGTCATTATTATTAAGCACTCCGGTATTTCCTTCTTTTTTCAGGAATTTGATATCTCCCGGCTTGGCATTGGGCTGGATAAGATTTCCGTTGGCATCTTTATAATTGTTGATTTCTTCCTGAGTCTGGAAAATTCCTCCGGTCTTATAACCATAGAAAGAATACAAAGGATCGCCTACTTTCACACGGGTTGGCTTTAATACACCTCTTACTCCGTTATCATTGATAAAGATCTCATCCACATTGGCAAGCTGCTTCACCGTATTTTTTAGTTGACTCATCGTAGCTCCTATTGAGAACGTGAAATCACCTGAAACTACTTTGTTATAATTAATTCCCAATTCGTATCCTTTATCCTGGAATAATCCGGCATTCACATACTGATTATTATACGTTGCCGTACTTGGTAAGCTTACATTGAAGATCTGATCTTTGGAATTTTTCACGAAATAATCGAACTGTAGGGAAAGGCTGTTGTGAAGGAATGAAGCATCTACTCCAAAGTTGGTTTGCTCAGATTTCCCCCATTTCAGATCGGGATTCGGACGTGTGGTTGCGTAATAAGCAATATTCTGAGAAGGATCCTGACCGAAAATGACATTATTATCTCTGGTCATCAACGGATTCACAGCCTGTGGTGAAATTCCTCCAAGATTCCCCAAAATACCATAACTTCCTCTCAGTTTCAGACTTGAAAGCCATGAAATCTCCTTCATAAAGTTTTCTTTCGAAACCACCCATGCACCGGAAACCGCATAGTAATTGGCAAATCTGTTCTGTTTTGCTACGAGTGAAGAACCATCACGTCTTCCCAATAAACTTACAATATATTTCCCTGCAAAGTCATAGTTTACTCTCGCCAGATAAGAAACTAAAGATTGTTTGAATCTGTAACTGGAAACATCTTTATTGGTATCCGCAGCATTCTGAAGGTGCTGGAAAACCTCAGCTTCACTTCTGAAGTCATACGATTTTGCCACAAAACCATCATCAATCGTTTTCTGAAAAGTAAATCCTCCAAGGAAATCGAAATTATGCTGTCCTGCTGAGATTTTATAGGTTAACAATTGTTCTGCAAGTGCTGTAGATGAATTATTGGATTGGTATTCCAGATTATTGGTATCAAAAATTTTTCCTACTTCAAGTACTCTGTATGTAAAGTTTTTTACATCCCCCAGCTTAAAAGTCTGTGAGAAATTGGAACGGAATTTTAAATCTTTTGCCAGTGTAATTTCAGCATAAGGATTAATTAAAATCTCGTGGGTAGGATTTCTGATGCTGATTCTTTTAAGATAAGCAACAGGATTGATCATATCTCCGTAACCACCTGCCACATCAATCGGCAGTCCTGAAAAAGCACCGCTGGGTGTATAGACCGGAACATTGGGCGGATAGTACATAGCCGCCACCAAAGCACCTGTATATCCACTTTTGGTATCAGCTGTATTGCCGTCAGAATAGTTATAGTACATATTTTCTCCGATCGTCAGCCAGTCTTTTACTTTATGTTCAGAATTGACTCTGAAATTGTATCGTTTTGCCTGAGTATTCAATAAAATTCCCTCAAGACTTCTGTGGTTCATGCCCACAAAATATCTGGACTTTTCACTTCCACCACTCAGATTTACATTGTATTCCTGAATAGTTCCTGTTCTGAAAATTTCTTTCATCCAGTCTGTTCTGGTAATTCTTCCGTCCGGATATTGATTAGGATTAAAAGCCATGGGTAAACTTCCCAGTTTCCCAGCATTTTCATAGGCTTTGTACATCACATCCTGAAATTCTGCCGCATTCAGGGATTCTTTCAGCCTCCATGCCTGGTTTACACCGTACTTAACATCAAAATCTACTGTTAGATTCCCTTTCTTCCCTTTTTTAGTGGTAATCAGAATAACCCCGCCGGAAGATCTTGCTCCATAAATGGCCGCAGAGGCATCTTTAAGTACAGAAATATCCTGAATATCATTCGGATTGATAGAGGGTGTTCCGTTGAAAACCACTCCATCCACCACATACAAAGGTGTTTCTCCATTGATTCCTCCCAGACCACGAATATTGACCTTCGGTGCTCCGTTAGGATCTCCACCTTCGTTCACTACAGTTACTCCGGGAGCTTTCCCCTGAAGAACTTCTCCTACTCCGGATAAAGATCTGGAGGTTAGCTTATCCAGCGAAGCCTCCGAAACGGCTCCGGAAACTTTACTTTTTTTCTGTGTTCCATAGCCGACAACAACAATTTCGTCGATGGATTTTTCTTTTAAGCTGTCTTTTTTCTGAGCGAGGAACATCGGTGAAGCCGATATTGCACCAATAAGTAATACCCTTCCCGTTAAATACGTTACGGATACAGGGATTTTAAATACATTCATGATCTCCTTTTTGATTAGGTGCAAAATTAGATCAGTCTGCTTCCATGCCTCATTAAGGTTTTCTTATGTTTTTATTAAGAAATTTTAGATTTTTTCAGGTACCATCTACCACAAAATAAAATTAAAACCCTGTTTTTCAGAAACATATGTAATTAAAAGTAATCATTCCTCCGATGATGAATAATGAATTAATATTAAGTTTGTCTTAAATTTATTCCATGATAGAATAAAAAAACGCATTCAGCGGTTTGAACGAAAAATATTTTAAGAATCTAATTCTTAAAACACAAACTATACTTATTTTTCTGTATAAAAGTTAACTGTTTTTTTCACAAGATTCAACTTAACAATCCCACTTCTTATACCCATAAAAATATTCTCTTCATCAAATACTACGACAGAATTTGGATACAGATTATCCCAAAACTGTTTTCTGAAAATAAGAGTTGCTTTTTCATCCGCTACCTTATAAAAGCCATGGTAAGAGGCAATATAAATACTGTCATCAAATACGGCTACAGCTTCTAAGGCATCCCCAAAAGATTCGATTTTATTATAAGTGAAAGCTGAATCTTTATTTAATTCATACAAACTTCCCCAAATCCCTGAGCCTTCTGTGAAATAAATTTTATTTTGGAATCTGAAAATATCAACAATGTTTCCAAATTTTATTTTCACAACTTTGTCTTTATCTTCCTTAGGCTGAAAGTATAATGCTCCCCCAAATTCCCCTTTGTTTTCTCCAATCAATTTTCCATCTTCGATTTCTAATTCAGAATCTTTTTTGTAATAGCTGGTTTTTTCCACAACCAATCTACCATTATCTTTTTTGACAGCATAACAGTCTTTAGAATGAATAAGAACGAACCATTCTGGAGATTCTACTTTTGGAATAGAATGTTCAGTGAAATTCTCCGGAATTTTAATTTCTTGTCCTGTACAATAAAAGCTAAAATTGAGTATGAATAATATTAGCAGTTCTTTTTTCATCATTAATTTAAAACGTAATTAATTACTAAATTTTACCGGAGTTAAAATATAATAACTTTTCCAACACTGATGGATTATTTCTAAATATTTTAAATCAGTTAGAGAATACATCCAACTTTAAAGCTTTATCCATAACAAAGTTCATTTTTCTTTTTTTACATTTGCTGAAAATAGATTTTACTTTTGAACACAGACCATTAAAAACGTCTCCCTGGTATCAGAAGAAATAAAACATTAAAAATCATACGAATTCAATGACCATCATTATAACAGGAACCTCATCAGGAATCGGGTTTGCTTTGGCAGAATATTTTGGTAAAAAAGGACATAAAGTATACGGATTAAGCAGAAAACATACAGAAAGCCAATACTTCAAATCTATCCCAACTGATGTGACAGACAATACTGCAGTTCAAAATGCTGTAGCTGAGGTTTTAAAAACAGAAAGCAAAATTGATGTTCTGATCAACAATGCCGGAATGGGAATGGTAGGTGCAGTGGAAGATTCTACGAAAGAAGATATTCTGAAGCTTTTCAGCCTGAATCTTGCCGGACCTGTGCAGATGATGAGTGCCGTACTCCCGAATATGCGTGCGCACAAATTTGGAAAAATCATCAATGTTTCCAGTATCGGAAGTGAAATGGGTCTGCCTTTCCGTGGATTTTATTCGGCTTCCAAATCCGCATTGGATAAAGTAACTGAAGCGATGAGATATGAAGTTTACCCATGGAATATTGACGTATGCTCTCTGCATCTGGGAGATATTAAAACCAATATTGCAGACAACAGAGTCATTGCACAGGTCTCCCAGCCTTATAAAAATGTTTTTGACAAAGTATATGCGCTGATGAATTCTCACGTGAATGACGGAACAGAGCCTTTGGAAGTGGCAGAATACATTGAAAAACTTTTAGCAAAAAATAAATGGAAAGCGCATTATTATTTTGGTAAATTCGGACAGAAAATCGGGGTTCCTTTAAAATGGATTCTTCCGCAGGGAACTTATGAGAATTTGATGAAGAAGTATAATAAACTGGATAAAAATTAGTTGATTGATAAGGCGCATTGTCATTCTGAACACTGACTGAAAGTCTGCGAACGTAGTTCAGAAATGCAGTGAAGAATCTTTTGTATTTTATAGAGATTCCCCTTCATATTCAGAAGAATAAATTGAAATTACTTTTAAAAATATTTTTTGTACTGTTCTGCGTTTTTACACAAGCGCAGAAAAAGCAGTATTGGCTGATTGATACGGAAACCAAGGTCAGGAAAAAAGTAAAAGATTCTACTTCTGCCGTAAAGTTTCTGGATTCCTTAGCCCAGAGTAATTATTTCTTCACTCAACTGAAAGACGTAAAAGTAAAAGGTGACAGCACAGAAATTTTCTACGATAAAGGAAAGAATTTCAACGAAACGTATGTCAACCTTACAGATTCTCTTGTTCAGAAATTAAAAATCCAGAAAGATTTTTTCACTAAAAATTTAGACTCAACCAAGAAAAGTATCAACAAGACTTATATTGATGAAGGGTATTCTTTCAGCAGGATCAAATCTAAATACAAAGGTCAGAAAAACGGCTATCCGATCGTAGAGCTTGACATCAACAAGAATGATAAAAGAACAATCAACGGATTCGTAGTAAAAGGATACGAAAAAGTCCCCAAAAGATTCATCAAAAACCTTGAAAAGGAGTTTAAAGGTAAAAACTATGATGACAAAAACCTTTTAGCCATCAACAAAACCTTTCAGAGTCATCCTTTTCTGACCCTTGAACGGCAGCCTCAGACTTTATTTACAAAAGATTCCACCAGTATTTACCTGTTTCTGGAAAAGAAAAAGACAAATACCTTCGATGGGGTAATCGGCTTCGGGAATGATAAAACTTCCAAGTTTACCTTAAACGGGACAATGAATGTCAATTTCAGGAATATGTTCAATGGTTTTGAAACTGTGAATTTATACTGGCAGAGAAACCCTGATAAAGGACAGACTTTCGATCTTAGAGTAGATATTCCGTACCTTTTCAAATCGAATGTCGGGATGGATACAAAAGTAAATATCTATCGTCAGGATTCTACGTTTGCCAATGTAAAATTCCTGCCTGCCTTTTATTACCACATCAACAACCGGAATAAAATAGGTCTGAGGGCAACTCTCGAAACCTCTACTATTATTGATACGCTATACGTTCAGGGAAAAGACTACAACAAAAAAGGGATCGGGATATGGTATGAAATGACTGAGCCTACAGATATTGACCTTTTCCTTTACAAAACAAGGATCAATGCCGGATATGATTTCTTAACAACCACTTATTCAAAAGATAATATTAAAGCCAATCAAAATCAGTTTTATTTCTTTGGAGAACATAATTATCATATTTCAGGAAATCACTTTCTGAACATCAAAGCGGAGGGTGCCATGATGGATTCTAAAATAGAATTCTCTGCCAATGAATTATACCGTTTCGGGGGCTGGAATTCCATGCGGGGATTCAATGAAAACTCGCTCGCCGCCGACTTCTATTATTACGGAAGTTTGGAATACAGATATCTGATTGGTAACCAGGCTTTTTTTGATGTCTTTGGCCAATATGGTCAGCTCAACAATAAATCTTTAAATGTAAAACCCAAGCTCTACAGTGTCGGGCTCGGTTTCAATTTCTTCATTCCTATCGGTTTGATGAGCTTCCAGCTGTCTAATGGTAATGAGTTCGGAAATCCTTTTAAATTTAATGATATTAAAATCCACTGGGGAATTCTGAGCAGGTTTTAGAAATAGAAAGGAAGAGGGAAGCTTGAGGCTGGATGTTATCGAAGTAACAGTTTTACTATCCTATTATTATTAGAAGGCTTTTCTTCAAAAATTTATTACTGAGGGGCTTCAAGAAGTTAAAACCACCATAAAACTTCCAGCCTCCCTCCTCTCCCAGCTTCCTAACTATATTTATATAATAAAGCAAAAGTCTCCATACAAAAGACATTTTCTATTTTACTTTTCTATTAATTCTTCATGTTAAAAAATATTAAATCGTATTTTTATTTTAATACATCATTAAAGTACAGGTAACAGTGCTCTGCTAAATTTGCCTTCAAAAAAATGAAGAAAACTCTAGCCACTTTTGCCGTTTTTTTACTTCCTCTTTATTTTTCTGCACAGGAAATCAATATTTCAGGAAATGTAAAATCAGAAAACGGTTCTAGTGTTTCCGGTGTGAACATCACCGACAAAAACACAGGAAAGACTGCTACTACAGATGAAAATGGTAATTTCACTATTTCTGCAAACCCAAAAGATATTCTTGAATTTTTTGCTCCTGATTTTTCTGTTTATACCGTTGAGGTTTCTTCCAAAAAACAGTATTCCGTTGTCTTAAAAAAGCAAAACGAAAAACAGATTGAAGGCGTTGTGATTACCGCATTAGGGATTGCCAAAAAGAAGGAGAAAATCGGATATGCTACTCAGGAAGTGGGAACGAAACAGTTTGAAACTATTACTACGCCGAGTATCGGGAACTTATTTTCCGGACAGGTTGCTGGTCTGAATGTTTCCAATCCAACGGGAATGCAGCAGGCGCCACAGTTTACATTGAGAGGAAACTCCAATCTTGTTTTTGTGATTGATGGTGTGATTGTGGAAAAAGAGGTTTTCCAGAATTTAGACCCTAACAATATTGAAAACATCAACGTCCTGAAAGGTGCTACCGCTTCTGCTTTATATGGTTCAAGAGGTCGCTACGGAGCTGTTTTGATCACCACAAAAAATGCTAAAAAGAAAGGTTTCTCTGTAGAATTTTCCCAGAACACCATGATTACGGCAGGGTTTACCAATCTCCCGAAAACCCAGACTGAATATGGTAACGGTTCCCATGGAAAATATGAATTCTGGGACGGAGCTGATGGCGGCGTGAATGACGGAGATATGATCTGGGGACCCAAATTCGTTCCCGGTTTACAGATTGCACAGTGGAACAGCCCCATCAGAGATAAAGTAACAGGGCAGGTAGTTCCGTGGTATGGAGCTGTAACAGGAACTCAGTATGATGATAAATCAAGGTATGAAAGAGTTCCGATTGACTGGAAGTACCATGATAACTTAAATACTTTTTTAAAACCTGCGGTTATCAACAATAATAACTTTGCGATCAGCTACAGAAATAACAAAGACGTATACAGATTCTCGGGGAATTTCATGAATTATGATGACAGGGTTCCGAATTCATACCTTCAGAAATACGGAATCAACTTCTCTTCTGAAAACCATCTTGGTGAGAAGTTAATCTTTGATACAAAATTCAACTTCAATCAGGCCTTCACCCCTAATATTCCCAACTACGATTACAACCCAAGCGGACATATGTACACCATCCTGATCTGGATGGGAGGCGATGTAGACGGAAAGGCTCTGAAAAATCACATGTGGATTCCCGGAAAGGAAGGAAGAGCACAGGCCAACTGGAACTATGCCTGGTACAACAACCCATGGTTCGGAGCTGAGTATTATAAAAATCAGAACAGAACCGATATTATCAATGCACAGACAGGCTTAGAGTATAAAGCAACACAGGATCTATCGGTAAAAGGGAAAATATCTCTTGTGGAAAACCACAGTAAAACGGAAATATTAAGCCCTTATTCTTACTTCAATTATAGTGCGCCGAGAAGCGGAGGTTATATTTTGAAAGATAATAAGACATGGAACCTGAACTATGATGTTTTAGCCACTTATAAGAAAAAAATATCTGAAAACTTTGATTTTACGATCAATGCCGGAGGTTCCGCCTTCTATTATAAAAACAACAACAATGAAAGGTCTACGGACGGATTAAAAATTCCTGAAGTGTATACCTTCGAAAACTCTATCGGAGCGCTGAAAAATTATACCTACCTGAAGGAAAAACTGATTTACAGTGCTTATTCTACCATTGATATCGGATTGTATAATGCTTTCTTCATCAATATTTCCGGGCGTAATGACTGGTCTTCCACACTGCCTAAAGCCAACAGGTCTTACTTCTATCCTTCTGCTTCCATCAGTGCGGTTATTTCAAACCTGGTAAAATTGCCGGAATCTATTAATCTGTTGAAGCTTTCCGCTTCCTGGGCAAAAGTAGCCTATGACTTCCAGCCTTATTCCATCAGAAATTATTATCTGAATAACCAGGGAATCACATTCAACGGAAATCCGACTTATTATTATCCAACGACTCTGAA
Organism: Chryseobacterium sp. CP-77; assembly: GCF_036362765.1. NCBI lineage: Bacteria > Pseudomonadati > Bacteroidota > Flavobacteriia > Flavobacteriales > Weeksellaceae > Chryseobacterium > Chryseobacterium sp. CP-77. Next base: position 3,011,030 of record NZ_CP143637.1, read on the forward strand.
TGTGGAAAACTCTTTGAAGCCCGAGCAGACAAAATCTTATGAATTAGGGGTAAGCGCAGGTTTCCTGAATAACAGGATTACTTTGGACGCTACTTATTTCAGAACTTTGGATTATAATAATATCCTTCAGTTCCCTGCCGCAGAATCATCCGGTTTCACCTCACAATATGTAAACGGGAATGAATATACCACAAAAGGTTTTGAAATCACTCTTGGTATGATTCCGGTAAAAACAGCGGATTTCAGTTGGAAAACCTTAATCAACTGGAGTACTTATGAGCAAAAGCTGACTTCTATTTATGATAATATGCCCAACTACCAGAACATTAAGTTAGGGGAAAGAATGGACAGCTATTATGATTATACCTGGCAAAAATCTCCGGACGGGAAAGTCATTCTTGATGCCAATTCAGGAATGCCGACAAGAGCTAATGCTCCGACTAACTTAGGACACTTCAATCCGGACTGGACTTTCGGTTTCAATAACTCCTTTAAATATAAAAAATTCACTTTAAATATCGGAATTGACGGAAGCATTGGAGGGATAATGAGATCGCAGGTCGTAGAAAAAATGTGGTGGGGCGGAAAACATCCTAATTCTATAGCGTACAGAGATCTTGAATACGCGAATCCGGGAACCTATTATTTTGTACCGGATGGAGTCAACTACAATCCTGCAACCGGTCTTTATACTCCGCACACGAAAGCCATCAGCTTCCAGGACTGGGCACAGAATTATCCATATCAGGCAAGAGTAACGCAGGATGAAAGTGAAGAATTTGCCAACGTTTTCGACAGAACCTTCGTTAAGCTGAGATCGGTAGTGCTGGAATACGATTTCTCTTCATTACTGAATCCGAAAGGAATGGTAAAAGGTTTCACGGCCAATATTTCTGCTTATAATTTAGCGATGTGGAAAAAATCAAAGAACCTTTACTCCGATCCTGATTTCCAGATCAGATCAGGCAGAAGCGGAGATGTCGCTAATGATATCCAGGATCCATCCAGCAGATGGTTTGGAATCGGTTTTAATCTTAAGTTTTAACTAAAAAGTACGTCAAGACAATGAAAAATACTATAAACAAAATGAAAGCGCAAAAAGGTAAAACGGCAAAATGGCTGATGAAATCTCTGTTTGCTGCAGGATTCCTTACCTTGGCTTCATGCGAATCCAACCTTGATACCATCAATGAAAATCCTAATGACCAGGCCAGCATTGATCCTAAATACCTTTTGACCTACGTAGAAAAATACACTTTCCAGGTAAATGGAGATAATATGTATGCCTCAAGGATGATGATTGGTACCGATGGTGAAAATTCATATCAGTATATGAAATGGAATGATGCTTCTTTTGAAGTTTATACCAAAGGGCTGTTAAATACAGGGAAGATGATGCAGGAAGCAGAGAAAAGAGGAAATAAAAATTATCTGGCCATCGGAAAATTCTTGAGAGCCTATCATTTCTTCAATATCAGTTTAAAAGTCGGAAGCGCTCCTTATTCTGAAGCAGCCAAAGGTGAATCCGGAATTACACAGCCTAAATATGATTCACAGGAAGCCATCATGTCCGGAATTTTATCAGAGCTCAAAGAAGCTAATGATCTTATTAATACCAGCGACAAAATTGAAGGTGACATTGTATACAACGGAGATGCTTTAAAGTGGAAAAAACTGATCAACTCCTTCCGCCTGAAAATTCTTATTACTTTATCTAAAAAAACCACAGTAGGCAATTATAATATCGCTACAGAATTTGCTTCCATTGCAGGAAGCCAGTCTATCATGACTTCCATTGCTGATAACGGTGAACTTAAGTTTGCTGATGCTGCAGACAGCCGATACACCATGTTTAACAACAGTGGATATGGTTCTAGTTTGTATATGGCAGATTATTTTATCAATATGTTCAAAGACAGGCATGACCCGCGTCTGTTCACCTTTGCGGCACAAACTACCGGAGCGAAGGAAGCCGGAAAAGCAATTACAGATTATACAGGATATAACGGAGGAAATCCTACTTCTCCCTATTCTGATAATGCTGCTTTGATCACTGCAAAAAATATTTCTAAAGTAAACGACCGTTTTTATAAAGACCCTACTAACGAACCTGCTTCTGTACTAAGTTATTCAGAACTTGAGTTTATCCTGGCTGAAGCTGCGGCCAGAGGATGGATTTCCGGATCTGCCAAAACACATTACGACAATGCTGTTAAGGCAAGTTTCAATTTTTATCAGACTTATGTAAAAAATCCGGGACAATATTTCTCAGGCTTTGATGTAAACCAATATCTTGCAACTCCTTTGGTAGTGTATAATGATGCTGATCCTTTACAGACACAGCTCGAAAAGATCATGACTCAAAAATACATGACGATGTTCCATCAGGCACAGTGGACTTCTTATTATGATTATCTGAGAACTGGCTATCCAAATTATCCTTTAAAAACAGGAGTTCCGGCGCCTTTCAGGTTCAGATATCCGCAGTCTGAATATAATTACAACAGCAATAATTTAAAAGCTGCTTTAAACGCTCAGTACGGAGGAAATGATAATATCAACTCCAAACCCTGGTGGTTACAATAAAAATCTGATTATTTTTATATAAAAACAAAGAAACCGCAGGAAAATCCTATTAACTTGCGGTTTCTTTCTTATTACGATTGAACATGAACAGAAGAGAATTTTTAGAAAAATCAAGTCTTTTATTAGCGGGATTAGGAACGTCAGGAGTTCTGCATCCTTCCATTTTAAAAGCTTTAGCCATTGATCCGGCTGCCCAGTCTACATTTTATGATGCAGAACATGTTGTGATCCTGATGCAGGAGAACCGTTCATTTGATCATGCTTTTGGCGCTCTTAAGGGAGTAAGGGGCTTTTTAGATAAAAGAGCTTTTGTAAAACAGGATGGACATTCCGTCTTTTTCCAAAAAAATGACGAAGGGAAATATGCTTCTCCCGCCCGCCTGGATTTAAGAAATACAAAATCTACCTGGATGAGCTCTTTGCCTCATTCATGGGCAGATCAGCAGAAAGCACTGAACAAAGGGAAATTCGATCAGTGGCTTCAGGCAAAAGCCTCAGGAAATAAAGATTATAAAAATATCCCGCTGACATTAGGGTATTACAACCGTGAAGACCTTCCGTTTTATTATCAGCTGGCAGACGCCTTTACCATATTCGACCAGTATTTCTGCTCTTCACTCACCGGAACAACTCCCAACAGGCTATTCCTTTGGTCCGGAACATTAAGGGAACAGCAAAACGGAAAAGTAAAAGCCAATGTTGTTAATGAAAACATTGACTATGATAAAGCAAGGCAGGCCAAATGGAAAACCTTCCCTGAGATTTTGGAAGAACAGAATGTTTCATGGAGAATTTATCAGAACGAAATCAGTCTTCCAAAAGGAATGTCCGGCGAGCAGGAGGCCTGGTTAAGTAATTTTACGGATAACCCGATTGAGTGGTTTTCAAGATTCAATGTTAAGTTTTCAAAAGGATATTATGAAAACATTCCCAATATCATAAACTATCTGAAAAAGGAAATTGAAAAAAATCCTGATCAGAAAAAAAGACTGGAAGCCATGCTGGCTGAAGTTCAGGAAGATCAGGTGAAGTACCATCCTGACAATTATTCAAAACTTTCAAATGAAGAGAAAAACCTGCACGAAAAAGCTTTCACCACCAATGTACATGATCCTGATTACTGGAAACTGGAGATCGGAAAAGATGAAAATGGTGAAAGGCTTGTCGTTCCCGAGGGTGATGTATTATTCCAGTTCCGTAAAGATGTGGAAGAGAAAAAGCTTCCATTGGTTTCCTGGCTGGTAGCTCCGGAACATTTTTCTGATCATCCGGGATCACCATGGTACGGAGCCTGGTATATTTCTGAGGTTTTGAATATTCTCACCAAAGATCCTGAAACCTGGAAAAAAACAATTTTCATCATCAATTACGATGAAAATGACGGGTATTTTGATCATGTACTTCCTTTTGCCCCGCCGGTAAATCCAAGTCAGCCTGTTGATATGAACGGAAAAGAAGGGGTGGAATATGTGGATAAAACTCAGGAATATATGAGCAATCCTTCTTTGAAAACCTATGAAAAAGTAGAAGGAACTGTCGGATTGGGTTACCGAGTCCCTATGATCATCGCTTCTCCCTGGACGAAAGGAGGTTTCGTAAACTCTGAAGTATCGGATCACACTTCTGTACTGCAGTTTCTGGAGAATTTTATTATGAAAAAATTCAAAAAGAATGTTCATGTTGACAATATCAGCGACTGGAGAAGAGCAGTATGCGGTGATCTTACATCGGCTTTCAATTCTTCCAGTGTAAAAGTTCCTCAGATGGATTATCTTGATCAGAAGGATTATGCTAAAACCATCAATGCTGCCAAAAATAAACCGGTTCCCAACCTGAAATGGTATTCGGAAAATGAACTGAATGAAAATTTACTTGATATTCAGGAAAGAGGCTTGAAACCATCCAATCCGCTGCCCTATCATTTCCATGTCAATCTGGAAGGGGAACAGATAAAAATGACCAATTTAAAAGAGAATGGAGTTCCGCTTTTGGTATATGACAGAACTCAATTCGACAATAATAATTATCATTTTTCATATGCTTTATATGCAAAGCAAACGCTATCCCATACTGTGCATCCGGGAGCTTATGATTATGAAATTTTCGGTCCCAATGGCTTTTTCAGAAAATTTAAGGGAGATAAAACTGCAGAAACAGAGGTGATCTTGACGAATATGGTCTCAAAAAATCAGATTGAATTAATCATCAGAAATCATAAAAAGGAAAATTTTTCCATCCGTCTGGAAGATCTTTACACAAGAAGTGAAAGAACAGTTTCTGTACAAAAAACGGAAGAAAAAATCATTATTGATCTTGATAAATATAAAGGCTGGTATGATTTGAAGCTAAAATTAGACGATCATCTGTGGCACTTTGCCGGAAGAATAGAAACCGGAAAAGTTTCCGTTTCTGATCCGCATTGGGCTTAAAAACGCTTATAATATTGATAAAATACTGCACAAAGTTGTGCAGTATTTTTTTTGAGTTATTTCATCTTATAATGCATTACATATGATAAATAAGCAGTTATAAAAAAATTGTGGTATATTTTTTTCAAAACATGTTGAATTTTATTATCTTCACTTTACTAATTAACAGTGTCATGAAAAAACTAAATTTAACTATTGCAGCGTCATTATTTGCGTTTGCTCTATGCGGGAATCTGAGTGCCCAAGACCTCGCTACAGATAACCATACGGTTACCATTTCTATTCCCGAAGTTGCATTGGTAGATATTGAGCCATCAGCAACAAAAAATATTACCCTTGGATTTACAGCACCTACTGAAGCAGGAAATCCCATTATTCCAGCTGCAGCCAACACGACTTTGTGGCTTAATTATTCTTCTATCAAATCTGTGGCAGATCCTACCCGTAATGTAAGTGTAAAAATGAATGCTATCATTCCTGGAGTAGATCTTCAGGTAACTGCTGCTGCCGCCACAGGAGCAGGAGCCGGGACACTGGGAACATCTGCAGGTCTACTAACATTAAGCGCTGCTGACCAGACAATCATTTCTGGAATTGGGAGTGCTTACACTGGAAACGGAGCTAATAACGGTCACAATCTTACCTATGCAATCGCTGCAGGAAGCGGCCCCGGAGGCGTAGCAGCTTACGCAGATTTAGAGGCAACAGCCACTGTAGCAGCTACTGTTACTTATACGATATCAGATAATTAGAATTTAAATAAGGTTCTATAACTGTCCTTCAAAAGCAAGGAGAAATTGTTACTCAGTTTCTTCCTGGTTTTGTATTATTAATGTTTTAACTCCAAACTAATATCATGATAAAGCGTATCCTTATCCTGATTACCCTGATTTTGCAGTTCAGCTTTTTACATGCCGGTATTGTGATTCTCAACGGGCTTACGCATTCTTACAAAATAGAAAACGGAAAGGTGTATAAAGGAAAAGTTGCTATTGAAAACACAGGCAGCAACCCTCAAAGTGTAAAAATATTTTTACAGGATTACACCTACCATGCCGATGGAACCATCAATTATACAGTATTACGTACCAATAAACGCAGTAATGGAGAATGGCTGAAGCTTAATACCAATCTTGTTACGCTTAAAGGTAAAGAAAAGACTGAGATATTCTATGAAATAACGGTTCCCAATCAGGCAATGGATCCGGGAAGTTATTGGAGTGTGATTATTGTAGAGCCGGTAGAAGAGATAAAACCCAGCGACGGTAAGCCGGGAGTAAGTATCACTTCTGTTATACGATATGCCATTCAGGTCATTACAGATTTTGAAACAGAAAAGGCCCAGCCGGACCTTAAGTTTGAAAGTGTAAAGGTGGAAAAACAGGAGGGAAAACAAACTGTAAAGGTAGCAATAGCCAATAATGGCAATCTTTACTGTAAACCTACAGCTTCCATTGAAATCTATAACCGCAAAACGGGTGAAAAAGTGGGAACTTATTCGAGTTTAACCATGGGTCTTTTGCCAGACACCTCCAAAACATTTTACATTGATATCAGTAAATTACCCCCTGATAAATACAAAGCAGCTATTATAGCTACGGATGAAGAAGAGAATGCTTTTGCTCTCAATGTGGAATTAGAAGTAAAGAATGATTAGAAATTGGACTTTATTTATTATCATATCACTATTCCCGGTATTTATTTTTTCCCAGGAGCAACCCAACCGGTTGATCAGTAAAAAAGATAGTTTAATGCCGGGAATGTCTACTTCTATTCCCTTCACCTTAGAAAATAATTCGAAGGAAACCAAAACATATGATATTTCAGTTGTCACATCAACTTCCTCAATTAATCCTATTTTACCAAAAGGAGAATTTCAGATTTTTCCGTATGAAACATCAGTATATCTGGTTCCTCTACGCATCGCAACAGAAACAGGACAGGGTACTTATTCTGTAACTCTGAACATTATGGACCGCAGTAATGGAACAACATTTACAAAAAATTCAAAAATCGTAGTTTCCGGAAACAGAAAGCTTCTGGTTACTGCGTTGAATACCCCTGAATTTGTAAGGGCAGGAGAAACAATACGTGCTTCTTTCCTTTTGAAAAATAATGGTAATGTTACAGAAAGCATTGTTCTTGAAAGTAAAAATGCTGTAGTTGATAACGAATCATCCCTGGTTCTTGCACCCAATGAATCACAAATTATTACGATTCACAAAATAACAAGTCCTGAACTTAGCCAAAATGAATTTCAGAACCTAAATCTTTCGGTACACCCGAAGAGCCACCCCAAAGAAATTCAGGATGTCTACGCAACTACTCAGGTAATTTCAGTAAAGCCATCTGAAAACGATATTTATCACAGACTTCCTGTTGCCCTCTCCCTATCTTTTATCGGAATGCAGAATATGGGAGTTTATAATGATGGTTTTCAAGGTGAAATCTATGGTAAAGGAACACTGGATAAGGATCATAAAAACCAGATCGAATTCAGAGCGGTTACACACAATCCTGTAGAACTTAATACATTCACCCAATATGAAGAGTATTTTGTGAATTATAAAAGGGATAAATTGTTTATTCATCTTGGTGATAAAACCTATTCTTCGTCCTATCTTACAGAATTTGCAAGATATGGCCGGGGGGCAGAAATCCGCTATGATTTTAATAAAGTAAGCTTTGGGGGATTCTACAATCATCCCAGATTCTTCAGAGATATTAAAGATGAATTTAATATGTATTCAGCTTTTAAAATCCGGAGAGAGTCCGAAATTTCTGTAGGTTATCTCTACAAAACTCCGAGGAAGGAAGAAATCAGATTTGGAGATGTAAGACTTGATTCAGATGCTCATCTACCATATGCTAAAGGAAAATTCAAAGTTTCAAAAAATATCAATCTTTCCGGAGAACTGGCATATAGTACAACGAAGAACACTGATGGAACAGCTTATTTATTACAGGCAGAAGCTGTATTTAAAAAACTAAACGGAAGTCTGATGTATATGAAAGCCAGCCCTGATTTTGCCGGATATTTTACCAATACCAATACCTTTAACGGTAATATTTATTATAACATCACCAAAAAAATCAGCGTATTTGCCAATTATATGCAGGATGCCAAAAATTTCCAGAGAGATACATTGTTACTGGCTGCCCCGTACAGAAAGTATTTTCAATATGGGGTACAATACAAATATTTTCCTACTGGTTCCATCATCCTGAATAACGGTTATCAAACTTATAAAGACCGTTTGGAACCAAAACAGTTTGATTATTACGAACGTTATTTCAAGGTGAGTATTAATCAGCAAATAGGAGTTTTCCAGGTCAATCTGGATGGACAATTCGGTAAAACAGATAATTATCTGACCGGATTTAGTGGAAATTCCAGTTTTTATTCTGCAAATCTTTCATTTCAAAAATTCAGAACGTCATTTAACATCTTCGGAAGTTATGCTATAAGCTCAAGATATCAGCTTCAAAACCAGAGAAGTCTTTATTACGGAGCGAGAATCTTCAGTCAGTTTTCCAATAAGACCAGCTTAAGTATCTTTTATCAGAACAATTACATGCCCGAGGAATATTTTAAAGACAGAAATCTGTTTGAGCTTCTTTTCCATCAGCAGCTGTTTCCGGGGAACGAACTTGATCTTTCCGGAAGGTATTCACTACAAAGAGGAGAAATCGGAGATAAAGATTTTATATTTTCCATGCGTTATACCTGGCGCCCCAACATTCCTGTACAGAAAATTGCCGAGTATATTTCACTGTCCGGAAATATCAGCGGCTCAGGATTAAAAAAAACAGAAGGAATAAGACTAATGCTTGGAAGTTATCTGTCTGTTACGGATAAGGATGGAAATTATATGTTTAAAAATGTTGTTCCCGGCAACTATTTTCTTGAAATAGACCGCTCCACGACAGAAATCAATGATATTCCAACCCAGACTTTTCCTGCAGCGCTTTCATTACTTAATAAGGAAAATACTTTTAATTTCGGGTTAACAACAGCGGCGACTGTTCAGGGGCATGTTAAGTTCCTGGAAACCGGAGATAAAGATCAAAATGATTTTGGCCAGCTGCCATCTGCCAAAGGAAAGAAGAAAAAAGAAAGTATCATTGTAGAAGCTTCCAATAATGATCAGACTTTCCGCAAAGTATGCTCCATAGGAGAAGATTTTGATTTCACCTATTTGCGTCCGGGAGACTGGACTGTTAAGGTTTACCGAAATGGACTGGATAAGCGTTATAAAATTTCAACGGACAAATTTATATTTACTTTACAGCCTTCGGAAACAAAGAAAATAACGATCAATGTTGTCAAACAGCAGGTAGAAATCAAGTACCAGCAGGAATCCTTAAAAGTAGGATATAATGAAATAAAAAAGAAGAGATGATGCTAATCCGTATTATATTGTTAATGGCGTTGTGTGCTTTGTCCGGTTCTGTTTATTCTCAGACCGCAAGCACAACTGTCAGTCTAACACTGCCTGTAGTAACTTTAATGGATGTTGAACCTACAGGAAGTATCACATTAAATTTCACACCTCCTACCGAGGCTGGAAATGCTCTGGTAGCACCAACTCCCAATACATCAAAATGGATCAACTATACTTCTGCCATTTCTCCCAGCGGACTTACCAGAAGAATTACAGCCTCTGTGAATAAAGTGATCGCAGGAGTCAATATAAGACTTCAGGCCGCAGCAGCATCCGGAGCCGGTGGAGGAACGTTGGGAACATCTGCAGGACAGGTTACCCTTACTACCACTCCAACTACAATTATTAGTGGTATTGGAGGAGCTTATACAGGGAATGGGGCCAATAACGGACATGCACTCACCATTTCACTGACCACAAATACTTATGCGAATTTAGCAGCACAGGCTAATACAGCTATTGTCATCACCTACACCATCACAGAGTAAACCGAAAATGAACACTAAAAATCCCATCATAAAACCATCCCTGAAAAGATTTCTATGCGTTATTATTTTAATAATGGGAAGCAATCTTAATGGACAAACCATAAATATTACGGGAACCAGCTGGACTGCAACTGTACCCACTATTACAGAAGCCGGAACTAATTATGCCGGAACTTACAACAATCCCAGTCTATTAACATTATCAGGCCATTTACCCGGATCTTTTCTGAATCTTCTCACAAGTTCCGGGGCCAGAATCAGCATGCAGCTTGCTCCTACTTCCTGGAACAGCTCTCTGAAACTTTATGCAAAAAGAAGTGGCGGTACAGCAACAATCAATGGCCTTTGTGTTTTGTGTACGGCTACAATTAATGGCGGTACGGCTAATTATATAGAAATACCGCAAGCTAATGCCGCAACCCTTTCAACAATTACTTTTACCGGAGTTCTAGGACTTAGTAACAGTGTAGATTATTCAGGCATTAATGTACAGCTGGAAATAGGCGGCGTTTCCGTGACAATTCCTGCGACAGCATATAGTACACAGGTTGTTTTTACCATTGGAGCCAATTAAAACTCCTAGGCTAATCCATACAGTACTTTTAGCAGAAATTGAACAATACATTAAAGAGATATTCAGTCCATTTGTATCTAAAAAAACAATCCTTTTCAAAATCAGAAAAGGATTGCTTTTTAATATTTAAACTTAATTAATGTTTGGCCCACCAAAGAGGTGTCAGGACAGCATCTGTACCACCAAGTAATTGTACAGCTTTATCATATCCAGGCTGATCCGTATTTCTGAAAGTACTTGGATATCTTAATCTCTGAGGGAAATTCTGAATAGAATTTGTCATATAGTTCCCTGAGCTCAGATTAGGAAGGTTGGGCAATGGAGTTTCGATGGCTGGATTTTCAAAAAACGGCAGCCCAAGTCTTCTCTGATCATTCCAGGATTCTAACGGTAGCCAAGGCATATTGGCAATATATTTCTGGGTAATAATCTTTGTCAGTTTATCATTTTTTACCGATCCGTTCTTATAAATGGTATTCACAGGATATTTAATTTCAACAGAAACTAAGTTCCCGGTTACAGGATCTTTATATTTCATGGTATGGCTTGCTCCCGGTTCTATAATATGACTGTAAGAGACAGAAGTACCGTCACGGTTATAATCTGTTGAAGCAATATATTGACCATAGAATTGTGAAACTCCATTATAAACAAAACTTTCCTGAATTCCTTTATTATAAGCAGCTTCATCACTCATTGGAACGGTCCAGCCTTTCAATGCAGCTTCTGCCAGAAGGAAATAGGTTTCCCAGCTTGCAAAAAATATTCTTGCATTCTTACTTTCCCTGTACTGCTTACCTAAAGCCGGCATACATCCTACTACATTTCTTAAGCCGTTTCTCTGTCCTTTTACTCCCCAATTTCCAATAGTATAGGCGTTCCAGGTATTTACGGTATTTATTGTTATTTTAGAATTGTCTTCAAAAGTAAGATCTCCGTGATTGGTAGTTGCCTGGTTGGTATAAGTAGGATACAATGAGTAAACCGGGCTTGTAAGATCCCCCGGAATATAGAATGTCTTATAGGCTCTGGGATCAATTTTATTAGGTAATCCGTCCAGCCAGTATCCTGCACTTGGGTCGTTAGTCATTGTAGTGAACTGTTGATCATATTTTATACCAATATAATCAGATGCTTTTACCTGTGTATGTTGAGCTGCTGGTAATTGGTCTGTAGAATTTACTCCTCCCAGGCCAATGTATAAATTATTAAGGGTTGCTGATAAAATTTGAGAGTTCCATTCTCTGGACATTACACCTGTTAGCGCATCCCATCCTGGTTTTTCAGCAACTTTAAAATTATCTGCACTTGTAGCAATAAACATATTTGAACTTGCCGCTGCTTCAAACTCTGTTTTTGCTTTTGAAGGATCAACTTCGGCAATTCTCATGGCAATTCTCATCCTCATAGAGTTGGCATATTTGACCCATTGATTCCAATTAAACCCATACACCATATCATAGGCATTTTTATTGGATGGTACTCCTTGGGTTGTGTCCATTTTTGCGACTGCATCTTTCAATTCTTCCAAGATAAAATAATACACTTCTTTTTCAGAATTAAAAGTAGGATTCGTTCCCTGAAAAGCCTGAATAGGTTGAGGTCCGAAATTGTCCGAAAATTCACTCATTAAATAAGCTCTCCAGATTCTGGAAACCTGAATAACATTGTCATGATAAGGTTTTCCCTGCCCGGCCGCCTTTTTTTCATTAGCCAACTGAATGGCTGCATTCGCATTATTCAGCCAATCTGAAATGTATTTCCAGTATTCGGAAGTCCAGGAATCATCGTAAGTTCCACCTGCAATTCCGGTTGTCAAGTGCTGTCTTGCTGCCGTTTTCCAGTATAAAACAAAAACACGTTCTGCAATATTAGGATCCTGCTGGGCACCGAGAATTGAGTTATTTAATAAATATTCGGGTTCTGCCTTATTAGCGTCTACGGCAAACGGGTTATTATTAATGTCTTCAAAATCATTGCATGAAGTACATAGTAAACCAATCGTAAAAAATGATAAGATATATTTTTTCATTGTTTCAGTTGTTAATTAAAAGCCTAAAGTGATTGTAAATAAGTAAGATCTTGAAGTAGGAAAAGCGAGGTTTTCAAATCCTGTAGCATTAGAATTAATTGCGAATACAGATTCCGGGTCGACTCCTTTAGCTTTACTATAGATCATCCATACGTTATTGGCCGTAAAAGCTACTTTAGCACTCTGTAAGGCTAGTTTTTGGAAAATACTTTTAGGAAAATTATAAGTCAGCTGAATATTTCTTAAACGAATATTGGTAGCATCATAAATGTTTTGCTCTGTAATTCCTAAATTTCCGGATGTTACAGCTCCCCAATAATCCTGTTGAGTAATTTCTTTTGTATTTGCTGTATAACCGCCATTTCCCTCCACTACGGCATCCAAAATCATATTATCACGTTTTCCTCCGGGCGCGGTGTCTGCAGCAAGTCCGTTCGCTTGTAATGCAGCTTGTGTTGCAGAGAAAAATTTACCTCCGATTCTTCCGTCAATTAAAAATGAAAGTCCGATATTTTTATAAACAAAACTGTTTGTAAAGCCAAACAAAGCTCTCGGGGTTTGATCTCCTAAATAATATTGATCAGGCGTTGCCTGCGGTAATCCGTTTTGATCCACAATCAATTTTCCGTAATAAGGACTGCTGGTATCTTCTACTCTTAAGAATTTTGTTCCGTAAATGGCTCCGTAAGGCTTTCCTACTTCTGCGAAGAAAGCAACGTTATCAAAACCTGATAAAGGATATTTTGAAACAATTCCATCAATTTTATCGATGTTGCTTTTTAACGTTGAAAAATTGGCATTGACATTCCACACAAAGCTTTCCTTCTTAAAGATATCCGTATTCATTACGAATTCAAACCCTTTGTTATGCAACCCTCCTGAATTAATTTTCTTTTTCTCATATCCGGAAAGAGGATTTATTGGTAAATCTATCAGTTGCTCTGTCGCATTATTACTAAAATAACTTATGTCTAAAGAGACTTTGTCAAAAAACTTCATATCTGCACCGACTTCAAAACTTTTAAGCTTCTCGGCATGAAGATCTGAATTAAAAAGAATTTTATTTCTTGTTAGCACTACATGTCCGCTTGGATCTGTGGAAGCGGTATAGGTATTATATAACTGTTGGGGTTGTAAAGAATTTCCTGTAGCTGCGTATGCCGCGCGAAGCTTAGCAAATGTTAAGGCATTTAAAGTAGTACCATTTAATTTTTTCAGCATATCTGTCAAAACTAATGAAGTACTCACAGAAGAATAAAAATAAGACCTGTTATTTATATTCAAAGTAGAAGACCAATCATTTCTTGCCGTAGCATTCAGAAACCAATATCCGTCATAATTAATTTCAGCAGCAGCAAATACTGAATTAATTTTTTTCCACATATCAACTTCGGTTGTTGTAACAGAAGCAAGATCACTCGTATTAGACGTACTGAAAACATTGGCAACAACGAGATTTTGTGTGGAAAAATATAATGCTTTATCCCTGCTTTCCATCATCTGTCCATAAACTGAAAGCGATCCTCCCCATTTACCAACAATATCATCTTTTTTAGCATTAAGACTTATGATATAATTATTTTCATAAAACTTTTCCTGACCGGTAGAGTAAGAATTATTACGTCTGGATCCCGTCCAAACCCTGGTATCCGAATTTAAGGAATAGAAATCCGTTCCTAATCTTACATCTGCGCTCAGCCAGTTATTAAATTGATATTTAAGATAACCGTTTAATAAAAACCGGTCTTTTTTATCAGCGTTCAATGCATTATAGGCGGTCCAATAGGGATTAATTCCATTTGAGGTTATCCAGCGCGATGTCACTCCATTTTGCATCTGCCCCTCACGATAATCTCTTATATCAACATTTTGAGGCATCAGAAGGATTCCCGGGTAGTAATTCCCGTCACCTTGCCCTGCAGAGGGTCTGTTTGTACCTTTAACACTCATATACTGAGCTTTCACCTCAGTTGTCCATCTTTTATTAGCCCCAAAATTAGAATTCATTTTCGCCATAAAATTGAACCTCTCATATTTTGAGTTCGGAATCTGGCTATTACTGCTTAAATAATTAGCAGAAGTGTACAAACTTGATCCTTCACCAATGTTCTCCTGAAAGCTCAATGTATGCTGAGAATTAGTTCCTGTCTTAAAAAAGCTTTTTAAGTTATCGTGGACTGTCATATTTGAACCTTCAAAAGTTGGTCCCCAGGATGTTGTATTGTCGGTCCCCGTAGGATTGACCAAACCATTACTTCCTTGTGCGAAACTATGCTGCAAATCAGGTTTCATAAAAATATTTTCAAAACCTAAGCTTGTAGAATATGTAATTCCTAATCCCCCTTTTCTTTTACCGGTTTTTGTAGTAATCAAAATAACACCATTTCCACCTCTGGAACCATAAAGAGCAGAAGCAGCACCACCTTTCAAAACAGAAAGACTTTCAATGTCGTCCGGATTGATATCACTTAAACCATTACCCATATCAAGATCCGGATTCCAGAAATCGTTATTAGAATCCTTTCCATTCTGCTTAGCCTTTGATCCTAAACTATTACTTAACGGAACTCCATCTACCACAATAAGAGGCTGATTATCTCCTGTAAACGAATTAAACCCCCGCAGGTTAATTTTGGAGGAAGAACCTGGTCCAAAACTTCCTTTAATCACTTGTAACCCGGCAACTTTTCCTGCCAATGCATTGGTAACATTATTTTCTTTGGCGTCGACAAGGGTTTGTCCTTTCACATCCTGGAAAGAATATCCCAGCGCTTTTTTTTCTTTTTTTACACCATAAGCTGTAACAACTACTTCATCAATCTTTGACGCTTTAGTTGAATCACTTTGTGCATACAATCCACCGAAAAAGAATAAGGATTGGAGCAGCCCAACCTTTAAAATGGTTTTCTTCATAAAAATTAGATTTGGTATATATTTAACAATATCACTAGATATTTCAACAAATAAACGTAATTCTTATTAAATTAATATACAATCATTAATTATTTATGCTAAATCCATTAATAAAAGCAACCAAATCTTTATAATTACAATATCTTAAATCATTACTATGAGTGTAAAGCTTTTGATACTTAAATAATTAAGTGAAATCTAAAGTTAGAAGAGCTCCAGTTTGAATCTGGTACTTTGTGGGGATTGAGTTGAAGAAAATAATGGATTTGTTGAAACTCCTGCGGAGTGACAGATGGTTGGAATAAACGATAGTAGTGAAATCAAAGAAGATATCAGCTGTAAGAATGAATAATTTTATGCTGAACCGGGGTAATGATCTTCAACAGTCTTAAATATCCCTTCCCAATTGATCTAGTGGTTCCAATGACGTCTTTCTTTTTCATTTACGCCGCTTCTTTCTACTGTGTCATTCCGCAGGAATCCAGCCTCCTTTATTAGAGTCTTTATGATTCCTTTAATTCAGACGATTTAATACTATAAATTATTTGATGATACTTTGTTGAGACTCCTACCGGAGGGACAATGGATGGGATAAACGATAGCAGCGAAATCAAAGAAGATATCATATCAGCTGTAAGAGTGAATCATTTTACGCTGAACCGGGGTAATGATCTTCAACAGTGTCTTAAACATTCCTTCCAATTGATCTGATGGTTCCAATGGCGTCCTGCTCTTTCATTTGTACCGCTTCTTTCTACTGTGTCATTCCGCAGGAATCCAGCCTACTTTATTAGAGTCTTTATGATTTAAAGGTTAAAAAGCAAAAGTAATACTGGTTATCTGATAATACTTTGTTGAGACTCCTGCCTTTAGATTAGTTCTATGAAATAAATGATTACATTTAGAAAAGAGCAAGCATTTAGTTACACTATAGATTCCTTAGAATATGATTCATACTCCGATAAAGAACTAAATGCTTTTTCATCAAAAGACTTAAATAGAAATTCGGGATTTAAAGCCCATTATCAAGGTGTTAAGAATCAGATGAATTGCTCTTACATTTATAACTTAAACCAAAAGTATGGAAAAAATTGTAATAGGTATTGACATTAGTGCCAAGACACTGGATATCTGTATTAAAAAGTGTGGTTCTTATTCTTTTAATGTTATTGCCAATGAAGCTAAGGCAATCAAAGTATTCTTCAAAATTTTTCAAGAGCCGAAATCTGAGATTATAGTTTCCATGGAAAATACAGGAAGATATAATTGGGAATTATATCAGGTTCTGGAGTATTTTAATTTTAAAGTTTTTGTACTTAACCCCTTACACTTAAAGAAAAGTATAGGCTTAATAAGGGGTAAAAATGATAAAATTGATGCTAAAAGGATCTGTGAGTTCACAGAGAAACATGAAAAAGAGCTTATAGAATGGAAACCATGCTCTGATAACATAAAGAAAATTAAAGTGCTGTTTTCTGAGCGAAATTCTAAGATAAAGCTAAGAGCTTCTTTATTAAAGCAAAGACATCTTTATTCACAACTTGAAAGTATAGGATATGATTCTAAATTTTTAAAAATGAATAAAAAGGAGATTGAAGTTTTAGAAAAGCATATAGATTTTTTAGAAAATGAAATAGAACAACTCATTGATAATGACTCAGATTTATACTCCAAGAAGCAATGTATACAAAGTATTCCAGGAGTAGGAAAAGTATTAAGCTGGATGATTATTGCTAAAACAGAAGGGTTGACAAAGATTAATAACCCCAGAAAATTAGCTTGTTATGCAGGTGTGGTCCCCTTTGGCTATCAATCTGGAACATCAATAAAATGTAAACCTAAGCTTTCTTATTATGCGGATAAATCATTGAAAACAGTACTTCATATGGCTGCAATGAGAGCTGTGAGACTAGAAAATGATTTAAAAATATATTATCACAGAAAAATAAGTGATGGTAAAAACAAAATGGCAGTTTTAAACGCTGTGAGAAACAAAATTATTCATAGAATTTTTGCAATAATCAGAACAGGGAAACTTTATGAAAAAAACTATAATAATTCTTTGTTTTTGTCATAGAAATCGGAGTGACAATGGGTGGAATAAACGATAGTAGTGAAATCAAACAAGATATCAGCCATAAGAATGAATAATTTTATGCTGAACCGGATAATGATCTTTCAACAGTGTCTTAAACATTCCTTCCAATTGATCTAGTGCTTCCAATGGCGTCTCTCTTTTTCATTTACACCGCTTCTTTCCACTGTGTCATTCCGCAGGAATCCAGCCTCCTTTATTAGAGTCTTTATGATTCCTTTAATCCAGACGATTTAATACTGTAAATTATTTGATGATACTTTGTTGAGACTCCTACCGGAGTGACCATTGGAGGGTGTACTGTCCGTTATCATTGATAAGTGATCAATGATGGATGATAGATGATGAATGATAAGTGATGAATGATGAATAATCGATGTATTACTCATTACTCATACATTGAGCTGGGTATAAAACAAAAAAAATCCTTTATCGTTATGATAAAGGATTTTTTAAAAATAAAATAAAAACTGGCGGCGGCCTACTCTCCCGCGTTAGCAGTACCATCGGCGCTGGTGGGCTTAACTTCTGTGTTCGGAATGGGAACAGGTGAGCCCCACCGCTAAAACCACCCTAAAGAAGGTATATAGCTTTAAGCATCAGGCTTGAAGCCTTAAGCTTATTGCGTTTTAAGCGATAAAAACTTTCACAAAGACAAAACCTTCGCTGCGCATAAAGAACTTGTCATTTATTATATGATATAGCAACCAAAGGCTATAAATCTACGGGTAATTAGTACTACTTGGCTATGACATTACTGTCTTTACACCTATAGCCTATCAACGTCGTCATCTACAACGACCCTTAAAAGATGTCTCATCTTGAGGCGAGTTTCGCACTTATATGCTTTCAGTGCTTATCTCTTCCAAACGTAGCTACTCAGCGGTGCACCTGGCGGTACAACTGATACACCAGAGGTTTGTTCAATTCGGTCCTCTCGTACTAGAATCAAGCCCTCTCAAACATCTAACGCCCGCAATAGATAGAGACCGAACTGTCTCACGACGTTCTGAACCCAGCTCGCGTGCCACTTTAATGGGCGAACAGCCCAACCCTTGGGACCTTCTCCAGCCCCAGGATGTGACGAGCCGACATCGAGGTGCCGAACCTCCCCGTCGATGTGAGCTCTTGGGGGAGACTAGCCTGTTATCCCCGGAGTACCTTTTATCCTATGAGCGATGGCCCTTCCATACGGAACCACCGGATCACTATGTCCTGCTTTCGCACCTGATCGACTTGTTGGTCTCACAGTCAAGCACCCTTATGCCATTACACTCTACGCACGGTTACCAAGCGTGCTGAGGGTACCTTTGAAAGCCTCCGTTACTCTTTTGGAGGCGACCACCCCAGTCAAACTACCCACCACGCAATGTCCTTCTGAAAGAAGTTAGGCTCCAAGTAAGTAAAGGGTGGTATTTCAACGTCGGCTCCACAAACACTAGCGTGCCTGCTTCAAAGCCTCCCACCTATCCTACACATTACTTACTCAAAGTCAATACGAAGTTATAGTAAAGGTTCACAGGGTCTTTTCGTCCCATTGCGGGTAATCGGCATCTTCACCGATACTACAATTTCACCGAGCTCGTGGCTGAGACAGTGCCCAGATCGTTACACCATTCGTGCAGGTCGGAACTTACCCGACAAGGAATTTCGCTACCTTAGGACCGTTATAGTTACGGCCGCCGTTTACTGGGGCTTCAGTTAATGCCTTCGCTTACGCTAAGCACCTTCCTTAACCTTCCAGCACCGGGCAGGTGTCAGACCCTATACAGCATCTTTCGATTTAGCAGAGTCCTGTGTTTTTGATAAACAGTCGCCTGGGCCTCTTCACTGCGGCCACCATTGCTGATGGCGTCTCTTCTTCCGAAGTTACGAGACTATTTTGCCTAGTTCCTTAGCCACGACTCACTCGAGCACCTTAGGATTCTCTCCTCGACCACCTGTGTCGGTTTTGGTACGGGTTGCTTCACTTCGGCTTTTCTTGGATCAGATTACACTACAGCAGCTTCGCCCGAAGGCTAGGCCTTGACTATTCCGTCAGTCTCCAGCAGCTACATCCAACCGTCCCCTTTTATTGTGAGCAAGTATGGGAATATTAACCCATTGTCCATCCACTACCCCTTTCGGGTTCGCGTTAGGTCCCGACTAACCCTCAGCTGATTAGCATGGCTGAGGAAGCCTTGGTCTTTCGGTGAGCAGGTTTCTCGCCTGCTTTATCGTTACTTATGCCTACATTTTCTTTTCTATCCGCTCCACAATACCTCACAGTACTGCTTCGGCGCAAATAGAATGCTCTCCTACCAGATATATCTAAAATATAAATCCATAGCTTCGGTAATATGTTTATGCCCGATTATTATCCATGCCGGACCGCTCGACTAGTGAGCTGTTACGCACTCTTTAAATGAATGGCTGCTTCCAAGCCAACATCCTAGCTGTCAATGCAGTCCAACCGCGTTGCTTCAACTTAACATATATTTGGGGACCTTAGCTGTTGGTCTGGGTTCTTTCCCTCTCGGACATGGACCTTAGCACCCATGCCCTCACTGCCGCAGAACATTTATTAGCATTCGGAGTTTGTCAGGAATTGGTAGGCGATGAAACCCCCGCATCCAATCAGTAGCTCTACCTCTAATAAACTTATATACGACGCTGCACCTAAATGCATTTCGGAGAGTACGAGCTATCTCCCAGTTTGATTGGCCTTTCACCCCTACCCACAGGTCATCCGAAGACTTTTCAACGTCAACCGGTTCGGTCCTCCACTCTGTGTTACCAGAGCTTCAACCTGCCCATGGGTAGATCACAAGGTTTCGCGTCTAATCCTACTAACTATACGCCCTATTCAGACTCGCTTTCGCTCCGGCTCCGGTACTTAATACCTTAACCTCGCTAGTAAAATTAACTCGTAGGCTCATTATGCAAAAGGCACGCCGTCACAGCATTACGCTGCTCCGACCGCTTGTAGGCGTACGGTTTCAGGTTCTATTTCACCCTTCTATTCGAAGTGCTTTTCACCTTTCCTTCACAGTACTTGTTCACTATCGGTCTTTCAGGAGTATTTAGCCTTGGAGGATGGTCCCCCCATATTCAGACAGGATTTCACGTGTCCCGCCCTACTCATTTATCATCTTATTATGCCTTTCGAGTACAGGATTATCACCTTCTACGATTGTTCTTTCCAGAACATTCCTCTAAACATAAAAAGACTTTTGGGCTAATCCGCTTTCGCTCGCCACTACTTACGGAATCTCTTCGATTTCTTTTCCTCCGGGTACTTAGATGTTTCA
Organism: Chryseobacterium sp. CP-77; assembly: GCF_036362765.1. Taxonomy (NCBI): domain Bacteria; kingdom Pseudomonadati; phylum Bacteroidota; class Flavobacteriia; order Flavobacteriales; family Weeksellaceae; genus Chryseobacterium; species Chryseobacterium sp. CP-77. Next base: position 3,031,882 of record NZ_CP143637.1, read on the forward strand.
GTTCTCCGGGTTTGCTCCTCTTACGAGGTGACATATCTTCAATATGCCGGGTTGCCCCATTCGGATATCTGCGGATCAATTCGTGTGTGCCAATCCCCGCAGCTTTTCGCAGCTTACCACGTCCTTCGTCGCCTCTGAAAGCCTAGGCATCCGCCATACGCCCTTAACGATTTCTTTCCTATTGGTTACTCAAGCGCTTTATGCGCTCGGTTTTCTCTTTGTGATGTCTTTACCGTTAATGTCAATGATCTTAATTTCTTCTTTTCCAACTGATGAACAAATGTTGTTTTTGGCTCCATTCGTAACTTTTAAATCAGTCTTCCAAAACTGTGGAGAATAAGGGAGTCGAACCCTTGACCTCCTGCGTGCAAGGCAGGCGCTCTAGCCAGCTGAGCTAATTCCCCTCTAGGTGCTGCAGGCTTTACGCTATAAGCTTTAGGCGTATTGCCTACTGCTTCCAGCTTAATGCTTACCGCTTTAATTAGTAGTCTCGGGCAGGCTCGAACTGCCGACCTCTACATTATCAGTGTAGCGCTCTAACCAGCTGAGCTACGAGACTGTCTTTTAGACGTAAAAGATGATAGACTGATTGATAATAGACTAATTTCTTCGTCTTTCTCTCTCTGCTTTTATCTTCTTTGCCTCTCTCAATCCCTTTACTAATTTCTAGTGGGTTTTGTATTTTTATATAGCAACCAAACAAAAAACTAAAGCTATGCTTTAAGTAAGTATAATGTATCTTACGATACTGATTTTGTTTAACGTCTTTAAGACGCTCTAAAATGAGATGTTCCAGCCGCACCTTCCGGTACGGCTACCTTGTTACGACTTAGCCCTAGTTACCTGTTTTACCCTAGGCAGCTCCTGTTACGGTCACCGACTTCAGGTACCCCAGACTTCCATGGCTTGACGGGCGGTGTGTACAAGGCCCGGGAACGTATTCACCGCGCCATGGCTGATGCGCGATTACTAGCGATTCCAGCTTCATAGAGTCGAGTTGCAGACTCCAATCCGAACTGAGACCGGCTTTCGAGATTTGCATCACTTCGCAGTGTAGCTGCCCTCTGTACCGGCCATTGTATTACGTGTGTGGCCCAAGGCGTAAGGGCCGTGATGATTTGACGTCATCCCCACCTTCCTCTCTACTTGCGTAGGCAGTCTCACTAGAGTCCCCAACTTAATGATGGCAACTAGTGACAGGGGTTGCGCTCGTTGCAGGACTTAACCTAACACCTCACGGCACGAGCTGACGACAACCATGCAGCACCTTGAAAAATGTCCGAAGAAAAGTCTATTTCTAAACCTGTCATTTCCCATTTAAGCCTTGGTAAGGTTCCTCGCGTATCATCGAATTAAACCACATAATCCACCGCTTGTGCGGGCCCCCGTCAATTCCTTTGAGTTTCAAACTTGCGTTCGTACTCCCCAGGTGGCTAACTTATCACTTTCGCTTAGTCTCTGAAGCTTGCGCTCCAAAAACGAGTTAGCATCGTTTACGGCGTGGACTACCAGGGTATCTAATCCTGTTCGCTCCCCACGCTTTCGTCCATCAGCGTCAGTTGTTGCTTAGTAACCTGCCTTCGCAATTGGTGTTCTAAGTAATATCTATGCATTTCACCGCTACACTACTTATTCCAGCTACTTCAACAACACTCAAGACCTGCAGTATCAATGGCAGTTTCACAGTTAAGCTGTGAGATTTCACCACTGACTTACAGATCCGCCTACGGACCCTTTAAACCCAATAAATCCGGATAACGCTTGCACCCTCCGTATTACCGCGGCTGCTGGCACGGAGTTAGCCGGTGCTTATTCGTATAGTACCTTCAGCTACCCTCACGAGGGTAGGTTTATCCCTATACAAAAGAAGTTTACAACCCATAGGGCCGTCGTCCTTCACGCGGGATGGCTGGATCAGGCTCTCACCCATTGTCCAATATTCCTCACTGCTGCCTCCCGTAGGAGTCTGGTCCGTGTCTCAGTACCAGTGTGGGGGATCACCCTCTCAGGCCCCCTAAAGATCGTAGACTTGGTGAGCCGTTACCTCACCAACTATCTAATCTTGCGCGTGCCCATCTCTATCCACCGGAGTTTTCAATACCGAATGATGCCATTCAGTATATTATGGGGTATTAATCTTCCTTTCGAAAGGCTATCCCCCAGATAAAGGCAGGTTGCACACGTGTTCCGCACCCGTACGCCGCTCTCAAGATCCCGAAAGATCTCTACCGCTCGGCTTGCATGTGTTAGGCCTCCCGCTAGCGTTCATCCTGAGCCAGGATCAAACTCTCCATTGTATGTTTGTCTGACTCACTCAAAGTTTTTAACGCTTTAGTTTTTCCTTACTTGGTTGTTATATTGTATGTCAATGATCTTTATATCTTCCGCTTTGTAACGAAGCAATCTCTCTGTCAGTGTCGCTCCGTATTTGCGAGTGCAAAAGTAAAACTTTATTTTTTAATGACCAAATGTTTTTGAAGAAAATTTTAAAGTTTTTTTAAGTAACCTTAATCCTTCTCAAAACCTCAATCTCTATACTCCTGCGCTCCCTCTAATTGGGACTGCAAAGATACAAACTCTTTTTAAACTGGCAACTTTTTTTATAAAAAGTTTTAAAGTTTTTTTCGTCTGTTTCTTTTTTGAAGTAATATCGTTTATGCCTATCTAAAGGCGCTTCTGCGCTACTGTTATACTCTCGTTTTCAGTGGGGCAAAGATAGCAACTTCCTACAACGCAAAACAAGTTTATTTAACATAAATTTTACATTACGGTGATATTTGTTCCTAAAGGACTGGGTAGCAGGGGGAAAAATTTTAAACAAATCACTATTATATTCAGTGTATTTAAAGTTCAATCCGAAATAAGGTAATTATAATGGAGTTTTATGGGGTGTTTTCTTTATATATTACACTTAAAAATTCTGCATAAGACTTCTCAAGGCCAATGATATCTCCGGATTTCAGATTCAAACCTCCTACTCCTGAGTTGTCTGATTTTACTTTTAGAGAGGAAACCTGAAAATAAAGATTGTCATCATTGGCTTTTGGTTGAACTTTCACTGTAGAGCCTAAAAGCTTTTTGGTTGAAATCGTATAGATTTCCCCCGGAACCACTTTTAATTTTAAAAATGATCTGGGAGAAATAATATAGTCTTTACGGTTAACATTTATTTTCTGATCTTTTTCAGAAGAAGCAAATATATACATCTCCCCATGCTTAGCCGCCAATTTTTCTTTAGGTGTGTAATATAAAGCGATTTTATAATTGGCAGCATTGAATGCCTGAGGGGTACCATCAACATTTTCGAAAGGTTTTAATTCGAATGTATTGGCACCAATCTCTTTTGCTTTTTTATATACCAGGGAAAATACGAGTGCATCATCTTTTGAAAATCCCTGTACTTCTACTTCTCCTAAATAAACAGCATCTGCAGCGGCAACATCTTTTCTGTAGAAGAATTTATCTGCATTGTCATTTGTTTTTTCAACTCTGGTCATATAAACATTCTGTGCGCTCCACAGCTGGATGCATAATACAGAAAAGAGGATTGCAATATTCTTCATATATATTATTGGTGTGAAAGGATTTCAACACATTCTTCAAGACTGTTTTCCCAATGTTTGGGTTCTATTTTATAAACTTCTTCTATTTTATCCAGAGACATAGTACTTCTTACTGGTCTTTTGGCAGGAGTTGGATACTCTTCGGTTGTCAATGGATTTAATTTTACTGATGATTTTGAAAACTCAGCAATTTTTTTGGCAAATTCAAACCAGGTTGTCTCCGGATAGTTTGAGAAGTGGAAAATGCCATAGGTTTTCTTTGGTGCTTCGATAATTCTCATCATAGCTTCTGCCAGATCATTGGCATTGGTTGGCTGTCCAAACTGGTCAGCAACAATTCCCAATTCTTCTTTCTGAGAGAAAAGATTCAACATTGTTTTCACAAAGTTCTTATTAAACTCGGAATACAGCCATGACGTTCTTATAATGATCGTCTTTGGATTGATTTCCAGTGCAAGCTCCTCTCCTTCTCTTTTTGATGAACCATATACTCCTATTGGATTTGTAAAATCATCTTCAGCATATGGAAGATTTGTGGTTCCATCAAAAACATAGTCTGTAGAAACATGTATCAGAACGGATTTATAATCTGCGCATGCCTGAGCAAGATGAGACACTCCACCAGCATTTACGGCAAAGGCTTTTTCTTTTTCCTTCTCTGCCAGATCAACTGCGGTATATGCAGAGGCATTGATGCAATAATCAGGTTTGTTATCATAAAAGAAATCGTTCACCTGCTCTTCATTGGTAACATCCAACGTAGATGAGTCTGTAAACAGGAACTCATACAGATGTTCAAAATCCGGGGCAATTTTTTTTATGCAGTTTCCCAATTGTCCGTTACTACCTATTACTGCTATTTTTTTCATTTGTTTATTATTAATTTTTAAATTGGAACCTTCAATAAGAAATGGAGTTAAGAGTTCTTGGCATTCTGAGATCTTAAGAACTTCACCCTTGACTGGAAGTCCTTCTGGATAAGATCTACATAAAACTGATCAAAAATCTCTTTGATATCTTCTGGATGAACTTCTGATTTTCTTGTTTTAACATTAAAATAAATAACAGTCACCCAAAGTACAGCATGAATTGTTTTTTCATCCAGGCTCTTCATGAGAATTTCCACTTTTGCCGTTCTATCCTGTACATCAATGGTCTTGCTGCTGATCACTACCTGTGTATTATATCTTACTTCTTTGAGATAGGCTATTTCGTTCTGAATAGCAATCCAGGTACAGCCGGTTTTCTTGGTATATTCTTCATAAGTGAATCCATAAAATGTTTCCACATGATCTTCTCTGGCATTGAACATATACTCAAGATATTTTACATTATTCAAATGTCCGATCGGATCACAGTCACTAAACCTAACTTTGACCGTAGTTGATACTTCTTTTTCCATTCCGCAAAAATAAAAAAACCACCTCTAAAAGAGGCGGTTGGTTTTATAAATCTTTGTTAATTTGCTGAAATTATTGAATTCCTAATTCTTTCTTCACAGCTGGAGTTGCGTCTGGTCCTCCTTTATAAAGGAATGCTGTTGAGTTTGCATCCATAATATAATCGTATCCGCCAGCTTTAGCTACTTTTTCTACTGCATCGTTTAGCTTTTTCTCAATAGGACCGAAAGCTACGTCTTGCTTAGCCTGTAGATCTTTTTGAGCTTTTTCCTGCATTTGCTGGATTTCTTCAGCTAATTTTTTCATTTCCGCTTCTCTTGCGTTGTTTTCGTCAGCTGTTTTCTTAGGAGCTTCAGTTTGGTATTGCTGATATTTAGTTTGAGCTGCGTCAGCTTTCTTCTTGATCTCAGCTTGTTTAGTATCTAAGAATGTTTTAAGATCAGCATCTGCTTTCTTTTTCTCCGGCATCGCGTTAAGAACTCCCATTACATCTAAAGTAGCAATTTTTTGAGCTTTTGCCATACCTACAGATACAACCATCATTACTGCTGCAAATAATACACTTAATTTTTTCATAACTGGTAAATAAATAATTTAATTTGTTTTTAGATTTTAAAATATAGCAAAAGTTAATTCTTTTATTATTTTTTGCCTTTACTATTTGTTTTTTCCTTCTTGTCTGTTCCTTTTAATAAGATAGACAATACTTTTTCGGTGTAATCATATTTTGACTGAAGGAAAATAACACTAATGTTATTGCTTTTATCAAGAACTATGCCCAAGCCATTTTTTTCGGACATTGTTTTGATGGCTCCCCAGATCTGATCCTGAAAGGGCTGAACCAGATTTGTTCTCAGTTTTGTAATTTCACCATTCGCTCCAAAACGTAAGCTTGTTGTCGTTTTAATATTTTTATCTAGGTCTGTAACTTCTTTTTCTCTAAGTTTAAGCTGATCACCTATCAATAAAACTTTTTCACTTTCAAAAGCAGCTTTTTTTCTTTCATATTCAGACTGAAGGTTTTGAAGTTCAGACTCCCAGGTATCGATCTGAGAATTTAATCTTGCTTCGGCTTCTTTATACTGAGGTAATTTATTTAAAATTTCATTAGTATCCACTACTCCGATTTTCTGGGCATTGTTCAACCCGAAAAGCAAGAGTAATGCGAATGTGAAAATTATTTTAAAGTGCTTCATATTTAATAATTATAATGTTTGGTTCATCAAGAAGTGGTTTCTCCATCCGGACTTGTCACCTGATAATGTTTTATCAAGACCCAGTGCGAAGTCGAATCCGATCAATCCAAATGCTCCCATATAAACTCTTACACCAACACCGACTGATCTTTTCAACTGGAATGGGCTGTAAGAACTCCATGAATTCCATACGTTACCACCTTCTGCGAATGTCAGGGCATAGATTTTTGCAGTCTGGCTCATTGAGATCGGGTATCTTAATTCTAAAGTAAATCGGTTATAAATGGTACCTCCTCCTCTTTGAGTAATATCATCAGCCTGACCTCCTTCTGTACTGGCATTTTCATATCCTCTTAAAGGGATCAATTCTCTACCGTCATATCGACCTCCGAAAAGACCTGTACCTCCCATGTAGAATCTTTCAAACGGCGGCGCTCCCAGCTGGCTGTTATATCCGTCCATGAATCCCATTTCAGCAGAAGACCTTAACACAAGTTTTCCAATGATCTCATTGTAAACATCTGCTTTGAATTTAATCTTATAGAATTCCATCCACTTATATTTGTCAATAGGTGACATTGTGGAGTAATCTTTTTTCTTAAACAATGAGTATGGAGGAGTCAGTTTTGCTGAAAGCTCAATATTGGATCCCATTGTTGGGAAAATAGGGTCAATACCTGCTGAGTTTCTGCTCAGTCCTAAGTTGATACTGAAGTTATTGGCAGTACCGTTATTTTCTGTGGTATCTCCAAACTGGAATGGATAGTTATTAAAGTCATACTTCTGGAACTGTAAACCAGTGTAAAGTGAGAAATAATCATCCGGCCAGTTCAACAGTCTGTTTAATCCTACTGAAGCGGAGAAGATATTCAACTTCTGAGCTGCTCCGTACTGATCTGTATATCTTACTCTGGAGTTATTCAAACTTACAGAAAGAGCTGTTGGTCTTGTACCAAATAGCCAGGGTTCTGAGAATGATACTCCGTAGTTCTGGAAGTACTGTCCTGCCTGCACCTGAATAGAGAACGTTTGTCCGTCTCCCTGAGGTACCGGTTTGAAATCTTTAAACTTAAGGAAATTCTTTAATGAGAAGTTATTAAATGTTAATCCTAAAGTACCGATAAAGCTGTTACCCCCGTAACCTGCCTGTAACTGAACCTGTGAAGATCCTTTTTCTACAAGCTTCCAGTTGATATCTACGGTATTATCTACCTGATTTGGCTGGATATCCTGCCCGACCTGCTGAGGATCAAAGAATGACATCCCTGCTAAATCGAAATAGGTTCTCTTGATTTCTGTTTTCTTGAACAGCTCTCCCGGTTTTGTTCTAAGTGCTCTAAGAATTACATGGTCATGGGTTGTAGTATTCCCCTGCCATGTTACTTTATTCCAGGTAGCCTGCTCTCCTTCATTAATTCTGACTTCAAGGTTTACGGCATCTCCTGACACTGATTTCTCAACCGGTGTTACATTAGAGAAAAGGTAACCGTTATTCATGTAAACAGATTTAATATCCGAATCATCTTCTTTACCTCCGTCTTCCCCAACTTTTTTGTTGAATCCTACGGCATCGTAAATATCTCCTTTCTTATATCCTAATAATCTCTGTAAATATTCTGTTGAATAAACTGTATTTCCCGTGAATGTAATATCCCCGATATAATACTTTTTACCCTCGTTAAGCTTTACATTGATTTCGTAGTTATTTCTTTTGTTTCTCCATACTGAATCTGAAACGATTTTAGCATCTCTGTATCCAAGAGAGTTGTAATAACTGATAAGGCTTTGCTTATCTTCCTGGTATTTATCTTCAATGAATTTTGAGGACTTCAAAATACCACCGATTCCGAAACGTTTTTGTTTGGTTTCTTTGAAAGCTTTATTTCTAAGTTTGCTATCGGTTACATTATCGTTTCCTTCAAATTCGATATGGTCAATTTTAATTCTTTTACCCTTATCTACATTGATTGTCCAGTCTACCAAAGCAGGATCTCCTGCATTTACTTTATCCTGGATAGTAATTTTGGCATCTGCAAAACCTTTTTTGATGTAGTCTTTAGGGACATTGGTTTTAAGGCTTGAAACCAAGTTCTGAGTGATCTTAGTTCCTGGTTTTAGGTTGTTATCCTTTGCCAGTTTTTCACTTTTAGATTTACCGATTCCTTTTCCTGTAAATTTCACTTCTCCAAGTTCTTTCAGATCCTGCAGATAAAATTTCAGAACAATCGTCTGTCCTTCAATGCTTTGAACATAAACTTCCACTTCAGAAAAAGATTGGGTATCCCAAAGTTTTTTTACAGCGTTGCTGATTTTCTGTCCCGGAATGTCTACACTTTCTCCTTTTGTAAGGCCCGTAAATCTTAAGATCTGAGCTGGTGTATATTTTTTTACCCCATCTACAACGATGTCTTTAAGAGTATAAGTTCCTGCCTCATTTTCTGCATGTACAGCATTATTTACTTTTGTGCTGTCTTGTGGAGTTACTTGTCCATAAAAATGTGCAGAAGCAGCAAACATAATGATGGGTAATAGTCTAAACTTCATTTTATCGAGTCTTTCTTTTCTTAAAAATTTATTGGCCTTTTACCTGTTCACCGGTTAAACCATACCTTCTTTCCTTGTTTTGATAATCCACAATACACTGGAAGAAAATATCTTTGGTGAAATCCGGCCACAGAACATTTAAAAACTGTAATTCAGCATAAGCAATCTGCCAAAGCAGGAAGTTGCTTATTCTTATTTCGCCGCTGGTTCTGATCAGTAAATCTACAGGAGGAAAATCTTTTGTATAAAGATAATTTTCAAATAAACTTTCGTTTATATTTTCTATCTCTACTTTTCCTTCTTTTACATCAGAACTTATGTTTTTTACAGCTTCCAGTATTTCATTTTGTGAGCCATAGCTAATAGCCAATACAAGGTTTCCTTTTGTGTTTTCTTTTGTGAGTTCTACCACACGTTCCAACTGCTCTCTTACTAATGCAGGCAACTTCTCAAGATTCCCTATAACATGCATTCTCAATCCTTTGCTGAAAATCTCTTCTGCTTCCAGCAGTAAGGTTTCTACCAACAGATTCATAAGGGTATTCACTTCTTCGCTTGGACGATTCCAATTCTCTGAAGAGAATGTATACAATGTTAAGTAAGGAATATTAATCTCATTACAAGCATTAATAGCATTTCTTACTGCATTAATGGCATTTTTGTGACCGAAAGTTCTTTCTTCGCCACGAGATTTTGCCCATCTTCCATTACCATCCATAATGATGGCTACGTGTTTTGGTAAATTCTCAGAATTTATTTTTTCTTTAATCAACGACATATTATTCACAATAACACGGAGGTCTTCCGAACGAATATGTAAGTCCTAAACTGAAAGTATTTATCCAGTCTTTGGATCTTCCATCTCCAATATTTCTCTTTTTAATAAACTCTGCTTCTCTTTCTTTAGAAACCGCATAATAATTTCCTGACTGTAATAATGAACCGCCTGTGGCAGGATCCAAAATATCAGCATTATAAGAAGTTTTTACATCTTTGGAAAGGATCTTGCTGTGATCCAACTGATCCGTCAATGTATATCTGAATGTAGCTTCTGCAAATATTGCCCATGAATGGTTGAATTTATACTTTAAACCCACCCCAAAAGGGATATGCATTGTTACTTTTTTGCCCAATGAATAATCTGTGGTGGTTGTAAAATCCAATTCATTGACCGGAGCCTGTGCCACACCATCAGCATCTCTTCTGAAATCATTCACCAGAGTAGCTTTAGGAGCATCAAACATCAAAGCACCAACACCTCCGAAGATGTAAGGGCTCAGCATGCTTATCTGCTCATTATTTACCGGGAAAAAATTATATTCAAACATTAAACTCGCCTCATACACATTATTTTTTCCGTATGAATTTCTATTTCTTCTATAATCTTCCTTTGCCGCTTTATCACTGAACTGGATCTGGTTGTATCCTAAATCCAATCTAACAGTCTGATGCGGGTTAAAATTAAATCTATATAATAAACCACCATAAAATGGAACTCCCCAATCTGACGCTCTGCTTAAATCCAACGGCTTTTGTAAAATATAATTTGTCCTTCCTACATCTCCCACTAGGTTACTCATACCTAGACGAACTCCCAATTCGTTTCTTTGTGCTTTAACACTTACCACTCCAAGGAAGGCAAGGAAGCTAAACAATAATTTTTTATTCATAAAAGAATATGGATTTATGGTTATTTTAAAATTTAATTTTTGCAAATATAAAACATTTTTATATTAATGATAATCTTAATGTTTAGTTAAAAATAAACAAAAAAACATAATTTGTTATAAAGTAAACGGCAAAGTGGCAAAAATATTCTTTTTTTCATAGAATGAAAATACTTTACATATGAAAAAACCCCCATTAAATGAGGGTTTAATGCTTTATTTTTTATTAAATAATACCTGTACTTTATTTCTGATCCTTATCAGTAAAGGCTCTTTATAATTTTTATCTTCATCGAAATAACCATAACCATAGCCATACCCGTAACCATAGCCATAGCCATATCCGTAGCCTTGTTTGGTATTATAGTCATTATAGACAAGTCCCAGATTATTGACTTCATCGTTATGATACTTTTCAGTAATCATTTTCAGCATATACTTTTCTGTGTATTCGTGGCGTACAACATATATATTAGCATCAGAATACTTCATCAGCTCGTAGGAGTCTGCTACAAGACCTACAGGTGGCGAATCTATAATAATGAAATCGTATTTTTCTTTGAGTTCTTCTATAAATCTGATATTTCTCTGACTCATCAAAAGCTCAGATGGGTTTGGCGGGATAGGACCCGAAGTAGCAACATCCAGATTAGGGATCTTGGTCTTGTTAATAACCTGGTCAATATCTACTTCTCCTGTAAGATAATTTGAAATCCCATATTTATTATCAATCTTAAAGTCTCCAAAGATTTTTGGTTTTCTAAGATCCATTCCTAACAAGATTGTTTTTTTATCACTTAATCCTATTACAGATGCTAAATTGATAGAAATATAAGTTTTTCCTTCTCCTCCAATGGAGGAAGTAATCAAAATAACTTTTCCTTTTTCACCTTCATTATCCATCAGGAATCTCATATTGGCTCTTATTCCTCTGAAGGCCTCTGAGACAGATGATTTTGGCTGCTCCAGAACGGTAAGCATATTTTCATTGCTGTTATTTCCTATTACCCCAAGAAGCGGAATTTTTGTAGCACTTAAAAGTTCTTTAATGTTTCTGATTTTACTGTCTAATACTTCACCTACAAAGATAAAAAGTAACGGAAGCAGCAGCAATCCTGAAATAATGACAGTTTTTGCCAGCTTGACATTAGGCCCGATAGGTCTTTGTCCCAGATTTTTAGCCGGGTCAATCACCGTAATATCGGATTGATTGGTGGCCATTCTCATTTTAGTATCGCTCTGTCTTCCCAGAAGACTATTATAAGTGGCCTCAATCATATTATATCCTCTTTCTGCATCCAGATATCTTCTTTCTTTTTCAGGGTAAGAAGCTAAATCCGAGTTGGCTCCTGAAATATCACGATCAATTTTGTTGATCTCGTCATAATATCTGTTATAGTATCCTCTTAAACTGTTCGATGATCCCATTCTTGCCTCATCAATAAGCCTGTTGATCTCTCTCATGGGCTCTGATGAAGGCTTATAAATAGAAGCCATTTCTGCCCTTTTGGTATATAGAGCTTTTAGCTCAGTAACTGTTGCTGAGAATACTCCATCTTCAAAACCTGCAGCATTGGTTCCGATCATTTTATCAAAATTCTGAGACTGCAGCGTGTTTTTTATATTGTTAAGAGAATTGATCTTGCTTATGATATCTGCTTTTTTAGCCTCGAGCTCTTTTATTTTTTCAAGAGATTTTTCGTCTCTGTCTTTAATATTATAAAGTTTTTCCGAAGTTTTTAAATAATTGAGCACACTCGCACTTGAATCAAGTTTTTTACGGATGTTATCAAGATTATCCTTTAAAAAGATATCGGTATTCTTATTGACTACGTTTTTATCAGCCAGTCTCTTTTTTTGTAACTCTGCAACAGATTTATTAAGGAAATTCACTGTGCTGTTGAGATTATAGCCTTTTTTGGTAATAATCATAATGGACCTGATTTCTTTATCAAAATCAACACCTGTAGTAGAAACAATTTCGTTTACACTTTCATTGATCGATTTCAGGTTTACAATGATATTATCCAACTGAATTTTAGAAGGAACAGGATTTTTAAGTAATCTGAACCTCAGGTTCGGAGCATTGTACCATTCATTGATTTTAATGATTTTATCAGCAGGTCTGCTATAACGATTGATAGTCTGAAACCCTTCCACTTCATAATTATACAGGTTGGTGGATTCTCCTTCTTCCGGTAAAACCACCTGATATGCTCCATCACCCTTAGGAATCAAGGTAATAGGATAATCTATCTGCTGAAGATGTTTTTTATCAATCTGAAGAAAAACCGGTGAATCATCTTTATCCAGGTAAGTGGATTTTATCAGTCCTTTGGTAGAATAATTAACAAAAAGATCCAGTTCTTTTACCAAAAATTCGTTGTGGGATCTTGATAAAAGCATTTTTTTCAGATAAAGCCCATCCTGATTTCCGGTATCACCCCAGATGAAGTTGATGGACTGGTTAGACTGTGTTGGTAAGAACTCAGAACCTTTACTGGAGGTACTTAATGATAAATCTGATGCATAAATATTTTGTGCATAGTATTTACTGTATACCCATGCAACGGCATAGCCGATAAAAAACATCAATACAAACCAGTACCAGTTTTTAAGGACTCTTCTTAAAAAGTGTTCTAAATCAAATAACGCAAACGACCCATACTTTTCTTTCTGAGAATTATTCTTCTCTACAGCGGTTACTCTTTCTGGAATCATGACTAAAGATTTTTAAGAAGTAAATAAATAGACAATGCCGTAGTAATTACCGAAACTCCTGTTGTTAAAGTCTGAATTGGATCTTTTCCGAATCCATTCAAGCTTTTTGCTCTTGTGCTCAGATAGATTTCATCTCCATTCTGCACATAATAGAAAGGAGAGTTCATAAGATCTTCTCTGGTAAGATCTATTTTGGCAATTTTGATTCCTTCCGGAAGCTTTCTGTGGATCACGATCTCTTTCTTATCAATCGTTCTGTTCAGCCCGCCATTAATGGCTAAAGCTTCAGTAATGGTAAGTGTATTTTTATGAACTACTTTCTCTCCTGAAAGACCTGTAGTTTCAACATCACCAAGAATATAATAAGTGATACCGTCCGTATTGAGTCTTACTTCAGATTTACCTTCCTGGAAATTTTCATTTACCTTTTCCTGAATTTCTTTTCTGATATCCTCTAATGTTCTTCCCTCAGCTTTTACATAGCCAATTCCAAAAACATTGATATCACCATTGGAATCTACCTTGAGTCCGTTAAAATAGAAATTCGTATTTCCTCCTCTGCTCATCCCGGAAGTAGTACCAACTCCTCCCCCTACAGAACCACCACCAGACATGGCCGGACTTGTTACAGCTCCGGTTCCAGTTCCTCCTGAGGAATTGTAAGAAGAATAAAACTGTGCAGCATCTCCCTTGGGAGTTGTTACAATGTTAAGATTGAGGATATCATTTTTGGTAATCCTGTATACAGGGATATTGTAGGGAACAAGACCTTCTTCATTAATTACAAGGCTCTCACTTGGCTGTAAGTATCTTACATCCTTTGTTGTAATACATGAGGTAACTAAAAGAGGGAATATTAAAAATAAATATTTAAAGTTTTTCATCATATATATAATATTGTTTACAAAAGTAATATTTAATTGTTAATTTTTGTTATTTCTTAATCGATATAGTAAATCCGGCAAATAAGCACCAAAAAAACCCAGTGAAATAATCACCAATAATAAAAGATTGACATTAATATGTCTTAAATAATAAGCCACTCCAACAATCATCAGATAGTAGAGAATAATATAAAAAGTTGATCTCCTATGAGTAAGATTCAATTTCAGCAGTTTGTGATGAATATGGTTTTTATCAGCATCAAATGGTGATTTTTTGTTGTAAAGCCTGATCATAATGACATTCAGAGTATCTACAATCGGAAGAATCAGAATAGCTACCGCTACTACAGGAGCAGACTGAAGGTGATATCTGGGAACATCGATCAGTTTTTTATCTATAAAAATATCTATAAAACAAATGGATGTAAAAGCCAATAAAAAGCCAAGGAGCATAGAACCTGTATCTCCCATAAATATTTTGCGGGTACGGTAGTTTGACAGATTATAATACAAAAATGCCAATACAGTCCCAATGATAACAACAGATAGTACTACCAGCGGATAGTTATATTCTCCCAAACGGTAATAGCTAATTCCAAATAAAGCACTACAGATAACGGAATAACCGCCTGCAAGCCCATCTATCCCGTCAATCAGGTTGAATGCATTAATCAGAATAATAAATGTTACGATACTGAATATCACACTTACAAAATACTCCAGCTCGTATACGCCGAAGATTCCGAATAAACTTCTGATTCTGATATCGGAGCCAATAACAATCAGGGAAGATACAACAATCTGTGCAACAAGTTTTTTGTAGGCTCTCATTACGACAATATCGTCCATTACTCCCACATAGAGCAGGATAATTAATGAAGCAAATAAAAATTTGTAGAGATCAAACAATTCATAGGCAAAAATAGAGGCACAGATTCCTATTGAATAAAAGATGGCAATTCCACCAAGATTGGGAATTTCTCTAAGGTGTGAGCTTCTTATTCCAGGCTCATCCATCAGATTCTTTCTTCTTGAAATCTTGACAATGGTAGGAATAGAGAAAAATGTAATTAAAAAGGAGAATACGAAGCCTAATCCTATTTTTATATAGAAAATAGGTATCCCCGATCCGCTTAAGAACAATTCAAAGTTTTTCATTCTTTTCTAATTCAGCACTTGTATCTCAAAAATAAAAAATCATAATAGGAACTTTATTATCATTTTCTACTGACCGAAACAATAGTACTTACATTTGTGTTTACTAAATCAACTTTCTTATCAATCTTTTTTGTCCTGCAAAAAACAACAGATAAAAAATCTTTTTCTTCAAAGGCAAAGATAAAAGATAATTCTTACCAAAACGACTATACTTCAATATATCTTGAATTTTTATTTGTCTTTCCTTCATAAAAAGGTCTAACTGATCAGACATGCTGTAAAATATTTCGTCTTTTTTCACATACGCCAGGTAGGCCAAAAACGAATAAACGCCCTCAAAAATCTGAAAATTTTTCAATTCCTTCCTTTTATTGGAATAGGAAGATTTACCAAATACCTGCTCTACATCAGAAACAGCCTTTAACATATCAAGTCCTTTTTCTGTGTGGGTTTTTGTAATAGAATCAGTACGTTCAAGATACTGATAATGAAAGCTCTGAGTTTGTGCAATGGTTTCACATTCCAGCAAAAGCTGAGGAATCAGCTGAATATCTTCAAAATGAACTCCTTTTTTAAATCTTTTCTGATTAAAAAGTTCTTTTTTAAACAGCTTATTGCATGCAAAATAGCTGATATCAGAAAATACAGAAAAGTTATGTTCAAGGGCTATTTTCTCCGGCATATCGGGCAGCTGTGTCAATTTTTGGACAATTTTTCCGTTCTCATCCACCTTCTGAATATTACAGATGACCATTTTTGCATGATGCTTTTCCGCCAAAAGAAGCATTTCTTCAAACATGTTTTCAGTAACATAATCATCACTGTCTACAAAACCTATATAATCTCCGGCCGCCCTGTCGATTCCAAAATTACGGGCATCACTCAGCCCACCGTTTTCTTTGGTAAAGGCTTTTATTTTTTCAGGATATCTTTGTGCAAATTCTTTAATTATTTTTTCAGAGTTATCTTTACTTCCGTCGTTTACTACAATAATCTCAATATCAGAAAGGCTCTGCTTTACCAGAGATCTGAGGCATTTTTCCAGATAGTTTTCGACATTATAAACGGGAACAATAACGGATACTCTTGAGGGAACATTTGTCATACATTAAATTTTCGTCAGTCTTGCATTCAGCCAGCCCTTCTTAGCTTCATCAAAATCTTTTCTGGAGCAGGGAATGCAGTTTTCTATATTTTCATCATCACCAAAATACCACAAATTGCTGAAAGTATCACGCCTGAATGCATATTGTCTGTCATCTATCAAAACGTAGAACAGCTCATAATGCCTTTCTTTCGGATGGGAATGCTGGATATTGATTCCTTCGATCAGGTACCACAGCATCTGTGCTAAAAGCTGATGGTTCAACTGGTTTTCAGAATAAATATTATAATTAAAAATTCCGACAGATTTCAGGTTTTCACTCAATCCGATTTCCTTCATATAGGCACAGATTTCTCTTCTGTTCAACCCATTTACCTGTGGATTCATTGAAAAGGGTTCACTAAAGCTTTCAATTGCATCACAGTTTACAGTCACCAGATCTGCTTTTCTGAAGAACGGCTCTGTCTTTTCTGTAGAATTCATCATTTCAGCCAGCCGGATAATATCAAATTCTACCTCTTTGATCAGCCTTACGGAATCCATTTCATTCAAATGTTTCTGGTAGCCCAGATGATGGTAGTTTTTAATGGAGAAATTTTTGGCTCCGAAAATTTTACTTAAAAAAGTATTTTCATTGATGGTTTCACCTTGCTGAAGGGAAATAATATTACTGATCTGGGTATAATTGATGCTTTTCTTATGGAAATTCAATGCTGAAAATAATGAGAAAGCAAAGTCATTGGAACCCCCGACAATTACCGGAATAGCTCTTTTATAATGACATGCCGACAGAACTTCCTGTAAGATATAGTGAGTATCCTGAACAGATTTCCCCGACACTAGATCACCAAGGTCTACAACAGGAATTTCGAAATCCATCTGTGAAAGCTTGTAAAATTCTTTTCTTACCGCCGTAAAATCCTGCACTTCCGCATCGCCGCCCGCCCCTCTGTAGTCTGATATAAACAAAAGAACAATACTGTCTTCCCTGATATCTTTTGTAATCCGATTTCCTATCTGCCAGCTTTCTGTTTTAAAATTTCTTGGTGAAATGATAAAGTCTTCGAAATCCATATTTTAATTTAAAATGTAATAATTGATTAATTGCTTGATATAACAAACATACAAAAAACATAGAAACTGAGAAGACATGTTTCTATTTGTTCATAAAAAAAGCCGTCAACAGGTGTTGACGGCTTGTATTGTAACCTTAAGGATTATTTATTTTTTCGCTGCAGGTTTCTTAGCTACAGTTTTTTTCGCTGTTGCAGTAGTCTTCTTAGTTGTGGCTGCTTTTTTAGCTGCAGGCTTTTTCTTTTCTGCAAAAGCTTTCGGATCCTGATCTGTAATCCACTTTTTAACCTCATCAAGAGAAAGTTCTTTCAGTTCCTCAGCTTCATATTTTGTATCGTCAGCTTTTTTCGGAATTTTGAACATGGCTTTTCCAAACTTGATGAATGGTCCCCATCTTCCGTTTTCAATGGAAATTTTTTCTTTTTCCCACTGCTGGATATATCGGTTGGCTTCTTTTTCCAATTTAGCATCAATCAGCTCATTGATATCGCTTTGCGAAAGGTTTTCGAAATCATATCTCTTGGGAACATTTACAAAGATATCTTTGTACTTGATAAATGGTCCGAATCTTCCGGATCCTTTTGTTACCGGTTCACCTTTATAGGTTGCAATCGGAGCATCAGCAATTTTCTTTTCATTGATAATTTCTTCAGCACGTTTCTGATCTACAGAAAGCGGATCTTCGCCTTTCGGAATACTGATATACGTTTCTCCCCATTTTACATAAGGTCCGAATCTTCCCACTCCTACAGAAACCGGCTGTCCGTCAACTTCACTTAAGTCAAACGGCAGCTTGAACAGTTCCAGCGCTTCTTCAAAAGTAATCGTTGCAATATTCTGTCCTGACATTAATGATGCAAAGATTGGCTTCTCTTCATCATCAGTTTCTCCGATCTGGATCATCGCTCCGAATCTTCCGATCCTTGCATGAACATTTTTACCGGTTTTTGGATCTACACCTAACAGTCTGTCTCCTGTCGCGCGGTCTGCATTTTCTTCTACATCTTCAATTCTGGGGTGGAATTTGGAGTAGAAATTGGTCATCATTTCCTTCCATTTCTGATCACCGCTTGCAATTTCGTCAAAACTTTCTTCTACTCTTGCCGTGAAGCCGTAATCAAGGATTTCTCTAAAATTATCTGTTAAGAAATCGTTGACAACTTCACCAATATCTGTAGGAACGAATTTATTTTTATCACCGCCAAACTTCTCCTCAAGAACTACTTTTTTGATCTTATCTTTTGTCAGAGACATTTTGATCACTTCGCGGGTGTGTGGTTCGATTTCTCTTTTATCCACATACTCTCTGTTCTGAATAGTCTGAATGGTAGGCGCATACGTAGAGGGTCTACCAATCCCTAATTCTTCAAGTTTTCTCACCAACCCGGCTTCAGTATACCTTGCACTTGGTCTTGTGAACTTTTCAGTAGCAGTAATGGTTTTATAGCTCAAAACTTCTCCCACGCTTACTTTTGGCAGCAGCTTATCGTTGTTTTCATCATCATCGTCCTCTGTTTTTACAATTCCGTAGGCTTTCAGGAAACCGTCGAAGATGATAACTTCTCCCTGTGCCTCAAAATGATGCGGTAATGATGTATTTCCTATTTCGATCACTGTCTTTTCAATTTTGGCATTAGCCATCTGAGAAGCAAGTGTTCTTCTGTATATTAATTGATAGAGTTTGTTCAGCTGTGCATCTCCTATGCTTTTCACTCCAAAATCCGTAGGTCGGATCGCTTCGTGCGCTTCCTGTGCAGAAGCTGATTTTGTTGTATAGTTTCTTGGAGAAGAATATTCCGCACCGTATTCTGAGATGATCTGTTTCTTAGCTCCTTCAATAGCTTCCTGGGATAGATTTACAGAGTCTGTTCTCATATAGGTAATATACCCTTCTTCATATAATCTCTGTGCCAGACGCATGGTATTGGTCACATTATATCCAAGTCTTGACGAAGCTTCCTGCTGTAAAGTGGAAGTTGTAAACGGAGCTGAAGCGGAACGTGTACCTGGTCTGGTTTCAACATTGAGAACTTTAAATTCTGCAGTTTTAGCCTGTTCCAGGAATTTTTCAGCCTCTTCTTCCTTTTCAAAATCTTTTTTAAGCTTAGCAGCAATTTCCTGCTCTGTTTTATTTAAAAAGATTCCGTCCAGTTTAAAGCTTGCTTTTGGCGTAAATTCACGGATCTCTTTTTCTCTTTCAACAATTAACCTTACTGCTACAGATTGTACTCTACCTGCAGACAGTCCCGGTTTTACTTTTTTCCATAAAACGGGAGACATTTCAAAACCTACGATTCTGTCCAGCACTCTTCTCGCCTGCTGGGCATTTACTAAGTTCTGATCAATATCTCTTGGGTTGTCGATTGCTTTTAGAATGGCGTTTTTGGTAATCTCATGGAAAACAATTCTTTTTCTGTTTTCAGGCTTCAGCTTCAACTCATCCGCAAGATGCCATGCAATAGCTTCTCCTTCGCGGTCCTCATCGGAAGCGAGCCATACCATATCGGCTTTCTTTACGGCAGCCTTTAATTCGGTTACCAGTTTCTTTTTGTCTGCTGAAACTTCGTAATCAGGACTGAATGTGGCAAGGTCTATCCCCATTCCTTTTTTAGGAAGATCCCGGATATGTCCGAAACTGGATTTCACTTCAAAATCCTTTCCTAGATATTTCTGAATAGTTTTTGCTTTTGCCGGGGACTCTACGATTACTAAATTTTTCGACATTCTAACTAAAAATTTTTGCAAAAGTAAAGCTTTTTTATTATATACTTTTTGTTAAAAGGGTTTAATTTAATAATCAGGGCGCTTTATACTCTCTTTCAATACTCATTTTTTGGATAAACAAATCCTTTGTAGTATAGGTTTTAGACTGTTATACAATAATCAGCATTTATTGATATAGAATTTTTCATCATCCATAATAGATGTAAGAAATATGCTGGTTTAAAAAAAAGCAGAACAAGAAGTCTTATTCTGCTTTTTACTATTTGTTTACTTATTGTTTTACAATTTTAACATTCGCTTCAGAATTATTTATCCTTATTAAATACACTCCTGCGTTTAAAGATGAAAGATCTGTCTGATTATTGATAAAATGCCCAGATCTTACAAGCTGTCCCAGCGTATTAAAAATCTCAAATTTGTACTCTTTATTTTCTGCAGCCCGGATGTAAAGAATATTGGAAAAAGGACTCGGATAGAGAGAGATTTTGTTATTGGCCACCGTAGATTTTGCATTCTCCTTGGTCAATTTATAGCTATTGGGTATAACTGCACTTCCTGATGCTGGACCCTCTTCATTACCATTGGCATCATACTTTATTTTCACACATCGGCATCCTGTTCCAAAGTAGGGATCATTATTATCATGAAAGACTATCATTCTGTTGGTGGCAGAAGCCGCATCAAACAGCAGATTAATAGATCTTCCGATGTAATTTGAGTTTAAAGCAGCGGTCCATACCGCAGGATACTGAAAATTGAGCACATTAAACGTTCCCTGAGGCGTCTGATTGGCTGTTACACTTCTGAATCCTCTTGAGCCGGAATCAGGATAATTTCCTATGGAATATGCCGGATTATTAAATACATATCCTACTGTAGCATTGGCAGAATTCCTTACTCTTATTCCTGAATAATCTGTGACAATACTGTATGAGGTTGCTACGTTCTTATCTTTTTTATACCATGGTGTCTGTCCGAAATCCGCTCCGGAAACCAGCGCCACACTTGTGAGGTCCGGAATTCTCCAACCTTCAGGACAGGGATCAAAAGGTGATTTTTCACCTCCTCTTCCCCATCTGTCAGGAGCTAAATTAGGCTCCTGTGCCAGCCAGTCTGTACCGTTGGTATAATTGGGCGTTGTACTGTTGTAAGGAGCAAAAGTACTTGGAATCATATATACCAGAGGATTCTTCACAGAGTAAGATATGATCTTGGAAACCCTTTCTGACGGTTTATCGGTTAACTGCACATTGGATAACGATGCATAGGTGCTGTAAGGCACAATATAGTTTCCTGAAAGATTATTATAGTCGGACTGATCAAGTGTAGTGTACGAAACAGCTCCCTTGGGAGCAGGAGTTCCCAGAAATATGTTATAAAAACTCCTGTTATCTGCATACTGGAATGGAGGGATAGGATCTTTCCTTCCCCATTGATAGTGCAGTCCTGTAGAGGCACGGATTTTTAACAGTTCATCAGCAGTTGGGGCCTGAGGATTGGCAACGTTGGGAAAAGTATCTGTTGCCCCCAGATTACGATCCATAAAGACGGTCTGTAATGCAACATCAGCTTTGTTGACATAATTCACATAATTTGTAACTGCTGCAGGAATTTCTGTAGTATAAGAATAAGATCCCACAGGAGAATCCGTCACCCAGATATGCCAGCTCCAATATACCGGTGAAGATGCACTGCCGTTATGCAATGTAACTACAGCATTTCCACTTTCATTGGGAGCAATTTCTACAGATATTTTAGAATTGCTGATATCCTGTAGTGATAAAGGCGAAGGATTCACTATTAAGACCCTGCTGATTAAAGCTGCATTGGTCGTCCAGAGAACATTAGTTTTTAAATTATTAAAATTGGAAGGATTTAATATCTCAATATTATCCAGCAACTGGCTTTGCACAGAGAATGCTTTACTGACCGGAATTTCAATAGTGGTACCCGTTTCGCTTTTAACAACCTGGTAGGTATTCGGATTGTTCAAACCTTCGTTATATTCTGTAACTGCGGGCAGATATTCTGTTGGAAAATCATAATCATTAATGGTGTAGAGCGGGTCTTTTATACATCTGCAGCCGTTTGCATCTGAAGTATACATTCCGGCCATAGGAAAATAATAATACCGTCCTTTAATATTGGGATAATTAGGGTCCGGAATATCAGGCTGTGTTTTATCAGGAATCATGGAAAGTCCTCTCACAGTAACAGCAGGAGAAGTATCGAATAACCTAGCTAAAGTTGCGGTCCACAACGCAATATGATGCTGATCACTATACTGCCCTAAATGAGCTCCTCTGATAAGCTGTCCGTTTCCGGGAAAAATCCCCATATTAAATCCGCCTACTGCTGAAAGATCAAAGCCAAGATTAGGATAAACTCTAAATCCTGTCATAAAGGAAGGAACTCCAGTATCAGTAGGCTTTATGATATGATATTTATTCGTTTCAAAAACATTTTTTGCCATGCTGGTTCTTACACCGAAAGGCGAAAAGTCTATTCTGATATCATCCACATAAGAGGGAGAAGCCAGATTTGCCACCAGCATTGACGGGACACGCCATCCATTTGGGCAAGGATCATAAGGAGATTTATCTCGATAAGGTTTTGTTTTATCATTGGTATTGTAAACGGTTTCAATTTTCCCTTGTGCATTATCCGACCACAGATTGAGTTCTGAAAGCCTGTTATTAGGCAATGTTGTAGATTTTCCAAACCAGTTGACCGGAAGATTGAGGTTATTGTTATAATAAGCCTGTCCTGAGTTATCATCTTTATTGACATAAATAAGGCTCATAGGATTTTTTACAGAAAGCCTTATATTATTGGTAACTTCTGCAGCGGAAAGCAGAACAAATTTCCTGAGATCATCAATACTCACAGCATTGGTCATATTTTTGGCCCCTCTATGTCTTACTCTGCCTATCGATCCGGAAGCTTCATAAAAATCATTTCCTCTTGTAACCAGGGGTGGAATTGGATCTTTTCGTCCCCATTGATAAAGAAGTCCGTTACTCCGGTTCCAGTCTGATGTCGTGATAGAATTCGTGATTGCTCCCAGATTTCTGTCCATCCATTTCCAGTCGGAGTCCGGAATAATTTCCGTTATTCCGTCAGATCTCATTCTTTTTACGCTGCTGAAACTTTTATAGGAAGCTCCATTGGTGGGATCATCCGTTACCCAGATATGCCAGCTCCAATAAATCTCACCGTCTACCCTGAAAGCAACCACAGCATTTCCTTTTTTTGTCTTATTGACAGGCACTTTAATCTTAGCATCCTGCCCTGTTCCTATTATTTCAAGGGCGTAATTCAATCCGGATTTTATAAGTCCATGAACATCTTCCCATAAAACATCAGCAGTTACCGTCCCTGCAGGTATACCACTCCCGTTAAGATATCCGCCACCCTCCCACATCGCATAAGCTTTTTTTACGGGAACCAGCAATCCTCCGCTATTCTGAGCGGGATCAAAAATGTAACTGTTGGGTGCTTTTTTCCAGTCTGGAAGCAATAATCTCATCGGTTCATGAACCGGTTTCAATGAGTCTGTATTCTCACTAAGCCATATTGCTTTTACATGTCCAATCGAGGGAAGATTCCCTCCGATATTACCTTTGGAAGTGATTCCAAATAATATCAGGCATATGACTGCCGCTAATTTTCCAGCTAATCTTTTCATACCTTAGGTTTTAGTGTCTTTAGCAGAATACAATTATTAAGCCCATTTCTATAAAAAGTGATTTATTATACAAATAAAAACACACATATTTGAATTATGTTATTAATAATGTAAAATAAAACACGATAAACAATATAAAAATCAACAAGGTATTTACATAAAAAAAGACAGCCCCAAGCTGTCTTTATATTTTAAGATTCAAAATTCTAAGGAAGAATATGGTTTTGATACCGGTCAATCGAAAATCGCCCGGCCGTGATATTATTAAATATAGAAAAGACAACAAAATTGAAGACGACAAGTGCGATTATAAATGCATAGATAATATTCTTAACTCTTCCTGAAACCACATACATGGCATTTGGAATAATAATATATGAGAATCCGATAAACGCTCCTGCCAGTCTGGATGAAAAGATAGGGTTGTTTCTGAAAATAAAATAAAGACATATCCCGATTACAGCATAGTTTCTATGGTATTCATAGTAAGGATAAAGTTCTTTCATTTTAGTATCAAAAACGAAAAGGAAGAAAGTAAGGATTGCCATCATCACCTCCGGAATTCCGATACCACCATTAAGTCGTTGTACCGTTTCATCCATATATCCATTAAACCCTTCTACAAGTGTACTATTAGAGGCCATCCCATCTAAGAAACCACCGAAACTTCTATATATTTCAAATGGGGACAGAAAAACAGAACCAATAATCATAATCAGCATTACCGTTTTGTTTAACGGAACGCGGGCCAGCCAATACATCGGCAGGAATAAGTAACAAACACTGTGTATACCCGACCCTATGAATATAAAAAACAGGTAATGCCAGAGTTTCCGCTCTTTAATATACCGTATTGCAAAATACACGATAAAAGTCCCGAGGTTTTGTCTGATCTGCCCACTTTCCCCGATAAAGAAATTGGGAATAAACATGAAAAGGGTAAAAGTAAAGGGATAAAAAGTATTATCCTCAGTATATTCTACTTTAAAGATCATCGCAAAAATAGCAATGACCAATGTTACCATATAAAAAGGTGCATCAAAAAAATTGAGAAGGATCTTATTAATCAAAGTATACAGCCATTCCACATCCAGCGTTTCCGGTCCTTCCATATGGAGCATCTTCATAAAGATACTGTAGTAGCTTTTAGTATCGGAGTAAATATAAATTCCTTTGTAACTTCCGTAATCCGGTCCTACACTATCTCTGAAACCAACAATAATAATAAAATAAACAGCAAGGAACCAGAACCACTTTTTATCAACCTTCTTTCCATACACCTCCTGAACACTGAAGAACAGCATATAGACGATGGCAATTATATAATATGGATGTAGTAAACTCATGCTAACTCTCTGATGTTTTTTTAAACTGATGATATGCTGTGATGAATCCGGTCAGAATTAAAGGCAGGAAAAGCCTCACTTCCCAGAAAAGCCCTACTAAAGTAATCATAAGAAGATAAGGAATGGAAAAGAAAAAATATTTTCCAAAAACACTCTTGTTTTCCTCTGTACAAAGGCCATATATAAAATAAATCACTATTAATGCAAAGACCAACCCTGCAAGATTAAAAGGGCTGGAAAAGTTTCTGTTGATGTAAAAGCCTTCCACAAAAGTCGTTTCATCCTGAACAAGTACAGCTCTTAATCCCAGATAAGGAATGAGAAAAGCAGCAACCAGCGGTATAATTTTCCAGATTACCTCATAATTCCCTTTCTTCAGCTCATCAATATTGAAAAATACGGCTGCAAAAAAGGCTATATTCAGACAGGCTGTTTCTCTTACTAAAGTAGAGATCCCGATAAGTCCAATGAGGGTAAAGAAAAAAGTATTTTTTCTGGTTTCAAGATATTTAAGAGTCAGAAATACACCTGACAGATAACAAAAGAGTGCGATGGTATCACAATTTGTCGGCGCATACTGTGTGATCACAATGAAAAATACAGATAAGAGATGAATAATCCTTCTGGCATTAACATTCAAAAGAAGCCCCGTCGATTTCATGCGGAAAACGGCATTCAAAATCAAAGAACACAAAACGAAGAACACACTGTTCATAAGGAAAAGCCCATGATAAAAAGGGGTTCCGTTTTTGGACAAAAAATCTTTGAAGAAAGAAAGCGGGCCATTGATCAGATTGTACATCAAATCCGTCATCTGTACACTCAGATAATTGGGAATCACTCTGTAAGCATATACGGAGGAAAATAAAAAATCAGGGGTTTTCTCTGATGTTTTCAGTCTTGTGTAGGATGATTCAAATCCATAATAAGACATGGCAAACAACAGAAGCGGAAGAACTATTACCAATAGAAATCCGTTTATTTTTTCATCATTTCTTTTCAACATATCTAAAACAGATTCTTATTTTTTTAATAATAATGGTGGTTTAAAATACATTTTTTCAAAAGGGAACTTTTGCAAAAGTAGAATATTTTTTCATTCTTCCTATAATATTTTATTGATTTTCAGTTAAAACTTATCGCTAACTATTTTGAACTAATGCTTAAAAAATTAAATTTGCAGACTTGATTTAAATGCAATGCATCGCCTTTTTATATTTTTATATTATCTGATTTCCAAAAATAAAATTCTATCTGTACTGACAGCTCTTGGAATTGCCGCTTTATGCATTTTCTTTGCGTCAAAGATCAATTTTGAGGAAGACATCAATCAGATTATTCCTAAAAATGAAAAGTCGGATCTTACCGCAAAGGTTCTTAAACAGCTTAATTTCTCGGATAAGATTATTGTTATTATCGAGAACAGATCCGGTGAAGACAGCTTCCAGCTTTCTGAAACGGCTGATACTTTTCTGAAAAAAATTGAGCCTTTACAGAAATATATTGGTTCTGTTCAGGGTAAAGTGAACGATAATGAAATTTCTGAAACCTTTGATTTCGTTCATCAGAATCTACCTTTATTCCTTAATGAGAATGATTATAAGGAAATTGATCAGAAACTGCAGAAAGACAGTATTGCAAAACAGGTAGAAAATAATTACATCTCGCTCGTTTCTCCAACAAGCCTTGTAACCAAAGAATTTATTAAAAAAGACCCTCTGGGACTTACTTTTCTTGGAATCAAAAAATTAAATGCTTTAAACATCAGCAAAGACTTCAAACTCGAAGACAGCTATATTGTTACCAAAGACGGAAAAAATCTTTTGCTTTTCATTGATCCTAAAAACAAAAGCAATGATACGAAAGCCAATGAGGTATTTGTGGATCAGCTCAACACGATCAAAGACGGTATTAACAAACAATTCAAAGGGAAAACAGAGATCAGCTATTTCGGTTCTCCGGTGATTGCGGTGGCCAATGCAAAGCAGATCAAAAAAGATATCCAGAACACGGTGGCCATTTCCATGACGGTTCTTTTAATCCTTCTGATCTATTATTTCAGAAATATTTTCACTCCCGTCATTGTATTTCTACCCACTGTATTTTCAGTATTACTCGCTCTCTTAATCCTTTATTTTATTAAAGATAAGATTTCAGCTATTTCACTCAGTGTAGGAGCGATTCTTATTGGAATTACAATTGATTATGCCCTGCATATCCTCACCCATTATAAGCATAACAACAATATTGAGGAGCTTTACAAGGAAATCACGAAGCCTGTTATATTAAGCAGCGCAACAACAGCCGTTTCCTTTTTGTGTCTCGTTTTTGTTCGTTCTGAAGCATTGAAGGACTTAGGACTTTTTGCAGCGATCACCGTGATTCTTTCTTCAATCACAGCATTGATTATTGTTCCTCAGCTTTACAAACCAAAAGAGAAGAATGAACAGCCTAATACTAACTTTATTGACAAGATCGGATCTTACCCTTACGAGAAAAACAAACCGCTGATTATAGGATGCTCTGTCATTATTCTTGCCTGCCTGTTTGGATTCAGACATGTAGGTTTCAATGAAGATATCGGGGATCTGAATTATATTCCGAAAGAACTAAAAATCAGTGAGGCAAAACTGCAGAAACTTTCTGATATTACGTCAAAATCAATTTATACCATTTCTTATGGAAATTCTGAAGAAGAAGCACTGTCCAGAAATTCCGATCTGAGCAGCTTCCTGGACAAAGAGAAAAAAGAAGGGAAGATCTTAAGCTATAATTCTATCGGAAGCGTTGTTCTTTCAGAAAAGGATCAGCAGAAAAAAATTGACGAATGGAACCGTTTCTGGAATGACGAGAAAAAGAATCAGACCATTTCTGAACTGATCAGTAACGGGAATAAATTCGGCTTCAACAGTTCCGCTTTTGATGGTTTTAATGAAGTTTTGCATAAAAATTATGCTGCATTGAGTCTGAAAGATTATCAACAAGTGAAAGCGCTTCAGATTTCAGAATTCATGAGCAGCGAAAATGGTTTCTACACGGTTTCCAATGTGGTAAAAGTAGACGAAAACAAAAGAGACACTTTCATCAAAGATATTGAGAAACAGCATGATGCCATTGCTATCGACCGCCAGCAGATGAATGAAAATTTCCTTGGTTTGCTGAAAAGGGACTTCAATACACTGATCAATTATTCTCTTCTTGCCATTATTTTAACGATTATCATTTTCTTCAGGAATTTTGAATTAACGGTTCTCACCATGTTCCCGATTGTTTTAACGGGAGTTGTTACAGCCGGAATCCTTTATTTTCTGGGATTGGAATTAAATATTTTCAGTACTGTAGTGTGTACGTTGGTATTTGGAGTGGGAGATGACTTCAGCATCTTCCTGACGCAAGCCATGCAAAAAGAACATACTACCGGAAAGAATGAATTGCCTACGTACAGAATTTCTATTATCCTTGCTGTTTTCACAACAATTCTATCCATCGGATCTTTGGTATTCGCCAGGCATCCGGCATTGCATTCTCTGGCATTAGTAGCCCTGATCGGAATGTTCTCCGTTATCATTATTACCTCTACCCTATATCCTTTCTGGTTCAGATTATTCATCACCAACAGGGCGAAAAAAGGACTTTCTCCAATCACATTCAGATTGTTTGTATGGTCAGTATTCTCATTCCTTTATTATGGATTGGGTGGATTGCTGTTTTCCGCCTTCGGAAGTTTTTTTGTTAAAAATTCCAAAGGGCAGACCCTGAATATCATCAAACTTATTTTAGCGAGATTTTTAACTTCTGTCCTGTATTCTAATCCTTTTGTAAAGAAGAAGGTCATTAAAAATACATCTGAAGACTTCAGCAAACCTGCAGTTATTATTGCCAATCACACTTCTTTCCTCGATACGCTGGCTATTGCAATGGCTACCCATAAAATCATTTATCTGGTGAATGACTGGGTATATCAGTCTCCTGTTTTTGGAAAACTGGTAAGAGCACTGGGCTTTTATCCCGTTTCGCAGGGAATCGAGAATGGAATGGACAAACTGAAAGAAAAAGTTGACCAGGGATATTCACTCGTTGTGTTCCCAGAGGCAGAACGTTCTTACACCAATGATGTGAAAAGATTCCATAAAGGAGCTTTTTATCTCGCCGAACAGTTCGGGCTGGATATTCTTCCACTTTATATCCATGGAAATTCCGAAGTGCTGCCGAAAGGAGATTTCATTATCTATGACGGAAGTATTACCGTAAAAGTAGGCAACAGAATCAGCAAAGATGACATGAGTTTTGGACAGAACTATTCTGAAAGAACAAAGAAGATCAATGCTCATTTCAGAGAAGAATTTGCCAGACTGCGCGAGGAGATTGAGGATGAGAATTATTTTAAAAAGAAATTATTCCTGAGCTACCTGTATAAAGACAGTGAGGTGGTACAAGAAGTAAAAGAAGACTTTAATACCAATAAATCAGTATATTTCGAACTGAATAAGCATATTCCTCATGATGCCAACATTCTTCATATTGCTGATGATTTTGGGCAGAAAGATGCCTTATTAACCCTATATCAGGCCAGCCGAAGAATTTTTTCTCTGATCCAGAATGATGAAAAAAGAGCAGTGGCAGCCCATAACTATCTGGTAAAAAGAAGAAAAATACAGTATATTAAAGACCTTTCTGAAGTAAACAAAAAGATTGATGTTCTTTTAATTTCAGATGAACACTTTACCATGAATGGAATTCAGGATCTCCCTGAAACAATCATTTTTGTAAATACAAAAAACACTTCGTTTGAAAGTGATAATTATGCACTAAAATTTAGTTCTGAATCATTAAAAGTATTTAAAACTAAATAATAAATATGAAAAACATACTTTTGTAAACGCTAAAGAAAACTAATGAAGAAAAATATACTTGTCATATATTATTCACAAACCGGACAACTCGAAGATATCGTGAAAAATATAGCCCAGCCTTTTGAAGCGAAAAAGGAGGCTTATGATGTTACGTATTACAACATTCAGCTGAAGGAAGATTTTCCTTTTCCCTGGCCAGGCGATGTTTTTTTCAACACTTTTCCTGAATCTTATCTTCAGATTCCAAAAGAAATCCTTCCTCCTTCAGAAGAAATTCTGAACAAAAAGTATGATCTTATCCTGTTTGGGTATCAGGTATGGTATCTCACACCATCTATTCCTATTATTTCTTTCTTAAAGAGTGATTATGCAGAGCGAATCCTTAAAGACACTCCTGTAGTAACCATCTCAGGAACCAGAAATATGTGGATGCTTTCCCAGGAAAAATTAAAGGTTTACCTAAGAGATCTGCAGGCTAAACTCGTAGGAAATATTGCTTTGGTAGACAGGCACGACAATTACACCAGCGTATTAACGATTCTCCGATGGCTTACCACAGGTCAGAAAGAAAAATCTGGAATGCTTCCCGCTGCAGGAGTTTCCAATGAAGAAATTGCAGGTTCTGTAAAGTATGGCGAGATTATTGAAAGACATTTTAATCATAATGACCTTAATAGTTTACAACCGGATCTTGTGAAAAACGGAGCGATTGAAATCCGTGCGTTTTTAGTGCGTGTAGAAAAGGTAGGAAACAAAATTTTTACAGTATGGTCTAACCTGATTATCAAGAAAAAAGAGAAACGTCCATTGCTGATAAAATTCTTTAAGGTATATTTGATGGCAGCGATATGGATTATCTCACCTGTCGTTTTGGTATTACACCTGCTTACAACCCCTATATTTTGGTTTAAAAGACAAAAACAAAAAAGATATTTACAAGGAATTAATTTAAAATAGAATGTACGACGTATTTATAACAAAAGCATCAAAATACTTACCCAATGAGCCGGTAGCGAATGATGAAATGGAGACTTATCTTGGGCTTATCAATGATGCGCCATCTAAAGCAAAATCACTTATCCTGAGAAATAATAAAATCACGACAAGATACTACGCTTTAGACAAAGAAGGAAACCCTACCCACTCTAATGCGCAGCTTACTGCCAAAGCAATCGAAGGACTTTTTGACGAAGATTTCAAAAAGGAAGATATGAAATTATTATCTGTAGGAACTACTTCACCGGATCAGATCCAGCCTTCTCACGCATCCATGGTGCATGGCGAACTGAACATCGGAAAATCTATTGAAATTAATACTTCAACAGGTCTTTGCAACTCAGGAATGAATGCCCTGAATTATGGATTCCTCTCTGTAAAAGCCGGTGTACAGGACAACGCAGTATGCGCAGGTTCTGAAAGAATGTCTGCATGGATGACTGCTGATAAATTCAACCATGAGGCTGAAAATTTAAAATTACTGGAGGAAAGACCTATCATTGCTTTCAAAAGAGAATTCCTGAGATGGATGCTTTCTGACGGAGCAGGCGCTTTCCTTTTAGAAAATAAACCAAGAGAAAACAGCACTTCCCTCAAAATAGAATTCATTGATTTCTATTCTTATGCCCACGAAATTGAAGCTTGTATGTATGCAGGATGTGATAAGCTGGAAGACGGAAGCCTGAAATCATGGGCAGACTACCCTTCTGATGAATGGTTGAAACAATCTATTTTTGCAATTAAACAGGATACTAAAATCCTTGATAAATACATCCTTGTAAAAGGAGCAGAAAGTTTAAGATCATCTTTTGACAAACATAATCTGGATCCGGAAAAAATTGACCACGTACTGGCTCATATTTCTTCCGGATACTTTAAAGACGGACTGAAAGAAGAATTTGCCAAAAAAGGAATGGATTTCCCGGCAGAAAAATGGTTCTATAACCTTTCTGAAGTTGGAAACATCGGAGCAGGATCTATATTTATCGCCCTTGAAGAACTGATGAATTCCGGAACATTGAAAAAAGGAGAAAAAGTACTTCTTTGTGTTCCCGAAAGTGGAAGATTTGCTTATTCTTGTGCTTTATTAACCGTTTGCTAATGGAAAACAAACTGCCCACATCCGATAAAGATTTTGTAGAAAGTCTTATCCCCCAAAGGTTTCCTTTTGTAATGGTGCATGAATTGTCAGAATACTCTGAAAACCATCTCTTATCCGGTTTTGAGATAAAGCAAGACAACCTTTTTATCCAGGACGGATTATTCCAGGCTTCAGGACTGATTGAGCATCAGGCGCAGAGCGTTGCCCTTCATACCGGATATAAATATTATCTGCTGGGAAAAGATGCTCCTACCGGATATATCGGAGCCATCAAATCTTTTGAAGCTGAAATACTGCCTAAAGTAGGAGATCAGCTGAAATCTGAAGTAACCATTCTTAATGAAGTAATGGGAGTAACACTGGTAGATATCATTACGAAACTGAACGGTGAAGTGATTGCAAAATCTCAAATGAAAACCGCTGTAAAATAAACTGGAAATGGAAATAAAGGAAGAAAATATCATCAATATACACAACTTTTTACCGCATCGTGAACCGATGCTCATGGCAGACTATATCCTGGAACTGACCAAAGAAAAAGTAGTGACTTCCTTTGAAATCAAAGAAGATAATATATTTGTTCACAACAATGAGTTTGCGGAAGCCGGATTAATCGAAAATCTTGCTCAGACCTGTTCATCTATACTTGGGCAAAGCTTCTTTGAAAATCCCGAAGCTGATACTAAAGTGATTGGATTCATTACCAATATCAAGAAGATCGAAATTTTTGCTCTTCCAAAAGTGGGTGACCAAATTATTTCCAAAGCTTCGCTTATCTCACAATTTGAGAATATCTGCCATATCTTCTGTGAAACATTTACTAATGATGAATTGTTAATCAGAGCGGAAATCAACCTGTTTATTCAGGAAGTAAAGTCGTAAAGTCAATTCAACATAGACATAGAAAAGCTGTACAAAAACGTACAGCTTTTCTCTTTTAAATCAATTTTATATTCTCTAATAGATTTGTGAACATTTGTGCAATCATTTGTGTTATTCGTGTTTAAAATATAGGTTTTGGCTAAAGTCAATTGATTTTTCTCTTTTTTTAAGCGGGCTTTCTTCGTCTCCGCTCAGAATCATAGCCCACTCCTATTGAATTGATTATAAAAACCCTAGAAAAAACTCCGTTTTTTGTTTATTTACACACTCATCACCTCTTCACAAACCCACTGATAATCAATTTATTACATCCGTTAAAATCTCATCATCAGATGAATTATTTCACGTGAAACATTCACAAAATCCGTGAAACTCTGATCCTTAGAGAGAAACAGTTTTTAACCACAAAATTGAGTCTATAATTCTTCGGAATCAGTATAAAGGAACATGCTGCTTAAAATCTAAGCAGCATGTTCCTTTATTGAAGTTTACTTAATTTCTTTTTTAGATAATAACTTCATAATCGTTGCCTCCGCAAATCTGCTCAGCAGCAGTTGCAATATCGGTATTAACTCCTACATTGCGTATTTGCCCGTTAGTTCCGTTAGCACACGAAATATAAGCAGTTAAACCTCCTTTTACTTTTTTTAATTGATTTTTTGTAAGTTGTCTTAAGTTTTTCATGGTTTTTGTTTTATTAGTTTTTTAATTATTACAAAAACAAATATAAATTAAACCATTTACCTATACATGATAATTAACAAAATTTATAAATATTCGTAATATAAGATAACTACTTTTATATTTGAGAATGTGCAAAATGTTGTAATACGGCCTCAGTTTTGAAGTAGTAACTGCTCAGATTTAATATGATTTACATATAATGTATTTTCACTATTTTAGCCACCTGATTAAAAGAATCAAAACAGGTGAGCGAGACCTCATCTGGAATCTAAAAATATAAACATTATTTAGATGAAAAAACAAGACCTGCCTCAAGACGAAAGTAACCTGAAATCCGCCAACATGACTGAAGTTTTGTATGTGACGGATGAGAACGACAACTACACGACAGCAAACAGCACAGGCTGGGATGCCAAAAAAGCGGCTCTGGATGAATCGATGGAACTTATTTATGAAAGAATTGAGGAAGCAAAACAAAATGTGGCCAATAATACAGCAAGTCCCATTGTTTATTTTATGGAACTGAACAAAATGGATATTGGCGTTCTTGCTTCATATGTAGGAATGTGGCAATGGAGGGTAAAAAGACATTTTAAACCCAAAATATTCAAAACACTAAGCGAAAATGCACTGAAAAAATATGCCGATGCATTCGGAATTTCAGTGGATGAATTAAAAAACTTCGACGGGAAATAAATGAAACAGGGCCGGAAATAATGCCCGTTCCATTTGACCAATGAAAAGATACAATCAGCAAATGAAATTAAACTTTGAACACCATCAGACTGCGCATTGCGAAAACGGTGTTGCTTCTAATCTACTGCTTAACAAAGGACTGAAACTAAGTGAACCTATGATCTTCGGGATCGGCTCAGGACTGTTTTTTGTCTATCTCCCTTTTCTGAAGGTGAATTTTGCTCCAGGCTTCAGCTATCGTCCGATGCCGGGTGCTATTTTCAGTAAAGCAGCCAAAAGATTAGGAATTAAAATCAAAAGAGAAAAATTCTCAAATCCTCAGGATGCCCAAAAAGCTCTTGAAAGAAATCTGGAACAAAATATCCCTACAGGACTTCAGGTGGGCGTTTTCAACCTTACTTATTTTCCTGAAGAATACAAATTTCACTTCAATGCCCACAATCTTGTGGTATATGGAAAAGAAGACGGAAAATTTCTGATCAGTGACCCTGTAATGGATTATACGACTTCTCTTTCAGAAGCAGAATTGGAAAAAGTAAGATATGCCAAAGGAGCACTTCCTCCCAAAGGGCATATGTACTACCCTGTTTATGTCCCGGAAAATGTGAACCTTGAAGAAGCTATCAAAAAAGGGATCAAAGATACCTGCAAAAATATGCTGGCACCCGTACCGCTTATTGGGGTAAAAGCCATGAGATGGGTAGCGAAAAGCATCCCGAAATGGGCAGAAAAGAAAGGGACGAAGGTTACCAACCATTATCTGGGTCAATTAATCAGAATGCAGGAAGAAATCGGAACCGGAGGCGGAGGATTCAGGTTTATCTATGGAGCATTCCTCCAGGAAGCAGCTGTCATTCTCAAAAATGACGAGCTGAAGGAATTATCAAAAGAAATAACCTCTATCGGTGACCTTTGGAGAGATTTTGCCGTAGATATTGCCAGAGTGTATAAAAACAGAAACTCAAAAAGCAATATTTACAATGAACTTTCAAAAACAATGCTGCATATTGCAGACCTGGAAGAAGCTTTCTATAAAAAACTGAGAAAAGCGATCTGATATGGCGGAAAATATGATTGAGATTAAAAACTTATACAAAAAATACAAAAATTCTGATGAGTTTTCTGTAAATGATATTTCTTTGAGCATCAGTAAAAATGAAATCTATGGAATTCTTGGCCCCAACGGAGCTGGAAAAACAACCTTGATTTCCATGCTTTCAGGATTAATCAAACCTACTTCAGGAAACTTCACCATTAACGGTTTATCTCCCCAGAAGGATGGGTTCAAAATAAGACAGATTATCGGAATTGTTCCCCAGGAATATGCTTTATATCCTACACTTACAGCTAAGGAAAACCTTATGTTTTTCGGAAGTCTGTATGGTTTAAAGCATAACCAGCTTAAAAAAGCAATTGATGAATCCCTTGAAATTATGGGACTTTCAAAATTTGCCAACAAGCAGGTAGGACAGTTTTCAGGAGGAATGAAACGCCGCTGCAACCTCATCGCAGGAACTCTTCACAATCCTAAAGTTTTATTCCTGGACGAGCCTACTGTAGGAGTAGATGTTCAGTCCAAAAAAGCAATTATTGATTATCTTCTGGATTTAAATAAACAGGGAACATGCATTATTTATACTTCCCATCACCTTTCGGAAGCGGAAGAATTCTGTACAAAAATTGCCATCATCGATCATGGAAAAATACATGCTGTAGGAACCCCTGAAGAACTTGTTTCACAGATTGCGAATGCCGAAAACCTGGAAGACGTTTTCATTTCATTAACCGGAAAAGAATTAAGAGATGTTGTTGTATAAACTGTGGAGAAGTTTTATTAAGGAAATTCTTCTGCTGAAAAGAGATATCGGAGGAATTGTCATCATCTTTGTGATGCCATTGCTTTTGATTGTCACCATAACCCTTATTCAGGATTCTACCTTTAAAAACCTCGAAGGATCAAAGATTCCTATTATCTTTATTGATCAGGACAAATCTGAAGTTTCAAAAAATATAAAAGCCGAACTGGAAAACAGCAAAACATTCCAGCTGCTGACGAACTTCAATGAAAAATCTGCTCAGGAGGCTGTTTTTTCCGGAGATTATCAGATGGCGATAGTCATTCCTGAAAATTTAACGAAAGATTTAAATTCCAATATTGATTCGAAAGTTCAGACCATTGTAAGTTCATTCGGACTGGAAGGAGATTCTGCAAAAGTAAAAACAGCAGTTCCCAAAGCCAAAGAAATTCATTTGTACTTTGACCCTGCTACCAATGTGGGCTTCAAAAATTCGGTGATGAATTCTGTCAACAAAATGGTTTTTGAAATTGAAAATAAAAAGATTTACAAAGCCTTCCAGGATCAGCTGGGAACAACAGAAAATCTTGACGAAAATAAAAACCTGATCAGTTTTAAAGAAATCACTCCCAAAAAAGGAGAAATGGATGTGATGCCAAATTCTGTTCAGCACAATGTTCCTGCATGGACACTTTTTGCGATCTTCTTTATTGTTGTTCCTTTATCCATCAATCTGGTAAAAGAAAAAAGCCAGGGAACAAGTGTAAGAGCAAGAATAAGTCCTACACCTTATTTTGTCCATATTTTAGGAAAAACATTTACGTATCTTATCATCTGCCTTATTCAGTTTTTACTGATGGTTGCCGTAGGAATTTACCTTTTCCCTTATATGGATCTTCCTGCTTTTGATGTATCAGGAAAAATGTTCCAGCTTGTGGTAGTAACACTGTTTGCAGGATTGGCCGCAATTGGATTCGGAGTTTTATTGGGAACTATAGCCGATACACAAGAGCAGTCTGCCCCATTTGGAGCAACCTCTGTAGTGGTTTTAGCTGCTATTGGCGGAATTTGGGTTCCTGTATTTTTAATGCCGGAATTCATGCAGACCGTAGCCAAATTCTCTCCTATGAACTGGGGACTGAATGCCTATTATGATATTATTTTAAGAAACAGCGGAATTGGTGGAATTGCCAAAGAACTGGTTTTCCTTTTCTTATTCTATATTGCCACTGTAGCTATTTCCATTTTTTACGAAAAAAAACAAAATGCAGTCTAAAGAAAATATATTAACCTGTACCGAAGAAGTCAGAGTACGCTTCAATGAAACAGACCCGCTGGGCATTGTCTGGCATGGGCATTATATCGTGTATTTTGAAGATGGAAGAGAAGCTTTCGGTCGTCTGCATGGCCTTACCTATCTTGATATTCAGAATGCAGGATTTGTAACACCGATCGTAAAAAGTACTTGCGAGCATTTTCTTCCTTTAAAGTATGGAGAAACATTCAGAATTGTGACCACTTTTATCAATTCTGTATCTGCCAAACTTATTTACAGATATGAGCTTTTCAATCAGGAAGATCAACTGGTATGCAGCGGAGAAACCATTCAGGTATTTCTTGACAGCAATGGAAGCTTATGCCTGTACAATCCGGAATTTTTTCAAAACTGGAAAGATAAAATGGGATTATCATGAAAAAGGACATTTATATCACAGACTACAATTGTGTAACTCCTTTAGGTTTCAATGTTGATTCCAACTGGAATGCCCTGTTAAAAGGGCAGTCGGGAGTTGCTTTACATAAAATCATAGACAATCAGGATGCTTTTTATGCTTCTATGATTGATTCTGAAAAACTGAATGAAGAATTCGATAGATTCTTCGACTCTGCTCAGAATGACATTCCTAATTTTACAAGACTGGAAAAAATGCTTCTTTTAAGCTTACAGCCTCTTGTTGAGAAGCATTCTATATCAGAAGACACAGCTTTTATCCTTTCCACCACAAAAGGAAATATCAGCCTGTTAAAAAACCAGTCCGAATTAACTGAAGGTGTTTATTTATCAAAATTAGCAGAAAAAATTGCTGATTTTTTTGGATTTAAAACAAAACCGATCATCGTTTCTAATGCCTGCGTTTCAGGAGTAATGGCGATTTCAGTGGCAAAAAATATGATTCAGGCAGGAAAATACAAAGATGCCTTTGTAATTGCAGGAGACGAACTTTCTGAATTTGTTATTTCAGGATTTAACTCGTTTCAGGCAATAGGATCAGGGCCTTGCCAACCTTATGATAAAAACAGAGACGGAATTAATATTGGTGAAGCAGCAGCCGCAATTTATATCACCTCATGTCATTGCGAGGAACAAAGTGACGAAGCAATCTCACAAAACGAAAAACCCAGGTTTAAAGTCCTTGGAGATTCAGCAGTGAATGATGCCAATCACATTTCCGGACCTTCAAGAACGGGTGATGGTTTATATGCCAGTATCAAAAATGCGATGACTGAAGCGAAAATTTCTTCAGGACAGATCGATTTTATTTCGGCCCACGGAACAGCCACTTTATATAACGACGAAATGGAAGCCATTGCCTTCAACAGAATGGATCTTCAGCATATTCCGCTCAATAGTATGAAAGGCTATTACGGACATTGCCTGGGTGCTTCCGGTCTTTTGGAAAGCATTATATCTATGGAAAGTGCTCTTCACAGCACTTTGCTTCCATCAAAGAACTTTGAGGAAACAGGAATAACCCAGCCTTTGAATATCATCAAGGAAAATCAAACTGCAGAAATCAAATATATTTTAAAGACCGCTTCTGGTTTTGGAGGATGTAATGCAGCTGTTGTACTGAAAAAAGGTTAAACTGAAAGTGATGAAGAAAATAAATACCTGTACCATAGAACATTCAAAAATAACCGTTGACGGAAATCTTATTTTTGAAAGCCCAAGCGAAACCTTTCAGGAATTTGCCAAAGAAGCTTATAAAAGTTTAGACCTCAGCTATCCAAAGTTTCATAAAATGGATAACCTGAGCAAGCTGGCTTTTCTTTCCGCCGAAACCATTTTGAAAGATGATGATCACAGCAGAACAGCCATTGTTTTTGCCAACAGATCTTCCAGTCTGGATACAGATTTCAAATATCAGGAAAGCATCAACGATCAGGATAATTTCTATCCGAGTCCTGCCGTTTTTGTGTATACTTTACCCAACATCTGTGTAGGAGAAATCAGCATTAAACACAAAATGCAGACAGAAAATGCTTTTTTCGTACTGGATGATTTTGATGAAGAATTTTTGAATGACTATTCTGAACAGATTCTTCTATCCGGAAAAGCCGACAAAGTATTGTGTGGCTGGGTGGAATTGTATCAGGAAAATTACAAAGCTTTTGTATATTTGCTCACATTATAATTTAACAATGTACCAATCTGATAATGTACCAATGCTAAAGGCAATAACAACTATTGGTAAACTGGTACATTGATATATTGTTACTTTAAAATAATATTTATGGAAAACTTAAAAACAGAATTGAAACACAAAATTATCGAAGTTCTTAACCTTGAAGATGTATCTGTAGAAGAAATCAAAGATACTGATCCATTGTTCGGAGGTGGATTAGGATTAGATTCTATCGACGCTTTGGAACTGATCGTTCTTCTTGATAAAGACTACGGAATAAAATTAGCTGATCCTAAAAAAGGAAAGGAAATTTTCCAATCTATCGATACGATGGCAAAATTCATCGAGGATAACAGAACAAAATAAATTAATATAAAAATCTAACAGTGTAACAATGTAGCAATTATTGGTAAATTATTCGATTGCTACATTGTTACATTATTGAATACCATGAGTCAAAAAATTGCCATAACGGGAATGGGCATCATTTCCTCCATCGGAAACAATGTGGAGGAAAATTTTATTTCATTGCAATCCGGAAAACATGGAATTTCAGATATCGAAATGTTTGAAACCCGTCATGCCGGATCCATTAAAACAGGTGAAATAAAATTATCCAATGAAGAACTTGTACAACAGCTTCAGCTTGATGAAGACAATAATGTAACAAGAACTTCTTTATTGGGAATGATTGCTGCGAAAGAAGCTGTAGCAAGTGCAGGAATTTCAGATATCAATGGTTACAGAACCGGATTGATCTCTTCTACCAGTGTAGGAGGAATGGATATCACTGAAAAATACTTCTACTCTTACGAAGACTTCCCTGAAAAGCAAAAATATATTGACGCTCATGATGCCGGAAATTCCTCATTGGCTATTGCCGGTTATCTGGGATTAAAGGGTATGGTTTCTACCATCAGTACAGCCTGTTCATCAGCAGCCAATGCGATTATGATGGGAGCTAAACTGATTAAAAACGGAGTTTTGGATCGTGTGATTGTCGGAGGAACAGATTCTCTTTCAAAATTTACTTTGAATGGATTTAATACCCTCATGATTCTTACAGATTCTTACAATACTCCTTTTGACAACGACAGAAAAGGACTGAATCTTGGGGAAGCTGCGGCTTTCTTGGTCCTTGAATCTGAAGAAATGGTCAAAAAAGAAAACAAAAAAGTTCTCGCTTATCTTTCCGGATATGGAAATGCCAATGATGCCCACCATCAGACTGCCTCCTCAGAAAATGGGCAAGGTGCATTTTTAGCGATGCAGCAAGCCCTGAAAATCTCCGGATTGGAAAAAGAAAATATAGATTATATCAATGTTCATGGAACGGCCACTCCCAACAATGATCTATCTGAGGGAATTGCCATGATCAGAATCTTCGGAGAAAACCGGGTTCCTGAATTCAGTTCTACAAAAGCATTTACAGGACATACTTTAGCTGCAGCGGCAGGAATTGAAGCTGTATTTTCAATTCTAGCCATGCAAAACGGTGTGATCTTCCCGAATCTGAATTTCAAAACAAAAATGGAAGAGTTTGATCTTACACCTGTCACTGAATTGAAAAAGAAAAACATCAATCATGTGCTTTCCAATTCATTTGGGTTTGGAGGAAACTGTTCCACCTTAATCTTCTCAAAATCATGAGTGCAGTATACATCAACAGTGCATCCTGTATCTCTGTTCAGGACACTTTAAACGAAAATATTCTTCAGAACCTTACTCCTGGAAATTCTTCAAATATCATTAAGGCGATAGAACCTAATTACAAAGAGTTCATTCCGCCTGCGATGATCAGAAGAATGTCTAAAACAGTAAAAATGAGCTCTGTAGCATCTCATCACGCGTTAAAGGAAGCTGGAATTGAAAAACCGGATGCTATCATCGTAGGAACAGGAATGGGCTGCTCACAGGATTCTGAAAAGTTCCTGAAAAACGTGATTGACAATCATGAAGAGTTCCTTACACCTACCTTTTTCATCCAGTCTACCCATAATACGGTAGCAGGACAGATTGCTCTGGGATTACAATGTCATGCGTATAACTTCACCTATGTAAACACTTCTTCTTCACTGGAGTTCTCCTTACTAGATGCCCAGCTTCAGATCAATGACGGAGAAGCAGAAAATGTTCTGGTAGGTTCTACAGACGAACAGACAGACAGAACCATGGAACTTTACTGCTTAAATAATACGATCAAAAAAGAAGCAGATCTTCCTGCAGATTATTTACATTCCACTACCAACGGCGTGATCTGGGGTGAAGGGGCCAGCTTTTTTGTGATTGGAAAAGATAAGACCGTAAACTCTTATGCCAGGCTTAAGAATATCCATATCAGCAATACTGTTGAATTGAATGAAGTACAGAACTTTATACAAAATTTCTTAACTCAAAACAGTCTTTCAACTAGTGATATTGATGCGGTTATTTTAGGATTCAGCGGAGATGCAAAGTCAGATAGATATTATACACAAGCAATGGATTTGTTTCCGGATTCAGCACAGCTGTATTATAAACATTTGAGTGGAGAGTTTAATACAGCAAGTGGTTTTTCAACCTTTATAGCCTGTCATATCCTTAAGGAACAACAGATTCCGGAAGTAATGATGATCAATTCAGAAAAAAAGGAAAATATAAAGAATATACTTCTTTACAACCATCTGGGAGGTGATGATCACAGTTTAGTATTATTGGAAAAGGCATAATTGTTGAAATTGAAAATTATACAGTCTATTTGTCATTCAGAGCGAAACGCAGTGAAGCGTGGAATCTAAACAAATTAAGCTAAATTAATTGTATTTATCCAGACTCCTACGGAGGACAATGGCATACAATAAATATTATGCCCATAAAACTCATAATGACCAGTTCAAAATTAAAAAGCAATCAGCAA
Source organism: Chryseobacterium sp. CP-77 (assembly GCF_036362765.1). Classification (NCBI taxonomy): domain Bacteria; kingdom Pseudomonadati; phylum Bacteroidota; class Flavobacteriia; order Flavobacteriales; family Weeksellaceae; genus Chryseobacterium; species Chryseobacterium sp. CP-77. The sequence continues at coordinate 3,074,264 of NZ_CP143637.1, forward strand.
TGAAACATTATCCCTTCATCCTGTTCTATCTTTTCTGTAACGTTTTTATTTATGCGTTCCACGGAAGCTTTTGGGTGTATCTGTTTTGTTTTTTTGCTTTTTCTGCAGTAGTTGTCTGGGGTTCTTTTGACATTGAGCTGGGATATTTTGTGAACAGTATTACCCACAAACGTACCAGAATGAAAGAAGTAGCTCTTACTTTTGATGACGGACCTACTGAATTTACCCCAAAATTTTTAGACCTGCTTAAAGAGCATCAGATAAAAGCAACCTTCTTCTGTATCGGAAAACAGATTGAAAAATACCCTGAGACGTTTCAGAGAATTATTGCAGAGGGACATACGATTGGAAATCATACATTATCACATTCTAATTCCACAGGGTTTTTATCGACTTCAAAAATGATTGAAGAGATTGAAAAATGTGATAAAGTCATGAAAATGTTGGGAAATATCAGCACCAGCCTCTACAGACCACCGTTCGGGGTGACGAATCCCAATATTGCGAAAGCAATTAAAAAAACGAATAAAGTAAGCATCGGTTGGAATGTCCGGTCGTTGGACACCATCATTGATGACGAAAAGAAAATCTACAACAGAGTGACAAAAGGCCTGAAAAATGGGAGTATTATTCTTCTTCACGACACTTCGGAAAAGACCTTTCGGGTGCTGGCCAATTTATTAGTATTTTTGAGGGATAAAAAATATTCAACCTTTACTGTTGATACAGTGATAAATTCAAATAGAAATGATTAAAAATATTGCTTTCGGAGTATTCTTACTGGTTTCAGGATTCTTTTTTGCGCAAAATACCGCAATGTCAGGAGCTGAAGCCAAAGCATTTGTATCGAAGGTTTCTTCTGATACGAAAGGAATTAAAACGTTGCAGAGTGATTTTACCCAGACCAAAAAAATGGATTTTCTGGATAAAAGCATTGTTACCTATGGGAAAATGTCTTTGCAGACGCCCAATATGCTAAGCTGGAAGTATACAAAGCCTTATCAGTACAGCATTGTTTTTAAAAGTAATAAAATCTTCATCAACGATCAGGGGAAAAAATCTTCTGTGGATGCGAAGAGCAAAACCTTTGAAAAAATCAATAAACTTATTGTTGGAAGTTCGAACGGAACCATGTTCAATGATCCGGAGTTCAGCGTAACCTATTTTAAGAACGGAAATTACAATGTGGCGAAGTTTATCCCAAAAACTTCTCAGCTGCTGAAATATATTAAACAGATCGAACTGTTTTTCCCAAAGAACCAGTCGACAGTTTCACAGGTCAATATGACGGAGGCTTCCGGAGATACTACAAATATTGTTTTCAAAAATACCAAGATCAATGCTTCAATTCCTGCGTCAGAGTTTACTTTATAGCCTGATTCTGATCCTGGCGGTTTCCTGTAAAACGTATCAGTTAACAGAAGCAAAACCTGTCTCTTCTTCTGAAAAGATGGTTGAAAATTTATACTTTTCTTCTACCGAAGATTATGTATACAAATGCCAGATGGACATTTATAAAAACCATGTAAGCGGTATTCTGATCATCAAAAGACTGAATGAAACAACACATCGTGTTGCTTTAACTTCTGATTTCGGGAATAAACTGATAGATTTTGAAGTCTCTAATCATGATTTCAAGCTGAATTACGTACTTCCTGATCTGGATAAAAAAATAGTCATCAATTTCCTGAAAAATGACTTTCAACAGCTTCTGAAAAGAAGATATCCGGTTAATGAAAGTTTTGAAAATGAAAATGCTAAAATCTATCTTTCAAAAATCGAGAATAAAAGCTATTATCTGTTTTTCAACAAAGAAAATAATTTGCTGAAGCAGATTATCTATACGAAAAACAACAAGGAAAAAATCGATTTTACTTTTGATGCAAAAAAACCTATCTTCGCGGACAGCTTAAACCTGCAGCACAAGGACTTTAAGATCAACATAAAACTATTTCAAATAACCGAAACAGAGTAATTTCCGCCCTCAAATCTATGGATATATCTATTTTTTTGGAAAGAAATTGATTATACTTTAATCTTAAAAAAATAAGATCATGCAAACGATTCTTACAGACTTTTATACTTTAACATCATACAATAAAGCAGAAGACGGAAAGTTTACTGCTCATATTCATCTTAATAAAGACCACGATATTTTTAAAGGACATTTCCCTGGAAATCCCGTGACTCCCGGTGTTTGTATGATGCAGATCATTAAAGAACTTACTGAGGAACTGACGGGTTCAAAATTATTCCTGAAAACCGCTTCGAATGTAAAGTTCATGGCCATTATCAATCCTTTTGAAACACCTGATCTGGTACTTCAGCTTGATATTACTGAAAATGAAGACGATGTTAAAGTAAAAAACACAACTTCTTTTGGCGAGACTATTGCATTGAAATTGTCTGTAAGCTATAAAAAAATATCATCATGAAACTAATCTTATCATTCATAGCAGCATTTGTTTTTTTCTTTCAATCTGACCTTGAAACGTTGAGAAACAGCTATGCTAAGGCCAACGAATCCACTACCAATACTGCCAGTTTTATTGAAACCGCTGAAAAACAATCCGGCTCTGACGCTGTAACTGTCGGATATAAAGCGGCAGCAAAGATTATGGAGGCAAAAATTGCCAAAAGCAATAGAAAAGCTCTGGTAAAGACAGGCGCTACAAGTCTTGAAGGCATTATTAAAAGTAATCCTAACAATGCAGAACTTCGTCTGATCAGAATGAGTGTTCAGGAAAATATTCCGAAGATCGTAGGATACCGCGGGAGCCTGAAGGATGATAAAGCTTTCCTGCTGAATAATTACAGCAAACAGAATACAGCTCTGAAGGGCTATATCAAAAGGTTTGCAATGCAATCTAAAACCATGACAGAGGCGGAAAGAGCCACTTTAAAATAAAAAAATGTTGCTTGCTGAAGTACAAAATGCTATTTCTGAAAAGAAGATATGCGTTTTAATCCCTACCTACAATAATGAAAAAACTCTGAAAAGGGTTATTGACGGTGTTCTCAACTACACCGGAAGTATTATTGTGGTTGATGATGGTTCTACAGATTCCACGCCTCAGATTCTTGCTCAATATCCTCAGATCACTGTAATTTCCTTACCGGAGAATAAAGGGAAAGGAAACGGCCTAAAAACAGGTTTCAGAGCAGCAAAGAAATCAGGATATGATTACGCCATCACCATTGATTCGGATGGGCAGCATTACCCGGATGATATTCCGGTATTTGTAGAAGCTCTTCTTCATGAAAAAGAAGATGTTCTTCTGATCGGAAACAGAAATATGTCTCAGGATGGTATTCCTAAGAAAAGCAGTTTCGGAAACCGTTTTTCCAATTTCTGGTTTTGGTTTGAAACCGGTATCAGGCTTGAAGATACACAGTCCGGCTACAGGCTTTATCCTTTGCATAAAATTCCAAAGAAATATTTTACCCCTAAGTTTGAATTTGAAATTGAAATCATTGTAAGAACCGCCTGGCGACATGTTCCGGTAAAAAATGTTCCGATCAAGGTTTTATATGATCCGGCGGAGCGGGTTTCCCATTTCAGACCTTTCAAAGATTTTACAAGAATCAGTATTCTAAACACCATACTGGTGACCATCACTTTATTTTATATTATTCCGAGAAATTTCGTGAATAATTTCAAAAAAAAAAGCTTTAAAAGATTCATCCAGGAAGATGTCTTAGAAAGTGACGGAAGTAACCGAACAAAAGCATTTTCCATAGCTTTGGGAGTGTTTATAGGGCTTTCTCCTTTCTGGGGATTTCAGACGCTTCTGGTGATCAGTTTATCTGTACTTTTTAAGCTTAATAAAGTCCTTGCATTTGTAGCCTCCAATGTGAGTCTTCCTCCTTTTATCCCTTTCATTATTGCCGCTTCTCTGTTTCTGGGAGCTCCCTTTGTAAGTGGAAACAGCGATATTCTAAGTCAGGATTTAAATTTCGAACTGATCAAGAACAATCTTCTGCAATATGTGATTGGCAGCTTTATCTTAAGCACTACACTTTCGGCCATTGCAGGAATAAGCTCTTTTCTGTTTCTGAATAAGGTAAGCCCGGAAAACAATTAAAAAAGCCCGGAACAAAGTTCCAGGCTCATCACAATTAGTTATTATAAATTCCTATTTGGAAACAATAATCTTTTGAGAGTAATCAATTGACTCATTGCTCACTTTCACAATATAAGCTCCATTGATTAATTGTTCTGCATTGATTGTGTTTTGCTTATTAAGGTTGATATTTTCCTTAGAAATCAGTTTCCCTGTAAAATCATAGATAGAAACGGTAGTAATTCCGGATAACTTCAGACCGGAAGGAGTTTTTATTGTAAATTCATTTCTTACAGGATTCGGATAGATTGATATTCCTTTAGAATCATTAATTTCTTTTACAGCCAATGCAGCACATTCTGCAGGAACTGTAAAGTCTTCTACCTGGTCACTCATTTCCGGCAAAGGTTGATTAGCACCAAATGCCAGACCATTAAGAGCTCCGGCAGAAGCATTTACTCCTAATCCTCTTTTTGCAAATGTAGTCCAGATCATACATTTATTTTGTCCTCCGGTGGATGCCTGGTCAGCCGCAAGAATAGCATCTCTACCCTGTACAAAGGTTGGATTACAAGGCTGCAATTTAAGTGCATCCATTACCAGTTGTAAAACCTTTGCACTTCCGCTGTTAGGATCCGCCAGAACATTACTGTTGTACCCGTACTTATCTACATATTTCCAGTTAAGATCCCAAAGCATTGAAGCCCAGATAAATCCTATGCTATGGACATCCGGAACGGTAAGCGGTCCAAGAACTGCATTATTCGCATTCACTTTCATACCGTTAGTGCGTCCATAGGTATAATCATTGATAGTAAAATCAGGTGAATATTTTGCAGGTCTTATTCCTGATCCTGTAGTTCCCTGTCCTGAAACAAACGTACCTACGCCTCTTGCTATAGAAGAGGTATCACCTGGTCTTGTAGTCATCATCAGGGCAAAGAAATCCGACCATCCTTCTCCCATCTGCTCATTCGATGAAATATAAGATAAACATGAACTTCCTGTTCCCGTAAGGCGATTGGAAATACCATGCCCATACTCATGACTGATTACACCATTATCCAAACTTGCATCTCTGTAAACAGCATCGGTTTTCAAAGTAGCATTTCCAACAATACCGTTATTTAAGTCATTCACAAGAAACTGACCTTCTGACATTCCCACCATAATGGTAGGAATTGTAATGGTAGCATCAGTTCCTCCCATTCCTACAGGAGTATTACTTGACGGATGGTATTGAATAACCCCTACAGCTCCGGCATTCTGTAAATTCTTTGTTTTAACAGCAAATCCACATCCTGCAGCATTCACTACTGCAATCTTTCCTGTAAGACTTCCGGCTGTAACTGCAGTACATGCATCAGCTGGAGTAGAAAGAGCTAGGTCTCCAGTCACAGGTGGATTCCCCATAATCTGAGGACCAAAATTCGCTGTAGTAGCTATTGGAGCTCTGGCTGTATAGGTTGATGGTGAATTATAATAAAGATATCTTATATTTCCGGCAGGTGAAAAAAGAAACATCTGCATTCTTCCGCTTGTTCCATCCGTACCCGGATTAAAGTTTGCATTGTTAAGACCGCTGCCATCCCTTGCCTCCGCAAGAACAGGATCATTACCTGTACCTCCGTTTCCAAAATTATTTACCTGATAATTCCTTGCTGATTCCGTAAATCCGAATTTATAAAATACATCGTGCATCTTATTGGAGTTATAGAATAAATTAGTTACCGCTGCAGAAGTATAAGTTGTGTGGGCAGCTGTTATATCTAAAGGAAAATCAAATGTTCTTGTTGCTCCTCCATCAGGAGAAAACTGAGGCAGATTACTGTTATTTTCGTCAGTATATGCAAATGCATTATTTCCTCTTGTTATGGTATAATGATTAGTGCCATCAGAATGCCATCCTTCCGGTGAAGCAGTCAGATCCCATGGATTTGTAAGCAATGTTCTCGCTCCAAAGGTAGGTGCTTCTGTAGGAAAAGCAAACACATTATAAGACGCATTATCCGGTAATAATATAAAATTTGTAGGATTCTTCAGGTTAGCAGCAGCTATATTAGCAGGTAAAGAGCTTTGAATATTCTGTACGAATGATTCTGACTCATGATGATACGCTTCATCATGGAAGCTACATGATAAAGTTGTATTTTCCTGGTATAAAATAGAACCATCCTCTGTACTTATAATAATATTCCATACGTTATCCGATCCTTTTTCTTCAATATACAACTGATATCCTAATATCAATTCTCCTCCTTTTGCAAAATAAACAGTGTTAATTGCTATCGGACTTTCTTTCCCGTCAATATTTTTTACAGAAGGTAATCCGTTCAGCTTTTCAATAGTGGATGCCACAAAAGCGTCTTTTTTACCAATTTCTTTTCCTTTAACAGCAGAAGGATAATTCTTAATAAAAGTATCTGCGAAGTTTAAAACTTTTCCATCTCTGATTAAAACGTTGGCAGAACTTCCGAAAACTGGAATGCCATTAATCGTTTGCTGTATTCCTACGACATCTCCCTTTAAGCTGTTTGAAGGATCTACATTAATTATCTTAAATATTTTCAGCTCCGGACTTACTCTCTGAAATGATCCCTGGGCAGAATTGACATACTCCTTAATTGTTTGTTCATATTTTTGAGCAGATACTATACCTACACCGAAAAGTGAACAAAACAATAACAGCTTAACACTAAGTCGAATTTTTTTCATTTTAGATTACTTTTTAACAAATATTAATAGATTATAACTAACAGTTAGTAGAAAATAAATTCAAAATGTTACACGTTCTAGAAATATTTATCTAAAAATATCACTTCAGCCAAAATAGCATACTGTTTTATATCAATTTGTCAAAAAACCTTAACTCACCGCAGAATAAAATCTGTAATGTCTTTCAAAAACTGTTCATCCACTTTTCCTTTGGTTTCATAATCTTTTGGAGAAGGCTTACCGGAGCCTGTAATGAATAAGTGGCTTAATGCCGGATAAAATTTAAAAACAGCCGTTGTATCATTTTTCAATGTTGCTTTCCAAAGATTAAAATCTTTTTCAGTCACCTGATAATCTCTTCCTCCCTGTGCGAAAAACATCGGAGCTTTGATTTTTTTAACTTCGTTAAGCTGATTGTAATCCTTCAGATACTTCCAATATGCGGCAGACTGGCCCAAAGGAAGCTCTGATGAAGGAGAATGTAAGTTAAATTTGGATGAGTTTAAAAAAGCAACCTGCTTTTTAATTTCCTGAACAGCTTCGGCTGCAACTTTAGTCGGATCCATCGTATGAAGATATTCATATTGCTCAACAAGAAGGTCTTGCAGCGGTCTTGCATTCCCGGCCATAAAAATATATTTTGAAACCTGTGCCTTTTCTGCAATTTTTGGTATCATATACGCTCCCTGGCTATGCCCAAGAATGATAATCTGGTATCCTTTGTAATCAGCATTATTTTTAAAATAAAGAGCTGCGTTTACAGCATCATTGATGGTCTCTTCTTCTACAGTAGACTTTTCCGTGAATGCTTCAGGGTGGGAATAGGTTCTTTTATCATATCGATAGGAAGCAATTCCGTTGTTTAAAAGATATTCTGCAATGTCTTTAAACGGCTTGTTTTCTCCAATGGTTTCATCTCTGTCATGAGGTCCGGAGCCGTGAACGAAAATAACCAATCTCTTTTTATTGTTGGAAGGTGGAATTAATAATGTTCCGTTCAGCTCAATAGCATCACTTTTTATTTTCAGTGTGGTTTTCTCATCTCTTTTTTCAAATGTCTTGTGAGGAACCAAGAAGAAACCCAGCAATTTATTATTCTCACTGAAAGTAAGCTGAATATCCAGTTTTTCCTTTTCAAATTCAGAATAGTAATAATAGGTGTTTCCCTCGTTATTTACTTCAAGGATATTTTTCAATCCTCCAACCTGCCCCTGAAGCTGCTGCGGAATCGCTTTGAGCTGTTCTACCGGAATTTGTCCCGCTACGGAAGGATCAAAATAAGAATGTGCTTTTTCTATATTTTTGTCAACCAGCAGAGCTTTAATGAAAATATTTCCGATCTCTTTTCTATCCTGAGAAAAAGCTGGCAGAAAATACACGATAAAGAATAAGGTTAAAAGTTTTTTCATAATTAATTATTTAAAAACCACATCTGAAAATGAAAGTGGCGTCATCATGATGGTAACAAATATCGCAATTATTACCAAAGCCAGTTGTGTGATACGATATGTTTTTTCTCTTTCCTCTTCCTTCATTTCAAAGGTAAATTTTATTTTATCAGGTCTTCTGATAATCAACCAGATAAACACAAGAACAGCCAGATTCATCAATACGGGAAAGACAAGAAATATTTTACTCCCATAGCTGTCTTTCATACTTCCGTAACCGTGAATAATGATGTTGTCAGGTATTGAGCTGTACACGCTGCACAAATACACAGAATAACAGATGATTATAACAAAAGGAATACAGAACAGCAGTCTTATATATTTAGGGATCATTTCAGTTTCTTTAAAGTTTTCTTCAGGTATTTTTCTACATTCTTTCTATCCGGAACCGTCGTAATTTCTTTAGTCAGCGCTTTTTCAAACTCTATTTTTGCCTTTGAATATTCTTTTTTGCTAAAATAATACTTTCCTGATTGATAATAGACCAGCCAGAAATCGGGGTTCATAGCCTGATACGATGGGATAACATCATCTGTCAGCAGTGTATTTTTATCGTCAGCAGCCTCACTGATTTCTTTCCCGTACATTTTAGACAACTCATAGTTTTGAAATTCTTCAGAATCTGCAAATGGATCTCGTGGAATATTTAAGCCTGATTTTGAAAGGTCATCAGGCTGCAATCCTTTGTCTGAAAAGATTTTGTTCAGATCATAGCAAACAAATTCTCCCAGCTGATAAGGATTGGAAGAAACCCAAACCAGTTTTTTCTGTGGCGAAAATATAACAGCATGGTGTGCCAGTAGCTGATTGAGTGCTTTTTCATTACCGTAACCGATGCTTTCATCTTTTAAACCGGATCTGTTCCTTAAAATGGAAGCCATCTTTTCCGGTGTTATTTTCTTTTCTTCCTGCAAAAGCTCCTGAAGCCTTTCATAGCGGTATTCAGAATGGCTTTCCTCAATATGTTTCTGATTTCTTTTGTCGTCTTTATAAGCTTCCGACTGAAAATGATTGGTACAAAGAACTCTGCTGGTATTCTGCACGCTATATACACCGAAATTCTTAGGCGAAACTTCAATGATTACCGCATTTTTGTCTGCAGCGCTTCCCACCAGAATAGATTCAGAAACAAATACTTTTCTTTTTTTAGCAATCGCAATGGCTTCTTCTATAGTTTTAGCATACTGTAAAATCTCTCTTGTAACAAGGGAAATCGGAGTCTTTGCCGTTAAAGGAATTTTTGATTTTCCGGCATTAATGGTTACTGTAATTCCTTCCTTATTCATTCCTGAAACTACTCCAATCATTCCCGGCCAGCTTACCGACATGTAAGGAATTCCTTCATCGGGTTGCACAAATTCTACCAGCTTGTTTTTTGAAAAATCGTCTCCCACATAAAAGTCGAAATTTCTTCCGATTAGCAAATCTCCATCTTCCGTATTCTCATTCCATACAGCAAGAGAAGTACAGCCCACCATGGCCAGATCCTGCATCGCATGTCCGATATCATGAGCTCCGTGCAGATAAAGGCTTCTTAAATATTTAGGAGCAATAAAATCATACTGATCCGAGGAATATTGTGACAAACCATATAATTCTGCCTGATAATCTTCTCTTACATTGAGGTACATTTTTCTGTTATACCATTTTAAAAAGCCTCTTAATATCCTTTGTCTGAATTTTGAAGGGACAAAACCTTCCACTTTTGAAAAGAAAATGCTTTCCTGCTTCTGCATTAAGCTTTGTGTCAATGCTCCATTATTATATCCTAATTGTAAAGGATTTCCCTTAATATAAAGTTCCCAGAGCTGTTGTTTATTTTTGGTAAGATAATTCTGATTATAGCTGAAAGTGCTGTCGTTGATTCTGGTAATTTTTGGAACCTCCAGAGCATATTGCTTTACCTCAGGAATATGCCGGATAGATTTTGATATTCCGCAGGATATGAAGAAAAAACAAAGAGTGAGATAAAGAAAGGTTCTTTGAACGGAAGTATAAATGGTTTTAGTTTTTTTCACTTTAGTTTTTATTAATCATTTGTGTCAACCGCATGTCTATCGTTTCTTTTCCGATAATTTCAGCACAGGTGTTAAAAGCTCCGATCGTAACACCTAAGATACCATGCATATTCACGGATTGTCCGGTCAGAAAAAGATTGTCAATTTTAGTACGGGGAGAAACCATTGTTTTAAGGGGATTCTCTGAGCTTTTCATGTATCCGTACATATTTCCTTCGAAATTACCAATATAGTCCCTGTAAGACAAGGGAGAAGAAGTATAGAGTGTTTTAACAGCATGTCTTATATTGGGAATTTTCTTTTCCAGGGCATCAAGCATTTTTTCAGTCTTTTCAAGCTTAAACCTTTCATACGCTTCTCCTCTTTCATGCTCATCTGCAACGGTATTGAATGTATTTTCCCATTCTTTAACCTCATCAAAATCCATATAAGAAATCGCGGTAAGACTTTCCGCAAATTCAGGATGATATTTTGAAGGCGTAGATGAAAGCATATAGGTTTCCGGCCACGATTCTTTTTGATACTGGAATGCGTTCCATACCAGATCTTCTGATGAATAATAATATCTGTTATAATTAAAATTCGGGAGGCTGTGAGGTTTTAAAACCAGATAAATACTAAAACACGAAGAAACGGGCTTCCAGCTTAAAACCCGGTTCAGAAAGGATTTTTTCAGTCTTTCCTCGCCTATCAGTTTGATGGTGGAGCGTATTTCTATATTTGATATAAATTGTTTTGCCTCGTATTCTTTTCCTGCTTTTGTCTTAACGGAGGTCAATATATTAGTTTCGTTAAAAACAAATTCAGAAACTTCCGAGTGTTTGTGTACCTCTGCTCCATACTCCCGTAGTTTTCTGATTAAAAGTTTAGAGATCTGGCTTCCTCCTTTCACACATTTGTAAGCACTTTGGATATAAGAATTTACCGTTAAGGCATGTACATAAAAGGGAACATTTTCAGAATCCCCGGCATATAAAAAGTTGGAACCCAGCAAAACCGACTGCAGTTTTTTATTCTGGGTAACAGACTCAATGAATCTTTTAGTATTGAGGTGCAGGATTTCTTCGTTGTAACTGTCCTTTCCTACTACATGATATCTTGGAAACTGGCTGCATACATATTGAATTTCTTCACAATAGTTTTCAAGGTTTTCTTTTTCTTCAGGGAAATATTTTGAAAGCTGTTCAACAAAATTCTCATAGCCCTGAGCATGCGGATACTCTATTTCATCATCACCGAAACTGATTCTGTCATAGCCATCTTCATCCATCAGCTGAAGTTCAAGGTCATCCATGATTTCCAGATAGGAAAAAAAACGGTTCAGATTCTGCCCTTTGGATAAACCTCCCAGATAGTGGACTCCTGTATCGAAAATAAGCTTATTCCTTGAAAAAGTCTGAAGATTTCCGCCATATTGGTTGTTTTTCTCGAGAACACATACTTTCAGACCTTCTTTCGCCAAAATAAGAGCCGAAACAAGACCTCCCAATCCACTGCCGATTACAAGTATGTCGTATGCTTTCTTCAAAAGAGAATGTGCTTTTAATAATTAAGAAACAGGGAATTTAAGATATTTAAAGTTTACTTTGGTAAAGTAAGCATAGAAACTTTATGGGTTCTCTTAAATCTCGGTAAATCTTAATGGTTTTTTAGTTTTTATTCGTTTTTACGGGATAAAAATAGAAAAATTAATCAACATCATCCCAAAAATCAAAATAATTAAACCATTGAAGCGGGTATTTTTTCACCATGGTTTCAAGATTCTGGACATAAGACTGTAAAAGTCCCTGTGAATCACGGTTTTTGATATTCTGGGCCACTCTTGCATACAGATGGTAATGAAGATTATTCTCTTTCATCACATACACATAGACTACGGGAACGCCTAACCTTGAGGCGATCAAAAACGGACCGGCTGGAAATTTTGCACTTTTCCCCAACAGTTCTGCTTCCAGATATTTGGATCCTTCAAAATAACGGTCTCCGGTAAAGCAGATAAGTTCATTATTGGACAAAGCCTGATTGATCTCAAAGATATGAGACATGTCCTCCTTCACGTAAATAAACTTGATATTACTCTTTTTTACCGCAACACTTTCCAGATATTCCTTGATGACGGTCACTTCCTGATCTGTAGTCAACAGATTGATCTGGCAGTCAAAATCAATATCGGCAAAAAAGTGTTCCGCAATTTCAAAATTACCGATATGGGCACTGATCAGCACTCCTCCTTTTTTAGCGGCTAAAAGATTTCTGAGATTTTCAATACCGTCAAATTCGTAGGTATATTTTTCTCTGAGTCCGGCAGAAATCGCAGTTTTATCAATCAGAACTTTTCCGAAGGTAAAATAGCTTTTAAAGATGGAAGTTTTGGATTTCCAGTATCCATAGTTCAGTCTTTTCTGAAAATAATAAAGAATGTATTGATTGCTTTTCTTCTGAAACAGGGAATAATAAGCGGCTACAAAATACAGCACCCCATATGAACTTCTGATCCCGATATTTCTAATACACCAGACAAATATTCTGTATCCGAGTACTGTTCCTTTAGATTTACCTTTCCACTTGTTCATATCTAGAATTTAATATAACAGAGAGCCAATGTAATAATACCCTTTTGAAGTGTCCGTTACCGGATCACTGTGATATTGTTACATTGGCACATTTTATAGAATAAAGATTTACTCAATAACTACGCGTTTTTTTCAGCAATCTTATTTTCAATGGTTGTATAGAAATCATCAAATGTTACCATTTTTTTGAAATCTGCTTCTCCTAATTTCACCCCGAAATTGGATTCAATCACGACTACCATGTCGATATAATCTAAGCTGTCTAAGCCCAGTGTATTTTTAAGGTTGGCATCGTTACTGATTTCGTCTCCGTCTACCTCGAATTCGTTGACAAGAAAATCATTAACAATAGCAACAATTTTTTCCCTTTCCATGTTTTTAATCAAATTTTTTAACTATTAGTGCAGAATTGGTTCCCCCAAACCCAAAAGAATTCGACAAAAATACATCAATTTTTTGATTTTTTGTTTTTGCAACTAAATTTATCTTTTGCGCTTCATTATCAGGGTTTTCCAGATTGATATTCGGAGCAACAAAATCGTTCTGCATCATCAGAATGGAGTAGATCACTTCACTTGCACCTGCCATCCAGCACTCGTGTCCGGTCATAGATTTGGTAGAACTTACCGGAACTTCACTGCCGAAAATCTCATAGATGGCTTTCGCTTCGTTGGCATCACCAATTGGAGTAGAAGTTGCGTGAGCATTGATATAATCGATGTCTGAAGCTTTTAATCCTGACTGTTTTAAGGCTCTGTCCATTGCCAAAGCCGGCCCGTCTACATTAGGGGTTGAAATATGGCCTCCGTTGGAAGAAAAACCATATCCGATAATTTCAGCAATAATCGGAGCGCCTCTTCTTTGGGCAGATTCCAAGCTTTCAACAATCAGACTGGCTGCACCGCCACTTGGAATCAATCCGTCTCTTTCTGCATCAAAAGGTCTGGATGCTTTTGCAGGCTCATCTTCTCTGGCTGAGAACACTCCCAATCCGTCAAAGCTCGCCATGGAATATTTGTTGGTTTCCTGAGCACCACCACAGATAATCATATCCTGAAAACCATTTTTGATCATCATATAAGCCAGTCCTAATGAATGCGAACCGCTTGCACATGCTGCACTGATGGTAAGATTAATCCCTTTCAGCTTAAAAATAGTTGAAAGGTTCATCGTTACTGTTGAGTTCATTGATTTGAAGATCGCTCCCGATCCCATCAATGTCGTATCTTTCTTTTCCCTTGCAATATCGATAGATTCTACGACTGCCTGGGAAACACTGTCATTTCCGTACAAGATCCCCACTTCATGAGCATCTAAGAATTCTTCATCCAGATTCGCCTGTTTTAAAGCATCCAGGGTAGCAAGATAAGCATATTCGCTTTCTTCTCCCATACTGACACGCTGGCGTCTGTTTAAAAGATTTTTCAGATCAGGCTTCGGAACTACTCCTGTAAGGCCAGACCTGAAACCAAATTCTTTTCTGTCCTGATCTAAAACAATACCGGATTTTCCTTGATATAGGGATTCCCTGACCTCTTCTAAAGACGTCCCGATGCAGGAATAAATTCCCATTCCGGTAATTACAACCCTATTTTCCATTTGTTTATATTGAATTTAACAATGTATCAGTCTAGTAATGTAACAATCTTTTCATTGATATCAATCAACATTGGTACACCGGTACATTGGTATATTGTTAGATTATTTATGAATAAATTCCTCCGTTAATATTTATCACTTCTCCTGTTATGTAGGAAGATTTTTTAGATGCTAAAAATGCGACAAGATCCGCCACTTCTTCTGCTTCTCCGAATCTGTTGGCAGGAATCATTGCTTTAAGCTCATCTTCATTAAACTCCTGGGTCATATCCGTTTTGATGAAACCCGGTGCAACGGCATTTACCGTAACATTTCTTTTGGCAACTTCCTGAGCAAGAGCCTTTGTAGCTCCTACCAAAGCTCCTTTCGCAGCGGAATAATTCGTCTGCCCGGCGGTTCCTTTTACTCCGGATACAGAAACCATATTGATAATTCTTCCGTATTTGTTACGAAGCAGCTTTTGAATAAAGAAATTAGTCACATTGAAGAATCCGTCCAGACTTGTATTGATCACACTGTTCCAGTCTTCCTTCTGCATCCACATAAAAAGACCGTCTCTTGTGATTCCGGCATTATTGACGATCACTTCTACCACGGCATCAGGATTTTTCTCCTGCCACTCCGTTAAAACAGCTTGTGTTTCTTCGGTGTTTCCTACATCAAATTTAAGAATTTCTCCGGTAGCGCCCAATTCTTCCACTTTAGCCAACGTTTCTTTGGCTGCCGTTTCATTTGAAGCGTAGTTGATAAGGATGTGATAGTTTTTCTCTTCTGCCAGTTTTATACAGATTGCCCTCCCGATTCCTCTGGAGCCACCTGTTACAATTGCACATTTCATGCGTTAGTGTTTATATCGTTTTTAGTTTTTTAAGTTGATGCTGGAAGCCTTTTTTAAAAGACAATTGATGGCAACCAATAGTTACATTCCTTTCAGATATTTCTTTACTTCCTCCAGATACGGATACATGACCATATCATCTGAAAAAGCAGGAATAATTTTTCTGATATCATCATACAGTTCTTTTGTAGAGGATGAAACCTTATCCTGAAATCCAAGATATTCAACCGCCTGAATGATAGTAATTGCTTCAATGGCCAAAACTTCAAAAGCATTTTCAATGACTTTTCTGCAAATCACCGCAGCATTTGTTCCCATACTAACGATATCCTGGTTATCATTATTGTTTGGAATACTGTGAACATACATAGAGTTTGACAGCATCTGGCTTTCTGCCGTAGTAGAAGTTGCCGTAAACTGTACTCCCTGCATCCCGAAATTGAAACCTAATTTACCTAAATTGACAAAAGGAGGCAAAATTTCATTGATTTTGGCATTCAGAAGGTAGTTTAATTGTCTTTCTGCAAGCATGGTAAGTTTGGTTACCACAATTTTAAGCTTGTCCATTTCCAAAGAGATATAATCTCCATGGAAGTTTCCTCCGTGATACACATGCTGATCTTCAACGTTGATAATTGGGTTGTCATTCGCTGAATTGATCTCATTTTCAAGAACTTTCTCGGTATATTCCAACGTATCCAATACCGGACCTAAGATCTGAGGAACACATCGTAAAGAATAATATTCCTGTACTTTTTCCTTGAAAACTTTTTCCTGCTCTTCAAAATGAGTATAAAGATGCTCTTCTCTTTTTCTGATCAGTTTACTGTCTGCCAGATGAGCACGCATTCTTTCTGCCACTTTCTGCTGGCCGTAATGTCTTTTGGTTCCGTTCAACGCCTCTGACAGGTGATCATCATAAGCCTGTACAATCTCATTGATCGCACAAGAAAGTCTGAGAGAAATATCAGTAAGTTGATTGGCTTTATAAGCATTCACAATACCGATTCCTGACATCACGGAAGTTCCGTTCATCAAAGCAAGACCTTCACGGATTTCAACTTTTATCGGTTCTAAACCTTCAGTTTCAAAAACCTCTTTGGTAGATTTTCGTTCTCCATTGTAAAAAACTTCTCCTTCTCCAATCAATACCAAAGCCAGGTGAGCCAGCTGAACAAGGTCACCACTTGCTCCTACTCCTCCATGTTCAAAGATCAGTGGAGTAATATCTCTGTTGATCAGTTCCTGAAGAAGATAGATAACAGACTGGTGCACTCCTGAATTCCCTAATGATAAGGTATTCAATCTTGCCAGCATACATGCTTTTACTTCTTCCGCAGGCAAAGGATTTCCAATTCCTGAAGAATGGCTTCTGATCAGGTTATACTGAAGCTGGTGGGTGTCTTCATCACTGATTTTAAACTGAGCCATGGGCCCAAAACCGGTGTTCACACCATATATTACTTTATTTTTTGAAAACTCTTTTAAAAACTGAAAACTTTTATCCACTCTTGATAAAAGTGATTCATCCAGTTCTATTTTTTCATTCTCAATGATAATTTTTTGAAAGTCTTTCAGTTCTAAAAAGTTATTTATTTTCATCAATTAAAAGTAATAGTTGATAATTTTGTAAAATATTAATTATTTGTCACTAATTTTGCGGCAAAGATAAAAGTTATTATTAAAATAAAAAATCAAAGATGAGCAAAGAATTTGTTGACGTTCTTGTAATCGGAGCCGGACCCTCCGGATGCGTGTCTTCTTCGTACCTGAAGAACAATAATGTCAGCGTAAAAGTAGTTGAAAAAACAAAATTCCCCAGACTCGTAGTTGGAGAAAGCTTAATTCCAAGGGTAATGGACCACTTTGAGGAGGCCGGACTTTTCCCTGCATTAGACAAAATGGGCTTTGAAAAAAAGCTTGGGGCTCGTTTCCTTCGTGGTGAGGAAGTCTGCATTTTTGATTTCAGCAACAAATTCGGGGAAGGCTGGGACTGGACCTGGCAGGTTCCAAGAGCTGATTTTGATAATACGCTTGCTCAGGAAGTCATTAACAAAGGAATTGATCTTGAGTTTGAAACTGAAGTGATAGATATCAAATTTGACGGAACAGATTCTATAACTACGGTAAGAAACAAGGATGGAGAAACAAAAGAAATCCACGCCAAATTCGTTATCGATTCCAGTGGCTACGGAAGAGTACTGCCTCGTCTGCTTGATCTTGAAAAACCTTCAAAACTGTCCCCTCACTCTGCCATTTTCTCTCATGTAAACGATATCAACAGAGAACCTGGAGAGGAAGGAACTTTGATTTCTTTTGACATTATTGAAACAGAAGTATGGCTTTGGGTAATTCCTTTTTCCAACGGAAACACAAGTTTAGGAATTGTAGGCCCTACTGAATATATCGATAAATTATCTGAAAACGGAGATACAACGGAAGCATTAAGAAAAGCGATTTCTCTTTCTGAATATTACGTAAAACGTTTTGGAAATGTAGATTTCCTTTTTGAACCTAAACATCTGAAAGATTATTCATGTTCGGTTAAAAGTTTATTCGGAGACGGATTTGCTTTAACAGGAAATGCTTCAGAATTCCTTGATCCGGTTTTTTCTTCAGGAATGGCTTTTGCCACAGAATCCGGAATGCTTGCCGCCAAACTCGCGTTAAGACAATTAAACGGAGAAAAAATTGACTGGCAGAAAGAATATACAGATTATATTTTATACGGAGTAGATGTTTTCACCACCTATGTAAAAGAATGGTATACCGGAAATCTTCAGGAGCTATTCTTCCATCAGCCGGAAAATCCGGACGTCAAGAAAAAGATCTGTGCTGTTTTAGCAGGCTATGTCTGGAATAAAGACAATCCTTTTGTGAGAAAGCACGATACGGTAATTAAAAATCTTGCGAACCTGATCAAGCTGGAAAAACAGGAGCAGCAAAATCAAGCATAACAAAAACGGTCTGAAAAAATTCAGACCGTTTTTGTTTATTTTATAACTTCTTTGATTTCCTTTCCCAATTTTTTTCCGGTAACTTCATAGGCCGCAGCTATTCTTCCGTATTCCCATGCAAATTGTTTATTCATTTGCTTGCCTCCTATTTTATCTGCTTGTAATCTCATCACTACTTTCGAAGGATCATCAGTTTCCACAAACTTCATATCTGCTGTTAATTTTGCTTCCTGAGAACCTATCATTCCGCCATACCAGCCGGCATAAATCCATTTTGCATCAATAATCAGCGTGTATTTTGTGTTTGTATCCTTTTTGAAAACTACTTTTTTGGATTTCCCATTTATGCCTTTAAGGAAATAGTCCAAATATTCGGAATTTTTAAACTGTCCCCACTGATAAATCCAGTTTTTCCATACAGCTTCGCTTTTTTTGGCTGTAATATCCGCTTTCCTGTTTTCCAGGTATTGAGTTTCCGTCATGTTCTTCTCCTGATAGACTGCATTATCAAACACCAACTGAACATTCACTTCGTTTTGATCTTTTAAAAAATCAAAATTTCCGGATTCGACTTTAATTTGATTTTGGGCAAAAGCCACCACTCCAATTGCCATGAACAGCAATAACAATAATTTTCTCATATTTTTTAAATTAGTTTTTATTTAAGCGCCCAAATATATTTACTTTTATTGATAAGTAACAGAAAAAAACAGTCTGAAAGTTCAGACCGTTTTGTACAAAATTATTTCAATTTATCTTCTTTCTTTATCTTATCATCTTCTGCCATCATTTTTGTATGATCTTCTGTCATTTTTGTATGTTCCCGTATCAGTTCTTCATCCTCTTTCATCATTCGATCATGATCAGCTTTCAACTGATTGATGTCAAAATTTTCAGTTGCATGCTTTTTCTCCAGTTCATCATGTTTTTTTATAATTTCAGAATGCCTGATAAGCAGGTCTGTATGCTGCTGCAGAATATCCTTATGCAAAGCCTCTATTTTGTTATGCTCACTGGTAGCAGGTTCATTCTGCAGGTGATGAATACTGGTAAAAGCAGCATGTTCTTTTTCCATTACCGAATGAGCTGCTTCTAATTTGCTATGATCAGATTTCAATTTAGCATGTGCTGCCGAGAGTTCTTTTTCAAGTTCATTACCTTGTTTTTTACATGATACTAATGCAAGGCCTATAGTTAAGCCAGCCATCAGAATTAATTTTTTTTTCATTTTTTTATGTTTAATTCCCGTAAAATTACTCAATAAGACTCTAAATAACGGATTTTCGTAAAAAAGACATTTTATTGATCTAGTAAGAAAAAATCCGGCTAATTTAAGCCGGAATAAGTGTAAAATAAAAAGAATAATATTAATTTTTAAGAAAAGCAGATCAGCGTAAATCAATAAAATTAATCGGTTTTCTGCTGTTTGGATTAAAAACTGCTTTAGAAAGAATATCAAAATCGATGATTTCAATTTTAGGACTTACTCTCAATTTTGCACGGAAGTGGTCTCTTACTTCATTGACAAACCCTTCATGATCTGCTTCTGTACTAAGTTTAATGATAATCTCATCAAGTCCGATTTCGTTGGCATGAATCACAATCTGGTAGCATAAGATATTATTAAAATCATTTAAAATATCATTCATAGCAGGAGGATACAGCGTTGTCCCTTTGTATTTGATCATCTGCTGCTTTCTTCCTACAACAGGTCCTAATCTCATTGTATTTCTTCCACACTTGCATGGCTCATAGTGGGCTTTTACAAGATCTCCGGTTTTAAACCTCAACAAAGGAATGGCTTCCACTCCCAAAGTCGTAATCGTAAGTTCTCCGCTTTCTCCTTTTTTTACAGGATTTCCTTCATCATCCAGAATTTCTGTAATAATCAGTTCCGGATGGTGATGTCCTCCGATCTGGAATTCACATTCTGTAAAGGCAGTGCTCATTTCGGTAGAAGCATAGGTGGAAAAGAGTTTGATGTCCCATTTTTCTTTGATTTTCTGTGAAAGAATATTGTCTGTAAAATCCTGATTTTTGATACTTTCTCCAATGCAAACAGCACCGTAAACACCTGAATTTTTATAATCCAGTCCATGTTTTTCGGCATAATCAATCATTTTCAACAGAAAAGAAGGAACGGTGATCAGATATCTGGGTTTGTATCTGAAGATAGAATCCCATTGCAGTTCAGGAATTCCCGGTCCCATTCTTACTACGCTTGCCCCCATTTTTCTTAAACCAAGAAAATAAGCAAGCCCAGCCATAAACCTTTTATCTATGGTGGTAATCATCTGCACAACATCTCCTTTCTGAATTCCTGCACAGGCAAAAGATATCGCTTCATTGTACGCAAGCCTTTCCAGATCACTGTCGGACAATCCGAAAGTCACCGGATCTCCCAATGTTCCGGAAGTGGTGCTGTAATCCACAATTTTATGCGGTGGTATGCAGAAAAAATCATGATTGTACTGCTGAAGATCATTCTTTGTGGTGGTAGGAATCTTCTGAAGATCTTCCAAAGTACGAATATCCTCAATACTAATATTATTTTCTTTGAACAGTTTCTGATAAAACGGCGAATGAGTTTCAAGATAGATCAAAAGTTCACGAAGTTTTTCTTCCTGAAACAATTTGATTTCCTGAATCCCTGCTTTCTCGATTGACGGATGAAATTCCAATGATTTTAATTTTTAAAAAGCAAATTTATCTAATTAAAATTAAAAGATTTAAAGATTCAAGTATTAAAAGATGAATTATCTCTTAAACGTAAAAGTTTGTGTATTGGTATTCCCGGCGGTATTGATGGTTGTTACTTTTAAAGTATGAGAACCGCTTCCTTTAGGAGATTTTTCATCAAAAGTGTAGACAAAATTGTCTTTTACTCTCGCAAACCTCAGCCATTTACCATCCAGTTCGGCACGAAATGATACAATATCTCCCACTTTCGTTGTTCCCTTTAAAAGTAATGAACTGCTATTAACCAATACTCCTTCTGCCCAGCCTGATGAAACGGATGGAAGATTATTGTCAATCAACAATTTCGCCGTACCCAATCTGTTGAATTTCCCTTCTGCCCAGTCACCATTCCATTTTGCTTTTACAAAATCTTTATCACTTCCGTAATCAAGAACAATAACTGTCTTATCTTTTTCTGTATTGGTTAATTTTCTATTCGGTTTTGTTTTCAAGGTATATTCACCCTGAACGGGAATGTATGGATTATGCAAAACAATGGTATTTGAAACAGCATTCGGATCTGTATCCGGTTTTTCATAGGCATTGAAATTTACTGCATCATACATGGCATTTTTACTGAAAGCAATCTCTGTATTTTCTGTGGTAATGGTTTTCGCTTCGTTAGCCATTATTGTTTTTCCCGTGGAAGATATTTTATCTGAAGTTGTATTTAACTGGAGTTTTGTTGTTAAGCGGCTTGTATTTCCTTTGACGTCTCTCAGAACAATCTCAATGGCATGAACATTTTCATCCTGAAGTTTGATAATCCCACTTAAGTTTGGAAGACTATAATTCTGAAGATGCATTCCTGGTAAATCGGACAGGTGCTGAATTCCCATTTTATCCCTGATGAATTTGGTATAGTCTATACAGCCGTTGATATACCGGGTATCATCATAATGAATTTTATCAGTTTTTAAACTATAAATCAGCTTACCGTCCATGAATAATTCCGCATTATATATACCCAGATTAAAACCTTGATTAGCTTTATCAACGGCTTTAACGCCCAAACTTATCTCCGGAGAACTCACCTGAACAAGATTAGACGTATAAGCATTTCCAGCTTTTTTTACGGCAATACTATTCGCACCGGGTTCATACGTACTGAAACGTCGGTCATACCAATACAATCCGCTAATAATCGGGGCAATATTATCAGGAATGGCAAAGCCAAAAAGTAACGGATTTAAGCATTCCTCTGTTTTGGTATCTCTTATTTCAAAATGAAGATGCGGGCCAGCAGATCCTCCGGTATTTCCACTCAATGCAATCTGTTGCCCTTTCTCCACAGGAAACTGTCCGGGCTGAAAAGTAATATCCTGCTCCCACTTTTCGTCTTTATATTGTTTTTCCTTTACATATTCATCCAGTTTACTGAAGTATTTATTCAGGTGGGCATATACTGTGGTATAACCGTTGGGATGAGTGATGTACACTGCATTTCCAAATCCGTAACGCTCTACTTTTATTCTGCTTACATAGCCTTCTGCGGCTGCAAGAACCGGCAGATTTTCCTGACTGTTGGTCCTTAAGTCAAGTCCCATATGAAAGTGATTAGTCCTGATAGCTCCAAAATTGGCAGCCAGCTGCATGGGAATGTTGAGTGGATTCCTGAAATAATTTTGTGGATAATTATTTTGAGCCTGAGTGATGATACTGCTAATTAAACAAATCATAAATATCAGTTGGGGAAAGATTTTCATACAGCATTTGAGTTTATAGATCTACTTAAATGTACAAAATTTCGGCCAATCCGTGCTTCGTACTCTAGCCAATCTTCGAATCAATTTTGTTTTTCCCACCCCATATTTCCCCTGCTGAGTGAAACGCCTTTGCGACCGATCTTACATTATCCATACATCTTTGTGAACTTTGCGCAATCATTAGGTTTTGGCTAAAGCCGTAGGATTTATTTTTATTATTTAAGCGGGCTGAAGCCCGCTCCTATTGAATAAATTGCATTAAATTTTATATAAAAAACACCCGGAAAAATTCACTTATTGACTATTCACCATTCACTTTTTCTCACTTTCTCCATTTATATTTCTGAAATTGAACTTTTTAATAGATGATATCGAAATAAAACATATATTATAAACCGACAAATTTTAGTAAATTTGCAGACTTAATTAATCAACGATATTGAGATATTTACAATGAGCCAATTTAAAGAATACAAAAACCTCAACCTTATTGACGTAGCAGAGAATGTAGCGGAATTTTGGAAACAAAATAAAACCTTCAATAAGAGTGTTGAGATTCGTCAGGGAAATCCTGAGTTTGTTTTTTATGAAGGTCCGCCTTCAGCAAACGGTATGCCCGGAATTCACCACGTAATGGCAAGAGCATTGAAAGATATTTTCTGCCGTTACCAGACTCAAAACGGAAAGCAGGTTTTCCGTAAAGCAGGCTGGGATACGCATGGTCTTCCTGTGGAACTGGGTGTAGAAAAAGAATTAGGAATCACTAAAGAAGATATTGGCAAAAAAATCTCTATTGAAGACTATAACAAAGCTTGTCGTGAAGCCGTGATGCGTTATACCGATGTATGGAATAACCTTACGGAAAAAATCGGATATTGGGTAGACCTTGATGATCCGTACATCACGTACAAGTCAAAATATATGGAAACGGTTTGGTGGCTATTGAAGCAATTGTACAATAAAGACTTATTGTACAAAGGCTACACGATCCAGCCTTACTCTCCAAAAGCAGGAACAGGACTTTCTTCTCATGAGCTTAACCAGCCTGGAACCTATCGTGATGTTTCAGATACAACGGTTGTGGCTCAGTTTAAAGTGAAGAAAGACTCTTCAGCTTTGTTCAACGATGTTGACGGGGATGTACATATCCTTGCATGGACAACAACTCCATGGACACTTCCGTCCAATACGGCTCTTACCGTAGGAAGAGATATTGAATATGTTTTGGTTAAAACCTTCAATCAGTATACATTTGAACCTGTAACTGTAGTTTTATCAAGTGTTCTTTTACCTAAAGTTTTCGGTAAAAAATATACAGTAGGTACAGATGAGGATTTTGCCAACTATACTCCGGAGACTAAAGTAATTCCTTTCAGAATATTAAAAGAGTTTACAGGAGAAAAACTTGTTGATACAAGATATGAGCAATTAGTTCCTTGGTTTACCCCCAATGACAATCCTGAGAATGCATTCAGAGTGATCCTTGGAGATTTCGTTACGACAGAAGATGGTACAGGTATCGTTCACACGGCACCTACTTTTGGTGCTGATGATGCGAGAGTAGCTAAAATGGCTCAGCCTGAGGTTCCACCGATGCTGGTAAAAGATGAAAATGATAATCTTGTACCATTGGTAGATTTACAAGGGAAATTCATCAAAGGAGAAAATGTGCCTGAGGTATTCTCCGGAACTTATATCAAAAACGAATACTACGATGAAGGAACTGCTCCTGAGAAATCATGGGATGTAGAACTTGCCATCTTATTGAAAATGGAGAACAAGGCTTTCAAAGTAGAAAAATATGTCCACTCTTATCCACACTGCTGGAGAACAGATAAACCGGTATTGTATTACCCGTTGGATTCATGGTTTGTGAAAATGACTGCTGTAAAAGACAGACTGGTTAATTTGAACAAAGAGATCAACTGGAAGCCAAAAGCTACCGGAGAAGGACGTTTTGCCAATTGGTTGGAAAATGTAAACGACTGGAACTTATCCCGTTCAAGATATTGGGGTATTCCATTGCCGATCTGGAGAACAGATGATCTGAAAGAAGAAAAAATCATCGGTTCTGTAGAAGAGTTATACAATGAAATCGAAAAATCAATTGCAGCAGGACTGATGACTGAAAACCCTTTCAAAGGTTTCATCATCGGAAATATGGCTGAGTCTAACTATGAGCTTGTGGATCTTCACAAAAACGTGGTTGACAAAGTGGTATTGGTTTCTGATTCAGGAAAAGCAATGAAACGTGAGAGCGACCTGATCGATGTTTGGTTCGATTCAGGGTCTATGCCTTATGCACAGTTGCATTATCCTTTCGAAAACAAAGAATTAATCGACAATAATAAAGCATTCCCTGCTGATTTCATCGCAGAAGGTGTTGACCAGACCCGTGGATGGTTCTATACGCTTCACGCTATCGGAACAGCTGTGTTTGATTCGGTTGCTTATAAAAATGTAATGAGTAACGGTCTTGTTCTGGATAAGAACGGACAAAAAATGTCAAAACGTTTAGGAAATGCTGTAGATCCGTTCGAAACACTTGCTGTATACGGACCTGATGCTACGCGTTGGTACATGATTTCCAATGCCAACCCATGGGAAAACCTGAAGTTTGATATTGAAGGAATTGACGAAGTAAGAAGAAAGTTCTTCGGAACACTTTACAATACCTATTCATTCTTCGCTTTGTATGCGAATGTGGATGGCTTCAACTATTCGGAAAAAGAAGTGGAAAACCGTCCTGAAATCGACAGATGGATCCTTTCTGAGCTTAATCTTCTGATTAAGGAGGTAAAAGCTTTCTATGAAGACTACGAGCCGACAAGAGTAGCAAGAGCGATCAGTACTTTTGTGAACGACAACCTGAGTAATTGGTATGTAAGACTATGCAGAAGACGTTTCTGGAAAGGAGATTATTCTGATGATAAGATCTCTGCTTACCAGACTTTATACACTTGTCTTGAAACAGTAGCTAAGCTTTCCGCTCCTATTGCTCCGTTCTTCATGGATCAGTTGTATCAGGATTTAAATAAAGTAACAGGTAAGGAAAATTGTGAATCTGTACACCTTACAGACTTCCCGGTAGCTGATGAAAGTTTAATCGATCAGGATCTGGTTGAAAAGACTCATTTGGCACAGAACATTACAAGTATGGTTTTCTCATTGAGAAAGAAAGAAAATGTAAAAGTTCGTCAGCCTTTACAAAAAGTATTGGTTCCTGTACTGGATTCTAAAACAGAAGAGCAGATTCTTGCAGTTGCAGATCTGATCAAACAGGAGGTGAACGTGAAAGAATTACAGTTAATCAATGCTGAAGAAGCATCCCATTTAATTGTAAAACAGATAAAACCGAACTTCAAAGCGCTTGGTCCTAAATTAGGAAAAGATATGAAGGTGGTGGGTGCAGAGATTGCTAATCTTAGTGCAGAACAGATTGCCAGTCTTGAAAAAGAAGGAAAAACAGACGTTCAGGGATATGAAATCACCCTTGATGATGTAGAAATCTCTACAAAAGATATCCCGGGATGGACCGTAACTTCTGATGGAAAAACAACTGTGGCATTAGATTTGACGTTAACCGATGAGTTAAAATCTGAAGGGATCGCAAGAGAGTTCATCAACAGAATTCAGAACCTGCGAAAAGATAAAGACTTTGAACTGACAGACAGAATTTCAATCACATTGGAAGAAAGTTCTCCTTTCCTGAATGAGATTAAGAAAAATGAAGAATATATTTCTTCCGAAGTCTTGTCAAATAAAATAGAAATTGTATCTTCACTTTTAAATTTTAACGAAATCGAAATAGATGAGGTTAATTTTAAGATAAATGTTGAAAAAAATTAACCTGTAGTTATTATATTTCAAATTCCATTTCATAATTTTATTAAAAAAGAGAAAGAATATGTCAGACGAAAGAGTTAGATACAGCGATGCTGATTTACAGGAATTTAAAGCGATCATTAAAGAAAAAATAGAAAAAGCAGAAAAGGATCTTCAGCTTATCAGAGAAAGTTTTATCAATGACCAGAATAATGGTACTGATGATACGTCTCCTACTTTCAAAGCTTTTGAAGAAGGAGCAGAGACGTTGAGCAAAGAACAGAATTCTATTTTGGCAGGAAGACAGGAAAAATTCGTGCGTGATCTTAAAAATGCTTTGATCAGAATCGAAAATAAAACGTATGGTGTTTGCAGAGTAACAGGAAAGCTGATTCCTAAGGAAAGACTTTTAGCCGTTCCTCACGCTACGCTGAGCATCGAAGCGAAAAACATGCAAAAATAACCGTAAGGTTTGTAAAATAACATTGGGTTTATAACGTATTTACGGATACTTTATAAACCTAATTTTTAATGTATACCCATGAACGAATTATTAATTTTGGGAGTTATCATTGCCGTAGTTGTCATATTTTTCAACAGAGAATGGATCAAAAACAGATTCTTCCCTGATCAGAAAAAAAATTATAATTATACCATTGATGATCAATTCAATTCTGATAAACGCGAGCGGGAGAAAGAAATCGACAGACTTTTGAGTAAGATGGGCAAAAACGGAGTGAATGATTTGTCTGAGAAAGACAGAAAAAGGCTGGATGAATTGTCCAAAATGTAAAAAAATAAATATAAGAAATGGAATCTATCATAGTACATCCTAAAAATTCTATGGAGCTGAGTGCACTGAAAAGTGTTCTGAAGGAAATGGGGATTAAATTTGAAAAAGCTCATGTAAAGAGCTCATTCAATGGACAGAAAGTAGTCAGGAAAGCAAGCGATAATAAAAATGTAAAGCCGGCATCAAAGCCTTCAAAACCTAAAGGACAGTAATGAAAAAGATCTTAGCAATAACATTTTTAGTGTTGTTCATTGACCAGGCTTCAAAAATTTATATCAAAACTCATTTTGAACTGAATGAGAGTATTCCTGTCATCAATGGTTTCTTTAACAAAACTTTTGTTGAAAATCCTGGAATGGCGTACGGATTTCATTTCGGAGGAATTATCGGAAAATATTTTCTGGTCATCTTAAGAGTATTCCTGATCGGAGGTATGATCTATATGTTCAGAAAATGGCTGAAAGAAGGAGCCTCCAATTATCTTTTAGTTCCTATGGCGATTATTTTTGCAGGAGCTATCGGAAATCTTATTGATGGAATGTTCTACGGAATGATCTTCGACAGCGGAACTGTTTATGACGCCAGCACTGACCGATGGATTGGCTATGGCGGCATTTCTAAAATCGTTCCTTTCGGGCACGGATATTCCACCTTTATGAAAGGATGTGTGGTAGATATGCTTCATTTTCCTGTAGTAGACTGGTACGTTCCTGACAGCTGGCCTTTGATCGGAGGAAAACATATTGAGTTCTTCAAATATATTTTCAATGTTGCCGATTCTGCTATTACAGTAGGGGCTGCTTTCTTATTAATATTCAGAAAAAAAGCTTTTCCAAACGGTTTGGAATTTTAAATGATCTATTTTCAGATGAATAAAATAATCAAAAATATTGTTAAATTTTTCCTGCTTCTTATGGTTGCAGGAATTATTTTTATTGCCTGGGCAAATTACAGCATCAAAAAAGACAGTGCACCATTTGTTTCCTACAATATTGCTGATGTACCGGAATCAAAAACCGGCTTATTACTGGGAACCGGAAAACTCCTGAGCAACGGAACCCCAAATGCTTATTTTTACAACAGAATTAAGGCTGCTGCCGATTTATACAAAAGCGGAAAAATACAATACATCATCGTTAGTGGTGACAATAGCACCAAAGATTATAATGAGCCTGAAGATATGCAGCTGGCATTGATGCAGCAAGGAGTTCATCATGATAAAATTATTTTAGACCATGCCGGATTCAGAACACTGGATTCTGTAGTGAGAGCAAAAGATATTTTCGGGCAGACGAAACTGGTCATTATCTCACAGAAATTCCATAATGAAAGAGCTGTTTTTCTGGCCAGAAAAAATGGAATGGATGCCTTTGGATATAACGCAGAGGATGTGAATAAGTATGCGGGCTTAAAAACCAATTTGAGGGAGTATCTGGCAAAAGCTAAAGCCTATTGGGATCTTCTTTTTGGTGTGGAACCGAAATTTGGAGGGGAGAAGATTGTGATTCCTTAATATTTTTCCCACTGATTGCACAGATTTTCACAGATGATTGTGTAGAAGGATAATAAAATTTTACCAATTGATAGGTTTTGGCTGAAGCCAATGGATGGATGTTGAATTTTAAGCTGGCTGGGCTGAAGCCCACCCCTATTGAATTTTAATAACAACATCTTTTATCTTTTATCTTTTATCTTTTATCTTTTATCTTTTATCTTTTATCTTTTATCTTTTATCTTTTATCTTTTATCTTTCATTATTCCCGGCAAACCTCGTAAATTTGCTGTTCATTAATTTTAAATATAAATTGTAAACAAATGTCAAGAATTCTTACCGGCATTCAAGCCACCGGAACACCCCATCTTGGAAATTTATTAGGGGCTATTATTCCTGCTATTGAGTTATCCAAACAGGAAGGAAATGAATCATTTTTATTTATTGCGAATCTTCACACACTTACCCAGATAAAAGATGCGCAGACTTTAAGACAAAATACCTACGAGATTGCTGCGGCTTGGCTTGCTTGTGGATTGGATACTGAAAAAACATATTTCTACAGACAAAGTGATATCGCTGAAACCTGTGAACTTTCTTGGCATTTATCATGTTTTTTTCCTTATCAAAGATTAACATTGGCTCATTCATTTAAGGATAAAGCAGACAGGCTTCAGGATGTAAACGCAGGTTTGTTTACGTATCCTATTCTGATGGCTGCAGATATTTTATTGTATGACGCTGAAATTGTACCTGTAGGAAAAGATCAGCTTCAGCACCTGGAATTTGCAAGAGATGTCGCTTCAAGATTCAACAATCAGATGGGTGAAATTCTTGTTCTTCCACAATCTGAACTTCAGGAGGACACTAAATATGTTCCCGGGACAGACGGACAGAAAATGTCAAAATCAAGAGGAAATATCATCAATATTTTCTTACCTGAAAAGGAGCTGAAAAAACAGGTGATGAGCATTGAATCAGACTCCAAGTCTTTAGAAGAGCCTAAGGATCCTGATACGGACAAAACATTCCAGATTTATCAGCTGATTGCTACGCCTGAACAGACTGAAGAATTAAGAGCAAAATATCTTGCCGGAAACTTCGGATACGGACATGCTAAGAAAGAACTTCTGGATCTTATTCTGGCACGTTTTGAGAAGGAAAGAGAAACGTTCGCTTATTATATGAACAATCTCGATGAGCTTGAAGCAAAACTTCAGCAGGGAGCTGAGAAAACCAGACCTATTGCGCTGGAAACACTGAAAAGAGTAAGAACAAGCTTAGGATTTTAATCTCAGTTTTACACATAAGAAAGCCTTTCGTCTGAAAGGCTTTTTCTATTGATATAAAGTATTATTAATGGGCATTATTCTTTGTCAGAATAAAGTAATGCATCTGATCTCCATATTCATAATTAATATCCCAGCCCGGATATTGTTTGATAATGGTTTTGATGATAGACAGCCCTAATCCTGTAGAAGTATGATCTGACCCCTGTTTATAGAAACGGTTAAAGATTCTGGATTTATCTAAAGGTTCAGCACTTCCGCTGTTTTGAAATGTTATCCGGTTATTTTCCACGATAATGTTTAAAATCCCTTCCTGATGGTTATATTTAACTGCATTTTTAAGAAGGTTGGATAAAAGAATATCTGCCAGATCCTGATTAAAATCTGCTATAAACTGTCCTTTCTCAATAATGGAGACCTCAATTTTTTTAAATGCAATAAAGTCTTCATAATTCTGTACCAGCTGAGTAATCATTCTGTTAAAATCAACGTCTGAAGTTTTATTAAACTGGCTGTTTTCAATCCTGGAAAGCATAAGTAAGGATTTATTCAGTCCAACCATTCTTCTCAGGTCGTTTTTCACTTCAGTAAGAAAGTTGAGATTCTTTTTATCTAAATCATCATTCTGAATCATAAGATCAATTTTATTGATCACGATAGCCAGAGGCGTCTGAAGTTCATGGGAAGCGTTTTCAATAAACTGTTTCTGCTGATAGAAAACCAGTTCATTACGTTCAATCATTTCATTGATTTCTACATTTAATTCTTCAAACTCGGTGATCTTATAGTTCTGTTTTTCCTGGGAAAAAGGAATTCCAAACTGATATTTTTTTAGTTTATCCAATATCTGATAGAACGGTCTCATCGCCTTATTAAGAAGATATCCGTTAACAGCTACGATACTTATCACCAAAAGGATGTAAAGTACTATTAAGGCTGTTGTGAGATCGTATATCAATTCGTCTTCTTCTACCGTTGAAGTCCTGATAACAAGCCGCTGATGCGCTTTGAACTGATCAATAAAGTCGGCTTCCAGAACCCTGTAAGGCTGATCTTTATCATCATATTCCATATAATACATCTTATTGTACAGCCTGCTTTTATTCTGATAATCTCCGGCTTTGATCGGATTGATTTTAAATTCATTGAATCCAAATTCATTATTCTTCAAAAGCTGAGGATTAAGATAAACAGCTTTAATGATCTGTATTTTTCTATCTCTTAAGCCATCATCTACATTATCGTGTACTTCATCCAGAATGTAGGCATAAAAAAGACCCGCCCACACTGCTATGATCAGCAGCAGGATCATGATCAGGTACTTTATCGTGTAATATTTTAATGAAGTTTTCATCAGATCAATTTATATCCTATTCCGTACACCGCCTGAAAATCGGCCTCTGCATGTAGAGTTTTCAGTTTTTTACGAAGATTTTTAATCTGGGAATAAATGAAATCCAGACTGTCTGCCTGATCAATATAATCTCCCCAGATAGCTTCCGCCAGTGTTGTTTTCTGTAAGGTCTTCTCCGGATGAATCACAAAATAATACAAAAGGTCATATTCTTTACGGTTAAGAACAAGCTCTTCATCACCTACTTTCACCGTTCTGTTCTCCGGGTCAATACTGATATTTTTGTAGCGGATGATATTTTCGCCATCCTGATTTTTCCTTCTGATCACAGACCTGATTCTGGCCATGAGCTCCGCAAGGTGGAAAGGTTTTGCAAGATAATCATCCGCTCCTATTTCCAGCCCGGCCACCTTATCATCTACTGAGTCTTTGGCAGAAAGGATGATCACAGGATCTTTCTTGTGCATTTTTTTGATCTCTTTCAGCAGATCGATTCCGTTTCCATCAGGCAGCATGATATCCAGTAAAATACAGTCGTATTCGTAAGAAATAATTTTCTCCAGTCCGCCACTGTAATTTTCTGCATACTCTACAATGAAGTGTTCTGCCTCCAGAAATTTCTGTACGGTATCTTTCAGTTCGGGTTCATCTTCTACTATTAAAATCTTCATATTCCGGATCTATATGCTCTGCTGCATGGTTTACTTATATCAAATATAGGAAATTATAAGGAGGAAGCCTTAGATAGAGATACACATCTGAAAGTCTACGATAATATCATCAGTATAAGGGTGATATGGTAAATTACCGATAAGAAATCTACTACCGATAAGAAATCTACAAAATGGAAATGCTCTCTGCCTCCTTCCTTCAGGTTCTTTTTCATGAATCGTCTAATTTGATTTCACATGCCGGCCGTCTGCATCAAAAACAAGACACAAACCATTCATTAAATGAATTTTATAGGCACTGTATTTTTTTTCAATAGAGTCAATGATGCTGCAAGGATGATTCCTTGTCATAAATGAAACCATATTCTTTCTAATCTGAGCAGAAGAAATCTTTCTTCCGTTGCTGTTTATTACATTCCAGTTGACCATAGTAATTAATATTGAGTGTTTGTATTCGGTTAAATGTTAATCATCGATTTTTTTAAAATTCCCGTTTCGGTCAAATTCAAGCTCCAGTCCATTGGAAAGTTCTGCCTTATAAGACCATCTTTTCTTCTCGATCTTGATGATGTAAGTATTGGGAAAATTCTTTGTGCTGTAATTTCTGATCGATGCAGGGATGAAACCATATGGGATTTTCTGGTGTTTACCATCCACTTCTTTCCAGTTTCCGCTGCTGTCGAACTCCATTTTCATTCCATTAGTCAGATATACTTTGTATTCATCAACTCCATAAATTTCTCTGTCTTCTATTGCAGAGTTTACAGGGATGCCTTTGAAATGAATTGCAAGAAAGTTTTTAGCTGTTTTGGGTAACTGATTTGCTGTGATTGCTCTGTCTTGTGCGGAAACTAAGCCTCCGATTAATAAAAAAACAATCATTAATACTCCGGTGATTTTCTTTACATTTTTCATACGATTTAATTTTTTCTGTTAGTATTATGGAGCAAATTTCCTAATCAATTTGGGAAAGAATTGGGAAAATGATTTCGGTAAAAAATAAATACGGTAAAGTTTAAATTTGACCACAGATGATTACAGATGTCTGCATTAATTTTTAGAAAATATTTAAAAAGCAAAAAAAAACCACTAAGATGATCTTAATGGCTTTTACAGTATAGACTTTAATGTCTTTCATTTTTTATAAGTATTCCTTAATCTGCTGAAGATGGGTAATGGCTTTTAAACCTTCCTTCTGTTTATCTTCTTTATAGACATCAAAGAAAATAGCATCCATTCCGAAGTCTGTTGCTCCCATGGCATCTGCAATCCAGTCGTCACCAATCAGGATACTTTCTTCTTTTCTGGCTTCAGAAAGTCCCAGCGAATATTCAAAAATCCTTGGATTGGGCTTTCTCACTCCTACGGCATCTGCACTGGTAATTGTTTTAAAATAAGGAGCGATTCCGGAAAGGGTACATTTTCTTTCCGTCACTTCCTGAAATCCGTTGGAAATAATGTGTAATGTATAGTTTTTAGCTTTCAGATATTCCAGAACATCCTCTGCTCCCTCTACCAGTTCATTATGGCTCACAATATTATCCAGGAAATGCTCTTCAAAATAAAGGGCAAGCTCTTTATTATCGATTCCGAAATGTTTGAATGAGTCATAAAAACGGTGTTCTCTCAGGTACTCTTTGCCAATAATCCCGTCTCTGATCTTTTCCCACAACTCTTCGTTGATATCGTGATACACAGAATGAAACTCTTCAAAGTCAATATGATACTTCGAAGTAATTTCCTGTTTTTCAAAAAGATCTTTGATGGTAAGATAGGCATTTCTGCGATGATCCCAGAGTGTATTATCCAGGTCAAAAAAAACGTGCTGCATTTTCATACAGCACAAAGTTAATAATTTTAATTTTTTGTAATAGGATAATTTTTGCTCTTGCTTTTCACAATCTCAAGGCTTTTAGAAAAATTCAGCAAAAAATCAATTGTTTGTTTCTTAGGTTTCAAAGTTTTCACTTTTAAAGAATCATTTTTTTTCATAGGCGAAGTATGTTTTCTTTAAAACGTGAAATTTCCTGAAATATTATCTATCTTGTTAATATTATATTATTTTCATCCATGATTTTTCTCAGGTTGATGAGTGCATATCTTACTCTTCCTAAAGTTGTATTAATACTCATCTCTGTATGATCTGCAATTTCTTTGAAGCTTAAACCATCGAAAAACCTCAGTTTGATTACTTCCTGTTGGTTTTGCGGCAAAAACTGCAGCATTCTCAGAAGATCCTCCTGAATCTGATTGGTTACCAGCTGATCTTCAATATTTTCTGAGGGTTCTCTGATCAAATCAAAAATAGAATATTCATCCGTTTCAAAAGTAGTTTCCGAAACTTTGATATTCTTTGCTTTTGACCTGAAATGATCGATGATTAAATTGTGAGAAATTCTTTTCGCCCACAGAATAAATTTACCTTCTTCATTATAGCGTCCTTCTTTTAGCATCACAATGATTTTCATGAATGTATCCTGAAAGATATCATTGGCCAAATCTTCATCATTAATTTTGTAAAAAATGAATGTAAAAAGTTCTCTCTGATGTCTGTGAATGAGGGTTGACAACGCCGCCTCATCACCTTTCTGGTAAAGGGAAATTAGTAAACTATCCGATTTTGATTTCATAACTCTTCTCAATATAAATATTTGCAGACAGGTATTCCTCCAGATATTTCTTCTGGCCTTTGCTGTGTAAACAAAACAGTTCTAGAGTAGAGTCTCTTCTATAGGCGGTACAAATTATTATGATGTAAATATAATAATTTTTTAATAACTGTTAACCTATTATTAAATTTTATAGAGAAAAATCAAAAAAAAATCATTTAAACATATCATGAATGAATACGGTAGGAATATTTAATGTAAAATTAATATTAAGCCCTTTCATCTCTTTTCCGTTCAAACGGGTATCTCCAATAGGAAAGGCATAGCCTCCCGTAAGATCAAGCATGCCAAATAAGGTAACTCCTATTTTAGGAGCAATGTATTTATTGGTTCCTTCAACGCCTGCCAAAAAGTAATAAGAGTGATAGAAATCCACATTTTTTTCAAAATTAAGAAGTACATCTGCCTGCAGTTTCGGCATAATAGCAAATTTGGAATCCACAGATCCCATCATGGCAGAACCTCCCAATCTGTAAATTACATCATCATTTTTAAGAAAAAGTAATTTCCCTCCTACTTCACCAAAACTTTGATTCTGGTAAGTATACCCAACACTGATCATTTTATGCATGGTATATTGAGCTTTTACTAATGTATTTAGCAAAAACAGAGACAGGGCGGCAACTACAGTTCTAAAATTCATCATCTTTCTATATTATTAAGGTGTAAAATTAAAAAAAACTGCCTTATCCAAAGATAAAGCAGTTCATTATTATTCTTTAAAGAGAAATTAAATTCCAAAAGCGGCTTTAATTTCCTCTACTTTGTCAAGTTTCTCCCAGGTAAAGAATTCAAGATCTTTTAACGTAATCTCATTCTTATGACCTTTATTGAAAGTTTTATCAGCTACATAATGCTCTTTACCCATGTGTCCGTAAGAAGCGGTTTCCTGATAAATTGGGTTTCTTAATTTTAAATTCTGCTCAATAGCATAAGGTCTTAAATCGAAAATAGCGGAAACTTTTTTCGCGATATCCCCATCATGAAGATCCACTTTTGCAGTTCCGTACGTATTAATATACAAACCACAAGGCTCAGCTACTCCAATAGCATAAGAAACCTGTACCAGAACTTCATCGGCCACTCCTGCCGCCACCAGGTTTTTAGCAATGTGTCTTGTTGCATACGCAGCACTTCTGTCTACTTTAGAAGGATCTTTTCCGGAGAAAGCACCACCACCGTGAGCTCCTTTACCACCGTAAGTATCTACGATGATTTTTCTCCCTGTAAGACCGGTATCTCCGTGAGGTCCTCCGATTACAAATTTCCCTGTAGGATTGATGTGATATTTGATCTGATCGTTGAATAAAGCTTTGATTTCCTCAGTTTGCTGTGCAACAACTCTTGGAACCAGAATATTTTTGATATCCTCACGGATCTTGTTCAACATTTCTTCTTCCGTACCAAAGTCATCATGCTGAGTAGAAACTACAATAGAATCAATTCTGATAGGCTTATGATCATCAGAATACTCAATGGTTACCTGGCTTTTTGCATCCGGGCGAAGATAAGTGATCTCCTTATTTTCTCTTCTGATGGCAGAAAGTTCTTTAAGGATCGTGTGGGCAAGATCTAATGCAAGAGGCATATAATTAGCCGTTTCATTAGTGGCATACCCGAACATCATTCCCTGGTCTCCGGCTCCCTGTGCATTTGCTTTAGCTTCAAAAGACTCATCATTTACGGCTCTGTCAACACCCTGGTTTATATCTGGCGACTGTTCATGGATTGCAGAAATAACTCCACAAGAGTCTCCATTGAACATATATTCTCCTTTTGTATATCCGATACCGTTGATTACTTCTCTGGCAATAGTCTGTACATCAAGGTAAGCATCTGATTTTACTTCTCCTGCCAATACCACCTGTCCGGTAGTTACAAGAGTTTCACATGCTACTTTTGAATCTTTATCATATGCTAAGAAATGGTCGATTAATGCATCGGAAATTTGGTCGGCAATTTTATCCGGATGTCCTTCTGAAACTGATTCAGATGTAAATAAATAAGACATATAATTCTTTTGTTTTTAAAGATTTAAAATAGTGTTTGCGAAAAATATGAATGAAATTGCCCAGAAAAAAGAATACTGTTTTAGCATTTTTTTATAGAGGTTGCAATCAGGTCAAATTTTTCCTCGTAATAAACGTCAGCAAATTTAAGTACTATTTTCCTAATACTCAAAAATTTTGTTTACTAATTACAATTTTATTTAAATTGATGATTTCTATCACTTTAAAGCATTTCTATTACTGAGGCTTTATGCTTACAAATTCTTTCGGACTTTCGTGGTAATTCAGCTTAAGCTCTAAAGAAGTTTTGATAGAATGTGACAATTCATCAATAATCTTTTGCTTAAATGTAGGCTTATAATAAATAATACTGATTTCTCTGTAAGGGAAAGGTTTTTTGAATCTGAAAACATTTTTCTTCTGCTCTTCTGAAAGCTGGCTCAGTGCCAGTTCCGGAAGAATACTGATTCCCCCTACTTTATCAACCATGTGTACCAGAGTCTGGATATTGGAAGCCAGGAAATCCAGATTTTTAGGCTTCAGGGTATTTTCTTTCAGGTGGCAGATATTTTCGAACTGATTTCTCAGGCAGTTTCCTTCTTCTAGAAGCCATACTTTCTCAACATTCAGATCTTCCGGAATGATGTAAGAATTCTTTTTATTAGCCTCTGTATTGGAACTGTAAATCATCAATTCCTCGTTGAACAGGAAATCCTGATAAAACTCGTCAGCCGTATCATAAGGAGTAGAGATAATTCCCGCATCCAGTTCTCCTGCTTTCAAAGCTTTAATAATATTATCAGTTGTCATTTCTTTTACATTCATCTGAATTTTCGGATTATCTTCAAGGAATTTGAAAATCTCCGTTGGCAGGATGAAAGAAGAAACGGTAGGAATGATTCCCAGATTGATGGTACCTCCTAAAATATTGTTCAAAAGGTTGGCTTTGTTTTTCAGCTCATTGACAGACTCGATAATTACCTTTGCCTGGTCAATAATCTGAAGACCTACATCCGTGGTACGGATCGGGTGGGTAGTTCTGTCGAAAACCTTTACATCCAGTTCATCCTCAAATTTCTGTATCATGGCACTTAACGTAGGTTGGGTAATAAAACACGCCTGAGCGGCCTTACCAAAATGTTTATACTTATCTACAGCGATAAGATACTCCAGTTGCTGAATGTTCATTTGATTAATATTATCTATTACAAAGATATAACGTTTTTGCTATTAGCAATTAAAAATTCAAGTAAATTTGATATTCATTACCTTTACACTGGATTTAGGAAAAAGAAACAATTATTCAAATCATCAATTATATGGATTCTAAAAAATTAACGTTAAGTAACGGCGCACCTTATTTTGAACATCAGGATTCACAGACGGTAGGACCAAGAGGCCCGGTATTGCTGCAGGACTTTATTCTTCAGGAGAATCTTGCGCATTTCGTTAGGGAAAGAATTCCTGAAAGGATTGTGCATGCCAAAGGAAGCGGAGCGTACGGAACATTCACCGTAACGCATGATATCAGCCAGTACACGAAAGCAAAACTGTTTTCAAAAGTAGGAAACTCGTGCAGAATGTTCGCAAGATTTTCCACGGTGGGAGGCGAAAAAGGAAGCGCAGATACGGCAAGGGATCCAAGAGGTTTTGCCTTAAAATTTTATACTGAAGACGGAAACTGGGATCTTGTAGGAAACAATACGCCCGTATTCTTTATTAAGGATGCAAAAAAATTCCCGGATTTTATTCATACTCAGAAAAGAGTCCCGAAAACCAATTTAAAAAGCGCCACGATGATGTGGGATTTCTGGAGCTTAAATCCGGAGTCGCTTCATCAGGTTCTGATATTGATGTCAGACAGAGGAACTCCATATGGTTACAGACATATGCATGGTTTCGGATCTCATACATTCTCCATGATCAATGATAAAAATGAAAGGGTGTGGGTGAAATTCCATTTTAAAACAAAACAAGGCGTCAAAAATTTCACGGATGAAGAAGCCGTAAAAATGGCAGGAGAAAACCCTGATTTTGCTCAGGAAGATCTTTGCAACGCTATTGAAAACGGGGATTTCCCTAAATGGACGATGTACATTCAGGTGATGACAGAAGAACAGGCAAAAGACTTCAGATGGAATCCGTTTGATGTGACCAAAGTATGGTTCCATGATGATTTCCCTCTGATTGAGGTAGGAGAAATGGAGCTTAACGAAATACCTGTTAATTATTTCGCCCATGTGGAACAGTCTACTTTTTCACCTAGCAGCTTAATTAACGGAATCAGCTTCTCTCCCGATAAAATGCTTCAAGGAAGATTATTCTCCTATCCTGATGCACACCGTTACAGAGTAGGTGTCAATGCTCATCAGCTGGAAGTGAACAGATGTCCTTTTGCTGTCAACAATTACCAAAGAGACGGTTTTATGGCAGATTCAAGCCACTATCAGGATAAACCAAATTATCATCCGAACAGTTTTGATGACATCAAGCCGGATTCATCTTATAAAAACTACGAATACGAGCTGGACAGTGCTCATGTTGCCAGCTACAACAGAAATGACAACGACAGTGATCACTATACCCAACCGGGACTATTGTATTCAAAAGCAATGGATGCTGAGGACAGAGATCATTTGATCAAAAATATCGTAGGCAGCATGAGTGGTATCACGGGGCCGAAAAGAGATGAGATTATCAACCGGCAGTTATGTCACTTTTTCCGCGCCAACATTGAGCTTGGCATGAAAGTGGCTTCTCAACTAAATGTCAATATTGATGCAAATATGATGAATCATTCCAAATAATCATATTGAATGATAAATTAAAAAAAAGGAAAAAAAAATAATATTTTTTCCTTTTTTTTGTAAAAAATTCATAATTTGCAAAGGATGATATTTTAAAGTGGAAAAATGAGTTACGAGAACATATTATTAAAAAAAGAAGATAAATTATCTATCATTACCATAAACAGACCTGAGAGTTTAAATGCTTTAAATGCAAAAACAATTCAGGAAATCAGTACCGCACTGGATGAGCTTAACGCTGATACTTCATGCAGAGTCATTATCCTTACCGGAAGTGGAGAAAAATCTTTCGTAGCGGGAGCGGATATCAAGGAATTCAGTGAATTCGGACAGGAAAAAGCTGAAGAACTTGCAAGAAACGGACAAAATACATTGTTCAACAAAATTGAAAACATGTCTAAACCTGTCATTGCAGCCGTAAATGGTTTTGCATTAGGAGGAGGTTTGGAGCTTGCTATGGCATGCCACATCAGATATGCATCGGAAAACGCCAGATTAGGGCTTCCTGAAGTAACACTTGGATTGATTCCGGGATATGGAGGAACCCAGAGGCTTCCGAAGCTTGTAGGAAAAGGTATTGCCAACGAAATGATCTTCTCAGCCAAAATGATTCTGGCTCAAAAAGCAAAAGAAATCGGACTGGTGAATGAAGTTTACCCTATTGAAGAATTATTAACCAAAACGAGAGAATTAGCAAACACGATTGCCTACAATTCACCAATGGCAATATCGAAGGCTATAAACGCCGTGAATTTATCGGATACGGAGAAAGGTTTTGAAACTGAAATCAAATATTTCGGAGAACTTTTTGAAATGGAAGATAAGAAAGAAGGAGTTACTGCGTTTCTAGAGAAGAGAAAACCTAACTTCTAAATCTTTCTAAAAGATTTTAATCCAAATTATTTCGAAAAAAACAATGCTGCGGTATGAATAAGTTTGATAAAGCTTATCTAAAAATGGCTCAGGAATGGGCAAAACTCTCCTACTGTAAGAGAAAACAGGTGGGAGCTCTTATCGTAAAAGATAGGATGATTATTTCAGATGGTTACAACGGGACTCCTTCGGGATTCGAAAACTGCTGTGAAGATGAAGACGGAAAAACACACTGGTACGTATTGCATGCGGAAGCCAACGCTATATTAAAGCTGGCGGCCTCTACCCAATCTGCAAAAGGAGCAACGTTATATTTAACGCTGTCTCCCTGTAAAGAATGCAGCAAGCTGATTCTGCAGGCAGGGATTACAAGACTGGTGTATATTAATGAGTATTCGGATGACGATGGAATATCGTTCCTGAGAAACCATAATATTGAAATAGAACAAATATCGGACTGTGAACTAAAAAAATAAGCACAAATGACTTGGGATGAAAAGATCAAAGATTTTGAAATATTTCTTCGTTTCGAAAGAAATTTTTCAGAAAACACGCTCGACGCCTATGTTCGGGACATTAAGAAATTAAAAGATTACGCAGAAGAGGATCTGGAAAACGTCGGTCCAGACTCCATCGGTTACGAAAACCTGCAGGAATACATTTTCAATCTTTCCAAACAGAAATTCAGTGAGAGATCACAGGCAAGATGGATATCTTCCATCAAAGCTTTCTTCAAATTTCTGCTGGAGGATGAATATCGTGAAGACAATCCTGCGGCGTTACTTGAAGGCCCTAAACTGGGATTATATCTACCTGATACTTTAAGCCTGCCTGATATCAACAAAATTATTGCTGCTATTGAGGTGAATACAGATCTAGGAAAAAGAAACCAATGCATTATAGAGGTTCTATATGGCTGCGGACTTCGTGTTTCCGAACTGATCGATCTGAAGATATCCAATATCAACTTCAAAGAGCAATACATCAAGGTACACGGAAAAGGAAACAAAACCCGTTTTGTCCCTTTAGCTGATTATACGGCTGATCTGCTTGAAAGTTATATCAAAGAGGTTCGTTCTAAAGGTAAAATCAATAAGAAATATGAAGATACTCTGTTTTTGAACAGCCGTGGAACTTCCATGTCCAGGGTAATCGTATTTCTTATTATTAAAGAACTTACAGATAAAGCAGGGGTTAACAAAAAAATATCGCCACACACATTCAGACATTCATTTGCAACCCATTTATTACAGAATGGGGCCGATTTACGTTATATTCAGGAAATGCTGGGACATTCCAGTATTACAACAACGGAGATCTACACGCACCTGAAAACAGAAGAATTAAGGGATGTTATTTTGAGTTATCACCCGAGAAATATTAATATTACTCAATGAAACTATTGAAATATTGCCCAAGCTGCGGCAAAGAGTCCTTACACTGGGATGGTGAAAAGAAATGGAGCTGTCCGGAATGTGGTTTTACTTTGTATAATAATGTGGCAGGCGCGGTAGCGGTTGTCATCAGATGTGGAGACGAAATTTACCTTACCAGAAGAAACAGAGACCCTAAAAAAGGAAAGCTGGATCTCGCGGGAGGATTTGTTGACCCTAAGGAAAGTGCAAAGGAAACCTGTAAAAGAGAACTTTTTGAAGAGCTTCAGCTTGATATCGATATTTCTAACCTGAAATACCTTACCAGTCTTCCCAACATTTATCAATATAAAGAAATTGATTACAATACGATCGATCTCTTTTATGAATACAATGTTCCGGAAAAATTTGAGGTAAGTCTTGAACTCTCTGAAATCTCAGAAGCAGTCTGGATTCCTTTACA
This sequence comes from Chryseobacterium sp. CP-77, assembly GCF_036362765.1. Taxonomy (NCBI): domain Bacteria; kingdom Pseudomonadati; phylum Bacteroidota; class Flavobacteriia; order Flavobacteriales; family Weeksellaceae; genus Chryseobacterium; species Chryseobacterium sp. CP-77. The sequence continues at coordinate 3,116,539 of NZ_CP143637.1, forward strand.
GGATCTGGATCTTGAAGATATCGCTTTCGATTCTCAGAAGAGATTTTTTGAGAGCTATATAAAGAAATAATTTTTGTAAAATATTCTCCCGTAGATTTTACAGATCAGGCAGATCATTGTTTAAACAATATGCTTGGTTTGTAAAATCTGCGGGAGTTTTTTTAGGAGAAACTAATAGGTTTTAGTCTTCAGCATTTCTTCAAAATACTGAATCAGCAATGCTCTTTCAGCTTCTGAAAGATTGGCTTCTTTATGATAAACAATATAACCGGGCATCGGCATTGTTTTATTCTGAATGGTCTGAATGGATTTAGTCAGCATATTCTCCTTCAAATCCTTATTATAAGTTCCCCAGGTAGAAAAATTAAGATGTTCCCTACCTTCATTCACATGGCTTTTTACAGACCATGAAATGGGTGCGATAAAAGCATATTTCGGATAAACCGTTTCATTGGAATGGCAGTCATAGCAAGCGTTTTTAAGCAACGTTCTGACTTTTTCCGGTGATTTCCTTGAATCAACAAAGTTAACCGCAGAAACAACAGGTTTATTCACCCTGTCAACAGGGAAAAACTGAATCAGGGCAAACGCCACCAATGTCCAGAATACTATTTTCTTAGCCATCTTCATCTGCTTACTTAGCTGGAGTTAAAACAGCATTACCGGATTTAAATTCTTTTTTCTGCACTTGCTTCGTTGCTGCAGGTTCTGCAGATACCGGAGTTTCTGACGGAGATGGAGTGGCAGGTGCCGGAGCCGGCGTTGTTACAGTTGGTAATTTCGGACTATCAAGTGTTCTGGTATCTTTCAGATCCCAGTCCTCTCTCGTTTCCCATAAGGCTCTGACAACAACTTTTTTATAGAATATGTAAGCATCTTCAGCAAAAATATCATTCGCGAAATCTGCTTCGTCCCAATATTTATTTCCGTTATTATCCACCAGAATCCTTACGACATATTCTCCAGGTCTGAGTATATCAAACTTTACCTTATCTCCTTTAGTATATTTCTGATAAGCTACCTTGTCAGAATCCATTAGCTGAATCCAATAATTCGCTTCCGGTGCATTGGAAACAGAGAACTCAACACTTCCAAACTGATCTACTTTGGCGACATCAAAGTCAAAACGCTTTGATTGGGTATTTTTGGCATAGAATGAAGATACGGTTTCCTTAGGAACTGTAAGTTCATAGCTTTTGCCCATCACAAAGTCGGATTGAACATGAATCTGGTAAGGATTTGTTTCCGATATTTTAGCAGTGAACGGTAAAGTTGTTAAACTGTCTCCTTTGGCTCTTAAAGTCCATTTTGAAGGGTCAATTTTATCAACAATATAGTTTGATGCAATTTTCAGATCTGCCTTTGGAGCGATAGAAGTTCCGTCATTATCACTAAAGACATCCATAGCATTTTTCTTATTATATCTGTAAAATAAAGAAACGCTGTAGGCACTGTCTTTTTTCGGACCTTTATTATGGGTGAAGATCAGCTTTTCATTTGCTTCCTGCCCTACATTATCCTTTACAGCATCAAACCAGATTCTTACAGAGTCTGATTTCGGATTGTGTGTTATCTTGACATCCTTTAATTTGTCGTTCAGCGACTGTACCTTTACTTCATCAGGATTTCCTTCAAAGGTCATCAGAACTCCTCCGGCTATCTCTTTCATTTCTACATACTTCACCGGTTTTTTGGAAGGGTATACCTTTAAGTTTAATCCTGAAATGGATTTCTCAACATTCACCGGATCTTTCTGGAACCCTACTTTTTCTTTTCCGGGATCATACATTGAATTTCCGTTCTCATCTTCAAAAGCAATAATTTTGTATTTTCCGGGAGTCAGATAATTTAATTCGTAATATCCATCTTCATCTACCTTAGTGATATAGTAAGGCTTTTTCTTGTAATCCATGGTGTCTTTTACCTGATACAATCCTACCACTAGCTTATTTTCTGTTGTAGTTCCGGTTTTCTTTTTAGTATCGAGGGCATCCTTTACTTCGCCACTGATATACAAATCATCCAATTTGTCTCCTGTGGAAAAAGCAAAATTGAAATACCTAAGTATATTAGATTCGTTATTATCAACAATTGAATTTCCAAAATTGAAATTATATGTGGTATTGGCCTGAAGGGTATCTGTCCACTGAATCAGAACAAATTTGTTGGCAATATTCGATGGAAGTATCCTCGTTATTCCTTTAATAGGAGGTGAAATAATCAGGTTTTTATTGATATCCTTCAATGTCACATATTCATCAAAATCCAGACGGAGTTCACGAATATCTCTTTTGACATTGATTCTTGTTGTATCAATGTTTGAGCTTAAAAACTTTGGTGCCAGAGTATCTTTAGGCCCTCCGACAGGAGATCCTACTCTTGCACATGAATGTACAAGAAAACAGATAATGAGTAATAAAAGAAACCTTTTCATGAAAATGTTTAGGCAAAAGTAAACATTATTCTCCAAAAACTTCCTGTCCGGAATTCAAAGTATCTTTATTGTCGTGCATAACGGTATGCAGCTTTTCCTTCTGCAAAGGGAAATCTTCGAATAAACCTGACAATGCAAGAGCCGTATATACTTTGTTTGAATATTTATTTCCAATAGCTACAATGGTAACCTTAGATTTTAAAAGATGGGCAAATACAGAGTTTGTACCATGCCACCATCCGTTGTGATAGGTCAGCTTCTCCCCATTATCGAATATTTTCATTCTGAAACCTAATCCATAATTATTCATTCCTGCTTTTTCATTGCTGTAAGGAGTGAATACCATCTGCATCAGTTCCGGTTTCAGGAAATTTTTGGAAAACATTGCTTTTGAGAAGTTGTATAAATCTCTTGGCGTAGTGTACACATTTTTATCTCCGTAAATCAGATCAAGTCTGTCTAAAGGATACAACTTATTTCCTCCATAATAGAAAGACTGTGAAGCTGTAGGAATATCTTTTTCCTGAAAGATGTACGTGTTATTCATTTTCAATGGTGTGAAAACCATTTCTTTCATCGCCTGAGGGAAAGGAGTTTTAGTCACTTTCTCAATTAATAAAGCCAATAAAGCAAAATTCGTGTTGCAATACATGAATCCTGTATCCGTATCTCTTGCCAGATCTGGTTTATACTTGATAATCATATTCAAAACATCTTCGTTGGTAATGAAAGGTTTTGAAAGTTCTGCCGGAGCAGGCTGTATTTTGGTGATAAAATATTCGTATTTCGGAAGACCGCTTCTTTGATCCAGCAAAGTCTGAACGGTAACATTCGGGTATGGAAACCCCGGAAAAAACTGAGTAAGATGATCCGTTAATTTTATTTTTCCGGCCTCTATCAGCTTCATCATTGCCATTGCCGTTAAAGTCTTTGAAACTGAAGCTACATGCAACGGTGTATTTTTGTCGATCGGCATCTGGTTTCCTTCTCTTCCGAAGCCTCTGTAATTTTCGTAAAGGATTTCATCTCCTTTGGCAACAAGAATTCCACCGCTAAGATCTCCTCCTTCCCATATTTTTTTATAATACTGGTCTATATAGCTTACGGTAGTCTGCCTGTTCAGAAGCTGTCCGTCACCTTTAGTAAAAATATCACCCAGATCTACATTTCCATAGTTGGGCAGATTGGTTGCATTTTCAGCAGAAACTTCTTTAGCTTCAGCCTTTTTTTTACAGGAAAATATAGATAAAAAAACAGTTAGGATAAGTACAAAATTACGCGTCGTCATGAGATTCAAAAATGAGCGGCAATTTAATAAAACTCAAAATAAATAATAAATATGAGGTGGATATTATGAATTATTTAACACATATGGATGGAGAAGTAAAAGTTGGAAGGGTAAAATCACAAAAAACGGATTCACTTTTTGTAAATCCGCTTTTTGTATTATATTTTTTTCAATTGCTTAACAATGTGAAGCTACAATCTTATCTACAATAAACTGAGCCAGTTTTTCTTTACTTTGATGGGTCCATCCGGCAATGTGGGGTGTGACAATGGCTTTCTCCGATTCAAGAAGATATTTCAGATCTTCATTTTCTGATTCAATGTTCTCGAAAGAAGACTTTTCATATTCCAGTACATCAAGACATGCACCTTTTACTTTTCCGGACTTCAATCCTTCTACTAAACTTTTAGTTTCCACGTTTTTTCCTCTTGCTGTATTGACAAAATAAAAATCGTTTTTCATCTCTGCAATGAAAGCTTCGTCAATAAGATAGTGGGTTTCTGAAGTTAAAGGAATATGCAGGCTTACGACCTCTGCAGACTGTTTCAGTTCTTCCAGTGAAACCTGTGTTGCATATTCATCTGAAAGATCAGGAAGAATATCGTGGAAAATCACCTTACATCCGAACCCTGAAAGTCTTTTTGCAGTAGCTTTTCCCATGTTACCATAGCCAATCAATCCCACTGTTTTTCCCAACAGTTCATCTCCTCTGTTTTCTTCACGTTTCCAGATCCCGTTTTTCACTTCCTGGGAAGCAATAAAAAGTCTGTTCATGATCACCAGAAGCATTCCCACAACGTGTTCGGCCACGGAATCTCTGTTTCCTTCAGGAGAATTGATCAATTGAATTCCCAGTTTTTCTGCAACAGGAATATCAATATTTTCCATTCCGGCCCCTACTCTTGCGATGAACTTCAGATTCTTCCCTTTCTCCAGAAAATTCCGGTCTAATGGAATACGGCTTCTGATGATAATTCCGTCGTAGTTCTCAATTTTATTGCAAACCTCATCATAAGACGATGTAAAATCCTCTTCCAGGATAAAATTCTTAGCCAAAAGCTGTTCAGTGATGAGAGGATGGTTTTTATCTAAAAGAAGTATTTTCATTTTTTATTAATGATTTTAGAGATAGGAACAGATTCCTAAATGATTACAATTTTATTCTACCGCAAAGTTCGCAAATTTCTGAAAAAACAAATGCTTTTAAGCTCGCAAAGGCGTTAGCACTCAGCAAAGTTTAAAAGCATTTTTATTGATAAAGTATATAAGCTTACTTTTTATCTTTCTTAGATTCCTGTGGTTCCTGGAATAGTTTTTTAAGCTCTACAGACTCCAAAGGTTTCATTCTTCCGGAAAGGATTAATGAAAGTTCTTTTCTACGAAATGCCGCTGCAAATCTTTCTTTCTCCTCATCTGTTTCAGGAATCATTTCCGGAATAGGAATCGGACGGTTGAATTCATCTACTGCAACGAAAGTATAAATCCCGGCATTCGTATGAACTTTCTTCTGGTTGATTGGATCATCCAACCATACATCTACATACACTTCCATGGAAGTAGAAAATGCTCTGGAAACTTTAGATTCCAGTACAACTACACCACCTTCCGGGATCGGATGGTTGAAAGATACGTGGTTTACTGAAGCTGTTACTACTCTTCTTTCGCAGTGTCTTGCTGCTGAAATAGACGCACAACGGTCCATTTTTGCTAAAAGCTCACCACCGAAAAGGTTTCTTAAAGAGTTGGTTTCGTTCGGAAGAACGATATTGGTCATAATGGTCAGAGATTCTGACGCTTTTTTTATTTTTGCCATCTAGTCTTAGTGTTGTTTGGGACAACCGGAGCAGATTGTTTTTCTTTTCCGGCGGGTTTTACTAATGAATCTTTTTTCAAAGAATCTGTAACGGGTGTTTCCGGAGTATGTACTTTCATCTTCACCGTATCTTTTACGATTCTATGGGTAGAGGTCTGTACTGAAACATTATTGAAAGATTTTTTTCCGAAAAGAAGTTCCTGCTGGGTAAACGCCAGGTATACAATTCCAAGAACCGGGATAATCAGAAGGAAAAGCCAAAGAATTGTTTTTTTGAATTTAAAATCCTTTTCACGATTCACTGAAGCATTTACTTTTTCCCCGTTATTGATATCTGAAAATCTGATTTCTTCCAATCCGTAAAAGTCCGGACGTCCGGATTCTATTCTTTTTCCCTTAAAATGGGTATGTCCTTCTTCAATGAAAACGGTTCCAAGATTCTGAATGTCAAGAACCTGTTCGGCCTGAAGTTTTTTCTTCCAAAAATCAGTCTGAATTTTAAGATCACTTCTTGAAGCTTCCAGAGACATCTGTTTTTGTTCTGCAATAAAAGCAGTAAGGTCTTCAGCCCGGACTTCATAGTCTATGGCAAATTCAATCTGACTGGCCGGAGGTAAGATACTTCCGTTTTCAGAATTGATAATTGCCTTAGAATTTTTCAGTGAAAACACCCCAAAGCCTGGAACTGTGGCAGTTCCAAATTGTTTTAAGTATTCTAAAATATATGCTGAAATATTCATTTGGCAGCAAATTTATAACTTTTTCGGGACTTTTTGTAATATTTAATGGATATAAAAAAGACTGCCGGAACAGTCTTTTGATTATTCTGTATTAAAACAGATATACTGTTATTTAAACTGCTTTTTTTAAGTTTAAAAATGGTAAATCTACTAAAAAGCAAACACCGATTTGTCAATTACTGAATTTTCCAGCTTACTCCAAACATAAAGTTCGTTCCTGCCTGTGAAAAATAATATGGCTGTCCTTCATAAACAGATCCATTGTTCACATATTTCTTATTGAACATGTTATTCACCAATAGCTTTAATGCAATTTCATTATTGGCAATTTTAAACTGGTACTGAGCATTGAAATCTGTCAGGAAATAATCTTTAAGCTGAAGATTGGCATCTGCGGTATTGTCCAGATATTGTTTTCCAACATACTGATTCATTAAAGCAAACTGGAAATTTTTTGTAGGATTGAATTTCAGTCCTAAATTGGCTATAACATTCGGGGAAAAAGAAATCTGGGTATTTCCAAGGCTCTTAGGCACATCTCCATTCTGAATATTAAAATCCTGGTTTCTGTTCTGGCTTAATGTTACGTTACCGGAAACCTCCCATTGTTTGGATAATTTTGCCAAAGCACCAATCTCAATACCTCTTCTGTAGCTCTTCCCTGAGTTTGTTCTGATAAATGCTCCTACGTTATTCAGTTCTCCGTTCAGAACCAACTGATTGACGTAATACATATAATAAACATTGGCCGTCAATGAAACAATTCCGAACTGTTTTTCAAAACCGGCTTCAATATCATGAAGCTTTTCTGCTTTTACATCATTATTGGCCATCAGGTCATCTCTGTTAGGTTCACGATGGGCGTGGGCGTAGGAAAGGAATATTTTACCTCCGTCAATTCTGTAATTTACTCCGGCTTTTGGATTAAAAAACAGCCAGTTTTTACTTAAATCTGCTCCTTCACCATCACCGGCCGTCAGAATCTTTGTGTTGTAATTGATTTTTCTGAGCTGCAAATCACCAAAGAATTCAAAATTATTCAATCTTAATAAAGCTTTTGCAAAACCAGACACCTCATTCTTTACAGAGCGGTTTCTGTAGTATTCACTTTCCTCAATCTGAGGAAAAAATACCCCTGTTACATTTCCATAGTGTCTTCCGTAATACTGATTGACCACAGCTCCAAAGTTCAGATCGAGATTTTCAAATTTCCCGTAAAGCGTTGAAACCATTCCGTAGAAATCGTTGTTCAGCCATTTTTTTCTGATAAAGTCTGAATATTTTACCGTTTGTCCTCCTTCTGTTATATTGGGAAGGTTATATCTTGAAAAAGGATCTCCCTGCTTGTAATTTTCGTAATATCCTTTTCCTTTTGTATAGTGAAATGTGGTTTCAAGATTCCAGCGGTCGCTGAATTTTTGTTCCCACAGCAACTGATAATGATTCTGTCTGTAGTTATCCGTTTCATTATCATAGAAACTTACAATATTCTCCCAACTGGCATCGTAAATAGCCCCTGAAATATTGAATTTGGGATCAGTCTCCCAGGTTTTACGATCAATCCCGTTCCATGCCTGATAGGTTTTCTCTTTTCCACCAAAAGCCATTAAACGTAATTTTGTATTTCCTTCTTCAAATAAAGCGGTGAAATTATAAGAATGTAAGCTGGATGAAGCCCTGTCGATATAGCCGTCGGAGTGAATATGGGTATATCTTCCCATCACAGAAAGTCGGTTTTTCCAGAATTTCCCTGAGCCAATTTCTGCTGAATATTTATAAGTATTAAATGATCCGTAGCTGTCATCCGTTTTAAAATAAAATTTCTCTTCAGGATCCTTAGAAAGTACGTTAATACTTGCTCCGAAGGCAGAAACCCCGTTATTGGAAGTTCCTACTCCTCTCTGAATGACAATCTGTGAGGCAGAACTTGTCAAATCCGGAACGTTGACAAAAAACGTTCCCTGGCTTTCAGAGTCGTTGTATGGAACACCATTCATCATCACATTGATGGCACTTCCCGAAACACCACGAATTCGGAAACCTGTATATCCTACCCCGTTTCCGGCATCTGACGTCGAAATAATGGAAGTTTGGTTTTTCAAAAGAATAGGAAGATCCTGTCCCAGATTCTTACTGTCCAGATCTTTCTGTACATTGATGATTTCCTTTGCTACCGGCAGCCTCTTGGTAAAGTTGACAGCTTCAATTTCCCTCACCTTTAGGGAATCTTTATTCTGAGCCTGTATAAAAGCTACTGAGGCTACACTAAGCCCTAAAAAAAATAATCCTTTCATTCTATAAATCTTTAACATTTAATGAATAAAAGGGGTTGAGCAATAATGTAACAATTTTATTAATTTAACAGTCTAGCAATTGGTATATTGTTATACTGTTTCATTGGTACATTTTCAATTCCCTAAACAGCATTACCTGTTCCAGGTTCATTGGGTATAATCTCAGCCTGTTAAAGCACCCCTTTATTTCAGTGGCAAAATTACAAAAAATATATGAATTGGAATTCGGGTTTCGAGATGCGGGATAGTGGGTTGCGAGGTGCGAGATGCGGGGTGTTAGGTTGCAGGTTACGTAATGGAAAAATACTACGAAAAATAGGAGTTATCAAATGAATCATTTATCATTTATCATTCTCTAGTAAGTTTTGTTGTTGGCATCGATATAATAGTAATTTGAGCCGTCTTTTGTCACCTCAAACATTTTACCCAGTTTCCAGCTGAAATTTCTTTTAATATTGGAATATTCAAACGGAATGATAATTTTATTATTAACGTCAATGATTCCGAATTTATCATTATTGGAGGCAACAATCATCGGATTCGCAACATCATCCCCCTCAAGAATAAAAAGATACTGATATTGTGGATAGATCTGATACTGTCTGTAGTCGGCCGCATTTACAAATTTTGATTTTTCAATAATTCCATAAAAACCATTGAGGATATACGCCTGGAATAGCTGTTGTTTATATTCTTCAAATTTACATTTTCCAAAATCGGTATCTTTGAATTGATAGACTCTCTTCCCGGACTGATCTATACGGTAAGAAATCATATTTTTCTCTACGGTTGCATAATCTTTTGTTCCAAATTTTCTCACTTTTTCATTGGGTGAATTCAGAAGATTACAGTCTTCATAAAAAAATACGGCAATATGATATTCCGGCTGGATAATAAATTTCCCGTTCTGATTGACATACCCGAACTGATCTCCTTTTTTCTTAGGAATCAAAACAGGAAGATCTTTATTGATCACTACCAGATCAGCATTAGGTTTGCTGGCTGAAGCTGCTTTTTTAAGCGTGGTTCTTGTTCCTTTTTTCACAGGAATTTTCTTCACAGATTTGGTCTGCGAGAAAACGAAAATCGAAATAAAAACACATAAAACATTCAGGATATTTTTCATATTCTCCATTTGATTACAAAAATACGACCAAAAATAGATATTATAAAATTCATATTTATAAAGAATCTAAATAATTTCGTTCTTATAAAATTGTAAAATTTCGTAATTTTGGGAACATTTTGAAATGTTTGATAATTTTAAAAAACTTTTGAAAAAGTGTGGATTATGCTGACTTTATTCGGTTAATGTTGCATCAAAATGCGAGAACTCAAAATGTCATTAATTGTATTTATACACACCGGTAAAGAAAAAGCTGACCTAGCTTTAATTTTGAAAGACCTTCTATTATGAGTATTTATAAGGATTACATCAAAGAGATTGAAGAAAGAAAAACCCAGGGGCTTCATCCAAAGCCAATTGATGGTGCTGAATTACTAAGCGAAATCATTGCACAAATTAAAGATTCAGATAATGCTGACCGATCGGACTCTCTTAAATTTTTCATTTATAACACACTACCCGGAACTACGAGTGCAGCGGGAGTAAAAGCAAAATTTTTAAAAGAAATTATTCTGGGTGAATCCGTAGTAGAAGAAATTTCCCCGGCATTTGCCTTTGAATTATTATCTCATATGAAAGGCGGACCTTCTATTGAGGTTCTGCTGGACCTTGCTTTAGGCAACGATGCAGCTATTGCTAAAGAAGCTGCCAACGTTCTTAAAACTCAGGTTTTCCTTTATGAAGCAGATACGAACCGTTTGAAAGAAGCATTCCACAGCGGTAACGAAATTGCAAAAGAAATCCTTGAAAGCTACGCAAAAGCTGAATTCTTCACTAAACTTCCTGAAGTTGCTGAAGAAATCAAAGTAGTTACTTATATTGCTGGTGAAGGAGATATTTCTACAGATTTACTTTCTCCGGGTAACCAGGCTCACTCAAGATCAGACCGTGAACTTCACGGTAAATGTATGATCACTCCTGAAGCTCAGGAAGAAATCAAAGCTTTACAGGCAAAGCATCCTGATGCAAGCGTTATGCTTATTGCTGAAAAAGGAACAATGGGTGTAGGATCATCCAGAATGTCAGGAGTAAACAACGTTGCTCTTTGGACAGGAAAACAGGCAAGCCCATACGTACCATTCGTCAACATTGCTCCTATTGTAGGAGGTACAAACGGTATTTCTCCGATCTTCCTTACCACAGTAGACGTTACCGGAGGTATTGGTATTGACCTGAAAAACTGGGTAAAGAAAGTAGATGAGAACGGAAACCCGGTTCGTAATGAAAACGGTGACATTGTTCTTGAAGAAGCTTACTCAGTAGCAACAGGAACTGTTTTAACGATTAATACAAAAGAAAAGAAATTATATAACGGCGATAAAGAACTGATCGATCTTACCAAATCTTTCACTCCGCAAAAGATGGAATTCATCAGAGCAGGAGGATCTTATGCAGTCGTATTTGGTAAAAAACTACAGACTTTTGCAGCTCAGCTTTTAGGTATTGAAGCGCCAACGGTTTTTGCTCCGTCAAAAGAAATCTCTCATGAAGGACAAGGACTTACGGCTGTAGAAAAGATTTTCAACAGAAATGCTGTTGGAACTACTCCGGGAAAAGTATTACACGCCGGTTCTGACGTTCGTGTACAGGTCAATATTGTTGGATCTCAGGACACAACAGGTTTGATGACCGCTCAGGAATTAGAATCAATGGCAGCAACTGTGATTTCTCCAATCGTAGATGGTGCTTACCAGTCGGGATGCCACACGGCTTCTGTTTGGGATAAAAAAGCTCAGGCTAACATTCCTAAGCTGATGAAATTCATGAACGAATTTGGTTTGATTACAGCCCGTGACCCGAAAGGTGAATACCACGCCATGACTGACGTTATCCACAAAGTTCTTAACGATATCACTGTAGACGAGTGGGCTATCATTATTGGTGGTGACTCTCACACCAGAATGTCTAAAGGAGTGGCTTTTGGAGCTGACTCAGGAACTGTAGCGCTTGCATTGGCTACCGGTGAAGCATCCATGCCGATCCCTGAATCTGTAAAAGTAACTTTCAAAGGTGAAATGAAGCCTCACATGGATTTCCGTGATGTGGTACATGCAACGCAGGCTCAGATGTTGAAGCAGTTTGGAGGAGAAAACGTATTCCAGGGTAGAATCATTGAGGTTCATATCGGAACACTTCCTGCTGACCAGGCATTTACCTTTACAGACTGGACTGCTGAAATGAAGGCAAAAGCTTCTATCAACATTTCTGAAGATAGCACTCTGATCGAATCACTGGAAATTGCAAAAGGCAGAATCCAGATCATGATCGACAAGGGAATGGATAATAACAATAAAGTTCTCCAGGGATTAATTGACAAAGCCAATAAGAGAATTGCAGAAATCAGATCAGGTGAAAAACCTGCTTTGACTCCTGATGCAAACGCTAAATATTATGCTGAAGTTGTTGTAGATCTTGATGTAATTGTTGAGCCAATGATTGCTGACCCGGATGTAAACAATGACGATGTATCTAAAAGATATACTCACGATACCATCAGAGATCTTTCTTACTATGGAGGTGAGAAAAAAGTAGACCTTGGTTTCGTAGGATCCTGTATGGTTCACAAAGGAGACCTTAAGATCGTTTCCCAGATGTTGAGAAACCTTGAAAAACAACAAGGAAAAGTAGAATTCAATGCTCCGCTTATAGTGGCTGCTCCTACTTATAATATCATTGATGAATTAAAAGCTGAAGGAGACTGGGAATTACTGGAAAAATATTCCGGTTTTGAATTTGATGACAACGCTCCAAAAGGAGAAGCCCGTACGGAATACAAAAACGTAATGTACCTAGAGCGCCCGGGATGTAACCTTTGTATGGGTAACCAGGAAAAAGCAGCTAAAGGAGATACTGTTTTAGCAACTTCTACCCGTCTTTTCCAGGGAAGAGTAGTTGAAGATTCTGAACGTAAAAAAGGAGAATCCCTGCTTGCTTCAACTCCGGTTGTTGTTCTTTCCGCAATCATCGGAAGAATTCCTAGCATCGATGAGTATAAAACGGCTGTTGAGGGAATTGACCTTACGACTTTCGTTCCTTCTATTAAAGAATTAACAAGTACAAGCGCTCACTAAGAGATTGATAATAAGTCGCAAGACTATTGAATAACTATATTATTGGAAGATTTTAGTCCTTAAGGATTTAAAATCTTCCAATTTTTTGTTTAGAACGTTTCTATTTTAAGATAATTACGTTTTTTTTTCGATAAAAGCCGGAAAATAAATTCTAATTTTTCTTAAATTGAAAGTTATAAAATCTATTGATTTTAGAATCAAAAATGCCCTGTTGATAGATTATAGGAACGTTTTTTGATGCATAGATAAATGATTTTTCTTTTTCAACATCTGAGAAAGAAGCATTAAAAGAACAAGAACAAAACTAAAATACGATATGACTTTTGATATTGATATGATCAAAAAGGTGTACGAACGTTACCCTGAAAGAATTGCAGCAGCAAGACAAATCGTGGGAAAACCTCTTACCCTCTCAGAAAAAATCCTTTACACCCACCTTTGGGAAGGAAATGCTACACAAGCGTATGAAAGAGGAAACTCTTATGTGGACTTTGCACCGGACAGAGTAGCGATGCAGGATGCTACCGCACAGATGGCACTTTTACAATTTATGCAGGCAGGAAAAGCTAAAGTAGCGGTTCCTTCTACTGCACATGCAGATCACCTTATCCAGGCTAAAGTAGGTGCTGATAAAGACTTACAGGAAGGGATCAACAAAAACTCCGAGGTATTCAACTTCTTAAGCTCTGTATGTGATAAATACGGAATCGGATTCTGGAAACCGGGAGCAGGTATTATACACCAGGTTGTTCTGGAAAACTATGCATTTCCCGGAGGAATGATGATTGGTACCGACTCGCATACGGTAAACGCCGGCGGACTGGGAATGGTAGCCATTGGTGTAGGAGGTGCTGATGCGGTAGACGTAATGGCAGGAATGGCCTGGGAGCTTAAAATGCCTAAACTTATCGGAGTAAAATTAACCGGTAAAATGAACGGATGGACCTCAGCAAAAGATGTCATCTTAAAAGTAGCAGGGATCCTTACGGTAAAAGGAGGTACAGGATGTATTGTAGAATATTTCGGTGAAGGTGCAGAATCTCTTTCCGCAACGGGTAAAGGAACGATCTGTAACATGGGTGCTGAAATCGGGGCTACCACTTCTACTTTCGGATATGATGATTCTATGAGAAGATATCTTTCCGCTACAGGAAGACAGGACGTAGTAGATGCCGCTGATAAAATTGCTGAACACTTAACGGGGGATGCTGAAGTATATGCTAACCCTGAACAATATTTCGATCAGTTAATAGAAATCAACCTTTCTGAACTGACGCCTCACTTAAACGGACCTTTCACTCCGGACTTAGCGACTCCTGTTGCTGAATTCAGAGCTAAAGCTGAAGCTAACGGATGGCCTTTGGAAGTTGAATGGGCTCTTATCGGTTCCTGTACCAACTCTTCTTATGAAGATTTATCAAGAGCGGCTTCAATTGTTGAAGATGCCGTTTCAAAAGGAGTAAAACCTAAAGCTATCCTGGGAATCAACCCTGGTTCTGAACAGGTGAAATTCACTGCGGAAAGAGATGGTTTCTTAGATTCTTTCAGAAAATTCGAAAACGCAAGAATCTTTACCAACGCTTGCGGACCATGTATTGGACAATGGGACAGAGAAGGAGCAGAAAAAGGAGAGAAAAACTCTATTATCCACTCTTTCAACAGAAACTTTGCCAAAAGAGCTGACGGTAACCCGAATACCCATGCTTTTGTAGCTTCTCCGGAAATGGTTGCTGCAGTTGCAATATCAGGCAGACTTGACTTCAATCCAATTACAGATACTTTAACTAACGAAGCTGGCGAGCAGGTAAAACTTGATGAGCCTAAAGGGTATGAACTTCCTTCAAAAGGTTTTGCAGTAGATGACAATGGATATCAGGCGCCATCAGAAGATGGATCTAAAGTTGTTGTTAACGTAAGCCCAACTTCAGACAGGCTTCAGTTACTGGAAGAATTCCCGGCCTGGGATGGTAAAAACATTACCGGAGCCAGAGTATTGATCAAAGCTTTCGGAAAATGTACTACCGACCACATTTCTATGGCTGGACCATGGCTGAAATACAGAGGTCACTTAGATAATATTTCAAACAACATGTTGATCGGGGCGGTAAATGCTTACAACATGGAAACCAATAAAGTTAAAAACGAATTAACCGGTGAATACGGTGAAGTGCCGGCTGTACAGAGAGCTTACAAAGCTGCCGGGATCCCGACAATTGTTGTGGGAGACCAGAACTATGGTGAAGGTTCTTCAAGAGAGCATGCTGCCATGGAGCCGAGACATTTAGGAGTAAAAGCCGTATTGGTAAAATCATTCGCGAGAATCCACGAAACCAACCTTAAAAAACAAGGAATGCTTGGAATTACTTTCGCTAATGAGGCAGACTATGACAAGATTCTTGAAGACGATGTTGTTAATTTCTTAGATCTTGATCAGTTCGCTCCGGGAAAACAACTTACTTTAGAGTTCATTCATACTGACGGAACTAAAGATATCATCATGGCAAACCACACTTATAACGATCAGCAAATTGATTGGTTTAAGGCAGGTTCTGCTCTGAACCTGATCAAACAACAGGAAAAATAAGATTAATTGTTAGATTAATTAATATAAGACGGCTTCAAATGAAGCCGTCTTTTTATTTTAAATGTCTTTAAATTTTCCTTTGCTGAACTTCGTGGTATATATTTCAAACCTTACAGGTTTTAAAAACCTGTAAGGTTTGGCTCTCATATGTATATTATGATATTCTATCAAGAAGACCTGCTCTATAGCTTTCTCCAATAGGAATCTCATATTCAGAAAGAATCACTTTTTTAGCCCCAATACTTTTCACTTTATCCAGATTGACAATGAAAGATTTATGAATTCTTACAAATTTTTCAGGAAGCTGGCTTTCCATTGATTTAAGAGTATCCAGAACGATAAACTCATCATTTTCCGTCCGGATATTAATATAGTCCTTGATACTTTCAACGTAAAGAATCTCGTGAAAGCCTATGCGATGTTTTTGTCCCGATGACTTCACAAAGAAATGGGTATTTTCTTCCTGAAAAGAAAAACGCTCCTGAGCCTTTAAAACACTTTTTTGAAATCTTTCAAAAGAAACAGGTTTCAGAAGGTAATCCACGACATTATGCTCATAGCCTTCCAGTGCATATTCAGAATAGGCTGTTGTTAAAATATATTTCTGATGGGTTCCTACAATTTTCATAAAATTGATTCCCGTAAGCTCCGGCATCTGAATATCGAGAAAGATAAGATCTGAATCATTTTTCTGAAGGTATTCAAGGGCGTGAATCGGATTTTCTGTGGAAAAAACCAGTTCAAGAAAAGGAATTTTTTCCACATAATGTTCAAGAAGTGAGATGGCCAGCGGCTCATCATCCACGATAATGCATTTTAACTTATTCATCCCTTAAATCAATTTTTAAATCTACAATAAATTCCGTTTCCGAATCTTTGATCTCAAGCTGGTGTTTGGGATACAGAATTTCCAGTCTTTTTTTCACATTTTGAATTCCTATTCCTGAAACAGTATCTTTTATTTTCTGTGTTTTAAAATTTAAAAGATAAAAATGCAGAACTTTATGATGATCTGAGATTTTCATTTCAAAACCTTTATCACGGAAATCCCCATGTTTAAAGGCATTTTCCACGAAAGGAACCAACAGCATCGGAGAAATTTTAAGGTGAGGATGCTGAATATTTTTCTCTATGATTAACAGTTCGGGATTTCTGATCCTGAGTTTCTCCAGTGCAATAAGACTATCAATATATCCGATTTCTTTATCAAGCGAAATGGAATCTTTTTCAAGGTCTTTCGTGCTGTACCTCAGCAGCTGCCCCAGTTCTTCAATAGCCGGAAGCGCCTTATCCGATTTCTGATAAACCAGCGAGTAGATATTATTTAATGAATTAAAAATAAAATGAGGATTGATCTGGGTTTTCAGAGCCTGAAGTTCAGCCTGTTTCTTTTCGATCAGAAGCTGCTTTTTATCATTTTCAGCCACTCCATATTTCTCCAGAATCCATAGAATCCCGGCAATGAAAGTAGTCAGAGAGCTATTATATATATTATCAAAAAGATAGTAGAGAAGTCCTGTATTTTCATCATAATTGCGAAAGCCAAGAGTAGAAGGCAGAATAATTTCTTCCAAAGCATATCTCATTCCTGCAAAACATAACAGGGTCAGCATAAAAACAAAAACTGCCGAATACAGTTTCTCAAGTTTAAAAACTTTTGGGAAAATAAAGAAATAGGATATATAAAATGTCACAATTTTCACAATAAAAAATGTAACCCTCAGAATGTGTATTTCCCGACGGTTAGTTTCCGGAACAAAAAAATTAGGAGTAATGACAGTTCCTATGAAATTGAAGCTCCAGTAAATAATTTGAAGCCAGATAATTTGCTTTTTATTCATAATCAAATATAAATCTCTAAAGGCATAATTCGTTAATTGTTTTCGACAAAAACCTGTTTTTTTCCGACGAAACTTTTTTGACATGAATAATTGTCTTCTTCATCTAAATGCTGTTTTCTCATAGAACCTCTTCCGGTACTTTTGTCAGAGAAATGTAATATAAATATCATTCAATCTGTCATTTATAATATGGAAAAACACATTGTATTTATAGCCACCCTGATTTGTTCTTTTTCGGCAGCACAAACCAAAGACACCGCCAATATCAACAAAATAGAAGCAGTTACGGTGAACGGTAAAAAAGTTCTGGTGGAGCGTAAAGTGGACCGTCTTGTTTACAACGTTCAGAACTCGATGCTTTCACAGGGTAGTTCGGGAACTGAAGTTTTGGCAGGAACACCTTTACTGCAGGTTGATGAAAATAAAGGGCTGCTGTCCATTGCCGGAAAAAATGGCGTTGCTGTGATGGTTAATGACCGGATGCTGAATCTTTCCGGATATGAGTTGATTAACTATCTTCGAAACCTTCGTTCGGAAAACATATTGAAAGTTGAAGTAATCACCACTCCTCCTGCCAAATACGAAGCTCAGGGAAACAGCGGGATAATCAATATTGTTCTTAAAAAGAATCAGAATCCTGGATGGAGCGGCTACCTGACCACGAATTATACCCAAAAGACTTATGCAGCATTCAGCACAGTAGCAGGAGTAAACTATCAGAATGAAAAAGTGAAAGCATCTATCAAGCTTCAGGGTTATGACGGAGATAAAAGATCAGTGGAAAATTATAAAATTACCGGGCAAAGCTCTTCTGTAAGCAGGGATGAAAGACGGGATATGAATGACGGAGTAGGATTAAACGCCAGTTTTGATTATTCCCTTTCTAAAAATTCCAATATCGGACTGGTATATGATATTTCGAGAGGACATTCCAATATGGATATCAATTCAAAACAAAATTACTTTACCGGGACCACTCCTACTTTGCAAACAGACACAGATTCAGAGCACCGTTCTTCATTTACTTCACAGATGCTTAATGTATATTTTGATCAGAAATTTGAGGAACATAAGCTCAGCATAGGTGCTAATTATTATGGAAATCTGCCCGATACAGAGGTAAATTTTACCACAAGAAATGTAGCTAACAACTCAACACAGGTCGTAAAAAATCTTTCTTCAGTAGATTATAAGATTTATTCGGGGCAGGCAGATTTATCTTTAAATTTCAAAAAAATACAGTTGGAAACCGGAGCAAAATACAGTCAGTTTTCCAATAATTCGGACATCGGATATTTTAATTTAATCAATGGAAATTACACCATAGACCCTGCAAAAAGTAATCTTTTTGATTATAATGAAAAAAATTATGCCGCTTATATCAGTGCCAGTAAAGATCTTGGCGAAAAATGGTCTGTGAAAGCAGGACTTCGTTATGAATATTCACAATCCAGCGGTTTCTCTCCTTCCACACAGGCAAAATCTGAGAATAATTACGGTAAATTCTTCCCTACGGCTTATCTTTCTTATAAAGCCAATCAGGATAATCAGTTCAGCATTAATTATTCCCGAAGAATCAACCGTCCTTATTTCCGGGCTTTGGATCCGTTCCGATGGTATTCCAATCCAAACACGTATTATTCAGGAAATCCGAGCCTGCAGCCTTCTTTTAACCATAATATAGAACTTAACTATATGTTTAAAAGTAAATTTTCGGCCAATCTTTATTATCAGAGAACAATAAATAATTTTGATCAGATTACATTCCTGACCGGAATTAACCTCGTTAGCACGTTTGAGAATTACTATAATCAGGATAATTATGGTATCAATCTGAATTACACAGATACTTTCTTTAAAATCTGGGAAAGCAATATTTCGACTTCGTTCAGTTATAATGAGACTCAGATTACAAGGTTCAATCTGGTTCCTAAAAACGGACAGTCGTTTTATTATTCCGTCAATAATACATTCCAGCTCAATAAGGCTAAAACGTTAATGCTATTTGTCAACTACTGGCATAATCTTCCTTCCCGTGACGGATACACCGCTGTAAGAAACAGAGCAAGTTTTGACACCGGAATCAAGATGAGCTTTGTGGAAAAGGCACTCCAGGTTAACCTTTCGGTGAGTGATATTTTTAAACAGTCCGGATATAAGGGAGATATGTATTTTACAGATAATACACAGTCATTCAACAACTATTGGGATGCCCGAAGAATGACACTCAGCGTTACCTATAATTTGGGGAACCAGAAAATCAGATCCAATAACAGAGCGGTGAATTTCGAAGAGAAAAACCGTGCACAATAATAATTTAACAGTAATTTTTAAAAAAAATAAACTCATGAAAACCTTTTTTTATATTTTTCTTGTATGCCTTTCTACATCAGTATTCGCTCAAAAAAAGCCTTCAGATTATTTTAAAAATCCAAAGACGAAAGTTTTGGTGGTAGGCTCCTTTCATTTTGATTATCCTAATCTGGATGCCCATAAAACCAATAAGGAAGATCAGGTAGATGTACTTTCTCCTAAAACAGCAAAAGAAGTCACAGAACTGGTAGAATATATCAAAAGATTTAAGCCGACAAAGATTGCAATTGAGGCCTGGCCGGGCTGGAACGCCAATCAAAAGCTGAAGGAATACAGCGAAGGCAAACACCGTGACAAAAGAGATGAGCGTTATCAGCTCGCTATGAGAATAGCCAGTGAGTTCAAAATAACTGAATTGTTCAGCATTGACGCAGAATCTATTCTGCATGACCTTGAAAAACATTTTGGGAAAACTGATTCTGCATTTTTTAAGAACCTCAGCAAAGATTATGATTTCAGAAGTGATGACCCGATCTCCCAACAGTTTACGGCATTCTATAAGAGTTCTGAACCTAAAAATTTCAAATCTCTTCTGGATACTTTTACTTATATGAATTCCAAAGAAAGCCATCAGTACGGATACGGGGCCTATCTTAGTGGTGACTTTAAACTAAGAGAATATGACGGCGCGGATATGCTGGCACTGTACTGGTACAGCAGAAACCTCAGAATGTTCCGCAATATTCAAAACATTCCTCACAACGGTGAAGACAGAATTCTTGTGATTGCAGGAAATGGACATGCGGCGGTATTAAGACAGCTTTTTACCTCTTCCGCAGAATATGAATTCATTGAATTTTCTTCAATGAAATAAACAAAAAGACAGAGGCTCAGTCTCTGTCTTTTTTATCAAAACTTCAGTCTTTATATTAGAAGCTGAATTCAATTCTTGCGAACAAGAACCTTCCGCCTATACCGTACTGGGAAACCTGTCTGGAATACACAAACTGGTTATCAGCTGTTAACGAGCTTATAGCAGGGCTTTTAGAAGGCAAAATATTAAAGATATTATTACTTCCTACTGTTGCTGAAATATTTTTATTAAAATTATAGCCTACTGAGAGATCTGTTATCACGCGGCGGTTAAGGACGAAATGCTCTGTACTTCCTGTTACTCCATCAAAGTTAGCATCCACAACATCTGCATCGGTCACTTTACCAAAGAAAGAATTACGCAGTACGAAAGTAAAGCCGGAAACTCTTACCGTATTGCCCAATGTAGCTTTTACACGGGGTACAGCTTCTTCAAAATAGATTCTGTTCGGTTCTGAGAAATAATTATTGATTTGACTTACCAATTTAGGAGACGCGTGGATATCCCCGATTCTTTTAGTCTGATTAAAATTGATTCCCAGATTATTCTCCAGGGAAATTCCTGATGAGATTTTTGAGTTCTGGGAAATAGTAATATCCAACCCTTTTGTCTGAAAATCTACTGCATTAGCAAAAAAGTTGGCAGCGCTGGCTCTTGCAAGATCAAAAGCATCCTGTAAAACAGCCTGATCCGAGCCGGGAGTAAAATTACCATCAGGGCGATAGAAGAGATCGGTTAGTACGACTCTGTCTTTGATCTTGATTAAATAAGCATCTGCTGTGAAAGTAAGGCTTAATGCCGGAATCTTCCAGGTAATTCCTGTACTGTAGGATTGCGAAGTTTCCTGCTTTAATTTTGGAATACCCAATGCCTGTGCAGCCTCAGAATTATTTCTGAAAGTACCTACCTGCGTTGTCTTCCCCTGCTGAATCAGCGTAGAAGTAGAACTGTAATAGATTTGTGCCAATGAAGGTGCTCTGAACCCCGTAGAAACAGCTCCTCTCCAGTTGAGATTGGAAGCCAGTTTTACATTGGTTGCCACCTTATAATTGAATGTAGATCCGAAATCTGAATAATTCTCATACCGTACAGCTCCTTCCAATAACCATCTGTCCGTAATTTCCAGTTCTGCATCAGCATAAGCTGCAATACTGTTTCTGTTTCCGGAAACAGCATTTTCAGGACTGAAGCCGGGGAAAACCTGAGCTCCTGCGGGTCTTACACTTCCAAAAAAATCGGTTACTTTTTCATTTTCAGGAATTTTTGCTGTTACTACCCGGCCATAGATATCGTAAGAAGCATAAGAGTTTTCCTTTCCTGCATTTACTTTATAATTTTCATGCCGGTATTCACCACCAAACGCAATGTTCAATCCTTTCAGGACATCATATTTTTTGGAGAAATCCAGGTTGACGGTATTTTGTGAGAATTCAGATCCTCCCGCATCAAAAGTTCTTGGAGAACCATCTGTAAGTGATGCATTAAAAGTATTGACAACACCAAAACCGAACACATTTTTCCCGAATGTATTACTGAAATCCACATTCCAGCCATCCCATTTTCCTTTAATTCCGGCAGCAAGGGAATAATCATTTACAGTGGCTTCAATCTGAGGCAGATATCCGTTGGGAGTAACCGCATTAATATTCCTTTCATTGTTCGGAAGCCTGTAAAATCCTCCTGCATTTCCAAGGCGGTAACTGTAGCCACCAAATGAATAAACCTTCCATTCATCATTCACAGGAATTTCAGAGTTGAAGAAGAGCTGTCCGGACTGTAGCTTAGACTGTCCGGCTCTCAAACTGAAGTCTTTTCTCTCCAATCCTCTGTAATTAAGCTCCTCAGAGGTAAAATCTCTGCCCAATATTTTTTGAAGCTCAGAAATGCTGTTTGCCCCGGAAATCTGAGATTGGAAATCAGGTGCAAAATATCCAACCTTAGTTGCATACTGCTTAATGGTATTGATGATTTGCTGAGTATTGGAAGTATTGGTAATATTTTTATAGAGCCCGTCAATATTCACTCCATCCTGTAATGCCCGGTAATTAATGGCATTATAGGCATTGAAAATATCTCCTTCCCTCACTCCGGCTCTGGAATAAGGATCACGGTATTGTGCAGAACCTGTAATGTTAAAAAATCCTGATTTCCCTATTTTAGCACCATAATTAAGGTCTACAGAAACAGTCTGTCCGTCTACCCCTCCGGAGAAATTGTTGGCAACTGGTGAGGCATATCCACCTAAAAATACCTGTCCGGAAAGTCCCAGCCTTTTTTTCAGTCCGAGGTTTATCACTCCCGCAATCGCATCAGAGCCATACTGGGCAGCAGCTCCATCCCTTAAAACCTCTATTTTTTCTAATGCAAAGGCAGGAATAGCATTAAGGTCAGTTCCTACAGAACCTCTTCCCGGTGTAAGGGTAACATTAATCAGTGAAGACTGATATCTTCTTTTTCCGTTGAGTAATACCAAAACCTGATCCGGTCCTAACCCTCTCAACAGTGCCGGATCCACAAAATCAGTTCCGTCATTTACAGTATGTGATGTGGATGAAAATGAGGGTACGATATAGTTTAAAGCCTGGCTGATATTATTCGTCGGGCTCTGTTTTAAAATTTTAGATATATTAATGATATCCACCGGAACAGGAGTATCCGTCAAAGATCTTCCGGCCCCCCTTGATCCAAGGATAACCACATCTTCTATTTTCTTCGATTGTAAAGTGTCCGTCTGTGCGTAATAAAATGAAGAAATAAGCACGATAGAAGGAATAAAAATTCTTTTTTTGAAATTATGCATGTTTGTTGTGTACTTTTTTGTTGATGAAATTTGTTTTTTAAGCAATACAGATCCTGTAGCCCTAAATTGTAAGGTTACCATAGAATTCGAAATGTTTGTATTATTTTTTAGAAATAGAAAAGGCTAGAAACAACAACACATGCGCATGTAGAAATGGCATGAGAACATATCAGAGTAATGAAGGCTCACTTCATGATCTGAAGAATAAAAAATTACTGATGGAATGTGATTTCCCTTGTCTTTAAACATTTGATTTTAACTTTTAAAACAAAAATTCAAGATGGGAGTAATGATAGAATGATAAACATTTTTTCCGGAAGATCCGGCTTATCGATTGCAGCACCTTGCTTGTTTTTGCAGGTTGCTATCCCATCTAGAGATTCTTGATAATTACCCGGCAAAGATATAATTATTTCCGAAATAAAAAAAATTTAGCCTAAATTTTCGATTTTCAACATTTTAGCGTAACAAATTATCTTTTCCAGCGTCTAACCGGATAACAGTAAAAACATTATGAAAAAAACAATTTTCGCTTTATCCTTATTAAGCTCCGTTCTTATTTTTTCTCAGGAAAAAAATAATAAACCTCAGGAAAAGCAAATTGAAGGCGTAGTCATTACCAAAACTAAAAAAGCCGTTGAACAAAAAGCAGACCGTACTATTTTTGACTTTTCTGAGCAGCCTCACCTGAATAACGGAAACGTCCTGGAAGGAATTAAAAAACTTCCGGGACTTGTATCTACCGATATTGCCGGGATGATGTATCAGGGAAAAATGCTGGAAGTATATCTTAACGGAAGACCTCTGAACATCACTTCCAATGAATTAAACTCCTTCCTGGAAGGGATGCCCGCCAATTCCGTAGAGAGAATTGAAGTGATCACCCAGCCAGGTGCTGAGTTTCCGGCAACTTCCGGAGGTGCGATTATGAATATTATCACCAACAAAAACGCTAATAAATATTTAACCGCTACCTATTCTGGAAATTATTCTTTCACAAATTATGATCAATACAGAAGCAGAACGACTAATTCTGTTAATTTAAACGCCAGAAATAAATACTTTGGGTGGCAGCTGAATGTTGGGCAGAATTACCGTGAAAGTATGCTGAATGGCCAGCAGGATGAGCTTTTGAGCAGTCATACCGATAGATATGCACGTGGATATTTTGCAAAATCCGGATTGACTTTTGATTTAGGGCAGGACAGGTTATTATTGAACTACGATATTTATCACAATAATAATGACAACTATACTTTAAGTGACGGGCATGGAGATTTACCGTTCAAGAGAAACCCGAAAGATTTAAAAGAAGCTTTTTATACTTCTTCTGACGTTGCCCATACCAATAATTTGAGACAGGAAGCGGTTGTAACCTATCAGAAGCGTTTTGCTGACAAATCTCAAAAACTGGATTTCCAGTTTGGGTATACAAGATCAGACAGCAAATTTTCTCAGGATAATTACTTTCAGGATGGGACGTTTGTAGCTTATCCCAATGAGCCTCTTGATAGCCCTACCAGTGGATTAAAAGATATTCTGAATAATAAATCTGTGATGAATATTGCCAACTTCAAAGTAGATTACGCACAGCCGATCAAGCTTCTTGATGGTGGGAAAGTAAGTTTTGGAGGATTATATGAAAGACAGGATTATGATACAGAAAGTTTTAGACTGACCAATCTTGAATATCAGAGACAGACTGCTTCAACGTATTTAGAGTTTCAGGCTAAACTGAAAAAGTTTGATTTCACGTTGGGCTCCCGTGCTGAAAACTATGATATTTCCGGGATAACAAGATATTTTGATAAAGATGCAAAACTGGTAGAGGCTAATTTAATTCCCTTCAATAAATTTAAATTTTTCCCGAACGCAAGTGTACAGTATAACATGATGAATCAGGTTTATATTGCCGCAAATTACAACAGGAAAATCAGTCTGCCTAGTATTTCTGCCCTGAACCCGAATAACGTAACATTCTCGGGACCTAGTACAGAAGTAAATGGTAACCCGAATCTACAGCCTACTATTTTTGATAATTATGAATTGAAAATATCAGCTTTTGATTATGCGTTTATCGGGTATAGCGTAAGCTCGGCAAGCAATCAGGTAGCACAGATCATCCGAAAAGACGGAAGAAAACTCTTCAATGAGCAGGTGAATATTTCAAATATGAAAATTCACAATTTCAATGTGGGGCTACCGGTTCCTTTTATGATTTTCAGTAAGCCTTTGAGTGAAATCATGAAATTTAATTTCAATCCGGATAAAATTAACTTCATGTACTTATATGCAGGATATCAAAAGCATGAAATTGATAATCTGAACAATAAAGGGTTCTGGATTTTCAATATCATGACTCAGATTATTTTGCCTAAAGACATCAAACTGACAGCCAATTACAGCTATCTGACTCCAAAGGCAGGATATTTCTACTTCACGGCAGAAAAACCATTCAACAACTCGTTTGATATTACATTGACGAAGAAGTTTATGAACAACCGTCTGACACTTTCTGTTTTTGCAAACGATATTTTCAACGGACAGGTGATGCAGGTACGTTCTAATCCGCCATCAGGAAATCCGGTGATGATCTACAACAAATACGACACAAGAAATTTCGGACTTTCCATCAATTATAAAATTCCGACGAGAAATAAATTGGCGAAAGAAGATCCGAATATTTTAAATCAGACCAAAAAAGAAGATACCGGAGGCGTAATGCAGCAGGCACAATAATCCTTCTTTGTAATAAAATAAAAATAGAGGCTGTCTCAAAAGGTAAACTAACGCTCTGAGAATCTCTTAAACAACAAAAGTTGTCAGACAGGAGTTCGAGAGATGGGGTACTTTTGAGACAGCCTCTATTTTTTTGCAGGTAAGTTTTGGCTAAAGCCAATGGATGGTTTTATAAAAGTAAAACAGGCTAAAGCCCGTTCCTATTGATATGTATTGCTGATAAAATGGTGTTATTTGTGAAAACATTTGTGATATTAGTGTTTACATTTACATCAGAAATCTACCGTCTGAAATCTCCAGTTCAGCGTGTCTACCAATGTCAGCTGATTCAAGCTTACCGGAAGATCAGTAATAATTTTCAGGGTCTGAAGTGCCATCATACTTCCTATCATTCCGGGGAGGGCACCCAATACACCAAGGCTGTCACAATCCGGAAGATCTTCATCAAAGGGCGGTTCCGGGAAAATATCTCTTAAGTTTTTACTTCCGTTATGATTAAACACAGCAACTTGGCCTGAAAATCCTAAGATACTTCCGTAAACCAGAGTTTTATTAAGTTTTACGCAGGTATCATTCACCAGGTATCTCGTTGAAAAATTGTCTGAACTATCAATAATAATATCATATTGAGCAAGGATTTCCTCAGCATTATCTTTATTAATTTTTCCTTCAATTCCTATGAATGTAACCTGATAATTGAGTTCTTTTACAAAGGTTTCAGCGCTTTTCACTTTGGATAATCCCACTCTGTTTTCGGTATGGACGATCTGCCGGTTCAGATTATGAAGTTCAACCTCATCAAAATCTGCAACACCTAAAGTTCCTACTCCTGCTGCGGCCAGATATTGAATAACAGGACTTCCCAAACCTCCTGCCCCGATGACAAGAACTTTAGATGACCTTATTTTCTTTTGTCCTTCCAATCCAATCTCATCAATAAATATCTGCCGGCTGTACCGTGAAAAATAATCTTCTTTCATAATTATCATTGAACCGTTAAGATTCTTTAAGCTTTTAAGAATAGTTAAGTTGAGCTTCGCTTGAAACAGCTGTCTTAAAAATCTTAGATTTTTCTTAATTCAGCTTCATCTCTTCAAAATCCTTAATGGTTTAAAAATTTTAAAATCCACTGTAAACAGAGTCCCAGTCTTTCATTACAGGATCATAGCCTGCTTTTTTGATCATTGTTTTAATCTCTTCCATACTTCGTTCGTCGCTGGTTTCAAACTGTTCTAAAGATTCTTTATCCACTGCATAACCACCAGGATTTGTTTTTGAACCTGCACTCATAGCAGTTGCTCCCAGAGAGACAATATTGTTTCTGAACACTTCATTTTCTCTGGTAGAAATGGAAATCTCAAGGTCTTCATTCCATATTCTGTAAGCACAGATAAGCTGAAGAAGATCTTTATCTTCCATGATAAAATTGGGTTCAATAATCCCTTCAGCAGGTCTGAGTCTTGGAAAGGAAACAGAAAATTTACTTTTCCAGTACTGTTTTTGAAGATAATCGATGTGTAAGGCATTGAAAAAGCTGTCTACTCTCCAATCTTCAAGCCCAAGCAGAACTCCTAACCCGATCTTAT
Source organism: Chryseobacterium sp. CP-77 (assembly GCF_036362765.1). NCBI lineage: Bacteria > Pseudomonadati > Bacteroidota > Flavobacteriia > Flavobacteriales > Weeksellaceae > Chryseobacterium > Chryseobacterium sp. CP-77. The sequence goes on from NZ_CP143637.1 coordinate 3,144,042, forward strand.
GAATTCCTGCTTTTCCTATCCTGTCGGGAGTTTCCAGACGAAAATGGAAATTTGATTTTTTACCTTTCGGATGGTACTCCCTGTAAACATCCTGATGATAGGTTTCCTGATAGACCAATACGGAATGTACCCCTTCATCATGAAGCAGTTTGTATTCATCTTCCATTAAAGGCTGAACTTCGATGGAAATATTAGAAAAATGTGGCTTTAACTTACGGACAGCATTCTGAAAATAGGGTACACCCACTATTTTATTGGCTTCACCGCTTACCAGTAATACATGATTCACTCCCATTGATTTCAGAACTGAAGCTTCAATCATCAGCTCCGTATCAGAAAGGGTCTTCCTTTTCAGATTGTTATCAAGACTGAATCCGCAGTAGGTACAGATATTCTGGCATTCATTGCTGAGATACAGCGGTGCATACAACTGAATGGTTTTTCCGAAACGTTTCTGGGTAAGTGTCCTCGTCATCACTGCCATCATTTCGAGTTCCTGAGAAGCGGCTGGCGACAGGAGATTCAGGAAATCATCAAGGGTTTTATTCTTTTTCTGAAGACTGTATCTTACATCGGCAAGACTTACGTTTTCAAGCTTATTCTTTACCTCATCCCACTGGTAGTTTTCAAAAACATCTTTAAAGCTTTTCATAATCCTGATTATTCAAATAAAAATGAAGTCAGCGGACTTGAAGCTTCAGCATGGCTGGAAATTGCTCCCAACCCTGATTCAAAAGCTCTTCTTCCGGCAATGACACCTTCTTTGAAAGCAACAGCCATATTCAAAGGATTTCTGGCTACAGCAATGGCAGTATTCACCAAAACGGCATCTGCTCCCATTTCCATTGCTTTTGCGGCATCTGAAGGTGCCCCGATTCCGGCATCTACCACTACAGGAACGTTGCTCTGGCTGATGATTATTTCAAGAAAATCCTGTGTTTTTAGTCCTTTATTCGTTCCAATAGGCGCTCCCAATGGCATTACCACTGCGGTTCCGGCGTCTTCAAGTCTTTTGCACAGAACCGGATCGGCATGAATGTAAGGCATGACAACAAATCCTAATTTCGCCAGTTCTTCAGTGGCATATAAGGTTTCAATGGGGTCCGGCAGTAAATATTTCGGATCGGGATGAATTTCCAGTTTTACCCAGTTGGTTTCCAGTGCTTCTCTGGCTAATTGAGCTGCCAATACGGCTTCTTTGGCAGTTCTGGCTCCGGAAGTATTAGGAAGAAGATGAACATGGGTTTCTTTTAATGAATCAAGCAGATCATCTTCATTGGATTGGGCATCAATCCTTTTCAGCGCCATTGTCACCATATTGGTTTCAGATGCCATGACAGATTGCACCATATCTCTCATACTTCCGAATTTTCCTGTTCCTAAAAACAGTCGTGATTCAAAAATTCTTCCTGCTATTTCTAAATTCTGATTGTTCATATCATTACTTTTTTTAATTCGTTAATAATAGCGGGCTGCCTGGTAATAATCCCGGAAACAGCAACACCGTAAATTCCGATTTCCTGTAGCGGTAAAATATCTTCAGGATTAACGCTCCCGATGGCAAATATTTTAGGTATATCAATGGATTGCTCTCTTAATCCATCTATGATTTTCTGATATCCTTCATACCCAAGAACAGGACTTAACTTTTCTTTCGTTGTAGTAAACCTCAATGGTCCCAAACCGATATAGTCGCAGGATTCATTGATTCTATGAATGACATCCGAAAGTGTATTGGCTGTTCCGCCAATAATTTTATTTTCTCCCAGAATCAGTCTTGCTTCATCGACAGAACAGTCACCCAATCCTAAATGTACTCCGTCAGCATCTATTTCTTTAGCGATCTGTACATGGTCATTGATGATACAAACCGACTGATATGCTGAGCAAAGCTGTTTTGAAATTTCACAAAGACTGATTAATTCGTTTTCAGGCGCATTTTTCCATCGAACCTGTACCCATTTGATTCCATTATCCAAAGCGTTACGGATATGCTGTTCCTGTTCCTGTATTGTATTTCCCTGTGATATGTATTGTAATTTTTCCATGTTTCTATGAATACGTTCCCAATAAAGAGGAATTGCTTTTTAAAAATTTTTCGATGTATAATTTCCCATTCCGACAGGCCGTTTCCATATTTTTCCCCTTCGCCAGTTCTGCTGTAATGGCTGAGGATAAAACACAGCCGGAACCATGCTTTGGAAAATAGGTTGTATTCCTTTCGGCTGGAGCTAAAAGAATCTCTTTTCCGTTTTCAACTAAAATATCTGTTCCCAAATGATCTTCTCTATGTCCTCCTTTGATCAGTAATGCGCATTGATGAGTGTCCGGCAGAAGATCATTTTCCTTTAAAACACTGTATTCGTTATAATTGGGCGTAATCAAACTGAGTTTATGAACAATTTTTTTTAATTGAGGAAGAGTTTCAAGATCAAAAAAATTAAAGTCCGAAGTGCTTTTCAAAACGGGATCCCAAACGATTTTCACTTCGGGATTTCCTTTTTGAATTGTTTCCACAATCTTACCCAGAAATTCGGCATCCTTCACTATTCCAATTTTCACGGCCGAAACGAAATAGTTTTCCATCAGCACCTGAATGGCTTCAGTTACTTCATCTATAGGCCGCCATTCCAGGCTTAAGCACTTGGAAGCGGTCTGTAATGTTAATGCCGTACACACTCCCAATCCCATTACTTTTGAATGTTCAAAAGTTTTACTATCTGATAATAAACCTGCTCCGCCACTGGGATCGAAGCCTGCGATACTTATGACATAAGGACGTTCCTGCATTTTTTGAATACTTTTAAGGGGTCTTCACTCTCCCAAATGGCACCTAATAAAGCGGCTCCATCGATATCTGACTCGAAAATTTCGGAAATATTACCCTGATCAATTCCTCCGAGGGCAATCAATTTGACATCCGGATTATTCCGGTGTTTTATTTCTTCCTTAATGGTAGAATCCAGTCCATACCCTTTTTTCGATATACTTGGAAAGAACGGGCTTATGAAAGCATATTCCCATTCTTTATCCAAAGTATTATAGGTTGTGATATCATGTACCGAAGTTGAAATGGTATTTTCTTTCACAAAAGACTTATACATTTCTTCCTGCCGATCAATCTCCCTGAAATGAAACCTTGAAATCGTAAATTCCTTCCCAAGATCATAATACGTATGCAAAACCAGCTGTGAATGAAAGGTTTCGTCAATCTGGGTGAGGAATTCAATCATTTCATTACGACTGATCCATGGTTTACGGATGTGAAGCAGGTCAAGACCTTCCTGAAACATCTGATTAATACGATCAGTTTCGTTCGGAACAATCCATTCAGGAGTGATAACGAGGATCATATATAAATTTCTTTCCCTTTTTCGATGAACTCCTGCGATTTATCCAGCATCCCTTTTTCTGCAGATTCACGGATTTCCTGGGTAATTTTCATCGAGCAGAATTTTGGTCCGCACATGGAACAGAAATGGGCAATTTTTGCTCCTTCTGCCGGAAGGGTTTCATCATGATATGCTCTTGCTGTTTCCGGGTCTAATGACAGATTGAACTGATCTTCCCATCTGAATTCAAACCTTGCTTTACTTAATGCATTATCTCTGTATTGTGCGCCCGGATGACCTTTTGCCAAATCTGCCGCATGCGCTGCCAGTTTATAGGTTATTACTCCAACTTTGACATCATCCTTATTCGGAAGCCCCAAATGTTCTTTTGGAGTTACATAGCAAAGCATCGCACATCCAAACCATCCGATCATGGCAGCTCCAATCCCTGAAGTAATATGATCATAACCCGGTGCAATATCCGTTGTTAAAGGGCCTAAGGTATAAAATGGAGCTTCATGGCATTCTTTCAGCTGTTTATCCATATTTTCTTTGATCATATGCATTGGTACGTGCCCGGGACCTTCAATCATTACCTGTACATTGTGCTTCCAGGCAATTTTAGTGAGTTCACCTAAAGTTTCCAGTTCTGCAAACTGCGCTGCATCATTGGCATCTGCAATAGATCCCGGACGAAGACCGTCTCCCAGAGAGAAAGCCACGTCGTACTTCTTCATGATTTCGCAGATCTCCTCAAAATGGGTATACAGGAAACTTTCTTTATGATGAAATAAGCACCATTTTGCCATAATTGATCCTCCTCTGGATACAATTCCGGTTACTCTGTTGACTGTCAGGTGAATATATCTTAGCAAAACGCCTGCGTGGATGGTAAAATAAGAAACTCCCTGTTCAGCCTGTTCAATCAGTGTATCTCTGAAGATTTCCCATGTAAGATCTTCAGGAACACCTTTCACTTTTTCCAGTGCCTGATAAATAGGAACGGTACCAATCGGAACCGGACTGTTTCTGATGATCCATTCTCTTGTTTCGTGAATATTTTTACCGGTTGAAAGATCCATAATGGTATCAGCTCCCCATCGGCAGGCCCATACTGCTTTTTCTACTTCTTCTTCAATACTGGATGAAACGGCACTGTTTCCGATATTCGCATTGATCTTTACCAGGAAATTTCTCCCGATAATCATAGGCTCGCTTTCCGGGTGGTTGATGTTATTGGGAATAATAGCTCTTCCGGCAGCAATTTCGTCTCTTACAAATTCCGGGGTGATCTTACCTTTCGGAGTATTGGCTCCAAAGCTGTGTCCGGCATGCTGAAATGCCATTTCTTTTGATACGGATTCAAGCTGCTCTATTCTTTGATTTTCCCTGATGGCAACATACTCCATTTCCGGAGTAATGATTCCCTGCTTCGCATAGTAAAGCTGGGTAACTTCTTTTCCTTCCTGTGCCACTTTAGGTTTATGATCATAGGAAAACCTTAGTTCATCCAGACGAGGATCGGCTAAACGGGCTTTGCCGTATTCAGATGTAATTCCGTCTAAGATATTCACATCATTTCTATCCAGAATCCATTGTTCTCTGATTCTTGGAAGCCCTTTCTGAATGTCAATGACTGCATTTTCATCGGTATAAGGCCCCGAAGTGTCATAAATGGTTACCGGAGCATTATGTTCAAAGCCGCCATTGGTCAATTTTGTGGGGCTAAGCTGTATTTCACGCATGGCTACATTGATTGGGTGTAATTTTCCTTCAACATAGATTTTCTTTGAGTTCGGAAATGGCGAACATGTAATGGAGTGAGCCATAAGTATTGGTATTAAATATGAGAATTAACCGCCCTGAGTGGCAGTAATGATTAACACTGAATCGTTGTTATTGAGGATGGTTTCCGCCCAGACAGACAGGGGAATAATGCGATTGTTGACAGCTACAGCAATACCTTTCTTTTTTCCAGGCAGCTCAATAGCCAGTAATGCTTCCAGGTTGGCAGGAAGTACATCAAATGTTTTTCGGGTGTGGTTGATTATAAGTTCCATTCCTAATATTTTACATATACTTTAGGAATGGCCATTATTGTACAATAGAATGTACAACAAAAGTCATCTACTTTTCCCTACGCTGGTATGATCCAGATCAGGTTCAAAGGGTAAAGTCTCAGTCTGTTGGTAACAGACACCCCTAAAGTTGGGAACGAAGTTAGACATTTTTTTAGAATGGGCAAAATCTGAAATGATTTTAAAGAAAAAAGACCATCTCAATTTTGAGACGGACTTTTATGTTTTCCTTTGATTAACTAAAAATCTTTAGTTATTCCTCACAAGCTCTCCAGATCGCATCATTTTGAGGTACCGGAGCTATAATTTCAATATTTTCTTTGGTAACGGGATGAATAAACTCCAGTTTTCTCGCATGAAGATTGATTCCTCCATCCGGATTGGAACGCGGTGCACCATATTTCAGATCACCCTTAATTGGAACTCCAGTCTTGGATAACTGAGCTCTGATCTGATGATGTCTTCCTGTTTCAAGATCAATTTCAAGAAGGAGATAATTATCCAGTGTTTTGATCACATGATAGGTAAGAATAGCTTCTTTCGCCCCTTCAGTAGCTTTTGGAAAGACAATAGCCTTATTATTTTTTTCGTTTTTCTTTAAATAATGCACCAGTCTCTGGCTTTGCGGGATCATTTCTTTTCCTACAACTGCCCAATATGTTTTTTTCACTTCCCGGTTTTTAACCATCTGCGTCAAACGGGAAAGCGCTTTGGATGTTTTTGCATAGATCACCAGCCCGGAAGTTGGGCGGTCTATACGATGCACCAAGCCGAGAAAAACATTTCCCGGCTTAGCATCTCTTATTTTTATAAAGTTCTTGATGGATTCTAATAGTGATTCATCGCCGGTCTTATCGCCTTGTACAAGCTGACCGACCTTTTTATTAATCACCAGAAGATGGTTGTCTTCATATATAATCTGCTCCTTCATACTTGTTCCGTCTATCTTCTTCTGTTGGATAAAGACAGGATAATCCCTGCCAGAAGGCCTACCGTTTTAACAGCTGAAAGTTTTGAGCCTTCCGGAATAAATGCTCCGAATACACAGATAGCCGCTGCAGCATACATGGCATAAACAAAATTCTTATTCGTAAGTAACGGAGCCTGGATAAAGAAGCTCGCTCCGATCAAAACATAAAATACTTTTCTTGAAAGCAAATGATTGATTTCCGGGGAAAATAAATTAAACCATCCCACAGCAAGACAAATTAAAGCTGCGATAGATAATATTCCCTGAATAGATTGTTGGTTCTGCATGGATTAATAGCTTTCGTTTTCGTTTGGAAACTCTACATTTTTCACATCTTTCACATATTGAGAAACGGCTCCTGTAATTTCTGTGTAGAGGTCAAGGTATCTTCTTAAGAATTTCGGGCTGAAGCCTTTGTTCATTCCCACCATATCATGATACACCAAAACCTGTCCGTCACAATCTGCACCGGCACCAATTCCGATGGTTGGAATAGAAATGCTTTCAGTTACTTTCTTAGCTAAATCAGCAGGAATTTTTTCCAACACAATAGAAAAACAGCCAAGTTCTTCCAGAAGCTGTGCATCAGCAATTAGTTTTTCAGCTTCTGCCTCTTCCTTAGCTCTTACTTTATACGTTCCGAATTTATAGATAGACTGGGGTGTTAATCCCAAATGTCCCATTACCGGAATTCCGGCATTGATAATTTTTTTGATTGACTTGGAGATTTCTTTTCCACCTTCAATTTTCACAGCATGCGCTCCACCTTCTTTCATCATTCTTACCGCAGACTCCAATGCTTTTTCAGGATTACTCTGATAAGTTCCGAAAGGTAAATCTGCTACCACCAAAGCTCTGTCGGTTCCTCTTACCACACTTTGAGCATGATAGATCATTTGATCCAGCGTAATAGGCAATGTAGTTTCAAAACCAGCCATTACATTCGCTGCAGAGTCTCCAATCAAAATAGCATCTACTCCCCCTGCGTCTACCATTTTTGCTGTGGTAAAATCATAGGCTGTAAGCATTGTTATTTTTTCCTTGTCGAATTTCATCTTACGCAAGGTTTCAGTCGTAACTTTTTTAATTTCAGAGTGAACAGACATAATTTATCTATTTTTAAAAGTTAAAAAGTCGGCCTTGAGCCGACTTAAGTTTTTGTATGATTTATAAAACTACGTGACCGAGTTTCATGAGTTTGTCGTGATTTAAGATCTTGATATTTCTTCCGTCCACTTCAATCAGACTATCCTGTTTGAATTCTGAGATCAGACGGATGGCACTTTCTGTAGCAGTACCGATAATATTGGCAATTTCTTCTCTCGTTAAGGAGATCTTGATAAATCCTTCAGGATCTACTCCCAGTTTCTGTTCCAGCAGCAGCAGAATTTCTGCCAGCCTTTCTCTTACTGTTTTCTGCGCAAGGAAAGTAATGGTGTTGGAAGATTCTCCTAATTCATAAGAAATTTTCTGAAGCATTACGAAAGACAGCTGTGGATCTACTTCCAGAAGATACATAAATATATCTGCAGGTAAGAAAACACATTCAATATCTGTCATTGCTTCTGCTTTGGCCTGGAAGTTTTCCCCGCAAAGCAAGGAACGATAGCCGATGATATCCCCTTCTTTGATAAATCTTAAAATCTGATCTTTCCCGAAAGCTCCTGACTTTGAAAGTTTGGCAGCACCTTTTTCCAGGACAAACACTCCTTTTGGAGTTTCCCCATCCTCGAAAATAGTTTCATGTTTCTGAAAACTCAGTTTCTTTTTGCCATTAATATATTTTTCAAAATCTGCGCTAGAAAGTCTTTCTTTAAATGATTTATCATTAAAAACTCTGGCGAACCTCTCTTCAATTGCTATCTGTTGTTCCTGCGGCATTTTATATGATATTTATCACAAAAATAGAACTTTTTAACGCGATAAACAAAAAAATTTGTTATAATTTTGTAGTTCAATATTTTATGGGGTGAGCGAGAACTGTTTTCATTGTGGTCAAGGTATAGAAAAAGAGAGAATTTTATTTGATGAAAAGACTTTCTGTTGTAATGGATGTAAGTCTGTTTACGAAATTCTGAATTTAAATAATTTAAGCAATTTCTATGAGCTTAATAAAGGAGCAGGAATTCGTCCGAATGATGAAAATTCTACTCAGTTTGATTACCTGGACACACCGGAAATCTTTGAAAAAGTGACTGATTTTTCTGAAGGAAACACCAGCCTCGTCACTTTCAAAATCCCTGTAATACACTGTTCCTCATGCATCTGGCTGTTGGAAAGTCTGCATACCTTAAATAAACATATCAAATATTCTCAGGTTAACTTCACAAGGAAGACTTTGCAGATTTCATTCAATCATAATGATCTGAAATTGAGTGAACTCGCTAATTTCTTAACCAATCTGGGATACAAACCTGTTATCAGTCTTGAAACTGCAGAAAAAAACGTAGACCACCTTGATAAATCTTTGCTGGTAAAATTTGCTATTGCAGGTTTTGCCTTCGGAAACGGTATGTTTCTCGCCTTTCCCGAATATGTAGGAGGCGAAGATTATTGGATGGAACATTACAAGGGGCTTTTCAGAACACTGATGTTCTTATTAGCATGCCCCGTAGTATTCTATTCAGCATCAGACTATTACAAATCTGCATGGTACGGATTAAAAAATAAAATCGTCAACATAGATGTTCCTATTGTACTGGGAATTTTTGTTCTTTTCGGGAGAAGTATTTATGAAGTAGTGACGGATTACGGTCCGGGATATTTTGATACCCTTTGCGGTCTTCTTTTCTTCATGCTGATGGGGAAAATTTTTCAGAAAAGAACGTACAGTGCCCTTTCTTATGACCGGGACTACAAATCGTTCTATCCTATTGCCGTAACGAAGGTAGACTTTGAAGGAAAACAGGAAAACATCCTTCTTTCTGCTGTAAAAGTAGGAGACAGAATTTTGGTTAGAAATCAGGAAATCATTCCGGTAGATGCAATTCTTATTAACGGAGAAGGAAATATCGACAACAGCTTTATTACCGGAGAAAGTGAAAGCATCAGTAAACAGCCGGGCGATAAGATCTTTGCCGGAGGTAAGCAGATCGGGTCATCTCTGGAGCTGGAAGTTATTAAAGATGTAGACCAGAGTTACCTTACTCAGCTTTGGAATAAAGAAGCTTTCAAAAAACATGAAACCGGACTGGATACATTAACAAACAGCATCAGTAAATATTTCACATTCATCATTTTAGGTATTGCTCTGGCTGCTGGAATTTATTGGGCATTTATTGATTTGGAGAAAATGTTTCAGGTTATTTCAGCCATTCTGATCATTGCATGTCCTTGCGCACTTGCACTGTCCGCACCGTTCACTTTCGGTCACATTATGAGGATTTTAGGCCGAAATAAGTTTTATGTAAAAGATACTTTAACGATTGAAAAAATCGCGAAACTTGATACGATTGTTTTTGACAAAACAGGAACGATTACACACAGAAAAAAATCAAATATCAAATACGAAGGATCTGAGATCAGCGAATTTGACTCTTTGAATATCAAAACTTTATTAAAAAATTCCAACCACCCGCTTTCAAAATCATTGTACGAATTCATAGAGGTGAACGATGAATATTTCCCTGTAGAGAAGTTTGTTGAAATTTCAGGAAAAGGATATGAAGCCAGTGTAAGAGGAAATCTGTATAAAATTGGTTCTGCCCGCTACAACAACCAGGAACCTAAAAATCTTGAAACAGCCGTTTATATCAGTAAAAATGGTGAATACCTGGGTAAATTCATCTTTAAAAACGAATATCGTCCAAGACTGAAAGAACTTTTCACAAAACTTACCCACTACAAAATATTTATCCTGAGCGGAGACAACTCCTCAGAAGAAAACCAGCTTAAAGAGCTTATTCCGAATTACAAAGGAATGGCCTTTAATCAAAGCCCGGAAGACAAACTGAACTACATCAAATCCCTTCAGGATCAGCACTTAAAAGTGGCAATGCTTGGAGACGGGCTTAATGATGCGGGAGCCTTAAAACAAAGTAATGTAGGAATCGCCATTGCTGATGATACGAACAGTTTTACCCCATCTTCCGATGTCATTATGAACGGAGATAAAGTAGTTACTCTTGACAATTATCTGAACGTTTGCAAGGGTTCCATCACGATTGTGAAAATGACATTTATAATTAGTTTTCTATACAATATTGTTGGTTTAAGTTACGCTGTTACAGGCCATATGCATCCGCTCTTCGCAGCAATCATTATGCCAATCAGTTCGATTACAGTGGTTACCTTTACTACAGTTTCAACCTGGATTTTAGGTCGTAAATATTTCAAAAAACAGGCGTAAAAGCCCTTATTTAGACTGATTTTAAATTAGCTGAAATCGGCATTTCGTGATGAATGTCATTATTTTTCACTAAATTTGAACCCCGAAAATAGGTTAATTTTGTTGTCCAATGGATATTCTATATTTAATGATCCTCTGCAGTGTTTCTTTGGCTGCGATTTTCTTGGTCGTATTTATAGTGTATGCCCGAAAAGGACAGTTTGAGGATGATGAATCTCCGGCTGTCAGAATCCTTTTTGATGACGAAAAAGTTGAAGAAAAAGATGAAACCGGCAACAAAAATAAAGACGAGAAAGAAATAGGAGAAAATAATAAAAATTGAGAAAAATAGTGAATAGTTGATATGGAAACACAGAAGTTTAGTTATGACAATAGTATTGTCCGTGCGTTCCTTTATGCGACCTTAGTTTTCGGTCTCATTGGATTTACGTTCGGGCTTACGGCGGCATTAATGCTTTTCTACCCTGAATTACCTGAATTCTTTTTCGGGACAGATGACACAACCATTAAAAGTTTGGCATCGGGTAATATTGAAGGGTTAATAAACACTCATGGTGCATTTGGTTTTGGTAGAATCAGAATGCTGCACACCAATACCGTAATCTTTGCATTCGTTTGTAACATCGTTTACACGGGTATTTATTACTCATTACAAAGATTATTAAAAACAAGAATGTACAGTGACACCTTGTCTTGGCTACATTTCTGGACCTGGCAGTTTATGATTGTTGCTACGTTCATTACCTTCTTTATGGGGATCAATACCTCTAAGGAATATGCTGAACACGAGTGGCCGATCGACATATTGATCGCATTCTCATGGATCATTTTTGGTATCAATATGTTCCTGACTATTTCAAAGAGAAGAGTGAGACACCTTTACGTAGCCATCTGGTTCTACATCGGTACCTGGATTGCAGTAGCAATGCTTCACATCTTCAACAACCTTGAAGTACCTTTATCTTTCACAGGCTGGAAATCTTATTCAGCATATGCAGGGGTAAAAGATGCTATTGTACAGTGGTGGTATGGACACAATGCGGTTGCATTCGTATTGACGACTCCGGTTCTTGGTTTAATGTATTACTTCCTTCCGAAGGCTGCAGACAGACCGGTATTCTCTTATAAATTGTCTATTATTCACTTCTGGTCATTAATTTTCGTATATATCTGGGCTGGTCCTCACCACCTTCAGTATACAGCTCTTCCGGCTTGGGCTCAGGCGGTAGGAACAGGGTTCTCTATCATGCTTATTGCACCATCCTGGGGAGGTATGTTAAATGGTCTTCTTACACTAAGAGGAGCATGGGATAAGGTAAGAGAAAATCCTATACTTAAGTTCTTCGTAGTAGCTGTTACATGTTATGGTATGGCAACGTTTGAAGGACCGCTTTTGGCAACTAAAAACATCAACAAAATTGGTCACTTTACAGACTGGGTTATCGGTCACGTACACTTAGGAGCTCTTGGATGGAATGGTTTCATGGCATTCGGGGTTATCTATTACCTGGTACCAATTATGTGGAGAACGAAACTTTGGTCTGTAAAATTAGCTAACTGGCATTTCTGGTTAGGTACTTTAGGAATTATCTTCTATGCAGTTCCAATGTATATTTCAGGATTTACACAAGGATTAATGTGGAAGCAATTCAACCCGGACGGAACCTTATTATGGAAAAACTGGCTGGATACGGTAACTGCAATTATTCCTTACTTCAAAATGAGATTTGTAGGAGGTCTATTCTATATTTCAGGATCTATCCTGATGATTGTAAACGTAATCGCTACAGTAAGAAAAGGATCATTCCAGAAAGAAGTTCCTGCTGAAGCTCCTGCGTTGGCAAACATCAGCAAAAACAGAAAAGAAGGAGAAGGTACTCACCTTTGGCTGGAAAGAACTCCTGTATTATTAGGTATCTTATCTTTCATCACGATATCTATCGGTAGTTCAATTGAAATTATCCCTACACTATCTCTTAAGAAAAGTGTACCTACGATTTCTGCCGTGAAGCCTTATTCACCGCTGGAACTTGAAGGTAGAGATATTTATATCCGTGAAGGATGTAACGCTTGTCACTCTCAGATGATCAGACCATTCAGAGATGAGATTACAAGATTCAACGGTAAAAACGGACAGTACTCCAAAGCTGGAGAATTCGTATACGACAGACCATTCCTATGGGGTTCTAAGAGAACAGGACCGGATTTACATAGAGAAGGTGGTAAAAACCCAAGTTCTTGGCACTACAAGCACATGTACAACCCAAGATCTACATCTGCTGGTTCCATCATGCCACGTTACCCTTGGTTAATTGCTACTGACTTAGACAGAACCAAGATGGTAGACAAAATGAAACTGATGAAGAATGTGTTTGATGTACCTTATACTAAGGCTGAAATCGATTCTGCAGACAAATGGGCTAACAACCAATCAGCAAAAATTGTGAAAGATATCTTCTCTGAAGCTAATGACCTTAAGCAGGCTTACGCTAAGAGACCTCAGGGAGAACTAGAGAAAAAAGAAATTGTAGCTCTTATTTCTTATCTTCAGAGATTAGGTACAGATATCAAAACAACTGAAATCAAAACAGCAAGTAATAACTAAAAAACATTAAAAAGTTCATACTATGATTCCTCAGAACTTTAAAGATATATTATCCAATACTGAAAATGCTGGCTTCTACCAGACACTGGCTCTGATTTTCTTTATGCTGTTCTTCATAGCTTTAGTAATCTATGTTTTTAGCAGACCTAAAAAATATTACAAAGAAGAAGAAGAGGCACCTCTTGGGGATGATGAAGATGACGATTTTAATTTAAAAAATTAAACTATTTTTTATGAAACAAAGAACACCTGTTGTTATAAACATCTTAATAATAATCGGACTTTTAATAGTTTTTTATTATTTATTTGTACAGAGCTACGCGTTCCTTTCTTCACCTTACTTCTGGGGAACTGTTGTGATCGCTGGTATCCTGGCTTACATTCATGGAGCTATCGGAGACCTTATTGAGAACAACAAATTCAAGAAATTATCTCCTGAAGAAAAGGCAGCTTATTTAGCTGAAAAGAAAGTTCCTTATTTCAAAAGATTGTACCAAAGTGCATTCAAAAAGCAATCTGCTTCTGAAGAAAAGGATATCCTTATCGACCACGGTTTCGACGGAATCATGGAGTTGGATAACCAATTACCGAAATGGTGGGTAGGTTTATTCTATTTTGGGACCGCTTTTTGTATTGTATATATTGCAGCTTACTCTTTCACAGACTTCGCTCACCCGTTAAGCGAATATGAAAAAGAATATAAAGAGCAGTTGGCAAGTATTGAAGAATATCAGAAATCTCAGCCTCCAGTAACCATTGAAACAGCTAAGTATTCAGCTGATAACATTGCAGAAGGTAAAGAATTATTCAAAACAAACTGTGCATCTTGTCACAAAGAAGATGGTAGTGGAGGTATCGGACCTAACCTTACTGATAACTACTGGATCAACCAGCCTGAGAAGACGTTATTCAAAAACGTATTTCATATGGACTGGAATGGTTCTCCTACTAACCCTGCCATGAGAGCATTCGGTAAAAACGGAGAAGTTTCAGGTGCAGAGATTGAGAAGATTGCAGCTTATGTATATCACATCAACCAGGAACAACCACCAGTGACTCCGGCTCAGGGAGGAGCAGCTCCTCAAGGAACTGAAGCACATTGGGAAAAAGAATAATTTAAAAAATTAGAAACATATGAAAAAAACATAATTTGTTATTAGATTAAAATAGTAACGAATTATGTTTTTTCTTTTTTAAAACCTATTACATATGTCAGACATAGAAGATATAGAAGTACGCGGCGGACAGGGACAGGTTCTGGACCCTGAGACTTACAGAGATTCTATAGGGACAATGGAGCAATCCGGAAAAAGAAAATGGGTCTTTCCAAGAAAACCTAAAGGAAAGTACACCAACTATAGAAACATTGTAAGCTATTTACTATTAATTATTTATTTTACATTACCTTTCATCAAAATCAATGGTAACCCATTGCTGATGTTTAATGTAATAGACAGAGAGTTTTTCATTTTTGGACAGCCTTTCTATCCACAGGACTTTTTTATCCTTACTTTAGGTGCTATTGCCTCTTTGATCTTTATTATTGTTTTTACGATTGCGTTCGGAAGAATTTTCTGCGGGTGGATCTGCCCTCAGACAATTTTTATGGAATCGATATTCCGTAAAATCGAATACCTGATTGAAGGTGACAGAAATAAGCAGATGAAGCTGGACAGACAGGAGTGGAACAGTGAGAAGATCTGGAAAAGAAGTTTGAAATGGACTATTTATGTCATCATTTCACTCATTATTACCCACTTTATGTTCATGTATATCGTAGGATATGAAGAAGTATTTAAAATTGTTGGGGAAGGGCCATTTGCACATCCTACCAATTTTATTGTAATGATTCTTCTTACCGCAGCATTTTACTTTGTATTTGCGTGGTTCAGAGAGCAGGTTTGTACATTGGTTTGTCCTTACGGAAGACTTCAGGGTGTATTGATCGATAAAGATACCATCAATGTTTTCTATGACTTCAAAAGAGGAGAAAACAGAGCAAAATGGAGAAAGGGCGAAGATCGTAAAGCTGCAGGAAAAGGTGATTGTATCGACTGCCACCAGTGTGTTGTGGTATGTCCTACCGGAATTGACATCAGAGACGGGCAACAGCTGGAATGTATCAACTGTACAGCATGTATTGATGCCTGCGATGAAGTAATGGAAAAAGTTGGCCTTCCGAAAGGACTGATCCGTTATGCTTCGGAAAACGAGATTGAAAAAGAAACTCAGTTTAAGTTTACAGGAAGAATGAAAGGGTTCTCTATATTCCTGTTACTTCTTGTAGGATTCTTAGGATATCTTCTTTACAGCCGTGGTGAGATGGAGGCTAAATTCATTAAACCTGCGGGAAGTACATTCTTTGTGAGAGACGGTAAAATTACCAATACTTATAATTATACCTTCCTTAATAAAACGAACGAGAAAAAAATCGTTACCATCAAAGTGATAGATCCGGCACATGGTGAAATTACATATAGTGCATCAAGTAAGATTCAGGTAGACAGAGATAAAATTTCCAAGGGAACCATCAATATCAGCTTCCCGGAAAATGATATGAAACTCTCTAAACAGAATATAACAATTGGTGTTTACGATATGAAAGGTAAACTGATTGATTCATACCAGACTTATTTTGAAGGACCTTTTAAACTGCAATTTTAATTAGAAAAGAATGAAGAACTTTAGTTGGGGACACGGTGTTGTAATTGCATTACTAGCATTTATAGTTTTTATATTATCCATGATGTTTCTTTTCCCGAACGGACAGAAGAATTCTGAAATGGTAACCGATAATTATTACGAAGAAGAATTGAAGTACCAGGATGTGATTGATGCTAAGAAAAAGGCAGATGACCTGCAGGAAAAACCTGTATACAGCCAGGATACCAAAGGCATTACAATCACTTTTCCAAAAGAATATAATAATTCAAATACTACGGTAAAATTTGTTTTAAACAGAACCGACGACCAGAATTTAGACATTAAAAAATCTGTACAGCTTGATGCCAGCCAGTCTTTCACCATTCCTGCACAGGTATTGAAAGTAGGAAACTATACGTTAAGATTAAGCTGGACAAAAGATAAAACAGACTACCGAATGGATTATGACGTGATATGGAAATAGGACTTATTGTATCGGCTATTGCTTTAGGCTTTGCTTCCGGTTTTCACTGTATCGGAATGTGCGGACCTATTGCTTTATCGATGGGATTAACCAAAAAACAGGCTGCCAATTTCTATCTTCAGAACCTTACCTATCAATTCGGAAGAATTTTTACCTATTCATTATTAGGTGCTCTTCTGGGGATTATCGGGCAGGGATTTGAAATGGCAGGCTTCCAGAAATATCTTACCATTACTGCAGGAATCCTTCTAATCATTATGGCTGTATTTTCATTTGGTGGAAAAGATTTTGCTTCAAAAATTCCTTTCCTATCCAAGTTTCTGTACAATGTAAAAATGAATTTAGGAAAATTACTTCAGAAAGCGGATTACCGTTCGAGATTTACAACAGGTCTATTAAATGGCTTTTTACCATGCGGAATGGTGTATATGGCACTTACAGCCAGTCTTGCAGGCGGAGGAATATGGCAGGGAGCTTTATATATGGCTTTATTTGGGCTGGGAACCCTTCCGTTCATGTTTGCCATTGTTCTGGCCGGAAATCTCATGAATCAGGCCTTCAGAGTAAGAGTTTTAAAAGCAGTTCCTGTGATTATGATTATTTTGGGAGGATTATTCATTCTGAGAGGTCTTGAGCTGGGAATACCGTATGTTTCTCCTAAGGCGGAAGCCATGACAATTAGTAAAGATCCGAACGGAGCAGTTAACTGTCATTAATTTGTATTTAAATCTACCATGAAGAAAACCATTGTCTTATTTTTGATAAGCCTTTTTACATTGCAATCCTGCAGTGTGAATTCTGAAATTGTATATCATAAGGATGCCGCTTCTACTTCTGTTACCGATATCGATACCAAAGAATTTATGTCGGAAATGATGGCAATGACACCGGATTCCTTAAAGCAGAAAGAATTCGGCGAAATGGATAAGCTTCCGACTGCCTGGACAAGTATGTATGATCTTGCCAAACAGGAAGGAAAATTGAAAACCGAAAATCCGGATTCGATTCGGATTATGAAAAAGGTCTTCATGAAATCAACAAAGGAAGATCAAAAGCTGGCTGGATTTTCTTTCAAAATGGAGCATTTTACTGCGGAAGATTATCAGGCTCTGAAAAACTTCACGAAAACTGAAAAAATTCCTCTGGATCAAAATATTTACAATAATTGGGACGGAAAGACTTTAATGATTAATACAGATAATTTTAATCTTAAAAGTATTGAAGAAGCTATCAAAACCAAAAGCTCAAAGGAAGAAGCTGAGAAAGTAGCAGGTATGATGGTCATGTTTTTCAAAAAAATCGGTACAACCTTAAAATTTGAAAATAAAATACAATCAATTTCAGGTAAACATGATTGGGTAAAACAGATTGACGACCATTCAATAAGAATAGATTATGATCTGAAAGCCATCTATGATCAGGATACAAAACTCAAAAACGCAGATAAAAAGATTATTATCATTACAGAATAAAATTATAAAAAACAAAGGCCGAATCTGTGATCCAGGCCTTTGTTTTTTATCTTAAATAATGTGCTTAATTAGTAATCAACGTTGCTACAATAGAAGATTGTGAAGAATACGTACTCCAGTTAAATGTACCCGCATAAGCACCGGTAGTACCACTAAATTTATAAACATCCTTTGCTACCACATCAAAAGCATATGCCGCTCCTTTGGTTACATTTATCTTACCAATAATGACTGTCGTTTCAGGGTTCATAGCCGCTGGAGGATTACCGCTACCGATTGGTGTTGACATTCCAAAAAATGTTTCTGTCCCGTTAACCTTTATGGCGATCTGGGTATTGGAAAAAACAAGGCTTCCTGATCCCGAGTTTGCTCCTAATGCTGTATAAACATTAGCCTGAATAAGTAGAACACCATCAGCAGGTGCTATATACGTATAATTCAATCCTGGAATCGAATTAAATGTTGTAGAACCATTTACACTCTTTCCCGTACTAAAAACATTGAAAGCTATAGAGCTTTGGCCACTAAGCCCCTGCAAAGAATTCCAGGTGGGTGGTGCTCCTGCCCCCTGAGAGACCAAAATCTGCCCCGCTGATCCCGCAGAACCAGCTTTTGATGCATCTCCGCCTACATTTAATTCATTAGTGATCTGCAATGAACCATTAACATGTAATGATTTTTGTGGTGTATCTGTTTTTATCCCAACCTGTCCATATATTGTAATTGAAAACAATAATGCTCCAGAAATTAATTTTTTTTTCATTTAATTGTGTTATTTTAATATTAAAAAAGTATTAGCAAAATAATTCCTTAAATAAAATTGCGTCGACCTATCAATGGCTTGGCAAAACTAAATAAACAAATAAAAAAAACATAATTTAATTCCCATAAATTTGAATAATTGCTAAAATCCTTATTAAAATCTATAAATGATATAATAAAATAAACAGTAAACCTAAAAATTTAGAACAAAAAACTAAAATTAAGAAACTATAAAAAAGTTAGTAAGCCCACTCATACTAAACTATCACAGACAAGCATTTTATAACAAAAAAAACCACCTTAATGGTGGTCTTTTAATCTTAAAATATAATTGCTTAGTTAATAACATCAAACCTTGCATATTCAGCAACCTTCTTAGGAAGCTTGATTCCTTCCGGTGTCTGGTTATTCTCCAGCAATGCAGCCATAATTCTTGGTAATGCCATTGCAGATCCGTTCAGAGTATGAACCAGCTGAGATTTACCATCTCCTTTGTAACGGCATTTCAATCTGTTGGCCTGGAATGTTTCAAAGTTGGACACTGAGCTTACTTCCAGCCACATTTCCTGAGCTGCACTCCAAACTTCAAAGTCATAAGTCATGGCAGATGCAAAACCTGTATCACCACCACAAAGTCTTAATACTCTGAACGGAAGTTCAAGATCTGTAAGAATTTCTTTGATGTGTTCTACCATTTCTTCCAGCACAGCATAAGAATTTTCCGGTTTCTCAATTCTTACAATTTCTACTTTTTCAAACTGGTGAAGACGGTTCAATCCTCTTACATGGGCGCCATAGCTTCCCGCTTCTCTTCTGTAGCACTGGGAGAATGCTGTATTCTTAATCGGAAGATCCTTCTCATCAAGTAATACATCGCGGTAAAGGTTTGTTACAGGAACTTCTGCTGTAGGGATCAAATATAATTTATCTTCATTAATATAATACATCTGTCCTTCTTTATCCGGCAACTGTCCGGTTCCGAAACCTGAAGCCTCATTCACAACGTGAGGAGGGTTCACTTCTGTATATCCTTTTTCCACATTTTTATCTAAGAAATACTGAACCAAAGCTCTCTGTAATCTTGCTCCTTTTCCTAAATAAACAGGGAAACCGGCTCCCGCAATTTTTACTCCTAATTCAAAGTCGATAAGGTTGTATTTTTTTGCCAGTTCCCAGTGAGGAATAGCTCCTTCACCAAGACCTTCTACCGGATGAGATTGGAAAATGATTTCGTTATCATCCGCAGAAGCACCACTCTTTACCAATTCATTGGGAATGTTGGGAAGCTGATACAGAATATTCAGTAAGTCGTTTTCTTTACCTTCTAACTGGGATTTCAATTCTGAGCTCGACTCTTTGTATTGTGCTGTTTTAGACTTTGCAGATTCCGCTTCTTCTTTTTTTCCTTCTTTCATCAAAATACCGATTTCTTTCGAAATTTTGTTGATTTCGGAAAGCTGGGAATCTAGTTCAAACTGGATTCTTTTTCTTTCGTCATCGGCAGCGATAGCCTCGTCTACCAACTCAAGATTTTTGAATTGTCTTTTCTTAAGACCTTCTAAAACGCGTTCTTTGTTGTCGCGCAAAAAATTGACTTGTAACATTTTATTTAGATGTTAAATATTAGATATTAGCTTATAATCAGCTAACTGTTGTACAAATTTAAAAATTATTTTGTGACCGTGACAGTATTTATCGAAGTTGGTGCATCTGCCTCTTTTGAAAATACCGGAACTCGGTTATACAAAACTTTTGAAACCTGGAATACCGTTGGGGTATTGCGATACTGAATTTCCAAAGTATCAATCACATTATCGCTTGCATTTGTGCTTTTTGTATACGTAATCTTCATTCTGGAATAATAGGAAGTTCCTGTACCTGGTTGATCCGGGCTGATAGAATCCAGTCTTCTTCTTTTGGCTCCTGCCAGATATTCCATATAAAATAATGAATCTGTAGTCATTTTCAATGAAATGTTGATCGGAGCAATATCTTTAGTTCCAAAAATATCATTCACGGAATATCCCGTATAAGATCCTGTAAGTTTACTGTTCAGCAAATCCTGACCAGCACTGTTCCTGATATAGATATTCATTAACTGATCTATTCTCTGCAAAGAATCATCATCACTTTTACAACTGATCAGTGCAAAAACTGCTACAAGTATACACCAAAAATATTTCATCATAAATACAAAGGTAAAATATTAATCTTTAGGCTCCTTCTTTATTTTTCAAAATATTTCTGATACCACAGCTCAAAAGTAACCAGCTGCCAGATCTTTACCCAGTCATACTCATGTCCCTGATCATTCCACCAATGATCAATCACCGCCGCATTGAAGAAGTTCCTCCTTTTTAAACTCTCAAGATTTTCAGTAATAAATTCTCTTACTCTTTTTTCGTTTTTGATGAAATGACTGACAGGAAATGAAAATCCTCTTTTGGGCATGTTTAAAATTTCCTGAGGAAGATATTTCTGTGCTGTTTTACGCAATAAAGGTTTATTCTGAGTTCCATTAAATCTGTTGTTTCCAGGAAGTGATGCTACATAGTCTATTAAACTGTTGCTTAAATAGGGATAACGAAATTCTACACTGTATTTCATCGCACTCAGATCATCCCGGAAAACATGGTGGGAGGATAGTGAATATTTCATGTCATATTCAAAATACCCCACATAGTTTTTTGCTTCTGAAAGGTGGTATTTTGAAAGATGTAAATCTATTTTACTATAAATATCCGGGTTTGTAAGGCTTTTAATTTCCAGCGGTCTCATACTGATCTGGCTCTGTCTGAAAAAATCAAACATATAATCCTGGGAAAAGTAATTTTTTACCCGTTGTGAAAATTTATCCTTCGTAAATATCAAAGGGCTTACAAAATTAAAATGTCTCATCAGAAGCCATCTGCTCAGCTTCAGTGTATGAGAATAACCGGCAAAAAGTTCATCAGCGCCATTTCCGCTTAATACGACTTTAAAATTCTGATCATGTGCATATTTTGCAGCATTGATCAAGACTTCGAAGCTGCTGTAAGGTTCTTCAAAGTGCTGGATATTTTCTTTAAGGTCTTCCAGCGCTTCTTCGTCACTCACTACTTTCACCGCATGCGAAACACCAAAATGTTTAGCTGCCAATGAGGCGTTTTTCATTTCTTCTTCAGAGAACGGATACGATATGGTGTATGTATTAACATTGGTATTAAAAGATCTTGATTTTGAAGCAATTAAAGTAGAATCAATACCTCCGCTCATCATGACTGCTACAGGAACATCTGCATATAACTGTTCAGAAATACTTTCAGAAAGCAGTTCATCTATTGTTCTTACAGCTTCTTCCTCAGAAATATTTTTTTGAGACGGCGAAGGCAGCTCCCAGAATTTTTCTTTGGTGATGTTCTGATTGTTTAAATCAACGGTCATAAAAGTAGCGGGTTCCAGAGAAAAAATATGCTGAAAACAGGTTTTCGGAGCCAATGTTGTCTGAAAAAGAAAATTGGTATACACTCCGTCCCAGTTGATTTCAGCTTTTACCAGCTCATTCTTCAGCAATGATTTTATTTCTGATGCCCAAACCAATCCCTGTTCGCTCTGATGGTAAAAAAGAGGCTTCATCCCTACTCTATCTCTTGCTAATATAAGTTTCTGACCGGAAAGATCAACAATACAGATGGCAAACATTCCATCTAATTTTGCAAACGTAGAATTTCCCCACTCCTGATAGGCTTTGAGAATGACTTCAGTATCTGAAGTACTGTGGAAAGAATACCCTAAAGATTCAAGTTCTTTCCTTAATTTTTTAAAATTATAGATCTCTCCATTAAAAGTAATAATGATCTGTTGATTTTCTGAGAGCATAGGCTGATGGCCTTTTTCGGACAGATCAATAATGGATAATCTACGAAAACCTAAAGCAATATCATAGTTCCCCTCTTTTAAAACCGGAAACTGCTCTTTGATTTTTTGGGTGGAATCATTCCCTGAAAAAGAAATTCCTTCATTGGCATTATACAGCCAGAATCCTTCATCATCAGGCCCGCGGTGTCTGATCGCCTGATTCATTTCCAGAATATTTGTAGAGGAAATACTTTTATGAAATGAATAATAACCGCTGATTCCGCACATAGTAAAGAGGTAATAGATTTGTAAAAATAGGAAAATGACTTTATTTTATGGGGGTGCCGGAAATAATTATTTCTTCAAAAATTTCTTTTTTAAAAGCTGTATTTCCCGTTTTGAAACCATATAGTCTTTCAAAATAAACGGAGTAGACCTATAAAATTTCCTGAACAACAGGAAGGCCGAAACAAAGTAAGATGATGTAGTTGCTATACAAGCTCCGATAATTCCCCATTTCGGTATTGCAATGAAAGAGAGTACCACTGTAACCACCAGCCCTACAATCGATTTGATATTGAGAATTTTTAAATCTCTCATTCCTGAAAAGTAATGTCCTACCATATCACTTACTGCAATGGCAAAAATGCCCGGTGATAAAAGGAGCATTATTTCTTTGGTATCTCTGAACTCTTTCCCGAAGATGACCTCGTAAACCTGAGAGGGTATAATAATGATTCCCAGCACAAAACCAATCATCAGAAAAAAGGTCAGCTTTAAAGATTCTTTGGTTTTCTCAATAGATTCTTCCCTGCTTTTACTATTGACAACATCCGAGTATAGAATCACTGCAATACTGCGGGTAATAGTCCATATAGCTTCTGAAAAAGTAACTCCGATAGAAAATATTCCAACACTGGCGATGCCTTCAAAATATTCTAAGAAATAAAACGAAAGCCTGTAATTCAAAAACTGAACAAAAGCACTCAGCTGGGTCTTCCAGCCGTATTCAAACATGTTCCTGCCTACCTCTTTACAGAATGATATCTGAGATATATTGCATTTTTTAATGATCTGGAAAAAGCTGGTAAGAAAAAGAAGCGCTAGACATATAATCTGGGCAAGAAAGTATACGGAAACATCTTTCTTTCCGAAAAGATAAACCAATATTCCAATAAATACAATATGTACAAGCTGTTGCAAAACAGTATACAAATTGAACTTTTTAATATCCTGTGTTCCAATAAACAAGCTGATATTGGTAGATAAAAGTGAAGAAAAAACAGATATTCCGATAAGGTACAGGAGATATTCACCCTGAATAGAAGCAATACTGAATAAAAAAGGAATTAGAAGCCCCGTCAGGAGAGACCAAAGATAGGCATACAATAATACCTTTTCTATTTTAAACCTTGATGCAAAATACGAAGCGCTGCTTCCGGAGAAGATATTGCTGAAAAAACTTACTGCTGCTGCATTGGCCACCACGATAGAAATGGTTCCCTTTCCCTCACTTCCCCACATATTCGTTGAATAGATCACCAGCCCGAAGCTGAGGATCAGAATAAGAAAGCGTGAGACAAAGGTTTTAATAATAGTAAGCTGCATGGTGGTTATTAATCCATAGATTTTTTTACAAAATCAACGAAGTTATCTTTTATAAGTTCCCAATTATATTTTTCTTTAAATTCTTTTCGTGCATTGAGAGTATGGGATCGATACAGCTCCGGATTCCTGATATAATTGACGATAATATCCGAGATTGCTTCTGCATCATGAGGATCAACAAGGCTTCCAAACGAAAGCTCTCCCATATGCTCCCTGATCCCTTTCAAATCTGAATAAATCACAGGTTTTCCTGCTCCCATAAAATAAAACAGTTTTATCGGCAGCGAATGATTGTTTTCAAAATTAATTTCCCGAAGATCAAAACAAAGGTCAGCCTCTGCAAACGCTCCTGTAAATGTTTCAAAACATGTGGGCTTTCTGATCTCAATATCATCAAAAGAATATGTCTTCAATAATGATGAAAAATAGAGATCATCGTTTTCCTGTACCGTTGAACCGATAATCAGAATCCTGATATGAAGTGCAGGCAATTTCCGACGAAGGCTATCTATTGCTTTAAAGAAATTTTCAATTCCCTTATCTTTGGAAATCTGACCCGTGTAACATAATGTGATGCTTCCCGGAGTGAGTTCTTTTATACTTTCATCAATATAAACAGAAGCCGGATAATAAGGCAGAATCATTTGTTTTTTAAATCCAAAAAAATAGGCCAAAGGGAATTTTTTGGTGGTTTCTCCAAAAATGAAATGAGTACTTAAAAATCCAGCATACAGCTGAATAAGAGAAAACTTTATGGCCTGAAAAATGGTAGCCGGAAATCTATACTTTTGAAGCATTGACATGGAAGGATACCATTCGGTAACGTCATAGATACAACTTATCTTATGTTCTTTTACAAACTTCTTTACTGCCACAACAGCCAATGGTTCAGAACAAATGATACATTCGGGATGAAAAGAATTGCAAACCTTACTGAAAGTTTCCATTTTTGTTTCTATACTTTCTTCCAGAATGGCAAAAGATTCTATTTCAATTCCTTCTATATAGCCTTTATAGTCTGCGTATAAACTGCATATTTTTACTTCATACCCATTATCTCTAAGAGCTTTCGCCTGATGATAAAAAATGCGGTCATCATTATAGCTGTGGGAAGTCGTTAAAAAAAGTACTTTAGGCATTAGTCACTGCTCGAATCTTTACAAATATACATTAAAACAAAAAAGTGGAAATATATTTTCCACTTTATGATTATTCTTTTGTATCAGCTTTATAGCGATTATTTTATAGAAGCCGCCCAGCTCTTTTCCAAAGGAAGAAGGAAGTGGCTTAAAAAGTCCAGATACGTATTTTTAGAGAAATCAAAGACCTGGATGTCTTTTGTAAGTTCTCCGTTTCTCAACTTTGTTTTAAAATCAATTAATTTTAAAGTTTTTACTTCACCGTTCTCCACAAAACTCGCTTTCATCCTGTCGAAAAGGCCTAGCTGATATTCTTCGTCAATTTCTCTCATTACCTTTCCTAATGCATCAATGCTGCATCCTGAAGCCATTTCTTTTTCTTCATCCACACATACGATGATAAACTGGTTCTTTTCAATTTTAAAAGAAGAAGAAAGCGGTTTTCCATGAGCGGCCCATGTTGCAAGGAAATCAAATAGTTTCTCGGTAATGGCTTTTGCTTCTTTTGTTTCGAAAGGTCTTGAAGCCGGGTATATAATGACTCTGTAGTCGTTCGTTTCTACAATATTAGATTCTTCGATTTTCATAATGTAAATATTTATTTTTCAAGATATTAAACAGTCAATCTTTATTTTACTTACCATTGAATGCTCCTATCATTGTAAAGACAAAATTACGCAATTTTCCCGAGTTTAAGATCATTGTATTTTTTACTCAATACATACAGCATCATAATGAAAACCGGAAAGATAAAAGGAAAGAAGAACCTTAAAGCTGCCGACTGCGGAAAGAAAAAGAATTTGATATAAACATTCACCAGGAAAAGAACAGAAATCATTCTCACCCATACATCTTTGGAACGCCAGAAGATCACTCCGATCATAATAGCTAATGATAAAGTGACCTTTTTGAAATAAATAATCTTAATGTAAATGATACTCAGATAGTCCATTAAGCTCACGTCTATCGGGTGTGTGGAAATAATAGGCCTTCTATCGATAAAGGTATCATAGAAGAGGTCTTTCCATCCCGGATAATGATAAAACTTAATGATGGCCAGATAAATGACCAGAAGAACTGTTCCCTGTGCAATAAAAGAAACATCAATTTTCTTTTCCTGAAAATAATGAAAGAAGAAAACAGCGACAATATAAGTAAGCGTGAATGTAATATAATCCGGTCGTATAAAGGTAATCCCAAACAAAAGTACAAACATGGCCCATTTGCTCCATTTTTTAATTAAGCCAATCATAAAGATCAGCATAAACTGGAAAATAAACATGTCCGGTGTGGAAACCCTCGACATATAGGTCATTGGCGGCAAAAGCATTGCAGCAATGGTTAATATGATAGCAAGCCAATACTTCTCCGGGAAAAGGAGCTTCAGAATATAAAACAATAATAACCCTGAAAAAAAATAAGAAATGAGACTGGTAAACAGGACTGCCATTGGCGCTGTAAACCCTAGTTTGTAAAAAAGAGTTATCACAAGAATATACCCTACTTTGATCTGAAAATAGGGTAATTGTTCTGTAAAAGATTGTGTATTTTTAACGAAATACTGCCTTGGAATATCCCATTGCTTTATTCCGATGATGTCTGTATAGTGTTCTGCGGGCGCCTCTTTTTTTATTTCCTCATACGTAAGGATCCGGACTTTATCAGGAGAATCCGGGAACTCGGAAGTGTACATACATCCCATATAGCCCGGCATATCCCAGTCATATACTCTGTTCTGATAATTCCAGAATGTAAGAAGAGCAAGTACCGAAATGATAAACAAAAAGGAGAGTCTCCATTCCCGCTTCATAAGCCTGTATAAGATTACAATTATAAGTCTTCTGCTTCAGCAAGAAGTTCTACGATATCTTTTACGGCTACCTCAGTATTTTTATTAAAATGTTTTACTCCATCCGTCATCATGGTGTTACAGAAAGGACATCCCGTTGCAATTACCTTAGGTTCAAAAGATAATGCTTCTTCCGTTCTTTCAATATTGATGTCTTTATTTCCTTTTTCAGGTTCTTTAAACATCTGTGCACCACCTGCTCCACAGCAAAGCCCGTTGGTCTTGCAGCGTTTCATTTCTACAAGCTCAGCGTCCAGTTTCTCAAGTAGCATTCTTGGCGCTTCATATTCGTCATTGGCACGTCCTAAATAACATGGATCATGGAAAGTAATTTTTTTCCCTCTGAATGCACCTCCTTCAATTTTCAGTCTTCCTTCCTCCATTAAAGTTTTAAGGAACTGAGTATGGTGAACTACTTCAAAGTGCCCTCCCAGGCTAGGATATTCATTCTTCAGGGTATTGAAACAGTGTGGGCAAGCCGTTACGATTTTCTTTACTTCGTAAGCATTCAACACTTCAATATTGGTAAGCGCCATCATCTGGAAAACGAATTCGTTTCCGGCTCTTTTTGCAGGATCTCCGGTACAACTTTCTTCCTGACCGAGAACAGCAAATTCAACGCCTATTTTGTTTAATATCTTACAGAATGCTTTTGTAATTTTTTTGGCACGGTCATCAAAACTTCCCGCACATCCAACCCAAAATAAAACTTCAGGGGCTTTTCCTTCGGCAGCATATTCTGCCATTGTTTTTATAGTGAAATCCATTCTAAATCAAATTTATCAATATACCAATGTAACAGTTTACCAATGATTGTTACATCGTTACATTATTTACATTGTTACATTAATTTTCGTTTGCCCAGTTCAGACGGTCTGCCTGATTGTACTGCCACGGAGCAGCGTTATTTTCCACGTTCGTCATCATCAGGTTCAGTTCCTGTGGAGCAGCAGACTGTTCCATCACCAGGAATCTTCTCATTTCAAAAATAATGGAAAGCGGGTCAAGCAATACCGGACAGGCTTCTGTACATGCATTACAAGTAGTACAGGCCCAAAGTTCTTCTTTTGTAATATAATCGTTCAACAACTTTTTACCGTCATCTACGAATTTTCCGTTTTTATCGATGTTTCGTCCTACTTCTTCCAATCGGTCTCTGGTCTTCATCAGGATCAATCTCGGAGACAGTTTTTTACCGGTAATATTGGCAGGGCAAACAGAAGTACAACGTCCACATTCTGTACAGGAATAAGCATTCAGCAATTGTACCTGGTTCAGATCAAAAATATCTTCTGCCCCAAATTTGGAAGGGACGTCGGCTTCAGCTCCTTCAGCTGGTGCTGCGTAAGGATCTGCATTAGGATCCATCATTAGTTTGATCTCCTTTGTTACAGATTCAAGATTGTTGAATTTCCCTTTTTTCTCAAGATTGGCATACCATGTACTTGGAAACGCAAGAATGATATGTAAATGCTTTGAATAATAAAGATAATTCATGAAGAAAAGAATCCCTACAAAGTGGAACCACCAGGCTGCTTTCTCTGTGAACATCAAAAATCCGTTATCAAAATTGAAGACTTCCAAAAACGGAACTAATGTCATTTCACTGATCGGGAAACTTCCATGTACTGGTAAAACTCCTCTTGACTGCAAAATAAAATCTGAGGCATTCATTTTAAAGAAAGCCATCATCAGGGCAAATTCGATGATAAGAATCCAGTTGGCATCTTCTTTTGGCCATCCGAAAAGCTCCTTCATTGTTAATCTTTTAACCCCGTAAAAGTTTCTTCTGATGAAAAATATAACTACACCTATTACAACCAGAAGTGCAAGCACTTCTAATGTAGCTGTAAAGAAGCTGTAGAATCCGTGTCCCAGGACCGAAGCCAGAAAACGGTGAGTACCAAACAGTCCATCAACAATTATTTCAATGAGTTCTATATTAATGATAATAAAACCAACATAGACAAAAATGTGTAAAATTCCTGCGATAGGACGTTTTACCATCTTACTCTGTCCCATAGCCACATTAGCCATGATACTCCAGCGTTCAGATTTTCTGTCACTTCTATTGATTTCACGACCCAGCCTGATATTTCTGTAGATCTTCTGCAGGCTTTTGGCAAACAACCCGAACCCGGCTACTAATAAAATCAGGAAAATAATGTTATCGATGTACTGCATAAGGCGTATTAGTCTTTGTTATTTTTACCGAAAACCGAGAAATTGATATATCTCTTCGGATTCGCTTTCATATCTTCGATTAATGTATTCAGATTGGAAGAAGCTGAATTCAGGTTGTTGTACAGTTGATCGTCCTTCATCAGTTTACCTAAACTTCCTTCTCCTTTATCAATCCCTCCAATCACCTGATTCAATTTTCCTACTGTAGCATCTAAACTTGCAATAGTAGCATTCAACTGTTTAGTGTCGATACTTTCTGCAAGATGTCCGTATTTATCTAGTGTTACTTTTCCGCTCTGCATAGTAAGACTTGCATCATCCAGCACTTTTTGCAGTTTTGGATCATTGTGCCCTACAAGCGTATTTACACTTCCTGCTGTGGATTGTAATGCTCCTACTGTTTTGTTAAGGTTGGCTAATAAAGCTTTTATTTCAGCTCTGTTCTGAGCATCAAAAACCTGATTGGCATTCGCCATTAAAGAGTCTACTCTATGTAAAACCACCTGTAGCTGATCTTTTACCGGACCTACCTGTGAAGAAAGACTTCCCAGCGTTCCCAGCTTGAAAGCACCTTTTAAAGTGTCACCGTCTTTTGCAGTCGGCCCACCATACATAAGGTTTACTCTCATTTCTTTACCAGACATTAATCCCGGCTCAAAGATCTCCAATGATGAGTTTTTTGAAAATTCGAATTTATTGTCGACGGTAACTTTTACGACAAAATTAATTTTTCCATCTTTTGAGGTGATAGGAATAATCTTATCTACCTGTCCTACTTTCAGACCATTAATAGACACTGCCGCAGACTGCGCCAGACCTTCTACATTGTCATATTTTGCGTAAAATATATTGTCGGTAGTAAAAAGGCTTTTCCCTTTCATAAACTGAAACAACACCACAAAGCCTACGATAGCTAGAAGTGCAATCACACCAGCTTTTAATTCTTTACTGAACTTCACTTGCTAATTTTTTTCTAATAAGCAAATATAATACATTTTAAATAAATCTTTTCCCTTATTATTCTGCCATAAATACAAAAAAAGCGACAAAAAAATTTGTCGCTTTTTATATCATTGAAATGAATTTCTTATTGTTGCTGATTTCCCAGCTTGTTCCAGATCTCGATTCTGTAATCTTCGATATCTGCATTGTCCTGAAGGCTCTTCATCCAGGCCTGTCCGAACATTCCAGCATTTCTCTGCGTAAGAGATTCTGTAAACTGCTTAAGATCTCCAGGCTGTTTGTTTACAGTTTCTGATTTTTTGATCAGAACATAAACTCCTGTTCCACCTTCAACCGGGTTAGAAAGTTTACCTTTTGCAACACCGAATGCTGCACCGGCAACTTTAGGTTCCATAGCACCAGCTACTGAAGGATTCAATAGGTTCACCTGAGCAGATTGTTTCGGAGTGGCAAACAATTTAGCAATCTGATCTAAGCTGGAAGCTTTTGCTGCTGCAATTTTATCAGAGATTTGTTTGGCTGCCAATTTATTTTTAACGATAACTTCAATCTGATCTCTTACAGATTCCGGATCTGCAAGACCAGCTTCCTGTTTTCCGTTCAGATACACTACAATTTTATCACCTGTTCCGTCTACTGTAAATAATTCAGTATCTCCTTTTTCTCTTTTCTTATCAAAAGCCCAGGTAAGGATATCAGCATCTTTTTCAGTACCTAAGCCCTGAAGCTGACCTTCAAATCTTTTTGCTGCCTTCGGATTAGAGAACTGGTAGTTTCCTTTTTTAGCAATGTTCACAAAATCGTTGAAAGATTTCCCCTGAACCTGCTGTATGAATTTTCTTGAGTTTTTGTCTGTTTCAGCCTCAGTAGCATCTGAAGGTTTGATTGCTTTCACAAGGTTAGCAACTTTATACCCCATTGATCCTGATTTTTTATCTTCAATATTGATGATATGGTAACCGAATTGTGTTTCTACTACCCCTGTAGCTCCTTTAGGATTGTTTGCAAGATAAGCAAGGAATTCAGGAACGAAAGGTGTTTCCGGTGTTGTCCATCCAAGGCTACCTCCCTGAGCTGCAGAATTCGGATCACTTGAAAGTTTAAGGAATTCTGTAAATTTAGCAGGAGTAGCTTTTACAATAGCTCCGATAGAGTCTGCCAATTTCTTAGCCTGCTCTTTTGTTCTTGTTACCCCTTCACCTGCAGGGCTTCCTTTGAATGCAATAAGGATATGTCTTGATAAAGTAGAATCTGAAGGTCTTTTACCTACCAATTTAGATACTACATATACATCTTGTTCTTTATAAGGACCAAAAGTCTGACCTACAGCTGCTGTTGTGATCTGATCTTTGATTGTTGGAGGCAATTGTGCAGGATTCAGATACTGAGGATTGAATGGTGCATCAGAATTTGCTGCTACAAACATAGAATCGTTTTTAGTATTCTGAAAGTTTTCAGTTCCTCCACTAGCATCCGTACCTCCTGAATATAATTTTGTAATTTCTTTCAGAGCTGCTGCATCATCTGCCGCACTAGGTTTAGATGGGAAAAATACAATACCGAGATTTCTGCTTGGCTCAGCTTTGAACATTACAGGGTGCTTTTTGATGTAATCAGCAAGATCCTGTGTTGTCACATTGATCTTTGTTTTTTGAAGATAAGCCGCATAATCTACTTTTACAAAGTCGATATCTGCAAGCTGATCTCTCTGCTTGATCAATTCTTCAGCTTCTTTCTTACCTGTAGTAATCCCTGCTGAAATATTGGTAAACACCTGTCTCGCCATTAGTCTGTACTCGATTGTCTTTCTTGTTTTCAACCATTGAGTATATCCCTGAGGATTGGTGTTTTGTAATGTTTCAATTTCTTTTTTAAGCTCTTGAGTTTTAAAGTTACCTTTCTCATCAAAGAACTGCTGATTCTGAGCAAACATCTGATCATACTGGATTTGATTCCAGAAATAATCATCAGTCATTTCAAAGCCCAGTTTCTCAAACTGTTGTTTGATAAGTTTAGATTGTACAAGTAACTGCCAAGCCTGCTCTTCAAGACCGTTTTTCGGACGACCTTGCTGTTCAGCCTGCTGCTGCAGCACGAAAAGCTGATCATTGAACTCTTCGCGGGTGATTTTCTCACCGTTTACTTTTCCTAAAACATCAGGATTCTTACCAAAAACCTTGTCGATACTATCGGGGTTCACCAGGAACGCCAAAAGCGCTAAGGCTATTACTCCCATTAAAAGCCAAGGCTTACTCCTAATCTGTCCTAAAATTGCCATTTTATAAATTATAGTTTTTTATCAGTTTGCGAAAATACACATTTTTAAGAAATTACAGAAACAGAACTGCTTTATTTTGATTTTTAATGCAAAGATTATCTGAAAAAGGAAATTTTGACCGTATTTTTAAGTAAAAAACAAATGGCATAAGTATTGTGCATTTTTAGAATATTATAATATACCACACGTTTTCAGAGTATATTATAAAAAATCCCTTTAACGATAAAAAACGAAAATGACAATTTGTCATTCGATTAACTATGACAGAATTTGAAGATATAAGTTTAGAAGAAATGATCAGTGACGGATTTGATATCGTAACTGAAGAAATCAATCTTTCCGACTTCGCAGAGACTGATAAAAATTCCGAACAGAAAATATTCCCTATACTTCCTGTAAGAAATATGGTAATGTTCCCCAATGTGGTAATTCCTATTACAGCAGGGAGAAAGACCTCTATACAGCTTCTTGAGGAGGCACAGAAAAACGGAGATTTTATTGGAATTGTAAGCCAGAAAAATTCGGATCTGGAACAACCATCCGAAAAAGATATATATACTACCGGAACACTGGCAAAGATTATTAAAATCATTAAGCTTCCCGAAGGCAATATTACAGCTATTACCAAAGGATTCCACAGATTTAAGATTAAAAAAATCGTTGATAATCAACCTTATTTTAAAGCTGAAATATCAAAATTAAAAGATACCCAGCCTAAAGACCGGGAAGAATATGAAGCATTGCTGGAAAATATCAAGGATCTTGCCTTAAAGATTATTGAACTGGATCCTAATATTCCTAATGCCGCCAACTTTGCGATTAAAAATATTAACAATAATGATGATCTTCTGAATTTCATCTGCACCAATGCTAATTTCTCTTCGATTGCAAAACAAAAGCTGCTTGAAGAGAAAAGTCTTATGACAAGAGCCAACCAGTGCTACGAGCTGATGCATGAGGATTTCAGGAAACTGGAACTGAGAAACCAGATTCATCAGAAAACTTCAAAAGATTTAGATAAGCAACAGAGAGAATATTTTCTGAATCAACAGATCAGAACCATCCAGGAGGAACTGGGCGGCGGACCTGAAAGTGATGTTGAAGATCTTATTGCCAAGGCTAAAACAAAAAAATGGAGCCAGGAAGTAGAAGACCACTTCCAAAAGGAAATCAGCAGACTTCAACGTCAGAATCCCAACTCTCCGGACTATAATGTTCAGAGAAACTATCTGGATTTCTTTACAGATCTTCCATGGGAAACCTATACAAAAGATATTTTTGATATTGCAAAAGCTGAAAAAGTACTTGACAAAGCGCACTTCGGACTGGAAGATATCAAGAAAAGAATCCTGGAGCACATGGCCGTTTTAAAATTAAAAAACAACATGAAATCTCCTATCCTGCTATTGGTAGGGCCTCCGGGTGTGGGTAAAACTTCTTTAGGAAAATCTATTGCTGATGCTTTAGGGAGAAAATATGTAAGATTGTCATTGGGAGGACTTCATGACGAGAGTGAAATCCGTGGACATAGAAAAACGTATATCGGTGCTATGGCGGGAAGAATTTTACAGTCTATCAAAAAATCAGGCACTTCAAATCCTGTAATTGTTCTTGATGAGATTGATAAAATCGGACAGGGTCTTCATGGAGACCCAAGCTCTGCACTCCTAGAAGTTCTTGATCCGGAGCAAAATAAATCTTTCTATGACAATTTCCTGGAGATGGGTTATGACCTTTCAAAAGTGATGTTCATTGCAACTGCCAACTCACTTTCAGCGATACAGACTCCTCTTTTAGACAGAACGGAGATCATTCAGATTGCCGGCTATACTTTGGAAGAAAAGATTGAGATTGCCAAAAGACATTTGATCAGGAAACAACAGGAGGAAAATGGTCTGGATGCAAAATCATTCAAACTTGGAAATGCAGAACTTAAACATATTATAGAAGCTCACACTTCAGAAAGCGGAGTGAGAACCCTGGAAAAAAGAATTGCAGCCATTGGAAGATGGGTAGCACTACAGACTGCTTTGTTAAAGGAATATGATCCAAAAATCTCAGTAGAAAAAGTAGATGAAATTCTTGGGGTTCCAAGACCGAAAAGTTTATCTGAGATCACTGGAGTTCCCGGTGTTGTAACAGGTCTTGCCTGGACAAGTGTAGGAGGCGACATCCTTTATATTGAAAGTATTCTAAGCAATGGCAAAGGAGCGTTAACGATGACCGGAAACCTGGGAACGGTAATGAAAGAATCTGCTACTATTGCCCTTGAATATATTAAAGCGAAGCATGATGAGCTGGGCATTCCTCAGGAAGATATTGAAAAGAAAAACATCCACGTACACGTTCCTGAAGGCGCAACGCCAAAAGACGGACCGTCTGCCGGTATTGCGATGCTAACTTCAATGGTTTCCTCATTTAAAAACAAGAAAGTAAAACCTCACCTTGCCATGACAGGAGAAATTACTTTAAGAGGGAAAGTATTACCTGTAGGAGGAATCAAAGAAAAGCTTCTTGCCGCAACAAGGGCTGGGGTAAAAGATGTTATTCTTTGTGAGGCCAACAGAAAAGATGTGGAGGAAATCAAAAAAGATTACCTGAAAAATCTGAGAGTACACTACGTCAACAGAATGGAAGAAGTCATCGACATCGCCATTGAAGAATAAAACAACTTATAACATATTAACTTCTCAATAAAGAAACACGTTCTGATATTCAGGGCGTGTTTCTGTTTTAGGTAAAAAAATCACAATCAACCTGACTGGGTGGAATAAAATTTGATACAATCCAAGAGAATCCAGAAGGTTTGAATAAAAAATTTTTCAATTTGGAAGGGTTTTCTTATTTTTATTCCACACCGCATATTTTAGATTATGAATTTTCTTAGACTTCCTTTCCTTGTCAAGCTTACCCTCGTGGTGGTTTCCATCATTGGACTTGGCTATCTTCTGGCATTGGGACAGAGCATTTTAGCTCCGTTTTTCCTGGCATTCCTCATGGCCATGCTGTTTTTACCGGCTGCCGGTTTTATGGAAAAAAAGTTGAGATTTCCGAGATCTATGTCTACCATGACTTCAGTATTTATTATGCTGATGATTTTAGGCGGTATTATTTATTTCTTTACCAATCAGCTGTCTGACTTCAGTAAGGACCTTCCACACCTTAAGGAACAGTTTACCACTGTTTTTAACAGCCTTCAGCATTGGGTTTCCAAAACATTTAATGTGAAAGTGGATGAACAGGTGGATTATATTAACCAGGGATTAACTAAACTACTGTCTTCTTCGGGAGTCATTTTAGGATTTACATTCGGAATTTTTTCAACAGGCTTCGGCTTCATTATATTTTTCACCCTGTTTTTTATCTTTATTTTAAATTACAGAAGACTTTTAAATAATTTTATCGTTACTGTTTTCAACGAAAGACATAAAGCGAGTGTACAGGAAGCTGTGAACGAGATCCGGATTATGACTAAGAAATACATCTTCGGACTCTTTCTTCAGGTGATTATCGTTTCAGTTTTAACGTCCACTCTTCTTACCATTCTGGGAGTGAAATATGCTATTCTTTTAGGAGTTTTGACCGGGCTATTAAACGTCATTCCCTATCTGGGAATCTTTATTTCTCTGTTAATTTCCTGCTTTATAGCATTCGCCACTTCAACTCCATCCACATGTATTTATGTTGCTTTGGGCTATATTGCCATTCACGCTGTAGATGGAAATATTGTCCTGCCGTTTGTAGTAGGCTCTAAAGTGAAGATCAACGCTTTATTTTCTTTTATTGGAATCCTTTTAGGAGAACATCTTTGGGGAATTGCGGGAATGTTCCTGTGTATTCCGGCAATTGCGATTATCAAAATCATCTGTGAAAGAGTGGATGATCTTAAACCCTGGGGAAGGCTGCTCGGAGAAGAACCTAAGCCCCATAAGAAGAAAAAAAGCTACAAAATTTCCAAGAATATTACTTTGAAGGAAATGGACTAAATAGGAATAATGAGTAATGGGCAATAAGTATTATATTAATTGACATACTCCTTGCTTTAAATAAAAAGACTGCCTTTTTAGAGACAGTCTTTTTTTATTGTATTATGGAAGAGGACACAACGGACTCGTTCCATTTGGGCAGGTTTCTGTACAGAGAATATAGGACGGATTATCCGGACAGTATCCATAAGTCGGGCCTTAGTATTTTCTTTTATTAAATATGGATTTCACATTTTATGTTAAATTAAATACAAAATATCCTATTTTTATTTTACATTTGATATAAAATCATCAATCATGAAAGTAATAAAATTCATCTTATGTCTGCTTTTCGGGCTTATGTTTATTAATGCCGGATTAAACAAGTTTTTCAATTATATGCCCATGGAGAAACCCACTCCTGAGCAAATGAAACTTTTCTCTGCTTTCGGAGAAATCAGCTGGCTGATGCCTTTAGTCGGGATTGTAGAAGTCATTGGCGGATTGCTATTTATTTTCCCAAAAACAAGAGCGCTGGGAGCTATTGTTATTTTACCTGTCATGGTAGGAATTGTTACCCATGTTTTCACATTGGACAAATCTCCAATGGGAATGGGCATTGCAGGAGTTATGCTTCTGATCAACCTATGGATGATTATTGACAACAAGGAAAAATATAAACACTTAGTTTCATAAGATTGCAGGTAATAGCTTGCAGGCTGCAGTACCAGTAAACTTCCGTTGAAGCCTATTCTTTCATTTCACCGTCTGTAACCTATTATCTGCTACCCGCTACCTATACAAAAGCACTAAAACCTGTAATCGATCGTCCTACGATGAGCGAGTTGATTTCTTTTGTTCCTTCGTAAGAATAGATTGCTTCTGCATCGGCAACAAATCTGGCCACATCATACTCGAGCAGAATTCCGTTCCCTCCCATTACTTCTCTTGCTCTGGAAACAATATCTCTTGTTCGGAGGGTACAGAAAACTTTGGCTAAAGAAGCATGTTCGTCTTTCAAAATTCCTTCATCCTGCATTTCAGACAGTCTGAAAACCATCGTCTGCATGGCGGTAAGATTAGACAACATTTCCACCAGATGTCCCTGAATCATTTGGAATGAGGCTATAGGTCTTCCAAACTGTTCTCTTTTTCGGGTATAATCCAAAGCACTTTCGTAAGCTCCGCGTGCACAGCCTGTAGCCATCCATGCTACTCCTGCCCTTGTCATTCTCAGTACTTTGCCGGTATCTTTAAAGGAATTGGCATTCTGCAAACGGTTTTCTTCAGTTACGAGACAGTCTTTTAAAGTTATCAATCCGTTCTGGACAATTCTCAACGCCATTTTTCCTTTGATCTTTTCTACGGAATATCCCGGATTATCTTTTTCAACAATAAAACCTTTCACTTCTCCGCTATCCAGATCTCTTGCCCAGATAATGATGATATCTGCAAAAGTAGCATTCCCGATCCATTTTTTCTGCCCATTCAGAATCCAGCCTTCCGGTGTTTTTTTACAGGTTACCGTAAGTCCGCCTGCTGCTCCGGATCCAACTTCAGGCTCAGTAAGCCCGAAAGCCCCTATTTTTTCAAATTTCTGCATCTGAGGAAGCCATTTTTGCTTCTGCTCTTCAGATCCGCAAATATAGATAGAGCCCATTGCCAGCCCCGATTGTACGCCGAAAAATGTGGCGATAGAAGCATCCACCCTTGCCATTTCCATGGCAATAACCCCTTCCATCAGAAAAGGCATTCCCGGACAGCCATAGCCTTCATAAGTAACACCGCAGATATCCAGTTTTTGGAATTTGGGAATCAGTTCAAAGGGAAATTCATCTCTTAGCCAGTAGTGATTGACCAGAGGTTTAACTTCTTTTTCCATGAATGCTCTTACTTTCAGCTGAATTTCACGCTGTTCGGGAGTAAGAGTATGGTAGATATCATAAAAATCTCCGTCAATGGGAGGAAGTTCTTTCTTTTTCTTTTCGGGATCGAGCATTTTCATAAGTCCTGAAAGCTGTTTATCATCCAGTTTTGAGAAATTATGCATCAGTTTTGGCAAATCCACTTTTTGAGAAATGGCGCTCAGCTGATCAAAATCTATAGATGTGAATAATCCTATTGCGTTTCTGATTTTGGAAAAAGTATTTGACATAGTGATAGATTGTAGTTTTGGTTTGTAAAAGATAAGCAAAAACTGCTCCGAAAGCAATGATTAAGACTCCAGGCTATTTTACAAAACACTAAATTTCAACTCATTATAAGTAAAAATTTTATTTACAAGCTTTTTACTTTTGATTTTCAAGTGTTACAAAAGATCCTGACTGAACTTTGACTCAAGCAAAACAACAAAAATCAACGTTATGAAAACTACTTACATTACATTATCTCTATCTGCTGCTCTTTTATTAGGAATTTATTCATGTAAAAAAGGAGAAGTTTCCTCTAAAGATCTTGAAGCCTATGCTACTACCGATTCAGCAGCTGCTGTGGTTTCGGACAGTATTTCATATGTTGCAGATATGAAAGTAAAAGACAAGCAGTTTATCAAGACTGCAGATGTGAATATGGAAGTAAAAGATGTGTATAATGCAACAATTGCTATTGAAAAATCTGTACAGGAGCTTGGTGGTTTTGTTACCAATAGTAATCTTCAAAGTAACGTTGTTTCTGAAAACACCTACAACACCTCCAATGAAGAGGCGATGCTGGTAAAAAAATACCAGACAGAGAACAGAATGCAGGTACGTATTCCTACGGAAAAACTGGGAGAGCTTTTAACGGCAATCAATACCAATAAATTATTTCTTAATTCAAGATCTATCAATGCAGAAGATGTAACAGCCAACATCAAGTATTCTGAACTGGAAGGGAAAAGAAATCAAAAAACTTCAGAAAACATCAGTAAGCTCAAAACCAATAAAGATAAAGTAACGCTGGATGACGAGAATATGTCTGAAGGAAATCTTCAAAAGCTTTCGAGCATGAACATGACGGATGATCTGAAATACAGCACGATTGACATTTACATCAAAGAGCCTCAGTTGCGTATTGCAGAAATTGCTGTTACCAACACCACAAGCATTGATAATAAGTACAAATACAATTTCATCTATGACGCAAAAGATGGATTTGTATATGGATTCTATCTGATCCAGAGGATTATTGTGGGGCTTATCAATGTATGGCCTCTTGTATTAATTGCTGCTGCAATCCTCTATTTTTTAAGAAAAAGAAAAATTTCAAAACCTGAGTATTCAAAAAATCAGGAATAAAAAACTATCCTAACCAATTGGTTATCATCATAATTTTAGATTTTACAGCCTCCTGTTTTCAGGAGGTTTTTATTTTTTTGAAAAAAACTGTAACGATTGTAATGCCTGCTTTACCTACTGTTTAAAAGAACAGAAAATCAAAAAAATTAATACAATGAAAAATTTAATAAAACTTGGATTTGCAGCATTATTGTCATTGAATTTCATAACATCCAATGCACAAGATAAAAGCAGCAACAAAGAAAACAGCCTGCTTTGGGAGGTTTCCGGAAACGGCCTTTCTAAGCCGTCTTATATTACCGGGACTTTTCATATCTTATGCAGTAAAGATTTTGAGATCAAACCTAAAGTGCTGAAAGCTCTTGAGAGTTCTGAAAACCTTGTTATGGAAATCAATTATACAGATCCAGCTGAAATGATGTCATTACAGAAAATGTTTAAAACAGATAAAAAAATATCGGATCAGCTTTCACCTGAAGAAGCTAAAGAGCTGAATACTGTTCTTGCCAATTATGGAACTGATCTGAAAAGTATTGATTCTTCAAGCCCGCAGGCGCTTTATGCATTGCTTTCCACCAAAGCCATTCCATGTCCTCAGACTGAAGTAAAACTTTACGAGATGGAACTTCTTCAGAAAGCAATGAAAGATAAAAAAAGCATCAAAGGGCTGGAAAAAGTGGAGGATCAGATGAAATCCATCAATGAAGCGTATAATCTGAAAAGCATTATTGCTCAACTGAAAATGGACAAGGAATATCAAATATTGTTCAGACAGATGATTGAAGCTTTTAAAAATGAAAATGTACAATCTTTATACAGTCTTTTTAAGGATGAAAGATTCATGAATGCTCAGCAGGAAAAGGCCATGCTGACCAACAGAAATCAGAACTGGGTAAAAGTAATGCCGGACATGATGAAAAAAGAAAGTTCTTTCTTTGCTGTCGGAGGATCTCATCTTATGGGTGAAAACGGAATTATTCCCCTTCTACAGGCAAAAGGCTACACGGTAAAACCTGTATCAAGCTTATAATTATAACCAAACCATGAAAGCATTGTGAGCAATCCAACTGAAACTGCTTTTTTAAAGCTTGTCAACCAGCACAAAGGTATCTTATACAAAGCCTCACGGATCTATGCAGATTCTGTAGAGGACCGGGAAGACCTTCAGCAGGAAATTCTTATCCAGCTTTGGAAGTCCTATCAGAACTTCAAAGGGAACAGTGAGTTTTCTACCTGGATGTACCGGGTTGCCATCAATACTGCAATTACCTATTTAAAAAAAGAAAAACAGAGATCCAA
This sequence comes from Chryseobacterium sp. CP-77, assembly GCF_036362765.1. Classification (NCBI taxonomy): domain Bacteria; kingdom Pseudomonadati; phylum Bacteroidota; class Flavobacteriia; order Flavobacteriales; family Weeksellaceae; genus Chryseobacterium; species Chryseobacterium sp. CP-77. The sequence goes on from NZ_CP143637.1 coordinate 3,185,133, forward strand.
TAACCATACGGATGCTCCACATCATTTTGAAGTTCAGCAGGAAGATTATAATCCCACCAAAGACAGGCAGCTGGAAATTTTCTACAGTGCCGTTCAGGAACTGAATCCTCTGGAAAAGGCCGTCATATTTTATTTTATGGAAGGGATGTCCCATAAAGAAATCGGAAACAATTTAGGTCTCAGTGAAGGTAATGCCCGTGTAAAACTCAACAGAACAAAAGAAAAAATACAGCAAATCATAAAAAAATCAGGTTATGAATTTTGATCAATTAAAAGAACAGTGGAATAAAGAAGACAGCGATGTCCATATTCCTGATACCATAAAGCAATTAAAGGAAAGCAAACACCCTATAGAAAAAATCCAGAAAAACATGAAAAGAGAATTCCCTATGCAGATTCTTGCGATCATTCTCATAGCTCTTTTTCCCCTTCAGTTTCAGTTTCCTTCTTCACAGTATATTATTTATTATGTGTCTTATACCGTGATGGTTGTCATATCATCCTACTACCTGTTAGGATTTTATAAATTCTACAAACAGACGGAACTTTATACAGGAAACACCAAAAACAGTCTTTGGAAAATATATCATGAACTTCGGCTGAATATGGAACGATATCAGTCTTTCGGATTTTTATTACTTCCTCATTTTCTGGTAACAGCGGGATTGGTGATTTACAATGCGATGGAAAAACAAGGAAAATCTCTAGCAGAACTTACAACTTCTCATCAGCAGGGATTAATTATCGCAGTGCTCATCGGAACTTTAGCTATCATAACAAGTATCGTTGTGTGGACAAAATATATCTACGGAAGAAGTGCCAAAGAACTTGAAAATATTCTGAACGAAATGGATGAATAACATTGAAAACTCTTATCACAAAACACATTTTACAAAACCTCAGGCCTGTTCTGAGGTTTTGTTTTTTAAAAAATCGTTATTTATCTTCTTCAAATTTATCTGAGGTTTTATTTTTCCGTAAATTTGCAGATCAGAAATAAATCATTATGGATGATTAACCATTTTCATCCGATACATGATCTTCTGAATGATAAAAATTCTGTAATATGCTATCAAAAATAAATCCAACACAAACCAACAGCTGGAAAGCACTTGACGAACACTTCGGTGGAAATGACTTTGATCTTAGAACTCTCTTCCAATATAACCCGAACCGTTTTAACGAGTTTTCCCTGCAAAAGGACAACTATCTTTTTGATTATTCTAAAAACCTGATTGATTCAAGAACCAAGGATCTTTTATTACAATTGGCAGAAGAAAGCCAGTTAAAAGATGCTATTTCCAGAATGTTCTCCGGAGATAAAATCAATGAAACTGAAGGAAGAGCTGTTCTTCACACCGCATTAAGAGATTTTTCAGACCGTGAAATTCTGGTGGATGGAGAAAATATCAAACCACAGATCAAAAGAGTTCTTGAGCATATGAAATCTTTTTCTGAGAAAATTATTTCAGGAGAACATAAAGGTTTTAGTGGAAAAGAGATCACAGATGTAGTCAACATTGGGATTGGAGGATCGGATTTGGGTCCTGTAATGGTTTGTTCGGCTTTAAAGCATTTTAAAACAAGATTAAACGCTCACTTTGTTTCCAACGTGGACGGAAATCATATCGCAGAAGTAGTAAAAGATTTAAATCCTGAAACTACTTTATTCATTATTGCTTCCAAGACTTTTACAACTCAGGAAACAATGACGAATGCCAATTCAGCTAAAGACTGGTTCCTGAAAGCGGGAAAACAGGAAGATGTCGCGAAGCATTTTGTGGCTTTATCTACTAATATTGAGGAAGTTAAAAAGTTCGGAATCGCAGAAGAAAATATTTTTGAGTTCTGGGACTGGGTAGGTGGAAGATATTCTCTTTGGAGTGCTATCGGATTAAGTATTGTACTTTCTGTAGGATATGAAAACTTCGAGCAGCTTTTAAGAGGTGCTTTTGATACGGACCAGCACTTCCAGACTGCCGAATTCTCTGAAAATGTTCCTGTTTTAATGGGACTTCTGGGAATCTGGTACCGTAATTTCTATGCAGCAACTACTTATGCCATCTTACCTTATTCTCAATATCTGGACAGATTTGCAGCGTATCTTCAGCAGGGAGATATGGAAAGTAACGGAAAGTGTGTAGACAGAAATGGTGAATTCGTAGAATATGAAACGGGGCCTATTATTTGGGGAGAACCTGGAACCAATGGACAACATGCATTCTACCAGTTAATCCATCAGGGAACAGAATTGATTCCGGCAGATTTTATTGCCTATGCAAAAAGCCCGAACCATGTTTCTGATCACCAGGACAAGCTATTAGCTAACTTTTTCGCTCAGACTGAGGCTCTTGCCTTCGGAAAACTGGAAGAAGAAGTGGAAGAAGAGCTTAGAAATTCGGGTAAATCTGATGAAGAAATAGACAGACTGATCAATTTCAAAGTCTTCCATGGAAACACTCCAACTAACTCTATATTATTCAAGGAATTAACTCCTTTTTCATTAGGCCAGTTGATCGCCCTTTACGAACACAAAATTTTCGTTCAGGGAGTAATCTGGAATATTTTCAGTTTTGACCAGTTTGGAGTGGAATTAGGAAAAGTATTAGCCAATAAAATCCTTCCTGAGCTTGAAAACAATGAAGCAATAAGCTCTCATGACAGCTCAACCAATGGATTGATCAATTACTATAAAGAAAATAAATAGTAAGTAAAAAGAAAGTAAAAGTAAATCTATAAAGTAAAAAAGTAAAAATGGCAGAAATTCTTGACGGACTTAAAGTATCCAAGGAAATTAAAGCAGAGATCAAGGTTGAAGTAGAAAAGATTCTCGCAAGCAAAAGAAGAGCTCCGCATTTGGTGGCTATTCTTGTAGGAAATAATGGAGCTAGCAAGGCCTATGTAAACTCTAAAGTAAAAGACTGTGAGGAAGTAGGATTTCAATCCAGCTTAATTAAATTTCCAAGCACTGTTTCTGAATCTGAACTATTGGAAAAAATTGACGAGCTTAATAAGTCTAAAGCAGTAGACGGATTTATTGTTCAGCTGCCTTTACCGGATCAGATTGATCAGGAAAAAATCATCAATGCTATTGACCCAAGAAAAGACGTGGATGGTTTCCACCCGGAAAACTTTGGAAAAATGGCTCTTGAAATGGATACTTTCTTACCAGCGACTCCTTTCGGGATTTTAACATTATTGGAAAGATATAATATTGAAACAAAAGGAAAAGACTGTGTCATTATCGGAAGAAGTAAAATTGTAGGAAGACCAATGAGTATTTTGATGGGAAGAAAAGATTTCCCTGGAAACTCTACTGTTACCCTTACACACTCATATACGAAAGACATCGAAGAATACACAAGAAAAGCAGACATCGTTATTACCGCTTTGGGAGATCCACATTTCTTAAAAGGAGATATGATTAAAGAAGGAGCTGTAATCGTGGACGTGGGTATTACAAGAGTAGATAATGACTCTCCAAAAGGGTATTACCTTGCAGGTGATGTGGATTTTGACAGCTGTGCTGCCAAAGCAAGCTGGATCACTCCGGTACCTGGAGGAGTAGGCCCAATGACAAGAGCGATGTTGATGAAAAACACCATCATTGCTTACAAAACTTCGGTCTATAACGACTAATTTAAAATGAATAAAGAAGAAGATATTTTATTAAAAGAAGGTAAAATGCTCCCTGTGATGGAGCATTTTTACACTTTACAGGGAGAAGGAGCACACACCGGAAAAGCCGCATACTTTATCAGGCTGGGAGGTTGTGATGTAGGATGTCACTGGTGTGATGTAAAAGAAAGCTGGGATCCGGAACTCCACCCTTTGATGAATGCAGAAGAAATTGCGGAAACAGCTGCCAGACATTGTAAAACAATAGTACTGACCGGCGGTGAACCTTTAATGTGGAATTTAGATATCCTGACCTCCAAACTAAAAGAACTAGGATGCACAGTACATATTGAAACTTCCGGAGCTTATCCTATGAGCGGACAGCTGGACTGGATTACTCTCTCCCCTAAGAAAACAGGACTTCCTAAAGAAGAGATCTATCAAAAGGCCAATGAGCTTAAAGTGATTATTTTCAACCAGCATGATTTTACTTTTGCTCAGGAACAAGCTGCAAAAGTTTCCGAAAACTGTAAACTTTATCTTCAGAGTGAATGGAGCAAAAGAAACGACATGTATCCTAAGATCACAGATTTCATTCTGGAAAACCCTGAGTGGCAGGCTTCTGTTCAGACTCACAAATATCTGAATATCCCGTAAAAAAGTGTAAATTAGCCGTGCTTATCCGCTATAATACCGATAGATGCAGAGAATTCGATACTCTAGATACCTGAAATCAATCATCATGTTGCTTGACCTCATGGTTATTGCATCTGTCTTCATATTCTTTTTTATAAGCAGAAACGAAAATTTAAAATACAATAAAGAAACCTGGTACCAGAATAGTTTTTCTCTCATTCTGTTGTTTTTGTTCTGGGTGCTCCTTAGCGGTAGGACAAAAATATACAATATCCCGAGAAACCTTACTTATACCCTGTTTCTTGAACGGCTTTTAATCCATTTCCTGTTTTTTATACTGGGAGTGCTGCTTATAGGAAAGGTAAGTAAAAATGTGTTTTTCAATTCGGATATCTACTGGCTTTCCCTTTACCTTTTTATTGCCATCTTTCTTGCAAAATCATTAGTATATTTTGCGATCAAATATTTACGGTCTCTTGGTGCCAATTACAGGAATGTCATGTTTTTAGGAGACAGCCATTCCACAGAAATTTTGAAGAATATCTTTACAGACCGTAAAGATTATGGATACAGAATATTTGAATACGAACATACCGGAGTGAAGATCAGTGAGCTGGTAGACTTCTGGAAAAAGAACGGAATCCACACCTTGTTTTTATCTATGGAAAACTCCTATGACGAAGCGATGGAAAATGAAATTTTCAGACTGGCCGAAGATCATAAGATTCACATTTCACTGATTCCAAGTATCACCCAAAGTGATTTTTTCCTTTATGATCTTGGATATATACAGACCCAGCCGGTACTTAATCAGGCCAGGTACCCGTTAGATTATTATTCTAATTTCCTGATGAAAAGGACATTTGATATTTTCTTTTCTGTTATTATATTGGTCTTCATCTGCTCATGGGTATTTCCAATCATTGCGATTTTAATCAAAACAACTTCCAAAGGACCTGTTTTTTTCTTTCAGAAAAGATATGGCTTTCATGAAGAGGTTTTCAATTGTATTAAATTCAGAACAATGGTTGTGAATGATGAATCTACTACCAAAACCACCTCAGTAAATGATTCCAGAATTACCAAAATAGGTAAATTTTTAAGAAAAACAAGTCTTGATGAACTTCCTCAATTCATCAATGTACTGAGAGGAGAAATGTCTGTGGTAGGCCCGCGTCCTCACATGCTGGCTGTCGACAATTATTACAAACCTAAAATCGGGAGATACAGCCTGAGAAGTATGGTAAGTCCTGGTATTACCGGATTAGCACAGGTGAACGGACTGCGGGGTGACTTCGGAGATGTGGAAGTAGAGATGAAAAAAAGAGTTCTAGCCGATGCATTCTATGTAAGAAACTGGAGTTTTGCCCTGGATCTGGTCGTTATTTTAAAAACCGTTCTATTGGTTGTGGGAGGAGATAAAAATGCAAAATAAAGAACGGGATAAGATTATATTGAAATAATTTTAACACAAAACCAGGCTTTGGTCTTATTCTTGACTGTAGCCCAATTAAATAAAAAAGTCTAATTTAGCAGTATGTTAAAAAAGTTTTTCACAGCAATAGGGGAATATATAATCCTCTTGGGAAAATCCCTGCAGAAACCTCAGAAAATGAGGGTTTTCTGGAAGCTGTTCATGAGAGAAATTAATGATTTGGGAGTAAATTCTTTCGGGCTTGTAGTCTTCACTTCAATTTTCGTGGGGGCTGTAGTTGCTATTCAGATGTTCAACAACTTTGATGCTTCTTCATTTCCTATTCCTACTTCATTTGTAGGATACGCTACAAAGGCTGTATTGGTTCTGGAATTTTCGCCAACCATTATCAGTCTGATTCTTGCGGGTAAAGTAGGGTCTTATATTGCATCCAGTATTGGAACAATGAGGGTTTCCGAACAGATTGATGCTCTGGATATCATGGGAGTAAACTCTCCGAATTTTCTGATTTTCCCTAAAATTGTTGCCTGTGTTCTCTTTAACCCTCTTCTTATTGCCATCAGTATTGTATTTGGTATCGGCGGAGGATATATTGCCGGAATTCTGACCGGAAACTGGACCGAGAACGATTATATAGTGGGAATCCAAATGTATATGCCCAATCTGTTTATCTATTATGCATTTATCAAAACAACTGTTTTTGCCTTCATCATTGCCACAGTACCTTCTTATTTCGGATATAATGTGAAAGGAGGATCATTGGAAGTAGGTAGAGCCAGTACGCAGGCGGTAGTATGGACAATGGTATTCATTATCATTTCCGAATTAATTTTAACCCAATTAATATTAAGCTGATGATTGAGGTAAAAGATCTTAAGAAAAGTTTTGGAGATGTTGAAGTATTGAAGGGAATTTCAACTTCATTTGATAAAGGAAAGGTAAACCTGATTATTGGACAGAGTGGTTCCGGGAAAACCGTTTTTCTAAAAAGTTTATTGAATGTTTATATGCCTTCATCAGGAGAAATTCTGTTTGATGGAAAAGATATTAATACGATGACCAGAGATGAAAAACAACATCTCCGTTCAGAAATCGGAACCGTCTTCCAGGGAAGCGCATTATTTGACTCTTTAACAGTTGAAGAAAACATTATGTTTCCTCTTGACATGTTTACCAATCTTACCTACAGAGAAAAAAAGAAAAGGGTTTTTGAAGTAATAGGAAGAGTACACCTTGATAAAGCTGAAAAGAAATACCCGTCTGAAATTTCAGGGGGAATGCAGAAAAGGGTTGCTATTGCAAGAGCAATTGTAAACAATCCCAAATATCTGTTCTGTGATGAGCCCAATTCCGGACTTGATCCCTATACTTCAAAAGTAATAGATGATCTTCTTTACGAGATCACAAAAGAATACAACACCACAACCATCGTCAATACCCACGACATGAACTCTGTAATGACGATTGGCGAGAAAATTGTATACCTAAGACTGGGAATCAAAGAATGGGAAGGCAACAAAGACATTCTGATTACTGCAGGCAATAAAAATCTGATTGACTTCGTTTATTCTTCAGAACTGTTTAAAGAGCTGAGAGAATATTTACTTGAGAATAATAAAACGATTGAAACGACAAATACAAAAATAGACGATAATGAAAAAGGTACTTAGTATAGCGTTATTAGGGTTTTCAATGTGGGCATCTGCACAGATTTCACTGGCAGGTAAAGCCAACTTAATTTTTCCGACAGGCTCTCCTTCATGGTCCAATATCAAAGGAACAGTGAATGATGCGATTGAAGGAACAGGTAAAAATAATGTAGGTTTCAATGTTGGGCTTTCATTAAAGGTAGGTCTTCCTACTTCATTGTTTGTGATGCCGGAAATCTATTACACTCACTTCAAAAATGAGTTTACTACAGAGAACACTACTTTTGATGTAAAAAGCAACCGTATTGATGTTCCGGTTCTTTTAGGATATAACCTTTTAGGGAATATGCTTGGCGTTTTTGCAGGACCTGTAGGAAGTTTTAACTTAAATAAAGACAATACTTACAACGATTTCAAAGAAAATGCTAAAAATGATTTTACTGTAGGATACCAGTTTGGTGCACAGCTTGAAATCAAAAAACTTATTGTAAATGCCAGATATGAAGGTGCTTTCAGTAAAGACGAAAGAAATTTTATCAACAGAGTTTCCGGTACGGAAATCAGATATGATAACAGGCCTAATCTGTTTATGGTAGGTTTAGGATATAAATTCTAATTTAATATCGAAAATAACAACTCTAAACCCTCAAATTTAAATTTGAGGGTTTTTATTTTGTGCTTCAAGTTCAGCCTGGCGTTTTGCAATTTCTGCTGCCTGTTTTTCAAGCTCTTCTTTATCTTTCTGCAGCTGTTTGAATTCCTTTCTCTTCTGTTCGGCCTTGATAGCGCTTCCTTTACTTACATATCCTACCATTCCTCCAATGATAAGTCCTATACCTATTCCTGCCATTATTCCCATAATGTGGGAAATTTTTATTTGTTCTACGGCAAAATCGGTTGTCAGATAGAAAAGTAATGCAGAAACTGCTAAAAGGATAAGTCCGGTAATTGATAAACTCTTCATAATATTGTGTTTAGGTGGTTAAATAAAAAAGCCTTACCAAATTTACTAAAAATTTAATAAGGCTTTACTCAAGATTAAAATTCTCATTATAATTTTCCTCCCGCAGCCTTATAATATTCTAAAGCTTTCGGAAGATCTTTATTGATATCTGAAATTCTTGTTTCCGGGCTTGGGTGGGTAGATAAGAATTCCGGCTGTCTTGCTCCCGAAGAAGCTGCTTCCATTCTGTTCCAGAAAGGAATGGCTGCTCTCGGATCATATCCGGCCATAGACATCAGATAAAGTCCCATTTCATCTGCCTCAGATTCCTGCCCTCTTCCGTATTTCAGTAAAGCCACTTGCGACCCGATAGGATATACCTTCTGGAAAACACTGGCCCATTGTGCATTGGAGATGGTTCCTCCCAGGATAGCACCTCCGTACTGGGCTACCATTGCCTGAGAAATTCTTTCGTTTCCGTGGCCTGCCAATGCATGGGAAACTTCATGTCCCATTACAACGGCAAGTCCGTTATCGTCTTTTGTTACCGGCAATATTCCGGTATAAACTGCTACTTTACCGCCGGGCATACACCATGCGTTCAGCTCGTTGCTCTGCAATAGATTAAACTCCCAGCTATAGTTGGCAAGATCCGCTGATCTTCCAATACTCTGATAATATCTTTCTGCTGCATTTTTAATTCTGTTTCCTACATTTACCACTCTCTTTGCATCTGCCGTACCGGTAATCACTTTACCTTTAGACAATGTCGTTCTATATTCCTGTGAAGACATTGTTAAAATTTCCGAATTGTTGGCCAGTTGTAAAGAAGATCTTCCTGTAATCGGATTTGTAGTACAGGCAACAGCCGACAGAGCAATAGCTCCCATTCCAAATAGATGTGTAACTTTCATAGTTTGAGTGTTAATAATTCAACCTTAACAATTTTTATTCCAAAATATTTAATAAAGAAAATATTTGCATACATTTTGCTGTTTAAAATTAATAATTATCTCATTATGAAAAAGTATATTTCCTTACTGATGATTTTTGGATTCCTGTTCCTATTTCAGAGCTGTGCATCACAAGGTTCATTAGATTCGAAAACAGTGGATACTTTAGTAAATTCCCAGGAGTTTACCTTCTATGCACAACGAGCCAATCCTACCAATTATGATGTTATCAATGTCATGAACTCTATGCCCAATGCTACTGCAACGAGAATGCTTAATCTGAATGGAGATTACACCATTGATGTAAGTAAAAATACACTCGATGTGGTACTTCCTTACTTTGGAAGGCTTTTCAATCCAACTTACGGAAGCACAAGTGATAACAGCTACAGATTTACCTCAAAAGATTTTACGGTAACTAAAACTCAGAATAAAAAGGGAACCTGGACTTTAAAATTCAAGCCTAAAGATGCAAGAAATGTAGATGAAGTGAATATAGAAATTTTTAAAAACGGAAAAGCTTTCGTATCGATGAGAAGCAGCGACAGGCAGCCCATTACTTATGACGGATATATTTCAAAAACTGAAGTAAAACAGGAAAAAGAGAAGCTTTAATCCCTTTTTTGATCAGATAAAAATTTTTCAACAAATAATTTTGCTTCAGTACTTGGATTGGAAACCATGGCTGAAGCATTTTTTTTGTGCATATGATAAGCTTCCTCTACCGGATTGCTTTTTTTCATCAGGGATAAAATATATTCCTGGACCCAATATTCGAATCGCTTTTCAGCCTGCTGAACTCGGATTTCTTCAAAACGGCCGCTTTTCTTTTTCAGATCAATAAATTCAAATATTTTATCGTAGACCTCCTGCAGCCCTTCGTTATGAAGAGCAGAACCTAATAGCACAGGGATCTTCCAGCCTTTTTCTTTAGGAGGAATAAAGTCTAAAGCTCTTTTCAGTTCAAGTCTTGTATTTTTCGCTTTCTGAAGGTTATCCTGATCCACTTTATTGATAAAAATAACATCCACCATTTCCATGATTCCTCTTTTTATGCCCTGAAGTTCATCTCCGCCTCCAATGATTTTAAGAAATAAGAAAACATCGGTAATATCAGCAACCAGTACTTCTGACTGTCCTACTCCAACGGTTTCTATTAAAATATAATCGTATCCTGCAGCCTCGCAGATCATCATGGTTTCAAAAGTGGTATTGGCTACTCCTCCGAGAAACCCGGAACTTGGGGAAGGGCGTATAAAGGCATTTTCTTCTTTGGCCAGTTCTTCCATTCTGGTTTTATCCCCTAAAATACTTCCTTTGTTGATTGCCGAGCTGGGATCAATAGCCAAAACGGCAACCTTTTTTCCCTGGGTAATAACAAGGCGTCCGAAGTTTTCTATAAAAGTAGATTTGCCGGCTCCGGGAACTCCCGTTACTCCTACTCTCACAGAGTTTCCGGTAAAAGGCATAATTTTCTTTAAAAGTTCTTCTGCCTGTACTCTGTGTTCCGCTTTTTTGCTTTCAACCAATGTAATAGCTTTTGCAATCAGGCGTTTGTTTCCTGATTGTATTCCCTCTATTAACTCTTCTGTAGAAAATTTCATTGATTCAAAATTAATAATTAAAATGGGAATGGTCAATAGCCGCTCCATAATGATGAGTTAAAAGACATCAATTATCTTTATTTGTAATTCCCTATCTCGTACGAATTCAATTTTTATTTCTTCTAAATTAAAACTAGAACACCCTGTATCAAAGGCTTAAGGAATTTATTACATTTGTTATATCTCAAAAAAAGAAACATGAAAAAACTCATCGTTGCGGCTTCGTTTACCGGTATTCTACTGGTTTCCTGTACGCCGAAAGCTGCTACCTCTACTGTTGCTGCAGGAACTTCAACGTCTACTGCAGAACAGATTGCCCAAGGGAAAACTATTTTTGAAAACTCCTGTGGAAGATGTCACAAATTGCCGGATCCTGCTTCACATACACCTGTACAATGGGTAGGAATCATGAATTCTATGGCTCCAAAAGCAAAACTGACGGATGAGCAGCACCAATGGGTTTATGATTATATTGTTTCTGTAAAGAAGTAATTCATCAAACAAAAATATTAGGATATGAAAAAATTCATTTTAACAGGTATCGCGGCATCAGCATTTCTGGTATCCTGCGGACCAAAGAGTGTGGCTGTAACCGGACCAAAGTACACCTCATCTGAGCAGCTGGCGCAGGGAAAGACCATTTTTGAAAATTCCTGTGCAAAATGCCATAAATTGCCGGAACCAACCAAGCATGACGACAAAGGATGGATCAACACTTTAAGCAGAATGGCTCCAAAGGCTAAGCTTACTGATGACCAGCATCAAATGGTGTATGATTATCTGATTTCTGTCAATAAAAAATAAGACTGCCTCAAAATTGTCATTCTGAACACAGACTGAAGGTCTGGAACGTAGTTCAATAATGGAGTGAAGAATCTCACGCTTATGGTTATCAATGAGATTCTTCCTTCGTCAGAATGACAGAAGTCAAATGATTTGACTTCTGAGGCAGTCATACTGCTTTTATTATAAGTCAAAAAAAGATTACTCTGCTTTCTTTATGTCACCTGCTCTGGTTACTTTTCCTTCAATCATTTTTTCTCTGTCTTCAAGTACTTCAAGTGCTGCCCGGCTGTAAGCAAATTTTTTAGCTTCTTTCAGGACACCTAAAGCCTTCTCATACTCAAAGTTTCTTTCATGAAGAAAAGACTGGCAGTTCAGAATTTCCGATTTGTCAATACCTTTTAAATTCAGAGCAAAGTCAATCAGTTTTTCTGCTTCTTGATAATCTTCATTATTCAAAAGACATTCAATATAATATTGGGGAGTATTGATATTCCCGATATTACTTTGCATGGCTTCATTAAAGTACTTCTTTGCTGTTTCATAATCCTTTAATTCTTCAGAATATACTCTTCCCATCAGACAAAGGCTGTCTGCATCTTCAGGTTCATAAGATAACGCGTAGTTCAGTGCATCCATGCATTCAGAAAGATTGAATGGAAAGTAGTCTAACGCTTCAAAATAATATTTGCTTTTAGTTAAGGTCATTGTTGTAGTTTTTAAGTTCATTTTTCAAGGCATTCCTTTGTTTTTTGAATGTCCTGTCTTCATAATTTTTTTTAAAATCTGTTCCTGAAAATGTACGAACCGGATTTCCACGTTCCACCTGTATCTGCATAGACCAGGTTTCTTTCAGCTTTCTTTCCAACTGTTGAATATAAACCGCCATTACCTTTTCTTTTAATCTGATAACCGATAACTTTTTATTTTCAAGTTGTGAGCGGGAATCCTGCACAAAAACAGTTTCTTTAGTGGGAATATGAGTGGCGCGCACAGCAGTATTCACTTTATTTACATTTTGCCCTCCGCTTCCCTGACTCCTCGCAGTCTGAAATCTGATATCTTTTTCATTGAAATCAATCATTTTGACATTTTCCAATTCAAAAATTCCGATAAACCAGTTGCTTCTTTTATGCAGTTTCCTGAAGGTACTTTTTCCAATCCAGCAAATGCTTCCCAGCCAGCTTTTCAGAAACGGGTTTACTTCTTTTCCTTTTAAAAGTACAGTCACTGATTTTAAGGTCAGATTTTCATCACCGTTTTCACGATGAATGATTTCGTATTCTATTGTATTGTGTTTTGCCTCTTCAAGAAAGCTCTTCAGGACCTTGGCTACCACCCACTGGCATTCCAAAGGACCTCTTCCTGAAGTGATCTGTATTAATTTTTCCATTTTTTTGTTACATTTTACTAAACCTTACAGGTTTTTGAAACCTGTAAGGTTATAAAATATTAGGCTGATTACTTATCCATTCTCACAATTCGTGGTTGAAATGTTCCCAGGATGTCTACCAGCTCACTCTGTGCATTCATCACTTCATTGATGTCCTTGTAGGCCATTGGTGCTTCCTCTGCATTTCCGCCGATCAGTGTGACATTTTTCATCTTCAGTTCTTTTTTGATGTCATGCTGGGTGAAAAGGCTTCTGCATTCCCCTCTTGAATGCGCTCTTCCGGCTCCATGAGATGCAGAGTTCAGGGATTCCGGGTTTCCTTTTCCACGAACGATAAATCCTTTCGCCGTCATGGATCCGGGAATCATTCCCAATTCATTCTCATTGGCAGGAGTGGCCCCTTTCCGGTGAACAATCACTTCTTTTCCGTTATGGATTTCTTTCCACGCGAAGTTGTGATGGTTTTCAATTCTGGCTTTTACTCTTCCACCGACCGCTTTCACCAGCCTTCTGTGAATATCATCGTGGCAGGCTGAAGCATAATCTCCGGCAAGGTTCATTGCCGTCCAGTATTCCAGTCCCAGGTGGGTACTGAGGTCCAGCCAGGCGAAGTTTTGAGCTTCTTTTGGTAATGGACACTGTTCTGTTGCCACTCTTGAGTAATACTGGGCTATCTCAGCTCCAAGACCTCTTGAGCCGCTGTGAGAAAGTATTCCCAGATATTTTCCTTTAGGCAGGCCAATCTGTTCGTCTTCTTCGATGATTTCCACTTCCCCGAATTCTACAAAATGATTTCCGCCGCCTGAGGACCCCATCTGTTTGATGGCTTTTCCCTTTAATCTTCTTAAGATCGGGATCATATCGAATGTATCTCTGTCGAAAATCTCGTGATCTATGTGAGATTTATGGGTCTCATACATTCCGAATTTTGTATGTTCAGCAAGCGCTTTTTCATACTTATCTCTTGCTCCTTCAAGATATGAAACGGGCGTATCCAGAATACTGAGGCTCATTCTGCAGCCAATATCCATTCCTACTCCATAAGGGATTACTGCATTTTCCACCGCCAGGACTCCACCGATAGGAAGGCCGTAACCGCTGTGGGCATCAGGCATTAATGCTCCCTGAGTTGAAATTGGCAGCTTCAAGGCAGTGTATAGCTGATTTTTTGCCTCCTCTGAAATGTTAGTACCAAAAATCTGAAATGAAGCCCGCTGTGAATTCAGCATCCGCTTTTCAGTTTTTTTGGATGAAAGCAAGGTTTCTGCAATCTGTCCGAAGGTGAGATCTTTTTCAAATTCTTCCGGATTCAGCAGGATTTCCTTTAAAAGAGATTTTACGTGGTGAATATTCTTCGTTGCAAAATTTCTTTTCATGACTTCCAATGCTACGTTGACGCTTTGATTATTTGGATAGCCCAGTTTTAATATATCTTTTCCTTTTAGTTTTAAATTTCCCATTGTTTTTGTTTTAAATAACAGTTGGACTTATTCGTCCTGTAAGCTTTCTGCAATCTCTGTTGCAGACATTGTGCAGGTAGCATATTTCCTGCTTTTAATAAGTGGAATATCTTCTCTTTTGCTTTTCCATGAAGATGACTTACCATACATTGTTTTGTTGATAATTCCTACAATTTTATGCTGCCCTAAATAATCGTCCAGTTCTGCACACTCTTTTTCCAATTCAAAGTTTACAGGTTTATAATGGGTGATCATATTAGGTCTTGTACGCAGGGCAAACCTCCATGGTTCAATAAATTCGTAGTAAGGCACATAAGACTTCCGGGCCGGGCAATATTCTTCCTGTTTCAAAAAATACTGTCTTTCTCTTGCTGTAAGTCCCAGCTTTGGGTCATTCCAGGAATATGAAGAAATATGCTGGAGTTTCTGTACTCTCTCTACGTATATTCTCCGCCCGAATTTTCTTTTCTTTTTTAAAAACCGGCGGCTTTCCGAATACATGTAGGTATTAATTTTCTTCAGTATTCCTTCAAAGAATTCTCCGTCTTTGGATCTCATCACATCTTCTCTTACCACAAAGAATCGTACAAATCCTCTTTGATAAGGCTTATCCAAAGGAATCCATGGGGTATTTCGTCTGATTTCCCAAAGTTCTTCACTACGTCGATATTTTTTTCTTATCTGCTTTTCTACATCTTTTCTAATTGTTCTTTTTCTGCTTCTCACACTTCTCAGGCGGGAAAGCAAAAGGTTATCATTTTCCATTGTGAACAGAAGCCTTGTGTGAAATCTTAATTTTTATCTCACACAGCTTTTAATCAACTAAAACACTAGTTGAATGGATTAATAATAGACGAAATAGTTCTGAGGAATATTTCTCATCTTATTTTGCCTTTAATGACACTAAAAAAGATTTCGAGGAAACTTGAAGTTTGAAATATTGCGCAATAAAAAACCCGAAATCTTTACGACTTCGGGTTTTGATATTTCATTGTACTGTTATTCTAAGAATGTACCAAACCGCGAAGCCTTACCACCATAAGTGGCAATCCAACTGTAGAATTCTGTTTAGTTCTGAACATTGCTTCGTCGTTTTTTATTGGTTAAACTTGATTTTCAGGTGCAAATATATACATTTTTCTGAGAATCAAAATATTTTTTAATAAAAAGACTGGTTATTTTTTTAACCAGTCTTTTATTTATTGTGAAATTAATCTTTTGAACCCAGACTATCCATTTCGTCATCCATTCCTTTTACCTGATTGGAATGATAGACTCTTTCTGATCCGAGAAAGTAAAGATTATGTCTTGCTTTGGCAATAATACCATTATATTCATCCTCTGTCATACCCTCCGGAATGCTGTCTCTTTTTTCTGAAGGCTTTCGGTAGACTTCAAGAGCTCCATATTCATTTAATACTTCTTTGGCAGATTTTGCCTGTTCAAGATTATCGGTATAAACAATAACATTGCTTCTGCCTATGCTGTGCTTGCGGTAAGCGTCCAACATTTCTGCATCGTGAGCAAAAACATAGTCGAAAAAATCCTGTGTCTGTTTATCTTCCTGATACTGATCAGCAGACATACCACTTTCTACTCTGGACTTTGAAATAATGATGTTTGCTTCGTCAAAGCCTTTTTCTTTTAATCCTTTTTTAATTTCCTCTGTATCTACAGTCACCGGAAATACTGAAACTACTGTATAAGCCATAATGAAATTTTTTCATTAAACTATACAAAAGCCATGCAAGTTATTCTCTACAAAGAATTAATTTAGAAATTTTTCCAGAATTTCGACGGCACATTTCGGAAGATTGGTTCCAGGTCCGAAAATAAAATCGGCACCGTTGGCATACAGGAATTCATAGTCCTGCTGGGGAATTACTCCTCCTACAACGATAGTGATATCATCTGCTCCCAGCTTGGATAATTCTTCCACCACCTGCGGAACCAGTGTTTTGTGTCCTGCTGCCAGTGAAGAAACACCCAAGATGTGAATATCATTTTCTACAGCCTGTTTAGCGACTTCTTCCGGGGTCTGGAATAAGGGAGCCACATCCACATCAAATCCCATATCGGCAAATGCTGTTGCCACTACTTTTGCGCCTCTGTCGTGGCCATCCTGTCCCATTTTTGCAACCATTAGCCTTGGGCGTCGTCCTTCTTCTTCTTCAAATTTCTGAGTCAGGGCAAGGGCTTTTTCAAAATATTCATTTTTACCGGCATTCATTGCGTATACACCAGAGATTGTTTTAATATTTGCTTTATATCTTCCGAAAGATTCTTCCATGGCATCACTCATTTCGCCAAGGGTAACTCTTCTTCTTGCGGCTTCAATACATAGTGCCAGAAGGTTTCCTTTTCCTGTTTTTGCGCTTTCACGGATGTCATTAAGAATTTGTTCTACCGCTTCTGTATTTCGTTCTGCTTTGATGGTATTCAGTCTTTCGATCTGCTTTCTGCGAACTTCTGTATTATCAATGTCTAAGATTTCTATCTGATCCTGTTTTAATGAGGATTTGAATGAATTCACTCCGATAATGAATTCTTCCCCGCTATCAATCTTAGCCTGTTTTTTAGCGGCAGCTTCTTCAATTCTCATTTTTGGAATTCCGGCTTCAATAGCTTTGGTCATTCCTCCTTCCTGTTCTACCTCATCAATGTACCTCATCGCTTCTTCAATCATTTGCTGAGTAAGGCTTTCCACCAGGTTACTACCTCCCATTGGATCTACCACATCGCATATTCCGCTTTCCTGCTGAAGAATGATCTGTGTATTTCTTGCAATTTTTGCTGAATAGTCGGTGGGAAGTGCAATGGCTTCATCCAGTGCATTGGTGTGGAGAGATTGTGTTCCTCCTAAAGCCGAAGACAACGCTTCAATAGCTGTTCTTGTAATATTATTGAAGGGTTCCTGCTCTGTCAGAGACCAGCCGGAAGTCTGAGAGTGGGTTCTTAATGCCAGAGATTTCGGGTTCTGAGGATTAAACTGTTTTAAAAGGGTTGCCCAGATATACCTTGCGGCACGCATTTTAGCAATTTCCATGAAATGATTCATTCCGATTGCCCAGAAGAAAGATAGTCTCGGGGCAAAATCGTCTACGTTCATTCCTGCTTTGATACCTGTTCTTACGTATTCAAGACCGTCTGCCAGCGTGTACGCCATTTCAAGTACGGGTGTTGCACCAGCTTCCTGCATATGGTATCCGGAAATGGAAATGGAATTGAATTTCGGAATGTTTTGCGAGGTATATTCAAAAATATCTGCGATGATCTTCATGGAAGGTGCCGGCGGATAGATATACGTATTTCTCACCATGAATTCTTTCAAAATATCATTCTGAATGGTTCCTGAAAGCAGCTCCTGTTTTACGCCCTGCTCTTCTGCCGCTACGATGTAGAAAGACAAAATTGGAAGTACCGCTCCGTTCATGGTCATGGATACTGAAATCTGATCCAATGGAATCTCATTGAAAAGAATCTTCATATCTTCCACAGAGTCGATGGCAACACCTGCTTTTCCTACGTCTCCCACCACCCTTGAATGGTCAGAATCATATCCTCTGTGCGTAGCCAGGTCAAATGCTACGGAAAGCCCTTTCTGACCGGCTGCAAGGTTTCTTCTGTAAAAAGCATTGGATTCTTCGGCTGTGGAAAACCCGGCATACTGACGGATCGTCCATGGCTTTTGAACGTACATCGTGGAATACGGCCCTCTCAGATAGGGAGCAATTCCTGGAGAAGTCTGCGTTAATGATTCATCTTTTACATCTTTTTTTTCATAGGATGATTTGAGTTCAAGACCGTCTTTTTCAAAATTGTAAATCTCTCTTTCCTGAGGTAATACACTAAAATCCGGGTTTTTCACAGAAATTGTCTTTCGCATTCCAATTATTTTTGTCCCCGTAAAGTTAATTTTTTTGAACGAAACATGAAACTTCTGTTAACATTCTGTTTTTCTTGATTTTAATAAAAGAAAATGGCCGGACAAATGCCCGGC
The DNA here is from genome assembly GCF_036362765.1 of Chryseobacterium sp. CP-77. Lineage (NCBI taxonomy): Bacteria > Pseudomonadati > Bacteroidota > Flavobacteriia > Flavobacteriales > Weeksellaceae > Chryseobacterium > Chryseobacterium sp. CP-77. The sequence continues at coordinate 3,203,607 of NZ_CP143637.1, forward strand.
CATTCTTATTTATAAATAGTCTGCTTATTTTTTGATAAGCTTCGTATTGTAAGTATTTTTGTCATCTTTTATCGTGATCACATACATCCCTTTGATTAATGAAGCAACATTAATTCTTTGTCCATCAATCTGACCTTCCTGAGCTAATCTTCCGTCAGCAGTATAGATTTTATAATCTGCTTTTCCTTTCAGATTTTTCACTTCTACAAAAGTATCTGCAGGGTTCGGATAGATTGAAATCTCAGTTGATTTTACATCTTTTGTTTCATTTACAGCAAGGGTTTCTGCAATTTTTACAGTAAAGTCTCTGAAGCCTCCAGTAGAAATAACTCCTCCTCCCTGTACCGGAACTGATGAAACACCACATGGTCCTGTGGCTGCATTAAAGAATGTACTTGCAACTCTCATTCTCAATGTTTTATCGCCTGCATATGCAGTTGCGGGTACAGTAAATGTAATTGTTCCATCATGGAAGCTAAGCTGGTTTGCTGCATTGTATACAGGGACAGCTGAATGAGATCCTACTTTTTCAGTAGATTCAAAAATTCCATTTCTATTATAATCGATCCAGATTTCAAGGAAGTCACTGTATGTACCCAAATCATGCCCTAAATTTCTAAATGAAGCTGTATACTGGGTTCCTTTTGTTAAATTAATTATTTTCGTTGGATCATCACTGAAATCAAGATAAGTTTTTGCTGCAGTGGCTAAATTACCGGAGAAATAAGCAAGATTAGATAAGTTAAGCTGAATAAGACCGCTGTAATATGGTGCATTCAGGTTATTTCCCCCTGTACTCATCAGACAATAATCTGCTCCTGTAGTTAAACCTTTTGTTTTAAATGCATAGTTTGCTGAGAATGTTCCCGGAACACTATTCACAACAGCTGCAACCTGAGCTTCATAATTAGTTTCATCTTCTAAACTACTTAATAAAACAGAGTTTACAGAGCTTGTTGTATTCTGCCAGTTTGTTTCTCCTACTTTTCTATAGTTAATAGAATAAGTAGCTCCCGGCACATTATTCCAAGATAATCTTGCTGTAGTTTTTAAGATTTCGGATGCTAAAGCTGATACTCCTGTAGGAGCTGCTGTAGTAGATGTAGGGGCTGTACCTACAGTTACCTGTGGAGATACTGCGTAGAATACGTTTCCTATAGCTGAAATTTTTAATTTGATTGCTCCTGTAAGATTTGCAGGCATCTGTACTGTATAAGATCCTGTATTTGGAGTGGAGGCCACTAATTCTGTCCATGCAGATCCATTAACAAGGTCTGTAGTATACTCAATCTTTACATTACTTGCGTTATATGGTGCAGCATTGGTATTGGCAACATCCCACGTAATTGTATTTGATGCATTATTGTATAGGGTTGTCGAAGAAGTAATTCCATTAAATTTAAATGGTCCGTCATTTCCTACAGTAAGGGTTGTTTCTGAAGATACAAGCATTGGTCTCAAAGCATTTTCATCTCTAGCAGTTACCGCATAGTGAAGTATTCTCGGTATGTAAGAAACGGTTTCCCAGGTAGCTTTATTAGTAAGTTTTCCAGCCATTACAAGTGGTAAACTCGGGAAATATCTTCTTCCGCTTGCTGTTCCGAAGAAAGATCTTGCAATCGAGCCTTGTGCATTGTATCCCCAACCACTGTCTCCGGAAATAGAAGCAAGATTATTGACACTGTCATATTGCTCCCAGGTATATTTTATTGCATCACCTTCAGCATCGGTAGCAGATGCATCCAGGTAATAAGGAGTGCCCTTTGGAATAGTATATGCTGTAAGGGCAGCAATAGTAGGGGCTGTATTATTTGTAATATTTTCAGATGTTCCACAAGTAGTCTTTGCGTCTAAGCTATTAAGAATCTGATTAATTGAAGAATAATGGAAATAAGCATCCGAATTAGCCTGTACATTGTCCTGAGTAATTCCGGCATATCCCATAATTGTTGTTCCTCCACCCGGCTCAACATTTACACCAGAGCCTTCCGTAGCATGTGAAAAGGTATGGTTTCCTCCAAGCTGGTGTCCCATTTCATGCGCAACATAATCAATATCAAAAAGATCTCCTGTTGGATTGGTATTCTGTGTAAACGCAGATCCTTTTGCTAATGAAGTAGCTGTAGCAGGATCAACACATGTAGATCCGATAGATCCGGCATTTCCGTTACCACCGGCAGCATTGAATACATGCCCCATATCATAATTCGCATTCCCTACTTGAGCTGTTAAGGTTTGCTGAAGCTGTAAGTTTAAGTTCCCAGTATAAGGATCTGTTGCAGGGTCTGTATATATAATGTTAGGAAGATCCTGAATAATCAGTTTAATTGCAAAATCTTTTTGAAAAACGCCATTTACACGGGTTATAGTAGCGTTCATCTGAGTAACGGTATTGGTTACTCCTCCAGTCGGATCAAATTTCTTTGTATATTCTCCCGTAGTAGAGAGAGCCAATCTGTAAGTTCTGAATTTCGTACTTGCAGGTCTGTTTGTAATTCCTACATTAGAAAGGTTTTTTTTTCCGAAAGCTTCTAATGATTTAATATCTTTGAAGTTTTTCTCTTCGGTAGTACATTCAAAACCATGATCTGCCTCTGTTCTTTTTGTTTTATAGAAAACACCATACACCTGCTTATCAGCAGTAATAGGCTCTATAAACTGAAATTTCCCGTCTTTGATAATCATCGACTGCATTTCAGTAGGTGCAGTACTGAATCTTACATATTTGCCAGGATCATCAACCCCTACTCCTACATAAGATCCCAGCTGATATCTGTCTGCCATGGATTTTTCCATCACAGGATCACTATAAACAGCAAATTTTTCAATTTTTCCTTCTGCTGTAGGCAGAGATACAATTACAGCCTGAGCTCCTTTACCTGTTTCTACAGCATCTTTCAGAATATTTCTAAGAGACTGTAAATCAAATCTGTAAGCATACTGAACTTCTACTTCTTTTCTGATCTCTGATGTTCTTTGTGAGGCAGGTTCCCACCTCTGCGCATTAAGGCTGGATAGCCCAGCAGCCAATGCACAAACCAGTAAAATTCTTTTTTTCATAATTACCTAATTAGTTTAGAATTAATAAACTTTAAATATCCGCCCTAAAAATAAGAATTATAAACATAACAGCATAAAAAAAACAGCCAATTTTAAATAAAATCGACTGTTTGTTTAAATATTTTACTTTTTTAGAGTTATTTCTTTATTCCCATCTCAAACAATGCAAATGATATAAGATCTGCATTTTCACTGATCACCTGATCTGTAGATCTTCCGGCGCCGTGTCCTGCATTCTTTTCAATTCTTAAGAGAATAGGGTTTTTACATGCCTGTTTTTCCTGAAGCTCTGCACCAAATTTGAAAGAGTGTGCCGGAACAACCCTGTCATCGTGATCACTGGTGATAATCATTGTGGAAGGATAACAAGTTCCTGCTTTTACATTGTGTACAGGTGAGTAAGATTTAAGGTATTCAAACATTTCTTTACTGTCTTCTGCAGTACCGTAATCATAAGACCATCCTGCTCCGGCTGTAAATTTATTATACCTCAGCATATCCAGAACTCCAACTCCAGGGAAGGCTACTCTGGCTAGATCAGGTCTCATTGTCATTGTCGCTCCTACTAATAATCCTCCGTTTGATCTTCCTGACAGCGCCATGTATTCTTTTGAAGTATACCCTTTACTTTGAAGATATTCTCCGGCAGCGATAAAGTCTTCAAAAACATTTTTCTTCTGCTGCTTAGTCCCGGCATCGTGCCACTTTTTACCATACTCACCTCCTCCACGGATATTTGGAACAGCGTAAATACCACCATTTTCCATCCAGATGGCATTGACTACAGAGAATGATGGCTGCAGGCTGATGTTGAAACCTCCATAAGAATACAGAATAGTAGGGTTTTTACCGTTAAGTTTAGTTCCCTTCTTGTAATTGATCATCATAGGAACTTTTGTACCGTCTTTTGAAGTATAGAATACCTGTTCCGAAACATAGTCATCCGGATTAAACTTCACTTTAGGTTTTTGATAGATTTCAGATTTTCCTGAGTCTACATTGAATTTATAGGTAGTTCCCGGTGTAATATAATTGCTGAAAGAGAAGTAAACATCTTTCTCTTTTTCTTTTCCTCCGAACCCTGAGATATTTCCTTTGCCGGGAAGAGCAATTTCTCTGATCAGTTTTCCGGTTTTATCGAATTGTTTTACCTGATCTATAGCATCAATCATATAGGTTGCGAAGAAATATCCACCACCTGAAGAAATTCCTAAAACATTTTCTGTCTGTGGAATGACATCTTTCCATGTTGCCGGAGCCGGGTTGCTGATGGTTGTTTTTACAAGACGCATATTCGGTGCATCTTTATCTGTGAAAATGAAAAGATCATCACCCTGTGTGTCGACAATGCTGGCATTGATATCAAATCCGTTCATAATCTGCACAAAATCTCCGCCTTTTTGAAGGTCTTTTATGTACAATTCATTACCATTGGTAGCATTCGCTGCAGAAATGATAAGATATCTCTGGTCTTCAGAAACTCCTGCACTTAAATATCTTCTTGGCGTTTTCTCTCCTCCGAAAATCAGTTTATCTTCAGACTGCTTTGTTCCCAGCTTGTGGAAGTATACTTTATGCTTATCAGTCATCCCTGAAAGAACTGTTCCTTCTTTCGGTTTGTCGTAGCTTGAATAATAGAAGCCTTCATCTCCCTGCCATGAAATTCCACTGAATTTCACATCCAGTAAAGTTTCATCAATCTGTTTTTTGGTTACTGCATCGATGATGATGATCTTGTTCCAATCGCTTCCTCCTTCAGAAATAGAGTAGGCAGCAAGGTTTCCTTTTTTATTGAACGACAGGTTGGAAAGAGAAGTTGTTCCTTTTTCTGAAAATTTATTAGGATCTAAAAATACTTCTGTAGCATTGGTCTTGTTGTTTGTTCTATACAAAACAGACTGGGCCTGCAGACCGTCATTTTTATAATAATAGGTATAATCTCCTTCTTTGAAAGGCGCTGAAATTTTTTCATAGTTCCAGATTTCCTTCAACTGATTTTTAATTTTATCCCTGAACGGAATTTTAGAAAGGTAATTCTGGCTGTAAGCGACTTCTTCATCCACCCATTTTTTGGTAGGTTCAGAATCATTTTCCAGATCTCTGAAGGGATCAGAAACGGCTGTTCCAAAATAGGTATCTGTCTGGTTTCCTTTTAACGCTTTAGGATAATTCATTTTCTGAGAATAAAAAGATGCTGAAAACAAAACTCCAGCTGTTAACAATATAGGCTTAAAATTCATACTGATCGGTTTGTCTCAAAAATACGTAAAGTATGTGAAATAAAAAAAGCCCCATTGTATTGGGACTTTCTATACTTTATAATCGGTTATTCATTGGCTCCGAAGCTTTCAAAATAAAAATCGGTAAGGTTGGAAACAATCTCATCCGGGCTTCCGTTCCAGTAATATATTTTGTCTCCTACTTTCATTTCGTAAAGATTAAAACTCTGATCAGCTGTTACCGTTTTATCAGCATTTTTGAAATCCTGCGCTGCCTGAACCAGATATTTTTTCAGTTCTTCTGCTTTTATTTTACTCAGATCGCCTTTTGGTCCGGAAGTTAATTTCGAGGGAACCAGAAAGCTTACGGAATAACTTATTTCTGCAATTTTTTCGTCTTTAACATATTCATTCGGGACCACTTTTACATTTTTAACAGTCAGTTTTCCTTTTTTAAAATTCCCAAACATTGCGATAAAATACTCTTCCGCCTCTTTTTTGCATGCTGAAGCCGTGGCTTTAGGGAAAGCAGCCAGAAAGCTCTCTACGCTGCCATTTATCATTTCTTTTGAAGTTTCCTTAAAATCTACCTGATACGCATTCTGACCTTCTACAGTAGGTCTTAGATAATCGTTCAGTTTGTTCAAAGCTGTTTCATCATTATTCACAAAAGTTCCGAAAAAGAGTTCAAAGGCTTCTTTGGGTTTCTTCACTTCTGTCTGAGCCATCAGCTGCTGTCCCATCACGGAAAGCAACAGCAGGAAAATAATTTTGTAGTTTTTCATAGTTTAAATTGTATTTAGTATGTAAAAAAGCCCCTGAAAAATCAGAGGCTGTATTTTAATTATTTCGATTTTTTAGTAATTTTCTTCTTCTCCTTTCATCTTTTCTGCATTTTCTGCCATGATTACGGCATCAATCATTTCAGAAATATCGCCATTCATGTAAGCATCAAGGTTGTACATAGACTTGTTGATTCTGTGATCTGTAACTCTACCTTGCGGATAATTGTACGTTTTAATTTTTGCAGAACGGTCACCGGTAGAAACCATAGATTTACGTTGTGCAGCGATATCTCCCTGTACTTTCTGTAATTCAATATCGTATAGTTTTGTTCTTAGCATTTCCATCGCCAGCTCACGGTTAGCAAGCTGAGAACGAGCCTGCTGACAAACCACAACAAGTCCTGAAGGCTTGTGGGTAAGCTGAACTTTCGTTTCAACCTTGTTTACGTTCTGACCTCCGGCACCACCTGAACGGGAAGTCTGCATTTCAATATCTGCAGGATTCAGTTCAAAATCTACTTCTTCAGCTTCCGGAAGAACTGCCACTGTAATGGCAGAAGTGTGTACTCTTCCCTGAGATTCTGTTTCAGGTACACGCTGTACACGGTGAACTCCGGATTCAAACTTCATGATTCCGTAAACACCTTCTCCTTCCACTTTCATGATCAATTCCTTGTATCCTTTCGCTGCTTCATTAGAATCTGTCACTTCATGTCTCCATCCTTTTGTTTTGAAATACATGGTATACATTCTGTAGATATCTTCCACGAAAATAGCGGCTTCATCACCTCCGGTTCCGGCACGTAGTTCCACGATAACGTTTTTGTCATCTGCAGGATCTTTAGGAATCAGCAATACTTTCAGCTCTTCTTCCAATCCGGGAAGTTTAGCCTGGGCTTCCAATTTTTCTTCTTTAGCCAGATCTACCAGGTCTCTGTCTGAACCATCTGCGATAATTTCTTCAGATTCTGCGATACTGTCCAAAGCGCCCTTGTACTGATCATAAACTCTTACAATTTTTCCCAAATCACTATATTCTTTGTTCAAAGAAGAATATCTTTTTTGGTCTGAAATGACATCAGGCTGTATAATAAGGTCTGCAACCTCATTATATCTTTGTTTTATAGCTTCTAATTTTGGAATTAATGATTTAGACATTGTAGAAATTTTGTGGGTGCAAAGATAAGGATTATTAATTCAAAATTAAAATTCCTCATCATCATAAATTTTTGAGCATTAGGGATAAAGAGTCAAAAAGGTAAAAAAGCCGAATTGTAAAAATGTTTATGATATTGAAATCAGGCTCTAAGATCTTTTAGAAAGTCTTCTGTCTATTATGTATAAAACAATTCCTACTGCAATAATTCCTAATCCTATGAGGCTTTCTTTAGGGTTATGAATGAATGTAAAATAGAGAATATAGATACTGAACAGCAGAAAAACAGCCGGAAAAATATGGAAAGCATTCGACTTAAAGATCTTCCTGTCTTTTTTCTTCAGAAAGAATACCGTCGAGATCGCAAGACTTGCAAAAAGCTGTAGTATAAAAGCTGTATAGACAAAAATTTCTTTAAAGCTACCCGTTAAAATAATAATAGCAGCAATCACAGCATGGGCAAAAATAGCTCTTACCGGAATTCCTTTTGCATTTCCAGCTGATAATGGTTTCCAGATGTGGGTATGTTTTGCAAAAGCCTGTGTCAGTCTTGAGCCAACCCACAAGTATCCGCTTATGGTTGCAATCAGCTGCAGGGCTATAAAAATATTAACAATTTTTCCAAAAGCCGGTCCAAGCATATTGACTGCTGCTTCTCCCATCACATCTTCTTTTCCTGCCAGCTGATTTACAGGAGCATGTTTCAGCATAATATAATTCACCAGAATATAGCTTACCGTCACAAAAACAGTTCCTATAATCAAGGATTTCGGAAGATTTTTCTGCACATCCTTTATTTCTCCGGCAATATAGGAAGCTGAATTCCAGCCTGTGTAGGAATAGGTAACAAATACCAGAGAGGTAGCAAAGGCAGGAAGCATGATCTCATTCTGCCAGCTGTCACTGAAATTAAGGCTGTTACCGATCTGGGGTGAATTTGAAATTCCTACTCCAAGAATAACCAGTACAATAATAAAAGCGATCTTAATGAAGGTAAAAAAGTTGTGAAACCTGCTGGATGTTTTCAGGCTGAATGATAAGGCAATTGCTACCAGGAATATCGCGGCTATGGCAAATCCGTTTCCAAAAGAATACTCAAATACAGAAAGATATTTCGACATAGCCAATGCTGCCAGCGCTACGGGAGAGGAAAATCCTATGATGAGCGAAATCCAGCTTATGAGATATCCGAAAATCGGATGATAGGTTTCTTTAAGATAAATAAAATCGCCTCCGTTCCCTTTAAAATGGGAGCCCAATTCTGCGTAGCAAAATGCCCCGAACAAAGCGAGAACCCCTCCGATGCTCCATAGCAGGAAAATACTGTAGGTATTGGTAATATCGGAAAGCTGAAATCCCAGGGTGGTAAAAATCCCTGTTCCGATCATATTGGAAACGACAATGGCTGCGGCTGTTTTCCAGCCAATCTGATGTGAGGCAGTACTCATTTAATGATTAAAAATTAAAATTAAGCCTTCCGAAGAAATAATTCCCCAGCGTTCCCATCTGTACAGGCGCATATTTGAATACTCCATAATATGAATTTTTATAAATCTGGCGGTCCGGAAAGACATCAAATATATTGTTGGCTCCTACTGTAAAATTGATACTTTTGCTGATATCATACCCTACGCTGATGTCTGTCACTACTTTTGGTGAGAATTCCTGCACGTCTCCAAACGGATAACCATCTCTTATTACCTTACCAAAATAGGTATTTCTTACGAGAAAACTGAATTTTCCGATTCCATAATTTAATCCTAATGAAGCTTTTGTTTTTGGAGACAGTGTTTCAATGATATTGATCTGATCGGGACCAAAAAACTGATCCTGAGGCGTTCCTAAGTTTTCAGGAAAATGAAAATCTGTGATTTTTGTTTCCGTATAGTTTCCGGCAAGATTCATATTTAATTTTCCGTTCCCAAGAATCCAGTCATAGGAAACCACTACATCCACACCTTTCGTTTCTGTATCAATAGCATTAGCGAAGAATCTTCCGCTTTCTACCTCATTTCCATGCCCAACTACAGCAGGATTTGATAGTCTTGGATCTGTAATATTACCTGTAATAACTATTCTGTCTTTTACTTTAATAAAATAGCCATCTATTGTAATGAACAGTCCTTTTAATGGTTTTAACGTCAATCCGGCACTTGCATTGACAGAAGTTTCCTGTTTAAGTTTATCAAATCCAAGAATTCTGGCAGCTTCGCTATCGTTGCTGAATATTCCTTTGGTAACAATCTTTGAACCGGAAGTAGAAATATCCGCATAGGAATTATTAAAATATTGCTGTTGCAATGATGGTGCTCTGAATCCTGTCCCAACAGCGGCTCTTACTGCATAGTTTTTTACAAACTCATATCGTACAGCGAGTTTTCCATTCAAGGTATTTCCGAAATCTGAATAATTTTCAAACCTGGCAGCAGCATCAATATTCAGTTTTTTATCCAAATCATAGGAAACATCTGCATATATTGCGGTGGAATGCCTGTCTTTCTTCAAGGCATTGTTGGGAGAAAATCCGATAAAGGATTGAGATCCGCCTGCTCCAAGTACTGTAGATCCTTCAGTGGCCACATTTCCATTGATATCATATTGGGTATAAGAAGCTTCATCACCAGCTTTGATCTGGTATTGTTCAAACCTGAACTCACCACCGAACGCAATATTGAAACGGTTTATATTTTTGGAAACATCAAGATTAATGGTATTCTGCAGAAAACTATGGGCACCTGCATAAAAACTTGTGGGTGATTTTGCACCCAGAGAAGCATTATTGGTGTTGCTTACCTTATAATTGAAGGTATTGCTCCCGAACGTATTACTCAGGTCAAATAGCCAGTTGTTAACATTATATTTTGCACCTACAGCATAGGAAACATCATATACCTGAGACCCAAGAACCGCCTGAAAACCGTTCGGATAAATGGATGAAACCACATTAGACTTTTCGCTTGGCAGTCTTCTGAAACCAAACCCTTCTCCTTCTTTAATACTGAAACCTCCGAAAGAATAGAGTTTAAAATGATCATTAAAAGGGTATTCTGAATTGAAAAACAACTGTCCCTGTCTGATCTGGGCATCTCCGATCTGAAAATTAAAATCATCACGGGTCAACCCTCTTTTTTCAATTTCGGCATCATCCGCAGCTCTGGCTGCTTTTACAGCTTCAGCGTCACCTGCAAATTCATACGCAAAATTATCTCCGAAAATATCCAGATCGTGATTTTGAGTTCTTGTGGTTTTTCCTCTGTGGCTTAATTGCAGGGATAGATTGATATAACCGTCTTTTTTTCCTAATGAAGCACCATAGTTGACTCCTGCCTGGTAAGTATCTCCATCATTTCTTCCGCTTAATCCGTAAGTAAGACTTGCTGAAGCTCCGGCATTTTTCTTAAGAATAATGTTGATCACTCCGGCAATAGCATCAGATCCATATTGTGCAGCAGCTCCGTCTCGTAACACTTCTATTCTGTCAATAGCAATTACGGGAATGGTACTCAAATCTGTTCCTACAGAACCATTTCCTACGGTATTCTGATAATTGACCAATGAAGTAGTATGTCTTCTTTTTCCGTTAAGCAGTACGAGAACCTGATCGGGGCCCATTCCTCTTAATGTTACGGGATCAATATGCTCTGTGCCATCAGAAGCAGACTGCCTCACCGCATTAAACGACGGAATCACGTAATTCAGCAGATCCTGAGCGGTCATTTGCGGAGCGCTTCTCTGGATTTTATCGATATTGATAACATCTACAGGAACCGGCGTCTCCAGTTTTGTTCTTTTAACATTACGGTTTCCGACGATGATGATATCTTCGATCTGTTTTCCTTTTTCCTCACTTTCCTGAGCAGCTACCAGAATTGCTCCAAGCAATAGTACAGCTGTGCTTAATTTTTTCATTTTTGTTCTTGCCAATTAATACTACCAATCTGACGGATCTTTCCGCAGATACACAAGACTTCAAGAAATGGAATTCATATAGAGTATTGACTTCAATTATCTCTCCCAAAGGGTTGGAATTAGCACCTTTACACGCTGGAATTGTGCAGGTTGCTAAGGTTTCACCGGGCCAAATCCCTCCACCTTTCTTGATAAATCTACTGCAAAAGTAGACTATTTTTCTGAACTTACAAAAAAAGGCAAATCTGCTGATCCGCAAATTTGCCTTTTATTTTGTATGGAACTTGTTTAAACTTTTTATTTTTGAACCATTAAGATTTAATAAGGGTTTAAGAGGAGTAAAAGAAGCTTAAAAATCAGAATGATTAACCTTAACTATACTTTATTTCTTAACCTTCTTAATGGTTTTTAAGATATTCAATATTTTTTATAAGTCTAGGCAACTTCATCTTTTGTTTTATTTAATAATCATCTTTTGAATGGCTATTCCTGTCTCTGATTTCAACTGTACCAGATAAGTTCCTGCCGGATAACTGATTTTCGCTTCATAGATGCCATTTTCTTTATCCAGTTTGAAAGAATCCATTCTTTTGCCAGTCATATCAAAAATTGAAATTTCCCCATTTTTTGCTTTATTGAAAACCAGTTTGGCGATTCCATTTCGGACAGGATTATCTGCAATCTGAAGGGATAGTTTATTGGCTGCATTGGTATCTACAGTAGACAACGCACCTGCATAATTTCCAAAGATTCTGAATTCTCCGGGCTGTAAAGTGATCGGAGCCGTTGTGGAAACTATATTCGAAATACTGTTGTCCATCAGATTCTGCCATTGACCTGTGTAAGGGAAATAAGGCACTACATTCTGTGTAGAAGTCGTGTAATTGGCCAATACGACAACATTCTTTATTCCTGTGGTAATAGAGGCATCATACACATAAATTCTTGTGATCAGGCCATTGGGATCGTTCGTAAGATTGTTGGATTCTATAGTATAGGTTTTAGATTTAAAAACCGGATAGGTATTTCTGATATTGATGATTTTAGCCCATGTATCGTAGACTGCTTTTCTATTCACATCAGTATCATATCCCAGCGTAAATGCAACAGGTTTCTCATCGGTTCTGCATCCGCTGTCTATCGTACCGTTTGCACATCTGTTGATGCTGAATTCATATCCTAATTCTCCAAACTGCCAGATCATTTTCGGACCAGGAATAGTAAAGAACGTTGCCCCGAAAGTTTTCATTCTTTCAAGAGCGGTATTCAGGTTTTTTACATCATAGTTTCCGTTCACTGCACCATATGCAAGGTTTTTAAACATAAGCCTTTCTTCATCGTGGCTTTCTCCGTACCCTACGCCACTCATATTGGTAAATCCGTGAAGACTGTGGTTCATTCGGTCGTAATTGCTGTTTTCCTTATATCCCATCGTATTCTGATTGTAAGGATCTGTCTGTTTATTCCAAAGCATAACACCTTTTCCTTCTGCTATTCTGTAATTCGCCCATTGCTGTTCTTCTGCATCAGTTCCAAGGTGTTCGAAGATCATGTAAGAATTCGGATCAATAGCCCATTGTCTGTCTGCATAATGTTTCATGATGTCTACTCTGTCCTGCTGATAGGCATTGGTACAGGCTTCATCATTTTCGGAACAGCTTTGCGTAAATCCTTTGGTTAAATCCCAGCGGAAACCGTCTATGTGATATTCAGTCAGCCATTGCTCAAGACATCTTTCAACGTAATATTGCGTTGAAAGGCTGGTATGGTTAAAATCGTTAAATACATTGTATGAATGTTTCGGAACCTGATTAAAGTAAGGGTTGTTGGCTGCAACATTTCCATAGCCATCACCATCCGGATCAATATTCCAGAGTCTTACCAGAGGTGAACGTCCTGTAGCATGATTAAATGCGACATCCAGAATGACTGCAATTCCATTCTGGTGGCATACATCTACAAATTCTTTGAATTTTTCGGGAGTACCGTAGGCTTTGTCCAATGCATAATGGAAAGAAGTATTATATCCCCAGGAAAGATTTCCGTCAAATTCCATGATCGGAAGCAGTTCTATAGCATTGATTTTCAGATTCTTTAAATAGGAAATTTTATTGATCAGTGACTGCCAGTTCTTTTCCTGTGTGAAATCTCTCAATAATAATTCATACACTATAAGATCCTGTTTCGCAGGTCTTTGAAAATTGGTAACCTGCCAGTTATAAGCGGTCTGGCCTGTTTTAAATGTTGACACTTCAAAACCCTGTCCGGCAGGAAATGCTGGTAAATTCGGATAAGTAGTTGCGGAAATCCACGGATCATCATAAGAGGAAAGAATTTGTGGCGAATAGGGATCTGCTACTTTTCTCAAATCATTGGTTCTGTATTGGAAGGTATAAAGCTGCTGAGGAGTTATTCCATTGAGCTCAATCCAGTACAGATCAGGATTTGTGGTGTCTTTTTTCATTAAATAGGTATCATTCACCGCCCAGTTATTGAAACTTCCTATGACGTGTACAAAATTTTTTCCCGGAGCATATAAAGCCAATCCCACCTTGGTTGGATCTGTCGGATGATAATTGATTCCCTGTCTGATCCAGTTGGGTATTGCCTGAGAAACAACATTTCTTGGAACCTGTACAATGAATGCTGCCGTTTTGGAATTGGTTCCCTGTGTCGCCACAAGTTCCATATTTGCATCCTGGGTAACTGTATAATTGTAAGAATAAGACTGTGAAGGCGTTGTTGTTGAATTGACAACAGTTCCGTTGGCTTTTAGCTGAAATGTAGCATTGGTACTTGCCGTCGCCGTAATGGTAATGGAATTTCCCGCAGGAACTGAAGTGAGGCTGTTCGCCAATGGATTTGTAAGCGTTAAGTTTAAAGTCCCTACGTTTACAAAAATATCGGGTGAAGTCTGGTGCGATCCCGTCTTATCTTTTAATAAAAACCCAAACCTTCCGATTCCTGTTCTTCCATAAAAAGAAGTTGGTGTAAAAGTGAGTGAATAACTGTCTGTTGCTGCATTATAATTCAGCTTATTCAGATCATTGGAATTGTTCCAGCTGCCATTGGTAGGGCAATCCTGGCTATTCTGATAATTGGTGTCAAACGACCATGTCCAGATATAAATGGCGTTGTTGGAAACGCCCCACGCAGACTCATCAATCTGATCCCCGGGAACAGTAAGTGTGATCACATCTGTTTCGTTGAACGGATCAGGAGAAATTGTATAATTGATCTGTCCGAATACAGCCATGGTAATCAACAGAAAAACAACAGAATAAAACTTTTTCATTTATTATTTTTTATCGAATATAGTATAAATTTTTCTTCATGACCACTATTCCTCTTCAGTATTCATCAAATATTTCTATTTTTTCGGAGAAATAATAATAAAAAAAAGGCTCATGAAAATTTCATGAGCCTTCCAATAAAAGTAATTGTAATGAACTAATTTCTTTTGGCGAAATCTTTGATATTGAGATCCGCTTACTCCTTTATAATCTTTTTAGAAACTGATTGTCCGTTCTTTAACTTTAACTCTACGATGTATAATCCTGAAGGAAGTTCAGTCAAATTGATCTGTTGATCCGAAAACTGTATATTCATTCTTTGCCCTACAGCATTGGTAACGTTTACTCTTTCAATTCCTGAATCAGCTTTAACCATAAGCATTCCTTTGGTTGGGTTAGGATACATTCCAATAACAGATTGATTCAGTTTGATTTCTGAAGTCCCTAAAGAAGAGGTAGGCTTGATGCATCTTACTGATGATCCCTGCCCTCTCATAGCTCCGGCAGATGGATTGGCAATCGTTGAACCGATATACAGATATTTTCCTCCCAGACTTGATGTATCAGAGCTCCAGAAATATCCTCTTTGCCCTACAAAAGTAAAGTTCCCGTCACTGGAGCTTCTGTAGCCTCCTGCCGGTAATTTAAGATGACTGTTATAAGCCGTTGTTGGGTTAGAAATACTTTCAGCTCCAATTAAAGTAGTCCACTCCGCCTGAGAAGGCATCTTCCAATCTGCTCCTATTGCTTTACAAGGATCTATACCTGCAGAAGCATTCACATCCGCAGCAGATACTCCTGCCCACGTATCCGAACCTGCAAAACCTGCCCACCATCCTGGAGATCCTGCAACATAACTTCCCGCAGTGGTATTTGTTCCTTCCGGAGTGTTGGGAGATGGTGCCGGTACGATCTGAGAATTTCTAAGCTGGTGACCATCATCCCATCTTCCCCATTGGAAAAGGTCCCCATAAGAATTTGCATCCGCTACTGATGAAGCCACCTGTGTACTTCCCAGGTTCTGCTGAAGCCATATTTTTCCGTCTGCTCCTCTTACCGTAGTATAAGCAACCTGTTGTCCGCGATACATAAAACTTACACAACCAATATCACCAACATTGGTTCCAGGATCTGTATTGCTGCATGTTTGTGGATTAAGGTTCAGAGAAATTCTTTTCACCTTTGTTGTATTGTCGGAATAAGCCAAAACAAGATAATTTTGTGCCTTATCTATTGCTAAATCATTATATTTTGCCTCTCCAGCTGAAACAAAATCACCTCCAAAAGGAACCCAGTTTTGCGAATCGTCTAATTGATAAACGGTATTTCTCAGGAAATTATCATTTTCAAAACGGCTGGCTACCACATATGGCTTTCCTGATTCTGTTACGGCTAAGGCAATATGCTGTACTCTTCCCTCAGAAAAATTGGCATTTCCAACCTGCACCCAGGAGTTTCCGTCAAACTTTCTGACATTCAACTTCCTTCCTCCTCCGGAGTTGGAAACATAAGCAACATAAATTCTGTTTGCTCCATCTAAAGCAATATCAGCATTATACTGCTCTCCTGATGAAGAAGCATCTGCAGCTGTTCCTCCTACCAGAGTCCAGTTTTGTGCTGAACTTGCATCTGTACTGTTCTGATATACTTTTATCCCTCCGGAAACATTACAGGTATAGATCATATTATTGGTTCCGATAACCATTTCAGCGAAGTCAGCCCCGCCCGAAAAACCTGCATTTCCTATCTGCTCCCATGTTCCTCCGGAATATCTTTTAACCGTTCCTGAACCATAAGAACCATACGTGAAAATGATATTATCAGAGGAAACGGCAGAAGCCTGATAATTAACGGAACTGTCTGTAACATTCGGAAGCTGGGACCATAAAGATCCTGTAAATAAGCGTACTTCCATCCCGGAGCCCGGATAACCAAGCTGATTGGTATAATAAATACTGTTTCCGTTCGGACTTATAGACAATGAGTTGTAAGTGGCAGTTCCTGTAGTAACTCCGGGCGTTCCTCCTAAGTAAGACCACGAGTTTCCGTTAAATTTCTGAACAGAGCCTTTAGCTACTGAAACATCATAATAGGACAGATAATAGTTTCCCGAGTTATCAATAACAAGATTATTAAAACTGCTTCCTCCTGCAGATACATCCTGAATGCCTCCTACATTTTCCCATTGCTGGGCATATATATAGCTTCCAGCCACGGTTAGCAATGCTAATCCCGTTCTGATTTTCCGTATTGCAAAATGTAAATCTTTAAACATATGAAATATTATTTTTAATTATTCTAAATTTAATTTAATTTTGCGCAAAAGTACCTCACATTATCAACCCCGAGTTATCATTTTCGAACTTTTGGTTATCCTGCGGAGGACTTTTATCTTAAGAAGTTGTACCATGGCTGTAAAAATGTGTTGTATGAGGCGTCAATTAAAAAGTGGACATTTGTTCATATCCGAGGACATCAAAATCATCATGCAGGAAGACCTGTGTCCTGATCAATCCTTCAAGTCTCATATGCTGGAGGGGAAATCAAGTTTTAATTTGATTTTCATGTTGAGTGATGGCATTAATTTAGAAGGTCATGATTGCGGAACCCAGTTTTTATTCAAAAAAAATCAATACATCCTCCATTATTCTCCTAAAGAAAGTGTTGCTGAACTGTGGACAGAAAACCAGGAAATTCTGAGGTATCTCCAGATTCAGATTAATTATCAATATATTTTTAACCTCATCAATCCCGAGCATAATCGTGAAAATGCTGAAATTCTGGAAAATATGATTCATAATAATTTCATTTTCCTTCATAAAGAAACGCCGCCGGACATGACGGTTGAGATGCATATGATTGTAAAAGAGATTCTGGATTATAATAAGAAAGGAATCATGCAGAAGTTATTTATAGAAGCAAAGATTATCAAACTTCTTATCCTGATCTTTGAGCAATTTAATGAAAAAAACATTTTCGAAGACACTCCAAAAACGCCTGAAATGATCAGGAAATTCATTGATGAAAATTACCATAGAAATATAAAAGCAGAGGAAATTGGAAAATATTTTGGACTGAACCAGAATACTGTCAGAAAGGAATTCAAAACGCAGTATCATACAACGATTGCTCACTATATTTCGGAGCTCAGGATGCTGAAAGCAAAGAAAATGATTACCAATAAAGAAATTATGATCAAAGAAATTGCTATTGAGTGCGGTTATGAGTATCTCCAGAACTTTACCAGGGCTTTTAAAAAGAAATTTGGGGTATCTCCTGAAAGTCTGAGAAATAATAAATAGAAAAACCGCTTAATTGCTTAAGCGGTCTATATATGTTGTTTTGCTTTGATATTACTTTTTCAGAATTCAGGTGAAAAAGCAATGACAATCAATTAATGATGATGTCCGTGATCGTGAAGGAAAGGTCCGTTTCCTTTCGGCTCGTTATAGATAACTTCTACACCTTCCTGCTCAGTAATAAGCTTTCTTCTGATATCTTCAGGGTCGAAAGGCTTTACTTTTCCGAAATACTCTTTCAAACCTTCAGTTAGCCACATTGGGATTACTAATCCGAAGAACATAAAAATACACCAGAATCCCACTAAGAACATAGTAATGAAGAATATAGTCCAAAGGAACTGGTAGAACGGCCAAAATGCTGATAATATCGTTATCATTCTCTTAAAGATTTTAGGCAAAAATAGAACTTTTTTCCTTTTTACACAAAAGATCAGCGTTCTATTTTGTTATTTATTTTAATTTTAAACTAATTAGTGAGCAAGATTTGCGAAGAAATCATTGCCTTTATCATCGGAAATGATGAATGCGGGGAAGTCTTTTACTTCAATTTTTCTTACGGCTTCCATTCCTAATTCCGGGAAGTCTACCACATCTACAGACACAATATTGTCTTTCGCAAGAATAGCAGCCGGCCCTCCGATAGATCCAAGATAGAAACCTCCGTATTTATGACATGCATTGGTAACATCCTTACTTCTGTTTCCTTTTGCCAGCATGATCATACTTCCACCATGACTTTGGAACTCGTCTACATAAACGTCCATTCTTCCGGCAGTAGTAGGTCCGAAACTTCCTGAAGCCATTCCTTCCGGAGTTTTTGCAGGTCCTGCGTAATAGATCGGGTGATTTTTGAAATATTCCGGCATTGGCTTCCCGCTGTCGATAATTTCTTTGATTTTTGCGTGAGCAATATCTCTTGCAACGATTAATGTTCCGTTCAGTTTTAATCTTGTTTTGATCGGATATTTGGAAAGTTCAGCAAGAATTTCCGGCATTGGCTTGTTCAGGTTAATCTCAACAGCTTCTTCCAGATGTGGAGGCGTATCAGGTAAGAATCTTTTCGGATCCTGTTCCAGTTGCTCCAGGAAGATCCCTTCTTTGGTAATTTTTCCTTTGATATTTCTGTCTGCAGAACAGGAAACTCCCATTCCAACAGGACAAGATGCCGCGTGTCTCGGAAGTCTGATCACTCTTACATCGTGAGTAAGGTATTTTCCTCCAAACTGAGCTCCAATGGCACTTTCCTGGCAGATTTTCTGAACTTTAGCTTCCCATTCAAGGTCTCTGAATGCCTGTCCGGCCTCATTTCCTTCTGTCGGAAGATGATCATAATATTTTGCTGATGCTTTTTTAACGGCTGCAAGATTGGCTTCAGCTGAAGTTCCTCCGATTACCAATGCTAAGTGGTATGGAGGGCATGCAGCGGTACCAAGGTCTGAAATTTTTTCTTTGATGAATTCTTCAAGAGATTTTTCGTTCAATAAAGATTTTGTCTTTTGATATAAGAATGTTTTATTGGCAGAACCTCCTCCTTTCGTTAAGAATAAAAATTCGTAATAATCTCCTTTTTTAGCATAGATATCAATCTGTGCAGGAAGGTTGGATCCGGAATTCTTCTCATCAAACATCGTTAAAGGAACGACCTGAGAATATCTTAAGTTTCTTTTCTGATAGGTATTGTAAATTCCTTTGCTCAGGTATTCGCCATCATCTACTCCTGTATATACATTTTCTCCCTTCTTTCCCATTACAATCGCTGTACCTGTATCCTGACATGAAGGAAGAGCTCCTTCTGCAGCTACTGCAGCATTCTGTAAAAGGTTGTAAGCAACGAATCTGTCATTATCTGTAGCTTCAGGATCATCAATAATTCTTCTAAGGCTTTCCAGGTGTGAAGAGCGAAGCATGAAAGAAACATCTGCCATGGCTTCTTCTGCCAATAACTCCAGTCCCTTCGGATCTACTGTTAAAATTTCTCTGTCACCCAGCTTTTCAACCTTTACATAATCTGATGTAAGTTTTTTGTACACCGTATCATCTTTCTGAATAGGATACGGATCCTGATATCTAAAATCCATTCAATTTTTGTTTGTACAAAAATACGCCTCCTTTAAAAAAATATGAGTAAAATCAGTCATTTATATTGATATTTATAATGATTATAAATTGTAGGTTTCTGAGTTTATAAGTACCTTTATAGAAGCTAAATAAACAAAGCCAAAATATTATTTATTTCATTAAACATGATACTACCAACAATTTTTTTGGCGTAAAAAATAAAAGATCATACAAATTTCAACACTATGAATTACAGAATAGAAAAAGACACCATGGGAGAAGTGCAGGTACCTGCAGATAAACTTTGGGGTGCACAGACGGAACGTTCCAGAAATAATTTCAAAATAGGACCTGAGGGTTCAATGCCGCATGAAATCATTGAAGCTTTTTCTTATCTGAAGAAGGCTGCCGCTTATGCCAATACTGATCTGGGAGTACTTCCTGTGGAAAAAAGAGATATGATCGCGAAAGTATGTGATGAAATTCTGGAGGGAAAATTGAATGACCAGTTTCCTCTGGTGATCTGGCAGACAGGTTCCGGAACACAGTCGAACATGAATGTGAATGAAGTGATTTCCAACAGAGCTCATGTTAATAACGGCGGCACATTGGGAGAAAAATCTGAAATACACCCGAATGATGATGTGAATAAATCCCAGTCTTCGAATGATACCTATCCCACTGCCATGCACATTGCTGCGTATACCAAAGTGGTGGAAGTAACCATTCCCGCTGTTGAGAAACTAAAAAATACGTTGTCTGAGAAATCAAAAGCCTTCAAAGATGTTGTCAAGATCGGGAGAACCCATCTCATGGATGCCACCCCGCTTACTCTTGGACAGGAATTTTCAGGTTATGCAGCCCAGCTGGAATTCGGATTGAGAGCTTTAAAAAATACCCTACCTCATCTTTCTGAACTCGCATTAGGCGGAACAGCCGTAGGAACAGGTTTGAATACGCCTAAAGGCTACGATGTAAAAGTGGCAGAATATATTGCTCAATTTACAAAACACCCTTTTGTTACTGCTGAAAATAAATTTGAAGCCCTCGCTGCACATGATGCGATTGTAGAATCTCACGGGGCTTTAAAGCAGCTGGCTGTTTCTTTATACAAAATTGCTCAGGACGTGAGACTGATGGCATCAGGGCCACGTTCGGGAATTGGAGAAATCCATATTCCTGAGAATGAGCCGGGATCTTCTATTATGCCTGGGAAAGTAAATCCTACTCAGAATGAAGCGATGACCATGGTTTGCGCACAGGTTTTAGGAAACGATACGACCATATCATTTGCCGGAACTCAGGGGAATTATGAACTGAATGTTTTCAAACCGGTAATGGCGTACAATTTCCTGCAATCTGCACAATTGATTGCCGATGCATGTATTTCTTTCAATGATCACTGTGCAATAGGTATTGAGCCGAATCATGAGAGAATTAAAGAGCTTGTAGACAAATCTTTAATGCTGGTGACCGCTTTAAATACTCACATCGGGTATGAAAATGCTGCCAAGATTGCCAAGACAGCCCATAAAAACGGAACCACACTAAAAGAAGAAGCCATCAACCTTGGCTTGTTAACTGCTGAACAGTTTGACGAATGGGTAAAACCCGAAGATATGGTTGGAAGCTTAAAATAATGATTTTATAACTGATACTATGTAAAAACTCCGGGAGCCTTTCCCGGAGTTTTTCATTTGCTATCAAAGTACTATTTAATCTAATCCGATGGTTAAGCCTAATATCAGTGCTTTATCATTTTTGAAATAACCGTCTTTAAAGAAGTTGCTGAAATCTTTTTTAACAAATAAGCTGAAACTGTTATAAGAAACAGTAAGCTGTGCTCCGTAGACGAAAGGATTCACCTGATAATTTCCGCGGTCTCTGGTTTCACCATCAATTCCTTTTACAATATTGTTGGTAGACATTTTTACGCCACCATATACATTGGCTCCAATTTTAAATCCTGTGTAATAACTTCTGTACTGAACATCCATTCCACCATTTTTAAGTTTGGAAAAATTATACTGCATCCCAAGAGGAACAATAATATATCCTGTTCTCAGTTTACTTTTATCCAGATTTTCATTAGCTTGAACCAAAGAAACTCCCTGATCTGCACTTTTGGTAAAGAACATATTATTATCTGTTCTCACCGTTCTCCAGGAAAACCCCAGTCCTGAAGTAACAGCCCACGGGCTTGTCCTGCTAAGCTGATAATTCAGTTTCAGACCAAATTCCAGGTTATTGGCGTATCCTATATTTTTATCCAGTTCATTATCCGGAGAACTGTTTGTTAAAGTCATAATTCCGTAAGAAAAATATCCGGTAAAGCTTCTGGTAGGACGGAATTTTTTCAGCAATTTTTCTTTAAGCTCTTCTTTGGAAGTCACATCAGTATTCAGGAGAGAATATCTTACCTGCTTCTGAATCACATCATCCAGGTCGAATCCCAGTTCTTCAATCCTCTTATCCATTTTCTCGGAATAGCGGTCTGCAATCTTAGCTTTTTCTCTGTCAAAATCTGCCTTATCCAGGTTTTTTGCCTGCAGAACCAACAGTTCTTCTTCCATCAGCTTTTTCTCTTCCTGGATAATGGTATTGATTTTTGCTGCATATTCTTCTACTTTCTCTTTTACAATCGGGCTTACCTCTGTATCTTTTTTAGAAGACAGGTTAATATTGAAGGTCTTCTGTGCATAGAATGACGCAGAAAAAGAGCACAACAATCCCATTACGATTAATTTCTTGATCATATTATTAATTTTTAAATTTTTACGGATACGTTATCTGGCATTCAGATCGATAGTAGTCGCCACGTTACTTCCATCTTTTGTTTTTTCGATGACATCTTTATGTTCTACTGAAAAAAGAAGTGTGGATGGGTCTACATATTTCTTCTTTTTAACCGGAGTTTTTAAAGAATCGGCTTTTGCCATGAGCTGAGGATGAGTAAGCTGAGGAATTTCCTGTTTTTTCAAAGGAAGGTTCTCTTTAGGAATCAGTGGAGTCTGTGCAATTGCCACCGCAGAAATCCCTTCTGTTTTATCGGAGGGTGATGTCTGATTCTCTTCTTTCTTTTCATTGTTCTGAGCTGTCAGAGAAATATTATCGTGAATAGAATCAGTTACAATTTTATCAGAAGAAGCTTTTTCTGCAGTCTTCACCATGACAGGTTCAATCTCTGAAGGCTGATTGATAAAAAACAGAACAGTACCTAAACCGAAGGTCAACATTAAACATGCTGCCACTAAAAACCAGTTCATTTTTGATTTGGAACCGCGATTATTGTTATTATGAAACTCAATTTCAGACCAGAGATCACGGGAAGGAGCAATCTCTCTTTCCTCCATCTGTTTTTTGATCTGGTATTCAATAGTATCTTTAGACGTTTTCATTTTTCACTTTTTTTTGTTGTTGAAAGTAAATATTTCTTAACTTTTCTTTTGCTCTGAACAACTGTGTTTTGCTCACTGCCACTGAAATCTGTAATGTATCTGCAATTTCCTGATGAGAATATCCTTCCAGTACATACAGGTTAAAAACCATTCTGTAAGCATCAGGCAGCTGATCTAACAGATCCTGTGCATTAAAATCATAATCAATCTCCGGCTCGTGGATGTCTTCATGAAAAGATGGATTGATCTCGTCCAGATAGAAAACTGTTTTATGACTTTTGATAAAGTTCAGGCATTCATTCACAACAATTTTTCTTGCCCAGCTATCCAGATTCGATTCTCCTCTGAAGCTTTCTATGTGTTTAAAGATTTTACAGAAAGCTTTTATAAGACAATCTTCCGCCTGATACAAATCGCTCACATAGCTTTTGCTGACACTCAGGAATTTCCTGACATTCTGCTCATAGAAAATCTTCTGTGCAGCCGGATCCTGTTTCTTCAGGAGGCTTAACAAATCATTCTTTTTATTTCCGAACAAGAGTTTCATGTTTATGCTGTTTCTATACTAAAGACAATCAAAACAAAAAAAGGTTACAATTTTTGAAAAAAAATTTTATTTACAATCTGTTTTAAACTTTTCAGACTCTTTTAAATTCAATAATAAAAAACGCAAAGAATTCATTTACCAGATGTATAATTTTAAGGCAGATAAGGTTTAGCAGATGAAATCTGCCCTGAAGCGTACGCTTAATCATCCGTCTTTGACGGAATTTTCTTTGCCCCCAAAATACCCAGAATTAAGATGTATCTTCTTTGCGTTTTAACTATTCTGTATTATTGATTGCAGCAGTTTCTCCATTAAAAAAACTGCCTTGAAAGAGGCAGCCTTTCATTTTATCCTGAAAATTCATCAAGCAAATTTCTGGTAGGAACAAAGAAAAGCGTTCCTGTAACTGCTGTGCTGAAATCTAAAATTCTGTCATAATTTCCGGGAGGATCACCTATAAACATATTGGTCAACATCTTTTTTGTTGTTGTAAATGTACTTGAATAGGCAATAAAATAAGTTCCGAACTCATTGGTAGAAGGATTTCCGAAAGGCATATTATCTCTGACTATTTTCAATTCTTCACCGTTTTCGCCCTCGATATTGGCTAAAGCAATATGTGAATTTGAAGGTTTTACAGCATCAGACATTTCAATATCATTCTCTTTTGATCTTCCGATTACTTTTTCCTGCTCTTCCGTGGATAAGCCTTTCCAGGCATCCATATTGTGAAGGTATTTCTGAACAAAAAGATAGCTTCCTCCTTTATACTGAAGGTCTTCATCTCCTACTTTTCCAAAATAATCCCGGTCATCACCATGCGGATTTTCCGTTCCGTCAACAAAACCAAGAATAGAACGTGCATCCCAGTATTTGAATCCATGAACCTCCAGAATACTTTCGGCCACTGAGCTTAATAACCGGGAGATCTCGACAGCCATATCAAAAATCAGGCTTTTATTATCTGCCCTCAGATGAAAATGAAGGTCCCCGGGAGTAGAAACAGCCGTATGTTTTATCCCTTTTATTTCTTCAAAATTAGCTAATTCCTTTGGCAGAGGTGTTGGAAGTTCCAGTTTTTTCCATGCTTCCGCACCAATTCCCATGACACAGCTTGCCCTGCAGTCCGGAAAGCGGTTAAACACCGAATTGTTAAGATTTAAAACCAAAGCACATAGTTCCTGAAAAACTTCTTTCAGCTCAGGGCTGTCATTAAGTTTCCAGACCATGAAAATTGTATTGCTGTTGGGATAATCTGTTACATTCTGTGATTCTATTGTATTCATACCTCTATTTTTGTGGTATTAAATATCCGAAACTGAAACCTGATCTGCAAAATATTGTTCCAGATCTTTCAAGGTTTCCGGATTGGTCTGAATATCTTTTACCAACACCCCTTTGTTCACCACCACAATTCTGTTGCAAACTTCTGTAGTATGGGAAAGATCATGGCTGGAAATAAGGAAAGTAACACCATCCTGTTTTGATAATTCCTTGATCAGGTTTTTAAGCTTGATCTGGGTAGACGGATCGAGGTTGGCAAAAGGTTCATCAAGAATAATAATCTCAGGATTCCCAATAATAGCTCCTACAATTCCTACTTTTTTCTGATTTCCTTTTGAAAGATCACGGACATATTTCCCGGATTTCAGGATTTCTCCATTGAAAAAATCGTGGAAAGGCTTAAGGAATTCGTCTACTGAAGCTTTGTTCTGGCCTCTCAGCTCTCCGATAAAGTAAAAATATTCTTCAGGCGTAAGATAGCCGATGAGAAAAGTATCATCTACAAAGGCTGAAACTTTATTTTTCCAGGCTTCAGATTCGTTAACCTTAATTCCGTCAATGCTTACAAATCCTGTCGTAGCCTGAATCAGATCCAGCATAAGGCTGAAAAGCGTTGTTTTTCCTGCCCCGTTGTTTCCCACGAGACCAAATGTTTCTCCGTTGGGAATTTCAAGATGTTCAATATTGAGAACGGTTGCTGTTCCGTATGTTTTGGATAAATTTTGTATGTTGATCATGGTTTAACTTATATTTTTAAATGCATCCAGTGTGCTGTATTTTTCTTTTTTGTAAAGTTTTACAATAATATCAAAGATCTTCTCTCTCAGGAAAAATCCGATAATTCCGATAATTGCAATACTGATTACTCCTCCGGTAATTCCCCACAAATATTTTGTTAAAGCAAATACACCCATCGGAAGTAACATTTTAGGAATCAGCAGAAACATGGCAATCATATTGAAGCTCCCTTTCTGTCCCAATCGTTTCTCTTTTGAATTCAGGTCAATCTGAGTTTTATTGAAAGCTCCGGACCACAAGGTAAATTGAGAATTTACACCGATATTATATAAACCTGCGGCAAAAAATGTAACGTAAACTTCCCAGCCAAAATAGGCATAACAAACCGCTATAATCACAGAAACTCCTGTTACAATATTCATCAGCCACCATTTTGCTTTCAGATATTCTTTGTAAGGAACGTTCAAGGTCATCATCAACGGATAGTATGAACTGTCAAAAGCGGGAACTCTCTGTCCAAAAAGAAACTGGAAACCTCCTGTTACAAAAAGTCCCATAAACATCATCATAGCTGGTGTTTTATACATTGAAGAAGTAAACATCAGCAATCCGTAGAACAGAAACATAAAGCTGCCCAGCAAAATTCCTTTGGGTACTTTATTGCGTCTCAACATTTTAATATCATTATTGATAAATGTCCCGATAACGCCGTATTTATTCAGGAAGGCAATATTTTCTGTTTTCCCGACCGTCTTCTTCGCTTCAAGCCCCTGATCCAGATAGAACTCCTGACGCAGGTAACGGAAACATATCCACCACAGCATTACGAACAAAACAACAGGGATCAGTACAACGTATGGCTTTTCATAGAAACTAAAGAAAACCGACTCAGAATATGATAAAACCGGAACAATATTGTAATATCCCAACGCTCCTATGCCCAGAAAGCATATTCCGATAATCACCGCCAGGGTCTCTTTACCGTTGAAAAAAATGTTGATAAAATTATTCAGGTACAATAGTGAAATCACACCAATCAGCCACACCATGATTCCCAAAATACTATATCCATTGAATACGGCAATCAGTGAAAAGGTAATAAAGAATAGAGAGCTCAGCCAGCTGAATGCTGAAAGAAAAGTTTTGGCCAGCATATAATTGACCAGCGTATTCTTCCGGATATTCATCGTTAGGAATGGCTTCATGTTCTGTGTGGGGATTTCCTGCCAGAGATATTTGAGAACAAGATCAATAATCCATGCAACGATCATGAATTTTGAAACCACCTGTAAAGGATTCTGATGCATTTCCTCCTGAATGTAGAAAAAGGCAATAAATGCTCCGCCCACAAGACATCCGATAAAGTAGAGAATTCCTATGAAACGGAGAATTTTCATGGTCAGATTGATCCCTAAAGATGTACCACGAAAAAAGCTTTTTATTTCAAGCCTAAGGAACTTTAGAAACATATATTAGTTTTTTACATTAGTCAATATAATGTAAAAAATGTTACAGTTTAATTTGTTTTGTTTTTGTTTATGGCGTACACAAGCCCAACAGGATTAGTTTTCCTTCTGAAAAAATCTTCACCAACACATTCGGAACATGAATAGCTTTTTACATTCATAAAGAGCTGTTTATCTTATAAAAATAGAAAGAGCAACCGTTATAGTTACTCTTTCTCTGAATATTTTAATTGAGATCTCCTTTTGGAATGCCCATGGATATTGCGTGCCTACCTATCTGAAACATTACCTAACTTTTTAGGGTATGTCCAAAAACAGTGGTTTTACTATATTTATTGGATACAAGCTTGATGCAAGAACCAGCTTGGAACTATTATTATTTCATTAAATTAAATTCGTTATCGTCAATTTCTCTATCTAAATATCCAATAACTTTATCAAAATTTTCACTCAAATAATATATTCCATAGTATGTTTTTCCCAATAAGCTCACTAATCTTAATTTATTTCCAGTATAATTTTCCAGGTTTAAGATCAGAGTACCCATTTCATCAGACAACTTATTATTTCCTGTTCGAGTAGCAGTATATTGTCTAATTTTATATACTCCAATCAGATTTTCTCTTTCGAAATTATTACTATTACTAATCTTAACTTTATAGTTTTCAAAAGTTTCTAAAAATTTCCTTTTCTCTTTAATTAAATTAAAAATTTTTTCTTCAGTTAACATATTTTGAGATTTTATTTTTATCTGGGTAAAACATACTCAACTTTCGCTCCATATACTACGCCTGGAACCAACCATTCCGCTTCTTGTGGATTATAGGGATTAGGGAGTACTGTTCCAACTTTAAATTGTTTAGAAATGATAATTCCTGGAATTCCATTTTCATACATTGCTACGCCTGTAGCAAAATCTCTAGCAGATTCTTTACTTGTACTCCAACTTGTCCAGATACTTAAATTATCCCCTCCGGCATGTGCTTCCATGTCACTGTGAGGTCCCCAAGTTGCAGCAACTTGTCTGTAACCATTCGGTATAGCAATACCTTGTGATGCTTCAAAATACATAGAGCCTTTAGCTTTCGACGAAACTCCTCGATATAACATAATCATTTTTTCTGGCTCTGATTCATCAGCTGTTGTTGTAACAGGTACAGTTAAAGGTAAATCCCTTGTCCAGTTATATTCTGGATCTTTCATCATGACAGGTGTTAACACAGCTCCTAAAGTTGCTGCTCCTACGGCTACTGACGTTACCTCTATAGCTGAGAAAAATTCAGCAATTCGTATTGGTTCTCCAACTTCAACTGCCCTGGAAACCTCAGCTCCTCTTGTAAGCGTTAAAATATCAGCCCCTTTATTTCTGCCAAACAAACGATCCCACCAATTGCTTACTCTTCCCCAGAAACCAGGCTTAGGTCCTTGTACAGTTCCTTTGTTATTTCCTCCACCGGTACGACTTCCTTGTTTAAATTCAGGAGTAGAAATAAAACTTCCATTCATCCCCGCAAACCAAAAGGAACCCTCAGGAACATTACTGATAATTCCTCCGTCATAAGGAACACTTCTCATTCCATCAGGAAAGGAACCCTCAGGAACATTACTGATAATTCCTCCGTCATAAGGAACACTTCTCATTCCATCAGGATCAACAAACATAACAGGATTATCAGCTCCATAATGATATGGGCTAAATCTTCTGAATGCTTCAGCTAATGGATCTGTGGTTCCCCATCTTCCCAAATCCGGCATATACATCCTGGCACCATAATCATACATTCCGTTTTCCTGAAGTTCTTTGCCATTATATTTATAGCTGTAGAAACTTCCGAAACCTGAGGTACTGAACGAGCCTGAGATATGGTTCAGCCCAAAAGGATAATAGTTATTGGTATCGATAATCAGGAACGCCTGCGCTGTTTTTGGCAAAACTTACCCTGGTATTTCCAAGATGGTCTTTTTACCAACACATCTGAAACACCTGATATGACCTTCAATATTTTAGACAGCCTATTTTCTCCTATGCCTTATCCACAATATCATGGTAGATTGAGGTTTCTATTCATTTTTTAAAATTAGAGTATTGATTTTCAATACTCTAATTTACTACCAACATATTTGGAACATTACTAAAATTTATTTAATGATCTTTTCAGGAAAAAAATCTTTCAGATCAATATCATAAATTACAGGATTACATTCTTTTTCAGAGCTATTCTCTTTAGGTACCTTAGAAATATTACTCAAAATGTCATCTATATTTTCGTAAACAGCATTTCCTTTTAGATCAATGTGTATAATATTACAACGATTTCTATTATCCTGTATTGAAATGCTAGATTTATATGTATTCATATCATATGGTGGATGAATATAACTGTACATCATTAGGTATTCATAATCAAAATTCTGATCGACTATAATCATTGAGGGTACAAACATGTAATTACCTGCCAAACCTGAGTATAAAGTAATATTGTAAATAGCTTTCTTTTTATAGTCAATACTTTGTTTGAATAGAGTAAGTATTCCTTTATTATACTTTTTAGAAAAGAAAATTAGATTTACCAAATCAACATTTCTATGTTTTTTATCAAAATCAAATTTTTTCCTATTTAAAAGATAAAATACACTATAATTATCATTATCCAATATCTTTATAATATTTCTTTTTTCTGCTTTTAAATCAATGGAAAATTGCTTACCTTCTATATCTGCCATTTTCATTTGAGGAAATGCATTTATGTTTATAATTAAAGCTAATAAAATTGTTATTTTATTTAATTGTTTTAACTCCATATTTTGTCATTATAATATTAAAATTTCTCTGCATAGCTGCACCATCTCTATACCAAACCCATCCTAAATTCCAGTTAATTTTAATTTGAGCTTCAAATTGTCCAAATATTGAAAATACAAAGATGATTTGAAATATTTTTAGTACGTTATGAATCATTATTATTTTATTTACGGTTATTATATTCTATTTCACGTGCTTCAATAGTAAACCCCTGCTATTGCAAGGGCAACCTTATTAAAATATAATTAATACAGTGACGAATTGGGATTTTATCTATTTACAAAGCCTAAGCTAATTGAAAAAATCACCATTTAATATACTTAGTATTTTTTAAATTCCACTTAATTCTAATAGGATTACTTTTTATCGCATAATTAATTTTCTCTTTATTATGAGCTGGCGGATTAGAACTACAAATAGTAAGATAGACAGTGATAATATAATCTTGATTGCTTATAATATTAAAACTATCATATTTACCATTTTCTACATTAAATTGAAAAGGATTAAATTTGATCGGAATTACTAGTTTTTCTTTTGGCTTAATTTTAATTATTCCGTCCTTACTTTCTAAATATGTAAGCTGATTTCTTTTATTAGCAAGATCAATCTGTGTGTCATCTAATTCTATTAATCCAGTTTCATAATTTACAGACTTATTTTTACGTTTCAGTTCAATTAAAGGTCTAAAGTTATCTGCAATATATTCCTTGCCAAATGGTTTAAAACTTACAGTATCTATAGGAATTGAACACGTAATATTTGAATTATTATAAATTTCCATCACAATTATTTTACTCTTATCATCAGTATCTAACGATTTAATATTTAATAATAATTGAGATTTAACATTGATTATTGTCAAAAATAATACAAGAAGATATTTCATATTTTATGGTATTTTATAAATAGAATCTAACAATTTATATTTTTCTAAAAATAAATTATAAGCTTGTGTTCCTAAATCACTATTCCTACTATTAAGTTTATCAGCATATCCAAACTTAATAATATTAAGAATATTCAATTCATTTCCACTTTTTGTTTTATATCCTAAACTATCCATCCAACGATAAGATCTATATTCATTATATAATAATATAGCACTCGTACCTACAGTTCCATTTCCGAAATAATCTCGTAATGAACGATTCACAAAATATGAATCATATAGATGGAGCATTTCGTGACCCAACGTAAATGATAAATGTAAAATATTATCAATTTTCGTCATATTAAGAGCAATTATATTGGTAGAACTTAAAAGCTGTCCTGGAGCATCTGTTCCACCTTTTTGAAATTCTATGGGAGTCTCTTTAGTAAAATATTTATAAATATCTGCTAAAGAAGGAACCTTATCAACTAATTGCATCCAATCTTTGAAATTTGCTTTTTTATTAATAGGATCACTCCAACCTGCTTTCTTTAATTGCTCAACCATAGAGAACAAGGCCCCAATATTTCCGCCACCACCAAAATATGATTGAGCAAAGGTAATTGCCTCCAAACTTGTAAACGACAATCCTCCGGAGGATGGTGAACCAAAGTCGGCTGATGCGCTACCTCCTCCGGTTCGTTTACCGATCCAGTTATTCTCTATATATCCTGAGGTGAAATTTCCACTTCCGCCTGCAAACCACCATGAGCCATCCGGTACATTAATTTCTAATCCTCCCTCATACGGCTTATTTCTCATCCCATCAGGATCAACAAACATAACAGGATTATCAGCTCCATAATGATATGGGCTAAATCTTCTGAATGCTTCAGCTAATGGATCTGTGGTTCCCCATCTTCCCAAATCCGGCATATACATCCTGGCACCATAATCATACATTCCGTTTTCCTGAAGTTCTTTGCCATTATATTTATAGCTGTAGAAACTTCCGAAACCTGAGGTACTGAATGAGCCCGAGATATGGTTCAGTCCAAACGGGTAATAATTGTTGGTATCGATAATTTCAGGAGCGCCTGTGCTGTTTTTGGCAAAGGTTACCCTGGCATTTCCAAGGTGGTCTTTTTACCAACACATCTGAAACACCTGATATGAACGCTAACACTAGCTTGCAGTTTGTTGCTTATGTATTTAATTATTTTTTACAAACTCGTATTTTAGCATTTCATCAGGATCACCTTCCCATATAAAAATATTCCAAGGTGGATTATTTCCATTGATACCTTGCCCTGAGATATAAAATAAAATTTCCCCTTTTGTTCCCTCGGGTAGATTATATTTTATAGTAATTCCATTGTCTATATTATCAATAATACCACTTTCTACATTTTCTGTAAACTGCCAAGTTCCTTCAGTATTTAATTTTCTATTTTTATTTTTTGGAAAACTACTGATTTTATAATGATCGACCCCTTTCAAAATACAAGTTCCATTTTTATTTAGTTTGATATATGCATTATCAGATGACTTCCAAGTACCTATAAAATCTGATTGTTTTGGCTTAGTTTCACCACAACTATATAGCATAATTGTTAATAGTGTAATTAATAAATATTTTAATTTTGTTTTCATTTTAGATATAATACTTCTGTCCAGTGAAATGATTGAGTAGTTTTAGACCCCCAACCTGTTTTAAATTTTTCATTAATAAGTTTCCCCGCTGTCTGTTGCCAAATTGGTAGATAGCCAAGCACAGGAGGGCGGGAAGCAGATTGCATTGTAGAAGAATTTTCAACATGAAATGAAACAACTACACTCTTATTATATGCTGCTGCCGTGTATTCTAAGTTATAAGATCCTAAATATGTTACTGCTAAATTCCCTGTTAACCCGCCTGTTAATAACGTTGAATAATCTTTAAGATAAAGCCCGACTCCTTTTATACCACCTAGCTTATAAGAATTTGATCCCTCTAAACTACTTTGACTTAAAGCCATTTTAGATAGGATAATATCCCTAGTGGCTTGTACATAACTATGTTGTCTTAACATTTCTGTCATTAAGTCTCCATTAGTAAAATCTCGATGTCTTGGACCTGTTCCTGAAAGCCACTCTACACCTAATTGCCAAGGAGTTATTTCTTTATTAGAAGGAAAATTCTCACCAAGCTTCAATACATGTCCTACCATTTCTTGTGCTGTATTGGCATCTCCTAAAGCTCCTCCTGTCCACCAGCTCATATAGCCATTATTGGTTTTCAGTGAGAAATCTCCTCCATTTTTGATAGATGCCATCAAATCTCTATAAGCCTGAGTCTCACCAAAAGTTTCTCCACCACCACCTGTCCATGGTTTGGCGTCATATGCTCCTTCCAAGAAATAGTCTTGCTGTCCTGTAAATGCCATGATGTTTGCACGGCTTCCTTTTCCACCACTGGCATAATAGGATAGCATTCCGTTTCCAAAGCCCATAGAGCCGGGGTCTTTTTCCGCCGGCGACATGGCACGCCTTCCATCCGGGTCTATAAAGCTTATCGGGTTATTAAAAGCGTAATTATATGGGGTAAACCTTCTGGAGGTTTCTGCCAATGGATCTATAACACCCCATCTTCCGATGTCCGACATATACATCCTTGCCCCGTAATCATTCCAGCCGGTTTCCTTTTGCAATTCTTTCCCGTTATACTGGTAATTTACTAGTATTTTTAAAATTAGAGTATTGAAAATCAATACTCTAATTTATTAACATTACCGGAAAATAGTCGAAACGCTTGTACCAGCCGAAGATAGTTGTATTTGGAGAATTTATTCTATGGGTAATATCTTAATCTTATTACTTTTAATAGAACCCGTAAATAGTTTATATCTATTAAGCTTTTGTCTTTGCGATTTAGTAAGATATTTTATGTAAGCTTCTTTATCTATTGAAATAGAAAGATACCCTATATTTTCTTTTTCATTATCTAGAACATAAAAGCCTTGCAAAGGCCCAACATCTCTATTTGTAATATTTTTTAGATTAAAAGGAACATGAAATACAATCTTTTCTTGTGGTTTAAGAAGCAATAAATTATTCATTATATAATAATTTATTTTGACATCTGATTTAGGAACATTGTTTTTCTTTCCCCATTTTTCTATTTTGACATTAAATTCTTTTTTTATAGAGTCATTCTTTATTTTTATTTTTTTTAAATCTGATAAATCTAGTCCAGAATGTAAATAAGTTTCTACATTTTTTTGTTCAAAATTATCATAAATATTGATAGTCAATCCAAAAAAAGGATATTGATCAATCCATTCATCCTTAATAATATTATAATTATCACTATAATATGGTTGCAATGATGTAGTATCAATTGGAATTATAATATTTTCATTACTTTCATTATATAGAGTAATATTAGCAATTTTTTTTTGAGAATCTAAATTCCAGTTAATTTTAATTTGAGCTTCAAATTGTCCAAATATTGAAAATACAAAGATGATTTGAAATATTTTTAGTACGTTATGAATCATTATTATTTTATTTACGGTTATTATATTCTATTTCACGTGCTTTGATTAGTTGATACATATAAGTGTTAACCTTATCAATTGTAGCTTGGTTATATTTATTTGCACCATTAGGTCCATAATAAAATGACGCAGCACCAAATCCGTCTCCTCCTTTTAAGTTCCCGTTCCCCATTTGCATTTCCCATCCTAGACCTGTAGCCTCTTTATAAAAATAAAAAGAGTTCAAGAAAGGAAGGCTACTTTGATTTCTTAATTCTGTTATTTCACTAAACTTATCTTTAAAAAAAACATTATCAAATACATGATTCATTTCGTGACCCAACGTAAATGATAAATGTAAAATATTATCAATTTTCGTCATATTAAGAGCAATTATATTGGTAGAACTTAAAAGCTGTCCTGGAGCATCTGTTCCACCTTTTTGAAATTCTATGGGAGTCTCTTTAGTAAAATATTTATAAATATCTGCTAAAGAAGGAACCTTATCAACTAATTGCATCCAATCTTTGAAATTTGCTTTTTTATTAATAGGATCACTCCAACCTGCTTTCTTTAATTGCTCAACCATAGAGAACAAGGCCCCAATATTTCCGCCACCACCAAAATATGATTGAGCAAAGGTAATTGCCTCCAAACTTGTAAACGATAATCCTCCGGAGGATGGTGAATCAAAGTCGGCTGATGCGCTACCTCCTCCGGTTCGTTTACCGATCCAGTTATTCTCTATATATCCTGAGGTGAAATTTCCACTTCCGCCTGCAAACCACCATGAGCCATCCGGTACATTAATTTCTAATCCTCCCTCATACGGCTTATTTCTCATCCCATCAGGATCAACAAACATAACAGGATTATCAGCTCCATAATGATATGGGCTAAATCTTCTGAATGCTTCAGCTAATGGATCTGTGGTTCCCCATCTTCCCAAATCCGGCATATACATCCTGGCACCATAATCATACATTCCGTTTTCCTGAAGTTCTTTGCCATTATATTTATAGCTGTAGAAACTTCCGAAACCTGAGGTGCTGAACGAGCCCGAGATATGGTTCAGCCCAAAAGGGTAATAATTGTTGGTATCGATAATTTCAGGAGCGCCTGTGCTGTTTTTGGCAAAGGTTACCCTGGCATTTCCAAGGTGGTCTTTTTACCAACATCTGAAACACCTTGTATGATCTTCAATATTTTAAATAGCCTATTTTCTCCTTTCTTCTGCTCTGGCTATCCCCAATATTATCTCAACCTTACATTTTTACTAGTATTTTTAAAATTAGAGTATTGATTTTCAATACTCTAATTTATTACCAACATGTTTGGAACATTACCAAATTTCACAATTCTAAAATTAAGACCAAATCCGTTCTGTACACTATATGCACCTTCTAGTCTTTCGCAACAAAAATTTTTATTATTCATATTATTTAAAAATCTATGGATCAATATGTTTGGAACTTGTCAGAATACAGGATAATTTACTGAATTGAATCGATAAATATCACCCAAAGGAAGTTTAGTAGCATTGTCTTTATCTTTTTTTATAAACAAAATTTGAAGGCTCTTTAACTTCAAACTTATATATAGTCAAGTTTTTATTCTTAAAATTTTGTAATATTTTCTCAAAATTGGATTTTAAAAATATTATTGAATCATTAGAAAGACCTAAACTATTAATTATAATCTTGTCTTTTTTGCCGTCTAATAAAATTTTTAACACAATTATATGTAATTTACCTAAAAGATCATCAATTCTTATATTTATACTTGTTAGTTGAAAAAAAAGTTGAATTAATGTTTTCTTTTCGCTATTATCAATGCTTTCAAAAAAAGGATTGATTTTAATAGAATATTCATCACTGAAATTAATATAGATATATTCTTTTGTATCAATTAAATCTTTTAATTCTTCTGATCCTATTATTGATATTTTATTTTCCATTATTTTGTTGGTAGTTTATAGATTTTTATTCCGTAGTCACTTGGGTTTAGGCGTGGAAAATTACCTTTGTTTATAAGTTGTTCTACATATTCAAAATTTCCTGTCTTAATTCCATATTTAATTGCTGCATTCATTCTATGATTTCCGTCTACTATTATATGCATTCCTTCATATTTGTAACCTGCACCACCGGTAGGCTCATAAGTTCCATTTGACATTTGTTCAAAATATTTAGCAACAATATCTTGATTAATACCTTTTTGAGCACTTTTAATACCGTTTGCTTCTGCTTCAGCAGATATTTCAGCAGCTAATGAAACTTCCTCCGTTATATTTGCAACACCGGCTGCTCTCGCTAATCTTCCATATCCTCCAAACATATTATAACCACCGCCTCCGAAGTCCTGCATTATTTCTATGTGGGAACTATTCATTAATCTAAAAGATCTATCCAGACTTGATTCTCCTTCATTATAAAAAGGGTTATCACGTCGTGCGCGGTATTCAGCCATATGATTGTAATTGGCTCCTTGTATTAGACCAAATAACCGGCTCCCGCTGGCACTATAATCTTCTGGTATCCTTTCTGGTACACCTACTACTAAACTACCTTTATTCCTGCCAAATAATCCTCTAAAGAAATTACCTATACTTTTCCAAAAACCAGGCTTAGGTCCTTGTACAGTTCCTTTGTTATTTCCTCCACCGGTACGACTTCCTTGTTTAAATTCAGGAGTAGAAATAAAACTTCCATTCATCCCGGCAAACCAAAAGGAACCCTCAGGAACATTACTGATAATTCCTCCGTCATAAGGAACACTTCTCATCCCATCAGGATCAACAAACATAACAGGATTATCAGCTCCATAATGATATGGGCTAAATTTTCTGAATGCTTCAGCTAATGGATCTGTGGTTCCCCATCTTCCCAAATCCGGCATATACATCCTGGCACCATAATCATACATTCCGTTTTCCTGAAGTTCTTTGCCATTATATTTATAGCTGTAGAAACTTCCGAAACCTGAGGTACTGAACGAGCCCGAGATATGGTTCAGTCCAAAAGGGTAATAATTGTTGGTATCGATAATTTCAGGAACGCCTGTGCTGCTTTTGGCAAAACTTACCCTGGTATTTCCAAGATGGTCCTTATACTGGTAAATATAGCGGTTTTCCGTGAAACTGTAATAACCTTCCGCAGTCGCTGCAAAATCAAGCTTCCACTCCGGAGTAATTCCGGGATTGAAGATACCTTTATAAGCCTGTTGTTCATAGGCACTTTCTGTTCTGCACTCAAGGCAGATTCCGCCTCCTTCGGTGTAGCTGTACTGGAAGCCGTCCAGATAGTCTGTGATACGGGTGGTGACTGATCCTCTTGGCGGTGCGCTGGAATAGGTTTTACGCAGCTTGGTTCCGTCTGCACGGTAAAGATAGCTTATCGTACTGTTCAGCAGCTGCTCAAATCCGTTGGTCTGCTGCATGCTGTACCCGTTGGAAAGGTTCAGGAAATTATAAGTGATAGACTGTATTCCTTTGTCCGGCATATCTACCATGTTCCCGTTCAGGTCATAAGTAATAGTGTTATTTCCTCCTTCATAGCCGGTGTCATTCAGTGCATTCTCTGTTACTTTGGTCAAACGGTTTCCGGTATAGTCGTATACCAGATCATCTACCTGCGTAGCCGTTGTTCCGGATACAGGAAAAGCATTTCTTTTTAAGGTTTTAATATTTCCGTTCAGGTCATAGGTCAGGTACTCGTTATAATAATTGTTAAACGGGGTGGTGGAAGCAGGTTCAGAATACACCGCATCTTTCAGTCTGTTCAGCCCGTCATAGGTATAGGTATATCTTTTCTGAACGTTTTCCGAAGCATTCTG
Source organism: Chryseobacterium sp. CP-77 (assembly GCF_036362765.1). NCBI lineage: Bacteria > Pseudomonadati > Bacteroidota > Flavobacteriia > Flavobacteriales > Weeksellaceae > Chryseobacterium > Chryseobacterium sp. CP-77. The sequence goes on from NZ_CP143637.1 coordinate 3,241,851, forward strand.
CCAGTCTATTTCGGCAATACTACCGTTGTATTTTCCTGAACCGACATTGCTATATTCCGGATTGTTATATTTAATTCCGTATCCGAATAATTTTCCATTCAGATTAACAGGGTCATTAATCTTAATAAGGGAACCTCTGATGTTATAAGCATAATCTATACTTTGTAGAGAGTTGGCTAACTCTGTTCCGCCTACCTTTTTTCTCTTCAGCTGAGATAATTCATTGTATTCATTCTGGGACAGAATTTCAATTGGATTATTATCAACCTGATGCCTGTGTACCAGCAGCCTGTTTTGATTGTCGTACTCATATGATTGATTGATAACTCTTTCTGCATCAGTTGCTAATCTTTTGTGATAGACTTTACTCTGAATTCTAATGCCTGCAAAATCCAATTTTGTTTCTGTTTTCGTATATCCTCCCAAATGATTGATCGTATGGCTTCCTATAATTCTTGATTTAGCATCATACCAGGTCCAGTTATAGGTCCAGTTATCATCATCAATATTCTTCACATAAGATGCCGTAGGAAGATTTTTGGTATTTTGGGAAGCGCTCATATTATCCCCAATGACATCCTGTTCGAAAATAGCAGTGGGTTTTGCAGGACTGCCCGGAGGGTAAGTATCATAGTAATTGACGCTGAGAATTACCGGTGTTTCACCATTGAAATAGTTTTCCGTATAATAAACTGTAGTGCCACTTCTGGAAAAACCCGTTGTATTCCTTTGTTCTGTGATTATCAGGTTTTTCAGATTATTTTGTCTTGCAGCCCTGTCTCCTCCGGTTAAAAACCCGGTGTAAATTGGTCTTCCAAGCTCATCATACTTGGTCATTAGCCATTGATTGTTTTGCTCCATCTTGGTATCACGGGAAAGAATAAGCCTGTCGGCTTTATCATACACCATGTATTCCCAATCTTTGCCGGGAAGTTTCTTTTCTACGAGTCTACCCAAACTGTCATAACGATACTGGTAGCAAAGGTTATCCAATGCACTCTGATCTACTGTGGTTTTTGCGGCCAATGGCGTAATGACAAAAACCTGCATCCCCAAATCATTGTAAACATAGTAAGTATCAACATTCTGTGTACCATCGTTTTTTCGTAAAAGAACAGTTTGCCCGGCTGTGTTCTTAAATTCAATGGTCGTATTATTATCATTATCTACCGATGTGGTTTTCATCAGTTGATTAGCTCCGTAGGTTCCACTTTCAACCAGTTCCGAATAAGTAGCTTCATTACTCCAGGCATTAGTAGCCATATATTTTTTCACCTCACCGGCACTATTTGCACTATACGCTATCTGTACAGGATGCTGTGCCCAGTCATTTCCTAAAGGAGTAATCTTGTCAACCCTGCTTAAGGGAGAATTTTCAAACTTTTTTTCGGAATAGATTTTCTCCTGCCCGAATACAGCAGGGGCATTGGCCAGCGGATTTGAATAAAAAGCCCCATTCTGTGTGCTGTTTTGCGGAATCGGAAGATATTCTTTTGCGAGCCTTCCAAATTCATCATATTCTATATAATTAACGATATCTTTTCCGGATGGGGTAGCTTTAATAGCTATGGTTTGTTTTGTTCTTCCCAATCCGTCAAAATATTGTATGGCTTCAGATTTTTTTATACAGTCAGCGTCCAGACAGGTTTTGGTATATACATAGTTTTCAGCTGTCGTAGCATTCAGGGTCTGTGCATAAGAGTACCCCGTTATCCATAGAAGGCTGAATATGTTTAAAATTCTTTTCATTGGTATTAGTGTTTGTAGTTATACTGGTATTCCTGAAGCGTTTTCCCTTCAGGATCCATTGTTTTTATTAATCTGTTGACAGTATCATATACATATGTGATTTTTGCTCCATTGCCAGAAATTGACTGTGTGATTCCAATTAAAGGATCATAAGTATAAACGGAAATTGGTTTAGACTGTAATGCCGGATCTTTGCGTAGATTCTCCAATGCCTGCAACAGTGAGGCTTCATTTGCCGGATTATCGGCATCGTTATTAGAGGCTGTTATAGCAGTAAGTACTGATGGCAGAGCAGATATTTGATTGTAAGTAACTCCTGTAATTTGTGCAATAGGCTGGGTCTGGTAATATCCCCAGATTGTAGTGGTAGGAATACCATTTTTTCCTGTTATTTCCACCAGATTGCCTTTATTGTCATATTTATTAAATGTCATTATCGTAACAGGAGCCAGGTTTTTCAAGTCATAGGTAACCACAGAGGAAGGATTGAGGTGATCAGCAGAATCATATTTCGTTTCTCCTTTGCTGGTGATGCTTCCGTTTATTTTGGTTTCTAAGAGAAGGGGAACAGAAAGCATATTGGCATTGATCAAACGGGTATTTGATAGATCAGAAGGGTATTTTATACTTTTTTCAGTAATTTTTCCTTCGGGAGAAATATTCTTTGTATAAGCCGGTTGAAAATTGGAAGCGTTAAAAACTGTTTCAGAATGATCTTCCAAACTGCTTCCGTTGGCATAAAATGTTTTAGATGTTGTTGTAGTTGATTTTAGCCATGCACTTTTAGATTTGTAAACCCCACAGATCATATATTCCTGTACCCCATTAATTTCATCAATCACGTAGTCTGTACTTTCACTGAAAAGCATCTGATTCTGCTGATTATACATCTCTTTTTTCGTCAAAAGGCCTGTGGAAGTAATATTATAGTAGGGTTTATAGAAGTTGACAGTACTTGTATAGTCATCCGGAGTCTTAAAATAATACCGGCTGTAGCCCAGATTCCCCGAGGTTCCCTCATATATTTCTCTAACATTTCTATATAATATTGTTTCATTGAGATTTCCTGCTTCTTCATTGCATACTTCACCGAAAAACAAATTACCACCCGACCCGCTGTTATCAAATAAATCATATTGATAAGACATCGCTTTTTTAACCGTATTATCTGCATCATAATATTTTATTTTGGCAATGCGGGCTCCTGTTTTTGACTGAGCAGTATTCTTGTATGGAGCAGATAAGTTTGTGATTATATAATTCTGAATACTTCCATTACCGTTTCCACTGATCTGGAAGGTATAGGTTCCCGGAATCAAATCAAAATATTTCACATTTTCTGAACAGCCATTGGTAACTCCTACAACCTCGCTTCCTGATGATCTTAATAATTTATAGGTTGGCGGAATAATGATATTGCCATGGATATTGATGATTTCGTAAACCTCATCAATCAAAAGCTTTACAAAAAATCTTTTTGTTGCTGAAACCTGGAATGTGTAGCTTCTGCTGTTATTTGTATTATAACTGACTGTATTGGCAATACTTAAATACTGTAAAGCCGGATCGGAAATCTGGTTTGTATTAAGTTGGAGATTACTTTTATTCTCATACACTTCACTGGCTTCAAAGTTATAAACGACATATCCGCCTTCTGGTAAAGTCATTTTCTTGAGTAATCCTAATGTGTAGGTTTTGGGATTAGTTTTTGAATTGTCAGGACACAGAAAGTTTCCATATTCATTAGGGTTTGGAGATGCCCCATAGTTCGTTTCTGAGCCCACGTCATCATATGTGAATTGTCTCCTTTCAATTGGGGCTTCATTTCTGTCTAGTTTTAAAACTGATTGCAGAGTTCTTTTTCCCTGATTGACATTGGTTGGATAAGCAGAACTGGAAAAACTCTCATAATCTAATATATATTTCGTAATAAGATGAGAGGATATATCCCATAGACTAAGACTTCTGATAACGTAAGGATCGTCATCAGTAATTCCTTTATATATATTTTCAAAGGCGATTTTTCCATAAGATGTAGTAATACTTTCCATTTTACAGTTCTGATACAGAAGTATATTGCTGGTATCGCTTACATTTTTGCTGTTTTTCTGATAGCTGAAAGTGGCTATTGTAATATTATTTTCATCAATAATCTTTGTTAAGTAGAATGCAGATTTATAATTAAAGCCCTTAGAGCTTGTATCATACCTTGCTATACTGTAATCCTCAAATACATATTTAAATCCTTTGCTGTCAGTTATTTTAAAAGAGTTTAGAATAAGCGTTGCTGTATTGGAATCTCTTGTATATTCTATTTTAACATTTGTTCCTGATATATTGCTTAAGGTAAAAGTATTGTTAATGGTATCTCTGACAAATTTGAACTTTCCTGAATTACCAGGTAAATCATAGTAATAAATATCATCAAATAAATTCTTTTTATAACTTGATTTTGAAGCGTCATAATTAAACTCATCTATTGAACCATTAATTATTCTTGAAATAACTGCACCACCTTTAAACAAAGACCAGCCAAGACCCACTTCACTGGCTGGTTTATCTTGCCCTGTATTGTAAGGATGATAACTTAGTGAGGTAGTAATTTCAAAGTCCTTATTTCCTGTTGGCAATGACAATAAAGGGATTCCAATGCTGGGAACTCCAGTAGACAAAGAGACAGGGGTATTTACATACGATGAGAAGGATGAAGCTGAAGGCACAGGTTGGGCGGTATCCCCGTAGTTCCTTTCTATCTGAGATTTTCCCAAATTAAAAATCAGGAAAATAAAAATTAAAATAATTTTCTTAAACATGGTTTTTATTTCTTAATTAACTTAGCATTCGCCGTTTTATTGTTATCCGTTTTTACAGTCACCAGATAAGCTCCCTGAACCAATGCCTGGGTATTAATCTTTGTCACTTTGTTCTTAGTTTTAATACTCTGAAGCTGTCTTCCGCTCATATCATACAAACGAATATCTGCTTCTTTGAAACCCTGTCCTGAGCCTGTCGAAGGATCAAAACCTATTTCCACATAAGCATAATCTGACACAGGATTCGGATAGATCTTGATATCGTATTTTTCAATCAGCTGATCAATCTGCTTGTCTCCCAGTTTTACAATCTTCCAGTTTTCTTTACCCAGTTCTTCAGCGCTGGTTCCAGCCAGAATAATTGATCCGTCTCTGTTCAGTTTTAAATCGGAAAGTCTTTCTTCCTTCTTTCTGGATTCACCTTTGACATGTTTTCCCCACTGCTCGTTTCCATTTGGATCAAGATAGAGCATCCAGAAGGTTTCATCATCAGTTTCTATTCTTCCTTCTGCCTGCGTATAGCCACCCAATAAAATTCCTTTGGATGATTTGTCATCTGCAGAGTGGAGAACACTCATTCCCATTAAAATGTCTCTGTTTTTGAAATTGTAAGATTTCTGCCACTGTTCATCGCCTCTTTCGTTTAAAGCAATCAGCCAAAGGTCTGTTCCTTCCTCTAATCCGACGGTTTTGTTTCCTGATCTTTCCGATCTGGATTCCCCACCAACTATAAATCCATTGGAAGTTAAGGCCAGCGTTCTGATATGATCATCTCCTTTACCTCCAAAGTTCTTTTCCCATTCTATTTTTCCGTTTTTGTCCAGCTTAACAATCCAGTAATCGCCTTCACCGAAATTTTCAGTTTGTTTCGAGGTACGGGATACGGGGTTCGGGCTTTGAACTTCTGATACAGAACCCGCATCTTGCACCCCGGAACCTTTGTCAGATCCCGAAACACGGACCTCGGAACTTCTGGAATAGATTCCCAGTAATGCTCCACCGTCTCTCGTTGGAATCATCTTCTCTACTTCGTCTAACCCTTTTCCTCCTAAAATTAATTGGGAGAGTTCTTTTCCGTCTTTATCCAGTTTTGTGATTAAAACATCTTTGGAACCATAGCCTTTGGATGAGTTTTGAACATTACCGGCCACAAAGAATCCTAAATCAGTAGTTTGGATAACAGCTCTTGCTTCTTCATCATAAGAACTTCCCAAGGTCTTCTGCCATAATTCATCCCCAAATTCATTGATTCTGATCAGCCAGATATCTGAGCCTCCTTTGGAATCTTCTTTTTTATCCAGTCCTTTTCCTGAATAAGAAGTTCCTGTCAAAAGAAATCCGCCATCCTGAGTGGTAACAGTGGCTGACAGATAATCGTGGTTTTGCCCTGAGAAATATTTTTCCCAAACTTCCTGCCCCTGCTGGTTTAGTTTTACCAAATGAAAATCGTAACCGTTGTTTTGCTTACTGCCTGAAGCCTGTTGCTTATTGCTTTGAATAGAACTTCCTGTGATCAAATACTGCTGATCAATGGTTGTGGTAACCTGACTTAGAAAATCCTGAGTAGAGGATTGGATGTCTTTCTGCCATACCACTTCCTGCGCAGATGCGCCCAATGCTGTGCATAGAATGAATGCACTGAGAGAGATTTTTTTCATTCCTGTGTTTATTTAAGTTGACATTGTTATTATGATAGATCATGGTTAGATCCTGTTCTTTTTAATCCTTATCCGTTTCTGAGAATCAGCTCCCTTTATAGGATAAAGAATATTTCAAATATAATATTCTTTGATGCAAAAAATAGTGTATTTCATATGCATAAAAATTCATCTGAATTTGTACATACGAAATTGATTTTTAAATATTTAGAAATAATTGAAGAATATACACCGAATGGATATAATCGAATAAAAATTTCATAGTTATTGTTTTTTAGCTATAATGGACCTGTTTATAAAAACCTAGCAAATTTAACATTTTTTAACATTATTATGTGAATATTGCTTTAACTTAATACAAAAATATTCTCTCAAAGCGACAGAACATGTCGTATTACAAATACATTTTCACCACCGCAAAAAAATATAGTATTGAAACATGACTGTGTGTGATAAAAAGTATCAATACATTGAAAATTTTAATATTTTCGGTATGAATTAACAGGTCGCTCCTCCGGAACTTTATGGGTTACAGGGCTTCATTTTTTCTATTAACAGCAGATCCCGATGGAAGCTAACGGTCTACAGGACTTATCTGTTTTAAAATTATAGTTCCGAAGTAGCGACCTGCCAATTATGCGTTACATTGAAATGCTGAAAAAGGAAATCCGGCAAAAAGATGCAGCAATAGAAGCTCTGAAAAAAGAATTGAAGAGTTAGGGAAATAGTAAATCCTTCGACAGGCTCAGGATGACATCGATAATACTAACGGTTTACAGAGGTGAGAAATCGGGTTTATAATTAGCTGAATTAGCCTATTAATTCTTTAGCCTGTGCCAGCGCAGCTTCCGTAATTTTACTTCCGGAAAGAAGCTGGGCAATCTCGTTCAGTTTTTCTTCACTGCTCAAAGGAATAATAGTAGATTGTGTTCTGCCGGAAATATCCTGTTTTACAACTTTGTAATTATCATTTCCTTTAGCTGCGACCTGTGCAAGGTGGGAAATAACAATCAATTGCATGTCTTCGGACATTTCGCGCATCAGATTTCCGATCTCTTCAGCTACTTTTCCTGAAACCCCGGTGTCTATTTCGTCAAGAATCAAGGTTGGAAGTTCATCGCTTTCTGCAATAATCTTCTTTACGGCAAGCATTACTCTTGATCTTTCTCCTCCGGAAATGGCCGTTTGGATCGGCTTTAAAGGGAAACCTGAATTGGCCTGAAACAACAGCTGGATATTTTCTTTTCCAAACGGGTTGAATTCATCTGCATCGTGTAATTCTATATCCACTTTTGCCTTTTCGAGACCTAGCTTTTTAAGAAGTCCTTCTGCTTTTTTAATAAAAACAGGAACATTCTTATGTCTGTTCTTTGAAAGTTTTGCAGCAAGGCTCTGAAGTGTTTTTTCTTTTTGAGAGATATTTTCTTCTGTTTCTTCAATCTGTAATTCCAGATCTGAAGCTCCTTTCTGATCTCCAGCCAGCTGATTTCTGATCTCAATCAGTTCATTAAGATCTGAAACATTATGTTTAAGGAATAAGGCGTTGATTTTATTATTAAGATCGGTAAGGTAGACCAGGTTTTCAGGATTAATTTCCACTCTTTCCGCTTCATGTTCCAGTTCGGAAATGATGTCTTTAAGCTCTACAAAAGTGGTTTCCAGCCTTTCATCCAGCTCTGCGAAACTCGTAGAAACTTCGGAAATTTTTGACAGTTTGTTGGTCGCTTCGTTAAAGAATGACAGAATTCCTATTTCCTCCTGATGAAATCTGGATAGAATCTGCCCTACATTCTCGGAGATCATTCCCGCATTTTCCTGAATGGAAAGCTGGTTCTGAACATCTTCAAAATCAACATCATCAAGCTTCAGCTCTTCAAGTTCGTTCAGTAAAAATTCTTTATAATCACTTTCTTTATTAGATTCTGAAAGTTGGGTCTTTAATTTTTTCAACAACAATTTCAGCGTTTGAAACTCAGAAAATTCCTGTTGATACTCTTCAATGATTTTTTTATTTTCAGAAAGTCCGTCTATAATTTTAAACTGATATTCTGAAGTAAAAAGATTGGATGTTTCGAATTGGGAATGGATATCGATCAGTTGTGAGGAAAGCTCTCTAAGAATATCCAGCGTTACCGGCACATCGTTGATAAATGCCCGCGATTTCCCCGAAGGAAGTATTTCTCTCCGGATAATAGTCTGAAGTTCGTAGTCCAGGTCGTTCTCAATAAAGAATTTTTTAAACTGGTTATTGAGGGAAAACTCGGTTTCCACCACACTTTTTTCTTCAGCTTTGGCGATCGATTTTACATCTGCTCTTTCACCTAAAATAAGCCTGAGAGCACCTAAGATGATCGATTTACCCGCCCCCGTTTCTCCGGTAATGACCTGTAAACCATTCTTCAATGATACTTCAAGGGTATCAATCAGGGCAAAGTTTTTAATGTAAATTCTCGAAAGCATTGATAATCCGGGTTATAATCCAATTTGAGTTTGAACTGTAAAAATAAGTTTTTTTTCCATTCTTCTCCGATTAAATTAAAGCATAATTAACAGGCAGTAATGGTTGTTAGTGAAGGAACAAAATGTTTTTTTGTTGACTCTTGAATAATCAACCGCCCATCCTCAATGTATCCACCACTTTTTAGACCTTCCATTTATTCCACTTATTATCTATATTCTTCGGTGAGAGGATGATCATTGTTTGCTTAAGATCATTAAGAATCAGCCCTCCATTATTTCCTGAATTGAAAATATTGAAAATTTCATCGCTTTTGGTGTCCATGAAAAGATTAAAGAAGAAAGCCTGCTGGAAGTTATTCTCATACATTTTTAATTGCATCAGTGCATCGAAAATGACTTTTTTCCCGGCAGTCTGATCCTGGTTGAAAAGATTATCCAATCCTGCTCTGTGATAGGTATAAATAGTGGAACGTAACTGATTCCAGTTAGGGTTCATAATTTCGTTGATTAAAATAGAACGGCTTCTCGGCTCGTTGATAGTATTCCAGCCTTCATAGTTCCTGTTTTGGGAATTCTGGGCAATCTGCTGCGCTTTCGCATACCATTGTGATCCTCCCATAGACTGGAAGCTATCTGCATCCAGACCCAAAACAACATAAATATAGAAACTGATCACATCCGTAAGATTCTTACCGGAGAACTGTCTTTCATTAAAAATAAGACTCTCATTCTCAATATATTCAAAACCAAATCTCTGATCCTGAAGATTAATTAAAGGAGATTCGTAGGTTGTATTGTACACAGGTCTTACTGCCTGAATCACAATCGTTCCTTTGAATTTATTCACATCTCTTTCCGTAATAACAATAGAAAAAGCACATTTTATTTTTTCAAAATTCTGAAGTCTTTTACCGGTCCAGCTGGTGTTATTGATAAAATCCCTGAGACTTTTCTCCAACGCTTTATAGGCCTGCTGGTTACTTCCTCCCAGCTGATTGGCGTTTACCTGCACCGTCGCCAGAAGCTCCTGAGAAAAACTTTGGGTGTATAGAAATAACAGAAAAAATAAACTTATAATTTTTTTCATTGTCTATTAAAAATTGAGAACGGAAATTTATTAAAATTATTTTAAAAGTTGAGTCTCAACAAAATTGAGAATATCTTTCGCTACATCATCCTTGGATTTCAGATTGTATTCCTTCTTCTCTGTTCTGGTAAATATTTTGATTTTATTGGTATCATTTTTAAAACCGGCTCCTTCATCACGCAGAGAGTTCAGAACAATCATATCCAGGTTTTTCTTTTCAAGTTTTCCTTTGGCATTTTCTTCTTCATTTTGAGTTTCCAGCGCAAATCCTACCAAAAACTGATGGGTTTTCTTTTCACCCATTGTTTTAAGAATATCGGGATTCTTAACCAGCTCTATCGTCAGGTTTTCATCGTTTTTCTTGATTTTCTCCTTAGCCACTTCTTTGGGAGCATAATCCGCTACTGCCGCACTAGCAATTCCGATGTCTATTGTGTCGTAAAATTCAAATACTTTGGCCAGCATTTCTTTTGCTGAAGTCACCTTATGAAGTTCAACATGAGGATCGTTGAGGGTTTGCACGCTTGGCCCTGAAATCAGGATTACTTTTGCTCCTCTTTTTGAAGCTTCTTCAGCCAGAGAAAATCCCATTTTACCGGATGAATGGTTTCCGATGAATCTTACAGGATCTATTGCTTCATAGGTAGGTCCTGCAGTGATTAAAACTGTTTTTCCTTCAAGGCTTCGGGATTGGATATCCGAATTAAAATAATGCTCAACAGCATTAAAAATTGTTGCCGGCTCTGCCATTCTCCCCTGCCCGATCAGTCCACTGGCAAGCTCTCCGTTTTCCGCAGGAATAATAATATGTCCGAAGCTTTCCGCCTGCTCCAGATTTTTTTGGGTAGAAGGGTGTGCATACATATCAAGGTCCATCGCAGGAGCAATGAATACCGGACATTTTGCAGACATATAGGTTGCAATAACGAGATTATCACACATCCCGTGAACCATTTTAGACAATGTATTGGCCGTACATGGGGCAACAATCATAACATCTGCCCAAAGAGCCATTTCCACATGGCTGTTCCATGTTCCGTTATCACTGTAAAAATCCGAATACACCGGTTTTTTGGATAATGTAGACAGACTTAGTTTCGTCACAAAGTTTTCTGCATCAGGAGTCATAATAACCTGTACTTCGGCACCTTTTTTCACAAAATCCCTGATCAGAAAATGGATTTTATATGCCGCAATTCCTCCGGAGACAGCGATAAGTATTTTTTTACCGGAAACACTCATTAAGTTCTAATTTTTTGAAACACTAAAGTACTTATTTTTTCCCACACAATGAGGTTTTAAAACAACAAAGGTCATAAAAGAAGTGAATTCCTTTATGACCTTGATTTATTAAAATACAGAAGATTACTTTCTTTCTTCTGTTTTTCTGAAATAAACATCTCCGTTTAACCATTCTTCAATAGCAATTGAAGTTGGCTTTGGAAGCTTTTCGTAATGTTTAGAGATCTCAATTTGTTCTCTGTTTTCGAAAACCTCTTCTAATGTAGAATTGTGAACGGCAAATTCATCCAATTTGTTGTGAAGTTCCGTACGGATCTCCGCATTAATCTGCTCTGCTCTCTTTCCCATGATAACAATAGCTTCATAGATTGAACCTACTTTATCTTCAATCTTATCTTTATCGTAAGTAATTGTATTTACTTCTGCTTTTGTATCTTTTACACTCATTTTGAGAAAATTATTTTTATTTTAAGATGGCAAATTTACGAATTATCTTTGAATTTTGAAAGTCGCTGCCGGCGGAGGTGTTTTAAGTGCTGCACTGTCCCTCTGTAACTGCATTGCTTTCTTTTCATTACTGATCTGATCTTTGATCTGCTGGTCAGCTTTATCCTTATCAGCCAGTTTTTCAGCTTCTTTTTTCTGTCTTGCTGTTAAAGCCGCCATTCTGGCTTCAGTTTGTTTTTTAACAACTGCGAAGTTTTGTTTTTCTTTTTCCAGTTTTTCTCTGAGATCTGATGCCGTTTTAGAATATTCTGTATTTGGAAGCTCTTTCTCTACAAGTTTTGTATACGTAAGCGCGCTTTCAATTCGTTCATCTTTAAGGTTATAAACAGACTTCATCGCCAGTTCATAACGTGCTTTCATGATATAATCATAAATTTTTGAACGAAGCTTTGTACTTGGAAAATCTTCCAGAACATTATCAAATGCTACGTTTGCTGCTTTATACTCACCCATTTTGTAGTATTGTCTTGCATTTTCATAAGCTTTAAATTCCAGCTTATAAGACAATTCATCAATTAACTGGCTGATATTCTTAGATCTTTCAGAGTTGGGATAATTGTTCAGGAATTCCTGAAGCTCATTAATAGCCAATTCTGTACTCGACTGATCCAGGTTATAGTCCATAGAACCTTCATAGTAGCATAAAGCAGACATATATGCTGCTTCTTCTGCTCTCGGGTCTTTTGGAAAACTTACTGCAAAATTCTTAAACTGGTGTCCTGCCAGCTTATAACTTTTGTCGTAATAGTTGGCATAAGCTGTATTGAAACCTACGTTAGGAAAATCATCTGTTCCCGCCACAAGATTGGCAAGTCTGTCGTAAAGAGCCAATGCATTTTTCCATTTTTTCTTGGCAAAATTTTCATTAGCTGCCTTTAAGATAAATTCTTTATCAGCACTTCTCATTGCTCTCTCCTGCTGACTTACACAAGATGTAATCACCGCTACAGCAAAAAGACCTAAAATATATTTTTTCATATATAAAATTCAACAGTTTTCGGATTATACAGCCGATTTACTAATTTGCAAAAATATAACTTTTTTGCCAATAGATTTTTTTTTATGAATATTTAACGTAATTTTAGTCTGCAGCGTATCCTAAAATTGCAAAAACACTTAATAAAAGATTCATTCTCACCTTTTTCTCAGCTTCTTTGGCATAGGTTTCCTCATTTTTGCTCGGAACATAGAGCTCATAGAAATTTTTATTCCTGATGACAAATAAAGTGGATCCGATAATCATGGTAAGAATATCTTCAGGTTTGGGTGTAAAAGTAAAAACACCTGATGCAACACCTTTCTTAATGACTTCATCCAGTTTTTTCACGAATAGCTGATAGAAATCCAGCAGTTCATCTTTAAGATTCTCCGTATGACGAAGCTCCTGGGTTACAAAACCATGGAAATAATTATACTTGAAAAGCTGAGAAACAATGTACTTGATCATTTCCCGCAGCTGCATCTCAGGTTTACCTTCTTTGATTGTATCCGCAAATTCTGAAAAATTCTCTCTTGTTTTCAATACTCTGTACTGATAGAGATAAGACATCATTTTCTCTTTAGAACCGAAGTAATAAGAGATCATGGCGACGTTGATATTCGCTTTAGAACAAATATCTCTTACAGAAGTTCCCTCATATCCTTTCTTCGCGATAAGCTCTTCTGCAATATCCAGTATGTGAATCTGTTTTTCTGTAAATTTTTTTTTCATGAAGTGTACTTTGAGTAAAGTTAAGAAATTTTTAACACATTTATAAACGATCGTTTAATAATTTTAGATTAAATCTGAAATTGCTTACTTTTGAATATGGAATTTTTTGATTTTCATCATCATAAGAAATATATCAGAAACGGAATTTACAATCTGAACATAGAACAAATTCCTCCTTATTCTCCTTATTCTATCGGAATTCATCCCCAGGATATTGATGTTACCCATCTCGAACAACAGTTTTCATGGATGGAAAACACGATGTTTCAAAACTGTTTTGCTATTGGTGAGTGTGGTTTGGATTCTTTGGTTTCTATTGATCAGAAAATCCAGGAAGAAGTTTTTTTAAGACAGATAAAGATAGCCAATGAAGTCAAAAAACCTATGATCATTCATTGTGTCAGAAAATTTTATGAGGTCATTTCTTTGGGGAAGAAGGCCGAACAGCCCATGATCATTCATGGTTTTAATAAAAAACGTCAAATTGCAGAAGATCTTCTTGCCAATAATTTTTACCTGAGTTTTGGAAAAGCTGTTTTGTATAATTTATCTTTGCAGGATATTTTGAAAAACACTCCACTCAACAAAATCTTTTTAGAAACTGACAATGAAGACTTTAACATCGGAGAATTGTACCTTAAAGTTTCGGAAATAAAAGGAATGTCTCTGGAGCAACTTAATGAACAAATTTTAGAAAATTTACATACAATAAAAAATGGATAAATACTGGCTGGAAAGGACTGAACTTTTGATAAAGGAAGATGGATTGGATAAGCTCATCAAGGCCAATGTGCTTGTGGTAGGCTTAGGAGGAGTAGGTTCTTTTGCCGCAGAATTTCTTGCCAGGGCCGGCGTAGGAAATATGACCATCGTGGATGGAGACACCGTAGATATTACGAATATCAACAGACAGCTTCCTGCCTTACATTCTACTGTTGGCAAACATAAAGTAGAGGTTGTAGCTGAAAGGCTCCTTGATATCAATCCACAACTTAATTTAATCAGGATCAATGAGTTTCTGAATCCTGAGAGAATGGATGAAATCCTTGATTCCGGAAAGTTTGATTATGTACTTGACTGTATTGACAGTGTAACGCCGAAAATCTGTTTAATAAAAGCTGCCAGAAGAAGAAAGATCAAGATTGTAAGTTCTATGGGAGCCGGAGGAAAAATAGATCCAAGCATGGTGATGGTAAGGGATATCAGTAAAACCCACAACTGTTTCCTTGCAAAGCAGGTAAGAAAAAGGCTTAAGAAAGAAAAAATCAATAAAGGAATCAGATGTGTATTCTCCAATGAAATTCAAAAGGAGGAAAGCTTAAAAATGACTGACGGAAGCAATTTCAAAAAATCATTCTATGGCACCATCAGCTTTATTCCTGCAATTTTCGGATTGTATGCAGCCGCTGAAGTGATTAATCATTTAGTGAAAAAGATGAAAGATTAATGCAGAACTTCAAATATCCAAGAGCGGAAAAGCTCAAAAAAAACACGGAAATCAGTTTGCTTTTTGAGAAAGGCAAATGGAGAACGAGTGGAAATCTAAGGATCATTGTTCTGAAAGATAAACCTAACCTTCCGGTAGAAGCTGCAAGATTCGGAGTTTCTGTTTCAAAAAGATACTTTAAAAGAGCTGTGCACAGGAATCGCATCAAGAGGCTGCTGAGAGAATGTTACCGCCTGAATAAAGATCTTTTCAGGCAGGCCTTTGGAGAAAAATCTATGGCAATGCTGTTTTGGGTTTCTTCTGAGATGCCACCGAAATTCCAGGATGTGGAGGCACAGTTTATCAAGCTTTGTGAAGCTCAGAAAAAGTAATCATCTATTCCCATGAAATAATATAGAACTGTGAGGCATTTTCTTACAGTTCTTTTTATTTCCCACAGATCGCATAGATTTTCACAGATAAAATCTTCTTTTTACTTTCTGGCAAATCACAAATAGTAAAGCTCAAAACCTCGTTCCCCGCATCCCGTATCTGGAACTCTAAAATCAACAACGCTCCAAATATCATATAGTTTTTGTATTTTTAGGGAAAACAATAAATCTGAAAATTAATATGTTAGACAATGTTCCCTATTTTTCTTATATAATCAGTGCTTTTATCGGTATTGGACTTGCGGCAGCTACAGGCTTCCGGGTATTTCTCCCTATGTTTGTTGTAAGCCTTGCCTCTTATTTTAACTGGATTCCGATGAATGAGCATTTTGAATGGCTTGCGGGTCTCCCTACGCTTATTACAACAGGAATAGCTACTGTTATTGAGATCCTCGCTTACTACATCCCTTTTGTTGATCATTTACTGGATACTGTTTCCATACCTATGGCAACTGTTGCTGGCTCCATATTATTTGCCAGTCAGTTTGCTGAACTTGGTACTTTTCCACAATGGGCACTGGCATTGATTGCCGGAGGAGGTACGGCTGCTACGATCAGTTCCGGATTTGCAGGAATAAGGGCTGCTTCCACTGCTACTACCGGAGGTTTGGGAAATTCCATGGTAGGCACAACGGAGACGGCAGGTGCCGGTATAATGTCTGTTCTTGCGATGGCAGCACCGGTTATCGCCGCAATATTTGCCATCATTACATTAATTGTTGTTATCGTATTTGGGCGAAAGGCCTGGAAAAAAATAAGAAGCAGTAAAAGTAGTTCTCAGAAATTATAAAATAAAAAAGGTACTGTTTTTATCAGCACCTTTTTATTTTTAGTTTTTACTTCTGAAGTCCTTGATATCCTGAATTTTGGATTCAAAATATTCTTTTTTCTCAGGACTCTTTTTGATTAATATTTCAAACGCCTTTATTGCCTTTGTATAGAGTTTCTGTTCAAAATAAAGATTAGCTAATGTCTCCGTCATCAAATGCGAGATATCATCATTCTTTTCTTTTACAACATAGGTACTTTCTTCCTTTAGCTGACTGATTCTGGGATTGTTCTCGATAAAGGTTTCTATAGCCTTTTCTTTGATTTCGGCTTTGTCCTTTACGATTTCTTCTGTTCTGTCAATCTTAAGCCAGCTCTGCCATGTATTGATAAAACCCGGAACATTACTGTCTATTGATGATTGAGTAGTATTTTTCATAGTAACCTCCTGTACTTTTTCTACAGGTTCCTGTTTCTTTTCTTCAACCTTAAGGGTAGAAATATCGGTTCCAAAGAAAGAAACATTCATTACAGGAACATCTTCTTTTACTGTTTCTGTTTCCGTTTTTTCTTCCTGAGCTGATTCAACCGGAGCAGAATGATCTTTTTCAACTTCAGAATTTTCTGCTATTGGTAAAGCTTCTTCCTGAGCAGTTTCTTCAATAATTTCATTTGTCTCACCTGATTTGGACTCCCCGGTAGTCACTTCCGGCTCTGCAACAGTTGCAGCTTCTGTTTCCTGAGTTTTAAGTTCAGGGGTTGATGCTTTTTCTGCTTTACTGATCAATGAATCGGGTAAATGAGATTCCACACTCATTGGCTTCCATGCAGTCTGCACTTCAGATATTTCCTGTATTTCTTCTTCTTCTTCTTCTTCTTCTTCTGCAATTTCTGATGTAATAGCCTCGACTACAGACGGTTGGTTTTCAACAATTTCTTCCTTTACAGGCTCTTTTTTTATTTCTTCAGGTTTTTCTTCACTGGTTGACCAGAAATGGAAACTTTGGGTATCAGCGAAGCTAATCTCATGATCTTCAGAAGCTTCCGGCTCTGCTTTTTCTTCCTGAACAACAGGCTTAGCCTCCTTCATTTTCTTTTCAACTTCCTCAATAAGGCGTCTCATCTCCTCCTCATGCTTATTTACACTGGATTGAGATACTTCAGCTGTTTCAGAAATCTCCTCGTTGTTGGCCTGGATTTTAACTTCCGGCATAAAAGATTCTGTTCCATGGAAGCTTACTTCCGCATCAGACAATTCCGCTGAAGGTGCCTTTTCATTACCATTTTCTTCTTTTTCAAGAGAAATCTGATCTTCATCAATGATGGCTTCCGGTGTAAAGTTTTCTCCGGCGTTCTCTTCTGCTACAACCTGTATTTCTTCTTGCTGAACAGGTTCTTCCTCAGAAACAGTTTCCGTTTCATGTGCTGTTGATTCAGCTTTTACAAGTTCTTCTGCTACAGCCTCTTCAATATGTACTTCCGGTGCTAATGGGGCTACTTCATGGAAGCTGACATTCTCTTCTTCCCCGATCTTTTCTTCCTCTTTTTCTGAAGAAATCTGCTCTTCGTTAATGATGGTTTCCGGTGTAAAGTTCTCTCCACCATTTTCATCACCCTGAGTCTGTATGGATGCTGCTTCCTCCTGAACCGGTTCTTCAACTATAGTATCTGTCTTTTGTGTTACCAGAGTACCTGATTCAAGGGTAGATTCAATATCAATGGTCTCAGAATTTACTTCATCCAGGAAGTTTTCTTCTCCTTCAAATAAAATTCTGTTTCGTTCACCTTTTACATAAATAGGCTTAGCTTCCTGTGAGGTTGGTAATACACAAGTATTTTCCTTTTCTTCTGATGGTTTTTCCAAAGAAATATCCTCTTCTCTTTTAATAGGGAAAGATTTTGCCTTTGGAGCTAATTGAGCTGGCTTTTCGATTGTTGCAGAAGGTTTTTTCTCTTCAACAATTTCCGGTTTGGGCTCTTGTTTGATCTTCCCGTTAATCAACTGATACAGAATTTTCTTATCAGTAGTATACGCAGCTGTTGTAGAAAGCTCTTTCTGATAGTTTTCTTTTTCGTACAGATGCACGCCATACAGGTGAAGGGCCCTGATATTCTGAATATAAGGAAAAGTGTGAATCTCTTCTTTCAAAAGACCAAGGTCTTCAGACTGAATATTTTTCGGATTTTTTATTAATTCTAAAACTCTCGGATTCATCTTACCAGTTCGCTACAATGTCGTTAAATATCTTGTTAATAATTCTATCTGTTACCAGTTTTACCTGCTGGTCTTCGATCTGACTTAAGGATACATCACTGTTGAAAGCGGCTTCATCAGAATACGTTCTGTCAAAACTTGCATCCGGATGGATTTTATTTTCATAATGTACCTTTACCGTAATCGTAAGTTTATTCTGTGCCTGTTGAATCACTCCACCAGAAGGGTTGGTCTGGGTATTGGAACTGATGGTGGTAGGCGTAATGGAATAGTCTGTAATTTCTCCTTCAATCAGGATATCCGGATTTTCTTTCGTTCCCTTCAAAGTTGTTCTTTGAAGAAATCTGTTTTGTATTGCTGTAGAAAACTGTTGTGATAATGCAGGATTTACCAGCGGTGCATTATTGGGAAATTCATTGATCTGAACTGTTTTCTCATCTGTAAGAGACGATCCCGTAAAGCTGTAGCATGAATTTAAAACTCCCAGCAACGCAAAGAGCATTCCCGTGAGTAATGATTGTTTCAGGCTTATATTTTTAATTTTAAAATCCATCTTTAAATCCGATTTCCGTAATTTCATCATACTCAATTTGTTGAATAGCATCTTCATAAGCAAAATAATTTGCTGTATATAAGAATGGTAAGGTAAGAAAAATTCCTATCCCGCAGGCAATAATCCCAATCTGAGCCAAAATACTTACTACCACTGAGAAAAGGAAGATTGACAATAGATTTCCTTTGGTCATTATTTTTGAAATAACCCAGGCTTCTTTTACTTCCCTGATGCCTTTAAGACTGATTAATGGTATGATATAAAAACCCTTTAATACAAAGTAATATATCGCTCCAATCAATAAAAACATATAGGGAAACACAAAAAATGCTACCATTGGATTGGGTTCATTACCCTCAGATAATGCACCTGATATACCCAGCACAGCAAATAAAGGAATGTAAAGCAGTAAAACACCTCCGAAAACAATTAACTGCAGCATAAAATAAGGCATAAAATCTTTAAAATCAAAGATATCTCCGGGACTTGCCGGCTGGTTTCTGTTCAGCCTTTGAAGGTATTTGTATAAATTACCCATCGCTAATATTCCGCAGAACGGAATGATCGACATGATAAAGCACATTAAAAATGCTACAAAAATATTTCCGAAATCTTTCTTTAAAAGTTCGAAACCTTTATTAATATATTCTCCGAGTTTAAAATTGATCGGCTTAGGTGTTAAATTGACTTTCATTATTTATGTTGTGCTAATCTTCCAGGTTATATTGTTTTATTTTTCTGTATAAAGTTCTTTGTGAGATTCCCAGCTCATCTGCAGCTCTGTTTCTACGTCCCTTATGCTTCTCCAAAGCCTTGATAATCAAATCTTTTTCATTATTCTGAAGAGAAAGTGATTCCGGTCTGTTTTCTTCAATTTCGATATCTTCAATATCTTCATAGCTGTCATCAGGGTTTGAAATAATCGTAGGAGTCTGAACGGCCGGCGTATCATTATTATTTTCAAAATATAACATCGATCCGGAATTCACTTGTGACTGACTATCAGAAGTATAAATTCTGTTGATCAGGTTTTTCTCATGATTGCTCAGATCTGCTGTACCTCTGTTCTTGATCAGTTCCGAAGTTAAGGATTTTAAATCATTAATATCATTCCTCATATCGAACAGGATTTTATACATAATTTCCCTTTCGCTTCCGAAATCGTTTTGCTTGGGAGTACTTTGAGTATTTACGACCATTGGGAGATGCGTTTCCATCGGAATATACTCAGCAAGTTTTTCTGCAGTGATATTTCTGTTTCTTTCCACAACGGTCATCTGCTCTACTAAGTTTCTTAGCTGGCGGACGTTCCCCGGGAAAGAATAACTTTCTATATAATGAACAGCACTCTGCTCCAGCTCCAGCTCCGGCATTCTGTATTTTTCAGCAAAATCTATTGCAAATTTTCTGAATAACAAATGGATATCTCCTTTTCTTTCTCTCAAAGGCGGCATATCAATCTGAACGGTATTCAAACGGTAATACAAATCCTCACGGAACCTTCCGTCATGGATGGCTTTCATCATATTAACGTTGGTAGCTGCCACAATTCTCACATTGGTTTTCTGTACCTGTGAAGAACCTACTTTCATAAATTCACCACTTTCCAGCACTCTTAAAAGACGTACCTGAGTCTGAAGGGGAAGTTCTCCTACCTCATCCAAAAAGATGGTTCCGCCGTCTGCCACTTCAAAATATCCTTTTCTTGTAGCTGTAGCTCCTGTAAAAGCTCCTTTTTCGTGCCCGAATAGCTCAGAGTCTATGGTTCCTTCCGGAATGGCTCCACAGTTTACCACGATATAAGGCTGATGTTTTCTTCTGGATTCTGAATGAATGATTTTCGGAATAAATTCTTTTCCCACCCCACTTTCTCCAATCACAAGTACAGAGATATCTGTGGGTGCAACCTGGATAGATTTTTCCAGGGCACGATTGAGTGCAGGAAAGTTTCCGATAATTCCGAAACGGTTTTTTATGTTTTGTAGCTCGTTGCTCATAAGTAAATTTTTGATTATTGATTGAATGTTAATCTTCTACAGCACTTCAACCTGTTGTGTGTAGACCTTGTTAAATTGATGAGTGCAGACAGCTTTCATGGCCTTTCCTTCATCATACGTTTGCAGGGCTAACATGTTTAAATCCAAATAATCTTTGTTTCTGATCTTAGAAACTTTACTTTTAAAGTATGTATTCTCAGCAAAGTCGTACCCTTTGCTTTGTTTTTCAAAATTTTCCAGGGCTTTGTCATATCTTCCCAGCTCAAGATAGGTAACACCCAGCTGATAATGATCAAACAGTCCCTTCGCATAACCTCTGGCAGCCAGAAACCTTTCTATAATCCCAGATGCTTTTTCTTTCTGTCCTGAAGCAGCGTAGGACACCGCTCTTACTACGTCCAGATTATAGTCTCCGTTCTGAGATCTTCCTAAGTCTCCGGGCTTATATTTTTTTAAACCTTCTAAATCCTGAATTGCACTTCTATAGCCTCTCAGAAACTGAAACTTTGTCCAGCCTCTGTAACCAGGGTGCATCCCGGGATCTAAGGCAACGGCTTTATCAATTAAAATCTTCCAGGTTACAAAATCTCCGTTTTTAAGATATGGAACGGCTTTTTCCATATAAGCATGGGAGAAATCCGGACACAGTTCAATGGCTTTATCAAAACCTTCCTGAGATTCTGCGAAACTTTGTAAATCTGAAGCCCAGTTGTATAACTCACACGCTTTTTTGCAGTTCTCACCCTCTACTGCATTACAGTTGACCTGTGCAATAGTATTGGTGTAAACGATAAGTAACAAAAAGCTAAGGTAATACCTCTGAAACTTTTCCATTTTCAATTTATAGGTTAAATCCTGATAATCATCTACTTTTAAACCTTTTATCTCTTCCGGCATCCAGCCTTCGAGTGATTTTGTAAACTGCGTAACAATTTACTAAAAATCTTACGGTAATATACCCGTTGATTTTTTCAGAATATATATTTTTCTTTTAAGTTTTTCAGGGATAGCATCTTTTCGCTTGTCTGGCCAAATTCTTTTATACCCTGAAACTTAATTTTATTCTGCTGTTCTCCCTAAAAGTGTGCCTTGCGTATTGTCATACACAAAAACGTTCACAATGTCACCTATTTTCTGTCCTTCCAGTTTATCGAAGACACATACGGCATTCTGAGAGTTTCTTCCTTTCCACTGGTTTTTATTTTTCTTGGAAATTCCTTCAATCAGAATCTGGTGCTCTCTTCCAACATACGATTTCATTCTTTGTTTTGAAAGCTCTCCCTGAAGGGCAATAACCTCAGCAAGACGTCTCTGCTTCACATCAGCCGGAATATTGTCTTCCATTTTCTTGTGAGCAGGAGTTCCCGGTCTTTCTGAGTACGCAAACATATAACCGTAGTCATATTCCACTTCTCTCATCAGACTTAACGTATCCTGGTGGTCTTCTTCTGTTTCATTACAGAATCCTACGATCATATCCTGTGAAAATGCTACTTCCGGAACAATTTCTTTCGCTTTTCTGATCAGATCAAGATATTCTTCACGGGTATGCTGTCTGTTCATCGCTTCCAGCATATTATTGCTTCCGCTTTGTACAGGAAGATGTACATATTTACAGATATTGTCATGTTTTGCCATCATTCTGAATACGTCCAGACTCATATCCTGAGGATTGGAAGTAGAGAATCTGATTCTCAATTCAGGAACAGCTTTAGCCACTAAATCAAGAAGTTGCGCAAAATTTACAGCCGTTGCTTTCTGTATTTCAGATGCCTTGGCAAAATCTTTTTTAGGACCACCACCATACCAAAGGTAAGAGTCTACGTTTTGTCCTAAAAGGGTAATTTCTTTATATCCGTTATTGGCAAGATCTTTACATTCTTCAATAATAGAGTGCGGGTCACGGCTTCTTTCTCGTCCTCTGGTAAATGGAACCACACAGAATGTACACATGTTATCACAACCTCTTGTAATGGTCACAAAAGCGGTAACACCGTTTCCTCCTAAACGGACAGGATTGATATCGGCATACGTCTCTTCTTTGGAAAGAATAACGTTGATGGCATCTCTCCCGTCATCGGTTTCTTTCAAAAGGTTCGGTAAGTCTCTGTAGGCATCCGGACCTACAACAAGATCCACCAACTGTTCTTCTTCCAAGAACTTGGTTTTCAGTCTTTCCGCCATACATCCCAGAACACCAACCGTCATATTCGGTCTTTCCTTTTTAAGATTTTTAAACTGAGAAAGACGCATTCTTACGGTCTGTTCCGCTTTTTCGCGGATGGAGCATGTATTTAAAAGAATCAGGTCGGCTTCTTCAACTTTCATCGTTGTATTATAGCCCTGTTCATTAAGAATGGATGCAACAATCTCAGAGTCAGAGAAATTCATCTGACAGCCATAGCTTTCTAAAAACAGTTTTTTAGAGTTCTCCGGTCTTTCTGCAATAGCAAAAGCTTCGCCCTGTTTTGTTTCGTCTATATATTTTTCCTGCACGATAATCGATTTAAGGTTCGTAATTTTAAATTACGAACGAATAAGTTTGCAAAGATACAAAATATTGTGACAGAATGTCAGGATTATCTTTCAGTAAATGTTATTGAAAACTGTACCGGAAATGAAATCCTCTCCACAATCGGAATATCTTTATAAAAAGCTGGTATCCAGGTCTTTTTCATTCTTGCAAGAGTCCGCATAAAATCAGTATTAAAATTTTGATTGTAAACTTCAGGATAAACTCTTGGATTAATAATATGACCGTCTTTGCTGATATAAAATTCCAGATTTACCTTTCCGTTAAGCTGATAATCTGAAAAAATCGTCATAAAATTATCATGAAATAAAGTATGAAAAGCTTTCGATCCTTCAGGGTATTTGGTATGCGCTACAAATTTATTGGCATCATAACCCGGCTGGTAATTACTCATTACATCTTTTGGATATAAAATAAACTCAGTAATAGCCCCAATTTTCCAGCCTTTGGCTTCAGCCGGCTTCCATTTTTTAAGGTTTTTAAGAAGCTCCCTGGACATATTGTATGCACATTTGTTTCTTGCAATATTAGCCGTATCAGAATCTTTGATGAATTTAACTTCAGCTTTTTCTGTTACAATAATTCTTGGCTGATAAATCTCTTTTTCATCACACTCCTTAAATTTATTATTAATAAGATATTCGTGAACATCTTTGTAAAAATTAACCATTCCTCCTTCATAAAAGCTTTGTTTCTCCGGATATTCATCAAGTATCTGCGCTTTATACAGAGATACAAAAGCCAGAAAAAACATAATAAAAGTCTTTTTCATTATTGTGTTTATATTATTTAATCAATATCCACGGACATTGAAGAGAAGTTCATTTTAACTTTAATCTGTGAGGCTACTGGCTTCCCGTTACAAGACGCCGGAATCCAGTTTTTCTTTATCCTTCTTACAACGTACTGCATATCATCAAAGAAAACTTCGCTGTTGGCCACCTTAGGCATTCCTTTCACATCCGTTACTTTTCCTTTGTCATCAAGCACTAAGGTAAAGGTAAAATCTCCCGTCAAAGCATAGAAATCAGAATTCAGGTACGCATACATATATCGGTTCAGGATATCTTTGTAGGCTGCAACACCTCCTTCAAAAGCAGCGGGTTTAAAAGCATTACATTTTACAGCAACCTGCATAAAGGGTTCTCTAATATCTATTTTTAAAAGATTTTTGTTGCTTTCTCTGATGAAGGAATCATCCCTTTCTTCCTGATCCTGTGCCCATGAAAAATTCATCACACATAATGCCAAAAATAAAAATATAGCTCTCATGATTGTTTTCTAATAATAAACAAAGGTAAATATTTAGCTTATGTATAAAAAAGAAAAACTTCACGCCAAGCATGAAGTTTTACATATGGGTTCTGATTTCAGATAACTTTCTTTTTTTCTTTTCTTCTTAAAGCAGGCCTTTGATATGTTTATAATTGGTCTTCACCGTTTCAAAAACCTCATCCATTTTCCCTCCAAGCATGAGCTGAGCCATAGATTTGCTCATTCCCATGATCTGGTCAAATTCAATCTTGGGAGGAAGAGCCAGCGCATTGGGATTGGTGAAAATATTCAGAAGATAAGGTCCTTCATAATTCAGGCATTCTTTGATAGCACTTTCCACATCTTCGGGAAGATGAACGTTTTTTCCCGGATAGCCCATTGCATGTGCTACCATGGCAAAATCCGGATTGATCATATCTGTTTCATTATCTGGCATTCCGCCAACTTCCATCTCCAGCTTTACCATTCCCAGGGTTCTGTTATTGAAAACAATTAATTTGATTGGTAATTTATACTGAAAAATAGTAGCCATATCTCCTAAAAGCATAGATAATCCTCCATCTCCACAAAGGGCAATCACTTGTTTTTCGGGATGTGCCAATGCAGCACCTATCGCCATTGGCATCGCATTAGCCATTGATCCATGATTAAATGATCCCAGCATTTTCCTTTCGCCTGTTCCTGTAATAAAGCGGGCTCCCCAAACGCAGCACATTCCGGTATCTACGGTAAAAATAGCATCATGTTTAGCAAGTTTATCTAAAGTGTAAGCCACATATTCCGGCTGAATAGCATTCTCTTTTCCAGAATCTTTAACATACTCCAACTGGTTTTCTTTTACTTCATCGTAAAACGCCAGCTGTTCATTCAGAAAATGAACATCCGTTTTTTCTTCGAGTAAGGGAAGCAGTGCTTTAATGGTTTCTTTGACGTCTCCGGAAAGCCCCAGCTCCAGTTTTGCTCTTCTTCCTAATCTTTCAGGACTTTCATCAATCTGGACGATTTTATTTTTTACAGGCATGAATTTCTGATAAGGGAAATCCGTTCCCAGGAGAATAACAAGATCAGCTTCGTGCATGGCATGATAGGCCGAAGGAAATCCTAACAGACCTGTAAGCCCTACCTCATTGGGATTATTGGGCTGAATAGCCATTTTCCCGCGGAATGAATATCCTACAGGTGCTTTTAACAAATTGGACAAAGCAATCACTTCATCGCGTGCTTCAGCAGCACCAATTCCGCAATAGATTGTTACTTTGTTACTATTATTTATCAGTGTTGACAGGCTTTTCAACTCGTCATCCGAAGGTCTTATGACAGGATTGGTTTTAAAGATTTGGGTGGAAGTAGAGCCTTCTTCGGCATCCAGCTCAGAAACATCTCCCGGTAGACCTATCACCGCAACTCCTTTTTTGGATATAGCATGCTGAATGGCGGTCTGCAAGGTTCTCTGTACCTGTTCAGGTCTTGTAATCATTTGATTATAATAGCTGCAGTCATCAAACAGCTTTATCGTATTGGTTTCCTGAAAGTAATCCATGCCCATTTCATCACTGGGAATGGTGGAAGCAATCACCAGCATAGGAACATGAGAGCGATGAGCTTCATACACTCCATTGATCAAATGAACGTGTCCTGGCCCGCAGCTTCCGGCACAAACTGCCAAACCATCAAGCTCAGCCTCCGCAGCGGCGGCATAAGCCCCTACTTCTTCGTGTCTTACATGAATCCATTGGATGCTGCTTTTTTTAACGGCAATATTCAGATGATTGAGACTGTCGCCGGTTACTGCATAAATTCTTTTCACATTGGCATTTTCGAGCATTTCAACAATCTGCTCTGCTATGTTTTTTGCCATAATTAGTCTGTTTTGGTGGTTATTTTTTGGTGAAAATAGTATTTGAGAAGAAGAAAATCTTCCTATCTCTATCAAATTTAACTAATAAAATTGAGACTCCATCCCTAACTCGATGTTAAAAAATTGTAATGTAAATTTTGATTCTATTGAAACCTCACGGGTTTTGAAAACCCGTGAGGTTTCATTTCATGTAAAACAAAACAGCCACCAAAAAGGTGGCTGTTCATATCGTATGTTTCGGATTTTACATCACTATTTCAATCTGATTTCTCAAAAGGTCTTCAAACTCGTCTCTTTTACGGATCAAATGAGCTTTTCCGTCCAAGAATAATACTTCAGCAGGCTTTAATCTTGAATTGAAGTTAGAACTCATTTCAAAACCGTAAGCTCCTGCATTATGGAAAGCAAGAATATCTCCTTCTCTTACCTCGTTCAGTTTTCTGTCCCATGCGAACGTATCTGTTTCGCAGATATTTCCTACTACCGTATAAATTCTTTCGGCACCTTTTGGATTGGACAGGTTTTCAATCATATGGTAAGAATCATAGAACATTGGCCGGATCAGGTGATTAAATCCGGAATTCACTCCAACAAAAACAGTAGCTGTTGTCTGCTTGATTACATTAGCTTTCACTAATAAATACCCGCTTTTTCCTACTAAGAATTTTCCAGGTTCAAACCATAATTCGAATTTTTTTCCTGTAGATTTTGAAAATTCAGAAATTACTTTTTCCACTTTTTTTCCTAATGTTTTCACATCAGTTTCTTCTTCACTGTCCTGGTAAGGGATTTTGAACCCGCTTCCCATATCCAGATATTTCAGGTTCGGGAAATGCTCAGAAAGTTCCAGCATAATCTCCAAAGCCTGAAGAAATACATCAGGATCTTTAATTTCGCTTCCCGTATGCATGTGAAGACCTTCAACATTCAGGTTGGTACTCTTCATCACTCTTTCGATGTGACGAACCTGGTGAATAGAAATCCCGAATTTACTGTCGATGTGCCCAGTTGAAATCTTATAGTTACCCCCTGCAAAAATATGCGGATTGATTCTTACTAAAATCGGATAGGTATTTCCGTATTTATTCCCGAATTGCTCAAGAATAGAAATGTTATCAATGTTAATATGAACTCCAAAAGTCATTGCTTCCTCTATTTCCGCCAGGTCAACACAGTTGGGTGTAAATAATATTTTTTCTTTCGAAAATCCTGCCTTTAATCCCAGCTTAACTTCGTTGATAGATACACAATCCAAAGATGCACCCAGATTCTTGACATACTTAAGAATATTGATATTGGTCAAGGCCTTCGCTGCGTAGAAGAACTTAGTATGTTTTAAAAATGAAGAGGTAAGTTTTTCGTATTGAATTTTGATGGATTCAGCATCATAAACATACACCGGTGTGCCAAACTCATTGGCAATCTTTAATAATTCTTTTGAATTCATAATTTCATTTTAACATAAAAAAAGGCAGATTCTTCGAAAAAGAGCCTGCCACATTGATTATTTTTTATGCAAGACAACTCTTTTAAATATTCCAAACCTTAGAGAACTTTACAGTTCCCTTTTTTCCAGTTTTATTTTGTTTAAAATTTTGCATTGCTTCTATTTATTTTTTGCAAAAATACTATTTATTTTTTGATTTCAGGAAAATTGATTTGAATTGTATTTTCCTCAGAATAAACTTATAACATGTAAATACTCTGTCACTTCGGCAGTGGTAATGTCTCAAAATCCGCACGAAGAAGTGCCAGCTGCAACTCGTTATTCAGATCCGTGGAAGACAACGGAAGGTCAATTTTCAGCTTAGCCAGCTTACTCAGCGTCTGAATCTGCGTAAACAATTCATAGAAGCCAAATGAAACTACTTTTCCGTTTTCTATAATTAAAAACAGTTTTTCTCCTAATTTCCTTCCCGGCCCGAGCCAAAGTTCATTTCTTTTTCTGAATTCAATTTTTTGTTTCAAGACAGCAAAATCCTTAAATTCTTCCTGAGATCCTATGAACTGAACCGCTTTTGCGCCCTGTGTAAATGATCTGAATTTTAAGACCGGCTTCTCAGTTTTATTAAGCTTATTTTTCTCAACTACATATTTATTATTCCTGAAATATAATCCGAAAGGTAACACTTCTTTCTTTTTAATATTCTTGGAATTAAGGATCAGTTTGGCAATAATATCTGTTCCTGTAAGCTCAAAATTAATCTGTTCAACATCTTTCTGAATCTGTTCCCATTTTTTTGATTTGGAATTGAAAACCTTTTTGGAAAATTTGTTGATATCCTGAACATAATCAGAAAACATAATACGTCCTGCTTCATCCTGAAAATACACAAAACCTTTGTCATTAGGAAGATCCTGAGTCAGTTCTTTGATTTTGTTGATATACGTTTTGGCATTAGACTCATCATGCTGCTTCTGAATAATCTCATTTTCAATATCTTTTGAGATCAGAAGTTTGAAAAGTTCTAATGTAGCTCTTGCATCGCCTTCCGCCCTGTGATGGTTGGTCAATGGAATACCCAATGATTTCACCAGTTTTCCCAACGAATAACTTACTTCATCAGGAATCAGTTTTTTTGCTAACGGAATTGTATCTAAAGTATTGATTTTAAAATCATAACCAAGCCTTTTGAATGACTGGCGAAGCATCCTGTAATCAAAATCAATATTATGCCCTACCAAAGTTGTATTCTGAGTAATTTCTATCACTCTTTTGGCAATTTCATGAAATTTCGGAGCAGTCTTGACCATTTTTGGGGTAATACTGGTCAACTTCTGTACAAAAGGAGTAATATCACCTTCGGGGTTTACAAGGGATATAAACTGATCTGTAATTTTCTGACCGTCATATCTGTAGATGGCGATATCTATAATGCATTCATTTCTATAACCTGCACCATTACTTTCTATATCTATAATTGAATACATGAATGTGTGTTAACTGCTGTTTTTCTAGTTTACTATTTAGACCCGCTTTTATTCCCCAATAAAATAAGGCTCTGTTTTTACTGTTATGTAAAGATAACCTGCTAAAATAACAAAAAATATATCAAAATACAGCAGGTTAGCTTTCAAAATTATCTTCTTCTGCCTCCCAGCCCGAACATTCCGAGAATGGCTTTTGCTCCTTCCCTCATTAAAGTAGAGGTAAAGGTACGGCCAGCCTTACTCTGTAAAACCTGTTCGAACATTCCGGGTTCTTCTTTTACGGGTTTTGCCTTCTGTGTAGGTGCGGGGTTTTGTGCTGCCTGTTCCATTCTGGTGGTCAGCATTTCATAAGCAGACTCTCTGTCTAATGCCTGCTCATATTTTGCTACCATTGCTGATCTGGAAGTAAGATCGGAGATTTCTGCTTCATTCAGAACATCCATTCTCGATTCGGGAGAAATCAGGTAAGTATGCACTAATGGTGTCGGTATTCCTTTTTCATCCAGAGCTGTCACAAATGCTTCTCCAATTCCCAGATTCTGGATCAGGCTGGAAGCTTCGTAATATTCTGTGGTAGGATAATTTTCTACCGCTTTGGTAATTTCTTTTTTATCTTTTGCGGTAAATCCTCTTAAAGCGTGCTGTATTTTTAACCCTAATTGGGAAAGAATATTTTCTGGAACATCCCCGGGAATCTGGGTAATAAAATAAATTCCTACTCCTTTGGAACGGATCAGTTTCACCATTGTTTCGATCTGTGAAAGAAGCGCTTTGGAAGCTTCATCAAAAATCAGATGGGCTTCATCAATGAATAGTACCAGCTTTGGTTTCCCACTGTCTCCTTCTTCCGGAAACGTCATATAAATTTCAGCAAAAAGCGAAAGCATAAATGTTGAGAAAAGCTGTGGCTTATTCTGAATATCTGCGACTCTTAAAATATTAACCACTCCTTTTCCATCTCTTGTTTCCAGTAAATCATGAACGTCAAAGCTTAATTCACCGAAAAATCCTGCTGCGCCCTGCTGCTCCAAAGCTACAATAGATCTTAAAATAGCTCCCAAAGATGCTGATGCAATGGATCCGTAATTGGCAGCAAGCTCCGCTTTTCCCTGTGCATTATCCGTTACATACTGCAGCACTTTCTTCAGATCATTAAGGTCAATTAAGGGAAGTCCTTTATCATCACAATATTTGAAGACAATAGACATGATACTTTGCTGGGTATCATTCAATTCAAGGATTTTGCTTAATAAAACAGGCCCGAATTCTGTAACCGTAGCCCTCAGTTTCACTCCTTTTCCTCCTGAAATGCTCATCAATTCTACCGGAAAGCCTTGGGGATTATATGGAAGCTGTGTCTTCGCATATCTTTCCTCAATGATGGGATTCATTTGTCCTGCTTCTGCAATCCCGGAAAAGTCCCCTTTAATATCCAGAACGAGAGACGGAATTCCTGCGTGAGAAAGCTGTTCTGCGAATACCTGTAATGTTTTTGTCTTACCGGTTCCGGTAGCTCCGGCAATAAGACCGTGGCGGTTAATCGTTTTCAGAGGAATGGTTACGTTTACTTCCGTAACAACTTCTCCATCCAACATCCCTTTTCCTAATATTATATGTTCTCCTTTAGGAGTATATCTAGCGTTAAGTTCTTCAATAAATTGTGTTTTGTCTGCCATTTGATTGCTTTTTTAAACTTATAAATATAAAATTTTTTAGAAAAATTTGAGTAAATAAAATAATATTAATAATTAAATTATATTCTAAGTTCCCTAAATTTATTTTCTAATTTAGCCTTGAGAACAACATATATACCACACATGATTTCATTAAAAAAAATTCTACTCGTTATTTTTGCTTTTTCCTCCACCTTGTTTCTTGCTCAGAAAAGAAATGAACCTGTTAATTTACAGATTAAAGGCGATTACACCCACTTACCGACATCAGCCGTTTTCCCAGTTTTATGGTCTGGCTTTCAAAGAGAAGAAATAGTATCTTATGATCTACAGAATAAGCACATTGTGGTAAGCTATGTACAACAACACCGTAAAAAAAGTAAAACGGTCCTGACCTTCTATATTTATCCTAAAAAATTAGTTGACAACCAGCTTTTGAGAGACGAATTTTCCATATATGAAACGGTTCTGAATCAGAATTCCAATAAAAGTGTAGACTTAAAACCTATGTTTGGAAATATATCCAATGATAAGGTAAAAGTAAACTATATCTATTCAATTTTTGATCATTCAATGGGTGAACGTGATTTTTTCAAAGGTGTAAAATATACTGATAAGAAGTCACTCCTTTCTATTTATGAATGTGGAGGATGGGGCTTTAAAATCAGAGGATCAAGCGATGAAATGACCCATGATCAACTGTCTGAACTCAAAAACAAAGCTGAGACATATTTTGGTGTATTGGATATCGCTGCTAAAAAAACTCTTCCTATTAGCCATACTCCGGATATCATCTTATCTCCTGTTATCAAAAGAGATTCCATGATGACTAATGCTGTGCTTGCTTCGGTGTATGCAAAAATAAAATGGCTGGGAGAAAATGCAGAAAAAAAAGAACTTCTGACAGGCTTCAATGATATGAATATCGAGTCTGAAGTATATGCTATAGACAAAATGATAGAATTCTATAAAACTCATGAAACAAAATGGCCGATGCACGAAGACACTAAAAAATATTTTGGTGAAATAATTAGATTAGCAGACAACGGAAAAATTAAAGATTACCTCTATGATAAGTACAAAAGACTGATCCGTTATGATGAAGGAGAAGCTAATAAAGAGGAATATCTCCAATTCAAAACAGAGAAGAACATTACAGAAAGCACCAATGAAATTCTGTACAAAATATATTATCAGATAGAGTAAAATGAATGCTTTAAAGACATTGTTCCAGAAGCAGGACATGATATAAAACAGCATTTGCCAATTGACATTATGTAAGGCATTCTTTTTGCTAAAAAAACAGCAGATACCAAACGTACGTTTAAGAAAGTATTGAAAGAAACTATCAATGGAATTTAACATTTCGTTTAGAATTGATCTAATACTTCGTATCTTTAACTCATTAAAAAAAAGACCCAATGAAAATTGAACAAATATATACGGGCTGTCTGGCTCAGGGTGCCTATTATATTGTATCAGAGAATGAAGCTGTCATTATTGATCCTTTAAGAGAAGTAAAACCTTATCTGGATCGCCTGGAAAAAGATAATGTCACTTTAAAATATATTTTTGAAACTCATTTCCATGCTGATTTCGTATCCGGACATTTGGATTTAAGCAAGAAGACAGGTGCTCCGATTGTATACGGACCTACTGCTGTTCCTGAATTTGATGCCATTATTGCTGAAGATAATCAGATTTTTGAGATCGGAAAAGTTAAGATAAAGGTACTGCACACACCGGGACACACCATGGAAAGTAGTACTTACCTTTTAATAGACGAAAATGGTGTTGAAACTGCAATTTTCACAGGTGACACATTGTTTCTGGGAGATGTAGGAAGACCGGATCTTGCTCAAAAGGCGACTAATCTTACCCAGGAGGATCTTGCGGGAATTCTATATGATAGCCTTCAGAGCAAAATTATGCCGTTGGATGACAGCATCACAGTTTATCCGGCTCACGGAGCCGGATCTGCGTGCGGAAAGAATATGCAGAAGGAAACGGTAGACATTTTAGGAAATCAAAAGAAGACCAACTATGCACTTAATCAACCGAATAAAGAGTCTTTCGTCAGAGAAGTTCTGGATGGTTTAACAGCTCCACCGAAATACTTCGGGATGAATGTCGCTTTAAACAAAGGTGGCTATGAAAGCCTTGATGTTGTAATGAACAAGGGGCTGCAGCCTGTTGAAGCGGAGGACTTTGAAGCTTTGGCGGAAGAAACTGGAGCATTAATTTTAGATACAAGAGGAGCTGCGGACTTCCATAAAGGATTTGTTCCGAACTCTATCAACATAGGACTGAAAGGAGATTTCGCCCCATGGGTAGGAACGCTTATTGTAGATGTAAAACACCCTTTATTATTAATTACTGATGAAGGTACTGAAGAGGAAGTGATTACCAGACTGAGCAGAGTAGGCTTTGATAATGTGATAGGATACCTGAAAGGCAGTTTTGAAGCATGGAAAAATGCAGGTAAGGAAACGGATGAGATCAAAAGAATTACTCCGGCTGAATTTGCAGAACAGTTTACAGCAGATGCTACCGTAATTGATGTAAGAAAACTCACCGAGTATTCTGCAGAACACATTGACAATGCTTATAATAAGCCACTAGACACTATCAGTGACTGGGCACGCACTATTGATGATTCTGAACATTTTTTCCTTCACTGTGCCGGCGGATACAGAAGTATGATTGCAGCAAGCATACTTAACTCACACGGAATCAGGAATTTTACCGAAATAGAAGGTGGTTTTAACGGGATCAAAAAAACAGAAAAACTGCCAACTACAGATTTCGTATGCCAATCTAAGACCCTGTAAGATCATGAAAATTCAGTTTTCCGGATTAATTTTAGTGTTGACTTTTATACTAAGTAGCTGTAAGACATCGCCTACAACAGCAATTCCTACTGCCAGCATTAAAGAAGTAGTCAACAGTTCTGAGGTAACACTGGTAGATGTCAGGATTCCGGAGCAGTATGCTGCAGGAACAGCAAAAAATGCAATCAATATTCCTTTGGCAGAGATTCAAAACAACATAGAAACTTTAAAAGGAAAAAAAGTTGTTGTATTTTGCAATAAAGGAATTCAGGCAGATCAGGCGATGGAAATTCTGAAGAAAAATGGTGTGGAGGCTTATGATGGTACAACCTGGAAACATGTAAAAGCGATTCAGGACGAAACAAACAAAAAAGCAAACTAATAAAACCAAAACTATGTCACAAAAATTTCAGGAAATTATAGATTCCGAAAGACCTGTTCTGATAGATTTTTTCGCAACATGGTGCCAGCCTTGTAAAGTACAGTCTTCGGTATTAAATACGGTAAAGGAAAACATTGGCGAAGGGGCCAGAATTATAAAGGTAGATGTAGATCAATATCCCGCATTGGCCGCTCAATACGGAGTGCGCGGGGTTCCTACACTGGCCATTTTCAAAAAAGGAGAAATGCTATGGAAGGAAAGTGGTGTTCATGATGTGAACACGTTAACGAACCTTCTGCAACAATATGTTTAGATAAAGACAAAAAATAATAAAGGCTGAAGTTCACGTGAATTTCAGCCTTTATTATTTTTTATAGTTGAATGGAGAAACTATCCCGGTCATTCAAAAACTGAAAATGCTTTCTAAAATCGTTCAATTCTTCCATATATAATTCTGCAGATACGAGATTTCCCTGTTTCTGAGAAATTTCTTTTCCATCACCAAAGAAGCAGTGAGAACTTTCCTGATACAACAGATCATTTCCATCAGTTCCAATTCTGTTGAGACCAAATACAAAAGATAAATTTTCAATAGCTCTGGCTTTCAACAGATGCTCCCAGGCTCCTACTCTCTTCTCGGGCCAATTGGCAACATATAAAATGGCATCATAATCATCATTATTTCGGGCAAAAACAGGAAAACGAAGATCATAACATACCTGAAGCAGGAAACGTATTCCTTTGTATTCAACGATTACTCTTTCTTTTCCCGGTGTGTAGACCTTATCTTCTCCGGAAAAAGAGAACAGGTGTCTTTTATCATAAAAGGAGATTTCGCCATCCGGCTTCACAAAATACATTCTGTTGTAGAAATTACCGTTTTGTTCTACCGGAGCACTCCCGCAGAATGCTGCATTTTTCTCTTTTGAGATCTTTTTCAAAAATTCCAGTGATTCATTATTCCTGTCTGATACTTCGGAAGCATCCATACAGAAACCTGTTGAAAACATTTCAGGAAGAAGAAACAGATCTGCCTCCACATTCAGCAGTTCACTTTCTATCCGTGCAAAATTCTCAGTTTTATTTTTCCAGATGATATCTAAATTAAGCCCTGCAACTTTCATCTTTTATTCTTTTAAATTATTTCAAATATGAAGTATAAAAATACAGCTTTTATCTTTACAAAAGGAGAATTAAATGGTTGAAAAAGTAGTTTTTCACACAAAAATCGGGCACTATTTCTTAATAATGTATTAAAGTCAACCGTTTTTATCATATTGCCGTTCTTTCGGTTTCATTTTTGATAGAAATATTTTTTATTATTATCCTTAAAATTAAAAATTTATGAAGAAATTGTTTTTTATGGTGGCGATCTTCTTTTTTGGTGCTATGGCTAATGCTCAGGCCTGGACAGGAAAGGGAGATCAGAAAATACAACTGGGGCTGAGCGCCTGGGGATATGGAACCGGAATTACGGGAACTTACGACTATGGACTCAACAAACTTATTTCAGTGGGTGCCGGGATCAATGGGTATTTTGACAATTACAAAGACAACGATAAGGATAATCGTGTTTTTGTTTTCGGAAGACTGAACTTTCATTTGCAGGAAGCCCTGAATCTTCCTTCAAAATGGGATATTTACCCAGGCGTAGACCTTGGAGTGCTTGGAAGAGACTTTGGAGTAGGCGCTCACATCGGAGCCCGTTATTTCTTCACAGAGAAAATTGGGGTTTTTGCAGAAGTAGGTAACAATGGCAGTCTTGGCGTTTCTTTCAATTTATAATCAAATCGTCTTTAAATATGACAAAGCTTCTCGTTTCGGGGAGCTTTTTTATTTGGCATAGTTTTGATAATTGTTACCTTTGCAATTTAAAATCTAAAATTTATTAATGGAAATAGCAATCAAACTTTTTCAGTTCATTCTGAGCATCTCTATACTTGTGCTTCTTCATGAGCTTGGGCATTTTTTACCGGCAATATGGTTCAAGACCAGAGCAGAGAAGTTTTTCCTGTTTTTTGATCCTTACTTCTCCATATTCTCCATGAAGAAAATCAACGGAAAATGGCAGTATAAATTTTTATCCAAGAATCTGCCGGATTCTGAAGTAATAGAGGTTAACGGAAAGAAGGAAGAAGTTCCTATCGATATATCAAAACTTCCGGACAACGACTGGAGAAAACACCCTGAACAAACAAAATACGGAATCGGATGGCTTCCTTTTGGAGGATACGTGAAGATTGCAGGAATGGTGGACGAAAGTATGGATACTGCCCAGATGAAAAAACCGGCAGAACCTTGGGAGTTCAGATCAAAACCAGCGTGGCAGAGACTTATCATTATGCTGGGGGGAGTTACCGTTAACTTTTTTCTTGCGTGGTTAATCTACAGCTGTTTATCATTCTTCAACGGAGAAACTTATACAGATATTACAAAATTTAAAAATGGTATTGAAGCCACTTCTGCAGGAAAGAAAATGGGTTTCCAGAATGGTGACAAAATCATTAGTGTAGACGGAAAACCGGCAGAAAGACTTGAAAATACTTCCATCAATATTCTTTTGGGAGATCATGTTACCGTAAACAGAAACGGACAGGAAGTTACTTTCCCTGTCAATGCAGACGGTGTTGCAGATGTTCTTAAGCAGAAAGAAGCAAAACTATACATCTCTCCAAGGGTATCTATGGTTATTGATTCGTTGGCTACTCCTTCTTCCCAGGCATCCGGACTGGCAAAAGGTGATAAAATTGTAGGAATCAACGGTAAGAAAGCGGCATTCTTTGATGAAGTAAGCACTCTTTTAAGTGAAAATAAAGGAAAAACAGTTTCTGTGGATGTTGAAAGAAACGGAGCTGTACAGACATTACCAGCTGTTTCTGTGGACAAAAACGGAAAACTGGGGATCGCCATCGATACCAAAAGCATAGCAAAAGATATTGTAACGAATAAAAAATATTCTTTCGGAGAAGCTATTCCAAGAGGATTTACAAGAACAATCGAAGCATTGACCACTCAGGTAAAGCAGTTCAAAATCATGTTCAATTCTAAAGTTCAGGGGTATAAGAACGTCGGAGGGCCTATTGCTATTGTAAAAAATATGCCTGTAGATAAAGATGCGGATGGAAGCGTTAAAATCAACTGGGTGGCTTTCTGGAGCTTTACAGCGATGTTCTCTGTATGGCTGGCATTCCTGAACCTTATTCCTATTCCTGGACTTGATGGTGGGCACGTTTTATTTACTTTATATGAAATTATTGTAGGAAAACCGGTTCCGCAGAAAGTTTTGGAAAACGCCCAGATGATCGGAGTTATCTTCCTGTTAGGATTGATGTTACTGATCTTTGGAAGCGACATCTTCAAAGTATTTATGGGTAAATTATAATTTTTTTAAAATTTTTCTTAAAAATATTTGTAGGGTATAAATATTCGTCCTATATTTGCACCACTTAAAACAAAGGACATTCCTCCTTAGCTCAGTTGGTTAGAGCATCTGACTGTTAATCAGAGGGTCGCTGGTTCGAGCCCAGCAGGAGGAGCAAAAGACTTACAGAAATGTAGGTCTTTTTTGTGCCTTAAACTGAACCAATTCTTAACTACACCTAATCCTGCTTTTCTTCAACTTATATTTAACACAAAGGCTTAGTATCTGACAGTTCACTTTTAAGAAAGCAAAGACAGGAATCAACAAAGTTGATTCTTTCGAAGCGTACGCATAACCGCTTAGCTTCATCAGCGACATTAGCTTTCTTAACAATAAGATAAATGAATATAATCTTTGCGTTTTTACCATAATTAAGATTAATACCTAAAAAAGATCGATATTTTCAAATTACCTTCCGTTTTCATGAAATATTGATCTATTTCATTGAATTTTATCAGCCTTCAAAGCATTTTACCTGTAACTATTTCGCCAATACTCCGACTATTCTTTTTTAGAGTAATTTATATTGAGAAAATTCTCAGAATACAACTACTTCTCTACAACAACAAAGAATAATAAAATCAATATACCGTATTGTATAAATACCTAATTGTACCATGAAGAAAACTATTATTTCGTTATTAACAGCATTTTCTATTGCAGGACTTTCGGCACAGGAAAAGTCTTATTTTTTATCAGGTCCCTCATTAAGTCCGGATGGAAAAACAGCTTACTTTGTATATGACAGCGATATCTGGAAAGCAGATTCCAATGGAGGAAACGCTTCAAGAATTACCGCTCTGGACGGAGAGGAAATTAATCCCCGCCTTTCCCCGGATGGAAAATGGCTTGCATTCAGTTCTAATCAATATGGAAATTATGATGTGTATGTAATGCCCGCAGGAGGAGGAATTATCAAGCAGTTAACCTTCCATACCGGAAGGGATGAAATGGAAAGCTGGGCGTGGGACAGCAAAACGATTTATTTTACTTCCAACAGAAATAATAATTTCGGCAGCTTTAAAACTACAATTGAGGGAAAAACCCCACAAAAGCTTTTCAACAATTATTTTAACAACACCAATGGTCTTGTAGAAACTCCTTCAGGAGAATATCTTTTCACAAGTTCTTCGGAAAGCGCCCAGCAGGTACAGCGTAAGCGTTATAAAGGAGAAAATAATCCTGATATTCTGGGGTACAACCCCAAAAACAATTCTTTCAAACAGTACACCAACTATGAAGGGAAAGATTTCAACCCAAGTGTAGATAAAAATGGTATTATCTATTTTATTTCTGATGAGAATAATGGAGAATACAATCTTTATAAAATCGAAAATGCTAAAAAAACTGCTTTAACGCAATTTGATACTTCAATTAAAAAGCCTTTTGTCTCAGCAGACGGATCTAAAGCTATTTTTGAGAAGGATTACCAGCTTTATACTTATGATGTAGCCTCAAAAAACACAACTCCTCTCAACATCAGCCTGAATACCAACAAAACATTGGAAAAAGCTCAGAATTTCAATGTGGAAAATAATATTTCCTATTATGACGTATCTCCGGACGGTAAAAAAATGGCATTCATAAGCCGTGGTATCATATTTGTTTCTGATATTGAAGGAAAATTTGCCCAGCAGGTATCTGATGGAAAAGAACGCGCCATGGAAGTGAAATGGCTGAAAGATAACCGTACCCTTCTTTACAACCAGACTTACAACGGATATCAAAATTGGTTTACGATTCCGGCAGACGGAAAAGGACAGCCAAAGCAATTAACAGAAGATTCAAGGAATAACCGAAGCATTACGCTGAATAGCGACCTTTCAAAAGCAGTGTATTTAAGCGGAAGAGATGAAGTACGGTTATTTGATTTAAAAAGTTTTACATCTACAACTATTGTAAAAGATGAGATCTGGGCATTCCAAAACTCAAGGCCTTCTTTCTCCCCTAATAACGAATATGTATTATTCTCAGCAAAAAGAAACTTTGAGCTCGACATTTTCATCTATAACATCAAAAAAGGACAGACTTTAAACCTTACCAATACAGGCGTTTCTGAAGGAGATCCCGTGTGGTCTCCGAACGGAAAATATATTTATTTCGCCAGCGACAGGACCAATCCGTCTTATCCATTAGGCATGCAGAAATCTAACATTTACCGTATGGCTTTAGATTGGTTTGACGAACCTTTTAAGTCTGAAAAATTCGACAATCTCTTCATTGAAGAAAAGAAGGAAGAAAAATCTTCAGATAAAGAAAAAGACAAGAAGGATAAGAAAGACCAAGACAAGGATAAAAAGGAAGAAAAAGAGCCGGTAATCAAAGAACTGAAGGTTAATCCTGATGACACTCTGGACAGAATTGAACTGGTTACCGACCGATATGGATACCAGGATGATCCAGCTGTTTTCGCTGATGATAAAAAAGAAATTCTTCTTTTCAATTCTAATCAGGATAACGGAAAAAGACAGTTGTTCAAAAAGGTATTCACAGATTTTGAGCCTGCCAAATCTGAAAAAGTTTTCGATAAAGCAGCTTATTATATCACCAAAAATGATAAAAACCTGTTTGCCCTGATAGAAGGTAATATTTACAAAACAACTGTAGCAGCATTAAAGCCTGAAAAAATCAATATCCAGTACAGTTTCGATAAAGATCTGGCCTCAGAATTTACGCAGATGTACGCTGAAGCATGGACAGGTGTGGAAGAAAATTTCTACGATGAAAAATTCCATGGTATCGACTGGAAAGCCAAAAGGGAGCAATATGCCAAGTATCTTCCGTATGTACATAACAGGAATGATCTCAGAATATTATTGAATGATCTTTTAGGAGAGCTTAATTCTTCACACACCGGATTTTCTTCTACAGGAAAGGAAGAAACCATGTTCCTGAACTATTTTACGAACGAAACAGGAATTATCTTTAAAAAAGACCAGCCCTACACGGTAGAGAGCATTCTGAGAAAATCTCCGGCCTACCGTTCAGGAGTTGATATCAAACCTGGAGATCAGCTTACTTCTGTAAACGGCAAAAAGATTGATCTGAATGAAAATATCGAAACGTATTTCACAAGCCCTAAAAAACAGGATGAGCTGGTTCTTACCTTTAATCGTGATGGTAAAACGATAACTACCAAAGTACATCCGATTTCTAATGGAGAATTAAAAGGATTGCTTTACGAGGATTGGATCTACAATAATCATCAGCGTGTAGATAAGCTTAGCAACAACCGTATTGCCTACTCCTGCATGAAAAATATGTCTACTGATGAGCTGGATCGTTTTCTTCTGGACATGGTAGAACAGGAAAACAGAAAAGATGCTGTTATTCTTGACTTACGTTACAATACCGGTGGAAATGTGCATGATAAAGTATTGAATTTCCTTTCTCAAAGACCTTATTTACAATGGAAATACCGTGAAGGAAAAATAACAACCCAACCCAACTTTGCTCCTTCCGGAAAACCTATCGTCCTTTTGATTAATGAAGCTTCATTGAGTGATGCCGAAATGACTGCAGCCGGGTTCAAAGCACTGAAACTGGGGAAAATCATCGGTCAGGATACTTACAGATGGATTATTTTCACTTCAGCCAAAGGATTGGTAGACGGATCTTCTTACAGACTTCCTGCATGGGGAACCTACACCTTGGACGGACAGAATCTTGAAAAAACAGGGGTAAAACCAGACATTTATGTTAAAAACACTTTTATGGATCGTCTTCAGAATAACGATCCTCAGTTGGAAAGGGCTGTTCAGGAAATTCTTAAAGATTTAAAGAAGTAAAAATTTCAGAGCTATAAAAAATAAAAAGACTTACATTTCTGTAGGTCTTTTTTTATTTCTTTAAAAAAACAGGTCTAAAAACTCCATTGCTTACAGCTTAGAATTTATACCATTCCGAATAACGTCTGTTCATCACAAAAAATATTTAAAATTTAATTTATTGAAAAATAAACCAATAGCTTTTTTCATTCAATATTCAAGAATAAAAACTTGCTTGGTACAGATATTCCTATTATATTTGCACCACTTAAAACAAAGGAAATTCCTCCTTAGCTCAGTTGGTTAGAGCATCTGACTGTTAATCAGAGGGTCGCTGGTTCGAGCCCAGCAGGAGGAGCAAAAGACTTACAGAAATGTAGGTCTTTTTTCATTTGATAGGCTTCACAAAAAGCACCGAAATGATCTTTAAAAATTTTCACTTTCACTTTCTTTTAATCCTCTGATTATTATATTTTAAGCATAAAAAATTCGCGGTTAATTTTTAATCAATACATATATTATTTTCGCTACTTTTGTCGTTTTATAGGATAGAATAAAAATATTTTATTTTTTTACCTGTTTTTTAATTAAACTGCATGCTTTTTGTTTATGCTAAATGCCTGAAGAAACAAATGATGTTAAACAATAACTCCCAAAAACACTATCTTTTATTTTTTTTCCTGATTCTCGCCGGTTCCGTATGTGCTCAAAACAAGGCCAGCGGCAAGGTGGTTGACGAAAAGAACAATAAAGAACTGAATAACGTTGATATTTTTATCAACAATGATAAAACACCTGCCTTGACGACAACTTCGGGCAGTTTCATTGTTCAGTCAGACAGCATCATTCATCAGTTAAGATTTTCCAGAAAAAATTATACCACAGAAACCCTTGATATCACCCCTGAAAATGCTGATAATATTTTCGTGCAGCTATCACAGGCTAAAGTAAGCGATATTCAGGAGATTGTTCTTCAAAGCGGAAAAACAAAATATAAAAACAAGAAAGAAAATCCGGCTTATGCAATTATGCAGAAAGTGTGGGCACAAAAAAGAAATAACGGACTGGAAAAATTCGATACTTATTCATATAAAGAATACGAAAAAACACAGTTTGACCTGAATAATCTTGACAGTGCCTTCATGAAGAAAAAGATTTTCAATAAACTGGATTTCATTTTCAGTTATGCAGATTCTACTGCGAGTGGAAGACTTGGTCTGCCTATCTTCCTGAATGAAGCCGTTTATGAAAATTATGGTAAAAACAGGCCGGACAAAGACAGTAAAAGAACACTGGTTGCCCAAAAGACCTCAGGCTTCCAGGACAATCAGGTCATAACGGTTTCTGCTAAAAACTTATACCGTGATATCAATATCTACGACAATACCCTGAATTATTTCGATATCGGATTCCAGAGTCCTGTTGGAAGTGACGGCTTCAATACTTACGATTATAGTCTTATGGACACCATTACGATTCGTGGGGAAAAAGCCTTCCAGATAAGATACCAGCCAAAGAGAAAAGATGTCCTTGCATTTCAGGGAAACCTTTATATTGATACCGATACTTATGCCGTTTTAGGAGCAACATTAAAGTCAACACAGAAGATTAACGTCAACTTTGTCAACAGTGTGTATACTCAGGTAGAATATGACAATCCTGATGATGCTACGTTTCTTCCCAAAAAACTGGTGACAGAATTTGAAATGAGCCCTTTCTCAAAGAAGAAAGGCGCCAAAAGTATCATCGCCAAAAGATCGGTAGATTACTCCGATTATCAGTTCAACAAACCTCTTGACCCTAAGGTATTCAAACGTACCGAAGAAGAATACGAAGATAAATTTACCAATAAAGATGATGCTTACTGGACAAAAGTCAGACCTGACACCTTATC
The DNA here is from genome assembly GCF_036362765.1 of Chryseobacterium sp. CP-77. Classification (NCBI taxonomy): domain Bacteria; kingdom Pseudomonadati; phylum Bacteroidota; class Flavobacteriia; order Flavobacteriales; family Weeksellaceae; genus Chryseobacterium; species Chryseobacterium sp. CP-77. The sequence continues at coordinate 3,285,054 of NZ_CP143637.1, forward strand.
CAAAGCAGAACAGGGCGTTTATAACATGCTTGATCAGCTTCAGCAGACTCCGAAATTCAACCGGATGGTAAAACTGTTTGAAACGCTTGGTTCACGTTATTATAATGCCTTCAAAGGGATTGATATTGGTCCTATTTTCTCAATTTACGGAAGAAATGAAGTAGAAGGAGACAGAATAAGATTAGGAGCAAGAACCTATTTCGGATTGAATGATACCTGGAGAGCCCAGTTTTATACAGCTTATGGTTTCAAAGATCAGCAGTTTAAATATGGCGTAGAAGCAAGATATATGTTCAATAAGCTTAACCGCTTTATGATTGGAGCCGGAACCAGCAGGGATATTGTTCAGCTTGGGGGACAGCTTACATCAGGTGATGGAGTTACGCCGCAATCCTCATCTACCAGTACCTTTTTTGCAAGAGGAGAAAATATTTCCTTAAGTTCTGTAAATAAAACAAGTGTTTTTGCAGCTATCGAGCCATGGAAAAACTTTCAGATAAGAATAGATGGAGTGATGCAGAGTATTAAATCTGCTATTCCTGAGAAATTCAATCTGATGTATTATAAAGACGGACAGTTGAGACAGACAGTTAATGACTCACACGTTACCATCAGTTTAATTGCCAAACCTGGTGCAAAATTCTCACAAACCGGAATTGACCGTTATCAGGCGAGAAACCTGGCACCAACCATCGTTTTAAGATACACGCGAGGTATTGAAGGATTATTCAATGCTGACTTCAATTATGACAAGCTTCAATTCATGCTATACAAGCCGTTTTTGATTGGAAGTATGGGAAAACTAGTGGTTAATTTTGAAGCTGGAAAGAATTTCAATACAGTTCCATTGGCACTGCAAAATATTATTCCAGCCAACCTTTCCTATGGTTTAGTACCAAACACATTCTCTCAGCTTAATTATTATGAGTTTGTGACGGATGCCTACACTACACTTCAGCTTGAGCATCATTTTAACGGTAAAATACTTTCTTATATTCCATTGATTAAAAAGCTGAAATTGAGAGAAGTTGCATTTATCAGAGGAGCATATGGTACATTAAGTGACGCCTCCAAAGCGATCAATGTAGAAGGTTTTAAATATTCTGCACCAAGCGAACATATCTATTATGAATATGGATTCGGAATTGAAAATATAGGAATCGGAAACCTGAGAATCTTCAGAGTAGATTTCAACTGGAGAGGAAATTATCTGGACAGACCGGATATTTCTAAATTCGGGGTTAAAGCAGGATTCCAGGTAGGATTTTAAACAAAATATTGCATAAAACAGATTCAGCGGCTTCAAAGAAGCCGCCGAACTTTATTGTAAAGCTTTATAGTCAGAAATGATTAAAAACATTCGCAAGGTTCTTCTACATCAAGCAGGCAACGCATTTTCTGCTCCTTTGTCAAGCCACACCATGTACTACATGAAGTAATTGGTTTTGGTGGACACCATACTGTACCCACACCTCCGTTAATTTCTTTCAGATTCTTTCTGGTTAATTTTCTTACATTTTTCATGATTGTTTAGTTTTATTTACTGCCTACTCGATTTGCTTTTCGGCTTCCGCAACTGTTTTAAAGCATGTCAGTTATCAAATATAAACATATTTCACAAATAAATGAATTTTATAAAAACCAGTACATAAAAAAACCTCAGTAAAAAATGAGGTTTTAATTTTTATAAAACGCTTAAATTATGCGTTTGGTTCTACAGATACGAAAGATCTGTTGTTTGCTTTCTTTCTGAAAACTACTTTACCATCTACTAATGCAAACAAAGTGTGATCTTTACCGATTCCCACGTTATCACCTGGGTGGTGCTGAGTACCTCTTTGTCTAACAATAATATTTCCGGCAATAGCTTCTTGTCCTCCGAAAATCTTCACACCTAATCTTTTAGAGTGAGACTCTCTACCGTTCTTGGAACTACCGACTCCTTTCTTGTGTGCCATTTTATTACTGGATTATTTATTAAGTGCTTTAAATTGATCGATGTTCTTAATGATAGCAGCATCTACTTCTTCATGAGTAAGAACATTCTTTTCTAATTCAACTTTAACTGCTTTACCTAAAGTAATTAAAGTTTCTCTGTTCTCTTTAGACTGAGACAAGTTGTTTTTCTTTAAGTGATAGTTCAACTCGTGATCTTCACCAAAGTTAACAGTTGCGTTGTCAGAAAGAACTTCACCTTTCACAGTTTCTTTTTTAGCAGCAGCTTTTTTAGCACCACCTTCAAAACCTGTAATACCAGTGATTACGATTTGAGTTAAAGATTGTCTGTGACCGTTTTTCACTTTGTAACCTTTTCTTCTTTTCTTTTTGAAAACGATTACTTTATCAGCTTTAACGTGGTCAAGGATCTCTGCTTCTACAGTGATTCCGTTTACAGCTGGGGCGCCTACAGTGATTGCACCGTTTACAGTAAGAAGAACTTTATCGAAAGAAACTTTTCCTCCTTTATCTCCTTTTAAACGGTTTACAAACAACTTCTGGTCTTGCTCAACTTTGTATTGAAGCCCTGCTATTTCTACAATTGCAAACATTGTTTATAAATTTTTAGTTATTTCGAGGTGCAAATATACATATAAATTTCTAAATAGCTTACAATCAAAGCAATGTTTTTTTTAATAAAATCTTATTCACTTTATTTTGATTAATTTTTCTCATTAATGTATTCACAATTAAGAGATAATTTCATAAATTCGTTTTACCAAATTGATATTATATATGAAAAGAAACTTTAATCTCTGCTTACTAGCAGGTGCCATTGCTGTAACTTCATTGACAGCATGTAGTGATGACCAAATGGACAACAATGTTCAACCTCAACAAGAAGCACTGAGTGCAAAAGTTGATCAGCCGGGAACTACTGAAAAAGGATGCTCCTATGTAGACAACAACTGGAGCACCAATTCAGTCTTACTGACCGGGCTTCAAAACTCCACAGACACCAATTTTATGAACGGCCAGATGACCAGAATTGCAAGCATGTGGGGAAGAAGCACCCCTACCCTGCGTTTTGTAAATGATCCGTCCAATTTCAATTCAACCTATAATGCTATTTCCTACTCAACAGGAAAGATCTATTATGGGTACGCTATTTATTATGATGCAAAATCAAAAGGCGGCGATATTGTAAACGCAATGATTCTTGCTCATGAATACGGACATCAGCTGCAGTATATCTTCAATCTTCCTTCTGTATCGGAATCAACGTACAGACCGAACGAGCTTGAAGCAGATGGCTTTGCAGGATATTACCTGAGGAGACCTAACGGGTACAACAAAACCAGTTTCCCGGAAATTGCGGCAGCCTATGAATTTGCCCAAAGTATCGGTGATTATCAGACCACCAATGTAAACCACCATGGAACACCGGCGCAAAGAAGATCGGCAGTTCGTTTAGGATTCCTTCTGGGCCAGTACGATCTTAATGCTTCCAATTTCGATTACAACTTCTTCTATTATTATCAGGGAGTTTTAAATGGTACTTATAAGATGGCCAAAAACACAGTAAATCCTGAAATTGATGCCTACATGAGTCAATATATAGATGAGCTGAGAAAAATTCAGACAGGAGAAATTTCTGCGGAAGAATTTAAACATCTTCAATAAACAAGAACATTCATTTTTAGCATATTTAAGAAAGGAGGCGGGCAGTATGTTCCGCCCCTTTTTTGTTTAAAAAATCTTTTATGTCTTAAACAATCAATTTGTTTGTATTTTTGAAAAAATTACAAAGAACTTCCAACCCACCTATAATGAACAGAGATCTCTATATTGATTTCGCCAAAGGACTGGCAACACTTTCCATCATATTTATCCATACCGCTTTCTGGTCCGGACAATTTTATATTCCCGCTGAAGTAAGAGTTTTCTCGCTTGTTTTTGACGTAGCTCTTTTTTATGCTCTGAGCGGGATCACTTCGGGAGCAAATATTGAAAAAACATTATACCGTCTTCTGAAACTCCAGATCACCTATATGATTTTTGTGACTTTCCTGTTCTTTTTAGATTACTTCTTTAAAGTGTTTGGCCTGAGTTTCTTTTCCATGGAATGGCTTCAAAGTTTTTATTCAACATTTGGGTCAAAATACTCCGCAACCAGTGTTTCAATATATCCGCAATGGGAAAATCTCGGAAACTGGTATCTTCATCAGTACACCAATGCCGACACGTTTCCGGTGGTAATGGGAAGTTTCTGGTATTTAAAAGTCTATTATGTACTTACCGTTTTCGGAGTACTCATCCTAAGATTTTTCCCAAAACATATCAATTGGTTTATCGGGCTTTGTATTGCTCTAACCTTGGTATTCAATATCTTCCCGGAATATTACCCAACAGGACAAGTGGGATATGTTGCTTTCTACCTTGCTGTTTTTTTAACAGGACACAAAATGCGTGGAAAAAAGATCCCCACCAAAGCAATTCCAATATTATATGCGCTTACAGGAATAGCTCTTATATGGATGTTCTGGTACTATGGAGGAGATATCTTCTACAAAATCAATAAAAATAAATTCCCGCCGAAAATCCCTTACATCATCTGGGCATTATTCTCTCTGGTTACTTTATTTGTTCTTTACAACCGACTGAAGATCACAAAAGAAAACTTTATTACCTATATCGGGAAGAATGCTATTTTCTTCTATTTTGCACAGGGAATAAGCTCTTCGCTCGTTTATTTCCTGGTAGTTCCACTAAAAGAAAATATGCCATGGTGGCTTTTAATGCTTATTATTTATGGGATTAATATCATTTTAGCATTCATTATCTCTGCAGGATTGAAAAAAGTAGATGCTTCAGGCTGGAATATTCTCGAATTCTTAAGAAGAAAGACCGCATCTTAAGACTTTAATGATCAAATTGAAATAAAGTCGCATTTCTTACCTCAATTTGCTTAAATTTACAAAAATTTTACAACATGTTTAAGTTGAAACTACCTACCGATCCAAGGTGGGCAAATATTGCAGAAGGAAACATTGGAGAAATTTTAACAGATCATGCCTGGTGCGAGCAAAAAGCAGCCACCAATGCCATAGGCCTGATTACGATGCTTCCGGAACATTCTGAAATTGTAACTGAACTTCTTGCCATTGCACAGGAAGAACTGGATCATTTCAATCAGGTGCATGAAATCATCAAAAAAAGAGGCTTTACTTTTGGAAGAGCAAGAAAAGATGATTACGTGAATGAGCTGGCAAAATTTATCATTCAGGGAAGCAGAGAAGACCTCATCGTAGACAAAATGCTGTTTGCCGCTATGATTGAAGCCAGAAGCTGTGAGAGATTCAAAGTTCTTACCGAAAATATCAAAGACGAAGAGCTTAAAGTTTTCTACAAAGAACTGATGATTTCCGAAGCCAATCATTACACTACTTTTATCGGGTTTGCAAGACAGCTGGGAAATCCTGAAAAAGTAAACAAGCGCTGGGAAGAATGGCTGGAATATGAAGCCAGCATTATTAAATCCTACGGAAATAAAGAAACAATTCACGGTTAAAATAAAATAGTAAAGAATACACCTTGAAGAAGCCAAGCTTTGAAAATATTGCCAATCTGTTCCTGAAGAATTTCTTCCAGGGGTTGGTTATTATTGGGCCTATCGGACTAACTATTTTTGTGATCTGGTATATTGTAAGTGCGATTGACAACCTTGTTCCTTCCCTTGCCAAGCAGATTCCGGGGCTTGTATTTGTATCTATCATCCTGTTTACGGCTATTCTGGGGTATTTAGGAAATAAATTCGTAGTCGGAAGATTCTTTTTCGACACGATGGACAGCTTACTGGAGAAAACTCCGGGAGTAAAACACATTTATACTCCTACGAAAGACGTCATGTCTTCATTCGTAGGCGACAAGAAAAAATTCAACGATCCTGTATGGGTAAAAACCAATGAAAATCCGGAAATCTGGAGAATTGGCTTTTTAACCCAAAAAGAAATGTCGGACGTTGACAAGCATAATTACGTTGCGGTATATCTTCCCCACTCGTATGCTATATCGGGCTGGGTAATTGTTACTGAAGAAAAAAACATCAAACCTGTAGTGGGAATGACAGCAGCTTCTGCCATGAAGTTTGCTGTGAGCGGCGGTGTAGCCGGATTCCATTCTGATGAAAATATATTTAAGGCTCCGGAATAATCCCTTTTTCCGACTTATCTATACATTGATGAATTTTGAAAAATTATTTTCAAGCACATTTTCTTTACAAACAATTTAAAACATAATTTAACTCATGAATTTACCGTACGCGGAACCTTTCCGCATTAAAATGGTGGAAGAAATCTATCAATCCACCAGAGAAGAAAGAGAGCAATGGCTTAAAGAAGCTAATTATAACCTTTTCAACTTAAGATCTTCACATGTTTATATTGACCTGCTTACCGATTCAGGAACGGGAGCTATGTCTGATAAACAATGGGCTGCTTTAATGACCGGAGATGAAAGCTATGCCGGATCACGTTCTTTTGAACAATTACAAAAAACTGTTGAAAGAATAACAGGATTCAAATATTTATTACCTACCCACCAGGGAAGAGCTGCAGAAAACGTTCTCTTCTCAGTATTGGTAAAAGAAGGCGATGTGGTTCCGGGAAACTCACATTTTGACACAACAAAAGGACATATCGAATTCAGAAAGGCACATGCTATCGATTGTACGATAGACGAAGCTTTTGATATTAATGATCTCCATCCTTTCAAAGGAAATATCAACCTTGAAAAACTGGAAGAAGTTTATAAAAGCCATCCTAAAGAAAACATTCCTTTCTGTTTAATTACCATTACGTGTAACTCTTCTGGAGGACAGCCTGTTTCTCTGGAAAATATGAAAGCCGTGAAAGCCCTTTCAGACCAGTACGGAATCCCGGTATTCTTTGATTCAGCGAGATTTGCGGAGAATGCTTACTTCATCAAAAAAAGAGAAGCAGGACAGGAAAACAGAAGCATTAAGGATATCTGCAAGGAAATTTTTTCCTACGGAGACGGAATGACAATGAGTTCTAAAAAAGACGGTTTAGTAAACATCGGAGGATTCATTGCTTTGAATAACGAAGAAGTTTTCAGAAAAGCGTCCAACTTCACCATCATTTACGAAGGTTTTATTACTTACGGAGGAATGGCGGGAAGAGATATGGCTGCATTGGCCGTAGGTCTGGATGAGGCTACAGAGTTTGCTTATCTTGAAAGCAGAATCTCTCAGGTTGAATATCTGGGTAATAAATTAATTGAATATGGAATTCCTGTTCAGAAACCTATCGGAGGGCATGCTGTATTCATCGATTCTTTAAACTTTCTTCCGAATGTATCCCGTGAAGAATATCCGGCTCAGACCTTAGGACTGGAAATTTATAAGGAAGCAGGGATCAGAACTGTAGAAATCGGAACATTGCTGGCAGACAGAGATCCAGCGACCAGAGAAAACCGCTATCCGAAATTAGAGCTGGTACGACTGGCTATTCCAAGGAGAACCTACACCAACAACCACATGGATTATATTGCGGCTGCTATCAGAAACGTATATGAAAGACGTGATGAAATAGCAAAAGGATACAAGATTACATGGGAACCGGAAATCTTAAGACATTTTACTGTTCAACTTGAAAAAGCTTAATCATAAAACCGGAATTTCTTCCGGTTTTTTTATGCACCAGAAGTGAAAGTTTTTAAGCAAAAAACAATCTCAGTCTTCACATTACCAATTAAATAAATTAAAGCTATTTAAATATTGAAAAAAAATCTTTTTATAAATAAATATAAATCAATCATATATTTTTATTATCCGGCGTATCTTATTCTTTTTGTCTTATTTTTCAGGAAATAAAAATTAAATAATGCCATTTTTGAAATAGTGAATGTTTTTAATTTAATTTTGTATTGATCTAAAGGATATTTAAAATATACTTAAAAAACCAACCTGAAAAATACTTTATTCCGAAAAATGAAGAAAATTGCTGTCGTGGGCGCTGGTATTTCCGGCTTAAGCATGGCGAATTACTTAGAAAAATACAATATTGATTATCATATTTACGAAAGGAGAAAAAAGAAAGATCTGGCAGGTCACGGTTTTCTCATTCCGAAAGAAGGAATGGATTATCTTTATCAGATCATTGATCCTGATGTTCTTCTCCAACATGGAAACTTCCTGAAAAAATATATCCAATATTCCCACACCGGAAAAATTCTTGCAGAAAAAGAACTGAACAATGTTTTTGCCATTTCAAGACATTCGTTAATCAGCTTACTGACACAAAACCTCACTCCCGGCAAAATAACTTATGAAGAAACTATTATTCCTGATTCTCAGCAGAACGGAAAACTGAAACTTTCTGACGGAACTGATATTGACGCTGATATTGCAGTGATCTCTGATGGCTCCAGAAGCCGGATCAGAAGAAGTCTTTTTCGAGATGAAACCATGAGAATAGTAAGAGAAAGTGAAGTAGTCAATATCATTCAGAATAAAGAAATTGCAGATGTTATTGATAATGACTTTATGAAGTTTCACCATGAGGAAGGCGGGCTGACTTTCGGTATTCTTAAGCTTTCTGATGATACCATTCTTTGGTATTCACAGTTTGACAATCAAAAATATATGATTAATGAATGTTCCGCAGAAAACTTAAAGAAATATATGCTTGGCGTTTTCGAAAACTGGCATCCTTTAGTCCCGGAAATTATACAGAAATCACATTATAAAAATGTACATTTATGGAATGTATATGAACTGGAAGAGTTAAACCCTTTTTACAAAGATAATTTCGTATTCATCGGAGATGCAGCGCACCCACTTATTCCATTTACCAGCCAGGGAGTTACTTCAGCTCTGAAAGATGCTTTTGTATTAACGAAACACTTAGTTGAAGAAGAAAATGCACAGAAAGTCTTCCATAAATATGAGGCAAGCAGAAAGCCCGAAATAGAGATTCACATTCATAACGGAAGGACATTGCTTAATCAGTTTTTACTTCCAATTCATCAGCAGACAGAAAATATTTTACCCATATCTTATAAATAAATATGTTTACCAATAACGATATCAACTTTGAAGCCCTGAAAAGAAAAGCCTACAACGGAAGATGGGCCACCCTGGAAGACGGCATCATTCCTCTTACGGCAGCCGACCCTGACTTCAGAACCGCTCCTGAAATAGAACAGGGAATTATTGAATACCTGAAAGACGGCTACCTAAGCTATGGGCCGTTTTCCGGACTTCCTGAGTTTAAGAAAAGCGTTGCAGAGCATTTTAACATAGAAAAACACGGAAATTTTTCACCAGAAAATGTATTGGCAGTCAATAGCGCTGCCCAGGGAATGTTTCTTATCGCATCCTACGTTCTTAATCCCGGAGATGAAGCCATTATCCTGGATCCCGTTGATTTTCTTTTCAAAAAATCAGTAGAAACTGCAGGTGGTAAAGTAATGCTTTGCCCTGTGGATACAACAACAGGAGAAATTGATTTTGAAAAACTGGTTTCTTTAATTAATCCCAGGACTAAACTTATCAGCCTATGCAATCCTCACAATCCGCTTGGAAAAGTTTATTCTAAAGAGGTTTTAATACAAGTCGCAGAAATTGCATCTGCTCATGATCTTTGGGTGATGAGTGATGAAATCTGGAGTGATATTATTTATGATGATAAAGACTTTCATACCTATTCTTCTGTTTCGGAGAAGGCCAGAAAAAAAAGCTTTACGGTATATGGATTTTCAAAATCATTCGGAATAGCAGGATTAAGAATAGGCGCTGTGCTGTGTAATGACCAGGATATTCTTGAAGACTTCACAGAGAAATCCAATTTCAATTCCACAATAGAAGGTGTTTCTACTTTATCGCAAATCGCGGGAAGTGTAGCATTGGAGAAAGCAAAGCCCTGGTACAAAGAGTTTCTGACTCATTTACAGAACAACAGAGATCTTGCGGTCAGACTATTAAGCCGTTCAGAAATTGTAACCCCTAATCTGCCTGAAGCTACGTTTGTATTGTTTCCAAAGATTGAAAACGGAATGACAAGTGATGAGTTCGCCCAGCATGTTCTGCAGCAGGGAAAAGTAGCCATTGTTCCGGGATCAGAAAGATGGTTCGGCAAAGGAGCCGAAGGACATATAAGAATTTGCTTTTCCACATCCACGGAAATTTTGGAAGAAGGAATTAACAGAATCATTACCAGCTTTTAACGTTAAAATTTTTAATTAAATTTGGGTAATTAATTATTATTTTTCCGAATTTATCACAAATCAACACTAAATTAAGATATTCATACTAAATATTTAAATTTAATATGGATATAAAAATAAATATTGATAATTTTGATTAAATCATCACTCAAATTATCAATATGAAGATAAAATACATCAGCATCATTTTACTTGGAGTGTCTACCTTCTCTTATGCCCAGCAGATAAAAGACACGTTGAAAGAATCCAAGATCGACGAAGTAGCCATTACAGGAAGCCGTAACAAAAAGAGAACGGTGGTTAATACTCCTGTTCCTATTGACATCATCGACATTAAGCAGGTAAGCCAGTCTACAGGGCAGATAGAAGTCAATCAGCTTTTGCAATTTTCTGCGCCCTCTTTCAACTCCAACAAGCAATCAGGATCCGATGGTGCTGATGCTGTAGATCCGGCGACTTTAAGAGGTCTTGGTCCCGATCAGACCTTGCTTTTATTGAATGGAAAAAGATATCACCAGTCTTCACTGATCAACCTTTTTGGAACCAAAGGAAGAGGAAATACCGGATATGATATGAATACTATCCCGATTGGTGCTATAAAAAGAGTGGAAGTTCTTCGTGACGGAGCTTCCGCCCAATACGGTTCTGATGCTATTGCAGGAGTCATCAACGTTATTTTGAATGACAGAGACAAAGGTTTTGAAGGAAATGCTTTTTATGGAATGAACCTTTTTAAAAGCCCCGGAAACAATGATGTTGTTTCTGATCACAAAGTAGACGGAACGACCTTTGATTTCAGTGGAAATTTGGGAACTAAAATAGGTTCAAAAGGAGGTTTCGGAAATTTTACGGTTGAATTTGTTAATAAAGATTACGCCATACGAAATGCTAATCCTGATCTGTATACAGCGCCAAGACAGCGTTTCGGAGATGCCAAGGCTCAAAATATTTACTTTTTCGGAAATATTGAACTTCCTTTATCTGATGGGCTGAAATTCTATTCCCGCCAGGGTTTTTCACATAGAAATACTAAGGCTTATGCATGGACCAGAACGCCTGATGCAGATGGCAATATCCCCGAAGTGTACCCTGCAGGGTTCAACCCGATTGAAAACACCAGCATTACAGATTTCACTTTTGACAACGGCTTAAAATTCAAGGTGGCGGACTGGGATGTAGATTTTTATAATGCTTTTGGGAACAATAGATTCACCTATCAGATAGACAATACCATTAATGCTACTTTAGGAGTCAAATCACCAACAAGTTTTAATGCAGGAGGACACTCCTTGCTGCAGAATACAACAGGGTTTAATGCCGTGAAACAATTTAAGGTACTGGAAGGACTGAATATTGCTTTCGGATCAGAATTCAGATATGAAAAATTTGATATCATTAAAGGAGAAGAAGCCTCCTATACCATGTATGATAAAAACGGAAATCCTGTTACACCAGACACCCCTGAAAGTTTACTGGTTACCAACCCTTTAAATGACAATAGCGTAAGACCAGGCGGTTCACAGGGATTCCCGGGGTATTCTACGGATATCGGCAAAAGCAGAAATAACTTTGCTGCGTATGTAGATACTGAACTGGATGTGACTAAAAACTGGATGATAAGCGTTGCCGGTAGGTTTGAAAATTATAATGATTTTGGAAGTACGCTGAATGGTAAGTTTGCTACACGATATGCATTTACTCCTCAGTTTGCTTTCCGCGGTTCCGTTTCCACAGGGTTCAGAGCGCCTTCTCTGGCTCAAAAATATTACAGCCAGCAGTTTACTAACTTTCAGGAAAAAAAATTAGTTACCATTCAGCTCGCATCTAATGATAGTAACATTGCAAGCAGTCTTGGAATTCCTCAGTTGAAACAGGAAACCTCTGTGAACGGAAGTGCAGGATTCACTTTCAACACAGGAAAATTTACAGCGACAGTGGACGGATATTATATTCAGGTAAAAAACAGAATCGTTCTTACCGGGTATTTCGCACAGGCAGACTTGCCAGAAAAAGTTCAAGAAGAAAATCCATATATTGACCAAGTACAATTCTTTTCTAATGCAATTGATACCCGCACGAAAGGAGTTGACCTCATCTTAAGCTATAGTGAAAATATAGGCTCCGGAAAACTGACTGCTACTTTAGCCGGAAACTATAATGATATGGAAATCACAAAAGTAAATACTTCGGAACAATTAGCAGGGAAAGAAGACATTTACCTGAGCGAAAGAGAAAAGGCTTTTATCCTTGCCTCTGCACCTAAAACAAAAATGAACTTAAACCTGAATTATAAGATCAGCAAATTTAATGCGAATCTGCAGCTGGTAAGATTTGATAAGGTTACTTTGATTGGTTATGACGGTACAGAACAGGTTTATAATCCAAAAGTAACAACAGACCTTTCTTTTGGTTATGAATTTAGTAAGAATCTCAATGTAACCCTGGGCAGTAAAAATCTGTTCAACAGATATCCTACCCTGCAAACCACCCAGGTAAGTAATGGAAACACAGAAGGTGGAGGTATTTTTGATCCTGTTCAGATGGGATTCTCCGGAAGACAGGTTTTTGCCAGACTTAATTTTAAGTTTTAAGAGAATAAAAAGAAACTGTATCAAAATGTCATTCTGAACACAGACTGAAGGTCTGCGAACATAGTTCAACAATGTAGTGAAGAATCTTATGTTATTGGTTTATAAATGAGATTCTTCCTTCGTCAGAATGACAAAGGTGAAATTATTAACCTTTGATACAGTTCTTTCCTATTTTTTTGAAATTTTATAAAGCTTACCGCTATCTGTTACGGCATACAGATTTCCATCCATTCCATTTAATACATCCCGGAAACGCTCTTTCTGATCTGCAAGAAGACGTTCTTCTCCTACTACTTTATTGTCTTTCATGACAATTCTGTCAATATGCTCACCGCTTAAACATCCGATAAACAGATTGCCTTTCCATTCGTCTATATTTCCTGTGTAAAAAGTTATTCCACTTGGTGAGATCACAGGATCCCAATAATAAACCGGCTGTTCTGTTCCTTCTCTCTGTGTAATTCCCTGTCCTACTTTTTCTCCGGAATATTCAATTCCATAGGTTACATCTCCCCAGCCGTAATTTTTTCCGGGTTGGATCAGATTGATTTCATCACCGCCTCTTGGCCCCATTTCAACATCCCATAGATTGCCATTGGGATCGATGGCCATTCCCTGCGGGTTCCGGACTCCGTAAGCGTAGATTTCCGGTTTATATCCTGGCTTACCGATAAAAGGATTTCCCGGAGCCGGTTGGCCATCCTTTGTAATTTTTAAAATTTTCCCAAGATAATTATCTGTTTTCTGCGCGTATACACGGGTAACTTTATCTGATCTTTCTCCTGTGCTGACAAATAAGTTTCCATCCTTATCAAAAGCAAGACGGCTTCCATAATGCTTATCTCCATCATAAGAAGGTTCTGCACGGAAAATGACTTTTACCTCTGAAATACTTTTAAGATCTGCCGAAAGCTTGCCTTTGGCAACAGATGTTAGGTTTCCTTTTCCAAATGGTTCCGAGAAGCTGAAGAAAATAATACTATTGGTTTTAAAATCAGGATCAAGAGCAACATCCAGCATTCCTCCCTGCCCTTTTGAATCTACTTTTGGAAAGCCTTCTATTTTGGAGACCTGCTTCCCATCTGGTGAAACAATATTCATGTACCCTTTCTTATCGGTGACGAGGAATTTCCCATCAGGTAAATTGATAATGCCCCAGGGTCTTCCAAGGTCTTTATTCAATATTTCTATGGCATAGGGCGTTGTTGTTTTTACAGCCTTAATTCTTGTCTGTCCTTTAAATGCGGGCTTGTAGTCAGAATTGGGATTTTCCGTTTCTACACTTCCGTCATTTCCTGTCTTCTGAGCATTCGCATGATTCTCTTTGCACGAAGATAAAAAAAGAAAAAGGCTTACTACAGGAATATAAAATTGATTGATTTTCATAGCATTATGATTAGGTGATTGTAGGCTATGAATGGAAAAATAATGCCACAAAAGATGATATAGCCTAATAATTTCTTTCGTATTTTTGTTGTATACATTCTTTTCTATGGATTTTAAGCTTCACTCAGAATATAAACCTACCGGAGACCAGCCCCAAGCTATTGAAAAACTTACTGAAGGAATAGAGATTGGTGAGAAATATCAAACGCTTTTAGGGGTAACAGGTTCCGGAAAAACCTTTACTGTTGCGAATGTTATACAAAAAGTACAACGTCCAACTTTGGTACTGGCACACAACAAAACTCTTGCTGCACAGCTCTTCATGGAGTTTAAAGAGTTTTTTCCCGAAAACGCAGTGGAATACTTTGTCAGCTACTACGACTACTACCAGCCCGAGGCCTATATTGCCACCACAGGAACTTATATTGAAAAAGACCTGAGCATCAATGAAGAGGTAGAAAAACTACGTCTTTCTGCAACTGCCAGCCTTCTTTCGGGAAGAAGAGATGTTTTGATTGTAGCTTCTGTTTCATGTATCTATGGTATCGGGAATCCTACGGAATTTCATAAATCGTTGATTTCTATCGCCATTGGTGAGAAAGTTACCAGAACTGCTCTTCTCCATTCATTAGTTAACGCACTATACGCGAGAACGCTAAATGAATTCCAGAGAGGAACATTTCGTGTAAAAGGAGATGTCATTGATGTTTTCCCTGCCTACACGGATAATGCAATCAGAATTCAGTTTTTTGGAGATGAAATTGAAAAGATTCAAAGTTTTGATCCGGTAACAGGAAATGTGGAGGATAATTTTGATCAGATACAGATTTATCCTGCCAATCTTTTTGTAACATCGAAGGAGACCTTAAATGGCGCCATTAAAGAGATTCAGGATGACATGGTAAAACAGGTTGATTTCTTTAGTTCTGTCGGGAAGCCTTTAGAAGCAAAACGCCTTCAGGAAAGAACAGAACTGGATCTTGAAATGATCAAAGAACTTGGCTATTGCTCAGGAATTGAGAACTATTCAAGGTATCTTGACGGCCGTCTTCCGGGAACGAGACCTTTCTGCCTTATTGATTATTTCCCTAAAGATTTTTTAATGGTTATCGATGAAAGCCATGTTACCGTTCCACAGGTTCATGCCATGTACGGAGGAGACCGAAGCAGAAAAGAAGCATTGGTGGAATACGGTTTCAGACTTCCGGCAGCAATGGATAACAGACCTTTAAAGTTTGAAGAATTTGAAGCTATTCAGAATCAGGTTATTTATGTTTCTGCAACACCTGCAGATTATGAACTGGAAAAAACGGGAGGCGCTTATATAGAACAGATTATCCGTCCTACAGGGCTTTTAGATCCGATTATTGAAGTAAGACCTTCACTGAACCAGATTGATGATCTGATGGAAGAAATCCAGAAAAGAGCCGATGCGGATGAAAGGGTACTGGTGACTACTTTAACCAAGAAAATGGCAGAAGAACTGACCAAGTACTTCACCAAATTCGGAATCAGAACGAGATATATTCACTCAGATGTAGAGACCCTGGAGCGTATTCAGATTATGCAGGATCTTCGTTTAGGGCTTTTTGATGTATTGATTGGGGTTAACTTATTAAGAGAAGGTCTGGATTTACCTGAAGTTTCTCTGGTTGCCATTCTGGATGCTGATAAAGAAGGAATGCTGAGAAGCAGAAGATCAATGATCCAGACCGTAGGGCGTGCCGCAAGAAACGTGAACGGAAAGGCAATCATGTATGCAGACAAAATCACAAAATCCATGCAGGCTACTCTGGATGAAACCGAATACCGACGAGCCAAGCAAATGCAGTACAATGAAGAGCACGGTCTGAAGCCAAAAGCATTAAATAAAAAGATATCCGAAAATCTTGTAGGAAGAAGCAAAGACTTCCCTGATGAAAAATATACTCAAAAGGAAATTCTTCAGAAAGTTGCTGAAACAAAAGCAACCTACGCCACTGAGGATATTGAGAAAATGATTGCCCAGAAACAAAAAGAAATGGAAGCGGCAGCAAAAAATCTCGACTTTATTAAAGCGGCTAAGCTGAGGGATGAAATTTCAGCATTGAAAGTGTAAAAAATGATTATAAAATAGTTTCGGCGGCATCTTCGATGCCGCCGAAATTATATACTAAAATGGGTATTTTTAATTTTTATCATCCATTCCTTACTGCTGCCCTGATAGGAGTCAAAAGATCCATCAGCCCGTTTAACTTGATCTCGTAAACCGTTGAAAGCTGCATTCCCAATTTTCCTTTTGGCATTCCGTTTTTATTAAACCACTCCAGATAGCTGATAGGAAGGTCCACCAGAACCGTTCCTTCATATTTACCGAAAGGCATTTTCATTACACAGATTTCTTTTAATATTTCGGGATTAAGTCCTTCCACTTTTATATAATTAAATTAATTGTTCTTTAATATCATCCTGAGCGGGCAGTTCAAGATCCGGAGGAGTATCTTCATCCGAAAATTCGTTCCTGTATACCTGCACCAGAAGAAGTGTCAATGAGATCAGAATAGGTCCGAAAATCAGTCCCATAAACCCAAACAGATTCATTCCCATAATGATTCCGAATACGGTATTCAATGGGTGAATATTTTCCAGTTTCTTTAAAAGGGTAAAACGTAGAAGATTATCAGTAAGTCCTACCACCACAAGGCAGTAGATTGCTAAACCAATTCCTTGTCCGGTATTACCTTCCGCAATCATAAAAATGCACACGGGAACGTAGATAATAGCCGTTCCTACTACAGGAATTACAGAAGCGGCAGCCGTTAATGCAAAAAGCAATGCTGCTCCCGGTGCTCCAAAAATCAGATAACCGATGAGAGCAACAATCCCCTGCCCTACTGCTACAACCGGAATTCCGATAGCATTTGCCATGATTAATTTTCTCATTTTATCGCCAATCAGAGAGATATTTGCTCTCTTCAGCGGAGCGGAAGAAGTCAGAATCTTTTCAAAGAGCCTCGGTTTTTCCAACATAAAATAGAGAATAAAATACATGGACATCACAACTGTAAGCGTATTGAATGTCCCACTGACTGCAGAAGTAGAAAATTTTCCTACATTATCTTTCAGTTTTGCCATATTTTCTTTGCTTAGAATATCAAACCCTGTTTTTGAGAAAATATAAGCATGTATTTTATCCAGGAAAACATTGAACTTGGCCATATAAGCCTGTGCATTTCCCAGTTTATCAATAATCAGATCGGCAATAAAATAGATCGGAAGAATAAGAACAATAAGACTTGCAAACATCAATGCAAAAGCAGCCAGTGACGGTTTCCATTTCTTTTCTTCCTGCAGATAAAAATTATACTTTCTACAGACTACATAAATGGTAATCGCTCCCAGAACCGAGGGAATAAACAATGCCAGATTAAAGCAGATCAATCCTGTCAATACCAGAATGATGGCCAGTAACGACATCTGCTTTATCGCAACACTGCTTATTTGTTTGTCCTTATTCATCATGTATTTTATATTTTATTTACTGTACATAATCTGTCTTGGTTTTCCTAAGAAAGCGCAATAGGTAGAGTACATTACAATCATAATAAAAGGAGCTGTCAGGATAATCCCTATTCCACAAAGAATAATTCCCGCAACAGAAATCAGACCTCCTAAAAATCCGGTTAATAAGAAAGTTCCATAATTTTCTTTAGCAATATTGAACGACTTCGATAAAGCCTCTGTAGCTGAAGCATTTTCAAATAACAGAATCGGATATCCTATTAAAAGGAAAGGATATACAAAAATGATAGGCAGAACACATAATGCCAGAGCAATGGAAGAAATTATCCAAGCAAGAAGACTATAAATCAAAATGTTTACAAAATTCTGGCGGTATCCGATAAAAAGATCAGAAAATTCAATCGGACTTTTGGTATTGTATTTATTGACCATATAGATCAATCCTACATACAAGGGAGATAATAAAAGTCCAAAAAGGCTGGACGCTCCCATATATAAAGGAAGTCCCGGAGCACTCCAGTAATTAAAATCTCCACCTGATTTCATTTCTTCCACCATAGAAGCAGAGTCAAACCCGGTAAGCATTTGAATAACAGAACCTCCGATAAGGTAGATGATCATAGCTACAATTCCGTAACCGAAAACGCCTTTGTACATTTCAAAAGCATGAGAAATAATTGATCCCGTTTCTCTGTTGGGTACAGAGCCCTGCTGATCAAATTCGTTAAATTCAGACATAGTTTAAATATTTAATGATTTTACCAAATTTACTTTTTTTTAGTAAAAAATCCCATTAAACACGAATGAATTTTAACTTTTCTCTGAAAAAACGGTTTTATACAATGAGTAAATCATGGCATTCCAAAAAGGAAAAGTAAATAATCCTCCAATAAAAAATAGGGCAAAGCCCAAATACTTAAATAGAAAGGCAATGATTACACATACCGTTATTTCCAGAAAATACATTCTGAGCGCTTTAAAATTCAGGGAAATGGATTCAAAGATTCTTTTATTGGTAAAAAACATCAACGGAGCAACAAATACAGTTGCTATCACCCAAACGATTCCAAGAATAATAGTCTGGGCAGCATTGATATAAATGAAAAACCAGAAAATATAATATCCTATGTACTTAAAAAAGTTAAGTCCATTATATCCCACCAGTAAATCTCCCAGCTCCAGCTTTTCTTTAAGATCAATTTTTCTGTAGATCTGATAAAACCCGATATTGAGAGGATAGAGAAAAATCATAGTCCCCACAATCATCAGAGAAAAATTCTGAAATTCCGGAGTAGAAACCATTTTAGTATATTGTGCGGCATAGGCCTGCATGCCATCCTTCAGATACTTGCTAGTTTCCATGTACTGGCTCAAAATATTATATTTGAGATCTGCGGCGAAAAATACCGTGAGGAAAATTCCAAAGTAAAAAATGGAAAACATCAACTGAAAAACGAGTGTTTTATTCCAATAAAAAAATGCCTGCTTCAATATAAAATCTATTCCCGGTTTCTGAGGATATTTGTTCTGCATCGTAAAAAAAATTTATGCAAAAGTAAACATCAATAAGTACTTTTGCAGAATGTTTTCAGTGAATCATCAAAAATTTATGGAAATGGACGAGCTTTCTCTTCAGAAGGTTCCCTATTTTTTCATCATCGACTTTCTCTCGGAGAATGTTGAAATCTATCAGGAAAATGAAATTGAAAAACAGGGCTTAATTGTTGATTTTCAAGAATTTTCAACCTCAAAAGAAACCCATGCACTGAATAAAAAAGTGGTTTGGAAATCCTTTCCTGAAACATTGGAGAGCTTTCAGGCCGGCTTTGATAAAGTTCAGAAAAATATTCGTTTAGGAAACTCTTACTTAGTAAATTACACTAGAAAAACACGTATTGAGACTAATTTAACCCTGGAAGAAATTTTTTATCATTCAAATGCGAAATACAAAGTTTTTTATAAAGATTTTTTTGTATTTTTTTCTCCGGAAACTTTTGTAAAGATCATTGAAGGAAAAATTTTTACCTATCCCATGAAAGGAACCATTGATGCATCTATTGAAAATGCAGCAGAAATTCTTAAGAATGATAAAAAGGAGAAGGCAGAACATTACACGGTTGTAGATCTCCTCAGGAACGATCTAAGCATGGTAGCTGACGATGTAAAGGTGGATCAGTTCCAACAGATTGATTTTATCAAAACCCGGCAGAAGGATCTGTATGCAATGAGTTCCGAAATTTCAGGGATGATAAAACCTGAATATGAGGGAAAAATAGGAAGTATTATGAAGAAACTGCTTCCTGCAGGCTCTATTTTAGGAGCTCCCAAACCTAAAACACTGGAAATTATTCTGGATGCGGAAGGGTATGACAGAGGATATTACACGGGAATCTGTGGCTGGTTTGACGGCCAAAATGTAGACAGCTGTGTAATGATACGCTTTATTGAAAAAGAAGGAGATCAATTGTATTTCAAAAGCGGAGGCGGTATAACGCACATGAGTAAATTAGAAGACGAATATCAGGAAATGAAAAATAAAATCTATGTCCCAATTCATTGAAAGCATTAAAGTAGAAGATCAGGAGGTTTTTCTATTGGATCTACATCAGAACCGTGTCAACCAGACGTTTTCCCATTTCGGGAAAGAAGACTCTATTGATCTGGCCAAGATCTATAAAAATCTGCAGCATGATGAAGATGGTCTTTTCAAGCTGAGAATTGCTTATGACCTTGATAAAAAGATCAGAACACAGATGATTCCTTATGCGATTCCTGAAATACAGGACTTTCAGCTGGTAGAAAACAACAGCTTTGATTATTCATTCAAATTTGAAGACCGCAAAGAGCTCGATAAAATGAAGATGAAAGCAAAAGCAGAAGAAATTATCATCGTCAAAAATAATCATATCACTGACACCTCCTTTTCCAACCTTTTATTTCTAAAGGGAAAAGACTGGTTCACTCCTTCTACTTACCTGTTGAACGGTGTGCAGAGACAACATCTTTTAAAGCATAAAAAGATCAAAGAAACGGAGATCACTTTACAGAATATAAAGCAATTCACCCATTTCCAGATCATTAATGCGTTGAATGATTTTGATGATATGTTTATCTATCCTATCGATAGAATTATCAATCTGCCGGGGAATGAAGAATATCTTGATCTTTAAATTTATTTCATAAACTCAAAATACGATTTCAGTACATCTGCACTATTCTTCCCGTGAGTATTTACTTCCAGGATTTTTGGCTGCGCATCAGGTTTGAAGAAATTCTCAAGAACCCTATCCAGCGTAAGTTCATCCTCTACTCTGATATAGGAGAATCCAAAATGCTTCGCCAGAGATTCTGCATTTTTACGGTGTTTTGTCGCAATAAATTCGTCCAGAGTATTCGGATTGGCATTTCCAGGTCCGGGAATGATTTTAAAGATATTTCCTTCACCGTTATTGAAAATCATAATTCTTACAAATGGCGGAATATACTGATTCCAAAGGCCATTGATGTCATAGAAGAAACTCAGGTCACCTGTAATCAATAAGGTTGGATTTTCATTTTTAATGGCAAATCCCATTGCCGTAGAAGTAGATCCGTCAATACCGCTTGTTCCTCTGTTACAGTACATTTTTCTCTTCCCAAAATCAAACAGCTGTGCATATCTGATCCCCGAGGAGTTACTGAAATGAATATTATAATTCTCGGGAATTGTTTGTGACGCTTTATTAAAGAAATAAAAATCTGAGAAATCAATTGTATTTAAAAACTGTTCATGTTTAGCATCTTTTTTATCCCTTAAGACGTCCCAAAGGTTATAATAAGGCCTTGGTTCCAGATTGATAAATTTCAACAGTTTTGAGAAGAAAACCTCAGGTTTCACCTCTATCTTTTCTGTGAGTGAGAAATAAGTATCAGGCTGCCACACTTCATCCAGATGCCAGTGTTGTTTTGGACGGGCACTTCTGAGGAATTGTTTCACTTTTTTGGAAACCACATTCTGCCCAACTGTAATCAACAGGTCAGGAGCATATGTTTTATAATCTTCTTCTGTAAAGTTGAAAATATAACGGTC
Source organism: Chryseobacterium sp. CP-77 (assembly GCF_036362765.1). NCBI lineage: Bacteria > Pseudomonadati > Bacteroidota > Flavobacteriia > Flavobacteriales > Weeksellaceae > Chryseobacterium > Chryseobacterium sp. CP-77. Next base: position 3,306,786 of record NZ_CP143637.1, read on the forward strand.
TATATGTTTGAAAAATTTCTCATGGTGCAAATTTGAATTGGCTTCACTCAGTACTACAACAGAATGGTTTTTCACCAACTGGGTCAGCTGGCTTTCCAGTTCCGGACTGTAATCTCTTGTTCCCACCAACAGCATAATTCTTTGTGAGGTATGCCATTCTGCAATCAGATTGGACGGAATTTCATACTCTTTATGCTTAATTGTCTTTTCTACCGTAGGAAAAGTAGGAAGCTCTGAAACCAGCTCATACAAAGGTTCTTCCAAAGGAATATTAATGTGTACCGGACCTTGCTTCTCAAAGCAAAGTTCAATAGCTTTTTTAATGATATCGAAATTAATATCTTCTGCGTTCTCCTTACTGTCTTCCAAAAGCTGGAAGTCACCATAGGAATGCTGATGAAAAACATCCTTCTGTCTGATCGTTTGCCCATCGAATATATCAACAAAATCTGTCGGCCTGTCTGCAGTAAGTACCAAAAGGGGCACATTCTGATAAAATGCTTCCGTAACCGCAGGATAATAATTAACTACCGCAGATCCGCTGGTACACGTAACAGCTACAGGTTTTTTCTCACTTTTCGCCATTCCCATTGCCACAAAAGCAGCACTTCTTTCGTCTACAATGCTGTAACAATTGAAACTATCTACCTCTGAAAAATGGATGGCCAAAGGAGCATTTCTCGACCCCGGAGAAATTACGATATCTGCAATTCCGTACTGCTGAAGAAGATGTGCAAGTATTTGGATACTTCTCTTAGAAGAATATTTTTTCATACAGCAAATTTAACTTATAAATAATGATTTTAAAATCATTTAAATTAAAAAAAATGTAATTTTGCTGTTCGTAAATTTCTAAAAATGGATAAAATACCTAGTGTAGACCTGCGTGATTTCCTTTCGGGCAACCCGGAACGCAAACAGAAATTTGTAAATGAAATCGGAAAAGCTTATGAAGAAATTGGTTTTGTAGCCTTAAAAGGCCATTTTCTTGATGACAACCTAGTGGATGATTTGTATGGAGAGGTGAAAAACTTTTTTGAACAACCAGTGGAAACGAAACAAAAGTATGAGATTCCAGGAATTGGTGGCCAGAGAGGTTATGTAGGATTCGGTAAAGAAACTGCAAAAGGTTTCAAAAAAGGGGACTTAAAAGAATTTTGGCACTTTGGACAATATCTGTCTGATGATTCAAAATACAGAACTGAGTATCCGGACAACGTAATCGTTGAAGAACTTCCAAGATTCAACGAAGTTGGTAAAGAAGCATTCCAGATGCTTGAGAAAACAGGACAGTATGTGTTAAGAGCTTTGGCATTACACCTTGGTTTAGATGAATTTTATTTTGATGACAAGATCGCAGAAGGAAATTCTATTTTAAGACCGATTCACTATCCGCCAATCACTGAAGAACCGGATGATGCGGTAAGAGCAGCTGCTCACGGAGATATCAACCTTATCACTCTTTTAATGGGAGCACAAGGAAAAGGTCTTCAGGTTCAAAATCACAACGGAGAATGGATTGATGCCATTGCCGAACCAGATGAACTGATGATCAATGTTGGTGACATGCTTTCAAGACATACCAACAACAAATTGAAATCTACCATCCACAGAGTGGTAAACCCACCAAGAGAAATGTGGAGTACTTCAAGATATTCAATTCCTTTCTTTATGCATCCTATCAGTGCCATGTCTTTAAATGCACTTGAAAATTGTGTAGATGAAAACAATCCAAAGTTATACGAAGATACTACTGCCGGAGAATTCCTGCATGAAAGATTGATCGAACTGGGATTGATTAAAAAATAAAAAGAAACGGCTGTCTCTATTTGAGGCAGCCGTTTTTATTTACATATTCATTTTACTTCTTTTTATCCTGTTATACAATAGCCGCCTTCTCCCGGTCCACCGCCTTCTAAGCAATAGGCTGGGAAATTAATCCCCGCAACAATACATTTTCTGTCTTCTCTTGAAAGTTTTTTAAAATTTTTCATAGTTATTGGTTTTTGGTATTCCTACTCTATAAGCTTTTCGGATAACGCTAGCTTACAATTACTATTTATTATATTAATAATTAGTCAATTAAAAACTAAAAAGTCTTAAACCGTAAAAGAATATAGAAAGCTATATTAAATTTAATTTTTAAATATACCACATATTGCATAATTAAAAATATTTTAATTATTTTTACTTTAACAACAAATTTTTAATTAAAACTATATGAAAAACCTAAAAAAACTACAAAAGAACCAATTAAAGAACATTTCAGGTGGAGCTAATCTTCCGGAAACTGATTTCTGTATGTATTACTGCAACGGAACCATTGTTTGTGCAACCTGCAGCAATGACTTCAAATGCCCGGATACGAACAGTGATATGTAAGATAAAAATTCAAAATGTCATCAATAAGAACCGTTTCTGCAGAGAAGCGGTTTTTTATTTCTTTTGTATTAAAATAAAGCAGATTTCAGCTACTCAAAAAAAATTACCCGAATGATCCATTCTTTGTTTTTGATAATTGATTTATCAGCCTAAAAATAGGGTCTGATATCATTCTTTAAATAGTACAGCATACACATCAACTTCCTTTTTCAATTATGTATCACTATCCCATTTGCACACATAAACATTCCCTTCCAATTGATCTATTGATTCCGATGACGTCTTTCTTTTTCATTTGCTCTGCTTCTTTCCACTGTGTCATTCCGCAGGAATCCAACCTCCTTTATTAGGGTCTTTATGATTCCTTTAATTCAGACGATTTAATACTGATGATACTTTGTTGAGACTCCTACCTTTAGATTAGTTCTATGAAATAAATGATTACATTTAGAAAAGAGCAAGCATTTAGTTACACTATAGATTCCTTAGAATATGATTCATACTCCGATAAAGAACTAAATGCTTTTTCATCAAAAGACTTAAATAGAAATTCGGGATTTAAAGCCCATTATCAAGGTGTTAAGAATCAGATGAATTGCTCTTACATTTATAACTTAAACCAAAAGTATGGAAAAAATTGTAATAGGTATTGACATTAGTGCCAAGACACTGGATATCTGTATTAAAAAGTGTGGTTCTTATTCTTTTAATGTTATTGCCAATGAAGCTAAGGCAATCAAAGTATTCTTCAAAATTTTTCAAGAGCCGAAATCTGAGATTATAGTTTCCATGGAAAATACAGGAAGATATAATTGGGAATTATATCAGGTTCTGGAGTATTTTAATTTTAAAGTTTTTGTACTTAACCCCTTACACTTAAAGAAAAGTATAGGCTTAATAAGGGGTAAAAATGATAAAATTGATGCTAAAAGGATCTGTGAGTTCACAGAGAAACATGAAAAAGAGCTTATAGAATGGAAACCATGCTCTGATAACATAAAGAAAATTAAAGTGCTGTTTTCTGAGCGAAATTCTAAGATAAAGCTAAGAGCTTCTTTATTAAAGCAAAGACATCTTTATTCACAACTTGAAAGTATAGGATATGATTCTAAATTTTTAAAAATGAATAAAAAGGAGATTGAAATTTTAGAAAAGCATATAGATTTTTTAGAAAATGAAATAGAACAACTCATTGATAATGACTCAGATTTATACTCCAAGAAGCAATGTATACAAAGTATTCCAGGAGTAGGAAAAGTATTAAGCTGGATGATTATTGCTAAAACAGAAGGGTTTACAAAGATTAATAACCCCAAAAAATTAGCTTGTTATGCAGGTGTGGTCCCCTTTGGCTATCAATCTGGAACATCAATAAAATTTAAACCTAAGCTTTCTTATTATGCGGATAAATCATTGAAAACAGTACTTCATATGGCTGCAATGAGAGCTGTGAGACTAGAAAATGATTTAAAAATATATTATCACAGAAAAATAAGTGATGGTAAAAACAAAATGGCAGTTTTAAACGCTGTGAGAAACAAAATTATTCATAGAATTTTTGCAATAATCAGAACAGGGAAACTTTATGAAAAAAACTATAATAATTCTTTGTTTTTGTCATAGAAATCGGAGTGACAATGGGTGGAATAAACGATAGTAGTGAAATCAAACAAGATATCAGCCATAAGAATGAATAATTTTATGCTGAACCGGATAATGATCTTTCAACAGTGTCTTAAACATTCCTTCCAATTGATCTAGTGCTTCCAATGGCGTCTCTCTTTTTCATTTACACCGCTTCTTTCCACTGTGTCATTCCGCAGGAATCCAGCCTCATTTATTAGAGCCTTTATGATTCCTTTAATTCAGACAATTTAATACTGTAAATTATTTGATGAGACTTTGTTGAGACTCCTGCGGAGTGACCATTGGAGGGTGTACTGTCCGGTTACCATTGATAATTGATCAATGATGAATGATAAGTGATGGATGATCAATCATGAATGATGAATAATCGATGTATTACTCATTACCCATTACTCATTACTCATTACCCATTACTCATTACTCATTACTCATTACTCATTACTCATTACTCATACATTGAGCTGGGTATAAAACAAAAAAAATCCTTTATCGTTATGATAAAGGATTTTTTAAAAATAAAATAAAAACTGGCGGCGGCCTACTCTCCCGCGTTAGCAGTACCATCGGCGCTGGTGGGCTTAACTTCTGTGTTCGGAATGGGAACAGGTGAGCCCCACCGCTAAAACCACCCTAAAGAAGGTATATAGCTTTAAGCATCAGGCTTGAAGCCTTAAGCTTATTGCGTTTTAAGCGATAAAAACTTTCACAAAGACAAAACCTTCGCTGCGCATAAAGAACTTGTCATTTATTATATGATATAGCAACCAAAGGCTATAAATCTACGGGTAATTAGTACTACTTGGCTATGACATTACTGTCTTTACACCTATAGCCTATCAACGTCGTCATCTACAACGACCCTTAAAAGATGTCTCATCTTGAGGCGAGTTTCGCACTTATATGCTTTCAGTGCTTATCTCTTCCAAACGTAGCTACTCAGCGGTGCACCTGGCGGTACAACTGATACACCAGAGGTTTGTTCAATTCGGTCCTCTCGTACTAGAATCAAGCCCTCTCAAACATCTAACGCCCGCAATAGATAGAGACCGAACTGTCTCACGACGTTCTGAACCCAGCTCGCGTGCCACTTTAATGGGCGAACAGCCCAACCCTTGGGACCTTCTCCAGCCCCAGGATGTGACGAGCCGACATCGAGGTGCCGAACCTCCCCGTCGATGTGAGCTCTTGGGGGAGACTAGCCTGTTATCCCCGGAGTACCTTTTATCCTATGAGCGATGGCCCTTCCATACGGAACCACCGGATCACTATGTCCTGCTTTCGCACCTGATCGACTTGTTGGTCTCACAGTCAAGCACCCTTATGCCATTACACTCTACGCACGGTTACCAAGCGTGCTGAGGGTACCTTTGAAAGCCTCCGTTACTCTTTTGGAGGCGACCACCCCAGTCAAACTACCCACCACGCAATGTCCTTCTGAAAGAAGTTAGGCTCCAAGTAAGTAAAGGGTGGTATTTCAACGTCGGCTCCACAAACACTAGCGTGCCTGCTTCAAAGCCTCCCACCTATCCTACACATTACTTACTCAAAGTCAATACGAAGTTATAGTAAAGGTTCACAGGGTCTTTTCGTCCCATTGCGGGTAATCGGCATCTTCACCGATACTACAATTTCACCGAGCTCGTGGCTGAGACAGTGCCCAGATCGTTACACCATTCGTGCAGGTCGGAACTTACCCGACAAGGAATTTCGCTACCTTAGGACCGTTATAGTTACGGCCGCCGTTTACTGGGGCTTCAGTTAATGCCTTCGCTTACGCTAAGCACCTTCCTTAACCTTCCAGCACCGGGCAGGTGTCAGACCCTATACAGCATCTTTCGATTTAGCAGAGTCCTGTGTTTTTGATAAACAGTCGCCTGGGCCTCTTCACTGCGGCCACCATTGCTGATGGCGTCTCTTCTTCCGAAGTTACGAGACTATTTTGCCTAGTTCCTTAGCCACGACTCACTCGAGCACCTTAGGATTCTCTCCTCGACCACCTGTGTCGGTTTTGGTACGGGTTGCTTCACTTCGGCTTTTCTTGGATCAGATTACACTACAGCAGCTTCGCCCGAAGGCTAGGCCTTGACTATTCCGTCAGTCTCCAGCAGCTACATCCAACCGTCCCCTTTTATTGTGAGCAAGTATGGGAATATTAACCCATTGTCCATCCACTACCCCTTTCGGGTTCGCGTTAGGTCCCGACTAACCCTCAGCTGATTAGCATGGCTGAGGAAGCCTTGGTCTTTCGGTGAGCAGGTTTCTCGCCTGCTTTATCGTTACTTATGCCTACATTTTCTTTTCTATCCGCTCCACAATACCTCACAGTACTGCTTCGGCGCAAATAGAATGCTCTCCTACCAGATATATCTAAAATATAAATCCATAGCTTCGGTAATATGTTTATGCCCGATTATTATCCATGCCGGACCGCTCGACTAGTGAGCTGTTACGCACTCTTTAAATGAATGGCTGCTTCCAAGCCAACATCCTAGCTGTCAATGCAGTCCAACCGCGTTGCTTCAACTTAACATATATTTGGGGACCTTAGCTGTTGGTCTGGGTTCTTTCCCTCTCGGACATGGACCTTAGCACCCATGCCCTCACTGCCGCAGAACATTTATTAGCATTCGGAGTTTGTCAGGAATTGGTAGGCGATGAAACCCCCGCATCCAATCAGTAGCTCTACCTCTAATAAACTTATATACGACGCTGCACCTAAATGCATTTCGGAGAGTACGAGCTATCTCCCAGTTTGATTGGCCTTTCACCCCTACCCACAGGTCATCCGAAGACTTTTCAACGTCAACCGGTTCGGTCCTCCACTCTGTGTTACCAGAGCTTCAACCTGCCCATGGGTAGATCACAAGGTTTCGCGTCTAATCCTACTAACTATACGCCCTATTCAGACTCGCTTTCGCTCCGGCTCCGGTACTTAATACCTTAACCTCGCTAGTAAAATTAACTCGTAGGCTCATTATGCAAAAGGCACGCCGTCACAGCATTACGCTGCTCCGACCGCTTGTAGGCGTACGGTTTCAGGTTCTATTTCACCCTTCTATTCGAAGTGCTTTTCACCTTTCCTTCACAGTACTTGTTCACTATCGGTCTTTCAGGAGTATTTAGCCTTGGAGGATGGTCCCCCCATATTCAGACAGGATTTCACGTGTCCCGCCCTACTCATTTATCATCTTATTATGCCTTTCGAGTACAGGATTATCACCTTCTACGATTGTTCTTTCCAGAACATTCCTCTAAACATAAAAAGACTTTTGGGCTAATCCGCTTTCGCTCGCCACTACTTACGGAATCTCTTCGATTTCTTTTCCTCCGGGTACTTAGATGTTTCAGTTCTCCGGGTTTGCTCCTCTTACGAGGTGACATATCTTCAATATGCCGGGTTGCCCCATTCGGATATCTGCGGATCAATTCGTGTGTGCCAATCCCCGCAGCTTTTCGCAGCTTACCACGTCCTTCGTCGCCTCTGAAAGCCTAGGCATCCGCCATACGCCCTTAACGATTTCTTTCCTATTGGTTACTCAAGCGCTTTATACGCTCGGTTTTCTCTTTGTGATGTCTTTACCGTTAATGTCAATGATCTTAATTTCTTCTTTTCCAACTGATGAACAAATGTTGTTTTTGGCTCCATTCGTAACTTTTAAATCAGTCTTCCAAAACTGTGGAGAATAAGGGAGTCGAACCCTTGACCTCCTGCGTGCAAGGCAGGCGCTCTAGCCAGCTGAGCTAATTCCCCTCTAGGTGCTGCAGGCTTTACGCTATAAGCTTTAGGCGTATTGCCTACTGCTTCCAGCTTAATGCTTACCGCTTTAATTAGTAGTCTCGGGCAGGCTCGAACTGCCGACCTCTACATTATCAGTGTAGCGCTCTAACCAGCTGAGCTACGAGACTGTCTTTTAGACGTAAAAGATGATAGACTGATTGATAATAGACTAATTTCTTCGTCTTTCTCTCTCTGCTTTTATCTTCTTTGCCTCTCTCAATCCCTTTACTAATTTCTAGTGGGTTTTGTATTTTTATATATCAACCAAACAAAAAAACTAAAGCTATACTTTAAGTAAGTATAATGTACTTGCGTACTGATTTTGTTTAACGTCAAAAGACGCTCTAAAATGAGATGTTCCAGCCGCACCTTCCGGTACGGCTACCTTGTTACGACTTAGCCCTAGTTACCTGTTTTACCCTAGGCAGCTCCTGTTACGGTCACCGACTTCAGGTACCCCAGACTTCCATGGCTTGACGGGCGGTGTGTACAAGGCCCGGGAACGTATTCACCGCGCCATGGCTGATGCGCGATTACTAGCGATTCCAGCTTCATAGAGTCGAGTTGCAGACTCCAATCCGAACTGAGACCGGCTTTCGAGATTTGCATCACTTCGCAGTGTAGCTGCCCTCTGTACCGGCCATTGTATTACGTGTGTGGCCCAAGGCGTAAGGGCCGTGATGATTTGACGTCATCCCCACCTTCCTCTCTACTTGCGTAGGCAGTCTCACTAGAGTCCCCAACTTAATGATGGCAACTAGTGACAGGGGTTGCGCTCGTTGCAGGACTTAACCTAACACCTCACGGCACGAGCTGACGACAACCATGCAGCACCTTGAAAAATGTCCGAAGAAAAGTCTATTTCTAAACCTGTCATTTCCCATTTAAGCCTTGGTAAGGTTCCTCGCGTATCATCGAATTAAACCACATAATCCACCGCTTGTGCGGGCCCCCGTCAATTCCTTTGAGTTTCAAACTTGCGTTCGTACTCCCCAGGTGGCTAACTTATCACTTTCGCTTAGTCTCTGAAGCTTGCGCTCCAAAAACGAGTTAGCATCGTTTACGGCGTGGACTACCAGGGTATCTAATCCTGTTCGCTCCCCACGCTTTCGTCCATCAGCGTCAGTTGTTGCTTAGTAACCTGCCTTCGCAATTGGTGTTCTAAGTAATATCTATGCATTTCACCGCTACACTACTTATTCCAGCTACTTCAACAACACTCAAGACCTGCAGTATCAATGGCAGTTTCACAGTTAAGCTGTGAGATTTCACCACTGACTTACAGATCCGCCTACGGACCCTTTAAACCCAATAAATCCGGATAACGCTTGCACCCTCCGTATTACCGCGGCTGCTGGCACGGAGTTAGCCGGTGCTTATTCGTATAGTACCTTCAGCTACCCTCACGAGGGTAGGTTTATCCCTATACAAAAGAAGTTTACAACCCATAGGGCCGTCGTCCTTCACGCGGGATGGCTGGATCAGGCTCTCACCCATTGTCCAATATTCCTCACTGCTGCCTCCCGTAGGAGTCTGGTCCGTGTCTCAGTACCAGTGTGGGGGATCACCCTCTCAGGCCCCCTAAAGATCGTAGACTTGGTGAGCCGTTACCTCACCAACTATCTAATCTTGCGCGTGCCCATCTCTATCCACCGGAGTTTTCAATACCGAATGATGCCATCCAGTATATTATGGGGTATTAATCTTCCTTTCGAAAGGCTATCCCCCAGATAAAGGCAGGTTGCACACGTGTTCCGCACCCGTACGCCGCTCTCAAGATCCCGAAAGATCTCTACCGCTCGGCTTGCATGTGTTAGGCCTCCCGCTAGCGTTCATCCTGAGCCAGGATCAAACTCTCCATTGTATGTTTGTCTGACTCACTCAAAGTTTTTAACGCTTTAGTTTTTCCTTACTTGGTTGTTATATTGTATGTCAATGATCTTTATATCTTCCGCTTTTTCCGAAGCAATCTCTCTGTCAGTGTCGCTCCGTATTTGCGAGTGCAAAAGTAAAACTTTATTTTTTAATGACCAAATGTTTTTGAAGAAAATTTTAAAGTTTTTTAAGTAACCTTAACCCTTCTCAAAACCTCAATCTCTATACTCCTGCGCTCCCTCTAATTGGGACTGCAAAGATACAAACTCTTTTTTAACTGGCAACTTTTTTTACAAAAAGTTTTGAAGTTTTTTTCGCTTGTTTCTTTTTTGAAGTAATATCGTTTATGCCTATCTAAAGGCGCTTCTGCGCTACTGTTCTACTCTCGTTTTCAGTGGGGCAAAGATAGCAACTTCCTACAACGCAAAACAAGTTTATTTAACATAAATTTTACATTACGGTGATATTTGTTCCTAAAGAACTGGGTAGCAGGGGGAAAAATTTTAAACATTTGTTTGGAGAATCGGGGTGAGAGTGTGGGAGCGTGGGAGAGTTTGAGTGTTTGAGGGGAGAGGGGTATGATTCGGGGTGCCGGATGCGGGGTTTGGGGTGAGGAAGATCAAAAAAAATAAGGTATATATAATATAAGAGAGAGACTAGCCTATATAAGAGATTAAGCTTCATTCGATTAAGCTCGGGATTATAGCCCGCTCCTATTGATGGAAGATTATATATAATGAAGGGAGATTGTTGTTTTTTATGTATGGGGATGATCATTGCCCACGGATCTCGCAGATTTACACAGATAAGAGGGGCCTGCTTTATGTATACATTTATATTATATATAGAATGGGAAGGATGGAAATGCTAAAGAGTATATTTATATATAATAAAGAGTAATAAGATTTAACTCCTATACCCGTAATTAAAATGCTTCGACTATGCTCAGCATGACATGGCTAATACTAACTGTTAAAAAAAATCTTAGACATTATACTGTCATTTTACTTCTTTTAAGGCTCTTGTAAAGAAGTTGGGATTCCTGCGGAATGATACAAGGGGAATAGAGATTTGTACTCAATAATATGTTTCCATAGAAATCTACAATATGAAAATTCAACACCTATGTTCCTTTTCTACCTAAAAACCCGAAACTCAATCACCTCAGCCACTGTATCCTCCTACCCCGAAAATCATCATTCATCATTCATCATTTACAGCTCCTCCCCTAGCCCTGATAGTAATGGTTACCCCACAGCTTGCGTCGGAGGGTGGATGGGTTTTAGGTGTGGGGGCCCTTCGGCTTTGCTCAGGCTGACTGCGTGGGAGTGCGAGGGCGCGAGGAGTATGAATGGATAGCAGGAAATAGCTCCTGAGAAAATTGGAGAGTTGGAGTGCTAGAGTCTGAGTAGGTTTGAAGAAATAGCAACAAGTTTATACTATATATAAAATAAGCTTAATCAAACAATCTAAGCTGCTGGTCGCGGGTTCCCGTGAAGTTGGCAGTGGAAAGCTTTGGAAATTCTTTGCCTTCAAAAAACTTCTTTCTGCCGATCTTAAAGGTGGTATGAATCATTTCTGCAATATTTCCCTCTCCTTTTTGTCTTTCAAAATATCTTTTATCTCCAAGTTTTCCACCCCGCATGGATCTGATGAGATTTAAAACTTTTTGTGCCCTGTCAGGAAAATGGGCTTCAATCCAGTTAACAAAAACAGGTTCTACGGTATCATTTAAGCGTACCAAAGTATATCCGAAACCTAAAGCACCGGCATCCGAAATGGCTTTCAATATATTTAAAGGTTCATCACTATTGAGTCCCGGGATAATGGGCGCTACCATAACATGTACGGGAATATTGTTTTGGGAAAGGACTTCGACTGCTTTTAATTTATTTTTTGCAGAACTCGTTCTCGGCTCCATCTTGCGTCTCAATTCTTCGTTGATGGTTGGAATGCTTAGAGAAACTGACACCAGATTTTGTTCTGCCATAGGTTTTAAAATATCAAGATCTCTTAATACCAGGGCATTTTTTGTCAGAATATTGACAGGATGTCTATAATCAAGACATACCTGCAGTAATTTTCTGGTAATTTCAAATTGTCTTTCCGCCGGCTGATAGCAGTCGGTGTTTCCGGACAATAGAATCGGGGCAGCTTTGTATCCTCTTTTCTGAAAAAATTTCTCCAGTAACTCAGGGGCATTCTTCTTTACCATGATTTTTCTTTCAAAATCTACCCCGGCACTATAGCCCCAGTATTCGTGGGTTGGTCTTGCAAAGCAGTAAGAACAGCCATGTTCGCATCCTTGATAAGGGTTCATCGAATATTCCATTGGAAGGTCTTCACTTTTGACCTGATTGACAATGGTTTTAGGAAATACCTCCGTAAAAGAAGTCTTTACGGTTTCGAAATCTTCATCTTCTGGTTCATAGGTATACCTGTCGAAACGATTGACAACGTTTCGCTGAGCTCCCTGACCTTTTATGAAATTTTCGTTTTGCATTCCGGTGTAAAATTAGAATGGAATTTTTATAAAATAATGAGTTTTAACATTAAAGTTTTCCACAAAAAAATCCAACACTTTCAAAAGCGTTGGATTTAAACATAATTAAATATATTTTTTTACTACTTCAGCGCGAATAATTCTACTCCATGAGTTTCATCATCATTATTTTTTTCATCAAAGTGTCTGTGATAATCCGAATAGGAATCACTATATTTTTTATCTTTTTTAGTCAAAATTTTTTTAATGCTTATTAAACTCAATACTGCCAAAAGACCAACTCCTCCTGCCAGTAAAACTCCAACTTCTTTTTTCATATTTTCTCTGATTTATTATTGATACCATTGCAAAAAGCATACCTCTTTTATTTTTTTTAATTATAAATTTTGTTAACATTCAACTTTATTTTTAGGAAAATTACAATCTGCTATTTTTCTTATATTTAGGATAGCAATGGTTTAATTATTGTACTTAAAAATAAAAATATTATTATGGAAAATCCAGAAAACATTGACAGAATGACGACCTTAAGCCAAGTGATGAAAACGCTTTCTGAAAGGGGAATACATAGGGAGTTCAGAATGAACGAAAAATGTGAAATGAAGTTTGAAAATTCTGAGAAAGTGTATCAACCCTCTGAACTGGTCATTTTAAAAACTTATCGCTTCGAGGGAGACAGCAATCCTGATGATAACGCCGTACTTTATGTAGTGAAGGACAATGCAGGAAATCGTGGGATGATTATAGACTCTTATGGTGCAGACAGCAATTATCCAGGTGAAGAATTTGATAAGTTTTTAAGAGATATCCCTATTCAGGAAAGTGATGAATTCAATTTTTAACAACTCAATCACATATTAATTTCTTTAAACCATTAAGGTTGTTTTCAATTAAATATACTGTACAGTGGTTATGACTGGCAGCCAACGGATTTGTCTTAATGGTTTAAAGAATTATTCTTCAGTTTTTTCCTTTTTTCTGAACACATTATTCAGGAAGCCTTTCTTTTCTTTTTTCTCTCCTTCCGCACCGGGAGTTTCTTTTTTATTTTTTATTTCCTGTTTTATTTCTTTTACCGACTGTTTCATATCCTTTACAGAAGAAACTGCTTCTTTGACTTTCTTTTCTGTTTTTTGAACATTTTTACCAATCAGGGTTTTCTTCAATCCCTGCTCTATTCCTCTCCAGAAGAGATTAAAGAAAGACTTTGTGGGGTCACGTTCCACATTTTCTACAGTAACGGCTTCCGGAAAGCGCCCTGAATCCGATCTCAGAAAAACATTGGCAACAGCAGTCAGAAAACCTTTTTTCTCATGATTATTCTTATTTAATACGGCAATTTTTAAGTCTTTATGTTTAAGATTAAAGGTTCCTTGCAATCCAACCGGGTTTCCTTTGAAATTAAAAAGCATTTCCTGAATAGTTCCTGCAGTAGCTGTCACATGAAGATAAGGCCTGATAAAAGGATTGATTCCATTTGCCGGAAGACCGGTTGTTTTTCCGGAAATAGCAAATCTATCATTATTATCTGCAACGTCAAAGTTCCAGTTGACAGAAAGTGGTGACAGATTCATGAAAGAACAATTGATGTTAATATCCACTTTTGTTGGCTTTCCTTTAATTTTAGCTGAATTCAGGTTTTTAACGTTCATATTAAAGTTGCTGAAGGTCAGTTTTCCCGGTCCCATACTTTCGGGAGTATCTTCTTCGTAGACCAGGACAGAGTTTTTCAGATCCAGATTATGAATGGTCATCGGAATCTTAATGGAACGCAGCATTTTAGAATATAATGCTTTTATTTTTGGATCGTCCTTAGGGATTTTACTTCTGAAAATATTGGCATTTGCAGACTCAATGCCTACCTGTGAAGCGTTTATCATTTTATTATGAGAAAACAGATCCCATTCTCCTTCTGCGGTAATTTGTCCGGCTTTTATATCATAGAGATCTCTCTCAACAGGTATCATTTTGATAAACTGCGCTCTTGAAACGAGAGGTTTCATGGCAAAATTGTTAATCTGCACCCTATTTTTATTCAACTTAAGAAGCCCAATGCTCATGTTGTAAAACTGAGTTTTATAAGCGAGGTTTCTGGTGGTGATATAATAATCTTTCACTTTGAAGGACATTCCCGGCTGATTGGGTTTAGGTGATAATTCAATATTATTTACCGTTGCATTAAGATCGTGGAAAGTCAAAGGCTGTTTTCCTTTATCATAAGTAATGTTTGAGTTTTTTAAAGATGTTTTTCTTATAATAAGTGATTTAATAATACCAGGTTCAGGAGATTTATTGGCTGGTTTTTCACCTGCTTTAAAGGTTCCGTTTACATTTTCTACAAGAAGATCTTTAAGATCAACATTAAGTTTTTTATCAACGAATTCCAGTTTATTGATATTAAAAGCAATATGATCTGTTTTTAACACTACTGCTGCTTTTCTCTCTGCAGGATGCCCTGGTGCCAGTACGATGTCCCAGATTTCACCGTTTGCAGGCTTCAGCGCAAGACTTCGTATTGTAATATTCTGAGCATTGGAATATTCAATATTCCTTCCGGCAATGGTAAAATCTTTGTAACCTATCGGAATGATTTGTTCAGAAGTTTCTTTATTAAACATCAGCTGATTGATATTTACACTAAGATTCCCTACTGACAGAAGATTATTTCCATCCGGCTTTGTGATCTTTACTATGGCATTATTCAGCTTTATATTTTTTAAATCAACTTCAAAATTTGATTTTTTTTCAGCTTTCTTAGTCTTTACTCCTGTATTATAGACTGTCAGAACAGGGTTCCGGAATTCTGCATTCGTAAGTGAAACTTTATTTTTGTTTAAAATGACATCTGTAAAATCCATTTTGGGAACTGCAAATTCAAATAATTGAGCCTTTTTAGGATAAAACTTTTTAAACTGAGCAAAAGAGAGCAGCGGAGTCAGTCTGAAATTCTCAACAGCCATCTGCCCGTTACTTGTATTGATACGGCTGATCGTAACCGCATATGTTTCATCTGGACGAAGAAAGAATTTTTGTCCTTTAATGCTGTATTTGTCAAAAACAACGGGTAGTTTATTTTCTACAGATTCTTCCGTCATCTGTAAATTTTCTACATACAGATCCAATTGCTGTACCGATAGAAATTTCTGTTTGGTATGTCTGAAAACAGCAATTTTACCCTTGCTAATCCTGATATTTTCAAATAAAACCGGATTTCTTTTCTTTCCGGTTTTGCGATCAATAGGCTTTGCCAGAATGACATTTAAAACAGGTTTTGCCAGCAACAGATCTGACGAGCTGATTCTTTTATTAAAAACAGCATCATAAATTCCGAAACGGCTTATTTTCAAGGTATCAATAGTTCCCTGCAAACCAATAACGTCTGTATTTTGCGGATTTTTACTGTTGATGGTAATCCCGACTGCGAAGATATTTCCGGTTCCCAGATCGACATCAAGGGTTTTATAGGAAACTTTATAAGCAGTATTCTTTTTTATATACTCCGGAAGCTGGGTTTTGAGCCATATATTTAATCCGAAATTCGCGGCGAGAAGAATTACTGCCAGAATTCCGAAAGTTATCAAAAGCCTTTTAACCCATTTTTTCATATTTTGTGATTTGTTCTTTCTTAATTATATCAATCTGTCTTTTATTTCGAGCTCGATCACATACCCCTCATGTCCTCTTACATTGATAAAGTTCCCACCTTCAAATCCAAGATATTGTCCTTTAATTCCGGTAAGCCTTCCTGTAAACTCAGGTTTTTTATCCAAAGTAAATGAGGAAACTTTTTCCGGTTTTTCAAAAGGATAATCAAACATCCACAGCTCTTCTCCGTCGCTGTAAAATTTCTGGAAATCATCAGGAAAATATTCTTTTATCTTTTGTCGGAAATCGGCAAGGTCTACTTCCCCTTCAAAATCATCCTGCAGCATTTTTCTCCAATTGGTTTTATCTGCCAGATGTTCTTTTAAAGCTACTTCTATCATTCCTGCTTCATAACGGTTTTCCGTTCTTGCGATAGGCAATGCAAAAGTTGCACCCTGATCAATCCATCTTGTAGGAATCTGTGTATTTCTGGTTACCCCTACTTTTACATCTCCTGTATAAGCCAGATAAACAGTGTGTGGTTGCAGCTGAATTTGCTTTTCTACCTCAAGATCACGCTCTGCAATATCTAAATGTGCTGTAGAAAGTTCCGGGCGGATAATGGTATCGCTTGCATAAGGGCTTTCAAAAAAACAGTTTTTGCAGAAGCCCATTCTGTAAACTGGTTTATTTTCACCACAATTTACACATTGGAATCCTGTATGTTTTATGCTTAACTCCTTTCCAAACAGCTCATTCATGTGGATCAGATCTCCGGAAAGATTGAGGTAGTATTGGATTGGTTTAGCATCATAGCTTGTCATCTTTAAAATTTGCCCTTGAAACTGCATATTATATTTATATTACTTTTTTAAGTAAATTTAATGATTATATTTTTCAAAAGTAAAATTTATATTTTTGTAATCATAAAAAATACAAATGGTTTATCTTGTAACAGGCGGTAGTGGGTTCATCGGTTCCCATTTAGTTGAACGATTATTAAGAAATGGACATTCTGTCATAAACATTGACAATTTTGATAATTTCTATGACTATCAGGTAAAAATTAAAAATACTTTGGAGTCAATCGGTAAAAATTCGGATTTTGAGTTCTCGGATAAAGAGACGGATATTCCGCGTTTGGTTTCCCTCACCCATTCTGACCAATATTCCCTCTATTGGCAGGATATCAGGGACCTAAAAGACCTTGAAAACATCTTTAAGAATCATCATATTGACATGGTGATCCATCTTGCTGCACTTGCCGGTGTTCGCCCTTCTATTGAACGTCCACTGGAGTATGAAGAAGTGAATGTACGGGGTACTATGAATCTTTGGGAACTGTGTAAGGATTTCCATATTAAAAAATTCATCTGTGCGTCTTCATCAAGTGTTTACGGAAACAATGAAAAAATTCCCTTTACGGAAACAGATAATGTAGACAATCCTATCTCTCCTTATGCTGCTACCAAGAAGAGCGGAGAAATTATAGGACATGTTTACCATAATCTATACCATATAGATATGATCCAGCTCAGGTTTTTTACAGTATATGGACCAAGACAGAGACCTGACCTAGCCATACACAAGTTTACAAAGCTTATTTCGGAAAATCAGGAAATCCCTTTCTATGGTGACGGAAATACGGCCAGAGACTATACTTATGTAGATGATATCATTGACGGAATTACCAAATCTATTCTTTATCTGGAAAACAATTCGGGAATTTATGAAATTGTGAATCTGGGTGAAAACCAGGTAATCACTTTGTCTGAAATGGTGGCTACTATTGAAAAGGCATTGGGAAAATCTGCCATCAAAAAAATTCTGCCAATGCAGCCGGGAGATGTCACAAAAACAAATGCCGATATTACAAAAGCAAAGGATTTAATAGGGTATAATCCGGCCACAGACTTCCAAAATGGCATAAAAAAATTTGTGGAATGGTTTTTGAGAAAACGACAATAAGTAAATTGCTGACACAGCTGCCAGCCAGTTTGTGACAACCATTTATAAGAAAAAATTATAAAAAGAATTGAAAATCAAGTATAAAAAAGTTTATTATACAACCTATTTTTATACTTTTGCAAAAAATTAGAAAATTATGTACTGGACATTAGAATTAGCTTCATATCTAAGTGACGCACCTTGGCCAATGACAAAAGCAGAGCTTATTGACTACGCAATCAGAACTGGTGCACCAATGGAAGTAGTAGAAAACCTTCAGGCTATTGAGGACGAAGGAGAAATTTATGAATCTATCGAAGAAGTATGGAGCGACTATCCTACTGACGAGGATTTCCTTTGGAACGAGGACGAATATTAATAAAGCGATAAGCTTTAGGCTGCGTGCTTAGAGCTTTTTTGCCCTTTTTATATATAATTTACACGATAAGTGTTATTTAAAACGCTTAAAGCATTTTGCATTAAGCATAAAGCAAAAAATTTATGAGTTTTTTAAACAAAGTTCTTAAAGGGTTTTTGGGAGACAAAAAAGCGCAGGACCTAAAAGAAGTAAAAAAAGTTGTAACAAAAATCAGAGCTGTAGAACCTAATATCCAACAATTGTCGGATGATGGGTTGAGACAAAAGACGGCTGAGTTTAAAGAGAATATAAAATCTGCAACCAGCAAGATCACCGCTCAAATAGAACAGATAAAAGAGCAGATAAAAAATTCAACCAACGTTGATGAGAAAGAAGCTCTTTTCTCAAAAATTGAGTCTTTAAAGAAAGAATCTTACGAAATTGAAGAAAAAGTTCTGGTTCAGATTCTTCCCGAAGCTTTTGCATTGATCAAAGAAACGGCAAGAAGGTGGGCTCAGAATGGAGAAATCCGTGTAACGGCTAGTGACTGGGACAGAGAACTGGCTGCTGCAGGGAAAGATTTCGTTAGTATTGAAGGAGACACAGCTGTTTGGAAAAACTCATGGGACGCTGCCGGAACTCCTGTAGTTTGGGATATGGTCCACTATGATGTTCAGTTTATCGGAGGGATTATTCTTCACAGTGGTAAAATTGCCGAAATGGCAACCGGTGAAGGTAAAACTTTGGTAGGAACATTACCTATTTATTTAAATTCACTTCCTGAAAGAGGGGTACACGTTGTAACCGTGAACGATTATCTTGCAAAAAGAGACTCGGCATGGATGGGTCCTCTTTATCAGTTCCACGGCATGTCTATCGATTGTATCGATAACCACCAGCCGAACTCTGATGGAAGAAGAAAAGCATACAACTCGGATATTACCTATGGAACGAATAACGAATTCGGTTTCGATTATCTGAGAGACAACATGGTGACATCACCTTCAGAACTGGTACAAAGAGAACTGAACTTTGCTATCGTGGATGAGGTGGACTCTGTATTGGTAGATGATGCCAGAACACCATTGATCATTTCAGGTCCGGTTCCTCAGGGAGACAGACAGGAGTTTGATGTTCTTAAGCCTTCTATCGACAGAATTGTTGAAGTACAAAAGAAAACCGTTTCTGCTATTTTCAATGAAGCAAAGAAATTAATCGCTGCAGGTAATACAAAAGAGGGAGGATTCAAATTACTTCAGGCATACAGAGGTCTTCCAAAAAACAGACAATTAATCAAATTTTTATTAGAAAGCGGAAACAGAGCATTGCTTCAGAAAGTTGAAGCGCAATACATGCAGGACAACAACCGTGATATGCCGATTGTAGATAAAGATCTTTACTTCGTAATCGAGGAGAAAAACAATCAGGTAGACCTTACAGACAAAGGTGTTGAATACATGTCTCAAGGAAACTCTGATCCTAACTTCTTCGTACTTCCGGATATCGGAACTGAGATTGCTGAAGTAGAAGCTAAAAATCTTTCCAAAGAAGAAGAGTTCGAAGCTAAAGAAAGACTTTTCGCTGAATTTGCTGAAAAATCTGAGCGTGTTCACACCATGAGCCAGCTATTGAAAGCCTACACATTATTTGAAAAAGATGATGAGTATGTGGTGATTGATGGTGAAGTAAAAATCGTTGATGAGCAGACAGGCCGTATCATGGAGGGACGTCGTTATTCAGACGGTCTTCACCAGGCAATTGAAGCGAAAGAGAATGTAAAAATTGAGGCAGCTACTCAAACTTTTGCAACCATCACGCTTCAGAACTATTTCCGTATGTACAACAAGCTTGCGGGGATGACAGGTACTGCTGAAACCGAAGCTGGAGAGCTTTGGGAAATCTATAAATTAGACGTTGTGGTAATTCCTACCAACCGTCCTATTTTAAGACATGACAAACAAGACCTGGTTTTCAAAACGAATAGAGAAAAATATAATGCTGTCATCGAAGAAATTGAAAAATTAACAGCACAGAAAAGACCTGTACTTGTAGGTACTACTTCTGTTGAAATTTCTCAATTACTATCAAAAGCACTTCAATTAAGAAAGATCCCACACCAGGTATTGAACGCGAAGCTTCACAAAAAAGAAGCGGAAATTGTAGCTGGAGCAGGGCAGCCGGGAGTTGTAACCATTGCAACCAACATGGCAGGTCGTGGTACGGATATCAAGCTTTCTAAGGAAGTAAAAGATGCAGGAGGTTTAGCGATTATCGGTACGGAAAGACACGATTCAAGACGTGTTGACAGACAGTTGAGAGGTAGAGCGGGACGTCAGGGAGATCCGGGAAGTTCTCAGTTCTATGTGTCTCTTGAGGATAACTTAATGCGTTTGTTCGGTTCTGAAAGAATTGCTAAAATGATGGACAGAATGGGTCACAAAGAGGGAGAAGTAATTCAGCACTCTATGATCAGTAAGTCTATTGAAAGAGCTCAGAAGAAAGTAGAAGAAAATAACTTCGGAACAAGAAAAAGACTTCTTGAGTATGATGACGTAATGAATAAACAGCGTGACGTAATCTACAAGAGAAGAAAGAACGCTCTTTTCGGAGACCACTTGAAGTATGACATCACCAATATGATTTTTGATGTAGCTAATTCTATCGTTGCGAAAGGAAAAGCTTCAGGAAATTATAAAGATTTTGAATATGAAATCATTAAAACATTTACGATGGAATCTCCGGTTTCACAAAATGATTTTAATAATAAAAATGTTCAGGATCTAACGAATATCTTATTCAAAGCCGCTCAGGAAGACTATAGAATGAAGCTGAACCTGTTGAAAGAAAAATCATTCCCTATCATTGAGAATGTGTACCAAAATCAGGGTTCAATGTTCAAAATGATCCAGGTTCCTTTCACAGACGGACACAAAACAATGACTATTGTAGCTGATCTTAAAGAAGCATATGATACTCAGTGTGAAAGTTTAGTGAATGATTTTGAAAAGAATATCACTTTATCGATTATCGATGAAAACTGGAAGCTTCACCTTCGTGAAATGGACGACTTAAGAAGATCATCACAGGGAGCTGTTTACGAGCAGAAAGATCCACTGGTAATCTATAAACAGGAATCTTTCCATTTATTCAGTGAAATGATCGATAAATTAAACAAAGAAATTATTTCTTTCTTATACAAAGGAGAAATTCCGGCTTAAGAAAAACATAATAATATTACCGAAAAACCGCTCTGGCATTGGCCATAGCGGTTTTTTGTTATTCAGTATATAATAATTTTATGATAAATATCAATTCAATTATTTATTTAGAACAGTTAAAAATAATATATTTGCAGAAAATTTGACTTTCATGAAAAATGTACTGATCTGTGCTTCAATGTTAGGCTCTATGCTAACTTTTGCTCAGAAAAAGGATTCTGCCAACACTAACAATATTGATGAAGTAATTATTAATACCTATGTCAAAAAAGATAGTGACTATTCTAACAAAATGCCTTTAAAAGCAATTGAAGATCCGCAGGTTTTTTCCTCGATTAACAGATCAGTCCTAGAAAACCAGACAATTTTTACAGTGGATGATGCTTACAGAAATGTTACGGGAATCCAAAAAATGTGGACAGCAACAAGCAGAGCCGGAGATGGAGGTTCTTTTGTTGTTTTAAGAGGTTTTCCCTCCAACAATTCAATGAGAAACGGCTTAGTATCACCGGTTACAACTACCATTGACGCCATTAATATTGAAAGATTGGAGGTTTTAAAAGGTCCTTCTGGAACATTATATGGAAGCAACGTTGCTTCTTATGGTGGTTTAATTAACAGAATTACTAAAAAACCATATGAAAAATTCGAAGGACAGGTAAGTCTTTTTGGAGGGAGTTACAATACTTACAGAGCACAAGCCGACATCAATGCTCCACTGACAAAAGATAATAAACTGCTTTTCAGAATCAATACAGCTTATACAAACGAAGGAACATTTCAGAAAACGGATGCTAAAAATACTTATTTTGCCTTTGCTCCATCTTTAACTTATAATGTAAATGATAAACTTCAGTTCAATGTTGAATATGAAATGTTCAACACCAGAGCGGTTGGTGAACCCTTCTTCTTTTACCTAACACCAGGTAATCTTGGAGGAATTGATAATATGAAAGACCTTGAAAAGAAAGGACTTAATTACAAAGAATCTTATATTGGAAATGATCTTTATACCACAGCAAGAGTAAATAATATCTTCGGTCAGGTAAATTATAAGATCAACGAGCATATTAAATCATCTACCAACATCAACTCTTCGAGCAGTTACTCAGATGGTTTCGGACCTTATTTCGCTGCAAGAGTAGATGCCAGCAATAATCTTCTTGTGGACAGAAATGACCAGGCGACCAGAGATAGTAGAAAATCATATTTCCAGATACAGCAGAATTTTAACTTTGACTTCACTTTCGGGAATGGAATGAGAAACAGAACCGTAGCTGGGTTTGATTATCTGAAAACAAAAGACAGATCAAGATATATTTATTTAGCGAGCGGAAATTTTGATAGTGTACCGGCTAATGGTGGTGATTATTCTGGTTTTAACGGAACTACATTAGGTGACTTATATAATGACCCCAACAAAGTTGGGCATTTTGATAGTGATGGAGATCTTAATACTTACAGTGGATATATTTCCAACGTTTTTACTCCACTTTCAGGATTAAACATTGTATTGGGGCTTAGATATGAAAACAATAATGCAGAGGAAGGTAAATATTTTATGTCCACCGTAGACCCTTATAATCAATCTGCATGGTCTCCTAAGGCTGGTGTAGTTTACCAGATTATTAAAGACAAATTTTCGATTTTTGGAAATTATCAGAACAGTTTTAAAAGCAACGGATATTTTACCACCGATCTTGCAGGAAGTATAGCCCTTTCGGATCCGGAAAGAGCGAATCAGTTTGAAGGAGGTTTCAAAGCTAATCTGATCAATGGAAAAATTAATGCTTCCGTAAGTTATTATGATATCCGAGTTAAAAATATGCTGGTAGCTACCGGACAATATACCGGGGCAGGTAAATCAGTACAAACTCAGGCAGGTGAAATTCAAAGTAAGGGTGTTGAATTGGAAGTAAATGCATATTTAATTAAGGGATTCTCTTTAATAGGTGGTGTTTCCTATAATGATACTACGGATATGGCTACAGGCTTAAGACCTGCTACAGCAGGTTCTCCATGGCTGGCTAATTTTAACGCAAGTTACCAGTTTCTGGATGGAAATTTAAAAGGGCTTGGTTTCGGAGTAGGAGGAAATTTTGCTAATGCCAACAAGATATTTAATCAATTAGATCCTGCAACCAGCAGAGTATCTACTTTCACTCTTCCTAAGTATTTTGTAATGAATGCCAATGCATTTTACGATGCCAGAAAATTCAGAGTTGGAGTAAAAGTTGACAACTTTACCAGTCAGCATTACTGGATTGGATATACAACAGCAAATCCACAGAAGTTAATCAATGTGCTGGGATCTGTTACTTACAAATTTTAAAAATCAAAGGTTAGCCCCTCATGGGGTTAACTTTTTGCTATGAGAAAAAAGCATCACCATAAAAAGAAAGTGTCTCCTGCAAAAAAATGGTCTGCCAAGCTGCATTTGTGGCTGGGTTTATCCGTTGGAATCATTGTATTTATAGTCTCTCTTTCAGGGACTTTATATGTTTTTAAGGATGAAATACAGAATAGCTTACGCAAGGAGGCCATTTACCTGAAAAAAGACGATATAGGAAAAAGGCCATTGTCTATTCATCTGCTTCGTGAAAAAGTTACGCTGGAACTTAATGAAAAATATCCCGTAAGTGCTGTAGAAATTCCTTTAGATAAAACAAAATCCTATCAGTTTGAATACTATGACAAAAGCAAAAAGGGATGGAATTATTTTCAGCAGGTACACATCAACAAACTAGTCTATGTGAATCAGTACACCGGGCAAATTCTGGCAGTTTATGATGAAAAGTATGATGTGTTCAATATTCTCAAATATATCCACTGGGGACTTCTGCTTAATTCAGAATGGGGACCGTATACTGTAGGAATCCCAACTGTTATTTTCGTCATTATGCTGATTACAGGAATCATTTTATGGTGGCCTAAAAACAAAAATGCAAGAAAAGGACGTTTTTGGTTCAATTGGGAAAATGTAAAAAACTGGAAGCGTAAAAATTATGATCTTCATAATGTACTTGGATTTTATGCATCATTGATTGCGCTGCTTCTGAGTGTTACCGGACTTTATTTTGCCTATCCCTATGTAAAAAACACTTTTACTTTTGCATTGTCCGGTTCATGGGAACCGCCAAAGGAGAAAGAAAGAAAATCCCCGGACTCTCTGATGGCAAAGAATGAAGCTGTTTTTGATCTGGCTGCGGCACAGACTGAAAAATTATATACAAAATCATCCAGCTTCAGAATGACTTTGAACGGAAAGAATAAAAAAGGAAAAGAACTGAAAAATCTCCCGGTAACGGTTTACGGAATGGATGGAAGATACAGTGAAAGAAACATCCTGACATTCGACAAATACTCCGGAAAACTACTCGCCAATAAACCTCATCACAATCTCAATACTGCCGAGAAATATTCCAACGCCAATTATGACATCCATACCGGTTCCTACTTCGGAATCATTGGAAAAGTGATCTGGTTTATAGCCGGCCTCACATGTACATCGCTCCCTGTAACCGGATTTCTGGTCTGGTGGGGAAAAAGAAAGAAAAAAGGAAAGAAAATATAATGAAAAAAGTGCTTTTATCAGCTGCCTGTTTAGGAACTGCTACGGTTTTTGCTCAGGTAAAAGATAGTTTACAAACTAAAAATGTAGACGAGGTTGTCATGACTGCTTCCAGAAAAAAGGAAAGCATAAAGGAAGTGCCAAGTTCCATAACGGTGGTAGGAGAGAAACAGATTCAGTCTCAGCTGACCGTTAACTCAGATATCACAAGCATCCTGCAGTATACCGTTCCCAGTTTAGGAACCAATTCAGGGCAGACATCCAATACAGGACAGACATTAAGAGGACGCCAGGTTCTGGTTTTGATTGATGGAATTCCACAGTCTACCCCACTTCGTAACGGAGCAAGAGATTTAAGAACCATTGACCCTTCAGCCATTGAAAGAATTGAAGTAATCAAAGGGGCTTCTTCCATTTATGGTAACGGAGCAGACGGAGGGATCATCAATTATATTACAAAAAGAAGCAAAACAGATAAAAAAATCTCCGGAATTTCACAGGTGGGGCTTACAGGGCAGCCTTATGGAGGCACTTTAGGAGTAAGAGCCAGTCAGCTTTTATCAGGAAAGATCAACAAGTTTGATTATACCCTTTCATTAGCTTACGAAAGAACAGGATATACAAAAGACGGTGATGGTGTTTTGATAAGCCCTACCTACAGTATTGCGAAGATGGACAATTACAACGGACTGTTGAAGATAGGTTATGACATCAATGAAAATCAGAGAATTGAAGCTTCTTATATTGGTTATTCTTCAAGATCAGATCTGAATGTAGGATTAAAAACAGGAAAATACGGCATCAAGCCAACGATTGGTGAAGGAATTGGGAAAGGTTTGGAAACAACTCCCCAGGGAACTCCGAAAAACCACAACATAAGAGTAACCTACGACAATAAGAACCTGTTTGCAGGAACGTCTTTGAATATCAACCTTTATTATCAGGATTTTAAAACCGTTTACGGCTACAGCGACACCTTTTTCAACGGCGGGCAGTCGAATGTAATCTCAAAAAAAGCAGGAGCAAGATTCAATTTCGATACCCAGCTTTGGAATTCAGCGAACTCTCAGGCGGAAATCATCTACGGAGCCGATATTCTGAATGATGAAACCGTTCAAAAGCTGGAAGACGGACGTTTCTGGACTCCCAATATGAATATGACCAATATTGCGCCTTTTGTACTGGCAAAAATTGATCTGTTTAAAAAAATTACCATCAAAGGAGGACTTCGCTACGAGAACATCAAAGTAAATGTTGACGACTTCAATACCCTTTCTACCCTTAAAAGTGACGGAACTTTCACGAAAAGTATTCCTGTTGCAGGTGGAAAACTGAGCTACAATGCACTGGTAGGAAATATTGGTATCCGCTATAATATTGAGCCTTATATCAACCTCTTTGGTAGCTTCTCTCA
Source organism: Chryseobacterium sp. CP-77 (assembly GCF_036362765.1). Classification (NCBI taxonomy): domain Bacteria; kingdom Pseudomonadati; phylum Bacteroidota; class Flavobacteriia; order Flavobacteriales; family Weeksellaceae; genus Chryseobacterium; species Chryseobacterium sp. CP-77. The sequence continues at coordinate 3,333,064 of NZ_CP143637.1, forward strand.
GGCCTACTCTATCAATGAGTTAGGAAGAATTTTAAGAACCTCAACTTCTGAAACGATCAAAAATCTGGAAACGAAACCGATCATCGTTAATAATTACGAATTGGGAGCAACAGGACAGCTTTCCAGTTGGTTGAATTATGAATTAACTTCTTATGTAAGCACATCGAAACTGGGAGCATCATTCGTACAAAGTCCGGACAGAGCATTAATGATTCAGCGATCTCCTGAAATCGTGTACGGAGTGGAAGGATTTTTACACTTTAGCCCTACAAAATGGATTCAGTTTGGCGGAAGCTACAGCTGGATGGAAGGAATTACTTCTGTAAAAGACGACGGCGATTATTCAACAAAAATCAACAACAGTAGAATTTCTGCCCCTAAAGTATTGGCATATGTTCAGGCCAGACCTATCCCTGCTCTATCAGTTGGGCTTGATATGCTTCACTCTTTCCAGCAAAACAGATTTGAACCTAATGCCAAGACAGGATTGTATGCTTATGGTGAAGGATATGTACCTGAGTATACTGTTTTCAATTTCAAATCCAGTTATGAGGTTAACAACAACTGGAGAGTATCATTAGGTATTGAAAACATTTTCAACAAACTGTACCAGCCTGCCATTTCATGGTGGACAGCAAGAGACAGTGATTTTACCAATGCTCTTGGACTGAGAGGAACATTCATGGTTGAATACAGATTTTAATTAAACTAAATAAAAAGTAAAGCATATATTTGCTTTACTTTTATTGTTATATGAAGAAAAAACATCATCATAAAAAGAAGCCGGGGTTCATTAAGAAATGGTCTGCCAAACTGCATCTGTGGTTCGGATTGGGAATAGGGTTCCTGATCTTTATTATCTCTATTACCGGAGCATTGTACGTTTTTAAGGATGAAGTGGAAAATATCACCCGAAAAGATGTCATCTACCATCACGAGCAAAATATAGAGCAGAAACAGGTCCTTCCCATCAGAGTAATGGAAAAGGCTGTTGCGGAACAGGTAAAAGAGAAATATCCTATCCACTGGGTAAATGTTCCTATTGATAAAAAAATGTCCTATATGTTCTTCTGGTATGAACATAATACGAATGCCTGGAACTATTTTGATGAATTTCCCATTTATAAACAGGCTTATGTAAACCCATACACCGGAAAAGTACTGAGAGTCTATGATGAGAAAAACGGATTCTTCAATATTGTAAAAATGATCCACTGGAGCTACCTCTTGAAACAGGACTGGGGAACTTATGTAGTGGGAATTCCTGTTATTATTTTTATTATCATGCTGATCTCCGGGATCATTCTATGGTGGCCCAAGAACAAAGCAGCCAGAAAACAGCGTTTTGCCTTCAAATGGAAAAATATTAAAAGCTGGAAGCGAAAAAACTACGACCTTCATAATGTACTGGGATTTTACGCATCGATCTTTGCTCTGATCTTTTCCATCACTGGACTTTTCTATGCATTCTTTGTGGTGCAGGCGATGATCTATGTGATATTTTCCGGTGGAGAAACAAAATATCCCGACTTCTCACATATTAAAACAAAGGCACCTATCGAATTGAGAACAGAAGGAACACTGGATAAAATCATCAATACAGTACAGACAAAATATCCTGAATCTTATGGTTTCGCTATCGATTTAGGACATCCGCATATGGATGACCACGAGCACCCCAACTTTGAAGTATACGTAAAGCATCTTTCTTATTCGTACCATAAAAGCAGCAGCTTAATCTTTGATGAAAACTCAGGGGAATTGCTGCACACTCATGACCCGAAAGACAAAAACTTCGGAGAAAAGGTTGTGAACGCCAATTATGATATTCACGTAGGTGCTATTCTGGGACTTCCTACCAAGATCATTGCATTTATTGTAAGTATCATTTGTGCCTCGCTTCCGGTTACCGGATTTATGATTTGGTGGGGCAGAAAAAAGAAAAAAACAGTAAAAACGGTTTAACATATTAAATAAAACCCTATTAATAATCCATTAATACAATCTTTTTTATAATTTTAGCGCCTAGAATTTAATAATAGAAATGTCATTAATAGATTTATCAAAACAAGTTGCCCTTGGAGTTGACATCGGCGGAACCAATACTAAATTCGGAATCGTAAACCACCGTGGTGAAGTTCTGGATAAAGGAAACCTGAGAACCGATGCTTATGACAAAGTTGAGGATTTCATTGATGCTTTATATGAACATGTTTATCCAATGATGGAAAAGTATGGAACTGAAGCACACTTTGATGGAATTGGAGTAGGCGCACCTAATGCAAACTACTACAAAGGAACGATAGAACTGGCTCCTAACCTTCCCTGGAAAGGCGTTATTCCTTTCGCTGAACTGATGACGGCAAAATTCAGTCTGCCTTGTACAGTAACCAATGATGCCAATGCGGCAGCTCTTGGAGAAATGCTTTTCGGAGCAGCAAGAGGAATGAAGGATTTCATCATGATTACACTGGGAACAGGGGTAGGCAGCGGAATCATTGCCAATGGAAGTTTAATCTATGGACATGACGGGTTTGCCGGAGAATTGGGTCATACGATTGTAAAACCTGGTGGTAGAAAGCACTGGAGCACGGGATCAGAAGGAAGTCTGGAAGCCTATGCTTCTGCTACGGGAATTACCATTACAGCCAAAAAAATGAGGGCAGAATTCCCGGAATCCATGTTGAACCAATATCCTGAAGATGCGATCAATTCTAAAACAGTATACGAATGTGCTATCAAGGAAGATCCTATTGCGATTGAGGTTTTCAGATATACGGGTCAGAAACTGGGTGAAGCCCTGGCTAATTTTGTTATGTTCTCTTCACCGGAAGCTATTCTTCTGTTTGGAGGAGTAATCAAAGCGGGAGATTTTATCTTAAAGCCTGCTAAACTGCATATGGAAAGAAATCTTCTTCCTATTTTCAGAAATAAGGTAAAACTGGTATTCAGTGAGCTTGACGAAGCAGATGCCGCCATTCTTGGAGCAAGTGCTTTGGTTTGGGAAAAATAACTGAACGCTATTGTAAATAATTCAAAGCATCCTTTTAGGGTGCTTTTTTTGTTTTTCCCACAGATCGCACAGATTTCACAGGTAATTATCCTGTATTTTCTTGTGCCTATTTGCTAATACATTGGTGTTATTTGTGTTTAAAATTAAATTAGCGCAATTAATATGCTTCGACAAAGCTCAGCATGACATCGCTAATACCAGCTGCTTTAAAATGTTCCGGATATCTGCCATTCACATCTTGTAGTGAAAGTATTTCCCACAGATTGCTCGGATTCTTACAGATGATTATCCTATATTTTCTTGTGGTAATTTGTGAATACATTTGTGTTATTTGTCTTTAAAATTAAATTAGCGCAATTAATATGCTTGGACAAAGCTCAGCATGACATCGCTAATACCAGCTGCTTTAAAATGTTCCGGATATCTGCCATTCACATCTTGTAGTGAAAGTATTTCCCACAGATCGCTCGGATTTTTACAGATGGTTATCCTGTATTTTCTTGTGACTATTTGTGAAGACATTGGTGTTATTTGTGTTTTAAAACCATTTGTCACATCTATCATTGTAATTTACGTTTCAGACATAAAATCGTGTTTAAATGAAAAAGTTTTTCCTATTTTTGATCAGCTTTTCCGGATAAAGGAAGAGATCATAAAACAATATAATTACCTACAATGGACAATAATAATTTAGAACAGATTACTTTCGGAGGCGGATGTTTCTGGTGCGTGGAGAGCTGTTTCAATATGCTGAAAGGGGTACAATCTGCTATTTCAGGATATTCAGGTGGACATAAAGACAATCCGACTTATCAGGAAGTCTGTACAGGAGAAACCGGACATGCGGAAGTGGTACAGATTACTTATGATCCGTCAGTTATTTCTTATGAACAGCTGATGGATGTGTTTTTCTTCCTTCATGATCCTACTCAATTGAACAGACAGGGAAATGATATCGGAACCCAGTACCGTTCTGTTATTTACTATAAAGATGATGCAGAAAAAGCAAAAGCTGAAGAAGCCATCAAGGTATCTCAGGAATCGGGAAGATGGGCAGGTACCTATGTAACGGAATTAACGAAATTCGACAAATTCTGGCCGGCAGAACAATATCATCAGGGGTATTATAATGAAAATCCGACACAGCCGTATTGCAGCGCTGTAGTGGGACCAAAAATCCAGAAGTTCAAAAAGCATTTCGGGGAATTGGGAATGCTGAATGCAGAGTAAAGTCTTACATTTTTAAGTTTTGGCTAAAGCCGGATCTGATGATATGAATTTAGTTAAGCGGACAAAAGTCCGCTCCTACTGATACTTAATATTATTCCAGAAAATGGAATCCTGACAATTATAAGCTAATAAAAATATAGAAGCGAAGAGGTCCCTCTTCGCTTTTTTGTTTACCATAAAATGGGTAAGGATTTGTTTTAGTTGAGTTTAAAATTATTGTGAAGGAAATTTATTTTTCAATCAGGTAAGGCTCTGAATTTTTCCCGGCGTATTTTGTGATCATATGACTCGTTGCATTTTTCAAACTTTTGCCATTATCTGGATTTATTCCATCCATTGTAAAAAACTCTACCACATTATCATATTTTGTGTACCAAGAACTCCCTAATCCATTTTCTACCGTTAAAGTATCTGGTCTGGTAATTTTCTTAAAATACTTCAACTTGACAGTATCAACGGGTATTAATTTGTGTTTTGGGTTTTTATCATCGCAGGATGTTAGCTTATATTCATCCCCATCCCAGTACATACATTTATTCTCTTTACCAAATTTTATACCTCCATTTCCACCATAAGAAAAACTTGCAAATAAAATTAAGACCATAGCTCCTATCCCCATGCCGTTTTTTGCCATCTGTGGAATGTTGAAGACAGGTTGGTTCTTTATCACTATCATGATATTTGACATTTTGTCAGAAAATGAATTGCCTTTATTCACTGTGACATTCACTTCAGTATCTTCAGTATTATTTACACAATGTACTTTTCTTTCTTCTCGGTAATGTTTGAAATCATCAAAACCTAAATACCTGCTGAATAAGTCTAATGTAACCGGCTTTATAGTTGCATCCTTATCCAAGTCTACAATAGATTGATAGTACCCCAGCATTGTTCTATAATTAAGATTGATCTTAAAATCCCTAAGAAGGATAACTTGTAAATACTTTAATATACCACTTATAGACGTTCCTGAACCATCTTTTTCAGCCTTAGCATATACTTCTTGAAGTAATTTTTTTTTCTCTTGTAAATTTTTTGCCATGATCTTAGTAATTATTTGGAAAAATAAAAAGATTTCATAAGAAAAATATGCGGAAAACCGTAAATATCAACATTTTAAAGTTTCCAAAATCTTACCAAAAAGCTACTACCCCCTGCTTTCCATTTTGATGCAATTTTGTAATCGAGATCAGGGACAATTACAAACATTAAAATAAAATCTAAAAACTCTGATTTCAAAAATCACCAGATAAAACGGAGGAAAACTCCGGATTGGGAAGCAGATGTTTCTCCTCCGTTTTTGAAGGTTCACTTCCCTAAAAAATTAAGAAGCGCTTCGAAATTTTAATTGTGTACAGCCTGAGATAAATACTTCTCAGGAGGAAGAAAAACAGTCAAAAAACTTCTAAAATTTTAAGGAAATGATAGAGATCATATTGATGCTATTCGGCTTAGCATTCTCAAACAATAATACTAATGCAACAACTACAGACGATAATAACCCAACTACTGAAACGGTTCAGCCTCAAAGTGGAGCTACAGATCCTGTAGGAGGAACAGGGGAGAGCGATACAGGAGGAGAAACAGGAACAACCCTTCCTCCTAAAAAATAGAAATTTTAACCACTCTTTAGAGTGGTTTTTTTTATTTTAGTAAAATGATACGAAATTTATTATTTTTCCTTTTTTCATTCTGTCTCGTTGCTTCATGCAAGGATACACTGGAAACGAATAATGACATATTAAAAGCTGATAAATTATACGAAGAAGGTGTTAGGCTTCTTGAAAAAGATGATGTTAAGGCCTATTTAAAGCTCCAAGAAGCTATAAGTTATTATAGCAAAAAAAATGATTTTTCTAATATTTCTAAAAGTTTAATTGTACAAGCAAATGCTCAAAAAAACAGAGGTGATTTTTTAGGTGCGGAATCAACATTGGTAGAAGCACTAAAAATGATGAAGGAAAATGATGAAAGCCTTTATGCATTATATGATACTATGGCTAATTTAAAGTTAAATCAAAATCAATATCCTCAGGCAATTGAATGGTATGATAAAGCGCTCTCTGTTAAAATTGAATCTGAACAAAAGCGGCTAAGTATATTAAACAATAAATCTGTAGCAGTATATAAATCAGGGAAATATAAACAAGCATTGAACATTTTACAAAAGCTTAACTTATCAAGCCTTTCAGATTTAAATTTAAAAAATAGAATTAAAGATAATATTGAATATATAAAATGGCTAGACAACAATAATACAGATGCTCAAACTAACATAGAAAATATTCTAAAACTTAAGTTAGAAAATAATGACCTTTGGGGAGCTAATTCAAGCTATGCTCATTTAGCAGAAATTAATAAGAAATCAAATCCAGAGAAATCACTTTATTATGCTAAAAAAATGCTTGATATCGCTCAAATAAACAAAAGCCCTGAAGATAGACTTGAAGCTCTTGAAAAAATAATTTATGTAGATAAGCCAGCAGATATAAATAATCACTTCCGAATATATAAAAATCTATCCGACAGCATACAGGCCAGTCGTAATGATTACACTAATAAATTTGCTTTTATAAAGTATGAAAATACAAAAGTAAAAGCTGAAAAGGCTGAAAAAGAAATTCAACTATTATGGCAATATATTCTTTTGGGATTACTTATTGCCCTACTAATTATTATCATTATTTTATATAAAAAAAGACAAAAAAAGCTTGAACAAGAAAAAGAAATCGAGGTAAAAAACACCCAGCTTAAGATGTCTAAAAAAGTGCACGATGTGGTTGCCAATGGTATTTACCAGGTGATGACAAAAATTGAAAACCAGGAAGATTTTGACCGGGATAAAGCGCTTGATGAACTGGAATTTGTGTATGAAAAATCAAGAGATATTTCCTACGATAAAATTGGAGAAGAAAAAGAGTTCAGCAAAGTTATCTCAGAGCTTATTGCTTCTTTTAATAATGATTCCGTAAAAACCTTTACCGCAGGAAACAGTCCTGCGATCTGGGAGTCCGTTTCTCCCACAGTAAAAGAGGAGGTTTACCAAATGATCCGTGAGCTGATGGTGAATATGAAAAAACACAGCCGGGCCAGTCATGTTGCGGTTAAATTTGAAAAAACAAACAATGTCGTTGAAATTCAGTACAAAGACAATGGAATAGGAATTCCGGGGGATCTTGTTTATAAAAACGGCTTACGTAATGCGGCATCCCGTATTGAAACAATCAACGGAACCCTTACTTTTGAAACAAAAATTGAAAAGGGGCTGAAGGTCAATCTTTCATTCCCTGTTTCCTAATTATGCAGCCATGTTCAAAAAAGTTTTAATCGTTGAGGATCAGGAAATAATGAACCTAGGAATCCTGAATACAATAAAAGAGTTAAACATCCTGGATTTTGATTATGTAACCTATTGTGATGAGGCATTAGGCAGAATCAAAACAGCTTTTGAAAGAAAAAATCCGTATGATCTGCTTATTGCTGATCTATCATTTGACAAAGACCATATTCCTCAGAAACTTCATTCCGGACAGGAGCTTATTCTTGAGGCAAAAAAAGTTCAGCCAGCTTTAAAAGTGATTGTTTTTTCTGTTGAAAAAAAAGCAAAAACAATTGACGATCTTTATAAAATATATCAGATTGATGGATTTGTAAGTAAGGCGAGGCGTGACGGACAAGATCTGAAAAGCACAATACACAAAATCTTTAACGGAGAAACCGTAATTCCCCAGGATGTTCTGAATAAAATGCGCCATATTTCTTCCGAGTTTGATGTGTATGATATCAAATTGCTTGAGCTGTTAGCCAAAGGCTACAAACAGAATGAAATAAGCACTTCTCTGAAACAGTACGGAATGATTCCATATGGCATCCGGTCTATTGAAAGGAGACTGAACGAACTCAGGGACAGTCTTGGCGCAAAAAATAACATTGAAATGATCGTCATCTGCAAAGATATCGGTCTCATCTGATCAGGTCTGCTGAAATATCATTTTTTTGTCCCTTTTACGTGAAACCGTAATGACTAAGAATTAAATGAATATACTTTTGGGGTCTTAACCCATTTTTTAATTAAACCGTATAACCATGTTCAAAAAAATTTTAATTGCCGAAGATCATGAAAGCATCAATATTTCTGTTCAGAAAACTCTTGAGGAGCTGAATATTCCTACAGTAGATTATGTATATTACTGTGATGATGCTATAGGAAAAATTCAGAAAGCATTACGGGAAGAATATCCTTATGACCTGTTGATTACAGATCTGTATTATGAAGATGATCATCATGAGCAAAACCTTAAAGACGGAAAAGAACTCATCAGAAAAGCAAAAGAGATACAGCCTGATTTGAAAGTCATTGTATTTTCGGCAGAACATAAAACGGGTGTAATAGAAAATCTTTTTTCAGATTATAAAATCAACGGATATATCCGTAAAGCCAGAAACGATTCAAAAGAACTGAAAAAGGCCATTGCATCTGTATATATCGGCGAAAACTATTTATCTTTTGATCTGAAGCAGGATATGAGAAAGTTCAACAGCTATGAGTTTTCTACATTTGATATCACCCTTGTCTCTCTCCTTTCTAAGGGAATCTTGCAAAAAAACATTCCTGCCCACCTCGAAGAAAGAAATATTAAACCCTCCAGCCTGAGCAGCGTTGAGAAGAGATTAAACAGTTTGAAGGAAGACCTTGAAATAAACAGCAATGAGCAGCTGGTAGCCTTCTGTAAGGACATTGGGATTATATAATACACAATTCATTTTACATATAGCCTTTCAAAAAATTTGAAAGGTTTTTTTATTTTTTGCCCGTTTTACGGTTTTCCGTAATAGATTGAAATCTAATGCTCATATTTTTGGACTGTTAAACAATAAACAATTTTTATTATGAAAAAGGAATATTACCTTAATAAGAAGCAGCAGTCTAATGGAGACTATGAAGTACATGCAAGTTCATGTCGATTTTTACCATCTTCTGAAAATAGAATTTATTTAGGTAGTTTTTATACTTGTCAGGAAGCGGTAAATGAAGCGAAAAAATTATTTCCAGCTCAAAGAACCAACATCAACGGATGCTATTACTGCTCAAATGCATGTCATACAAGTTAAATAAAAAATTAATCATGGGAAAATTCGTAATCACACAAAGAGTCAACAAAGAGTATCAGTTTAATCTGAAAGCCGGAAACGGCGAAATCATTCTAACCAGTGAAGGGTATGTTCAGAAAGCATCCTGCCATAAAGGTATTGAATCTGTAAAAGTCAATTCTCAGGATCTTTCAAGGTACGACAGAAGACTTGCAAAAAATGGAAAAGACTATTTCGTTCTAAAAGCAAGAAACGGTGAAATTATCGGGAACAGCCAGATGTATAGTACAAAATCCGGAATGGAGAATGGGATAGCTTCTGTAAAATTAAATGCCCCGACAGCTGAAATCATTGACGAAACTTTAAAAAACTAAACACTATGGATCTTAAAATTAAACTGGAGCAATTGCAGCAGAAAGTAATGGGGCTTAAAGACCAGATCGGAACTGAAGAAGCCACAAAAAATGCCTTCGTAATGCCTTTTATACAAATTCTGGGATATGATATTTTTAATCCCACAGAAGTGGTTCCCGAGCACGTTTGTGATATCGGAACAAAAAAAGGAGAAAAGGTAGATTATGTGATCAAAAATAATGATGAACCTATCTTCATTATCGAATGTAAACACTGGAAGGAAAGTGCAGATGCCCATAATTCACAGCTTCACAGGTATTATCATGTTTCGAAAACAAGATTCGGAGTTTTGACCAATGGTATCGTGTATAACTTTTATACAGATCTGGAAAAACCTAATATTATGGATGAAAAACCGTTTTTCACCATTAATATTGAAGATCTGAAAGACAGTTCCATCAAAATTCTTGAAAATTTCACCAAGAAAGATTATAACCTGGAAAGCATTCTTGATTCTGCAGAAGCATTAAAGTATATCAAAGCCATCAGAAAAGAATTCGAAAAAGAAATTGAAAATCCATCTGATGAATTGGTAAAACTTTTAGTAAACCGTTTCTTTGAAAAGCCTTTAACGGCTAATAGAATGATTTCTTTTAAAGAGTATGCTAAAAAAGCATTAACTACTTCTATTAATGAATCGATCAGTTTCCGGTTAAAGTCCGCATTGAGCATCAATGAACAAATAGAAAAAAAGGAAGACGATGTGAAAACATCACAGCCTATTGATCAAAATAACGATTCTAGAATTATCACCACAGAAGAAGAGTTGGAAGGGTTTCAGATTGTAAAAGCCATTCTGAGAGAGAAAATTCCTTCTTCCAGAATTGCCTATCGGGATACTTTATCCTATTTCGGGATTTTATTGGATGACAATAACAGAAAACCACTTTGCAGATTACACTTCAATACAACAAATAAATATCTGGAAACTTTCCACAACGGAAAAGAAGCAGGAGAAAAGATTTTATTGAATACCCTTGATGAAATCTATAATTACAGAAATCAGCTTCATCTGACGCTGGAAAACTATTCATAAAACTAATAGCCATGAAAACTTTTATAATTATTCTGAAAGCTTTACGGTGGATTTTGGGTGTTTCATTTCTTCTTATTTCGTTAGGTCTTTTAATAGAACAGAGTTTTGAGGCATCAATTGTAATGCTGATATTGGGTATATTTTTAATCCCGCCAACAGGTAATTTTATTACTAATAAAATAAGAATGATCAATCTTGATGGAACTCATAAAATCTTACAAACCATAGACTATTCTGATCTTCATACTATTTTACCCGTCTATCAACAAAATGTATTAAACCACAAAAAAGTATTAACTGAAAAACAAAAATTAAGGTTTGGGAGAAAAATTTATTATAATACCCTTTGTAATGCTATTTCAGATTTTAATCTCACCCAAAGCAAAATTCTTAAACTGAACGAGATTAAAGTGTATTTCAACTTATCTGATCAGCAAGTACTGTTAGAAAAAAATAGGATCTCAGAAAAAACGGTAAAAAATCTGGTTCAGAAATGTTATGAAGATCGTGTACTGACTGATTTAGAAGAACAGCAAATTACAAACATGGCTAACTTTCTTCAATTTCCGTTAAATAAAGCAGGAGAGATCAAAAATAAAATCGCTTTTTCATTATTCAATAGAATACTTGAAGAAAAGATATCTGATAACCGCCTTTCTCCAATAAAAGAAACAGAGCTGAAACAGGCGACAAGAAATCTGAAAATTGACCATCAGAGCATTAAAGTATATCTTTCTGACCGAAAAATTAAAAGTTTACAGCATGCCAAGTTATTATGGAATCTTGACCATGGTATTTTTCCAGTTATTTACAATCCTTCCATAACGTTAGCAAGAGATGAACAATGCTATTTAAACGTTAATGCAACTCTTATTGAAAACAAGCTTGTTCATGCAGGATATTCACGCACAAGTACCGGTGTTTCCTTCAGAGTTATGAAAGGAGTAAATGCCAGAATTGGCGGCGGAAGATACCGTCCCGTAAAAGAAAATATAAGGGAGACTCATCCTGGAACTCTATATCTTACCAACTCAAGAATTATTTTCAATGCCGGAGGGAAAAGCTTCCAAATTCCTTTCTATAAATTGATTTCCCACAACGCAAGAGGAGGAAATCTTGAATTGGTAATCCAAAATAAAAGCTATTCACTGCGTGTAAATTATAAAGAAACTGAAATATTCACACTTGCATTATCAAGTTCTCTCCGACAGTACAAAAATGCCAATGATTATCTAAAAATACAGGCGATGAGAGAAATCTCTATGAATGAAAATTTCATCTGAAGATAAAATCAATTAACTATTAATATTCTAGACATGAAAAAACTAATCTCGTTCATCATACTTACCTTCAGTATATTTATTTTAAATTCCTGTTTTAAAGCCAATGACAATGTAGGACATGGTGGAAGATGTACAGGTTCTTCCTATTGTACAGCCTGTTCAAATTGCTCAAGATGCGGGCACTGCAGTGGTGGTGGAACGTGCGGCGTTTGTGGAGGAGGTTCTTCCGGAAGAAGCTCTTCATCGGGTAATTCCAGTAAAAAAAGTAAGTCTGGAAAATACAAACCTTCTGATTCTTATAAATCCACCAAAGCAAAATCAAGTAAGCCCCCAAAGGTATATATTGACAAAGTTAATGTCAATATTAATTCCAATAATAGAAATATTGCAGAAATTAAAACCATAAATATTTTTGAAAAGCCCACATCTAAATCCAGAATAATAGCGATAGTCCCTAAAGATACTAAACTGATAAAGTTGTCAACAGAAGGATCTTGGTACAAAGTAAAGGTTAAATCAAGAGGAAAAGAAGGTTATGTTTTTAATAACGATCTAAAATAATCAAAAAAATGAAACCATTTCTCACCTTCTGTGCGTTATGCTGTTTCGCTGGTATTTTCAAACTTCCTATAGAATATTATACTTTCCTTAGAATTATTATTTCCATTGGAGCTTTATGGGTTTTATACAATACGCTGAGCTCTAAACAACATTATTTCAGTATACTATTTCTAATCATTCTCATTCTTTTCAATCCCGTTTTCCCGATTTATCTGTATCGGAAAAACATTTGGATCCCGATTGATATTATAACGGGAATTTTATTTCTGCTGATCAATTTCATAGAAAGAAAAGAACAAAAAAAAGAAGAAAAAGAAATTATCGAAGAAACCTCAGAGCACTTACCTCCCATACACCAAAGAACTGTTTCCAGAGACAGAATTATTAATCCTAAAAAATAAGACAAGAATAACCATCATGGAAAACAATCAAATAACAGAAAGCCTCAAAGCTCACTTTCTAAGACTCTATCAAATGGCAATCTGTGATGACGATTTCAGTGCATTAGAGCTGAAAATGCTTTATAAATGTGCAGAAGAAAGAGGAATTTCATCAAAAAATTTAGACGACATACTCTTAAATCCTATCAATTTAAAATCATTGATACCCAAAACGATCGAAGAAAAAGTTGATTATCTGTATGACCTCACCGTCATGATCTGGGCCGACGGAGTCGTTTCTCCGAATGAATATTCTGCCATGCAAAAATATGTTCTGATGTTTGGATTTCTTGAAGAAAATACAACAGCTATTGTAGATTACCTCATTGAAGCCATAAAAATTGGCAAGAATAAAAGCGAAATTTTATATGAATTAAAAAACTAACACATCATGGATACCACCAGCATAAAAAATTTATTCAAACTCAAATCCGTTCCGATAGAACCAACACCGGAACCGTTTCCTCAAAACAATAACAACCCGGACAATGAATCTATGGAAGAAACCCGGAAAAGAACCTATCATGAAGCAGGATACAGAGACAGTTCGCGAACCAATGGAAACCACTCTACCCTATCCATTTGTCTGGATGCCGTTTATTCAAAATTTCAGAATGAAGAAAAAGAAATGGTTGAAAAGCAGAAAAATCTGAAAGAATCCTATGTAAACGAACAGAAAAACCGGGAAACTGAAATCAAAGCTTTATTCGTTTCACAGGAGACCAAAGAGGAACAATTAAAAAACAAGAGCACAGAAATTGAGAATCATCAGCATACCATTGAAACATTAAAAGCTGAGATCCTCGATCTTCCCAGAAACCCGGAAAAATATAATGTAAAAGCTACAAGAGGTGCATCTGCAAAATTCTGGATCGGCCTGATTCTTTTGATTCCCATTACTCTATATTTAACAACATTTTATATATCAACATCATATTCAGCTTTCTTTAAAAGTTTCGATGCTAAAAGTACTATAATTCAAAGTGTTTTAGATGCCCAAGCTTTCAGTAAGGCATGGAACGAAGGAGTTATTGAAGGTGCTTTTGTTACTCTTATTCCGTTTGTATTTCTTGGATTAGGTTATTTAATTCATATGTTCTGGGAGAATAAAACGAGAGCCAACTATATCAAGCTTGGATTATTATTTATTGTAACATTTATTTTTGATTGCATTTTAGCCTACGAAATTGAATCAAAATTATATGAATTAAACAGAACCTTTAATTCTCCATCTTTTGATCTTAAGATTGCTTTTACCAAAATTCAGTTTTGGGGAATTATTTTTGCCGGATTTATTGTTTACATTATTTGGGGGCTGGTTTTTGATTTTGTAATGAAAGAACATCGTGAAAAGGATAAGATTAAAAACGAACAGGAAATCAGACAGAAAAAAGTCGAATTCTTTCAGGAAAAGATTAATGTTTTGAAAAAAGAAATTGAAGAAATCCTTGCCAGTATCGGAACGATAAAAGAAACCGTTATCAAGACACGAGGAAGAATCGAAGAGCTTCAGAATATTATCGACGGAGTCATCATTCCAACCAAAGATTACAAACTGTATGCTTCGGAATATGTTCAGGGCTGGATCACTTTTATCGGTGAAAAAATAGCCGTTTCAAGAACGGAAAAACAAACAATGATTGACGACTGTATTGTCACCTACAATACCAATTTAGAAACCGTAGGTGCTAATTCCGACAATCAGAATTTAGTGTACTTATCATCTTTATAACTGAAAATTATGAAAAAGATATTCTATTTATTATTCATTATTTCTTTGGCTTCTTGCTGTAAAGGTAAAGATGACGGAACAGAGATAGAAAAGAAAGATACTATTGTTGTTGATTCAAACAATATCAATCTCAGCATCCTGATTGATCTTTCAGACAGAATTGATCCTGCAACCAACCCTAATCCTACAATGCAATATTTTCAACGGGATACAGAGTATATTAAAACCATTGAAAAAGGATTTTTAAATCATGTTAAATCAAAAAAGATCATCACTTATGACGATCAGATGCAAGTTTTCTTTAATCCTGAGCCTTCAGACCCAAAAATAAATGATTTCACAAAAGAGTTGAAAATTTCTTTTAATAAAGATATTCCAAAGAGCTATTTTGATTCTGTTGATAAAAAATACTCAGAATTACCTATAAACATTTATCAGTCAGCTATAAAAGACGGCAAATATGTCGGTTCGGATATCTGGGAATTCTTTAAAAACAAAGTTAATGATTATTGTATCAAACAAGATAAAAGAAACATTCTGTTCATTCTGACAGATGGTTATATGTATCATCAAAATACCAAGTTTGAAGAAAAAAAAGAAAATTCATATAAAACTTCCTATTTAACAACCAAACTTATAAAAGCCAACAACCTAACAACATCTGGTTTTAAAGATGCTATTGAAAAAAACGGCTATGGATTTGTAAAAGCAAATGAAAACCTGAGTAATCTCGAAGTCATTGTTTTGGGAATCAATCCCGAAAAAGGAAATCCTTTCGAAGAAGCTGTTATTAAAGAATATTGGGAAAATTGGTTTAAAGAAATGAAAATTAAAAACTGTCAGATCAAATCTGCTGATCTTCCTTCCAATTTGGAGCCTATTATTTTAAAAGCAATTGCAGGAAAATAAAAACACACTCAATATATTTAATTAAAAAGCGAAGAATACATTTCTTCGCTTTTCTATTTTCTTATCATTTCCGTATGCGGAATATCATCTTCCAGATATTTTTTCCCCGTATCTACAAATCCGAATCCGCTGTAAAATTTTAAAAGATAATCCTGTGCGGATATTTTGATTTCAGAAGTGTGAAAACGGTTTTCTATAGTTTCTACGGCATATTGTATCAACTGCTTACCCAGACTTTTACCTCTCGCCAGCTCTGTGGTCAGAACCCTTCCGATAGAAGTTTCATCATATTTTATCCCTTTATCAAAAATCCGGCAGTAGGCCAATATCTGTCCCTCTTCTTCAGCCCAGATATGAACGGCTTTCTGGTCATAATTATCCAGATCAGGATAAGGACAATTTTGCTCGATAACGAAAACATCAATACGAGCTTTCAGTACTGCATATAATTCCGGAACAGTAAACTCCTCAAATGTTTTGATTTTCCAGATCATATTACTCATCAAAACTTATATTATTATTAGTTAAAAACTCATTGGTCTTTTGGATAAAGTCAAGAATTTTATCTCCTCCTTCTTTCTTTTCTGCTGAGGTGATATACAATTCGGGAAGATCTTCCCACGTTTTATGAAGTTCAGCTTTATAGTCTTCAACATTTTTGATAACAGCATTCGGTTTCAGCTTATCTGCCTTTGTGAAGACAATGGAAAATGGTATTCCGCTTTCACCACACCACTGGATAAATTCCAGATCAATTTTCTGCGGAGTATGCCTTACATCTACCAATACAAAAAGGTTGACCAGATTTCTCCTGTTCAGAATATAATTGGTGATCAGCTTTTCAAAATCCTTTCGCTGAACTTTTGAAACTTTTGCATAACCATATCCGGGTAAATCGGTAAGATACCAGTTTTCGTTCACTAAAAAATGATTGATCAGCTGGGTTTTCCCGGGAGTCTGCGATGTCTTGGCCAGATCTTTATGATTCATCATGGCATTGATCAGTGATGACTTTCCTACGTTCGACCTTCCGATAAAAGCATATTCGGGAATATTGGGTTCAGGGCATTCCTGCCATTTTCCACTGCTCTTTACAAACTCTGCTGTTTTGATAATCATTTTTGAATGTATTTTAGAAAAATAAACCATTAAGAAAAGCTCTTAATGGTCATTATATGTTTTAAACTTTATCTTTTATCCAGTTGTACAGGATTTCATTGAACTCATCCGGTTTTTCCATCATGGCAGCATGGCCGCATTTGTCAATCCAGAATAAATCGGAATTCGGAATAAACTTGTGCATATCTTCTGCCACTTCAGGTGGAGTAACATTATCCTGTTTACCCCAGATCAGACAGGTAGGTGTCACAATCTTCGGAAGATCATTCAGCATGTTGTGTTTGATGGCACTTCTTGCCAGCATTACTGTCTTTATTCCCTTCATTCTGTCATTAACGACTGCAAAAACTTCATCTACAAGATCTTCTGTGGCCACCTTTGGATCATAGAAAACTTCTTCCGTTTTCTTTCTGATATAAGAACGGTCATTTTTTCTTGGAAAGCTGTCTCCGAAAGTTCTTTCATAAAGACCGGAGCTTCCAGTAAGAACAAGATTCTTAACCAGATCAGGTCTTGCCAAAGTCAAAATAAGTCCTACATGCCCACCCATTGAGTTTCCTACAATAGTTACGGGACCGGAAATATGACTTTCTATAAACTTGATAATATATTTTGCAATCGTGGTAAGATTCGTATTGAGTACTGGCAGATCATAGATCGGCAGCTGAGGAACATATACTTTAAAGCCTCTATCCGAAAAAAAATCTACCATTTTATCGAAATTACTCAAACCACCCATTAACCCGTGCAACAGCACTAATGGATGTCCTTCTCCCGCTTCTACATAGGAATATTTCTTTTCTTTTTTTGTACTAAATATCATAAAACGCCTTAATAAAGCCCTGCAAAAATACAAATTAAACCTCAAAAAAATTTTGATAATCCTAATTTAAGATAAAAATAATATAATATTCTCCTTTTTAACTTTTTTTTTCAGAACCTCTTTATTATGGCTTAAATAACACTTTCAACAAGTCTCTTCATATCAGTATTTTACATTATTGAAATTCAATCTTTAATAAAACTTATTAACATTGAGTCAAAAAGTGGGAAAAAGTGGGAAATTTTGGAAATTATTATATAAATTTGTCCCAAATGAAAAATTTCATTGGGACATATGAGTGTAAAATTGACGACAAAGGCCGCTTAAAAGTTCCTTCATCTTTAATCAAACAGATGGAAAACTTCGACGATAAGGCGTTTGTAGTCAAAAGATCTGTGTTCCAACCTTGTCTGGAAGTTTATCCTATGAATGCATGGGACAAACTGATGGGTAAAATTAATAAACTGAACAGATTCATAAAAAAGAATGCTGATTTCATACGAATGTTTACGGCAGGAGTAAAAACAGTAGAGTTGGATAATGCAGGACGATTACAGATCTCGAAAGACCTGACGGTTTTCGCAAATCTTCAGAAAGATATTGTGATCACCAGTGCAGGAGAACTCTTTGAGATTTGGGATAAAGAAGCCTATGAAAAGGTAATTGCCACCAACGAAGCTGATTTTGCAAGCCTTGCCGAAGATGTGATGGGCTCTTTCGATGAAGAATAATAGCAGTAGGTTATTAATTGATTAGTAGTAAATAAAAAACACAATTAAGCATGTATCATAACCCCGTTTTGTTGAAGCAGAGTGTTGATGATTTGGTGACGAATCCTGACGGAATATATGTGGACTGCACCTTTGGAGGCGGAGGCCACTCAAGAGAAATCCTGAGCAGACTTTCCGATAAAGGGAGATTGTTCAGCTTTGATCAGGATCTGGATGCACTTAAAAATACAATTGATGACCCAAGGTTTACATTAGTGAATCAGAATTTCAGATTTTTGGAAAACTCTTTGCTGATGTATGGCATCTCACAGGTGGATGGTGTTTTGGCAGACTTAGGCGTGTCTTCGCATCAGTTTGATGAAGCAGACAGGGGTTTCTCCACAAGAAGTAATGCTCCTTTGGATATGAGAATGAATGTGATGCAGAATCTTGATGCTAAAAGAGTGATTAATGAATATGAGGAAGAAGAACTTGCAGACATTTTTTACCACTACGGAGAATTGAGAGAAGCAAGAAAGCTGGCGAGAGAGATTGTTCACCACAGAAAAACAAAAAGTATAGAAACCACGGAAGATCTGAAAAAATTGTTCAGCTACATACCGCCTCACAAAGTGAATAAGTTCTATGCCCAGCTTTTCCAGGCAGTAAGAATTGAAGTCAACCAGGAGCTTGAAGTATTGAAAGAAATGTTGGTTCAGGCTTTTAATGTGTTGAAACCGGAAGGAAGATTAGTGGTTATTTCTTACCACTCTCTGGAAGACCGTCTGGTAAAGAGATTTTTGAAAAACGGAATGTTCGAAGGAGAACCGGAAAGAGATATCTACGGAAATTATAAAAAGGCATTTGAACTGATCAAGAGTAAAGCGATCATTCCTGATGAAAAGGAGATTGAAGAAAACTCAAGAGCAAGAAGTGCCAAGATGAGAACGGGAATTAAAGTATAAATGTGAATGAGTGAATCGTGAATCTTTTGGCAAAATAAAATTGACTATTGACACGAAGTAAATTCACTGCGAAGCAAATTGACATAATAAATTGGCAAAAAGAACAACAAATCGCCCTCAGAAAAGACTCACTTTTATAGACATTATAAAAGGAAACTTTCTGAATCGTGATGAGATCAAAATACATTACAAGTATTTTCTCCTCTTGTTTGTTCTGATGATGGCCATGATTTATACCAACCATCTCGTCAATAAAAAAATAAAAATTGTAAACGCCTTAAAGGAAGAAACGGAAGAATACAAATCACGAAACGCTTACGCCCAAAGTAAGCTGATCAAAGTAAAAATGGAATCAGAGCTGGGGAAAGAGGTTGCACGGGATTCATTGATGACCCTGGAAAACCACCCTCACAAATTGCTAATAAAACTGGATAGTACAGATGCAAAAGCAAAATGAATACGACAATAAACGTAAGAAAACGTTACGATGGGGCTACCTCTTTGCAGTGGTAGCTTTGTGCGTGTTTGTCATGTTCTTGGCGAGGATTGTCATCCTTCAGAATACCAATGTCCAGGAAATAAAAGATGATTACATTAATAAAAACTATCGTGAAGCTACTTTAAAAGCGGCCCGCGGAAACCTTTTTGCCTCTGACGGCTCTATCCTTGCCACCACGGTAATGAGATATGACATCTATCTTGACTTCAAGACAATGAAAGATACGGTGTACTCCAACAACATCGGAGCGCTTACTGATTCTCTGAGCAAAATGTTCGGAAAACCAAGAAGTGAATTCAGACAGAAGTTTGACGAGCAGAAGAAAAAGAAAAACCAGTATTACACTTTGGTGAAAGGACTTGATTTTGATCAATATGACAGAATCCGAAAGTTCCCGATCTTCAAAAAAGGTAAAAATAAAGGAGGATTTATCGTTGACAGAAACTATAAAAGAGAGTTAGCAACATCAGAAATCGGAGCCGGAACCATCGGTATGGACAACGGAGAACTTAAATCCGGGCTGGAAGGTGCTTTCTCAAAATATTTAACCGGGACAGACGGCAAAAGACTCGAACAAAGAATCAATTCTTCCCAGTGGAAACCTATCGACTTCTGGAAGGTTCAGGAACCGGTAGACGGCGAGGATGTTTATACGACTTTAGACCTTAGAATTCAGGACATTGCACACTCTGCCCTTGAGAAACAGCTGATTAATTTCGAAGCCAAACACGGCACCGTAATTGTCATGGAAGTGGAAACCGGAAAAGTACGTGCTCTTGTTAATTTAAGAAGAACAGAATCAGGAGATTATGAAGACTCTTACAATTATGCCCTGAAAGATAATATCGAACCGGGATCTACTTTTAAAACCATTTCTCTTTTGGCAGCAATGGATGACGGATTTATTGATGAAAATACAACAGTAAATGTAGGAAACGGAGTTTGGGTCTATGCAAAACAGAGAATCTCTGACGGACACGGAGGAGGAACATATGATATCAGTGATGTGTTGGCGAAGTCCAGTAACGTAGGAACAGCCAAACTGATCACAAAGTATTATGCTGAAAAGCCACAGATTTTCCTTGATCACCTGAAACGTTGGAAATTATTCGATAAAATGGATATCGAGCTTCCGGGAATCACAAAACCGAAGATCGTGACACCACAAAATAAAAGATGGAATGCCGCAACACTGGCTTCTATTTCTTACGGATATTCTTCCAACATCAACCTGCTGCAGCTGACAACCTTCTACAACGGTGTTGCCAATGGAGGAAAAATGCTTAAGCCCTTATTCATTGATAAAATCATGAAAGACGGAAAAGTGATGTACAGTGCAAAACCTGAAGTAATGGTAAACAAAATGGCTTCTGAAAAAGCTATTAAAATGATGACCAGTGCATTAACCAAAGCAGTAGAAAAAGGAACTGGACGAAGCATCTTTACTCCCAACCTGAAAATGGCAGGAAAAACAGGTACCGCAAGATTTGAATACTGGCTGCCTGGCCCAATGAAGTACCGTGCATCATTTGCAGGATTCTATCCGGCTGATGCCCCAAAATATACTTGCTATGTCATGATCAGTGAACCCAATACCGCAAAAGGATTTTATGGAGGTTCCGTTTCAGCGCCGGTGTTTAAGGAAATTGCAGGAAAAACATTCCTGAAAACGCCTCAGAATATTGAAAAAGAAATGCTTGTAGACAAAAAGGTAAACCTTAGCAAAATGGTAGAGCCTAATGTCAAAGTAGCAGTCAATGATAAACAAATGCCTAATGTGGTAGGATTAATCGGGAAAAATGTAATCCCGCAGTTGGAAAACTTAGGCTACCGTGTCGATTATAAAGGAGTAGGAAGAATCAAAGAACAATTCCCTCTGGAAGGCACCACGATAAGTAAAAACCAGAGAATTTATTTATCTCTGCAAAATTAAAACAAGGTTTCGGAAGAACCATTTAAACCAAAATAAGGCAAGACCTTATTGATAAAGATGATTATAACAGAATTAGTAAACAGAATCCCAGTACTGGAAATCCACGGCGATAGCAACCGTGAGGTAACCGAATTGGTGATCGACAGCAGAAAGGTTACAGAAAACTCTCTTTATATTGCCATGAGAGGAACAGTAGTGGATGGACATTCATTCATTGCCTCTGCTATTGAAAAAGGAGCTGCCGCAATTGTTTGCGAAGAATTCCCTGAAACATTGGTGGAAAATGTAACCTATGTTCAGGTAAAAGATTCTTCTAAAGCCCTTGGTCATCTTGCTTCAAACTTTTATGGAAATCCTTCTCAGAAATTAAAACTGATAGGAGTTACAGGAACTAACGGAAAAACATCCGTTTCGACCCTTCTTTTTGATGTTTTTAAAAACCTTGGATATCCGGCCGCTTTACTTTCTACTGTTGAAATCAGAATTGGTGAAGAGGTTATTCCGTCTACCCACACCACTCCTGATGTGATTACCATCAACAGGATTTTAGCGGAAGCTGTAGAAAAAGGATGTGAATTTGCTTTCATGGAAGTAAGCTCACACGGAATCGCCCAAAACAGAATTGAAGGATTACACTTCAAAATAGCAGGTTTCACCAACCTTACTCATGATCATTTAGATTATCATAAAACGTTCGAAGAATATTTAAAAACAAAGAAAAGATTCTTCGACCAGTTAGAAGATACAGCCATTGCCATCACCAATGTGGATGACAAAAACGGGAATGTCATGCTTCAGAACACCAAGGCTAAAAAGAAGTCTTACGCTTTGAAAACCATGGCAGACTATCACGGAAAATTATTGGAAGTGGATTTCAACGGAATGCTGTTGAACTTCAACGGAAAAGAATTCTGGACGACATTAACCGGGAAATTCAATGTATATAATTTACTGCTTGTCTTCGGAATTGCTGCTGAACTCGGATTTGAGCAGGACGAAATTCTTCAGGCTATCAGCAAATTAAAAAGAGTTTCCGGAAGATTTGAAACCTTCAAATCCGATGGTGGAATTTTCTTTATCGTAGATTATGCACACACTCCGGATGCTTTGGAAAACATTCTGGACAGCATCAACGATATCAGAACCAAAAACGAAAGATTAATCACCGTATTCGGCTGCGGAGGAGACAGAGATCACTCCAAAAGACCTGAAATGGGAAATATTGCCACTAAAAAGTCAACCTTGGCAATCATCACTTCAGACAATCCGAGAACAGAAGATCCTGCACAGATCATCAAAGAAATTGAAGCAGGCGTTGAACCACAGAACTTCAGCAAATACACTTCAATTCCGGACAGAAAAGAAGCCATAAAAATGGCCATCAAGTTTGCAGAACCTAAAGATATCGTTTTAGTTGCCGGAAAAGGCCACGAAAACTATCAGGAGATCAATGGTGTAAAACATCATTTTGACGACAAAGAAGTAATTAATGAGCTCTGGAAATTAATGAGCAAATAAATTACAAGTGATAACTGAAAGAATAATTGTTCAATCATTCATCATTCATCAATTATCAATGATCATTTATTAACAATTGAAACTATGCTATACTATCTATACGAATATCTAACCAACCATGGAATCCACGTTCCGGGATTAGGAATGTTGAAATACATTTCCTTCCGTGCCGGAATGGCTGTACTATTCTCATTGATTATTGCTCTTGTCTACGGAAAAAGAGTAATCAATTACCTGAGAACAAAACAAATGGGAGAATTGGTGCGTGATCTGGGATTGGATGGGCAGAAACAAAAAGAAGGAACTCCTACCATGGGAGGGCTTATCATTATTCTGGCAACCATCATTCCGGTATTGCTGTTTACAAGAATTACCAATGTGTACATTGTGCTGTTGTTGGTTTCTATGTTCTGGATGGGTGCTATTGGTTTCCTTGATGATTACTTAAAGAAAATTAAAAAAAATAAAGACGGTTTAAGTGGTAAATTCAAAATTGTAGGTCAGGTTGGTTTAGGACTAATTGTCGGAATTACAATGTATTTCCACCCGGACATTACGGTTAAAAGAAAATATGCAGATGCTAAAGTGGTAAACAGGAACAATGTAGAGCAAAACTTTATGCCTACAGAAAAAATTACCGTTTCCACTGTTCCTTTTGCCAAAAATAATGAATTCGATTATAGTGGAATTTTATTCTGGATGAATGATAAAGATGCCCATGAGTGGGCATGGATTGTCTTTATCCCCATTGTAATCTTCATTGTAACAGCCGTTTCCAATGGAGCCAACATCACCGACGGAATTGATGGTCTTGCAGCAGGAACCAGTGCTATTATACTGCTCACGCTGGCCCTTTTTGCTTATCTATCCGGGAACATCATCTTTGCAGATTATCTGAATATCATGTTCCTTCCGAATATGGGAGAAACCACCATTTTTGCAGTGGCAATGGTAGGTGCCGTAATTGGATTCTTCTGGTACAATACCTATCCTGCACAGGTTTTCATGGGAGATACTGGAAGTTTGATGCTGGGAGGAGTAATTGCCGTTTTGGCCATCATTTTAAGAAAAGAATTGCTGATTCCTGTATTATGCGGAATCTTCTTAATTGAAAACCTGTCTGTAATGCTTCAGGTAGTTGTTTTCAAATACAGAAAAAGAAAATATGGGCTGGAATATGCCCAAAACAACAGACTCTTCAAAATGTCACCATTACACCATCACTATCAAAAGGAAGGATTCCACGAAAGTAAAATCGTGAACCGAATGATCATCATCGGGGTAATATTGGCTATTGTATGTCTGATCACACTAAAAATGAGATAAAAATTAAAAGCTGTAAGCAATAAGCATAAAGCTTAAAGCCTATAGCATAAAGCTTTTATAATATGAAAATAGTTGTTTTAGGAGGTGGAGAAAGCGGATGCGGAGCTGCTTATTTGGCCAAAAAGAAAGGTCTGGAAGTATTTCTTTCAGATAAAGGAGCCATTAAGGATAACTATAAGCAGTTTCTTACCGAAAATGAAATTGAATTTGAAGAAGGAAACCACGATGAAGAAAGGATTTTAAATGCTGACTGGATCGTAAAAAGCCCGGGAATTCCGAAAAAGGCAGACATCATCAATAAAATTCATGAAAAAGGAATCAGACTTTCCTCTGAAATTGAATTTGCTTCTGAATTTACAGATGCCAAAATCATCGCCATTACCGGAAGCAACGGAAAAACAACCACAACTTCCCTGATCTACTATATCCTGAAAAATGACGGATTGAATGTAGGTTTAGGAGGAAACATCGGATACAGCTTTGCCAAGCAGGTGGCAGATGAAAACCACGAATATTATGTACTGGAGGTAAGCTCTTTCCAGCTGGATGATATTCAGAATTTCAGACCTTATATTTCTTTATTGTTGAATCTGTCTCAGGATCACCTGGATCAGTACAACTACAATTATGAAGAATATGCATTGGCCAAATTCCGAATCACAGAAAATCAGGAGAATGATAACTTCTTCATCTACAACAAGGATGATGAAATGAGTAAAAATCTTCTTGAAAAGCTTGAAATAAAGGCGAAAATGATTCCTTTCTCAACCAAAGAGAAATTAACGGAAGGAGGTTTTGTGAATGATGATGAAATTGTGGTAAAAATAAAAGACGAATTCGCAATGAAAGTTGAAGAATTGTCTCTATTGGGAAATCATAATGTAGCCAACAGCCTCGCAGCGTCTATTGCCGGTAAGATTTTAAAAATCAACAATGAAAGCATCAGACATTCATTGATGACATTCCAGGCCGTAGAACACAGATTGGAATTTGTAACTGAAATTGATAGTGTAAAATACATCAACGACAGTAAAGCAACCAATGTAAATGCAACTTACTATGCTTTAGAAAGTATGAAAACGCCAACCGTATGGATTGTTGGTGGATTAGATAAAGGAAATGACTATACCGAAATTGAAGATTTAGTCAAAAGAAAAGTAAAGGCAATTGTTTGTCTTGGAATCGATAACAAGAAGATCATCGATTTCTTTAAAGATAAAAAAGAGCTTATTTATGATACTTCAAGCATGGAAGAAGCCGTGAGAATTTCAAAATCACTGGCTAAAAAAGGCGATACCGTCTTATTATCTCCATGCTGCGCAAGCTTTGACTTGTTTAAAAGCTATGAAGACAGAGGACGCCAGTTTAAAGAACAGGTATTAAATGCCAATGGCCATTAGCCATTAGCCAATAGCATTGAATATGGACGAACAGAACACAGAAAACAGATTTGAATTTCTAAAGGGCGATAAAGTACTTTGGATGGTCATCCTTGTGATCTCCATTTTCTCTATTTTCCCGGTATACTCTGCAAGTTCAAATCTCGAATACATTGTCAATAACGGGACCACAACAGGCCACGTTATCAAACATATGTTCTTTGTAGTTCTGGGACTAGCCATTATGAGACTGGTAGGAACTATAAAATATGAATACATCGGAAAACTCAGCAGTATCCTGCTCGGCCTGATGATTATTCTGTTGATTGTCACCATGTTTACCGGACAAACCATTGATGGAGCCAGTGCTTCCAGATGGCTGAAAATTCCGGGAACACCGATCTCTTTCCAGCCTTCATCATTTGCTTTTTTAATGCTGATCATCTATTTGTGCAGGTATCTGACCAAAAAGATCACCAGGGAAAGGCTTCCGATAGAGAATATCATGTATATTTTTGGGCCTATCCTGCTTGTTTTTGTATTGGTAGCCAAAGATAACGGTTCAACAGCATTGATGATTTTAATGGTTTCCGTGGTGGTTCTTATCATAGGACAGCTTCACTGGAAATACATTGCAGGATTTATCTCCGCATCATTTGTAGCCATTGTGTTCTTTTTATTGATTGCTTTAAATACCAATATGATAGGTGGAAACCGTGTTCACACATGGATGAGCCGTATCGAAACCTTTACATCAAGCAAAGCCAAAACAGCAGATGTAGATGATGAAAGCGTAAAAGCAAAAAATTATCAGGTAATGCAGGCCAAAGCAGCCATTGTACACGGCGGAATTACCGGAATGGGACCAGGAAAAAGTGCATTGAAACAAATGCTTCCGCAATCTGCCTCCGACTTTATTTTTGCGGTTATCGTAGAAGAATACGGGGTGATAGGAGCCGCCTTCCTGATCAGTTTATACCTGATCATGATGATAAGGATTGTGATGATCGCCAGTAAAATGCCGGCATTCTTTGGATCGTTGCTCGTGCTCAGTCTAGGGGTAATGATCTTTATCCAGCTTTCGGTCAACATAGCCGTTGCTGTGAATCTGATTCCGGTAACAGGACAGCCGCTTCCTTTGATAAGTTACGGAGGAACCTCAATGCTGGTGACCTATTTACAGTTAGGTATTATTTTAAATATAAGCTCAAGGATTCAGATTTATGATGAAGAAGGAATGGGCAAAAAACAAAGTATAGCAGAAATAAACGATATCGCTTAAAATGGACAAAAAATTAAGAATATTATTATCCGGCGGAGGAACAGGAGGACATATCTTCCCTGCCATTGCCATTGCAGATGAGATCAGAAAAAGATTTCCTGATGCAGAATTTTTGTTCATTGGTGCCAACGGGAAAATGGAAATGGAAAAAGTTCCTCAGGCAGGCTATAAAATTGAAGGAATTGATATCGCAGGAATCGACAGAGGGAATCTTCTTTCCAATCTGGGACTTCCTTTCAAGATTTTGAAAAGTTTATCAAAATCTAAAAAGATTATCAAAAACTTCGCTCCTGATTTTGCAGTAGGAACCGGAGGGTTTGCCAGCGGACCTGCTCTTTATGAAGCAAGCAAAATGGGAATTCCGATTTTCATCCAGGAACAGAATGCTCACGCTGGGGTAACCAATAAAATTTTAAGCAAGAAAGCCAAAGCCGTTTTCACAGCCTACCCAAAAGTAGAAGGCTTTCCTACAGAGAAAATAAAGTTTCTGGGAAATCCGATTCGTGAGAACATCGTTTCAGGAATGCAGGATACTGCTCAGGCAAAAGAAAAAATGGGACTGGATAAAGACAAACTTACAATCCTTTCTGTAGGAGGTTCTTTAGGATCCAGAACATTGAATAATGCCTGGAAAGAAAATATTGAGAATCTGAAAGAAAAAGGGTATCAATTAATTTGGCAAACAGGAAAGTTGGATTACAAAGAATTGTCTTCCAACCTCCAGCTTCCATCTTCTGTTCATTTGAAAGAATTCATCAAAGACATGGAACTGGCCTACTCTGCTGCTGATATCATTGTTTCCAGAGCCGGAGCTATTGCCATTTCAGAGTTGGCTGTAGCACAAAAGCCGGTCCTTTTGGTTCCTTTCCCATTTGCAGCGGAAGACCATCAAACCAAAAATGCCATGAACCTGGTTGAAAAAAACGCAGCCAGAATGGTGAAAGACTCTGAAATGCAGGGTAAATTCTGGAATACATTGTCAGAGATCTGCGAAAATGAAAATGTAAGAAAAGAAATGTCCGACAATCTGAAATATTTTGCCAAGCCAAATGCTGCAAAAGAGATTGTAGACGAGATTTTTAACATAATAAAATAATTAGGAAAGGCTTCGACAAGTCGATTAAAGCCTTATAATACAAAATATAGTAATACAACTCTGAGATTATTCAAGAGTGGTTAAAGATTAAAATATAAATGAACATTTTACAAACATATCAGACTTTTTACTTCGTCGGAATCGGAGGTATCGGAATGAGTGCATTGGCACGCTATTTCAATGCGTCCGGAAAAAAAGTATTGGGTTACGACAAAACCAATACAAAACTTACTCAGAATCTGATGAATGAAGGCATTGATATTGTTTTTGAAGACCTTATTGATGAAAGGATCACATCCCTTCAGAAAGAAGACACGTTGGTAATTTATACTCCGGCGATCAAAACGCTTGAAATATTGGATTATTTCAATCAAAATCAGTTTGAAGTTTTAAAACGTGCTAAAGTTTTAGGATTAATTACTGAAAATACAGACTGTATTGCCATTGCAGGAACTCATGGGAAGACCACCACATCTACCCTTGTGGCTCACTTGTGTAAAGAAGCAAACCTTCCTTTCTCATGTTTTCTGGGAGGAATTTCTGAAAATTTTAAATCCAACTTCCTGTACAACGGTTCCACCTATTCCGTAGTAGAAGCAGATGAATATGACAGAAGCTTCCTGAACCTGTCTCCGGACTGGGCAGTGGTGACCTCTACAGATGCGGACCATCTTGATATTTACGGAGATAAGAGCCATATTGAAGAAGGTTTCAGACAGTTTGCTGCTTTAGTTCCTCAAGACAAACAACTTTTTGTAAGAAAAGGTCTGGAGATTGGCAGAGGACATCAGACTTATGCAGTCAATGAGCCCGCAGATTATTATTCAGACAACCTGCGTATGGAACATGATAAAATTTATTTTGACTTCCATACTCCAACTGAGACAATAAATGATTTTGTCTGGGAAATTCCGGGAATCCATAATGTGGAAAATGCCACTGCAGCACTGGCTATTCTACATAATTTAGGCGCAGATTTTGATACGCTGAAAAAGGCCATTGCCAATTTTAAGGGAATTAAAAGAAGATATACCAAACATATTTATCAAAACGGTAAAATTTATATTGACGATTATGCTCACCATCCTACAGAAATCAACGCTGTAATGAGCTCAATCAGAACGTTTTATCCAGATAAAAAACTTCTGGTAACCTTCCAGCCTCACCTTTTCAGCAGAACAAGAGATTTCGCAGATGGATTTGCGGAAAGCTTAAGTAAGGCAGATGAACTCATTCTTCTTGATATTTATCCTGCAAGAGAGCTGCAGGAAAATTTTGAGGGAATTACTTCAAACTGGCTGCTGGAGAAAGTAACATTAGATAAAAAAGAGGTATCGGCTTTATCCGATGCTTTTGAAAAAATAAAAGAGAAAGATTTTGATATTCTCCTTACTGTAGGTGCGGGAAATATAGATACCCTGTATGACCCTATCTGTGAGTGGATTGAAAAAATTTGAGTATAAACGCAATGCTCGCGAAGAAAAATATAAAATCGTTCGCAAAGGCGTTTCACTCAGCAAATGAGAAAAATAACTGATTTATGTTAAAAAAATAATTTACTTATTAAAAATAAATTATTCAAATGATAGCCGTAGCTGAGTGAAACGCCCTCGCGAACGGAAAAATAAAAAGATTGCTTTGCGATCATAGCGTTAAAACAAAAAACACAAAATGTATGATAGAAAATGAAATTTCAGAGATTGTTTTCGATGCTGGAATGAAAATACATCGTACCCTTGGAATTGGACTTTATGAGAATGTATATGAAGAATGCTTAGTTTATGAACTGAAAAATAGAGGATTGAATGTAGAACGTCAAAAAAACATTGACATAAACTATGAGGAATTAAAAATTTTTAAGGCGTTCAGAGTAGATTTATTAATTGAAAACAAAGTAATAATTGAAATAAAAGCAGTTCAGGAAATTAATGATTATCATTTTTTTCAGCTTTTAAATTATTTAAGAATAACAAATATAAAACTAGGAATGATTTTGAACTTTCATTCAGTGTTATTCAAAAATGGAGTAAAACGAGTTGTAAATAAATTATAAAATTTAAACACTTGCTAAGTAAAACGCCCTTGCGAACGAAATAATAAAAACAAAGTAAACTCTTTGCAAGCGTTGCGTTAAAATAAAAATATGAAAAATAAATACAGAATATTAAAAATTGTTGTCACTGTAATTATCCTGGGATTGTTACTGAGCTTCTCATTGAGGAGATTCAGCCGTGAGCAGATTACGGACAATAAGATTTCTGTAAAAATGAGCGAGAAAACACCGGTGTATTTTGTGGATGAAAAAGACATCAGGGAGATTGTAAAAAAAGAAAACCCATCAGGGAAAGTAGGCGATCTTAATATTCCTGCTTTAGAAAAAAAGATCAATTCCTTACCGGCAGTAGACAGCGCCAATGTTTATCTGAACCTGAACGGAAAACTGAACCTGGATATCAAACAGAGAGTTCCGGTCTTCAGATTAAACAAAGACGGAAAAGACTTTTATGTGGACGAAAAAGGAATTGAATTCCCAATTTCAAGAACCTATTCGCACCCATGTATGCTGGTAACCGGAAACGTACAGCCGGATGAATATGAAAAGCTGGCAGAACTGGTAGAAAAGATAGATAAAGATGATTTCAGTAAAAAATACTTTATCGGCATCTCTAAAAGTAAAGACAGTTACAGTCTTTTGACCAGCGAAGGAAATTACAGAGTTGAGATCGGAGACCTTGATAATATTGATTTTAAAGTAAGAGGATTTAAAACATTTGTGGAAAAATACCTTGTGTATCAGGACCCTCAGAAATACAGCATGGTTTCTGTAAAATATCAGAATCAGATTGTCACTACTTTAAACCCTTATTTTAAAGAAAATGACAGTATTTTAAAGGCAGGGAAAATGGAACTGGCAAAAGTTCCTTCCCCAACAGCCGCTAAAAAGACGGAAGCAACCCCCAAAATAGCTGCGGTAAAAAAAAGCAGCTCGGTAAAACCGAAAGAGATTACCAAACCGAAAGGACAAGCAAAAGAAACCAAAAAAGCGGAGAAAAAGCCACCCGTCAAGGCGCAGTCCAAGCCTAAGGCAAAAGTAAAAATAGAATAAGTCCTTCAGGGCATTTAATACACAAATAGGAAACTATCCTTATAGATAAAAAAGTAGAAAAAATCAAATCGATATAAAATGGAAAATCAAGAGTATTCAGTAGGTCTGGACATCGGGACAACGAAGATAGTCGCGATTGTCGGAAGAAGGAATGCACACGGGAAGATAGAAGTTCTCGGTGTAGGAAAAGCTAAGAGTCTTGGTGTTCATAAAGGTATTGTGAATAATATTTCACAAACCATTAATTCAATCAAGGCTGCAGTCTCCGAAGCACAATCCAGTGCCGGAGTTCCTATCCGCAAAGTTACGGTAGGTATTGCAGGAAAACACATCCGTTCTCTGCAGCACTCCGATTATATTATGCGTGAACATCCTGACAAATTTATTACAGACGACGACATCGAAGCATTAAAAGATCAGGTAAAAAAACTGGTTATGCTTCCCGGAGAAGAAATTATCCACGTACTTCCTCAAGAATATAAAGTGGATTCCGAGGGGGAAATTCAGGAACCTGTCGGAATGCACGGAAAACGTTTAGAAGCCAACTTCCACGTTGTAGTTGGGCAAATGGGCAGCATCAGAAATATTGCAAGATGTGTTCGTGAAGCCGGATTAGAAATGGAAGCCCTTACTTTAGAGCCATTGGCATCTTCAGAAGCTGTCCTTACAAAAGAAGAAAAAGAAGCCGGTGTAGCCATTGTTGACATTGGTGGTGGTACAACAGATATTGCGATCTTTAAAGATAATATCATCCGTCATACCTGTGTGATTCCATACGGAGGCGGAATTATTACCGAAGATATCAAAGAAGGCTGTTCCATCATAGAGAAACATGCAGAACAACTGAAAGTAAAGTTTGGTTCGGCTGTTCCCGAATTGGAAAAAGACAGTACTTTTGTAACCATTCCCGGGCTTCACGGAAGACCGGACAAAGAGATTTCTTTAAAAACTCTGGCTCAGATCATCAATGCGAGAGTAGAAGAAGTTTTGGAAATGGTGAATACAGAGCTGAAAGCTTACGGTGCTTTCGAACAAAAGAAAAAACTGATTGCCGGAATTGTTCTTACGGGTGGTGGTTCAAACCT
This sequence comes from Chryseobacterium sp. CP-77, assembly GCF_036362765.1. NCBI lineage: Bacteria > Pseudomonadati > Bacteroidota > Flavobacteriia > Flavobacteriales > Weeksellaceae > Chryseobacterium > Chryseobacterium sp. CP-77. The sequence goes on from NZ_CP143637.1 coordinate 3,365,614, forward strand.
GAAACACCTTCGTCAGCTGGCCAATTATACGACAGGTTTTGACAGCAGAATCGGTTTTGCGAATGAATATATCGCCAATGATAAAAATCAATACCTGAAAGGCCCTGAATTTGCTACCTCTATCGGATTACTGATGGAGAGTTTGAAGATCAGAGACAAAAAGCAGAATATTGATGAAGTTGTAGAAGTTGTTACAGAGCAGCCAAAACCGGAAGTTACTGCAGCCCAGACTGAAACGGCTCAACCTGTTCAGCAGGCAGCCCCGGTTCAGGAGCAGCAGTCTTTCGAAAATGAAAAGCAAGAGAACAGAAAAGCGAAATTGACCTTCGGGCAGTCGCTGATGGAAAAAGTAAAAAAATTCTTTGAAGAAGTAGAGTAAATAAATATAAATGATAAAAGATTAATGATCAATGATACCTGAAATAGATTAATATTTATTAAATTAAAGACGAATATCATTCATCAATTATCATATATCACTTATCAATTATTAAAAGTATAGTTATGGAAAATATAGGTACACAAGGATTTTCATTTGATTTACCAAAAGGAAATTCATCCATTATAAAAGTAATCGGTGTAGGGGGCGGTGGAAATAATGCTCTGAAGCACATGTACGAGAAAGGAATCCACGGAGTAGATTTCGTGATTTGTAATACGGATGCTCAGACTTTAGATAATAACCCGGTAGCCAATAAAGTTCAGTTGGGAACTTCTATCACAGAAGGTCTTGGAGCTGGTGCCGATCCTGAAGTTGGTGAGAAATCAGCCATCGAAAGTATTGAAGATATCAAGGCTGCTATGGGCCAAAATACCAAAATGGTATTCATCACTGCCGGAATGGGTGGTGGTACAGGTACCGGAGCCGCTCCTGTCATTGCTAAAGTAGCGAAAGACATGGGAATTCTTACTGTAGGTATTGTTACCGTTCCTTTCAGCTTTGAAGGGAAAAGAAGACTGGAACAGGCAGAAAACGGTCTTGATAAATTAAGAAACAATGTTGACTCACTTATTGTCATCAACAATGATAAACTAAGACAGCAATTCGGAAACCTTGGATTCAAGCAGGGATTCTCAAAAGCCGATGAAGTGTTAACCAATGCTGCCAAAGGTATGGCAGAGGTTATTACCGGTTATTTTGATGTAAACATCGACTTTAGAGATGCTAAATCTGTACTTCAGAATTCAGGTACTGCATTGATGTCTACAGGAACAGCTTCAGGTGAAAATAAAGCTGAAGAAGCGGTAAGAAAAGCCCTTGATTCCCCATTATTGAATGATAATAAGATTACAGGTGCTAAAAACGTATTGTTATTGATCAGAAGTGGTGCTGAAGAAGTGACCATGGATGAGATCGGTATTATCATGGACCACATTCAGAAAGAAGCTGGAAACACAGCGGATATCATTTTCGGGGTAGGTGCAGATGAAGAATTAGGAGATGCGGTAAGCGTTCTTGTGATCGCTACTGGATTCTCTAATGACAATAAAAAGTTTGCAGGACCTACAGAGAAAATCAGAATCAGTCTTAACGATAGTTTTGAGGCTCCTAAAAATTCTCCTTTCAAAACAAGAGAAGAAAGAGAATCAGCTCCCGAAGCAACGCATGATTTTGGTGGGAAAAACCTTTTCAGACTTGATGACGAAGAGCATGACACTCCTTTCAATGTGACGTCTACTGAAAAAAAAATGATTATTGAAGAAGAGCAGCCAAGAACTGAAATAAAATTATTTGATAAAGAGGAAGGTACGGTAAATGCTCCGGAACAGAACTGGAGAAATGAGGAGGAAGCAGAAGAAGAATACAGCTTATTCTCTATTGATGAGGAGAATGAAGATCCTAATGATCTTGAGATCCAGTCTTTCTCATTTGATTTTGAAAATAAAAAAGAAGAACCACAATCCGGGACTCCTTTTAACAACTCGTTTTCAAATGAAAAGCCTGTTGAATTCAGTTTCTTTGTAAATGAGCCTACCAGAAATGAACCAAATACGGATTTCGGACAGCCAAAGGCAGAGTTTAATACCCCTACAAATGCCGCTGTAGCTGAACCAGCTCAAAAGATTGAAACTTTCTACCAGAAACAGGAAGAGCCAAAAGTTGAAACAAGGCCAGCTTTTGAAAACAAAACAGAAATTGAAACTCCAAAAACTGAAGAATCAGAATTCACTTTCGTGAATAAAACGATTGATCAGGACAGAGTTATTGAAAGAAGAAATAAATTAAAAGAATTCAACTCCCGCTACCAGAATTTTGACAGCACAAGTGAATTCGAATCTATTCCGGCTTTTAAAAGAAAAAACATCTCTATTGACGGAAACAATGCTTCAGACCAGAACATCAATACTTATCTGTCTGATAACAACGGATCCATGCAGATCAGAGAAAACAGATTTTTAAATAAAGATGTAGACTAAAATAATATAACAATGTAGAAATGTACCAATGTAACAATTAACAGACATTTATTGGTAAACTGTTACATTGATACATTGTTAAATTTGAAACCATGAGTTTAGAAAATACCATAAACGAAGCTATAAAAACAGCAATGAGAGCTAAAGACAAAGTGGCTTTGGATTCTCTTCGTGCTGTGAAATCTCAGATATTACTGCTTAAAACAGAGGCTATCGGTGCCGAAGTAACAGCAGAACAGGAAATTGCTATTCTTCAGAGAATGGTAAAACAACGTAAGGATTCTTATGATCAATTTACTGCACAGGGAAGAAATGATCTTGCAGAAGTAGAAGATGCTCAGATGAAAGTGATCGAGCAGTTTCTGCCAAAACAGCTTTCTGCTGAAGAATTGGAAACAGAAATTAAAAATATTATTTCTGAAACCGGAGCTGAATCTGTTAAAGATTTAGGGAAGGTAATGGGAGTTGCATCAAAAGCATTAGCCGGAAAATCAGACGGAAAAAGCATTTCCGAGATGGCTAAAAAGCTCCTTTCTTAATGTGATCCGGTTTCGGGATTTTGAGTTGATCTTAATCCCGCAAATACGAATCTCATTCCATAACTAGGGATATACAACCTTTGCATATCGATTTGATTAAGAAGCCCGGAACTGTTCAGTTCCGGGCTTCACTTTCTTTGGATATTAAAGTTTGTTAATCAGTTTTTAATTCTAAACTGAAAAAGAATTAAGCTACTACCATATTTCAGAGAGTAATTAAGTGGTTGATTGCTTGAGGGAAAGCTTTAAATGTTTTTTTCACGGTCGTTTGTTTTTCAGAATCATTTCAAATTTAATAATAATATTTTAATATTCCTATAGTTAATTCACGTTTTTTAGAATATTATTACAATATTAATACTTGATTAATTTTATATGACTAATCAATTGATAGTTTTTATATATTGAACAAACGCAAAGAAATGCTTAACTTTGTAGGGATAAAAAACAAAATATATGTATCCAACAGATTTAGTAATGCCTATGAAGGCAGAGCTTACAGATAAAGGTTTTCAGGATTTAACAACTCCGGCTCAGGTAGAAGAAGCTTTGAAGCAGTCCGGAACCACATTATTGGTTATCAACTCTGTATGTGGTTGTGCGGCAGGTGCTGCAAGACCAGGAGTAGTATACTCTTTGACAGGAGATAAAAAACCAGATCATTTAACGACTGTATTTGCAGGATTTGATACTGAAGCGGTAGTAGAAGCAAGAAAACACCTTGCTCCATTCCCTCCAAGTTCTCCATGTGTAGCACTTTTCAAAGATGGTGAATTGGTTCACATGCTGGAAAGACATCACATTGAAGGGAACCCTGCAGGAGCTATCGCAGCTAACCTTCAGGCAGCATACGACGAATATTGCTAATAAGCAATCAACTAAATAACAAACCGTTACAAATTTTGTAACGGTTTTTTTATTTAATACCGTAAAAAATTTTCTGAAAATTCAAATATCATTATATTTGTTGAAATGGCAACCAAAGCACTTTTCAATACCGTAGTTAACTGGTTTATCCGTCAAAGGATTGATCAGATACAGAATTTTATAGACCATCCGATTGAAACTCAGAAAGGTATACTGTTTTCTCAGTTGTTTCATGCGGAGGATACGGAATATGGTAAATTATACGGATTCAATTCTATCTCAAGTTATCAGGATTTTAAAAACAAAGTTCCTATTGTTACCTATGAAGAAATGGAGCCTTTTATTGAAAAAGCAAGACAGGGACATAAAGACGTAAGCTGGCCGGGACTTATTAAACATTTTGCCAAATCATCGGGTACCACCAATGCTAAAAGCAAATTCATCCCGATCTCTGCCGAAAGCCTTGAATACTGCCACATGAAAGCCGGAAAAGACATGGTTTCGATTTACGCCAACAACCATCCCGAAAACCAGCTTTTTAACTATAAAAACTTACGCTTAGGCGGAAGCTCCGAGCTTTATGCGGATTTTAATACAAAATTTGGAGATTTATCTGCCATCCTTATTGATAACCTTCCCTTTTGGGTAGAAATTACCACTACTCCGAGTAAGAAAGTTTCTTTGATGGGAGAATGGGAAAGCAAGCTTAAAGCAATTACTTCCGAAGTAAAAAATGAAGACGTGGGAAGCATCCTTGGAGTACCAAGTTGGATGATGGTTCTGCTGCAAAGAGTATTAAAGGAAACCAATGTAGGAAGTATTTCGGAGCTGTGGCCTAATTTAGAGGTGTTTTTTCACGGTGGAATCAGTTTTAAGCCCTACAGGGAACAATACAGACAGATCATCGGAAAAAACATCAATTACTACGAAATTTACAATGCTTCAGAAGGCTTCTTCGGTATTCAGGACAGATCAGACAGTGATGAGATGCTGCTGATGCTGGATTATGGAATATTTTATGAGTTTATCCCTATGGATCAGTTTCATTTTTCAAATCCGAAAGTCGTAAGTCTGGAAGACGTGGAAGTTGGGAAAAACTACGCAATGGTGATCACCACCAATGGGGGCCTTTGGAGATACCTGATTGGTGATACCGTTGTCTTTACTTCAATCAATCCGTTCAGAATAAAAATAACTGGAAGGACAAAGCACTATATCAATGCTTTTGGGGAAGAACTGATGATTACCAATGTAGAATCTGCTCTTGCAAAAGCCTGCGAAGCAACGGGAGCACAAATAACAGATTTCACAGGAGCACCGGTTTTCATGAAAGGAAATGAAGGCGGCGCCCATGAGTGGATTTTTGAATTCAGCCAGCATCCGGATGATCTGGAACACTTTATTGATGCTTTTGACAAGCATTTAAAGACCATTAATTCCGACTATGAAGCGAAAAGATACAATAATATGACTTTGAAAAGGCCGATTGTACATATCGCCAAAGAAAATCTGTTCTATCACTGGCTGGAAGCTAAGGGAAAGCTAGGCGGACAGAATAAGGTACCAAGACTAAGCAATGACAGAGAATACATTGATCCGTTGCTGGAAATGAATAAATAAAGTTTATTTTGAAGCGCAAAGAATTAGCAATTCGAATGTTTTATTTAAGGAGGCTAAGAATACGTCAGCTTCGCCGCTTATGAAGCGTAATGGCTATGCGTACGCTTCCTTAGAACCAATCTATTGATTCAAGCTTTGCTCCCTCGAATTATTACGGTATCAAAATAGAAACTCTGCGTTAAGAAACTCTATTCACAAATCATAAATAAAAAGCCGTAATTCTGTTGAACTACGGCTTTTCATTTTATTTACTTAGATCTTCCTGCACTTTTTTGGCAGCTTCTTCAACTTTCGAAGCTCCTTTTTTCGCCGCTTCTTTGGCGTCCTGCCCTACTTTATTGGCTTCAGTTTTGATATCCTGTCCTGCTTTGTTAAGATCTTGTTTTGTCTTATCTGCAGTGGCATCAATCTTATCTTTTGCCTTCTGAGCAGCGGCATCAATCTTATTGCCGGCTTCATCTACTTTAGCCTTAACGTCTTCTTTTGCATTGTTGATTTTTGCAGTATCCACAACGTTCGGTGTTTCTGTAGTAGTAGTGGTTGTAGTAGTAACTGATCCGTCAGGATTTTCTACCTGTTCTGTTTTTGTTGTTGATTTTGTACATGCTACCGTGAATACTGAGATCATCAGTGCAGCTAAAATTTGTTTTTTCATATTGTTTATTTTTTAATGGAATCTGGAGTTATTCTGATTTGGTTTCCTGCGCAGCTGTCTTTTCAGCTGTCTTAAGCTTCTTTTCAGCCTCTGCTTTTTTCTTTTCTTCTTCCTGTTTTGCTTTATTTTCTTTTTCGAGCTCGGCTTTAATTTTATTTTCTTCGTCCTGAAGCTTTTTTGCCTGTTTAACCGAATCAATATACTGGGGAGAAGACATTCGTATTTTGCGTGCAATATCCACTGAAACAGCTCCTGTAGAAAAGGAATCGACAGCAGTAGTATCATAACTTATTTTAACTTCCTGCTCAGCCCCGAATCCCGGTGATTCTTTCTTCGAACAAGCAGTAAAAAGAATGATAAAAATAAAAATCGCAGCCAGTAAATTTTTCATGGAACTAATTTAATAGAAATTCCGCAATTACAGGATAATGATCCGATAATTTCACAGATTGATCTACCTTATAGCTTAGTGGAATGATTGATTTTGAAGTGAAAATATAATCAATTCTCAAAGGCACTTTATAATCATGGAAACTGCTGGCGCTGCCCTTTCCGGCTACCAGGAATGCGTCCTGAAGGTCTTTTCCAAGGTTATAATACTCATATGAATTGGGAACAGAATTAAAATCTCCGGCCAGAATAACAGGATAAGGAGATAAATCAATCATTTTTCTGATTCTTTTAACCTGGTCTTCATGTGCCTGAAAGGTGGGAGTCATGTGAGAAAGTAACGTTGAAACATTTCCCAAACCTAACTTATCAAGTTTTGTAAACATCGATTTATGAAGTCTGAAGGGTTCAAGATACACATTAATAATTCTGATTACTTTTCCATTAATGTCTATATCTGCGTAGAATGAATTTCCGCGGGCTTTTTCGTCAATAAGCTCTGCTTGTCTTACAATTTTATGCTTGGTTTTAAGAATAACCGACGGGTATTTTATAAGATCACGCTGTATAGCACGGTTTGTATCTTTTTCCTGTACAAGAATAATGTCTGCATCCTGTGCTTTGATATAATCTTTCACTTTATCCCATCCATATTCTCCGTATTTCACATTAAAAGTTAATACTTTAATATCCCGTATTGTTTTTAAATTTTCTGTTTTTGGGGAAAAGTTGATCCATCGTCTGATCGGATTATAGAAAATAAATGTACCTAAGACAAAAGCAATCGCAATTTTTTCTTTTTTGAAAATCCAGATCAGCGTTAAAATTACATGTGCCAGTATCAGATAAGGAAAACCGAGAGACAGAAGATTCAGGTTGCCTAAAATGTTGGGTGGAATCCATGCATTCCCCAATGTGCATAACAGCAATACGGCAACAACGATATGTATAAATAGTAATATCTGGTTCGACTTCATGAAAAAACGGTCTTGGTACGATTTTCTTCAACAAAAATCCTACCAAGCAAACAATTTTAACTCTTTTTATGATTATTTATTCTCCGTAGAAAATGTTACTGTGACAGGATAATGATCTGAAATACTTACAGAACGGTCAATTTCGTAAGATATTGCCTTTAATGACTTTGAAGAAAAAATATAGTCGATTCTGATGGGGAACTTATAGTCGTGAAAACTGGTTGCACTTCCTTTTCCTGCAGTCAGAAATGCATCTTCCAGACCCTCTGATAAATGATAATATTCGTAAGAATTGGGTACAGAATTGAAATCACCGGTAAGGATAACAGGGTAAGGCGAATTGTCAATTACTTCACGAATGAGTGCCACCTGATCCTGGTGTTTTTTAAAGGTGGGAATCAGCCTTTTAACAACATCTTTTATTTTTTGTTCGTCGGTATCAGTATTTCCATTAAGTCTCATCATATCTTTCTGAAAGCGAAAAGGATTGAGATAAACATCAATGAACCTGTAAGTTCTGCCTTTAATTTCTATATCAGCCAGCACACCGGGAATTCTTACTTCTTCATCTTGAGGATCAATAATCTGCTGGTTAATGATTTTGTGCTTGGTTAAAATCGTTAAACCTCCTCCTGGATTTGCTTTCTGATAGCCATCAAACTGATATTTAATACCTGCATCCTCCTGTAAAAGAATAACATCCGCATCCTGAGATTTCAGGTACGGTCCGACCTCTTTGTTTCCTATTCTGCCAGCCCTTGTATTAAAAGAAATCACTTTTATTTCAGCATTTCCTTTCTGATCAGAATAGTTAACCCATCTTTTTACAGGATTCATAAATGCCAAACCAGCCAACATAAATACAAAAGCCCTTTTTTTCCAGCTTAATACCCAGAATATGGTCAGGATTATATATAGAATCATGAGAACCGGGAATCCTAATGACAACAGATTAAACCATGGAAAAATCTTGGGCGGTACGTAAGCGTTCAGTAAAGTCCCCAGCAGCAGGAACAAAATCCCCAGGTGGATAATCAATACTATGAGTCGGAAAACCTTCACAATGTTACTTTAGTTGAATCTGTATAAATGCTTTTTCCAAATTCTTGCCAAAAGCCATCCAACCAAAGCTCCTCCTACGTGAGCAAGATGGGCAATGCCTCCTCCATTTCCTGACACCCCAAGATATATTGAAATTACAACAATAATTGGTAAAAGATATTTTACTTTTATAGGAACAGGAATAAACATAATTCCGATTTTAGCATCAGGATATAGTGTGGCAAAAGCAGCTACTACTCCGAAAATAGCCCCAGAGGCTCCTACCATTGGAGTAGCAACAATCGCTTTTAAACTTTCCAGTAATTCTTTCTGTTTAAGAACAGCACCCGTATTTCCTGCAAATTCAACACTTGCTCCTGACAAATAAGCATTTACGTTAAATCCAAGCTGTTCTAATTCACGTGAAAGTTGTTGAACTTCAACAAAATTCCAGGCATTAAAAAGGAAAAATGCTCCTAAACCACTTGCAAAGTATAAAATCAAATACTTTTTGTCTCCTAATGTCTGCTCCAGAATTGGACCAAAACTAAAGAGTGTCATCATATTAAATAAAATATGCATGATACTTCCATGCATGAACATATGAGTAATAACCTGCCATGAATGGAAAAATGGAGAGAACGGATAAAAGCCCGCAAGGTAGCCAATCATCTGGTTTCCCATGAAGTAAGTAACAATAAATACTATAACATTGATGATAATTATGTTCCTTGTGATGGGCGGTATATTGTTAAACATATTTTTTAAAATTTGTTTTTAAATTCATTAAACGGAACTTCATAAAAGCATCTTTTGCCATCCGGTAAAAATTCCGGGAAGCCTAATGCTGTAAAGTCTTTGATAAGCTGTTCCGCATCTTTTTTATAAATAAAGTCAAATCTGGATTTCGACTGCATTTTATTCCATTGGTTATGGTAATACTGCATGAATTCGTCTTCCGTCTTGTAATCCAGGATCTCAAAAAGATTCTCCAGGAACTTCATGGCCTGGGTTTCTTTCAGTCCTTCCGGAAGTGAATCTATTCGAAGTACACTTTCATGAGCAATTTTCATGTCAAACCCTAATTCCGGCAGATATTTTTTGATCGAATTGTATTTTGCCTTTTCGATTTCATTCATATGATACTCCAGGGAGAAAAGAAGAGCATGGCTGTTTGTGCTTGATTTTCTGGTGGATTTGTTTCCTTCAGAAACCAACAGTCTGTGCATTCTTCCCAGATCCAGCATTAAAGTGACATCTCCTTTGTTAAAAAGCCAGTATCCATTGGGAAGCCTCATCAGATCTTCATCAAAATCCTCATCTTCAAACAGATTAATCTTTGAAGGCTCTGCTGTAATATTCTGATGGTACATTTCCGTAAGGTTCTGAATTTCCTCAGGATGTACTACATTTTTCTCTTCCAGAAACGGATTATAATCTTTGTCTACAATGATTTCCGGCATTTTAAAAACACCTCCGCCGGAACCTCCTCCATTTCCTTTGCTCGGAATAGGTTTATTCATCATTTCATCCAGTTCGGGATCTCTGTCGAAATCCAGGCTTGGAGAAACATTATAAATTCCTAAAGATCTTTTTATAGTTGAACGAAGCAAAGCAAAAATAAGATGCTCGTCCTCAAATTTCACTTCTGTTTTCTGTGGATGGATGTTGACATCTATTTTCTCAGGATCAAGTTCCAGAAAAAGGAAAAAGGATGGCACATATCCAGGCTGAAGCAAGCCTTCAAAAGCTTCCTGTACTGCTTTATTAAAGTATGGACTTCTGAAATACCTTCCGTTAACAAAAAGGAACTGCTCCCCTCTTGCTTTCTTGGCCCCTTCAGGTTTAGCAACAAAACCATGAAGTTTACACCAGATAATGTCTTCTTTAATAGGAATCAGAAGCGGCTGAAGCTTTCTTCCGAAAACATCCACAATACGCTGCATCTGGCTTCCTTTTCTCAGTCTGAAAACAGCTTCATCATCATGAAAAAGGGAAAACTCCAGATTCTCATGAGCCAGCGCAACACGCTGAAATTCATCAATTACGTGTCTGAATTCAATATTATTATTTTTCAAAAATTTCCTTCTTGCAGGAACATTGTAGAAAAGGTTTTTTACTAAAAAGTTTGATCCGTCTGCTGTCTGAACCGGATCCTGAAACTGGAAAACCCCTCCTTCAATATAAATATTAGTCCCGATGGAAGTATCTTTCTGTTTTGTTCTGAGCTCCACCTGGGAAACTGCCGCTATAGAAGCCAGCGCTTCACCACGAAATCCTTTAGTGGCTATCTTAAAGATATCTTCAGTTCCTTTGATTTTGGAGGTAGCATGCCTTTCAAACGCCATACGGGCATCTGTTTCAGACATTCCTTTTCCGTCATCCACCACCTGGATAAGGTTTTTCCCGGCATCTCTGATGATCAGTTCAATTTTCGTTGCATCTGCATCAATAGCATTTTCCAAAAGTTCTTTCACGATGGATGCAGGCCTCTGCACCACCTCTCCTGCTGCAATTTGGTTGGCTACATGATCCGGTAAAAGCTGAATAATATCTGACATAAAAACGTAAATCAACTTACAAAAATAGTCAATGAAAACGGGAATTAAAATACTAAAATCGTGATTTAATATTTAATTATCAACATTTTTGCCTATTTATCCCCAACCGGTTTTTTTAATGTTTGTAATGAAGGGCGTTAGCAAGTTTATTGCTCCAATTCGGAAATCTTTATTTCAACAACCGTGAAAAACAGGACAAAAACAAGTCATTTGTACATAATTAAATTAATTTTTAAGAAAAATGCCCCTATTCTATGATAAAATAAGGGCACTTACAGCTAGTTTATACAAAAAATTAATAGTGTGTTTTATATTTTAATCCTCAAAGACAAGCTTTCTTTTCTTTTCTCTTTTAGGAATTCCATGGATTTTATCATACAGATAAGCAAAAAGATTCGGTTTTTTATAAATCCTGCTGTATCTGTATTTCGTGTTGAAATGACGAATATGAATTTTATAAGCATCATATCCGATGACAATCAGAAGACAAATGCTGATTACATAGAATACTCTGAATTCCAGATAATAATATGTTAACCCCGAGAATACAGCGCCCATTACATAAGCAAGCATAATACTCATGAGAAGTTTTGCCCTGCCAATCAGCTCCCCGTTTTTTCTGTATTTTTTCTGGGTAAACATGGATACCAGAATTCCCAGGTCGGTAGTGGTTCCGGTAAGGTGGGTTGTTTTCACAGAGAAGTTGGAAATACTTGCGGTAAGACCGTTCTGAAGTCCGGTAGCAAAAAGCATCAATGCCACTAAATATTCTGTTTCTTCCAATGTTTTCTGGTAATAAAACTGTCCGTATATTCCTACAAACAGAAGACATATGATTTCCAGCACAATGGGCATGGCATGGGCGAAATATTTACTTTTCTTATTAAAATTGATAACAATAAAGTTGGACAGGAAGCTTCCGAAGAAGAACAAAAAGATCCATCCACCTACAACTCCTACCTGCGTCCAGTTTCCTTTACTGATTTCTGCCGCTAAAATAGCGTAATGTCCTGTTACGTTTGACGTAAAAGAGAGGAATATCAACAGGGAAGCAATGTTTATAGTACCTGCTGTGAAGGCAGTCAGCGTTCCCAACCTGATGTTGTCTCCCAATGTTCTGCTGTTACTATAATTTCTTAACATTTTTTATTTTTTTAAATTGTGTTTAATTTCAGACCTCTACAAAAATCTCTGCCAGCCTTCCTCTTTCCGGAAGTTTTTCTCTTACTTCGACCGTAATTTCATGAGATTTGAGTTCTTTGCATTTCCTGATATAAGGAGTCAGATCGAATTTTCCGTTTCCTCTGCTTTTGATGGATGAAGAATAATAAGCTTCCTCAATATTTTCCGCCTTTACATATTGGTTGAATGTTCTCTGAAAACTTCCAGTAAAAATGTCGCAGATGATTTTATTGACCAGATGGGAATATTTATTGCTGATAATTCCCAAAGCATCACAGAATTCTGCAGGTCTTATTTTATTGAATACCGATGTTTTGGTACTGAACAAAAGATCCCTGATAGAATCTCCGGAATCATAGCCGGAAGTAAGAAGGATATTGTACTGATTCTGATCTTCTGCTGCTTCTTTCTCTTTAAGTACTTTTTTCAATATATTCAATGACTCAAGAGAGTAATCTGTTGCAATTAAAATTGTTTTAGTCATGTTCTTATTATTTTGTATTGTGTTTATCTTTTTTGATGATACAAAACTAGAACGACCATATTAGAAGATCTTTGGAATGGAATTAAAATGTGATTAATGAGATTAAAATGAGATTAGAAAATTGTTAACGGGAGTTAATATGACGAAAAGCTCTTTTGCATTTTGCCATTTCGCTTTTTCGTCAATTTGCTATTTTGCTTATTGTTATTCTGGTTTACACTTTGGCTTGTTCACCCTTCTGCGTGCTGTAGAAATTAGGAAAACGCATCTGTACCGTTGTTCCCTGGTTTTCGTGAGAGCTTACAATCAGTTCACCGTGGTGCATTCTGACAATATTTCTGGCCAATGGAAGTCCGATTCCGTAGCCTTCATAATTATTGGTATTGGAAGCTCTGAAAAACGGATCGTAGATTTTGTTCATTTCCACTTCAGGAATTCCGATCCCGTTGTCTTTTATAATGATGTAGACATCTGTATTGGTGGCTCCCAGAGAGACTTTAACCTGCTGGAAATTAGAATATTTACAGCCATTACTAATGATATTGGCCACAGCAAGATGCAGTAACTGCTCATTCCCCTGAACTTTTAATTTCTTGGGATTATCGGGAAGCATACTGATATCCAGATAGATATTATTCCGGGAATCAATCCGCCTTAAAGTTTCAATAACGTCCCAAAGAAGCTGATCAATTCTCACCTTATCCATTTTCTGGATTTTCCCGTCAAATCCGGTTTGGGCAATCATTAGGAGGGCTTTAATCTTTTTATCCAGCTTTTCAGCTTCATCCAGAATGATGCCGAGCGTTTCCTTGTATTCGTCAGCCGTTCTGCTGATGGAAAGCGCAACATCGGCTTCCCCCATAATGGATGTAAGAGGTGTCCTCAATTCGTGGGAAACATTGCCGATCAGGTGGTTCTGGGTTTCAAAAGACGTTTCAATGCGGTTGAGCATATCATTAAAGGTATCTACCAGCTCATTAAGTTCTTTATTATCAGGATGTGATTCCAATCTTAAGTGAAGGTTTTCAGAACTGATTTCTTTTACTTTTCCTGTAATTTTTAAGATCGGCCTGAATAAGGTTTTGGACAGATAAAAAGAAAAAATCATACTGAAAAACAGAGACAGTACGATACAGGTAAGCAGTGTTCTCTTTAAAAAGCCCAGATAATAAACCACATAATGGTTTTTGGCAGAAGCAATGGCAATATAATCTTTATCATCATATCTGAAGCTTTGTCCTATATAATAGAATTCTTCATCATTATAATTGGATTCTCCTTCTTTAATAATATTTTTAAAGAAATAATCGGGGATATGAACTTCCTGAGATATTTTTTTGAAATTGGAATCGGCAGGAACCGCAAAAACATAGTCTCTTTCCATCGGAAGTTCCTCATCATTCAGGTTGCTGAGAATATAGTTTTCAGGAAGGTCGAGATGATCTTTACTTTTTTCGATCTGAACAATGGTTGCCGTCCTTATCTTCAGCAGTTCATAAAACCTCTGGTGTGAAAAATTAACAATAGAAAAGTACACCAAACCACTGAACAGCAAAATGATGGCGGTAAAAACCAACATTAAAAGTACCATCGTTTTGGTTTGATTTGTAATGACTCTGTTAAACATTCATTATGTCTTTTTCAACACATAACCCATTCCTATCACGGTATGAATCAGTTTATTATCATCCTGGCTGTCCAGTTTTTTCCTTAAATAATTGACATAAACATCTACCACGTTGGTTCCCAGTTCGTAGTTTACTCCCCAGACCGCATCGAGAATTTCTGCTCTTGAAATTACTTTTTCCGGATTATTCAGAAAGTACAGCAGCAGTTTATATTCTGTGGAGGTAAGAGAAATCTCTTCTCCGGCTCGGGTTACTTTTTTGGTGTAGTCATTCACCATCAGATCCGAAAACTGGAATACATGTTCATTATCCGGCTCCGGTTCAGCAATTTCCTGCGGACCGTTGTTATTGCTTCTTCTTAGCAGGGATTTTACACGTGCAACCAACTCAATGAATTTAAAAGGCTTCACCAAATAATCGTCTCCTCCGCTTTCCAACCCGAGAACAATATTTTCAGAAGTTCCCAAAGCAGTCAGAAATAAAATAGGAACGCTCTGATTGGTTTTTCTTATCTCTTTGCACACATCCAGACCGTTCATTTCCGGAAGCATAATGTCTAAAATTACCAGATCAAAATCGTTAGCCTGCACCAGCTGAACTCCTGTACGGCCGTCAAAAGCTACAGAAATTTCATATCCGTTTTCCTGAAGTCCCTTTTTTATAAAAGATACTACACTGGTTTCGTCTTCGATAAGAATAATTTTTTTCATAGATGAAATAAGGAGTTTTACAAAAATAGGGAAATTTTCCGGGGGAGAAAAAGCTAGGAATATCAGAGAGTCAAGTCGCAAATAATAATTTTCAATGAATTGATTCCCTCCTGTACCTAAACTCTATAGAATAATATTACCTTTGCTTTAATAGAATGATGAAAAAATAATTCAGGTTAAATTACACACAGTATGAATGACTTTTTAATAGGTATCGGCAAGAGATTAAAGGATATTAGGAAAAAGAATAATTTAACCATTAATGAGCTGGCCTTCAAAGCGAATGTGAGCAACGGCCTTGTTTCCAGGATTGAAAACGGAAGAACCATTCCTTCGCTGCCTGTGTTATTAGATCTGATTCAGTCGCTGGAGATTGATGCCAGCTATTTCTTTGAAGGGGTGGAGAAAAAGTCTAACGCCAAATTCATTTATGTCCCGAAAGAGAGCCAGCAAGTCATTGAAAAAGAAGTGGAAGCTGAGGGATTTAAGTATATGCATATCTTCAGCAAGAGTCTTCATTCTTTAGGATTTGAAGCTGTACTACTAACTCTCGAACCCAATTCTAAAAGGGAAAAGGTCATTACGGATGCCTGGGAATTCAAATATATCCTGAAGGGAGAAGTGAAATACGTAATTGATAATGAAGAAATTATCCTAAAAGAAGGGGATTCGCTTTATTTCAACGGGAAATTTCCTCACGTTCCGGTAAGCATCAGTGATGAAAGCTGTGTGATGCTTGTTCTTTATTTTTATACGGCTTAACTGCATTTTTCTAACGCAAAGCTTTTATTACTAAACCTCATATTTCTAGGGAGCAAAGAATGGAATCAATTTCATTGATTCTTTCTAAGCGTATGCATAATACTGACGCTTCATCAACGACAACGTCGAAATCTTTGCATCCTTAAAATATATCCTTTGATTTATTAAACTTTGCGTTTACATCATATTCCAATTTTTATATCCTTCTTCAATTTTGAATTTCCAAAACATATAAAAGTTTACAAATATGCAACTTTTATTTTTTCATTTTCTTCCAAGATGAACGAAATATGAACTAAAACAGATCAATTTTCAACCGATTTCAGTTCCTTTTATTGTTAGGAAATATTTACTAAAAACGTTGAAACAGTCACTTTAAAGCTTGTTTTTCTTGAATTTTCAAAGGCTAATTTCTATTGGTTTAAAGTAAAAAACACGTAACAAATCTGGATTATTTGTTAAACAATACTTAATACAAAATATTTATATATATTAAAATTATTAGCTTGATTTGCATGAAAAATTTAATATATGTAAAAATGAAAACAAAATTAGAGAAATTACTTACCCTTGTTTTTGTCTGTCTCATAGTCTTTGTTTCAGCGCAAAAACAGTTAATTATAGGAACTGTGCTTGACGACAGCCAGCCTCTCCCCGGGGCCACAGTCAAAATAAAAGGCTTATCTAAAAAAATAACCACTGATATTGAAGGAAAATTTACCATCAACGATATTAAAGAAGGCCAATACATCTTACAAATCAGCTACATCGGTTATGAATCTACAGATGTCAATGTAGACCTGAAACCGGAACAAACGGTTGATTTAGGAATTATCAAACTATCCCAACCTGGAAAAAATATTGATGAAATTGTCGTTACAGGAACGTTAAAAAATACGGAAGCGAGAGCTTTAAACCTTCAAAAAAATGCCATTAACATTACCAATGTAATTGCCTCAGACGGAATCGGAAAGCTACCGGACAGAAATGCAGCAGAAACCGTGCAGCGTGTGCAGGGAGTATCTATTGAAAGAGACCAGGGAGAAGGAAGATTTGTTTCCCTGAGAGGACTTCCGCCATTCTGGGCGTCCACAACCATCAATGGAAACCGGCTTCCCACCGCAGAGGAAGAAACGACTTCCAGAGCAACAGCATTTGATTTCTTTCCTACAGAACTGATCTCCTATGTACATGTAAACAAGTCTTTTACCCCAGATATGGAAGCTGACGGAATTGGCGGCGGTGTTAATTTTATTACCAAAACCCCACCGATGAAAACAGAATTCAAAGCCACTGTGGGAAGCGGTTATAACGCAAAGTCTGATAAAGGCGTCTACAACCTTGGATTTTTATATGGAGGAAGAACAAAGGATAAAAAATTTGGGTATTTAATCAATTTTGCCCATTTCATAAGAAACTGGTCTACCGATAATTTTGAAGCACGAAGAAGTGGTGACGAAGGGGTTTTCAGGCTGGAACTTCGCGATTATAACGGAGTTCGAAAGACAACCGGAATCAATACCGCTTTTGAATATATATTATCTCCAAAAACGACTTTCTATTTAAAAGGAATGTATGGTACCTTATCGGATGACGAGACCCATTACAAACACAGGATCCGGTTTGATAAGTTCAGCAGTGCTAATAATACAGCAAGAGTGGAGCTTCAGAATATCCACAATTTACTGATAACGGAGCTTACTTCTGTTTCTTTGGGAGCGGTTCATCAATTCAATAGAGGAAAAATCGACTGGGATTTATCTTACTACAACAACCAATTCAAGTATGGGAATATCCCTGACAAACAGAACAACTCATATTATGTCATCAAGTACACTCAATCTGGTGTAGGCATCAATCCTGATTATATTTCCAATCATGGAAATGGCCCCAGAGCTTATTGGAAAGCTGATGGTGGAAAATTAGATTATAAAAATCCGGATGCATTGTTTGGCTTCTACAGTGATCCGAACTTTAAAATGGACGCTTCACAGATGAAATTTACAGATCTCGAATTCTATAAGGTTTTTGTAGAGGAAAAGGATAAAATCGTAGCAGCATTCAACCATGAAATCAATGCTTCTGATAAACTGACTTTAAAATATGGTTTTAAATACAGAGATAAAGAACGTAATGCAAGATTCTCTGATATTTTCTACAACTGGAGCAGCGGAACAGCGCCTCTTCTGTCTGATTTCTCACAATACATCACAACACAGCCCAACGGACCAAAATATTTAAGTGAAATGAATGCACACATCGGTAATACTTTTGGGCCAGTACTTTCTACCACAGGAATGAACCAGTTCTGGTATGACCATCAGGGTAATCTGAAGATCAATACTGCAGATTCTGAAGCCCTGGAATACAATAAGGCACTAGGAAGAAACTTTGATGTGTTTGAAAAACATGCAGACGCCTATGGAATGGCAACGTACAAACTGAATGATAAAATCGTCATTTTAGGAGGAATAAGATTATCAAATACCAGTACGAAAGTAAAAGGATACAGCGTGAATGATGATGTACTGACTCCGGTAGAAAATACTAAAAACTATCTGGCTGTTCTTCCGATGATTCATTTAAAATATACTTTAAATGATAAAGCTAATCTTCGTTTTGCAGCGACAAGAACTTTTTCAAGACCAAATTTTGGCGATCTGACTCCGGGAGGAACTTATATTGAAGCAGATAACGAGTTCAAAGGCGGAAATCCCAACCTTAACCCTACCTATTCTTTGAATTTTGACCTGATGGGTGAATATTATTTTTCCAACGTAGGGATTCTCAGCGGCGGCGTTTTTTATAAATCCATTACGGATCCTATTTTCCAGGACTCTTTTATCGGAAACTATAACGGAAACAACGGAGTACAGTTTACCGCTCCCAATAACGGAAAAGCGGCATGGCTGGGAGGTATTGAGCTTGGAATTAATAAGAGATTTGATTTCCTACCGGGATTGTTACAGTACTTCGGGGTACAATTAAATGCTACCTTCATGACTTCCGAAATGGAAAAGCCAAGCGGAAGAACGGTAGCCCTTCCCTATCAGGCAAAGGAGTTGTATAATGCGCAGCTTTTCTTTGAGAAAAAAGGATTCAATGCAAGGCTGGCTTACAATTATAAAGGAAAATATGCTGTAGAATATGCCGAGGAAGATATCAACGATTCTTACTATGGCAAGTATAGTAATCTGGACTTCGGAGGTTCTTATCAATTTACCAAATACCTGACTTTATATGCGGATGTGAACAATATCCTGAACAAACCACTGATCTATCACTTCGGAAAAAGCGAAGACCGTCCGGAACAGGTGGAATATTATGGAGTCCGATTCAATCTTGGAGTAAAACTGAATTTCTAAACCAGAACCATGGCCAGAACCATCAATCAAAAAACACTGGTAACACTGAAGGCTGCTTTTGCTGCTTTCGGTGTTTACTTCTGCATGTACGGTTTCAGGAAACCTTTTACCGTAGCTTCCTTCGAAGGACTTTCTTATTTTGGGGTAGATTATAAGATTCTGATTATTATTGCACAGGCCGTAGGCTACTTTGTTTCCAAATTCATCGGGATCAAATTTATTTCCGAGCTGAAACCCCAGAAAAGACTTACATATCTTTTAATTTTTATTACTGTTGCAGAGCTTGCATTGTTAGGATTTGCAGCCGTTCCTGCTCCTTATAATATCCTATTTATGTTCGTCAACGGGATTCCGCTGGGAATGATCTGGGGAATTGTTTTCTCTTATATTGAAGGACGAAAAACCACAGAAATCATCGGACTATTTTTATGTTCAAGCTTTGTAGTTTCTTCTGGTTTTACAAAATCAGTAGGAAAATTTTTAATGGATACGTTCTCCATTTCCGAATTCTGGATGCCTTTTTCAGCCGGCCTTGTTTTTATCATTCCATTGGTTCTTTTCGGGCTGCTTCTTGAAAGAATTCCCAAACCTTCGGAAGAGGATATTTTGCTTAAAAACAAGAGACAGCCGTTGAATGGTAAAGAAAGAAGAGCCCTGATCCAACAATTTTTTGTTCCGATCGTGTGTATCATCTTTTTATATATCAGTTTAACCGTTTTAAGGGATTTCAGAGATAATTTCAACCGTGAAATCTGGGACGGACTGAACTTTACTTTCGACAGTTCTATTTTCACTTTAACGGAAATTCCTATTGCGGTAATGGTTCTGGTGATTTTAAGCTTTATGGTAAAAGTAAAGAACAATAAAAAAGCATTTGCCTACTATCATTATATTCTTTTTGCGGGAATTCTTACGGTAGGACTTTCTACGTATTTGTTTCAGCAGGGTTCTCTGTCGCCTTTTTTATGGATGACAATTTCCGGCTTCGGAATGTACATCTGCTATATTCCCTTTAACGGAATTTATTTTGACCGGATGATCGCCGCTTTTGAAATCAAAGGAAATGTAGGTTTTCTGATCTATATTGTAGATTCTTTCGGTTATCTGGGAAGTGTCCTGATTCTTTTGTATAAAAACTTTGGCTCTGCCCAGACTTCGTGGTTACATTTTTATATTAACTTAAATTACATCATCACCATAACGGTTTTTGTTCTTTCGGCGATTGCTTTTCTGGCTTTCAGAAAAAAGTCAAAACCCAAATCTAAATCTAATCAATTCATCAATTTCGATACGTCGAAAATTTTATAAACTATAGTACAATGACAACAAAATTTGATTTACTCGTTGTAGGAGGCGGAATTTTAGGAACATTCCATGCTTATCATGCGCTGAAGAAAAATCTTAAGGTAGCTTTACTGGAAAGGAATTCTGTTCCTCAGGGTGCCACGGTAAGAAATTTCGGACAGGTAGTACCCTCCGGAATGGATCTTAAATGGCAGAACTTCGGGAGGGAAAGTCTGGCCATCTACAATGAACTTCATGATCAGGCAGACCTTACCATCAGGCAAAACGGTTCCATCTATATTGCTTCAAATGACGAAGAACTTCAGCTGATTGAAGAGCTTTATGAAATCAACAGAAATAATGATTATAAATCTGTTTTATTATCTAAAAACGACTGCATCAAGAAATTTGACGGTCTCCGTTCAGACTACTGCAAAGGAGGTTTATTTTTCCCGCAGGAACTTTCTGTAGATTCTGCAGATATGATTGTAAAGCTTCACAAGCTGCTTCAGGAAAAAATGGGCTTACAGATTTTCTACAACACAACTGTAGTGGAAACCCATGAAGATGATCAGAAATGTACAGCTGTAACTGCAGAAGGAACAGAATTTAGTGCTTCTAAAATCATCATCTGCGGTGGACACGAGTTCAAAACTTTATATCCTAAAGTATTCAATGACAGCGATCTGGAAGTGAGTAAACTGCAGATGCTTCAAACAAAGCCCCAAGGAATTTATTCGCTTCAGGGAAATATCCTTACAGGGCTTTCTGTGAGAAGATATGAGTCTTTCAGCGAATGTCCTTCTTTTCAGAAAATCAAGGCTTTAGAAGATCCTAATTCGTTTGAAAAGAAGTATGGAATTCATATTTTATTCAAACAGACACTTGACGGTTCTGTCATCATAGGAGACTCTCACGAATATGCTGATGCTAAAAATGCCGATGATCTCGGATACGATCTTAATATGGAGATTGATGAATTCATGATTCATGAGGCTAAGAAAATTATTGATCTTCCTACGTATGAAATTCAGAGGAGATGGTTCGGAATCTATTCCCAGTGCAAAACAAAAGATATTTTTGAGCACAGCCCATCCGCTAACATTCATATTGTAACGGGTATCGGAGGAAAGGGAATGACGGGAAGCGGTGGCTTTTCCAAATTTAATATTGAAAAAATTTACGCATAAAATTCAAATGAAAAATATAGAATTACTCGTTCTGGATATGGCCGGAACAACAATTGATGAGGATAATGTAGTTTACAAAACACTTACCAGTGCCGTGAATGATTATGGCTACGCAGTAAGCCTGGAAAAAGTATTATCCAGCTGTGCCGGAATGGAAAAACTGGAAGCCATCACAAGTCTTTTAAAAGAAATCAATGGGAACGAAGAAGATGCTCCTGCTATTTTTGAGAATTTTTCTGACCGACTGAAAGAATCTTATCGAAATCTGGATGTAAAACCCATCAACGGAACGGAAGATTTTTTATTGAATATGAAAGCTCAAAAAAAGAAAATCGTTTTAAATACAGGCTATACTTCAGAAATCGCTCATCAGCTTTTAGATAAACTCAACTGGAAAGAAAACATTCATTTTGATGCTTTAATTACCGCTGATGATGTTTCAGAAAGCCGTCCAAGTCCTGAAATGATTCATCTTGCGATGAAGAAATTCAATATTACTGAAGCTCATAAAGTTTTAAAGGCAGGGGATTCTGTTATTGATATTGAAGAGGGTAAAAATGCAGGCTGTGGATTAACAGTAGCTGTACTTTCCGGAGCTCAAAGTAAATCAGAACTTGAAAAGGCAGCTCCCGATTATATTCTGAATATCATTTCTGAGGCTGAAGGTATTCTTTAAACACTTTTCAGATTATTTTTAAATACTTCTTGACACAAACGTTTTCATGGTTCTTCTATTGGAAATGTTTGTGTTTTTACCACCCCGTCAAAAATTCTTTGAATTTTCGCCACCCCTCCGGAGGAGGGGAATGTAGTACGGATCATTAGGTATTTGTTATAACCTACATTTCCGGCAATCTTTTTTGATCTTCTATTCGCAAAGCATGTAAATTAAAATAAGCCGAGTCATTTTTCTTTTGTGACTTTTTTGGTTAAAATCTAAACTTTTTGAGTGAACTTTTTAATTATCAATTAATTAACTTTCAGTTCACGAATGTTTACAAATAGTAAACTAATTTTACAATAGTTAAAAAATAAATTACTATTTGTAAACTTTCACAATTCTAAAAACCCTTTTTCCCCATGAAAACAAAACTATTCTCAATGGCTGTTGTAATGAGCTGTTTCCTTGGAGCTCAGACTAAAAAAGTCCTTTTTATTGGTATTGACGGATGCCGTGCGGATGTCATGATGTCTACACCTACTCCCAACATTCAAAACCTTATCAGCCAATCGATTTATTCTACCGACGGGCTTTGTGCTGCTACAACCTGGAGCGGAAACGGATGGAGCACCATGCTAACCGGAGTATGGCACACCAAACATAATGTTCAGGACAATAATTTCACAAGCCCGAACTATGTCAATTACCCGGATTTTTTAACAAGAGCAGAGACTTATAATCCAGCTCTAAGAACTATTTCTCTCGCTCATTGGTCTCCCATCAACGACAAAATCATTCAAACCGCAGATGTAAAAACCAATCTGGCAACGGATCTTGCCGTAAAAAATGCTGCTGTTACGGCTTCACAGAATGACAATCCTGATATTCTCTTTATAGATTTTGATGATGTAGACCATGCAGGCCATTCTTATGGATTCTCATCAACAGTTTCACAGTATGTAAATTCCATTAAAACAACAGATTCTTATATCGGAGAAATTGTTGCAGCGATGAAAAACAGGCCATCATACAACAATGAAGATTGGTTGGTGGTATTGACAACAGATCATGGAGCTGTAGACTCTTCACACGGAGGCGGAAACCTTTCTGAAAGAAACATTTTTACAGTATATTCCAACCCGGGATTTACTCCACAACAGATCAGCAAAACCATTCTGGAATCCAATAAAACCTTTAATCAGTTGAATTTCCCGGCAGGAACTTATGCAAAACCAGCCAATCAGACTCCTTTTAATTTTGGAGCTAATCAGGATTTTACCATTGAATTTTGGGTAAAACCTAATGCTTCTTATTCAAGTGATCCGGTAATGATCAGTAATAAAAACTGGGCTAATGGGAAAAATAAAGGATTTGTTTTTTCAGGCTATTCAGGGCAGACTTTCAAAATGAATATTGGCGATGGCACTAGCAGGATTGACCTTGTTGGCGGAAAAGTGGAAACCAACAAATGGAAACATATTGCTGCAAGTTTTGACAGAGATGGTCTTGTAACGTTGTATGAAGATGGCGTTCCGGTAACTTTTGCTAAAATGAATACCATCGGAAATATTGATTCCGGGCTTCCTCTTACATTAAACCAGGATGGAACCAATGTTTATGGAATCAATCTGGCGGCTTCTTATAAAGACATAAGAATCTGGAAATCTGCTCTTCCCAATGATGTTATTGTGAATTGGGCCAATCAGGATATTACCTCTTCGCACCCTTATTATTCTCAATTACTGGCCAACTGGAAGTGTAATGGGACTTCAGGAAATACATTGACTGATTCAAGTCCGAACGCTAATCATATGACTGTTACAGGTTCTCCAACCTATAATGCCAATACTGTTAATAATTTTAAAGTGTATGATTATACCTCTACAACAAGAGAAACAGATCATTTTCCAACTGTATTGAACTGGCTTTGTATTCCCGTGCAGTCTTCATGGGGAATTGACGGAGTAAACAGAATTCCGGCATGTTCCAAAGAAGTATTGACAGCAAAAGAGACAAAGGTAACCGCTGATGATCTTAAAATATATCCGAATCCCGTTTCTACCTTCATTGGAATCCAGTATCAATCTGAAGATAAGGAAATTAAAGCAGAAATCATTGACAATAAAGGATCGGTTGTTTCAACTTCGCATTTGCAGTCATCAAGAGGATATTATGATGAAAAAATTAATATTGAAAACCTTCCTTCAGGAGTGTATTTCATAAAAATCAATGGCAGCAGAAAGTCACTGACCAGGACTTTTATCAAGAAATAAAAGAGTAAAGCAATTAGATTTAAATTTTGATATTAGAACAAGGATATTCCTATCCGAGTTCTAATATTTTTTTTTGCCTACTTATTAAAAATCAGCTCCATCTGCACATCGGCACGGTCATACTCAGCATTGCTGATGGGAGTATGGATAAAGCCCAGCTTTTCATAAAGTGTGATGGCCGGAACCAGTATAGAATTGGTAACCAAAAATACTTTTTCAGCTTTTAATTCCTTTGCTTTTTCCACTAAAGTTTTTCCCAAAAGGTAGCCTAGTTTTTTCCCTTGCGCTTTGGGACTTACTGCCATTTTTGACAATTCAAAAGTGAGAGGACTGTCTTCTGTTTTTACTAATGCACAGGTTCCTACTGCTTCTCCATCCAGCAAAGCAAAAACAATGTGCCCTCCTTTATGTAAGATATGCTCTTCAGGATTATCCAGCAGTTTATAATCGCCGGCTTCCATGACAAAGTATGTTTTGATCCATTCTTCATTCAAAGCTTTGAAAGCTTCTTTATACTGAGGTTCGTAGGCTACGATTTTTACTTCATTACTTTTATCATTCATCGCTATAAGGTTTATTTAATTCTGTTTTTTATCATTTTTCCAAGCTTTTCCAGATCATTTTCCACCCTGTCTGTCCATTCCAGTGCATAGTTCAAACGCATGCAGTTCTGATACTGATTGTGCTGTGAAAACATTCTTCCGGGAGCAAAATTGATTTTCTGCTCAAAAGCCGCATCGTAGAGATCTTCCGTACAAATTCTTTTATCCAGCTCCAGCCAAAGCATAAAGCCTCCTTTGGGTTCTGAAATTTTGGTATTATCCGGAAAATATTCAGTCACCGCCTTTTGAATCTGAAGGTAATTTGCATACAGCTTTTTCCTGAACATTCTGAGGTGGTGATCATAACGCCCGTGTGCGAGAAAATCTGTAATTACATCTGAAAACAAAGAAGGTCCGCTCACCGTCTGAACCAGTTTCTGACGGATAATTTTTTCTTTAAATTTTCCGGGAGCTACCCATCCAACCCTGAAACCTGGTGCCAATGTTTTGGAAACCGAGCCTACCCACATCACAATTCCTGCTTCATCATAAAATTTACACGGCTTGGGTCTTCCCGCCCCGAAATAAATGTTACCATAGACATCATCCTCCACCAAAGGAACATTATATTCAGTAAGCATCCTTACCAGTTCTTTCTTGTTATCATCAGGCATCTGAAATCCCAACGGATTATTATAATTCACCACAAAACAGCACGCAGAAAGCTTTGGCATCACCTTTTTTAACTCATCCAGATCTACCCCTGTAATGGGATGTGTAGGAATTTCCACAGCCTTAAGTCCTAATAACTGGATAGCCTGGAGAATTCCGAAGTATACAGGACTTTCCACCGCCACGGAATCTCCCGGCTGAGTAACAGCCATTAAGCAATTATAAACGGCGTTCATAGCTCCGGAAGTAATCACAAGATCATCTTCTGTGATTTTCCCTTCCATTACCATCGACCATTTGGCAATTTCCCGTCGAAGCACCTCACTTCCCTGTACAGGTTCATAGTTGGTTCCGCTGTCGCTCTTTCTTTTGATCACATCAATCATACATTTCTTCATCTTGGCCACCGGAAGAAAGCTTTTCCCCGGAATGCCCAATCCAAACTGGGTGATATCTGTTCCCCCGATGACGCCAAATACTTTATCAATAAGATCCTGTGGTGTATTCTTTTTCTCTGAATCTTTCATTGGTGCCACGGAAGGCAGTGCCAGTTTTCGCTGGGAAGTCTGGCTTACATAGTAGCCATATTTCGGACGCGATTCTACGAGAGAACGGCTTTCCAATTCCATATAAGCCTGCTTTACGGTATTCAGGCTTACATTATAGAGTTTTTGGGCACTTCGCAATGAAGGAAGCCTGTCTCCAAACTGCAGGGTTTCACTTTTAATCTGCTCTGTGACAGAATTGGCTATTTTAAGGTACAGAACATCTTTATGCATAGAATCCGGGGTTTTAAGTAAATGTACAATTTTATCCTGTCTTTATTCGGGATTCAGCCAGCTGATCATACTGCTGATACTGCTTTTTAACTGTTCCGGATCCTTAAAATTGGGGGTGTGAGTATTTTTAAAATATCTTTCAGCACGGGAAAAAAAATTTCTCTTTTCGGTATCTGACATCTTATTTTTATCATAGATCCTGAAAGATATTTCATCCTTTTCATTCACAATAAGACTGGCAAAAGCAACAATCTGCTTCCCATTTTTAGCCAAAAGAAAAGGAAGTCCGAAACTCTGATCTGCTATTTTCAGATTCTGTGTTTCCAGAAAGATATTTTTCAGCATCCACATATCTGATATATAAGCCTCAGCATATTGAAACTGTTTCTGTTGTTGAGTGATTGTTTCCATATTTTCTTCTTTAGCTAAACAAAATTATGGAGTATTTAATTTTGGATACAGATACAGAACTATAGAATATTATGGGTACAGATTTTTATATAATGGGCTTTATCAACTTTTGTTAAAAACTGGGGCTATCCGGAATAGTATTCATGCAAATATATTTAGCACAACTTACTTGCATTTTCTATATTTGCAAAAAATATTGGACAGGATGAGCTTATTTGGAACTAATATTAAAAAAATAAGACAGGTGAAAGGATTGAGTCAAAAAGCTTTTGCAGATCTGTTTGATCTCAACAGAGGCGTAATAAGCTCATATGAGGAAGGACGTGCTGAGCCAAAAATTGAAACCATACTGAAAGTTGCAAATCACTTTAACCTTAGTCTTGACAAATTACTGACCGAGCCTGTGCAGGCAAACCAGCTGACAAGTACTCCTGGTGCCAGTCAGCCCGTACTTTTCCCTGAATCAACAGGGGAGATTAATTTGGAAATGCAGAAAACACAATCCGTAAATAATGGCAACTCAGCAATATTGCAAAAAATATTAGCATCAGTTGATCTGGTCTATGAATTTTCTCCTGAAAAAACACTGCTTCCCCAGTACCAATCCGGTGATATTTTATTTCTGAATAAAACAAATCTGGCAACAGATCCCATTAGCAATCTACTGGTTCATATCAGTGGAAATCTTCAATATGCAATTGAAAATCAACGTACAAATAAAAATCATCAGGAATATTATAAGATTGTAGGATACATTTCGACAGGAAACAAGAATATCTTCACTGGTATTTTTGAAAGACTGGAAAGACTGGAAAAGAAAACGGAAAACAGTCAGATACTCTAAAGGTTACAAAAATAAAAAAGCCCTCCGTAATACATTACAGAGGGCTTTGTACCCCAGACGGGACTTGAACCCGTACGTCCTTGCGGACACAGGATTTTAAGTCCTGCGTGTCTACCAGTTCCACCACCAGGGCATGGTGTGGGCAAAAAAAAAGATTCGAACCAGAGGTTCCAACCTTCTTAACGACTCTAAAAAGAGCCTTTTCGAATTGTGCGGATGAAGGGACTCGAACCCCCACGCCTCACGGCACCAGATCCTAAGTCTGGCGTGGCTACCAATTACACCACATCCGCTGATTCGCTGATCTGAATACTCAGATTCAACCTGATTTCTTACAAATATAAGACTTTTATTTAAAGAACACTCTCTATTAAAACAAAAAACCCTCCGTAAGATATTACAGAGGGTCTTGTACCCCAGACGGGACTTGAACCCGTACGTCCTTGCGGACACAGGATTTTAAGTCCTGCGTGTCTACCAGTTCCACCACCAGGGCATGGTGTGGAGCGAAAAACGGGATTCGAACCCGCGACCCCAACCTTGGCAAGGTTGTGCTCTACCAGCTGAGCTATTTTCGCATAGTGCGGATGAAGGGACTCGAACCCCCACGCCTCACGGCACCAGATCCTAAGTCTGGCGTGGCTACCAATTACACCACATCCGCTGGTTTTTTATATTGTAAGTTTTAAAGAGCTTGCTTCGTTTTTGTGAGTGCAAATATAGGACAATTTCCTTTACTACCAAACTTTTCAGGAAAAAAAAATAAAATTTCCACATTTTTTTTTCACAGCTTCTTTTATTACATTTCATTTTCTTACTTTTACATCGTTAATATTTACGATATGGAATTACAAGGAACGGTAAAGAAACTTTTTGATGCTCAAACATTTGCGAGCGGGTTTCAAAAAAGAGAAATGGTTATTTTGACCCAGGAACAGTATCCACAGCCGATAAACATAGAATTTTTATCTGATAAAATCAGTTTATTAGATAACCTTAAAGAAGGAGAAAACGTAAAGGTAGGAATCAACATCAGAGGTAGAGAATGGGTTTC
The DNA here is from genome assembly GCF_036362765.1 of Chryseobacterium sp. CP-77. NCBI lineage: Bacteria > Pseudomonadati > Bacteroidota > Flavobacteriia > Flavobacteriales > Weeksellaceae > Chryseobacterium > Chryseobacterium sp. CP-77. The sequence continues at coordinate 3,394,523 of NZ_CP143637.1, forward strand.
TCCTCAGGGTGAAACTAAATACTTCAACTCTATTACAGGGTGGAGAGTAGAGAAAGTTTTTGATAATGCTTCAGAACCTACTCAGGCAATGCCTCAGCAGTCTGCATCCCCGGTTTCTAATGAGAATCCTTTTGCCGGAGACGATGATGATGATTTACCTTTCTAATTAAAGAATAAAAGATCAATTATAAATCCTGCTTTTTGAAGTGGGATTTTTTTGCTAAAAATGGTCCGATTAGACGAAAACGAGATTTCATTTCCCGACCCGGAGCTGTATGATGGCCATGAGGGAGTGGTTGCTTTTGGTGGCGACCTGTCCGTAGAGCGTATCTGGTTTGCCTATCAGCTCGGTATTTTTCCCTGGTACAATCCCGGAGAGGAAATCCTTTGGTGGTGTCCCGATCCAAGGTTTGTGCTTATTCCTGAAGAATTAAAAGTTTCAAAATCTATGAGAAAGATACTCAACAGGAATGTTTTTACTTTCTCCGAGAATAAGAACTTCAGGGAGGTAATCAGAAATTGCCAGCAGGCTACAAGAAAGGGGCAGTCGGGAACGTGGCTTTCTGATGAACTGATGGAGTCTTTTATCCAGCTACATCAATACGGTTTGGCCAAAAGCATTGAGGTGTGGCAGAATGAAGAACTTGTCGGAGGTTTTTACGGGTTGCAGATTGGAAATGTATTCTGCGGAGAAAGCATGTTTGCCAAGGTAAGTAATGCTTCAAAAGCGGGCTTTATCAACTTTGTGGAAAGCAATAAAAACAGCCTTGAGTTAATTGATTGTCAATCCCATACAGAACACCTGGAAAGCTTAGGGGCAAAAATGATTCCCAAAAAAGAATTTCTAAAAATCTTACACGAAAATAATGAACGCAGATAAAGAAAAGTGGGTTCTTCTGATTGTCCTGAGTATTATCTGGGGATCATCATTTATTTTGATCAAAAAATCACTGGAACACTTCAATCCGTTTCAGGTAGGGTCTTTAAGAGTTCTTATTGCCGGAATTATTTTACTTCCGGTCGCGATTTCCAATTATAAACTTTTTCCCAGAAAACATCTGAAGTGGCTAGTTCTGGCTGCTTTTACAGGAAATTTCATTCCTATGTTTTTATTTCCGATTGCAGAAACTGAAGTAAGCAGCAGCATTGCCGGAATTATCAACTCAATGATGCCTATTTTTGTGATTATTGTCGGCGCCTTGGTCTGGAAGTTCGAAACCACGAAAAAACAGATTATAGGAACGCTGATAAGCTTCACAGGAGTCTGTATTCTGGCATTTGGAGGAGGTGACAGCGCAGAATTGAAAATGATCCCGATTCTCTTGCTGTTATTGGCAACTTTATGCTATGCGCTGAGTACAACCACTGTAAAATCAAAGCTTATGGAGGTCTCTTCTACGGTTTTATCTGCTTTTGTATTCTCTTTTGTTTTATTGCTGCCTTCCATTCTTGCGCTTACAGGGACAGGATTCTTTTCGGAATTCACTTTTTCGAAAGATAATCTGATGGGGCTTATGTTTGTCAGCCTGTTATCAGTTTTCGGAACAGGTCTGGCGATGATGATGAATTATCGTTTACTTAAAGTTTCCAGCCCTCTTTTTGCTTCAACAGTAACTTTGGTAATGCCCATTGTGGCTATTATCTGGGGAATTATAGATGGTGAAAAGCTGACTTATTTGCAATTTATAGGAGCAGGTATTATCATTGGCGGCCTCATCTTTTTAAGAACCAATCCGAAAAAATAAAATCATATTATAAATTAAATTATATTTGGATGATTTAACTTATAACTATGAAAAAACTTCTACTTTTTGGATCTGTAGCCTTATCTGCAATATCATGCTACAGTTCTGATGATACCCCTTTTGATAACAGTGATCCTTCTAATCAAACCGTGATTCTTCCTACAAAGATGACAATGGATGGGATTGTCATGAAAATCAATTACAACGGAACTAAAATCATCAGCATGATTAACAATATTAATCACGGGCAAAGAATTGAGTTCACATATACCGATGATTATATTACGGGTATTAAACATTACGAAAATAATGTTCTTGAAAGTGCTGTTGAATACGGATATACTAACGGACGTATGGCTACAGCGGTTACGAAGGAATATTCTACAACCGGAACCATAGAGAACACCGTTACGTTTTCTTATACCTACACCAGCACTACAGAAATCAGCGTAAAAAGACAAACGAATTCAGGAGCGGCAGGTTCTTCTATTATCAACAGTGTATTTACCTATAATAATGGAAATATGGTAAGCAATGCAGGCTCAGGAACCGGAATTGTCAATGGAAATACCATTAACTATACAGAAAAAGAAACTTATACCTATACTGATAAAAATTATCCTTTCAAAAATGTAAAAGGTTTTGACAAAATTATCTTTAATGGAAATGAGAGCAGCGATGGCATAAGCATGTTATTCTCAAATAATAAGAACAGCTTAAGTACTTATAAAGGAGAATTTACCCAAACTACAGCCGGAGGAGGAACAGCCACCGGAACTACTTCTCATAAGTATACTACAACGTTTAACACTGCAGGATATCCGTCTGAAGAAAGCAGGCAGACGCTTGATATGAACGGAAATGCAAACAGCAGCGCTCCGGATAAGTTTTTCTACGAATACAATTATCTGACTAGTCCTGAAAAAGGTTGACTAGTTTAATATTTCAAATATACTTAAATCAGAGTAGGAATTTTCCTATTCTGATTTTGTTTTTTGTATGTTTTTAATTTCACGTTATTTTTCATATGCACTTGGCTGGGGATGTTATAATTTAGGGAAAAATGAGGTCTTAAATTATTATAATAATAAATTGATTGGTCAAGCTGCTGTGAGAGATTCTTAAAGTTTTCAAAAGTATCAATCAATCCAAACTCATATTTCAGAATGCCGTTTACCCTCTCTGCTACAGCATTCTCATAAGGATCCGAGTTCTCGGTCATACTGATAAGAATATCATTTTTCCTTAACGTTTCAGTATATTCTTTACTACAATACTGCAATCCTCTGTCTGAATGATGAATTAAAGAATGTTTATACACCCTGTTCTTTAGGGCTTGTTTTAATGCTTTCAATGTGGAGGCAGTCTGTAAATTATCACTTAGTTCATATCCTACAATTTTCTTTGAATAGGCATCGGTAATCAAATGAAGATAATAATTTTTCTCTTTAGTCTTCAGATAGGTAATATCTGCAACCCAAACTTTTTCTGAACATTTCAACTCCTTTTCTTTAATAATATTCGGGTATTTCTTCATCCAATGTCTGGAATTGGTTGTTTTAAAATAACTGTGTCTTCTGGGAATTAAAAGATAATTCGATCTTAAAAGTTGAAACAGCCGATCTCTTCCTATATGAAGATCCTCTTTTGAAAAATCATTTTTAAGTAATACATAAAGTTTTCGAGTCCCTATTTTAGGCATCTTTTTACGAATTGATAATACCAGTTCTATAATCCTTTTTTGATTATTGATAGAATCAGGCTGTTTCTTCCTTTTATAATAAGCTTGTTTACTGTATCCAAACAATCGGCAGATATCTTCCAGTGAAAGATTTGTATACGGCCTTATTTCCTGGATTGATTGGAACCAGACTTTTTTACAATTTCAATCTTCAACTCACGCTCTGCGATTTCTATAAATTTCTTAAACACTTTGAGCTCTTCTTCCTTTTTGGATAAAGCAGCTTCAAGCTCTTTAATCTTTTGTTTCTGTGGATCTTTCATAGGTCTGCCTTTACTTAATTGTTTTTCATAAGTAAAGTTACCATATTTTATTAACCAACTAGAAATGCATGAATTACCCCGAATATTGTATCGAGTTTGCAATTGGGATTTTGTATATAATCCCCGTTCATATTCAGAGACAACTTGTCGTTTGAATGCCTCACTGTATTCTTGGACAGGGGACGATGTTTTTTTTAGATTCATAAGGGTGACTAATTTTATGGTTTTTTAGTCAACCTTTTTCAGGACGAGACAATCAATAAAAAAACCTGCATTTCTGCAGGTTTTTCTTTTATTTCAGATTATTCTAGTTCTTTTTCTTCACTTTACTGGCTTTTACCTTTTTCACCTCATCTTTAATGAAAGGATATTTTTTCTGCATATCCTTTGCTAAAGAAGGATCAAGTTCCAATGCTTTTTGAAGAGATTCAAAACCTTTATCCTGATCTTTCAGATTGTAATAGCAATTGCTCAGCTGATAAAAAAGTTCTGCTCTGTAATGTTTTTTTATGGCTCTGTTCAAGACTGTTACCGCATCTTCATACTCTCCTACCAGCATCAAAACTTCTGAATAGGCATACCAGTTATAAAACCTTGAAGGTTCTGCATCTACCAGTTTTTTAAGACAGGAAAGGCTTTCTTCAAATTTTCCTGAATCGATGAATAAGAACGCTAATCTCTTTTGATAATCAAGATTGTTTTCATTCAGCTGGGTAGCTTCTTTGGCAAAATGCAATGCTTCAGACATTCCGCCCATTTCTTCGTAAAGATAAGACTGTTCCATCATGGCAAGATAAAACTGAGGGTCTTCTCTTAATGATTTCTGGAATGCATTTAAAGCTAAAATAGGCTGTTTCAAGGCCTTATTACATAATCCGATCTTATAATAAGTAAATGCTTTTGTATATTCCAGCTCCAGCATTTCTTCATACGTTTCGATCGCCTTCTGGTATTGTCCCAAAGCTTCATAACAAGCTGCTTTATTGGCATATACTCCCACAGAGTTTGAGTTGATTGCCAGTAAATAGTCGTAGCCTCTTATCGCTTCATCATAATTTTTTCTGTTGAAGTAGAATTGTCCGTATTCAAACCAGGCGGTCTCAGAATAAGGAAATTCATCTAAATATTCATTAAGAAAGGCAATAGCCTCCTCACTCTTATTCAGATCACTGAAGCATACCATAGCATTTTCCAGCGAATATTCATCCGTAGGATCTTCCTTCAGTGCTTTTCTGTAATGTTTAAGAGCGTTAAAAGGATCTCCGAGATTCACATATTCGTCCGCAATAAAGTTGTGGAGAAAGTTTTCTTCTTCCTCTAATGTCAAAGCTTTTTTGCAGATTTCAATGGATTTTCTGGGATTTCCTAGGTTCGAATAATACTTGGCGTAACAAACCAAAAAGTCTGTATTCTCCATAGAAGCGCCTTTCAGTTCGTCAATAAGTTCTTTCGCCGTATTATAGTCTTCCCACTCCAGAAGGATTTCAAGTCTTTTAATCTTAATATCCAACGAATTAGGGTGAAGCTTAAGTCCATAATTAACAGCCATGTCAGCGTAATTAAAATCACCAAGCTCCAAATAATAAACAATGATATCTTCCAACTCTTCTGTATCAAAGTAGAATTCGTCATTGTTTTCCATCATTTCCTCGAACTTTTTTACAAGTTCATTTCCAAAATACTCTTCCAATAGTGTCCTCTTTGTCGGCCTGATGTCTGAATTTGCTTACAAACCTCGGCAAACGTTTAATTAATAATATATCTGAAACTGATATTCAAATATTTATGCAAAGTTGCAACTTTTTTTTGAATATTCCATTTCATAAATTTCTATTATAAAAATAGTAAAAAAAGAAAACCGATAAAAGGATTGTGGATAAAAAAACGGAAATTGGGGTTAAATTCTTATGACCAGGCGTTTTCCGCTTTGTATCTCAGCATTCCATACGGTTTCGATATTTTTAATATCAACATCCTGTGTTTCCATTTTAATTTTTCCTTCTGCTGCTGCCTGAAACATTTCAGGGATGATTTTTGAGAACAGGAGGTGAGATTCTTCTTTCGTCCAGCTTCCCAGTCCTGATCCGGAAATCTGAATATCCGTTCCTCTGAGAATCTGTGAAGACAGCTGAATGGTATCTCCGCTCATCCCTCCGATCGTTACCAGTTTTGTTTTGTGGGAGAAGGTTCCGTCACCTTTAAGGGCAGACAATAACATTTCTACAGAATGTCCCCAGATATAGTCTATGATAGTATCTATAGGGGTTACCTTATGAATTTCTTTTATTTTTTGCTTAAAATCATTGCCCTCCAGTTTTAGAGAAACGACCTCATCAGCACCTAATTCAAGTAAAGACTGCAAAGATTCTTCATTTCTTCCGGTAACGATGATCTTACCAGCTCCGTATAATCTGGCCATCTGAACAGCTATTCTTCCTGTAATTCCTGTTGCTCCGTTAATCAGAATGGTATTTCCCGGCTGCAATCCTGCTTTGAACTTCAAGGCCATTGCAGATCCCATTACTGCATTAGGTAAGGCTGCTGCTAAAGAAAAATCCAGTTCTTCAGGAATCGGAATAATCATTTTTTTATCAGCCACGGCCTTCTCCGCTACGGTTCCTTTTTTGCTGAAAAAATATACTTTATCTCCGTTTTCAAGGTATCCTGCTCCGTCTGTTCCGATAACCGTTGGTTGATGTTCCTGGTTTTCTGTTGAATAGTGATTTCCGCCTGCTCTGGCCCTGTCGAGATTTTTAATTGATGCGGCTTTTACAGAAATCAAAATTTCGTTTTCCTTTACTTCAGGGTCTGGAAAATCTGCATATTGTGGAATACTTCCTTTTTCAAATACTACTGCTGCTTTCATTCTTTTTAATTTTTATACAAAATTATAAGGGAAGGAGGCTGCGAAGCGATAACATTTGTTATGAGTTTTGGATTTTGGGAAAGGAAGCTGGGGGTTTATAAAGACGGTAATAGAGTTAAAACAGTTAAAACGCTGCGGTCGCTAGGAAACATAATATTGTTATTATTATTTGTTCGCAAGGGCACTTCGTTCAGCAAAGAATAGTGACCATTGCTGAGTGGAACGCCATTGCGAGCATTTTCAACAATACATATTATTTTATTCTTCGCGGACGTTGCATTAAAAACAATATATGCCACTTAAAGATGGAAACGCGGAGGACGCTAGGGAACAGGATATTGTATACTATTTTTGTTCGCAAAGGCACTTCGTTCAACAAAGAACAATCGTTGCTGAGTGGAACGTCTTTGCGAACATTTTCAATAATAAAGATTATTCTTTGCGGACGTTGCGTTTAAGATGAGTCAGAATTTATGCCGTATGTTTTTAAACTACCTGCTTCTGACTTCCATCTTCCAGCCTCTTAAAGTCTTTCTTTTAATATTTTACTTTTGATTCTGCTGAGATGTACGGTAGTAATCCCGAGATAGGAAGCGATATAATGCTGCGGAACTCTTTTGATAATTTCCGGTTTTTGTCTGACAAGATTCAGGTATCGCTGCTGTGGTGAGTCTTTAATAAATGAAAAGAAATGTTTCATATAATCAAATACCCTTTCAAAAAGAGCATCCATAAAGAAATTTCTGAGCTCTGGATTTTCATAAACTTCTTCTAAGAAAGCTTCCACATCAGGTTTGTTGATTCTGTATAAAATACACGGTTCTATGGTCTCAAACGACACCATACTCGGCAGGCCTTTTTTAAAACTTTCAAGGGATGAAAACATGGTACTTTCAAGAAAAAACTGGAAGGTAACATCTTTTCCATCGTTATTGTACCAGGCTCTTACCATACCTTTTTCAATATAATAGGCATTGCAGGAAACTTCACCTTCTTTTAAAAGCAAAGTCTTGGCAGGGACTTCCATACGCTGGAAACTGCCCAGAAATTTTCTCCACTTTTCTTTGGGGAAAGGAAATCTGTTTTTGATATGTTCAAACATTTCTGATATAAAAAAGAACGGACAATATGCCCGTTCTTCCTATATTTTTAGATTAAACTCTTGATTTTAGCAATGATATCATCTCCTAACTGATCTGCCTCTTCCTGAGATTGAGCTTCAGTATAAATTCTGATGATTGGCTCTGTATTGGATTTTCTAAGGTGAACCCAGTTATTTTCAAAGTCTATTTTTACACCATCTACTGTGGAAACTTCTTCATTCTTGTATTCCTGCTCCATTTTGCTCAAGATAGCATCTACATCAATCTCCGGTGTAAGCTCTATTTTCTTTTTACCCATGAAATAGCCTGGATACCCTGCTCTCAGTTCAGAAACAGTTTTATTTTCTTTGGATAAATGCGTTAAGAACAGTGCAACTCCCACTAAAGAGTCTCTTCCGTAATGTAAATCAGGGTAGATAATTCCTCCGTTTCCTTCTCCTCCAATGACTGCATTTTTTTCTTTCATCAAAGTAACAACGTTTACTTCTCCTACAGCACTCGCAAAGTATTCTGAGTTGTGAGTCTGTGCCACATCTCTCAAAGCGCGGCTTGAAGAAAGATTGGAAACAGCTACTCCGTTTTTATTTTTCAGTAAATAATCTGCAACGGCAACCAGGGTGTATTCTTCTCCAAACATTTCTCCTTTTTCATCAATCAGGGCCAATCTGTCTACATCCGGATCTACAACGATTCCCAAATCTGCATTTTCTTTCTTCACCAATTCGCAGATATCACCCAAATGTTCTTTTAAAGGCTCAGGATTGTGTGGGAAGTGGCCTGTAGGCTCACAATATAATTTAACGGTTTCACAACCTAATTTATCTAAAAGCATTGGAATAGCAATCCCTCCTGTAGAGTTTACTGCATCCAGAACAACCTTAAAGTTCTTCGCTTTGATCGCATCCACATCTACCATTGGCAAATCCAGGATCTGCTGAATATGGATATCGAAAGCATCGTCTCTTGTTTCATATTTTCCAAGATCATCCACTTCTGCATAGTTGAAGTCTTCACTTTCTGCCAGCGCCAGGACTTCAGCGCCGTTTTCACCGCTGATGAATTCTCCTTTTTCGTTTAATAATTTAAGGGCATTCCATTGTTTTGGATTATGAGAAGCGGTAAGAATAATTCCTCCGTCTGCATTCAGCTCAGGCACCATTACTTCAACAGTCGGGGTTGTAGAAAGGCCAAGATCTATCACATTAATCCCCAATCCCTGTAATGTAGCTGTAACTAAGGAAGAAACCATCTGGCCGGAAATTCTTGCATCTCTTCCGATGATAAGAGTAAGATCTTTTTTGTTTTTATTATTCTGAAGCCAGGTTCCGAAAGCGGATGCGAATTTTACAACATCCAGCGGTGTTAAGTTATCATTTACTTTACCACCAATGGTTCCGCGAATTCCGGAAATAGATTTTATTAATGACATGATGTTTTTTTAATTTATTTTGTTTTCTCTAAATTTTCCAACGCAAAGATACTTAAAAGACCCTTCAACTTATAAAACCGGAATCTTTTTTTGGACTTTATCATAGGTATTTTTCACAACTTTCGGTGGCGCAAAACGATACCCTATATATAACAGTCCATAAAGGTTACTATTCTCTACACTCTGGCTGTTTTTCTGATCGTAGGCATAGCTTTTAAAATTTATTTTACCTCCGAACAGAAACCGGTCAGTATTATAACCCACATGAAGACCGCCCTGCATTCTTATAGTTGCATATTGGGCATTTTGTTTTGTTGATCCGTTATCAAGCTCTCTGTAACTGGAGAATTTACCTCCAATCCCAATAGCCAGATGAGGCGAAATATTTACTTTTTTTCCAATAACCCAATTATAGAAATATCCCATGTTTCCTCCTATATTGTATTGTATTTCTTTGTTTTTTACTCCGTCAATCGTATTTCTGAAAATGGTAAGATCATAATCTATAAACGGTACCCAGCTTCCGCTGCTTTTCTTCTGCCATTCTCCTTGTGTATAGATACTTCTTGCTGAAAAATTTTTATTAAGAACATAGGATGTAGACCCACCAAAGGTTTGTACCCTTAAATCCGGAAACTGAATATAGGGATCTCGTCCTTCCTGCCATTCCGGAGACAAGTCTTTCATGTTTTCCACATAAAAGCCTTTTACATTTTTATAATAAACATTTTGAATAAATCTTCCCGGAAAAAATCTGAAGCTTAAATCGGAGTAAGAACTTTTCCCTTTCATTTCATCATCATTATTTCCCTCTAAAAACCTGGGGGCAAATGATACTGTCGCACTTATTATTCTATAATCAATTGAAAACGACGTTTTCGTTTTATTGTTGATGGACAGGTCCATATTGAACGCATTCTTACCTTCTCCTGATGAGAAAACATAGCTTTCAATATTGGTATCAAGATTCACACGGATCATTACCTTGTCTGCGTAAGACCTGGTATTTATGGTATCTGTTTGTGCCTTTCCGAAAATGGCCAGTAAAGAAAATACTATTAATAATCCTGCTTTTAAAAAGTTCAACCCGAATAATTTATATTAGAAAAATGAAATTACTACATTTTTTTCAATATCCGTTGAACCCAATATTAAGAACAGCCGCAATCTTTATCGCAGTGGGTTCTTTTGGAGCTGAATTTCTTTGGAGCGAAATTCTTTTTAAGTACTTTAAATAAAGAATAGCAGGCGAATGCTACAATTAGTATAACAAGTACGTACTGAATAATTAATGATGAGTCCATTATTTTAAAATCTGATATACTATCATCGACACAAAATATGCCAAACCTGTCATCATGACTACCTGAAAACCGGTCCATTTCCAGCTTTTGGTTTCTCTGTAGACTACTGCAAGTGTGGAAACACACTGCATTGCAAATGCGTAGAAAAGAAGAACCGAGATTCCGGTTGCAAAACTGAAGACTTTTTCACCGTTCGGTTTTACGTCTCTTCTCATTTTATCTATTACTTTCACTTCGGGAGCATCATCTTCCAAGCTGTAAAGGGTAGACATTGTTCCTACAAAAACTTCTCTTGCTACGAAACTGGTAAGGATTCCGACTCCCATTTTCCAGTCGTAACCAAGCGGAGCAATTATTGGTTCTATTCCTTTACCCATTTTAGCTAGGTAAGAATGATCCAGGTGAACGTCTGTGGCTACCATCTCGTTTGTTTTCTGGCTTGGTCCGAAATAGCTTAAAAACCAGATGATGATACTTACGATGAAAATTATTTTCCCGGCTCCGGTAATGAAATCCCATACTTTTCCCAAAACCATTTTAAAGTCATATCCAAAAAGTGGCTTTTTGTAAGCAGGAAGATCCATTACAAGATAGGTTTTTCCTTTGCTTTTAATAAATCTTTTTAGGATGGCTGCAGAAAATAAAGCAACTAAAAACCCAAGGAGATACATTCCCATCAGAACCAGTGCTTTATATTTGATTCCTAAAAATGTTCCTTCTGAGATAATCAATCCGATAATAATACTGTATACCGGAAGTCTCGCAGAACAAGTCATAAACGGCGTTACCAATATCGTAAGCAATCTTTCTTTTACATTCTCAATATTTCTTGTAGAAATCACGGCAGGAATGGCGCAGGCAGTTCCTGATACAAGCGGAACGATACTTTTACCGTTAAGTCCGAAGGGGCGCAGCAGTCTGTCCATCAGGAATACGACTCTTGCCATATAGCCTGAATCTTCAAGCAGATAAAGGAAATACAGGAGAATTCCGATCTGTGGAGCAAAAACCACAATTCCTCCTATTCCGGGAACAATTCCATTTGAAATTAATGAATTAATGGGGCCTTCAGGAAGATGTTCGCTGGTAAATGCAGCCAGCCAGGAGAATGTATCTTCAATCCAGGTCATCGGGTATTCCGCAAGGAAGAAAACACTTTGGAAAATAACCAGCAGGATCGCTAAAAAAACTACATAACCCCAGAATTTATGAACTAAAACTTTATCCAGTTTTTCGGTTAATAATTCTTTAAACTGAGTTTTTTTAGAAATGACATCAGCCAGTATTTTGTCTACGTTCTGATATCTTCTTACGGTTTCCTGAACCTGTAATCTTTTTGGAACCAAGCTTTTAGAATCCGGTTCATTCAGCTGTTCCATTACTCCGCTGATTCTTCCAAGATCAGTTCCCAATGAAAGGCTCATCCAGGCTTTATATTCGTTATCGAAACCTTTATGTGCCGCCAGTTTTTGAATAAAGTCTCTATGTTCGCCCGGTGTTTCAAAAGAAAGTTGATCTGTTTTTACAAATTCGTTGTTATAAACAGCTTCCCTTACTTCATCAATCCCGATCTGTTCTTTGGCATTGGTCTGAATAATTTTTATCCCTAATGCTTTGGAAAATTTTTGAATCTCTATAGTGATTCCTCTTCTTTCTGCCTGATCAATCTGATTGACAATCAGAATCATTGGAATTCCGAGATCCTGAATCTGCTGAAACAGCAGCAGTCCTCTTTTTAAGCTTAATGCTTCAAGAATATAAACAACTCCTGCATAGTTTTTCTGCTCATCAATAAGATATTTGGAAAAAATAGCCTCATCTTCTGAACTCGGGTATACACTGTAAGAACCAGGAAGGTCGATAACCTCTACTTCTTCGTTTTTGTAAACATAGTTCCCCGAATGACTTGCAACGGTAACGCCGGCGTAGTTCCCGGTCTTCTGCTTTTTGTTACAAAGTGTATTAAAAACCGTTGACTTTCCTACATTAGGATTCCCGACTAAAAGTATCTGTTTTTTCTTGTTTTCCTGCATTAATTCAATTCTTCAACAATGATGTAATCTCCTTCTTCCTCACGAAGAGCAATCCGGCTTTTTTCTGCTCCAAATTCTACATACATTGGCCCGCTGAACGGCGCCTGATACAAAATTCTGAAAATGGTCTCCGGAAGAAGTCCCATTTCAATAATTTTATTGGGCATTTTAAGATGGTCGTTATCATATCCCAATATCTTCCCCATTTTGTTTTTAGGGAATCCACTTAATTTATGTAATCCTTTCTCTTTCAAAGCCTAATTTTTAGTCCTGCAAATATACGCTATTTAAATTTAATCTAAATAACGAGTTTGTATAAAAAAATAATGGGGTGCTTCACTTGAAAACACCCCATTGATTTATTTTTTAGTAATTCTATATTTTCAGCTTATTTAGAATATGTTTCCAAACAGCTACTTACCATAGCTGTACCTAGCGGTGGATCAACAGCTGTTACATTAAAAGCAATTGCCAAGCATCCTTCCAGATTCATCTCTGCAGCCTTCATGGTTTTTGCAATTTTTACTAGTACTTTTTCATCCTTAAAATTCTTTTTAGCTACCAAAACATTCTCAACCTTACTTTTACTCTCTTCTACTTTCACTTTTGGCTCTTCACCTTTTGCAAATGACATTACTGATGAGGCTGTCTCAAAAGTGAGACAGTCTTTTTTTTGAGCATAAAAAAAGGAAAGCTTTTGCTTTCCTAATAGTTGCAAATTGATTAATTTGCTGTGTGTTAATTAAATCAAAGGTAGTCTTTAAAGATTATAATCCCAAGCAAAATTTTCTTTTTCCTCCTGATTTGTCGGAGCTGATAGAAAATAATCATCCTGTACGAACTGTTTCAGCTGTTATAGATGGTCTGGACATCACTAATTTACTCCGTAATTATAAACCCGGCGGCACATCGGCGTATCATCCCAAAATGCTTTTGAAAGTATTGGTTTATGGCTATTTGTGTAATATTTATTCGAGTAGAAAGCTGGAGCAGGCACTCAAAGAGAATGTTCATTTTATGTGGCTAAGCGCCATGAACCGTCCCGATCATAATACTTTGAACCGTTTCAGAAGTGAGAGGTTAAAAGGAGAACTCAAAGAGATCTTCGCACAAATTGTATTATATCTGGAGAAAGAAGGTCTGGTAAGCCTGCAAACCATCTTTACAGATGGGACTAAAATAGAAGCCAATGCCAATCGTTACACATTTGTATGGGGAAAGGCTATCAAAAAGAATAAAGAACGTATAGAGTCCCAACTTGAGGATTTGTGGAACTACACTCAGGAAATAGCCAGGGAAGAAATGAAAGATACTTCGGAGGTAACCTTTAAGTCTATGGACAAAGAAAAAATAAAATCTGTTATAGAAACGATAGATTCTACTTTAAAAAAGAAGAAAATTTGCTCTAAAGTTCGTCAGAAGATTAATTACGCAAAAAAGAACTGGCCTGAAAATCTTGAAAAATATGAGAACCAAGAGGCTATTCTTGGGAATAGGAACAGCTATTCAAAAACAGACCCTGATGCTACTTTTATGCGCATGAAAGAGGATCATATGCGTAATGGGCAGCTCAAAGCGGCTTACAATCTTCAGTTGAGTACCGAGAATCAGTTTATCATTAATTATACTCTGCATCCTAATCCTGGTGACACTAAAACCCTTCTTGCTCATATTAAGAATTTTGAACACCTTTATCATAAACCTCCCAACGAAATAGTGGCTGATGCAGGATATGGCTCAGAAGAGAACTATATTTTTCTCCAAAAGAGAAAAGTCAAAGCCTATATCAAGTATAATTATTTTGATAAAGATCAGAAAACCAAAATTATAACATCTTCGCCCTCTAACCCAAAACTTTCAAAGCTCCGGCATAAGGTTCATAAGCTTCTCAATACAAAACGGGGCATAATGCTTAGAAAACAAAGGTGTCACGATGTAGAACCTGTGTTTGCTCAAATCAAACATAACAAAGGATTTAAAAGATTTTTTCTCAGAGGACAAAATAAAGTCGAAATAGAAACCGGCTTGATTGCTATTGCGCATAATCTTAGAAAATTGGCTCTGGCAGGGTAAAAAAACCTTCCTTTGTTTTATTCTACCATAATAACTCAAAAATATGATCTAAAAAAAATAAATTCATTGAAAAATATAAGTTACAAAAAAATACGACCATAAAAAAGGCTGTCCTTTTGAGACAGCCTCATGAAAATGATTTTTTTCATTGTATAATATTTTAATTTGTTGTAAAACAAACATATAATTAAAAATAACAAAATCAAATTTTTGTTTTCTAAATTTTAAAAATAATTGCTAATTCTAAGACATTATTTCAAATTGGAATTTATTTTCAATATTTTTTAGTTATTAAAAGAACATTTTTAACAAAAAGAAATCACCCCAAACACATTGCTGTATCTGGGGTGATTCAAAATATAATTTAGTTGATATGAAGTCTTATTTTTTCTTCTTGTCAGAAGGCTGTTCTTTTTCTATTGGATTGTCGTTAGCATTGTAAAAATCCTTATACTGCTTTTCCTGCTTTTTCATCATATCTCCTACCGTTCCATCCATTCCAGGGATGGTTTTAGACATCATTTCCTGTGTCATCATAGGTCTTACAGAAGAAAATGGATCTTTTTTAAAGTCATTAAAAGTTTTCTCAAATTTTTCTCTTGTTAACTCATTTACTTTTCCTCCTGAAGCATGCATTAAGTTTTCAATGTAAGAGAATTCCGTA
This sequence comes from Chryseobacterium sp. CP-77, assembly GCF_036362765.1. Lineage (NCBI taxonomy): Bacteria > Pseudomonadati > Bacteroidota > Flavobacteriia > Flavobacteriales > Weeksellaceae > Chryseobacterium > Chryseobacterium sp. CP-77. The sequence continues at coordinate 3,409,744 of NZ_CP143637.1, forward strand.
TAATCTTTCACTTTTTTATTTCCCTGCAATACCCAAGAGTAATTTTTATCAGCATCTTCAATTTTTACAATTAAACCTGGAAGCCCATAAAACTTATAAGGTCCGTCCTGAAATGGAATATCTGTACTAAACCAAGCAGTCCAAGTTCTTCCTCCAAAATCAGTTGTCGCCTTTTGTGCATTATATTCTCCTATTTTTTGTTTATCAGCTAAGATATTCCAATTGAATTTTAATTCTTCACTATAACCAATATTTGTTGGAGTAAATCCGTTAGCTATCTTATCCACATATTGTACTTTCATACTTGGGTAAGACTTATATATTCTGGATGAAATTTTTGGTGTTTTAAGGGATTTTGAAAAGTCTCTCATCATTCCTGATTTCTTAATTGCTTCCATTTCAATTTTCATGATAGAATCTTGAGCAATCACTGTATAATCCTGATAAATAGATCTGTTCTTATCTGTGATATCTAAAATTGTCACTACTTTATCAAGTTTTACTGAATCTTTCTTAGGCTTAAAAGTCAGTTCATAAAAGAAACGGTTGGCCGTTTCTTTGGACTCCTGAGCTCCTGCAAAAGCAAACAGAGTGATCAAAAATATGGAGAATAACTTTTTCATTGTAGCAAGTTTATATAATTAGTAATCATATGTCTTCTTTTGTTACAGTTTTTTTCAAATTTTATTTTCCAGTAAAAAATATTCTTCCTTTTCACTCTTTACTACTTAAAAAATTATGATTCTGTTAAAACAGTTTCATTTTTAAAACGCTTACCTTTAAGTTTCTAAAAAACAAAATATTATGGACACTTTATCTCAATTAAAATCCGAACTGGAGGGAGAATTTCAAACCACAAAAAAATTTATTGAACTATTCCCTGAAGGAAAAAATGATTATGCTCCGCATGAAAAAAGTATGAAAATGATGCCGCTTGCCACCCATCTGGTAGAAGTTTTTGAATGGCCGAACACAATTTTAAAAACTTCTGAACTGGATTTTGCCAAAGGAGACTACAAACCTACCGTTCTTTCTACAAGAGATGAACTGATGAAAAAACTGGAAGATGATTACCAGTCAGCAAAAACAGCATTAGAAAACAGTACAGAAAACGATCTGAATCCCAGCTGGACGATTAAAAATGACGGCCATGAGCTGGCAAGCTGGAGCAAATATGGGGCAATACGCCATGCCTTAAACCAGATTACTCATCACAGGGCTCAGCTGGGCGTGTATTACCGATTGAACAATATTCCTTTGCCGGGAAGCTATGGGCCTTCAGCAGACCAGCAAAGTTTTTAATTAACATCTCAATATATCTCAACAAAAAGAGGCTGTCTCAAAAGTGAGACAGTCTTTTTTTTGAGCATAAAAAAAGGAAAGCTTTTGCTTTCCTAATAGTTGCAAATTGATTAATTTGCTGTGTGTTAAGTAAATCAAAGGTAGTCTTTAAAGATTATAATCCCAAGCAAAATTTTCTTTTTCCTCCTGATTTGTCGGAGCTGATAGAAAATAATCATCCTGTACGAACTGTTTCAGCTGTTATAGATGGTCTGGACATCACTAATTTACTCCGTAATTATAAACCCGGCGGCACATCGGCGTATCATCCCAAAATGCTTTTGAAAGTATTGGTTTATGGCTATTTGTGTAATATTTATTCGAGTAGAAAGCTGGAGCAGGCACTCAAAGAGAATGTTCATTTTATGTGGCTAAGCGCCATGAACCGTCCCGATCATAATACTTTGAACCGTTTCAGAAGTGAGAGGTTAAAAGGAGAACTCAAAGAGATCTTCGCACAAATTGTATTATATCTGGAGAAAGAAGGTCTGGTAAGCCTGCAAACCATCTTTACAGATGGGACTAAAATAGAAGCCAATGCCAATCGTTACACATTTGTATGGGGAAAGGCTATCAAAAAGAATAAAGAACGTATAGAGTCCCAACTTGAGGATTTGTGGAACTACACTCAGGAAATAGCCAGGGAAGAAATGAAAGATACTTCGGAGGTAACCTTTAAGTCTATGGACAAAGAAAAAATAAAATCTGTTATAGAAACGATAGATTCTACTTTAAAAAAGAAGAAAATTTGCTCTAAAGTTCGTCAGAAGATTAATTACGCAAAAAAGAACTGGCCTGAAAATCTTGAAAAATATGAGAACCAAGAGGCTATTCTTGGGAATAGGAACAGCTATTCAAAAACAGACCCTGATGCTACTTTTATGCGCATGAAAGAGGATCATATGCGTAATGGGCAGCTCAAAGCGGCTTACAATCTTCAGTTGAGTACCGAGAATCAGTTTATCATTAATTATACTCTGCATCCTAATCCTGGTGACACTAAAACCCTTCTTGCTCATATTAAGAATTTTGAACACCTTTATCATAAACCTCCCAACGAAATAGTGGCTGATGCAGGATATGGCTCAGAAGAGAACTATATTTTTCTCCAAAAGAGAAAAGTCAAAGCCTATATCAAGTATAATTATTTTGATAAAGATCAGAAAACCAAAATTATAACATCTTCGCCCTCTAACCCAAAACTTTCAAAGCTCCGGCATAAGGTTCATAAGCTTCTCAATACAAAACGGGGCATAATGCTTAGAAAACAAAGGTGTCACGATGTAGAACCTGTGTTTGCTCAAATCAAACATAACAAAGGATTTAAAAGATTTTTTCTCAGAGGACAAAATAAAGTCGAAATAGAAACCGGCTTGATTGCTATTGCGCATAATCTTAGAAAATTGGCTCTGGCAGGGTAAAAAAACCTTCCTTTGTTTTATTCTACCATAATAACTCAAAAATATGATCTAAAAAAAATAAATTCATTGAAAAATATAAGTTACAAAAAAATACGACCATAAAAAAGGCTGTCCTTTTGAGACAGCCTCTTTTATTTTATTTAAAGTTGAATTTTACGGTTAGCATGACCTGGCTTGGGCGAAGCTGAATTTTCGTGTAAGAAGAACTATTTGTTGTTTGATTGATATTATAGGTTTCAAAGAATTTTCTGTTAGCAATATTCAACCATTTAATTTCAAAATCAATTTTCTTTTTAGACCATGAAAATTGGTAAGAAATATCATAGAACGCATTCTTATATTTATTACTTCCATCACTTGTATTTACCTGATCCCAATTGAATCCAATCGTATGGTCTTCTATAGGATAGAAATAAACTGCCAGATTGTGATTAAATCCTGTATTGACACCGAGTCTGCTCTGATTAGAACTCAAGCCTATATTATCTTGTTTGTTTCTTGATAAATTAAGTGTATAATCTAAACTCGCCCAGCTAAAATAGGTGTTATTGAACTTAAGTCCATAAGTCTGAGTATTGTTCTTGCTCAAATATTGAGTGCCATCCAAGAACGCATCACTTTTTGTCAATGTATTTCCATAGCTCACAGAAGCATTGGTCTTGAATTTTGGGAAGTATTTACCCACCTCAACATTAAATCTATTACTCTTTGAATGATTTTCTCTTTCAATGTATCGGATTAAAGTAGACCCCGTTGCTGCATCCAAAATTGGAGAAGAAAGCAAATTTCTTTTACTATCACTCAATGAATAATTAATATTAAAGAATAGATTGTTTAATGGATTTCTGTATTCAATTCTAGATCCTGCCATTTTTGACGTTATTTGAGGTATCGGGTTATTAGGATCCATTACATTAAATCCTCTAGGACTTAATAACATGTAACCTGCATAAGCCGTTTGAATATCTCCAAAATTATTGCTGATGTTTCCATTCAAACTTGCTTTCCAGAATGAAGCAAATGAATACTGAATAAAAGCATTTGGAGTAAACGTTGTCTTATTTAGTGATTTTGAAACTCCTCTTAAATCATCTTCAGCTTTAATGCTATTGAAATTTGCTGGAAAATTTGCAAAAATACTCCAAGATTCAGATTTATAATTAACACCTAGCGAAGCAGAAGGAACAATTTCTGTAAATTTCAGGTTGTTTTCATAAATACCATCATTGAAATTTGGTGGTACATCATTCGGCACAGAAGGATTTTGAATTGCTTGCCCATCAAAGTTTGTATTTAGCTTATCTGTAGAGAAATCAAATCCCACCTGAGGAGTGAATGTCCATCCTTTTTTAGAAAAACTAATATTTGCTGAATGTGAAGTATCTAAAGTTTTTAGTCTGAACTGTTGTAGCGCTAAAGTGCCTGGTGCAAAATTTACAATGCCATATCTATCTTTTTCGTTAGGATCGTTCGGGTTTACCTTTGGAAGTTTGTATGGCAACTGTAAATAACTTGCCGGATCTACTTTCAATGTTTGCTGATCATCCTGATAATTGATATATGATTTGAAATTCACCATCTTTTCTCCCCATGGAATAATAGTACTCAATGAGTTTTGGAAAGATGATGTTGGAGATTCCACTCCCTGATTTCCTGATCTTCCTGCTCTTTCAGCAAATGCTCTGTCTGCATTCCAGAACTGGCTGAAACTTGTGGTATTTTTAAAGAACCCTTTCTTAGCATTTTTGGTAAAGATTAATTCTCCTTTCAGTTTATCTGTATAAAAATTATTCCTTGTACTCATTATCACCGTGGACGGTTGTGGACGTCCTATGGTTGGAAAATAAGTTGTTTCTTTATAGTCTTCTCTTTCTACTGCATTGTTGGTATAATTTGCATTAATCTTCAATTCCCACTCTTTCTTTTTATCAATATTTGTTAAATAGTTTGCAGACAAATAGTGAACATTATTCATCAGATATCTTTTCACCGGCAAATTCGGAGTATCTGCATTCTCTACACTCAGCCAGTTATTTTGCGAGATATTACTTCTTCTTCCTTCCCATGAACTTCCAAACGCCAGAATATTCCCCTCATTTTCAACTTGCTCACCCATGTTATTGGTTTTATAATTGACTACCCATTGGCTTTTCTGTCCGAAAAACATGGGAGTCAGTTTTACATTCCAAAGCCATGGATCTCCAAAACCGGTTCCTACCTCACCTCTACCTGTCATGGTGACAGAGTTTTTAAGCTTGATATTGATAGCTGCCTGATCAGAAGGCACTTTGTCCTGAAGTATTTTTACCGGCTGGTGGTTCTCCAGAACTTCTACTTTCTGTACGGCATCTTTTGGAAGAGAGTTGTTGATGGTTCCATAACCTCCTTCCATAAGATCTTTTCCATTGACGTAGAATTTATTGATGGCATTCCCCTGGTAAAGAATTGTTCCGTCCTTGTTTACTTCAATTCCCGGAATCTTCTTCATTACATCCGCAAGGGTTCTGTCATTTTTACTATTGAAAGCCTTAAGATCATAAGAAATGGTATCACCTCTTGCGGTGATCATTTTGGTTTTCAGCTGTACTTCTTTAATTTCTGTAGCTTCAGACTGCATTTTAAAGTTCAGAGTCTGATCGCTGTTACTGATTTGCTTTGTAAGAGGTTTCTGATTGAACGCTTTCACTTTCAGATCCACATTGGATTCAGCGGAAGTGAAGGTTACTTTATATTCTCCTTTGGAGTTCGTAATAGCGTAAGCAAGAATAGCGTCTTTGCCGGGCTCTTCGATCGTCACACTGGCACTGGGTATAGCGACCCCATCATCATCGGTGATCTTTCCTGAAACCGTTTTCTGCGCAAAAGTAAGCACAGTAAAAAATAGCATCAGAAATAAAGAAATATTTTTTTTCATACTTATTATTTGCTCAATTAGTTAATGGTTATTGTTTTTTGTTACACTTTTTATAAAGATGAGTTTTACGATTAAAGGTTAAATCTTTATCACTACAAACATAGTGATAATTTTTAAACTTTTGTTTTTCTATGAAAAAGAAATATATTAAAAAAGAATCAAAACGATTCGCCCTTTTTTTTATGATATCTATTTCATGATAAGATGATCTTTGGCATATAGATTCTGCAAAAGAAGAGTTAAGTTAATTTTTGATTTGTGTAACATAATATGAATAGGTTTTGTCTTAATGAAGGCATAAACAACAATTTTAAAGGGAAGTAAGAAAATTGATATTTTTACTTATTCTAAATAGGAAAATCTGATTTGAATCATAGATTAAAAAAAAATTAAACACTGGTACATATATATATATTTAATAATTTTGTAACATAAAATTTATAAAATGGGAATTATTTTAAAGCCTATAGATGTTGTAGAAGACATTTCTAAAGAAGATTTCTACGAAAAATATCTGAAGCCAAGAAGGCCCGTTGTCATCAGAAATATGGCAAAAAAATGGCCTGCTTATCAAAAATGGACGATGGAATATATGAAGGAAGTTGTAGGAGATGTGGAAGTCCCTCTCTATGACAGCTCAAAGGCAGATCCTTCGGCTCCCATCAATGCATCAGCAGCAAAAATGAAGTTTGGAGATTATATCGATCTTATCCAGCGAGAGCCAACCGATCTTAGAATTTTTCTCTTCGACCCTATAAAATATGCCCCGAAATTGCTGGAAGATTATATTTCCCCTAAAGACCTGATGGGAGGATTCCTGGATAAATATCCGAATATGTTCTTTGGTGGAAAGGGATCAGTGACATTCCTTCACTTTGACATTGATATGGCTCATATTTTCCATACACACTTCAACGGAAGAAAACATATTCTTCTTTTTGATTACAAATGGAAAGAAAGACTGTATCAGATTCCGTACGCAACCTATGCCCTGGAAGATTATGATATTGAAAATCCTGACTTCACCAAGTTCCCTGCACTGGATGGTGTGGAAGGAATTGAGTGTTTCCTTGAACATGGAGATACATTGTTCATGCCTACCGGCTGGTGGCATTGGATGAAATATCTGGACGGAAGTTTCTCAATTTCTTTAAGAGCCTGGGACAAATCATGGGCTGTAAAAGCACATTCCCTATGGAATCTTACCGTACAGCGTAAATTTGACGACATCATGAAGTCTAATTTCAAAAAGAAATACATGGACTGGAAGGAGAAAATGGCGATCAAAAGAGCAGAAATAGCTTTGAAAAGAGGCTTACCAAGATAAACTAAAACAGGCGTTTCCATGGAAACGCCTGTTTTAGTTTATCTATTTATTATCAATTGATTACAACACTCTGTAAACCGGATACTGCCTGAAAGTTTTCTCTTCAAAATAAGGAGAATGCCTGTAGATCCAATCCAGTTGTGCAGTTCCATCTTCGGACAGTTTTTTGTCGGACGCTTTCGCTGCTTCAAAGGCTTCTTTCAGCTTTTTATCTTTTTTCAGGAGTTCGGCAGCTGTATCTTCGAAAATATAAGCAGAATAGTATTCTTTCTGCGCCAGAATTCCATCGAAGAAATTCCAGTTAAAAAATGAATCTAATGCCTCAGGCTCAAGAGTTTCTATAATATATTTTACCCCTGGCTGATCGGTAGTAACAAGATAATCCCCTGCCGAAAACAGCAAATTTTTAAGGGAAGCATCAACCGTCGTTTCAAAGTGCAGATAATGGCCTTCATAAGGGTTTTTAACGGTTTTAAAATCTTTGATTTTATAGGACTCAACAGACAAAGTACTGTCTTTCTGCAAAGGACTCATCTGAATATTGTTTCTCTTCAATTCTTCAATTACACGATATTGTGATTGTGGAATGACATAATACTTCGGAATGGTAATATATCCCGTTGGAACAGCTGTTGTAAAGAGTTTTATATTCTTGGTAAATGGTTTATTACGGTCATAATACAGCCTTGGCTTCCCCGAAACTTCACTAGGTTTGTACTTTCCTTCGTAGCCCTTAAAATCCATCGTAGAAAATTTTGTGGAGTCTATGTTCCAGCGGATTCCATATTGTTTTCCGGCCTGATACTGTTTTAAATTTTCAATGCGGAGCTGCTTTATGGTATGATAATCTTTATCCAAATTCTGCAGGTTCACCAACATATATTTGTAGGTAGCATCTACCCTTTTATCATAAGGCTTCAACATATGGGTTTCCGGAACAGTTCCTAAGGAATTGAAAAGCGAAGTATATCCTGTAGAGTATCTGGGAGAGTCTTCAAATGAGGCAAATCCTACTTCCGGAACATCTCCGTGAATGTTGACATAAGGAGTACTTTCATACCCCAGCTTTTTCATATCTTCAAGATTTTTAGCCTGATAATCATTGTAGAAGTAATTCCCCAGAGTATTGCCCAGACGTTCTTTAAAAGTAGAAATATAGGTAAACGTATATTGATAATCCGCTCCGTTGCTGACGTGATTATCAATAAAAACATCTGGTTTTAACCACTGGTAGATTTCCTGAAAGCTTCTGGCATTTTTGGAATCTGCCTTGATAAAATCTCTGTTCAGATCATAATTTCTTGCGTTTCCCCTGAAACCGTACTGCTCCGGGCCATTCTGATTGGCTCTCGAGTAAGATCCTCTGTTGAGCATTCCACTGACATTGTAAGCGGAAATAGCAGCAATAATAAAGTTCTGCGGAGTTTTAATTTTTTTAGCCGCCAGATCTCTCATCAGCATCATGGTAGCATCTATTCCATCCGGCTCTCCCGGGTGAATTCCATTGTTGACAAAAAGAATGGCTTTGTTTTTTCTTAATTTTTCAAGGTCTTTTTCAGGAAAAGGATTATAAACCACTACATAAATGGGTTTTCCATTGTCATCTTCTCCCTTTTTAAGGTATTGAATGGTATTGAAATTTTTAGCCAGATCCTGATAATAGCTGTTCATTTCGTCGTAGGTAACTGTCTGATTTCCGTTCCCTTTTTCAAAAGGGGTCTGAAATGATTTTTGAGCCAAAAACAAGGTAGAACTTAAGGTGAATAAAAGATATTTCAGTTTCATTGAAGTCATATTTTCAGACTTTAAAATTAATCATCTTTTGTGAGAAACAGGGATGGGTTGACAGTCAAAATTGCAAAAGGTAAAATTGTTTTGCAGATAGAAGCCTAACAGGTTTTGAAAACCTGTTAGGTTTGTTTGTGAAAATTTGAAAATTTTATTTGTAATGCTTTTAGTTTCGCCCTTTTTCTTTTGGATATAAGGAAGGAAGCGGATCACTTTGCCAGAATTCTTTGGAATCGATATCCATGATAGATAAAGATCCGGTATAAGCCGCTCCCGTGTCCATATTCCAGATATTGGCTTTGTTGGCAGGAGTTGCAATTCCTATTTCAATCGTAGGTGTATGCCCTATAAATATTTCATTGTATAAAAGCAGTCTCTTAGGATAAAGCTCTGAATTTTTCTGCAGTTTTTTATCCATTGCAACAGCCGTTTCCCAGAGGGTTCTGTCCCAGCGGTAATTACTGGAATATACTTCTCTTTCAGGGCCGTGCATGGAAGCGTATCCCGCATGAATAAACAACCGGTTCCGATCGTCGATATGATAGTTTTTCATCCTTTGAAAGAATTCCAGGTGAAGATCCAGTTCTTCCGGGAGATAATCTTTATAGCTCTCAACAGTACTCTTTCCACCATTAAAAAGCCAGACATCAGGGTTTTGCCCGAAAGCCATCCAATCTTCGCACCATGCATCGTGATTTCCTTTGATGAAGATACATTCCTGCTTTTTGGAAAGACCTATTAAAAAATGTATTATTTCAGAAGATTCACTCCATCCGTCTACATAATCTCCCAGGAAAATCAGCTGATCATTTGGCGTAACCTCAGCTCTTTCCAGAACCTGCTGTAAGGCTTTAAATCCTCCGTGAATGTCTCCAATTACAAGTTTTCTGTTCATTTTACTTTGAAATATATTTTGCATCTACAAAATCTGTCAACCAAACTCCGTTTGCAGATTGGTAGAAAGACAATCCTTCCTGATGCATGGTTCCGGTTCTGATCGTAAGAATCACAGGCTTGCCGTGTCTCATTCCGACCTTTGCAGCTGTCTCTTTATCAGCGCTTAAGTGCACATGCTGACGGCTTCTTTTTTCAATTCCTTTTTCTAAAATAGAAGAAATATTGGCTTTTGCTGTTCCATGGTACAGAAATTCCGGCGGTTGTATGGCTTCCAGCGCCAGATCGATATCAATAGAATGTCCCTGGCTTGCTCTGATCTTCGTTTTATCTTCGTTCAAAGCAAAACGCTTTTTGTTGTTCGTTTCTACCACCTCATCCAATTCTTCGGGAGTAAAATATATTCTTTTATTTGCTGACTTTTCCCGCAGTTCTTCTATATCTGCCCAACCGTTTTCATCGAGCGTAAGCCCAATGCTTTCAGGCTCATGCCGCAGGATCAGGCTTAAAAATTTACTTATTCTTTTCTTTTCTATTTCGTTCATGGGTTGTGTTTTAATTCATTAATTTTTGGTGTAATTTCTCACACAACGTTTCAATATCATCCTTTCTCACCAGCTCAGAAATCCATTCTTGTGGAATATTTTCATATCCATAATAAATTCCGGCAATCCCTCCTGTGATAGCTCCCGTTGTATCGGTATCTTCCCCGAGGTTGACGGCCTTCAAAACAGCTTCAGCATAGCATTCTGAGTTTAAAAAACACCATAGAGAGGCTTCAAGGCTGTGAAGAACATAGCCGCCACTCTTAATTTAATCTTCAGGATATTTGGAAATATCATTTTTTAAGATCCTTTTGAATAGTTCAATTTCATCAGGATTAAATCCTTGTTCTTCAGCATATTTTAAAGTGATATTCTGTGTTAGCTCATATGCTTCTTTTTTATTCTTTCCTTTCAACAGTTGAATGGCTAAAATGACATAGATGAAACAGGCAAAGACAGAACGGAAATGACCGTGAGTTATTGCGGAAACCTCTTTTACCGTCAGATACAGTTTCTGAATATCATTTTCCTTCTCAAGATAGAAAGCGAGGGGAAGAATTCTCATCAGAGAACCATTCCCGTTATCTTCTTCAAAAATATTTCCTGAAAATCGTGCACTCTCACCTTTGATTAATCTCGCCAGAGAATGTCTTGTCGTTCCTCCAATGTCAAAAAGCCTTCCATGGGCAGTCCAGTGACCGTATTTATTCCATTTTACGAAACTCTGTCCGATTTTTTCCAGATCATATCTTTTGGAAAGTTCATCAGCAAGGCAAAGTGTAAGAGAGCTGTCATCACTCCAGGTTCCTTTGGGTTGGTTCCATGACATATACTCCAGCATTTTTGTTACCGGAAAACGTTTTAAATCTTCTCTTTTTTTGAATTCCACCGGAACACCAAGGGCATCTCCAATACAAACGCCCATGATACCTGCTTTTACTTTATTTTCCATCAGGCAAGGTTGACCAATTTATCAAATAATAATTTCATCCCCTGAGTAGCAGTTTCTTTCATTACTACGGCTCTTTGTCCATAGCCAAACCCCGTTTCATTAGGATTGATGACAATTAAAAGGCAGTCATCTTTGATATCATGAATGAGTCCTGCTGCGGGATATACCTGCAAAGAAGTCCCGATAACCAGCAGAATATCCGATTCTTTTACAATTTCTCTTGCGGTCTGGTATAAAGGAACATCTTCTCCGAACCAAACGATAAAAGGCCTTAATTGTGCCCCATCTTCAGCTTTATCACCAATTTTAATATCCTTTTTTTGTTCATATATCAGGCTTTTATTGTTGCATGAGCATGATTTGAACAGTTCTCCGTGAATATGAAGAATCTTAGTAGATCCTGCTCTTTCGTGAAGGTCATCAATATTCTGGGTAATGATCTGAACATCAAAATATTTTTCCAGCTCTGCCAGTAAGTGATGCGCTTCGTTGGGCTGTACTTCATGCAGCTGCCTTCTTCTCTGGTTGTAAAATTCCAGCACCAGAGCTCTGTCTTTTTTCCAGCCTTCCGGACTTGCCACATCCGTAACATTATAATTTTCCCAGAGACCGTCTCCGTCTCTGAAGGTTTTTATTCCGCTTTCGGCACTGATTCCGGCGCCGCTTAATATGGTTAGTTTTTTCATGGGTTTAATCTAAAAACTTTTGGTAAATTATCTCATTTTCATCATCAAAGCAAACAAATATAACTTTCTCAATGATGTCTGATTTAAAATTTCTGACCGCATCTACAGCAATTTTTCCAGCCAGTTCTTTTGGAAACCTATAAACTCCCGTACTGATATTAGGAAAAGCAATGGTTTTCACACCAAGGCTTTCCGCTAATTTCAAAGAATTATGATAACAGTTTGCAAGAAGTTTTGATTCTTTCTCAGCATGACCATTCCAAACCGGGCCTACCGTATGAATAACATACTTTGCCGAAAGATTTCCAGCAGTAGTTACAACAGCTTCGCCAGTATTACACTTTCCTTGTCTGTTTCTGATTGCCCTGCATTCTTCCAATATCTTAGAACCTCCTGCCCGATGAATGGCACCATCAGCTCCACCTCCACCAAGTAAGGAAGAATTGGCTGCGTTGACAATAGCATCGGCCTTGATTTTTGTGATATCCCCTTTTATTAATTCAATTTTCATTGTATTTCTTCAAATGGTTTCAACATTTCTTCTTTCTTGGTAAGCACTGCAAAAACCACTCTTTTAAATTTATTTTTATATTTTCCCTGAAGATGCTTTTTAAATAATCCTGCAATTTCTTTTGGATCATTTTTAAAGACACCGCATCCCCAGGCTCCTAAAATCAGAACTTCATTTCCTTGTTGTAAAGCCAGTGAAAGCATTTTATCCATTCTAAGATCCATTGCATCAAGAATTTCATGTGCTCTTTCCGGTTCCAGACGTTTTACCACGCCTGCATTGACTGCCGGAGACGTGATGAAATTACACAGGACAGGCTTAGGAAGCAACTCTCCTTTATCTTTCCTGAAAACAGGAACTTTAGGACTGTAAATCATTGTATCCGTATAAAAACAGGATTCCATTGCACGGTGAATGGTATAATAATCCCATGCCTGAAGTAAGCTTTCATAAAGTCCGGAAGTTCTTGCCAGGCTTTCTTCCTGAGCTTCTGCACCGTTGATAAATCCTCCCCCTGGATTTTTTGCTGATGCAAAATTCAGACACATAACCTTCTCCTGATTTTCTTCTTCGGCTAATTGTAAAATTGCTTTTAAAGAACTGCACTTCCATGCTTCAATTTTTGTTTCAAAACTGATTTCCGGCAACGGAGATTCTATCATTTCAGAAAGCTGTTCCGTAGTGAAAAGAGAGGTTTCTTTCTTACTGATTTCCAGCTCGTTTTCTATATTTATTTTTTCGTTATGTTCGTTAATATAATATTTTTTAGCTAAGATATCCAAAGTATCTTTTGCCATTCCTTTATTAGTCATCGTTAGTTTTTTTATGTTGATCATCAAATCTTCCAACTCAGCACTTTGAAGCCTTCTTAAAGTCATCTCCTATAAAGACTTTGATTACTTTGATATCTCCTACAATTGCCTTATTAAAGCTGTTAAGATCTTCGGAAGGAACCCATAGTTCATTATGGTTTCTTGCTCCTACATTCTGAGCAGGATATTGAGCTGCTGCTTCTTCCAGTACATCAAACCGGGTTACGAAACCAAGATAGTTTCCGGCTTCGTCTCGGGTATTCCATTTTTCTGCAATCTCTGAAGCATATTCTTCATTAAGAGCTGGGTAAAAAATGGGCTGCCATTCCAGTCTTGGAGGAAATTTTTTAAATCCGCTTTTCATAATCAATATCATTTCTTTTTCTCCTACTGGTCTGTATAATGTTGTTGTTTTCATGACGTTCGTTATTTAGTTATACTGTGGCTCCAATTCTGTAAGCCAGTTCTTTTGACAGAGGATAATTTTTTTCTACCGGCAGCAGTTTCTTTGCCTTGTCGAATTCTCCCGACTTGGAAAGATTAAGAATCTTTTTAACCAAAGGAGAATAATCTTCGATTTTTACAATCCATTCTTCATTGAACTCCTCAATCAGTGAGCGGCTGATTCCTACCTGAATAGAACGGTAATTCAGTTTTGTTCCTTTAATATTCCTTTCAGGATCCCATTGCACATATATTCCGGCATTTTCAAAATCTTTTTCCCATTTTCGGGGATCGGGATAAACCCTTTTTTCAGGTGAAGTAAGAATTGCTTTGCTTAAGGCTTTCTCCCAGGCTTCTCTTTTAATATGTATGGCCAGGGTACATTCCTGATTGGGTTTCTGTCCATAGTTGCTGCGTTCCATCATCCAAAGAAAAGAAGGCTTTATCCAGGTCATCCTGTTGAATGAAAAAGGAGCTGTAAATTTCTGATTCTCTACGGCTGGTTTTGCAATTGCTTTATTATAGGCCTGATAGACGATCAGCGTGTCATTTTTATAATCTGCTCTTATTTCAAATTCTTTCATTGTTGGTTAATTTATTAAAAATCATACACATATACCTCCACATTCTTTACAAGCAATGTTCTTTCGATAATAGGTTCAATTTCTTCCCATTTTCCTCCTGCCAGTCCACATCCGATTCTTGGCATGTGAACGCTTGCATTCAGCAGCAAAGCTTCATTGGAAAGTTTTTCCAGAGCTTTTTCAATGGCATCATACCGAACAGGGACACCATTGCTTCCGGTTTTTATTCCTTTTTGCCCGATTATATTGGCTACAAAAATGTATTTTTCAACCTGAACCAATTGAATTTCTCCTAAAGCAAAATTATTTTTACTTCTGAAACGGTGCCAGTTTCTATATTCTTTTTCCGGCTCTTCCCATCTTTTGGAAACTGCCAGTACAAAACCTTTTCCCCAGCCTCCGATATCATTGCAGATGTGGGCGATGATTTTTGTTCCTTTGGCCTGTGGGACCGTAGCATCCCCTTTTAAATATTGTATCGTTTTCATGGTTATTTTCTTTTATTCTCTATCATTTCCTCCTCTCTAAATAAAATTAACATTTTTAACTACTGAATTTAAAAAATCCGCTTAAAATCTTTAGAATAAGGAGAATAGGATCCATAAGCGGCCTTCAATTCAATATCCAGATTTTCCAGTTTAAATTGTTCATCAATCTGATCCAGGCAAGTGATGACAAGATTCTTTTTAGTAGGAAATAGATAAGCTCCGTCCAATTTCAAGGCATAATTCAACAGTTGATAATCTATTTCCCCTGTTCTCAGCTCCTTCTGATATTCATTAAATATACAGGTTTCCTCTTCATTATTTCTAAGTTTCATTTCTTTTTCATTGCTCATCCAGCCGTTTCCGTGGCGGGTTGCATAACTTCTGGTGACATAATACATTTCAACGTCTTCAATTTTTAAAAGCCTACAGATCTCAAAGGCATTTTTTGAAGTGGTATAAGCATAGGTCACATTGGGAAAAACGCCGTGGTCCATATCGAGTAAAATACCCTGGCTTCCTTCAAAAATAAGGTGATCGAAGTTAGCCAGATAGTTATAGTCACTTATTTTCCAATCCATACTGTCAATAGCATCTAGAAAAGGCTGTAAAAGTTCACTAATTTCGTTTTCATCTATAAAGCCATAATAATAGGCAATTCCTTTCAGCTTTTCCATCAGCATCTCTCTGGGCGCAATCAGGTCTGCAGCAAATAGTTTATAAGGGCTTTCGTGTCTTTTCATCGTGGCTCCTACTCCTTTTCCACAGGTTCCGTGTTCCAGATTACGGGCACTTGTTCTGTTCTGCCATACATCGAAAGGAGTTGTAATTTTTGCCAATGGATGGATATGGAGCTCAATATTTCCGTTCTTTGCTTTTAGCTCTTCTCTTTCATTCAGTAGAAAACCCGGATGAATCGTACAATGCTCTGTAAAGTAAGAAGGCAGACCGCGAAGTGCACCGCTTGCAAAACTGGAATGCACATGCTTTCTTTCATCAATCATTACAGTATGAGCAGCCTGCTGACCTCCTGAAAATCTGATCACAACAGCCTCCGGATTCTGAGAAGCCAGAAAATCTGTGGTAATTCCTTTTCCTTCATCACCAAAACCAAGTCCTATTATGATTTGCGCCTTTTTCATCTCTTTTTATTTTTTTAAACCTTAATCACCACTTTATCAATTTACTACTGGTATTCAGAAATTCTAAAGCATCTGAAACTGATCCACCCCTCCTGTTCCTGGTGTCCCAAAGGTTTGATCTTTAAATTTATCACAGATAATGTTTTTAATAACATTCGGAATTTCTCTGTGATCTGCTATGGAAATACAGTTTTGTCCTAATAATTCTTTCCAGCCTCTGTCTGCTCTCAGTGCCTGATCCGAATGTAAAACACTGATGTGGTATACTTCGTATCTTTTCTGTGCTTCTTCCAGCAGTTCAAAATGAGTATAGGTTTGCTGCCCTTTTCCCATAATTTCCCTGATGGCGGAAGCGGGAAGTGTTTTTAAACAAGGCTCATCCCCTACGGTAAACAGCAGTCCTTTTTGTTTTCTCTTTTCAAAGGCATCTGTTCTTGTGTGAAATGCTGCAAAATACCACGCTAAAAGATAACTTTCACCTGCATTTCCACCTCCTCCGGATTCAATATAGGTTCGGGTAAGCCACATATCCAGTTCTGCATCTCCTGATTCGAACTGTCCCACCTGAAGCGGATAGCCATCACATTCATGATCTCCGATTCCAAGGAACAATAAGGCCGGATCGGGAACGCCTCCCTGGATGATTCCGCCCATCAGTTTTGGCAATCCATCTCTGATTAACTCGTGAGGGATATGTCCCATACTTCCGGTAACATCTAATCCTAAAATAATGGGAACTGAATTGGGATGAACTTCCGAATCCCGGGATTCCCTGAAAGAAATTCCATGTGGATTCATCGATTCATGAGCCATTCTTTTGGCATTCTGGGTGAAAATTTCCCCTGCGGTTTTTGTTCCGTAACCTGCTTTTCTTGCTCTGTCATAACGCGCGTCTAAATCGTATCTTGTACTTCCCATGACTATAATTTTTTTCCAAATAAATATTCAAATCTCTTTTGGGTAACTTCGAGCTGAATATTCAGATTTCTGATTGTTAATGATAATTCCATGTCTTTCTGAACGAATGCTTCAGGATTGAAATCCACAAAAGTCAGACTGTTCCTGTCCAAAGGACTGATATCAATAAGCCCTTCCTGTTCACGCTCGAGCCTTTTGATTTTTAGTTCGATATCTTCCACTCTGCGCCTGTAGATCAATTCGGAACCTGCCCCGATGATCCTTGCACGGTCTTCTCTGATCTGATCATTATTTCTTTGTAATGATTCGATAAATCTGGGTTTTAATTCATCTTCCATGATCAAATATTTTTATTTGTGTTAATATTACACTAATTAAACAAGACATAGTAAAGCCTTTATCTTTTAAGAATGATTATTCCCTGTAATACATGATATCCGTTCTTAGAACATACTTTACTCCACTAATTAAAGTTTTTCCTTCGTGTCTCAGCGGATGGTGAAAAATAAGCGCTGTTCCTTTTTTAGGAGCTACAGTAAACAGATTTTCAAATTCTGTTTCACCTCCTTCAAAATCATCATTCAGATAGATCATAAAAGTGTAAAAGCTTTTCTCTCTTTCATTTCGGATATAACTTCCGTCTCTGTGCATTTTGAACTGCTGCCCGGGAGCATATTTATAAACTCTGAGCATTTCATTAAAGGTAAGAATCTGATATCCATCATGTTCCTGAGGTAAAAATTCCACAGCCTTGTTAAAAAGCTCTTCAGCGATTGTTGTATCAAAAATCATCAGCCGGTCATTATTTCTGATCCCTTTATTCATCTGCTGGCGTCCGAATACATTGATCTTTGCTTCTTCAAAGACTTTTTCCTGTGAAAGACTGATATAATGATCACATTCAGCTTCGGTCAGAAAATCTTCAATCAGAAATATCTGTGGGTGTAATTCTATTTTTTCCATAATTAATATTTTGTGCCTGGTTGTGTTTTTACCTTCTTAATTCATCCCTTACTTCCATCAAAGCAAATCCTAACAGGTTTTCTCCGTTCCATAATAAAGGGTTTTCAGCTCTGCTGTCCGTTTCCAGCATCCCGATTCCCCAAATTCTATCATAAGGACTTGCCTCCACTAAAACTTTGTCTCCGGTTGACAAAAGAAAGTCCTTAAATTTCTGATTTTGAGAGAATTTCAAAAGATTTCCCTGAGTTACAATCTGATATTTATGTTCATCCCAAAGTTTCGGGTCAAAGTTTTTCACTTTCCGTCCGAGAGCTTTTGCCTGATTCGGAGTAGCGGCTTTTAAAATTTCCTTTTCCATTTCAGCATCATTAAATAATCTTGCTTTTGCAGCCATCATATAATGTTCTGCTGTTCTATAGGTAATTCCGTTTTCTTCAAAACTTCCTGGAAACCATTGGCTGAAACATGATTTGGTAACAATATCTTTTGCCGTGTGTCCCCAGAAAAAGAGATATTTTATCTTTTCCTTTTTTTGAAAGCGTTCTATAATATTTTGTAAGGTATATTTCATGATTGCGTTATTTTGACACAAATTTAAAAGAATATCAGCCTTTGGACCAAATTTATTTGTGTTAATTTTACGCTAACAAATATAATTAATTGATTTCCAGTAATAAAGATTTAATCTTAACAAACACGAATAACACAAACTTTAATCACAAATGACACAAATTTGATAGGTTTTAGCTAAAAACTGGTGGAATTTGATCTTAAAAATTGTTACTACGTCCATGTCATTCTAAACATCGACTCAATGTCTGCGAACAGAGTTCAAAGATGTCGTAAAGAATTTAATAGATTAACAAAATTGAGATTCTTCCTTCGTCAGAATGACAAAGGTCAATAATATGACATTTGATACAAGTATTTTCTATTGAATAAATTTTTATGGATATATATTAGAGCACAATTCTTGTGCGCTAATTATTTGTGAAAATTAGTGCCAAATTATTAGTGAAATTTGTGTTTAGATATAACTATTTAATTTCAAAATAAAAGCCCTGTTCTTCCAGCTCTTTATATTTTTCTTTATTGAAAGTAAAAAGTTTCCCGGGTCTGCCGCTACCTTCTTTTTTAACGTTATTGGTTTCGTTCAGGAGTCCGTAGCTCATGATTTTCTTGCGGAAATTTCTTCTGTCAATTTCCTGTCCGACAATTGTTTTATAAAGGTTTTCAAGATCTGAAAAAGGGAATTCTTCATTGAGAAGATTGAAGCCTATTGGCTGGTATTGAATTTTTGTGCGAAGTCTTTTTAGAGCAGTCTCAATGATTGTTTTATGATCAAAGGCTAGTGAAGGAAGTTTATTAATGCTGAACCATTGTGCATCTTCCGCATCCGAATCGGCAAACAGCTCATAATAAGAAGGGTTTACAAGCCCTAAATAAGCCACAGAAACCACTCTGTTTCTCGGATCACGACCCAGATTACCAAAAGTATACAGTTGCTCCAAAAAATCGGGTTTTATGCCGGCTTCTTCGTAAAGTTCTCTTTTTACGGCATCATCTACACTTTCATCATCAAGAACAAGACCTCCCGGAAGGGCCCAACCTCCTTTAAAAGGCTCAATATTTCTTTTAATCAGAAGGATCTGAAGATCTTTTTTATCAAAATATCCAAAGATAACGGCATCTACAGCCACTTTTATATCCTGTAATTTTTTTGGAGACTCCATAATTTGATTTGCGTTGTGAATACACAAAGTTACAATTTATGCCTGTATTAAAAAAAATTTTAATTAACATAAAAGTTCTTACCTTTAAGTTATCTTTCTAACCATCTTAAAACTAAATTATTATGAAAAATTTATTAACAATTCTTTCTGCAGCTTTCTTGTTAATAGCTTGCGAGAAAGGAAAAACGACAGCTGCCACTGCTTCTGAAAAAACAGATTCAGCTTCTACATCTGAATGGAAACCTGTAGATTCGGCAACCGCAATGAAAGACTGGATGGCGTACTCAACTCCGGGAGAAATGCAGAAAATGCTTGCAAAGTCTGATGGAACCTGGACAGGTGAAACGACAATGTGGATGGAAAACGGAGCAAAACCTATGATGAGTAAATCTGAGGCGACCAATAAAATGATGTTTGGCGGACGTTATCAGATCACTAATCATAAAGGTGACTTTATGGGGATGCCTTTTGAAGGAATGAGTATTGTGGGATATGATAACGCAAAGAAAAAGTTTGTCAGTACATGGATCGACAATATGGGAACCGGAATTATGCACAGCGAAGGCGACTGGAATCCTTCCACAAAATCAGTTGAGTTTAAAGGAAAAATGACAGATCCTTCAAGACCTGGAAAAGACTGTGATTTCAGAGAAGTATTCACTTTTGTGGATGATAATACTCAAAAGCTTGAAATGTACGGCCCTGATTCCAAGACCGGAAAGGAATATAAAACCATGGAAATAAAATATACGCGTAAAAAATAATCCATAAAAAAACCGCTTCATCAGAAGCGGTTTTTACTTTATAATAGATTAATAATTAATCATTTAACTTTAATACAGCCATGAACGCTGATTGTGGTACTTCTACTCTACCAATCTGCTTCATTTTCTTCTTACCTTCTTTCTGCTTTTCCAATAACTTACGTTTTCTGGAAATATCTCCTCCGTAACATTTTGCGGTAACGTCTTTTCTTAAGGCTTTAATCGTTTCTCTCGCGATTACTTTTGTACCTAATGCAGCCTGAACAGCAATATCAAACTGTTGTCTCGGGATCAGCTCACGAAGCTTTTCACACATTCTTTTACCGATGTAATAAGCATTAGAATCGTGAATCAAAGAAGATAATGCATCTACCATGTCACCATTGATCAGGATATCCATTTTTACAAGCTTGGAAGCTCTGAATCCGATGGGGTGATAATCAAATGAAGCATATCCTTTAGAGATAGATTTTAACCTGTCATAGAAGTCGAATACCACCTCAGCAAGAGGCATATTGAAAATTAACTCTACTCTTTCTGATGTCAGATAACTCTGGTTAACAATTTCTCCTCTTTTTTCGATACATAAAGTCATTACTGCACCTACGAAGTCGGATTTTGTAATGATAGACGCCTTGATGAATGGTTCTTCTACTCTGTCCATCGTTGAAGGATCCATCATTTCAGACGGGTTGTTGATCAAAATCGGAACTTCAGGCTCTTTTTTAGTATATCCAAAATAAGATACGTTCGGTACCGTAGTGATGACGTTCATATTAAACTCTCTGTCAAGACGTTCCTGAACGATTTCCATGTGTAGCATTCCTAAGAATCCACAACGGAAACCAAAACCAAGGGCGGCAGAACTTTCCGGCTCGAAAACCAGAGAAGCATCATTCAGTCTTAATTTTTCAAGAGAGAATCTTAATTCTTCAAAATCTTCAGAATCAATTGGGTAGATCCCGGCAAATACCATTGGTTTTACTTCCTCAAATCCATCAATCGGAGCATCCGCAGGTTTTTCAAATGAAGTGATGGTATCTCCTACTTTTACCTCACGGGCATCTTTAATACCCGATACAAGATATCCCACGTCTCCGCAATGGATCGTTTTCTTGGGAACCTGCTTCAGTTTTAAGGTACCCACTTCATCAGCTCCATATTCCTTTCCTGTAGCGAAAAATTTGATCTTTTCATTTTTGGTGATGCTTCCGTTCACTACTTTAAAATAAGCTTCAATACCTCTGAACGGGTTGTATACAGAGTCAAAGATCAAAGCCTGCAGTGGACCGTCAGGATCTCCTACCGGTGCAGGAATTCTTTCAACAATCTGCTCTAAAAGGTTATGAACACCTTCTCCTGTTTTACCGGAAACTCTCAATACATCTTCATATTCGCATCCGATAAGGTTCATGATCTCATCGGTTACTTCTTCCGGGTTCGCAGACGGAAGGTCAATTTTATTCAGAATCGGAATGATCGTTAAATCATTTTCCAATGCAAGATAAAGGTTACTGATGGTTTGTGCCTGAATACTCTGTGCAGCATCTACAATAAGAAGTGCTCCTTCACAGGCAGCAATAGAACGGGATACTTCATAAGAGAAATCAACGTGTCCCGGGGTATCAATAAGGTTTAAAATATATTTTTCTCCTTTATACTCATAATCCATCTGGATGGCGTGTGACTTAATGGTAATCCCACGTTCTTTCTCCAAATCCATATCATCCAGCGTCTGAGACTGCAATTCTCTTTGGGTAACGGTATTCGTGTACTCCAATAGACGGTCTGCCAGGGTACTTTTACCATGGTCGATATGAGCGATTATGCAAAAATTTCGTATGTTTTTCATTTAAGAATCTTGTAATTTGCAAAGATAAGAAATTGCAGGAGAATTTTTCATCCTTAATTCTTTCTTTTAACTGAAACACAGATAACAATAAGAAAAGAGGGAAAATTTTTCCTCTTTTTAAATATTATTTTGTTTTGCCAAAGTCTTCCGGTAACAGGTAATTTCCCGTAAAAGGATCAAGATAAACTTTAGCCCCTCCAGTGGTCTTTCTTTTTTTTGATAAACTGACATCTATCACTGCACCAATAGTGCCTCCAAGCATACCTCCTGCTGCAGCCCCAATTGTAACCCCTGTTGTAACCGTTTCAGGAAATAATTCTGCTTTTGTTGCCTCTATAAAAACCCCATTATCATCTTTGAAAATCTCAGTGTAACCCACAGGAATATTTTTATATGCGATGCCCTTATAGACAAAAGCATAAAAATGTCTTATTGTCGATTTTTCATCTCCTTTTACAGCCTTTGTAATGATTCCCTTATCATTAGCCTGCAAAGTAAATCCGGGTTCAGGATTGTGAGTAAAAAAGCTATAATAGTCTTTGTAAACCCCTTCTTTAAGTTCATTTGCTTTTAGAATACTCAATTTTTCTTTTAATACAGAGGCATAATCAGGAAACTCATTTTCTGAAATGCTAAGTTCCCAAGGGGTTGCTTTATAGGAGTCTTTAAAAAGATCAGTAAGAATTAAAGTCACTTTTCTTGCCAGACTTTGTGCCAGATAAGGTGTTGTACGTGATGAGACTGTTGCCACAGTATCTATTCTATCCATAAAATGATATCCGTCTTCTTTTTTAATAAATGTACTTGCCTTTAATTCAAGCTTTCCAATAGAATACTTTTCCTTTTTATCTTCTGAAATACTTAAATTTTCAAGCAAAAAAACCATATCATTATTTCCTCGCGACGGATTGTACTTATAAAACCAATCCTGTATGTCTTTGCTGGCATTATTTTCGAAAACAACTTTTACCTCGTCCTTATGGTGCATAACAATTCCAATTTCTTGATTTGCCCTTTGATCTATTACCGTAAGACTCTTGATAGAATTTTTGCCATCTTTAATGGATTTTGAAAGATCAATGGTTTCTATTTTCTGTGCTGATGCAAAAACTGAAATCAATAAAAAGAAAAAAATGTTTCTCATAATTTATGTTTTAACTTCAACAAAAATAGAAATTTACAACAAAATTAAACGGCTCTCACAGAAATATCTGTAAGAGCCGTCCAACATTAAAAAAATAAACTATTATGGGTTCTGTTTAGGTCCCGAAGCATTGTTATGGTTTCCGTGAGGTCTTCTTTCGTCCATTTTATCCTTCATCATTTTCTCGGATTGAAACAGCTTCAAAACTTTCTGGCAGGGAATTACCTGCTGCATTTTATCTGCATATTTCTTTCTGTTATCCAATAACTTTTGTCCCAATTCAAAACTTTGCTGCAATTTTGCTTTAGCCTCGTCATCCGTTAAGGATTCAGGATCAAAGTTCGAATTAAACTGACTTTTTATCTGCCTCTGGCTATCCAGATATTCGTTATACAATTGTGTAAATTCGGCTTTATCGTCTGGATCAACATTAAGATTATCCATGATCATATTGTCCCTGAATTTCTTCAGGAGTTCTTTTCTCTCTTCCGGAGAAAGATTATTGATGACTTCTTTCCTTTGTTTAGGATCCATCATTTTCCAATCATAATCCGTTCTTTGGGCATTCAATCCAAAGCCATAAATAATCAAAAACGTCAATAATATCTTTTTCATTTTCTTTTAATTATAAATATCCAAATAAACGTCCTGAGTCGAATTACTTGCTAACTCTGCAATTTCAGAATTAGAAAACGAGTCAAGATATTCATTCATTCGTGTTTCTTCTTTTTTCTTTACAGCTTTCACCGGTTCAGGGGTCTCTGCAGTTTTTTTGGTTTCGTTTACACTTTTAGAAGCGTAGACATTGTTATTTTTTTGATTGTCAACTGTTTGATCATTATTTTCAACAGAAGTTAAATCAGATTTTAAAGTTTCATAAGCCAGCTCGCTTTCTGTTTTCGGCGCTCCGTCATTGGCAGCATAAGCTGTTTTAGAGTTCAGTATCTGTTCAGGGGAATCATTATCTGAATTAAAAACATAAGTTGCTCCAAAAATCAAAGCCAGCGATGCTGCTGCAGCATACATCCAGTTCAGCTTAAAGACAGGTGCTTTTTTACTTGCCTTTATATCATTCATAACATTCTCCTGAATATTTTGAAACAAATTATCAGGAACTGTGTAAATGTTTTTACGCTCTAATTTTTCTATGTCGAACTCTTTCATCTTTGTTGGTCAAAAATTATTTTTCGTAATTTTCTTTAATATACTCTTCTATTTTCTGTTTGGCATAATGATAATTTGTTTTCAAAGTCCCTACCGACATATCTACAATTTTTGATATTTCTTCGTAGGGCAAATCATCATAATACCTCATCATAAATACCAGTTTCTGCTTTTCGGGCAGGCTCTGTATAGCATTCTGCAGTAAAATCTGTATTTCCTCAGCATCTCCTTCTGTATTATCTGCGACGAGATTCTGCATATGATACTCCGGATCCTCATCCGTTTTCTGCATTTTTTTCATTTTGTTGACCTGTTGTAGTGCTTCGTTGGTAGCGATTCTGTACAACCAGGTATACAACTGGCTATCATTTTTAAACTGATGAAAATTCTGATATGCTTTAATAAAAGTTTCCTGCAAAGTATCCTGTGCAAGATCTCCGTCCACAATAATTCTTCGTATGTGCCAGTACAATCTGCTTTGATAGGCATCCATCAAGGCACGAACCCCTTTATCCTGGGTTCGTGGATTTTGCATCAACGAAATAATTTCCGCGTCCTTAATCTTCATAAGATGCCTTCATTGTTTTGGATTACAAAAATAGCTGAAAGTTAAATTAAAAATTCAATTTTCATTTTAAATATTAAAAATAATATGAGACACTTACGCAATAAACGTGCCTATATTGAAGTACAGGATTTCTGAAGTGTTCTTCCTTTCCCGGCTCAGCTTAAAATCTTATATTTGTTATATGCAAATTGTAATCATCGGTTCCGGGAATGTAGCTTATCATATGGCAAAAGCTTTCACGTTGAAAAGCATTCCTGTGGCGCAGCTATTTGGGAGGAACGAAAAAGAATTAAGTAGAATCTCTGAAGAATTAAATATTCCCTACTCTACAGATCATCTGAAAGAAGCAGATCTTTATATTCTTTGTGTAAGCGATCATTCTGTGGAAGAAGTCTCAAAAATTATTACAAAAAAAGATTGTCTGGTGGCCCATACCTCAGGATCTCTTCCAAAAGAAGTTCTGGCTGGTGAGTATAGAAAATCCAGCTTCTACCCTTTACAGACTTTTTCAAAATCCAAGGAACTTGACTATGAAAAAATTCCGTTTTTTATAGAGGCGGAAAATGAAAAAGATCAAAAAACATTGTTTGATCTTGCTTCAAAGATTTCGGAAAGAGTAATGGAAAGCAATCACGAAAAAAGAAAATATATTCACCTGACGGCTGTATTTGCCTGCAATTTTGTGAATCATCTTTTCTCAAGGGCTAAAGAAATTTCAGATTCACAGGAAATTCCGTTTGATTATTTCTTACCCCTTATTGATGAAACGGTTCAGAAAATTCATGAAATTGAACCCAAAATGGCACAAACCGGTCCGGCAGTAAGAAATGATGTAAGGATTTTACAGCTGCATGAACAGTTATTAAAAGACGAAAGTCTTGAAATTTATAAAACAATGAATCATTCTATTCAGGAAATGTATGAGCTATAAAGAGAAATTAAAAGATATTAAGGCATTTGTATTTGATGTTGACGGAGTTTTCACAGACGGAAGCGTTTATCTGCTTCCCGGAGGAAATATGTGCAGGGTAATGAATGTCCTGGACGGTTATGCAGTAGTAAAAGCTTTAAAAAACAATTATTTAATCGGGGTTATTACGGGAGGAAATGATGAAATGGTAAAGCACAGAATCAATTATCTGGGGATTCAGGATTACTATCCGAAGTCTCACAATAAAATAGATGATTTTGAAGACTTTAAGAGGAAATATAATCTTAAAAACGAAGAAATTTTGACCATGGGTGATGATCTTCCGGATATTCATATTATGGAAAATTCAGCTATTGCGGCATGTCCTGAAAATGCAGTACCTGAAGTAAAAGGAATTTCCGATTATATTTCTCCTAAAAAAGGAGGAACAGGTGCGGTTCGTGATGTCATTGAACAGGTAATGAAAGTTCAGGGAAACTGGCATGATGATAATACTCAATCTGTATAACTTTGTTTATGAAATTACTTTTAGCATCACAATCTCCAAGAAGAAAAGAGCTTCTTTCCAGCCTTGGTTTTGAATTTGAGGTCGTAAAAATAGACTGTGAAGAAATTATTCCGGAAGCCATCAAAATACAGGAAGCTGCCGCTTATCTTTCTGACTTAAAAGCAGATGCTTTCAGAAGTCTGGAGGAAGATGAAGTACTTCTGACTGCCGATACGGTAGTTGCTATCGACAATCAGATCCTTGGTAAACCTAAAGATGAAGCGGATGCCTTTAAAATGCTTCAAAACCTCTCAGGAAGAACTCATCAGGTGTATACGGGAATTACCATCAAAACCGCCAGAAAATCTATCACTGAAACCGATGTGGCTGATGTTACTCTGGACAAGCTTTCGGATGAAGAAATAAACTATTATATTCAGAACTATAAGCCTTTCGACAAAGCCGGAAGTTATGGTGTCCAGGAATGGCTGGGAATGGCAAAGATCACAAGCCTTACCGGAAGTTATTATACCATTATGGGGCTTCCTACCCATCTTGTTTATAAAATACTGAAAGAATCTTCGCTGATTTAAAAGATTATCAGGTTCAAAACTCCCCTTAAAGAAGAAATAAAATATTTCCACCAGAAATATAAATATTATTCATTATAAAATTTTATTATTTTTACAAAATCATCAAACTGCTGATAATAAAAAGCAGATTAGCGAGTTATATTGAATAATGAAAAAGAATATATTATTCCTTTTAGTCATATGTCTTGTTGCTTCCTGTGCTACCAAAACCAAAAAGCCGGAGCAACGTTCAAGAGTATTGAAAGGATTTTCCACATATTATAACACTCTCTTTAATGCAAAAGATGCGTTAAACAGTGAGTTTACAGCCAGAGATAAAGGGCATAAAGACAATTTCTATGCTCCCTATATTCCCATTCTTACTTATGAAGAACAGCCTTTGGGCAGTGATCTCGGGCAGACTGAAGCTTTTGCAGAAAACTCTATGAAGATGGCAGAAGTAGCCAACAGACCTTCGGGAAGAGGCAATTCAGGAATTCCGAATATTCCCGGCGGACCTCAGGGAAACGGTCCTTCAAGACCTGAAGGAGAAGAGAATAAAGGAGCCACTACTCTGGAAATTGCAGAAGCTAAAGCTTTAAAAGCAATTAATAAATACTCTGTAACCAGAAATGGTGAAGAGAAAAACAAACAGATTTTTGATGCCTACATGATCCTTGCACAGGCAAGAATTTATAGGGGTAAATCTCTGGAGGCCCTGGATGCTCTCAATTATGTCTTCACCCGTATGAAAGATGACAAAAGGATTCCACTTGCAAGAATCTATCAGGGGCTTGCTTATGATCAGATCAAAGATTATCATAGAGCGCATGAAACATTTGCCAAACTGAAAAGTGAAGATATCAGTAAAAGCTACGCAAAACTGCTGAGCATTTACTATTCCGAATCTCTGCTTGATGCTGGTAAAAAAGAAGAAGCTGCCAAGGAACTTGACAATGCTTTTGAGCTCAATACAAACAGAAAACTGAAGAGCAGAATCGCTTACCTGAGAGGTCAGGTGCTGGAAAACCTGAACCAGAATGATAAAGCAAGAGAAAGCTATGCTGCAGCGTATAAATATGCCAGTGATTTCGAATTTGAAGTAAAATCTCAGGTTGCCATCGCCAAAACTTTCAACGGTAAAGGTGATTATGCAGGAGCCAAAAATTATCTGGAAGGAATCAGTAAAAAAGGGATGTATGGATCCAGAAAGAACGAATTTTACTATGCCTTAGGTTTGATGGCCAATAAAGCAGGCAAAAAAGATGAAGCTCAGCAATTCTTCAGAAAATCACTGTTTGAAAAGGTTTCTGATCCTCAGATCCGTGGATTGGCTTATTATGAAATAGGAAAAAGCTACCTTGACAAGAATGATTATATCGGAGCCGGAAGTTATTATGACTCCGCGCTTGCCGTAATGACTTATGAACCATCAAAAATCCTGTTAAAAGATCAATCCGAGTATATTAAAAAGATTTCCAAAAACTACTATCTGATCAAAAAGAATGACAGTATTCTTTCTCTGGCAAAAATGAATGATGCACAGAAAACAGACTATTTCACAAAATATATTGCCAAATTAAAGATTAAAGAAGAGAAAGAGGAACAGGAAAGAAGACGTGCAGAAAGAAGTAAAGGTTTTGATACCGGAGATTACAGTGCCAATTCTATTTTTGCCAATAGTGGCAATTCTTTTGAAGACTTTGGAGTCACTACAAAAGGTTTTTATTTCAGCAATTCAGGAACGGTAAGCAAAGGAACCTCTTCATTTAAGCAGATCTGGGGAGACCGTGCCCTGGCTGATAACTGGCGTTCTTCCAAGAAAATGGCGTCTATTGAAGATATGAAAAATGAAGCGTTGGGAGTAACCTCAGCGCCTAATCCAAGACGTTTTGAGCCTGCGTACTATATTGAACAAATTCCTACGGATCAGGGGAAATTATCTCAGTTAAAAAAGGACAGAGATACCGCTTCATTAGGTCTGGGAATTATGTATCAGAATTATTTTACCAATACTCCACTGGCCACGAAAACGCTTTATGATCTTGTGGATGTAAAGCCGGAAGAAAAAGTGATGTTACAGGCATTGTATGAGATTTTTGCCATGAATTATGAGAAAAATCCACAGGCTTCTGAAAGAGCAAAACAAATTCTCCTGGCAGATTATCCATATACTTCTTATGCAGAATTTGCCAGAAATCCTAAGAATAAATCATTTGTAAAATCAACCGAAGAAGTTGAAAACGAATACAAAAAAGCATATGCATTATTTGAATCAGAAAAATTTTCCGAAAGTAAAGATCTGATTGATCAGACGATTCAGAAGTATCCGAAAGATGCTCTGGTTCCCAAGCTGTATTTATTAAATGCTTTCAATGCAGGAAAATCAAGTGGAAAGGAAGTTATGATTCTGCAGCTTGAACAGATTGCCCTGAATTATTCCAAGACACCTGAAGGCATACGAGCCAAAGAAATGTTGAATTACCTGAAAAGTGATTTGAGCTTCCAGGCAACGGATAATAAAGGAAATTCTATTCCTCAGCAGCCTTCGGGAGCACCAATACAGCCTAGCAGCCAAAATACGGGAGTTCCACAAATGAACAGCGGAAAAGTACAGCAGCTGGATACGATGCAGAACATTAATACGAATACTGCTCCACAAAATCCTAAAAAGCCGAACGAAACAAAATCGGGTTCCAAGATCCCGCCAAGACCTCAATAAAATAAAAAAGCGAAGATTACTCTTCGCTTTTCTTTTTCTTTACTCCGTGAAAGTCCTTCAGATAAAAAGGCTCAAAATAAGCCATATCTTCAAATTCTTTATTTTCTATTTTTTCCAGCGTCTTTCTGATCAGATATTGAGAAGAAGGATAAACGTTTTCATTAAAAACTGCATCCGGAAGATTCAGAATCTCTTTTGCTTTTTTAGCACCATCCCCTACAAACAGAACTTTTTTATCTTTAAATTCTCCAAAAGAAGTCTCATCTAAAATCTTCGCTTCTGTCTTGGATAACTCCTCCCCTGTTCTACCATCATAAACGGCCGTATAAACCTCCATTCTCCTTGCATCGATCAAAGGTATTATAAAATCGAAGTTATCGCCTAAAAAAGGCTCTATCATGCTTTCAAGAGAATTCACTGCTACCAGAGGCACTCTGAGTCCATAACAAAACCCTTTTGCAGAGGCCGCTCCGATTCGTAGGCCGGTATAAGATCCGGGGCCTTTTCCTAAAGAAACAGTTTCGATATCTTTAAGCGTAATCCCCGCTCCTTCCAATGCCCATTCTACGTAAGTGTGAAGGCTTTCAGACTGTTTATAGTTTTCAGAAACTTCTTCACAAAGGCATAATAGCTTCTCATTGTCTGATATGGCTACTGAACAGTTCTTGGATGATGTTTCCAGATATAGAATTTTCATTTTTTTATTTTAAGCTAAACAGCAAAATTGCAAAAGCAAAACCGCATTTAATTTTGTGCAAATTTACTCCATTATTTTGGACTATTTTCTATAAATCGTTCTTGGCTCCGCCTGAGCACTCGGATAGATAGTCATATCTGAAATAGTAACGTGTTTCGGAGCATTTACACAGTAAGCAATGGCATCAGCAATATCTTCCGCTTTCAGGGCATCATAGCCTGCATACACCGTTGAAGCCTTTTCACTGTCGCCTTTGAACCTTACCAGAGAGAAATCGGTTTCTACAGCTCCCGGCTGGATGTTGGTTACTTTGATTCCAAATTCGGTAAGCTCCAGTCTCATACCTTCCGAAATAACGTCTACTGCTTTCTTTGTTGCACAGTACACTACTCCGTTCGCATAGGTTTGTCTTGCTGCTACAGAACTGATATTTACGATATGACCTAAATTTTTAGTTTTCATTGCCGGAATAATCATTTTGGAAACATAGAGTAATCCCTTCACATTTCCGTCAATCATAGAATCCCAGTCATCCGTCTTACCAGCAGAGAGAGGATCTAACCCATGAGCATTGCCAGCATTATTTATCAGAACATCAATATCTTTCCAGTTCTCAGGAAGGGAATTAATGGCCGCTTCCACTTCTTCAAGATTCCTTACATCAAATATTAAACTAAATATTTCGGTGTATTGAGAAAGTTCTGTTTTTACAGATTCCAGCACCTCATTTCTCCTTCCACAAATAATAATTCTGTTTCCTTGTTTTGCAAGAAGCTCTGCTGTGGCTTTACCTATACCGGAAGTTGCTCCGGTGATCAATATTGTCTTCATAAAATTGGTTGTTAAATGTCCGAATGCACTCCTCTATCAATGTCATGATTCTGTTACATTAAAACATTGTTGTATTGATATATTAATTCGCATCAAAAGACTGAAAAGCATCTTTGATATGGTCAATTACTAAATTTTTATTTTCATCGGGAAGAACAGAAATAATATCAAACCTGGCTTCCTGATCGTTATTACATTCCTCCAGATAATGATTAGCTGCAGAAACAATAGATTTTATCTTTGTTTTGGTTACAGCTTCCTGAGGAAGGATGAAGGCATCGGTGGATCTTGCTTTCACTTCCACGATAATAATCAGATTATCTTTTTCAGCAATGATATCAATTTCGTTTTGTTTAAAACGAAAGTTTCTGGCCTTAATTTTATAGCCATTTTTCTGAAGATAATCAGCAGCAAGATTCTCTGCTATTTTTCCAAAATCATTATGATGGGCCATAGTGTATAGTTAAGAGTCTGGAGATAGGAGAGTAGAGTGCCTTAAAAATCTATTTTTACATTAGCATCCACTTTCATTTTCACGTTGGCACCGATTAAAAGGGGCCTGTTGTCCTTAATATGTCCATTCGGGAAAGCAAATACTACCGGGAAATTATATTTTGAAATTCTGTCTGAGATCAGTTTATAAACGAACTCATCAAAACTTTCATCATAGCTTTGATTTTCCTTTTCATCACCCATATTGGTCATTCCACCAACAATCAATCCTTTGATTTTATTGAAAACGCCTGCCAGCTCCAGACTCATGATCATACGGTCCAGTGCATAGAAGTTTTCCCCTATATCTTCGATAAACAGAATTTTGTCTTTAAAGTCAAAAGAATATCTGGTTCCCAGAAGGGCATAGATAAGGGCTAAATTCCCTCCAACCAGTTCTCCCTGAATATTCCCTTTTTTATTGAATGGGTGAGATTTAAGGCTGTATTTTGGCTTTTTCCCTTTCAGGATATCGAAAATAAGATCATAACTTTCGTCAGTAACTCCAAAGCTGGATGTTTTAACAGTCTGCCCGTGAATGGAAACGAAACCTTTTTTCATCAGATAACTTTGGATAACTGTATTATCGGAATATCCGATATACCATTTCGGGTTTTCTGAGAAATTTCTAAGCTTCAGATGCTGAAGCAGATGCTGGCAACCGTAGCCTCCTCTGGAAGCCCATACAGCTTTTATTTCCTTATCGTTAAAAGCCCAGTTGATATCTTTTGCTCTTTCCTTTTCTGTTCCGGCGTAATTATATCCGTTTGAAAATTTTGTGTAGAGATGTTCTCCGGGAACGGGCTCAAAACCTCTGCTTTTAATCATTTCTATTCCCTTTTCCAATTGAGTGGCATCTACAGCTCCTGCAGGGGAAATAACAGCTATTTTGTCTCCTTTTTTAAGAGACTTTGGAAAGATCATTTTTTTCATTTTGCTTTTTGATATTTTACTTCTTTCTTTTCTGCTTCCTCCAGTTGTCTTTCAAACTGATTGAATTTTTTGAAACTCTGCAGGAAAATAAAGAAACTGAAGATAATAAGAATACAGCCAACAACTCTTCTGATCTGGTTGGCCAGTTTTTGTGTTAATTTATCATGAAACTGCTTGGCAAGAAATATCTTGGCAAGATCTATAGACAGGTAAGTGGCCAGTACTATGCTGATGTATAAAATAAAACTGCTGGTGTCCGGATATTGATTCCTTACGGAAATTACCGTTACCAGCCAGAAAAGAATGACTCCAACATTGAGAAGATTAAAGAAAAAACCATTGAAAAATGTCTTGATATAATTCTGTCCAATAATCCTTTCTTCTCCGGGCAGGTGCATTTTGGTTTTGGTCACCAGCATCACAATCCCGTAGACAAAAATAAGAATAGAAGTGATCCTGTAAAATCCCGGATGTTTATCTATTAACGTTACAATATCTGTACTGGCATAATAGGCTGCTACAATGCATAATAAATCTGCTGTAATGACGCCAAGATCCAGTGACAAGGCATGTCTGGGGCCTCTGGAAAAGCTGGTTTCAATCAGCAGGAAAAAAATAGGTCCTATGAAAACCAGGCTTAGCATAAATCCTAATATGACGGCAGATAGTACAAGTTCTAGCATTAAGTAGTGTTTTAAAATGAAAAAAATTCATTTCGTTTTATACAAAGTTAGACTTTATGATTTAATTATTCAATAAAGTTGTGATATATCAAGTGGATTTTAATAAGAGTTTAATCTTAAATTTTTAACGGAGCAGGAGAGGACTGTTTATTTTATTTTATCACAAAAAAATAAAAGGTTATTCCATTTGGAACAACCTCTTTTATATTACGGTTTTACTGAATGTGTTCAGCAATCTTTTTTATTTTTCCAAACAGTTTTCATTAAAAACAAATTCGAAATCTTTTATGATTGTGCAGATATTGATAACAGTTATTTTTTAATACTGTTATCAATAATAGTAAGTTTAAAACACTAAATACAATATATTTACTTCACAATCTGGAAGTCAAGCTGCTTCTGAATCAGATTGGCTTTCACCACCTTAATCTGAACTTCATCTCCAAGCTGGTATTTATTTCCATGTCTTATTCCGTATACAGCATGGGTTTTCGCATCATACATATAGGAATCATCCACAAGGTCTCTCAACTTGATCAAACCTTCAGCACCATTCTCAGGAATTTCAACCCAGAAACCAAATTCCGCCACTCCGGAAATCACTCCTCTGAATGTTTCTCCCAAATGTTTTTCCATGAATTTTACCTGCATGTACTTAATGGAATCTCTTTCCGCATCAGCTGCCAATCTTTCCATGGCACTGCAGTGTTTTGCTTTTTCTTCAAGCTCACCTCTGTTTGGAGATTTTCCTCCATCCAGATAATGCTGAAGAAGACGGTGTGCCAGCAAATCGGGATAACGACGGATAGGAGAGGTGAAGTGACTGTAATACTCGAAACCTAAACCATAGTGGCCGATTGGTTCCGTAGAGTATACCGCCTTACTCATACTTCTCATAGCAAGCGTTTCAATCATATTTTCTTCCCCTTTTCCTTTTACTTCATGAAGAAGTTTATTCAAAGACGCAGCCACTTTTTTGGTATTGGCCAAATCCATTTTATATCCGAAAGTAGCAACGAAGTCTCTCAACGATTCCAGTTTTGCAGGATCCGGATCATCGTGTACCCTATAAATAAATGTATTATTGGTGATCTCACCTTTTCTTGAAAGGGATACAAATTCTGATACTTTTTTATTGGCTAAAAGCATGAATTCCTCGATCAGGTGGTTGGAATCTTTACTGATTTTAAAGTAAACCCCAATCGGCTCATTATTTTCATCAAGATTGAATCTTACTTCACTTCTGTCAAAAGTAATGGCTCCTTTTCTGACACGTTCATGACGCATTATTTTGGCCAGCTTATCAAGCGTATTGATCTCTTCAGCCAGATCTCCCTGTCCGGTTTCGATACGCTCCTGAGCTTCTTCATATGTGAATCTCCTATCTGAGTGGATTACTGTTCTTCCGAACCACTGCTTTTGAATTTCAGCATTATCATTCAGTTCAAAAACTGCAGAAAAAGTATATTTATCTTCATGTGGACGCAGTGAACATACATCATTACTCAACACTTCCGGCAGCATCGGCACAACCCTGTCAACAAGATATACCGAAGTGGCTCTCTGATAAGCTTCATCATCCAGAATAGTTCCCGGAACTACATAATGAGATACATCTGCAATGTGAACCCCGATTTCCCAGTTTCCGTTTTCCAGCTTTCTTATGGATAAAGCATCGTCAAAATCCTTCGCATCCTTAGGGTCGATCGTAAACGTACAGATATCACGCATATCCCAGCGTTTTGCAACTTCTTCATCTGTGATGCTTCTGTCGATTTTATCCGCGTCAGCTTCTACTTCCGGTGGAAATTCGTAAGGAAGACCATATTCAGCAAGAATAGAGTGGATCTCTGTTTCATGTTCTCCCGGAGCACCCAGCACCTGAATGATCTCACCTTCCGGATTTTTGTCACCCGGCCTCCATTCTGTCATTTTTACAATGACCTTATCGCCATCTTCAGCATTATTGAACTTTCCTTTCGGAATAAAGATATCTGTATTGATTGTTTTTTTATCACAAACCACAAATCCAAATTCCTTGTGAGTAACCTTCTGAAATGTTCCTACAAATTCCGTTCTGGTACGCTCCAAAACTTCCAGGACAGAGCCTTCCAGCTTCTTTCCTTTATAATGATAAGTTATAATAAGAACCTTATCTCCCTGCAGTGCATCCTTCACATTTTTGGCATGAACGAAGACATCGTCTTCTAATCCTTCCACACTTACATAAGCATTTCCACTTTGGTTGAAGTCTATAGTTCCGGTAAGCGTTCCTGCAATTTTCAGGTTCACGATATATTTTCCTTTTTCTACTTCTTTGATCTTTTCAGATCCCTGAAGTTTATGCAGTGCCTGGATCACAAGTTCTCTTTGTCTTGGATTTTTGTAATCTATTCCGTCAGCGATCTGCTTATAATTATAAATTTTGGATGAATTTGCATTCATAAAACGGAGGATCATTCTTCCGATCTCCATCATTTTTAAATCATTTTTATGACTTATATATTTTCTTTTTTTTGGCATTTTAATTTTCTTTTAATTGTTTTGATCTTTCTCAACTAAGACCATTTTCTAAATCTTCCTTATTCGTTCCTTTGTATAAGGTCATTCAATTTCATCATTAGAATCTTTCCGTAAATCATCAGAAATTATCTTTCAGTTTACTTACAACGGGAGCTTTAGTTTTGTATAAATTTAATACAATTCTGGAGAAGAAAAGAGAAAAACCTTCTATTAATATATTTCAAATATAAGAAAGGCTTTGGAGAAAAATAGAGTATAAATTTCTATCGGACACTGCAAATGTACGAATAAAAAATAAATAAGGCTTGCAAAGTGATTTACAAGCCTTATTTTATTTATTTAGCAAAATGCAATTTTGTCAACTCTGTTCTGGTGTCTTCCACCTTCGAAGTCTGTTGAAAGAAATTGATCTACAATTTCAAGCGCCAGTTCTTTAGCTATGAATCTTGCCGGTATTGAAATCATATTAGCATCATTATGCTGTCTTGCCAGTGTTGCGATCTCCGGCATCCAGCACAAAGCACATCTTATTTTCTGGTGTTTGTTCGCAGTGATCTGAACTCCGTTTCCGCTTCCGCAGATCAGGATTCCCAGCTCATTTTCTCCGTTTTCCACAGAGGTTGCGGCAGGGTGTACAAAGTCCGGATAATCCACACTGTTTGTGGAAAACGTTCCAAAATCCTGAACTTCAAACCTTTCTGAAAGATAGTTCTTAACAATCTCCTTATATTCATAGCCGGCATGGTCCGCTGCGATAGCAATTTTTCTTTTCATAATACTCTTATTAAGCTTTATTAGATTCTATTTCCTTACAAAGGTAAGAATAATAACAATTCGTGTTAGTAAACCCTGAGTTAATTGTGAAAAGGTATGTGAATAACTGTGGAAAACTTTTCTCAACTTTCTATTTTTAAAGATCAATTTATTTCGTAATAGAAATTCTTTCCGAAGATTTTTACGACAACTTTCCAGATGTTTTCTTCAGCTATCCCCAGATTTTTCCATAATAAAATAACTAATAATGCCTTCATTTCAAAGTTATCAACATTTGTTAATAAGTGTGTGAAATAGCGGGTTTACAGAAGTTTATATTGTGAGTTAAATATGAATTGGATACAAGTTGAATGTTATCAATTATTATCATAAAACTTATCCCCGAAATTCACAACACTCAACAACAACTACATTATTTTTTTTTTAAAAGAGAAAAAATTGTTGATTAATGGGTGATTGGGTTCGGGGAAAGTTTTTGAAAACTTTTATTTTAATCAAACTGTTGAAAAAGTTTAAAACCTTACATTTGTGAAACAAAAATTCAATGAGATTTATGAAATTGTTCTTGCGAGATTTTACCAAAAGCTAAAAAGGATTTCTGCAGGACGGTCTCATAAGGCTTAGCAAAAAATAAATCTATTTATGAAAACAATCAATGATCTTAATTTTAAAGATAAGAAGGCTCTGGTAAGAGTGGACTTCAATGTTCCGCAGGATGATCAACTGAAAGTGACAGACAATACAAGAATTGTTGCTGTGAAACCTACAGTGGAGAAAATCCTTAATGATGGTGGTTCTGTCATCTTGATTACGCACCTTGGAAGACCTAAGGGAGAGGTTAAAGATGAATTTTCCCTTAAACATATTGTAGGCGAAGTTTCTTCTGTTTTAGGACAGGAAGTAAAGTTTGTGGATGAATGTATCGGAGAGAAAGCAGAGCAGGCAGCTGCCGATTTAAAACCGGGGGAAATCTTATTATTGGAAAATGTACGTTTTCATAATGAAGAAGAAAAAGGAGATGCTGCATTTGCAGAGAAACTTGCAAAGTTAGGAGATGCTTATGTAAATGACGCATTTGGTACGGCACACAGAGCTCATGCTTCTACAGCAGTAATCGCTCAGTATTTTCCATCAACTAAATATTTCGGTTTACTAATGGCTAAAGAGCTTCAGGCTATCGATAAAGTATTGAAAAGTGGTGAAAGACCTGTTACAGCTATTTTAGGAGGTTCTAAAGTTTCAACTAAAATTACCATTATAGAAAATATACTTCCTGCAGTAGATAATCTGATCATTGGTGGAGGTATGGCATTTACCTTTATTAAGGCACTTGGAGGAAAAATTGGTAATTCTCTTGTAGAAGAAGATAAGCTTCCTTTGGCACTTGAGATTTTAGGAAAAGCAAAAGAGCATAAAGTAAAAGTATATCTTCCTTCTGATGCTATTATTGCTGAAAGCTTTAGTAATGATGTGGAGAGAAAAGAAGCTGATATCTATGCAATCCCTGAAGGATGGATGGGACTTGACGCGGGTCACAAATCGAGAGATCAGTTTAATGATGTATTGTTGAATTCAAGAACTATTCTTTGGAACGGTCCTATCGGGGTTTTTGAAATGTCAAACTTTGCTGGTGGTACAGTTGCTTTAGGAGAGAGTATTGCTGAAGCAACAAGACTTGGTGCTTTCTCTTTAGTTGGAGGAGGTGACAGTGTTGCTTTTGTTAAGCAATTCGGATATGCTGATCAGGTAAGTTATGTTTCTACCGGAGGTGGAGCAATGCTTGAAAGTCTTGAAGGACTTGAGTTACCAGGGGTAGCTGCCATCAATAATTAATAGAAAAGATAAGATATTGTAAGGTCTGCTAATATAATTAGCAGGCTTTTTTTATTGCTGGAACATTATGAAAATCGTTTATTGATCGGTATTTCCATTGTATTTTAGATATAACTTATAGTTATATAGAGATGGGTTGAATTCTCTTTCAGAGACTTATGTTTTTAATGAAATTTATGATCAGGTTGTTCTTGTAAAATTTATGAATTCAAGTGATTTTATTTCTGGTTATATTCTCATTTTGCTTTGGTAAATGACTATTATTTTTGCAATATTATTGATATAAAAAGTGGTAATTTTTTCTATGAATTATACTTGTATTTCGAAAAATATAGAAGGAGTAGTTGATATCATTTTATGAAAATTATTAGAGGATTTGAAGGAAAATTTATGATTTCTTCTTCCCATTGAAAAGTGATTCTATTAATTTTTAAAATTATTTTGGAGAGATAGGCTTCACTTTATCTTTTTTAGGGTAATAGTATTTTAGATTGTTTTAGTATTTAAATTTCTACTGGAAAATGGAGAGATAGATTTTTAAAAATTTTAAATTCAATCATTTATTTATTTCATATAATAGTGATAGTTTTGTATATTATTGATTATTAATTATTAAACTTATTTTTCAACTATTTTTCCTTATTGTTTTCATGTGATAATCTTACTAAAGACAATAGAAATCCATAGGTAACTATAATAAAATGAATAAGTTTAATTATTTTTTGAAATTTTAAGATCCCTTTACATGATAAATTTAAGTAAGTTTTAATTTTTTATTCTTCAGACTTAAAAATTTGCCATGAAGTTTAACATTGTTTAGGTGCTTCCAACTTTTAAATGATGAAGTATTGTTTTTTGAAACTCTCTGTATTTTTATTTTTTCCTTTTTTTAAAAAATAATGCAACCTTTCAATTTTTATCAATTTATTTTTTGAAGTAGGGAAAAGTTATTTTTATTAAAAATGGTAGAGTGGAGTAGGGTAGCTTCTTTTTTTTTCGTCAGAAATATATTTACCAGATCAGCTTTAATTTTTTCTTTTAATAAAATGTCGAAAAACGACCTTCATAAATGGCTTAAAAAGCAACTTTCTCTATTTTTTAGAGTATTTGTATCTTATTTTATTTTGAAGTTGAATTGAAGCTGTTTCTGTGATAATTTATCTTGTTGAAACTAAATTTCTTCTTTTTTTTGCTGTTTTTATGCTTTTGTTGAAGACTGAATGAGAAAGTTCAGTAAAATCTTTAAGTACATAAATGTTGTGTAGGTGATGGATATTTTTCTCTACTTTAAAAATGGAGTAGGGGAGATATTTTTATTGATAGATAAGAAAAGTAAATTTCAATCTTATTTTTTGACTTGATAAAATTGAGGAAGAATTATTATTCAGATATGATATAGAAAAAGAAAACTCAGGAGAAAAAATCCTGAGTTTTTTATTTTTCTAGCGAAAATTGTTGAAAATTGACTTTCATAAATAGGTCAAAAATCGATTTTCTATCTTTTTTCGATAATGTATATCAAACTTGAAAATTCGTTCGAAAATAATGCCTTTACGTTGGAAATTGTTCCAAAGATCACTGCTTTTAGCCAAAATAGGGGTGATTTTTTGTATTTTTCGCTCAACATAGAGATATAATATGAATCAAGAACTAAAGGCTTGATCTTTCTCATTTTCCAGTCGGGATTTTTAGAAATTAAATTTTCCATTCCGTTTTTAGAAAAATGATAGATATGTCTTGGAACATCATAAGCGGCCCAATATTCTTTATAATGTTTCGCATCATAGGAAGTTGGGTTAGGAACTGCAATTACAAGGATTCCTTTTTCTTTTAATTTTCCGTGAAATGTACGAAGCATTTCATCTTGATTTTCTATATGTTCAAATACATGCCAGAGTGTAATAGCATCTAAGGCATTTTCTTCAATTTTATTAATATTATCTAAAATGGAAGCTTTTGTTATTTTTCCCTGTGCTGCTTTTCTGGCATCAGCATCCGGTTCAAATCCGTAGGTCTCAAAATCATTTTCAATATATTTTACAAATTCTCCTGCACCACATCCGTAGTCCAGAACTTTTGATCCTTTTTTTATTCTGTCTACCAGTATATTTTTTTTATACTGCAGATTAAAAGACTGTAGGAATTTATAAAGTTTCTCTTTTAAACTTCCGGAATCCTGGTGATGAGAAATATAATCTTCACTTTCATAATATCTGGAAATATTGGATGGAATAGGAGTGGTTTTGAATACACCTTTTGTTTCTGTTTCTTTTATTTCAAATATTTCCTGTGAAAGAAAATGATCTTTTATTTTCATTGAAGTAAATATCTTTAGTATGATAAAAAAATTAAGATATTCAGAAGCGTTTTATGCTTATAAATACCTTAATTCTTGTTTTATTTTTTAATGTTTCACGTGAAACATTTTTCTTTAACGTCCTAGATAAACTAATAAAACATTAATATCAGCAGGGGAAACCCCACTAATTCTTCCTGCCTGTGCAATAGTCTTCGGACGTACATTAGACATCTTCTGTTTTGCTTCTGCAGAAAGACTGGAAAGCTTTGTATAATCGAAATCTTCAGGAATTTTAATGTTTTCCAGACGATTCAGCTTAGCAACATTTTCTTTTTCTTTCTCAATATATCCTTTATATTTAATATTGATCTCAGCCTGCTCTCGTACTTCATCATTATATTGGGTAGAAACCTCTTTAATAAAATCAATTTCATCCAGTTTTTCTAATGTCATATTAGGTCTGGTAAGAATTTGTGCTGCTCTGTAAGCTTGATCTACAGGGCTACTTTCAATAGATTCCAGGACAGGATTGATAATGCCTGGTTTTAAAGAAGTTTCGCGAAGGAATTCTTCAAGTGATTGACTTTCAGATACTTTAGTTTCAACACGTCTCAATCTGTCTTCTTTTGCCAATCCCAGCTGGTATGCTTTCTCCGTTAATCTGATATCGGCGTTATCCTGTCTTAAAAGAAGTCTGTATTCTGCACGTGAAGTGAACATTCTGTAAGGTTCTTCAGTTCCCTTTGTGATTAAGTCATCAATCAATACTCCAATATAAGCTTCATCTCTGTTTAGGATAAAATCTCCTTTTTCATGAACTTTATTATGTGCATTGATTCCGGCAATTAATCCTTGTCCTGCTGCTTCTTCATATCCGGTTGTTCCATTGATCTGTCCTGCAAAATATAAATTATCAATTAATTTAGTTTCCAGCGTATGCTTCAACTGGGTAGGAGGGAAGTAATCATATTCAATTGCATAACCCGGACGGAAAACTTTTACATTTTCAAATCCTGGAATATGTTTCATTGCTTTGATCTGTACATCTTCCGGGAGTGAAGAACTGAATCCGTTGACATAGATTTCAACAGTTTTCCATCCTTCCGGTTCTACGAAAAGCTGGTGTCTGTTTCTTTCTGCGAAACGGTTAATTTTATCCTCAATACTTGGACAGTATCTTGGACCTAAACTTTGAATGGTTCCATTAAACATTGGACTTCTGTCAAAACCTTCTCTTAAAATATCGTGTACTGTTTCATTAGTATATACGATATGGCAGCTTAATTGTTTTGTCAGTTTCGGCGTATCAAGATAGCTGAACTTTTGAGGATTTTCATCTCCTTTTTGTTCTTCCATTTTTGAATAATCCAAACTTCTTCCGTCTACTCTTGGTGGAGTTCCGGTTTTCATTCTTCCTGCTTCAAAACCTAAAGTGACCAATTGTTCTGTAATTCCAAAAGCTCTTGGTTCACCCATTCTTCCTCCTCCTAATTGTTTATCTCCAACATGGATTAATCCGTTAAGAAAAGTTCCGTTCGTAAGAACTACAGATTTTGCTTTAATCTCAATTCCTAAAGAAGTAACCACTCCGGCTACTTTATTATTTTCAACAATCAGTTGTTTTACCATATCCTGAAAGAAATCAAGATTGGGAGTGTTCTCTAATGCTAAGCGCCATTCTTCGGCAAAAAGCATTCTGTCATTTTGGGTTCTCGGAGACCACATCGCAGGACCTTTTGAAAGATTCAGCATCTTGAATTGGATTGCAGATTTGTCTGCCACAATTCCGGAATATCCTCCCATTGCATCAATTTCTCTTACGATCTGTCCTTTTGCGATTCCGCCCATTGCCGGGTTGCAACTCATCTGTCCGATGGTCTGCATATTCATTGTAATAAGCAGTGTTTTTGAACCCAGGTTAGCTGCTGCTGCTGCTGCCTCACAACCTGCGTGTCCTGCACCTACTACTATTACATCATATATTTCTGAAATCATTTTTATCTCGCTCGTTTTAAGCTTTAAACCTTATCTTTATAACCAATGTTTCACGTGAAACATTTTTGGAGAATGCACTCTAGGTAAACTCATATTGTTGCTAGAATAGAGTACTTTAGATATGGGACTTTAAGTGATTCTTCAATTTTAAAACTTTAAATCCCTGTATTTATCCAGGTACAGATCTTCCATTCTCCGCATCTCTTTTTCTTCCTCTTCCGTCTTGTCTTTATAGCCTGCAAGATGTAAAATACCGTGGGCTAAAACCCTTCTTAATTCTTCTTCATAATCTCGGGAAAAGGTAGAGGCGTTATCAGAAATGCGCTGCAAAGATACGAAAATCTCAGCGCTTATTGTCTTACCTTTTACATAATCAAAAGTGATGATATCTGTATAATAATCATGCTGCAAATAATCCTGATTAATCTTAAGAAGATATTCGTCATCACAGAAAATGTAATTGATTTCTCCTAATTTTTTTCCTTCTGAAAGAATAAGATCTTCCAGCCATTTTTTGTAATCTGTACTTACCGACTCTGGTAAGTTTTCGTAAAAGAACTGTATCATTTTTTTTAAAACCAGTGTCCTAAAATAACACTGAATATACCTTTTTGGTTATTTTTTAGGGAGTGGCTGAAGTTTACTTTTATCTGCCCGAAAGGAGATTTGTAACCAGCTGTAATTCCCAGTGAGCTATAATTTACTTTAACTGCA
The DNA here is from genome assembly GCF_036362765.1 of Chryseobacterium sp. CP-77. Classification (NCBI taxonomy): domain Bacteria; kingdom Pseudomonadati; phylum Bacteroidota; class Flavobacteriia; order Flavobacteriales; family Weeksellaceae; genus Chryseobacterium; species Chryseobacterium sp. CP-77. The sequence continues at coordinate 3,453,182 of NZ_CP143637.1, forward strand.
TCCTCAAACTTGATATCGTTTGATAAGTTGGCAAAGGTAAAGTTTCCGCTGATAAAATAGTTTTTATTAAACTTAAACTGAACATCATTGGATGCCAGTATTACATTGTTTGTATAAAGCTGGGCGAAATAGAATCCTCCAAAACTTTTAAAATTGATGAGATTCTGCTCAAAAATTCCACCTAATCTGTACTGATAATAGCCTGGAAGGTTTTCACCGATAGTAACCCCTCCAAACAGATTGAGACGATAACTGAATTGTTTGCTAAGTGGAATATTAAGTTTAAGGTCTGCTTTGATCTGAATAATTCTTTTATCAACTTCAGACTTTAAAAGATCTACAACCTTTCCTTCTGCTGCAAAATAAACCCCTTTTGTAGGGAATTCCTTATCATCCTGAGTGTCGGTCTTAATAAATACATAAGGGTTCAGAAAACGGCTGTATCGCCTGTTATCTCCATTGCTGTTTTCTGCTTTAAAATAATCGTGGCTGATACCGCCGCCAATGGCAAATTTATCCTTCCAGGTAGACTGTATATAAGCTTCATTTCTGATCCATTCCCAGCGGTCTACTACATAATTATCTACATTCTTTATATCAAAGCTCATTCCTGACGAATAGAGACCAACTCCAGGAATGTATCCGTTATCTACAAAATAATTAAGGTAATATCTGAGACGGTCTCCTACAACGAGATCCACCGAAAGGTTTGAATTTTTGAATAAAAGTCTTTTGGCAGAATAATTCAAAAGAAGTCCTGTTTTAAAAACTTCGTCATAATGTAATCCGAATTTTAAAAAATGACGGGCATCATCTTCAGTCACGTAAAGCTTCAGATAGTTGGCGTCATTCTCCTGAACGATATCATAATTGATAAATTTGTAGTTGTTGGTGGCAACCAGTTTATCAATCATTTTATTAATACTTCCGTAGGTCTGCAAAGAGGGTAGGCGTAACCCCATTTTCCCTAATGTGTAGTTTTTTCCGTAAATTTTACTTCCTTCAATAGAAATACTATCTATTTTATAAACATTGGAATAGATTGGATTCACCTGTTGTCTGAGACGGTCAAATGGTCTCTTGGGCAGCTGGTCTAATACCTGGGAATATTTCATACCTTCCACATATCCGCTGTCCAGAATTTTCTTTTTATCATCGTAGCTGGTGGCGGACATCCCTTTCAGATTAGGTTTAATATTGATGTCTGTATATCTGTATTGTCTTCGGGTATCTTTTTTGATGCCGAAATCAATAACCTGGTTCAGAATGGCTATAATATTGTTTAAATCCTCTCTTTTCGAAAGATCCTGGTTAAGGTCCACACCAATGACGATGTCAATTCCTTTGTCCTTTAAAGGCTTTGACGGATAGTTTACCGTCATTGCTCCGTCAATATAAATACTGTCGCCAATTTTTACAGGATCCATTAAAGAAGGAAACGCAGAACTTGCCATAATAGACTGTACGAGATCTCCTTTTTCAAAAATCTGCATATTGCCACTTTCAAGATTGGTAGCAACACAAAGGAATGGAATAGGCATTTTGGAAAAGTCTTCAATATTGGAAACGTTTTTGAAAAGTTCTTTCAGAAGATAAACATTTCTCTGGCCGGTACTGATGGAAGAGGGAAGTGTGATTTTTCCGTTTTTAAGCGGAATGGATAAAAGATATTTATCTACGGATTTGTTGAAAAAGCTGGCTTCCTGCCGGGACTTTGGATCCATAATCAGAGAATAGAAATCCGTATCCATGACTATTTTTTCTATTTCTTTTCCGGAATAGCCGGCGGCATACAATCCGCCTACAATGGCTCCCATACTGGTTCCGGAAATGTAATCCACTTTCACTCCCAATGAATCCAATACTTTAAGAACTCCAACATGTGAAAATCCTTTGGCTCCACCACCGGCCAGCGACAGGCCTATTTTTGGATTCTTCGGAATTACCAGATTTTTTTTTACCTGAGAATGGATCAATAACAGTGGGAATATGAAAAGCAGAATCAGGAGTTTTCTCATAGTTAATCTTTTATATAAATCCGTTTCACCCGAGGTGAAATGGAGGTTAATACTTCATAGGTTATCGTTTTGCAGTAGCCTGCGAATTCTTTTAAGCTTGGTTTGGCGTTGAAAACAGTTACCGTATCGCCTTCTCTTACACCAGGAATATGGTCTACATTAATCATCATCATATCCATGCAGATATTTCCAACGATGGGTGCCAGCGTTTTATTAACTCCCACATTTCCTACCTGATTTCCGATCAGTCTTGGAATTCCGTCCGCATATCCCACTGGAATGGTTGCAATTCTTGTAGGATGATCTGCTTTATATCTTCTGCTGTATCCTACCGATTCACCATTTTCAACGGTTGATATCTGTGAAATTACGGTTTTAAAGCTTACCACAGAACGTAATTGTTTCTGAATTTCAGCATCTGCTGATTCTCCCAGCATACCAATACCGATTCTTACCATATCATGCTGATGATCTTTATAGCTGGTAATTCCTGCTGAATTCAGGATGTGGCGGATGGGAGTGTAACCCAGTTTTTCAATGAGGTAACTTGAATTTTTATCAAAAACCTCCAGTTGTTTCAAAGTAAATTCTTTTTCTTCAGGCATATCAGAAGATGATAAATGGCTGAACATACTTTGGACCTTTACATTTTTGTGGCTTAAAGTTTCGCTTAAATGATCCAGTTCAAAATCTTTAAAACCAAGACGGTGCATTCCTGTTTCCAGTTTGATATGGATTGGATATTTCTTATCATATCCGGATTTCTGAACCGCTTCATAGAATAATTCCAGAACTCTGAAACTGTAAATTTCCGGCTCCAGGTTATATTCGATAATCGTCTGATAACTGTGCTGTTCAGGATTCATCACAATAATAGGAGTAGTAATCCCTTTTTTACGAAGCTCTACACCTTCATCTGCATAGGCTACCCCAAGATAATCTATATGATGGTGCTGAAGAAACTCTGATACTTCAAAACTTCCTAAACCGTAGGCATTGGCTTTTACCATAGCCATCATTTTAGTTCCCGGCTTCAGCAGTGATTTGTGATAGTTGATATTATGAAGAATCGCATTAAGGTTTACTTCAAGTACTGTATCATGTTTTCTGAGTTCAAGAATATCTTTCAATTTTTCAATCTCAAATTTCCTTGCTCCTTTCAGTAAGATGATCTGATTTTCTATGTCACTAAGATGCTTACTTTCAATCAGCTCTTTAGTATCAATAAAAGTATAGGTTTTAGCTTTAAATAATTCACTGAAGTTTGAAATTTCATCACCGATCAAGAATACAGAATCAAAATTCTGTTCATTCACCAATTCTGAAACTTCCTCGTATAATTCTTTGGCATTGGAATTCACTCCAACAATATCTGTTAAGACCAGAGATTTTTTAGATTTATTATATTCATTCAAAAACTGGAGGGCAGTCTTCAAAGAATCGAGGTCCAGATTAAAAGAATCATTGATGATAATATTGCCTTTAATTCCTTCAATCGCTTCAAGTCTCATTTCAACGGCTTTTAAAAGGTTGATTTTTTCAACGATCTTTTTATTTTCGATATTCAGTTCCTTAAGCACAGAGATAAGCGCCATAGCATTGGTTAATGTCGCTTCGTCTCTCTGATGCACCGGAAAACTGATTTCTTCACCCAAATATTCAACAATGATGTTTTCATCTTTGGAAATATTGTTTTTGATGAAAACCTGGTTCTCTTTTTTAAAACCGTAAGCAATTAATTTTTTATCAGAATAGGATTTTTTAATTTTTTGATCAACAAGAAGATTGTCTCCATTATAAATGATGACTTCAGAATTTTTGAAAAGAATGATTTTTTCATCAATCAATTCTTCCTCGGAAGAAAAGTTGGCCGCATGGGCCGTTCCGATATGCGTGAGCAGTCCGATCTGAGGGTGGAAAATATGTTCAAGTTTTTCCATTTCATCCGGTTTTGAAATTCCCACCTCAAAAATTCCCAGTTGATGAGAATTGTTGATTTGAAGAAGAGACAGCGGAAGACCGATCTGTGAATTAAAACTTTTAGGGCTTTTCACGGTAGGAAATTCATTCCACAGACATTGATAGAGCCATTCTTTTAATATAGTTTTACCATTACTTCCCGTAATCCCGATGGATTGTAAATGAGAATGTTCGAAATGATACTTTGCTAACTTTTGAAGAAACGCTACAGAATTTTCAACAATGATCCAGGTTATATTTTCAAACGCCGGATAATGATGTTCAGAAATAATGACATTGATTCCCCTGTCCATTGCAGATTCAATAAATTTTTCACCGGAATTTTTGTGAGTATTGATCGCAATGAAAGCCGTATTCTTGATAGAATAAATAATCCTGCTGTCGTATGCTATATTTTTGATCAATAAACTTCCGTCACCAATGACCTGTGAATTGGTGATCCCTGCAATGTGTTGTACTGTATAATTCATTGGTACCCTTTCTGCTTTTTTTAGCGAAACGGCAAAAAGGTAAAATAGTAAAAGGGCTAAGATTTATGACATCATCCGGTTTTTCCTTTTTAAATATTTTACAGTGTAGCTTTTTCGCTTTTCATTTTATATTAGTGAATATATTTTACGGTTTATAGCAAACAGTTTTACAATTTAGTGATTTCGTCGTCTGCTTTATCCGATTATTTTCTTTTTGAAAGTACTTCGTCAATAAAAACACGGCGGCTTACTGCTTCATAACTTTCTGTTTCTCCCAGTTCCACCAGATTATCTCCCTGTGAAGTTCTCATCGAGTAGTTGGCAAGATTACCGGTTCTCTTACAAATAGCATGCACTTTTGTAACATACTCTGCAGTCGCCATCAAATTGGGCATTGGCCCGAACGGACGGCCTAAAAAGTCCATATCCAGTCCTGCAATAACCACTCTGATCCCGCTATTGGCGAGCTGGTTGGCAACATCAACAATGCTTTCATCAAAAAACTGAGCTTCATCAATGGCTACTACATCACAATTGGAAGCCAGCAGAAGAATTTCATTAGGGTTTTCTACTGCTGTACTGCGGATTTTATTCTGATTATGGGAAACTACATCCTCTTCAGAATACCGTACATCCATTTTTGGTTTAAAAATTTCCACATTCTGTCCTGCCATTTCCGCTCTTCGCAATCTGCGGATAAGTTCCTCGGTTTTACCGGAAAACATAGAGCCACAAATTACTTCCATCCAACCACTTTGTTTGGAATGATTAATTGTATTTTCTAAAAACATTTGTTAAATTAGCCGTATATTTTTAACATCAAAAGTAAGCAATTTTAATAAGAATCTTATTATGCAGAATATCCAAGATTTAAAGGAAAAGATTTTTTTTGAATCCATGAATATCATTGATAATCTGGACAAAATAAGTAATATAGACGAATTACTTTCCAAGCAAGATCTTGTGGATGAGCTTGCTAACAGGATTTCTTTTTTGAAACTGCTGGAAAAAAATATCGAATACTTCGTAGCAGACAATCCGGCACAGAATCCGGACCATCACTATGTCTCTTTTGATTCCGGAGAAACAGAGCATCACGATACCGGAAATGAAGTGACGGAAGAAGAGGCTATTTTCAATAATGAACTGAACGAAATTGATGAAAATGAAGTTTTTTCAGATCAATCTGAAGAAGAAGCTGTTTTCAATAATCAGCTGAATGAAATTGTTGAAAACGAGTTCCACGAAAATATCGTAAGCTTTGTAGAAGAAAATAAGACTGAAAACGCACCTGAAAATCAGGAACAGGATTTTGGAAATGAAACCCTGGAAGAAGAAGCAGTTTTTAATAATCAGCTGAATGAAATTGATGAAAATGAAATTTCAGAAGAACAAAGAGCTGTTCTGAGTTTTGTGGATGAGGATAAAATCCTTGCTGATTCTACACCGGATTCGGATGAAGATCTTAATGAAGATCTGTTTTATAATGAAGTAACAGCAGAAGAAGCGGTTTTCAGTAATCAGCTTCATGAAATAGAAGAGCAGGAAGAGTTAATTTCTGAAGAGGAATCGAAGAAAGAACCTGAGTCTGCGGTAGCAAATGATGTGAAATCTTCTGTTACAGAAACCATTCCAAGCATTTTTGATACAGAAACGCTGGATGATGAAATACTGATTGAAGAAAACGAAGAACAATTTGTGGCTTCAAACATTTCCATAGAACAGGGTGAAATGGCTACAGAAACTTCCAATGTAGAAAATATTCTGAGTGAGATCAAAAATGACCACTCTGAAGAACCTGTAAAAGAAGAAAGCATTCTTGCTGAAGTCTATGACCGCAGAAAGATTGTTGAAATCGATAAACCTGTTCCCGAAGAAACAGATAAACATCGTTCCGATGAGAGCTTCGAAAATTTGGAAGAATACCATCGGGAGAAAAAAATAAAATTAGCCAATATCAAAGGAATGAAGGCTGTTCAGTCACTTTTTGATGACGACCACCTGGAACTTCCCAAGGAAGAAAAAACAGCTCCTGTTGCCAAAGAAGATACAGGAAGTATTCTGAAATCCAATATTCCAACCCAATTTATGGAAGCAGACAAGCTGAAACCTGAATTTAAGCTGGATCTGAATGACAGACTTGCCTTCACGAAGATGCTTTTTGAAGGAAGCCAGGCAGACCTGAACGATACTGTTTATCAGCTGAACCAATTCAGAACACTGGAAGAAGCCAAAGAATACCTGAGTGATCTGTACTATGACAGAAAATGGAATAAGGTGGATGAATATGCACAGAGACTTTGGATATTGGTGGAAAATAAATTCTTATAATTTTGAGCGGAATCCTATATTTTGTTCCCACACCTGTCGGGAACCTAGAAGATATGACATTCAGGGCGGTAAATGTTCTGAAAGAAGTAGATTATATTTTATGTGAAGATACCAGAACTTCAGGAATACTTTTAAAACATTTTGAGATTTCCAAGCCCTTAAAGTCTTATCATTTACATAATGAGCATCAGGCAACGGAGAAGGTGATTACAGACCTTAAAAACGGGCAGAATATTGCTATTATTACCGATGCAGGAACTCCGGGTATTTCAGATCCCGGATATTTACTGGCCAAAGCAGGAGCAGATAACAATATTGATATGATCTGCCTTCCCGGAGCTACGGCGCTCATTCCGGCACTTGTTGTTTCAGGTCTTCCTAATAACGAATTTCTGTTCGCAGGGTTTCTGCCGCAGAAAAAAGGAAGACAAACCAAGCTGAAGCAACTTGCTGAAGAAAAAAAGACCATCGTTTTGTACGAAAGCCCTCATAAGATTAATACCACTCTGGAACAGATCAAAGAATTCTTCGGAGAAGAAACCAAAGTAAGCTTAAGCCGTGAGATTTCTAAAAAATTTGAAGAAACTAAAAGAGGAACAATCAATGAATTAATTGAGTTCTCCAAGAGTAAAACTTTAAAAGGAGAGATCGTCCTTATTGTCAATAATTCTATTTAAATTTCTTTGAAAAAATTAGTTTTTGTATTGTGTTCTGTAGTCTGTACAGCGCAAACTAACCAATATATGAAGGTGATCCTGTCGAAAAAGACGGGGAAAGAAATCAGTTCTTATTCTGAGGGATATGGAACATTCTACGATACTGATTATAAGAAACAGGGAATTGTGGATTCTTTAGGCACTATTACATTTGAATCACCTTACAAAGGAAGTATTCTGCATGTTTTCAAAAACCGGTTTATTCTTTATTCTGAGGAAGGAAATGGTAGAAAATCAGCTGTTATTGATGAAAAGGGAAAAGAACTTATTCCTCTGAACGATCAGGAATTTAATACACCGTGGTGGAGTGAAGAATGCATTATTTCATCAAAACAGAATTCAGAAGCCGTTTATGATTTTAACGGAAAGGAAATCATTCCTTACTCGGAAAAGATCCGTTTTTCAGGGAAGAACAGGCTTTTTGTTTTAAAAGATAAAAAATGGTTTCTGTATGACTTTAACGGAAAACAGCTCAGCACCCGGGAATTTAAAGAAGACTACAGCTTTGAAGAGGACAGGGCACTTATCATTAATGAAAATGGAGAAAGTGAAATCATTGGTAATAACGGACAAACACTGCACAAATTTTCTAAACAGGTTGTCAACATCAATGCTTATCCTTATCTGATTACTAAAAATAAAAGTACAGGAAAGTATGGCTTGATTGATGCGGAAGACAATACGATCGCCGAAGAAATTTTTAACGATATCACTCCGGAATATTTTGGCAAAAAAGAATATATCTATCTTACGAAAAACGGAAAGACAACAGTTTTCAGTAAGAAAGACGGAAAGCTGTACGCACAGACTTTTAAATACGTAAATCCTTTATTAGGTAATTTATTCAGTGTTTATAATGATAAAGCAAAAAAATCCGGCATTATAGACCTGCAGGGTAACATCATTTTTCCGCAGGAATACGATTTTATCAAAAGTTTTACTGTTTCAGGAAAAGATTTTATTTACCTTAAAAAAGGAAATGAAGAACAATTCTTAGATAAAGATCTTAAAAATATTGTAGGAGACGGAGTTCAGATTTTCGGTTTTTATCCCGACAATCTTATCATTGGAAAGCAGGAACGCTATTATAGATTTTCTGTAAAAGATCATTCTATATCTGAGTTGGAAAATATCAGCGAGATTAAAAATGAAGATGTTGACTATTTTAATCCTCTCAATCAGTATTCAAAACCTTTGGTCTGCAGAAATACAGACAACTTTTATGGAATCCTGGATGGGAAGGGAACAGAAATTGTACCGTTTGTATACGAAGATATTATCACATTCGGAAATGCTGAAAACGAAATTGTCGTGAAAAAAGAAGGAAAATTTGGGGTTTCCAATTTTCAGAATGAGCCTTTGAAAGACATTATTTATGATAAATACTTTTGGCAGAAAGAGGTATTAAGACTGGATAAGAGTAAAAAAACAGACTTTATTTATTTCACCAGATTTAAAAATAATTATGTTCAACTTTAATGAAAATCCTGATATTCATCAAAAAAAAGCTAGTATTTTGACAATTTAAATGGGTTGAATAACATTTTATAATATCTTTGCAAACCGTTTAATTTCAGAAAGGAATTGTAGAAACATGAAGAGGCAGCTGTCACTAGCTGAACGAGTTATAAAAAATAATTGTCAATAGATATGAAAATATTAGAAGGAAAAGTAGCACTAATTACCGGAGCTACAAGAGGAATCGGTAAGGGAATTGCTGAAATGTTTGCTCAGCAGGGAGCAAAGGTAGCATTTACCTACGCTGGCTCTGTAGACAAAGCAAAAGAATTAGAAGCAGCTTTAAGTTCTGTAACCCAAATTAAAGGATATCAGTCTGACGCATCAGATTATGATGCTGCTCAGAAATTGGTGGAGGAAGTAATGGCAGAGTTCGGGCAGATTGATATTTTGGTAAACAATGCAGGGATTACAAAAGATAACCTGTTATTGAGAATGTCCAAAGAAGATTGGGATCAAGTAATCAAAGTAAATTTAGATTCAGTTTTTAACCTTACAAAGGCAGTAATTAAGCCGATGATGAAGGCAAGATCAGGATCTATCATTAATATGACTTCTGTAGTAGGGGTGAAGGGTAATGCCGGACAAGCCAACTATGCAGCTTCTAAAGCCGGGGTGATCGGGTTTACAAAATCTGTTGCACTGGAGTTAGGCTCAAGAAATATCAGATGTAATGCGATTGCACCTGGATTTATCGAAACAGAAATGACGGCTGTTCTGGATGAAAAAACCGTTCAGGGATGGAGAGAAGAAATTCCGATGAAGAGAGGAGGTCAGCCTGCAGATATCGCCAATGCATGTGTATTCTTAGGCAGCGAAATGTCTGCATACATTACCGGACAGACGTTAAACGTTGACGGTGGAATGTTAACATAAAAAATGAAAAAAGTACAGAATATAGTTTTATTCTTGTCCGTTTTACTATTCATCGGTCTGGCATACATTAGTTTCTTTAATGTATATCAGACCGATGATTATTTTTGGTCCTATACAACCAGAAAAGTGGGACTACTGGAAAGTTTTAAAGATACTTATACAACATGGGGAGGAAGATATTTTGGGTATTCTATCAATATGTTTAATCCCGTCTTTTATGACAGTAATAATATTGTTCCGAAAATCTATCCTGTCTTTTTAATGTTTTCCTTTATTGGAATTTCCGCATTAAACCTGAAAGAATATTTCCACTATTCTCTGAAAGAATCTCTCAAAAAAGGATTCCTTTTGTTTTTCTTTTATACCATACTTCTGGTAAGCCTGCCTGAGCATTACTTCTGGATCACGGGTTCAAATATCTATTTCGTTCCTGTAATTTTAGCGGGTATTTTACACTATTTTATTATAAAAAATAAAGATACGGGAGAGAATATCTGGTTTTATCTTTCTCTACCGCTTATCATACTGCTGATGGGTTCCAATGAAATTCTGGCATTGATTGTATGGGGAATTCTGTTGGTATCTTATTATCAGAAACGTAATAAAAAGAACTTGTTTTTGGCACTCCTGGGAACCGTTTTCCTGCTGGTATGTTTTCTTGCACCAGGAAATTTCAACAGAATGGGAGAGGTAGAAAGTGGTGTTGTAAAATGGTTGAAAAGGATTGCTCTTTTTGGTGCTGATACAGCATATGTAGGGCTTAAGGTTATCGCAGTACTTCCATTGTTTATTAAGGTTTTTGAAGAAGAACTCAGGAAAATCGCTACTCAGATACTGTTGAAAAAAGCTGTTTTATTCTGGTTGGTTTCATTGATACCTTTGTTATTTACAGGGTATATTCTGACCTCCATTGCAAGGCAGTTTGAAAGTATCATCTTCTATTTTTTAATTAGTTTTTCACTAATCGCCTTTTTCAAATTCGAGAAAATTAAAAAGTTCTGGTGGGTTTCTCTTTTCATTATTTTCCTTCCTGAACTCAAAGTTTTCCCTGAGAAATATTCTTATTTTAATATTGATTTCAATGGTGAAAATATAGTCATGGAGCTTCTGACTACAGATCTTAAGGAATATGAAAGAGAGATGAATCAGAGAGTTGATATAATTAAAAACTCGTCTCAGGATTCTGTTGTGGTAGATAAAATAAAAGAAGTTCCCAGAATTTTATATATGGATGAAATGGCTTCTTTAAAAGAGGAAAAAACCTATGTAAATGATCAGCTTGAAAAATATTTCAATAAAAAATACATCAGAACAAAAGAATAAAGGCTTTAGATAAATATTCTAAAGCCTTTTATTTTATTTTTAGTCTTTAAAAACCTGATTTTCCTGCTCCTGGACTCTTATAAAAGTAGTTCTCTTGGAAAGTTCTTTAAGCTTTGAAGCACCTACATAAGTACAGGTAGATCGTACACCTCCTAAAATATCCTTTACGGTTTCTGAAACAGGTCCCTTATAGGCCACCTTTACTGTTTTTCCTTCAGAAGCACGATATTCAGCCACACCTCCGGAATGCTTATTCATGGCTGTTTTAGAGCTCATCCCATAGAAAAGGCGATATTTTTTGCCGTTTTCTTCAATCATTTCGCCACCACTTTCATCATGTCCGGCAAACATCCCGCCCAGCATGACGAAATCTGCACCGCCGCCGAAAGCTTTTGCTACATCACCGGGAACCTTACATCCGCCGTCAGCAATGATATGACCTCCCAAACCGTGCGCAGCATCTGCACATTCTATAATCGCAGAAAGTTGAGGATATCCCACTCCTGTTTTTACTCTGGTCGTACACACAGATCCAGGGCCAATACCTACTTTTATGATATCTGCACCTACCAGAAGAAGTTCTTCCACCATTTCTCCGGTAACCACATTTCCTGCTATAATAATTTTATCCGGGAAATTGGCTCTTGCTTTCTTCACAAATTCAACGAAATGCTCAGAATAACCATTGGCTACATCTATACAAAGAAACTCAATTTTTGGGTGCTTATCGAGGATCTGTTTTATTTTCTCTTCATCAGCTTTTCCGGTTCCGGTACTCAGTGCAATATACTGATGAATACTTTCAGGCTGGCTGTTGAGAAACTTGCTCCATTCCTCAGGAGTATAATGCTTGTGAACCGCGGTAATAATTTTCTCCTTGGCCAGCTCCACTGCCATTTCAAAAGTTCCTACCGTATCCATATTGGCTGCAATTACAGGAACTCCTGTCCATCTTTTCCTGGTATGTTTAAAGGTAAATTCTCTCTGTAAATCAACTTCCGAGCGCGATTTTAAAGTAGAGCGCTTAGGGCGGAACATTACATCCTTGAACCCCAGTTTTATGTCATATTCTATACGCATTTTGTAATTATTTGTCAGAATAAAGGTAGTGAATAATATGAAATAGTGTATTTTTGAAATAATGGATTTTCCTGTAACATTTCATATTTTCGGCAAAACGATCCTTGCGCATCCGCTTTTTGAGGCTGCCGGAATGTTTCTGGGCATGAGATATTATTTTTATCTGAAACGTAAGGCTAAGGAAAAACTTTCTTTCAATACTTCTGCGGCGGTTTTAATTGGTGCCACTGCCGGAGCTTTGATAGGTTCCAAGCTGATTGGTAATCTTGAAAACCCTTATGCATTATTTGAAAATTTTTCTTTCAGGAAGTTCTGGTCAAACAATACTATTGTGGGCGGACTGGCTTTTGGTTTAATGGGAGTAGAGCTGGCAAAAAAGATTGTACATCATAAAGAAAGTACGGGAGATCTTATTGTTTTTCCCCTGATATTGGCCATGATTATAGGCAGAATAGGATGTTTTCTTACAGGTATTGATGAAGAAACATATGGTATTCCTACTGATTCTGTTTTTGGAATGCATTTGGGAGACCAATATCTCAGACACCCTGTTGCCTTGTATGAAATAGCCTTTTTAATTCTTCTTTGGATTGGATTAAAGTATATTCAGAATCGTAAAAAATACCCTTCCGGCTTTATATTTCAGCTGTTTATGCTCAGCTATTTTACATTCAGATTCCTTTTGGATTTTATAAAACCAAGGGTAGAAATCATTGGAAATATGGGTACGATTCAAATGGTGTGTATCTGTGTAATTATTTACTACATTTATAAAATAAAAAATACCGGATCTTTATATTTAAAATATTCAAGATGAAAACATTAACTATTTTAGAAGGGAATCTCAATCTGGCTGGGGTAGTGATAATGATTATTGGTGCAATTATTTTGGCTGCGCTGGTTTTTTCCCTCATTGTCGCTTTTATTACAAAACTTATTTATGAAAGGAAAGGAGACCGGAAATTCACCAGGAAACAATTTATCCAGACCATGCTTATATCCCTTCTGATCTGTGGGTTAATCAGCGGTTATATTTGCGGAGGACTTTAAAAAATTTGCTATGCCAGTAAGAAATTATACGTATTACGATTATACCATCAGTCTTTGCCCGGAATGTCTTAAAAGGGTAGGTGCCAAGATCATTATTGAAGATGAAACTGTTTTTATGACCAAAAGATGTCCGGATCATGGATTTTTTAAAACAAAAATAGCTTCTGATGTACACTATTATAAAAATATAAGAAACTATAATAAAGCCTCTGAAATGCCCTTCCATTTCGGAACTGATGTGGAATATGGCTGCCCCTATGATTGTGGACTATGTGTAGATCATGAACAGCATAGCTGTCTTTCTATCGTAGAAGTGACTGATCGCTGTAATCTGACCTGCCCAACCTGTTATGCGATGTCCTCACCCCATTATGGAAGTCACAGAAGCCTGGAAGAAATTGAGGCTATGTTTGATGTTATTGTAAAAAATGAAGGGGAACCGGACGTGGTGCAGATCAGTGGAGGAGAACCTACCATTCATCCGGAGTTTTTCAAAATTATGGATATTGCCAAATCAAAACCGATCAAACATCTGATGCTGAACACCAACGGAATCAGAATAGCCAATGATCCGGGATTTGCTGAACAGTTGGCGACGTATGCTCCTGAGTTTGAAATTTACCTTCAGTTTGATTCATTTAAACCTGAAGTCCTGGAAGATTTCAGAGGGAAGGATCTTACCGCGGTCAGAATGAAAGCACTGGAAAAGCTTAATGAACTTAACCTTTCTACGACACTGGTTATTGTTCTTCAAAAAGATAAAAATATTGATGAAATTGGAAAAATTATAGAATTTGCCCTGAAACAGAAATGTGTAAGAGGAATTACCTTCCAGCCGGTTGAAATTGCCGGAAGAAACCGGGAAGATTCTGCTCATGAAAAAATTACCTTAACGGAGGTAAGACAGGAAATTATCAATCAGTTTCCATTATTAAATTCTGATGATATTATTCCCGTTCCATGTAACCCGGATGCGCTGGCTATGGGATATATCCTGAAACTTCAGGGCGAAACAATTCCTTTAACCCGATATATCAATCCTGCAGATCTCCTGAATAATGAATCAAGGAATACCATTGTTTATGAACAGGATAAAGGATTGCATATGCAGCTGCTGGATATTTTCAGTACCGGAATTTCCGTAGATAAAGTTCAGCCTAAAGTCAATCAATTACTGTGTTGCCTGCCGGATGTTTGTGCTCCGGATCTTGACTATGATAACCTTTTCAGAATAATTATCATGAACTTTATGGATGCTCATGATTTTGATGTACGAGCGGTGAAGAAGTCATGCGTACATATTGTCAATAAAGACCTGAAGTTAATCCCTTTTGAAACGATGAACCTTTTCTACAGAGATGAAAAAAAGGCTTATCTGGAAGAGCTCAGAAAAGAAGATAGAGTATTATTTTAACAATATAAAAGCAAAGCGTGAAATCTGATTTCACGCTTTTATTATTCCCTTGTTATTTTACTTCTTTTACATCTTCAAAAGTCATCACTTCTTCCAATGTTTTCATGTATTCATACGCAGTAAGATCAAACTTTACCGGAACAATAGAAATATATCCGTTAGCCAATGCCGTTTCATCGGCATCTTCAGAATCGTCCATATTGTTGAAATAACCTGTTAGCCAGTAATATTTTTTACCGTGTGGATTGATTCTTTCATCAAAGCTTTCTTCCCATTTGGCATGAGCCTGCTTACAGACTTTTACACCTTTTATTTCTTCCGCCGGGAGTTTTGGAATATTCACGTTCAATACAATTCCTTTTGGCATTGGATTTTCCAATGTTCTTCTTACGATATTCTGAATAAATTCTTTAGCCTGGGTAAAATCTGCTTCCCAGCTGAAATCCAGCAATGAGAATCCAATAGCAGGAATTCCTTCCACACCAGCTTCTACCGCAGCAGACATTGTACCCGAATAAATTACATTGATAGAAGAATTTGCCCCGTGATTGATTCCTGAAACCACAATATCCGGTCGTCTTTTCAGAATTTTATCAAGAGCCATTTTTACACAGTCTACAGGAGTTCCGCTGCAGGAAAAATCAGTCTGCGGGCCGTCCAGGGTAACTTCTTCGTAACTTAGGGTAGAGTTGATGGTAATAGCGTGGCCTTTTCCACTTTGGGGAGAGTTGGGGGCTACAACCACTACTTCTCCGATTTCATTCATAAAACTGACAAGATTTCTGATACCAGGAGCTGTAATTCCGTCATCATTAGTCACCAGAATAAGTGGTCTTTCCATAAATTATCTTTAATTTTTTATTTAAATAGAGTGAGTTTGTTCATTTTCAGAATTGAACAAATAGATTTTCAACACACCAAATGTAGGTAAAAATCAGACGCCATAAAATACCAGATTGGGATTGGCTGTTGTGAAAATAGAAATAAAATCCTTTTGCTTTTGCTTCAGAGAGTGAAGATCAAAGCACCAATAAAGAAAAATACCAGATGCAGAATATCTGACTAAAATGAAGGAAGTTTACTATGAACTTTATTTCATCAAACTCAGAATTTTACAGGTGCTTCCCATGAAAACCTCTTGTTATCCTGTGAAGAACACCTGTAAAGCCTGATAGTTTTAATGTTAAGTGGTTGTACAAAATAATAAACTAGTCGAGAGGTTTTCTACCGGAAATGATATTATAAAGAATAACAATAATAGCAATAACCAGTAAAACGTGAATTAAATAACCTGTGCTCATTCCGGGAACGACTCCCAGCATTCCCAATAGCCAAACAACGATGCAGATGACTGCTACTAACCATAATAAACTTTTCATGACTTAATATTTTGAATTTGTATGGTTAATTCTCTGCATATTTTATGCCTTTATGATATGAAATTGATTTTTGTGGTATGTGTTCTTTAGTTTTTAACTAAAAAAACAAAGCTTCACATATGCCTGAGAAAAGGCTGATCTGTATCATTTTGTAATCAAACAGCCTGATAATAGGAAATGGCTGACACTGTCTCGATTATTTGTCAATCTCTTTAAATAAAAATCGTCAAAACTGTCGATATTTGTAAATAAGGTATTAAATTTGATCATTTGTAACAGTACCAGACTTACTGCTACTAATTATTATACTTATTTTAAAAAAATTAATAAATAAAGACAGTTTATGTGGAAAAATTTCAAACTGAATAAATTTTTACTCCTTATTCCATTAACCAGTCTAATGTTTTGTTTCAACTCGCCACAGAATGACGATGAAAAGATGCAGACGATAATGGTGAGCGTAAAAAACACACTTTCTTATCTGCATTATAGCCCGAAATCTATCAATGATGCCTATTCGAAGGACGTTTATAAGCATTATTTCGAATTGGTAGATCCGGCAAAAAGATATTTTCTTCAATCTGATATGGATGAATTCAGCAAGCATGAAACCAAGCTTGATGACTATATCGGACAAGGTGATCTGACATTCTATAAGCTTACGATTGACAGGCTATACCAGAGAGTAGATGAGATTGATAAAATCACACAGGATATCTTCAGCAAGCCCATCAATCTTCAGGAAGATGAAACGCTTACTCTTGAGCCCAAATTAAAAAAAGTACCTGCCAACAAACAGGAACAGTATAATGAGTGGAAAAAATTCATCAAATACAATATCCTTCAGGAAGTTGAGTCGATGAACAGCAAAGAAGAAGCTCAGAAAGAAAAGAAAGACTCTGTTCAGAAATACAAACTGAAAGATACGATCAAGTTTAAGCCGCTTACTCAGGACGAGAAGATCAAAAAAGCGACTGATGAAGTAAAAGACCTTGTAAAAGATACTTTCACGAGATTCAAAAAGAGAAAGAAAATGGATTGGTTTACCGTGTATATGAATGCATATACAGAAGTATTTGATCCGCACACCAACTACTATTCTCCAAAAGATAAAGAAGATTTTGATACTCAGTTTACCGGAAAAGTAATCGGTATCGGGGCTTTGATCCAGGAGAAAAAAGGAAACCTTTACTTAGGAGCGCTTACTATTGGAGCACCGGCATGGAAGTCGAAACAGCTTTCAGAAGGTGATAAAATCCTCAAAGTAAGATCCAAACCGAAAGAAGATGCTGTAAATGTAGTGGGAATGCTTTCTGATGAAGCAGTACGTTTGATCAGAGGTGAAAAAGGAACTCCGGTAACCTTAACGGTTCAGAAAAAAGACGGTACCATTAAAGATGTAACGATGATCCGTGAAGAAGTTGCTATCGAAGATACATTTGCAAGAAGTATTGTAGTGAATGCTCCAAATGGTAAAAAATACGGTTTCATCAACCTTCCAAGTTTTAATGCTGACTTTGAAAATGCCAAAGGAAGAAACGCTTCTGATGACATTAAAAACGAGATTATTAAACTTAAAGCTCAGAATATTGAAGGGATTATTCTTGACCTTAGAAATAATGGCGGAGGCTCTTTAACTGAAGTAGGTGATATTATGGGACTTTTCATGGAAGCTGGTCCTTATGTTCAGGTGAAAGACGGAAATGGAAAAATACAGACGCTTAAAAATAAGAACGAAGCTCCTATCTGGACTGGCCCGCTTGTCATTATGCAAAATGAACTTTCCGCTTCCGCTTCAGAAATCCTTGCAGGTGTAATGCAGGATTATGGAAGAGCAATGATCATCGGATCTCCGCAGTCTTTCGGAAAAGGTACCGTTCAGACTTTTGTGGATCTGAACAGATTCCTGAACACAGAAGATGATTTCGGATCTTTAAAACTGACGATCCAGAAATTCTATAGAATAACAGGAGAATCTACCCAGAGAAAAGGTATCGTTTCTGATATTCAGATGAAGGATTTCTTTACTTATGCTGAAGTAGGAGAGCGATATGATGATTATGCATTGGCCTGGGACAAAATTTCACCTACAAAATTCCAGAAACTGAACTATTTCAACATTCAGGCGCTGGAAAAAGCGAGTGCAGACAGAATGGCTAAAAACAGCAATTACCAGTTGTTATTAGAATCCGCTCAATGGAGAGAAAAACTGGATAAAGAAGAAAATATCACTTTGAATATTACGAAGTTTAACGAGCTGATGAAGAACAGAAAATCTCAGATTGAAAAGTTCAAAGCTTTGACGAAATTTGAGAACGGCCTTCAGTTTATCATGTATCCAAGTGAAATTGAAAGAGAGAAAAAAGATGAAGCTTTCAAGAAAAAATCTGAAATGTGGATCAAGAATCTGAAAAAAGATCTTTACCTGCAGGAAGCAATGAATATTGTATCAGACATGGGGGCTAAATCCTAAACATAAAAAAAACCGCTAATCTTTTTGGTTAGCGGTTTTTTATTGAATAAAGTAGATTACTTAATTTCTACACATCCTACTCTTCCTCCTGCATTTCCGGTAGGCTGGGTATGGAAATCATCTGCTGCAGCGTGTACAATAAGACCTTTTCCAATGATGTTTTTAGACTCATCTGTACAGCCCAGACACCATTTGTCTGTCTTGAAAGTCAATGTCGCCGTTCCGTTCTGATCAGCAACCAGGTTTCCTATATCTCCCATATGGAAATGTTCAGCACCCCATTTACCATGATCATTCTTTGAAGGATTCCAGTGGCCGCCAGTAGAAGTTCCGTCTGCAGCTGAGCAGTCTCCTTTTTCATGAATGTGTACCGCATGGATTCCAGGAGTAAGGTTGGTAATATCCAGCTTCATGGTTACTTCATTTCCATTTTGAGTAAACTTCGCCGTTCCTCCTGTCTGTGTTCCGCTTTTGGCATTTACAGAGTATGTTTTTGTGGTTCCGCATGAAACGGCAAAAACTGCAAATCCCGCCAATAATGCTAATGTTTGTACTTTCATTTTTTAAATGATTTATAGTGATTTTACGATAAATTTAAAAAAGATTTTCCAAAAGGCTTTATGATCTCACTCTTTTTTGAAAAACTTAGTTTAAATGATTGCTTTAATATAGGCTGTTTTATACTTAAATTCTGAACTTAGCTGTGGAGGCTAACTGTATTTAAAACGAGGTAAAAAAAAGCTTATTTTAGTGGATAGAAAGCCACTTATAAATCAAATCCAGGAGGCGCAAAGAAATAGAAAATGATTATTCTGTATACATTCATCAATGAAACAAAACATCAGCCTCTTCTGGACAGGCATCTGCCTGCTTTTTCTATGGAAATCAGACAGGATATCCTGAGATACAGAAGATGGCAGGATGCACAGCTTTCTTTACTGGGAAAGGTGCTTTTACAATATGGATTAAAAACGTATTATAATATTTCTGATGTAAAAACAGGAGTTCTTCCCAATAAAAAGCCTTACTTAAAAGACCATCATATTTATTTTAATATATCGCATTCCAAAGAGCTTGCGGTCTGTGCTATTGCAGAATATCCTTTGGGAATAGATGTTGAATTCAGAGATCCGAAGATCAATCATAAGGATTTTATATTTCAGATGACGGCCAAAGAGCTTCAGGAAATTCATGATGCTGAAGATAAAACGAAAGAATTCTTCACTTATTGGACAAGAAAGGAAGCTGTAATAAAAGCTCATGGAGCAGGGATGATGCTTCCGCTGGATTCTTTTGAAGTGATCAATAACGAATGCAGGATTGAAAAAGAAAAGTTCTTTACAAGAGAAATTTTTATTCATGAAGAGTATCAGGGGTATATCGCATCTTCAGATCAGAAAATTAAAGAAGATGTTCTTTTATTTAAACGTTTTGAAGAAGATATCTCGTGACAAAAAAAGCGAAATGACCTCCAGACAATAGCAATAAAAGACAACAGACTTTCATTCCGGAAAAATATCTTTGTAAACTAATAATTTTGAAGTGGAAGAGTATAAAAAACGGATTGTAAAAACAATTCAATATATTGATAACCATATTGATGCAGATCTTTCTTTGGAAAAAGTTTCAGAGGTAAGCGCTTATTCTCCGTTTCATTTTCACAGAATCTTTAAGCTGGTTACAGGAGAGACCCTTCAGAATTATATCATCAGAAAGAAAATAGAGAAAAGTGCCCTTCATCTGGCGGTTCATAAAAATATGGACATCAAGGAGATCTATTGGGACCTTGGTTTCTCCAATCATTCTGTTTTCTGCAAAACATTCAAAAAATATTATGGTCTCGCTCCAACAGAATTCCGCAGATCAGCACCGGAAAAATTTCACAGGATTTTACAAACACAAAGCAAGAACGGACAAGTTGATACGGTTTTCAGCCAATACATTTGCAATATTGAAAACCTGTTAAACTGGACTAAAATGAATTTAAAAATCGAAGTAAAAGAAATGCCGGAAATGAATCTGGCATCCGTAATGAGCCTTGGAATGGCCAGCGTAGAACCTTCTTTCAACATTTTAATAGACTGGGCAAAGAAGAAACAACTGTTTCCTCGGGAGAATCTTAAAATGATCTCTGTTTATCACGACAGCTGTAAAATCACACCTCTCGATAAAGTCAGGATTCACGCCTGCATGCTTTTGGATGAAAAACTTCAGCAGCAGGACGGGGAAGTCTTTCCAGAAACATTAGAGGGAGGAAAGTACATTGTGGGAAGCGGAGAGGTGACATTGGATGATTTTGAACAATGTTGGGTTTCTTTGTTCTTATGGATGAATGAAAACAATTACACCATGAGAAGAATCTTCCCTTATGAAATCTATCACTCCAATTTTAAAGAACATCCGGAACGAAAAATGATCGTGGATTTTTGCATTCCGGTTCATTAATTACCATTCGGGAGTAAAAGAATGCCTTTCAGTAATATATTTTTTACAGAAAGGCATTTCTCATGCTATTTTTGATTTCAGAAAACAATAAAAATGAAAACACAAGGACAAAACATACTGTTTCTGATTCTTCTTCTCACTTCCATTATGGGATATTCCCAGGTGAAAATATCGGGGAAAGTATCCTTCAAAAACAAAGGAGTCGCTGAAGTAAATGTAACACTGAAAGATACCTATGATGGGGCTACAACAGATGCCCAGGGTAATTTTACCTTTGAAACTTCAGAAAAAGGAGCTCATACAATTACTTTTACCCACCCGAAATATGAAAATGTGGAAAGATCAGTTTCTATTGAAAGTCAGGATATTACCTTGAATATTGATCTTAAAGAACAGATCAGTGAGATTGATGCAGTGGTGGTTTCTGCAGGATCTATTGAAGCCAGCGATAAGAAAAGAGCAACAGCATTACTCACTCCCATTGATATTTATACCACAGCAGGAGCAGACGGACAGATTTCTTCAGCATTGACTTATCTCCCGGGAGTACAGAAAGTAGGTGGAACAGAAGGGCTATTTATCCGTGGAGGTACCGGAACGGAATCTAAAATCTTTATGGACGGAAGTCTTATCAATAATTATTTTTCCAATTCAGTTCCGGGAATTGCGGGAAGAGATCAGTTCAATACTTCGCTTTTTAAAGGAAATATCTTCTCAAGTGGTGGCTATTCTGCATTGTACGGCCAGGCCCTTTCGGGAGCTTTAATGCTGGAAAGTGTGGATCTTCCGGATGAAACATCTTATAATGTTGGGATTTCACCTATTTTCCTGAATGCCGGCTTTCAGAAGTTATCAGATAATAAAAACTATTCTTACGGAGCTACAGCAGGATATTCTCTGCTAAGCCTGATGCAGAAAGTCTTTAATTTTAATACAGATTTTGTTGAAGCTCCGCAAGGTCTAAACGGAGATCTGAATTTCAGATTTAAAACAAAATCAGGAGGCTTTTTCAAATATTACGGAATGTTCAATTCCAATAAAATGGGCGTGAGATCAGAAAGTCTTGAATCCGGATCCGATTTCAGCCTGGTAAAGCTTAACGGTAAAAATACATTTCACAACCTTTCTTTTAAACAAAAATTCGGAAAATATCTTTTGAATATTGGAGGTTCTTATTCCTACAACAGATCGGATCTTCATTTTTCAAAGGAAACCAATGATATTGAATCCAACAGAAGCCAGCTTCTCACTGACGGAAACTATGTGAACTTCAAAGCAGTTCTTGAAAGAAAGATAAACAGAATCAGTGCCGTAAGAGGAGGAATTGAACTGAATAATACCGATGAAAATCTGAATTTTGAAGCGGTACAGAAACATTATAAAGACCTGATCTCCTCTGCTTTTGTGGAAACAGACCTTGGCTTCAGCAATGCATTGTCAGCAAAAATAGGGGTGAGAGCAGAACATTCTTCATTTTTAGGAAAGGATAATATTGCGCCCCGTTTTGCGATTGCCTACCGCCTTGCAAAAGACTGGACCACTTCGTTAGCTTACGGGATTTTTTTTCAGAATCCTGAAAGTAAATACATCAAT
Organism: Chryseobacterium sp. CP-77; assembly: GCF_036362765.1. Taxonomy (NCBI): domain Bacteria; kingdom Pseudomonadati; phylum Bacteroidota; class Flavobacteriia; order Flavobacteriales; family Weeksellaceae; genus Chryseobacterium; species Chryseobacterium sp. CP-77. The sequence continues at coordinate 3,475,848 of NZ_CP143637.1, forward strand.
GGACCTGCTAATCTTGGTTTTCAGAAATCACAACATTATATTTTCCAGGTTCAGAGAGCTTCAGAAGGCAGAACTTTACGTTTTGAGGCATTTTACAAGAAATATGACCAGTTGATTAAGACGTTCAATATTACCCAGAACAAAGAGCAAAATCAGCAGATTCAGAACGCATTAAATAATGATGGTTACGGATATGCAAAAGGACTGGAGTTTTTCTGGAGAGATAATAAAAAGACATTTGAAAATATCGATTACTGGATCAGCTACTCTTATCTGGATTCCAAAAGAGATTTCCTGAATTATCCGGTAAGCCTGCAGCCGAGTTTTGCAGCAGAACATACCCTTTCAGCAGTAGCAAAAAGATTTATTCCGGAATGGAAACTTGGGGTCAATCTATCATATACTTACGCCAAAGGACGGCCTTATTATGACATTGCCTCTACATTTAAAGATGGAAAAGCTGTAAATTTTATCCGGAATGAAGGAAGACTTAAGGATTACAACGCATTGAATTTCAGTGTCAATTATCTTCCGAATATCGGTAAAAAAGATGCGAAAGCATTTCCTGTATTTGTATTGAGCATCAGCAATATTTTAGGATCAAAGAATGTATATGGCTATAATTTTTCAGCCAATGGTTCCAGAAGCTCTGCTATTGTTCCGCCAGTCAATACTTTTGTTTTCATAGGAGCATTTATAAGCTTTGGAGTAGATAAAACAGATGATGCCATCAATAATAATTTATAAAAAACATATCTTAGAACACACAATAACTAACTTTTAAAATTTAATATCATGAAAAAATACCTTTTAAGTTTTGCTTTAGCTTTGGTGAGCTTAACGGCTTTTGCACAGGCAGATTACGATAAAATAATGTCTGAAAAAATTGCGAAAATTGAAACCTGCAAAACCCCGGAAGATTTCCAGGCTCTGTCTAACGACTTCCAGAGAATTGGAAGCAAAGAAAGCACAAAATGGCTTCCGGCATACTACGCAGCTTTTTCTTTAATTCAGAAAGGAAGAGTCCTGATGAGAGAGGGAAAAATGCAGGAGCTTGATGTTATCGCTGATCAGGCTGAGAAGCATCTTTCAATGGCTCAGAATCTTGCCGGAGCAGATAATGCGGAAATTCATCTGTTGAGAAAAATGTCTTATTCCCTGAGAATGATGGTAAATCCTGCCCAGCGTTACATGACAGATGGGGCAAGAGCTGCTGATGAACTTAATATTGCAGAAAAATTAGATCCTTCAAATCCAAGAATTGCATTGATCAAAGCAGAAGATGTCTATTTTACTCCCGAACAGTACGGAGGAAGTAAAACCAAAGGATTGGAACTATTTAAAGATGCTCAGGCAAAATTTACAACATATAAGCCCAAAACCGCTTTAGATCCTAACTGGGGAAGAGGAGAAGCCGATTATTTCCTAAGCTTACCGGCAGAAAAAGCAAAGTAGTTTTCTCTGTATTTCAAATCAATCAACCTTCATTCGTGAAGGTTTTTTTGGTACCGTTCAGAACGAAAAATCAGCCCTTCGGTAACAATTAATTTTTGATACCTTTAATAAAAACTAATTTTGAGTCAAGAAAACAGATCATGAAGCGTAAATATTTGAAAACCTTACTTTGGACATCATTGGGAACTACATTGTTTTTCTTTTTGTTTTTTAATGATGAAAAAACTTTGCAGACTTTTTTGATTACGCTGCTCCTTTCCACCATGTACTCGTTTGTTCTGGGATTTGGAAACGGATTTATCAATGAATTTCTCAACAGAAAATTCCCATGGTCCGAAGCTACCCGAACGAGAGCTATTTTAAGTATTATTTCCATTATCATCGGGAACTTTATTCTGGTGTATTTCTGTAATTATATGAACTATGTAGTGATTCAGAAAACAGCAACCACAGAAGTATTCTTTTCCTCTAAATATGGGGTAACCAATTGGTTTATGATCAATATTGCCCTTCTGATTTCTGCTTTCCTGCACGCGAAAGGTTTTATGGAAGAACTGAAGAAAACTTCCAAAAAAGAAGTGGTGGAGCAGAAGCTGATCGCCAAATCCGCCAATGCCCAGTTTGAAAGTTTAAAAAACCAGCTGGATCCGCATTTCCTTTTCAATTCCCTGAACGTTTTAAGCTCTCTGATTGATGAAAATCCAAGACAGGCGCAAAAGTTTACCGCTTCAATGTCAAAGATTTACCGGTATGTACTTGAACAAAAAGATAAAGAGCTGGTAACGGTGGAAGATGAAATAGAATTTGCCAGAACCTATTGCGAACTTTTAAAAACAAGGTTTGAAGACAGTGTAGATTTTACTTTTGATGTTGCTCAAGAGGATTATCAAAAATATGTAGTTCCACTGGCTTTGCAGCTCTTGTTGGAGAACTGTATCAAGCATAATTTTGCAACGTCATCAAAACCTTTGGTCATCAGAATTTTTTCAGACGGAAATACCCTTTGTATTGAAAATAATCTTCAGGTAAGGGAGCAGATCAAAGAAAGCTCAGGAATTGGTCTAGCTAATATTGTACAGCGCTATTCCCTTATTACAGAGCGAAATGTCTTCATTGAAAAATCCGAAGATCATTTTAAAGTAAAACTTCCGATGCTGATGGCTAAACCGCATATTTCTACATCAAAACCTGAAGATGATTCTGCCGCTTACCAAAGGGCACAAAAGAGAGTAAAAGAGATTAAGAGTTTTTATATGAACCTTATTTCTTACTGTACCGTAAGCGCCTTTTTAATCTTTATCAATCTTTTTACAAGCAGCAGAAATCACTGGTTCTGGTTTCCCGTACTTGGATGGGGAATAGGCGTTGCTTCCCATGCATTTCAGGTGTTTGGAGTAGGAGAATCATGGCAGGAAAAGAAGATTCGTGAAATTATGAACAAACAAAAAAAATAGAACCATGGGAAGATTTGACGAAAACAATATTGAATATCAACGGGCAAGAAGACAGGTAGAAAGACTGCGCGGGTTTTACGGACATGTATTCGCTTATATCGCAGTGAATGCTCTGATTGTTGTCTATAATTGTATGCACCTGAAGCCTGGTGAAAGCTATTTTCAGTTTAAAAATTTTTTTACGGCAACTTTCTGGGGAATAGGGCTTGCAGCTCACGCGGTGACCGTTTTTCTGCCGCAGGTTAATTTTATCAGGAAATGGGAAGATAAGAAGATCAAAGAACTAATGGATAAACAGAAAGATCACTAAAAGAAATAGCGCTTAATCTTAAAAACCTTCTGAAAAATGAATACTTTATCAATTCTATTCTACATTTCAATGGCCGCCTGGTTTCTCACGGAATTCCTTTACAAGAACATGTTGAAATCCGGCAAAGAAGATCAAAAGAACAAGGATAAATCAACTCTGAATATCCTATGGCTCGCCATTCCATTTTCTATTGCAAGTTCAGTATTTATTTTTTACAACACTCATTTTCCTATAGTTAATGGAATTTGGATTGCATATCTGGGTGAACTTTTTATCCTTATCGGGATTATTGTCAGATACATCATCATCAGATCATTAGGGAAATATTTTACAGTAGATGTAACCATCAGACAGGATCATAAAATCAAAAAAGAAGGATTTTATAAATATCTGAGACATCCTTCCTATGCTTTTTCGCTGCTGACTTCTCTGGGCCTAGGTTTGTATTTAAATAACTGGCTTTCATTGATTTTTGCTTTTGTTCCTCCGTTTTTAGCCTTTGCCTACAGGATTAAGATTGAAGAACAGACGCTGATAGAACAGTTTGGGGATGAATATATTGAATACAGAAAAAGCACCAAAAAATTGATCCCTTTTATCTATTAATGGCAGGTTTTTACAGTTCAGACAGTATAATCTACCATTCGGTCACATAAAATTGATTCGTGGCACTTTCCTGAGCTACCTTTGATTCAAGAAAAAACAAATCAACCTTTAAAACAAATCATTATGGAAATTTTACCTGACAAAGAAACAATTGCTTACAGAAAAGCTTCAAGACGAGTGAAAGACCTGAAAGAATTTTATGGAAACCTTACCTCGTACTGTATCATTATTCCTTTTTTAGCAATACTGAACATTGTAACTGCTCCCGGATATTTATGGTTTCTATGGCCTGCACTGGGATGGGGAGTAGGAATTGCATTTCATGCCATAAGCGTATTCGGGATTGGTAAAAGCTGGGAAGAAAGAAAAATAAAAGAACTGATGGAGAAGGATGAAAAACAGAAAATAAAAACACTATAAACAATAACTTAAAAACTTATAAGATCATGGATTACGAAACTGCCCACACAAGAACCAACAGCATCAGAAAATTCTATAAAAGCCTTTTTATATTTGCCTTATTTGCCGTTCTGATCATTCCTGATGATATTTTTGGCGAAAAGATGATTAATTTTCATTGGTTTGACCGATATACCATCCTTGGAATCTGGGGATTTATTATCCTCGTAAAAGCTGCAAAACTGTTTCTTTTTGATTCCGAATGGGAAAAGAATATGATTGAAAAAGAACTTAAAAAAGAGAAAAAGCGAATAGATTATTAAAATTTGTCTGCTTTTATCTACCTTTATTTCCCAATAATCTGAAAACTAAAATTAAAGATCAATGATCAAAACTGTCATCATAGAAGACGAAAAACCTGCTTCAAGGAAATTAGAGAGAATGTTGAATAATTTTCCTGAAATAGAGATAGTTGCCAAAATAGAATCGGTGGAAGAAGGAGTTGCCTGGTTTTCTGAAAACGAGCATCCGCAGCTGATCTTTTCCGATATTGTTTTGGGTGACGGACTGTCTTTTGATATTTTTGAAAAAGCACCTACCAAAGGTTTCATTATTTATACGACAGCATTTGATCAGTACACCCTGAAAGCCTTTAAGCTGAACAGCATTGATTATCTTTTAAAACCCATTCTTGATGAAGACCTGGAAGGAGCCGTGGAGAAATTTAAATCCTTCATTCCTGCCAGCGATACCAACGGTTCTCTAGATATCAAACAGCTGATCAGAAAAGAAAAATCTACCCTTTCCAGAGTGCTGGTGAAAATAGGATACAACCTTAAGATTATTCAGACTCACGAAATAAGCTGCTTTTTCAGTGAGAATAAAATCGTTTATCTTCAGACGGAAGACCGTACCTATCCGTCAGATTTTACACTTGATGAGCTGGAAGATGTATTGGATACGAAAAAGTTTTTCCGGGTGAACAGGCAGTTTATTATCAGTTCGGATTATATCAAAAATATCCATACTTCGCCTTACTATAAAGTGGACCTTGAGTTTCAGCCTGAAGAGGAAATAACGGTCAGCAGAGACCGCGTGAAAGACTTCAAAGACTGGCTGGTCAGTTGACAAAAATTAAACAAAAACAAACACCATGGATCTTATACTATTTATTTTTAAACTATTTCTTTCTCTATTTTATCCCTGAAAAATTGATCATCAGGTATTGTAGAAATCACTGGCAGATTGTACAAACTGGTGAAATGCTTCGGTAACTTGTTTTGAATGCTTGTGGGTAAGCGGAAATGGAACCATATGAGAATATTCAAACGGGAAATCTTTGATTTCAATATCGACTTTAATATTCCTGTAGCCGCCCTGCAGTGTGTTTAAAGCTTCTATCGGAGGTGCTACACTGTCTTTTTCCAAGACATAGGCTTTGATCTGAGATTGGATTTCCTGAATTCTTTCCTCTCTTTCCTTCTGGAAATAATTGTAGCGTAGCATTTTTTTGAACCAGCTTTCCTGTGGATGTAAATCTTCATTCTGATAATGTTTCAGACGTGGATCCGATTTAAAATCCGAGCTCAGCAATTCCGTAAAAACAGACTGCATTTTCACAGTGGCCTGAGTATCCATGATGTATTTGGAAATTGGAAACATTCTGTCGATCGTCATTCCACCACAAAAGCAAAACACTTTTGATCGGGTAAAATAATAATGAGGATCAGCCATTTTGATAATTAACGCAAGAAATGATCCTATAGAATAGCCAAATAAATCCAGATTTGCTTTTGGAGAAATACCCTTGATTTTACCCTTTTTAATGTCCTTTACCACTTCTGTGATATCAGAATAGGTTTGGAGGCCGGACCAGAAAATTCTTTGCGGATGCGCTTCGAGTCTGGAACTTATGGCAGCATTCACATAAGAGTAATTCATGTTTTCCGGATACTTTCTCTTCCTGAAACTAACCACTTCCATCATATGATGGCGGTCACTCCAGATAGGTTCTGCACGATCCATATGAAATGCAATAGGAAATAAAATGATGGCCTTTTGTGTTCTTTGAGCCAGTTCATACGCCCATGGCAGGTATTTATCCCATTTCTTTTCGTTCAGTCCATGGAAAAAAAACAAAGCTCCTTCGGTTGTTTCTATATCTGCCCGCTTCAGGATATGATATTCAAATCTTTTATTGCATTCAATTTCAAAATCTTTGATATCTACAGCGGGTTGGTCGTACAAGAGATAAGCATTTTTGTTGATTTCGAGCGTTTGCTGATGTTTGTTGCAATGCTGATTTTCTGAGCCATAAAGCAGGTCACAAACCTTGGATTCAAAAGGAATTGATTCAATGGTTACATTCAATTCTTTAATTTCAACCCTGCCTTTTCCGGAATCAAAATGATTTTTCAAAACTTCATACAATTCATAATATTCCATAGCAAGACGATTGAGGGGTTCATATTTAAAACCATCAAGTTAGAGAATTATTGCGGTAATGAATTGATTTTTAAGGTTTAAATATATTCCTGGCATAAGAGAAATACAATAGACCCGAAACAGTCTTATTCCCTGACCATGATATAAAGATTGATGATGATGTTTATTATTGAGTTTTTTGTATCCGATAATTTTTTTATCTCTTTTAACTATCTGTAATCTATTCTATTAGATTCGGTGTCTTCAAGCTGTTTAACAATTGATTCAGGTATTTCATCACTGTCAATGGGAAAGCTGATAGAATCAGAAATAAAGGTTTTTCTGTCCGCTTTTCTGAAGATTTCAAACAAAGCAATCGGCTCCTGATTGAAGCTAATGCAGGTGCTTATGAAATGGATTTCGTGGAGTTTATAGTCCGGGTTCTTAAGTTTTTCTTTAATATCCTTTATCCTTGAAATGAAATGCCTCTGACGGATAAACGTATTGCTGTTCATGATGATGAAAACATAATCAGAATAGGCTGTCACCTTTCCGAAATATTTGTGATGATCACCACCGCTCCTTTCAATAAAATATTCTCCGGTGGTTTCAGACTTGTAAATTTCCATCGCAGAGCGCCATATACGGTCTTCTTTTGCCATTAAAGGATTATCGGGTAGATTTCTGTTATAAGAATACCAGCATCCTACTAAACGGTCTAAAAGTGCGGTATTCATATTGGCATTATTCATATCAATCCTCAGATCATTAAAATTGAATGCCTCCGTATTTGAATTGATGAAATCTATATAATTGGAATACCCTAAAACTTTGACGATTAGACTCAGTTTAGCAAGGTTGGGTCTGCTTAAAACAGCATTTTCATTCTGTTTAAATTTTTTCAGTTTATTGATGATCAGATGCTCATACAGATAATTCGTTCCCAGAAGATCTGGCTCTTTTTTGATCTGTTTTTCTGAATGATCATTGATAATCAGCTCATTCAGTTCTGCGCTTATATAAGACCATTCGGTTTTGGTAACATCTTCCCAATGGTTTTTCTTTAAAAATTGCCGGCTTAAGAAATTCATGAGTTTCTCAAGATGCAGGATATCTTCCTTTTTCATGGTGTGTATTTGTAAGACTAATTTAAGACTTTTATCAAACCAAAAAAGATTTTTGAAAGACTTTTATATTATATAATCCATTGATATTTGAATAGAAAAAAAATCAAAACAATGGAAACAAAAATGCTATTACAAGATGAGTCCCTTTGGAACAGGATACAGGAATTTTCTCTGGATGCTACCGGTGTCGAGTTCCCTTTCTCAAAAAAACTTGCCAAAGAAGAACGCTGGAGTCTTGATTTCGCCAGAAAAGCAATTGAAGAATACAAAAGGTTCGTGTATCTCTGCTGTGTTCTTCCTCATGGAGCTTCTCCCAGTAACATCGTTGACAAAGTTTGGCATATGCACCTGATCTACACCCAAAATTATTGGGAAGAATTCTGTCCTCACATCTTAAAAAGGCCACTTCATCATCATCCATCCAAAGGTGGTTATGCGGAAAAAGAAAGACATCAGAACTGGTTTGAAGATACTTTAACAGGTTATCGGCAGATTTTCCGGCAAGAAGCACCCGAAGAAATCTGGAGAGAGCGTAAGAAAAAGTCAACATTGCAATCATGGCTTAGAAAAATGGCCTTCTTTGCTCCCATATTGGTGTTATTGCTTTTATTTTCGTGTACAGAAGGAGATAACTTTTCAGGGTTAATAGTTACTGCAGTTGTATTTGGGATTATTTTTATTCTGGGAACGATCGTTTCAATCATAGGAGATCAGGAGGTTTCTGACCCTAACAGAAAAGATAAACAAAATAATGACGGAGGAAGTTGTGGCGGATCAAGCTGCAGCGGCGGAGGTGGTTGTGGAGGAGGCTGCGGTGGATGTGGGGGATGCGGAGGATAATAAAACTCATCATTATGAAAAAACTCATCATTTATTCAGTTCCGGTTGTGACAGGCTTTATGTGGCTTATGGCAGTCCATCAGACATTTAATCCGATTATTCTTAAAGGACCTGACTTTCTGAGGTTCTATCTCATCCTGATCCTCGGATTTTATGCTTCGCTTTTTATTCTAAAGTATTTGAAAATAGCTATTTCGAGTAAAACGCTTTATTTTGCGGGATTTATTTTATTATTGGGAATTATCAAACTTATCAGAGGGTTCTTGTTGGGAAAACCTGTTGGGTTTCTTGTTATGATCTTAATCTCAGAATGTATTGTTACATTGATTTTTATCTCAGGTTATATCAATGAAAAGATAAAGTAAAACTTATTATTAAAAACAAACCCGAAACAAAAATGTTCCGGGCTTTATCATGTACTGTTGATATTAAATATTTTTCTTTTCTTCTTTTACGGGCTGATAGCCATATTTCCGAACCATAACGGAAGTCAGGACTACCAAAATAAGACTGATCGCAATATTGGAGTTTTCCGGATGTACAATGGCCTGATAAAGATTATAACCGAAAATAGAGGATACAACCGCAATCAGAATATTGTTTACATAAGCGTACTGGTTTTTTGAAGATGTTTTCATAGTAATATTTTTTTATTGTTATTTACTGAGTAAGTATGACAACTTAAAAAACGTTACAGAAAAATTTCAAAAAAATATTTTCTTTAAAAAAACAATCCCAATATACTTAAAACCTCTTTTATTCAGGAGCTTATATCCCGAAATCCCGTACCCCGAATCCCGAAACTCTTACGAAATCACACCGCTGCCGATCAATTCCTCATCGATATACCATGATGCAAATTGTCCCTCAGCAATAGCAGACTGAAGTTCGTCAAATTCAATATAAAAAGCATTCTCAAACTGATACAGGGTTGCTTTCTGCAAAGGCTGTCTGTATCTGAATCTGGCCATTACTTCCATAGATCCTCCGTTCTGAAGTCTCAAATCCTCTCGCACCCAGTGCAGTTCAGAATTGTCTATTTTCAAAGCTTTTTTGTGAAGACCCGGGAAATGGCTTCCTTCTCCTACGAAAAGGATGTTGTTTTCCATATCTCTGGAGATGATAAAACAGCTTTCTTTATGGCCGCCTATACCAAGTCCTTTACTTTGTCCGATTGTGAAAAACTGGGCTCCCTGATGTTTCCCGATTACTTTTCCGTCAGATTTTTTATAATTGATTTTTCTTGATAAAAATTCAAGTTCTTCTTCTTTGGATGAGAATTCAGGTTTTTCTTCCGAAAATAGAGGAGAATCTTTGAAAATTTCTACGATTTCCCCTTCATTAGGTTTCAATTGCTGTTGTAAAAACTGGGGAAGACTTACTTTTCCGATAAAACATAATCCCTGAGAATCTTTTTTATCTGCCGTTACCAGTCCGATTTCTTTTGCAATTTCTCTTACCTGAGGCTTTGTAAGTTCTCCAATTGGGAATAACGCTTTTGAAAGCTGATCCTGACTTAGCTGGCAAAGGAAGTAAGACTGATCCTTATTATTGTCTTTTCCGGCCAGAAGATGAAAGATTTCTTTACCGTTTTCATCAAAAGTAGAATTTACCCTTGCATAATGTCCTGTAGCAACTTTATCGGCACCCAAAGACATGGCAGTCTTCATAAACACATCGAATTTTACTTCTCTGTTACATAATACATCAGGGTTGGGAGTTCTGCCTTTTTCGTATTCGGCAAACATATAGTCAACGATACGCTCTTTGTAAAGTTCACTCATGTCTATCACCTGGAAAGGAATTCCAAGCTTTTGTGCTACCATAAGGGCATCGTTACTGTCCTCAATCCAGGGACATTCATCTTCAAGTGTTACGGAAGCATCGTTCCAGTTTCTCATAAATAAAGCCACTACCTCATGGCCTTGCTGCTGCAGCAAATACGCTGTAACACTAGAATCTACACCTCCGGAGAGGCCTACTACTACTTTCATTGTATTCAATTTTACGAAACTCTTAACGGGAGTTCTTAGTTTGATGCGGCAAAAATACAATTAAAAAATTCGTAAAAAAACCATAATTTTAAACATTGATAAAAACGATAGAGCTTTATGCTGCCATTTTATCAACCCATCTGCAGACGGAAACAGATGTGAATATAATTGTAAGATCAAAAATATAACATATGAAAAAGTTTATTATCTCTATGATGCTGATAGCTTCAGGATCAGTTTTTTCCCAAATTTCAGTAGGAGCACCTGTACAGGAAAACAGCAAGTGGACTTTTGGAGGAGGCATTGGATTAGGATTTGGAAGCAACAGTGCCTTTAATCTGTCGGCTTCACCAAGAGTAGGATACAGGTTTACAGATGATTTTGAAGGAGGTGTGGTAGGAAGTGTTTCGTGGCAGACTTCTGATTACTATAAATCTACTATGTTTGGAGTAGGTCCTTTTGTCAATTATTATTTTGCCAGATCATTTTATGTGGGAGCCAACTATCAGCATTATTTTGTTGATTACAAAGATAAATATTACGACTATAAATACAATACGGAAGAGAATGCATTATACCTTGGAGGAGGATATATGCAGCGGATCGGAAACAATTCCTTCATGCAGCTGGGTTTAATGTACAATGTGCTTTGGAAACAGAACTCCAGTGTATTTTCCAGCGGTCTGATTCCGACTATTGGTTTTGTGGTGGGACTTTAAGGGTTCATTCATCAATAGGAAAGAGGCTGTCTCAAAAGGTAAATTAACGCTCTGAGAATTTCCTAAATGACAAAAGTTGTCAGGCAGGAGTCCGAGAGAGGGGGGACTTTTGAGACAGCCTCGTTTAGTCAGAAAATAAAATTCATCCGGCTTCAGCCAAGCCTATAAAACAAAAATCCCCGGGAAACTTCCCGGAGATTTTTTATTTGAAATTAAATTATTTATTTAATTAAGATTGAGAAGACTTTTCAGCCGATTTTTTCGCTTTCTGTGTTTTCCCGATCAATCCGTCTTTTGCTTCATTAAGATCAAGAACTACGGTTTCTCCTTCGCTCAATTGCTTGTTTACCAGCATTTCTGCCAATAAGTCTTCAATATACTTCTGGATCGCACGTTTCAATGGTCTTGCTCCGAAATCTTTATCCCATCCTTTTTCAGAAATAAAGTCTTTCGCTTCTTCAGTAAGATCAACTTTATATCCTAATTTTTCAAGTCTGCCATAAAGTTTGTTCAGTTCAATATCAATGATTTTCTTGATATCATCCTGTACAAGAGAGTTGAAGATCACAATATCATCAATTCTGTTTAAGAATTCCGGTGCAAATGCTTTCTTAAGGGCATTTTCAATGGTACTTCTCGCTCTAGAGTCTGAAGTGGTTTTCTTCGCAGAAGTTCCGAATCCTACACCGTCTCCAAAGTCTTTAAGATCTCTTGTTCCGATATTTGAAGTCAGAATAATGATGGTATTTCTAAAATCAATTTTTCTTCCTAAGCTGTCTGTAACGTGTCCTTCATCCAAAATCTGCAACAGAATATTGAATACATCCGGGTGAGCTTTTTCAATCTCATCCAAAAGAACTACTGCGTAAGGCTTTCTTCTTACCGCTTCTGTCAGCTGACCACCTTCTTCGTATCCAACGTATCCCGGAGGCGCACCAACCAATCTCGAAACCGCGAATTTCTCCATGTATTCACTCATGTCAATTCTGATCAGAGATTCATCGGATTCGAATAGTTCTCTTGCCATTACCTTTGCCAATTCGGTTTTACCAACCCCGGTTGTTCCAAGGAAAATAAAGGTACCGATAGGGCGGTTAGGATCTTTAAGACCTGCTCTATTTCTCTGAATAGCTTTCACTACTTTCTTCACAGCATCTTCCTGGCCGATTACTTTTCCATTAAGCTTTTCATCCATTTGGGCCAATTTATCAAGCTCGTTCTTACCAACTTTCGTTACAGGAACTCCGCTCATCATAGAAACCACTTCCGCTACATTTTCTTCTGTTACGGTTTCTTTTTTCTCTTTTACATCTTTATCCCATTTTTCCTGAGCCGAGTTAAGTTCCATCTGAAGACGTTCTTCTTCATCTTTCAGTTTTCTTGCTTCAAGGTAGTCCTGCGCTTTTACAGCCTTCTGTTTCAGTTCCTTGATATCTTCGATTTTCTTTTCAAAATCAATGATTTCAGTAGGAACTTTCATGTTTTTGATATAAACACGGGATCCGGCTTCGTCCATTGCATCAATTGCTTTGTCCGGTAAGAAACGGTCTGTTATATATCTTGATGTCAAATTGACACACGCCGCAATCGCTTCAGGTGTATAAATGACATTGTGATGTTCTTCATACTTATCTTTGATCTGGTTCAGAATCTGAATGGTTTCATCAATAGAAGTCGGTTCCACCATTACTTTCTGGAATCTTCTTTCTAAAGCTCCGTCTTTTTCAATGTACTGACGGTACTCATCCAGAGTAGTTGCCCCGATGCATTGAATTTCACCTCTTGCCAAAGCCGGTTTGAACATATTGGAAGCATCTAAACTTCCGGTAGAACTTCCAGCTCCTACAATGGTATGAAGCTCATCGATAAATAAGATGACATCCCTGTTTTTCTCCAGTTCGGTCATGATGGCCTTCATTCTTTCCTCAAACTGACCACGGTACTTAGTTCCGGCAACTAAACTTGCCAGGTCCAAAGTGATCACGCGTTTTCCGTAAAGAACTCTCGACACTTTTTTCTGTTGAATTCTTAATGCTAAACCTTCAGCGATGGCAGATTTACCAACTCCAGGCTCCCCGATAAGGAGTGGGTTGTTTTTCTTTCTACGCGATAAGATCTGAGAAACTCTCTCAATTTCTTTTTCACGCCCGATCACAGGGTCCAGTTTTCCGTCTCTGGCCAAAGAAGTAAGGTCTCTACCAAAGTTGTCCAATGTAGGGGTTTTACTTTTTGCAGAACCTAGATTTCCTGTAGGTTTTCTCATTTGCTCAAATTCCTCTCTCTCATCATCATCATCGTAAGCACTCATCTGTGGAGACTGGCCCGAATTTTTAAGCATAGTCTGGTACTCTCTTGAAACTCCTTCGTAGTCGATGTCATAAGCTCCCAGAATATTTGAAGTAGGGTCCTCATATTTATAAAGAATACCTAAAAGCAGGTGAACGGTATTAATTTCATTGCTTTTATACTGTCGGCATTCTAACTCTGCACGTTTGATCGCATGATCTGCCATCTTAGTGAAAGAAATATTGGTAACCTCTTCAGAAATAGGATTAAGACTTGCTGTATTTAGAGTTTCAATTTTTCTTCTGATTTGTGTTAAATCCGCATTAAGGTTTTGAAGGATTTCTTTTGCAGAGTTTTCCGTTTTTATAATACCTAAAAGTAGATGTTCTGTATTAAGAAATTCACTTTTCAGCCTTTTAGCTTCGCTTTTGCTTTGTTTGAACACCTGGCTCAAACCTTGTGAAAACTTATAATCCATAATATATCTCATTAGAACAAAGGCAACATTACCTTTTATTCATTATCTAAATTACAAATATTTTACCAAAAATCAATTAATGACTTTATGGCAGAAAAAAATTTATTATCTTATTGAAAATGATTAAGTTTGTAACCTTAAATTTTCCCCATGAATCCTGAACTTACCACTTACATTGGCTATTCTGCTTCTCTTTTTATCGTATTGAGTTTCATACTGAAAGATGTAAAAAAAATCAGAGTGGTTAACATGATTGGCTGTATTTGTTTTGTCATTTATGGTATCTTTAATGGAATGCTTTGGCCGGTTATCATACCAAACGGGCTTATTTGTTTCATTCAAATCTATTATTTAATACTAGACAAGAAAGATTGATGAGGAAAAAAATTATTACTTCTGCTTTTAGTAATCTGTATACTGACCAACGGATAGAGAAGGTGTGCAAAACCCTTTTTGATAACGGATATTCCATAGACCTGATTGGTAACGACTGGGAAGGAAATGAAAAAATGGAACGTCCTTATCCCTTTTCCAGAATAGGATTGAATTCTAAAAGCTTAAAGACCGCTTATTTTGAATTCAACTGGAAATTATACAAAGAACTGAAGAAAAAAGCGGACAAAGACACGATTCTACATGCCAATGACATTGATGCGCTTCTGCCAAATTATCTCATTGCCAGAAAACTGAACATTCCTTTGGTGTTTGACAGCCATGAAATTTTCACGGAAATGCCATCCGTTCAGAACAGATTTTCTCAGAAATTCTGGAGAGTACTGGAAAGAAAGCTGGTTCCCCATATGGAACTGATGATGACAGAAAGTGAAAGCTATGCTGAATGGTTCCATGAACAATATAATGTCAATCCGGTTGTGGTCAGAAATATTCCCAGAAAAATTCTTTCTGTACCGGAAATTCCTGAAAATCATCCTAAAATTATTTTGTATCAGGGAGCGATTAATCAGTCCAGGGGAATTGAAAAAATGATTGTGGCCATGCATCATATTAAAGATGCTGTTCTGAAAATTGCAGGGGATGGTCCCAAGAAAAAAGATTACGAGGAACTTGTTATTCAGGAAAAGCTTCAGGATAAAGTATTTTTCCTGGGTAAACTGAAACCTGAAAATCTCAGGGAAATCACCAAAACGGCTGATGCAGGATTCAGTCTTGAAGAAAATAACGGAGTAAGCTACTATTATTCACTTCCTAATAAAGTTTGCGATTATATCCAGTCGAGAGTGCCACTGGTCATGATTAATTTCCCGGAAATGCAAAGGATAAAAAATCAGTTTGATGTAGGAGAAATTATTCCGGATCACCAGCCTGAAACCATTGAAAAAGCAATTAATCTTGTTCTTCAGAATGGAAGACAGTATTATCAGAGCGAATTAAATAAGGCAGCAGACGTATTTTGCTGGGAGAATGAAGAGACGAAAATTCTTCAGCTTTTTGAAAAAGCGTCACGTAAATAAATTTTACAAAATTGGTTATCTTTGCAAAAGAAATTTGATTTAAAATGACCATTAAAGAAAAACAGCAGGAAATAATAGACGAATTCGCTTTTCTTGACGATTGGGAGCAAAAGTATGAGTACATCATTGATCTTGGAAAAGAACTGAAAGGCTTACCGGAAGATAAGAAAACAGAAGAAAATCTGATTAAAGGCTGTCAGAGCAAAGTTTGGATTGATGCTGAATTCAAAGATGGGAAACTTTTCTTTAATGCTGATTCTGATGGTATTTTACCCAAAGGGATCGTTTCTCTTTTAGTAAGTATTTACAGTGGGCATTCCACTCAGGAAATTCTGGATTCTGATTTTGATTTTATTGCAGAAATAGGATTACAGGAATTTCTTTCACCTTCCAGAGCCAACGGATTGATGGCGATGACCAAGCAGATCAAGTTTTATGCAGTTGCTTATCAACTGAAATCATAATCGTGAGCAGAATTTTAGCATATCGTTTTTCCGCATTCGGAGATGTTGCGATGACCGTACCTGTTTTCAGAGAATTTCTGGAACAGAATCCCGGCGTGGAAATTATTATGGTTTCCAGGAAAAATTTTGCGGCGCTGTTTGCAGGAATTCCTAATGTAACTTTTAAAGGGATCGATCTGGATGATTACAAAGGTCTTTTTGGATTGAGAAAACTGAGTAACGAACTGATCCGTGAATTTAATCCTGATTGTATTGCCAACCTCCATGATGTAATCCGAACCAAGGTTTTAGACAGAATATACAGAAGGAAAGGCCTCAAGGTCTTTAAAATTAATAAAGGCAAAGAAGAAAAAGAGCATCTTACGGATATCTGGAATCTGGAAAAGGTACAGCTGAAAAAAACAGTGGAACGTTATGCAGATGTTTTCCGTGAAATGGGCTTCAACGTTGAACTCTCTCATCAATTAAGACCGGTTTCTGCGCAAAAATCAGGGATTGGTTTTGCCCCTTTTGCCCAGCATAAAGGGAAAATGCTTCCTTTGGCAAAATCGTATGAGCTGGTAAGAATTCTTGCTCAGAAACATACGGTGTATTTCTTTGGAGGAGGTAAAAAAGAAACGGAAACTCTTGAAAAGTGGGAAGCAGAGATTCCTAATACAAAAAACCTTGCCGGAAAGTTAAATCTTACGGAAGAGCTCAATTATATTGCCGGACTGGAACTGATGATATCTATGGATTCGGCCAATATGCACCTTGCAAGTCTTGTGGGAACCCGATGTATTTCTATCTGGGGAGCTACCCATCCTTACGCCGGATTTCTGGGATTTGGACAAAGTGAGGAAGATGTTGTTCAGGTAAAAGACCTGAGCTGCAGACCATGTTCTGTCTTTGGAGATAAGGAATGTTACAGAGGTGACTGGGCCTGTCTTGAAGAATTTAATATCCAGAAAGTGGTGGAAAGGGTTAATTTTTAAAAATTAGCATTACTATTTCGTCTGCTTTAGCTTTATCGGAGTGACTTGCTTCTAAAATATTCTTTCTTTTTTCAGTGTCATGATAGTCCTTTCCAGCTGAGGTGATAATCTGCTGACGGATTTGGCTTATATCATCGCCATACAGGCATAAATTTGTTAAAACCGGATCATCTGTAATATTCCCGTTAATAATCACGAAACGGCTGTTGTAAAGCGTATTGAAAAGCTTCACTTTTGTTCCTGAATTCTGGTAAGAAATTAAAATATTGGCATGAGCACCTTCCAGAAGACGATAAAGGTTCTCCGTGGTTTGAATAGGAGTGAGGCTGATATTTTCCACTGCTGAGATTTTGTTTTTAATATCTTCACTGGCACGATCGGAGGCAACAACCAGTTGATATTGCGGTAGCGTTTTAAATAAACCGATAGTCTCATTTAATGCTCTTTTATTGTCAGCAGTGGTGAGATCTCCATGAAATAGAAAATACTTTCCTTTTTGATCCAGTTCCTTTACCGATTCATTACCGTGAAAGATATGAATCAGGTGTGCATTCTTTGAATAGGATTCGACTTCATGATATTCTTTTTCAGACAGACAGAATACAGCTTCAAATTTCTTTAAAAGTTTTTTCTGGTATCCTGTATATTTTAAAGATTCAATGGAGTAGATGATCTTTTTGAATAGGTTGTTCTCCGATCCGGAAAGACCTTTATAGTACTCCTTTTCGTTATTATGGTAGCGGAGATAGAGCTTATGGTCATTCTCTCTCAAAAACCGTATAATTTGGGTGGTTTGTAAACCCTCAAACAAGATGGGAGCTTTATTCCTTTCCAGATTTTTAATAAGTTCATCAGATTTTCTAATCGCAGCAGCGAAAGGCGTTGATGAAAAATAAAGCAGAGGATTCTTCTTCTTTTTGTAAAAAAATACATTTTCCGTAATCTCTTTAATTTCTCTGTCAATAGTTGAAGGGATCTGGTCTATGAAACAGTGAAGATGAATTTTTATTCCCAGATCAGATAAGGCCTTGATTTTATAATATACATCAATGATTCCGCCATAAGAAGGAGGGTAGGGATAATTGAATGATATGATGTGAAGCTGCTTCAAGTTCGGCTATTCGATGTAGGCAAAGGTAGATAAATATCAGGAAAACTGCAGGACACATTTAAATGCTTAGGGATAAAAATAAAAAAATCTCCCAGAAATCTGAGAGATTTTTTGTGGGTCCTGAGGGATTCGAACCCCCGACCCTCTGGGTGTAAACCAGATGCTCTGAACCAACTGAGCTAAGAACCCGAATTTTTTTGAAAGGTTTCGTTTCCTTTTCTGTGGGTCCTGAGGGATTCGAACCCCCGACCCTCTGGGTGTAAACCAGATGCTCTGAACCAACTGAGCTAAGAACCCTCTAGACTTGTTCTCTTGTTTAGAGTGGTGCAAATATACGACTTATTCTTTAATCTCCAAATTTTTTTCCAAAAAATCTCCCACTACAAAGTTGCTTCCGCCGATAAAAATCATTTCTTCATTTGTACATCGTTCTTTTGCAGAGAGATACGCTTCCTGCACGGAATCAAAAATTTTATAAAAAATTTTCGCCTCCTGAAGCAGATTTTCATAATCTTCGGGGTGTCTTCCCCTGTTGATGGATGGTTTTGCAAAATAGAACTCAGAATTTTCGGGAAGTAATTTCATCACATCATCTATTTTTTTGTCGTTCACAAACCCCAAAATAATATGCTTGTGCCTGTCAATTGAATTTAATTGTGAAAAAACATACTCCATACCTGCCTGATTGTGTCCCGTATCACAAATGGTAAGCGGATGTTGTGAAAATTCAAACCAACGGCCAATAAATCCTGTATTCTGGTGAACATGGAGAAGTCCTTTTTCCAATGCTTCATCAGAAATATTTACTTTAAGCTTTCTTAATTCTTCTACAGCGGCCAGCACGACTCTGACATTTTTCTTCTGGTAGTTCCCTTTCAGATCAGATTCCAGATCTGTACTGATAAGAGTGGCATCTATCAAAGGAGCATTTTCTTTCGCTGCTTTCTCCTTTATGATATTTTTTACAGCTTCATTTTCATCACCGGAAATAATAGGCGTATTGTGTTTAATAATCCCGGCCTTCTCTGATGCAATTTCTTCGATGGTATCTCCAAGAATATTCTGATGATCCAGCTGTACATTGGTAATAGTCGAAATCAAAGGATTAATAATATTGGTAGAATCAAGTCTTCCTCCCAATCCAACTTCAATAATGGCAAAATCTACCTGCTGCTGATAAAAATATTCAAAAGCCATAATGGTGGTAAACTCAAAAAATGAAGGACGGATATCTTCGGGAAGTTTCTTTAATTTTTGAATAAAATCAAAGACAAATTCTTTATTACAGTTTTTTCCATTCACCTTTATTCGCTCTGTGAAGTCGATAAGGTGTGGAGAATTATATAATCCGGTCTTATAGCCAGCCTCCTGAAGAACCGATGCCAGCATATTGCTTGAAGAACCTTTTCCATTGGTACCGCCAATATGAATGCACTTTATTTTATCCTGAGGATTTCCAAAGAAAGCACAAAGCTTTGTTATATTATCAAGTCCAGGTTTATAAGCCTTCTGTCCATCTATCTGATAGTTGGGCATCTGTACGAAAAGCCAGTCGATAGCTTCCTGATATTGTTCATTTGTCATGGTGCAAAATTCCCAAAAGTTTTTTTAAAATAAAATATAATTTTTCAATCTGTAACTTTTTTATATTTAATTCGTCTAATATTGAAAAATCTTAATATGAAATCGCTGTGATTCACAGGTAACAGTACTGATGAAGATGACACGGTTCCATATGACCATTAAAAACAAATAAACATATACATATGAAAAAAGTTTGGATCATCGTTTTTGGATTAGGTTATCTGGGTTTAAGTGCTCAGAAGAAATGGTCCTTAAAAGAATGTGTAAGCTATGCAGTGGAGCATAATCTTCAGGTTATCCAAAATCAGTATAACAAACAAAACCAGGAATATAATCTTAAAGCAGCCCAAAAAGAATATTTACCATCTGTATCGGGGAGTATGACGAATGGGGTGAGTTTCGGGCAAGGGTCATTAGGAGCGGGAAGTTTTAGAAACGACAGATTCAATAACAGTGTCGGTCTTGGTGCCGATATTTTGCTCTATAATAATGGAAGATTAGAGAAAAATGTACGAAAAGCCCAGTTTGATGTAGAAGCAAGCCAATATGACATTGAAACCATTAAAAATGATATCTCTCTTCAGATTGCTCAACAATATCTGACAGCCTTGTTGAATAAGGAGATTGTTAAAATCTCTCAGAGTGCTGTGGATAATGCCCAGAAACAGTTTGACAGAGCTAAGATCACAACCCAGGTTGGAACAACTGCCCAGACGGTTTTAGCTGAGGCTGAAGCTGCGCTGGCAAGAGAGAAACAAAACCTTAAAACGGCAGAAGTAAATGTTGGACGTGCCTTGTTTGCCATCGCCCAGCTATTACAGCTTTCCGATTATAAGGGTTTCGACGTGGAAGATGTAAATGTTCCGGAAAAGCTTGATTTACAACTTAATACTGTAGATGAGGTGCTTACAACGGCCTATGAGATACAACCGCAGATCAAAGCAGCCGAAAGCAGGATAAGATCTGCCGAAGCACAAACTGAAGTAACCAAAACAGCATTCTGGCCAACGTTAACAGCAAGTGCGGGTCTTAACACTTTCTATAACAGGCAGTTTGATCCTATGCCAGGTACTGTGCAGGGAACTTTTTTTGAACAATATAAAGATCAGTTCGGGCAAAATGTTGGGCTATCATTGAATATTCCTATCTTCAATAAAGGAAAAACAAAACTTCAGGTAGAACAGTCTAAGGTCAATGAGAGTATAGCCAGAAATACATTAGAACAACAGAAACAGACGGTAAGACAAAATGTTCAGAAAGCTCAGTTTGATGCTGATGCCAATTATGAAACCTATCTGGCTGCAGTGGAAGCTGAAAAAAGCTCAAAACTGGCTCTTGATTTTGCCGATAAAAGTTATGCTGCCGGAAGAACCACCATCTACGACGTCAATGTGGCGAGAAATAATTATGCAAATGCACAGGGATCAGTAGCGCAGGCAAAATATAATTATCTTTTTAGTCTTAAACTATTGAATTTCTATGCAGGAATTCCATTAAGTTTGTAAAATGCCAATTCAATCATTAGAAAAATACTTACCTCAAAATACACTTAAATATTTAAGAATCTGGTTTGCAGATTACTATATACATATAAAAGTTACAAGAAACAGAAATTCAAAACTGGGAGATTACAGAAAACTTCCGGACAATTCGCATGAAATTACGGTAAATTCAACCCTTACCCCACAACTTTTTTTCTTTGTGCTCACTCACGAGCTCGCACATCTGATTGCTTTCGAAAAATATGGACGGAGAATTTCGCCTCATGGCAACGAATGGAAACAAACTTTTAGAAATATGCTTCTGGAAAGCCTTGAGGTTTATGATGAAGAACTCAAACCTATCATTGTAAAATTTTCAAAATCGCCTAAAGCCAATTTCATGGCAAGCCCTGATCTGGTAAGATATTTTCATACTGAGAAACAGGATGATAGTCTTCATTTTATTGAGGAGCTTAAAAAGGGAGAATTTTTTATGTACCGCAACGAAAAGTATTTATTAGAAGGTCTGGTTAAAAAAAACTATCTTTGTAAGAACCTGGCTACTGGAAGGAAGTATTCTTTCAAGCCTTTAGCGAGGGTAGAAAAATGTAGCTAATAATGTTAAAATCAGATAGATATTGCGTTATAATGGCGGGAGGAATCGGGAGCCGGTTCTGGCCGATGAGTACGCAAAAATTTCCAAAACAGTTTCAGGATATTTTAGGAACCGGGCGCACTATGATTCAGCAAACCTATGACAGAATCAGCAAGGTAATTCCTAAAGAGCAGATATTCGTAATTACGAATAAAGAGTATGTTCCTGTTTCCCATCAGCAGCTTCCGGAAATTCCTGAAGAGAATATTGTGGGCGAGCCGTTGATGAAGAATACAGCCGCTTGCAATCTGTATATGGCCAATAAAATTGCTGAGATTAATCCGGATGCAACGATGATTGTATTGCCGGCAGATCATCTGATCCTTAAAGAAGATGTGTTTTTGGAGAAAGTGGAGCTGGCATTTGACCTGGCTTCAAAAAATGATTATCTGGTAACATTAGGGATTACCCCGACAAGGCCTGATACCGGATACGGATATATTCAGTTTGTAGAAAAAAAGGGATCGGAATATTTTAAAGTGAAAACATTCACAGAAAAGCCTATCCTTGAAATTGCCCAAAGCTTTTTGGAAAGTGGTGATTTCCTTTGGAATGCAGGAATTTTTGTATGGAATGTGAAAAGTATTCATCATGCCTTTGATCTTTATCTTCCAGAAATGATGCAGCATTTTATGGCTTGTGAGTACAACTCAGAAAAAGAAAACAGCTGTATTGAAACCATTTATCCGAAGGTTCAGAAGATTTCCATTGATAACGGAATTTTAGAAAAAGCAAAGAATGTTTATGTGATTCCATCAGATTTGGGATGGAGCGATCTTGGAACATGGACTTCCGTATATGAAAATACGGAAAAAGATAAAGACGGAAACGCGGTAAAACTGAAACATTTACTTTCTTATAATTCAAAAGGAAATATCATCCGTTTAAAGAATAATAACAAGGCCGTAATCATTGATGGTCTTGAAAACTATATTGTTGTAGATACAGATAAGGCACTTCTGATCTGTCCGCGTGATAATGACCAGCTCATCAAAGATTATGTTCTTGATTTGAAAAACTTTAAGAAAGGCGAGAAGTTCATGTAATATTTGGTATATTTCTGCTGATTTTTAAATTATGAGTAACACTGCAACCCGATTTACAATTCTTACATTTTTACTTTTGGGAATCTTAGGATATTCTCAGGAGAAGAAAAAGTTTTCAAGTATACCTTCTGTTTTGCAGCAGATCAACCCAGGAAGCAGGGTAGACTCGTGGGTGCTGATATACAACAGCTACGGGAAAGGTGAGGAAATAAAGACTTCGGGTAAGGTAAATTATACTCCTCAGTTCTCAGGATTCAATCTTTTCCCTAGTGAAGACAGCTTTTATTATATTGCTTACTCAGAAGGAGGTAAAGAAAATTATGTAACAGATGTAGAAGGATTAAAGAAGTTTGTTGACAGAATTGATAATGCTCAGGAGGCTGCGGTTGTATTAGCTGCTGAGGGATATATGGTGGATGAGGAATTCAAGGATCTTGCCGGCAATTACCATGAAGATCAATCGAATTACTATCTGGATCTTGGAAAACTGACCTCAAAGGAATGTCCATACCAGAAAACACATTATACAGTCACGGTAAATAAATCTACAGGTGCTGTAAGCAATGTAAAAGACAATGGAACGTATATTGAGCTTTACAATAAGAAATGTGCTAATAACCCGAGATTGTTGAAAATCGAAAAAAAAGAAGAACCAAAGAAAGATGAGTCTAAAAAAACACCCAAACGCAGATAATATCTATGAGACAGAGCGATTAATCCTTCGTCCCATGTCCCGTGAAGACAAAGATTTCGTTTTTGACCTTTATAACAGACCCAAATTCATTCAACATATCGGCAACCGCAATGTTAATTCTGTTGAAGATGCCGAAAATTATATTCTCAACAGATTTGCTCCCCAGATTGAAAGACTTGGATTTGGAAACTATCTTTTAATAACCAAAGATGGGAATGAAAAAGTAGGGGCAGTAGGAATCTTCGAAAGAGAAGGGCTTGATATCGTGGATATAGGATATTCTTTACTGGAAGAGTTCGAAGGTAAGGGATATGCTTTTGAAGCAGCCCAGAAAGTTAAATCGATCGGAATGGATGATTTCGGATTAACAAAAATATCAGCCATTATTTCAAAGGATAATATTTCTTCCCAAAAACTGATCGAAAAATTAGGGTTGAGGTTTAAAAAACACGTCATACTTCCAGGCGAAACAGAGGAATTAAATTACTACGAAACCGAATAATAAATCCCCAAAAAACATTTTCACAAATAACACAGTGATATAAATCGTGTTATTTGTGAAAGCATTTGTGATATTTGTGTTGCAAAAAGAATTAACCTTCCAGAATCTGCTCAGCAGCAGTCTTTGAAGTCACTTTCTCGATAACTCTTGTACAGACACCATTTTCATCGAAAATAAAAGTCGTTCTTACAATTCCCATATACGTTTTTCCAAACGTTTTTTTCTCCTGCCATACCCCGAACTTTTCAATGATATCACGGTTTTCATCCGCGATAAGATCATAAGGAAATGCAAATTTACTGTGGAAGTTCTTCTGTTTCTTTACGCTGTCACCGCTTACTCCCAGTAACTGATACCCTGCTTTTTCAAGCTTGGAATAATTATCACTTAGATTGCATGCTTCCACGGTACACGTTGGGGTATTCGCTTGCGGGTAGAAGAAAACCACCAGTTTTTTTCCTATTAACTTTGATGAGGTTACCGTTTCTCCGTCTTGATTGAATCCTTCAAATTCAGGTAATTTATCTCCAACTTTCAGCATAATGATTTAATTTTGTTCAAATTTAAGGGTTACATGACAAAAAAACAAAGAGCTGAGCTCGTTCAGATAGAATTGGATAAATTATATCCGACTACACCTATTCCTTTAGATCACACCGATCCGTATACATTAATGGTGGCCGTAGCACTTTCCGCGCAGACCACAGATAAAAAAGTTAACCAGGTAACACCTGATCTTTTTGCCGTGGCAGGAACTCCACAAAGAATGGCCAAGCTGGAAGAATTTGAAATCAAAGAACTCATCAAAGAAATCGGACTTTCCAATACCAAAGCCAAAAACCTTAAAAGAATGGCAGAACTTCTGCTGGAACGTCATAATGGTATCGTTCCGCAAACTTATGAAGAATTGGAAGCCCTTCCGGGCGTAGGGCATAAAACTGCATCAGTGGTGATGAGCCAGGGTTTCGGGTTTCCTGCTTTTCCGGTAGATACCCACATTCATCGTCTGATGACACAATGGAAACTTACCTCAGGAAAAAACGTAGTAGAAACAGAGCGTGACGCCAAAAAATTATTCCCTGAAGAAGTATGGAATAAACTTCACCTTCAGATTATTTTCTACGGAAGAGAATATTCTCCGGCAAGAGGAAAAGGAGAGAAAGATTTTATTACGAAAATGTTATTTGAGAAATAATATTCTAGATATCTTCGTAATTTCAACCATGTCAAGTTCAAAACCTTGACATGGTTTTGTAAAAAGAATGATTAATTATCCAACAACCTTCTGTGATAATTAACCTGCCCCAGATGATAATCCAGATGAGCAAGCAGATGGATCAGGAAGTAATCGGTTGTCATGGCACTTTCAAAAACAACCAATGGATATTCTTTTTTCAGGTCTTCATCGGACAATTGGGAAAGTACTGAATCTATCATTGCCGCAGTGGCTTTCACCTTTTCAATAAGTTCCGCTTTGGGAATATCCTTTGACGAAAATTCCAGGTCACGCTGCCTTACATATCCTGTGTTTCCAAGGTGTGTTCCGATAAAATGATTAAGATTTCCTACCAGATGAAGTGTTAGATTACCCGCAGAATTGGAAATGTTTTTATCCGTTTTCCAAAGATTTTCTTCGCTTTGATAGGCTTCCAGTTCCGTTTTTAACTTATTTAAATCTCTGTTGTAAAGAGATCTTAGACTTTCTGTGATCATATTAATTTTTATAGTATTATAGTTTTAAAATATCCTCTAAAGCGCTTATAAACTAAGCTGTCAATACTGCATTTATAATCTATGAAGCCATAAATGCTGTCATTTTTATTGAATTTGTTACTATTTAGAATCAGTTTCTGACTTAAAACACGGACCTTTTTGAATTTTTCTTCACCTTTTAATGTTTTAGGATCGATATCTTTTATATAAAACTGATTGTTAAATACCTTAATCAAAATCCCGTTGCCAAAATATCCATTGTAATTATTCAGTTTAATATTAAGCGTATCAGCCTGAGTGATAGCTTTGCATTTGTAATCGTCAAATAGAAATATCCCTTTACGAAAACCATCTGAATAACTCGCAGCCTGAACAATATGTGCTGTTCTTGATTTACTTTTAACAATTTCACTATTGTAAAGCTTCAGTTCCGGATATTTAGAGAGAAGTAGAATAGTATCATTATCAGGTAAGTTTGTGTCAATAGTAAAATTTTCAAAATTTAGTTCCTTTTGACAACTCAAAGTCATCAATAAAATACCGGAAAAAAATAAAAATAGTTTCATTGAAACTATTTTTGCTTTTGAGCCCAAAGCTCCATTTTTCTGTTCAGAACGTCCAGCGGAAGACATCCCTGGCTTAAAACTTCATCATGGAAGCTTGCCAGATTGAATTTGTTTCCCAGTTCTTTCTGATATTTTTCTCTCAGCTCACGGATTCTTAAGGATCCTATTTTGTAGCCTAAAGCCTGTCCCGGCATTGCCATATATCTTTCTACTTCTGCAGTGGCCGATGCTTCATCATAAGAAATGTTGCTTAAGAAATATCTGATGGCTTCTTCTCTTGACATTTTTCCGGTATGCAGTCCTGTATCTACTACAAGTCTTACTGCTCTCAGCATCTGATCGCTTAAATATCCCATCTTCTGGTAAGGATCAGTATATAAACCGAATTCAGGACCTAATGTTTCACAATAATGAGCCCATCCTTCACCATATGCTCCCAACCATCCGAATCTCATGAATTTAGGAAGACTTGTATTTTCCTGCTGAAGAGAAACCTGATAGTGATGCCCCGGAATCGCCTCATGAAGGAAAAGAGATTCCATTCCCGAAGTAACGTTGAATTTGGTAGGATCAGGAAGCGGAACATAAAATATACCTGCTCTTTTTCCATCCGGAGTTCCCGGCATATATTCTGCGCTGGCACTTGCCTCTCTGAATTTCTCTGTCTGTCTGATCTCAAACTTTGTTTTTGGCGTTACATTAAACATTGTTTTCAGCTTCGGAGTGATTTTCGTTAAGATCCCGTTGAATGCATTTAAAACTTCCTTAGATGTTTTAAAAGTCATTGCCTTTGGATCCGTCTTAACAAAAGTGATAAATTCTTCCAACGTTCCGGTAAAACCTACCTGCTGTTTTACTTTCTCCATTTCTGCGCGAAGCATTGCGACCTGTTGAAGCCCGATCTTATTGATCTCTTCAGGTGATTTCTTTGTGGTCGTCCAGCTTTTTACATAATAGTTGTAGATTTCATTGCCGTTAGGAAGGCTGTTATATCCATCCGTATCTCTTGCCTTTGGCAGGTATTCTTTTTCTAAAAATGTTCCCATTTTAGTATAAGCCGGGATGATTTTTTTCGTAATAGCATCTTTGTAAAGTGCTGAGAATTTTTCTTTCTGAGCCTCTGTAAAGTTTTTAGGGAAATTTTTAACAGGGCCGTAGAAAATATTCTTTTCCATATCGGAAGTAGTGATTTCCTCAGCTCTCATCTGAGGAATCATTTTGATAACCAGTTTTTTAGGAAGCACTATTTTATTGTTGATTCCTTCACGGAAGTTGTCCGCAGCAGCATTCATCCACTCCGGAAATTTTTCCATTCTTTTCAGCCAGTCACTATAGTCTTTTTCGGTTTTAAAAGGCTGATTGCCCTGTCCGCTTCCATACAATGGGAAAGTAAGTGGCAGCCCTCCGAACTGAGTGAAAGGAATATATTCCGGATGATAGGCATAGCCCTCAATTTTATCTTTTAAAGTATAATCCAATACATCATATACCACTTTATCCTCATCAGAAAGACTTTTGTAATCTACATGTTCCAGCTGTTTCTGTACAGAATTGTAGAACGCTACCTCTCCTGAGATAAAATCTTTATCAATATTGATAGGAAGCTGGTCGTTATATCTTGTATCTCCTTGTGCTGTAGCATCTAAAGGATATAACTTAAGATATTGCTCATAATAGTTCGAAGCGATAGAATCCAGGTTGCTAGGTGTCACTTTTGTAAGGGGAGAATCCGATTTTTTGCAGGAAGCAAGACCGATCATCAACCCCAAGCCCAGAATACTTTTTGATAAAATGTTTTTCATCTCACAATCTTTATGAAAACAAAAGTAAGTATTATTGGGATATTCATGCTTATTGAATGCATTGATTTTAAAAAATTATTTTCAAAATCCTTTTAACTTTGAATCAATTTTTTATCTTTGTCTAAAACGTTTAACAATCATATTATTACAGTTCTTTTTTAAGAAAAAATGAAAGGGATTTTAAAAATTTACCATCCGGACGAAACGCTAAAATACAATATCAGAAATACTTATTGTAAGGCCGTTTACAGCAACCAGCAACATTTTTTAGAGGTTGAAGTGATTACGGATGACAGTTTGGATCACGTGGACGATGATTCATTACAGTACAACTTTCCGCAGCTTTCACTTGAAGTTTTTGATTTTCCTATCGAATCGGCGGAAATAGAAGGGAAGACCATCACAATCAATGACTCTGATGAAGAAACCTATACAGAAGTAGACCTTTTTGATGACGAAGATGCCTATATCTATGATAATGAGCTTCTTTTTGAAAAAAATGAAGAAGGGGAGCTTCAGGTTATCTGGAAAGGAACTATTGATGATTTCTATACCGGATCAGATACACCGATCCCTTTTAGATTAAAATGCGAATTTAAACAAGATGATATTGAGGTAGAAGAAGACTAACCGAGCTTCTGCCTTTTTAACTGTACATTTCTTTTCAAATTATTTTTGGAAAGAAATTTGCTGTTTGTAAAATTGTAACAAATTTTAAGTTGTTTTTAAGCAATTTTTAAGAGTTCAATTCATAATATTCTCCTACATTTGTCGTTGAAATTTAATAAAATTTACATTTAATGCTGTTAACGGAACTTTCTCAGATTTTATTCGCACAAATCGCTACCCCTGCAGTTGCTGCAGACAACTTGGAGTTCTCATTCTGGAAAATTATGTTCCATGGAGGAGCCTTCGCTAAAATAGTGATGGTCACTGTATTACTATTGGGAGTGTTTTCTCTATACCTGTTTTTTGAAAGGTTTTTCTTTATCAAAAGGCTGACATCAAAAACAGATTCCAACTTCATGAACAATATCGAAGACTTCATCAAGGCCGGAAAAATAGAGGCAGCAGCAGATTACTGCAAAACCCAGAACTCTCCGGAAGGAAGAATTTTAGAAAAAGGAATTTCCAGATTAGGACGTCCCGTTTCTGATATTGTAAGTGCTATGGAATCACAGGCACAGGTAGAGGTTGCCAATATGGAAAAAAATCTGAACCTTTTGGCTGTTGTACCGAGTATCGCACCGATGCTGGGACTTCTCGGAACAGTAATCGGGATGATTATTGCTTTCTTTAATCTATCTCACGCAACAGGATCATTCTCTCCGAAAACACTTTCAGAAGGTATTTATACCGCTTTAGGGCAGACCGCTGTAGGTTTGGCTGTAGCGATTCCTGCCAACTTCTGTTATAATATTCTACTGACAAGAATTGATAAATTTGTCCTGAAAGCCCAGAATATGTCAGGAGAATTTTTAGACCTTATCAACAAACCTTTATAAATCTTTCTTACGATGAAAATTCAAAGAAGAAATAAAGCGAATCCGGAATTCAGTTTAGCAGCGATGACAGACGTTATCCTGTTGATGCTGATTTTCTTTATGATTACCTCTTCGGCGGCCAATCAAAGTGCCATCGATGTGAATCTTCCGAAAGCCGGAGCAGTTGATGATAATATTCCCAATCCTTTAACGGTAAGCATCAAGCCGGACGGTTCATTTTTTGTAGATGATAATCCTGCCAATAAAGGAGAACTGGAGCAAATCATTGTAGATAAATTAGCCAGCCAGACCAATAAATCATTTACGATCAGAGCAGATGAAAACACATTGCATAAAGATGTTGTTTTTGTGATGGAAATTGCTGAGAAACATAAATTTAATATTGCTATTGCAACCGTTAAAGACAAATAACATATCCGGATTTCCGGAAAGAATTACGTTTTAAGATGAAAAGCTATACAGCAAACAGAAACGAAGAAAATAAAGACAGAGTAAAGAGCGCACTGCTTTCTATTCTGATCTGGGCTGCTATTTTGCTTTTTGTTTTTTTATATAAATTAAAACCTGAACTGGATAAAGATCCTGAAGTGGTGACTACCATGCTGGTGAACTTTGGAGATAACAGAAACGGAAAGGGAATTGAAGAACCTGCCGAACAGCCGGGAAGCCTTGCCGCTGCAACTGAAGAAGTAACTCCAGAGCCTGCAGAAACTCCGGTTCCGGAAACAAAAACAGTTATAAAACCTGAGCCAGTACCAACTCCGGAGCCAAAGAAAACAGAGGTTAAAGAGAAGGTTATTACAGGAAACAATTCAAAAACAACCGTTCCTAAAAAAGAGGAATCCAAAAAAGCTGAGAAAAAAGAAGCAACCAGCACGAGTGCTTCAAAAAATACTAAAAAATCAGGAGCCGCTACCGCTAACTCAAAAACAGGAAATGGTGACGGAAAAGGAACCGCAGCCATAGGCAACCTGATTAAAGGAAGAGGAACTAAAGCCGGAAGCCAGGGAACCGGTGATGGTATCGGAAATGCGGGAGATCCTTTAGGCGGTGATGGAAATGGTGACAGTAAAGTAGGAATCGACAGAAAATTGGTTGGTTATATTCCGGGAACAATGGGAAGAGGCGGAGCGCAGCCCTCACACAGTTGTACAGCAAGCGGATCGATTACCATTGCTTACACCGTAGATAAAGCAGGAAATGTAGTGTCTGCAAGAAGAGCCGGCGGGATTTCAGATCCTTGTGTTTCATCCACATCTGTGGCCTGGGTTAAGAAATATGTAAAAGCAGAAAAAGCCAATACATCTTCAACCGGAACTTATAAAATTACCTTCTAACAATACAAAAGCACTTTATTCAAGTGCTTTTTTCAATTCATTTATTCTGTTGATGACCGGAAGGGCAAAAATACCGCTGGTCTGAAGATAAAGCTCGTAGAATGTCTTTGCTTTATCCTGAAAATCTTTGTTTTGATCGTGTCTGCTGTTAAAGTAGAAAAGATTTCCCAGCATTTCATAATAATCTTTGTGATCTCTTTCCTGCCTTTCATTGACGATGGCAATCATTTCTTCCTTAGTTTTAGAAGCAACTTCTGTAAAGTTCATTTTGAAAATGTCTCTCATCAATGTGTCAAAATCCAGTTCTTTCTGCATTAGACTTTCTTCAGGTTTATCCAGAATCAATTTTTCCAATGCCTGGGTTAATTGGCGTATGAGCCTTAATGTGAATTCTTTATCTGTGATCATAACTTAAATTTTAAATTGGAAATTCAGGAAATATTTCGTGAAGTTATTTGATTTTGTTTTATGGATCTGTTGAATAGAGTCATAATAAGTTGAATGCTCAATCGGATTATCAAATATCTTCAGTCCCAAAGAACTGAAAAAATCCTGATAATTTTTCATACTTGCCTTTGAAGGTTTGCTTCCTTTTACCTGATTACATTCAAAGCAAATGACAAGATGATTCACAATTTTATTTTGATTTAAAAATATAATATTATGTCTTGGATAAAAACAATCAGCGATTTTCGTGTCTGAATTTATGTCCTGACTTTTTCTTCCGCTCAAAATATCATTAAGCTCTTTGATCTGAACTGAATTCAGTTTGACACTGATGGTATCTTTAAAACTTTTTGGATTTAACTCTTTATCAAAATCACCATCATAATAATCCATCGGATTGACATTGGCAAAAGCGATTACTTCATCGTATTGGAAATCAATATAGTCGGTAAATTTTTGTGGAACAGTACTATTTCCCGTCTTTTTATTAACCGTACCTTTTTTACAGTTAATAAATAGCAGGAAAACGCTTATCACAGCAAAAAATTTAATAACATTCATTAAGCAAAGAATAAATATGCCAGAGCAATGGATGTAATAATTCCCACCAGATCGGCCAGAAGCATGGCAATTACCGTGTATCTTGTATTCTTAACGGCTACGGCGCCAAAATAAACTGCAATCACGTAGAACGTCGTATCTGAGCTTCCCTGAAGCACTGCGGCTAATTTCCCCTGGAAACTATCAGCTCCGAATGTTGTCATCGTATCTACCATCATTCCTCTGGCTCCTGAACCGGATAAAGGTTTGATCAGTGCAGTTGGAAGTCCATCAACAAATCTCGGGTCCATATTGGCAACGTTGGCTACCCACTTCATTCCGTCAATGATTACATCAAATACACCGGAAGTTCTTAATAACGAAATTGCAATTAACATCCCAACGAGATAAGGAATAATTTTAACACAAGTTGTAAAACCTTCTTTTGCCCCTTCAATAAAAGCATCAAAAACGTTGATCTTTTTATAAACGGCTCCTAATACAATCGCAAGGAAGATAAACAGAATTAAACCATTACTCAATACTTTACTGAAGTCATCCAGTTCATCTTTACTCAATTGCACAAGGTATAGAACCAATAAAGCAATAATAGCCGAAATTCCACCTACATAAGCAATTACTACCGGACGCAGAAGATTGATTTTCTGGTATAAAGAAACAATAATCATCGCAGCCAGTGTAGCGGCAAAAGTGGCAATCATACATGGTAGGAAAATATCTGTAGGGGTTTTAGATCCCATAGAAGCTCGGATAGCAATAATTGACACGGGAATTAAGGTCATACCTCCGGCATGAAGACACAGAAACATGATCTGTGAATTGCTGGCGGTATCTTTATTGGGATTTAAGGTCTGAAGGCTTTCCATGGCTTTTAAACCAAAAGGGGTTGCAGCATTATCCAATCCCAACAGGTTCGCACTGAAGTTCATCAGCATATGTCCGAATGCAGGATGGTTTTTTGGAATTTCCGGAAATAATTTGGAGAAAAAGGGCTGAATCAAACGGCTTAGAAGATTGATGCCGCCTGCTTTTTCAGCAATGCTCATGAATCCCATAAATAAAGTCATGATTCCGATAAGACCAAGACAGATCTTTACGGCTGTTTCTGAAGTTCCAATAACTCCATCGGCTTCCTGAACGCGATAAACATTTACATTTTGCTTTAAAGAATCTGTTGTATAGTGAATTCTGCTGTCTGCAAAATCATTTTTTTTCATCAGGCTGTCTCTGACAACAGGAGAGAGGCTGTTCATAGGCTGGGATGCAATCTTCACTGTATCACCACCTTTTCCTACCACCATATCATTGAAAATGGTTTTGTAGTTACCTGACGAAACATATTTTATACTGGCAATGGCAATGGCAATGATAATGAAAGCCGACCAAATTCTGCTGAGAACCATCTGATTGATTTAATTGTTTAAACTTATCAAAAATACTTTAAACCACAAAAATAACTAAAGTCTTTTGTTATTCTGGTGCCAAAGAGAACTAATGATGGCTTCTAATCTTAAAGTATATTGTTAACGCAATGCACGCAAAGGTTTTTAATGATGAAGGTTGATTTTTCGTAGCAGTCAGCAAAGAGAATTTAAATTAGAGAACATAGCTGAATGAAATGCCCTTGCGGACGAAAATATGCATAAATTTTTTAAATTTTCCTTGCGATCCTCAGCGTTTAAGATAAAATGATTTATTTACTCCTTCAGGTAAACAAGATGTCCTTCAAAATCATCATCCAGATTTTTCAGAACCTTAGCTTCATCCATTTTTTTGATTAATGCATCTACAAAGAAGCTTTTTTCAAAAAACTGGCGGTGAATTCCCGGTAAAATTTCCATGAAATAATCCATTCCGATTTTGTTGTTATGGAGATCCATTTTGGTTTCCAAAGGTTCATTCGGAAAAAGCTCTTCATGCATATCTGTTATTCTTTTGCAGAAATCAAGTGCTTTTTTCGGAGAAGAAATTTTACAGCAGTACATCATAATGAAGCAGCACCACAGCGCATGTCTGAAGGCGTTTCCAATTCCATTGTTGGAGGCTGTATCAGGAAATTTTTTCTGTGCAATGGTAAACGCTTTTACTGTTGCATAAAAACTCAGTAAAGCGAAAAGAGGATGGGGAAGAACAAGTGATAAAAGACGGATAATCTTTTTAAAACTCATGCTTCGGATGGTATTGAAAAATATCTTAAAAGTCCTCATAAATAAAAATCTCTCCCTAATTAGAGAGAGATTGTATTGTTTTTGTTACAAATACTATGCTTTTACAGTTAATAAATTAACTGTTTTGGCAACCGTATCCTGAATTTCAGTTCTTTTTACGATGAAATCTACAAATCCTTTTTCCTGTAAGAATTCTGATGTCTGGAATCCTTCCGGTAGATCTCTACCAATCGTTTCACGGATTACTCTTGGTCCTGCGAAACCAATCAGTGCTCCCGGTTCTGCCATGATGATATCAGCAGTCATTGCGAAAGAAGCAGTGATTCCTCCGAATGTAGGGTCGCAAAGGTAAGCGATGTATAAAAGTCCAGCTTCAGAAAGCTGAGCTAATTTAGCCTGAACTTTTGCCAGCTGCATCAAAGAGTAAGTGGCTTCCTGCATTCTTGCTCCTCCGGACTGACAGATAATCATATACGGAAGTTTGTGTGCAATACAGTAATCTACCGCTCTTCTGATCTTTTCTCCCATTACAGAACCCAAAGATCCACCGATGAAAGCAAAATCCATACATGAAACTACCATTTCAGTTCCTTTTACAGTTCCTACAGCGTTTCTGATAGAGTCTGTAAGCTTTGTTTTAGCTTTTACTTCCTTCAAACGGTCTTTATAAGGCTTTGTATCTTTGAAGTTTAAGATATCAATACTTTCAACATTGGCATCCAGTTCGGTAAATTTACCACCGTCAAAAAGGATGTCAAAAAATTCTGCACTTCCTATTCTTACATGAAATCCGTCTTCAGGAGAAACATAGTTATTTCTCTTTAGTTCATCATGTTCCACTACTTTTCCGGATGGAGTCTGATGCCAAAGGCCTTTGGGAACGTCTTTTTTCTCATCAGTAGAAGTGGTAATGTTTTTTGCTTTTCTTTTAAACCAGTCGAATGCCATTTTTGCTTGTATTAATGTATAAATGTAAAATGTACCAATGTAAATGCATTTCTATGAATACTTTTTTACATTGGTACAAATGTACAGTTCTTATTTTAAAGTATCTACGTTATTTAAATCTTCAAATGCTTTCACCAATCTTGCAGAGAATGTGTCCTCACCTTTTCTTACCCAAACTCTTGGGTCATAGAATTTTTTGTTAGGTTTTTCTTCTCCTTCAGGGTTTCCGATCTGAGCTCTTAAATAATCAATATTGTTTACCATATAATCTCTAATACCTTCTGTGTATGCAAACTGAAGGTCAGTATCAATGTTCATTTTGATAACTCCGTAGTCGATAGCCTCTCTGATCTCCTCTAAAGTAGATCCTGAACCTCCATGGAATACAAAGTTGATAGGCTTGGCAGCTGTTCCGAATTTTTCCTGAACATATTTCTGAGAATTGTCAAGGATTTTCGGCGTAAGAACTACGTTACCTGGTTTGTAAACTCCGTGTACGTTACCGAAAGCAGCGGCGATTGTGAAGTTATCAGAAATAGCTTTTAATTTTTCATAAGTATACGCTACATCTTCAGGCTGAGTATATAATTTTGAGTTATCAACATCTGAGTTGTCAACACCATCTTCTTCACCTCCTGTTACCCCGATTTCTACTTCAAGAGTCATCTGAAGCTTAGCCATTCTTTCGAAATATTTAGCAGAAATTTCAAGGTTTTCTTCTAAAGACTCTTCAGAAAGGTCCAACATGTGAGAAGAGTAAAGAGATTTTCCTGTCTGCTTGAAGAATTCTTCGTTAGCATCCATCAATCCGTCGATCCAAGGAAGTAATTTCTTTGCACAGTGGTCTGTGTGTAGAATTACCGTTGCTCCGTAAGCTTCTGCAAGAGTGTGAATATGTTTTGCTCCAGCAATTGCTCCTAAGATTGCAGACTTTTGTCCGTCATTGCTTAATCCTTTCCCTGCATTGAAAGCAGCTCCTCCATTTGAAAACTGAATAATTACAGGAGCGTTTAATTTCGCTGCAGTTTCCATCGTAGCGTTTACGTTGCTTGATCCAATTACGTTTACTGCAGGTAATGCAAATTTGTTTTCTTTAGCATACTGAAAGATATCAGTAACTAACTGACCTGTGGCAACTCCTGCCGGAAAAATTCTGCTCATGTTTTACTTTTTATTATAAATTTATTAGGTGTTTTAATTTCGTGTAAAGGTAATCATTTTTAAGAAATTACTAGTTTCTTTTATCTCTGCCCCAAAGGAGCTTCTGACGGATGGTTTCATAGAAACTCAAACTGTTGGGCTGCACCAGAAGAAGCTGGAATTTTGCCTTTTTAATGATGATTTCCTTGTCGGTTTCTATATGTATCAGTCGGGAGTCTAAAGAAAGAGAGTATTGTGGTACACGGCTTTCCACCCTGAATTTTATTTCTACTTTATCATTCACAACCAACGGTCTCACATTCAGATTGTGAGGAGCAATAGGAGTAATGACAAAATTTTCATTATTGGGAGAAATGATAGGGCCTCCGCAGCTCAGAGAGTAGGCGGTAGAACCTGTAGGTGTTGAAATGATCACGCCGTCACCCCAGAATACATTCAAAAACTCGTCATTGATATATGAGTCAACGGTGATCATGGATGTTGTTTCTTTTCGGGAAACGGTAACGTCGTTTAATGCGTAAGGAAAAACTCCCTCCAGTTTTGGAGAAACCACTTCGATGACAGAACGGCGGCTTGTTTTTACATTTCCTTTTAAGATGGAATCCAGTTCCTTAAAGGCTTCTTCTTTCGTGAAAAAAGCTAAAAAACCAAGTCTTCCTGTATTCACTCCTACCACCGGAATTTCAAGATCTTCAATAAATGTCAGTGAGTTTACAATGGTTCCGTCTCCACCAAAAGTGAAAAACAGATCCACTTCTTTATCCAGAAGATCCTGTTTGGAATTGAACGTTTCGAATATTTTTGAAAACTGAAGTGCTTCAGCCATTTCATCATACAGAACAGATTTTACATCTCTTGCTTCAAGTTCAGAGATAAACTTACTTAAATATAGAAAAGTATCAAGATCCTTTTTCTGAGAATATATGGCTGCCTTCATGTTATATTTCTATGAATTTTTGTAAAAAACCATAACGGTCTTTAAACAGATCGGTTTTCTCATCAGAATAATATTTTTCAACGATTCTGTAGTCATACCGGTCAAAAGTAGCGTCTATCGAGGCAAGGTTTTCATTGCTGATCTTTATGGTGACCTGAACTACCTCTTCAGACATAAAGCTTATAAACCCTCCGTAAAACTTCGAATTGTTGCTTTCTACAATGTTGGTAATTTCCGTCATAGAATATTTTCTGGCCGGAGTTTCTACGGTAAGAATAGCTCCTGTTTCTGAAAATAAAGGATAACGGGAAAGGTCCTGAAAAACATCTTCGCAGGTAATGTACCCAAGATATTTCTCATTTTTATTAATCACCGGAATCACATTGCTGCTGAAGGTATAAAACAGACGGATACTGTCCATAATATTATTGTCCTCCAGAATGGCAAAACGTTCAATCTGGTGTTCCAGATCCTTCAGTGTTCCGCCATCTTCCTCATACAGGAAATCCATGGCAAGAGCTCCGTAGAAGTGATGGGATTTTTTGATGAAAACATGGGAATATCCAAAGTCTTCCAACATATTTCTGGCCGACTCTATAGAGTCAGACAGGCTAAAACACGGAAAGTCTTTTGAGATATAGTCCTTGATAAACATTGTGCTAATTTATAAAAAATTAAATGAAACTTTTTCTGAAAACACGACTTTTTTTAAGATGAAACAAAAAAAGTGCCGTCAAAATTTGTTTGTAAAAAAAAATAAAGTACCTTTGTCGCCTTTCATTTTTACTTTTTATTAGATTTATTTCAAACTGCACTGTCTACTAAGGACATATGCAGTTTTTTTATTTTAATGCTTTTGCAAATTCCCACATCACAATTCCGGCGCACACACTTACATTAAGAGAATGCTTCGTCCCAAGCTGAGGAATTTCTAAAAATACATCAATATTCGGGAGAACCTCATCGCTGATTCCTTCCACTTCGTTTCCTAAAATTAGGGCATATTTTTTTGATCTGTCAATGGTGAAATCGGTAATAAGCCGGCTTCCTGTAGTCTGCTCAATCCCGATAATTTCGTATCCTTTGCTTTTCAGATCAGCAATCGCGTTATTGGTATCTGCGTCATGAGACCAGTCTACACTTTCCGTGGCTCCCAATGCCGCTTTATGAATCTCCCGATGGGGCGGCTGCGGTGTAATTCCGCAAAGGATTATTTTTTCAATTAAAAACGCATCTGCCGTTCTGAAAGCTGCACCTACGTTGTGCATACTTCTGATATTATCTAAAATGATGACCAACGGAATTTTTTCAACCTTCTTAAATGTTTCTACATCTATTCTGTTAAGTTCTTCCAGTTTTAGTTTCTGTACCAATTGTATTATTTTGTTGAGATTAATTTTCCGTCTTTATAGACCTCTGTTTTTTCTATGCTTCCGTCTTCACGGTAATGAACTCTGTTGCCGTTTCTTTTATCGTTGGCAAGTTCAGTTTCACGCTGTAATTTTCCTGATGGATAAAATACTTTCCACTTTCCGGTAGCCAGTCCGTTGTCATACTGGCCAATATCTTTTATTGATTTCCCATCTTCATGAAAGGTCTTGCTTTCACCCTGTAATTTATTGAATTTATAATTGGAAATTTCAGTTATTTTACCTGCAGGAGAATAAAAAGTAGCGGTAAGGCTGTTATCATAAATATTCTTCTCCCCATTTCTGAAAACTTCCTTGGACGTAAGAACTCCATTTTTGTCAAAATACGACCATTCTTTTACTTTATATCCTTTTTTATATTCTCCTTTCGACTGCACTTTTCCGTTATCATAATAAAAAACAGCATCGCCATCCAGTTTCCCTTTTTTCCATTCCACGGTATTTTTTACCTGGCCATTGTCATAAAATTCTTTACAGGCTCCTTCCTGTAATCCGTCTTTATATCCACAAGGTTTCTGTGCCATGATCAGGACAGAAGTGGAAAAAAACAATAGAAACATGTACTTCATAGCTATTTTTAATTCAAAAATAGTAAAATACTTATATTTGACTCAAAAATATACTATGAAAAAATTATTCACATTATTCATATTAATATGGGGATTTATTTACCTGAGTGCACAAAATACTTATTATCCTCAAGCTTTTTTTGATAAAAAGCTCGCAAGAGACATGCTTGGATTTGGAAACTCTACCATTGAAGGAGTGGCTTCTACCAAACAAAAAAACAACTGGGGAATCAAACCATTACTTGGAGAAAAGCATTATGCTCCCAAAGGTACGGTTGTCATGCTTTTTCCTGTTACTCCTTATTTTGAGGAATTTTATAACATGAGAAAGAAATATGAAAATAAAAAAACCACCGTATATATGTCAGAAGAGGCTTTTAAATACAGAGTGGAAGCTTTAACCGATGACCATGGGAGATTTAAATTTGAAAAACTCAAACCCGGTAAATATTATCTTGAAACTATTGTCAACTTTACGGCAACGGCAAGTTACCAGCAGCAGACAGGAACCTCAGATGCTTATAACGGCTATGGAGCCTATCTGTATTCCACTCCTATATACAGCACATTTTTCTACGGATATTCTGCTGCCAACAGGGAAAGCAAATTTGTAGAGATAAAGCAGGACGGCGAACTTAAAGAAATCAAGCTTTAAAAGCTTGATTTTTTATTTTCTGATCATAATCTGCTGTACATTTTTCTCAATGTTCTGAGCTAAGGTTTCCATAGGAATATCATTTTCATCATTATTGAACGGGTCTTCAATTTCTTCTGCAATAAGCTCCAGACTCATCAAAACATAATACACAAAAACAGTAAGCGGAATCATAAAAAGCCCGATCGTAATAACGTAAGCAATAGGCAGCGCAAAAACATACAGAATAATAAACTTCTTGATGAAAGAAGAATAGGAGTAAGGAATCGGAGTATTTTTGATTCTTTCACAACCTCCGCATACATCCAGAAATCCGGAAAGCTGGGTGTCTAAGTACAGCATTTCAACTTCAGAAACTTTTCCTTCTTTTTTTAATTGATTCAGTTTATGGCTTAATAGAATAACAATTTCACTTGGTCCATGGTTTTTCAACGAGCTTTCAATTTCAGAATAATCTTCATCCAAAGCCAGCCTTGTAGATTCCTTGGAAAGATGTTTGGCTAAAAAGTGCGGGAAATATTTTAAATATCTGGCAATCTGCTCAGCATCCTGGCGGTTATCACCAAGAATAGTATTGATTTTTATCGCAAAGTTTCTCGTGTCATTCACCAGTTTCCCCCAAAGTTTTCGACCTTCCCACCATCTGTCATAGGCAGTATTCGTTCTGAAAACCAGCAAAAGTGAAAGCACAAAACCGAGCAAAGAATGGATCATACCTACATTGCTCACTCCTGATTTTGTGGTAAGGTGCAAATATTCAACTTCCAGATACTGAATTCCCCATGAATACAGCCCTACAAGAACCATACTCGGAAAAAGAATTTTTAAGGTATCACTTTTGTGTAAGCTGAAAAGGATTTTAATGAAATGTTTGGTATTGTAGACTCTCATAAATTCACTTATTACTACAAATATAAATTTTTCATATGAGCTCTGCCAATAAAGTAAGGAAGTGTGAAGCAGGACTAGGGAAGTTATTGAAGCCGAAGAGAGGTCTATGTCATTTGATAAAATCTTTTTATGAAATGATGTATAGGCGTTTACAGACAAATATTAACTTCCGGCATCCATCCTCCAGCTTCCCTCGCTTTTAATCTAAATTTTCTCAGGTTTCAAAAAAACACTATTTTTATTTCGCATTAAATACAAAGTACATGATCCTCGAAAACGTAGATATTGTAGATGATATCAGTAAAGAAGATTTTCAGAAAAATTATTTTAAAAAGCAGAAACCTCTTTTAATTAAGAATTTTGCCAGCCGATGGGAAGCTTTTGACAAATGGAATCTTGCCTATATCAAAGAAAAAGCAGGAGATCAGGAAGTTCCGCTGTATGATAACAAACCGGCTGATGCTGCAAAAAGTTCTGATGCTCCGGTGACCCGGATGAAAATGAAGGACTATATTGATACCATCAAAAGCAAACCTTCAGATCTGCGAATTTTTTTCTATATCATTACAGACAGGCTTCCCGAGTTACTGAAAAATTTCACCTATCCTGATCTTGGAATAAAGTTCTTTAAAAGACTGCCGACTTTATTTTTCGGTGGAAGTGAGGCGCATGTTTTAATGCATTATGATGTGGATTTAGGTGATTTTATGCATATCCATTTTGAAGGAAAGAAAAGAATCCTGCTTTTTGATCAGAAGCAGTCGCCCTTTTTATATAAAGTTCCTTTATCCGTTCATACCATTTATGAGGTTGACTATGAAGATCCTGATTATGAGAAGTTTCCGGCATTGAAATATGCCAAAGGATATGAAATCTTCATGGAGCATGGTGATGCCCTTTTTATTCCCGGGGCATTCTGGCATTTCAACAGATACCTTGAGCCTGGTTTTTCTCTTTCTTTAAGAGCGCTTCCAAATAAGCCAAACGTTTTTGCCAATATGCTGTATCATGTTTTCATTATGCGATATACGGACAAGCTGATGCGAAAACTTTTCAAGGCCAAATGGGTGAATTACAAGCAAAAATGGGCCTACAGGAAAAGTTCCGAAGCTTTGGAAAAGCACCTTTCTTAATGATAAGAATTAGAGGTTAGATAATTTTAACGCATTGAACGCAAGTTTAAAGCTAATCTATTTATAAAGGTTCGCAAAGGCGTTTCACTCAGCGAGTAAAGCACTTCAATTGCTAAATGAAATGCCTTTGCGAACGAAAATAAGAAGAATCAATATCAATTTTCTTTGCTTCTTAGCGTTAGATTTAAATCAATTTATTTATTGATAAGTCCAAAGATTGTTGCGTCTACAAATTTCCCTTTCTCAAAAAAATAATCTTTCAAGGTTCCTTCTTTGCTGAAATTTAAAGAAGATAACAGCCTTTCGGAAGAAATATTGGAAGGATCTATGAATGCATCTACACGGTGGAGCCTCATACTTTCAAATCCATAGGTCAGAATCGGAAGAATCGCTTCTTTCATGTAGGATTGCTGCCAGAATTTGGGATTGAGTTCATAACCAATTTCAGCCCGGAAATGTTCTTTGTACCAGTTGTGATACCCGCAGGTTCCAATAACTTTTCCATTCGATTTCAGTTCCAGAGCCCATCTGAAACCTTTTCCTTTTTCGAATTCACTGTTAAAATGCTGGATAATGCGCCGTGAGTCGTCTTCCGTCTTGAAGGTTTCAAGATCATAATATTCCATAACTTCATCCAGAGAAAAGTATTCAAAAAGGTCCTGGGTATCATTCAAAGTAAGCCGGCGCAAAATAAGCCTTTCAGTCTCTAAGACAGGAAATTCCATAAATAATGTGATTTGATGGGTGAAAAATACGATTAATTACTGATAAAGAAAAGCCGGGAAGATTATCACCTAAACAATTCTCTTACCCTGAATTTATTTTTTTAAATTTGGGGCTCATTTTTTACTATGGCAAAGACGAAGAAGGAAACTCCATTAATGACTCAGTATAATACCATCAAGGGTAAATACCCGGATGCGCTTTTACTTTTCAGAGTAGGAGACTTTTATGAAACTTTTGGGCAGGATGCCGTGAAAACATCCCAGATTCTGGGTATTGTTCTTACCAAAAGAAATAACGGCGAAGGAAGTGTGGAGCTGGCTGGTTTTCCTCATCATTCCATAGATTCTTATCTTCCAAAACTGGTGAGGGCAGGAATGCGTGTGGCAATCTGTGATCAGCTGGAAGATCCTAAAATGGTGAAAGGGATTGTAAAACGTGGTGTTACTGAATTGGTTACGCCTGGTGTTACTTTCAATGACCAGGTTTTAAATTCCAAAAAGAACAACTTCCTTCTTTCATTACACAAGGAAAAAGAGAAGTACGGAATTGCTTTAGTGGATATCTCCACAGGAGAGTTTCTGGTAAGCGAAGGAAACCTGGAAAAGCTTTTACACATTATCAATACTTTTGATCCGAGCGAGATTATTTTCCAGAGAAGCACCCAGATTCCGGAGCAGATCAAAAATAAAAATGCTTTTAAGCTTGAAGACTGGGCCTTCCAATATAATTTTGCCTACGAAAAATTAACAAATCACTTTAAAACCAATTCATTAAAAGGTTTTGGAGTGGAAGGTCTTCCGCTGGCGATTACAGCAGCAGGAGCTATTTTTGCGTATCTCGTAGAAGATACCCATCATAATCTGCTGGCTCATATTACGAAACTGCAGATCATTCCTCAGGAAGATTATCTGATGATGGATAATTTTACCCTGAGAAACCTTGAAATTGTTTATCCAAGCAATCCGCAGGGGAAATCTCTGCTGGATATCATTGATAAAACATCTACTCCGATGGGAGGAAGATTGTTGAGAAGGAGAATTATCCTTCCTTTAAAATCGGTGGATGAGATTATGAGGAG
This sequence comes from Chryseobacterium sp. CP-77, assembly GCF_036362765.1. Classification (NCBI taxonomy): domain Bacteria; kingdom Pseudomonadati; phylum Bacteroidota; class Flavobacteriia; order Flavobacteriales; family Weeksellaceae; genus Chryseobacterium; species Chryseobacterium sp. CP-77. The sequence continues at coordinate 3,519,550 of NZ_CP143637.1, forward strand.
ACTTTCCCTGATTGATTTCTTGAACGAAAATGATCCTCTGAAATATGAAATCTGCCAGCTTTTGAAATCAATTTCAGATCTTGACAGATTAATGGGAAAACTGGCCGCAGAGAAAATTTCACCTAAAGAACTTGGGTATTTACGCCAAAGTTTAATTAATATCCATAAAATCAAAGCATTATTGCATCCTCATGCAGATGTGCTGGCGTGGTTAGAGCCTTTATTTGATCTGGAAGAATTGATTAAATTCCTGCAGAATCATCTTAATGAAGAGCTTCCGGTAAGTATTGCCAAAGGAAATATCATCAAAGAAGGGGTTTCTGAAGAGCTGGACCGACTGAGAAACCTTCAGAGCAAAGGACGGGGTTTCTTAGATGAAATGTGCCAGAGAGAGATTGAAAGAACAGGAATCACCAGCCTTAAAATTGATTTTAATAATGTGTTCGGATACTATATTGAAGTTCGAAACACGCATAAAGATAAAGTTCCTGATGATTGGGTAAGAAAACAGACTCTTGTAAATGCAGAAAGATACATTACCGAAGAGCTGAAGGAATATGAAAACCAGATTCTCGGTGCCGAAGAAAAAATAGGCGTTCTGGAAACGTCACTGTACAGAAATGTATGTGGAGAAACAATGGTTTATATTGATCAGATTCAGGGGAATTCCAATATCATTGCCCAGCTTGATGTGGCTGCGGGGTTGTCTGAACTTGCTGTATCTGAGAGTTATACAAAGCCTGTTTTGAATGACGGTTATGCTATCGATTTAAAAGAAGCAAGACACCCGATCATTGAAAATGCACTTCCGTTAGGAGAAAAATATATCCCGAATGATATCTTCCTGGATAAGGATTCTCAGCAGATTATCATGGTAACAGGACCTAACATGGCTGGTAAATCGGCAATTCTGCGTCAGACAGCTATTGTATGTCTTCTGGCACAGATCGGAAGTTTTGTCCCTGCAAAACATGCGGAGATCGGGATGCTGGATAAAATTTTTACAAGGGTAGGAGCTACCGATAATATTTCTGCCGGAGAATCTACTTTCATGGTGGAGATGAACGAGGCGGCCAATATTCTGAACAATATTTCAGAACGAAGCCTGATCTTATTAGATGAAATCGGCCGTGGAACTTCTACTTATGACGGAGTTTCTATTGCATGGGCGATTGCAGAATATCTTCATCAGCATCCAACGCAGGCAAAAACATTATTTGCTACGCACTATCATGAATTGAATGAGATGACCGTCAATTTCGAAAGGGTGAAAAATTTCCACGTTTCTATTCAGGAAAACAAAGGAAATATCATTTTCCTGAGAAAGCTTGTTCCGGGCGGAAGCGAACACAGTTTCGGTATCCACGTTGCAAAACTGGCCGGAATGCCTGCCAAAGTGGTAAACAGGGCCAATGAAATTCTTAAAACACTTGAAGCGAGCAGAACTCAGGGAAGTGGAAGTACTTCAGAAAGCATTAAAAGAGTGACAGAAGAAAATATGCAGCTTTCATTCTTCCAGCTCGATGATCCTGTTCTGGAGAATATTCGTGAAGAACTAACGAAAATAGATATCAATACGTTAACACCGATTGAAGCTTTAATGAAGCTGAATGCGATAAAAAAAATGATTGGAGGGTAATCCAATCATTTTTTTTAAATACTAAAAGTCTGATTAGCAGCAGTAGCCGTCATTGCCCCTCGGGCCGATAATAAGGAAGTGGCTGACTCCTCTTAGTTTGCATAAACCTTCAGCGCAGGCAGCTGCCCCTCCGTTGATTTTCTTGAGCTCAGCTTTGTTGAGTTTCCTCGTTTTCAGGTTTGAATTTTTCATATTCCTTGTTTAAATATTATAAACCTGGTTAACAACAAAATCCATCCTGCATACCGGGAACTCCGTATCGCTCTTCTCCGGTATTCGGATCTGTGCAGCTTATCACTCTTGGGCAAATCGGTCTGTTGGCTCCTCCGCTGATCTCTTTCAGCTCATTTTTGCTAAGTTTTCTTTTCTGATTTTTTGAATTTTTCATAATAATTTTAATTTGGTAAAAGCTAATTTACAAGTTATTTTAATAGCTACAAAATATTGTGATTCAAATTGTTAAGTTTTTGCAAAAGATTTCTCCTTCGAAAAAAAAGATTGAGGAGCGGCCTCAATCTTTAGTATCTAACAAAGCTTTTGCTATTAACAGCAGTATCCGTTTCTTCCTACGGGCCCGATTACATATTCACCGTCCCCTCTGTCGCAAAGTCCTTCCGGGCATACAACAGGTCCGTTACCTCCGTTAATTTCTTTCAGTTCGCTTTTTGTTAATTTTCTTTTTTGAGCGTTTGATTTTTTCATGATGATTTGATTAGGGTTATTGTTTTATTAATTTGTATGCATTAACAGCAGAAACCGTCTTTTCCTACAAGACCCGGTACCGGTTCGACAGAGTCAGGCAGCATGCAGAATCCGCGCAGACACCTTGGAGAAAATGCTCCTCCGTTAATTCTTTTTAATTCACTTTTTGTAAGCTTTTTAGGCTGAATGTTTTGTTTTTTCATGGTAATTTAGTTTTTGATTCAACCCAAATATACAAAACCATTTATATAATTCCATCAATTGTGATAAAATTAACATATGTGTTAATGAAAACAAAAAGAGCGCCTTAAGCGCTCCCTTGTATTATAAATGATTGTATTCGTAAGTGTTCATTTCACTATTTGTTACCCCCGTTCCTGTCTTATTATAGTACGTTTTGACATTCTTTGTAGGATATCCGCTGCTATTATACTCATAAACGCATTTAAAGATTCCCCATTCACCACTTCCTGCTCCGTTGTTATAATTAAGAACATGATTATAACTTAGTATATTGTGTACGGACCCGTTTTCATCTTCCGTATCAATAATTTTTAAAAACCCTGTTATATTTTTAAAAGGTACATTTTTGGTATCATACACAATAGGTTGTAAAGCGCCTGTTGCACTGTGAAAACCGCCTGTATTACTGGGTACTGATGCCGTTTCTGTCCAGCTGCTAAGAGAACCGTCGGCATTTAATGTTGCCGTTTTGCTGCCTGTTCTTACGGCTGAAGATCCGGTGAAGCTTGCTGTATAGGTGATCTTTACACTATTACCGGAAAGATAGTTATAATTGGTTTCTACCGTAGAAATAGTTCCGGACGTAAGGTAAGTCTCACTGTATGTTTTTTTGCTCAATCTGCTGTTTCCATCATAAACATATGTTGTTTTATAGCTGGTGCTTGAACCCGTTGTTACCTGCTGGGTAATCAGATCTCCTGAATAACTGAAAGAGGTCACTTCACCATTGGTAATGTTTTTAATCTGGGAAATTTTTGAGCCATTGTAAGTGTAGGTTGAGGTCTCTCCGTCAGCAACCATTTTCGTTACTAAAACGGGGCTGTTATCATTATTGTTTTGATTGTTGTTGGATGAATCTGTATCATCATTGCTGCTTGAGCAGGATGCCAAAAAGAATACTGGCAGCAGTAAATAAGCTTTTTTCATGGTTTTAATTTAAGCCGTAAAAATATCAAAAAAATGAATCAATGGACAAATAAATTATTCTTTTATAAGAAATTGATCCAATGGGTGAATTTTATTTTCGTATATTGATGATTTGTAGTTGTTTGTATTTTAAAAATGAAAAATATAGTAAAAATATTAGCCCTGTTTGTATGCTGCTCGGTTTTCAAAGCCCAGCAGACAGAAGTTTCTGTCGTAAAATATGAAGATCTGGAGAAGCGTATTGAGCAGGAACAAAATAAATTGCTTGTTGTGAACTTCTGGTCTACAACCTGCGGTCCATGTGTAAAAGAGCTGCCTCACTTTATGGAAGTAAATACTAAATATACAGGTAATCAGATGTATAAGATGATTCTGGTTTCATTAGACAGGCTGGCTGATAAAGAAAGAGTAATAAAATTCATTAAAAATAAAAACCTTACTGCAGAAGTACTTCTGTTGGATGATATCAAAAGAATGAATACCTGGATTCCAAGGTTTGAAAAAGACTGGGACGGGAATATTCCGGTAACGCTGTTCTATAAAAACGGATCAAAAATCTATTTCAACGATGGTGAAATGAGCAAAGAAGATCTCGAAAAAACAATTAAAGAAAACCTGTAATAAATAATCGATTATGAAAAACCTGAAAATTGTAATGACCGCATTTGTCGTTGGGCTGGGATTACTGAGCTTTACAACGAAAGATGATCATAAAACTACAGATAAGAACATGAATGTTTCATCTGTAAAAGGCTACGAAGTAGGGGATGAAGCCACTGACTTTAGGCTTAAAAATATTGACGGGAAAATGGTTTCGTTAAGTGATTTTAAAAGCGCAAAGGGATTCATTGTTATATTCACCTGCAATCATTGCCCGTACGCAAAGAAATATGAAGACAGGATTATTGAGCTGGATAAAAAATATAAAGCTCAGGGATATCCTGTAATTGCCATCAATCCTAATGATCCCAATGTACAGCCGGAAGACGGTTATCAGCAGATGATTGAAAGAGCAAAGCAGAAAGGATTCACTTTTCCTTATCTTGTAGATGAAGGACAGAAAATTTATCCGCAGTACGGAGCAACAAAGACACCCCATGTTTTTGTACTGAAAAAAGAAAACGGAAAGAATATCGTAAAATACATTGGTGCTATCGACAATAATTATGATAACCCGGATGATGTATCGGAATATTATGCACAGGATGCAGTAAATGCTCTGATCAAGGGGGAAACGGTGAAAACATCTAAAACTGTAGCCATCGGATGTACAATTAAAGTAAAGAAATAATATATTTGTTCCTGTAAAAATAAATCGGTGTTCCCTGAATACCGATTTTTTATGCCTAAACTCAATTTGAAATGAAATTCCAGTTCAGCCTGAAGTATCTTCTTATCACCGTATTTATTTTTCTTGCAGAAGTATTGATTGCCACCAAACTAAGTGATATTTTCTTCGTGAGAGCTTATCTTGGGGATGTGATTGTGGTTATGCTTCTTTACACGTTTGTAAAGAGTTTTGTAAAAGTAAATGATCAGAAACTGATTCCGGGAATTCTTATTTTTTCTTTTGCGGTAGAATTTGCACAGTATTTCCATATTGCAGAAAAACTAGGCTTCCGTCCTGGAAGCCTGATGTATATTGTCATTGGAAACTCTTTTTCCTGGATTGATAACCTTTGCTATGCCATAGGCTGTCTGCTGCTCTATATTTTCGTAAAGATGACAAACAGTGATGGCTTAACCTCAACCCCCTAATCCCTAATCCCAATTCTCTATCTGCCGAAACTATCATATTTATCCTCTGCATATTTGGTAAATCGGTTCAGTAAAACCACATTTTCCTTTTCCAGAGGAGAAAGATCATTGTCCACATTATTAGAAACAGGGATATACCAATCTGTTTGCTCAAAGAAATTTCTGTAGGTTTCTTTTTTGAAAGAGTAACCATGTCTTGCAAATACAGAATTTTTGATGATCTCGAGATCCAGTTTTCTTAAGTTTTTAAGGTCTTTTTCTGTGAGTTTCTGCTTGGATGCATTGAGCTTGAAAATTGCTTCAGAGGCTATACGATTTTTAGAGGTTTTATAACTTTCCGTTTTTCCTGTTTCTTCATCGGTGTATTTTTCGGTAAACTCTTTTGGGTTTGACCAGTCTACGAGGTCAGAATCCTTATCCAGCATAAAATTCGGGTTATAAACAAATTCTTTTTTGGTCAGTTTAAGCGTTTTTGAAGGTGCTTTAACACTTGTTTTATCAAAAGCATTCCACTTTCCGGTTAAGCTGTCGCCTTTTAATTTTACCTCAAACCTTCCGTCTGTTTTGTCACTGCCGGGTTCATCCAGTACAAAAGATGCCGTGGATTCATTGAAAACACCTCGGAACGGGCGCTGATTCCCATTTACGATACTTTGTCCGTAAACACTGTCTTTGGTGATTCTGTTGATCTTTAAAGAAATTCTTTTGTAGTTGCTGACATCATATTCTGAGCCGTCTGTTGGGTCAACAACCTTTTCCATGCCGGCAAATTCACCGGTATAAATTCCGTAATATTCTTTGTGAACTTCGGGGATTATCACAGAGTTTTTCTTTGCAGTCAGAAAATCTTTTCCTGATTCAGTAGTCTTTCCCTCTTTTTTGCAGCTTAACAGAGAAACTGTAAGCAGGGAAATCAGTGTGTAATTTAGAATTTTCATATAAGTTTTTTTGTGATTAAATATTCAATAATAAGGATGTTGGGAATCCAGCCCAGCCATGCAATAATCTGATAGACATCTATAGGATTAGGATGAAATAAATATACAATAATTACCTTCCACATTCTCAGGGTAATAGCAGATAACGTAAATGCAAAACTCCGCCACATCCACTGTTTGTGCTCTTTAAACCTTTTATGTCTGGCTAATTGATACGCTTTTAATGTTGAAAACCACCATACAAAGCCCAAAATAACAAAAGAAATCTTCGACAAAAGACCTCCGTTGGCAAAAATACCCATATAAATACCTGAAGGTGCTGCAAAGATCAGAATGAGAAAAATATATACTTTTCCCATATTCCTGTGGAAATTTTTGAGTCCAAAATTCTTTCTGAGCAAAGCGAGAAAACCCGAAAGAAGTACAAAAATGCTCGTATAAACATGAGTATAGAAAAACGTAAGATATTCTGGTCTTTCCGATACTTCTGTCTGTTTAATCATCAGAAAGCTGACTTCAGGATTAAAGGGAATATATTCTAAGGTGATGTTCAGCATGAGCCAAAAGAAATACGCGAACCCTAGAACTAAAAGGGTTTTAAAAAAGATAGATGTATTTCTTTTAGCAGAAAGCATTCTGATTATTCAAAATTAATAACGAAAGGAAGATTAAACCAAATCATTACAGTATTCCCCTTATATTCTCCGGGTTTCCATTGGGTTTTCATAGATTTCATCACTCTTTCTACTTCATGATTAAGGGATTCATTGTCTCCGGTTACGATAATCGTTTCAATATAACCTTTAGCATTGACAGAAAACCTAGCTTGTGAACTTGTTCTTCCTTTGGCTCCTTTTATTCGGTTCGTATTAATTTTTTGAGATACCTCACGCATAAATGCTGAAAGTCCTCCGGGATATTCTGCCTGCTTACTTTGTTCAGGAATAAACTTATCTCTGGAATGATCTTCTGTGGGTGGTGTTTTGGTTTTCTGCGTTTGTGAGAAGACGAGGCCGGATCCCAGACATAGGACGAATGCAACTATTTTTTTCATGTATTTAGTTTTTATTAAAAGTAATAATTTTTTATAAGCTGTTGAGATCCTGTGCAATCAGCCATCCTTCACTCCAGCATGCCTGGAAATTGAATCCTCCGGTCACGGCATCTATATTCAAAACCTCTCCGGCGATATAGAAATTGGGAAGTAATTTTGAAGACATGTTTTTGAAGTTAATTTCCTTTAAATCAACGCCTCCGGCCGTTACGAACTCATCCTTAAATGTTGATTTTCCGGTTACCTGAAATTTCTTTTGGCAAAGATTTTCCAGTATTCTATGGATTTCTTTTCCGGAAATATTAGCCACCTGTTTGTTGAGATCGACCTTTGAGATCTCTAAAATTTTCTGCCAGAACCGGTTGGTAATATCAAAGATCTTAGCTTGCCCGATCGTTTTTTTAGGATTGCTTTGCTTGAAATTCTGGAACATTTCTTCCGCTTCATCTATTTCAACAGAAACGAAATTCACTTCAATTTCAAAGTTGTATTTCAACTTTGCCAGGCTTATCGCTTCCCATGCAGAAATTTTCAGAACAGCAGGCCCGGAAAGCCCCCAATGCGTAATAAGCAAAGGTCCGCTTTCTTCAGTTTTCAGCTTAGGAATAGAAATTCCTGCATTTTCAAAGCTTGTTCCCGGAAGATCTTTCAGCAATTCATCTTTAATATTGAAGGTGAAAAGCGAAGGAACAAGATCCACAATCTTATGACCCAGATTTTCTACAATTTTCAATGATTTTGGAGAACTTCCGGTCGTGTAAACGATATAATCGGCTTCAAAATCTCCGGAATTGGTCTTTACAATATATTTTTCGTTCTGTTTTTCAATCTCTTTAACCGTACATTTTGTCTGCACTTTGACGTTTTTCTTTTGAGTTTCATTCAGGAAAGTATTGATGATGGTCTGGGAAGAGTTGCTTTCAGGAAAAGTTCTGTTATCATTTTCAATTTTTAAAGGAACGTTACGCTGGTCAAACCATTCCATCGTATCGCCAGGCTGAAATTTAGTAAAGACACTTAGCAATTCTTTATTTCCACGGGGATAAAACTGAACCAATTCTCTTGGATCAAAGCATGCGTGCGTCACATTACAGCGTCCGCCTCCGGAAATTTTAACTTTCTGAAGGACATCTGAGTTCTGTTCTAAAATCGTAATAGTATATTTCTTTTCGTCAAGATTAGATGCGCAGAAAAAGCCTGCAGCACCGCCTCCGATAATAATGATCTGTTTCATGTATGGGTAATCCTATGCGGAAGATTATTTTTTCAAAAGTACAATTTTTATAAACCATCTTATTTGAGTATTTTTGAAGATTATAATTTTAATTATATCAAAAACGATTTTCATATGATTTTCTACCATAAATTTGAAGTAAGATGGAGCGATCTTGATGCCAACAAGCACCTTGCCAATTCATCATATGTACAATATTGTGCACAGGCCAGAATGGCTTTTATGACTAAAGAGAAAATGGGGGTTACCCAGCTGAGCAGATGGGGAATCGGCCCAGTGATCCTGCATGAAAGATATTCTTTCTTCAAAGAGATCTATGCAGATCAGACGGTAATCGTAAGTGTGGAAATAGACGGATGTGCAGAAGATTCTTCCATCTACCGTTTCGTACACAAATTCTATACACCGGACGGAATGCACTGTGCTACGGCAGAAGCTACAGGCGTATGGATTGATATGATGCTTAGAAAAATGACCACTCCGCCGGATGATGTAGTGGAAGCAATGAATAAATATAAAACCCCGGACACTGTTGTACTATCAAAGGAAGACTTCAAAAAGTTTCCTTTCCACCCGCACAATATTGACCCGGCTGAACTTACTCAATAATTCAAAGTTTAAAATTCAAGGTTTAATGTTTAAAGTTTGAGAAGCAATTTTTACATCATTCATACTTTTTACATTGGACATTAATACAAAAAATCATGTTTGAAGATAAATCACAGGAGCTGACGCCCATTTCAAAATTAGGAGAATTTGGTCTTATTAAACATTTGACAGAGTATTTTCCGTTATCCAATGAATCTTCAGAACTTGGAGTAGGAGATGATGCGGCGGTCATTAATCCCGGCAACAAAAAAGTAGTTCTTACAACAGATGTACTGGCAGAAGGAGTTCATTTTAACCTGGGTTATGTTCCTTTAAAGCATTTAGGATATAAAGCAGTGGTCGTGAACCTAAGTGATATTGCTGCGATGAATGCGACACCTACACAGATATTGGTTTCCCTTGCGGTATCCAACCGTTTTCCGGTGGAAGCTTTAGAAGAAATCTATTCAGGAATTCAGGCTGCTTGCGGAAGGTACAAAGTTGATCTGGTTGGAGGTGATACAACAAGCTCCAATTCAGGGCTGGTGATGAGTATTACTGCTGTAGGAATTGAAAATGAAGAAAACATCGTAAAAAGAAGCGGTGCAAAACCAAATGATCTTCTTGTTGTAACAGGAGATTTAGGTGGAGCCTATATGGGGTTACAGATTCTGGAAAGAGAACATGCGGTTTACCTTGCTGACCCCAATATGCAGCCTGAAATGGAAGGCTATGATTATATCCTTGAAAGACAGCTTAAACCTGAAGCAAGAACAGACGTTAAAAAGATCCTGGAAGAACTGGATATTAAACCAACTTCTATGATTGATATTTCAGATGGTCTGGCTTCCGAAATCCTTCACCTTTCAGACCAATCCAAAGTAGGTTTCAGATTGTATGAGGAAAAAATTCCGTTGGATAATCTTACCATCTCTACGGCAGATGAAATGAATTTAAACCCGGTAATGACTGCTTTAAGCGGTGGTGAAGACTATGAACTTCTGTTCACGATTTCACCAAATGATTTTGATAAAATTAAAAACCATCCGGATTTTACCATTATAGGACATGCCGTAGAAAAAGAAGATGGAAACTTTATGGTGGCAAGAGGATCCAACCAACTGGTAGCCCTTACTGCTCAGGGATGGGATGCTTTTTTAAACCAATAAAATGTATACTTTTACAGTACTACCATGTTTAGTAATTATAACGTTTGTAATAGTTACTTTATATAAACATTACATAAAAAAACGAAATCAGAACTTGAAAGAGTCTTTCGTTTTTGTCTTATTTTTTGTGAGCATCTGGAGCTTAATTTATTATTTTGTTTTCAGCTGAATGAAAGGTAGGCTGGAAAAGCATATCAATAAAATTGAAAAATTATATTTAATTTTAAATATTGTAAGAGAACCGCAGCACTTTTTTTGCTGTGGTTTTTGTTTCCAGTTAATTATTTTATACCATAATAATGATTACGCCTGAAAAAGAAATTCCCGTTCACCATCTGACCTCTGAAGAGTTTCAGATGAGTACACTGAGCGCAGCAGGCCCGGAGAATTTTCATGATGTTCACCGGCATAATTTTTTTGAAATCATCTGGTTCAGGGAAGTGTATGAAAACAGCCGCTTAGAACTGGATTTTGAAAGCTATAAACTGGAAAATAATCAAATCTGTATCATTGCACCAGGGCAGGCTTTTAATATGAAGCTGGAAGGAGAGGAAGGGTATGCGATGGCAATCAGCAGGGAAATTTTTAACGAAGTATGTGATATAGAATCAGTACTTAACGGAGGTGAAATTCCCTTTTTTTTACATCCAAAAAATGAAAAAACCTGCAGTACAATCATATCTCTGATGGAGCAGGAGTATACAACAACATCAAGAACAGCGCTTTTAAAGGCTTATCTGAAAGCATTCTGTATCATCATCGGGGAGCAGATTATCCCTCAGGAGCCTTTATTGAATGACCGCCAGCGTATTCAGGAGCTGGTGGGACTTATTGACAAACATTATATCGTGCATAAAGAGACTGGTTTTTATGCCGATCAGTTAAAGATAAGTACCCATCATCTTAATGATATTGTGCGTCATCTGAGAGGAACGACTGTAAAAAAAATGATTTCTCAGCGTCTTGTCCTCGAGGCGAAAAGAGAGCTTAGCTTCGGAGCGCTCACGGTGAAGGAAATTGCTTTTAAACTAGGATTTAACGATGCTTCATATTTTTCAAGGTTTTTCAAGAAACATACGGGGCAAAATCCCGACAATTTTAAGAATAATGAAAAAGGGTAATCCTCAATATTTACCACAACAATAGAGTAAAACTAATATTTTTCATTTGTTGTTCTATTTAAATCTTCAGTTTGTCCTATACTTCCTTCAGTTCTTTTATTGAAAAACGATGCTTTTTACAGCAATTTTGCAGCTGAAAAAATCGCCTGCGAAGGCTTATTGTTATTTATGAAGAAGAATTTAAGTATTGTAGTGTTTATTCTTGCACTGCTCAACACACTGGAGTCGTTAAGTATAGATCTTTATCTTCCCGCTTTCCCAAGTATGGCCGAAATCTTTAAAACGGATATCGGGCATATTCAGATCTCTATTTCGGTATTCTTTGCCGGATTTGCCTTCGGGCAGCTTTTGTGGGGACCTTTATCTGATAAAAAAGGGCGTAAACCAATGCTGTATTGCGGGCTTTTGCTTTTTATTATCGGAGCTACAGCCATCTATTTTACATCGGATATTTATGTTTTGTGGGCCATGCGTTTTCTGCAGGCGTTCGGGGGAAGTGCAGGAATTGTGATCGGAAGGGCTATTATCATTGATCTCTATGATAAGCATAAAGCAGTCACCATCTTTTCACAGCAGTCGCAGATCAGTGGAATCGCACCCATTGTGGCACCGCTGTTGGGAAGTGTATTCCTTAAATTCTGGGGCTGGAACAGTTCTTTTGCTTTTTTATGCATCATGGGACTGATCACATTTTTCATGGTCTACAAGTATGTGCCTGAAACCAATACCAGAATCAAGCTTTCTGATGATGAGATACCGGATGAAAAAGGATTAAAAGATCAGTTGAAAATGATCATCTCCAACAGGGATTTTATCAACAGTACGATGGTAGGAAGCATTGCTTTTGCCTCTTTGATTATTTATATTTCCAATGCCCCGTTTTTATTCATGGAGATTCATGGATTTTCGAGCAGTACATTCAGCTTTATTTTTGCTTTTAATTCTTTAGCATTGATAACGGCAGCTTATATTACACCCAAACTGATCAAAAGAATAAGCAATTCCACCCTTTTGTTTGCTGCTACCATTGTTTTACTGGTAGTATGTACACTTCATATTCTGGTAGCAGCTGAAAACCTTTCTGTAGCCTTGGAAATTGCAATGTTGTACCTGTCATTGCTGGCTATTGGTATTTTATTTCCCATCACATCTGCCCATGCCCTGTCACCATTTAAAGAAGGAAGAGGTACAGCTGCTGCACTACTTGGTTTTACGCAGCTGATGGTTACCTTTTTAATGTCAGCATTGCTGGGCTTTTTAGAAGCAGATTCCATCATTCCAATGGTGGTAACGCGTTCTGCTATGGCGTTGATTGCTGTATGGTTCGGGTATCGTATTTTTAAGACTCAAAAAGTGACTGCAGCATTGGTTGCCCAGCCTGGAAATTAATCCTCGTATTTGATCCTGTTGTCATACAATCCGGGCACTTAATCAAGTAATTTTTGTAAAAAATGGTCAAAGGGTTCTCTTTGCATAAAATTTAAAATATGAAAAGAACCCTTTCGACAGCTTTATGCTGTATATTGCCATTAGGATACTGGGTAAGTGCACAGTCCGGACTCTCCGCAGAGCTTAAAACCGAATACATTCCTGCATCCAATTACATCCGTCCGGAAGACAGTACAAAGACCAATTCCAAAAGTGATTTTAAAAGAGTAGATCTGAATCTAAGCATTCCTTTATCTGTAAAAAAAGATACTGATGGAAAAGTAAGAGCATGGTCTATGCTGCTGAGCGGATCGTATGCAAAGATGAATCACAAAAATTATGAAACAGCATTATTTCCGGATCAGATGCTGAGCGCACAGGTCGGAATACAGCATATGAGGCCTTTAGGTAAAAAGTGGAGTATGATGATGACGGCATCCGTAGGAGTGTATACAGACCTTGAGAAAATAGATTTCGATGATGTACTGGGGCAGGGTGGAATTTTATTTATCAGGCATTTTAATCCTAACCTTTCGTTAGGGGCCGGGCCGGTGCTTACCACTGCTTTTGGGGTCCCTATGATTTTACCGTGGATTTATTTCGACTGGAAAACCAACGGAAAGATTAAATTCAAGATCAACTTCCCGGAAGGAATGGAAGCCGGATATCTTTTCTCGGATAAATTTGCTTTAAAAGCTGTTGTAGAACTGAACGGAATGACGGCAGAGAGAAGTATAAACGGAAAATCGATGTTGTTAGGGTATCAGCAGATCACCGCAGGGCTCAGACCGGAATTAAAAATCAATGACAGGCTCACCGTACGTCTTACGGGTGGAACAGCGATACTGAGAAGCTTTAGTGAAAATGACCGGAAAATCAGCAGCATTTTCAGAGACAAAAAAATAGCTGATCCCAGATTTTCAAGTACATTTTACGCTGCAGTATCATTACGCTGGAATCTTCCATAAAAAAACAGCCGGAAACCGGAAATTATTACATTCTCCGTTTCCGGCTTCTTTCAGTTACTTACTGATTAATTTCTTATAAACCACCTGATTAAGCAATTCTTCTTTGCGGGTCCGGGAGATGGGAAGCTCAATTTTATTAATAAAAAGACGTCCCCCGGAAATCATATCAATATGGGTAATATTGATGAGGTATGATTTATGAATCCGGAAAAAATGATCCGAAGGAAGTGACTCTTCAATCGCTTTCATCGTCTGATGGATAATCAGTGATTTATCTTTAAAATGAAGCCTGGTATAATTCTGCATACTTTCAATGTACAAAATATCAACCCAGGAAACTTTAATAAAAGTATCAGATTGTCTTACATACAGAAAAGGATCATCCAGCAAAGTGTTTTTTTTCAGCTTTTCACTGATGATAAATTGCTGCTGAGCCTTATTAACCGCCTGATAAAACCGGTTGAAGGCAATGGGTTTTAACAGATAATCTACCACCTGCAGCCGAAATCCTTCCAGTGCATATTCGGAATAAGCGGTAGTGAGAATACATAAAGGAAGATTCTCAAGCTGTTCCAGAAATTCAAGGCCTGTAAGGTAAGGCATATTGATATCAAGGAAAAGAAGGTCTATTTCACTCTCCTTTACCTTTGCGTCGGCTTCCAATGCTGTTGCGCATGTTCCTTCAACCGATAAAAAATCAATCTGACCGGCCAGTTCTTTAAGATGGAATCTCGCTAAAGGCTCATCATCAATAATAAGGCATTTCATTTTAGGAATATTAGAGCTCATAACTGTCAGATAATGTTAGTGTTAATGTTATTCTAAAGATGTGATTATCGGATTCGATGTTCAGATCATAAGAGTCCGGGTATTGTAATTTTAAACGTTTTTTTACATTTTGAAGACCGATTCCGCCCGTTCCGTCCTTCTTTTTATAGGTTGCCATATCCGAATAGGAATTTTCGACATAAAAATACAGACTGTTATTCTTTTCTTGACAGGAGATTTTCACATAACCTTTATGTCCCGGAAGCCTGCAAACGTATTTAAATGCATTTTCTATGAAAGGAACCAAAAGTAGCGGAGCAATAGAAGCTTTTCTGTTATTGATCTGCCATTGGGCTTTTACGTCCAGCTCATTTCCCCACCTCAGCTTTTCTACCTCAACAAGGTTTTGGAGATACTCCATCTCTTTATCCAAAGGAACCAGTGGCTGATTACAATGATACAGCTGGTACCGGAGAATATCCGAAAATTTCATCAGTAAAAAATCCGCAAGCTGGGTATCCGTTTTCATCAGGATATGAATATGATTCAGGATATTAAATACCACATGCGGGTTGATCTGATCCTGCAGAAGCTTGAGCTGGTTTTCCAGATGAGCCTGCTGAAGGAGAATATGATCACGCTCTATTCTTCCATGTTCATTATAAAATTTTACACCACACGCTGCTCCGTTGATCAGAAAAGAGGCAGGCAGGGACATATAAAAACCCTTCCACAAAAAAGGTAAATGATCTCTGAAGTTGTCCGGAAGCTCATCTTTGGGTTCCACTTCAAGGTAGGTAAATATAACGGAGAAAACCAGACTAAGCATGAAAATCACCATGACCAGCTGTACCAGGAACAGTTTCATTTTCTTTTCCCGAAGTGCTTTCGGGAGAAGTTTATTGGTTAAAAAATGAGTAAATGTAAACGAGAATGCCGCAATGATCACAGCCTGGGTCATCGCAAGATAACTTTCTGTTGTACTCTGGAAATTAAACCACAATACAATAGCTAATACAAGCCAGAAAATAAAAGTAAATATGTATTCTTTTACAATAAAAGATTTTGTCATGGAATGGGAAATAGGTTGATAAAAAAATTAGAAACTGCAGGGAAAACAGTTTCTAATGGTAAAGATAATTTAAGTTTTTTAGAACAGGAAATAGCCTATTCCCAGGGAAAAACTGTGAGGTTTCGACTTAAATTCTTTACTGATGCTTGTAAGGCCGGTTTCATATCTCAAATCTACTGTGAAGTTCTTATAATCTAATCCAAGACCTCCCGTAATGCCAATATTGGATTTGTCAAACTTTTTAAATCCCTCCTGAATGGCTTGAGACGCAGATACTTTATTGTTGAAAGCATAGCTGTAAACACCTCCGGCAAATACTCTCACATTAAAATCATCTGCTTTAATCAGTTTATATCCAACTACCACAGGAATATCAATAGCGTTCCATGAAAGTTTTGAAGAGCTTCCGTCTTGGGATTGGTATGATGTTTTTCTTTTGTTGAACAGAGCTTCTCCCTGCACATACAGTTTTCCGATATCCATTCTTGTCATTACACCTGCCTGATAACCAAATCCGTATTTCCCCTCTAAAGAAGATTCCGTGGAGGTTTTTGTAAAGTTTGCCCCTCCCTTTACTCCAATGTGAAAAGCCGGAGCCTGCTGTGCTTTAGTTTCCATACTGCAAAAAATGCATAATAGCAATGCACTTAAAGCGAAAAATTGCTGCTTCATAATTTTATTATTGTTAAAAATCTGATGCAAAACAACAACTATGACGGATGGAATTAAATTTTATTTGATGAATGGCAGAGATGCTTTGACAAGGATCTGTTTTTAGGTGAAAAATAAAACCGGAAGTTGTCATACTCCCGGTTTTTATTATTTAATAACGCAGCCTTTCTTACCAGGTGTTTACCTGTTTAAATACGTGATATCTGTGTTTGTTTCTGATTGGAAAGACTGAGCCTGCTTTCCATTTAATTTTTAATAAACTTTAAACTTTTTCTGATGGTAGTACCATCATATATATTGAGTATATAGATACCATCCAGCAATGCTGAGATTGATATTTCCTCCCCGTTTGTGTGTCCAGTTTTAATTATTTTACCCTGTACATTCATGATGCTGTATGAAGCCTGCTTAGCTTCCAGTCCTTTTACCTGAATGAAGCTATGAGCAGGATTCGGGAACAATCTGACAGGATCTGTATTTTCAGGAGCCGCTGCAGAACGCTGTTGTATGGTGCCGGTATTATTGCAGTACGGCAAAGCTGATAGATTAATGTTCGGAGCCTGAGCAGGTGCAGTAACGCTCAGCAACGTATTTACCGGAGTATATTCATTGGTAAATCCTCCGTTTCTTAAGAAAAATTTATTATTCACGGTTCCTCCGGACGCATCCACTCTCTGATTGGCGGTGTAAGTGGCATCAACGGTAAAATTCGCTTTTGAAACCGGCATCCATTGTCCCTGCGCTGTTCTTATCCATTGGTTTCCGAACTCAACCCTTCTGCCCAGATACCCATTTTCAGGCTCAAAATTTTCTACAAAACTGTAAAATCCTTTTAAGTAAGTATTGGTATAAGGTCTTTTCCAGCTTGCGATAAGTTTCCAGCTTCCGGCTGTAGGTTCAAAAAACCAGGCTGTGTAATCTGTACTGCCTGCTCCATCCGGATTTGCCTTCAGCAGAAATTTATAGGTAAGGCCCGCTTTCCAAGGGAATTTCAGATAGCTTTGCCCTCCTGAGCCTTCATTACCGAATTCCCAAATGGTAACATTATCCCCCTTACAGTTCAGTTTTATCTTTTTATCTTCAGGAATCGTATCAGGATTGTCTGTTTCGAAGGGACTCCATACTGAAAATAAGATACGTCTTTCCTGTGAACTATTTACCTGCATTCCAAAATATCCTTCTCCAAAACCGTTCACCATAAAATAGGATCCCACCTTATCCTGGCCGACAGGCACCGTTACTTCATTGTAGTAGTAAGAAACGTTTTCGGAAGTGGGAATAACGTATCCTAAGTGACATGAAGGACCTCTTCTTGCCCAATAGTAATAATCCGGATTGTTGCAGAAAATAGTATTCCCCGATGTTGCAGGTCCGTCAATCAGCAGATCAGATACGCGCCCGAAATAGAGCCCGTTTTTCCTGACACCCTGTAGATCTACTTTTACATATCCTGCAGGTACATAAAAGCTTCCAGCGGAATAGGTAGTAAAAGAGGTGCCTTTCATAAAAATGTTGTGTGAAACTCCATTAACGGTAACCTTAATGGTGCTGCTTTTATCAAAGAATACCTTTGCGATTACTTTAATGTTTAACAATCCACTGTTGCTTACCTTAAAATAGGTGCTCACTACCGCTTGAGAACTTGTCCAGTTTGTCAGTCCGTAATCGGTAATCTCCTCCGTTCCGTTACTTGCCGGGCGGGTTATAAAGGCATTTCCTGCAAGAGGAATTTTGTAAGTTTCTCCGTTACAGGTAATTCCTGATCCTGAAGCCGATACAAGATTGGCCGCAAAAAAGAATGTAATTAATGAGAAAATAGATTTTAATACTTTCATTTGTGTGATTTTTTAATAAAAATACTAATGTAAAAGATTATAATCGAGAGAAAATTGAAGTAAATTCAAATTTGATATCAATTCACTTATATAGGATTTTTTTTGTTAAAAATATTTTGATTTTTAAACTGTTAGATTTAAAAACAAAAGGATAATTAGGGGATTATTTTGAGTATAAAGAGTATTTTTTGTGATTATTACTGAGATAAATGACAAAATTTCATAATAAGATGCCTTTGGATACAAATACTTAGAATAAAAAAACCGGAAGCAGTAATACTTCCGGTTTCTTATCGTTTAATAAGGCTGTTCTTCACAAATAGAAGGAGGAATGCATCCGCCAGTGCCTCCGCCACCAGGATTTCCGCCTCCGCCAACAGCGATGCACTGCCCCGGGGTTCCGTCTTCATACATTTCACAGGCTTTTCCCCATGCACACTCACAGTCACTCTGGCAGTTGTAGGAATCTCCTCCCATATGGCACTCATTTCCTCCGCTGCCCAGAATGGCAGATAAATCTTTTCTCAAAAGTTTTTTCATTGTTTTCATGATAATTGGTTTTAATGTTATTGTTTACAATTGTAACTGATTGTAAATATAATAAAATTGACTTAATGTGCTGTAAATGAATTTCATGTAGGACTTTAATAAAGAAAAGCCACTGTAAAAGTGACTTTCTTATGTTGAATAGTAAAGATGTCTTAAAAACTGAATTCCTTCTGATAAAGCATACGTTCTTTTTTGAAAAGAGGAATAGTTCCTTCATATCGTAAAGGAGCAATTCCAAAACCATAGAACATATCAGCCTGAATTTTACCTTTCACAGAAATCACGCCTTTTCTTTGAGGAACAAGTGTTAATCCTAAAGATGAAAGGGCAGAAGCTCTTCCTTTTACTCCTGAATTAGCAATAGGAATGGTAAGGAACATGAGTCCTACAGCTCCTTTTGCTTCTAAACCTCCTTCGGCAGATAAATTCCCCTCTGCAACTGTGATGGCTGGTTCTGATTTCTTCTGAAGATTAATGTTAATCTCTGGATTTTTGCTTACTAAAAAGTTGGCATTCCCTTCAAGATCCAAAAGCTGGGCCTGGACTTTTCCTGTAGCCTGTACTCCCAGGAAAGGACCTGCAGAAAGAGTAGGGCTTAAAATCAATCCTGTAGGTCCTAAAACGATAGGAACAATAGGAATATTCAGGTAGTCTGTGGTACTTGCGGTGTAGCCCAGGCTTCCTGTGATACTTACAGAGCTTTTAAGTTTGATATCATCCATGATGAGGTTAACATAGAAGTTGGACAAATGTCCCCATGAGAAGGTGATATTATAATCAATTTTGGGTGTAAAACCTCCTTGTACGTTAACACTGGATGTTCCTGCTGAAGTTAAAGGAAACGAAAAGGTTTTATTAAAATTATAACGGTTGAATGTAATTAATTTCTGATTTTGAAGGTTTTTAGCTTCAATAGAAAGTATTCTTTGATTGATCTGCTCAGAAACCATACCTTCTACAGGAATATAATTAACCATTCTTCCATCAATATTAACGGGAGCTTTGCCTGACGGATCATATACGCCGCTCAGGGTTCCGCTGTAGATAAATTCTTCAAGCTTTGCACTGGAAGTCTGTACGGTGAATTGGTTATTCAGTTTTGAAACAGAATTTACTTTTGAAAGAATGGTATTCACCTGATCACCTTCTATCTTTGTCCCGACAATAACAGTTCCTACAGAAATGCTATCTGTTTGTGGAGTTGGACGGCTAAATGTAATTTCTCCGTTATTATGAGCAGAAATTGCATTCACTGATTCATCATTCAGAATAATAACATTCTTCTGTAAAGTCAGATTTCCCAACGTTTTCATTTGGGCAGTCTCTGCAGGTTTTTCAGCAGGCAGATCGGCAGGATCATCCTGAGAACAAGACGTTAAAAGAAACAAACAGAAAATAGATAAAAGTAAAGAAAAACAAAAATTTCTGTTGATTTTGAAAGGGTTGGATTTCATTTTCATATAAAGTGATTTTAAGTTTTAATCAAAATTAGGTGAATTATTTAAAACTTACAAAAGAATTGTGTTAAATTAATATCAACAACATAATGATCTTTAATTATGTTTTTATTATATGAAAAATAAAAAACCCGCTATAATGATAGCGGGTTCTGTATGTTATTTTTTAAAGGACATTGTTAAAGGAACAGAAACATTTGAAGAGACGGGTTTCCCTTTGTCTTCTGCCGGTTTCCACTTGCCTTTATCTTTAATCCGGTAAAAAGCGGCTTCGATGAATGCATTTACATCTTCATTATTTCCTTTTACATTGGGATTGAGAGCGTTCCCTTTGGAATCTACAACAAAACTTATTGTTGCTTTGTAGGTTTCCGAAGAAAAGTTCAAAAAGTCAAGATCTACAGCTTCATATAAAAGCTTTTGAAAAGCGGCCCTACCTTTATCATATTCTGCGTCCTTACTCACTTTTGTTTTTACAGGAGGGTCTGCCGAGATCATTTTCTGATCTTCAAGAGAAGCTTTATCCAAAGCGGTCTTGTAAGCTGTTATTTTATCCTCTGTCAAAAGCCATTCTTTCTTGGTTCTTAAATCATTAGGCTTAGGATATTTATTATACAGAGCCGTTTTCTTTCTTTCATAGCGTGAGTCTGCCCTCTGAAATTCAGAAATCTGGGCACTGCTGAAAATAAAAGTGAAAATGAATGCTGATGCTAAGACCTTTTTCATGATGTATTAAGCTTTTACAATGTTAATAATAACTTCAGTTGCTTTTTCCATGCTTTCCAAAGCGACATACTCGTATGGTCCGTGGAAGTTGATTCCTCCTGCGAAAATATTCGGGCAGGGAAGTCCCATGTAGGAAAGCTGAGCGCCATCTGTACCTCCTCTGATTGCTTTGATTTTAGGCTCAATGCCTGCTTCAGTCATTGCTTTTGCAGCAAGGTCTACAATATGCATTTTACCTTCAAACTGCTGCTTCATGTTTCTGTACTGCTCTTTAATCTCTACTTCAGCAGTTCCTTCCCCATGTTTTTGGTTGAACTCAGCTACTTTTTCTTCCATGAATTTCTTTCTGGCTTCAAATTTATCTGCATCATGATCCCTGATGATATATTGAAGTTTAGCTTCAGAAATATCCGCTGTAATGTCCATCAAATGGTAGAATCCGTCAAAACCTTTTGTCGTTGCAGGTGTTTCGTTCGCAGGAAGCATTTGAGCAAATTCAGCAGCTAAAAGAGCAGCATTGATCATTTTTCCGTAAGCATAACCGGGGTGAACACTTAATCCGTGGATTTTTACCACAGCTCCGGCAGCGTTAAAGTTTTCATATTCAAGTTCTCCAACTTCTCCGCCATCCATTGTGTAAGCCCATTCTGCACCAAATTTAGCAACATCAAATTTATGCGCTCCTCTTCCAATCTCTTCATCCGGAGTAAATCCTATAGCAATTCTTCCATGTTTGATTTCAGGATGCGCGATAAGATATTCAGCTGCTGTTACGATTTCTGCACAGCCGGCTTTATCATCGGCACCAAGAAGTGTATTTCCGTCCGTAGTAATTAAGGTCTGACCAACATATTTTTTTAAGCTTTCAAATCTTGATGGAGATAAAGTGAATCCTGTTGTCTGGTTCAAAAGAAGATCATTTCCATCATAGTTTTCCCAAACCTGAGGCCTTACATTTTCTCCGCTGAAGTCCGGTGAAGTATCATAATGGGAAATAAACCCTATGGTAGGTCTGTCATCATTTTCCAGATTAGAAGGAACATATCCCATGATATAGCCGTTGCTGTCTATAGAAACATCTTCGAGGCCGATGGTCTTCAGTTCTTCAGTAATATAGTTGGCAATATCCCACTGACGTTCAGTAGAAGGTGTTGTTTCACTTTCTGCATCACTGGTAGAATATATTTTTACATAGCTAAGGAAACGGTTCAGTAATTTTTCTTTCCACAAAGGGTTGAATTCTATTGTACTCATCAGATATCATAAATTTTAACAAAGTTAGCAAATTTGGTGCTGAGAATACATTATTTGCGATTTAATATCAGTTATTGAAATTATGAATCAGATATAAATATTTGAAAATCAAAATAGTGTTAGCTTTGTATGTACAGTATACCAAGTAGTTTAGTTTTATTATATTTGAGAAAATCAAAAAGTAAAAATGTTTCTTACCGAATGTCCTAGAGATGCTATGCAGGGATGGGGAGAATTTATCCCTACCGATAAAAAAATAGATTATATCAACTCCTTGATGGATGTTGGTTTTGATGTATTGGATTGTCTGAGTTTTGTTTCTCCAAAAGCAATTCCGCAGATGGCTGACTCTGATGAGGTGGCAAAAAATATTGACAAATCACGCTCCAAGACTAAAGTTTCTGCCATTATAGGTAATTACAGAGGTGCCGAAAAAGCATTGAAACATGAGTCAGTAGATATTCTGGGCTTTCCGTTTTCTATTTCTGAAACGTTCCAGCACAGAAATACCAACAAAAGTCAGGAAGAAGCATTCGATGAAATCATTAAAATGCTTGAACTGGTAAAAAGTGAAGGGAAACAGCTTAATATCTATTTCTCTATGGCTTTTGGAAATCCGTATGGTGAAATGTGGAAATGGGAAGATGTAGACCAATGGGCACAAAAATTCTCAGATATCGGAGTAAAAGATATCTTATTATCAGACACTACCGGCGTAGCCACTCCTGAGACCATTGCTCTTTTGTTTGAAAAAATACCTTCAAAATATCCGGATATCAACTTCGGAGGCCATTTTCATAACCGCTATGAAGATTCGTACTCGAAATTAAAAGCCGCTTACGACCAAGGCTGCCGAAGATTTGACAGTGCGATCAAAGGAATCGGAGGCTGTCCAATGGCTAAGGATGATCTTGTAGGAAATATGCCTACAGAACAGGTGATCAACTTTATGAGTGTTGAAAAAGCAGAACATAAGCTGAACCTTCTGAACTTTGAAAGTTCTTATAACAAGGCGAAGGATATTTTTCATTTTTAATATCATGAAGAATAGAATATCAATAGGAGCGGGCTTTAGCCCGCTTCACTATATTAAAATACAACAGGTTTTAGCCAAAACATATTAATTTTAATCAAAATCAACAAAATGTCTCCAATCATCTCAGCAACCGAATTTAAAAATATTCCGACAGAAAGTCTTGTTATTCTTGATGCAAGAACAGGAAAGGATGTAAAACAAAGCTACCTTGACAAGCACATTAAAGGAGCAAGGTTTATTGATCTGGACAGAGATCTGGCTGAAATTGGAGAAAATGCAGCTTTTGGTGGAAGGCATCCTCTTCCTTCGGTAGACAAGTTTGCTGTAACTCTCTCAAATCTTGGAATATCAGAAGATGCTCATATTGTTGTCTATGATGACAAAAATGCTTCCAATGCAGCAGCAAGAGCATGGTGGATGCTGAGATCTTTCGGACTGGAAAATGTTCATGTTCTTGATGGCGGAATGCAGGCAGCAGAAAAAGAAGGATTAGAATTTTCTTCCGGAGAAGAAACATTTGATAAAGCATCTTTAATTAAAAAAGATCATTGGAGTCTTCCGGTTTCAAGTCTGGAAGTAGTTGAAAATGAATTGGAAAACGATTCTTCTACAGTTGTTGATGTAAGAGATGCCTACCGCTACAAAGGTGAATCTGAGCCGATTGATCTGGTTGCGGGGCATATTCCGGGGGCGATCAATATTCCTTTTTCTGAAAACCTTGATGAAAACGGAAATTTTCTGAGCCCGGAAATCTTAAAAGAAAAATACAGCCAATTTTTAAAGGATAAACCTGAACACCTTATTATTCATTGTGGATCAGGTGTTACAGCTTGTCATACAATTTTAGCCCTGGATTATGCAGGATTTCCCATTCCGGATCTGTATGTAGGTTCATGGAGTGAATGGAGCAGGAGAGAAGGCAAGGAAATCGCAAAAGATATTTAAAAATAAAAACCCCGAAAATACTTCTTCGGGGTTTTATATTGTTAAGAGTAATTAAAGCATTCCCAGCTCAAACTTCGCCTCTTCGCTCATCATATCCTTATTCCAGCTCGGTTCGAAAGTAAGCTCTAAATCTACACTGTTTACATGCTCTACTTCAGCCACTTTATCTTTTACTTCCTGAGGAAGTGTTTCTGCCACAGGACAGTTGGGAGTAGTAAGTGTCATGATAATTTTTACGTCTGCATCATCGGAGATCTGGACATCGTAAATCAGCCCTAATTCGTAAATATCTACCGGAATTTCAGGGTCATATACGGTTTTTAATACACCAATGATTTCCTCACCAATGTCAGCAATTTGATCGTCTGTAAATTTCATTTTTTAATCTAGATTGATATTCCTTTTCAACAAATCTTCCTGACGCATGCGCCGGAAAATATTTGCCAAAGTTAAGACATCTTTTTCACAATAGTCAACAATTCTCTGCAAGTCTTTTTCTATGTAGTAAATTGATGAAACCATTGAGCCGTCAATATCATCCTTCGGAGTAGGAATACCAAAGACATGAGCCAGTAATTCCAGGGAGACAAAACTTTTATAATCCCCGAACTTCCAGAGTTCCATAGTATCTATATGAGGAATTTCCCAGGGCTTTTTCCCAAACATCTGAAATGGTGCCGGCGGCTGCATTCCATTGATGAGATAACGCCTGGCAATCCACGGAAAATCAAATTCTTTTCCGTTGTGGGCACAGAGAATCACATTATAAAGTCTTGGGCTGTTGAAGATTTCTCCAAATTCCTGCAGCATTTTCTTTTCATCATGCCCGGAAAAACTCTTTATTTTTAACGTTTCATTCTTTTCAACCATTCCAATGGTAATACAGATGATTTTTCCAAACTCGGCCATAATACCGGCTCTGTCATAAAATTCTTCAGCAGTAACATCTTCTTTTCTCTGAAATTTTGTTTTTTTATCCCACAGATATTGTTCTGTTTCTGATAACTCGTTCCAGGAGCCGGATTGCGGAACCGTTTCAATATCAAGAAATAAAATTCTTTCTAAAGGAATGTTTTGGATCATTTTTTGTTTTTTATAACCGAAATATATGACATAATAAATCAATTATCCAAAACGTTTTTTATTATACATAAATTTAAAGCTTATGAAGAATTTATTCATTATAGGAAGCAGTATCTGCTTATTATTCTTGGCATCATGTAATGATTCCGATGAAAAAGGTTCTGCTACAGTGAATGTAAGGCTTACAGATGGCCCTGCTGCATATAATGCTGTTAATATTGATATTCAAAAAATTGAAATTAACAGCAATGGAGAATGGACAGCGTTAAACTTTCCAAATCCGGGAGTTTATAATCTTCTTAATTTTAAAAATGGAACAGATGTAGTTTTAGGACAGGCTACGCTCCCTGAGGGAAATGTTTCTCAGATGAGAATGGTACTGGGTCCTAATAATAGTGTGGTTGTAAACGGAGTAACTTATCCGCTGCAAACCCCATCGGCTCAACAGAGCGGACTGAAATTCAACTGGAATCAGACATTATCAGCAAACGGAGCATATACCGTGTGGATTGATTTTGATGCCGGAAGATCTATTGTAACGACAGGGAATGGATCATATATTTTAAAACCGGTGATACGGGCATTCTCTGAGCTTACCAACGGACAGATTAAAGGATATGTACAGCCTCAGGCGGCTCAGGCAGTTGTACACGCCATTATGGCTTCAGATACGATTTCTACTGCAATCCCTAACCCTGACGGATTTTTCATGTTTTCAGGGCTTCCACAAGGAAGTTATACCGTTTCTTACGATGCCGGAAACAGCACTGGATATATGGATGAAAATACACCCAATGTATCAGTAAGCTTTGGTCAGGTTACCAATCTTGGGGTAAAAACCCTCCATCAATAAATAATAATAGTATCAATAAAAAAAACCTTAGTGAAAGTCTTCCTAAGGTTTTTTTATGTTTTATTGGCAGGTTATCCTACCTGCATTCCGTTTTTTGTGGGTAATGATGGCGTTAAAAGAGTGACATCTTTTTTGTCTTCACCATAAAGCCCTAACACCAGACATTCGCTGAAGAAATTAGCAATCTGCTTTTTAGGAAAATTCACTACGGCTAAAATCTGTTTTCCAATAAGCTCTTCTTTTTCGTAGAGAGAAGTAATTTGTGCAGATGATTTTCTGATTCCTAGGTCTCCAAAATCTATTTCGAGCTGGTACGATGGATTTCTTGCTTTTTCAAAATCATTTACTGAGATTATAGTTCCGCATCTGATGTCTATTTTTTCAAAATCTGCCCAGGTGATGTCTGGTTTTACTGTCATGGTAATTCGTTAATTAGATGTTCTACTTCTGTTTTCTGTTCTGCATACTTTTGCTGCAATACTGAGCCTTCACCCATTCTTTTGTAGTATTCCAATGCTTTTCCTCCAAAAAATTTTTTATGAAAATCCGAAACTTCAGGAATCTGTGGGAAAACCTTGTGAAAAAGCATTTCATAATACGCCTGAAATTCCCTTTCATTTTTGTCTTCAATAACTTGTCCGGGTGCTTTTTGTCTTACATGAAGCATTTCGTGGGCAACCATATTCAGAACAAGGTTCAGGTCAAAGTCAAATAAATTTCGTGGGATCATTACGGTTTGAGGTCCTCCCAGATCTCCTTCTGCCGTAAGAAGCATCGAAGTGGGAGAAAGTTCATCCCTGAACCCGAAACCTGCAAAGTTTTCATGCTCCAGCTCAAAAGAATGGATCAGATACTTGGCAGCATCCAGAATCTGGTTGTGTTCTTTGTAAGCTTCAAGGTGTAAGTTGATCTGCTCGAAATTCATCTGAAATATGTTTTAAACAAATGTATTAAAATATTGAGAATACCAATAGTTTTTGTTCCAAAGGTTTAGAGTAGAAAAATAACTTCTTTTTTATACGACGAGTTCTGTCGCTTCTGGGGGTGATCTTTGCTTCAAGAAAAAAACACAGAAAATGAAACTAGATTTAAAAATTCCAGGTGGACATCTTTTGCCGGAAACCACCTAAAAAATAAGGCTAACACCTGAAGACATTCTACTAAAAATAGCTTCAGATCTCAATCTATTTTAAGACAAACACAAATTTTCAAAAACATGAGTGATATAAAAAAATTAGTAAATGATTTAGTATATAAAGGAGTTAAGGAACTTTGGTTCGATCCTAAGAATTATGAAACAAAAGAAGCGAGCAACAATTATTTTTATTCTCCTTTCTCTTCAGGCTATGTTGGTGATATTGATATTCCGTTCAAAGTAAGACTGCCTTTAAGTTTGAAAGAGAAAGAATTGAAAATTACTGCAATACTCGGTTCTGAAACAGGTTATATTACGATACAGCCAGGAAAAGAAATCAACTATGATATAAGAATAGATACTCAAGGTGAAGAAATCGAATATATATTAACATACCATTATACACAAAGTCTTACAAAGAAAACGGATGTTGCTTTAGTTCTCAAAACTTATAATGTCTTTGATTTTATTAATCTCTTAAAATATATTAATATAAAACCAGCGAATGAAACGTTTATCAATGATGAATTCCGGAAGGCTTTTTCAAGAGTGGAATCAAGTGATAGTAAACTTAGCTGGCTTTATGAAAATGCATATCCATCTGCTATAAAGGATAGGAAAGATGAGCAGCTTTGGAATGATTTGTTAAGACTTTCCAGATATGATGGAGAAAAATGGTTTGTAGATACAGGCTCTGCAATTATGAATATTGCCCAAAACTTCAGTGATATAAAATGGATTATTGATAAACTGAAAGCTAATCAGGAGACTTTGCTGGAGGTTTATAATACAATAAGTGATTATGAAACCAAATCTGCTTTTGCAACTATTGTCAATGCTTTTATCATATTGGAAGGGAATAATCTTCATAAACCCGTTTTTTTGAAAGGTAGTTTATATAGTCTTGATAAGTTTACACCTACGGCAGAGAATAAACTTTTTAGAATTACAAACCAAAAATTAGTTTCCACAAGGGTCATAGCTTCTAATATGGGGGCTGTTACCTCGCAAAACTTTGTAACTGTAGAAGATGCAAACCTCAACCCCTGTGATTTGGTGATCATTGAAGATACTGATATAAAAACGTCTTTAATAAAGCCTGTAAAAACAGCACCCAATGCCGCTATTATGCTTTATTATATGGCAGATCATGCAAATCATGAGGAATTAATAAAAATGGTCCGTATTACATTAGATGTGGCGGCTGTTTTGGCAGCAGCCTATTCAGGAGGAACCTCTTCTGTATTAATAAGATTTACAGAAGCTGGATTAGCTCTTACGGATATTATGATGATGGATGAAGGGATACGTAAATTCCTATCGGAAAACGGAGGAGAATGGTTTGTGGAAAATTGGGATACTATTTACCTGATGGCGGGTTTAGGCTTTTTAAGTAAAGTAATAATTAACGGCATTCTTACTAAAGGTCCAGCCTTATTAGAGTCTTTAAGAAATGCAAAGAATATTCCCAGAAATTGGGTTCTCTTTAAAAGAGATTTAGAAAAGCTCATTAAAGAACTGGAAGCCTATGAAGCAAGACAGGCCGCTATTGTTACTAATGAAATAGATGACGTAGTAATAAAAGGAGACAGATATGCATTATGGAGAAAGATTCTTAATCTTTCCTCCTCTCAGGAAAAGTATCTTGAACAGGTAGTAAGAGAACTTCAGTTTAAAGGAATTTCACTGAAAAAAATTCCTGAGGAATCATATGAAGTATTTTATAATGGGGAAAAACTAAAAGTTGGTTCCAGCCAATCTTTGGGAAAATTATTACAGAAACTGTATTTTGTTTCTTCAAAAAACTTTGAAAGAGTTTTATATAGCTATTTTATTTCTGTAGAAGAAAGCATGGTTTTTATTGATGATGTTGCAAAAGAACTCTCAAAAAATGGATTGGGAGGTTATACCCGGGACATACAAAACCTGCAAAGAGATGAATTACTTATTGTAAAAACAGGAAATACTACAGAAACAGGCTATACGGCACTTTATAAAGGCGAAGAAATAGCGGCTGAAGTTTCAAAATCTCCAAAGGAAGCTTTTAAAAGGCTCATCGATAAAACCAAAAATATATGGAATAATAAGGGAGACATTCTTGCAGACCAAATGAAAAAGCTGCTTTTGCTCGTGAAGAAAAGCAAAACAATGGTCAACACATCTGCCAGAATAGGTGAGCAGGCCACAACTGAAACGATACAATGGGGAACCGTAAAAATGAAGCTGCATCCAACGTTTGATGAGATCATGCAATTTTTAAAAGAAAGAAATATAAAAATTGTAGAAATTGCAGATATTACTCAGGAGGTGGGATATACGGAAAAGTTTGTATTTACCCGGCAGCTGGAATTGGTAAGAATAGATAAAATAATGGAATGGCATCCCGAAATGCGTTTCCTAGATCTTGAACATGAGATAGACCATATTATCCAGTTAGAGAGGAATTTACAAGGAAAATATGCGACAGCAACCGATATTATAAAAAGACCAGGTGTTGAGACACGACTAGATATGCCAAAATTAGGATATTTAACACGTGTTGAACGAAACTTTTTGGAATATGAAGTCCGTGTAAAAGAGGTTCTCAGATTGAAAGCGAATGGAGCTCCAAAAGAACTTATAAAAGAACATTTGGAAGGGTTAAAAGATGCTTATAAAACTTTTGAAGATTCCAAACCAAAATATATTGGTGATAAATTAAACTACGATGAATGGCAAAAAAAACATTTTCCTGATTTTAATGAGTTTGATTTTAATAACTTTATCTATTAAATTTAAAAAGAACATGAACGAAAAAATATTTTATAATTATAAATTAAGTATGGCCTTTGGAAACCGCTTTGGAAAAGGCTATTATTCTAAGAACATGATTCTGATTGGACTTTATGAGAGAGATTCTATTATTTTTATTCCTTCTTATGATACTGGCAAATACCCTTTTCCACCTTTGAACGAGGAGATGGATTATGTGGGCCCGAAAATAGAAGACAGAGGGACTAAGAGAAGGATAAATGCTTTTACCGAAGCACCTGTTATATTTTTTGAAGACAATGAAAGAGCCGGAAAAAATTTCAATCTTGATTTTGAATATGATCTTGATAATTTGGATGGTAGAATATCACATATCCAAAAGCGGCATATTGTTTATTGTGTAAATTCACAAACATATAAATGGCTGTATCAGACTTTAAGAAAAGATTTTTTTGAGTATCCCAGTGGGCATCGTTTTAACAGGGAAAATTCTATTCATAACGAAGCTTTACAGTTCATAGAAGAAAAATTGATATTACTAAAAAAAGAGTTACCGGATAGATTTAGGGATAAAATTTTTAGAAAAGAAGAATAAATTATAGAGGGCATTTTTATGCTCTCTTTTTACATTGGAAAAGGATCATTTTAATTTTGAGCAATGTAAAAATGAACATTTTAATGGTTTTAATAACTTTATCTACTAAATTTTAAAACATGAATGGAAATGAATTTTACAACTACAAATTGATAGTAATGTTTGGAAATAATTTCGGAAAAGGACTTTATTCTAAAAATATGATGCTAATTAGATTTTATGAAAGAGACTCTATTATTTTTATTCCTTCTTATGATACCAGTAAATACCCTTTTCCACCTTTGAACGAAGAGATGGATTACGTGGGCCCGAAAATAGAAGACAGAGGAACAAAGAGAAGGATAAATGCTTTTACCGAAGCACCTGTTATATTTTTTGAAGACAATGAAAGAGCCGGAAAAAATTTCAACCTTGATTTTGAATATGATCTAGATAACTTAGATGGTAGAATTTCACATATCAAAAAGCGCCATGTTCTTTACTGTGTAAATTCGCAAACATATAAATGGCTGTATCAGACTTTAAGAAAAGATTTTTACAGTCATCCGCCTGGATATCGTCATAATAGGGAAAACTCGATTCATAATAAAGCTTTACAGTTTATAGAAGAAAAATTGATATTACTAAAAGATGAGTTACCGGATAGATTTAGGGATAAAATTTTTAGAAAAGAAGAATAAATTATAGAGGGCATTTTTATGCTCTCTTTTTACATTGGAAAAGGATCATTTTAATTTTGAGCAATGTAAAATGAACATTTTAATGGTTTTAATAACTTTATCTACTAAATTTTAAAACATGAATGAAAATGAATTTTACAATTACAAATTAGTTGTATTGTTTGGAAATAATTTCGGAAAAGGGCTTTATTCTAAAAATATGATAATGATTAGATTTTATGAAAGAGACTCTATTATTTTTATCCCTTCATATGATACTTGTAAATATCCTTTTCCACCTTTGAACGAGGAGATGGATTACGTAGGCCCGAAAATAGAAGACAGAGGGACAAAGAGAAGGATAAAAGCTTTTACGGAAGCGCCTGTTATATTTTTTGAAGATAATAAAAGAGCAGGGAAGCATTTCAAACTTGAATTTGAATATGATAAAGAGGGTTTCAGTGGAAAAATATATCACAATAAGTATTTTCACATAATTTTTTGTGTAGATTCAGAAATGTACAAAAGGTTATATCAGACTTTAAGAAAAGATTTTTTTGAGTATCCTAGTGGGCATCGTTTTAATAGGGAAAACTCTATTCATAATGAAGCTTTACAGTTTATAGAAGAAAAATTGATACCATTTAAAAATGAATTACCAGAAGAGTTTAAAAACAGAGTGTTTAGAAAAGAAGAATAAATTATAGAGGGCATTTATATGCTCTCTTTTTGTGTCGAAAAAGATAAAATGGTAAGTTGAAATTTGTTTCTGTTAAAAAGAGAGGATAGAATATATGAGTAATCTCAAATTTTTTGCTGATGTTATCTTCAGCAAGTAATAATATGCAACATATATTTCAAGCCACCTATTGGGTGGTTTTTTTATTGTTGAAAAAAAATATTAAAATATTTTTATACGTCAAGTTCTGTCGCTTTTGGGGGTGATCTTTGCTTCAAGAAAAAAACACAAAATGAAACTAGACTTAAAAATTCCAGGTGGACATCTTTTGCCGGAAACCACCTAAAAAAATAAGGCTAAAACCTGAAGACATTCTACTAAAAAGAGCTTCAGATCTCAACCTTTATAAAAATCAAAACAAAATTAAAAAATGGAAGCAATTAATCAAAATAATAGCTCACAAACTTTATTCAGATTTGCAACGATGCGCAACGCAGAATTGTCTGATCCAAAGAATAGGGAGAAAAGATTTATTTTCAGAAACTATCTAAGACAAAAGGGAGTAATTGACCCACGAGTAGAAGCTGGAGAATCTTTGAAAAACGTCTGTGAAAAGATCACAGGTTTAACTATAGAAACAGAAGAGTCATTAAAAGCTAAAAGTGTACAATTTTATGAATTGTCAGTTTGGGTTGCAAAAAATAAAGTAAAAGCAGCCAAAGAGGAGTTTGATTCTAAAATCAAAACTTATAAAGAGACTCCAAAACCTATCGTTGAAATTGACTCTAATATTTGGGATAATCTTATTTATCAGGTGGTCACTCAAAAAGATTTTTACGCAAAGGAAACTTTAATGCAATTTTTACATCTGGATCATATTCTTTCCAATTATGATGGAACTACTCAAACGCAGTATGAAGATGTTATTAAAGCCAAAGTTGTTCTTCCTAAGGAGCTTTTTAGTGCTAAGACTGCTTCTTCAAATACAGTTGCTTCAAGAGGGGGAAACAGTATTCAAAGTCATCCTTTGAGTGATAGTGCCTTGAAGTTTGCAGAAGCTACAGTAAACTTAAAAGGAAATGAGGAGCTTAAAAGAACTTTAGAACAGCTTGAGAAGAATTATCAAAAAGAATACGGAGCGGCTTATGATATTGCCTACAAACAATATCAAGAAGAGGTAAGGCCTGAGCAGTCCAGATATGATGCCCTAGTAAAAGAACAGGAATATCAGAAGGAAATTTTCCTGGCAGCAGATAATCGTGAAGGACTATCAAGTTTAAAATATATTCCGGTTCCGGAAGTAAAGACTTTTACATTTAACTTTCGTCCTGAAATTCAGGCAGATGATCTGCAAAGAAAATTAAGCCAAGAAAATAACGAATCTTTACAACGAATTTTTGGGACATCAAACTCATTAAATGATGTTTCAACCTTTACAGAGCTTTTTCAGACCATTGAACAAAACAGCCAGCAGCTGCAGCAAATGATATTAAATAATACAAACCTTACTCCACAGGTTTCTGCAACAGTAGGAGGTGTTGTTATTCCTGTAATGCAATCTGTAAATACTCAGGAGATTCCTTTTTTTGCAAGAACAATGAGTGGTAATATGGGTTTGGGGGATCATACCATGATTCTAACAACTGATATCAATGCTCCTAAGCACATTGTAAGTGGAAATTACAATATAAAGTCATATGATGATCAACTTTTAGCAGGTGGAACTCTGGCTTATACATTTGACGCTCCCAATGTAACGTCTTTATTCAATACTCCGGAAAAAATTCCCGCTGCTGTTATAGATAAAAATGAAGTTTTACTATTGGAAGGAGAAGTTATTCTTAATGATGGACTTGCCTATACGATGAAAGCGAAGTTATTGTGGACGGCAAACAGAATGTACAGATTTGAAGGACCAGGAACATTTACATTAAAAAATAAAGGTACCGGAGGTGATGGAGGAACCGGTAACTGCCTGCCTGTTTTATTAAGAACCAGATCTTTTCAGAACTATTCGGACAGATGGTTGCTAAGTATGACACCTAAAGAGACTACATCGTTATTTTCATCAGCTTCAGGAATAATCAAAATATTGGATAATAATGGGAATGTAGTTCAAACCTCAAATCAATTACAGGTTGCCGGTGGGGGAGATTACTTATCCTTGTTTAGCGATGGTGTTTTGCCTCAATTACAAATTACAGACGCTATAAAGAATGGCTGCCAGCTTGAAGCAGAGCTTACCCTTGATGACGGAAAAGTATATACCTGTAAAATTCCTATGACAATATATACTGCAGGAGGAATAGATTCAGTAACAAAAATCTATAATCTGACAGGTGAAGGAAGTGTTTGTCTGAAAAATAAAGATATCCCGACAACACCTGAGGATGATCAGACATTCATCCCATCAGGCTTTGGAATGAGAAATATTGGGATTGCAGATTATCGAAAGGTAGAGCAAAGCACTTACTGTTATGTAGAAGGAGATGTTTCACATATTGAAAACGTCATGGCAAGGGAGTATAGAGAAAAATCTTCGCGAAGATTAAAAAGAAGTGAATCCCAAACTACCAAATCTACGGAATCTGAAAAAGAGAAATTGACGGATACAACTTCCACGGAAAGAAATGAGATGCAAAGTGAAATTTCTAAAGTTCTTCAGGAATCTAAGGATTTTGCAGCCCAGGCAGGATTTAATGCATCATGGGGAGGAAGTGCTTCTCCAAGATACATGTTAAATACTGCTGCTAACTATGCTACTCATAGTTCCAAAGAAGAAAGTAACAGACAGGCCGTTACCGAGGCTAAAGATGTTACCGCCAGAGCCCTGGAAAGGATTGTTACCAAGGTGAAAGAAGAACGAATTGATAAAATCCTTGAGGAATATGAGGAAAACAATAAACATGGTTTTGATAACACCAAAGGCAGCAACCATGTCGTAGGGGTATATCGCTGGGTGGATAAAGTAGTCAAAAACCAGATCTTTAACTATGGAAAGAGAATGATGTTTGAGTTTATGATTCCGGAACCTGCCAAATTACATTCATTAGGAATGAAGGTAAGTAATGTTGTTGAAAATCAATTGGTAAAGCCTATTGATCCGAGAGAATCTGCCGGGATGCAGATCAAAGACTGGAGTGCTCTGGCAGATTCCACAAAACTAAAATATTGGCTGGGTTATTACAATGTTGAAGTTGATGAAAGACTGGAACCAGTTGTGTATGTAGGAAAATCCATTGATTACTCATCCACTGAATCAAAACAGGCCTCTTCAAAATCTGACCTTATTGCGATCCCGGAACATTATATCACTGAATCTTATGTTGTTAAAAGCAATAATTCATTCCCAGGCTACAATGGCTGGGCAAGTGGAGTAAGTTTATTGGTAGGAGGAGATAGTTCGTCTAATGCATTCTTAAAATTTGTAAGGGAGGTTCCTATTACTATTGCGACAACAAATGCCCATTATTTCCATGCAACGGTTAATATCAAATGTGTGCTGCAGGAAGAATATAAAAATGGCTGGCTGCAGAAAGCATTCAATAAAATTATTGAAGCCTATAAAGTGGAGTTGAGCAAGTATGAAGCTGCCTTGGCAGATGCAAAAGCTGTAGGAGCTCAGATCAAAGGATCTAATCCAGGATTCTACAGAAAAATTGAAAATACCATTTTAAGAAGAAACTGTATTTCCTATATGCTGAATCAGAATCCTGATGCATTACTCACTTTCGGTAAAAAAAGATATTATACCAATGATAATGCTTCTACAGAAACTTTTCAGAATACAGACATTAAGGTGGATGAAAAACTGGATCAATATGCTGCATTTATCAAATTTATGGAGCAGGCGTTTGAATGGGAAATCATGAGTTATTATTTCTACCCCTATTATTGGGGTGAAAGAAAATCATGGGCAGATTTATATCAGTTTGATGATAATGATCCTACGTTCAGAGCATTTATGCAGTCAGGTATGGCAAGAGTTATTGTTACGGTAAGACCAGGATTTGAAGAAGCAGTGAGACATTTCCTGGCTACAGGACAAATCTGGAACGGAGGTGAAGTTCCTGTCATTGATGATCCTTTATTCTTATCCATTGTGGATGAATTACGCTCACCAAAAGCGACAAAAGAAGGAGAGCCATGGAGAGAGAAAATTCCTACTTCCCTTACCATTCTTCAGGCAGGATCTATTGGGCTAATAGTTAAAAAAGCCCTGCCTTGCAACTGTGAACCAGGAGTGAAGTTTGATGATGAACTGGGAGAAATCTGCGGAACCAATTTTGAACCCAATGACAATCTTCTTGGAGTAGAATCGCTGGAAGGACAGAAAGTGATTTTGGGAGACTGGAAATAACATAATTATTAACCTTAAAAATTAAAAAAAATGCCAATTATAGGAAAAATTATACGTGTCAATGAATTGCCTCCCATTGGAGAAAGAGAAGTGAACGCCATCTATCAGGTAGCTGCAATAGGTTCTCCCACTTACACAGATTATGCTGTTGATGAAAACGGAGATTTAAAAATGCATGCCGTTGTTGATGGAACTATTCCCCTGGAATTAGCTGATAGTCATATCAGTATTTCAAATACGGATCTTGTAGCAGAAGGAATGGCAAGTCAGGCTCAATATAATATCAATACACAAGAGAAATTAGCTAAAAAATTAGAAATACCTCTGACAGATG
Organism: Chryseobacterium sp. CP-77; assembly: GCF_036362765.1. Taxonomy (NCBI): domain Bacteria; kingdom Pseudomonadati; phylum Bacteroidota; class Flavobacteriia; order Flavobacteriales; family Weeksellaceae; genus Chryseobacterium; species Chryseobacterium sp. CP-77. The sequence goes on from NZ_CP143637.1 coordinate 3,556,082, forward strand.
GGAATGCGCAGGATTATCCTAAAATCATAGGAATGAATGATAACGGAAATGTTGCCAAACTTCCGGCAGGTGATCTGGGAAAAAATATAGCCAATTCATCACTTACATCTGTTGTGGGAGCAGGACTGAAATTAGGAGCCAACTGGACGTTAGATACTTCAGGACTTTATTATTCGATCACAGGCTTGAATGACGTTTCCAATGATGCTACCTTTAGTACTTTCTTATCTCAGAACTCTTCAGGACGTGTAGGTAAAACAAATGGAAAGCAGCCGTTCTTAAGCTTGCCGGCCACTCTTTCCGAAGCGGAGAAAACAGCATGGAAAACAGCAATGAACGGAGGCTGGACGACTAATACTATGAGTGTTGCTGTTATCACTCCTCCTGTTGTAGATAAGCAGAATAAAAACTACTGGATCAGCTTAAGAGGAGCCAACCTTAACCTCCCTCCCACATCTTTCTCCATAGATATCATGGATGAAAGCGGCTCTACGAAATTAGCGACTGTTCCTAATTCACAGGTACAATTATATACCAATGGATTAGACCTGACATTCTATTACAACTTTAAGGATTTACCCATAGGACAGTATAAGATAAGACTATGGAATGGAGTCGCTTATTATGTGACACCCCTTACAGTTTCAGTAGTGCAGAATCTACAGATTGCAGATGTATCAGCATTGACATGGACCAAAAAGATTTATAATGATGCATCCAATCCCGACACATTTGGTAGCGGAGGATCAGCTATTTATCAAAGCAACTCTGCTGTAAAAGCTTACAGTACGGATGATCCTACTATCGTAGCAGCACTTAAATCCTCAAAGCTTAATAGTGCCGGAGAAAACTTTTATCTGGAATTTTCTGTCAATTATCAGCATGCAGCTAATATGACCTCAAAAACACAATATGTAGGACTGATGAATAATGCATCGAATGTAGAATTATTGGATCAGACTATTACCCGCCTAAAAACAGTAGGAACACTGGGAAACAGTATAGGATACAGAGTTCATTACCTTAATAATGTAGTAGTGGGAGCCGTTAATGCAGGGACTACCGGAACCAATGAGACCATCAATGTTATTATTGTTAAAAACGGAACCTCTATGACTGTTTCTATGACTGCAAGGGGAGTTACATCACTGGCCATTATTTCTGTTCCTGACGTTGAATACAGCTTGAATATGGCCGTCAATAATATGGGAGGGAATGCAACAACATCGTTAAATATTATCAATTTATACAAATTTTAAAAACAAAAATTATGAACGAACATTTAATTATACCCGAAAACATTAAAGAAATCCTTAATAATGTAGAGAATATTTCATTAAGCCTTGCAGAACTTCCACTTCAGGAGCATCCGAAGCTTCCACAATTTCAAAGAAGTATTCGTGTATTGGATATTGATGCTAAATCTGAACAACAGTTCATCAGTTTCAGATATAAGCAGATTTTGAAAGACAAGGAAACAGGAGAAGAAATTAATATTTCACTTCCTTCTCCGGAATGGATAATCTATAAAGATACGTGGAGCTACCTTCGTGACGGAGACAATCATCTTATAGAACTTCCTGTTGCAGAACCTGAAGGTAATATGAATACCGATCTGGTAAAAGTACCAAGCTATCAGTACATGCTTTGGCTGTTGAAAAACAATAAAGCTGGTTTTACAGAACTTCTGGCTTCCTATCTGGATGAATTTGTGGAAAAACACAAAGAGAACCTAGATGCACTTTCTTAAGAATTATTAATTACTGGCAGGGCCTCAAAGCCCTGCCTTTTTCAAAAAAGAAAAATTATGGAAACACTTGAACTTAGGGAAATTATCAGTAAGGAATGGCGTACTGATGATTTTATAAAAAAGCAGCTGTTATGTAATAAATTGAAATACAGCAATCAGTTTAATCAGCGGTTTATTCTGGATTATAACATCAATGATTATGATGGAACTGCCGAAGAAAAATACATTAAGGATGATAAAGAGAACATTATATACTTAAAAACATATCTCAATAAGAATAAAGAGCTTGTGAATCTGGTCCAAACAGAGTGTGAAATCAAATTTGTAATTAATGCTGCCCAAGAGCAGATTTCCTGCCAGCTTATTTATTTTTATCACAGAGATGCAGATCGGGAAGAGCTCAGGAGAAAGAAAGCTATTATATTGGAAACCTTTTCCTATGAAGAATTTAGGAGATTGGTCAATTATGTTGGGTATGGTGATTTCGAAAATTATTCTAAATACAAAAACTACTTCACAGAAATCTTTAAATCAGGTTTTTTAAAAGCAAAGAGTGCAGAGGAGCTTAAATTTCTTTATAACAATACTCCTGAGTTTGTCCTTCGGGGAATGGCTCTTGAAAATGAAACGTTATTTGGGCATCTGCTTGCCTTGACAAAACTTGATGATACTGGGATTTTCAGCGGATGGAAGGATGGAAGTTCTGCTTTAGTCAATGTCTTAAAAGCATTTTCCGATCGTTTTTTTTTAGTGGACAAGTTCAAAAAAAGTCCTGAACTCTGCAACAGGATTTATTTCAACCTGGATGGGGTAAGTGAGTTTAATGGAGAAATGAAATCCAACCGTATCATTTTTGCTACTATCCTGATGGAGTATTGCCTGTTTTCTTATAGTCGTCCGAAGGCAGGAGCTTCTACTTTCAGGATAGGAAATGAGTATAAAGTTAATACTGAAGTTTTCGGGCTGGCGGGAGATCTATTGGGTTTTGGAAAATCAGATGAAAAAACTTTTTTTCTTCAGCAGCAGAAAGAAGTGACAAAAAGAGTTTTCATTGTACCTAAAGAAGGAGATCCTAATGCAACAGAACAGGTAACAGAAGATCTGGATGAAGGAGCAGAGTTTTATCCTCTTGAAATGGTTTATTTTATAAAACAACAGACATCAGAAACCAATGAAGGAGCGGAACAGGAAGGTACTATCATGATGGTTCCGGCTATTTATGTAAAAGCGCTGGCTGATGCAGAAAAGTGGGAAGATATTAATGAAACCATCCGGATTGTGGGCGATATGCTAGGAGTCGTTTTTGGAATCGGAACATTAGCATTATCCGGAAACCCGTATCTCTTATTAGCAGCGGCGGCAGATCTTAGTTTGGCATTACCGGATCTCACCATACGGGCGTTCCGGGCGGAAATTGCCAAACTTCCTGGAGGAGATGAATTTTTGAGGCAATGGGATCTTATTTATAATGTATTGGGATCTGCTGTAGCAGTACCGCAGCTTGCTGTTGGTTTAGCGCAGCTTACTGTCGCTTTTTACAGAAGTTGCTTAAGCTTATTGAAAGCATCTGTGAATGTTGCAGAAAATGTGAGACAGGGATTGCGTGCAAGTGCAATTTCCGTATTTTTGGATTTGAACAGCGGAGTTTATCAAAGGAAAGATCTCCGCATGTTTAATCCAACAGAATGGGTAATCCCAAGCGCAGGGTTCATTTCAAAAACATCGGAATGTGATGCTTTGATACAGAATGGAGCGTTCTTTCTGGAGATTGATGCAGCTGCTATTATGGAGAGTATTGGAAAAAAAGGAGGTATTAATCCTGATGCGATAGGCTCAATAAGTAGTAATAGGAGATTTGCTTTGGTGTATAAAGGTGAGATTATTGCTCAAGGAAGCCGTTATGATAAAGCGTATCAGAAAGTTTTGCAGGAGATAAGAAAAGTAAGTTATGATGCTGGAAAGGTTGGAAAGATTTTAGAAGAATATAGGATAATTGCTTTTTGTGAAAGAATACCGAAAATAGCAAATAAATATCCAATAGAAGAGTTGCCAAAAGATGGATTTGTTCTCGGATATAAAATGGATTCTCAGGGAGTTTTTAGACAATTGAATGATAATATTTTTCCTTCAGACGAATTTGATTTTGTAATTACAAAATCTGGTGAATTAAAAATAGGAGAGAAACATCATTTACTAGGGAATCGTGAGGATGTTTTAGCTGCTGGAGGTATTCGTTTTAAAAATGGTAGAATAGTGGAATTTGATAATATGTCTGGCCACTATACACCAACAGCAGAAGAAGCTGAAAGATTAGGAGAAATACTAAAGGGGCTTGAAATACCTATTAAAAGAGCACGTAATGAAATCACTCCTTTAGGTATAAATAGCAGAGGAGAGGTAGTGCGGACTGGGAAGGATAAAATAATATATATACAAAATATAAAATAATGGAACAGATTATACAAAAATTACATCATGGAATAAAACAAAGTGGTTGGGATTCTTATAAACCTTTAAAAAATGAATTACTAACCTATAATTCAAAAGATTTAATAATTAAGCTGCTTAATTCTGAGGATTTTAGATATAAAAATGTAAGAAGTCTTTTTGTTATTATTCCCGAATTATGGAAAGATTTTAATCTGGATGATTGGATGTATATTATTCGAAAAGTTGACCGTCCTACAAACTACCGATTATATATTGATGACGGACCCTATTTTGAAGACATTCGTTTTTTATATAACTGGATAGGTATAGATAGTATTAGTTTGTATAAAAATGATCCGGGAGTTTCTTCTAAAAATAAACAAAACTTGGATAAAGTATTTCCAATGTTTCTACATGATACATTAAGAAATGGAGATTATAAGGAAGAATTTTCAGATGGAACTTTTGGAGACATAAAATATTTCCGAGATATGAAAACACGATTAATAAATCAAGGGGCAAAGCCAAGTCCAATGCCAAATTTATAATGACTTGGAATAGTTTTAGAAACATTTTAAACTGAAATAACCCCGGCCGCCTTCAAAGGCGGCCGGGGTTATTAAACTAAAAAAATAAATTAAGGATGTTCATTTCTCGCTCTGATGACCAGATTGACTAAATCCGAGCCGCCACTTGCAAAATTATCGCTTGGATTATGTGCGCTTTGAGTAGCCACAGCATACGGAGAGCCATCCCAATATCCCCAGAAAGGACCTCCGCTTTGTCCAGGCCATATATCTGCTTTATGGCTCATGCTTTCGTTGTCATCAGCACTCCAGAAATCTCCATCCAGTGCGATACCTGTCTGGTAGGTAGGTCTTTGCGTTCCGGTAAGATCTCCCGGATAGCCTGCGTGAGTCCAGTAAGCACCTCCGTCCCATGAATCTGAATAGGATTTTGAACCTAACCAGCCTGTGCTGTTTCCGATAGGTCTGTCCAATACAATTACCACATAATCATATTGTATCTCTGTAGAATCAATAGAAGGTCCTGCAACTTTATACTTGTAATACGTTAATGTACCCCAGGCAGTTCCGTAAGGAGCGCTTCCGTTGTAATACATCGGAGTGAATTTCAGCCATCCCGTTGTATTATTAGGCTGCCAGTCTACAATGTGAGAGCAGGTAAGAAGGTGTCTTGGTCCGATCATTACGCCGCTTCCTGAACCCAGAGAGCTTTCTACTCTGCCGACACATCTCCACGGATAAGCTGTAGAATTGTATACTTTTCTCTGATCGACTCCAAAAATGGTTCTTGCATTTTCAGGAGTCAGGAAAGAATCTCTGTCAATAAATTTAGGTTTACGGTCTCTTTTCGGTTCAAGCTTTGGGCTGTATTCAAAATCAGCATGGGTAGGGTAGAAATGGTCAGTTTCCAGTGCACGGTTTTCTGCTGTTTTTTCGTCCATCGGCATTCCTATAGTTTTCATTCCTTTAGGAAAAGTTCTTCCGTTAATGGTTTCCATAGCGGGAGCCTGCTTAAATAGTTTTTCAACTGCTTCTGGTTTTTCAGTTGATTTCGCTTTAACAGTTCTAAGTCTTAGAACTTCTTCAGCGGTCATTGGGTTGTTGTTTTCGGTTTTTGACATGATTATTATTTTAATCTGGTATATTCCTACTCTTTTATGGCTTTTCGGATTCCGCCGGTAATGGTTATTAGTTAAGTGAATATTTTTTGTGAAAATTCTGCAGTGATGCTTTCTGTCTGGTTGATCTGGGCAGCTCCCATAGCCGCTAAGGCAATGGCAACCTGTTTATCAAGAGTTTTTCTTACAATATTACCATTGGTAGCACGTAGTATTTTACAGAAATGATACGTAAAATAGCCTCGTATCTGTCCGCTGATATTTCCTTCCATGGATACCTGATTGTCTTTTGCTGCAGCCCATAACGTATGATTCATTCCGGTAACAGGTACAAGTGCTTTAGTGAGAACGGTTGATTTTTTTGAATTTTTAGAGGTTTCCATTTCACTGGCATAAGTGAGATAAAATTCATCCTCAAGCATTGGAGGGATATAACGGGCCGTTTCGTTGAGAAGATCAGCTTCCAGCCCCAGATCCATTTTTCGGGTTCCCGTTCCCGAATAACAGCAGTCGAAGATAACTTCCATATTTACTCCGGCTTTCAGTTTGCTGAGAACGGTTTTAAAATCATCATCACGAATGACACCGTTATTGGCATAGTCGTGCGGACAAATGGCTTCATCCAGACCATCCAGTTCCAGATCTGATCCTATATTAGCCACTCTGGTTCCGTGTCCTGAATAATAAAAAACAAGAGAATCTCCTTTTACACTCGTGCTGATCATGGATTTCAGATAGTTCAATATATTCGCTCTTGTAGCATTTTGATTGGTCAGGATTTTAATCTTTGCCGGACTAAAACCACAGATCACCAATGTATTGGCCATATCTCTCGCGTCATTTACACAGCCGTTAAGATCCGGACCTCCGTATCCGATGGGTGCATAATCATTAATACCTACGATAAGTGCTTTTTTCATTGTATTAGTTTTAAAAATATTCCCTACTCTGTTCCGGCTTTTCGGGTGCTGCCTTTTTGTGTTTTTTTCTATGACAAAATTCCATCTTTCAGAAGAGCAAAAACAGAGGAGAAAACCGTATTTTGAAAAAGGAAAAACACCTTTTCGTTTGCAAATGAATGAGTTGTGAAATAAAAATCCGGCAGCTTGAAAAGCTGCCGGATACATAAAAAGAATGTAAAGATGTTTATTTTTTCAGGGAATAACTAAGATTAAAAATTAAGTCAGCACAAATCATGCTTCAAAGCAAAAAGTACCAGACCCGCTCTGTTTTTTATATCCAGTTTTACGAAAACCGAATCTCTGTAGCCATCAATGGTTTTAGGGCTCAGGCACATTTTGTCGGCAATCTCCTTATAAGTAAGTTCGCTGCAGGCCCATTTGATAAATTCTTTCTCCCGGTCTCTCAGCTCAGAAAGCAGGGAGGCATTTTTCGCTTCCTCTGTTTTTACTTTCAATAACTTTTGGGCTACAAAATCAGTATAAAAGCTGCCTTTCTCAAATACCGTTTCAATAGCCTGGAAAAGGATAGAAGGCTGCATGTCTTTTAGCAGATAGCCTTTAGCGCCTGCTTTCAGCATTTTAATCAATATTCTTTCATCATCGTCCATGGTAAGGGCAATGACTTTAATATCAGGATAATGCTCTGTAAGCCATTCTGTAGTTTCTATACCATTTTTATAAGGCATATTAACATCCATCAGGACTACGGCGGGTAATTCAGAAGCTTTTTCCACGCCTGCAATAAATTCTTCTCCGTTGGGATGATTCATAATGACCCGATATTGAGTGTTTTCTGTGATCATATTCTCCAGTGCTTTGGAGATTAAGGTATGATCATCAACGATCGCTATGGGAATAGTTTTCATAATAAATTTTTATGATAGGTTATCAAAGTTTGTGTTCCTTTATTCAGTTCTGAATGTATAGACAGTTCAGCATGAATCAGCTTGGCTCTCAGTTCCATATTTTTTAATCCTGAGCCGTCCTGATTACTATTGATATCAAAGCCTCTTCCGTTATCCGAGATACTGATATGTAATTTTTCACAGTCATCCTCCATGTGTATGGAAACATTTTTGGCTTTGGAATGTTTCAGAATATTATTGATACTTTCCTGGATAATTCTGAAAAGGATCAATCCATGTTTAGGCGAAATATCAATATCCTGCTTTTGCGTGATGAATTCTATTTTTAATAATTTCAGTTTTTTAATTCTCTTAACTTCTCTTTCAATGGATTCCGCCAGTCCGAAATGAATGATCTGTTCCGTGATTAATGTTTTAGAAAGATTTCTGATATCCTGTATACATTCTCCCAACAATTCATTGAGCTCGATGAGGTCTTCTTTTTCTGAATTCTGAAGTTTGGTAATCAGTTGGTTTTGGCGTAATCGGACCACAGATAATTTCTGTCCCAGATCATCATGCAATTCCTGCCCGATATAATTGAGCGTCTGTTCTTTCATTTCTACCTGTGAGGTGGCCAGCTCTTTTTCAAACCGTAAATCTTTTTCCTTCTGCTCAATCAGCAAGGTTGTTTTTTTCCTGATAAAAACCGCATAGATGAAGACCATTGTCAAAACAACGATGAATAAAGTAATCGTAAAGATGATAACCAGATTATTCTCTTCCATATCTGCAAAGCTTTTATCTTATTCTTTCCTGTTTGTTCCAGAGTAAACCTAATATAAGTATCCCGTTACTGATCAGATTCAGCATAAATAAAATGAAGAAATAAATACTTTCTGAAACAGTAGTTCTGAAAAAAAGTATCGGAATGCTTCCGATAAAAAATATCATTAGAGATACTGATATCCAGAAGGGTAAATAGTTTTTAATTTCTAATATTTTGTCAGAATTAAAGGTTTGATACAGGAACAAAATAATTGAAAACAACAACAGAAGAATATCTGCATAGAGCATATTAAAAGAAAAATGATGAAGCAGATCATCCTCTGTATAAAACATCACAGCAATATTAAGGACAAAAAGAACCAGGATGATGGCCTGTATCTTTTTGAGCAGCGGAACATACAGTAATTGGAAATAATATAATAAATACAAAAAAAATACAATCATTAAAAAACCAATTACATAGAAGATGTCCGTAGGCAGATTCGTCAGCTTGAAATAGAAATAACAGGAAATATCAATCAGGGAAAACAACAGATATCCTATGATAAAAAATAAATTCTCCTTTCCGGTTTTTCTATATTTTATGACCATTAGAATCATCACTACAATGGATATGGCCATCGATATCTGTTTCCCTGTTTCAATATTCCAGTTCATAATGCTGTGTTTTAAGGCATCGTTTCTGATAACGTTTTTGGTGGCGGTGCCAGATTGGTCATGTTCATAGATTCTATAGAAGTAACGTCTGTGTTTTCTTCGGTGGTGGCTGATCTGGCCATGGCCTTCTCTCTTTCTCTTTTTTGGGCAGTAGGTACTAAAAATATAGTTTGGTAACCTGCATATTCAGGTTTTGCCATTCTGTTTTTAGGATGATTCATTGGATATTTTCCCATGTAGATCCTGATTCCCGGATTTTTTAATTTTTGTTTTCTGGCATTTTCTTTTACATATTTAATATAGCCTTCCATATCTTCAAGCGAAAACCAGTACCATCGCGAATCGGGTTCACCGTTTCTGTACTTCATGAGAATTTCATGATTGGTTCTGGTATATTCATCAAAAAGAACGCGCCCTTCACGGTAGCTGATCAGTTTCTTTTTATAACTGTTGCTTACAGGTTCTTTAGGAGGTTCGGTGCAGCTAAGCAGACAAAATGCCAGAATAAGAGCTGCACATAAGAGACTTAAAATCTTAGTAAAAAAGGAAGTTTTCATTTTTATGGTTTTAATTTTATGGAACAAAATTAGCGAACGGCACAACTATAAAAAAGGGTGAAAACACTGTTTTTATCCTTTACTAAATTTACGACTTTTTGATATTCAGTTGAATATGAATTATGAGGTTTGTTTTTTTTAAGTAAAAATATCCAATGGTACTCCTTCAGTAATAAAATTAAAACCATGATGAACATTCATGGTTTGGAAGGAAACTATTTACCTTTTTATTCTCTCTTTTTCAATCTGCTTTTCACCCCAAAGCCGCAGATAATCAATAAAAGGAATGAGCTCGGCGCCGTTTTCCGTTAAAGAATATTCTACCTTAGGAGGAACTTCGTGATACACTTCTCTATGGATAAGCCCGTCATCTTCCAGCTCCCGGACAGTCTGGGTAAGCATTTTAGGGGTAATATCAGAAAGGGTTTTACGAAGTTCGCCATACCGCATAACTGTCTTCAGATGGAGATACCATAAAATACGGCCTTTGTACTTTCCTCCAATCCGTTTAAAGGCATAGTCAACAGGACAGGATGGCTCATTGGTAACTTTTTTTATTTTTAACATTTTTTCAATGGTTTGATAATCAGTATTAGTATATTTTTAGTATGTAGATTACCAAAAAGTACATACTTGCTGCAAAGATATGATGAGACTACATTTGCCCGATAATTAAAATCAAAAAAAATGAAAGCTGTTATTGTAAACGAAGCAGGAGGCGTTGAAAATCTTCAATTTGCGGAAATAGATAAGCCTGTCGTAGGAAATGATGAAGTATTGGTAAAAGTAGTATCGGTAAGCATTAATCCTGTAGATGTAAAGTCCAGAGCATATGAAGGAGTTCTGAACTGGATTTTTGAAGAAAAAAGACCCGTTATTTTAGGATGGGATATCTCGGGAGAAGTAGTGGAAACCGGGAGAAATGTAACTGATTTTAAACCGGGAGATGAAGTCTTCGGAATGGTCAATTTTTTTGGAAAAGGAAATGCCTATGCAGAATATGTGGCTGCTCCGGCGGCTCATCTGGCATTAAAGCCTAAGAATATTACCCATCAGCAGGCTGCCGCGGCCTCAATGGCTGCTTCAACGGCATATCAGGCCTTAGTGGATGTTGCCGGAATTAAAAAAGGAAGCAAGGTTCTGATCCATGCCGCTTCAGGTGGTGTCGGTCATTTTGCTGTTCAGATTGCGAAGTATTTTGGTGCATATGTTATCGGCATATCATCCGGTAAAAATAAAGAATTTGTTTTGTCGCTTGGGGCTGATGAACACATTGATTATACAACGGAAAACTTTTATGAAAAGGTGCAGGATGTAGATATCGTCATTGATACTCTTCAGGGAAAAGCTTTGTCGGATTCGGTAGATATTGTAAAAGAGAATGGTATTATTATAACACTTCCGACACCTGAGATTCCTGAGGATATTGCAGTGAGAGCCAGGCAGAAAAAGGTGAATATTGAGTTTATGATGGTACAGTCTAAAAAAGAAACTGCAGAAGCAATTGCGGGCTTATTGAAGCAGGAAGCATTGAAACCATTTGTTTATAAAACTTTCCCGTTTGAAGACATAGCACTGGCACACTTGGAGGTTGAGACCAGCCGCGTTGCAGGAAAAGTAATAGTAAACCTCTGAAATAAAAACAGGACCGGAAATCTATTCCCGGTCCTGTTGAACAAGATTAAGTGTAAAATTTAGCCTTTACAGGCAAAAAGGATAATTCAAATGTGAACAGATTTTTATTGAGTCTTAATCTATGTTTAAGGGAATTGATAGTAATGGTAATTTATTCTTATAGGCCATTATGGCTGTTTTGCTTCGATGGAAAAGAGATTCTACAAGATTGTATTTATAAGGGATCATGGTTAAAAGATCCGGACTGGTCAGTTTTATTTCCTCCTCAATCGCCTTGATGACTTCAATGGACTGAATCATTTTAAAGCTGTATTTAATATCATCCAGATCATACCCGGAATTCAGGTCAATATCATGAATAACCTCAGCAAAATCTTCTAATCTTTCACTTACATTGAATACCTCAATCTCAGCATTGAATTCATTAATAAAGTGGTAAATATCATTCATGGCAGACCAGGTCATGCTTTTGTGCGTATCATAAGCAAAAAGAATTTTTCTGATTCCTGTATATTCTATATGAGCGGGTACAATGAGTATCGGTTTTTTAATTCTGTGGATAGCTCTTGTTACACTGTTTCCCAAAAGCTTTTGTTCCAGAGTTTTTTCAGCCATTCCCATCACAATAAAATCACAATCGTGAATCTGCATACAGTTTTCAAGCTCTTCAATAAAATTGCCGGAAGCCAGATGATGCTGGGTTTCGACAGTATATAATCTTTTAAGCTCCGCCGCCTTATCCTCCATTTTTTTCTGATTTTTAAGCGTTTGAGTGTAGAAAAAATCAGCTGAAACCTGTGCATTCAGGGCATGGATGGAAACGGACTGAAGATTGAAAAGCACAATCCTGTATTTGTTTTCTTTAGCCATAGATGCTGCATAATGAGTAGCGTTTTCAGCTTCGTGGGAAAAATCTGTGCAGACAATTATTGTTTTCATTGTACCGGATTTAATACCACAAAACTATGATAGACAGCTATTCCCTGATTATAAAAATACTGTGATGTTGCATAAAATGATGATGAAATGTCTTTTTCAGGTGATGAACCGTCACATTCATTTTAACTCTGCTATTTTACGTTTCAGGTATTGTTTTGGCGGTCTCGTCCAAAATAGAAGATATTCATATAAAATCTATTTCTATATTTACATTCATAAAGTCCCGGATATGAACAGGATTTCTGCCATCAGGAAAAAAATAGTACGGAATAAGAAGATTCTTTCCACCATGAAAAGAAGGCTGGTGATCTGGGCCTTAGCAGTGGTCACTTTCTGTGTTTTTTCCTACCTTATTGATCCCTTTGATCCCGTTTGGAAAGGCTACCTTGATGCTCCTTTAAAAATGATTATGGAAGACGCCACATGGATTGTCTTTTTTTCCATCATCATTTCTGAGGTAAGTATTTTTATAGACAGGACGCTCAATAAGTGGCTTCCCTGGAGAAACAGGACCGTAAAGCGATTATTCATTCAGTGTTTGCTTCAGATCGTGGGAAGTGTTTTGATTGTGATTATTATTAATGCAATCGTAGATGGCACTTCAGTCACATTACCTGAAATGGATTCCCGCAAAGAATATACACTTCTGGGACAATGGATCGCTACTAATATTGTCATATCATTGATTATCAGTGCTTTTAATACCGTTGATTATTTATTGGAAAACTGGAAAAAAACAGCAGTAGAAGCTGCCCAGCACAAACTGAGGGCATCAAAACACAAGCAGGCTGCAATGGCGGCAGAACTTCAGGCACTTAAGCTTCAGATAGACCCGCATTTTATTTTCAATAACTTAAGTGTGTTGTCAGAACTTATCCTTGAAGATCAGCAGTTGGGATATGACTATTCCGAGAAATTTGCGAGAGTATACAGATACTTATTGGTGAATTCCAAAAAAGACATTATTGCCGTAGAAGAGGAACTTAAATTTTTAGAATCCTATATCTTTCTGATTGAAAAAAGAATTGGGGAAGGCGTTATATTCAAAATAGATATTCAGGAAGAATACAGACCCAGATTCACCCTTCCGCTGTCTTTACAATTGTTGGTTGAAAATGCCATTAAACATAACCAGACTTCAAAGGTAAATCCTCTGGAGATTCATGTTTATACAAGCCCTGAAGGAGAATTGGTAGTTTCTAATACATTTCTGCCTTTAATCAATAAGCCGGATTCCTCAGGAGTAGGGCTTACCAATATCATTGCACGATACGAAATCTTAGGATATCCTAAACCTGTGATTGAAAAAACAGAAGATAAATTTATAGTAAAACTCCCATTGATATGAAGATTAATAAAGTTTTAATCGTTGAAGACGAAAGACCCAATGCAGACAGGTTAAAAAGACTGTTGTTGAAGTTAAGACCCCATATCGAAATTCTGTCTGTGGAAGACTCGATTACCTCAGCAGTACACTGGCTGGAAAATAATGTGGTTCCCGATGTTATCATGATGGATGTAAGACTTGCAGATGGCCTCAGCTTTGAAATATTTAACAAACATGAAGTTAAAAGTGCCGTCATATTTACCACAGCATACGATGAATATGCTGTACAGGCATTCAAATACAATAGTGTAGATTACCTCCTGAAACCTATTGAAGAAGAAGAGCTGGATGCTGCATTAAAACGCTATGAAACTTTTATGGAAGCCGTCCCGGTAGTAGGAACAGCTATTGAAGGATTGTTAAATTATATCCAGCCGAAAGACTACAGAAAACGTTTTCTCATTGCCCATAGAGATGGATATAAAACCGTGCTGGCAGAAGATATCCTCTATTTTTATACCGAATTGGGAATCAGCAAAGCCATGCTGAATACCGGAGTGGTAGAAAATGTTCCCCAAACCCTGGAAGAACTTGAAAAACAATTGGATCCCAAATTCTTTTTCCGTGCCAACAGACAATTTATCATCCATATCAATTCCGTTAAGCAGATTTTAAATCATTTTAATGGGAAGCTGAAGCTGGAACTAAGGAAACAACCTGATATGGAAGTGATTGTAAGCCGGGAAAAAGCTTCCATTTTCAAATCCTGGATGGATTATTAATCCTAAAAAAAAATACAGAGGAGATTGCTTTTACAAGAGCAATCTTTTTTTCGTTTTCCTTGTGGAATACCTTAGTTTATCCTTACTGATTTCACTCTTGTTTCCACATGAAAATCTCTTTTTTACCATAATTACAAAGGAAAATAACTGTTTTCCTTTCATTTTTCCGATCGTACGTTTCACCTGCGATTAATGACACTTCACCCAACTTCTGAATGAATATCACTGTAAGATGAAGTTATTTTGCTCCTGTAAAATTTAAAAACCAATGTTATGAATTACAGAAAAGGATATCTGGTACTTTCACTTACAGCTGCAGCGATATTGTACTCGTGTGGTTCCGGGAGCGGTCAGGAGAATGCCCATCAGATGCAGCAGGCATTGCCTACAGATTTTATTCAGGTAAAATCCGGAGATGCAGATGTGTCTACAGGATATCCGGGAAGCATAGAAGGACAGGACAATGTGGATATCAAAGCACAGGTAACAGGATATCTGGAAGCAGTATATATCAAAGAAGGACAGTATGTAAATAAAGGGCAGACCCTTTTCAGAATAAATCCATCTGTTTACAACGAGCAGGTCAATACCAATGAAGCAGCCTTGAAATCAGCGCTGGCGGCACAGGAAACCGCAAGACTTGAAGTAGAAAAGCTGAAACCTCTTGTAGAAGGAAAAGTAGTTTCCGATATGCAGCTGAAAACCGCTCAGGCAAGTTATAAAGCGGCTTCAGCACAGGTTGCACAGGCACAGTCATCATTGGGATCCTCAAAGATTAACGCCAATTTTACGTATATCAAAGCGCCAGTGAGCGGATACATAGGCAGAATTCCGAACAGAGTAGGAAATCTTATCAGTCCGTCTGATCCATCACCACTAACAACGCTTTCAAGCATCAACAGTGTGAATGTGTACTTCTCAATGAATGAAGCTGATTTTATTGCACACAGCAGAGCTGCGGCATCAGGAAATACAGCAGAAGATGTAGAACTTATCCTGGCCGACGGTTCCACTTATTCTCTTAAAGGAAGACTGGAAAATGCCAGTGGAAACTTCGACAGAAATACCGGAAGTATTCAGATGAAAGCTGTTTTCCAGAATCCGGATAAATTATTAAGAGCCGGAGGAACAGCCAGAGTGATGATTCATAATGCCCTGAATGGGGTGATTAAACTTCCGAAAACCTCTGTAAAAGATATTCAGGACAAATTCTTTGTTTATAAACTGAATGGTAAGGATAAAGTGAAAATGACCCAGATTACCGTTTCGGGAAGTACCTCCCAGGATTACTTCATCAAAGAAGGCGTGAATGCAGGAGATAAGATTGCCATTAACAGAATTGATGCTCTTACAGACGGAGCACAGGTGGTGGCACACACTGTTCCTTTGAAATAGTTGTATAACCTTTCTTAGAAAATTCAAAAATGTTAAAAAAGATAATAGACCGTCCTGTACTGGCGACGGTAATATCCCTTATCATTGTTATTTTAGGGATTATAGGATTAAACCAGCTGGCGGTGACCAGATTTCCGGATATTTCTCCGCCCACGATTACCGTTTCAGGATCATATCCCGGAGGAAACAGTGAAACCGTGATCCGTTCTGTGGTAACACCTCTGGAAGAGCAGATCAATGGGGTGGAAGATATGGAATACATGAAATCTACGGCAAGTAATGACGGTACGTTCTCGATCTCCATTATATTCAAGCAGGGAGTGAATGCTGATCAGGCAGCCGTAAACGTGCAAAACAGAGTGCAGCAGGCCACCCCGATACTACCGCAGGAAGTAGTGAGAATGGGATTGACCACCTCCAAGCAGCAGAACAGTATGGTATTGATTTTCAATATTTATACGGAAGATAATAAACAATATGATGAAACTTTCCTTCAAAATTATGCGAATATCAACCTTATTCCACAGGTTAAAAGAGTAAAAGGGGTTGGGCAGGCCATGGTTTTCGGGCTTAAAGATTATTCCATGAGAATATGGCTTAATCCTCAGAAAATGTCCTCTTACGGACTCGAGCCGGCAGATGTTTCCAGAGCGATCGCAGACCACAGTTTGGAGTCTGCTCCGGGTAAACTGGGAGAAGAATCGGATGCCGCTTTAGAATATGTCATCAGATACAAAGGAAAAAAGAACAAGCCGGAACAATATGAAAATATCATTGTTAAAAATACAGGAAACCAGGTTATTAGGTTAAAAGATGTTGCCCGTGTAGAATTCGGAGCGATTTCAAATACCGGAGATAACCTTTCCAATGGAAAAAATGCGGTTACTGTAGCGATTATGCAGACTACAGGATCCAACGCCAACCAGATTGAAATTGGGGTGAACAAAGCTCTTGACCAATTATCAAAATCATTCCCTCCTGGTATCAAATACACGAAGGTAATGAGTACCAAAGAAAGATTGGATGAAGCTACAGGACAGGTGAAATCTACCCTGATAGAAGCATTTATCCTTGTATTTATCGTGGTATTTATATTCCTGCAGGATTTCAGATCTACGATTATTCCGGCAGTGGCGGTTCCGGTGGCGATTATCGGTACCTTCTTCTTCCTTCTGGTTTTAGGATTTACGATCAACGTACTGACCCTTTTTGCCCTTGTACTGGCCATCGGGATTGTAGTAGATGATGCCATTGTAGTGGTGGAAGCCGTTCACAGTAATATGGAAGGAACGGACCTTTCCGGAAGAGAAGCTACTCATAAGGCAATGAGCGAGATCACAGGAGCGGTTATTTCCATTACACTGGTGATGTCGGCGGTATTTATCCCGATCGGATTTATGTCCGGTTCAGCAGGATTATTCTATAAGCAGTTTGCGTATACATTGGCCATAGCCATTATTATTTCAGCGGTTAACGCGTTGACATTAACTCCGGCTTTGTGTGCCGTGTTTCTGAAAAACAATCACTCGGGAGAAGGTAAAAAACCACAAGGATTCGGGCAAAGATTTGCAGTGGCATTTAATGCAGGATTTAATAATATGACCAATCGTTATGCGAAAGGCGTTAGATTTTTAATAGGAAGAAAATGGATTGCAGGAGGATTAATCATAGCCGTTATCGGGGTTGCAGGATGGCTGATGTCAAGTACGCCAAAAAGTTTTGTACCAATGGAAGACGACGGATTCTTTATGTACACTTTAAGTATGCCTCCGGGAACAGCATTGACCAAAACGACAGAGGTTTCCAACAAGATCAATGATATCTTAAAAGGAGTAGAGGCTGTGCAGGAAAATACTTCCATTACAGGATACAACTTACTCAGCAATAGTGCGGGACCTGCTTATGCGATGGGATTTGTTAAACTGAAACCTAAGAAAGAAAGAGGTGATGTTCAGGATATCCAGGAAGTGGTAGACATGGCAAGTGCAAAATTGGGAGTGATCAAAGAAGGAAGTGTAATGACCTTCAGAATGCCTCCGGTAGAAGGATACGGAATGACGAATGATGCCGAAATCGTACTTCAGGACCGTATGGGAAGAGATCCTCAGGTTCTTAAAGCGAAAGCAGATGAACTGATCGGCCAGCTGATGCAGGTTCCGGAAGTAGTATTTGCCTACACGATGTTCAGAGCAGATTATCCTCAGATGGAGCTGGAAGTGAACGAAGATAAAGCAAAACAGCTGGGAGTAAGCATTTCCAATCTATTGGGAACTGTTCAGACCTATTTCTCGGGAGATCAATCTCAGAATTTTTCAAGATTCGGGAAGTTCTATAGAGTGAATATTAAAGCTGACGGTGTTTTCAGAATGGATGAACAGGCCTTCAATGATATTTTTGTAAAAAATGAAAAAGGGGATATGGTACCAGTGAATACGCTGATTACTTTGAAAAAAGTCTACGGTCCGGAATCCGTTCAGCGATACAACCTTTACAATTCATTAAATATCAACGTATCTCCAAAACCAGGCGTAAGTAATGGAGAATTGATGGATAAACTGGAACAGACTTTAAGTAAACTGCCATCTGACTACAGCTACGAATGGACAGGATTGAGTTTGGAAGAAAAATCAGCAGGAAATCAAACCATTGCCATTTTTGGATTGTGCTTGCTTTTCGTGTACCTGCTCTTGGCCGCTCAATATGAAAGTTATATCCTTCCTCTGGCAGTAATGCTTTCCATCCCAACAGGGATTGTAGGTGCATTTTTAGGAATAAAAGCCATCGGACTGGATAACAACATCTACGTACAGGTAGGACTCATCATGCTTATTGGTTTATTGGCCAAAAATGCGATCCTTATTGTAGAATTTGCCATACAAAGGCGTAAGGCAGGACTTTCTATTCTGGATTCAGCACTGGAAGGGGCAAAGGCAAGGTTACGTCCTATTATCATGACATCATTAGCTTTTATTGTGGGAATGGTTCCACTGATGATTTCTTCAGGAGGAATGGCTTCCGGAAACAAATCCATCAGTACAAGTGCTGCCATGGGAATGTTGAGCGGAGTGGTTTTAGGAGTTTTCGTCATTCCTGTACTCTACATGTTCTTTCAGTATCTGGATGAGAAATTTTCTGCCAAAAAGAAGTACAATACGATAGAAAATCAATTGACAAATGACACTATTTAATATAAAGAATTTCCTTATTTCAGGCGCAATGGCATCACTGCTGATGTCTTGTGCCGTAGGGAAGAAATATACAAGAACAGACCTTCAGATTCCTGAAACCTACAAAGAATCTGTGCAGGTGACAGGCGATACTGTAGTGTTGCCATGGAAGACTTTCTTCAAAGATCCAAAATTGATTGGTTTAATAGATAAAGCCCTATCAAGAAACAATGAAGTGAATGTTGCTTTGAAAAATATAGAACAGCTGGATCTGATCTACAGGCAAGCTAAGCTTAGTTTGATGCCAACATTGGATTTCACTGCAGGAGCAAACAGAAGCTGGGCTTCCAAAAATACCCTTAACGGCTCTCTGAACGAACAGTTTGTCGGTACAAAATACATGGATGATTTCAGTGCTGCACTGAGGCTTTCCTGGGAAGTAGACATTTGGGGAAAAGCTAAAATGCAGAAAGAATCTGCTGCAGCAGAATATTTTGGACAAAAGGAAAATTTAAATGCCATCAAAAGCAGGATTGTCGTTCAGGTTGCGCAGGCATATTACAACCTTATCAGCCTTGACGAACAGTTGAAAATTGCTGAACAGAATATTGAACTGAGCGACAACACGCTCAAGATGATGAATCTTCAGTTTAAAGCGGGACAGATCAATTCATTGGCGGTTCAGCAATCGGAAGCTCAGAAGAAAACCGCCGAGTTGCTGATTCCTTTGGCAAAACAGAATATTTCGATTCAGGAAAATGCTTTGAGCATCCTTTGCGGAGAATATCCGGCGAAGATAGAAAGAGAAGGAACCCTTAAAACAATGATTCCCGAAAACAAACTGTCTGAAGGATTACCGGCACAACTTCTGAGCCGTAGACCGGATCTGAAGATGGCAGAGTTCAACGTAATTAGCCTCAATTCAAAAACCGGACTGGCAAAAGCAGCCATGTATCCGAGTATCAGTTTAAGCCCGCAAATAGGAGTCAATTCCAATAAATTCAGTTCATGGTTTGATATTCCCGGATCTATTACCAAAGCGATTGCTGCTAATTTAGCGGCTCCGATATTTCAGAAAAAACAGTTGAAAACAGCGTATGAAACAGCTTTGATTGAACAGGAAAAAGCAGCCATCAATTTTAAACAATCTGTAATGACTGCTGTGGGAGAGGTTTCCGATGCTATGGCAAAGTCTAAAGGTTCTTCAGAAAGACTGCAGCTTTTAGAACAGAGAACAGCCATTCTGGACAAGGGAATCAATGATGCGCTGAAGCTGTATAAAAGTGGTATGGCAACCTATCTGGAAGTCATCACTGCCCAGAACAATAAACTTCAGAATGATCTGGAAGCTATCAATGTTACCCTTGAAAAACTAAATGCTGAGGTTGATCTTTACAGAGCACTTGGAGGGGGAATACAATAAAATACAACGGGTAAATAATGAAAAGGAAGCTATGTCATGTAGTTTCCTTTTTGCTGTTTTGAAGCATCAATACAACTCTATTATATAACAGGTACGGAATTTGCAATGAAGAGATGAAATTTTACGTGCACTAAATCAATTGGTTATAATTTTTTTATTCTTTTTTCTAAAAAAGGATGCAAGATTTTCAGAAAACAGGATTTATATAGATGAGTACTCGAAAATAATTAATGTTTAACGAAAATGTAATGCAATGAAAAAATTGACAGTACCCCGATTTTTTATGACAGTTTTAATGGTTTTGGCAGGATTGACCCTATTCTCATGTAATGATAATGAAGGACCGGACATTCCGCCTGTAAAAATGGAAGAATTACCAGGAAACTATAAAGGAAAAATGATTATTGTACAAGGAACTACCAAAAGAGAAGGAATAAAAGAATTCAAAGTAAAGAAAGATACGATCTCTTTTGCTGAATTTCCAATAGGTGAAATCGTAAAAACTGTGGTAAAGGATCCTGCAAAAGCTGAAACTGCCATAAAATCACTTGGAAAAGTGAACTATGATATTAAATATGCAGCAGTGATCAATACCGCAAATAATGTGATAGAGCTTACTCTTACTCCAAAAATAATGGAGCTTCAGATTCCGGTAGACGGAGTCAACAAAAAAACGGTTGTGGAATTCGTTTCTAAGCAAAAAGGATATTATGTAGGGATGGATAGAACGCTTAGATATGCGCTCACAGCAGAAAAAATTACAGTAGACGGAACAGTGGTTACTCCTTATGAAGTGATCGATTATAATTTCCCGTTCTGTATAAAAAATTAATAAATAGTATCATCAATGGATTGCACTTTATTAAAAAGATGCAATCTATTTTTGCCTGACAGTTTTATAACATCCCGGTGGATACGGAGGCAGTTGCATCATATGGAAGAAAGTAAAGAACAGATTTTGGTAAAGCACCTTCTGAAAAAGGAAGAGGCTGCCTGGAAAGAGCTTTTTGGAGCTTATTCCGGAAATCTGTCCTATGTATGCTCCCGTTATCTGGCAGAAAAAGAAGATGTTCATGATGTGCTTCAAAACAGTTTTATAAAAATGTTCCGTTCGATAGAATCTTTTGAGTACAGAGGTAGTGGTTCTTTAAAAGCCTGGATGACCCGTATCACAGTTAATGAATCTTTAAAGCATATCAAACAGAAAGGGGATTTTAAATCTGCTGTAGAGGTAGACGATCTTGCGGACATCCCTAATGAAGAAGAACCGGATTTTGAAGAAATCCCCCGTGATGATATTATGATGATGATCAGAGCTCTTCCTGATGGCTACCGGACTGTTTTTAACCTGTTTGTATTTGAGAAAAAAAGCCATAAAGAAATTGCCGGGCTGCTGGGAATTGCAGAGAATTCTTCTGCATCCCAGTTTCACCGGGCAAAAGGATTGCTTGTTCAGAAAATAAAAGAATTTAAAATGTCAAAAAAAGCACAATATGAATAACGAGTGGCTAAATAATCTGCGAAGCAGAATGGATGACCATGAAGAGGACGTTCCGGAAGGGTTGTGGGATGGCATCAGAGATGAATTATTTTCAGGAGAAGAAAATAGCAGCATTCCCGCATTTGTTCCTGAAATGCATGAAGGAGAAACGGGAAAGGCAGAAAAGATAGCTGGCAGAGGTCAAAAATCCCTGTTTTATCGTATCGGAGGAATTGCTGCCGCTATTGCATTGCTGTTTTTGCTGACAAAATTATGGCCACAGAATGATACAGAGAAAATGCTGTCTCAGATACAGACAAACGTGCAGAAAGAGAAAAATTCTTTAAAACCTGTACGAGCCGAACATGCTTCATCAGAAGAAATGACATCGGTGTCAGAAGCTCCGTTAGCTGAAAATATAGTGAATTCCGGACCTTGGTTGAAAGAACAGACCCGAAAATATTTTGAACCCGTAAGGAAAAATGAGCTAAAGGATATAATTAAACTGCCAACGGCTTCAGAATCTTTTCAGCAGGAAAGTAGTAAGATCGCTCAGAAATTATCTCCTGTTGATGATACAGCGAAAGAGCAGGTTGTGGAAAATAAAAATGATGAGGTTCTTTTTAAGCAGGAAAAAATAAAAGAAGTATATGCAGGAAATGCAACCCATCATACCAGAAAATCCAGAGACAAAAAATCATGGATGCTGGGTATGCTTACTGGCAATATGGCTTCCAATTCTGCAGAACAGCAGTTTCCCGGCTATGCTTCAATCACAGGAAAAGCGATGAACGTTGAGCAGGTATGGACGACTTCCGAATATCATGATGATCCTCTTACGGCTATACTACTGGCCAATCAAAGTCAGCCGGTAGAAGCAAGAATCAGACATAAAGTGCCGGTTACATTTGGTCTTTCTGTATACTATAATTTGGGGAAAAGATGGGGAATAGGAACAGGACTGAATTATACCAAGCTGTCTTCTGAACTGCATTCCGGAAGTGACAACAATTATATTAAAGGAGATCAGACGGTTCATTATCTGGGAATTCCGGTACAGGTTAATTATAATGTCATTCAAAAAGGAAGATTCACAGGATATGTTACAGGCGGGGCCCTGGTAGAAAAGCCGATAGCAGGAAATATTACCACAACGTATGTTGTGAATGATGAAATAAAGGAATCCTCAAAGGAACGCCTGGAGCCGAAACCTTTTCAGTTTTCTGTTAATACGGCAGTAGGCCTGCAGGTGAAGCTCATTGACAAGGTTGGAATTTATGCAGAACCGGGAATAGGATATCATTTTAAAGAAGAGAATGCTCCGAATACCATTTATAAAGAAAAGCCCCTTCATTTTAATATGAAATTCGGAATCAGAGTGCTGCTGGACTAATGCAGCCGATTTAAAAACACCAAACTTAATAATTGATATATGAAAACAAAACTAATCTTTTTAGTGGTTTTATTATTCTCTATTTTGGATATAAAAGCACAGTGCACGCCAACAATTACCAGTGCCAGACTCGGACAAAAATACCCGGGAACGATCTTATTCTGTGATACGGAAGATGAAGTTCTTTCCACAACACAGACTTACGCAAGTTATCAATGGTATAAACAGGAATGGACCTGGCAGACCCCTAATAATAACCCTTGGGTAGCCATTCCGGGAGCGACCTCACAACAGTTAACCATTAGTGGTAATGATCAGCTGAATTATTTTAAGGTAGTTGTTTCCCAAGGCGACTGTACAGCCGAAAGTCCTACAGCATTTGCAGATGGTTTTGTATATGGACTGCCGGCAATGATGACTACTTATACTCCAGGCACCTATGAAGAAAATATGGGAACAGTGAAGGTCTGCAACGGAGCTTCTGTACAGTTTGACAATATATTTCCATTAGTATATGGCAAACATACCTGGTTCAAATGTGTGCCGGGGAGCAATCCACCGGTAGCAGGAGATCCTTGTATTATTGCAGGTGTAGTAGGAGACACCTATGTTGCAACAAGCTCGGGGAAATACGGATTTTATGCCTGTACGGAATATTGTCCGGATCAGTGCCAGATGTTAGATCCGTTTGCTTTTGTTGAGGTGACTTTCGGAGATTGGGAATTCTGCAGCAATCTGGGAACAGGAGAAACAAAAATAAAAGATAATAATCTGAAAATTTATCCTAACCCTACGGCACAGCACCTTTATATCGGTAAAGAATCTGATAAAATCTATAAAGAGGTTATCATTATAGATATGTCCGGAAAACTTGTTCTGAAGAAAAATGATCACAGATATAATCAGCCGATTGATGTAAGCGGTCTGGTACCCGGAAATTATATCATTGTTTCCAGGAGCACAGACGGAACAGAATATAAAAACAGATTTATAAAAAAATAATAGGATTATAAAATCTGAAGATGCTAAAATATTGATTGTGGGAAGGAAGATTGGATGTCTGAGGAGGGATGTTCCTTGTATTGAAGAAGAACTGAAGTGATTTATTTTAATACTTTACGCTCATAGATACATTTTCATCCTTGTTAATCTAATGACGATCATAATTACCCCAAAAAGGAATTTCCTCTTTCCGGCATCCGCTTCCTGACTTACACTTAATGTTCAGTAATTCAGATGGCATAATCTTTTTCGTTAGTTTTTAATAATGGTTGAGTCGGTACAAAGAAATTTGTACCGGTTTTTTTTATTATCATCATCGTACTTCTACAAAAATATCTGATGATCTGTTTTCTTAAAATCTTTTTTAAAATCTTTGTCTGGCTAGAATACTGTTAATATAAAACCCGGATTTTCAAAATAGTATATTCATTACTTTTACTTCAAAAACACACCATGCTGATCAAAATTTATGGAAGTGCCATTCATGGAGTGGCCGCACAGACCATTACCATTGAGGTGAATGTAGATACCGGAGGAGTAGGATACCATCTTGTGGGGCTTCCTGATAATGCTATTAAAGAAAGCAGTTACAGAATTTCTGCAGCATTGAAAAATGTAGGATTTAAAATTCCCGGAAAGAAAATTACGATTAATATGGCTCCCGCAGATCTTAGAAAAGAAGGTTCTGCTTATGATCTCAGTATTGCTATTGGTATCTTAACTGCCTCAGATCAGATATCGGCAGAGAATGTTAAAGACTTTATTATTATGGGTGAGCTTTCTCTGGACGGAAGTTTACAGCCGATTAAAGGTGTTTTGCCCATTGCGATACAGGCCAGGGAAGAAGGATTTAAAGGAATCATTCTTCCAAAACAAAATGCCAGAGAAGCAGCCATTGTAAATGACCTTGATGTCTACGGAGTAGAAAATATCAGAGAAGTTATTGATTTTTTCAATGAAGGAAAATCGCTTGAAAAAGTGACACTGGATACCCGAAAAGAATTTCATGAAAAGATCAATGATTTTCCTTTCGATTTCTCTGAAGTTAAAGGCCAGGAAACAGCCAAAAGAGCGATGGAAGTAGCCGCAGCAGGCGGACATAATATTATTCTGATCGGCCCGCCGGGGAGTGGGAAAACAATGCTGGCCAAAAGAGTTCCCAGTATTTTACCTCCTCTGACATTGAAAGAAGCGCTGGAAACAACAAAAATTCACTCTGTAGCCGGGAAAATAGGAACAGAAACATCATTGATGACTGTTCGTCCCTTCAGATCTCCGCATCATACTATTTCTGATGTTGCCCTGGTGGGAGGAGGAAGTTACCCTCAGCCCGGAGAAATTTCACTTGCTCATAACGGAGTTTTATTTCTCGATGAAATGCCTGAATTTAAAAGAACGGTGCTGGAAGTAATGAGGCAGCCTCTGGAAGATCGTGAAGTAACGATTTCAAGAGCCCGGTTTACAGTCAACTATCCTGCAAGTTTTATGCTGGTAGCTTCTATGAATCCCAGCCCAAGCGGTTTTTTTCCCGATGATCCTAATAATACCTCATCTGTTTACGAAATGCAGCGGTACATGAACAAACTCTCAGGCCCTCTTTTAGATAGAATAGACATTCATATTGAAGTTCAGAAAGTAGAATTTGAACAGCTTTCCGAAAAAAGAAAAGGTGAAAAGAGTAAAGATATCAGAGACCGTGTACTGAAAGCAAGGGATATTCAGAACAAAAGATATCAAAACCTCAATATCAGCAGTAATGCGCAAATAGGGCCTAAGGAAATTGAAGCCTATTGTGAACTGGATGAAACTTCTTTCGGTCTTATCAAATTAGCTATGGAAAAACTCAATCTTTCGGCAAGGGCTTATGACAGGATTCTTAAAGTTGCCAGAACAATAGCCGATCTTGAAGGATCTGAAAATATCCTGTCACATCATATTTCTGAAGCCATACAATACAGAAGTCTGGATCGTGAATTCTGGAATGGATAATGGTGTGCTATTTGGTTGGTTTTTAAATAGATAAATGCTTTGTTTTTTCATAAGTTTAATACTTTGTGGTAGGATAAATGTAGCAATTATGTAACACATAGGTTAAAATATTATGTTAAGTTTGATTGTCAAATTTTTAAAAATATTTTATTATGAAAATCAAATTCTTAAATTTTGAAGTTCTGAATAGGAAATAATATCAATTTCTGAAGAATATGTGCCATTTATTCTTTCTTCTTTCCGACTGCCATAAACATCGTTTGAACACTGTTTGCCGTTCTGCTCACTGAGAGAATCGGGTAAAACTCTGTATCATTCGGTTTTAAAACTATTATGAAAACACATTGAGTAAAATAAGCTGTGGTTATGTTTTACGTCCGTTTTTCTCATTTCACAGAGTTTAAAATGTACTTATCGAAGCATTAAGCGGCTATTTACAAATTTTTTAATCCAAATCAAATCATCATGTCAAACACAATTCCCTCATCAGGAACCTTATCGATAGGTTCAGCGGTATTACTGTCCTCTGAAGACAGAGAAAAATTGCTCAACGGATTTAATAAAACGGGTTGGGATTACCATCATGAAGAAACCCTGGAATCTCTTTTCCGGAAACAGGCAATCCTTCATCCTGATAAGACTGCTGCGGTTTATCAGAATCAGAAGATTACGTATGAAGAGTTGGATCAGAGAAGCAATCAGGTAGCCAACTTCTTATTAGAGCGAGGTATTGAAGAAGGAAAATATGTTCCCATCTGGCTGGACCGTTCTTTGGAATGGGTCATTGCTGTACTTGGAGTTATCAAAACAGGTGCGGCGTACGTTCCAATAGACCCTGCCTATCCTTCCAGGAGGGTAGAGTATATTCTTTCCGATACTTCTTCTGATATTATCATTACCAATCAAAACCTCAAAATATTGCTGTCTGAAACTGAAAAAGACAAAATATTCGATCTGAGCAACAGGGAAGATCTTAATGATTTACCTTCAGAATATCCAGGGATTAACATCCATCAGAATGCTCTGGCATACACCATTTATACTTCAGGCTCAACCGGAAAGCCCAAAGGTGTAATGGTAAGCCATCAGGCTATACAACATCTGGTAACATGGCATAATCATCATTTTCATGTGGATCACAGCTCAAAACTGACTCTTGTGGCGGGGTTGGCATTTGACATTTCTGTGTGGGAAATATGGTCGGCCCTTACTTCAGGTGCAACGGTTTTTATTGCAGACAATGAAGATAGAACAGAAGCTCAGGCATTGGCAGATTACTACAGAAAAAATCATATTACCCATGGCTTTGTGCCTACTGTTCTCGCTCCTTCTGTAGTGGATATTACCCGCAATTATAATGACCTGAAGCTCAAATATCTCTTTACAGCAGGTGAGAAGCTAAAACCGGTGCTTACTTCAGAATTAAGCTATGAGCTGGTGGATTATTATGGTCCCACAGAATGTACCGTATACGCTACTTATAAAAAAGTGAAAGATATTAACGGGAAATATGTTTCATCTATTGGCAGACCCATTGCCAATGCAAAAGCCTATATTTTAGATGAAAACAAGGAATTGCTGCCCGTAGGAGCTGTTGGAGAACTCTGTATTGGAGGAAATCTCTTAGCAAAAGGGTATCTTAATAATAAAGAACTTACGGATGCCAAATTTATTACGAATCCATTCAATGAAGCAGAGAAAATCTATCGTACCGGAGACCTGGCCAGATGGAAACCGGATGGTGAGATTGAATTCTTAGGAAGAATTGATAATCAGGTAAAAATCCGGGGATTCAGGGTTGAACTTGGGGAGATAGAACGTTCACTGATTCAGCAGGAAAATATTAAAGAAGCTGTGGTGATTGGTAAAGATAGCGAAGGAAGCAGCAAATATCTTATTGCTTTTGTTGTTTTAGATCCCGGAGCCGTAACAAATATTTCGTCAATCCGGAATGCATTGAAAGATGAACTTCCGGGGTATATGATTCCTGCGCAAATTATTTTTATAGATAAAATCCCGTTAACGGCAAATGGTAAAACAGATACTCAGGTATTAAAAGATCTGGCCGATAAAGAAGTAAAAGAATTGGTTTCATCTGAACCGCCAACCAACGAAACCGAAAGAATGATTACAGAAGTCTGGTCTTCTGCATTGGAGCGGCCTGTTATTAATATTACAGATAATTTTTTTGATATCGGAGGAAACTCGCTGTTGGTTGCAACGGTGGCGGTTGCTTTACAAAGAAAGCTGGATGTGAAGGTGTATCTGCGGGATATCTATCAGTATCCGGTACTGCAGCAACTGTCGGAAGTTCTTATTGAGAGATCCGGAGAAACCAGAGAAGCTATCCCCACGGAAGATGTAGAGCCCTATGTAGAACTTCAGAAAGATGTGTATCTCGCTCCCGGAACTGTTTTTGCCGGCGGATTTGATCCTGAGCAGGTGGAAAACCCTGCCGCTATATTTTTAACGGGAGCTACAGGATTTGTAGGAATTCACCTGTTGCAGGAACTTCTGGATACTACCAATGCTGATATTTATTGTCTTGTAAGAGCTCAGGACGAATTTCATGCAATGGAAAAAATAGACCGATGTTTTAAGCAATATCATATTCCTCAAAGTATAGAACAGAAGTCGAGGATTATTCCTGTAATCGGAGATCTGGCTTTACCGTCTTTAGGATTATCAGAAGAAACATTCACAAAGCTGGCGAAGCAAACCGATTTAATTTACCATTCCGGAAGTTCCGTGAACTTCATAGAACCGTATTCCTATATGAAAGCTCCCAATGTAGAAGGACTAAGAGAAGTCATAAAACTGGCAGGAGCAGAAAGAACAAAATGTCTCGCCTTGCTGTCAACCATTTCCGTCTACAGCTGGGGACATTTGTTTACAGGAAAAACAGTAATGCTGGAATCTGATGATATTGAACAAAACCTGATGTCTGTAAGCAAAGACATTGGCTACGTAAGAAGCAAATGGGTCATGGAAGCCATTGCCGATCTGGCGGCAAAAGAAGGTCTGCCGCTGATTACTTACCGCCTTGGATATGCCATGTGCCACAGCGAAACAGGAGCAAGTGCATCCTACCAATGGTGGTCCGGATTGGTGAAAAACTGTATAGAGTTCAAATCTTACCCTGCACTTACAGAGCTTAGAGAAGGTCTTATCACCGTAGATTATATGACCAAAGCAATGGCTCATATCACAAAAAATAAAGACGCGCTAGGTAAAAAATTCAATCTGATTGCCCGTCCGGAAACCAATCTTACTTTAGAAGATTTCTTTGGGCTCATGAAGAAATATTATACTTTTACACTCAAAGATCTTCCTTATAAAGAATGGAGAAAGCAGTGGGAAGATGACAGTAAAAACCGATTGTATCCATTGACAAGTCTTTTCAGGGACAATATGCATGAAGGCTTATCTACTGTAGAACTTTACCAGAATACTTATATATGGGATTGTTCCAATGTTATTCAGTATCTGGAGGGATCAGGCATTCAGGAACCGGTATTTGATAAAAAAATGCTGGATTCCTACTTAAAATATCTCGGAATTCCGGTTGAATAGTATTGAATCATTGAAAAAAACCAGACAGTATATGTTTGGGTTTTTAATTTTTATTCAGCAAATACGTCAGGTTTTGTCGCAGTGGACCAGGATATTTGTATCAGGGTAATGAGAAATCTTATTTCATTTCCTTAATTAACTGAAAACCAAACAGGATAGATGAATAACGTTATTGTATTGTCAAAAGATTTCGCTGCCAATGAAAGTGCAGTGGTGGATATTAAATCCCGGGGATTTGTAAATCCATTGGGAGTTCTTACCTTTCAAAACAAAACAGGACAGTCTGCACAATTTCTATGGCAGGGAGATACATTCTATAACAGAGAAAATGCTGGATATTTTAAAGAAATAAATAACGACCTGGGAGTGAGGGTAAGCCATTATGAAGGCTTTATAACCGTTACCAATGGAGGAGGGAAACAATATCTGGAAGGAGCACTGAAACAATAATAAAACGGATATACTTTTATTTTCCGAACAGCATAATAAAAAAGGTCAAACAGTATTGTCTGACCTTTTCTTATCTGAAGATTAGTTGATGGTTACTTTAATCACATTCTGTACAGCAGGAACAGGATATTGGGTTCCTACTTTGGAAATACTCATGTTTTCACTTTGTGGAGTTCCGCCAAACAGAGCCTGATGATTTCCGGCTCCCGGATATTGGTCAATGCCCGTCCCGGAATCAAATAATGAAGTTTTTGAACTAAGGTCTCCTTTAGTATTCGCATCAATATTTTGTTCATTGGCATAGAACCAGTCATTGGAAAATCCGAACATTGTTACGTAGGCAATTTTATCGCCCGGCTCAGCATTAAAACTTGTTGTTACTTTGCTTCCCGGTGCTACGGGAGCACTCCCTGCAACATATACACCTTTTACATCAGATAGAGATTTCAGACTATTTTGAAGCTTGGCTGCATTTCCGAACTGTGCAATGTCTTTCAGGCCCATTCCGCTGTCTGATTTTCCTAATTCATAAATTGGATTTTTATCGCCGCGGTACACAACCACCAGGGCAGGAGAAAGCCCGGTCATAATTCCTGTGCTGGCGTTCAGTTTCGTCATCATTTTATTTATATTTCCCATTTGAGCAATATCTGTAATCTCAGGATTCGATAAAGAGTTAGGAGTAAAAAACGG
This sequence comes from Chryseobacterium sp. CP-77, assembly GCF_036362765.1. Taxonomy (NCBI): domain Bacteria; kingdom Pseudomonadati; phylum Bacteroidota; class Flavobacteriia; order Flavobacteriales; family Weeksellaceae; genus Chryseobacterium; species Chryseobacterium sp. CP-77. The sequence goes on from NZ_CP143637.1 coordinate 3,586,965, forward strand.
AGCGCTGTTCAACAGCTGAGAGCCATTATAGTTGGAGACCGCCCATACACCTGGAGAAAAAGGAGTTTCGTTGGCCGTTCCGCCGGAGGTATTGGTAATGGTGAGCGTAAACTCCGAACTTACATCATTGTAAGAGAGATTGAGTTTCATAAGCTGGGAAGCATTGACGTTAGGAACCTGCATGACAGGCTTGCTTTCAGCTTGCCCGGTGGTATCATTTTTGGTTCCGTTATCCCATAACCGGACACTTGAAGAAACATCTCCGGTAATAGCATTTCCATTAGCGTCAAACAATTTGATACCCGGCTGTTGGGATGCAAAAAACCAGTCTTTTGAATCTCCGTACATCGTAGCAAACATTAAAGCCTGAGTTTTTCCTGCACTGAATGTAACAGAAACCGATTGTCCGGGCATAATCACAGGAGGAGTTCCCGTTCCCTGAAAACTTCCGCTTTGCACAAAATCTTTGGGAGTTACAACGTTTTCAAAAGTAATAGTTCTTTGAAAAGTCATATCCGTTATCATGCCATTATCCGAATCACGGCATGAAGAAAGAGTGAATGCAGCTAGAGTAGCTGCTGCTAAAACTGATGTTCTGAAAATAAACCTGTTCATAAAAGTAAATTTTTATAGTTATAATTGATATCTGTAACTATAGTCGGCTACTTTTTGAGATCCTGACAAAAAATATTTTCTAAATTCAGTTTTTTTCAGGTATAGTTTTTTAGAATGAAAAATAAAATCAATTATATTCCCTTTTTCCCCTCCAGAATCATCTGGATCATTTTTACCTTTCTGTTTTCTCTTGTTTCCGGTTTCCTGGCTTCTTCTATCCAGCGGATGTATTCCTTCCTGTGGGTGTAGCTCATTGCATCAAATAAAGCTTTTGCTTCAGGATTTTCCTTAAAAACAAGGGCGATGTCATCTGCAATTTCAACCACTCTTTCCTCCCTGTCTTCAATAAGAGATACGGAAACCTCATCTCCGAAGGTTTTACCAAGTCGCTTTCTGATCTCCTGTGTCAAACCTAAAATATGACAGTCGGATTTCATTTTGGCAAGACTTCCGCGGTATTCAACTTTATCATCAAACACAGCTTTTATCTTTACCTGTCCTTTTTTGTGAAACAATTCCTCTGTAGAGAATGGAAATTCTACAAACGCAGCATTCATTGCGCCGTTCTGCTGAATAATGGCTGTAAATTCGATACGTTCAGGATTCATGATAAATATTTTAATAATCAAAAATAAAAAAACCGTGAAAGTAAATTTCACGGTTTCAAAAATATATCAGATAAGATGATTATTTTTTAACTTTCTTAGGCATTGTTGTAGTACCTGAATTTTTAGTTTTTGTATCAGCAGGAGTGTTTGCGTCTCTTACAAGCTTCAATTCATCAACTAATCTTCTTGCCCCCGCAAACTTATCGATTGTCCAAAGAACAAAACGAACGTCTACATTGATGGTTTTCTGCCATTCAGGCTCGAATACGATATCACCGCTTAATGCTTCGCTGTTTCCGTCAAAAGCGATACCGATAAGGTTACCGTCTCCGTCAATTACCGGAGAACCTGAGTTACCACCTGTAATATCGTTGTTTGAAAGGAAGTTTACAGGCATATAACCTGCAGCATCAGCATACTGACCGAAATCTTTAAGGTTGTAAAGATCAATCACTCTTTGAGGAAGATCAAATTCTTCATCCCCTTTCTTGTATTTTCCAACAAGACCAGTCATATCTGTATAGTAGTTATCAGTAATTCCGAAATAGTTTCTGTCATTTCTGATAGGTAATTTATCTACAGTTCCGTAAGTTAATCTCATTGTAGAGTTAGCATCCGGGTAGAATTTCTTCTCAGGCATAGCCTTCATTAATCCAGCTAAGAACAGACGGTTGTTTTTTGCAAAGTTGTCATCTATTTTTACAAATCTGTCTGTGCTTATCTTTTGATCAGCAACAATTCCGTTAGCTGCTTTCCAAAGCGGGTCAGCATCAAGCTTCAATGCATCAGGATTCAATAAGAAGTTCGTTGCAGAAGTCTTATTAGCAAAGATTGAAGAATACGCCAAATTAGAAACCGTTTTAGCATCCAGTCCTAAAATAGTAGCGGAAGCAACTTCCGGGTTTTTAACTCTTGCCTGATAAAGGCTGGTCATAGCAGCAAGCATTTCTCCTTCCAAAGCTGGATTGAAGTTTTCATAAGCAGCTTTGATAGCAGCTTCTGTTTTAGCTTTCATCGCTAATCTTCCTTGCATATCCTGAGCAGCATATGCTTTAAGAGCAGATCCTACCTGAGCAGCAAGGGTAATATATTTTGCATTTCTTGTAAATTGAGTCGCATAGTTTCTTTCAACATTTCTATCAGAAACTTGCTTGTAGTAGATACCAATATCTTCTAAAACGCCATTGTATTGATCATTTCCTGGCATTGCAGCCCACTTATTGTAAGTTTCCTCAATCTTTTGTTTGTCAGAAATAGTTCCGTTTTTCTCTACAGCATCGATAGTTCCCTGTCTGTTTTTCCAGTAGTTAGCTACAGAAGCATATTGAGAAGCATAGTTAAGCTGAGTCGCCTTATCCTTGTCCATGTATTTTTTCATAACATCCATAGCCAGTTTAGAAGCTTCAACCCATGCCGGGTAATCTTTAGTTACCATCTGCTGAATTCCGTAAGAAGTCAGGTAACGGTTTGTTCTTCCAGGGTATCCTAAGATCATTGAGAAGTCACCAGGCTTAATTCCTTTAAGAGAAACCGGAAGGAAATGCTTAGGCTTCAGCGGAGTATTGCTTGGAGAATATTCAGCAGGATTTCCTGCAGCATCAGCATACACTCTGAAAACGGTGAAGTCTGCAGTGTGTCTTGGCCATTCCCAGTTATCTGTATCTCCTCCGAATTTTCCTAATGATGAAGGCGGAGCACCTACCAATCTGATATCTTTATAATCCTGGTATACGAAATAGTAGAATTCATTTCCGTTGAAGAAATCTTTTACGACTACCGTATATTTTCCGTTTTCAGAGTTTTCTGTCTGGATAGCCTTAGTTTCAGCATCGATAACAGCTTTTCTCTCTGCTCCGGTCATATTGTTGTTTAGCTTAGAATTGATTCTTTGCGTAGCATCATCCATTCTTACTAAAAATCTTACATAAAGATCCTTTGCATTGAATTCGTCTTTCTGTTTCATTGCCCAGAAACCGTTCTTCAAATAATCTTTTTCTGGTGTAGAAGCCGCAGCAACAGCACCGTAACCACAGTGGTGGTTGGTAAATATAAGTCCTTTATCAGAAACAATCTCCCCCGTACAGAAACCACCGAAACTTACGATAGCATCTTTTAAGCTTGAATTGTTCACTGAATAAATTTCTTCAGGCGTAAGATGCAGACCCTCTTTTTGCATATCAACACCGTTAAGTCTTTTGATGAGCATTAGCAGCCACATCCCCTCATCCGCCCTCATCTGAGCAAAGCCCAGTAAGAAAGTGAATAGTAGAAATAGTCTTTTCATTTTATAAAATAATTTTTGTGTCGCTAATTTACTAATTTTTACGAGATTCTGTCCCGGAATGGTATGAAAATGGGATGATAATTCACATGAAAAAGATACTATTACCACTTTTTACAGTTTTACTTTTAGGAGTTGTTTTGAACTGTTCTTCAGTACCCGCCAAAGATCCCTTTCTTCAAAGGCAATGGATGCTGGTTTCTTTTGATGGTTTTTCAAAAGACCAATTAATGGCTAATAAAGCCGAATTCAATCTGACAGCCAATAAGGTAAAGGGTAAAATTCAGGCAAGCTCTTATATGGGATGCAACCGGATGTCTTTTATGACTGAATTTAAAACAGGAGGAAATGTGAAAATCTCAAAAGGAGTGAGTACCATGAAAGCCTGTCAGGATATGAATCTTGAAATGTCTTTTCAGAAGAAAATAGAAACGATGACTCATTATTCTATTGACGGGCATTTTTTGACTTTATCCGATGATCATGGAAATTCAATGAAATTTGTAGCTGCTGATTGGGATTAATGATGCTCCCTTACCATACAAAAGTCCGCCTTGCAGCGGACTTCTTTGTTTGAAAAATCTAGTTTGGTTATCAGCTTTTTGAGGTTATTAGCCTTTGAGAGTTATTAGTTTTTGGGAATCGTTTTTTTTATTTCTTCCAGAGTTGCTGTGTTAGGCAGCCCGGTAACATTCATTTTTGTGTTCCTAGAATTTGTAGTATTGTGATATGCCTGTCTGTTGGGAATTGTTTTTTTGAGGTCTTCAAGACTAGCTGTGTTGGGGAGAAGCTTGCCTGAATTGTCTGCAGCTGCTTTGGTTTTAGATTCCTGTTTTTTTACTTCAAGGCTTTGATCAGAAGCAAGACCTGAGTTTACGGTTTTCTTTTCATTATTTTCCTTGGCTTCCTGCATGAGTTTAGCCTGCTGTTCCTGTGCCTGTTTTACAACCAGTGTCTGATCTTCCTCTGCCGGAGCTGCCTTTTTATTTTCCTGCGCATAGATAATAGTGCTTAAAAATAATAACGGGATAATGTATGCTATTTTCATGACGGTTTATTTTATGTTGACTAATACTTGAATTTTTCCAATCTCTTTTTGGTCATAATCCTGAAGTGCTTTTCCGATTACCTGACCAATTTTTACCTTTTTAATATTGGCTTTCATGGCAACACCTGCTTTAGATGAAGTTACCAGGAGATCCCCTCTTTTTATGTTTCCGTTTTCAAGGCATACTTTGGTTGGAATAACACCAATAACACCCATTGGCGCTTTATTGGAAATATCAATGTCGATGTGCTCTTCCGTAAGCAGTACCCCCGGTTTGGTAGCATATACTCCTGCAACAAGAGTAGAATAGGACGTTGATGATTTTTCAACCGTTCTGTCTGCTTTTGTTGAAATAACAAGAATATCACCAGGTTCATATTCGGAAATGTTTCCTTTAACGTCAAAAGCTTCTGCAACGTCAGCACCACTGTTTTGTGTACCACCATTGAAAAATCCTTTTCCGGTATTATCGATACGGGCAACATTTACGGTTCCCGGGTTTCCGGATTTGAACAGAGCCAAAGATCCTGCGCTGTGGGTTTCTACAGTAAGTGCAGGGTTCGTATTCGAGGTATTAAAATTAACAAATCTGGCTGCCCGGCCATTACTAAAATTAGGTACCCAGGCATAAATAGCATTTCCTGTTCCGTCTGCAGTGGTTTCTACACCATCTCCAGTGTTGGATGCATTAGCGGTGATACCATTACCATTACCATCTGCAATGGCAATTAAGGCAGGGCCGTTCCCTGCAGGATTGGATGCGTGGAAAAGGCCTGCATATCCTCCGGTTCCGGAAGATACTCCATAAATTCCTGCTGTGCCGAAGTTGGCAAACTGTGAATTGACTTCTCCTCTTACTGCAGGAGAGGTTCCGGTCACTTTATCTACCTTGAAATTACCTGCAATACCGTTTCCAACAGTGGTTACAGTGATAACATCGCTGGTGTTTGATTCATTGAAAATATTAAATCGTCCTGCACGTCCGGTAGCAAAAGAAGGAACCCATGCATAAAGCGCATTTCCGGCACCATCAATATTGGTCTCAACCCCATTTCCGTCTTTACCTGCATTGGCTGTAATGGCGTTACCGTTACCGTCTGTCAAGGCGATCAATGATGCTCCGTTTCCGGCAGGATTGGAAGCGTAGAATAGCCCGGCTCGTCCTCCGGTTCCGGATGAAACACCAAAAATAGCGGCAGCACCAAAATTTCCAAAAATAGTATTGACTTCCCCTCTTACGGCAGCTCCTACACTATTGGTATTATTGAGTACAAAAGAAGCAGCATTACCTTTGGTATTATCAGGGATGTTTCCATTTCCGTTAGATGCCACTTCAAAAGTATTAGCATCAGTATTTGTATTGTTGAAATTTTCAAATCTTCCCGCACGTCCGGTACTGTTATTTAAACCTACCTGACCGTAAACACCAATACCCGTTCCGGCTGTATTGGTAGCTACAAATCCTCTTACTCCATATCCGCCTCCGTCATTACGGCCTACGACTGCTCCGGCAATATCACTGGTGGTTCTGCCTACTACAGCTTCACCACCACCGTTGTTATCGCCTACAACACCGGCGGAAGTCTGTGAGGAAGTTATTCCATGCAGCCCAAATCCGGCTCCTGTAGAACTTCTGACTCCGGCTCCGTTTCCTGAAGTGGTAACATTGATAACCGTACCGTTTCCTACACTGGATGCACTAAGGGCAACATTATTATTCGCATTATTAAAGATTGAAATACTTGCGGGAATCCCGTTATTACTGGTAGCGGTAAGACCTGTTCCTGTATTACTGTTGGCGTAAACCCCGGTTCCGTTGGCACTGGCATTACCATATACACCCAGTCCGTTCGGAGTAACACCATATACTCCCCAGCCGCTTCCGGCCTGGCTTCCGTAAACCCCGACTCCAAGTCCTCCTGTACCATTGTTAATACCACGTACAGCACTGGAAAATCCACCGGGAGAAGCGCTGTTTACAATTCCTCTTACTGCAGAAATATTGGATGTGGTAGTATTATTTACTCCCTCCAGGGAAGCACCATCTCCATCGTTGATCAATGAAAACAGAGTCGAAGCATTATTAACCGTTGTGCTGTAAGGAATGGCAAAGCTTCCGCCGCCGCCTCCTGCAGATTTGGCATACATTGCATAAGGAACACTTAACAGCTGGCTGGTCCCTACTATGGTATAGCTGGTTCCTCCGGCAGGATCTGTTTCTGTTTTTAAATAATAGCTTCCTGCAGGCCAGTTGATGGTAGCGAATGTTCCTGTAAGTACAGTTCCGGTTCCTATTTCAAGGCTGATAAGCCCGTTGGCATTTGTGTTTCCGGTGAGTCTTTCAGAGTAGACTGCGGCTCCGGCAGGAGATCCCTGTAATATGCTTACTTTTACAGCAATGGCTTGATTGACTAATAGTTGTCCGGATCCATTTCTCATGACAGCCTGGTAGCTCATTTTTTCCGGAGCCTGAGAAAGTCCCATAAAGAAACCTATCAGAATCCAAAACAGTGATAATATTTTTTTCATGGCATTTTATTTTTTAATGATTTTAAAAGTTTTGATATTTTCCCCATTTTGGGTAATTCTGATAATGTACATAGCAGAAGGAAGTGAGGAGAAATTAAGCTCAGATTTTGATTGTGAAATCTTATCTTTTTTTACCAGCTTGCCTTGAGCATCAAATAGCTGATATTCTGACCCTTTAAAATTATTTGAAGTAAAATCCAAATACAGATAATCTTTAAAGGGATTAGGATATAACAAAATGTCTTTGAGTTCAGAGGAATTTTCCAGAGTGGTAAGTGTGATGATTTCGTAAGGCTGTTGAACACCTTCGAGAACTTGTCCTGTTCCTTTTTCGAGGTAGGTTGTCTGGCCTACACTGTAAGAAACAAAACCATTAGCTGCTGATGCATCCAGTCCGGTTGCCAAAACTGCAGATTGTGCGTGCAGTATGGGGATGGAAAAGACAGACAGAATAATACAGTAAATAGATATTCTTTCCATGGATAACAGTTTTGGTGATTAATAGATGTGTTTTCTTGGGGAATTTGGGAAGACTAAATTACCACCTATCTCCATTGATTGGCAGGAAAATAGACCAACGGCAGAAATAATCGACCAATGGCATTGGTGAATTATTATGATGTGTTTTTAAGGATTAAAAAAGGAAAGATTGTCTTTGTAAGTTCGGCCAATAGGAAGTTTTATACGATGCGGAAGTTCTATTTCGTGACAGCTTTTTCCGCGGATAAGATGACGTGGAACGGCATAGCTTCTGTGTATTCTGACAAAAGAATGAAAAAAACTTTTTTGCAGAAGATTTCCCAGCGAATTTAAAATACAATGATTTTTTTCAAGTGTGATGATTCTGGTGTAATCTTTCAGAGCTTCAAGGTAAAGAATATCTTTCATTTTAATCTGAAAAACATGACCACCTTCTTTTATTTTGATGCAGTTTTCTCCCACCATGGCATCATAGCATTCACATTTTTCTTTTACTTCAAAAAAATCAAAAAGCTTTTCCATGGAATAATGAAAGCGTTCTGCGGTAAGTGGTTTGGTAATAAAATCTAAAGTATTAATCTCAAAAGCTCCGGCGGCCAGTTCGGGATGAGAGCTTACGAAAATACAGGCAGGGATCTTATGGGCCAGCTTTCTGAACTCAAGACCGTTCATCCCCTTTAAATTGGTTTCGGTAATCAGGAGATCAACAGGAATGTCAAGATAGAGAACCGCCTTTTCAGCAGAGTCGAAAGTGGCAACAATTTCAATATTTTGATATTGCCTGATATAATGCTGAAGAACCAGCCTGTCCAGTTCATCATCATCAATAATCATACATTTGATATGGGTAACCATGATATTCCGGAGATTAGTTTTTGATTTAAATAATTAAAAATCAGAAATTTATTATATAAAGTTATTGATTTTTTATAAATCATTCATCAGTAAACTTAAATTTATATTAAAATATGTTATTAAATAAAAATTGATTTTGTTTTTTTTCTGAAAAATATTAACTTGTAAAAATCATAAACATAGACAGAACTTAATGTTAGAAAAGAAAGAACATAACTATGAGAAAGCTGTCCTGGTGGGTGTTATTACCCAGAATCAGGATGAAGAAAAACTGACGGAGTATTTGGATGAACTTGAGTTTTTAGCTTTCACAGCAGGAGCAACCGTACAAAAGCGCTTTACCCAAAAATTAACTCAGCCTGATTCCAAAACCTTTATCGGTAGCGGAAAAGCCATCGAGATAAAAGAATATGTAAAAGAAAACGAGATCGGAACCGTAATTTTCGATGATGAACTCTCTCCTTCACAGCTTAAAAACCTGGAAAGGGAAATGGAGGTTAAAATCCTGGACCGTACCAATCTTATTCTTGATATTTTTGCCCAGAGAGCACAAACTTCTTATGCAAGAACTCAGGTGGAGCTGGCACAATACCAGTATCTTTTACCACGACTGACAAGAATGTGGACCCACCTTGAGCGTCAGAAAGGGGGAATCGGGATGAGAGGTCCCGGAGAAACGGAGATTGAAACTGACCGTCGTATTATCCGTGACAGAATTACATTGCTGAAAGAGAAACTGAAGACGATAGACAAGCAGATGGCTACCCAGCGTAACAACCGTGGGAAAGTGGTTCGTGCTGCTTTGGTAGGATATACCAACGTAGGGAAATCTACCCTGATGAATTCTATTTCAAAATCTGAAGTTTTTGCCGAAAATAAATTATTCGCTACGCTGGATACTACGGTAAGAAAAGTAGTAATTGGAAATTTACCGTTTCTGTTGACCGATACCGTAGGGTTTATCAGAAAATTGCCTACTCAGCTGGTAGAATCTTTTAAATCTACATTGGATGAGGTTCGTGAAGCTGATCTTTTGATCCATGTGGTGGATATTTCTCACGAAAGCTTTGAAGATCATATAGAATCTGTAAATCATATCCTGATGGAAATCAACGCTCATCAGAAGCCAATGATCATGGTTTTCAATAAAATTGACGATTTCAGCTACGAGAAAAAGGATGAAGATGATCTTACGCCTTCAACCCGTAAAAATATTTCTCTTGAGGAATGGAAAAAGACGTGGATGGCAAAGTCAAAGTATCCGACAGTTTTCATCTCTGCATTAACGAAAGAAAACTTCCCGGAAATGAAGAAAATGATCTATGATGAGGTCATGAAGATTCATATTTCCAGATTTCCATACAACGATTTTCTTTTCGAATATTTCGACAACGACGAAGAAGAAAGCAACAATTAATGAAGTATCACTTTTTCCTTTTATTCATCATGTTTTCGGTTTTTGGGTTCAGCCAGAAATCAAAAATTGATTTAAAAGCTATTGAGAAAAGTCTCAGGACTTCCGATTCGCCGTACAATTACGAGAAGCTTATTTTCAAATTTAAAGGATACCCAAAGTCTCTGGATAGTATAGAAGCTCAATATCTGTATTACGGAAGAAATTTTAGGAGCGATAAAATAAGCACATCGGGAGACAGCTTTAAAAGTCTTGTAGAAGCCTTTAAGCAAAATAATTTTGCAGACTGTATCAAGCAGGGAAAAGCTTTGTATGGTAAAGATCCTACCAACCTGGATATTCTGTTGATCCTTCTTAGGGCCTATGATTCAGTAAAAGATGGAAATAACTTTGTACACCATCTGAACCAGTTCCGTACCCTTACCGAAGGAATAAGAAGTTCCGGAGACGGAAAATCCGAGAAAACAGCCTATATCGTCAATTCGGTAGGAGATGAATATATTCTGCTCAACATTCTGAATATTGGACAGGATTATACCAGGAGTTCAAAAGCTTCTAAAGATGCGATGTTTGATATATGGGAAAAGGACGGGAAGCAGATTTATATCAAAATACTCTATTTGGAACTCACCAATTAATCTTAAAATAAAAACACTTAGTGGAATTATATTATTCATTTTCAGCATTAATCGTATTAGCATCAATATTTGCCTATCTTAATTATAGGTTTTTAAAACTTCCGAGTACCATCGGAATTATGGTCATTGCCATTGTGGTTTCTATTTTTCTGGTCCTGTTCGGAGAAACGGTTCTTCCCAGAACTTTCGGACATCTTCATAACCTTATGAACGGAATAGATTTTACAGAAGTTCTGATGGGTGCCATGCTTAATTTTCTGCTCTTTGCAGGAGGAATTCATATTAATATTAATGACCTGAAAGAACAGTTCAGACCTGTAGTGATATTTTCCACAGTAGGGGTTGTTATTTCTACCTTTGTTGTAGGATTCGGAATGTTTTATCTTCTTCCTTATGTGGGGATTAAACTTCCTTTTATCTACTGTCTTGTTTTCGGCGCCTTGATTTCTCCTACCGATCCGGTAGCGGTTCTGAGTGTCCTGAAGCAAGCCAATGTATCCAAATCACTGGAAACAAAAGTAGCCGGAGAGTCTCTTTTCAATGACGGTATGGCAGTTGTCGTTTTTACAGTGATTTTACAGCTGGCCATCGGAAAAGAAGTGGATCTGAGTGTTGAAACGATAGGATTGCTTCTCCTTAAGGAAGCTGGTGGAGGTCTTTTACTCGGGGTTCTGTTGGGATGGGTTACTTCAAGATTGATGCGTGAAGTGGATGATTATATTATTTCCGTATTAGTAACGCTTTCAGTGGTAATGGGAGGTTATCTTATTGCCCGTCAGATGCATATCTCAGGACCATTGACTATGGTGGCGGCAGGATTATTTATGGGAAATTTCAACAGAAGTTTCAAAATGAAGTCTGTTACCCAGGATTATCTGATCAAATTCTGGGAATTGATAGATGAAATTCTGAATGCGGTATTATTCCTGTTCATTGGGTTTGAACTTTTGATGATTAAAGATCTGAGACATTTTATGATTCCGGGCTTAGTGGCCATTATGGTGGTTTTGCTGGCAAGATTTATTTCGATCTGGGGGCCTACAAAATTTACTTCCCTGAGAAGAAGTTTCAGCCCACAGACGGTGAAAGTGCTGGTTTGGGGAGGAATCCGGGGAGGAGTTTCTATTGCATTGGCGATGTCTATCCCTAAAAGTGAATACAGTGAAATTATTTTAAGTATTACCTACTGTGTTGTCGTATTCTCAATCATTGTTCAGGGACTTACCATTGCTAAAGTGGCCAATCCGAATAAGATTGCCAAAGAAGAAGAGGAGCAGGAAAATATTGCTGTAGAAGAAAACGCTTAAAATCATATGAGCATTGTTAAAGAAATACAGGAAGCCCTTGCTGTTTTGTCCATTCCTGAAAAGGCGGAGTTTTTTCCGAGATTTTTCAAAACAGGAAAAGGAGAATATGGCGAAGGTGACTTGTTTCTGGGCGTAAAAGTTCCGGATCAGCGTTCTGTGGCCAAAGAATATTACTCAAAAATAAGCTTAAAAGAACTCAGCTCATTACTTTCTTCAACATATCACGAGCATAGGCTGACAGCTCTTTTTATGCTGATTTTAAAATTTGAAAAAACAAAAGATAAGGCGGTAAAAGAAGAGGTGGTCGCTTTTTATCTGGATCATCTTCCTTATATCAATAACTGGGATCTGGTAGATTCTACCTGTTATAAAATTTTAGGCAGATATGCTTATGAAAATCAGAAAGAAAGCCTTCTTAAGCAACTCTCGGAATCTGATGAGATGTGGCATAAAAGAATTGCTGTAGTGGGAACAATGCATTATATAAAAAAAGGATCATTTGATCTGACCAAAGAATTTGTCACCAGAAATCTTAAACACTCCCATGACCTGATGCACAAAGCAAATGGATGGCTGCTAAGAGAGATGGGAAATAAAAATGAAGGAGAACTGATCAGCTATCTGAATCTGCACTACAAAGAAATGCCCAGAACCTGTCTTCGGTATGCTATTGAAAAACTGGATGAAGATCTTCGCCAGGATTATCTTAAAGGGCGTGTTTAAAAAATAAAATACGGAAGCAATACCGTATTTTCCCCTGAAAAAGTACCGGGAAACAGCTATTTATGCCCAAAAAATCAAAGATTATAAGGATGTAAGGCCAGAATTAAGTAATTTTGTGCTTTTAACCTGATCATGAAAAAAATACTAAAACTATTTCTACTTCTGCTTCCCCTGCTTTTTTTAACAAGCTGCTTCGATATCCTGGATAAGGTGAACGTAAAAGCTGATGGTACAGGAGAGTATACTATTATTCTTAACGCCAGTAAGAGCAAGACAAGACTGGCTTCCATCTCAAAAATGGAAACCATCAACGGAAAAAAAGTTCCTAAAAAGTCAGAAATTGAAAATAAAATCAATGAAGCTGCCAGAATTTTTAAAGGAACTCCCGGAATCAGCAATGTGAAAACCTCCATGGATTTTGATAATTACATCATCAAACTGAGCTGTAATTTCAAAAAAATCGAAAACATCAATGCCGGTCTGGAAAAACTGAAAGCCCAGAAAATATTGGGTAAAATGGTTCCAACCCAGGTGTACAGCCAGAATCTTGAAAAAAAGACCCTGACAAGGAATAAAGTCAATACTTTCAAAGCTGACTACGACAAGATGAGTAAGGCAGACAAAGAAGTTTTTAATGATGCGAAATATACTTCCATCATGCAGTTTGAAACTCCAGTGAAATCACAATCGAATACTACTTACGTGCTTTCTCCCAACAAAAAAGCTCTTAAACTGGAAGCTGATATTCTGGACCTCATCCTTCAAAAAAAGCAAATTCAAAATACCATTCTTTTTCAATAAATTTCTAAACTATAGTCATGAAATCTATCTTATTAAAAACGCAAACCATTATTTTCGTTCTTTTTGGCTTTACATTGGTTTTCGGCCAAAACAGTATGAAAATTCCTTCCGATGCCGTATTTTATATGGAAGTCAACGGAAAGCAGCTTAATAATAAAATCAACTGGAATAAACTGAATCCTTTGCTGCATGAGCTCAGCAAAAAGAGTAAAGAAAAGCTTTCGTGGACAGATTATTCCAAAACAGGAATTAAATATGACGCTGTTCAATACCATTACGCAAGTTTTAATGATTCTATTAAGACCTACAATACTCATTTTATCATTGATAATAAAGAAAAGTTTCAGGAGTTCATTAACTCTGTGAAGAAAAAAGGACAGGAAGTTTCCAGCAGAAAGAATTATTCCTATGTAGATATCAATGATGATGTTTTTGTAGCGTGGAACGGGAGCCGTGCTGTTCTCAGTATGATCAGCTATACCAAACCTTATAAGGATCTTTGGGCAGAGGAAGCAGTTGCAGACAGTACTGCTGTTGCAGTGGTAGACTCCGCTTACGCAGAGCCGGGTGATACAGTGTACACCGAAGAACCGGAAAAACCTTTCGATTATAAAGAAGAGATTAAAAGTCTGAAAGAAGATATCAAATATCTGAAAGAAAGTATTAAAGAAAACAACAACGAGATTGCAAGAATCCAGAAAGACATCAAATACCTGGAAAAACATCATAAATATCCTGCAGAGAAAGAAAATGCTGAGAATTCTGAAAATGGAGAGGAAATGCCTGATGCGGAATATGATGAGGAAGAAGATAAAGCCTATCAGAAAGAGCAGGACTCTATCAGGAGAGAAAACTTTAAGGTCGTTAAAAAGAACGCTGAAGATCGTTTCGACCAATATTTCAGTTCAAATTTAGAGATTGAAGTTCCTAAAGAAATGCTTTCATTCAGAGATGCTAATTCCGATGTTTTTGTGTACACAGACTATGGAAGAATTGTAAATGAAGGGATCTATGGAAAAATGACGAAGTATTATGGCTACGGACAGTTTTTCAAAAACATGTACAATTCCAATTATGTATACAATCTGTATTTCGATAAAGATAAAGTAAGACTTGTCAATAATTATCAGCACAAAAATGCTGACATTCAAAAGAATATTTCTGCCATTTATAAAGGGAAGAAAAACAAAAAACTGCTGGAGCTGATCAATGAAAAAAGTGTCGGTTACTATGCCATGAATGTGAATGGGGCAAAATGTTTCGACATGATGTACAGTCTTCTTCAGAATTCCGGAGAAAATGAGTACAAAAAAGAAATGGAACTGATCATGGAAACTATGAAGATAGTGCTGGATGAAGAAGCCATTGCTAAAATTGCACCCGGAAACGGAATCTTTGTTTTGAATGAATTGAAATCCAAAACCGTAGAATATACCGATTATGAATATGATGCAGATTTCAATGAAAAAGAAGTAAAGAAAACCAAAGAAATTGCTGTTCCTAACTTCACTTTCGCTTTTGCAACAGAGAATGAAGGCTATTGGAATCGTATTTTTGATATGCTGACCACCAATAAAAAGTTGTCTGAAAGATTCTCTAAAAAAGGAAATGTATACACCTTTAAGGAAGAAAAGAACGGCGGCTATGTTGACCAGTTATTCTTTACTGTGAAAGATGGGGTGGTGTACTTAATGAGTGCTGCAGATAATAATTTACCGGTAAACCAATCTGATATTTCCAGAAAATGGGCAAAAGACTCCGCTAAATATCCATTGTCCGGCAGACTGGATATCCAGAAGCTTTTAACAGGATTAGACAAAGAATTCAAAACTCCGAAAGAAAGAAAAACATTAGAGGCGATCAAAAAAAATGTAGGAGAGTTGTATTATAAAACGGAAGTAAAAGGAGAAAGTATCCAGACTGAGATGAATTATAACATCAAAGATTCTTCAGAAAACAGCTTAATGTATTTCTTTGATATATTCGATCAGGTTTTTAAAACAAAAGAAACAGAAAAGAAGCCTCAAATTTTATAGATGAACAAAAAGAAGATTATTGTCCCGTTATTTTTATTGCTGGCTGTTGCAGTATATTTTATAGCTTTTCACAAAGATAAAAGCCTTCAGTATATTCCTGATAACGCAGATGCAGTCGTCTTAATCGACACGAAGAAATTAACGGGACAATACCTCTTCAGTTTAGTAACCCATCCTTCAAAATGGTCCGGAAGCAAAGTAAAGAGTAAAACCTCCGGTTCACTGAAAGATTCAGGAATCAGAATTCCGGATTTTCTACAGATTTTCCATATTAAAGACAATAAATTTACAGAATGGTACAGTGTTTTAGAGCTTAAAGATTCGCAAAAATTCATTACCTATTTAAAGAAACAAAACTTTGTGGCCAAAGGAAATAACCTTTTTCAGAAAGATCAGTTTTTCTTTATGATCAACGGGAACCATTGTATTGCAGGAACTTCTGACCTCGCTTTTGGAACCATTCAGAAAAAACTTCTCCACCAATCCGGACATCCTGTTTGGGAGGCAGGCCGTTTTATTCAAAATACGGTGGGAAGTATTTCATTCATTTCAGGGCAGAAAATCCAAAACTTTTCCATTGAGCTAAATGAGGATGAAATTGAAATCAATAATAATTCAAATCCGGAGATTTTTAATACGATTGCTTCAAAAGCTGAGACAGGAAATCATTTTCTGGAACTTGAATTAGACAAAGAAAACATCAGGAATTTTACCCGTTTTTTCAAAAAAAGTATAGCAGATTCTTCACAGATAATATCTTTAAAGGCTGCTGCAGATCTTAGGCAGATCAATGATACTATCATCACTTATGAATATGATGATAATTTTAATGAAGTTGAAAAAAAGACGGTTCAAAAGATCACCCAGCCCAGCTATGTGATCGATATTCTGAGTAATGATCCTGAGAAAACCTGGCAATATTTCCAGTCTGAAAAATGGATCAACAACGAAAATCAATTTACTGCAATTCCCTTTCAACCTAATAAAATCACGCAAAATAATAAAGGTGTTACGGTAAAATCAACCCGAAATCCGATATCATTACCCGGCAGGTTAAAGCAAAACTATATTATAATCAGAAATAATGCATTGCTGTATTCAACTTTGAAAATGCTGAGTGACAGTGAAAAAAAGATCATTTCTGACATTGATTACGTGTTGTATGGGAACAAGGCTCAGAATTATTGGGTAAAAATAAAAGCGAAGAAAGGAGATTTACCTTTAATTTTACGGTGGTAATCAAAATTTATCATTAATGGCTCCATCAGACATCGCATTGCTTAAAACCTTTACTCATTATTTTTTACATTTTGTTTTTCCGGTCTTTATTGCATTGATTTTTTATCGTAAAAATTGGAAAAAAGCGTATTTCATTCTTCTTGCCACCATGCTGGTGGATCTGGATCATCTTTTTGCCAATCCGATTTTTGATCCTTCAAGAGGAAGCATAGGTTTTCATTTCTTACATTCTTATTATGCCATTGCGGTGTATTTTTTGCTGTTGTTCTTTAAAGGAAATATAAGGATAATAGGAATCGGGCTTCTGTTCCATATGTTCACAGATTATCAGGATTTTAACTTCTGGCCTCATTAAAATATTATTAATATTTTCTTTTAATATTGAAATTATTATAGATTTTTTGTATTTTGTAGTCACGATATGAGACTAAAAGAACTTTTACATTATACCTATATTTTTCCTATTCTGGCAGTAGGATACTACTTTTCCGGTTTGATGGGAAGTGGTGTTCTTTATGATATTCTTGCCGGTATTTTATTAATCGGAAGTGTTTTATCTGCAGTACATCATGCTGAAGTGGTAGCTCATAAAGTAGGAGAACCTTTCGGAACGATTATCCTGGCTCTTTGTATCACCATTATTGAAGTCGCGCTTATCATCTCGCTGATGGTTGCCGGCGGAGATCAGGCGATCACGCTGGCCAGAGATACCGTTTTTGCTGCCGTAATGCTTATTCTTAATGGAATTCTGGGGATATGTATTCTGGTAGGCGGCGTTAAATATCACGAGCAGTTCTTTGCAAGGACTTCAGCAACTACTTATCTGGTGAGTATTGTTTCCATCCTGGTGCTTACCCTTGTTCTTCCCAATTTTACTTCAAGTGTCAACGGACCTTTCTATAACGAAGCACAGCTTATTTTTATATCCATTGCGTGTCTTGCCATTTACGGGGTTTTCCTGATGGTGCAGACCGTTCGCCACAGAAGCTACTTTATTGTTCCTGATGAGCATCCTGAAGAACATTATATTCCTTCGTTATCAAAAACCCTTATCAGCTTTATTTTTCTGGTAATTTGTCTTGTTATTGTCGTGCTGATGGCGAAAGGATTATCCGATACTATAGAAGGAATGGTACAAAGCCTTGGAGCTCCGAAATCTCTGGTGGGAGTCATTATTGCTGCCGTGGTTCTTCTCCCTGAAGGGGTTGCAGCGATCCGCGCGGCAAGAGCCAATCAAATCCAGTCCAGCTTAAATCTGGCATTGGGTTCTGCACTGGCAAGTATTGGTCTTACTATTCCTGCGGTTTCAGTAGTCTGCATCATGTACGATATTCCGCTTGTATTAGGGCTGGATAAAAAAGACATTATTCTGCTTTCTTTATCTGTATTTATCGTAATGCTTTCATTGAGCCGGGGTAAGACAAACATCCTTTACGGAACCGTTCTTTTGGTGAATCTGGCAGCCTATATCTTTACAGTGATTGTTCCTTAAGAAAAAAGACAGGAAGATTGGAAAAATAACCGCAAATCTGTTGATCATCAAAATCCCAGAACTTAACGACGGGATTTTGTAACTCTTATGCCGTAACCCGGATCCCGAATCCCGTTATAACCTTCTCGCCAGCTCCATTTTAAAGGCCATTAGTTTGGCTATATTCTCTGACTTGTAAATCGCCATATCTGCATTTTCGCCTACGAAATTTTCTTCAATAGTAGTACGCCAAAGCAGCAGCCATCGGTCAAAATGTTTCTGTTCCATAGCCTGTATCTCGTTAATCGGGAAGTGTACGCCCATTGGGTTACCTTTATAAGTCATCTGCCCGAAAAGGATAGACTCCCAGAAAGAATACATTTTAGGAAGATGCTGATCCCAGTCTACCTTAGCGATATCATTAAAAAAGAAACCGATGGTTTCATCTTTAACGACCTTGTTGTAAAATGAATTCACAAGGTGCTCAATGTCTTCTCTTGATTCAAGCTTTTTCATAGTTCAAAGTTAGTATAATTCGTATTAAAAACTCCATTCCCGAAATTGATAAATTTCATATTAACAGTGTTTTAGAGTAAAACAAGATAGGATAAGAAGAAAAATTGGGAAAGATTAAAATTTGATTAATTCGCAAAAAAACGCCTAAAAAGAATTCATTTTTTGTAAATTTAATTATTAAACACTAAAAAATTATTAAAATGATCAAAAAAATCAATTCTATTTGTATTCTCTTATTGATGTTTTCGGTATCATGTTCAAGGGATGAAGTGAGTGCTATTAATGATGATTCGGAAAAAGTAAATTATTCTGAACTAAACAAATCACAGATGACGGAGGCAGAGATGCTTCAGCAGGGCTGGAAAATTGTAGATGAGTTTAAATTACCAGGGAATAATAGTTTGGGTGCCAGCTATAGTTCGCCAAATGAAGAGCGTGAAATCCCTTTCAAGGCAAATCACCTGAAAGATATGGGATATGATGTCAGTTATTCCGGAGAAAGAACACGGTTGAAAAACGTTTTTGCTTATTCCGGCCAGGTTCCGGATGGAATTATATTTAATCCTGACCTTTCTGTAGACGGAGATGCCCGGAATACAGCTCCAAACCCTAATGTTTCCATTGTTTTGGGAACTCCTGAGGTGACTATAAAAACAGACGGTGCAGATCTGCCGGACAATGCCTATACTACGGAGGCAATTAACAATGGCGACAGAGAAAGTGAAATTACCGTAACGTATTCTTATAAAAAAGGATATTCTACTTCCTGGAAACGTACTGTATCGGGTTCATTTGAAGTGGCAGCTTCAGTATCCGTTGATATTCCGCTGGTTGCAAAAGCTTCGGCAAGTACAAAAGTTGTGGTGGGAGGAGATACCACGGAAGGTACGGAAAATTCTGAAGAAATTACCGAAACCAGCAGCTACAAGACCATTGTGCCCGCTCATTCTAAAAAAACGATTTCTGTCCTTACAAAATTGAAGGGATCATCTGTTGAATACTTTGTACCGATGAAATTAAAAGGAAGATTACAGGCGAACTTTCCTTCTCCCGTAGATGGCCATTACTATTGGGCTTTTCCTATTGAAAGTTTCCCTGATTTTTTGACCAATATACACGGAGAGTCCGGGATCGTAAAATCTATCAGCAATGTAAGTGTTACGGTAATGGAGTCGCCCGCACAAAAGATATAAAACTACTTTAATAAACAATAAAAACACAGCAGACATTCGGAATTTCTGCTGTTTTTTGTGCTTGTTATCTGCGTAAAGTTCAATTAAACCGCTGAGAAAGCCATCTGCCATCTGAATAGTAAAGTTTAAAAATGATTACTACAAAGCATTGATGTCTTAATGGATTCTATTCTTAACTTTGCTTTTTAAATGTTGAAAGAATGAGCTGATCATCAACTGGCTTATTGGTAGAGGAAAATCATCATATAATAAAGTCAAAATGATAATTAAATGACAGGAGGATTCAGAAAAAAGATCCGTCAGAAAAATGCGGAGAACAGCGGCTTCGGAACCAATGCATCCGGAAGGTTCATCAACAAAGACGGTCTCCCGAATGTTCAGAGAAGGGGAGTGAATGTTTTTAACAGGCTAAGCTGGTACCACACCATGCTGAATCTCTCTTCATTCCGTTTTATATCTTATCTGGTTATTGCTTATATTATCATTAATTTACTGTTTGCAATGATCTATTACCTGATTGGGGTAGAGCATCTTACCGGAATTGATAAGAGTGATCCGCTCAATGAATTTATCGATGTCTTTTTCTTCAGTTCCCAGACATTTACTACGGTTGGATATGGAAGAATAGCTCCTGTAGGCTTTTTGGCAAGTCTTGTTGCCACATTTGAAGCTTTTCTGGGATTGCTTACCTTTGCCATTGCAACAGGGCTTTTCTACGGAAGATTTTCAAGACCCCGGGCATATCTTAGATTTTCTGATATAGCAGTTATTGCTCCTTTTCAGGAATCTTCAGCATTAATGTTCAGGCTTGCTCCTTATAAGAATAATGCATTGACGGATGCAGATGTAATCGTATCGGTTGCTATTGAAGTTGTGGAAAACGGAGTTGCCAAAAGCAATTTTTACCGGCTTACAACACAGATGAGTAAGATCAATACACTGGCCCTCAACTGGACTGTAGTGCATAAGATTGATGAAAACTCGCCGTTTTATGGCTTTTCCGAAGAGGATTTTAAAAATACGGATCTTGAGCTTATTGTGCAGGTTCGTGCATTTGATGAAGTATTTTCAAACACTGTGGTTCAAAGATCTTCTTATACTACGGGAGAAATTGTATATGGGGCCAAATTTGTTCCGATGTATTATCCAAATAAGGAAAACCTTTCAACAGTACTGGATCTGGATAAAATCAATGAATATAAGAAAGAAGAGCTTCCGGAATCAGTGAGAAATAAAGAATAATGGATTTAGATTTTTATAAAAAACAGGCGATACAAAAGCAGAAAGAGCACAAGAAATTTCTGGACGGATTGAAGAAAAAACCGCCCAAAAATCTCGATTATATCGTGCAGGAGATCCATGATGAAGTTTTTGAGGAAATTGACTGCCTGCAGTGTGCCAATTGCTGCAAAACAACAGGCCCGCTTTATACTGAAAAAGATATTGAGCGAATTGCCAAACATCTCAGAATGAAGTCCGCAGACTTTGAAGCAAAGTTTTTAAGAGTGGATGAAGATAATGACAAAGTGCTGCAAAATCTTCCCTGCTTTTTTCTGAACAGCGATAATACATGCTCTATCTACGATGTAAGACCGAAAGCCTGTCGTGAATATCCTCATACAGACCGTAAGAAGATTTATCAGATCAATAACCTGATGCTGAAAAACACAGTAATCTGCCCGGCGGCATTTGAATTTGTAGAAAAAATGATGAAAAATGTGGCGAAGTAAGCCTAAGGCGGGGAGCTGGATGATGGAAGCAGGAAGCTTTCATCGTTGATCATAAAACTGTTATTTCTACTCTAAAAAACTTCAGCCTCCAGCATTACTCTTCCAGCAAAATCATCCGGACTCATTTTTGCAAATTCCTCTTAAATAATTATAAAGTACGTTAAATAAACTTTTTACGCATAATTTTCTAAATGATGCTTCGTTTAAGTTAAACAATCATTTAAATATTACATTATGAAAAAGTTATTTTTAACGGCAGCGTTTACATTAGTCGGAGTAATCGCAGTATCAGCACAGTCAACACCACAAAAGCCAGCCGATACTTCTACTAATAACCCTACGACAACTCAAACCCAACAAACGAATACGCAGACTACAAGTCCTGCGGATCCAAAGAATCAACAGGACAAATCACCTGCCACTACAATGGAAACTGCACCGGCAACTGATCCGTCAGTAAGTACAACACCTACTGATGCAACAAAGCCTGCAGATACTCCTAAAGAGGAAAAGAAAGACAAAAAGAAGAAAAAGTAAGCACTTTAGCAAACACTAGTCGGATCCTGAAATCTTGTATTTCAGGATTTTTTTTGTTCAATTTCTTGTGCTCTGAACAGGATGATCTTAATGATCAGATCGAGCGGAAGATTTTCATGAATTGGAAACTGCACGGCTCCTTTAGAGAATTTATATTTTCTCTTTTTAAAAGCTGTCTCAAAAGTACGGATGCCTTCAGCTCCCGGATAGAATCCGATATGCTTTTTATATCCGGCAAAATAAACCAAAGGTTTTCCTTTGTGCCGGAAGGCGGGCATCTGATACCCAATATATTCTTCAATATCCGGAACCTGTAGATGGATTACTTTTCTAAGTTCTTGAAGTTTCTTCTGTACTTCTACCGGAAACAGAAGAATATATTCATCAATATTGGTAAAGGTGTTTTGCATGATATAAAAATAAAAAAAAAGCACTGCATATAGCAGCGCTTTCTCCTTTCACTTTTTACTTTTTTCCCATTATCCCGGGAACAGGCTATATCAAAAAAGGTCGGGATTTTTTCCCAACCTTTGCTTTTTTTGTTACACAACTCCTTGAGCCAACATTGCTTCTGCTACTTTTACGAAGCCGGCAATATTTGCACCTTTTACGTAGTTTACATAACCGTCCTCGTCTTTTCCATAGTCTCTGCAAGCTTTGTGGATACCGATCATGATTTCCTTTAATCTTGCGTCAACTTCTTCAGAAGTCCAGTTCAGACGGATAGAGTTCTGAGTCATTTCTAATCCTGAAGTCGCAACACCTCCAGCATTGGAAGCCTTACCAGGAGAGAATAATACTTTATTGTCTAAGAAATAGTTGATCGCATCAAGTGTAGAAGGCATGTTAGCCGCTTCAGTTACACAGATACATCCGTTTTCAACTAATTTTCTTGCATCATCTAAATCTAATTCGTTTTGAGTTGCAGAAGGGAAGGCAACATCACACTTCACATCCCAAGGACGTTTTCCTGCGTGGAATTCAGCAGATGGATATTTTTTAGCATAGTCTTCAGCTCTGTTGTTTCCTGAAGATCTAAGTTCCAGTAAATAATCGATCTTTTCTCCGCTGATACCATCTTTATCGTAGATATATCCGTCAGGACCAGAGATTGTTACAACTTTAGCACCTAGTTCGGTTGCTTTTTTGATCACTCCCCACGCTACGTTTCCGAAACCTGATACTGTAACGATTTTATCTTTGAAATCCTGTCCGATCGTTTTAAGCATCTGCTCAGCGAAGTATACTACACCGTATCCTGTAGCTTCAGGACGGATTAATGAACCTCCATACGCAAGACCTTTTCCTGTAAGAACTCCGGTAAATTCGTTTCTGATTTTCTTGTATTGTCCGAATAAATATCCGATTTCTCTTGCTCCAACACCGATATCTCCTGCAGGTACGTCTGTTTCAGGACCGATGTGCTTGCATAATTCTGTCATGAAAGCCTGGCAGAAACGCATTACTTCCATATCAGATTTTCCTTGTGGGTCAAAATCTGAACCTCCTTTTCCACCTCCCATTGGAAGAGTTGTCAAAGAGTTTTTGAATACCTGCTCGAAAGCTAGGAATTTAAGAACGGATAAGTTTACAGTAGGGTGGAAACGGATTCCTCCTTTGTATGGTCCAATAGCAGAGTTCATTTGAATTCTGAAACCTCTGTTAACCTGAATTTCTCCTTTGTCATCAACCCATGGAACTCTGAAAATAATAATTCTTTCAGCTTCAGCCATTCTTTCAAGCAGCTTCATTCCGGTATATTCTTTTTTAGTAGCAATGAATGGAATTACGGTTACGGCAACTTCTTTTACAGCCTGTAAAAATTCCGGTTCGTTAGGATTTTTTGCTTCAATTTTTGCAATAAACTCTTGGATTTTCTGGTCAATATTATATTGTTCCATATATTAAGGTTGAATATTATTGTCAACAAATTTAATTTTTTTTTCAAGATTCACAACACTATATTTTAACATTGTTAAAAATTAAATAATAATGTTTCGTAATATTATTAAATTGATAATTTATGTTCAAATTTTATTAAAAATTAAATGTTATGTGTGAAATAATGCAGTATTAAGAAATCGTTAAATCTTAAATTGCGATGAATTGCCTCCCGGAAAATGATTTTACTTTCCCTAAAAGTTCCAATTCCAAAATTATTGGTAAGATTTTGTGGGTAGGAAGATCAATTTTCTGTGCCAGATCATCTAAAGAAATCTGAGGCTGGTCTTTAATAGATTGATATATTAAGTTTTGATTATCAGATAATTGGGTAATAGTCTCACTATAAGGAAATAACTCTTCTATTTTTTCTTTGGGTTCATTTAATCCAAGGAGTCCGATAAGGTCTTTCACGGTAGAAATAGCTGTCGCTTTATGATGGAAAATCAGCTGATTACAACCCTGGCTGGAGCTGTCCGTAATTTTTCCGGGCAGTGCAAAAACATCACGATTATAATCATTAGCAAAGGCTGCGGTGCTTACAGAGCCTCCTCCAAAACCGGTTTCCACTACAATCGTTGCCGGAGATATTCCTGCCACAATTCTGTTTCTCTGGATGAAGTTTTCCCGATCGGGTTTTCTGGATGAACTAAACTCTGTGATTAATGCACCACCTTCCAGTAAAATTTTTTCAGATAGTTTTCTGTTTTTGGCAGGATATAAATATTTAAAACCATGGGCAAGAACAGCTACCGTAGGTTTTTGATGACGAATAGACTGTTCGTGAACCTCTTTGTCGATTCCCAAAGCGAGGCCGCTCACCGTTAAATATTTTGACGATTGTGTCGCTTCGAAAAAATCGTCAAGGAATTGTTTCCCATACGCTGTCATATTCCGGGTTCCTACAATACTTACCTTAGGTTGTATATTTTCAATATTCCCTTTTTGATAAAGGATAGCCGGTGCGTCATTACATTCGTTAAGCAGGGAGGGCGTTTCTTTAAGGTGTTTCAG
Organism: Chryseobacterium sp. CP-77; assembly: GCF_036362765.1. NCBI lineage: Bacteria > Pseudomonadati > Bacteroidota > Flavobacteriia > Flavobacteriales > Weeksellaceae > Chryseobacterium > Chryseobacterium sp. CP-77. Next base: position 3,611,941 of record NZ_CP143637.1, read on the forward strand.
CCTGATTTGAATATTATTTTTTTCGCAAAAATTTAATTCATCTTCTGCGAATTCCAAATGAGATGTATTTCCAATATCTGAAACTGTTTTCTGTCCTATTCCATCAAGTTGTTTATACTCTTTTTTTGCTCTTTTCCAGGCGTCCTGAGCGCTTCCGAAAGTATGGACAAGCTTATGAAAATGGATATCACCAATCTGGCTGCACTCGCGGAGGGCGATGGCATAGAAGTATTCTTCGGAATTCATGTGTGTTTTTTTTCAAATGTAATGAAATAAGTTTTATCTTTTTCTTAATTCATCCAAATGATCCCAGATGTCATCTTTTTTCTTGTAGGGAAGCTCCATAAAATCTTCAGGATGGTTTTCCCTGTATTCCTGCCATAATTTATCATCCTTTTCGCTGTAATAATTCGGAAACTCCCAGATAAATTTTTTCTTCTTCTCTCCCACATTTTTAAAAGCAAATGCAATGATACTGCCTACCACAGCTCCGGAAAGGTGGGCCTGCCATGAAATTTTACTCGGTTCCTGCATGTTGTAGAACAGTTCCTCCGGAAGCATTCCCCATACCAGACTGCCATAATAAAGCACAACAAGCATTGAAATCGTAAGAAGTTTTGTATTCCATTTAAAAACACCGCTGAAAAAAAGGAAAAAGGCAAGCACATATACCACACCACTGGCCCCGATGGTGCAGGTGTACATATATTCACCGGTAAGAATATCAATAGGAGGAAGAAGCCACACCAATAGTCCTGTTGCCAGCCAGCCGATGATAAAGACTTTGTTGGCCACTACCGGATAAAACTGATACAGCAAAAACATAAGTGCTGCTATCGGAATAGAGTTTCCTATAATATGATCGATATTTCCATGTAAAAGGGGAGAGGTAATAATGCCAAGCAATCCCTCGGGTAAGAGGGGTATAATGGCTCCAAAACAGCTTTGAAAGAAGCCCTGCATTTGTAAAAAGTACCCGAACCACATTGCTGAAAGCATCAGCAATGGATAGATAACCGCTCTTTTGGAAATTACATTTTTGAACATGTGGATTTTACGTCAAATCAAAAGCCAATGATAAATTTCGGAAAATTTGTCGATGAATAAGTTTCTACCGGCCTGATTTTAAGACAAAAGGTATTAAATTTAACTTTTGAACTCATTATTTGGCATTGATTTTATAGAAATATCTTGTTATGAGATCATTAAACTTTATAGAAATGGGTTCTTTTAAAGCTGAATTTAGCTTTAAAAAAAATTATATTAATATTTTTGCATTGAAAATTATTTAGAGTAATGAAGAAGTTTTTATTGATTCTTTCCTGTTTTATAGGAATATATGCAAGTGCACAAGAAGAATTGAAAAAAGATTCCGCAGTGGTAGACACCATAAAATACTGGTCGGTTTTAGGAAAAAACACATTAATGATTAATCAGGCTGCCTTTTCAAACTGGGTAGGAGGTGGGGCCAATAACGTGGGATGGCTTGCCGGAATGAATTATAATCTGACGTATGAAAAAGATAAAGACCTTTGGGAAAATATCATTATTCTTGGATATGGGCAGAATGATACAAAAGGGCAGGGAATCAGAAAAACACAAGACGTTATCAATGTTTCTACCAATTATGGGCGAAAATTCTCGAAAAGCTGGTATTTCTCTATGGGCGCAGGATTTCAATCACAGTTTGCTGCAGGATATGAAGACGGAAATAATCCTGATGCAAAAAAGATATCCAATTTTATGGCGCCAGGCTACCTGAACGTCGGGATGGGGATCACATACAGACCCAATGATGATCTCACGGTAACATTACGTCCTACCAACGCCAGATGGACATTTGTACTGGATAAAGACCTTCAGACAGCAGGGAGCTATGGTTTAAAAAATGATGGAGATACTTCTTTATTACAATTCGGTTTTCTGGGTACAGCAATGTATAAATTGAAAATTATGGAAGATATTTATTTAACCAATACGGCTTCTGTCTTCTCGAATTACCTTGATCACCCGGACAGATTAGTTCTTGCCTATGGAGCTTTGCTGAACCTGAAAGTAAATAAATACATATCCTCCAATGTGACCGTAGATTTGCTATACGATCATAATCAGATAGAGAAAACACAGCTAAAACAAACTCTTGGAATCGGGTTTGCCTATACGCTGGCAAATGGTGTAAAACGTTCTGATCGCAAAGACAGCCAGTGGTGGATCAAAAAATAGTTTGAATACTTATATTTTAATTAAAACACTTCAGAAATGAGGTGTTTTTTTTGTTTTTTTAATGTTTTAATTTTAAGTTGACTTAAGTTTGTGGGTCACGATTTTGTTTTTCAAGTGGTTTGTTTTCAATTGATTAAAGTGTATTTTTAAATTATGTTAAATTCATTTTAAAGTGAATTTTATGTCGGCATAAATTATTATTTATACATTTGTAATAAATCAACATTATGAAAAAACTTTTATTGATCAGTTCTATCTCTTTTGGGGCTGCAGCACTCGCTCAGGAGGCTAAGACAGAAGCTCCGGTATCAGACACAGCTAAAGCATGGTCTATTCAGGGACAAAATACATTAATGCTTAATCAGGCTGCCTTTTCAAACTGGGTAGGTGGAGGAGCCAACAACGTAGGTTGGCTTGCTGGCGTTAATTACAACCTGACCTATGAAAAAGGGAAAGATCTTTGGGAAAATATTATTATTCTGGGGTACGGACAAAATAACACACAGGGAACAGGAGTTAGAAAAACGCAGGATGTGATTAATCTTTCTACAAACTATGGTAGAGAATTTGCCAAACATTGGTATTTATCTGCAGGGGCGGGGCTTCAGACTCAGTTTGCTCCGGGTTATGAAGATGGAAATAATCCTGATGCAAAAAAGATTTCCAATTTTATGGCTCCCGGATATCTGAGTGTAGGAGCAGGGGTTACATACCGTCCCAATGATAATCTTACAGTTACTTTACGACCTGCGAATGCCAGATGGACTTTTGTTTTAGACGAAGATCTTCAGAAAGCAGGAACTTACGGCCTTAAAAACGATGGAGATTCTTCTCTTTTCCAATTCGGTTTCCTGGGAACGGCAATGTACAAACTGAAGATTATGGAGAATATAACCCTACTGAATACGGCTTCTGTATTCTCAAACTATCTTGATCATCCGGACAGGCTTGTCCTTGGATATAGCGGAGTTTTGAGCATGAAAATCAATAAATATATTTCTACCAACGTTACCCTTGACCTTTTGTATGACCATAATCAGATATGGAAGACCCAGCTGAAGCAGACATTGGGCGTAGGGTTGGCTTATAATTTTGATAACGGTAAGAAACGTTCAGAAAATAAAGATAACCAAAGCTGGTTGAAAAAATAAGAGACACACAATCCGTAAATACAATAAAAAAGCACTTCATTTGAAGTGCTTTTTTATCAATATATATAAGTTTTAAAATTCTATATCAACTTCTAATTTCTCAGCCAGGAGCTTTGAAATTTTCTCTTTTAGAGGTTCTATATCAATGTTTTGCATTGCATCATTAGCGAAAGCATATAAAAGTAATGCCTGAGCTTCTTTTTTCGAAATTCCTCTGGCTCTCAGATAGAATAAAGCATCTTCATTCAATTGTCCTACTGTACATCCGTGAGAACATTTTACATCGTCTGCAAAAATTTCTAACTGAGGTTTTGTATCAATACTTGCCCCTTCGCTTAGCAATACATTGTTGTTTTGCTGATAAGCATTTGTCTTCTGAGCAATTTTGTCCACAAAAACTTTTCCGTTGAACACTCCGTGGGCGTTACCATCAAAAATTCCTTTGTAGTTCTGATAACTTTCACAGTTCGGGAAGTTATGGTGAACCGCTGTATGGTGATCTACCAGCTGATCTTTTCCAATGATGGTGATTCCGTTCATAAATGAATTGATATTGGATCCGTTATGAATAAAATCAAGGTTGTTTCTTACCAGTTTACCTCCGAAAGAGAATGTGTTTACCGTAGTTAAGCTGTCCTTCTCCTGTTTTGCGAAAGTATTATCGATAAGATAGGTTGTGTTGTTATCGTTCTGAAGTTTGTGCCAGTCAGCTTTCGCATTCGGGTATGTAAAGATCTCTGTAACAGAGTTGGTCAATACATAAGTGCTGTCAAAATTATGGTGGCTTTCAATCACTTCTACTTTTGCTCCTTCTTCTACGATCAAAAGGTTTCTGGTATTGTAGAATGTGTTTTCTTCCTGATTCTGAGAAATATAAAAAACGTGGATTGGCTTTTCAATCACTACATTTTTAGGAACTTTAAGGAAGAAGCCATATTTGCAGTAAGCAAGGTTCAGGTTGGTAAAAGCCTGTTCTTTAGAAGCAATGGTATTGAAATATTTTTCAAAAACCTCCTTATGTTTCTCATCATTCAATGCATAATTGAATGAAAGGAACTCCACATTTTCAATAGAAACTTTAGAAAGTTCTTTGTGAAGTTTACCGTTTACAAAAACTATCCAATCAAAATTCTCTTCACCAAGATGCAGTTCATCAAACTGCTCTTTAGTGATATTGTGGTGCTCTTTCGGGAAGAAGTTGTAGCTTTTTTCCGTGATCTCCTTTAGATTGGTATATTTATATTCTTCGTCTTTTTTAGTAGGAAAACCAAGGTTTGCAAATTTCTGAAGCGCTGTTTTTCTTTCCTCATCCAGAAATCTGTGACGAAGACTCTCCAAAAATTCACTATGGTTCTCTATAATTTGTTCTTTTAATGCCATTACTGGTATATCTGTGGTTTGCACCATTTTTTCTTTTTTTTGAACTAAAATATTGTTATTCCGAGGAATAGGAATCCAATTTTTACTTTAGAGATTCATATTTGCTGCACTTCATGAATGTTGCAATAAATTCAAATCTCAAATAGTAAATTTCAAATTAATTTAAAAGCCAGTCGTAACCTTTTTCTTCAAGCTCCAATGCTAAAGATTTATCACCGGTTTTGATGATTTTCCCATCTGCTAACACATGAACGAAGTCAGGCTGAATATAATTAAGCAATCTTTGATAGTGGGTAATCAGAAGAACTGCATTTCCTTCATTTTTAAAGTAGTTTACTCCATCTGCAACGATTCTTAAAGCATCGATGTCAAGTCCTGAATCGGTTTCATCAAGAATAGCCAATTTCGGATTAAGCATCATCATCTGGAAGATCTCGTTTCTTTTCTTTTCACCTCCGGAGAATCCCTCGTTCAATGATCTTGAAAGAAAATCTTTTTTGATCCCCAGTTTTTCAGATTTCTCACGGATTAGTGCAAGCATTTCTTTTGCCGGCATCTCTTCCAGTCCGTTTGCTTTTCTTGTTTCGTTTAAAGCGGCTTTGATAAAGTTCGTTACAGAAACTCCCGGAATTTCTACAGGATACTGGAAAGAAAGGAAAATTCCTTTGTGAGCTCTATCTTCAGGAGCATCTTCACTGATGTCCTGTCCGTCAAAAAGGATCTCTCCACCAGTCACTTCGTAATCTTCTTTTCCTGCGATTACAGAAGAAAGGGTAGACTTACCAGCTCCGTTTGGTCCCATAATAGCGTGAACTTCGCCCGGCTTAATTTCAAGATTAATACCTTTTAATATTTCTGCGCCATCTTCAATTTTGGCGTGAAGGTCTTTAATTTGTAACATTCTTGCTAACTTTTGCTTTATAATTGTGTGAGCTTCTCATTGTATATTCACATTTGTCTTTAACTGAAGTATTTCATCAGCGGACAGATAGAAGCTTTTTATATTTTATTTTACTGATAATCTCCTGTGAAGATTATAATTTATTTCCCGTTGATAACGGTTGATCATCTGATAAAAACTCTGAAAACCTTGCCTTTAAATCAGTTGGTTTTTATCTGAAAATCCTTTTAAAAGTTTATCCTACCGAACCTTCTAGTGAAATTTCAAGTAGTTTCTGTGCTTCAATAGCAAATTCCATTGGAAGCTTATTTAAAACTTCTTTACTGAAACCATTTACAATCAGAGCAATAGCTCTTTCTGTGTCAATACCTCTCTGGTTACAGTAGAAAATCTGGTCTTCCCCGATTTTTGAAGTCGTAGCCTCGTGCTCTAACTGTGCCGTAGGATCTTTAATTTCAATATAAGGGAACGTATGAGCTCCACATTCATTACCCATCAATAAAGAGTCACACTGTGAGAAGTTTCTTGCTCCTTTTGCAGAAGGCATTACTTTCACCTGTCCTCTGTATGAGTTTTGTGATTTCCCGGCAGAAATACCTTTAGAAATGATCGTAGATTTGGTGTTTTTACCAATGTGGATCATTTTTGTACCTGTATCTGCATATTGGTGATTGTTGGTTACCGCAATAGAGTAGAACTCTCCGATAGAATTGTCTCCTTTTAAGATACAAGAAGGATATTTCCATGTTACAGCTGAACCTGTTTCAACCTGTGTCCAAGAGATTTTTGCATTTCTTTCGCAAAGTCCTCTCTTCGTTACAAAGTTGAATACACCTCCTTTACCTTCTTCATTACCAGGATACCAGTTCTGTACGGTTGAATATTTAATTTCAGCATTGTCTAAAGCGATAAGCTCTACAACTGCTGCGTGAAGCTGGTTTTCATCTCTTGACGGTGCTGTACATCCTTCAAGATAAGAAACATAACTTCCTTCATCAGCTACAAGAAGCGTTCTTTCAAACTGTCCTGTTCCTGCCTGATTGATACGGAAATAAGTAGAAAGCTCCATCGGGCATTTTACTCCTTTAGGAATATAACAGAAACTTCCGTCAGAAAATACTGCGGAATTCAATGCTGCATAGAAGTTATCTCCTCTCGGAACTACTTTTCCAAGATATTTTCTTACCAGATCAGGGTGGTTTTTAATAGCCTCAGAGATCGAGCAGAAAATAATTCCTTTTTCTGCCAGTGTATCCTGGAAAGTGGTTTTCACAGAAACTGAGTCCATTACGATATCTACAGCAACTCCTGAAAGTCTTTTTTGCTCTTCGATATTAATCCCTAGCTTTTCGAATGTTTTCAATAGTTCAGGATCTACTTCGTCAAGGCTTGCCAGTTCAGGCTTTACTTTTGGAGCAGCATAGTAACGGATTGCCTGAAAATCTGGTTTTTCATATTTGATATTAGCCCACTCAGGCTCTACCATTTTCTGCCAGATTTTGAAAGATTCCAATCGCCATTCAGTCATCCATTCCGGCTCTTCTTTTTTAGCAGAGATCGCACGGATGATATCCTCGTTTAAACCAGTCGGGAAGTCTTCATAATCAATCTTCGTCTCCCAACCGAATTCATATTTTTTATTTTCTAGATCGACTCTTAAATCGTCTTCTGTATATTTACTCATTGTTTTTTTTTAGGTTTCAGATTAGATTTCAGAAGTCAGAATAGCTCTGAGGTCTGAAATCTAGGATCTAATGTCTTTTCTCTAAAGACTAAATGATTCCCCGCATCCACATGTTCTGGATGCATTCGGGTTGTTAAAAACAAACCCTTTTCCGTTCAATCCTCCTGAATACTCAAGAGTTGTTCCTGCTAAATAAAGGATGGATTTTTTATCTATAATAATTTTAATGTTATTATCTTCAAAAATCTGATCTGTGTCTGTTTTTTCGTTGTCAAACTTTAAAACATACTCTAAACCAGAGCATCCGCCGCTTTTTACCCCTACTCTTATATAATCTTCAGCAGGGTTAAAACCATCTTCCGTCATTAACTGGATGGCTTTCTCCTTTGCATGGTCTGATACTTTTATCATTGTATTTATTTAGAATGATTTAATGATGCAAAAATACAAACTAATTTCCGCAATCTCAAATCGAAGATGTCTATTTTAATGATTATGATATTAATAGCATTTTATCAAAGGATAAATGATGTTAAAAAAAGATAAACTGATCCGTTTTCTGTTAAGGTTTTATTCATAATTTTAACCTTGAATCGTATTTTAAATCTATAAGGAAGACATATAATCAAGCAATAAGGGAGAAAATTTGTCAAAAACAAGGTACAATAAATCTTTCTTTTAATAATATTCAATAAATAAAAATATAAATGAAAAAAATAGGTATTATCGCATTGGCGCTCTTCATACAGAATGTTTCTGCACAAACCAACAGATTCGTATATCAGGTGACGATGAAGCCTGATGCTGAAAATAAAACAGATATCAAGACTGAAAATGCTTATCTGGATATTTCTCCGGAAAAATCAGTGTTTTATTCTGAAAACAGAATCAAAAGAGATTCTATTATGCAAAAAGCATTTCAGAGCGGAGGCGGAAGAGTAAGCATCAACAGAGACCAGATGGAAGGATTGAGAACGAATATCAGCTATTCCATTGAAAAAGATAAAACCAATCAAAAGACCTATTTCAAAGACAGAATTGGGCGTGATATCTATTCGTACGAAGAAGACAGACCTCTGAACTGGAAAATAGAGCCAGAAACGAGAAAAATAGGCGAATATAAAGTTCAGAAAGCTGAAACCGATTTTGGAGGAAGAAAATGGACAGCGTGGTTTACCACAGATCTTCCTTATCAGGACGGACCTTATAAATTCGGAGGACTTCCGGGACTGATTGTAAAAGTGGAAGATGATAAAGGAGATTATTCTTTTGATCTCATGAAAAACTATAAAATTACTGAGTTTCCAACGTTGAATCAGTTTGGAAATACTTTGAAAGTAAAAAGAACAGATTATATCAAGCAGCAGCAAAAATTTAAAGCTGATCCAATGTCGTTTATGAGCCAAAGTGGCGGCGGACAAGGTGGATTTTCTAATACAATAAGAATAGGCGGAGGTGGAAGAGGCCCCGGCGGTGGAAACCAAAATCCTGCTGATATGAGAAAAAGAATGGAAGAAAGGGTGAAAGAAGAGGCTAAGAAAAATTCTAATCCTATCGAATTGCAATAAATAAAAAAGCGGTCTTAAGTCAAGACCGCTTTTTGTATCATTATAATTTTGATAAAAACTATTTCAACAGCTGGTTGAAAGTATCACCCTGTCTGATGTCTCCGGTGTTGTATCCTTTCATAAACCATTCTTTACGCTGAGCAGAAGATCCATGGGTAAAACTTTCCTGATTCACATATCCCTGTGCTCTTTTCTGAATATTATCATCGCCAACCGCTTCGGCAGCATCTATGGCAGACTCAATATCTCCGGGTTCCAGAATATGTTTGCTGTCATTGGTTCTTTTTGCCCATACTCCGGCATAGAAATCAGCCTGTAATTCTGTAGCAACGGATACTCTGTTCATCTGTTCTTCGGAATATCTTCCGCTTCTTCTTAGCGCATCCACTTTCTGCGTAGTTCCTAAAAGAGTCTGAACATGGTGTCCTACTTCATGCGCAAGAACATAAGCTACCGTAAATTCTGTTACTTTAGCTCCGAATTTTTGCTGAAGTTCACCAAAAAAACTCATATCCATATAGACTTTCTGATCGGCCGGGCAATAGAATGGTCCCATGGCAGATTGAGCCGTACCACATGCTGAAGATGTTGTATTTTCGAAAAGAACAATTCCCGGATCTGTATAGGTCATGCCGTTTTCTGTGAAAATCTGGTTCCAGGTCTGGCTATTCCATGCGTCCATCATTTTGACCATTTCTCCGATTTGTTTTTCACCGGCAGTAAGCTCTCTCTGTTCTCCGGAATTTCCTGAAGGCTGCATGCCTCCGGAATTCAAGATACCGGATGGATCACCACCCAAAAAGAATACGATGGCTGCTATAATTAAAGTTCCGAGTCCGCCCCCTACAATCATACCGCCACTTCCACCTCCTGAACCACGGCGGTCATCAACGTTTCCGCCTCTGTCGTCTGTCCATTTCATACTAATAAATTTATGGGTTAATTTAAATATTTTACGCCAGATTATCAGCGAAAATATTTAGATATTTATCTGTTGAGTTGTTTTGTTTTTAGCCAGTAAGAGGTAGACTGATAAGCTGATACAGCATCATCCACCAGTTTCTGATCTGGACTTTTTAATAATTTCTCGTTGTAATACAGTTTAAATTCCGGTTTCAAATTGCTTTTTTCCAGTTCCAAAGAATATTGTTTTACCTTTTTTACCGGCGAAATAATGGTCAAACGTTCACCTTTGATAAATCCAAGATCCTGATAGGTTGCCACATACGCTTTAGGCTGGAATTCCGGTTTGAACACATCCTGACCCAGGAATTTAGACTGATAGCTGAAGTTTAATAATCCCAAAACGGTTGGCATTATATCGATCTGCGACACCAGCGCATCAAATTTCTGTGGCTGAATAAATCCTTCAGAAAATAGCATAGCAGGAATTCTGTATTTATCCATCGGAAGTTCCGTTTTTCCCGCACTGGATGCACAGTGGTCTGCGATGATCACAAAAACTGTATTTTTATACCAATCCTGTTTCTTAGCCATATCAAAGAACAGCTTAAGAGAGTAATCCGTATATTTTACACCGCCTTCACGGGATTTTGCCGTTCCCGGAATATCAATTCTTCCGTCAGGATAAGTAAAAGGTCTGTGGTTGGAAACCGTCATCCAGTGATTGAAAAACGGTTTTCCTGACTTGGCTTCAGCATTCATTACCTGAATAGCTTTTCTGGCCATATCTTCATCAGCAACGCCCCAAACATTGGCAAAAGTAATTTCTTCAGGTTTAAAGTTATTTCTGTCTACGATACCATAGCCGTTTCCTCCGAAGAAGTCCTGCATATTATCAAAATAGCTGTATCCGCCATATAAAAATTTAACATCATATCCTTTGGATTTAAAAACACTTCCGGTTGTGAATTTATTTTTATTATCATCTCTCTTGATGACACTTTCCCCTGCAGTTGGAGGAATACACAATGTTAAAGCTTCCAGTCCGCGTACCGTTCTGTTTCCGGTTGCATACAGATTGGTAAACATGAGTGATTTATCAGCAAGACTGTCCAGGAAAGGAGTAATTTTTTGGGTATTGCCATAATGTTCCATGAAATCTGCAGAAAGACTTTCAATGGAGATCAATACTACGTTTTTCTTCACTTCAGGCTGCTCCGCAACGACAGCTCTTGATAACGTATGCTGTGGGTACTGGCTTAAAAAATTCTTTTCGGCCTGCTGTTGGTTAATCTGTGAATAAAACTGGAAATAATCCAGTTCATTATGGGTAAACGCCCAGTAGAACTTAGGAATTCCGTTGGCTTCAATTTCGTCTGCGAAAACATTGTCTGATCTGATTTGCATCAAAGAAGGTATGGCCAGTGCACTCAACGCGCAAAGTACCATAAAACTGCCCAGAAGTACCATTTTTTGTTTAAAGTCCGGAAGTTCCAGCAGTTCATCTTTTGTTTTCTTATAAATAAACCATGTGATGGCCAGGGTAACGATCATGATGGCTGAAAACAATGGAATTACAGGGTAACTTTCCATGATATTCCCAATCACCTCATTGGTATAGATAAGATAATCTACTGCAATAAAATTATAACGAACTCCAAATTCATTATAGAAGAAATATTCACTTACCCCGTTGAAAATGATCAGAAGAACATATAACAGTAATGTGATGAAATATAATATATTACGGATCTTAATTCTCTGTGCGGGAAGGAACAGCATCAATCCGAAGAAAAGAGTCTTAATTCCTACGAAAACAAGAGCAATCTCCATAATAGAGCCTCCGTACTGCTTGAAAATATTATTGGGAACAAGCCAGATATAGAGGAAGAACAGAACTAATGCTCCCAAAATACTATAACCGTAAGGCTTTTTATATTTTGAATTGGAAAGAAAGAGGAAGTAAAGGGCGAGAATGGAGCTGGCCAATATGAACACAAAAATGTCATTCACCAGACCGATCAACAAAACTTTTACGACTTCAAAAAATCCGAAACTAGCGGTAGTAATGGGATGGAAAAAGAATACTGTCCTTATTATCAACGAAATAATAAGATAGAAAATTCCTAAATACAGGAAAGGTTTTATTTTCTTTAAAAACATGTATTGTCTGTCTTTATTAATTTTCACAAAGATAGTTTTTGTGGGGAACTTTTGACGGAAAAAAAGAAAAACATCCTTTTTATTAATAAGATTTATGAATTATTTATATACTAATAAAAAAAGGACTATTAAAAAATAGTCCCATTATATTGTTAAAGTGAATAAAAAGTTAAGAGTGTCCAAAACCTATATTCCCTTTTTTATCAGATAATTTCTTTTTGAAATCAATCATTCTTAGCGCTGTAACTGCTGCTTCCACCCCTTTATTTCCAAGGTCACCGCCGCTTCTTGCGATAGATTGTTCTTTGGTATCATCTGTTAATACACAGAAGATTGTAGGAGTATCCGTCATGATATTACAATCTTTGATTCCCTGTGCTACTGCAGAACACACATAGTCGAAGTGAGGCGTTTCTCCACGGATTACACATCCGATTGAAATTACTGCGTCATATTTTCTCTCTTTGCAAAGCTGCATGCTTGCATAGCTTAATTCAAAAGCTCCTGGTACAGGGAAAAGTTTGATGTTTTCAGGTTTTACCCCTTCTTTTTCAAGAATTTTCAAAGCTGCATCACGAAGATTGTAGGTTACAAAATCATTCCACTCAGAAAAAACAATGCCGATAGAAAAATCTTCGGCATTCGTTATATGAAGTGGCTTGTAATCGGAAAGATTAACTGTTGCCATTTTTTAATAATATTTAGTCATTTCGATATAAGAATCAGACATTCCATTGTCGTAGTCCTGATATTTCTCGTCAATTGCAGAGAAGTATTTTTTAGCTTCTGCATTTTTCTTTAATCCTAAGGCAACGATACCTGCTTTTCTTGTAAAATAATACGTTGTGTAAGGATCATCAGATGCTGTAGCAGCCTGATCTAATAAAGAGAGAGCCTCATCGTTTTTGTTAAGACCTGATTTTGCATCAGCCATCGCTCCATACTTCATTGCCATCAGCGTTTTGTTTTTGGAAGAGAATTTATCCAAAAGATCATATGCTTCCTGGAATTTTCCTTCTTTGAATTTTAATAAACCAGCATTGTAAGCAGAAAGTTTACCAATCTCAGTAGAAGAATATTCATTAGCTGTACCTATAAAACCAGGATTAGCAGCAGATTTTCCACCTAAAGCATCTTTATCTTTGCCTTCTGTAAGGTTTTTTTGAGCAGCAAGGAAACTTTTTACAGCTTCAGTGTTCTTTGGAGCAATCACAAATTGCTTATAAGCAAAGAATCCTAAAACTCCCAAAATCAATGCTCCGAATACAAAACCCAGAGGTTTTGAATATTTTTCAACAAATCTTTCAGTGTTTAAAGCCTCTCTGTCAAGGTCTTTAAAGAACTCAACCGTTTCTTTACCTTCTTGCTCGTTCTGAGCACTCTTTCCCAATTTTGCCATAAGTTTTTAAAAATTGAAATGCAAATTTAATTGTTTCTGAGAGATTTACAAAATACTTTGTTGGTATTATTAATGAAATTTTGTGAATTGTTAATCGTGGATGGTGAATTTATTAAAAAAAGATGCTTCAACCTTGCCCGGCATGACACTTCTAATACTAACTGTTTTAATCTCACAGTAAATTATCAGCCATTGTCATGCTGAGCGGAGTCGAAGCATTTATCTTGTTAGGATCAATCTTAATAACTTAAGATGTGGTAGATCTCTGCACCGAATTTCTTCAGTTTTTCATCACCATTCAAGCCTTGTAAGCCGATAAGGAAACTGAACTGTGAAACTGTTGCGCCTTGCTTTTCTACTAATTTAGCCGTAGCTTCAGTAGTTCCTCCGGTTGCCAGAAGATCATCATGAATTAAAACTCTTTGTCCGGGTTTTATCTGCCCTTCACGGGTTTCTATAATAGCGCTTCCATATTCCAGGTCATATGTTTCTGAAATGACAGGAGGAGGAAGTTTTCCCGCTTTTCTGATTAAGATGAATGGAACTTCCAATGCCACAGCGATAGCGATTCCAAAAAGGTAACCGCGGCTTTCAATTCCGCAGACTGCATCGATTTTCCCTTTACTGAAGGCTACAAGATCTGCAATAACGTCTTCATAAAGTTTTGGATTTAAAAAGATGGGTGAAATATCCTTAAACTGTATTCCGGGAATCGGAAAATCCGGGATATTTTCAATTGTTTCTTCTAATTTTTTGATCAGTTCTGCTGAAGCCATTTATTAATTGATTTTATAGCTGGAAATTTTCCAGTCACCGTTTACATTTTTAAGCCCGAAAGTTACTTTTAAAGAAGTTGTCTTCCCGCTTTTATCCGTCACATCATAAGTGGCGTTTACACTTGCACTGTTGGCAGAGGTACCGTTAGTTGTAATATTTTTTACACTTACATTCTTCACCGATCCGAAACCTGAAGTAGGATTGGAGAAAGACTCATAGCTTCCCCAGCTTGGGTTGCTTGCCGTTTCGTAAGCTGCTTTTAAATTCTGGGAACTTACATTGTTCAGAAACTTGCTTACTGTATTCTTAGGATCTGCTGTGGGCTGCTTTGGAGCTGCTGGTGTCGTTGGAGCCGCTGTTGACGGATCTGTCGTTGTTCCGGAAGGAGCTGTAGGGTTGTTTGGATCCACCACTGCACTTGGCTGTTCTGATACCGCTGTAGAATCAGTTTTTGGAATGGCAGGCACTTTTAAGGCTGCAGCATTCACATCAAGTCCGATTTTTGACATTTTGAAAGTTTTTGCCGTAGTTTTTACGGAAACTGTGATGTCAATTTTATTATCTACCACTTTTGAAGCAGGAATAGATGAGAACTTTAAGTTGAATCCTTTGAAGTTATTATCCTGCATCAGGTTTTTAGCTGTAGCCAGTCTTACCCCGTTACTGAATACTTCAAGAGTGGCTTCAAGGCCGGCTCCTGTGAAAGATACCGGGTTTCCGGCTGCATCTACAAGTCTTGGAACAATCTGGATGGCTGTAGGCGCTCCGGTTCCGTCATCTCCTGTAGGTCTTGTCACAAGGCTTAATGATCCTGCTTTTACGTCATTAGGATCGCTTTCTTTTGCTTTGTCATCCCCGAAGATATTCATTTCTCCCAGTGATGGTGGGGCAGTACTTGCCCATTCAATTCCATTTTTCTGTGCAACTTCGTCTGCCAGGGACATGATTTCAGGAACTTTCTTCCCGTTGATCAGTTTTCCAAGGGCTTTTAGCTCATTGATATCACCATCAGCTTCTACTCCAAATGTTTTAAGGATGTAAAGAGCTTCATTAAACTTAATCTGTTTAATGGTTGGTAAACTGGAGGTCATATCATTGATACTTGACTGCAGTGTTTTAGTATTCGTAGCATCTACATGATCTTTCTTGCATGCTGTAAAAAGCAACAGACTGAAAACAAGTAGAAAAGAAAACTTTTTCATTTTTATTTGGTTTGTTGCAAATTTAATAAAACCTTTATTAATACTGGATTTTATTTTCACTTTATGTTTTATGACTTATTTTATTTCTTTATCACAGGAGCCATAATCTTTTATTTTTACTTTTTATTGGGTTGTTCTTTTAAGTCTCCTTTAAAAAAATTACTAAAGATGGTCTGCATATTCGGGAATGAAGGATCCTGCCAGTAAGATGTTTGATAACTGCTGTTATCTTTACTGAATTTTACCTTTTCAATATCATTGTCGTTAGTAAAGCTAAGTTCCGCAGGATAGAAATTAGTGTAAAGTGCAATCTGATTGTATTCGGGTTCACTTTTATGTTTAAGTTTAATAAAAATCAGCTCGTTATATTCCCGAAAATCTTTAAGTGTTTTTTCTGATCCTTTCTCAAACGACATATTCAAAATGGTTCTGATATCATAAAATCTGTATCCGAAGAATGAAAATTCTTTTTCCTGAAGTGCGCCGCCTGTCACTTCAATCTGATCTTTACGGTCGCCTTTCAATTCTCTGATGATATTTCTTTTGGTTTTATACTCTTCAGGATTTCCTACATTTTTAAGTTTTGGGATTTGCAGAGAGTTCCCATAATCCCATGATGAAGTTTCTTTTTTCTCGTTTTTAGAGTCTGTCAGTCTGAAAACTCTATATTGTTCAACATTGGTACTTTTTAGTTTTTTTGTTTTGTTGTCAAAAATATAGGTTACAATTCCGTCGGTATAACTATTCAGTTTATTATTTACGGTCACGTAAGCATTAAAATTTCCTTTGATAAAAATGTATTTGGCAGGTTTATTATTTTTGATAACTACTGTTTCAATTTCTTTTACCTGATCATTGATTTTAATAATGGGCTGATCAAAATCGGAATAAGATAAGGTAGCCACCGGAAAATTATTGTAGACAAGCTGAAACTTTTCCTGTGAGGGAGATAATGATTGTTTGTCAATCTTACCTTCAATATCTGAGTATGCCAGAATAGTTCCATCTTTCCCAAATACAGAAACTCTTGGAAGAGGGCTGTTATTTTTTTCAGAAACAAAGGTGATGGTCTGAGCCTGAATAAAACTACATAGCAAAAGGAAGAATGTGTAAAGACAAAGTTTTGTTTTCATAGTAAGTTTTGTTGATGGATGTGCATAAAAAAAGACTGATCGTTTTAACAATCAGTCTTTTATCATTTTATTTTGTTACAAGTCCTTAGAAAGGATACTCATAAATTTCAGATTCGTGTAAGAATGGGTTTCCTGTAGGAATCAACTTCAGTTTAGATAAAGCTGAAAGTACAGTAAACATGAATAATCCGGCTACGAATAAGATTGCTCCAAGGATTAACAGGAATACTTCAGGAGTGTTCCAGTATGGTCCTACCGTTCCCGGCATTACCATGTTGAAGTAATCTAAGATGTGTCCTAAGATCACCACTACTGCCATTGTAGTAACAACTTTGTAGTTTCTCTTGATGCTGCTGCTCACTAATACCAATAATGGTAATAAGAAGTTGATGATCAACATCGGTAAGAAAGTAGGAGAGTAGTGCTGGAATCTACCGAAGAAGTAGTTAACCTCTTCCGGAACGTTGGCATACCAGTACAACATGAACTGAGCAAACCATGTATATGTCCAAAGCATACTTGTAGCGAAAAGGAATACTCCTAAATCGTGTAAGTGGTTGTCATTGAACTGTGGTAAGAAACCATTTTTCTTAAGATAAACACTTAATAGAATGATTACAGCGATACCACTTGAAAGGCAGCTAACCATTGAATACCAGATATACATTGTAGAATACCAGTGAGGGTCAATAGACATCAACCAGTCCCAAGCCCAAGCTGCAGAAGCAAATCCGAAGAATGCGATATATCCTACTGCCCATCTGTAAAGCATTTGGTACTCTACTTTAGACTTCGTTTCATCAACTTTCTTAGACTGAGCTTTTAATTTCCAAGCGAAGAAAGAAGCACCAATCACGTAGATTAAAGTTCTTACTGCGTAGAAAGGAATATTTAAGAATTTTTTCTTTTCGAATAAGATCACATCAAAATGCGGAGAATCCGGGTTTGTCAATTCAGGGTCCATCCAGTGGAATAAGTGACCATTATGAGTGATGTTTAAGATCATAAGGATTACCAGGATTGCACCACCGTAAGGGATATAAGAAGCAATAGCTTCCATTACTCTTGTAATGATGATCGGCCATCCTGCGTGGGCAGCGTGCTGAATAGAATAGAAGAATAATACGCAGCAGCTTACTCCAAAGAAAAATACAGCTACAAAATGTATTGCTGCTAAAGGCTGGTTGTGTACCTGCAATGTAGCATGCTCAAGGTGAGCTGCGTGATCCTGAGGTCCAACCATTTCACTTGAGTGTGTAGGAGCAGTATGACCTGAAGCATGAACAGCTTCCATCATTTGTTCTATTTTCTCAGTAGAAATTCCTTTGTTCAAAAAGAAACCAATACCGAAAAGAACTAAACCTACAACAAGAAGTATTATAGAAGTTGATTTTAATTTTGGTGAAAAACTATACATTTCTTTTCTTATTTTTTAGTTTCGGTAGTCGTTTCAGTTGTTGCTGGTGCCGCCGCTGTAGCTGCTGCCGGTGCTGCTGCTCCTTTTTTGAAAGCACTCATCACATACATTGCTACTCTCCATCTGTCTCCTGCGTTCAATTGTCCCGCATAAGATCCCATGGCATTTCTACCGTTTGTTAATACATAATGAACAGATCCTACAGTAAGTTCTCTGTCAGCATAGTTTGGCACTCCGGAGAATGCTCCACTTTGTACGATAGGTCCTTGTCCGTCACCTCCTGTTCCGTGGCATGCAGCACAAGTGTGATCAAACAATATTTTACCTCTTTCAAGATCCTTCGCTGCATTAGCTGGGTTCAAAGGAGATACTGTAAGTTTTTTAGAGGCTTCATACCCTGCGTTGTACTCGTCAACATTTTTAGGTAATAAGCTTTCTTCAAAAACTCCATCTTTATTCTGAGCAACTGATCCTTCTACCGGAGAAAGACCTGTTGCACCATTATTTTTAACAAAAGCAGGAATTTCATTTTCATGATCTGAGTAAGCATCCTGAGCTTTCATCAATGGATCATAAGCTACCGGAAAATACATGTCCGGGAAATATACCAACGGAGTGTTCTCCTTTGGTCCGCAAGAGTTAAGTAAAACTGTTGTTAAACCTAAAACCGCTGTAATTTTTAATACATTCTTTTTCATTTTAAGCGTCTTTAACAGTTATTTCTTCAACTCCAGTTTCAATAAGCAACTGTTTTACAGATTCTACATCTTCAGTTACGAATTCCATCATGAATTTATCATCAGTAGTTCTTGGGTCCGGGTTCTGAGCAGGAGCTCCTGGATACATTTTGTTTCTAACCAGGAAAGTTAAAGACATCATGTGAGCTGCACAGAATACCATTAATTCGAACATTGGAACTACGAATGCCGGCATGTTGTGTCCCCAGTCAAAAGCTGGTTTACCACCGATATTCTGAGGCCAGTCGTGATTCATCACATACCAGGTAAGAGTAGCACCGATCGTTACACCATAACAAGCATAGATGAAAGCAGCATCAGAAATTCTGGTTTTCTTTAGACCTAAAGCTTTGTCTAGTCCGTGAACCGGAAACGGAGTATAAACTTCGTTGATTGCGATTCCTTTATCGTTGAATGCTTTAACGCCGTTCATTAAATCGTCGTCGTCAGCATAAAGTCCGTATACAATTTTAGTGGTGCTCATCTCCTTCTTTTGCTTTATAAGTTTCACCTGAGATTTTCAAAATCGATTTTAATTCAGCCTGTGCAATTACAGGGAATGTTCTTGCGTATAATAAGAATAATACAGAGAAGAATCCGATTGTTCCTAAGTATACACCCACATCAATGATCGTTGGCTTAAACATAGTCCATGATCCTGGTAAGTAGTCTCTTGAAAGGTTGATAACGATGATATCAAAACGCTCGAACCACATACCGATGTTGATGATTAATGCAACAATGAATGTCCAGATAATGTTCGTTCTTAGTCTCTTGAACCAGAAAGAAGCAGGAATAACAAGGTTACAGATGATCAATGACCAGAATGCCCACCAGTAAGGTCCTACAGCAGCACCCGGAGAAAGATATGTGAAATCTTCAAATCTGGATCCTGAGTACCATCCGATGAAATATTCAGTTGCGTAAGCTACAGTTACCATACCACCTGTTAAGATGATTACGATGTTCATGATTTCGATATGATACATTGTAATATATTCTTCTAAGTGACATACTTTTCTTGCAACCAACAATAGGGTCTGTACCATTGCAAATCCTGAGAAGATCGCACCGGCAACGAAATAAGGAGGATAGATTGTTGAGTGCCATCCTTTAATTACCGAAGTTGCGAAGTCAAAAGATACGGTAGTGTGTACTGAGAATACAAGCGGAGTTGCCAAACCTGCAAGAACCAAAGAAAGTTCTTCGAATCTTTGCCAGTGTTTTGCTTTACCACCCCAACCGAATGCAAGGAATGTATAAATTTTCTTAGTCCAAGGAGTTTTCGCTCTATCTCTGATCATTGCAAAGTCAGGGATTAGTCCCATGAACCAGAATACAGTTGATACTGAGAAATACGTAGAGATCGCAAATACGTCCCAAAGTAGAGGAGAGTTGAAGTTCCCCCAAAGAGAACCGAATTGGTTTGGTAAAGGGAATACCCAGTATCCAACCCAAACTCTACCCATGTGGATTACAGGGAAGATTGCTGCCTGTACAACCGCAAAGATCGTCATCGCCTCTGCAGATCTGTTTACAGACATTCTCCATCTCTGTCTAAATAATAATAATACTGCGGAGATTAGGGTCCCGGCGTGACCGATACCTACCCACCATACGAAGTTGGTAATATCCCAACCCCAGTTAATAGTTCTGTTAAGCCCCCATGCTCCAATACCTGTCCCGATAGTGTAAGCGATACAGCCGAATCCATAGAGGAATAGAACTAGTGCAGCATATAATGAGATCCACCATAATTTACCTGCTCTTTCTTCGATAGGTCGTGCGATATCTTCTGTAATATCGTGATAAGTTTTGTGACCAATAATTAGAGGTTCCCTTATCGGAGCTTCGTAATGTCCTGACATTTTTTACCTATTTATTATTTAAACTTTATTTTTCTACTCTGTTTCTTACTTTAGTGTGATAGAACACGTTTGGTTTTGTTCCGATCTCCTCTAGTAAATAATATCTTCTGTTAGATGCATATTGCTCTCTGATCGAAGAATCTTTATCATTCATGTCTCCAAATGTCATTGCTCCAGTAGAACAAGCTTTAGAACAAGCAGTCTGGAATTCTCCATCCTTCACTCTTCTTCCTTCTTTCTTAGCCTCAAGAATTGTATTCTGAGTCATTTGGATACACATTGAACATTTCTCCATTACCCCTCTAGTTCTTACAACTACGTCCGGGTTAAGTACCATTCTTCCTAAATCATTGTTCATGTTGAAATCGAACTTGTCATTTAGGTTATAAGTAAACCAGTTGAAACGTCTTACTTTGTACGGACAGTTGTTTGCACAATATCTTGTACCGATACATCTGTTGTAAGCCATATGGTTTTGACCTTGCTTACCGTGTGACGTAGCCGCTACCGGACATACAGTTTCACATGGAGCGTGGTTACAGTGCTGACACATTACTGGCTGGAAGATCACATCAGGATTATCAGCAGGGTGGTTCAATGCACCTCCTTCTTTGTTGAATGCAGTACCGTATAATTCTGGTACAGCCATTCCTTCTTTTAATCCTTCGTATACTTCTACCGTTTGTCTTGAAGAATAGTAACGGTCAATTCTTAACCAGTACATATCTCTGGACATTCTTACTTCTTCTTTCCCTACAACAGGAACGTTGTTTTCTGCCTGACAAGCAATAATACATGCTCCACAACCAGTACAAGAGTTCAGGTCGATAGATAAGTTGAAGTGAGGACCATCTGTATCATCAAAAGCATCCCAAAGGTCTATTTTTCTCGCTGGAAGTGCTCCGCTGATCGTGTGGTATTCCAAAGGTTTGTTCCATCCTTTGTGTTCGTCATCGAAAGCTACGTTGATGAAATCTGCCAAAGGAACTTCCTTCGCGATTTCATAACGACCCATCAATGTATTTTGAAGCTGGATACCTGCGAATTCGTGATCTTCTCCTGTTTTCTCAATTTTAACACCTGAAAGCACAAGGTTAGAACCGTCAAATAAAGGATAAGCATTTACACCGGTATCAGCAGTTGCTCCTGAGTTTTTCTTACCATAACCAAGTGCAAGACCTACAGATCCTTCAGCTTGTCCTGGTTGTACGAATACAGGAACATCTTTTATTGTTACTCCGTTTACAGTAAGGTTTACAATAGAACCATCCAGCTGCATTCTAGCGTTAAGATCGTTATCAATTCCGAACTTTTCTGCGTCTTTTGGAGAAATTGTCAGATAGTTATCCCAAGACATTCTTGTGATTGGGTCAGGTAACTCTTGTAACCAAGGGTTGTTTGCCTGAGTACCATCTCCCATTGAAGTCTTAGTGTATAATACTAATTCTAATTCAGAAGCTTTAAAGTTTCCTAGTTCAGCAACAGCCTGAGCAGCGTTTCCACCTGCATAAGCTAAAGTAGTTGCGTTGGTAGAAGCGTTGATCCCGTTATACAATGCTTTGTTGAAAGAAGTACCACCTAGAAGAGAAGCAGAGTTTGCTTTTAAATAATCGTAGTAGTTGTTTGCTGCATTGTTTTTTCCATTCTTCCATACCAATAGAGATTCTTCAATCTGTCTTGATTTGTAGATTTTCTGGATCGTAGGCTGCATTAATGAATATACTCCTGTCTGTGGTTCGATATCTCCCCAAGACTCCAGCCAGTTGGCTACAGGAATTACAGCTTTCGCTGCTTTGTACATTTCATTTTTCTTATCTGCTACAGCAATTACGTAAGGAACTTTAGATAAAGATTTTTTGAAATCTTCTCCTTTTGGATGAGAATAGATAGGGTCTACGTTGTTGGTAACCAATACACCAACTTGTCCACCGTTTACCCATCCTAGGAATTCCTGGTATCTTGCTCCGTCAAATTCTTTAAGGAAGTTTGCTTTACCTGTGAAAGCTACTGAACCTAATTTCTGGTTGATTAAGTGTGCTAAAACCTGTGCTCCTTTAGAACCGTCAGCAAAAACAACAGCTTTGCTGCCTTTTGCTTTCAATTCGTTAGCAATTTTAGTTGCAGTCTTATCAGAAGTACCGCCACCTACGATTGCGTTGTAAACTTCAACTAAAGTTTTGTTTACAGCACTTGGTTTTAATCTGTATCTTGAGTCAGCATTAGCACCGGTTAAAGACATGTTAGATTCCACCTGAATGTGTCTCAACATGTTTGGTCCTGGCTTTCTAGCTGCTGCATAAGAAGTTTCTAAGCTTGAAGCGTTATAGTCTCCTAAGAAATCAGCCTGGAAAGAAACTACCAATTCAGAACCTTTAAGGTCATAAACAGGTAATGCTCTTTGTCCGAATACTTCCTGAGCTGCATCTAATCCTGCAGAGTAAGGGAAAGCATCATACGTTACTAATTCAGCTGTAGGATATTTAGCTTTGAATTCAGCGAATAACTTTTTGAAAGTTGGTGAAGCAAAAGAGTGTGATAAAACCACAATCTTTTTGCCAGACGCTTTAGCTTCTTCCAAACCTTTAATAACAAAACTGTCTACTTTATCGAAAGTTTCATCTTTACCATCCAGTTTAGGCTGCTTTACTTTATCATTATCATAAAGAGAAAGTACACTTGCCTGAGCTCTTGCGTTAGTTTTACCTAAATCGCCGCCAGCTGGGTTTGGTTCAATTTTGATAGGTCTACCTTCACGGGTTTTTACTAAAACACTAGCAAAGTCGAAACCGTCAAAATAGGTTGAAGCGTAATAATTAGGGATTCCCGGAATAATATCATGCGGTTTTACCACGTAAGGAATCGTTTTGATTACCGGAGCTTCGCAGGCAGCTAAGGTAACTGCTGCTGTAGAGAATCCTAGTAATTTAAGGAAATCTCTTCTTGAAGTACTTGATCCGTTTTTCTCAGCATCTCCAAGGAAATCTTCTACCGGAATTTCTTCCTGAAACTCTTTCTGAGCCAGCTTATTATTCAAAGCCGGATCTTTAAGTTCATGAATACTTCTGAATTGTATTTTGTTTGAAGCCATTTATACTTCTAATTTTTTAGTTATTAATAATGACATTTACCACACTCAAGACCTCCAATTGCATCTACAGTGATCTTACCTCCATCTTGTGGATATTGTTTTTTCAACTTGTCATGTAGATTTTTGAAGTACTCTTTATTATAACCGTTGTTCATATCAACTTCAGTCGTTCTGTGGCACTCGATACACCATCCCATAGTAAAGTCGTTAGCCATCTGAACAACATTCATTGTATCAATTTTACCGTGACAAGCTTTACATACAACATCAATTTTGTTGTTAGGATTCTTTTTGTTGAAAGAATTGATGATCGCCTGTTCCCCAGCAATTACGTGCTGAGAGTGGTTGAAGTAAACGAAGTCTGGCATGTTGTGGATTCTTGTCCATTCAACCGGTTGTGTTTTTCCTGTGTACTGTTGTTTTGCAGGATCCCAACCTGTTGCTGCGTAGATCTTCTGGATTTCACCGTCATAGAATGCCTTGTCTTTTCCAGGCTCCATGTAGTGATCTGCGTTGTATTCAGAAATTGTTCTGTGACAGTTCATACAAACGTTCATAGAAGGAATCTCTGATACTTTTCCGTATTTAGCACTGGAGTGACATAACTGACAGTCAATTTTCTGTTCTCCGGCGTGGATTTTGTGAGAGAAGTAGATAGGCTGTTCAGGTTTGTACCCTTTGTAAACACCGATCCACATTAGCCAGTTCCATACTCCGTAAGCAGCCAAAATAGCAAGGATTGCCAATAGACCTTTACCAATGAAGTGGAACTTCTCATACATTTCACTGAAAGAACGAACTCTTGTTTCATTAAGTCCCGCTAAATCTTCAGACTGACCCAGTTTTACCAATTGTCTTAGTTTAACCAAGATCCAAACCAGTAAACCTGCGATCGCTAAAAGTGAAATGATGACAACGTTTGTTGTAGTTTTGTCTGCAGGTGCTGCCGCAGCAGCGTCAGTTGCAGGAGTTGCTTCCGGCTTTTTCTCCTCCGGAGCAGGAGGGTTAGTTGTGAAAGCTAAAATGTCGTCAATATCCTTATCTGTAAGATTTGGAAAGACCTGCATTTCAGTCTTATTAAACTTTTCAAAAATCTCATTAGCGTATTTATCCCCAGAAGCTCTCAGAGCTTTGTTGTCTTTGATCCACTTGTGAAGCCAATCTTTGTCTACACCACCTTCTGTCTTTACTCGTTCTACAACCCCTTTTAATGGTGGTCCTACAACTTGTTTGTCCAGCGCGTGACATGCAGTACAATTCGCTTTGAAAAGTTTCTCTCCGTTTTTAGGATCGCCGTCTTGCCCGTAAAATGAAGCACTGGTTGATAGCAATAAGCCTATCGCGATCAACGTTTTTTTATAATGCTTTCTCCAACTAATCATTTAAATTATCTTATGTTAGTAAATTATTGAACATTCAATCAATTCCGCAAAAATAATATTTTTAACAGGAATTTAACGGTATATCGAAAAGGGAAAATATCATTTACGTTTAATTTGTATTGATTCTAAATAACCAGTTTGGTATAGTTTTTTAATTTGTATAAATTTGCGGAAACAAGTTTAAATGAGAAATCTAATCAAAATATTTTCGATATTATCATTATTTGGATTTTATAATATTGAAGCACAGCAAGTTGTTAAAAAGGATACCCTGTCAGGAACAGAGCTTGTAATGACAATGGATTCCAAAATAAATGCTGCTTTGGAAGGAATTGAAGGGAAATGTGCTAAAGCTGCGCCAACAAATTCTTCCAGAGATTTCAGTAATAATGATAGTGGAATTTCTACAGGAATAAGTACAAAACCACCTAAGATCTTTGTGCCAAGCAGAGAACTTACCAATGCTGAAATCTGTAAGAAAAATCCTAGAATTTTAGGGTTTAAAATTCAGATTACAACAGTGAAAAGTAATGAAGAAGCCAATGAGGTGAAGTCTTATTTCAGAAAAAGATTTCCCAACCTGAAAGTGGAAACAGATGCGTCTTTAAGACCCAACTATAAGATTTTGGCCGGAAGTTATTTCACAAAACAAAGTGCTGCCAGTGATCTTTCCAGAATCAGAGAATACTTTAAATCTGCAGTAGCAGTACAGTATAGAATTTTCTGTGCCGAAGCAAAATAAAAGAATTTATTTCAACATAAAAAACAAAAAGCTGAGAAAACATTCTCAGCTTTTTTTATTGGTAATAATGTTCCATAAACCAGAAAAATTCTGTCATTCTGAAAATATTACAGGCGAGCAGATAAATGAATAACACTACAACCGTTAACGTTAGCAATGACATGATTTTAGGTGATGATCTGTAAGCAAAAAAGAGCCATCCTAAAAGCAAAGGATATACAAAAACAAAATGTCCTCCGTAAATGTAGGAAGTATGAAGACCAAACCTCATCACACAGTGGATCGCAATGTCAATGAAAAATGAAATGGCAATCACCTGAACCCATTTATTTTTGAAATTTTTACAATAACTCCAAATGATCAGAATCAACAGCAGGATTACAAAAAAGTAAGGAAACACTGACGAATAAAGGTCCATGTAAAGGCCTTTGAAATTAAAGCCTTTCATATTATGCTTGTCTGACATAATAAATCCGGGGAAAAGAATATTACCTCCGAAAAAGAACGAAAGGATCATATCCCATGCCGGCATCGACTTTACATTGGAGAACTTTTCATATTGCTGGTTGGTTTTTGAAAAAATATTCTGATATTTAAAATCAATTCTGTTCAAATAAAGAAGTACAAAACAGATCATAGAGACTGTTACTCTAAGCGCTGCATTTCCGAATTTTTTCCAGTTTCTGAAAAGTCCTTTTTCAAACAAAAGTGGGATGAAAACTTTTACAATGTTTGTAATGGTAAGCCCTCCGATAGTAATCCCAGCCAGTGATAAGGCTGTTGCGGGGATTTTCTCTTCCTTCTTTAGTTTTATTGCTGCATAGTGGTTGTATAATGAGAGTAAAAATAAAGTGTAGGTAAAATTTTCCGGGGTGAATGACAAGATGATATTAGTGGAAAAAGCTCCAAAGAATAGGATGATTAAAAGGCATAACCATAAAGGAAGCTGAATGATATTCTTTACATATTTAAATACCTGAACAATATTCAATGTGATGATGATATTGCTGAGCCATGCCAGCGTGAGTCTGAAGCTGGCATCCATTTTTCCTCCTGAAATAAATAATGAAAATTCTCTTACCCAGTTAAAAAAGTAGTAGGACAGAGGGTGTCTTTCAAAGCTGCCTCCTGTCATAAGGATCGATTTATTATCAAAACTGAAATAAGCGTCCCATGGAATTCTGCTGTCAAAAATAATTCTGTAATGCAGGGCTATATAAGACCCTAATATTCCATAACAGATCATGAAAAACAGAAATATTGCCAGTTCGGTATAGGTGGATGGGAAAACCAGTTTTAAAAAATGGATAAATTTTGTTTTGATATAAGACACGTGTCAAATTTTTTGCAAAAGTAAAATAAAAAAACCACCAAAATTGGTGGTTGTAAAAGTTTGTATAAACGTTCTTACTGTTTGATTACTTTCTCGGTTTTGGATGTTCCATCAGAGAAGTCTACTTTTAGTAAGTAAGTTCCTTTTGGAAGTGACGAAATATCTAATCTTTCTGAAGCGTTATTGAGTAGGGATTTTCCGCTCGCATCAATCACTGTGGCAGATTTGATTTTTTTATCAGCTCTGATGTTGATTTCTCCTTTTGTCGGATTCGGATAGATGCTGGTAATGTCTTTTACTTTGGCATTTGTTTCCTGAGTAGATAATGTGCCATTTGCCAAAACCTGTACATCATCTATTGAAAGACTATCCGCGTCATTAGCTACATAATGGAATCTGAATTTGACATTGGCTTGTCCTGCATAAGGAGTTAAACTCACCGTAATTGCCAATGTTTCATAATCGATAAATAATCCATAATTTTCTTCAACCCATACCTGGTTCCATGTGGTTCCTCCGTCAGTGGACACTTCTACTTTTAAATCTCCATTAGGATTAGGATCAACCATGTATTCGTATCCTATTTTCGCGTTAAACTTTAGGACCGGGTTTGTTGTTCCCACTAAACTGAAAGAAGGACTTGTTAAGTGAGCATCCTGTGCCTGGGCAATCCATCCGATACCTGCAGATTTTCCATCTGTGATATTAAATGTTGCTTGTCCAGTTGCATTGAAGATTGTGGTGGTGAATCCCCAAGGTCTTGAAGCTACATTTGTTCCCGTTGTCCATCCTGTTGGAGGAAATGTCGTGCCCTGAAAAGTCTCTGAGAGAATCTGCGCATTTCCCAATAAAGAAGAGACTAAGAAGATGAATAGTAATTTTGTTTTCATTTGGTTTACGTTTAAAGTTGATAGTAAATGTAATAAAAAAATGAAAATAATTACATGTTTTTTAATTTTTTATGAATAATAATCAATTACGAACTGCATGAAAGTGTGGAACATCCCGCTGTATCATCATATCCCGACGGTCTTCTGACGGAGAATTCAGGGTAGATTTCCTGATATGGATTTTCAAGAGCTTTGGTAAGCTTTTCCAACATTTCCTTTTTACCGTTGCTGATCTCATCGATGCATTCGTAAAGAAGATAATTTCGAAGGATGAATTTTGGGTTTGTTTTTTCCATCATGGCTAAAGATTCTTCTTTGGAAATAGAGTTTAATTCTAATCTTGACCTATAACTTTTGATGAAATTATTAAGTTTTGCCAGCTTTTCTTCGTCCAAAATAATATAAGAGACCTCTTTAAAGTGCTCTGATATATTGGTTTCTTGAGTTGTTTTTACCAGTTGATTGAAAAACAGAGTATAATCCAGCTGAAGCTCTTGCATAAGACCTTGCCAGTTGGTGAAGAAATCCTCATCTTCTTTTCGCAGCTGATCAAATCCGAATTTTCTGCAAAGCATCTGGTCGTGGGCTTCCCAAAAATAGGTGCCAAAAGTATTTAAAGTATCTTCCAAAAACTTTTCATCTTTGATTAATGGATGAAGAGCATTGGCCAGCTGCCAGAGATTCCACTGAGCGATCTGTCCCTGTTTTCCGAAAGCATATCTTCTTCCGGGAAGATCTGTAGTGTTAGGAGTGAAATTCAAATCATATTCATCCATCATGGAATAGGGGCCGTAATCAATCGTTAATCCGAGAACAGACATGTTGTCTGTATTCATCACTCCGTGTACAAAGCCTACTCTGAACCATTCAACCATCAAGTCGGCAGTCCGGGTACATATTTTTTCAAAGAAGTCTCTGTATTTTTTGTCGTCAGTTGATGTAATTTCCGGATAATAGTTTTCAATGGTAAAGTCGGCAAGTTCCTGAAGATTGTTGTATTCTCTTTGGGCAGACATGAGTTCAAAATGTCCGAAACGTAAAAAACTTTCAGCAGTTCTGATAACCACTGCACCTTTTTCCGGTTTTGGATTTCCGTTATACATGATGTCACGCATTACATCTTCACCTGTGAAAGCCAGGCTAAGCGCTCTGGTTGTAGGAATGCCCAGATGATACATGGCCTCACTCATCAGGTATTCACGTACAGAAGATCTTAACACAGCTCTTCCATCGGCATGTCTGGAGTAGGGTGTTGCTCCGGCTCCTTTCCATTGAATCTCGGTCTTTTTTCCTGCCTCATTGATAATTTCACCGGCAAGAATGGCTCTTCCGTCTCCAAGTTGTCCTGCCCAGTTTCCGAACTGATGTCCTGCATAAGCCGTGGCATAGGTTCGGACGTTTTCCGGAAGGTTATTCCCCACCAGAAAGTCCAGGTCTTTATCTTCATATTTTCCCAAGCCTATTTCCTCTGATAATGCTTCGTTAAAAGCTATCAGTTCAGGTTTATCAAAGCCTGCAGGTTTAATGGTTGCAAATAAAACCTTTGGAGTGTTTCTCTGCATAGGGTTGTTGGAAAAATCACCGGGAAAAGTTTCAATAAATGGCTGTCTGATGCGTTCGATATTCATGCTTCAAAGGTATTAATTATAAAAGAAAAGACCTTCCAGATTATTGAAAGGTCTTGTATATTTCTAAAAGAGAATTTATTTATTGAAATCTACTTCATCATTAGAATGAAGGTTTTCATTGATATTATCCTCTTTCTTTTCTGTTGGTTTTTTAGGCGTTGGATCTACTGGCCTTGGATTTTTGATCTCATCAATGGTTTGAAGGCTTCCTTCGTCTCCATATCCTCCGCTTAATCCTTTAAGGTTTGAACATCCGTCTTTCCAGTCTGAAGGTTTTACGAACTTGTCATCAGGAGTTACTCCCAAGCTCTTATCAGCCCATACTTTCTTCATGAAAATTGCCCAGATCGGTAATGCCATTCTTGCCCCCTGACCTTCTCCTGTTCCAAAGAAGTGGGTGGCTCTGTCTTCCCATCCAACCCATGCTCCGGTTGCCAGTTTTGGAGTAATTCCCATAAACCATCCATCAGAGTTGTTCTGAGTTGTTCCTGTTTTGGCAGCAATTTCTACAGCCTTTGAAATTCCTCTTCTTCCCAGCTCTCCGGAAGCGGTTCCGTATTGTGCAACACCCTTCATCAGTTCAATCATGGTGTAAGCATACATTGGGTTCATTACTTCCTTAGGCTCCACGTTTACTTCTTTGATCACCCTACCGTTGGCATCTTCAATTCTCCAGATCATTTCTGGTTTGTTATAGTTACCATAGTTGGCAAAAGTACTGTAAGCACCAAGCATTTCGTAAATTGTAATGTCTGATGAACCTAAAGCAATTGTATTGTTTCTTGGAATATCTTCTGTTACTCCCAGATCTCTTGCCGTCTGGATTACAGCGTCCACTCCTGTCATTTCAATAAGTCTTGCGGCAACAGGGTTTTGAGAATGTGCCAATGCGTCTTTTAAAGTTAGCATTCCGCCTCTTCCCGGTACATGCCATCCGTTATGATCATAAGTTCCGTTAGAAACAGCTGAACAAGGGGTCATTCCCAGTTTCATAATCGCAGTGGCATATACGAAAGGCTTGAATGTAGATCCCACCTGTCTTTTACCTTGCTTGATGTGATCATATTGGAAGTGCTGCCAGTCTATACCTCCTACCCAGGCTTTGATCTCTCCGGTTCCCGGAACCATAGACATCAGACCTGCCTGTGCAATTTGTTTGTGATATCTGATAGAATCCCATGGAGACATTTCCACTTCTTCTTCTCCATTCCATGTGAATCGTGAAGTTTTGATTGGTTTCTTGAACTCCATCATAATAGAATCTTCAGGCATTCCGTCAGCTTTCAGTAATTTGTAACGGCCGGTTCTTTTCATTGCCTGAACCATCACATCATTGATTTGTTTGTCGTTCAGATAGTAGAAAGGTCTGTTCTTTCTTCCTCGCTGTTCTGCATCAAATCTTTTTTGAAGATCTGTTAAATGTTCTTTAATTGATTCTTCCGCGTATTTCTGCATTTTAGAATCAAGGGTCACATATATTTTTAAACCGTCTTTATAAAGGTTAAGTTTTTTACCGGTTTCTTTTTCATGAGCCTCAAGATATTTATCAATCTCTTTTCTCAGATAAAATTTGTAATAAGCAGAATATCCGTCAGTGATACTTTTAATAGGGTGGAAATCCACTTCTATCGGTGTATTGGCTGCTTTTTCATAGGTTGCCGCATCAATATATCCGGTTTTCTGCATTTGATCCAATACTACATTCCTTCTTTCTTTAGCCTTTTCAGGATACCTGTAAGGATTATTTTTTCTTGGGTTCTCAAGCATGGCTACAAAGGTTGCCGCTTCAGGTAATGTAAGCTCGGAAGTTTTCTTGTTAAAGTAAACTCTGGAAGCCATTTCAATACCATTGGCATTGAAAAGAAAATCGAATTTATTGAAATAAAGAGTGATAATCTCTTCTTTGGTGTATCTTTTTTCAAGGCTTACTGCTACAACCCATTCTTTCAGCTTCTGGAATGCTCTTTGAACTTTATTCTGAGAAGCATTTCCTGTGAAAAGAAGTTTGGCAAGCTGCTGGGTGATGGTAGAACCCCCACCACGTCCACCACCATAAGCTACCGCTCTGGCAACGGAATATAAATCGATTCCCGAGTGTTCTTTGAAACGCTCATCTTCTTTAGCCTGTAAAGCATAAATAAGATAAGGAGGAAGGTCCTTATAAACAATTGGCTGAGTTTTTTCTTTTTCGAATTTACCCAAGGTTACTCCGTCTGAAGAAATGATCTCAGAAGCAACAAAGATGTCCGGGTTTTCAAGTTCTTTTACATCAGGCATTTCACCAAGGAATCCCTGGGAAACCGAAAAGAAAAGTCCTGAAATTCCAAGAACTACCGCAATGAGTCCTATCCAAATAAATGAAACCCATTTTCTCCAGGAGGTATCTTTCTTTTTCTTGGGAGGCAGAGGAAATGTTTTCCCCTTATTTCCTGCATTTTTTTTGTTTTCTTCCATTTATGGTTACGGTTTAGCCGTTTCTATTTTTACCCCAATGTCCTCAATTCCCGGAAGGTTGTCGTTTCTCATCGCCTGGGTAAGGCCGATTTCATATTTTCCTTTTCCCGGAAACTGGTAATTTACTTTATACTGAAATAAAGTTTCCTTCGTATCACCAAACCCTGTACCAAGCCATTCTCCGTTGGGTTTTGCCAGAACATAATTCAAGGTGTCTGTTTCCTTTTTTTTGTTCTGGAGATTGGTGAAATTCACTATAAACCTTATATTGCTGTAAGGATAATTGTTGTTATTTCTTACAACAAATATAATATTTTTAGGATTCTGCGGATCTGAAATTTCAAGATTAAATTTTTGTTCACTTTTCTTATTCCATTTGTTATCAACGGAATTCATAATGATGTCTCCTCCTGAGGAAGAGTTACAGCTAAAGAAAAGGATAAGTGACAGTAATCCTAAAATTTTATGCATTATTATCTTTTTTTGGAGGATATCTCTTTTTGAATTTCTTCTTGTTTGGATTGCTCTGTGGCTTCTTATCAGCATCAGAATTATTCACTGCTTTTTCCACAGGTGCTTTTTGCTGTGGGTGCTGCTTTTGAGGTCTTGGCTGATTGGCAGACTGGGCATTTGGGTTTTCGGTCTTTTCAGATCTTTCGGGCCTTTCGTTTTTGTCCGGTCTGTTTCTTTTCTGTCCTTGTCCCTGGCTCTGGTTTTGTGATCCCTGTTGTCCGTTATTCTGCTTATTCCTGTTTCTGTTTCCTCTGTTTTTCTTCTCAAATCGGTCCACATTATTTTCCTGGATCAGGTCAATGGTATGAGTAGAGGCTTCCGGCTGTTTCAAATCTTCAAGAGGAAGCGTTTTTTCTCCTCTTTTGTTTTTTGAAATCAGTTTTTTAACAAGATCAATATCGAAATCATACCATGCAATTGAACTATCCACATAAGCAAACCACATTTTCTTTTTGAACACGTCAATTTTGATACAGAATGCTTTTCCTTTCTCTGTTTCCAAAGTAGTTGAAGAAGAAGGGAAGTTGCTTAACGCATCCAGATAGCTGTCAAGCTCATAGTTAAGACAGCATTTAAGCTTACCGCATTGTCCTGCAAGTTTCTGAGGGTTGATGCTCAGCTGTTGATATCTTGCAACGTTGGTGTTTACAGACCTGAAATCTGTAAGCCATGTAGAACAGCAAAGTTCACGTCCGCAAGATCCGATTCCGCCCACCTTGGCTGCTTCCTGTCTGAAACCAATCTGTTTCATATCAATTTTAGTACGGAAAGCTCCAGCATAATCTTTGATTAATTGTCTGAAATCCACCCGGTTATCAGCGGTGTAGTAAAAGGTGATTTTTGAAGCATCCCCCTGATATTCCACATCAGTAACTTTCATTTCAAGGCCTAATCTTTGTGCAATTTTTCTTGCTTCAAGCTTTACGCCATCTTCTTTTTTTCTTGCTTCCTGCCATACCTCAAGATCTTTTTGGTTGGCCTGTCTGTATATTTTAAGTGCCGATTCTTCAGAAAACTTTTTCTTTTTCATCTGAATCTTTACTAATTCTCCCGTAAGGCTTACTACGCCTACATCGTGTCCCGGACTTGATTCTACTGTAATTACGCTACCTATATGTAAAGGAATATTATTTACATTTTTATAAAACGATTTTCTGTCATTTTTAAACCTAACTTCTACAAAATCACACCTGTTAGGTGCCGGATTGTTGATGTTAGAAAGCCAGTCAAAAACACTTAATTTATAACTATTCCCGCAGGTATTTACATTTTCACAGCCATTTGCGGTTTTTTTAGGGCCGCAAGAATGTGCAGAATCGCCGGATGTTTTACATCCACAACTCATATTTTCTATTATTTATAATCTGCAAATTTATGTATTTTTATCTTTATGCGATTCTAAAATACTTAAATAAGCTGAATTCGGCATAAAACATTTCCATATTTTGACTAAGAATGATGGCTGTAGACGTAATCAGAGGCTTTATAAAAAATAAAAATGCAGATTTTTAATATTCTATTTATTCTATTTTGTTTCCTTTAACATTTATTGTCTTTTTACTTTTCTGTATTGCTTTTTTAGAGCATTATTGTTTAGTTTTAAACAAATGTTTAAAATTAAACAATGAATATGGCTTGGTTTGTCACCTGTTTTAAATAGTTAATAATGATTGTTTTGCATTTTATTTTATTCGAGGTGTTATTTTAAACATAGTTTTCTTTTACAATATTGTTTAAAATATTAGGAAATATTAACAGACGTATTCAAAATAATTTTATATTTGGCTTATATATATAATAATAGTCTATGAAAAAAATATTAGTATCAACTGCTTTATTGGCGGGAGTTCTATCTTATGCAGGGGGCTTCAGAGTTTCTCTGCAGGGGGTAAAACAATTGGCAATGGCTCATACTAGTGCTCATGCCGAAGACGCGAGTGTGACATTCTTTAACCCGGCGGGTATGTCATTTATCCCTTCCAAGCTGAGTGTAGTGGCAGGAGGGTTTGGTGCAAGTAATAAAGTTACTTTTCAAAACTTTAATACTTTACAAAGTGCAGAAACAGATAATCCTATAGGAACACCTCTATATGCTGCAATTACTTATAGACCCATAGAGAAACTTACCGTAGGGTTCAGTTTTTCAACGCCTTTTGGAAGTACAATCAAATGGCCTGATAACTGGGAAGGTAAGGAATTGGTACAGAAAATGGAACTGAAAAGTTTCTATTTCCAGCCAATGGTCTCTGTAAAACTGGCTCCATGGGTATCTTTTGGTGCCAGCTATATCTACGCAAGAGGAAAAGTGGATTGGGACAAGGCAGTGACTCAGTTTGACGGAAAGGTTAATATTAATGACGATAATGCAACCGGACACGGATATGGATTCGGTTTCTATTTCAGACCTGACCCGAAATTAGATGTGAGTA
Source organism: Chryseobacterium sp. CP-77 (assembly GCF_036362765.1). Lineage (NCBI taxonomy): Bacteria > Pseudomonadati > Bacteroidota > Flavobacteriia > Flavobacteriales > Weeksellaceae > Chryseobacterium > Chryseobacterium sp. CP-77. The sequence goes on from NZ_CP143637.1 coordinate 3,646,906, forward strand.
TTGCATATCGTTCAGCAATCGATATGAAAGCTAAATCAGGAACTGCTACATTCCAGTTCCCGTCTCAATCTGTTTATAATCAGCTAAAACTGAATGCTGCAGGACAAGATGGTTTCTCAGCAACGCTGCCACTGGTTGAAGAATATACCATTGGTTTAACTTATAAGATAACACCGAAGTGGCAGGTTTCTGCAGACTTTAACTATCATGGATGGGAAAGATACAGCAAGCTTACATTGGATTTCGAGAATGCGCCTATCGGAAACAATCCGTCAGATCCAACGATTCTTACCAATCCTAAGAACTTCAAAAACTCCAAAACTTTCAGACTGGGAACCCAGTATGCATTCACCAATATGATCTACGGACGTTTGGGAGCTTATTATGATGAAGCACCTTATACTACAGATAACTTTATCCCGGAAACTCCTTCATACGATACCTATGTGGTTACAGGTGGGGTAGGCTTCAAGCTGAAGCAGTTCGGAATTGATGTTGCCGGAGGATATGCAATGCCTCAGTACAGAAAGGTAAATAATGTTAATATAGGGCTTAACGGACAATCAAAGGCAACTGCTTTCTACTTTGGTCTAGGTTTCTCTTATAATCCATTTTAATTTTAGAAGACTATGAAAAAAATTATAATATCGACAATGGCAGTTTCTGCACTTCTTTTTACAGTAAGCTGTAATACGGATTTCGATACGGATGTGAAAGATATCCCGGTAACAAAAGGAGACGCAGACTTTTCAAAATATATATCGTTAGGAAACTCATTAACTGCTGGTTATAGAGATGGGGCACTTTACAGCAGTGGACAGAATGAATCTTATCCAAGCATGATTGCTGCGCAGATGCAATTAGCAGGTGGAGGAGCTTTTAAACAGCCAATGATGCCTAATGACACAGGAGGGTTTACCAATTTATTTAACCCAGCAACAGGGGATTTTGCAGGTAAATATGTGTTAAGTGTTGTGAACGGAGCATTAACTCCCGGCCCAACAGCTCCAGGAGCAGCATTGGATAATGTTTCTGCTGGTGGTCCTTACCAGAATATGGGAGTTCCGGGAGCAAGAGTAGCGCATTTACTGGCTCCAGGATATGGGAATCCAGCCGGATTAATCTCTACGCCTGCTACTGCAAATCCATATTTCGTAAGGTTCGCATCATCAACAACAACTTCAGTAGTAGAAGATGCGCTAAAACAAGACCCAACCTTCATTTCTTTATGGATAGGAAATAATGATGTTTTATTATATGCAACTTCAGGAGGAGCTGATCCAAATGTTCCGATTACCCCAGTAGATGGTACTGTAGGGGTAGGGTTCAGTAATACCTATGCTTATTTAGTAGATAAACTATTCCCGGCCGGTACAAAAAGAAAAGGTGTTATTGCTAATATTCCAACAGTTACCAATGTCCCTTACTTTACGAGAATTCCTGCTATGCCTCTTACGGGTTTGACAGATGCTCAGGTGGCTCAGCTGAATACAGGATATGCTCAGTATAATGCAGGATTACTTCAGGCTAAAACCTTAGGAGCGATCAGCGATGCTGAATATCAGAGAAGATTAATTAAATTTACTGCCGGAGCAGCAGTCAACGGAGCTGTAATTGTAGATAAAGATCTGTCAACTGTTCCGGGACTTCCAAAATACAGACAAACAACAGCCAAGGATTTAATTCTTTTACCAGCTAGTAAAGTTCTAACTCCACAGGCTGGAGGAGGTACTTCAGTACCATTAGAAGATAAGCTTGTCCTTACTGAAGCTGAGACTGCAAAAGTTCTTGCTGCTACTGCAGGGTATAATACAGCGATAAAAAAAGCCGCAACAGACAAAGGTCTTGCCTTTGTGGATATGGATGCTAAAATGATGGAATTGAATTCTAAATCAGGAATTATTTGGGATGGAGTAAAATATACTGCAACATTTGTAACTGGCGGAGCGTTCTCTTTAGACGGAGTTCACCTGACAGGACGCGGATATGGTATTGTTGCTAATGAATTTATTAAATCTATTAACGCCAAATACAATTCTACACTTCCACAGGTAGATCCGAACAAATATTCAGGAGTTAAATTCCCTTAATAATTGATAAAATAAAAACTTAGAAACCACAGGAGTAAATCTTGTGGTTTTTTTTTAAATTTGCAAAATCTTTTAAAAAGTAAAAATGGCCGATCAGTTAAGTTATCTATTTTGTACAAGAACCAGCAGGGACTTGGCAGAGAAAATTGCCCAGAATTATGGGAAAGAATTAGGAAAAATCAACTTTCAGGAGTTCAGCGATGGGGAATTTGAGCCTGTTTTGGACGAATCTGTAAGAGGAGGAAGAGTTTTCCTGATTGGATCTACATTCCCTCCTGCAGACAATCTTTTGGAACTTCTTCTAATGATTGATGCAGCAAAAAGAGCTTCTGCAAAGAGCATCACCGTAGTAATTCCTTACTTTGGTCTTGCCAGACAGGACAGAAAAGACAAACCAAGAGCGCCGATCGGTGCAAAATTAGTTGCTAACCTTCTTACTGCAGCAGGAGCAACAAGAATCATGACAATGGACCTTCATGCAGATCAAATCCAGGGATTCTTCGAAATTCCGGTAGATCACCTGTATGCCTCTACTATTTTCGTAGACCATATCAGATCTTTGAATCTTGATAATCTTACCATCGCTTCTCCGGATATGGGAGGTGCGAAAAGAGCGAAAAACTATGCCGGTCACCTGGGTGCTGAAGTAGTAATTGCTTATAAGGAAAGAAAAAAAGCAAACGTTGTAGAAGAAATGTTCCTTATTGGTGATGTTACAGGTAAAAACGTAATCCTTATTGATGATATGATTGATACTGCAGGTACACTTTGCAAAGCTGCAGATATCTTAATTGAAAAAGGAGCAAAAACAGTAAGAGCTATGGCTACTCACGGAGTGCTTTCTGGAAAGGCTTACGAGAATATTGAGAACTCAAAATTATTGGAAGTTATTGTAACTGACTCAATTCCTGTTAAAAATAATTTGTCATCTAAAATAAAAGTGCTATCTTGCGCCCCGTTATTTGCAGACGTTATGACAATGGTTCATGAGCATAAATCAATTAGCAGCAAGTTTGTTATTTAATTGATTTTAAAGAGATTGCAAATTAAAATTAGAACAATTTTTTAAATTTTTTATAAATGAAATCTATTACAATTCAAGGTACAAAAAGAGAAAGCGTGGGCAAAAAGTCTACAAAAGCTTTACGTGATGCTGAATTAGTTCCTTGTGTTGTTTATGGAGGTGAAGCACCTTTGAACTTCTCTGCTGAAGAGAGAGCTTTCAAAGGATTAGTATACACTCCTGAAGCACACACGGTATCTATTGAGGTTGACGGAAAAACAATTCCAGCTGTTCTTCAGGATATTCAGTTTCACCCGATTACTGACAAAATTCTTCACGTTGACTTCTATCAGTTATCTGATGATAAGCCAGTGATCATGGAAGTTCCGGTAAGAATTACAGGACGTTCAAAAGGTGTTGTAGCTGGTGGTGTTTTACGTCAGTCTTTCAGAAAACTAAAAGTAAAAGCTATCCCTGCTAACCTACCTGACGAAGTAGTAGTTGATGTTACTCCATTAAGAATTGGTAACAAACTTTACATCGGTGGTATCAAAACAGAAGGATATTCTTTCATGCACCCTGACAACGCAGTAGTAGTTGCTGTTAAGATGTCTAGAAATGCAATGAAAGGAGGTGCAGCAATGCAGGATGATGATGAGGATGAAGAAGTTGCAACAGAAGAAGGTGCAGCTCCTGAAGCAGCAGCTGAAACTGCAGCAGAATAAGAATTGCTTATTTAAACAATATAAGAACCCGTCAGTTATGGCGGGTTTTTTATTTGATAACGAGTAAGCAGGATACCTGAACAATCTGGTAGGCTGCTTTCAATTTTGTCTTTTTGCCCTTTAGTAATTTCATCTTTTGTTTTATTGGCTTTCTTCACCTTGCCCTATTGAATATTTCTATCAACAGATAGCGATCAGTACCCAACCCCATGCTTCCTTTCGGAAAAAAAGCCGTAAATTTGAAGAGTTCTAAATAAGGACGTTTTAATTTAAAAAATAAATAAATGTTTGACATTCAGGAAATAAGAAGCCAGTTTTCTATATTGGACAGAGAAGTGAACGGTAAGCCTTTGGTTTATCTGGATAATGCAGCTACATCCCAAAAACCAAATTCAGTTTTGGAAGTCTGTCACGCATATTATACAGAACTTAATGCTAATGTTCACAGAGGAATTCATACGCTGAGCCAGCTGGCAACAGAAGAAATGGAGCTTTCAAGAAGAAAGATTCAGAAATTCATTAATGCTGAACATGACTTTGAAGTGATTTTTACCAAGGGAACAACAGAAGGGTTGAACCTCATCGCTTATATTTTAACACAGAAACTGCAGAAAGATGATGAAATCATTATTTCATATCTGGAGCACCATTCCAATATTGTTCCATGGCAGATGCTGTGTGAAAGAACCGGAGCGAAACTGCGCGTGATTCCTATTGATGAGAACGGAATCCTTCAGATGGATTATTTTGATCAGTTTTTGAGTGAAAAAACGAAGGTTGTTTCTGTAAACCAGGTTTCCAATGCATTAGGTATTGTGAATCCGATTGAAGAGATTATTGCCAAAACAAGAAAAAATACGGATGCTTATGTTGTGATAGACGGAGCTCAGTCTGCTCCGCATTTCAATATTGATGTACAGAAACTGGATTGTGATTTCTTCGTATTCTCAGGTCATAAAATGTATGCTCCTATGGGAACGGGTATTTTATATGGAAAACAAGAAATATTGGAAGCGTTACCGCCTTTTCACGGAGGAGGAGAGATGATTGCAACATGTTCTTTCGATGGTACCACTTATGCAGGTCTTCCATTCAAATATGAAGCAGGAACGCCGAATGTAGGTGGAAATATTGCTTTAGGAGCTGCTGTTGATTTCATGAATAAAATTGGTCATACCCACATTCAGAATCATGAAAATGCTTTATTGGAATATGCGCAAAGACAGCTTTTGGAAATAGATGGTATTAAAATCTATGGTGAAAAAGCAAAGAGAACAGGTGTTGTTTCCTTTAATTTAGAAGGAGTAGGAATTGCCTCCGATGTAGGGATGATTCTCGATAAAATGGGGATCGCTGTAAGGACAGGACATCACTGTACACAGCCTATTATGAACTTCTTTAATATTGCCGGAACAGTGAGAGCAAGTTTTGCTGTTTATAATACTTTCGAAGAAATTGACGCTCTGGTGGAGGGCGTTAAAAAAGCACAGAGAATGTTGAGCTAATCAATATTGGAGTCAATTATATAAAATTAAAAGCAGCTGTTGAGCTGCTTTTTTTATTAGTCAATAGGAACACAGTAGCACCGGCCTTCAATAATGACCTGATAGTAGCCGATAGCACATTCCAGACAGATTTCTCCTCCTGCCATAATGCTTTTCATCTTTTCTTTGTTGAGTTTTTTCATATGATGTAATGTAAAGGTTAAACATGAAATTCTGATCTTTTTAATAATTTCATGTAATGTATTGATTTTATATATAGTTATTAATGTTTTATGAAAAATATTTAGCTAATTTTATATAAACATCAAATATTTTATTATGAAAAAATTCTTTATTCTATTATTATCGATTTGTGGTCTGTGTGATGCACAAGTTTTTTCTGAAAATTTCAACGGAAATTCTTTGCCGGCCGGGTGGACGGTAGAGAATCCGGATAACTCTTTTAACTGGAATGTGGGTGCACAGAATGGTTTCGCTGGCTTTCCCGATGGAGCAGCTTTTTTTGATGATGATGATGCAGGACCATCCGTAGTTAATACGAATGCCAGACTGATTTCTCCTGTAATTAATCTGACCGGAGTAGTAAATCCAAAGCTCTCGTTTAATTATGCCAATATGATTGATAATCTTGATTCTACTTTAAAAGTTGAAGTTTTCAATGGAACTTCCTGGATTCAGGTTTTTACTTTTTCAGGTGATGCAGGAATATGGGATCTTGATTTTAATACTTTTACATTTGTAGTAACGAGTTATGATACTGCCGCCAATATAGATCTGACACCCTATGCTAACGCGGCTTTTAAACTAAGATTTGTTTATGATGATGCCGGAGATTATTCTTACGGTGTTGTAGTAGATAATGTAAAGATTACAAGCGGCCTCCTGGCAACCTCAGAAGTTTCGTATGCAGATCATATAGATGTATATCCGAATCCGGTTAAGGGGGATTTTTATATTAAACAAAGCTCTCAAAGTAAGTTTGAAAAGATTTCTGTGATTGACCAGTCAGGAAAACTTGTGAAAACATTTAATAAAGCATCTGATTCCTATGACTTATCAGATCTGCCAAAAGGAGTCTATATTATAATGATCAGTAATCCTGATGGAAAAGTTATTAAAAAGAAAGTGATGAAGGAATAATCATTAAAAAGTAATTCTAACAAAAAACCCTTATAGATTGCCTATAAGGGTTTTGTATATTTTCAAAAGAAATAATCTTATACATTCGGTTTCCAGTCAACCACTGCTCTGATGAATGCTTCGGCATTTTCCACAGGAACATTCGGTAGAATTCCGTGACCTAAATTAGCAATGTATCTGTCTTTTCCGAAACGGTTGATCATTTCATTCACCATTTTCTTAATGGTTTCAGGGGTTGAATGAAGTCTTGCAGGATCAAAATTCCCCTGTAGCGTCATCGTATGGTTTGTCAAAGTTCTTGCGAATTCCGGCTTAATAGTCCAGTCAACTCCAAGAGCAGAAGCCTTAGACATTGTCATATCTTCCAGGGCAAACCAGCATCCTTTTCCAAATACCACAACATGAGTAAGCGGGCTTAATGCTTCAACAATCTGATTGATATACTGCCATGAGAATTCCTGATAATCCGTAGGAGAAAGCATTCCTCCCCATGAATCGAAAACCTGTACAGCAGAAACTCCTTTTTCTACTTTTCTCTTTAAATAAGCGATTGTAGTATCTGTGATTTTCTGTAATAATAAATGTGCTGCTTCAGGCTGTTGGAAACAGAAAGATTTTGCAATATCAAAAGCTTTACTTCCTTTTCCTTCTACACAGTAACAAAGAATAGTCCATGGAGAACCGGCAAAACCGATCAATGGAATATCATGGTCCAGCTTCTGAAGGGTAAGTTCAATAGCATCAAAAACGTAACCTAAAGTGTCATTCACGTCGGGAGTTTCAATATTCTGAACCTGCTCCATTGTTCTGATAGGAGTATCTAACCATGGGCCAACAGATTCTTTCATTTTGAAATCAATTCCCATTGCCTGCGGCACTACCAGGATATCAGAAAACAGAATCGCGGCATCCAGAGGAAATCTGCGGATAGGCTGCAGAGTAATCTCAGCGGCAAGTTCAGGAGTCTGACATCTTGTAAAGAAATCATACTGATCTCTTAAAGCAATGAATTCCGGCAGATATCTTCCAGCCTGCCTCATCATCCAGACAGGAGGTCTTTCAACGGTTTCTCCGCGAAGTGCTTTTAAATATAGGTCGTTTTTTATCATAATCTATTGTAACTAATATTACCGGCATCCGGTAACAGATTCTAAATCCTACTTCCGATTTCTTTTCTGATCAATGCAAATATCGATGTCAGGGTATTTTCTTCCGAAGTAAAAATTTCTTCCTGCGTATAATTTCTCAGCTCACCGGAAGTGGTTTCGCCAATGGAAAAAAGCTTCATGCCTTCCAGAGAATTTCGCCTTGCAAAACTACGAACTCCGCTCGGACTAAAAAATACTGCAGCATGATATTTTTCAGTTATTACAGGATGAGTTTCCTCAGTATTATAAATGGTAACTTTTTTGTACTTAATGTTTTGTAACGGAAGGTCTTTGTCCAGAACATTGATGGCAAGATTGCCACAGAAGTGCAGGAATTGCTCGTGCTGGCATTTTCCGATAATGAATCGCGAAAGAGTTTCAGCATTTTTCAGTACCTTAAATGTTCCAAAACCATGTTTCCTCAGCTCTCTCTTGGTCTTTTCACCTACACAATAGATTTTGTTATAGTTTTTTGCAGTAAAATCTTCATTGGGTTTGAATCTGTTTTTAAAAAAAGAAGCAACTCCATTGACGCTGGTAAAAATCAGAGAGTAGTTTTTCAGATCAAAAGGATTGATCATAATAGGGCTGGTCTTAATTACCTCAACACAGTCAACCAAAATATCCTCTCCTAATTCTTTGGATATAATAGATGGGTCTATATTTTTGGTAAATAAGATTTTCATGTCTGTAAAATTAAGAAAATGAAAAAGTGTGGCTAAAGGAATATAAAAATGTAAATCTGAACTATCAGATCTGGCTTTTGATTTCTGCCATTAATTCTTTTCCTCCGTTCTCAAGAACAACTTTTGCAAACTTTTCTCCAAAATTCTCATTTGGAGTATAGACAAAGTTTTCATCTACAGCAATACAGTTTTTACCGTCCAGAGAGCAAAGTGCTGCTTTGAAGCGGATCTGGTCGCCGATAATTTCTGCAAAAGCCCCGATAGGTGCAGTACAGCCACCTTCCAAAGTGCTCAGGAAGTTTCTTTCAATCTCTACACAGATCTGAGTCTGTTGATGATTGATCTGGCGCACAATTTCATTGATCTCCGGTTTATCGGTATGTCCGGCTACAGAGATTACGCCTTGTGATGGGGCAGAGATCATTAATGGAAGCATTTCATAATCAATTTCCATTTTCATTCTTTTGATGCCTGCCAAAGATAAAATCGTAGCATCGAAATCTCCTTCTTCCAGTTTTTGAAGTCTGGTTTGAATATTTCCCCTGATATCCGAAAACTCAGCGGTAGGATAATTTCTCAGCCAGAAAGCTCTTCTTCTCAAACTGCTGGTGGCAAGTTTAAGCTCATGGAATTCTTTATTCCTTGCAGATTCTTTTCTGATCAGAATATCCTGTGGATAATCTCTTTCAAGATAAGCGATCATCTCAATATTTTGAGGCAATTGAGTGGGAACATCTTTTAAAGAATGTACGGCAATATCAATTTCATCATTCAATAGGGCAATATCAAGGTCTCTTGTGAAAACCCCGGTAATTCCTAAAGAATAAAGCGGCTGATTAAGGTTCTTATCGCCGGAAGAAACGATAGGAACAATTTCCGTTAAATAATTGTTGTTCTGAAGGTGCCTCGCAACCTCTCTAGCCTGCCAAAGTGCAAGTGCGGAATTTCTCGTTCCGATTCTAATGCTTTTCATTGAATTCGTTGTTTGGTTGTTCAACTAATATTTCGTGCATTAATTTACTAATTTCTTCGGCTTTTAAAGGATTATCGATGATATATTTTGCAAAACGGTTGGTGATTTTCTGGATCATTTTATCAGAAAGTTCCATGTCCGTGATGTTTATGTATTTATTTTTTTTGTAGAAATTATGCATTTCATTACGTTCCATGTTCTTGAGAACGGCTTTGAAATGATGAATATTGGGTGCCAGCTTTCTCTTTTTCTCCCATTCAATAAAGTCTTTCATCAGTTCCTTAATGATTTTTTCAGCTTTCGGGATTTCTCTTTCGCGCTGTTGAATCGTTTCCTGAATCTGTTTTGAAAGCTCATCCACATCAATCAGAGTTACGTTTTTATTTTCAGTAACATTCTTTTCAACGTTATGAGGAATGGAAAGGTCAATGATCAGTGTTTCTTTTCCATTAGGGAAATGAGACCGGTTGACAATAGGATGCTTGGCTCCTGTTGCTACAATAAGAATATCTGTATTTTTTAATTCCTGGTCAAAATCAGAATAATCAACATGAGGAATATTATATTTCTGGGAAATCTTTTCGGCTTTCTCCTGAGTTCTGTTGGCAATTTTAATTTTCGGCTGATAGACATGCTTTACCAGGTTTTCAACGGTATTCTGTCCTATTTCGCCAACCCCCAAAAGAAGGATGTTTTTTTCAGTAATCCTTTTCTGGTTGTTTAAAATATAATGAACGGCAGCATAAGAAACAGAAGCTGCACCATTCGAAATGCCGGTTTCATTTTTTATTCTTTTCGAAATCTGAATCGCAGCATTGATGGCTCTTTCCAGATAAGGATTGGAATTTTGTCTTTCTTTTTTGAAACGGCTGTATGCTTTTTTAATCTGCCCGATAATTTCAAAGTCTCCGATAATCTGGCTTTCAAGGCCTGCCGCTACTCTGAAAAGATGAATCAAAGCTTCCTCTTTGGTAAGAATATTTGCAAACTGAAGAAAATCGGTAAGTTGTACTCCAATCGTTTTGCAATACTCTTCCGCTACTAAAAGATAATTGGGAGAAGTGGTATAAATTTCGGTCCTGTTACAAGTGGAAACCACAAATGCATCACCCAGATCTTCCTGATGGACTCTGGAAACAAAGTTTTTGATGTTCTCATCAAAGAATGCAAACTTTCCTCTCGTTTCTACGTCGGCTTTCTCGTAGCTTATTGAAAGCACGGCAAAATTTGACGTTCGATGAATGTTGGAATACTGTAACATAAGCAGTGGCAAATTTACGATTTTTTTCATTAACCTTTCTCAGATAGTGTATATGATAATTATCGTAAAAAACTATAAAAGGGAATGCCGCAAAAGGCGAAACTCTAAAAAGTCAAAAATGGCATGTTGCTTAAAAGCTGTTACGCTTTTTAAGTTTTACTGATGCCTTTTTTGTGGTACCTTCTCAGGCTTTTTACCCTTTTGCTAATTCGCTTTTCAGCCCTTTTAACATCCCATGAATTTTAGTTGAAATCAAACTCTGTAAATGTCTAAACTAAAACTTAATAAAGAATTATAAATTTTAATAAAATTTTAACCAAATTAAGTTGGTGGGAAATTTCTTTACTAGTGTTAAATTTATATCTTTGTAATCTTAAAATCAGAAGAAAAATATGAGTTTATTTGATATGTTTACGCAAGAAATTGCGATAGACCTTGGAACTGCTAATACCCTAATCATCCATAATAATAAAATTGTTATTGATCAACCTTCAATTGTTGCAATTGAACGTTCATCGGGTAAGCCGATTGCCGTCGGAGAGCAGGCCAAGCATATGCAGGGTAAAACTCATGAGGATATCAAAACCATCCGTCCTTTGAAAGACGGGGTTATTGCTGATTTCCACGCTTCTGAACACATGATCAAGGAATTCATCAAGAAAATTCCTGGAATCAAAGGTAAATTCATTCAACCGGCATTACGAATTGTAATCTGTATCCCTTCTGGTATCACTGAAGTTGAAAAAAGAGCAGTAAGAGACTCTGCTCAGAAAGTAAATGCAAAAGAAGTAAGATTGATCTATGAACCAATGGCTGCCGCAATTGGGGTTGGGATCGACGTACAGAAACCTGAAGGCAACATGATTATCGATATAGGTGGTGGTACTACGGAAATTGCGGTTGTTGCTTTAGGGGGTATCGTATGTGATAAATCTGTGAAGATTGCAGGAGACGTATTTACCAATGATATTGCTTATTATTTAAGAACTCACCATAACCTTTATATCGGGGAAAGAACAGCTGAAAGAATCAAAATTGAAGTAGGTTCTGCAGTAGAAGATCTTGATGTAGACATCGAAGACATCCCGGTACAGGGTAGAGACCTTATTACAGGTAAGCCTAAAGAAATTATGGTTGGATACAAAGAGATTGCACGTGCATTAGACAAATCGATCATCAGAATCGAGGATGCTGTAATGGAAACATTATCTCTTACTCCACCGGAATTGGCTGCTGATATTTACAAAACAGGTATTTATCTTGCTGGAGGAGGAGCGCTATTAAGAGGTCTTGCGGACAGAATTCACAAGAAAACAGGTCTTCCTGTATTTGTAGCTGAAGATCCGTTGAGAGCTGTAGTTCGCGGAACAGGTATTGCCCTTAAGAATATGGATAAGTTCAATTTCTTAATTAAATAATTTTAACTTTTTACGACTTTATATCTGAATGGGATTTTTGCTGAGATTATTTTCGAAGAATACTCTTTTCGTCTTCTTTATATTCCTGCAAATTATTGCTCTGGTTTTGATATTCTCAAGAAATGCCATGCAGAGATCCTGGATTGCGGGCCAGACGGCTGCGTTCAATTCCTGGGTTTCCGGATATATTGACGAAGGAGTTTCTTATCTGAAGCTAAAACAGATCAATGAAGATCTTGTGGTTCAGAATAAAGCCCTTATGACTGAGCTCTATGGAAAAGACGGAGCGAAAAATCCGGTTTTCAAAAGAGTTCATGATACCATTGGTGGAGGGCAGATCTATACTTTTGTTGATGGAGAGATTGTTTTCAACAGTATCAACAGAAGAAACAACTATTTTACAATCAACCGCGGCCGTAGAGATGGAGTCTTTCCTCAAATGGGAGTAATGGCGCCGAGAGGTATTGCGGGAATTGTAATCAATTCTACAGATAGTTATGCATTGGTTCAATCCGTGTTAAGTGTTAACAAGATCAGAATTAATGCAGCACTTAAAAACTCAGGGTATTTTGGTACTTTAACATGGAACGGAGATAACTCAAGGGTAATGCACCTGGCGGATATTCCAAAATATGTGGCCCTGAAAGTAGGCGATACTGTTGTTACAGACGGTAAATCTGCTATTTTCCCTAAGGGAGTAACAATCGGTACCATTGCAGGATACTCTGTAGATAATAAAACCGGCTTCTGGGATATTTCCGTTGAGCTGAGTGAAAAAATGGGAGCGTTGAATAAAGTGTATGTAGTGAAGAATCTTAAGAAAGCAGAAGTGCAGAAGATTCAGGACACTATGCAGGCTGTAATAAAAAAGGAAAATGATTAGCAGGACTTTATTTACCGATATATTGATCATGATCTTTCTTGTTGCATTACAGATATTTGTATTGAACAGGATTACTCTTTTCGGGAAATATACTCCGGTATTATATCCTGTATTTGTCATGTTCTATCCGTTTTTCAGAAATAAATTTCAGTTCCTGGCATTGAGCTTTTTAATAGGATTGTCTATTGACGGTTTTCTTTATTCGTGGGGAATCAATGCATTTGCAACAACGTTAATTGCCTATTTCAGAACGTTGATCTTCAGGACTTCCACAGATACGTCTACGGACTTTTTCTCATTTCAGTCCCTTCAATGGGCGCAGTTTTTGCTGTTTTTATTTTCAAGTATTTTCCTGCATCAGCTTTTAGTACAATATATCGAGTTCTTTAAGTTCAGCAGGTTTTTTGAAATATTATTTAATGTGTTGGTAACAAGTGTAATTTCATTTATCTTTATAGTCATCTACGCATTAATATTTAAAATCAAACAAAAAGTTTGAACACACGTTATTTAAAAATTTTTTCCATCCTCGTTATCATCGCCCTTATTTTTGTGGCGAGACTTGCCTATTTGCAGCTGTTTACAGACCGTTACGCGCTGAATGCGGCCAACACCTCCATTAAAACAGAATATGTTATTCCACAGCGTGGGGTAATTTTTGACAGAAATGGTAAAATCATGGTGGGTAATCAGCCTGCTTATGAAATTTCGTTTACCCAGGCTTTGATGAAACCTGACTTTGATACACTGGCGTTTTGTAGTTTAATGAAAATTACAAAACAGGATTTTATCAATAAAATCAATGTGATCAAAAAAGAAAAATATTATTCAAAGCTGACGCCGATGACTTTCATTAAGGACCTCAGCAGAGAAGATATTGCCAGAGTTCAGGAAATTATTTTTAAGTATCCAGCATTCAACATTGTATCCAGACCTCAGCGTCAGTACGAAGTTTCCACATCCGGGAACCTTCTGGGGTATACCAGTGAGGTGAATGAAAGAGATATTAAAAAAGATTCACTATACTATTTACCGGGAGATTTCATTGGAAAAACAGGGGTTGAAAAATCCTACGAAAAAGAACTTCGTGGCGTAAAAGGTGTGAAATATATCCAGAAAGATATCAGGCTCCGGAATATAGGCTCTTATAAAAACGGTGCCCTGGATAAAGACGTCATTACGGGTAAAGATATCACATTAACGATTGATTACGATCTTCAGAGGACCGCTGAAGAAATGCTGGTCAATAAGCATGGTGCAATTGTAGCTTTAGATCCTAATAACGGAGAAGTTTTGGTTTCTGCAACCGGACCGGACATTGACCCGAACCTTTTTACAGGCCCTAATAAATCAAAAAACCTATATGCCCTTTCAAAAGATACGCTTTATGAAAATAAACCTACTTTTGACCGCGCGTTACAGGCTGGATATCCTCCGGGATCCACTTTCAAACTATTGACTGCCTTAGCGGCCATGCAGATGGGGGTAATGGATGAAAAAACTATTTTTCCTTGTGGCGGCGGATTCTTCTATAAAGGAAAAAGAATTAAAGGCCATGGTGGAGCAGATCCGCTTATCCCATCCATCCAGGTTTCGAGTAACTGTTTTTTCACTTACGCATTTATTGCCATTATCAAAAAATATCCGGGAAACCCTTCAAAAGGTGTTGATGAGTGGAAAAAAATCATGAGCAGTTTCGGAGTTGGAGAATTCTTAAATAATGACTTTGCTGTTGGGGCAAAGGGGAGAATACCCTCAGGAGATTTTTACGAGAGAAGATTTAAAGCGATCATGAAGGCAAGCGGTTCCCAGAGAACTGATTTTAAAAACTGGGATGAAATGTCTACGGGTGCCATTTATAACGGAATGGGACAGGGGGATGTTTTGGTAACTCCTATTCAGCTGGCCAATTATGTAGCGGCTATTGCTAACAGAGGATGGTATTATACTCCTCATATCGTAAAAGCAATTGACGGAAAGCCAAATCCAGACCCAAGATTTAAAGTGAAACACAAAACTCTGGTTGATCCAAAACATTTTGAGCCTGTTTTAAAAGGAATGGAAGCTGTAGTTTTAAGAGGAACTGCAAGAGGGCTGAAATCCAATGATTTTACCCAACTGGCAAAAACAGGTACCGCACAGGTACCGCAAGGAAAAGATAATTCCATCTTTGTATTGATTGCCCCTGCTGATAAGCCTAAAATTGTTGTAGTAGCGGTAATGGAACATGCGGGATTTGGAGCGACCTGGGCAGGGCCAGCCTGTACCGTGATTGCTGAAAAATATATTACAGGTGATCTGAAAAGAGAACATCTTTACAAAAAAATGATTACCTCGAGTTTCATGCCTGAATACAAAAGGCAGTGGATTGCTGATTTGAAACGTAAAGGTTTATATATTGATCCTAAACCTGACTCAATCAGACAGAAAAGAATAAAAGATAGTCTGGAGCAGGTAAAACAGCAAAAGGCTAAGCTGCAAAAGAAAATAAACGAAGAGACTAAAAAGAATAACACTGCTAAAAAAACTGCGAAGCAATGAAATGGACAGAAGGAATAGATAAACTTGGCCTTGGGCTGTATTTCCTGCTTTGCATTTTCGCGATTGCAAATATTTACAGTGTGGACCAGAAACTGGGTGAGAAACAGTTGATCTTTTTCTGTATCTCATTATTTGTGGGGCTTATCATCTTTGTCAGCAGAAGTAAATTCTTCGAGAATATGGCAGGGATTATTTATATTGGCGGTGTGTTGCTGCTGATAGGGCTTTTCCCGTTTGGTAAAGAAATCCTTGGCCAGAAGAACTGGTATAAGTTCGGAAGTTTTACCATGCAGCCCGTGGAGTTCGCCAAAATAGGAACCGCTTTAATGCTCGCTAATTATGTTTCAGGACCTGATTTTAATCTTAAAAACAGAAAGTCTTTATGGACTACTTTAGCCATTGTTGGTATTCCGGCAGCAGTAGTTCTTGCTATTCCGGATGTGGGCTCCATGCTTGTATTTATTGCATTTTTCATTGCTTTATATAGAGAAGGGCTGAGCGGGCTTTTATTTGGTATAGGATTTATTTTTGCCGGAGTTTTCCTGATCTCACTGGCTATTCCTCCTGTTTATGTTGCGGTTGCAGTTTTGCTGATTGCCGGTGTGCTGATTGCAATGAATTATCATAGAATGTCATGGGATGTGATTTCTATCTCAGGAATTGCAGGCTCTATTCTTTTACTGTGCGGACTCGCTTTCGGATCTCCTTATATTTTAGAGAAACTGCCCAAGCACCAGAGAGAAAGAATTGAAGTTCTTTACAAAGGGGAAAAGGCATTCAGAGATACTTCGGGATACAATCTTTTATATTCCAAAACAGCGATCGGATCCGGCGGGCTTTGGGGAAAAGGATACCGTGAGGGCTCTGTAACCCAGGGGAAATTTGTACCTGAGCAGGAAACCGATTATATTTTTTGTACAGTTGGGGAAGAATGGGGCTTTTTAGGAAGTGCAATTCTTATCTTTTGCTATATGGTCTATATCGGAAGGATATATTATCTCGCAGAGCAGCAGAAATCTACTTTTAACCGTGTATTCGGATATTGCTTTGCCTCGATTCTGTTGATGCACTTTTCAATCAACCTGGGAATGGTTATGGGGCTTTTCCCGACAGTTGGGATTCCGCTTCCTTATTTCAGTTATGGAGGTAGTTCTTTACTGGCATTCTCTATGATGACTTTTATTTTCTTTAAACTTAATTACTCTGATAAGAACAGTTTGGTCTAAAAGAGGGAGGTTGGAAGCTGAATGATGGAAGTTTCTCATTGTTCTGCTGATCATTCGTCATCAAAATTAACTTCATCAACAATTTTTATGAAACAATCCTATTTCTCAGACGAAGATTTCGAGAGCAGAGATTTCACGCAACTTCCTTTAGAAAAAAGTGAGTACGAAAACTGTACGTTCAGAAACTGTAATTTTGAATACGTAAATCTATCCGGTTTCAGTTTTACAGACTGTGAATTTCTCGGGTGCAATCTCAGTATGGCAAAACTGATCAAAACAGCTTTTCATGAGGTTGTTTTTAAAGAATGTAAAATGTTCGGGCTTCAGTTTAATGATTGCAATGCATTCGGATTATCCTTTACATTTGATGGAAGTTCATTAAACAATTCCGTGTTTTATCAGACATCCGTTAAAAAAACTGTTTTCAAAAATTCAAAATTAATTGAGGTGGATTTCAGTGAATGTGATCTGTCCAATGCAGTCTTCAGTAACTGCGATCTGTCGGGCGCCGTTTTTGACGGTACAAACCTGGAAAAAACAGATTTCAGGACTTCGGTTAATTATTCGATAGATCCGGCTTTAAATAGGCTTAAAAAGGCCAGATTTTCGCTTTCTGAGATCCATGGACTGTTGTATAAGCTGGATATTGAAATTGATAAGAACAGCTGATGTCTTTGGTTAAGTTCTGTTTGTTTATAAATTATCAATATTAAAAATAATGGGAGAGGGTTTTAGCCCGTTTTTCTCCTTCATATATCTTCACCTGCCTTAGCCGGAATTTAATTGAAATAGCGTATATAAAAAAGCCATCAGGATTCTGATGGCTTCATTATTTAAATCAATTATTTATAAAATTAAAAATTTGCGGGTGTAGGAAGAGTAGCTGCGGCTAAGTTATTGTAAGCTTCTCCTTCTTCGTTGATCACTCTTTTTGCGAATCTGAATTTAGGTCCCCAATAAGAATCATTCAGTGAAGAAATCATTACTCCTTTTGATGTTGCTGCGTGGATAAATTTAATCTCACCTTCTTCAGTAACACTTTCTACAATACCTACGTGAGAAATTCTTCTTCCATGAGAAAAGAAAATCAAATCTCCCTTCTGTAGTTCTCCTCTTTCTACTCTTTCACCTTCCTGAGCCTGAGACGCCGCTACTCTGGGTAAGCTAAGACCTGCTGCTGCTCCGAATACAGAAAGAACAAAAGCTGAACAATCTATACCGTTTCTTGTAGTTCCTCCATATCTGTAAGGAGTTCCAAGGTATGTTTCAGCTTCTTCAAGGATACCGTCAATGGTTTTATTATGTTTGATTGCTTTTGCAATCTCAGAATTCTTAACTGCTTTTTTAGCACTAGCGATAGATGCCGCCTTTTCAGCAAGGAATGAGTCGATAAGTTTTTGCTTATCCTGCTCCATTTTTTTGTTATCTATAGAAGCTAGTTTGGCATCTGTTTTGTATTCTTTTGTGTAAGTTGCTGGTTTTGAAACCACATAATTTGTAGCACACGATTGCAATGAAACTGTAGAGACTAAAGCAACTAAATAAAACAAAACTCTTTTCTTCATATATATTTGATTATCCGTGTTAAAAAGGAATATTTATTTTCAAAAGCAATACAAAAGTAGAGATTCCGAGCAAAAGACCCCTGATATGATAATTGTCAGGATCTTATTTTAACACATTTTAACATATAATTTACATATGTTAAAGAAAAATAAACCGCAACAGCCTTTTTTTGGTAAGTGTGCGGTTTTTTTTATTAAGATTCTTTAACAAACTTCTTCGATTTTCTTCTATATATCACGTTTTGTGATTCAAAGTCCTAATTTTCAGTGCTGTTAAAAAAACAAAAAAATTCCCCGGTTTTCCGGGGAATTTAAACTAATATGGAACTTTACAGGTGTTATTTGGTAAACAACATTTCTCTGTATTTTGTCATTGGCCAAAGCTCATCATCCACCATCATTTCCAAAGCATCAGAAGCTTCTCTGATAGGATCAAATAATGGTTTTACTTTGTTACAATAGTTTTCTGCCTGTTTTTGGCTGTCTGATATGGTTTTTGCAGCCTCTCTTGCTTTGATAAGGTCTTCAACACCAAGCTTAATTTTAGAAACATTTTCAGAAATGCTTGTAATTAAACTCATCTGCTCTTTTGCCAGCGTTTTAAATTCTTTATCACCAAAGATATCTTTAAGACCTTTTACGTTTTCAATTAATCTGTTCTGATAATTTAATGCAGATGGAATGATGTGGTTTCTTGCGATATCACTTAACACTCTTGCTTCAATATCAATTACAGTAGAGTATTTCTCTAATTTAATCTCGTTTCTCGCTTCAACTTCTCTGTGGTTGAAAATTCCCATCTCTTCATAAAGGTCTAGGAATTTCTTGTCCATTTCCTGTTTTAAAGCTTCAGGAGTCGTCTTAAGGTTGTTCAATCCTCTTTTCTTAGCCTCTTTCGCCCAGTCATCAGAATATCCGTCACCTTCAAACATAATGTTTTTACACTGCTTGATGTATTCTCTCAATACATTAAAGATCGCTTCGTCTTTCTTAAGACCGGTTTCAATTAAAGCATCCACTTCTTTCTTGAAATCATTAAGCTGTTTAGCTGCAATCGTGTTCATTACGGTCATAGACTCTGCACAGTTTGCAGAAGAACCTACCGCTCTGATCTCAAATTTATTTCCTGTAAATGCAAATGGTGAAGTTCTGTTTCTGTCTGTGTTATCCAGCAGGATTTCAGGAATTTTACCAACTACATTTAATTTTAATTCTGTTTTCTCTTCCGGAGATAGTTTTCCGTTGGTTACTTTTTCAAGTTCTTCCAATACACTGAACAGCTGGCTTCCGATGAATACGGAAATAATTGCCGGCGGCGCTTCGTTGGCACCAAGCCTGTGGTCATTGCTTGCAGAAGCGATACTTGCTCTTAGAAGATCTGCATATTCGTGAACCGCTTTAATGGTGTTAACAAAGAATGTCAAGAACTGTAAGTTTTTCTTTGGGTTTTTTCCAGGGCTTAACAGGTTTTCACCAGTATCAGTTGCTAAAGACCAGTTGTTGTGTTTTCCGCTTCCGTTTACTCCTGCGAATGGTTTTTCGTGGAAAAGAATATGGAAGTGGTGTTTGTGTGCTACTCTTGCCATGATGTCCATCAACAAAGAGTTGTGGTCTACAGCAACGTTAACTTCTTCAAACATTGGTGCAAGCTCGAACTGGTTAGGGGCAACCTCGTTATGTCTTGTTGTTGCAGGGATACCCAATTTCATACATTCGATTTCCAGCTCTTTCATGAAGTTCATTACTCTTGTCGGAATAGAACCGAAATAATGGTCATCCAGCTGCTGTCCTTTTGCCGGAGAATGTCCTAATAATGTTTTACCTGTTAATACAAGGTCCGGACGTGATTGGTATAATGCTGAATCAACAAGGAAGTATTCCTGCTCCCAACCCAAAGTAGGAGTTACCTTCGTTACATTTTTATCAAAATACTGCATTACATTCGTTGCAGCTTCATCCACAGCGTTCAAAGCTCTTAAAAGAGGAGCTTTATAATCTAACGTTTCTCCTGTATAAGAAATGAAGATAGAAGGAATACATAATGTAGTTCCCATAATGAATGCCGGAGATGTAGGGTCCCAAGCTGTATAACCTCTTGCTTCAAAAGTATTTCTGATACCTCCGTTAGGGAAAGACGATGCGTCCGGCTCCTGCTGGATAAGCATGTTTCCGCTGAATCTTTCGATGGCTCTACCTCCTTCGATTGGAGTGAAGAAAGAATCGTGCTTTTCTGCAGTAGTACCCGTCAAAGGCTGAAACCAGTGCGTATAGTGTGTTACACCTTTGCTCATTGCCCAGTCTTTCATCGCTACAGCTACCTGATCTGCGATATGTCTCTGGATTTTAGTTCCTTTTTTAATCGCATCCATGATAGAACCGAATGCTTCTTTTGTTAAATATTCTCTCATGGTTTCTTCTGAGAAAACATTTTTACAGAATAGCTCTGATAATTTCGCAGGGATCTCAACAGAGTTGTCTTTTCTGAAATCCTTAAATGGAAGGGTTTCTAATGCTTTGAATCTTAAGGTTGACATAATTGGGTTGATTTTTTACAGCGCAAATTTACAAAAAAAATGAATTGAAAACATTTTACCCCTAAAAATTTTAGGGGTGGTTTGAAAATTTATATAATCTAAACAAATGTTTAGCGTTTTTTAAGAGGGTTGTTTTGTGATTTAATATTTAGGATGTGAGAATTCACGCGTGTTTTATAGATGTTAATGTAAATATACTATATATTGTGCAAATTAAAATAATACGATGGGATTAAACGACTTGTTAAAAGACAGTTAAAATAAAGTGGGCAAAGATTTTGTATATTTGTGTGAAATTTATTTTATGACAAATTCTAGAGCAAGAGAAACAACAGAGGCTATTGAAAGACTATACATCTCTATGAGACACTTATTTTATAGAGGATTTTTCAAGCCGGGCGGAGTTTCAGGAGAAAGTATCAGAAGTTTGTTAAAGACCATCAATCCGGAAATTTATGGAACTATGAATATTCCAAGCAAATTGGAATTAGACGGTTTGATGTATGTACTGGACAGACTTCCGGAAGGAATTGAAGAATGTGCTTTTATTCATCTTACATCTGATGAAGGGTTTGATAAAGGAAGTTTCGAACCTATTGTTCCCAAGAAAAGAAGAAGAAACTGTTATAGAATAGACGAACACCAGATGAATATTGAGGTTCTTTTGGGCCGTTCCGAAATTTATGACATTCTTACCCACCTTACCTTCCTGTTTATAGAAGCTGATAAAATCCGTAATCTGGCATTCATCCAGGATGAAAACTGGAAACCGACACGTGCCTTCAAAATTATTGAAGAAGTAGTGAAGGGAGAAAAAAAATTCAGCAGAAAAGAAAAAGAAGTGGCACTTATTCATCTTTCTTCTTTAATAGGAAGATCTTTTGATGAAACTTTAAGAGCTTATAATACTTTTGGTGACGATCATAATCCTGACCGTCTGTTCAAAATCATTTACAACTTAGGAAAAGTAAGTCTTGATGATGCAAAAGGTAGCAGAGAAAGAGAAATTCATTTCAGTTCTATATTGAAAGAAAGAGTAGGGCACCATTATTTTGGAGAAAAATGGGCAAACAAAGTGAAGGAAGTTTTATTTGAAAACAATCTTCATATGCGTCCTTTACACATTATTTCAGCCAATATGCACTCGGTGAAAAATATGCTGTATGCCAATAATGCCCTTAAAAAGAAGCAGCACCACGAGGTGGATTATAAACTGTACGAAGAGATCTCCAACAAGAAAGAACTTCGTGATAAAGTTTTAAAATATGCTTTGGAGGAAGGGATGATTCATATTGCTGACAAGAGTGGAAGTAATATTGACGTTCAGATTATAGACCTCAGCAAAACAGATTTGAAAAATACACCATTTGCAGACATCAAGTTCTCAAGTGATGATGTAGTAATGGTTTTTGACTATGCCTTCGGAGAGCAGGCTTTCGAAGTAATGGACGAATTGCTGAGACCTTTTGAACATAAAGGAGAAGTATACATGATGCATGTAAAATCTGTTTCCATCATGGGTAAAGCAGGTATTCTTACCGGAGCGAAAGGTGATATCATGATCCCTACTTCTCATATTTTCGAAGGAACTGCAGATAACTATCCTTTTGAAAATGCCTTAAAACTGGAAGATTTTAAAGATGATGAATTAAAAGCTTTTGAAGGACCAATGATTACGGTGCTGGGAACCTCTCTCCAGAATAAAGATATCCTTTCCTATTTTATGAATACTTCATGGAAAGCAATCGGTCTTGAAATGGAAGGAGCACACTACCAGAAAGCTATTCAGGTAGCATCCAAGATCAGACACCATATTTCACCGGATTTGTTTGTCATGTATGCTTATTATGCATCGGATAATCCGTTGGAAACGGGAAGCACACTGTCTTCAGGAGGGCTGGGTCTTACAGGAGTAAAACCAACGTATCTCATCACTTTAAGAATCCTTGAAAAGATTTTAAAAAGCGGTAAGAAAGAAGCTTCTGCTAAAAAATAATTACATTTTTAAGATGACTTTTCTTTATAAATTAAGAAATAATTTCATGAGCGTATCTTTTATGCTCATGATTTTTTTTGTATCAAGTTGTAATGTAAAAGAAGAACAAAATTTTCCTTTTTACCAACAAACGAATGAAAATAACTGTGGCCCTGCTTGCTTAAAAATGATTTTTGAGTATTATGGAAAAATATATTCAGAAAAGTATTTGGGCGAAATGACTCATGTCAATAGTAATGGAACAACTATGCTTGAATTATCTGATGCCTCGGAATCGCTGGGATTTAAACCTATAGGACTAAAGGTTGATTTTCTAAATCTGAGTAAAAATGTAAATTTACCATGTATTGCTTATTGGAAATCTAAACACTTCGTAGTAGTTTATAGGATAGAAAATTCAAAAGTTTATGTAGCAGATCCAGAAGACACCTTAAAGGTTTATGATAAGGATGAGTTTTGTAATTTGTGGGAGGATCCTCAATATATTGGTGAAAAGACTGGTTATATTTTAGAAATTAATAAATAAAATTATGAGCCAAATCTTACAATTATCAAAAAGATTCAGAGAAGTTTTGCTGGATGGTTTCTGGATCGCCAATACCAATTTTAAAGATCAGCTTTCAGAGGTGACTTGGGAACAGGCGGTAACAAAAGTAGATACTTTGAATACCATTGCGATGCTTACTTTTCACATCGATTATTATATTGCAGGGATTATTAATGTCTTTGAAGGAGGAGCTCTTGAGATTAAAGACCAATTCAGTTTTGATCTTCCTCCCATAGAATCTCAGCAACAATGGGAAGACTTGCTGAGTAAACTCTGGACGGATTCCGAAAAGTTTGCCACATTATTGGAACAGATGCCGGATTCC
Source organism: Chryseobacterium sp. CP-77 (assembly GCF_036362765.1). Classification (NCBI taxonomy): domain Bacteria; kingdom Pseudomonadati; phylum Bacteroidota; class Flavobacteriia; order Flavobacteriales; family Weeksellaceae; genus Chryseobacterium; species Chryseobacterium sp. CP-77. Next base: position 3,670,472 of record NZ_CP143637.1, read on the forward strand.
CAACTGGATGAGGTTTTCGTTGATGAAAAATATGGAACTTACCGAAGAAATATCGATGGAATGATTGAACACAGCTATTATCATCTGGGACAGATTACTTTAGTTAAAAAACTGTTGAAAAACAGCTGAAATTACATATCCTATCCTCAAAAAATATCCTTGCAAAGAGCTCAAAAAAAGAATTTAACCATCCATATTAAAATCCATCTAAAACCATAACAAACAGAATAAAAACCTCAGAATAACTCCTATTTGAGGTTCTTACTTAAATTAACTACCTTTAGAAAAAATAAAATTTTAAATGAGAAAATCGGCTGCAATCATTTTTGCGTTTATCATTTCACAATTTCAGGCTCAGCAAGGAGCTTATTATCAGCAGGCTGCGAAGTACAAGATGGATATAGATGTCAATGCTGAAAAATTTACCTATCAGGGAAAACAAACATTAGAATACACCAACAATTCGCCCGATGAGCTGAATGTGGTTTATTTCCACTTATACTGGAATGCTTTTAAACCTAATTCCATGATGGATCAGAGAGTGGCTTCCCAGGGAAAAAATGGGGACGGGAGACTGCAGAAAGATGGTATTTCAAGACTCGCTTCCATTCCAAAAGATCAGGAAGGAGCTCAGAACATTCACTGGATTAAACAAAATGGGAAAGACCTGAAGTTTGAAGTTCAGGAAACCATTATGAAAGTGTATCTGGCAGAACCGATCAAGCCTAATTCTACGACTACTTTTACAATGGATTGGGATGCTGTGATTCCTATGCAGATCAGAAGAAGCGGAAGAAACAACAGAGAAGGAGTAGACATGACCATGACGCAATGGTATCCGAAAATTGCTGAATACGATTATGATGGCTGGGCCACTTTCGATTATCTGGGAAGAGAATTCCATGCACCGTTCTCCGATTTTGATGTTACCATTAAAATCAACAAAGAGTATATCGTAGGAGCAGGAGGAATTCTGGAAAATCCAACAGAAGTAAAAGGCTACGATGCCAATGCCAAAATAAAAACAGAAAAAGACAAAAAAGCGGTCTGGAAATGGACCGCAAAAAATATCCTTGATTTTGCATGGAGTGCAGACAGAGATTATTCTGTAGAAAGCTTCAATGTTCCGGAAGGTCCGAAAGTATATCTGGTGTATCAGAAAAATGATAAAACGAAAGCATGGGGTGAATCTCAGCCTTATATCACGAAATATTTCCAGATCATGAATGCTCACTTCGGGAAATATGTATATCCTACCTATGCCTTTATCCAGGGCGGAGACGGCGGAATGGAATACGGGATGTGTACCATGATTTTAGGAGAAGCTAAAAGTGTTAAAGATTTGATGGGATTAATGGCTCACGAAGGAGCCCACTCATGGTATCAGCAGATGCTTGCCACTAACGAATCTGTACGTCCGTGGATGGATGAAGGTTTTACAAGCTATGCGGAAGGCTATACCATGTATCAGTTATTCCCTGAAGATCTTCCGAATCCTTTTGTTGAAAGATTGGATGCCTACAGAAACTTCGTTAAAAAAGGAATTGAAGAACCTGCCGTTTGGTTGGGAGATCATCATGATAACGGTACATCTTACACCTATGCATCCTATGTAAAAGGTGAATTGTATCTGGTGCAGCTTGGATATATTATGGGAGAGCAGAATCTTGCAGAAACCTTAAAGCAATATTATGACCTGTGGAGTATGAAGCATCCTTCAGACAGGGACTTCCTTCACATTGCACAGAAAGTTTCAGGGATGGATCTGAAATGGTTCCATAATTACTGGATCAATACGACAAAAACTATCGATTACGGAATTAAGGATGTAAAGTATGATGCGAAATCTACCACCATTACCCTGATTAATAATGGTCAGGTTCCGATGCCAATTGATTTTGGTGTGATGACGACCGATAAGAAAGTCGTTACCTATCAGATTCCGATGAATATGACCCATACATGGAAAGAAAAGGATATCTATGGTGAGTTTAAAACAATGCCTTACTGGCCATGGACTCAGAAAGAATATACCCTTACTATTCCTTATACAAAATCTCAATTGTCTGTCCTGGGAATCGATTTCAGCCAGAGAATTGCAGATGTGAATATGGAAAATAATTTTGTAGAGGTGAAATAATTATAAATATATCACATAAAAATCCACAGATGAGTCTGTGGATTTTTTATTGTATTCCAAATTGCTGTACCATCCAGTGATTGGGATGATTTTGGATAAGATCTTTCCTCAAAGTTTCATCTTTGGTATTTAGATAATTGTAAACCTTTAAAGGAACAGAATCCGGATATTCTTTTAAGCCGTTTGCAACTGTAATTTGTGCTTCTTCCTTTTTTGTGCCGCTCTCCAAGGCCTCCGCTTTAAAAATGTAAATAATTGCCGGGAGCTTTCCATATACTTCTTTTGTTTCACTTTCCAGAAGATTCATGGTTTCAATCTGAAACACGGGATCAGTTTTTTTTCCTTCTGCCACGGCCTGGCTGATATGCTGCTGATACATCAAAAAAAGATAAAGCAGGTGTATATTCTTGGTATTTGAATCCGAAACTGCTTTTTGAAGTTTGTGGGTAAACTCGGGAGTCATTTCATCATTGTCAGCCTGAAGATTTTTTTGATAAAACTCATCCATCAGATCATAAACTGCTTTATCCTGAGTATCAATTTTTGACTGACTTTTTATTTTTTGTAAAATGCCTGCCATTGAATTGCCGGATTGTGCAAAAACAGAGATGCTGAGACATAGTAAAGTACCGAGGATCAGTTTTTTCATGAGATAGTCAGAATAATTATAATGTGTTATTAAATATACTGATTTGTTCCGGAGAAAGAAAAAATAAGTGAGCCATTGTAATTTAGTCTGATTATGACAGGTTCTTTTTTTTAAAATTATTAAATTTAGTGCCTCAAAAATAAGCAGGATTTCAATTTGTGTAATGAATTTCTTCTGAAAAATATGTCAATGAATTCAATCGTAATAAACGTAGGAAACAGCAATATCAGATTTGGTCTTTTCAATGGCGATAATTGTGATATTTCGTGGGTTATCAATACAAAACCTTACAGAACAGCAGATGAACTTTATGTACAGATGCTGATGCTCTATCAAACCTATAAAATTGATCCGAAAGAGATTGATAAGGTAATTATCGGATCCGTAGTACCTCAGCTTACCAAAGTAATGAGCTCAGGGATCAAAAAAATTCATGGAACAAATCCTGTGATTGTTGACAGAAATACTCCTTCCGGAGTACAGGCAAAATCTAAGCAGATGGGAACAGATATCTATGCCAACCTTGTAGCTGCACACAATCTTTACCCGAACAGAAAGAAAATTGTCATAGATTTCGGAACAGCCCTTACAGCAAGCTGTGTAGCTGAAACAGGAGAAACCTTAGGGGTAATTATTGCTCCGGGAATTGTTACGTCTCTGAATTCGCTGATCAACCAGACTGCACAGCTCCCGGATATCGAACTGAAGAAACCCAAATCTGTTTTGGGACTGGATACGGTAACCTGTATGCAGAGTGGTATGGTATATGGCTTTCTTGGAATGGTAGAAGGCTTTGTCAGCCGTATCAACGAGGAAGTGAATGACGATTGTTTCGTAGTAGCAACGGGAGGTGTTTCCCATGTTTACAAACCCCTTACGGATAAGATCCATGTGATGGACAGGCTCCATACATTGAAAGGTCTGTATTTCCTCGGAAAAGATTTATAAATTTAAATGATTAAGGTTGAGGTTGGATCCAGCTGATACTTTAGTTCCTCAATCTTACAATTAATATAATGGAAAAATTTCCCGTACTACAAACCGAAAGACTGATCCTTTCACAGCTGGAAGAAAAGGATATTCCTTTTATCGTTGAACTTCTTCAGCATAGGATTTTTTCTGATCTTACTTCCAATATTCCTTATCCATACGTGGAAAATGATGCCAGATCCTGGGTGAAAATGTCAAAAGAAGCTTTTGAAAATAATACAGGGTATACGTTTGCTATCCGGAATAAAGAGGATCAGATCATAGGAGCTATCGGGCTGCATGACAGAGATGATGATAAAGCTGAACTTGGCTACTGGATAGGCATTCCTTACTGGAACAAAGGGTATGTAACCGAGGCTGCAAAAGCAATAATAGATTTTGGCTTTAAAGAATTGAAGCTGAATAAAATTTTTGCTACTCATTTTCCTCACAATCCTGCTTCCGGAAGAATTATGGAGAAAGTAGGAATGGAGCAGGAGGCTGTTCTGATAAAAGAAGTGAAAAAGGACGGAGAATATTTTGATCTGGTGAGATATTGTATCTTAAAAGACTAAAGAGATTGTCTTACTATTATAAAATTGAAAGCCGGAGAATATCACTATCCTCCGGCTTTTGTTTTTAATTATCTTTTACTTTTAAAAAATTCTTTAACAATAGAAGAGCATTCCGATTCCATGATTCCCGTAATAACTTCTGTTTTAGGGTGGAGAGAAAGATGTTTATTGATAAAACCTCTCTGCTCATCACGCGCTCCAATCACTACTTTGGAAATCTGAGACCAGGAAAGCGCTCCTGAACACATCACACACGGTTCCATCGTTACGTAAAGCGTACAGTCTTTCAGGTATTTCCCTCCCAGAAAGTTGGCAGCAGAGGTGATGGCCTGCATTTCTGCATGGGCGGTCACATCGTTCAGTGTTTCAGTAAGATTATGGGCCCTTGCAATAATCCGGTTGTTGGAAACCACTACACATCCGATAGGGACCTCATCTTTTTCTAAAGCGGCCTCTGCCTCCTGCAGCGCCATTTTCATGTAATATTCGTCGGTAAACATTAATCTGTTATCGTTAAAGTTAAAGGAAGTTTAAAGCGGTAAATAGTAGGGTCGCCCTTCAGCATTGCCGGGGAAAATTTTTCCGCCAGGGAATATAAAGCAATTTCTGCCTGTCTGTTAAAGGTAAAATTATCTCCCTGTGCATGAACATTGCTGACTGTTCCATCTTTTTCAACAATAAAATCCACATCCGTTTTTATCATCTTCTCTTTAGAATATACTCCGTCAACATACAGCAGATTGGCGACTTCCTGCCTTAAAGAATTGATACCTCCGGGATAATCCGCAATCTTTTCAGCATCTGCAAACTTTTCAGATGAGGTGAGCCTGGGATTTTTGATGGTTTGAAGGTCCTCCAGATTCCTGACTTTTAATAAAGCTCCAATCAGGGCATTGTTTTCAATGCTATCCATTTTTTTCATGAAAAAAAGGAAGTCTCCCTTTATCGCAGCTTTTTTTACCGTATTGGATTCTGCATCAAATTTCTTTTTAAACTCTTTATTCAGCATATTTCTGTGCTGGTTATAATAACTCTTTACAAGTCTGAACTCTTCTTTCTGCTGTGCGAGAAAAGAGGAAGAGATAAAGTAGCTGATGCCAATGAATAAAGTTTTCAATAAGGGTATATTTATGTAAATATAACAAAAAATATGAAATATATTCCTGATGATCAGCTTTCAAGATAACGGTTCAAAGATTCCTGCAAATGATTGCGGATCTCTTCAACTAAGGTTTTCGGTTCCAGAACGGTTACTTCTTTTCCGTAAGAAAGAATCTCCTGCATGAAATCATAAGTAGGGTGGAGGAAGAACTCAAAATAGATCTCTTCCGGCGTTTCTTTGGTTTCTTTCTGAGACTGATGAAGTGGGAAACTTCTGATGTACTCTCCCTGATGGCGGCTGCATTTCAATACAATGTTCTGAGGATTCTGTTCTGTCAGGTTCATCACTCCGAATGCATTTTTAAAGTGCTCTCTGAAGTTGTATTTGTATTTTTCCCTGAACTGATTTTTAGCCACATCAAGATAATTGATCCTGTCAAGCCCGAATGATTTTAAAACTTTGTCTTTGGTATCAATAGCAATAAGATACCATCGGTCTTTAGATTCTTTTAAAGCCAAAGGATGAACCTTTCTGGAGGTCATCAGTTTGTTCTTGTAATTGTAGTGTTCAAAACTCACAACTCTTTTATTCCGGATCGCAAAGAACAGATCATAAAAATGTTCTACACCGGTGGGTTTACGGCTTTCAAAAAAGATAAAATCTGAAAAGTCCGGATGAAGATTCAGGGCGTTGCTCACCTGGAAGGATTCAAGAAGTTTTTGATTGTATTCATCCACTTCCATAATCGGGCGGCTCTCGATATAATACCGATTGTCACCCTTTTTTTTGTTGTGAATAGAGAGGTTGAAAAGATCGGAAATCTCCCGGATATCCCTCTGCAGGGTACGGATAGAGTAGCTCTTGATTCCTGCATCCTGGAATTCAAAAGAGTTTAAAAGATAGTCCTCCAGCTGTGAATAGGTAGCCGGAGAACTTTCTAATCTTTTAATTATTAAGGCATATCTTGTCAGATAAAAATCTTTCTTCATTTCTCTATTTTTTAGGGTGCAGCAACGCTGCATTCATGGTAAAGTTTTATAAGACAAATATATGCGGTTAATGCGACAAAACGTGTCGTGTTTTATTTTTTATTTATTCTATTTTTATTAGAAGGATGCCGTCAAATTACCATTTTCATCCCATTTTTTATAAGTCCCGTCGTATTCTACGTTGTTATGGGCTTTGTATTCTGTGTATTTTTTACCGTTTTTATGATAAGATCTGAACCATCCTTCCTGATAGCCATCTTTATATTCCTCTTCGCAAAAAAGCTCGCCAGTGTCATAGTATCGTAAAACAATACCTGTAAAAGGGCTGCCATTGTGATAATATATAGGAACTCCTCCGCCGTCTAAACGGTTACATGTTAACTCGCTTTCTTTTATTGTTAATACTTTCATACGTTTAATTGGTTCCCATTTTTTGCATGTGATGAAGATAGCAAGAATGTGATAGTTTTAAAAATATAAGCCACAGTATTGCTGTGGCTTATCAATTAACGTATTCTACTTTTTGTATAGTTTCAAAATGTAATATCTATACATTATTTCTGCAAAATTTTTTTAAGTATTACTATTAGGAATCAGTTTTAAATTTTTTTGAAATCCTGTTCTTGAAAGTCCTTATCATTAATGTTATTGTAATTAATATTATAGCGTTTTAAATAATCAATTGCATCTTCCTTATTCCCTTTTATAATTGTTTTTCTCATTAAAAGATTCATTTGCCTATCAACCTTCTCATAAATAGTAATTTCAAACTTATTTTTATCGCTGTTAGAGGTTAATGATAAAGTGTTGTAATACAATATGTTGATTATTTTAAAATCTTTGTTAATATCAATATAATCATTAGATATCACATGGGTTTTGCATAGGAAACTTTTTGAAATCCATGTTTTTGTGTTATCATTATCACAACTACTACTTAGAATAAAAGAGTTTAAATATGTATTAATATACTTAACTCCTGAATTATCTTTTTGTGATTGTATAAATAATTTATTTGTATCAATTTCTAAAAAATTCAAACAGTTTTCCTTGGTGTTTTCATATTGATCAAATTTGAATTTTATATTATATTGATTGGGGAAATCTTCAATTTTTATTGTGTAGTTTTTATTTTTACTTTCTTTATGCTGAGTTGCAAACTTTAAAGGTAGAATATCAGACTGAATATATTCTTTGGAATTACTATTATAATTGGTTACAGCTTCTTGGAAAGCCTCGTATAGAGAACCTTGAAAAACATAATTCACCTGTTTTTTAAAATCGTACTGTAAAGCGCTCTGAGCTGAAAAATGTAATGGGATAAATATAAAAAGTATAAATTTAAATAGAGTTTTCATAATTTATTTAAAGTTTTGGTAATTTCATTAGCAAAAATAGTCAAAATTTTATCACTAGAATTTCTAATTTCTGAATAATCACCATTATATTTTTTTTCCATTGCTCTCATGAGGAAGTCCATTAAATTTCTGCTATAGTCCCATATATAACCTGTTTCTTTAGTAAAATCGACGAGACCGGATTGGTTTCTGTCGGTATGTTGTTCAAAGTTAAGTTCTGCAACTGTATTTACACGCGAAGAAACACTCTCTCTTATTTTATCCCATTGGTATTTAATAAAAGACCTTCTGTCAGCATCACCATTCTTAGGGTAATCCATAATATTTTCAAGGGTTTTTTGCTGAGGAAGTTTCAGATCCCCTATTTGTGGACTGCTTCCTGGAATATCAAAAGTATGTCTAACACCGAAGCAGTGTGCAATTTCATGAGCTAAAGTCATTGTTTTTCCAATAGCATTATTTGGAATAATGATTTCTTTTGCATCGAGAAAAGCCATTGCTTCATCACGGGAAGTAGTTGAAGTAGTTGCTGTTGAAGTTGTCGTTACTTTTGTTTCGATATTATGACATATAAATGCAAAAAGATAATTTATTTTAAATTCATAATGTAAATAACCATATAATCGATCTTTAATAAAATCATATCTTTTCATAACACTACCTCCTGAATTGAAAGGCTTTGTAATATCCAGGTCATCTAATACTCCCTTTAGTGAGGAGGATGGATCAATTAGCTTTCTTGTAGCAGTTCCGTCGTTTACATCGAGATTTTTTAATTCTGTTTCAGTATTTATTATAATTTCATTAATTATTTCTTCATAGAATCTTGACGTTATTATTCTTAAAGCTTTATTTAAATCATTGAGCTCATATGGCTTTCCAGCTCCCTTATTTGTCAAAATATTGGAAATTGGCTGCCCGTCATATTTCCCATCTACAAGTTCCTGATCATTAGCTTTAATAAACATTGTTTTATTTGCTCCTCCGGAAATTAATTCTACAGACGATTGATTTAAAGCTTTTATATTTAAATCATTTATCATTGTTGTACCATTGAAGGGAGCAGTTGGAGTCGTCGTATTATAAAAAACATCAATAAAGAAGGATTTTGCTTTTAATAATTGATTAGGTAATAGATTAATTTTGCCTATTTCCAATTCTTTTCCTGTGCTATCATTGATAAAAGCTGTTACTGTTGTTTTGTCAGCAATAAATTCGCTAGCCTTAGTTTTAATAATAAAATCTAAAACATCCTCGTTATTATTAAATGTAAGAGAGGAGGTAAAAGTTTCAATGCCTTTATTATTAGATAATTTGAATGAAACAATAGCTCCTAATTTTGAAGCATTATCTGTGTCGAAAAATTTGGCAGACAATACGACTTGTTGACCTGGCTTAATAAGTACATTGGGAATATAATAACTGATATCTGTCATTTTTTTGTTCCTTTTTGATAATGTGTATGTCTCATCAATAAAGTAAGATACTGGCGGAGATTTTGGGTCTTTTAATTCATATGTTAGATTAGGATCTTTTTCATAAAAAGACTCAAGTTTTCCTACAATTTTTTCTCTTGATTTGTCGTCAACTGTTTTTCCGCCAACAACCTTTTTTTCATAGTATCCATTTTTGTAGACATCAGTATTATTACCATATAGATGCTGGCAAAACATATCAAAACCAAATGATTGATTATATTTCATATCGTTGTTTTTACCAGATGAATCTTTAGGAAGGCCCTTAGCCTGATCTGAAGATCTAAAAAACATTAATAACTTGGGAGATGTGGCACTAAATTTCCTATGATTAGTCTTATAGACATCCACATCTGCCAAACCAATCTTTGTTAGGTTTCTAATATCTATATTTTTCATTTCTTAAGTTTTTTGAAATTAAAAATTGTAAAAAATAGCGGTGATATTTCACACCGCCATTAAGGTAAATTCTATCCAACAATTGTTGTAGGCAATGTTGTAGCTCCGTCACTATGTGACAATTGTGCATCTTCATCTAATCTGAAACTTGTTTCAAACTCCAGTTCTGATGGGTTTTCACAATTCTCAGGGGCATTTTCAGGGAAAATCGGTAATGGCTGATTTACCGGAAGTCCTGTAGATTTATCCTGAAGGATCGTTAGGGTAGTAGGGATTCTGGTAATCCAGTATTTACCCTGAGGCTCTCCGGTTGGCTGTCTCATTTCGTCCACGATACTCATGTACATTGGATCTCCGATTACCGGAACAGAACCGCCATTCCAGATCAATCCTGTTTCAAGGAAGAACTGAACAGCTGCTTCGAAACCTGGTTTTACGGTAACGATAATCCTTGCCATACCTGCCTGCAGGAAACTTCTGAACAATGGGTCCATACTTTCGCTGATATAGAATTCCTGCCAGCTCTTACGGTTGGCCCAATAGTAAGGATAGAAGGTATAATCCATGATTTCCCATTCAAATGCCTGCTCCATGAACTTGGCAAGGGCTGTATATCTGTCCAGATTTTCATTCAGGTATACCTGGAAATTATCCATGGTTGTTTTCTCATCAGCACCATTGGTTGTTTCCTGGCCTAATGTATAAAGGTAATCCTGTAATAAATAAGCGATACAGTTGTGCTTTAAGACATCATGTTCCATATAACGGTAGAAAGTATCCTGTCTTTCTTTAAGCTGAGCTTCTTTTTCTTTTTGCTCTGCATCCAGCCTTGCCTGATCTTCCTGGAATTTGGCATAAGCAGCTTCATAGGCTTTAATAATATCATTAAAACTGTCTGTTTTCCACTTGTTGATAAAGGCATCGCTCAGCTCACAGTTCACAACAACTTTGATGGTATAACTTCTTACGTTGTGGCCCTTCACCTGGAAAGATACATTACCTGTGATATTGAAACCAGATGACCCATCGTCAAAATTAAGGTCTCCACCACGTTCAGAACGGCCAATCATATCTCCTTTTAAGTTAGAGAACATCACTTCAGAATAACGTGACCCTGACCATCCACCACCTCTGTTTCTGGTTGATCTGCAGGCAAAGCTTGCATTTTTTCCGGCATAATTGTCCGGGATGGTAAACTGTGTATAGTCAATTCCAAAATCATCATTTGTCTGAGGAACGCTGGAAGCAGTATGAATTACTTGTTTGGTTGCTTCCGGGAATGCCTCTAAAGTTACTCCGTATTCCTGAGCCCAATGCTGGATCTGTACAATCGTTGCAGATTTTGGATCTGCCATTAACCATGGTTCCGGTGCTTTTCTTGGATCTACAGGAGCTTTAAGTACCTGAGCTTTGGCAACAGTAAGAGCCAGACGGTGTAATCTTGAAGGTTCAGGAACCATAAATTCAAACATCGTACGCTTACCATAGTTGTAGATCTGGTTTTTCATTTTCTTGTCGATCCATCTGTAAACTCCGGTAATGTGTTTAGGCTGTGCAGCTTCAGCATTATCAGTGTTGGTTACCTTCCCTCTGTTATCATATTCATGAACATTGGTTTCCGTATATTCCTTGATGATTTTCTGAACTCTTTCTTCTGAAATTTTAGTAAGAACTCTTTCCATTGCTCTTTCTGTAATTTCCTGAGATTTCATTACGGCTTGTCTTGTACTGTCGTGCTGTGCTGAGTTATTGGCATAATCTGCTCCGATTTCAAACTTCATGGCACTGTCATTTCCATAGCTGAATCTTGTGTAGGCAGAAATACTCTGCTGCTTTTCAATTTCTTTCGCAACTTCGGTCTGCATATCCGTTCTGGAAGTTTTGGAAGTGTCTGACATCTTCTCTGTTTCCTGAGATTTGGAAGTTGTATCTGTAATTTCAGAGTACTCTCTGGAAACAGAAGACTTATGTCTCAGTTCGCTTGCCATAACGTTCTCAATATTGGAAACCTCTCCCGGAACATAAGCATGAACACTTTGCACGACTTTCATATAATCTGCTACTCCCAATCTTTTGATCCCGAAATTTTTACGTTTTTGGGTTGTACCTGGTTCAGGTGTTCCTGGGTTTTCCACTGCTGCACGCTTCAGAGTCAGCATTCCGGTAAGGTTTAAGTCTTCTTTCAGATATTGTGTGGCAATCTCTCCATAAGCCTGGCTTCCGTTATCAAAAATAATTTCTATTTTGAAACTAAAGCTGGTTCTGAATCTGTTTACTAAAGCCGCAGGTAAGGTAATTTTATTATCAACTACAGAAATATTGCTGTAATTTTCTTCGAAAGTTCCGGCAGCATCTGTTGTAGCTGTAATTTTAGCATTGGCAACGCTCCACGAAACATCTTCAACTTCAAAAGAAAAATTAACAAATCCTCTGCTGCCTGCTACTACGTAAGCACTGTGAGCATATAAGCTGTATGCCATCGGTGTTCTGGCTGTATTCTGAATAAGAGGTATTGAAGCTCCGCCGATATTGGCATACTGTTGTTCCGGAAGAGGACTATTTTGAAGTGCGGTCTCCATGGAAGCAGAGATATTGTTTCTTACAACAAATAAAGCATCAGCATAGCTTTCAATCTCATCATCAAGAACAATGGTCTGAGCGCCCATTCTTAAGGTGTCGTGCGAAAGGATCTGAAGGTTGTCTGTATCTTCTGCTACAGAAGTTAAGCTGGTTGTAGATTCACCGAAAAGTTCTACAAAAAGGTCGAAAGATTCCGGAGAAAGCTTTGCCTGCAAATCTTCCAAATTGATTTCATTTTTGTACGTAAATACGAAAGGAGCAACTTCATATTCTTTCAAAGTGCTGTAAAGGCGTTCTTTTTCTTCTTCGGACATATCCGGAGTGATTTTACTGTCTACTTCGGCCAGCTTTCTGTCATACAGTTCCAAACGCTCTTTGTTTTCTGCCATATATTTGGAATACTCATCTTGATAGGCCTGATATCTGGATTTATAGAACTTTTTCTGAAGCTTTTCCAGCTCGGAATTCAGTGTGTTCAGAGATTCTTTTCTGTGGATCGCTTTGCTGGATACAAAAGAAGCTCTTGCTTCAGACTCTAATCTTTGAACCGTTCTTGCTGCCAAAGCCGGTTCGGAACCTTCAGCGTTTGCAGATGAAACTAAAGATGCTGTTTCTGTATCCTCTGAAAATAGAATGGTAGGAAGTATAATTTTTCCATCCATTGCCTTTTCCAATGGTTTTTCTCCATTAATTTTGATGATTTCCTGATCTGTAAGGTCCTGGTTGCTGGCAAAACCAAGCTGAATAGCCATTAAAATGTGGCTGATGGCTTCTTTAATATAGAAATCTCCCTGGGTAACAATCTGATAAATATAATTATTCCAAAGCTGGGAAAATATAGCAATTCCTTCTGCGTTCAGCTGTCTGTTGGTATTAATAAGGCTTTTGTAATAATCTGTAACGAACGTCCAGTCAGTGCTTTCTAATGTTTCTTTTTTAGAAAGCTTTCTTCCGATCATCAGAAGATCTTTAAATGCTCCTTCTTCGATTTTCTTCTCGCTTTCGAATCCGGAATTGTTAAACTCACCGGCAGCCCTTTTCATGGCTGTAAATTTTAAAGTTTTGGCAGGTCTTCCAACGACTGCTGTATCAAAAACACCGGTTACTCCTTTAGGCCTGTGGATAAATCCTAAGTTTTTGTCTTTAATTTCTGTCAATTGCGGGTTTCTCAGACTTACAAATCTGAAAAGTGATTGTGATGCGTTATTGGTATTCATAGGGTTTGTTTCTTTGTAGTTAATAATTCCTTCTCCTATTAAGGATTTTCCGACAGTAAATGCGGATTTTACTGTTGATGTATTATTTGTTGACATGGTTGCTTATTTTTTTGTGTATTCAAGGGTTAGGGTAAATGAATTGATAAGAGAATAATTGTAATCAGGTACATTCAACAGCTCAATAATAGCTCTTTCTCTTTCGATTGTGATATAGGCTTTTGTTCTCCATTGGTTGCCTGCAAATGCCGCTTTAAGATCATCCCATTCTGTAAACATTTCGTTGGAGATAATGGTTTCAAGATCCGGGAATTCAGGTATTAAATCGATTTCACCTGTTCTCGGAATCTGATTCAGATACAAGGTCTTTTTATAAACAGGCTTACCGTTGATCCATTTTCCGCCTGTCAGCTCTTCTTTGGTACTGTAGGAATGCTGTTTGTCTGCATATTGTTTCTGGATGTAATCATTTTCCTGTGCGTTGTCTCCAAAATAAGTTTTAGAACTTAATCCTCTGGCATTTGATACCTGATGTTCTACCATAACAGGTTCATCTGGATAATTGCTTACCATGATTCCTTTTCCGTCAGAATGAGCGGTAAAGCTCGTTAAAGAAGCTCCTGCATTACTTAAACTAAGTTTTGCACCATAAGCTCTTGCCAATACACCGTAATCTTTACTGACATCTAAATTCGATTGTATAGAATTATCTACACTGCCTGATGTGATCAAAACTCCGCTTGGAAAGAAACCTACCTGGTTTTTAATTCCGTCCTGAGTATTGATTTTATAAAGAAGAGATTCAATTTCCGGTGCTTCGGCATTCTCAAACTGGATATGACCGGAAACGGGATTGTTCACTTCTGTTCCTGTGAGAGGAATGCAGTTTTGGAAGTCGGAAAGGTTTTTATACCCAAATACATTATTGGCATTCAGAACAGCTACTTTTGTATAAGTACTGTCGGCGAGAGGGGTTCTTCTTGCAGAAACAACAGCGTCAAAATCCAATGTTCTTGCGGCAAAATCGCCACCAATTAATGGAGTGACAAGATCGTGACGTCTTGCTACCGGATTGGATTCAATCACCAGCTTGTTGAATATTGAACCTCCTAACGGGGCATTACAGCCGATAACGACATTGTTATCTCCCCAAACACCCATAGCATGAGTAGTAGAGGCGGCATTATATCCGATAAAAGTATTGGAGCCCCATGCGCCTGAAGTTGTCGCTTTACCATGAACATACCCGGCAAAAGCACCTAAAAAAGTATTCTGGGTTCCATTAGTTAAGGAATAAGCGGCTCCAAGACCCAGCGCAGTGTTATTGGTTCCGGCAATATTTTTGTTTCCTGCCTCATCTCCGATATACGTATTTCCGTTTCCTGTTGTTGTTTCAGTTCCCGCCTGTGTTCCAAAAAAAGCATTGAAATTACCCGTGGTAAGTTTAGCTCCGCTTGAAACACCGGTTGCTGTGTTCCATCTTCCTGTAGTGGTTTCATTTAAAGCGTAAGAACCAAGTGCTACGTTATTTGATCCTGTAGTTAACTTTGATAATGTATTATAACCAATTCCCAGTCCGTAAGCTCCGGTATGATCCGTGTTCAAATTTCCAAACCAGAAGGAATACGTTGTAGGACTGAAATTGATTTCGCCTGCTCTGCCCTGGCTTGGCTGAAAAATAATAGGTTTGGTTGTTCCGTTACCTCTGTCAATGACATTTTGTAAATTATCATTCCCGCTAAAAGTGGGTTTGTCAGAAAGGTCATTATAACTGCCTGTTACAGCTACTTTTTTCAGGATAACTTTTTCCTGTCCTTCCTGTGACAATGTAACACTTCCATCTGCATTGGTGGTGGGAATGATACTGAATTCCGAAAGATTAATCTGAAAGGCAGTGCCGTCATTCTGGTTAATGGTAATAATATTTTGAGAGGCATCATATGAAGCATTCTCAATACTGATATCACGGGTTACCAAGCTGCTTAAATCTACGGATTTGCTTTGCTGAACTCCATTCTCACCCGTATAAAATACCGTTAAGACGTTTCCATTCAATTGCGGAGCCTGAATAGTTGTTTGAGTTTCAATTTTTTCTTTCCAAAGCTGAGCATTCTGGGGATTTATATTGGATGCATTTGCATCTGCTTTTTGTGACAGATCATAATCTAATTGAGCCGCAGGAATCTTTTCATCTTTGTGCCAGTATGAATCATGCCATTCCCAGAATTCTTCCTGTACCGGAATATCTCCGTTTTCGAAATATTTTTTTAATTCTTCTTTTGTTTTCATTTGCTTAAAAATTTAACTGATTGGGTTTATCTGTATGTAATAATTCCGATTGGAATACCTGATCTGCTCAGATCTAAACCTTGTGGTGCAGAGACTGTTTGTAGTGAAGGAATGGCAAATGCATTTTCTCCTACAGAGGTGACTGAATCTGGAATATATAAAGCTGTTAGGTCGTTGCTTGTTGATAACTGAAATGCTGATGATTCAATAGTTTCTACTCCCTCTTCTAATATTATTTTTGATATCCGGGCGTTACCACTTGCAAAAGCGAATGTTTCTATTGTTTTACATGAACCAGGAATTGTTATGGTTCCCTTTAGGTATTGAGAGTTAAATGCTCGAGCTTTTATCCTTTCAAGAGATTTAGGAAAAATAATTTTTGAAATGCGTGGTACGGATACTGAAAAGATAAAACCTCCAATAGTTTTTATACCTTCAGGAAAAACAATGATATTATCAGTTCCAATAATTTCTGTACTATCCATTGGCGAATAGGCAAATTCTGTATAAACAGGCAGATCAAGTGAAGTATTGTTTAGTTTCTCGTCTTTATGCCAGTAAGAGTCATGCCATTCCCAGAATTCTTCCTGTACCGGGATATCTCCGTTTTCGAAATATTTTTTTAATTCTTGTTTTGTTTTCATTTTTCTAAAAATTTTAATTGATGAGTTTTCCTCCCACGATTTCTACTGTGCTGTCAAAAGAATAAGGTAAATAGGTCGTTTCCGGGCCTAGTGTTACTTTTGTAAGCTGGTTATCTCTGAAAGCATTGTTTTCAATCTTGAGAACACTATCGGGAATAATCACTGAGGTGAGCTGATTACTGACAAAGGCATCAGATCGAATTTCCGTTACTCCATTGGGAATCTCAACAGATGTGAGTTTATTGACAGAGAAGGCACCTTGTGAGATAACTGTTATTCCTTTAGGAAGGCGGAGCTGTGTCAGCTGATTGGCTGTGAATGCCTGTATTCCAATGTTGATAATGCTGTCCGGAATAACTAAAGACGCCAATCTGTTATTATAAAAAGCCCAATTGGGAATTTCGGTTACCTTTGGAGGAATTGTAATGGTCGTTAAGCCTCCGTTACTAAATGCTCTTTCCTGGATACTTGTTACAGAGTCAGGGATTTCTACATCAGTTACCTGCAGACCTGCGGTGAAATTTTGGGGAATAGTGAGTGTTCCTTCTTTTATCACAATTTTTCTCTTTGAAAAGAAAGCTAATGAAGCATTTTTATCAGCATCTATTTCAGCATAGAGTATGTTGAATGTACCATTCTCCAGACCTGCAATCTTGCGCATGTCAATTTTCTCATCCTTATGCCAGTAAGCGTCCTGCCATTCCCAAAAATCTTCCTGTTTTGGGATATCTCCGTTTTCGAAATAGAGTTTTAATTCTTGTTTTGTTTTCATAATGTTATTTACATGTCAATGATTAAACTTCCACCCACAACTGTTGTTTGGGCATCAAAAGCATCAGCGTAATATAGGGTTGAGTGCTCCAGCCTTACATACCGTAAATCAGGATTGTTGCTAAATGCTTTGGAACCAATCATGGCAACCGAAGAGGGAATAGACAAAGAGCTGATTTTGTTATAGCTAAAAGCTGAATTTTTAATTTCTATAAGCCCTTCAGATAAGGATAATGTTGTGATCTGATTGTTAGAAAATGCATTATCATAGATGGTTTTAACCTGAGCGGGAAGATGAACAGATTTAATAAGGTTATTGCTGAAGGCCTCTTTCCCAATGGTAGTAACGCTGTCAGAAATTGATATTTCTGATATCCCTGTATTAAGAAGAAACCTGTCGGGAATGTATAGTGTTCCTGCTTTAATAAATATTCTTTTGACTTGTAAATGAGCCAGGGAAGCATTTCCATTTTCATCTATCTCAGCATAAAAGTCATTAAAACGGGGTAATCCGTTTTCCAGACCTGCGATTTTTGCCATATCGATTTTCTCATCCTTATGCCAGTAAGCGTCCTGCCATTCCCAAAAGTCTTCCTGTTTTGGAATATCTCCATTTTCAAAATAGAGCCTGAGTTCTTCTTTTGTTTTCATAAAACGTTGTGTGATTTGTTGGTTAATAAATTGATTATTGTATCCCTTTTTTAGTGGAGGATGCACTTTTGCTATATTTTCAGACATAGTTCTGGCTGTCCAGCATTTTGTGAATGGTGAATTCAAGGGGGTTCGGGGTTGTTTAATGAGATTGCTGTGCGTGTATTACAGAGATTTAAAGGTAATGTCGGACAGCGTCAGAACTTGTCGTGTTTTTTTAATTTTATTTAAAAAATATCTTCTTCAGGTATTCCTTTTTCAAAATCTTCTCTGAAGAAGTTTTCAATGTCGTTGAGATAGTTTTCATAATCCATCTCAGCATTTTCGATATCACTCCATTCTATCGTATAGAGATCTTCATCGATGAGTATATCTGTATTGTGATCTGGTGTTTCCATGTTTTGTGTGATAAGGTGTTGGTTATATTTTTTTGAACATATTTCAGGCTGTTCAGCATAGGGAAATGTTGAATTCAAAGGCTTTTTAAAGTTTTTTAGATTGTTGTTCTGTGTCTTTTTTGATACTCCAAAGGTAGTGGGGCGAAACGACAAAACTTGACGTGTTTAAAAAAGATTTTTTAATTTTTAAATATAATCTTAATAACTTATATAAGGTAGTTATAAGGTAAAAAGCTTATATTTTATTTTTGATGAGTTTCTGAACAATCTGGTTCAAAGTTTCTCTGTTATCATCAATATAGCTCAGTCCGGCCTGTATCAGATTCTCAATATTGGACCTTCTTACATTATCCATGGCGGGAGAAGCATTTTTTAGTGAAGGATTCAAACGGTAATAATTTTTTTGATTTCTAAGTCCCAGTGTCTGAAACATCTGTTCCAGCTGGTAATCCACTGTTTCTGCATTGGCAGACATCAGAATGTCAACAATAGGGCTTACCCAGCCAATTTTTCCTGCTTTTTCCAGTCTTTTAAAAGAGTAGGGCCTTGCTTCGATCCCTGTTCCGATAGAAACCATTATCATATCGTTTACCGTGGGACGGTTAGCTTTCTGATGATTTTTTAAAACTTCTGCAAAAGGAATCTTTCTGGCCTCTGCATAAGCACACAATGCGGGATTATTGGCAAACATACCGCCATCAATCAGACTGAAAATCTGGCCATACATTGATTTAATCTGAACAGGACTAAAATAGGTAGGAGCCGCTGAAGTCGCTCTGCAGATATCCCTCACATAGAAATTGTCTGTGCTGAGGTTGGCCTTCCAAGAGTTGAAAAGCTTTGCTCTTCTGTTTTCTATATCATAACTTGTTATCAAACATGGTTTTATTAATTCTTTTAATTCTAAATTTCCAAAGAAATCATGTAAATTTTTTTCCAGAGCTTCCTGGGAAATTTTTTCATTCAATAATCCGAATGGATTAACCAGTTTTTCCCAAAAGGAAACCTGGAAGATGTCGCCGCCCTTTTCAGCATATAATTCCAATCCTTTCTGAATAGAATATTTTGCTTTTCGGGTTTCATCAGGAGAGAGAATAATAGAAGCAATCAGACCTCCGGTGCTGCTGCCAGCTACCAGATCAAAATAATCTCCCAGCTTGGCGGAAGGCTTATCATAATACTGGAGCTGTTCTTCTATGTAACGCAGAATAATGCAGGTTACGATTCCCCTTATTCCACCTCCGTCCAAAGAAAGAATGGTTGTCTTTTTCATGTGATATTTTTAATGGTTTGTTAAAAGGACACATGCAATCTTACATCTACAGAATCTGTTGAATATTTTAAAAATTGTGGAGATTCTATACTTAGATTTCATTGCTTTTTTGTTGTTTTCTTATAAAGCAAAGGTAGTCTGGGGAAGCGACAGAACGTGTCGTATTATATTTAATTTCAAATAAATGAGACTAAAAAATAACGTAATTCTGCTGGTCTTTTGGCATCTTCAAAAGCGTTCTCCAGCTGGTTTTTACAGGTCCTTTTTTAGAGGGAATTGTCTTTTTTTCAAAGTGGGGAAGGTCTTTAAATGTTTTCCAGTTTCCGCCCCAATCCCAGCCGTGGCGGGCAAAGATTTTTACACATTCGTACCAGTCTGCAACGTTGTCATTATCCCAGTCTTTTGCCGTATCCCAACTTGCTGTTTTTCCGTCAATCATAAGACAGATGTCTACCGCAAGGCCATAATTGTGAATGCTTTGCCCTGCCTTGGCATTGGTTACTTTTTTTCCTGAAGTAATTCTTCCGATTGCATAAAGCTTTTCCTGCTCTTCAAAAGATCTTAATCCCTGAGTGATCCGCACTTTAGCTCTTCCGGTAAGTGCTTCATCACATTCCTGTATAATTTGCTTCACTTCATCTCTTACCAACGGGTGAAGTTTCTGAATCCGTTCTAAGGTTACTTTGTCCATATTTCTTATTTTCTTGTAGGACAAAAGTATAGCGCGGATGCGACGAAACTTGACGTGTTATATTTAAAATTTTATAAATATTCAACCTGAGGTGAAAAACATTTAGGAAAAAGATTGGGAAATGGTTAAATTAATCTGTATAACTAAAAAATAAAAAAAAATTGTTTTTAAATTTTTAAAAATCAAATAGAAGTGGTAAATATGATGGATAAAACACAATAGTACATGCATACGATCCTACCTTTTTTATTGGCCATGGTGGCAGCCATTGTGCTGCTCAATATGTGGGCTGCCAAATTAAAAATTGCTTATCCTGTTTTACTCGTTGTATTCGGACTGCTTGTTAGTTTTGTGCCAGGTCTTCCGGTGGTAAAGATCAATCCGGATCTTATATTTTTTATCTTTTTGCCTCCTCTTTTGTTTGAGGCTGCATGGTCAATTTCCTTTAAAGAAATGAAAAGATGGTGGCGTATTATCGGAAGCTTTGCTTTTTTAGTGGTCTTTTTTACAGCGCTGGCAGTAGCGGTGACAGCGAATTATTTTATTCCCGGATTTACACTTGCTCTCGGGTTTTTGCTGGGAGGCATTGTGTCTCCACCGGATGCTGTGAGTACAGGAGCCATTATGAAATTTGTAAAAATACCATCCACTACATCTGCGATTCTGGAAGGAGAGAGTCTGTTGAATGACGCTTCCTCTCTTATTATATTCCGTTTTGCTCTGATTGCTGTAGGAACCGGACAGTTCGTATGGCAGGAAGCTTCTCTGGATTTTTTATGGATGGTAATCGGAGGTGCAGGAATCGGGTTAGTACTGGCATGGTTTTTTGTACAGGCTCACAAGCGGCTTCCTACAGAAGCTTCTTCTGATATTGCCCTGACCCTTATTGAACCGTATCTGATGTATTGGGTCGCAGAGCAGTTTCACTGTTCCGGAGTTTTAGCTGTAGTTTGTGGTGGGTTGTATATGTCTGGAAAACGAATGATATTTCTAAACAGTACCAGCCGTATCATGGGGTATAGCGTATGGGAAAGCTTCGTATTTATTCTGAATGGCATCGTATTCTTAATAATAGGGCTCGAGCTTCCTGAAATTGTCGGAGGGCTGCGGTCAGAAGGAATTCCTTTGAGAATTGCTATCCAATATGGAGTGTTGGTGACCGGTATTCTGATTGCCGCCAGAATCATAAGTTCTTATGCCGCCATGCTGGCTACATTGATTTTCCGGCCAAGTGTCGCTCCCCGTGCTTCTTCTGCAAGAAGACGTCTCCTGATGCCTTTGATGCTTGGATGGACAGGAATGAGAGGTGTTGTCTCACTGGCCGCTGCCCTGGCCATTCCGATTACCCTTGAAAACGGACTCCCTTTTCCCAACAGAAACCTTATCCTATTCATTACTTTCGTGGTAATCTTGCTTACCTTACTCGTACAGGGACTTACTTTGCCTTACTTTATAAAATATGGACATGTATTTGATGATTTCACAGATGAAGAAAAAGATAAAAAGACACGGGAAGAAATAAAATATAAACTAAAGCAGCATGTCTACCATTTTCTTAAAACCAAGCATGAAACCTAATTGAACAGCCATGCAGGATTAGAAAGAATGCTGAAACAATGGGAAGAAAAGATCCAGACCAATAATACTGAATGGATGAATGAAAAGGCCAAAGATATCTTTTTTGAAATGCTGGAAAGCCAGAGACAGTTTCTTTCAGAATTGAATAAAGATACTTCCGTGAATGAAGAAATTATCCGCCATCAGCTCTATCAGCTCGACCTCGAGGAAGAACGGTTGAGAATGATTTAATCCTGATCCCAGTGAATATTTTTTGAAAACAAAATTACAGCACTAATACGACAAAACATGTCGTATTTAAAAATTTTATTCATTTGTTTTCAGAGTGTTAAATATGATGTTAATTATGGCTTAAAAGATTATTTTATTCTTTAAAAACTATAATTTTGTATAGATTTTACTATGCAATTGTCATGTACGCTCTGGTAGATTGTAACAATTTTTTTGTTTCCTGTGAAAGGACTCTAGATCCCGATCTTGAAGGCAAACCCGTTGTGGTTCTTTCCAACAACGATGGATGTGTTGTATCCAGAAGCAAAGAAGCAAAAGATCTGGGAATTCCCATGGCTGCTCCTGCATTCAAGTACAAAGAGCTTTTCCAAAAACATGATGTGAAAAGCTTTTCTGCAAAATTTGAACTGTATAATTACAAAAGCCAGCAGGTTATTAATATTGCCAAATCGTATGTCCTTGACCATGAGGTGTACAGTATCGATTATCAATAGTTATTTTTAATCGTAACTTCAGTTCAATTTATGATGATAATATATTGATTTTTAGATTGTATTTTGATAATAATGTTTCGATATAATTATCAATTTGTTATTTGATTTCGGATCCAATTCACATCTGTTACTTTGGATTTGTACTTTAGTTTTTACGGGAAACCATATTGTTAATATTAAATATTTGTGGATATTTGCTATAATGCTAGTTCCCAATAAAATATGATTAGCATGTAAAAACTAATAAATCAACTCCAATATGCCATTATTTTTTTATAAAGGAAACGAGAATACTATCGAATACAAAAATACTCAATCTGAGAATGTACCAACTCAAAAAATTAAAGATGCTTTTTTAAAGGTCTTAGATAATAAGAATTTATCTTTTTTATTAGGCAGTGGTTGTTCATCGTATGAAATTGAAAATAAATCGGAAGCTGGAACTGACTCTCAAAATGTAAAAATCCAAGTTGGTATACCAATTATGGTCCCCATGGCAAAGGAGTTTTATGGTTCTGAAGCTTTTAGGGAAAAAAAAGAATGGCTAAAAAGCAGCTTAAAAATTGATGTAGATGCTTCTCCATTTGCAACCAATCTTGAAACTTTTTTATCGACGCTTCATAATTTGTCTTTCTATCATTTAAGTATTTTAAGTGATCATGATAAAAAGGAAGCTGTTACAATAATTAACGAAGGAAAAAAAGAATTCGCTATAAGAACTGATTTTCAAAAAATAGAAACTATAATTATAGATGCTCGAAATTTCTTATTACGAAAGTGTATAAATGAATCGAATATTAATTCTGGATTGGATAATGAATTGATTGAGTTGTATAAAGAATTCTATAGGAAATTACTTTCTAGAAATTCAACTTTGCCACGATTAAATATATTTACAACAAATTATGATTTATACTCAGAACGTGCTATGGATTTACTCGGAATTCATTATGTAAATGGTTTTACAGGTGGAATAAGTAAATTCTTTAATCCTGCAATTTTTAATTATGCACTTGCGGAAAAAATGGATTTATCACAGTCTAAATGGAGTGTTATTGATAATTTTTTCTACCTCTATAAAATTCATGGTTCAGTAAATTGGATTGAAGAACAAGGAGAAAACAAACTCTTTAAAGTTCGTGAAATTCAGGAAGCAAAATATGATATTTTAAAAGAAAAAGATAATATCATGATTCATCCTACTCCTTTAAAATATAATGCTAGTCTTGGTAGTCCATATTCAGATTTATTCAGAGAGTTCCAAAAAAATTTAATGCAAAATAATAATATCCTTATAACACTTGGATATAGTTTTAGTGATGAACATATAAATAACATAATATTTCAAGCATTTACAATTCCATCTTTCAGATTAATTGTAGTTGGTGAACCTAAAAATGGAAATTCTATTGAAAAACTACAAAAGTTAAATGATTCAAGAATATGGATTGTTGGAGGTAAAGATGAATTGGATAGTTCTGATTATCCCTTACATTATTTTAGACGTTTTGTTTATGAAATGTTACCTGATTTAACGGCTGACGATTTGGATAAAAAAATGGAAACGACATTAAATAATTTGAAAGATTTACTAAAATGACAAAAGAGGATAAACAAAGAGTAATTGGTAAAATAGTAACAATTAATTCTGATCGTTTTAGCGTAGAACTTTTAAGTGGGCTGGATAATTTTAATATGAATGGTTATGATGACATACATTATTTTGCGCAATTAAATAGTTACGTTATTATTCCTTACCAGAACTATCATATTGTAGCAGAAGTTGCAGGTGTAAGAGAAAAGGATCTAAATCTTGCATTCTCTAACCCAACTGATCAAATCCTTAGTAAAATACAAGCAGGAAAATTTCTAGATGTTTTACCAATTGGTACTATAAAGGCTAATAGCAAGAACGAAGATTTTGAATTTGGTGTTAGTGTATACCCATCTTTATATTCTGATGTCTTATATATTAAAGAATATGAATTGGATGTTATATTTAAGACTAATAAATTGAAAGAAATAAATTGCCAGAAGTTAGAAGAATGTGCTCAAGGTGATTGTAAGTGTGATAGTAAATATACTTCTTTACCAATAGGAAAATCAATAATTTTTCCAGATTATGAAGTAAAAATTGACATAAATAAATTTTTTGGAAGTCATTCTGCTGTTCTTGGAAATACAGGTAGTGGTAAGTCATGTACAATTTCATCTATGTTGCAAACATTGTATAAATTTAAAAGCTATAGTGCCACTGGAAGTACATTTGTTTTTTTTGATGTAAACGGAGAATACAGCCAAGCTTTTGGAGAAGTAAACATTGAGAATAAAGATATTGAAGTAAAAAACTTTACTATCGATTATATTGAAAAAAGTAATGATAAATATGAGAAATTTATACTACCACATTGGCTTTTAAATATTGATGAATGGGCATTATTATTAAAAGCGAGCGAAAAATCTCAATTACCTATTTTAAGAAATGCTCTTGCCCTTGCTGTATTATTTCAAATGAATTACACTGATAAGATAAAAAATCACATCTTGGCTTCGTGTATTACCCAGATTTTAAGAGATGAGACTAGTAGTCCATCAAAAAAAGACAGAATAAAATCAATATTACAAAAGTTTAATACGCCTGAAATAAATTTGGCAATTCGCTGCGGAGTTGGAGATTTTAATAATGGATTAAGAAATGTTTCTTGTACAATTGAAAATTGTCTTTTTATTCATTTTGGGGAGATGAAAGGCATTAAATATTTATACGATTATTTAGAACAGAAAGATGAAGATGGTGAATATAAATTTTTAGATTCAGACTTTTCACTTCCGTCTTATCAAGGTAATCAATTTTTTGATTTTAAATTTTTAGATGATGCTTTGGATCTTGCAATTCTATATGAAGAAGCTCATGGCAATCGTCAAATTAGAGATTATTGTTCATCATTAATAACTCGATTTAAAAGTATTAAAGAAAGAGAAGATTTTAATTTCTTGACTAAAAACAGAGTTGATATTGATAGTTTTAGTTATTTGAATAAGTTTTTAGGTATAGATGCGGAAATAAAAAAATCTCAAATAATTGTTTTAGATTTAAATTCGGCAAATGATGAAACGACAGAAGTAATATCATGTGTTCTTGCGAGACTTATATTTGAAAAATTAAAGATTGTAATTGAAAGAAATATATTTCCAGTAAACTTAGTTTTGGAAGAAGCACATAGGTATTTATCAACTAATGCAGGAAAAGTATTTGGAGATGCTAATAACATTTTTGAACGTATAGCCAAAGAGGGAAGAAAGTATGGAATGTTTTTACTTGTATCTTCACAAAGACCAAGTGAACTATCAAAAACGGTCTTGTCACAGTGTAGCAACTTTATTGTACATCGAATTCAAAATCCTGAGGATTTATCCCATATACGACAAATAACTCCTCATATATCAGAGACTGTCCTAAAACGTCTTCCATCAATTCCAATACAGCACGCATTAATATTTGGTCACTCGGTGAATTTACCAACAACTTTTAAAGTAAATGATGCAAATCCTAAACCGAAAAGTGACAATAATGAAATAAGTGAAAATTGGTTTAAACCAAGGAATCATCAAGTAAAACTATAAAAACTTAAACTATACCATGAAATCAAAAATTATTTTAGGTGCTGCTATTTCATTAGGTTTGCTTTTCACGTTAATCTCTATTGTTTTTGCTGCTAGATATTTTTATGATAATCAATTATTTCCTATTTCTGAAAAATATAATACAAAAGAATTAAATGATCTCAACGTTGAGAATGACACCGTATTTATTAGGCAAATAGCCTCTCCTAAGACTATTGTTATTGATAGTACTTTGATCAATCCTTTGTCGCCAGGAATAGAAAATTTTTTTCAAAAGAAAGTTAGATTATCTAAAAAAATATTATCTAAGAAAGATTCGATTTCAAAAAATAATTCAGCGATATCAAAAGATGTTAATGCAGTTGATTATTATATTATTCAAAAAGATAAGGAATCTTTCCAGCTTGGAGATATTGGAGATTTTTTAGGTGGGTATTTTGGTGTACTATTGGGGTTCGCAGGAATTGCTTTTACTTTTATTGCATTTTATGTACAATATATAGCTAATATAGAAGTTCAAAAACAATTTCGATTACAGCAATTTGAAACTCAATTTCAAAAATTAATTGATATATATTTAAATAATAAAGATAAATTTGAAATAATAGGATATAAAAATCCAGATAATTTAGAGACAAATCTGAACATGAATAGTGGAACTAATTTATTAGACAAATTAAAGTTCATACTTATTGCTAAAAGAGGACAGAGTGGGATATCCTATTTCGCTCAGCCACATCAGGCGTTATTGACACAGACCAATAATAATCGAATATTTATTGATTATAATACTAAAGATCAAATAGTATTTCAAAAGATGTTAGTAGAATTAAAATGTGTTTACAGAGTATTCTTAGAAGCGTATAAGGAAAAGAAGGGAAAAAGAGAACAAGATCTTTCAGATTTAATAAAAAAAGAATTGTTTTCAATGGCTTACAAAACATTCTTTAAGGGCCTAAATAAATTTTCAAAAGAATACTTAGAAGATAACACTATAAGTACAATAGATGAAGGTGTTATTAAATACAGCTTTTCTATTTTAAAAGAGCTTAGAAGTATTTATAAATTAGATGGAACTAAAGCATACCAAAATTTTTATAAGGACAGTAGAGACCAATGGAAGACTCTCTGGTTAAAAGTTAATTATGAACCGTTTAAAGGCTATCTTCATTTTTTACCACAATATTACCGTAACCTTTATACAATGGTGAAATTTGTTGTAAATGATAATTCAGACTTAAAATTAAATGATGAAGATAAATTAAAATATTTACGAATTTTAAGATCTACTATGTCAGATTATGAACAAGCTATGCTTTTTTATAACTGGTATAGTGGAATTGGTGATGATTGGGAAAACAGCAATAACAAGTTTCTATCAAAGTATAAAATGATTCACAATATGAAAAAAATTACTCTAATAGATCCTCAAATTGACATTTTAACAATTTTAGGAATTTCATCAACAGCTAATTTCTTTGAGAATTATTAATTTATGATTATAAATATATGTACACAATTGTAACCAATTTAGCTGAGTATCAAAAGACTATTGAAAATTTACAAAATTCCGGGATGATATGGTTTAGGGGGCAAAGTAATGCCAGTTATGAAATAGTACCATCACTCTTTCGAGAAAAATTTGTAATTGGAGATGATCAAGGAATTGATAGACATAAGTACGGATTTAAAAAATCCGATGCTATTATGAAAAATGATATTAAAGCAATAGAAATCTTTAAAAATAAATTTGAAACACTATATCCTTCGAGAGTAATACGTGAAATAGATTGTTTGTACTTAATGCAACATTATGGAATAAAAACTAGATTGTTAGATTTTACAACAGATCCGATAATTGCTTTGTATTTTGCGCTTAATAAATTTAAGAAATGTGATAATGAAAACGATGAATACGTTGATATTGATGAAAAATATGGTTATTCAGAAAAAGGGAGCAGTATTTTTTGCATCGATCCCAATTTCTTAAATAAGGAAAGCTTTAATGATGGCGAAATTGTTAATTTAGAAAACTCAGAGTTTTCAGAAATTAAGGATATTTTTCATCCTGTAGCAATAGAAACAGATTTTGATGAGCCTAGAATTAAAGCCCAAAAAAGTAAATTTGTTTTTTTTGGAATTGATTACAAGCCATACGAAGCATATGACGTTTTAAAGAGTCACTATCATAAAATTATCGTTCCAAATTCTGCTAGAAAAGATATGTTTAATGAAATTAAGCAAAATGGATATAATCATTTCACTATATATCCGGATTTAAAAGGATTGGCTTTAGAGACAAATGATGAAATAGAATTTGATTATTCGAAAAGGGTAGAAAAAATAAAGAATAATAGATAATTACCATTTTTTAAATCGATAATGACATATTTACAGATTTCGGAAATTGTGAGAGATAATTTTTTATCAGGCTTAAAAGATTATAAAATTAAAAATCTTGATGATTTACAAAACTTACATGAAGAATTGATACAAATTAGAACTAATTTGCATTTTGATTACGGTTTTGATGTACATCCTCATTATAGAGGAGAACAATTATTTGGCAGAGATATCATACCTGGAATTTTTCGTCCTCCTTTTTCAGCAGATGTTAATATGGAGAATGCTAGATTAATCGAAAAAAATGCAATAAATATTTTTAAAGAAAAGGTAATTGAAGAATATGGTAAAGATGTTATATTTAAGTATGAAGAGCATTCTGAACATTCTGAATCTTGGAATTTACTGTTTCAAGCTTAACATGCAGGTGTTAAAACTAATTTAATTGATTTATCTACATCAATTTTTAGTTCAGCTTTCTTTGCTACCGAACCTTCAGAAAAACATGATGATAAAGCTGGGCAACTTTGGTGCTTACTAGTACCCTCAGAATTTATATATGGTGAAAGTACAGAGTATGATAAACCATGCTATTCAAATTTAGATCCATTTAAGTTAGATGAGTCATTTGTTTGTAATGTTCCAACCTTTATTGATAACATTGATCAAAGAAAATATCAGTTTAGATTATTTCGTCAGCATGGTAGATTGTTTGTTTCATCAGATAGGGACATCAATATCCCATTAAATAAGAAAGAATTTTGGAAGAATATGATTGTGCCTATAAAGATATTGCCTCAAAATAAAAAAAAGATTTTTAGACAATTAAATGATAATGGTATCAATCATGGGAAATTAATCTTAGATGATGATGATAAGTCTCGTGAATTTATTACTAAAATTAATGATCAAATAAAAGATATATAAGCGAGTGAAATAATATGAAGCGTATTGGATAATTGTCAACTATTTCTATAAAATTAAAATTTAATTTACGTACAAAGAAAGTGGTTATACTTTATTTTTATTATTCTTCAAATCCTTCTGAAAAAAATTCTTCCAGAGTCATATCAAAAGCATATATTATTTTCGCCAATGTACTGAATCTTAAATCTTCTCCTTTTTCGTATCTTCCAAATTGAGCTCTAGATATATTGTGTTCATAAGCAAAATATTCATAGCTAGAATAACCTTTAGCTATTCTAAGTTTTCTTATTCTTTTCCCAAGCTTCTTCAGGATTTCTTCCTTTAAAAATTCTTTTTCCTCCATATAGCCTCAATTAGAGAATACAAAGCTTGGAAATAAGCGTCAGTTATGTTACCACTAAAAAGATGTATCTTATTAGTGGCTTTTTTTAAGAAAAGTTTTATATTTGACCTATTCTTTATTGTGAGGCTGCTGACATAAAGAGAAATAGATTAAAAATAAATTATAAATAATGTTGGTAATACTTTCTGCTATAAGCCATAGTGATGGAGAAGCTCTTTTTTTTAGAATAATTCTTTTCATTTATTTTGCTCCTACTATAATAGCTTTATTTAGATCTCCAATTATAAAGTTTAAATTCTTCAGTGTATTATTTATTAATCTTTTTTTTGGCTGGACTTTATATGGTTGGTGGCTGGCATTTGCAAAGGCTTTTTCAAGTAAGAATATTATTAATCTTAGGCGAAAGTCACAAGATCCTTTAATACTTGATAAGTACGATCAGCTTAGTAAATTAGATAATTTGCGTTCTAAAGGTATTATTAATGAAGAAGAATTTGAATCCGAAAAGAATAAAATTTTAAATCTGAAATAATTAATCTAAATGCAATGATGAAGGTTGTTCTGAAAATTAATGAAAAGGATTTAGATTCTATGTTAAAAGAGTTTTTTAAACTTGAGATTAAAGAAATTAAAATTAAAAGAATTGCTAAGAATAAAAATATGCGGAAGGTTCCTATCAGCACATATAATGAACCTGATAAATAAATTTTATATGAAAAAAGGAGAATTAAGAAAGCTGATTGATACAACAGAAAAAAGAGGTGTTGTTGTTTATAAAGGAAAAGATACTAGAAAGAAATTTGATGAGAGCGTTACTCAAAATAAATTAATTATATTCTCTAAATTAATAGGAGATAAAACAGAGGAAATTAAAAAGATTTTAACAACCTGATATTATTAAGTAATTTCAGTTGATCTAACTTTAAATAGTGATTTGCGAGAACCCGTAATTTTATGAATAGTTTAATTTGTTTATTTGTTACTTTGATTTATTCGAATAATATAATAAATAAAAAATGAAAAGATTTTTTGATGCACTTCTTGCAAATAGTATATTAACATTTTTAAAGGAATATTTCGCAATTATTATTTTTGTCCCTACTTTATTAGGTGGATTGGGGCAACTTTACCAATTAGTATCACTTTCTCCATCTCTTATAGAATACTTTTCTATTAGCCAGCTTCTAATTGATGGTATTTTAATACTTATCAGATCTCCATTATATCTTATAGGAATTCTTTCATATGGTTTTTATCTGGCTATTAAGAATGATAAACGACAACACATAAAATTTTGGATTACTTTATTTTTTGCTTTTATGGCCCTGGCACTAAATATTTATAGGGATTTCGTAGATGAAAATTATTATAAACTCTTCAAAAGCTTTATGCTACTTGGAATTAATATTTTTTTCATTTTTCTTTATAAAAACATGGGAAATGCAAAGACTAGTTTAAAGATTTTTGGACTTGTTATCACTGCTGTTTTATTCTCAATACTATTAAATATTTTAGATAGACAATTTGATTATAATTCTATAGAAAATATTTCTTTATTAACGGATAAAGTAAAAGCTCAGTATCCTAAAGCTGAATTTAGATATTATAATGATAAGTTTGTGATTTTTGAGAATACAACTAATCAAAGATATATCATTAAAGAGTTTGGAGATTTGTTTAAAGAAAATGATTTAAAGGATAGCTCCATTGAAACAAAATGATTAAACATTTTCAAGATACCTTAAAAAGCTTATTTCAATCGAAGTCGTAAAGTTAAATTAATCCGTTCTTTCATAGTACTATTGATTTAGAATTCTATGTTCCCAATACTCCTGAAGGTCACCTTTCATAATGAGTAATGAACCATTAATGAGTAGTAAGCTATATTTACTTGGATGATGACCTATTTTTCTGAAATCGAAATTCCTGGTTTGTTTAAGGCTTACTGATGCAATAATTGAGTGCTTACCATAGTTGATATCGACGTAAAGTATTTAATATTTTGCGTAGGGTTCTGTCGTTGTACTGTAGTAGATTTGTAGAATCAATGAAAGGCTATAGAATCACAGAAGATTTCCTAATGTTTGGAAATATTTTGTATTAAATCACGTATATACGACTTATATGAACTAAAAAAGTTAAATTTGTGCAAAATTTGAAAAGCTAATTACTAAACTCAAAACAACACGGGAATGAAAAAGATTTATCTCAGTGCATGTCTTATATGTACAGTTCTTGGGGTGTCTGCCCAAGAGGTTCTGTGGCAGAAAGATATCAGATCTTCTACCCAGGATTTTCTAAGTCAGGTTACCACTACCATCGATCAGCAGTATCTTATTACAGGAAGCTCCATACAGAGCGATAAACTTCAGCAGGGAAGCAAACAGAACAACGGTTACGATTTCCATCTGCTTAAGCTTAACCAGCAGGGAGAAGAAGTCTGGGAAAAATATTTCTCCGGGGACAATCACGATTATTTATCTTCTACAGTAAGCACCCAGGAGGGTGGATTTTTAATTTCCGGAACCAGCTATTCGGGGAAAGGTTTAGATAAAAAAGAGGAATCCAAAGGCGGATCAGATATCTGGCTCATCAGAATCAATGAATTCGGGGATGAGTTATGGCAGAAAACGTTGGGAACCTCTTCTGATGAAGAAGCCAGAGCAGTAATTCAAAGTACAGATTTAGGCTTTTTTGTCGCCGGAAATGTACAGAACTCTTCCAGTGGCTATGGTTCAAAAGATGTCTGGATCACTAGGATCAATAAGGATGGCAAGGAACTTTCCCAGCTGATTTTAGGCGGAAAAGGCCTTGATGAAGTGGAAAAGATGATTCCCACAAAAGACGGTGGCGCTTTATTAGGGATTTACTCAAGGAGCTCCGAGTCCCGAGGTTCGGGATCCGGGATTAGATATCCTGAAGCAAGATCTTCTGCTGCAGATACTGCTACCCGCAACCTGCTATCTGCAGTCTCAAAACAAAGCAGTAATTTCGGTGAAGGGGATTACTGGATCGTTAAGCTGGATAAAAACGGAAAAGTAGAATGGGAAAAGAACTTTGGCGGTAAAGGAGATGATCATATCAGAACATTGGCTTTAACATCAAATGGTTACATCATCGGTGGGGAATCGAGATCAGAAAGGTCTGGCAACAAAACCGTAGGAATTGAAGAAGGCACAGATCTTTGGATCATTGCTCTTAACGAAAGAGGGGATGAGCAGTGGCAGAAGTCCTACAATTTCAAAAATCGGGATATACTGATGGGAATGAATGTGATTCATTCTGCAGACAATCAATCTAAAGGAATTCTGTTAGGTGGTTACACCCAAGCCGAGGGAAGAATAGAAAAAGATGATGAAACCTTCTGGATGTTATATCTGGATTGCAACGGCAATGAGCAGTGGAGAAAGCATGTAGCAGGAGAATCTAGGCAAAAAGAAGAGCGGCTTTCGGACTTGAAACTAAATCGTGATGGTTCAATTGTTTTAGCAGGAACCAGTGCCAAAGAATTAGGGAAAGAGAACTGGAAGATTGTAAAGTTGGGTGACAAACAGGTGAATGATTTAATTGCAAAATACGATATCAAAGTCTATCCAAATCCAGTAACTGATTATGCCTATGTAGAAATCGGATTTGATTTCAAAGAAGCTGATATTATGCTGTATGATATGAGCGGAAGACAACTTCAAAACTTCGAAACCAAGAATAGAGTGACTAAAATTAATACGCAAGCTTTAGTACAGGGAGCTTATTTGGTGACGATAAAAACTGATAATAATAAAACAGCGAATGCAAAGCTGATAAAAAAATAAGGATAAATAATGAAAAAAATATTTTTAATATTTCTATTATATAGCTATGGTAGTATATATTCTCAAAAAAGTGTAATAGACTCAATGGCCAAAAGTGATATTCTTAGGTCTTTAGACAAAATATCATCTCTTGGTGGAACTACGAGTAAAAATTCTACTGATAATGATGGCTCTCAATATAATACACAAACTCCCAATACTAACAGAGATTTATTCCAATTTAATAAGATAGAACCATTTGGTTTAAATAAAGTTGTAGGTAAGGTTAATGTTAAAATTCCTTTGTATGAAATTGACTTTCAAGGGTTAAAGATTCCGATTGAACTTGTTTATAATTCTGGGGGAGTTAAAGCTGATCAATTTGCTACTGAGGTCGGATTAGGTTGGGCATTAAATACTGGAGGGGAAATCAATAAAAATATTGTGAAAATAAATGATGCAAAGTCAAATATACAATACTCTTTTGGTTTAAGTAAGTTATATGAATTTTGCTTAGGGTATCTTTCGTCTATTACCATGGATTTTAGTAACTCAATGCCATCCTATAATAAAGATTTACCTGATGTATATGATGTGAATTTTTTAGGATTAAACTCTTCGTTTTATATTGACCCTAACTTACAACCAGTACATATTAATCCCTTTAATGGGCAAAAAATATCACTTACTTATGAAAGATTTGATCCTAATTTTGTAAACAAATATGGATTTTATCGTGAATATTCTTCGGGGCACTTATGCCCATCTAATCCTGGGCTTACCAAAGTTCCAGTATATTTTTTAGGACATCATCAGAATTTGGGGTGTAATTCTATATTTTTAGCTTATAAGGATGTACAGAAAATTAATATCATTAAAGATCACTTTACTTATGACTTTAATGACTTCTCGGTACAAATACCATCAAGTGCCTCTGATTTAGGGCATCTAACAGATTCTGGTGCAAACTATACTTCTACACGTTCTAGTGAAGTAACTAGAAATGTTAATAAATATCACATCAGTTCTATTACAGATAATATAACGAAGAAAAAGGTGCTTTTTTCATACATGGTGCATAGTGGTATAAATGATTATATTAGGCAGGGAGCAACCTATAATGTACTAAGACTTGGTTATGATGGAGATTATCAGGCACCCAATTCAATACAGGATGCAGTAACCCAGGATTATGATGGCTTTATTAAAAAAAATATAACTCAAATTAAAACTGATAAAGAAATCATTGATTTTGAATATATTAATGGTAGAGACGATAGTAAATCTCTTGATATATTGTTAAGCAGCCCAACAAATTGGGTTGGTCACAATAAAGATCCTTATTTATCCAAAGTCTATATTAAGGATTATAAGGGTAATCTTAAATGGATGTACGTTTTTAATTATAGTTATTTTGATTCAAAATGTACAGATTATAATCTGACATATAATGTGGAACAATGTCGTAGATTGAAGTTAACATCAGTTTATAAATATTCTGATGTAGAAATGCAAAATATTGTTGATTATAATATATTTAGCTATTATGAGGATCGTGATCAGCCTAAAATAGGAACTTATCATGTGGATCCTTTTGGCTATAAGTCACCCTTAGATCCTGCTGCAACATCATATTTGTTATCAAATAACGAATGGGATCCTATAGATTGGCCGACCAAAGAATATGGAAAAAAATATGCTAATAAGCGGATGCCAAGAAAACCGAATATGTATAAGTATACAGAAACACAAGGAGGTTTTAGTTTAGATTATTATTCAACATTGATAATACCTGCTTTATCTCCAGTTTTAGTAAACTACGGTGGATATAATCAAGAACTTTCAACATTAGAGGATTCAAGAGCTTGGAGCCTAAAATCAATTCAGTATAGAACTCAAGGATTGCAAAACTTTAATTATGAATTAAATACATTTAATTGGAAAGGGCAGCAAATATCTGGAGCAGGTATAAGAATTGCTAGTATTGATTTAATTGATGATGGTAAAATTTATACTACCACATATCAATATTCTGGTGGGCAAATTGCTCACCTCCCAATAATAAGTAATGGAAAAACTGGTGTTGCCAATCCAGTCCTTTCACAAAATCTATATGGAAAAGAAACTACTTATAACGGAGGTACTGTTCAATATGAAAACGTAACAGAGAAACTCCCTAATGGTGGGAAAATAGTTGAAAAATATTCTTCAATAAGTGATAATCCTCAAAAAGTGACTGCTATAAATACAGTTACAAATGCAAACTTTGATCTTTATAATTATTATTTTCCTGTTGGATCAGAATCGTTTTTGTATATGTTAAAACATCCTCTCGTGGGGCAACTATTAGAAAGAAATGAATATAATGATTCAAATGATTTAATTAGAAAGACAGAATATAAATATACTTTAGAAAATAAGGACTTTCCTATAATGGATATGATTAGGTATGATGCGAACCAGCAATATATACAAGATAATAACATACCATATACTTTTGCTTTTGATTATACAGGACCTGGAGTTAATGTAAAGATTCCTGCTGCATTGTTCAACCTCGTTCCTGGGACTAGTACAGGCTCGTTTACCGTAGGAAAGGATAGCAGAATGTATCGTAATAACCTATTAGAGGTAAAGACAACTGACTTTTTTAATAGTCGAAGTCTCACTAAAAATAAGGTTTATAGTTATCTAGATGCTTATAATTTGTTAAAGAGTACTACAGATTACTTAGGCGCAGATACATATAAAAGTGAATTTTTATATAGTTTTGAACAAGGCGATCAATTTAACCAACAGATGTCTACTGATGATAATGTTAAAACA
Organism: Chryseobacterium sp. CP-77; assembly: GCF_036362765.1. Taxonomy (NCBI): domain Bacteria; kingdom Pseudomonadati; phylum Bacteroidota; class Flavobacteriia; order Flavobacteriales; family Weeksellaceae; genus Chryseobacterium; species Chryseobacterium sp. CP-77. Next base: position 3,706,796 of record NZ_CP143637.1, read on the forward strand.
ATGCCTGTTGGGAGTAAAGAGTTTAAAAATGGAAAATTTACTATTTCCAATATTGATAAATTTATTTACACGCCTAGTGGGAGTATTAATTTAACAGAAAAAATAAAAGGTTATCCACAGGATGATTCTGATAAGACTTACTTTACTCGCTATGATAATAAGGGAAACATTATTGAAGTAAAAAATTCTGTACAGACCCCAACAACTTTTATTTGGGGATATGGCCAAAACTCATTAATTGCAAAAATTGAGGGCGCGACTTATGCAGAGGTGATGCAAGCATTCTCTTTGGATCCAAATAATTCTAATTCTTATTTAGATTTGGATATTGTTAAGAAGTCAGATTTACATATCAATGACGGAACCGAAGGTGAATTAATTTCTAATTTAGAAATATTTAGAAAGAAGGCAGAATTTAAAAACTTTAAAATTTCTACCTATACTTATAATACTTTAATAGGAATAAAAACAGAATATAACGAGACAGGAGTTAAAACTGTTTATAAATATGATGCATATAATAAGTTGCAAAAAATTCTAGATCAGGAAGGAAACATTTTAAAGGAATATAATTACAATTTCGCTTCGAGAATATTTTACAGTAATACAAAAAGTGGAAGTTTCTTAAGAGCTAATTGTGGGCCAGGAACTCTACCGGAAGCAAGTCTCTATACTGTTCCTGCAGGGAAGTATACATCTACTTTAAGTCAAGCCGATGCTGACCAAAAGGCCCAAAATGATGTTAATGTTAATGGTCAAAACTATGTGAATAATAATGGAGTATGTAAACCTTATGTATGTACTATTACTCCTACACATCTTGCAGATATTTATTACTCTTCTTTCCAAGAAACTTCTTTCGGACATATAAAGGTTATTCTAAGTTTTCCCATAACTGGCTACAACGGATCTACACCCAATTGGTCTAATGGAGTGTTTATAGGAACATTAGATAGTTTATGTAGGCCAAATTCTTATAAAAATATAGATGTGTCCTCCAATGATGGTGGATGGAGTGTATCATTAGGCCCAGCTGGAGATGTTACAGTAAGATCTACAGGAGGAAACTCAGGCAGTTCAGCAACTTTATATTTTGAATATGATAAAAACTAGTAATAAATGAGAAAAACTATAATTTTAATTAAAATTTTTGCTTGTACTGGGGTAATATATGCTCAAAGTTCTCCAAGTACAGGAGAAAATTATATACAGAAAAAGGAGTATTTGGAGCCTGTTAGTGTGAGTAGTTCAACAGCTAAGCAAATTAATACAATAAAATATTTTAACAGATTAGGAGCACCTAAACAAACGATTAATGTGAAGGGATCTCCAAAGGGAAAAGATATAGTAAAACATATAGAATATGATAATTCTGGAAGACAAATCAAAAACTTTCTTCCAGTTCCTCAAAGCTCTACCCAGAATGGAGCTATTTATTCTAACCCATTAAGTAATGCTACTGATCCGGAAATTTATGGAAGTGAGAAAATATATTCTGAAAGAGTAATAGAAAACTCATCTTTAAATAGGATAAAAGAGGAAAAACCATTAGGAATTGGTTGGGATGGGAAATCAGTACAATTTGGTTATGATGTAAATATTTTTGAAGATTATGTAAGAAAATACGAAACAATTACAGAATGGGATGCAATAAATAAAGTTTTTAAGCCTTCGGTAAAGCTTCTTCAATATTTTGATGCAAATCAATTATATAAAAATACTGTAATTGATGAGGATGGAAATAAAAGTATTAAATTTAAAAATAGTAAAGAGCAAATAATATTAGTTAGAAAGATATTGAGCTCTACTGAAAATGCTGATACTTATTATGTTTATGATGATTATGATCGATTAGTATATGTAATTCCACCACTTGCCTCTGCACCAACTGTTGAGCCTAGTACGCTTGAAAAACTTTATTATGAGTATAAGTATGATAACAAAGGTAGACTGGTAGAAAAGAAAGTACCAGGTAAAGGATGGGAGTATATTATCTATGATAAGCAAAACAGAAAGGTACTAACTCAAGATCCAGCTTTACGAACATTAGAAAATAGCTTTAAAAAGAAAGGTTGGTTATTTAATAAGTATGATAAATTTGGAAGGATTGTCTATACAGGATTTTTTGCTAATACATCTACTAGAGTAGATTTGCAAACTGTCATAAATAACATGACAGCTAATCCTGGGAATAATGAAGAAAGAAGTACTGCTCCGTTTTCAATAAATGGGATGGATGTGTATTACACTAAAAATGCTTTTCCAACAGAGAGTATGACTATACTAAGTATAAACTATTATGACACTTATCAATCCTATAGTTTTAATCCTGTTTTTCCATCTAGCATATTGGGTGCAAATACACTAACAGATAATTCTATTGGTAATATTTTAAGTACTAAGAATTTACCAGTAATGAGTTTTGTTAAAAATATTGAAGATGATAGCTGGACAAAGAATTATACTTATTATGACAATAAGGCCAGAATAATTGGTACACATTCTATTAATCATCTGGGCGGTTATACTAAAACAGAATCTAGGCTGGATTTTGTAGGAGTAGTCCAAACTGTAATCACTAAGCATAAAAGGCTGGAAACAGATCAGGAAAGGGTAATCACAGAAAATTTTGAATATGATAACCAAAACAGACTGCTCGTACATAAACACCAGGTAGACGCCAACCCTGTTGAAATCCTTACCCAGAACAAGTATAATGAACTTACCCAGCTTGAATCTAAAAAAATAGGTGGAACGGATATTATTAATCCTTTACAAACAGTAGATTACAGATATAATATCAGAGGGTGGTTGACTAAAATCAATGATCCTTCTAATCTGAATGGAAAATTATTTGGATATGAAATAAAGTACAATAATCCATTAAACTCCACAAATTCACCTGGCAGATTTAATGGAAATATTGCAGAGATAGACTGGAGAAATTCTTCAGAAGATATTTTGAAAAGATATAATTATCAGTATGATTCCCTGAATCGTTTAAAAAATGGCTTCTACTCAGAACCTAATGCCACTAATCCTGCTAATGGTAATTTTGATGAATACCTTACTTATGACCTGAACGGAAATATCAATACCTTGAAAAGAAATGCGATTCCTGTATCGGGAGGAACCTCTACTTTGGTAGATAACCTGGAGTATAAATACACAGGAAACCGTTTGAATCAAGTTATAGAATCTGCCATGAATGATGCAGGGTATGAAGGCGGGAATAATATGATTGATTATGATGCAAATGGAAATATGACCACTATGAATGATAAGGGGATCTATTCTATTGTTTATAATTATTTAAATTTACCCAACTCCTATTCAATTCAGGATAACAAGTTTGGGCTTCCTATGTATATAGGTCTGAGCTATCTTTACCGTGCAGACGGAACTAAGCTTAGAAAAATCTATTCAAGCAGACCTGTAAGAGGTTCAACCAGTTACACTACAACTGATTATTTAGATGGGTTTCAGTATACTTATAGAGAAGGTGACGGAATATGTATAACCTGTCGTACAGAGTCTGCTTTTGAACAACAGGCTTATGGAAGTATCAGTAAAGTTTTTCCTGATCTGGAACTCCCCCCAAGATGGATACTGGATTTTGTACCTACAGCGGAAGGTTTTTACAGTTTCACAGAAAACCGTTATATTTACCAGTATAAAGATCATTTAGACAATGCCAGGGTAAGTTTTGCCAAAAACAGTGCAGGAGTTCTTGAAGTAACAGATACAAACGACTATTATCCATTTGGGTTAAACCACATCTCAGGAATGTTTAGTCTTTCTAATTTTGGAGGATTGTATAGTTACAAATACAATGGTAAGGAATTGCAGGAGACTGGAATGTATGATTATGGCGCAAGATTCTATATGCCGGATTTGGGAAGATGGAGTGTAATTGATCCAAGGAGTCAATATACTCATGAAGCATATAGTTACGTTTGGAATAACCCAATAAAGTTTGCTGATCCAACAGGTATGCAAGGTGAATTGATTGGAAAGTGCCCGCCTGAATGTCCAGAGGGAGTTAGTGCAATTAATGTACTTCCAAGTGGAGAGAGTGAAACTCAGATTCAGGAAATAACCTTTACAGGTCAAGCAGGAAACAAGAATTCTGGACCTGGTAGTTTAGCAATGATGGCCCTATATGTCTCACAAGTTGATTCTCCGGCACCTGGACCCGCAGATATAGTAGCAGCTGTAATGTTGGCAACAGCGGGGGTTTGGTGGACATACAATCATCTTAGTACACCAACTACAGGATATACTACCATTGCAGATCCTGGTGCTGGTTATGGTAGCATGAAAACAGAAGATGCAGCTGAAGAAGATGTGAATGGAACAGATGTTCCTCAAGAAGATGGAGAAAATTCGCTTTATGAATCAAAGACTGGTAAAAGAGCTGTTAACAACAGGGAAACGAATATCTCTCAGGGAGAGTTTGAAAAGAATTTAGAAGAATCCGGATTTGAAAAAACAACTTCTTCAGATGGAGAGAGAACTACTTATTCGAAAGACGGAAAATCTTATACGGTGAGACGGAATAGTAAAGAAGGAAGCCCAACAGCAGATTTTAGAAAAAGTCCTGATGGAAAAGGAAAAACAGACATTAAAATAAGATTAAAACCATAACAATGATTGATTTTGTAAAAAATAAACAAGAATTTGAAGATTATAGAAGTAGGTTTCTACGATTATTCAATTCTGATAAAGAGATAGAGAATAATATATTTAATAATGAATTAAAATATTATTTAGCTTTTGATTTTGATTATATTTTTGATAATTCGTTTTTTGATACTTTGGTTATGTTTTTAATAAGTATAAAATCTGAAAAGATAATATTTTATACTATCAATCCTTCACCAGAAAATTATTTCCTATCATTCAATAAGTATAATGTTTTTAGCTTTAGTACTTCAACCGATTTTAACGAATTTGAAGATATTCTTTATAAGGAACCGGATAATAATGTAATAGACTCCATAGGTTACAGTTCAAATGATATTGCTTTGTTCTCAAGTAATTCTGATGAATGGGCTATAGCAGGGTCAAGAGATTTGGAAGTAGCTATTATTGGGTTTAAAACTCAAGATATGAAGGAATATTTTTCGAGTTTCTTTACAAGTTTTAATCCATGTCTTCCTATAAAAGAGTATATAAAAGATTTGGATGATAGTATCGGATTTAATGAAAATCAGTGGACATACTATAACAGGATAATAGACAGTTATACTGAGTAATGACGTAAATAATCAGTAGTTTTAAAAGTCTAACCAGCTAAAAGGCAGGTTAGACTTTTTTATGAGATTGTTTGTTGGCGTTAAATGCTACATTTTCTAATCTCTGAATATCTTTTCGTAATTCCAGAAACATGTCTTTTACGTTATGGTCTCTGCTGTCAGGTTCAAAATCCTCTGGAAATATACTCGAAGCGTATTGCCATATCTCCACAATATCTTCTAATGGAATATCATAAGGCTGGTAAAATGGATTATCAGCAACTACGGTAATTGATTTTTTCTTTCCGGCATCGAATCTCTTGTAAGAAATCCCATCATTGAGGGTAACAAATATGTAGCTTTTGCCAGGTTTCAGATCTTCGATATTTTCCACATACTTTCCGATAATGTAAGATCCATCTTTAAAAGGAGGCATTGAATCTCCTTGCGCTGGAAAAGCTCGGTATTTTCCATTGGTTAAAAAAGGAAATGTGATCCTTTGCAGCCCTTCAATATATTCCGGGTCACTGTAGCCGGATAAATAACCCATTGATGCTTTTTGCGGAACTATCTCGATACTGTTGTTTCCTAATTGGTCTACAACAACAGGTAAGACTATTCTATTATCAGGAAGTTTCAGGATATCTTCCAATGGATATTTTCGGATATCAACAGTAAGAAGTAAATCAATGCTTATATTGAAGTACTTCGAAATCTTTATTAAAACTTCGTAAGGAGCTTCCGAACGGCCACTTTCATATTTGGAGTAGCGATCTCTGCTGATGATCAGAATATCATTGGCAAAAGCCTGTTGGGATAATCCTCGCTTAACTCTCAAAAACCTTATGTTATCTGCAAAAGTTGACATTGGGACAAATTGTACCAGCAAATATAATAATTTTGGGACAAATAGTCTCTAATTTTGTAACGTGAATCGTGCAATTGTACATATGGACCTTGATACATTTTTCGTATCCTGCGAGAGGCGTAATAACTCGCAGCTTCAGGGTATTCCTCTCATCATAGGGGGTGGAGATCGTGGAGTGGTAGCCTCGTGTTCCTATGAAGCAAGAAAGTTTGGGGTTCGTTCAGCAATGCCAATTCGTATGGCGATGAGACTTTGTCCTGATGCAAAAGTTATCAAAGGCGATCATGAAATGTATTCCAATTTATCACATACTGTAACCGAAATTATTCAGGAGAAAGTTCCACTGATGGAGAAAGCAAGTATCGATGAATTTTATCTGGATTTATCAGGAATGGATAAGTTTTTTGGCTGCTACCAATGGACCAAAGAAATTGCTGAGGCGATTACCAAAGAAACAGGCCTTCCGATAAGTTTTGCTCTGTCAACTAATAAGACCGTTTCAAAAATCGGAACCGGAGAAGCCAAACCTGTTGGAAGGTTGGAAATCAGAGAAATGGAAGTGAAACCATTTTTAAACCCTTTATCCATTAAAAAAATTCCAATGGTGGGTGACAAGACCTTTCAGTTATTATCAAGGATAGGAATCCGGACGATTCATACCTTATCTGAAATGCCAGTACTGGTTCTGCAGCAGATGATTGGCGTTAACGGAAAGGAACTCTGGAAAAAGGCCAACGGAATTGATGAAAACCCTGTTGTTCCTTATTCTGAAAGAAAATCTATCTCAACTGAAAGAACTTTTACCAATGATACCATGGATATTATCGAGTTAAAACGGATGATATCGGGAATGGCAGAGCAGCTGGCCTATCAGTTGAGACAGGAAAAATGGCTGACATCTATAGTGGTGGTAAAAATAAGATATTCCAATTTCGATACCGAGACCAGGCAGTGTAAAGTGTCTTATACCTCTGCTGATCATACTTTATCCAGGGTAGCATTAGACCTTTTTAATAAAGCCTATACAAGGAGAATGAGGCTTCGTTTGGTAGGGCTGAGATTTACAGGATTAGTACACGGAAACCATCAGATGAATCTATTTGAAGACACCGAGGAACAAATGAGTTTATATCAGACAATGGATGATATCAAAAACCGCTTCGGGTCTGATGCGGTAGGGCGCGCCTCCGGTTTTGACTTCGGGAAATAATTTTAAATCTTTTAACATGTTTATTAATTGTCATTCTTTCCACAGCCTTCGTTATGGAACATTATCCATACAGGAATTAGTAACACAAGCCAAAGCTTTAGGGATCAAAGAGCTGGTGCTTACTGATATCAATACCGTGACGGGAATTTATGATTTTAAAAAAACATGTGAAGAGCTGGGAATAAAACCTATTCCCGGTGTTGAGGTCAGAAACGGGGGGAAACTTCTTTATGTAGGCATAGCCAGAAAATTCTCAGGAATTGGTGAGATCAACAAAATGATTACAGATCATAATTGTAATGGTAAAGAACTGACTGAAGCTGCTCCTGAATTCAAAGATGTATTTATTGTTTATCCCATGAGTAATATTCCTCGGGAATTGAAAGACAATGAATTTATAGGAGTAAGAATAGAAGAATTAAATTTTCTGATACGTCCCGAATATGAAAAACACATCGCTAAAATGGTTGTTTTTCATCCTGTTACCTTTAGTTCTGATGAAGAATACGAATTGCATAAAATTCTGCGGGCTATTGACAACAATACACTACTGTCTAAGCTGACCAAAAGAGAAGTGTGCCGCAGATCTGAGTATTTTATTTCCAAACAGGAGATGATAAAGGCATTTGAAAGATATCCCCGGATTATTGAAAATACGAAAAGCCTCCTCGAACAATGTAACTTTGAATTTGATTTTGGAAAAGTAAAGAATAAGCAACACTATAAAAAATCCAAAGAATCTGATGTAAAACTTCTCAGAAGATTAGCCTATTTAGGATTGAAAAAACGGTACGGAAAAGATCATGAGACGGCAAAAGAAAGAGTTGAAAAAGAGCTGAAAGTTATTGATGAACTGAATTTCTGCGCTCATTTTCTGATCACCTGGGATATTATCCGCTACAGCAACAGTATGGGATTTATGCATGTTGGCAGGGGAAGCGGAGCGAATTCCATTGTAAGCTACTGCCTGGGAATTACAGACATTTGCCCTCTGGAGCTTGACCTTTATTTTGAAAGATTCCTCAATCTTAACCGCCAGGTACCACCCGATTTCGATATCGACTGGAGCTGGCAGAACAGAGATGCTATATTGGAGTATATCTTCAACAGGTATGGAAAAGACCATGTCGCCTTTTGCGGAACTAATGTTGAATTCAAATACAAATCAATTTTCAGGGAAGTAGGAAAGGTATTTGGTCTGCCCAAGGAAGAGTTGGATGATCTGGCAGGTAAATCAATGGAAGTTCATGACCGGAATTCAGTAGTGGAACAGGTGCAGAAATATGGTAAGTTATTGGAAAAGTTTCCTAACCAAAGAAGTATGCATGCCTGTGGAATCCTTATTTCGGAAGAGCCCATTACCCACTACACAGCATTAGAAATGCCCCCCAAAGGTTTTCCGATTGCCCAGTTTGATATGAACGTGGCAGAAGATATAAAAATGGAAAAACTGGATATTCTCTCACAACGTGGGCTGGGTACTATTAAAGACACGGTAGACCTTGTAAAAAAAACAAGAGGAATTGATATTAATATCTGGGATACAACGATTTCCAAAGATGAACAGAAAGCTAACGAATATTTGGCAATAGGAAGAACTATCGGATGCTTCTATATTGAATCTCCGGCCATGAGAGGACTCTTAAGAAGATTAAAATGTGATAATTACAGAATATTGGTTGCCGCTTCCTCTATTATCAGACCTGGAGTAGCACAAAGCGGTATGATGCGGGAGTATATATTCAGACATAATCATCCTGAGCAGTTTGAATATTTTCATCCCATATTTGAAGAGCACTTAAAGGAAACTTATGGCATTATGGTCTATCAGGAAGATGTGCTGAAGATTGCCCAGTATTTTGGAGGGCTGTCTCTTGCAGACGGTGATATTTTACGTAGGGCAATGAGCGGAAAAGGAAGATCAATCAAAAAGCTTCAGGAGGTAAAAGCGAATTTCTTTGCATCATGTAAAACGAAAGGTCATTCGGAGCTAATGACAGCTGAAGCTTACAGACAGATTGAGTCTTTTGCAGGATATTCTTTCTGCAAAGCTCACTCCGCTTCTTATGCCGTGGAAAGTTACCAAAGTCTTTATCTGAAAGTATATTATCCGTTGGAGTTTATGGTTTCTGTGATTAACAATCAAGGTGGATTTTACCGCACCGAAGTCTATATCCATGAAGCAAAAATGTCAGGTGGAAATGTTCAGGTTCCTTGTGTGAATACCAGTGAATATAAGGCAACGCTTAAAGGAACAGATATTTACCTGGGGCTGATGCTTTTGGAAGGGCTCGAAACAAGAGTCGCACATGGTATTATTGAAGAACGCGAAAAAAACGGAGTATACAAATCGCTGGAAGATTTTATCAGACGAATTCCCATTGGTATTGAAACAATACAGATTCTTATTTTTATTGGCGCGTTCAGATTCACAGGTAAACCTAAAAATGAACTGTTGGTGGAAGCCCGATTACTATTGGTCAATTTTAAACCGGAACAGAGAGGGCTTATGCTGATTGAAGAACCTGTGCAGGAATTTAAACTTCCGCAATTAAAAAGGGAACAGTTTGAAGATGCTTTCGATGAAATCGAACTGATTGGTTTTCCGGTTTCATGCAGCCCTTTTGATTTACTGCAGACCCAATACAGAGGTTCTGTTTTTGTTAAAGATCTGCTGCAATATCATAAAAAACAGGTAAAGATACTCGCCTATCTTATTTCAAGGAAACATGTTCCAACCAAAAAAGGAACGATGTATTTCGGAACCTGGATTGATGCAAATGGAGATTACTTTGATACTGCCCATTTTCCGGATAGCCTGAAAAATTATGACTTTCAGGGTGGCGGCTGCTATTTATTACTGGGAACAGTAGAAGTAGATTTTCATTTTCCAACTGTAACGATTCATAAGATGGCCAAAATGCCAATGATCCCAGACCCCAGATACGCTTATGATAAAGAAAAACAATATGATATCCACAGACAGATTAAGGAAGATGTGAGTATGACTTTTCGAAAACCTTATCCACAGGCACATGAGATTGGGCTGCCAAGACATAGAATAGTTAAATAGTATCTCTTATATTAACTTTAAATTTTCATTGACATTATTTTTAATTCAAAAATTCTGTTTATTTTTCCCTTTATTATTTCTTATTGAATGGAAAATAAAATACCTGAAATCAATAATTTAGTATATAAACTTGAACTGGAAGACTTTTCCGGATATGAATTTGTAGATTACTGGGACGCAGATACTACAGCTTTAGGACTGAAGAAGGGAAATGTTCTCATTTATATTTCAGCATACGACTATTTTAAGACCAATGGCTATGATGTCATTATTGAGGAATCTGAAACAGGAACAATATTGAGATCGGAATATGAGAGATCGTATAATGAACTTATTAATGACATCCAATCTTTTCTGAAATAATCTTTTTCATCCAAAAGCATAAATTCTTTAAAAATTTCTTACGAAATAGGGTTCAGTTTTATCGTAAAATAATAAAATTCCGTATTTTGATAATGTAAAATAATATCCTATTTTGCTTATTATCAATATTTTAAGTGTTTGTGTCTTAAGCGGGGCTATTGTGTGGGATGTGCTTTTACATTTATCTTTGACCAAGAAATGTACTCGTTTTAAAACCACAAATTAAATGAAAAATCTAAGTATTTTGATGAAGGGAATTCTGGTTCCCTTATGCTTTACCATAAGCTATTCAAAAGCTCAAGTAGGTATTAATACTTCAGGCCCTCAAACTATTTTCCATGTGGATGGGGCAAAAGATAATCCCTCATCCGGAGCTCCGTCCTCTACCCAAATTTCCAATGATGTTGCCATCACTTCTGCCGGAGAAATCGGAATCGGAACTTTAACACCGGCCACCAGAATCGATACGCGCTCAGCCACCAATACTGATAATGCAATCGGAATAGGAGAAACCAGTCAGACAGCATCAGCTGCAGGCGGAGGTGCTGTACGGTATAATCCGCTGAATGGTGGAAAGATGCAGTATTCGGATGGTATTGTATGGCAGGATCTTATTTCTTCCCCAACAAAGGCAGTAGTGGTAGCCAACCTTCAGGCTGCGAACTTTGCCGTTAAAATTCCCTATCAGGCTGCTACAGGTATTACAGGCTGGACAGAGGTTTCCGACCCGACAGGAAACTTTACTCCCGGAACAGGTATTTTTACAGCGCCAAGAACAGGAGTATATCTTGTTTCTTTTACGTATGACTTTGTAAGAATTCCTATTGTTTCAGGCTATTTTTCAGAAGCAAGATATGTTGTAAACGGAAGCACTACGGTAAAAAAATGCGTAAAATCTTACTCCAATATCTCAAAACAGGCACAGGTGGCAGGATCTTGCGTTGCAGGCGTTCAGCTCAATAAAGGAGACACGCTTCAGCCGTATATCTATCAGTCTGTTTATAATGGCAACCTGAGTCTGAGAACCGATACTTCTTCTGCAAGCAATGAATATGGCTTTGTAAATCTTTCTATTCTGGAACAATAACACATTGGATATGATAAAAAAATTAGGACTGGCCCTGGTCATTTGCAGCAGCATAGCGATGAAGGCCCAGATAGGAATCAATATGTCTTCCCCGGAAGGAGCAGTACATATTGACGGACAGAAAAATACAAATACCTCAATACTTTCCAGTTATTATGATGATGTAGTCATTACTTCTTCCGGAAATGTAGGAGTAGGAAAAAAAACTCCCAAAACAAGACTGGATCTGAGATCAGGGGAACGCCTGAATGCTATTGGAATCGGAGGAACTTCACAATCTGCGTCTGCAGCAAAGGCAGGAGCGATGAGGTATAATTCCGGAACTCAGGATCTGAGCTATTCCAACGGAACGGCCTGGGTAGCACTGGCTCATAAGGCTCCCAATGATTTTGTGGATGCCGAAAATGCTTCCATACAAAGTTTCAGCAATGGAGTACAGACTGCCGTTACGGGCTGGACTAAAAAAACAGATGTGAACAGCAGCTTTAATGCCGGTACAGGAACTTTTACAGCTTCAAAAGCTGGGGTATATATTGTATCCTTTACCTTTTCACTGGCTTCCGGAAGTATTGCAGACGATTCAAGATATGAAACCTTGATCCAGACCAATTCTACCTCTTCCGCAACCGGTAAAGTTTTCAAATGTGTAGGAAGTTATCCCGGAAACAATACAATTGGAAACCGCGTCGCAGGAAACTGCTCAGGTATTTTCAACCTGAACCAGGGTGATAATATTACAGTAAGCCTGAATCAGAAACTGGGAAGTTCAAAAACCCTGGATACCGATTCTACGCTAACTTCTTTAAGTATTTTCGGATTATAAAAACATACATGATGAAAAAAAATTGTTTACTGATTTTAATGACGTTAAGCTTCCAGTGTGCATTTTCACAAATTGGAATCAATACCCCAAATCCGCAGGGCATTTTGCATATTGACGGACAAAAAGATAATCCTGCTTCAGGGTCTGCATTTACTCCAGCCCAGCAGAGTAATGATATCCTTGTGAACAGTGCAGGGAAAATAGGAGTTGGAACTTTGGTTCCAGCCGTAAAAGTGGATGCCAGAAATTCCGGAAACGGCGCCATTGGTTTTGGAACATCTGCCCTTACAGCCGCAGCCGCAGATGAGGGTGCCGTACGGTATAACAACGGTGTGGAATATTCCAATGGAAATGAATGGCTTCCTTTGCTCACAGCACAGCCTGCCAGTAATAAAGTAATCGTTATTGCAGCCAAAACGACCAATAATGTAAAACTGGCAACTCCTGCTGCTCCCACTATAACTGCGGGTTTACAGAACAGAGCAAGCAATTATCTTGTAGACTGGAGTAAAACTTTTGAAAGCAATTCCGGGACGAGCTTTAATGCTGCGACAGGTATTTTTACAGCTCCCAGAAATGGAATTTATGTAGCCACTTTCACTACAGATCTGGCTCCGCTGGCCATTAATTATACAACGGATCCTTTAAATCCTATTCAGATAGAAGCCATCTGGCAGCTTTACGATAACACGGCCGGACTGGCTGTCACCAATATTATCAACACCGTAAAATGTGCCAATACCATGTCCTCAAACAGCGTAGGAAATATTGATGCAGGAAGTAACTGTACTGCTTCATTCTACATGACAGCAGGGCAGAGGCTGATGCCTTATATCTGGTTTAATTTAAATAATTCAAACCTCGCGAATTTTTCACTCAACAATACGGGTGGCTATAATAATCTTACCATAGCAGAACAGTAATCAGGAGATTTCATCAAGGGTTTTGATAAAAGCAGACGGGTGAAGTCCTGTAATCTTTTTGAACTCAAGAGAAAAAGCACTGTGGGAGGAATATCCCGTAATTTCTGCAAGGTGATTGATCTTATACTTTCTGTATTGAGGTTCATTTTTCAACTGGTTAACAATGTAATTGATCCTCAGATGATTAATGTATTGGTTGAAATTGAATTTCTTATGTTTCTTAATAACCGTTGAAAGATATTTTGTGTTGATATTCAATGTGTTGGCAAGATTGTAACGCGAAATGTTTTTGTTGTTAAACTCAAGATTTTCTTCAAATATTTTTAATCCCTGTAATATGTTTTCCTCTACTTCCGGCGAAATTTTTATTTCTGTTGGAGTAGAGGTATTTTTTGCCTGAATATCCTCAGAAATTTCCTGTGGATCTTCCTCATAAATAACGGGTGAAATGCCTTCTCTGTAAATTCTGGAAACAGCTTCTTTATGTTTTTTACGGAGACGAAGGCTATTGAAAATCACAGCTCCTGAAACAATTAACAATGCAAGGCACGCAATAATAAGCCCTTTTGAGACAGAATGGCTTTCATTGAGCTGCTGATGAAAGCTTTCTTCTTTTTTAGAAAGTGTTTTGTTGACGGCCATGGCCTTGTTGTAAGCAATGCTGTCTTTTAATGTAAGATTTTCAATTTTATATTTTTCGGTATTGGTGTCGTCGTGAAGCTGGGCGTAGGCTTCTTCAAGATTTTTAGTTACCTCAATCTTTTTTTCATTGAATCCATACCGATCTACAATGGCCAGGGATTTCTGATAATAAAGCACCGCACTATCCGGTTTATTCTGTTTTGAAAAAGAAAATCCGATATCATTCAGGATGTTTGCCCGAAGATAATAATTGTTTTCCCCTACCAGCGAAAGGGCTTTTACAAAATAAGGTTTAGCCTCCCTGAATTTTTTTACCTCAGATAAATTATATCCCATATTGGTATAAGCGGAAATCAGCAGTTCGTTTCTTCTGTTGACATTCTTAAGCTTCTGAAATTCCTGAATGGCACTTTTGGAATAATATGCTTTTTCTTTATACTGTTCCTTGTTAAGAAGGATCAAAAAAGAATTATAGATCATTCCTTTCAGCTCATGTCCTTCTTCGGTATTATTATTTTTTACTTCAGCGAGTGCATTCCGGAGGCTGGCAGAAGACTCTTTAAGCAGCCCGAGCTTTGCATATTGAGTTCCCTGCATTCTGTATGCGAGAGCTTTTCCGATGCTGTAATCGCTTTGGGTCGCTATTTTAAGCGCCTTATCTGCAAAATCAAGACTTTTCTCAGCATCAGATCTCAGATAGCTGTTGAAAGACTTTAAATAATAAGCTTTTGCTAAAAATTCCGGCAGATTTCTTTTCCGTGCAGAATCTATAATCTTATTCAGAACAATTTCTGAGCTGTCCGGATTTTTGGACGATAGTGTACGGGCATACTTATATTGTCTCTCAAAATCAAATTCCTGAGCGAATGTAAAAATTGAAATAATCAGGAAGAAAAAGAGAATAATTTTTTTCTTCATTGTGTGTGTTTTTTTATTTTTTCTGGTACTTCCAGTTGCGGCCTTTACCTTCGGCTATCCATTCCAAAGACTGTTCCAATCTTTTATTTCTGGTAGCTTCTGTTTTGGCTTCTGTAAGCCATGCAATATACTCTTTTCTGAAAGATGGTGAAGCTTTTTCAAAAATTTCTTTTGCTTTCGGCTGAGCATCCAGAGCAGATTGAAAATAATCAGGAATTTCCATTTCTATCCTGGATGGGGGTGCTTTTTTCATCGTTACACCCATATCTGTAAGCTCCATGGCTTCTTTAATTGCTCTTTTCAGCTGAGATTGGGATGGCAGATCTTCAAGACGGGTTATTTTTCCCAAACTGAACATTGAACTTTTTTCAGTATTTGTTTCTATTTCCTGTAAAGCTTTCATTTCCTGATGCAGCCAGAATCCCAGGCTGCAATATTGCTTGAAAGCGGTGATGGAACATAAAATCTTCCCTTTATACATGAAAGTGGGAAACTTCCATTTGATGGCTTCTTCCACATCGGGGCTGGCTTCATGAATGATTTCACGAAGATAATCTAAGATAGGTTTTGCAAAATCAGGAGATTTTTCAATGTATTCATCAACTTTTACGCTATGTTTTTCCATACTGTTTATCGGAATAGTTCTACAATTTCATTCACAAGGAATTTTACCTGGTCAGGTCTTCCTCTGTCATTCTTAGGATTATTGGAATAGCTCCCGGTTTTTACAATAACCATATTATGCTCCGGAACCATGATAATATATTGTCCCTGTAATCCGAGGAAATAATAATGTTTGACAGGATTGTCATGATTGATCCAAAGTCCCATTCCATAAATGTTTTGAGACTTTTCAGTAGGAGTTCTCATCTGTTCAATAAAGTCTGCATTGAGAATCTGATGATCTCCGGCTTTCCCATCATCCAGAAAAAGCTGCCCCAGTTTGGCAAAATCTCTTGCATTGGAATGAATACAGCAATAGGCTTTTTCCATACCGTGATCATCTGTACTCCATTTCGCATTCTGTTCCATTCCCAGCGGGACCCAGAATTTTTCTGATAAATAAGTTGCCAATGGCTGATTCAATGCTTTTCGGAGTGCAAAACCAAGAAGCTGTGTCGAGCCGCTTTGATACTCAAATCTTACACCTGGTTCTTCTTTAAATTTTCGGGAAAATACAGCTTTTACAAGGCTTTTTCCATAATAGGCTTTAGCATTGGGAAGAAAAGGATTGTTGTAATCTTCATTCCAGTCCAGTCCGGCTTCCATCTGGGCCAAATTCTTAAGGGTAACCTGATTTCCAAAGGGTTTGTTTTTAAATTCGGGATAAAAATCGGAGAACTTTTCATCTAGAGTTGGAATAATTCCTTCTTCCAGTGCCTTTCCCAGAAGCATCACTGTCACTGCTTTTGCCATAGAAAAAGAATTGGTTTGTGATAGCTGGTTGTAGCCATCCCAATACTGTTCATGAAGAATTTTTCCATTCCTTATCACTACCAAAGCAGCTGTTCTGGAACGTTTTAAGTTTTCAACTAAATGTTTAGGTAATTCTGTTTTATTGTAGTCCGGATGTTCCTCCCAGAGTTTAGGTTCTTCTGTTGCAACAGGATTGCTCGGGAAAAGATTTCCATCATCAATATGGGCGCTTGATTTTCCTTTCAGGTAGGTTTTGGAAATGCCATTGAATAAATAATCATATCCCAGAAAATAAGCTGCTGCCGCACCGGCTACAGCCCCGCCTATCATATATTTTAGTATTCTCATTTTTTATGAATGGGTCTTTAACAAATTTAAAATAATTTGGTTATAAAATTTAAAATGAATCAGCAAATAAGTTATTTTTGTTCTTATTGATGAAAACTATGACCAGAAAAATTTTTGTATTGGGGTACTTCCTGTTTTCAATCCTGGGAACAGCCCAGATTTATAAACCGATAGATACTGCAGATTATATACAGAGAAAAGCATTTTTAAAGAGTTTTGAAGGGAATAATGAAGCGACTGTAAAGAGATTAAAGTCTCAATATTCCGGGAAAACAGGCTCTGAATTATCCAAAATTTATAAAGAGTTCGGAACAGACTTTGAAAAGCAGGTGAAGAATAAGGATTTTATTTTTAAATCTGAATTTGAAACCAGCATACAGTCCATGATTCAACGTCTTAAAAAGAACAACCCGGCAATTCCCCAGGATCTTAAAATTCTGATTGCCAAAGACAACACTCCCAATGCCTATTGCCTTGCTGACGGAACTTTTGTCATCAATATGGGTCTTTACAGCTGGCTGAATAACGAGGAACAGATTGCTGCAGTGATTTCCCATGAGCTTGGGCATAAAATAGAGGAGCACTCCCTGAAGACTTTTTTGAAAATTATAGAACAGGATAAACAGGATAAACTGGTGGTTGAGAATATCAAATCCACTACGACAAGCAGAAGCCAGAGCCAGAACCAGAAGGCTTTCGATATTTTTAAAAACAGAGTCTACAAGAAAAGCGTGGAAAGAAGACAAAATGAAATACAGGCAGATTCTTTAGGGTATGTTATTTTTAAAAACAGTGATTTCAGGAAAACAGAATTTGTCAATGCTCTTCAGAGGTTACAGGATTTTGATACGATCTCTCCACGGGAATTAAAGGTGGAAACCTATAAAAAACTGTTTAATCTTCCCAGACAGGCATTCAATGAGAAATGGATGAAAAAGGAAGATTTTTCCCTGTACAATTATAACTTTTATAAAGAAAAGCTGAACAAAGATTCTCTGGCATCGCATCCTGAAGTTTCCAGAAGAATAGAAGCGCTTAAAAGGACTTTTACAGAACTTAAAACTCCTGTCAGTCCGGAAAAACCTTCAGACCTTTTTTTAACATTAAGAAAAACTGCAAGGATGGAGATTTTACCCAATTATTTCCATTCGGAAGATTATGGACTGGGAATTTATGCTGCCATGCAGTTTTTGCAGGATGAAGAGGAAGAAAAATATTATAAAAGCTGGTTGGGAAGATGTTTCTCCAAAATATATGAGGCGAGAAAAAATTATAATCTCAACCGGTATCTGGATAGAATAGAACCTAAAAATCAAAGTGAAAGCTATCAGCAGTTTCTGAACTTTATGTGGAACTTAAGTCTTGATGAAATAAAGAATATAGCAGACTATTATCAGACAAACGAGACTATAGCAAAAGTAAATTGATTTTTATTACAAGTGATTGAAATATCAATAGGAACGGGCTTTAGCCTAAACACAAAAGAAAGAACCCTGATGTTTTGTCAGGGTTCTTATTATTTTAATAATTTAATTTCTCCAAACGGATTTTATTGAATTTCTCTTTCTCGTTATACTCACGAAGCAGGATATAGCCTTCTTTTCCTACATATGGCGTTACTGCATAATTATCTTTTTCAGAGATCGGAATAATCTCCTGTTTGAATTTTCCATCAATAATGGTATTGATAAACAGATTCCATCTTTTTTGTTTGGTGACTTCATCTTTTTGATAGTCACGATAGAAAAATACCACGTCTTTTCCTCCGTTGAGGTACTGTGAAAACAGATAATCGCTGTTCACCCATTTTGATTTTTCCTTTTCAAAAACCTGAACATTTTTCACTTTAAAATCCTTATCCGTGTAGATGTACACAAGATCAGTCGTCTTTGGTGCGTTATATTGACCGGCCGGCTTATACTTTTCTGATAAAATACCCACACTTCCATCATTCATAAAGTACATGTCTTTAGTCTGAAGCATGTATCCGCTTTCTACCATACCATTTTTATTGAGCTTCGGGAGAAAAGCAGAGATGTTGGGCTCGTAATTAATCGTTTTCGTATCTACAGAGAAATCGGATTTGTTGAGGAGCATTCTTGCAAACCCTACTGATTCTGAGTTATCATAGTTTCTTCCCAGCAAAACTACTTTATCATCAAAGGTTTTATCATTATCAAGCTTTCTGTAATTGGAGTAGAAGGATTCAATATTGTCTATGGTATCATCAGATAATCCGGTAATAGGCTTGCTGGATTTCTCTTTTCCGGTTTTCATATCAAGAACCATGAGACTGAATGTTTTCTGCTTGTCATTCACTTTTTTCATAATGCAGTACATATTGTTCTCATCCCTTTCCAGAACAGAAAGGGTAGTGTACAGTTTTTTGCTGCCGTCTGTGTTGTATTGATACCTCCAGATTTCCTTTTTGTTTTCATCAAATCTCATGAGGCTGTTGCTGTTTTCATACTTACCGTAATCTTTGTATTCAACAGCAAAATAACCGCCTTCTTTCAGTTCTCCTACTGCGGAAACGTAGTTGTAGCCTTTTTCTTTTTTCTCATCACGGTTTTCCTTACGCTGTTCTTTCCAGCTCTTTGGTTCGTTAATCTCTTTGAAAGTACCGTTTTCCAGATAGTCGTAATATATTTTCCGGGTAATGGAGTTGGTTTTCGGATCTATTACCATAGAAACCGGAGTAAATATTTCTTTGCTTTTCACAAGAGAATAATCCATCATGGAAGGCTTTAAGATAATCTGACCTTTAAAATCAACATATCCCAGATAAGAGGCTGCCGTGATATCTCCTTCAAACTCCTTATTGGCAACAGGGTTGAGGTTTTTATCAAGAATTACATACTCAAATTTCTTGGTCTTGTCACCGGATTTACCATAAGAATAGAGAGAAACGTAACCGTACAAATTATCTTTATCATCGAATAGCGCATTCATTCCTACGTGATCACCTGCAGCTAATGTTGTCAGGTCCTGAGTTTGGGAAAAAGCAAATGTCTGGATCAGGCCAAACATCATCAGAGTTATTTTTTTCATGGTTAGAATTTGAGACATAAAAGTAATAAATTAACCCATATGTTACGAAAAATAAAAAAGCCCTGAAACCAGGGCTTTTCAACTATATTTTAGAAAGTAAATTTCTGAAGTTTGTTTTTTCATCAATGATTCTTCTCAACTCTGAAACAGGAACTCTTTCCTGCTGCATCGTGTCTCTGTCTCTGATGGTTACCGTGTGATCTGTAAGAGAATCGTGATCCACAGTGATACAGTATGGAGTACCAATGGCATCCTGTCTTCTGTAACGTTTTCCGATAGCATCTTTCTCTTCGTAGAACAGGTTGAAATCATATTTCAGATCATTGAAGATCTTTTCAGCATATTCTGCTAAACCATCTTTCTTCATCAATGGAAGAATAGCTGCTTTAATGGGTGCTAATGCCGGAGGTAATGATAAAACCGTTCTTTCTGAACCGTCTTCCAACACTTCGTCTCTTAAACAATGAGAGAATATAGAAAGGAATAATCTGTCTAAACCTACTGAAGTTTCCACTACATAAGGAACATAGTTTTCGTTTCTTTCAGGATCAAAGAACTGAAGTTTTCTTCCTGAGAATTCTTCATGCGCTTTTAAGTCGAAATCCGTTCTTGAGTGAATACCTTCCAGCTCTTTAAATCCGAATGGGAAGTTAAACTCAATATCAGCGGCAGCATTCGCATAGTGAGCAAGCTTTTCATGATCGTGGAATCTGTAGTTCTCATCTCCTAAACCTAAAGCCCTGTGCCAGTTCAGACGTTTCTGCTTCCATTGTTCATAGAATTCAAGTTCTGTTCCCGGAGCTACAAAGAACTGCATTTCCATCTGTTCGAACTCACGCATTCTGAAAATAAACTGTCTCGCAACAATCTCATTTCTGAATGCTTTACCGATCTGCGCAATACCGAAAGGAAGCTTGTGACGTGAAGTTTTCTGTACGTTTAAAAAGTTAACGAAAATACCCTGAGCCGTTTCCGGTCTCAGATAAAGATCCATTGCACTGTCAGCAGAAGCTCCCAGTTTTGTTCCGAACATCAGGTTGAACTGTCTTACTTCAGTCCAATTTTTAGAACCTGTATCAGGATCTGCAATCTCAAGCTCCTCGATCAAGGCTTTTACATCAGCAAGGTCTTCATTTTCCAGAGACTTTGCCAATCTTGAAAGAATAGCCTCTCTTTTTGCTCTGTATTCAATAATTTTTGGATTGGTAGCAACAAACTGATCTTTATCGAAAGCCTCACCGAATCTTTTCGCTGCCTTTTCGATTTCCTTATTCTCTTTATCTTCAATTTTAGCACAATAATCTTCCACCAAAACGTCTGCTCTGAAACGTTTCTTGGAATCTTTATTATCAATCAATGGATCGTTGAAAGCGTCTACGTGGCCCGATGCCTTCCATGTTGTTGGGTGCATAAGGATCGCCGAATCAATGCCGACAATATTTTCGTTAAGCTGTACCATAGCTTTCCACCAATATTGTTTGATATTATTTTTTAGTTCGGCACCGTTCTGTCCATAATCATAAACAGCGGATAAACCATCATAGATCTCACTCGATGGGAAAATAAAACCATATTCTTTAGCGTGAGAAATCACTTTCTTGAAAACATCTTCTTGCTTTGCCATAATTTTTTTACGTCTGAAATGCAAAAATAGCAATTTGGATCCAAAATCATGAGATTCAATAAAAAAAGCAGTTAATAAACAGACAAATATTGACAATTTAATTTTTCAGGAGCCGGGAACCCGCTCTCCGTTACAATTCCTCGCTCGGCGGCTCTGCTTCGCGCCGCCGCCTCACTGCGGGATTTTCTCTCAGATCGGGGCTATTGATAAAGGAATGTCTAAACCTGTTAGGTTTACAAAGATGGCAGCATATAATATCAATCGAAAAATCTTTACTTTTGCCGGATGTTAGAAATTCTTTATCGTGACGAGCATCTTATTGCCATCAACAAACCCAGCGGGTTACTGGTTCATAAATCTTTTTATGCCGGAGAAGCTGATACCTATGCTATTCAGGAGTTGAAGAAACAGATCGGGCAAAAAGTGTATCCCGTACACCGGTTGGACCGGAAAACTTCGGGGGTTCTGCTGTTTACTCTGGATAAAGATACGCTTAGAATCATGAGCGAGCAGTTTGCATCACGCGATGTGGAGAAGAAATATCTGGCCATTCTTCGAGGGTGGACAAAAGAAGAAGAAACTATTGATTATGATTTAGTTAATGAAAATGAAGTTAAACAAAATGCGGTTACAAACTATCGTCGTTTGCAGACTTCAGAAATAGATTTACCTTTTTTAAAACATCAGACTTCGAGATATTCTTTGGTAGAAGCAATTCCTGAAACAGGTAGATTTCATCAGCTGAGAAAACATTTTAAGCATATTTTGCATCCTATTTTAGGTTGTAGAAAACATGGCTGTAATAAACAGAACAAATTGTGGCTTCAGACATTTGATATCAACAAAATGACGCTTCATGCCCATCAATTGATTTTTAATCATCCCATTTCTAACGAAAGAATCACCGTAAATGCTACTATAGATGAGGAATTCAAAAGAGTAGGAGATATTCTGAAATTCGATCTGAGTGCGTACTCTTCATTAAAACCTTAAGATTTTAAATATCCTTGTCAAGGTTTTAAACCTTGACAAGGATGGTGAAGGTATTTCTCTGTTTCTATTGTTTTAACGCAATGCTCGCAAAGTTATTGATAAATAGCTTTTATTTCCGATCGCGAGTGCACTTCGTTCAGTAAAGACTGATAGCGTGTACTTTGCTTAGTGAAACGCCCTTGCGAACCAAAATGTTTTCAGGATTGTCCAATTTCTTTGAAATCGTAGCGTTAAAAAACTTACTTGCTTGCAGTGCATATAGATTGTACTTATTGTTTTAACGCAATGCTCGCAAAGTTATTGATAAATAGCTTTTATTTTCGATCGCGAGTGCACTTCGTTCAGTAAAGACTGATAGCGTGTACTTTGCTTAGTGAAACGCCCTTGCGAACCAAAATGTTTTCAGGATGGTAATATTTCTTTGCGATCGTAGCGCTTAAAAAAATTATCTCACCAATATGTATATCTTATAGATGCTGTATATGAGATATTTCGATAAAATATCATACATCAATCCAACATTAATTTTAAAATGAGTAATTTTGTAAAACTTTTTTTCAATGTACAAATCGCTCATTCGTCCGATCCTTTTCAAATTTGATCCTGAAGAAGTTCATTATTTTACATTTTCAATGCTTAAAAATTTTGGATTTCTTACCAAACTGTTTTTACCCAAACCTATTGAAGACAAACGTCTGGAAAGAGAAGTCTTTGGATTGAAATTTAAAAATCCTGTAGGACTGGCTGCCGGTTTCGATAAAAATGCAGTGTTATTTAACGAATTGGGAGATCTTGGTTTCGGATTTGTAGAAATCGGGACGGTAACTCCAAGAGCGCAAGCCGGAAATCCTAAAAAAAGATTGTTCCGTTTGATTGAAGATGGCGGAATCATCAACAGAATGGGATTCAATAATGACGGTCTTGAAGCAGCTATTGAAAAACTGAAATCCAATAAAGGAAAAATAGTTATCGGTGGAAACATCGGGAAAAATACAGATACAAGCCCGGAAAATTATACGCAGGATTACTTAGATTGTTTTGAAGGTCTTCATCCTCATGTAGATTACTTTGTATTGAATGTGAGCTGCCCGAATGTAGGAAGCCACGCCAAACTGGAAGACGTAGACTATCTGAGAGAACTGATTACGGAAGTTAAAAAAATAAACCAGTCAAAATCTGTACAGAAACCTATACTGCTTAAAATTGCACCGGATTTGAATAACAATCAATTGGATGAAATTATTGATCTGATCGCAGAAACAAAAATAGATGGTATTGTAGTTTCCAATACATCCGTGAACAGAGAAGGACTGAAAACCTCTCCGGAAGTTTTAGCACAGATAGGAAATGGTGGATTAAGCGGAAAACCCATCCGTGAGAGAAGTACAAACATGATCAAATACCTTTCCGATAAAAGTAACAGAGCATTTCCAATCATTGGAGTTGGAGGAATTCACTCTGCTAAGGATGCGATGGAGAAGCTGGATGCAGGGGCTACACTGGTTCAGCTATATACAGGATTTATTTATGAAGGTCCGGAACTGATTAACGACATCAATAAGGAATTACTAAAAAGAGCCAGCAGGTTGCCGAGATAAAATAAAAGAGAGTTGATATGACTCTCTTTTTTATTTTGACTTTACAACAGATGCATTTTTAATATTTACTGTAAGCGTATGGGGCGGAGTGCTTTCGGTTTTTCCTATTTTATAGATAATCGTTTGTTTGTCTTTGGATTTCGTTTTGGTAACGTCATATATATTTTCGCGGCAGCTCTCAGTCAGGAATTCTTCATAGCTTTTATAATTCCAGTCTTTTGTGAAGTAAAGAACCCGGTAGCCTTTCTCCCCATTGCTTGCCCCGCATTGCCCGCAGGCATTAAAATTTGATATTTCCTCAAAATACAGTAAAATCCTGTTCCCATTTTCTCCTGAGGAATAAGATATTAGCTCGTTTCCGCCTGCTTTATTAATGAAATCATAGGTGTTTATTTTCTTGTTATTCGGTAAGTACAGATAATTGTTGAGACGGTAGATCATCGTATTGCCTGTAAACAATTTTGCAGGCTGAGCTTTTCCATTCAGATAAAAATGTCCTGGAACAGGGCTGGTATTCCGGCTGCTATTTTCAAATACAATAGATTCCTTTGGAGCTAATTTCTGGGCTATTTCATCAGTCTTTTCTACCTTCTGAAGAGAGGTAATCTGCTCTTTCAAAAGCTTCGAATTCTGTTTTTGTTTCGCTCCAAAATTATATAGCGACAAATTTCCATAATAGTCATATATTCCGGTAAGCGGGATTTTCTTTTTGTATTTGTCATAATAATACCATCCATCCACATAATGCTGATACTGATTACAATCTACTATTCCTGTATAGTTGAGTTCTATGGTAATCGGAATTCCTCCGATTTCTCCGGTAAAGGTCTGGGAAGAATCCGTTACTTTCTTTAATTCAACTTTTTGACACAGGGCAAATGTGAGGAAACAAAAAAAGAAGAGACTGAAAATTTTTTTCATGGCTGAGTGATCGTGGATTTTAGTTTTTTAAATGAAGAAGTGTGCGATGGTGTAGATAATCAGACCGACCAGCCCGCCGACCAGCGTTCCGTTGACCCGGATAAACTGCAGGTCTTTTCCTACTTCCAGTTCCAGTTTTTCACTGAGCTCTTTTCCCTGCCAGTTCCCAACGGTAGTACTGATGAGGTTTCCGAATTGATGAGTGTTTTTCAGGATGTACTTATAAGCCGTTACGCGAACCCAATGGTCAATTTTATTCTGAAGGTTTTCATCTGTTTTTAAATTCTGGGCAAACTCATTCAGATTTTTTGAAAGGTAATTTTTCAAAGCGGAATCCTCCTCCTGAAGTTCTTTCATCAATGTCCTTTTAATGGAAACCCAGATATCATTGGAATATTCATCCAGTTTATCATTTTTGAGAAGACCGTTTTTAATCGTTTTAAATTCCTCATCCCATTTCGGATCTTCTTTCAGATCAACGGAAAATTCATGAATTTTCTGAGTGATCAATGCTCTTACTTCATGCTGAGGATCTTCTTCTATTTCTTTGAAAAAATCAGAAAGTCCGTCGGCAATTTTATCAGCAATTTTGTTATCTACAAAAGATGGAATGAACGAATAACTGCCTTTTTTTACTCTCTCCTGGATCATTTCATCGTTTTCAATGATGTATTCTTTGATCTGTTTTGAAAGATTGGTGATGATTCTCTGGTGATCATTTTTTTCCAGTATATAACCGATTCCGTTTCCTACTACTTTATTAAGCTTGACATCATCTGTCATTTCAGAAACCTTTTTGCTGATAAACTGGCTTACCGTTGAATCATCCAGTTTATTGAGAATATCAAGAACAATATCCGAAAGGTTTTTAATCAAAATGTCCTGGCTTTTTTCCTTGGCCAGCCATTCTCCAACAAAATTGGAAACTTTAAGCTTTTGGATGTAAGGGCGGATATTCTGAGGTGAAAGGAAGTTTCCCACCACGAAATTTCCAAGATTGTCTCCCAGTCTCTGCTTACTGTTTTCAATCAGATTGGTGTGGGGAATAGGAAGCCCGAGAGGATGCCGGAATAAGGCCGTTACCGCAAACCAGTCCGCAAGCGCACCCACCATAGCGGCTTCAGCAAAGGCCCGGACATAGCCAATCCAGTGAGAGTTATCAGACTTCTGTAAAATAGTGGTAACAATGAAAATAACAGCCATCAGGACAAATAATCCGGTGGCAAATGCTTTATATTTTCTAAGTTGTTTTCTTTTTGCTTCGTCATTCATATTCTCAAATTTACTAAATTTGGTTATGAAACCATTCGTGGTTAAAGAATTAAAATTTACTATGAAATTTTTAATTTCAATAACCCTATTAATTATTCTGCAGGCATGTACGCAGAAATATGAACCTATTAAAAAAACTCCTATGGAAAATACACAAGCAAAAAGCAATCCATACTACTCCAGAACAGATACTTCAAAACTCAATGTTTCGAATGAAGAATGGAAAAAAATCCTTGCTCCGGATCTATACGCAATAGCCAGAGAAGCGGCAACAGAAAGAGCTTTTACAGGAAAATATAACGAATTTGATGAGGTAGGAGAATATTATTGTGCGGTATGTGGAAATCATCTGTTCCGTTCGACATCAAAATTTTCCAGCAGCTGCGGCTGGCCGAGTTTCTTTGAAGCTGATAAAGAAGGAGTCTATTATGTAAGAGATCAGTCGTACGGTATGGATAGAGTAGAGGTACTTTGTAAAAGATGTGATTCCCATCTGGGACATGTTTTTGATGACGGTCCGAAACCTACCGGATTAAGATATTGTATGAATTCTGTAAGCCTGGAATTTGTTCCGGATTCTCTAAAATAACCACTTTAATTCACAAAATCAGGACGTTAAAGTTTCTTAAATAGCGTTAAACTTTGTAGAGTTATAACTCCTTGGTAATTATGTTTTTATAATTTTGCCCCACTAATTTGGATTTATATAGTATTGAATGAAAGGATTTTATAGCGTATTAGGCCTTGTTTACATGGTGACGACTTCATTCTACATTTCCCCAAAAGTGGTGGCGAAAAGTGAGAATGTGAAAACAACGAAAACTGAAAAAGTAGCTGAAACGAAATCTGAGAAGAACACTGCAGCAGTGTCTTCATCAGAAGCACTGTACCAATCTATTGCATTTGAGCCGGGGCATGAACTGAATTATGATGTGTTCTCAAAAGCATTGACTGGCTATGAAAATTTAAAAAAAGCAGGATTGCTTACCCAGGACTCGCATTTATTGACTATCTGCGATTTTTCTATGTCTTCTAACACCAAAAGACTTTGGATTATTGACCTTGAAGACAAAAAAGTTCTGTTCAACTCATTGGTAGCACACGGAAAAAATACCGGCGAAGAATTTGCGACGAATTTTTCTAACAAGGAAAGTTCGCTGCAGAGCAGCCTGGGATTTTATATCACGGATGCAACCTATCAGGGTGATAACGGATACTCTCTGAAATTATTGGGAATGGATAAGGGCTTTAATGATGCTGCATACAGAAGAGCAATTGTAATGCATGGTGCGGATTATGTGAGTGATGCATTTGCTGCGATGCACAAAAGAATCGGAAGAAGCTGGGGATGCCCTGCCGTCCCAAGAGAACTGACACAGTCTATAATCAATACGATTAAAGGCAAAAACTGTCTGTTCATCTATTATCCTGATCAGAATTATCTTTCTTCCTCAGAATGGTTGAAAGCATAAATTAAAAAGCAGTCTATTTTAGACTGCTTTTTAATTTATGGAAGGAAATTCCACAGTAAATATACTTCCTTTGGCTACTTCAGAGTCGATAGTCAATTTTCCTTCGTGTATTTCTACAATTCTTTTTACAATGGAAAGACCGATTCCGTTTCCTTTTTCGAAACTCTTATTGGAACCGCGATAAAAAAGATCAAAAATTTTTGAAAGATCCTTTTCTGAAATACCGATCCCATGATCAATAAAATGAATTTTTATATGTTCCTGTTTGGTTTCTATCTCGATATGACAGCTTTTGTCTGCCGAATATTTACAGGCATTCTCTATTAAGTTGGAAAAAGCAACCTGCAGCAGGTAAGGGTTACCAAAAAAATCATAATTGTTTTCATCATCATCTGAGGCATTGCTCATATAATTGATCCCGATTTTGTAACTGGCATTTTTCTGCAGCAATGCAAGTTTGGCTTCTGCCAAAATCTCATCCAGACGTAGATTGGTAAAACTGATTTGTGATACATCATAGCTGGCTCTGGCAAAATCCAAAAGAGCAGAAGATAGTTCCGAAGCATCATTCGCATCCTGCAGGGCATTGTCAATAGAAAGCTTATAGTCATCCAAGGTCACGTTAAGTTCCTTGGCAAGCTCAAGCTCAGCAATTAAGGTAGAAAGAGGTGTCCGGAACTCATGGGAAATAGTGGTGACGAATTGCTTATGATTGTTGAAGGATTTTTCAAGTCTGTTGAAAGTAGAATTAAAAGTTTCCGTTAGTTCATAAATCTCATCTTTTGCTTTGGGAATATCCAGCCGTTTATTAAGGTTGTGCTCTGAAATATCACGGATCTGGAGAATGATATCCTTTAAAGGCTTAAGTGTATAATAGGAAAAAAGAAATCCTATAATAAAAATGATAACAATGGAGCTGATGTAGATGATGATAATATCTTTTTTAAACTCAGAAATATGGGCTTTTCCCGTAACATCTACTGCACTTCCAATGATATAATATTTTTCTCCGTTGGATGGAAACTGCATGGCAATATACTGACGGTCACCCTGCTGCCAGAATATTCTGTTTTTATTGGACCGGGTAATTTTGTTCAGGTATTTTTCATTGCTTTTGAGAGGAGGAATATCTGTGAAGGTAAGCTCTTTTTTGCTGTTATAAACACTGATGTCTGCTTCATTCAGAAGTTTTTGGTTACGCCGGTGAAGTTCACGGATTTTTTCATCACTGATTCTGGCATCAAATATAAATTCTGAACGCCAGATCACTTTGTATCCCAGCCGGTCATTGAATTCATCTTCTCTGTTTTTTTCAGAAACAAAATAAAGAACGTAGGCAAACAAAAATAGGATGCCTGCAGTAAGGATGGAATAAATGAGTGCTGTTCGGGTTGCTATTTTCATAATTGTGAAGCAAAAATAAATCCTACTCCGGGTTTGGTATGAATCAGTTTATGGTCAAAATTTTTATCAATCTTTTTCCGTAAATATGCAATATAGACATCAATATAATTGGTTCCGGTGTCGAAATGATTCCCCCATACATTTTCGGCAATTTCTTCGCGGGTAAGAATTCTTTCGGCATTGCTTACGAGAAATACCAGGAGTTTAAATTCTTTGGGAGTAAGTTCTATTTCCGCTCCGTTTCTGAAAACCCTGTTGAATTTCTTATCGATCTTCAGGTCATGATATTCGAGTTTGGTCAGATAAGCTTCTTTATTTTTATTTGATCTCCTCTGCAGAATAGCTTTGATTCTCACATAGAGCTCCCGGATCTCAAAAGGTTTCACCATATAGTCATCCGCTCCGGCGTCAAATCCTTCAATTTTTTCATCAATCGTTCCCAGAGCGGTAAGCATGATGATGGGGAGGTCAGGATATTGCTGTTTGATCAGTTTGCACAGATCAATACCACTCATTTTCGGGAGCATAATATCCGTAATGGCCAGATCAAATGTTATTTTATTCAGCAGGATAATCGCATCTTCTGCATCTTCCGAAATATAAACCTGATATTGCTGGCTTTCCAGTCCTCTTTTCAAAAGACTTGAAACACGTGAGTTATCTTCTACAATTAAAATTTTCATAAAGAAATACGATGAATAGGGGTGTTGGTTTTTCAAACGTTTTTTTGATTTTAAAAGCCTGACTTTCATTTATTCACAAAGCACTTTACAAAGGTATTTTATATTTTTCTTTTATCAGAAAACATTCCCCCTTTTAATAGTTTTCTATAAGGTTTCTAATAGATTTCTAATACCTGTCGGGCTTTTAGCAATCTAATTTTGTCCCGTTGAAATCAACAAAAGATAAGAATAGAAAAATATGAAGACTACCTCTTTCAAAACAGCAATTGCGTTGTTTTCCTTATTAGGACTTATGGGGAAATTAGAAGCCCAGAAAAAAAATGATTTTAATAATCCCGGATTGACTCATTATTTCAATGAAGATCACTCAAGATATATTTCCTTTAGCGGATATGCAGAATTGTGGGGCAGATATACTCAGCTTAACCCTGGGAGCCTTGTCAATAACGAAGCAAAATCAGACCTGTCTGACCTTTCGCTTAGAAGGGTTCGTGTAAAAATGACTTATAAGCCAACAGAAAAACTGATGTTTGTATTGCAGGGTGGAACTACCAACGTGAATGTCAATGCAAAAGGAAGTAATTATTTTGACCTTCTGGATGCCTACGCTGAATATGCTTTTAATGATAAAATTGCTTTTGGTGCAGGACGTTCTACATGGCGCGGCCTCTCAAGATTTACTACAGGACCTTTGAATACGCTTTTATACGACCTGCCGGCTTATGCAACCTCCAATGCAGGGACTACGGATTATACCGTGAGGGAATTGAGTGCCTATATTAAAGGGCAACTCGGAAAGTTTGATTACCGCCTGGTAGTAGCCGATCCTTATACCATGGCAACTTCTGATCCGAAACTGAATGTCGCTTCCTTTAGTAAAAACTCCCCCGGAAAAGACTTCTCAGGATATTTCAGATATGCTTTTTTGGACAAGGAAAATATTTCCACTCCCTTTAATGCAGGAACTTATGTAGGGAAGAAGAATGTACTGAGTCTGGGAGCGGGGTTTGATTATATTCACAATGCATTATGGCATCTGGATTCCGGTAAGAATACAGTGAATGATGATATGAAAAGCTTTGCAGTAGATTTATTTTATGATGCACCACTGAATAAAGAAAAAGGAACGTCAATAAGCGCTTATGGGATGGCGATGCATAACGACTACGGACCCAATTATATCCGGTATGTAGGTACCAATAATCCTGCAACTTCTGTAGATGTGACACAAGCGAGTCTGAATGGAGCAGGAAATGCAATGCCTGTTATCGGAACCGGAAATACATATTATGTACAACTGGGAGGAACCCTGCCTTATCTGGACAAAGAAAAGAAAAGTCTTCAGCTTCAGCCTGCCGTAGGAATGCAGCTGTCAGATCTGAAAGGGCTTCATGATAATGCTGTGATCTATGATGCAGGAATATCTCTGCTGATGAACGGAATGTCTTCCCGTTTAACCTTTGACGCCCAGAACAGACCTGTTTATACCAATGACCCTTCAAACAATGCCGTAGTTTCAGACCGGAAATGGCAGTTTGTCCTTAAATACAGAATAGATTTTAATTAAAATAAATGACAATGGAAAGAAGAAAATTTTTATTCCGCTCAGTCCAGGCTTCTGCTTTGCTGCTGATCTCAGGAAATATGTTTGCCTCTGCTTTACCCATGTTTAATCCTAAAAAAAAGAAAAAAGTGTACTTCCATTATTTGTTGTTCTGGCTTAGAAAAGACCTTTCCGGGCCTGAGGTAAAAGAATTTGAAAATTTTTTTGAAGGTCTTAAAAAGCTTCCTTATCAGAAGAATCTCCGTTATGGAAAGCCGGCAGCTTCCAGCCCGAGAAGCGTTTTAGACAGCACATTTACTTATAATGCTTCTATGGAATTCGATAGTCTGGAAGAGCTTGAAGCATATGGAAAACTTCCTGAACATCTTTCTTTGGTTCAGAAATATAAACCATTCTTTGACAGAATGCTGGTTTACGATACTGTTTATAATTAAAAATAAAAAATTAAATTTATAATGAAAAACATCATTAAGGGCTTAAGCCTTGTTTTAGTAGTAAGTACTGTAGGATTTATGAATGCACAACATAAAAAACACAACCATGTGAGCGTTACAGCGGAGAGCTCCACTGAGTTTATTCCTGCCATAAGATTAATTAATAATCCTGACGGCTCATGCTCTTTTGAGAAAGGGAAAATACCTACTCTTAAACATATGAATACCACAACATTCTGGATGAGCAATAAAACGGAGGAGTGGGAAAAAAATGCACATCCGGCTCCCAGAAGACAATATGTGATTACCATCAAGGGCAATATACGATTTAAAGTAACAGATGGTTCTACTTTTATGATTAAACCGGGAGTAGTTCTTCTTGCAGAAGACCTTAAAGGAACCGGCCACAGCTGGGATATGGTGAAAAGCAAAGAATGGGAGAGACTCTATATTCCGATTGCTGAAAATGCCGATGATTTTTTTATACCGGATGCTCAATAGTTACAAGTCAATCTCTTTTATAAGGGGTATATAATTCGTTATATTTGAAGCAGTCAGTTTTGACTGCTTTTTAATTTTTAATCTGATTAAAAAATCCCTGTATGATTATTATACAGGGACTTTCAATTATTATTTAATGGGATTTAACTGAATTTCTTGAAAACAACAGTTGCATTGTGTCCACCAAATCCAAAAGCATTACTCAACGCAAAATTGATATTCTTTTCTTTCGCTTCTCCGAAAACAATATTGATATCCTTAGGAATACTTTCATCAATATTGTGAAGATTAATCGTTGGAGGAATAATTCCGTTCTGAATCGCTTTGATCGAAAGAATGGCTTCCACCGCCCCGGCAGCACCCAATAAATGCCCGGTCATGGATTTTGTGGCACTGATATCAAGGTTTTTACTTCCTTTGAATGCTTTATTAATGGCTGTTAATTCAATCATATCTCCTAATGGTGTTGAAGTAGCATGAGGGTTAATATAATCAATATCTTCCATATTGGCTCCTGCTTCTTTCACTGCCAGCTGCATTGCTTTTATAGCTCCTGCACCTTCAGGATGAGGTGCTGTCATGTGGTATGCATCTGCCGTCATGGCAGCTCCTGCTAATTCTGCATAAATTTTTGCTCCTCTGGCCACAGCATGTTCATATTCTTCAAGCACCAGGGCTCCTGCACCTTCACCCATTACAAATCCGTCTCTGTCTGCATCGTAAGGTCGGCTGGCCGTTGCAAAATCATCATTTCTTGTCGACATGGCTTTCATAATAGAGAAGCCTCCGATAGAAGCCGGAGTGATAGCTGCTTCAGAACCACCGCTGATGATTACTTTGGCTTTTCCCAAACGGATATAATTGAAGGCATCCATCAATGCCGTATTTCCTGTAGCACAGGCAGAAACTGTTGTATAATTGATTCCCTGAAGACCGTATTTCATAGAAATCATTCCCGAAGCCATATTGGCGATAAACTTCGGTACAAAAAAAGGATTGAAACGGGGCGTTCCGTCTCCGGCTGCGAAATCCATTACTTCTTTTTCAAAAGTCCACATTCCGCCCTGTCCTGTTCCCCAGATGACTCCTGTGTCGAAGGGATCCATTTTTTCAAGCTCCAGGCCTGAATCCTGAATCGCTTCTGCAGAAGCATACATGGCATATTGTGTAAACAGGTCACTTCTCTTGATTTCGTTATGATTCAGATATACTTTTGGATCAAAGCCTTTTACCTCACAAGCAAAATGTACTTTAAATTTTTCCGTATCGAAATGGGTAATGAGTCCTGCTCCGCTGACTCCTTTAATACTGTTTTGCCAAAAATCTTCAACATTATTTCCCAAAGGTGTCACAGCACCTAATCCTGTAATGACAACTCTCTTCATATGTAGTTACTATTTTTTAATAGATTAGACTTTCATAAGATAAACCCTGTTTATCCCATGTTTTATTAATTACTTCTTTTATCAGCTAATTTTTGCACTGCAATATTATCAATTTTCTATCTCTGCAGACGAATAATCAATCATATTATTTACTGCATAATAAAAGAATCTGCTCTTTTGAATATAGGATGAGGCTTTTATTACTTTTCCAAAATCATCGTTACTCCCTGTCCACGGGCTGCACAAATGGATATAAACCCTTTTCCACTGCCTTTTTCATGAAGTAATTTTGCCAGTGTTGCGATAATTCTTCCTCCGGTTGCAGCAAAAGGATGGGCGGCTGCAAGGCTTCCTCCTTTTACATTCAGTTTATTTCTGTCTATTTTTCCCAGCGCTTTTTCCAATCCGAACTTTTTGGCCAGCTCATCATTTTCCCAGATTTTTATGGTAGCCAGGACCTGTGCTGCAAATGCTTCATGAATTTCGTAGTAATCAAAGTCTGACAAATTCATACCTGCTTTTTTAAGCATTCTCTCTGCTGCAAAAACAGGAGCTAGAAGTAAATCCTGTTTATTTTCAACATATTCTATTCCTGCCAGCTCTGAAAAAGTGATATAAGCTAAGACGGGAAGGTTATTGGCTATCGCCCATTCTTCGCTGGCAAGCAAAACTGCAGAAGCACCATCTGTAAATGGAGTTGAATTTCCTGCCGTTAAGGTTCCGTTCTGCTTATCAAAAGCAGGTTTCAGCTGCGATAATTTTTCAATACTGCTGTCACGTCTCAGATTATTATCTTTATCCAGCCCAAAAGCTGGAGTGATCATATCATCAAAAAATTCCTCATCATAAGCTTTTGCCATATTCTGATGGCTTTTTAATGCCAGTTGATCCTGTTCTTCTCTTGGTATATTGTAATATTGGGCAGTGATTTCTGTATGTTCGCCCATGACAAGACCTGTTTTGGGTTCCTGCCCTTTATAAGGAATGGGCATCCAGTCTTTCAGCTTCGGGCTTAGCAGTTGTTTTATTTTTCCAAACGCTGATTTTTCTTTATTAGCTTTGAGCAGGGCTTTTCTTAACCTTGGTGAAGACTCAAAAGGAATGTTGCTCATGGCTTCCACACCGCATGCAATACCACAGTCTATCTGACCCAGGGCAATTTTATTCCCAATATAAACAGCTGCTTCAATTCCTGTATCACATGCCTGCTGAAGATCACAGGCAGGAGTAGCGGGATCCAGCGTTGTATTCATCACCGTTTCTCTGATGAGGTTGCTTTCGGAAATGTGTTTAATGACTGCGCCGCCGGCAACCTCTCCGAGTCGTTTTCCTTTTAAGTGATAACGGTCTATTAATCCGTTCAGAGAAGCAAGCAGAAGATCCTGGTTTCCCTGCTCTGAATAAGCGGTATTCATTCTGGCAAAAGGAATTCTGTTGTATCCTACAATAGCCACTTTTTTTGTTTCCATATGGTGTAATTTATGATGGAAGAATATTGAGTTCATGATCAATCATTTGGGCCACCTTATCTAAGGCATGGTTGAGATAACTTTGATCACCCATTGTTTTTGAAAGCAGGATTCCGCCTTCAATAAGCATGATGAACAGGGAGGCATATTGCTCAGCATTGACTTTTTGATCAATTTCACCTTTGTTTTGCCCCTCAGCGATAGTAGTTGATATTTTTGTCATCCATTGTGTAAAAGACCTTTTCACCTGAGTTTTTAAAGCAGGAAAAGAGTCATCAGCTTCCGTAGCAGCATTCATCAGCGGACAGCCGCCGTTGGCAAAGACAAACTTCCAGTTTTTTCGGTAAAAATCTACAAATGCATGGAGTTTATCCAGTGAAGTAGGAAATTCATTGCCAAAGGAGCGGCTGAGGGTTTTACTCAACACGGCGGCATTGTATTTATAAACCTCAATGGCTACTTCATCTTTGTTTTCAAAATTTCCATAAATGCTGCCTTTCGTCAGTCCGGTTGCCTGGGTAATGTCTGACAGCGAAGTGGAAATATAACCCTTGGTATTAAAAAGAGTTGCTGTTTTCTCAATGATATGCTGTTTTGTTTTTTCTGCCTTCGACATTATAAATGTTTAAATATGATGCAAATATACAAAAATATACCACTCGGTATATTTTATTGAAAAAGAATAATTAATTTCAATGTTTTGGATTTAAGTTTTGGCTGAAGCCAACGGATTCTTTTAAATTAAAAAAACGGGCTAAAGCCCGTTTCTATTGATATTGAATGAATACTTAAATTAGTTTTCCAAAGTAGCATTCAAAGTAATTTCAAAGTTGAATGCGGCGCTTACAGGGCATCCTTCTTCTGCAATTTTCGCAAACTTCTGGAATTCTTCTTCTGAGATTCCCGGCACTTTAGCGGTTAATGTCAGTTCAGATTTTGTAATCTTTCCGATGTTTGGATCCAGGGTAATAACAGAAGTTGTTTTTAATTCTTCTGGATTGTACCCTGCCTGAGATAATTCGGCATCAAGTTTCATGGTGAAACATCCTGCGTGGGCAGCTGCCAGCAATTCTTCAGGGTTGGTACCTACACCGTCTGCAAAACGGCTGTTGAAAGAATATTGAGTCTGGTTTAAAGTTGTACTCTGAGTCGTTAAATGTCCTTTTCCTTCTTTAATAGTACCGTTCCAAACGGCTGTTGCGTTACGTCTCATAATGTTTGTTTTTTTGTATTTAGTATTGTTTGATTTTGATGTTACAAAGGTATGTCTGCGATAAGGATCTTTCAATAGATAAAATGACTTAAATATTGTACTTTTTTCCCGTAGAGTAATTTTTTTTAAAATTTGCGGGAGTGCTTCCTATTTTATTGGTGAAAAGACGGTTGAAATAAGCCGGATCTTCATATCCGAGATCATAGGCAATTTCTTTTACAGGTTTATCCGTATAGAATAGTAATCTTTTTGCTTCTAATAAAATTCTGTTAATGATAAACTGGTTGGGAGACTCCAGCTTTAAGTTTTTAAATTTATGAGTTAAAGTTTTGGGAGCAATGTGAAGAAGTTCTGCATAATCTGCGACATTATGTTTTTCTCTGAAATGAATTTCCAGGTGTCTGCTGAAATCCCGGAAAATATCAAGTTCGCTGCCAGGAATTCTGATGGTATCATTGTCTAAGTTTTGTTTCTTCCATTTGCGGGTAGCCCGTATGATGATCTGTTTTACATACGTTCTGATCATTTCCTCTGCAGAAGAATCTCTCCATTCAAGTTCATTCTGGATATTCTGGAACAAACTTTTTATAAGAATGGCTTCTGAGTTGTCAAGTTCCACAAAAGGAATTTCAAATACATTATGAAAGAGAAGCCCGTCACAAGCCACTTCCTTATCATGGATCTGGATACAGTAGAAATCGCGGTTGTAGAAAAGAAGGATTGATTCGTCCTGTCCTTTTTGTATGCTTAGATGCTGGTTGGTCAGAAAAAACAGAGAGGGTTTCTTTGTTCTATAATGATTAAAATCTACCGTAAGCTCATATCCGGGAGGAATAAAAAACACCTTGATATCAGTTTTGAAATGATTTCCGTTGAAGTTTTCCAGATTTTCTTCTGAAAATACTTCCAGTCCGAGTCTTTTATAGTGATCTTCAAAAATAAGCTGTTGCGGCATCTTTTAACTTTAGTTTAAAGATACAAAAAAGCATGATTTGAGCTGTATTAAATTATCGAACCCTACCATTTCTTATGTTTGATATATAAAATTGAAATAAAATAAATCGGAAATATGTTTTTACATTGATATTATTTTATCATTTTTACAAAGATTTGTATTGTAACCTAAAAGTATTAACTTTTTTTCATAACTGCCTGTATGAGCGAATTAGAAAATATTCTGAGAGAAATAACTCCACTATCTCCTGAGGACAGTTTTCTCGTGTTTGACAGGATTAAGGCCTCCTTCGACTTTCCGTATCATTATCACCCGGAAATAGAAATCAATTTTATTTATAAGGGGAAGGGTTACAAAAGGATGGTGGGAGATCATACCGGAGAGATCGGAAATATAGAATTGGTATTGGTGGGACCTAATTTACCGCATTGCTGGGCCAATTACAGATGTAAGAACAGAAAGACCCACGAAATTACCATACAGTTTAATCAGGATTTCTTTAACCAGTCACTGATGGAAAAAAATATCCTGAAACCCATCAATAATCTTATGAAAGATTCCATCCGGGGAATTCTTTTTTCTACAGAAACTGCCGAGAAACTAAAAGATTCGTTTCTCAATCTTTCAAAGATGAACAGCTTTGAATCTTTCATAGAAATCATGAAAATTCTGAATGAACTGGCTGTAGCAGAGGATAAAATACTTTTATCTTCGTATAGTATTGAACTTGAAACTTTTGCAGATAATGATAAAATGAAAGTGGTTCATGATTTTGTCCATAAAAATTTTGAAAACAAAATTACACTGGATAATGCAGCATCATTGGTGAATATGAGCAATGTAACGTTCAACAGGTTTATTAAAAAAAGAACAGGGAAAACCTTTATCAATTATCTTAACGAGATAAGAATCAGCTATGCTGCGCGCTGGCTGATGGAAAAGAATCTTACTGTTTTTGAAATTGCTTTTGAGGCTGGCTTTAATAATATTGCCAACTTCAATAAAGTTTTTAAGTCGATCAAAAAGACAACTCCAACCGAATTTAGAGAACAGTTCAAAGGAGTTAAAAAGATTGAATAATACGTTTTAAAAATTTATTTTTTCATTTTTTACATACTGTTTTTTGCACTAAAATTCTGTGCAAAACTCTACTTTTATTTTGTCAGAATATCAGAATAAATCCTCTTTTTTTTAATGTTTGGAGAGTGTTGTATTGTGTTGATATATAGGTGTTTAATATCTTTTAAAATTAATTGCTGAAAAAATAATATCGTTTTATGATAAAATAGTATTATATCAGACTGGTTACAAAATTTAGATTTGTGAATGTGAATTAAATCTTAACAAAACTTTAAATAATTTAATACATAAACGGCAAAATTTTGCTGAAAGAACAATAATTTTTTTTGTATTAAAAAATAAAGTAATGTCACTGATTCTCAATTAAATCTAACGAATCTATACCTTATGAGAAAAGCAGTTATACCCGTTCTGTTCGTTTTTTCACTTACTGCGAATGCACAGGAGAAAAAAGCGGCCGACACTACGAAGACAACCAGTATTGAGGAGGTCGTGGTCACCTCTTTGGGGATAAAAAGGCAGGCCCGCTCTTTGACGTATTCCAGTCAGCAGATTGGCGGGGATGAGCTTACAGAAGTGAAAACTCCCAATCTATTGAATTCGATCAATGGAAAAGTTTCCAACGTACAGATCAACAGAACCAATGGTGTAGGTAGCTCCGTAAGGGTGGTCATGAGAGGAGATAAGTCTGTCAACAGTGCACAGCCACTGTATGTGATTGATGGTATTCCTATTATCAACGGAACAGGAAAATCAGCAGATATCGGACAGTATTCCAATATGCCGGATCCGGGGGATGTACTGAGCTCTATCAATCCCGATGATATTGAAAGCATCAACTTCCTGAAAGGAGCTTCTGCTTCTGCATTGTACGGTTCTGCCGGAGGTAACGGGGCTATCCTGATTACCACTAAAAAAGGACGTGCAGGGAAAAGTTCAATTACTTACAGCTCCAGTCTTACAGTGGACAGGGCTTATAGTCTTCCAAAACTACAGCACAGTTATCTGTCTTATGACCCTTCTGTATCGGGATCACAGCCGGGACAGTCAGTAGAAAGCTGGGGCGCAAAAGGATCTTCTAAAGATTATCTTAAAGACTTCCTTCAGACAGGAACAACTTGGGTAAATAGCCTTTCTTTCCAGTCAGGAAATGAGAGATCAACAAGTTATTTCTCAATCGGAAATACTACCAACAAAGGAGTGGTTCCCATGTCATATTTTGATCAGTATAATGTATCCTTCAGAAATTCAAGTAAGTTTCTGGATGATAAGTTAACATTAGATGCCAACTTCATCGGGTCATTACAGGAAAGTAAGAACAGACAGACTCCCGGAGCATCTTTTTCTCCTTTGACGAGTTTGTACTGGTTGCCAAGAGGAGTCGAATTTGATCAGTATGGTCCAGATAATTACAGTTACTTAAATAAAGAAAGATTTTTACCAGCTCAAAACTGGTGGGAGGTTAATCCGGATGGAAGTTTTAAAGGAAACCCGCCAACACAGAACCCTTATTGGATATTAAACCGTAATCCGGTTACTGTAAGCAATAAAAATACCTATGGAGCGCTTTCATTATCTTACCAGATCAATCCCTGGTTAACGGCAAGAGTGAGAGGGAATTATAGCTGGAATATTTCAGACAGTCAGCGTGATATTGCTGCTTTTTCAGCACCTACTTTACTGGCTGTTAAGGAAGGAATTAATGGAAGAATTCTTAAGAATACCTATGAAAACTCTTCAACATATGGGGACGTGTTGCTTATCGGTAGTCCTAAAATTAGTGAGTCTTTCTCTTTAGATTTTACGTTAGGAGGAAGTATCAATACCACCAGAAATAAAATAGGACAAATTGATAATGCATATCTGACAAACCCTAACCTTTTCACTGTGAGTAATCTTGAATGGGGTAAAAAAAGATCCCCT
Source organism: Chryseobacterium sp. CP-77 (assembly GCF_036362765.1). Taxonomy (NCBI): domain Bacteria; kingdom Pseudomonadati; phylum Bacteroidota; class Flavobacteriia; order Flavobacteriales; family Weeksellaceae; genus Chryseobacterium; species Chryseobacterium sp. CP-77. The sequence continues at coordinate 3,747,246 of NZ_CP143637.1, forward strand.
GGTGACGGATATCATAATATCTATACCAATATGAAGAAGCAGGTACAATCTGTATTTGCAAGTGCTACAGTAGGGTATAAAAATATGTTTTATGTGGACATGACTTTTAGAAATGACTGGGATTCCAGTCTGGCCTTAACAGGGAGAACGGGATTTGACTATGAATCTGTAGGAGCTAATGCTGTATTATCTTCTGTTTTCAAACTTCCGGAAGTCATTAGTTTCTGGAAAGTAAGAGGATCTTATGCAACGGTAGGATTAGGGTTGCCTACCAATATTTCCAACGCAATGATTGAATATAATAAAGGATATACTGTTGGTGTAGATGCGGGAACACTTGTGTTTCCAAAGAGTTCATTCATTACTGATCCTAAGTATAAAGACCTGTTTCCGAAACCTGAATTTAATAAAACTTTTGAAGTTGGAACAGAGTTAAGGATGTTTAGTAACAAATTAAGTTTTGATATTACTTACTACAACTCTAATACGAGCAATCAATTGTTAGAGACAAAAATCGATTCTTATTTCGGAGGAATAGCTCCTGGATCATATTATATTAATGCAGGGAAAATCCGAAATACAGGTTTTGAATCTTCATTGTCTTATAAGGTCTTCAGTTCAGAAAAATTTGGATGGACAACTACATTAAATGCTTCTGCCAACAAAAACAAAATTGTTGAATTGTTTCCACCAAGTTTACCTATATCAGAAAACCAACTTTTCTCATTAACAGGAGGAGGGGAATACACAAAACTGAAATTGGGAGGATCTTTCGGTGATCTTTACGGAATAAAGTTTAAAAGAGACGATCAGGGACGTATTTTAGTGAATGAAAAAGGAATCCCATTAGCAGAAGGTACTCCTTCTTATCTTGGTAATCCGAATCCTAAGTTTATTATGGGATTCAATAACTCCTTTAACATTGGTAAGCTGGGAATATCTTTCCTTATTGATGGTAAATTTGGAGGGAAGGTACTTTCTCTTACAGAAAAAGCCAATGATATCTATGGGGTAAGTCAGTCTACAGCTGATGCAAGAGATGCAGGCGGAGTATCTATTCCAAATGCAGTGTATGCACCCGGAACTCCAAATGCAGGCCAAGCTTACACAGGTTTAACTAATGCAAAAGATTATTATAAAGCAGTAGGAACAACAGAAGGGTTTGGAAAAGGTATTGATGAAGCCTATCTGTACAGTGCTACAACAATACGTTTACGCCAGGCTTCCATTTCATATACTTTCGATATTCAATCTAAATATATGAGAAACGCAACCGTAAGCTTAGTAGGAACCAACTTATTTTTCTTCTACAAAAAAGCACCGTTTGATCCTGAGCAGGTATCAGGAAATACACCTGGTGGTGTTGGGGTAGATTCATTCGGATTACCGGTTACCCGATCTATTGGATTATCATTAAAAGCTAACTTCTAACTTTTACAATTAAGAAAATGAAAATCAATCATATTAAAATATTGGCATTCGGAGCTGTACTATTATTTTCTGCTTCAGGATGTACTAATGACTTTGAACAGTATAATCAGGAAAAAGCAGGAGGTCCTGAAAATTTTTATGCTGATTTTATCGCTGTTGTTGATCCCATGAAATCCATGCAGAGAGGATTACAGTCAGATTATCAGCTGTACCCTAACCTTAGTGCAGATATGTACAGTGGAATGTTCAGTACAGCAACACCATTTAACGGAGGGGTAAATAATCTAACCTATTCAATGATGGATGGATGGAATAATAGAATTATTGCCAGACAACAGGATATTTTCAATTACTCTCTTATTATTGATAATACGGCTAAGGAAATCTATAAAGGAGTAGATTTTACAGGAACATTTGCTGTGAAAAAAATCCTGAAAGTTATTACAGCTGCAAGAGTTTCAGACAGTCACGGGCCTGTAGTTTACAGCAAATATGAAAAGCCCAATCCGAATGGAGTAACTGATTTTGATTCTCAACAGGAAGCCTACAACTATTTTATTGCTGATCTTACTGCAGCCATTACAGATTTGCAGAAAGTAATTGCCATGTCAGCAACGCAGAATGTAGAAGATAAATCGGCGTTGAAGAAAGCAGATTTAGTATACGGCGGAAATATGGCCCAATGGGCAAAATTTGCCAATTCATTAAAGCTGAGGTTAGCCATGAGAATGAGCTATGCTGATCCTGCAAAATCTAAACAATATGCAGAAGAAGCACTAGCTTCACCTGCAGGATTGATTACGGATAACGCGGACAATGCATTGATCAGCGTAGGACAGTCAGAATTGAGTTTTATCATTTACTCATGGGGAGACTGTTTAATTGGAGCCCCTTTGATGGCATATATGAACGGATACAATGACCCAAGACTTCCTGCCTATGCTATTCCTGCATCTGACCCAAGCTTACAGGGAAAATATATAGGAATCCGCCAGGGAATTGATTTATTAAATGGTAAATCAACGTACGGAGGGTTCTCACAGCCACAGGCAAAATCTGCCAATGGAGATTATTTTTCCGGGACCGACGGTAAAATGAAATTATTCACCGCTGCAGAAACGTGGTTCCTGAAGGCCGAAGCTGCTTTGAGAGGATATGCCGGAGCAGGGGACATTCAAACCAACTATACTACCGGTGTTCAGCAGTCTTTCGGGGAATGGGGGAAAAGTGCAAGTGTTGCCACTTACCTTGCTGATACAACCTCTACAGAAGCTCCTTATATTGATCCGAAAAATCCAGACAATAACGTACCTGTTGGAAATCCACAGTTAAGTACCATCACCATTGCATGGAATAACGGTGATACCAACGAAAGAAAATTAGAAAGAATCATTACCCAAAAATGGCTTTCACTTTATCCCAACGGACCAGAAGCATGGGCTGAGCAGAGAAGAACAGGATATCCGGTTCTTTTCAAGGTAAGAAAGAATGACAGCGGCGGAGCCATCAGTACAGAAGCAATGATCAGAAGAATTCCTTTCACTATTGATACCAAAACATCATTATATAATTACCAGCAGGCCGCTCAAATGCTTAACGGTCCTGATACCGGAGGAACAAAACTTTGGTGGGATAAGAAATAAAAATATTCAGAATCACTCATTAGTAAAGAGGCATCTCAACATCAGATTTTTATTTGATGCATTCATTAAGGCGGGAGAATAGAGTAGAATCTCCAAAAAATTTATAGTTTCGTTTTTTTAGCCTGAATGTATTTTGAGATGTTCTCTTTTATTTAGAACCTTATTTTAAATATGGGAAAAAACAACTCCGGAACCCGTAGGATCCAGCCAATTCTCTGGATTTCCACATTATATTTTGCAATGGGTGTTCCCTTTGTAACCATTAATGCGGTTTCGGGAATCATGTATAAAGATATGGGGGTGTCGGATTCGCAGATCACGTTCTGGACAGCTCTTATCCTTTTTTCCTGGACCCTGAAGCCACTGTGGAGTCCGTTCCTTGAAATTTATAAAACCAAAAAATTCTTTGTTGTTTTTACTGAGTTTGCGATAGGAATTCTGTTTGCTCTCATTGCATTAAGTCTGCCTTTACATGATTTTTTTAAATACAGTATTGCCCTTTTTACGGTAGTCGCATTTTGTGGAGCTACCCATGATGTGGTAGCGGACGGGACCTATATTGGCTTTTTGACCAATAAGGAACAGGCAAAATATATCGGCTGGCAGGGTGCTTTTTACAATCTGGCGAAGATTATCAGTAGTGGTGCTCTCGTTTATTTTGCAGGTATTTTAGAAAAAACAAAAGGAGTTACCAATGCCTGGATAATCATTATGGTGATTTATGCATTGTTGTTTTTTGTATTGGGAGTTTATCACTATTTCATTCTGCCGAAAGAAAACAAGGAAGAAAATAAAGAAGAAAAAACGGCTGGAAACGTTCGTCAGGAACTACTGGAAGTGATTACTTCTTTCTTCACCAAAAAGAAAATTCTGTGGTGTATCCTCTTCATTATACTATATCGTTTTGCAGAAGGATTTGCCATCAAAATTGCACCTTTATTTTTTAAAGCTCCAAGAACATCAGGAGGATTAGGATTATCTACTTCAGATATCGGACTTATTTACGGAACATACGGTTCTGCAGCATTCATCTTAGGATCCGTACTGGCAGGATATTTTATCTCAGCCCGCGGATTGAAAAGATCTCTGATATGGTTATGCTGTGCATTCAATATTCCGTTTGTGGTGTATGCACTACTTGCACATTACCAGCCGTCAGATCTTCTTCCGGTAGGAATTGCTGTGGTCGTGGAGTATTTCGGATATGGTTTTGGTTTTGTGGGGCTTATGCTCTACATGATGCAGCAGATTGCTCCCGGAAAACATAAAACGGCTCATTACGCATTTGCAACAGGAATTATGAATCTTGGCGTAATGATTCCCGGAATGATCAGTGGAACGATCAGTGACTGGATCGGATACAAAATGTTCTTTATCTGGGTGTTGATTGCTACCATTCCTGCTTTTTTGGCCACCTTATTCGTTCCTTTCCCTCATCCGGAAAATCAGAAAGAACAACAAATCAATTCATAATAATTAAAAATAAAAAAGTAAAAAATACTTTATGACAGCTCAATCAGTAATGATCCCCTGGCAGGATCGCCCGGAAGGTTGCAATGATATCATGTGGAGGTTTTCCGAAAACCCGATCATTAACAGATACGCGATACCAACATCCAACAGTATATTCAACAGTGCCGTTATTCCTTTTGAGGATGGATTTGCCGGAGTGTTCCGTTGTGATAACAAGGCAGTACAGATGAATATTTTTGCCGGTTTCAGTAAAGACGGAATCAATTGGGACATCAATCATGACCCTATTGAAATGCAGGCAGGAAATACGGATATGATTGAATCCGATTACAAATACGATCCCCGCGTAACTTTTATTGAAGACCGTTACTGGATCACCTGGTGCAACGGATACAATGGTCCTACCATTGGAATCGGATATACTTTTGATTTTAAAGAGTTTTTTCAGTGTGAAAACGCCTTTCTTCCCTTCAACAGAAACGGGGTTTTGTTTCCTGAAAAAATCAATGGTAAATATGCGATGTTGAGCCGTCCGAGTGATAACGGACATACGCCTTTCGGTGATATTTATATCAGCTACAGCCCAGATATGAAATACTGGGGGGAACACCGTTGTGTGATGAAAGTAACCCCTTTCGAAGACAGTGCCTGGCAGTGTACCAAAATCGGAGGAGGGCCGGTTCCTATCAAAACAGAAGAAGGATGGCTGCTTTTCTATCATGGTGTGATCAATACCTGCAGAGGATTCAGATATTCAATGGGAGCAGCTTTGCTTGATCTTGAAGATCCTACGAAAGTATTGTACAGAACGAAACCTTATCTGTTGGCGCCAGCAGAATTGTATGAACTGACAGGAGATGTACCGAATGTGGTTTTCCCTTGTGCAGCATTGACTGAAGGAGACAAAGTAACAGTATATTACGGTGCTGCCGATACCGTGGTTGCGATTGCCTTTGGATATATCTCAGAAATCATTGATTTTATGAAAAAGAATTCAATTTAATACAGTAATATAAAGTTTAGGAAAATAGGTTAATCATCTTAATTTTTCCGTTTGCTGGGAATTTTATAATGGTTTTCCTATTTTTAAACCAACTTTTAAACAAAACAATCTCCGATACCTCTCTTATCATGAAAAAAGAACTGTTAATCTGCTTTTTTACCACCCTGATGTCTGTAGCCAGTGCCCAGCAAAATAAAAACGATGTTTTATCCTGGGTAGATCCTTTCATAGGGACTGGTGGTCATGGACATACATTTCCGGGAGCAACTACGCCATTCGGGATGATACAGCTGAGTCCGGATCAGAATACAAAAAGTGGCGACTGGGATTGGTGCTCAGGATACCACTACAGCAGCAAAACCATCATGGGATTCAGCCATAACCATTTGAGCGGAACGGGATGGGCAGACCTTGGAGATATTCTGGTAATGCCTACCGTAGGACAGGTTAAAATGGTTCCAGGATCTGAAGACAAGCCGGAAACGGGTTACCGTTCAAAATATACCCATGATAAAGAAATCGCTTCTCCGGGATATTATTCCGTAATGCTGGACAGCTATGGGATTAAAGCAGAGCTGACTGCTTCTCCAAGAGTAGGATTTCATAAATATACTTTCCCGAAAAGTAGTGAAGCCAATATCATTATTGATCCTACCAACAAAATCTTCGGAAATATCTACCATACTTTAGTGAGTGTGGAAGGCAATAATAAAATCAAAGGATATTGCTACAGCAATGGCTGGGGAGGTAAACGGTTTGCTTACTTCGTGATGGAGTTTTCCAAACCGTTTAAGTCTTACGGTGTTTATGCTGACGGAAAAATCAAAAATGATGAAAAAATTGCCCTTGCCAAAGATGCGAAAGCTTTTGTTAGATTTTCAACCGAAGATCAGGAAAGTATTGAAGTAAAAGTATCTTTATCTCCGGTGAGTACAGAAAACGCACAGGAAAATTTCGATACCGAAGCAACAAATGTTGACTTTGCCAAAGCAAAAGAAACCGCTCAAAAGACCTGGAGAGATCTGATCGGAAGATTCCAGGTAACAGGAGGTACAGAGAGCCAGAGAAAAATTTTCTATACCGGAGTTTACCATACATTTATTGCTCCAAACCTTTATATGGATGTGAATGGAGACTATGTTGCTGCTCAGGAAAACATGAATACCAAATGGTTTACGAATTACAGCACGTATTCTTACTGGGACGGATTCAGAGCAACGCATCCTCTGTTAACCATTATGGATCAGAAACATACAAAAGAATTTGCTAACTCTTTGATCAGCAGATATACAGATCGTAAAGATCATATGCCGATCTGGGAGCTTTGCGGATATGATAACTTCTGTATGCTGGGTTATCACAGTGCCTCGGTAATCTGGGATGCCATTTCAAAAGGAGTTCCGGGTATTGATGCAGAAAAAGCATTTGCTGCGATGAAAGATGCTTCTTTAACAGATAAAATGAGCAGCAGTGATGGTGGCGGAGGTCTTAACGACTATATAAAATTAGGCTACACTCCATCAGAAAACGGAGCTTCAGTTTCTGCCACGCTGGAATATTCATATGACGACTGGTGTATTCAGCAGCTTGCGGAAAAATTAGGCAAAAAAGAAGAATCGGAAGTGTATAAAAAACGTTCTATGAACTTTCTGAATACCTTCAATAAAGAAAATAATCACTTCTGGCCAAGACAGAAAGACGGGAAATTCTTAGCAGATTTCACCCTTAACGATTGGAAAAAACTTCAGCCACACTGGGTTTCCGGAAACATCTGGGCGTATGATTTCTTTGTTCCTCATCAGATTGACGAAATGATGAATCTGTACGGAGGAAAAAAAGGATTTGAAGAAAAACTGGATAAAACCTTTACAGAAGCGCTTCATATGGAAGGAGAGCAGCACGTAGATATCTCAGGATTCATCGGATCTTTAGGATTCGGGGATGAACCGGGTCATCATGTTCCATACCTGTACAATTATGCAGGAAGCCCTTACAAGACTCAGAAAATGGTAAAATATATCCGAGACAATATGTATGCAGCCAAGCCAGATGGAATTGTGAATAACGAAGACTGTGGTCAAATGTCAGCATGGTATATCTTCTCATCATTAGGATTCTATCCTGTGACACCGGGAAAACCAGTTTATGCCATCGGAGCACCACAATTCCCGAAAGCTTCTTTAAAACTGGAAAATGGAAAAACATTCACCGTAATTGCAGACAAAATATCTGACAAGAATATCTACGTACAGAAAATGTTCCTGAATGGGAAAGAATACAAAAGCTGGGAACTGAATCACAGCGATATCATGAACGGTGGTGAGCTGAGATTCATAATGGGAAGCAAACCAGTAAAATAAGACTCATAAAAATAACGAAACAAAGTATCAATGGAAAGGAGAAATTTTATTAAAACAAGTGCACTGGCAGGAGCCGGATTGCTGTTTACTCAAAATGTTTTTGCTAAAAATTTAGTGCTGGACGATTTTCCTGTTGTCCGTGTTCCTAAAGATAAAAGACATTTTACCAGCGAATCTGTAGAAAATGCTATTGCAGCGTTTAAAAAGAAAGTAAAAAACAAAGAGCTGAGCTGGCTTTTTGAAAACTGCTTCCCGAATACATTGGATACTACTGTTTACTATATGGAAAACGGAGGAACACCGGATACCTATGTGATCACCGGGGATATTGATGCCATGTGGCTTCGTGACAGTTCCGCACAGGTTTTCCCTTATCTGCAGTTTTCGAAAAAAGACGAAAAACTGCATAAGCTGATCTCAGGAGTAATCCATAAACAGACTACTTTCATCCTGAAAGATCCTTATGCGAATGCTTTCTATAACGATGATCAGAAGATCAGTAAATGGAAAGAGTATGACCACACCGATATGAAGCCGGGCACCCATGAAAGAAAATGGGAAATTGACTCGCTTTGCTATCCTATCCGTCTGGCTTACCACTTCTGGAAAACAACAGGAGATACAAAACCTTTCGATGCTAACTGGCTGAAAGGAATTCAACTTACCCTCCGGACCTTTACAGAACAGCAGAGAAAACATGACCTTGGTCCTTACAAATTCGAGCGTACCACAGCCTGGGCTACAGATGGAGTTCCTATGGGAGGATATGGTTACCCAACGAAACCTGTAGGATTGATAAGCTCTATGTTCCGTCCAAGTGATGATGCTACCATTTACGGATTCCTGATCCCTTCCAACTTATTTGCAGTGGTAAGCTTACGTCAGGCTGCAGAAATGGTTTCACAGATTAAAAATGAAAAAACGTTGGCTCAGCAACTGAACAGCCTTGCTGATGAGGTAGAAGCAGCCATCAAAAAATACGGAATTTACAATCATCCTGAATTTGGAAAAATATATGCCTTTGAAGTGAATGGTTTCGGAAGCTACAACCTGATGGATGATGCAAACTGTCCAAGCCTGCTGGGACTGCCTTATCTGGATGCGGTGAAAGCTGATGACCCTGTGTATTTGAATACAAGAAAATTTGTGTGGTCAGAAAACAACCCATTCTTCTTCAAAGGTAAGCTGGCAGAAGGAATAGGAGGTCCGCATATCGGACTTGACATGATCTGGCCAATGAGTATCATAATGAAGGCACTCACTACCAAAGATAAAAGTGAGATCAGATGGTGTATAGATACCTTACAGAAAACGCACGGAGGAACAGGCTTTATGCACGAATCCTTCCATAAAGACGACTCCAAAAAGTTCACCAGAGAATGGTTTGCATGGGCCAATACCTTATTTGGAGAATTGTTATGGAAAACCTTTAACGAAAACCCGGAGCTACTGAAATAGCATACCCTTTTATATGGCTTTTTCATCTGAGATTCCTTCCCGAAAAAGAAGGTGTCAGGGGAATGCTATATAAAATTCAGACACCAAAACACCTTAAAAAAATTATACAATGAAAAAAAAATCCATCTTTACCGCACTGATTGCCATGATGCTTCAGTCTGGTTCTCTGATTAACGCACAGCAGCTTAGCCCTACAGGAATTTGCTATGTGGAAGTGAATAACAATAACCTCCTGAATGCTGGAGCGTATAAACTGCAGACATCGAACAGCTACCTGTTTAATGTGGTGAATATTTTTGCGGCCAATATTAATTATGATACCAGCCGTGGAAGAGCTTATCTGTATTCCAATAATAACGTAACCAAGGTTCTTACCAATGCAGATACTTATATAAAACCACTTCAGCAAAAAGGGATGAAAGTAGTACTGACTATTTTAGGGAATCACCAAGGGGCCGGGATCTGTAATTTCCCTACCCGTGAGGCAGCAAAAGACTTTGCATTACAGTTGGCCAATACAGTGAATACCTATGGTCTTGATGGAATTGATTTTGATGATGAATACTCAGAATATGGAAATAACGGAACAGGGCAGCCTAATGACAGTTCCTTTGTAATGCTTGTCCAGGAGCTCAGAGCGTTATTACCGAATAAAATTATTTCATTCTATTATTATGGTCCCGCAGCTTCAAGACTTTCCTGGAACGGAGCGAGAGTAGGCGATAACGTCAACTACAGCTGGAATGCCATGTACGGAACATTCTCTGCTCCGAATGTACCACCTCTTACCAAAGCACAAATCTCTCCTGCTGCCGTATGGATGGGAAATACTTCCAATTCTACCACCACCAGCCTGGCGACCCAAACTAAAAATGGAGGTTACGGAGTATTCATGTGGTATGATTTACATGGAACGAATGAAACGGCACAGCTTTCAGCAGGAACTCAGACCTTATACGGAGAACCAACTGTTTTAAGCGGTACTTTACAATCATGGACACAGGGAACCAATTGTGACGCCCCTATCGGGTTATACACAAGCAACCTTACAGGCACAAGCGCAAAACTAAACTGGTCAGCCGTAGGAAGCAATACCTATGATGTTGATTATAAACCAGCTTCTTCAACAACCTGGACGAATGCAGTAACAGCAACGAGCTCCACTTCTGTAACCATTTCCGGATTAACAGCCAACACCGAATATGACTGGAGAATAAGAACCAATTGCAGTGTGAAAAGCGCCTATATGTTTGCGCCAAGATTTACAAGCACTTCAGGAACAACGCCTACAGGTTCTTATGCTCTGTCTTTGGATGGAAGTACTGAATCAGGAGCGGCCGGAAGTATGAATCTAAGTGGGTCTGCACTATCTTTTGAAGGATGGATAAAACCTTCATCATTCAAATCTGCATCACCATATATTTCCTCTATCATGGGAACGGAAGTAAGCGACAGCAATTCTGCATTCTTACGATTAGGAGATGCCAGTCTGGCGAATAATAAACTTCAGTTTGTGGTAAGTATTAATAATGTACAGCAAAAACTGGCGTCTGCAACAGCTCTGAATGCCAATACCTGGTATCACGTAGCTGCTACTTACGATGGATCCAATATGAAAATTTACATCAATGGTGTTCTGGATGCCACCAAAGCACAAACCGGAAGTGTGAATTCAACAGGGGCATTCAATGTAGGATATTTATATAATACTTCCAGAAACTTCAATGGTAAAATAGATGAGGTAAGAGTGTGGAAACGTGCATTAAGCCAAACAGAAATCAGTCAGAATATGTGTAATGTATCCGTTCCGGCAACTTCATTGGCTGCTTATTGGAAGTTTAACGAAGGAAGTGGTTCTACAGTTCAGGATACTTCCGGAAATGGAGTGACTCTAACCTTGACAGGTGTTGATGCTTCCAATTGGGGAACAGATCTGCCATGTACAACAGGAAGTTCAGCATTAGCAAGAACTGCGGGGCAAAAGGCGATCAATACGGGCGAGACTAACATTAAAAATCAAATTAAATTATATCCTAATCCGGCAAGCAAATCTTCATCACTGACAGTTTCTGTTCCGGATGAATACAGCAAAGGGAAATTGACGATTTATGATTTTAATGGAAGAATTGTAGATACTAAATCATTGAACTCAGGGGATAATCAATATGAATTAAGCAGAGTTCCGGCAGGAAACTACATTGTTCAGTTTGAATCACATGATGGAAGCCTGAAACAATCCGAAAAACTAATTGTAAAATAACAAACCCAGTCATTGGGCTTCGGCCCAATGATTTTTTCTACTACAAAATTGATATACTATGAGAAAAAAATCCTTTTTTATTCCCTTAATGGCCCTAGTGCTTCAGTCAGCTCCGGCACTCAAAGCACAGCAGCTTGATCCTTTGGGAGTCTGCTATGTGGAAGTGAACAACAACAATATGCTGAATGCAGGTTCCTATACTTTACAGAATACCAACAGACAGCTTTTTGATGTAGCCATTATTTTTGCAGCGAATATCAACTATGATGTTTCTAAAAACCGTGCTTATATCTCAAACAATAACAACGTTACCAAAGTTCTGAATGATGTTAATACTTATGTAAAACCTTTACAGCAAAAAGGAATAAAAGTATTGCTTGATCTTTTAGGAAACCACCAGGGAGCGGGAATTTCTAATTTCCCTAACCGTGAAGCGGCTAAAGATTTCGCCTTGCAGGTGGCTCACACTGTTTACACCTACGGACTGGATGGAGTAGACCTTGATGATGAATACGCAGGATACGGGAATAACGGAACAGGACAGCCTAATAACAGCTCTTTTGTTATGTTATTACAGGAATTGAAAGCCGCAATGCCCGATAAACTGATTACATTCTATTACTACGGCCCGGCTACCACCAGACAAACGTATAATGGAGATTTAGCAGGAAATTATATCAATTACACGTGGAATGCGATGTACAGTACGTACAATGCACCTGTTGTTCCACCTCTTGATAAATCCAAAATTTCTGCAGCTGCAACGTGGATACAAAACTCGAATCCAAGCTCTACTTCTGCCACGACTCTGGCAAGCTTAGCGACCAGCACAAAGAATGATCAATATGGTGTATTTATGTGGTACGATCTGCCGGGAACCAATGTTGCCAGCTATCTGAGTACAGGATCCAATATTCTTTATAATGAAAATACACTCTTAAGCGGTCAGTTGTATTCATGGTCACAGGGACAGGCTTGTGATCCGCCATTGGGACTGGATGTTTCCAACGTGACAGGAACTTCAGCGCAACTGAACTGGACTTCCAATGCTTCCCAGTCTTACAATATTGACTATAAACCGGCTAATTCAACGGTATGGACAAATGTAGCTAATAATTATTCAGGAAATAATATTGTTATCAACAACCTTACCCTGAATACCAATTACGACTGGAGAATCCAGTCCAACTGCTCACCGACATTAACAAGTACTTATATTTTTGCACCAAGGTTTAACTCCGGAAGTGGCTGCACTACGCCATCAGGATTGACTTCCGGAAGTTTCCTTGGTAACACTACCCAACTGTCATGGGATGCAGGCAACGCCACTTCATATACACTGCAATATAAAACGGCTTCAGCAACAACGTGGTCTGAAATTCCAAATATTACCACCAATTCCTATTCATTACAAAACCTGACACCTAATACAAATTATGTATGGAAAGTACAGGCTTCATGTGCCGGAGGAACTACAAGTACTTATTCAGGAGAAGGATCATTCAACAGTGGTTTTGCTCCGGTTACAAGCCCGGGTGCAAGATCTCTTGCTTTCAACGGAAGCACGCATTATCTTAACGCAGGACAATTTAACCTGAGCGGAAATGCTGTAACATTTGAAGGTTGGGTAAAAGTAAATGCTTTCAAAACAGGCTTTCCGTATATTTCATCAGTAATGGGGATAGAAGTAGGAGATAACAACTCGGCTATGCTTCGTTTCGGAGATGGAAATCTTGCGAATAATAAGCTGCAGTTTATATTAAGTTTTGGATCGTCACAGGTGAAATTGAATACCAATACCGCATTCAACACCAATACATGGTATCATATAGCAGCTACTTATGACGGAGCAGCCATGAAAATTTATGTTAATGGTAATCTTGATGCAACGTTTTCGGTGACGGGTAACTTTACAGCAAACGGAATCCTTTATCTGGGAAGAAACTATGACAATTCCCGTACAATCAATGGTTTCTTGGATGAATTCAGAGTTTGGAAAAAGGCGTTAACACCACAGGAAATTTTAAGTAACAGCTGTAATGTTCCTGCCAATTCTACAGGTCTTGAAGCCAACTGGAAAATGGATGAAGGAAGTGGTTCAGGAGCATTAGATGCAACAGCCAATACTCATTTTGCAACCCTGATCAATATGACAGATGCCAACTGGAGAACAGATGTTGCCTGCGCTTCATCCCTTGCAGTAAAAGATATAGAATCTGTAAAAGAGAACAGCGCAGTCTATCCAAATCCTGTGAAACGAGGAAATGATATTCACTTTGCTATCAGTGACAACTCTGCAAGTGAAGTAGCATTGTACGATGCGTCAGGAAAATTATTCAAAAAACAGAATATTAATCAAAATAATAATGCAGTGAATACGCAGGATTTAATCAGTGGTACTTATATTTACAAAATTACATCCGCAAACAGTAAAGTAATATCAACCGGTAAAATTATTGTGAAGTAAGATTCATATGATAAAATGTTTATCTGAACTTATGAAATAGAGTCTGAATTACGAAGCAGACAGACAGGGGTGTACTTCTGTTTGTCTGTTTTTTCAGTCACAGGAAGGACTTGAATTTAAAATAAAAAAATAATGCAGAATATAGTAGGAATCGATATTGGAGGGTCGCACATCACGCTGGCCCAGGTAGATCCGGAAAAACGTGAAATCATTTCATCCACCTATGTAAGAGAACATGTAGATGCTTTCGAAAACAAAGAAGTTATTTTCAACGCCTGGCTTTCCGCCATTGAAAAAGTGGCTCATGATTTGGTAAAAGAAGACCTTTTAATCGGTATCGCAATGCCCGGACCTTTCGATTATGAAAATGGGATATCGCTGATGCAGCAGGGGAAATTTATAGATATCTATCAGGTAAATATTAAAGAAGAACTGGCAAAAAGGCTGGACATTTCTCAGAAGCAGATTCTTTTTGTAAATGATGCGGCTGCATTTATGGAAGGTGAAGTATATGGAGGCTGTGCCCAGGGATTCAACAGAATATTTGGGGTCACTCTCGGGACAGGATTGGGAACTACTTTCTTCAACGGAGAGTTTGCTACGGATGAAGATTTATGGGATTCTCCTTTCAGAGACTCTATCTGTGAAGATTATCTGGCAACACGATGGTTTGTGAATCATTATAAGGAACTTACCGGAGAGGAAATTTCAGGAACCAAAGACCTTCTGGATAAACCCAAAGAAATACAAAAAAGAATGTTTGATGAATATGCAGACTCTTTCTCAGAATTTATCGTGAAATATGTCGATCATTACAAACCGGAAGTTTTAGTTATAGGAGGAAATATTGCCAGGGCTTATCCTCATTTTGAGCAAAGATTTATTCAGAATTTAACAAAGAATAATATTAACTTGCAGGTTAAAATTTCGGCCATATTTGAAGATGCGGCCATTCTTGGAGCCGCCAGCTATGCATTAAAAAAGCGTATATAAATTAACAAACGAAAAGATACAATGAAGTTTATATTTTCCACTTGCTTACTGTTATTACAGGCCTGGGCTTTAGGTCAGAATGTATCTCCCGTAGACTATGTGAATCCTTTAATGGGAACCCAATCCAAACCTTCATTATCCAATGGAAATACCTATCCGGCAGTCGGACTTCCTTGGGGAATGAATATCTGGACACCGCAGACCGGTAAAATGGGCGACGGATGGGCA
Organism: Chryseobacterium sp. CP-77; assembly: GCF_036362765.1. Taxonomy (NCBI): domain Bacteria; kingdom Pseudomonadati; phylum Bacteroidota; class Flavobacteriia; order Flavobacteriales; family Weeksellaceae; genus Chryseobacterium; species Chryseobacterium sp. CP-77. The sequence goes on from NZ_CP143637.1 coordinate 3,762,562, forward strand.
TATACCTACGATGCAGATAAAATAAAAGGATTTAAACAAACCCACCAACCCTCTCCATGGATGAACGATTATGGCGCATTTGCCATCATGCCTGGAGTGGGAAAAGTGAAGTTTAAAGAAGATGAAAGGGCAAGCTGGTTCAGCCATAAAGCTGAGGTTACCACACCTTACTTCTATAGTGTTTATCTTGCTGACATCAATGTCACAACAGAATTTACACCTACAGAACGAGCTTCTTATTTTAAATTTGATTTTCCAAAGACAGACAGCGCTTACGTAGTTGTCGACGCTCTGAACAAAGGTTCTTATATCAAAATTTTACCGAAAGAAAGAAAAATCCTGGGTTATACCACAAGATATTCTACCGGGAAATATGAGAATTTTAAAAACTACTTTGTCATTCAGTTTGATAAAGATTTTGAACTCACAAAAACATGGAAAGACAATAAACTGGTGAATGATCAGTTAGAAATTACCAGTGATCACACCGGAGCTGTAGTAGGTTTTAAGCTTAAAAATAAAGAAACGGTTTATGCAAAAGTAGCCTCTTCATTCATCAGCTTTGAACAGGCAGAACTTAATCTTAAAAGAGAAATCGGAACCAGAAACTTTGAGCAGGTAAAAACCGATGCGAAAAATATATGGAACAAAACTCTAGGAAAAATAGACGTAAAAGGAGGAACTGATCAACAGTTGAGAACCTTTTATTCCTCTTTATACAGAACTTTATTCTTCCCGCAAAAGTTATATGAGATTGATGCTCAAAACAAAATAAAACACTGGAGTCCTTACAACGGGAAAATTGTTGACGGAAGAATGTTTGCAGGAACCGGTTTCTGGGATACTTTCCGTGCATTGTACCCTTTCCTGAATCTTGTGTATCCAAGTATCAATGTAGAAATGCAGGAAGGATTGGCCAATGCTTACAAAGAAGGTGGCTTCTTACCAGAGTGGAGCAGTCCCGGATATTCTGATATTATGATTGGAAACAATTCCGCATCCGTAGTAGCAGATGCTTACATCAAAGGGCTTCGCGGATATGACACAGAAGCACTGTGGCAGGCTGTAAAACACGGAGCAAACAATGAAGGTCCTATAGAAGCTGTGGGCCGCGCAGGCGTAAAGTATTATAATGAATTGGGCTATGTTCCTTACGATGTAAAGATCAATGAAAATGCAGCAAGAACATTAGAATACGCTTATGATGATTTTTCAATCTATCAGTTAGGAAAAGCATTAGGAAAACCTGCTTCTGAGATTGATATCTACAAGAAAAGAGCTTATAATTACAAAAATGTATTTGATAAGGAAACAGGCTTAATGCGTGGTAAAAATAAAGATGGCAATTTCCAGAAACCTTTCAATCCATTCAAATGGGGAGATGCTTTCACGGAAGGAAACAGCTGGCATTACACATGGTCGGTTTTCCAGGACATTGATGGGCTGGCAGAACTGATGGGCGGAAAAAAGAAATTTGAAGCCAAATTAGATGAAGTATTTTCATTGCCTCCGATTTTTGATGACAGTTATTATGGAGGCGTGATCCACGAGATCAGAGAAATGCAGATCATGAATATGGGCCAGTATGCCCACGGAAACCAGCCTATCCAGCACATGATTTATCTGTACAACTATGCAGGTGCACCTTACAAAACTCAGTATTGGGCGAGACAGGTGATGAATAAATTGTATCATGCCACTCCGGACGGATATTGTGGTGATGAAGATAACGGACAGACTTCTGCGTGGTATATTTTCTCAGCTCTGGGTTTTTATCCGGTAACACCGGCAACAGATCAATACGTGTTGGGAGCACCATTATTTAAAGAAGCTACCATCCATTTGGAGAATGGTAAGAAAATTGAAATAAAAGCTCCGGAAAACAACGCGGAAAATCTATATGTAAAATCATTGAATGTAAACCAACAGTCATATTCCAAAAACTGGCTGAGCCATAAAGAACTGATGAAGGGAGCCGTTTTAGACTTTAAAATGGACAGCAAGCCCAACAAGGAAAGAGGTTCACAGGAAAAAGATTTTCCTTATTCAATGTCAAAAGAAGAATCAAATAAATAAATTTTAAATTAAAAATATAGCTGTATGAGTACAGAAAAAAAAGAAATATTCGATAGAGTAGAGAGCATGCTGCAGACACAAGGTTTTAATATCGCAGCAAAAGACGATACAAGACCATGGGGAGGATTCTTTGTGATTGATGAAACACAGGCACAGGATTTTGCCAACCAATATTTCGATGGGATTGATGTAGACAACCTTAGAATAGGAGGGAAGCTGAGCCCGAAAATCCTTATCGTAGCTCCTGAAGCAAGATTAAGCTGGCAGTACCACCACAGAAGAGCTGAAATCTGGCAGGTTGTAGAAGGAACGGTAGGAATCAAAAGAAGCAATACCGATGAAGAAGGAGAGTTGGGAGAATACGGCCCGAAAGATCAGGTGAAACTTCAGCAGGGAGAAAGACACAGATTAATTGGTCTTGCAGGCTGGGGAATTGTAGCTGAAATCTGGCAGCATACCGATGCTTCCAATCCTTCAGATGAAGATGATATCGTAAGAGTACAGGACGACTTTGGAAGATAAATAAAAATTCCGCTTCATTGAAGCGGAATTTTTATTGGTAAGGAAGCTTGAGGATGGAAGAGGGGAGTTCCTGGTGGTTTTCAGAACTTTTGGATTTTGTCCGTTATGAGTGGCGAATTTTACCTGCTTATGATAAAATTCAAACCTTATAGGTTTCTGAAACCTATAAGGTTTTTGTGTATTCAGCTATTATCCTCGATAAGATAAAAACTTTACTTGGTTATAGACACTTCCAGCATCATTCTTCCAGCTTCCAGCCTTTAAAATGTCACATCCAGTCCCACATAGAAGTTAGCTTTCATAATCGGAGCGTATACCATTCCGCCATCAAAATAATTTCCGAAAGGATTTTTAAAATCTACAATCGCATTTTTCTGATAGTAAGAAGTAAGGTTTTCACCACCTAAATAAGCTCTGATCTTTTTATTGAAATTTCTTGAAATCTGAGCATTAAGAACTGCATAAGATTCTGAATAAGTCGGTAACTGAAACTCTGCAGGATTACTTGAAGTATCAGGAAGTCTTTGCTTTCCAACCCAGTTTAAAGTCGTATCAAAACTCCAGAATCCGCCATTATCATTTTTATTGGTCGAATAGGCTAGGTTCACAAACCCTCTGTGCTTCGCCATAAAAGGAACTTCTCTTCTTCCACCGATATAATCAGCCTGCACGTCATAATATTTATAAGCCAATCTTACTTCAAGATTTTTGACAGGCATGAAATCCCATTGGGTCTGGAATGAATTGGCAAAAGACTTTCCATCCAGATTATAAAACGTCAGCTGTTGAGGAGACTTATCCAAATCTACCAATACCTGATCCTGGAAATCTGTTCTGAAGAAGTCTGCAACAATGCTCGATTTTCTTCCGAATAACTTAAATTCCTGTTGTAAACTCGCCCCATAATTCCATGCGATTTCAGGTCTTAATCCATAAATATTTCCTCCGTTAGGCAGAATATTAATCGCTCTGTTCGATGCAAAATACTGCTGGCTTTCCGCAAAAACATTTGCAGTTCTGAATCCTCTTCCGGCAGAAAGTCTTAAAATTGTCTGAGGTGTGAAGTCATATTTAAAGTTCAATCTTGGTGTAAACTGGGTTCCTGCCAGATTGTGGAAATCTACTCTGGAACCAGCTACTAAAGTATATTTTAAACCAGTTAAAGTATATTCAGCAAAAATTCCCGGTACAATTTCATTTCTTCTCATATCGTCCAGCAAATACGTTTCTTTGTATCCGTCATATAAGAAACTTGCTCCAGCCTTATATTTGTGGTTGGTATTCCCGATGATGCTTTCAAAAATTAAATTGGAATAATATGTGTGCTGTTGTCCCGCATAATTTCTCAATCCAAAGAAGCTATCCTGCTGGTGATACACATACTGGTTCATCCAGCCGATACTCTGGTAAGGTTTTCCTTTAAAAACATATCCTGTTTTGTTCCAGACCTGAAATCTTGAAATATCGATTCCAACCCCATAAAAAGGCTGTTTGTCCTGACCCAGTTTTTTATCAAAACCAATCTGTCCTGCCGTTCTTTCATCCCTGATAAAATTAATTCCAAAGTGAGACCCGAATCCCGACTTTTCAAGGTCGTTATAATTCAATAAATACGCTGCATTGATCTGTGTTCCTTTCGGTCTGTCCAGAAAGCCGTCATCATTCATATCCGTATTCCCGAAAGTTCCGTTGCCGTGAAGAAGAAAGGTTTGCGACCATTTATCGTTGATAGGGGAAACATTGGTAATATTGATTTCTGCTCTTCCATTAAAATCAGAAAAAAGGTTCAGCGACGTTTCAGGTGTCTTGGCATTCTTTAAAAGCTCAGTATTGATCTGTCCTGTGATACTTTCATAGCCGTTCGTTACGGTACTTCCTCCTTTGGTAAGCTGAATACTTTCAATCCACCTTCCCGGGATAAAATTTAAGCCATATGCAGAAGCCAGACCTCTGATTTCCGGCAGTTGTTCTTTTGTCAAACTCGTGTATTTCTGATCCAGACCAAGCATTTTCAGCTGTTTTGTTCCCGTAACCGCATTGCTGAAAGAAACATCTACCGTTGCATTGGTTTCGAAGCTTTCAGACAGATTACAGCAAGCGGCCTTTAACAGCTCTTTTTTATCAATATTAAAAACAAGTCCGGCTTCTTTCTTACTTAAAGCGGTCGCTGCCTTAGAACCTGTTACGACAACACCATCAATACTTTTTTCATGTTGAGAATGATCCTCTTTAGCTGGTGAAGTCTCATTGTCTTTATGGTCGTCATGCTTTGTTGCTTCTTCGTAATGAACCTTTGGATTAGGCTGCCCGAAAGTAAACTCTCTGTCATAAAGACAGCATCCCGGAAGTCCATTGTAAACAGCATCTGCAGCTTTGTATTTTTCATTATCATGTCCTGCATCAGCAATAGCCTTTAAAATCTTATCTGATGAGGTTTTTGAAGGGTCAAAATGTAAAGTAACCGTTTGTTTCCCCGCATTCCATTCTGCAGTATCGGCACCGGCATCTTTGGATGCTTTTTCAATTCTGGCTTTACAAGAAGCACAGTTTCCTCTTACGTAGAATTCATTCTCTTTTTTAGTGGAAATAGTAGCTTCTGCATGATGCTCATGATTGGTTTCTGCCGGTGAAGGCTGCAGATCTCTGTCGTAATGACAACATCCCGGAAGTCCTTCATAGGTTGTATCAGAAGCCTTAAATTTCTCATTGTCATGCCCTGCTTCTGCTACTTTTTTCAGAATATCATCAGCGGATGCTTTGTCTGTTTCTAAGGTTAATGTCTGAAGATCAATGGAGTACACTGCTGTTTTTGCGCCCGCTTTTTTAGCGGCACTTTCAATTCTTGTTTTGCACATTTCACAGTTCCCTTTGACCTTGAACTGATTTTTTGAAAGTGTTTGAGCAGATATACATTGTGTAAATAGGAATAATGCACCAAGTATGAACCTGGAAATATATAATTTCATTTTGTTTAAAGTTTTAATTAATTAAAAAACAGTTCATTATAAGGCATAATGAACCCATGGTATTTAATTAACCTATCTTGGGCGGTTGCCAGATTTCCTTCAAACGGTCTGAAAGATAAGGATCTGAATATTGAAACTGAGGATTCTTATTCGCTTTGTAATAAGACAGTTCCAGACGTAGATTTTTTGAAAAAGGGGTTTCAATAAAAGTATAGCAGGCAATGCATGATGAGCAGCAGTCATCATTACATGATTTTGTGTTATCATGTTTGCTGTCTTTTTTTGAAGAATGATTTTTACAGCAGTCCATTTTCTTGGAAGATTCTGCTTTACAGCATGTTTCCTGCATTTCCTGTGCATAGAAATAATCCTTGGGAATCAGAAAGACTCCCAGACAAAAAACTATGGCAAGTAGGTGAAACAGCTTCATCTCTGCAAAAATACAAAATTTATGGCAAAGGATCACCAACTTTTAGAGAGCAGCTGTGCCAGGGTTCTCCGTGTGCCGGGTTCAGTTTCGGTTTTTCTCCCATTGCGAGATTCTGTGCTGCAGATGCAGGAGCCGGACTTGAAGTTGCTTGAACTGCATTTTGCACTGCCTGTGGCGCAGAAGCGGGCTTACTGTTTAAGGGCTGTCCCACGGGAATATCGCATCGGTGTCCAGGCTGTCCGTGTGGAGGATTCATTCCTGGTGCAGTTTTTACCTGCTTCCCGTTATTATCAAGGGTGATTTTTCCCGGTGATACAGCATTCGGATCAATCTGGATGGTATTGCTCCCGCTCACATTTACATTTTGTGTTGCAGGAGTAGCTGCGGCAGGTTGACCATTTAAAGGTTGTCCTACCGGAATATCGCATCGGTGTCCCGGTTGCCCGTGTGGAGGATTCATTCCCGGAGCGGTGGTCATAGGAGCAGGAGTAGCGTTGGACTGGATGCCTGCCTGTTCCATTAGAGCAGTTTTTGAGGTGGTATTTAGAGCTACGTTGGGCTGGCCAGCGTTGGCTTCTTCTTTTAAGTAAGTAGCTCTTTCATCCTTTTTACAGGATGCGGCTAAGAGTGATACGGCGATCAAACCTATAAATGTATTCTTCATATCCATGGGTATGAAACAAAATTAGCAAAACATTTTCAATTGTTTTGCTAATTTTATACTTATAATTTGATTTTTGGATTAATTTTTTACCAAAAGTCTAAATCCTTCCCCGTGAACGTTGATGATTTCCAATCCTTCGTCGTCTTTTAATAACTTACGAAGCTTGGCAATATAAACGTCCATACTTCTTGCTGTAAAATAATTTTCTTTTTTCCAGATCTTTCTTAAAGCAAGATCTCTCGGCATGAAATCGTTTCTGTGGATGCAAAGAAGTTTTAATAATTCGTTTTCTTTAGGAGAAAGTTTATATTCTTTATCACCTACTTTCAGCTGTCTCAGCATAGAGTCAAAGAAAATATTACTGATTTTGAACTGCTCCTGTTCCTCATTTTCCAAGGTAGAACTTCTCTGAAGAATTGCTTTTATTTTGTATAAAAGTAGCTCAGTATCAAAAGGTTTTGTAATATAATCATCAGCACCTAACTGATATCCCTTCAGGATATCTTCTCTCATGTTTCTTGCAGTAAGGAAAATGATAGGTGTATTTTTATCAATCTTTTTTACGTCTTCCGCTAATGAAAATCCGTCTTTTTTAGGCATCATTACGTCAAATATGCAGATATCGAATTCATTTTCTGTAAATTCTTTAAGTCCCTGCTCCCCGTCAGTGGCAAGAGTCACTTCAAAATTATTGATGGTCAAATAATCTTTAAGCACCGCCCCGAAACTCTGATCGTCCTCTACTAATAATATTCTGTTGCTCATAATTTTAATAATTAAAAATTAACAATTAAGAATGAACTTCCTCACTCTATCTTCTATATTTTGATATTTGGTTTAACTTTATAATTGATGATGATTATTGATAACTGATGTGAAATAGATCGGTATCATTTATCGCTTATCATCTATCATTTATTTTTCTAGCTCATCGGCAGTTTTATCGTAAACGTACTTCCTTTTCCTTTATGAGAGTCTACAATAATCTGTCCTTTGTGCAGTTCTACAATTTTCTTAACATAAGAAAGTCCCAGTCCCTGGCCTTTTACGTTGTGAATATTTCCGGTTTCTTCCCTGAAGAATTTTTCGAAAATTTTGGTTTTATTCTGTGTATCCATTCCCATTCCTTTATCGGAAATTTCAATCACATACCAGTGTCCTTCATTTCTTGTTTCCACATGTATTTCCGGTGCTTCAGGAGAATATTTATTGGCATTATCCAGTAAGTTGACCAGCATATTGGAGATGTGGAATTCATCTATTTTAAAATTATACTGAGTGGCCGTGAACTTCTGCGTAAGGGTTCCATTCCTTTGTTGTACAATCAGGTTGAAAGATTCTGTCGTTTTTTTGATCAGCTCTCTTACGTTGGTCTCTTTTAAAAATAATTCCACTTCATTTCGTTCAAGCTTGGACATGTTAAGTACATTTTCCACCTGCTTTTTCATTCTTAAATTCTCCTGCTTGATCAGTTCGGAATAGTATTTTACTTTATCCGGATTGGTGGCAATTTTATCATTAGCCAATGAATCCGTTGCAACAGAAATGGTTGCCAATGGCGTCTTAAACTCGTGAGACATGTTGTTGATGAAGTCTGTTTTTACTTCAGCAAGTTTTTTCTGCCTCATCATATAATTGATGGAAATAATATAAATCCCAAGAATGGTAAGGAGAGAAAGGAATGTTCCCAAAAGCATCGGCCAGTTATTCATCGCCAGGGAATATTCTTTTTTAGGAAATACCAGGGCAAGGCTGTATAATGTATTTTTCTTATCGGCAAACAGAGGAAAGCTGTAGGTATTACTATCTTTCTTTTCTTTATAAGCCTTATTGGCAATGCTTGTAAGCTTATTATTACGATCCAGAACTCCATATCCGAACTTGGCAGTGATACCTCTTATTTTCAGTTCTTTGGCAATAACGGAGTCAAGGGTTTTCGGGTCTACTCTTTTAGTAATAGGAAGGTTGTTTCCATATACTTTCACAAACTCTTTCATGGAATAATCTCCCGTTTCAATCTCCTGATTGATATCTTGCGTTAAAAGTTCGCGATTGGTGGTATCTCTTTTTATTTTGTAAGCAGCTTCATCTGTATACAAAGTCGTCAGCTTAATAGAATCTCCTTTTTGAGAAATAGGCAGCTGCGTTTTTTCAATAATATTTTTGGAATAAATAATCTGTCTTTGAGTACCGGAGTCTTCTACCTGCTGAATGGTAGTTAAAGACGGCTGTTTGCTGTTCGCAAGAATGTTTTTTCTGAAATCTTTATAATCCTGATTCAGGTATTTGTCAGCTTCAATCTCTTCAATACTTTTTGAAGTACTTTCCAAAACCGCATACACTTTATTTGAAAAATCCTGTTCCAGTACGCCATAATAGCCTTTCAACCAATAAAATTGGAGCGTTACAAAGACAATCAGTGAGATCGTCATAAACACTGAAATTATTGGGATGAATTTGTTATTCATTATTTAAAATATATATGTTTTGGAAAAATGAATGTTAAAATTAATTTTTTTAAGAGTACATAAACAAAAAACGAGCCAAAAAATTGTTTTTTTTTTCTTAAAAGAGTGTTTTTTAACAATTATTTATGAATTATCTTTTACTTGTCATATGAAAAGTCCTTTCAATAAATAAAATGCTAACTTTAATAAAAATAAATATATATGGAATCTACGATCATTTTCAACAAAGATTTTGATGCATCAAGTGCTTATGTTATGAAGATTTTTAAGGCTGATGTTACAACCGTATGGAACTATTTTACACAAGCAAGATTATTGGATCAATGGTGGGGACCTAAACCGTGGAAATGTGAAACGGTAAGTCAGGATTTCAAGGAAGGAGGCATCTGGATGTACACAATGGTAGGTCCAAACGGTGAAAAAGGACCTATGTATGCTCAAACTCAATATGGAGAAATTACAGAACATAGAAGTCTTGACTGGATGAGTGCTTTCTGTGATGAAAAAGGCAATATCAATGAAGACTTCCCAAGGTCAAAATGGCTGATTGGCTTTACCGGAGTGGAGGAAGGAACTAAAGTAACCATCAATATCCATTACCATTCTCCTGAAGTGATGAAAAAGCTTATGGATATGGGATTTGAAGAAGGCTTTAAAATAGGACTGAATCAATTGGAAGAATTGATTGGATGATTTTGAAAATGTAAAAAGCACTTATTTATAAAAAAGAGGATTTTCCATTGGAAAACCCTCTTTTTATTTATCGCCAGGGATTAACTTCCTGCTTCCATCTTCACGCTTCCTGCTTTTACAAAAGCTCTTCTTCCTGAAAGTACTGTATAATCGCCTTTTTCATAAGCAAAGTCTGCTCATTAGGCTTGAGTTCCGGAAGTTCTTCCACAGTTTCAAAGTGGGGCCATCCGTCTTCATAGTGGGTAAATTTATAATATCCAAAAGGCTCAAGCAATCTGCAGACTGCAATATGAATCAGGTTTACCTTGTCTTCTTTCGTATATTTTTGCTGGCCGCTTCCCAGTTCCTGCAACCCTATCAGAAATAAAAGGGTTTCAATGGGCGGGTTCTTCTCTGTCTGGAAATTGTCTTCAAAGAATTGTTCTATTTTTTTCCAGTATTCAGCTTCGTTCATATAATTGATAAATGATGATTAATAATTGATCTTGTTAACGTTTTAATTCTTCACCTAATTTCTTTTTATAAGCAGAGGTTACTTTCAAAATTTCACTGGCTTCGTTAATAAGAATATCTAAATTTTCTTTTTTTAGTATATGGAGTTCATCTATTAACTCCAGTCAGAATAAAGTTTCGTCAGCTTCTTCTACAACAATGCATATTTTGGAATATTTTTCTTTGGTAGATCTGGCTCTGCACATTGCTCTATAGTTGCTTGCTGTGGATGAAACAGATCTGAAAACTTGTTTCCTTATATTTGATATTTTATCAGAATATGAAATATCAGACAACTCATTAATGATTGCAATGGTTAAAGATTTAGTCTTTTGTGCAAACATCTGGTTGTAGTTGTTGTCCATACTCATATCAATTATCTTTTATCAATTATCATTTATCTTTAAAAGAAACGCATACTCCAGTGCATCTTCTTTCAGAGATTCAAATCTTCCGCTTGCCCCTCCATGTCCGGAGCTCATATCAGTTTTGAAGATTAAAATATTATTGTCCGTTTTTAATTCTCTTAATTTGGCGGTCCATTTTGCAGGCTCCCAGTATTGTACCTGAGAATCATGGAATCCTGTAGTGATCAGCATATGAGGATAATCTTTCGCTTCTACATTATCATAAGGAGAGTAGTCTTTCATGTAATGATAGTATTCCTTATCATTAGGATTTCCCCACTCATCATATTCTCCGGTTGTCAAAGGAATCGTATCATCCAGCATGGTTGTAACAACATCTACAAAAGGTACCTGTGCCACAATTCCGTTGAATAACTGAGGTTCATAATTTACCACAGCGCCTACCAGCAATCCGCCGGCACTTCCTCCCATCGCATACATGTGTTTTGATGAAGTATAATTTTCCCTGATCAGGTATTTTCCGGCATCAATAAAATCAAAAAATGTATTTTTCTTAAACAGCATCTTCCCGTCTTCATACCATTCTCTTCCCAGATATTCTCCACCACGGATGTGAGCAATAGCATAAATAAATCCTCTATCCAGCAAAGACAATCTTACATTGGAAAAGCTGGCATCAACAGTATGTCCGTAGCTTCCATATCCATATAAAAGAAGCGGAGTGTCAGGTGATTTCTTAGTGTCTTTATGATAAACCAGGGAAATAGGAACTTTTGTCTTTCCATCTCTTGAATCTGCCCAGATTCTCTCCGAAATATAATTTTCAGGAGCAAACTTTCCACCCAAAACTTCCTGTTGTTTCAGAAGTTTTGTCGTCTTTTCCTTCATGTTGTACTCATACGTGGAACTAGGCTGTGTAAGGGAAGTATATCCATAGCGTAAAATTTCCGTATCAAATTCCAGATTGATCCCGATATAAGCTGTATAAGTAGGATCGGAGAAAGGTAAGTAGTAAGACTCCTGTGTTTTCTCGTCAATGATTTTGATCTGAAGCAATCCTCTTTCTCTTTCCTCAAGAACCAGATAATCTTTAAAGATCTCAAAACCTTCCAGTAAAACTTCTGCACGGTGCGGAATCACATCAACCCAGTTTTCCATGCTGCAGTTATCAATCTTTGCCTTTACAATCTTGAAATTGATCGCATCATCCGCATTGGTAATGATATAAAATTCGTCTTCATAATGCTCTACTGAATATTCAAGATCATCTATCCTTGGCTGGATCACCGTCCATTCTGCAAATACATTGTCTGAAGGAATAAAACGATGTTCATCCGAAATAGTGCTTGAGCTTGCAATGAAAATATACTCTAATGATTTTGTCTTAAATACATTGACATCAAAAGTCTCATCTTCTTCATGGAAAATCAGAACATCTTCCGCTGAATCTGTTCCCAGCTTGTGCCTGTATACCTGAAATGCACGAAGGCTTTTGTCTTTTCTGATGTAAAAAATATGCTGGTTATCATTCGCCCAAACGGCTTTCCCTGTAGTATTAGGGATCGTATCCGGCAAAATTTCTCCTGTCTTTAAATTTTTAAAATTAAGCGTATAAATTCTTCTTCCTACATCATCTGAAGAAAAAGAAGCCAGTTCGTTATTGGGGCTTACTGCTACACTTCCTACTTCAAAAAACTCTTTGCCGTCTGCCAGAATATTAACGTCAAGTACAATTTCCTCATCATTCTCAAGGCTTTTGTACTTTCTGCAGAAGATAGGATATTCTTTGCCCTCTTCATAACGCACAATATACCAGTACTCATTAAAGAAATAAGGCAGAGACTCATCGTCCTTTTTGTAGCGGGCTTTCATCTCTTCGAAAAGCTCTTCCTGAAGAGCTTCCGTATCTTTCATGATGAATTCTTCGTAGGCATTTTCCTCCTCAATGTATTGGATCACTTCAGGGTTTTCCCTTTCATTCAGCCAAAAGTAATTATCAGTTCTTCTATCGCCGTGTTTTTCTAATATTTTTTCAATTTTTTTTGCCTGTGGAGCTTTCATCCGGGGTATTTTTATTTTTTTATTGCATAGAATGTTCTTATACTTTTTCTTCTGAAAGTAAGTAATTTAACCAGAAATCCTTTCAATATTAATTTTTGTTCAAATTTAGGTAAAAAAAAACCATCTTTCCTTTATTGAAAAGATGGTTCACTGTATTTTTATAATTAAAGACTATTTGTGAAGTGCTTTAATATACTTTTCAAGGGCCATTGTCATAGAAGGAGTTTCCTTCGTTGGTGCCATTAAATCTACTTTTAATCCTGCTTCTTCCGCAGCTGCCAAAGTCGTGTTTCCGAAAACTCCGATCTTTGTTTCATCCTGCTTGAAGTCAGGAAAATTTTGTTGCAGTGATTTGATTCCCTGCGGGCTGAAGAAAATCAGCATGTCATAATCTTTGACATTGATATCCGTAAGGTCGCTGCATACGGTACGGTACATAATTGCTCTTGTCCAGTCTACATTAGATGCATCCATGGTTTTTACAATATCCGGGCTCAAAACATCTGAAGATGGCAGCAGATATTTTTCAGTCGGGAATTTTTTGAAAAGAGGAAGCAGGTCTGAGAAGTTCTTCTCCCCAAAGCTGATTTTTCTTTTTCTGTACACGATATGCTTTTGAAGATAGTTGGCAATTGCTTCCGACTGGCAGATGTATCTCATCGTATCCGGAACGGCAAAACGCAATTCCTCTGCTAATCTGAAGTAATGGTCAATCGCATTTTTACTGGTAAAAATAATACCGGTATACTGCGTCAGATCTATTTTCTGTGTTCTGAGCTCTTTATTGTCAACCCCTTCGACGTGGATAAATGGACGGAAATCAATCTTTATTTTTTCCTTCTTCGCTATATCCAGATATGGAGAAGACTCACTAGGCGCTGGTTGAGAAACCAATATAGACTTTATTCTCATCATTGACTTTTATTAAAAAAATAACAACTTCCAAAGCAATAATAATGGTGCGATTTGGAGGGTGCAAATATACAAAAATTTATAATACCATTTTTCAGGAAGAATCTTGTTCTTGTGAAATAAATAGAAAAAGACTTTGAAAATGAATACAAAAGCGAAGAAGCAGAAATAATATAAAAACATTTTATTTCTGTCTATCGGGAAGTAATAATGGGCTACACAAAGAATTATTAACAAAAATGAAAGAATGAAATAGAACTTTGTGGAGGTAAAATAAAAAATAGTCCATTTTTTTCCATCCCCTATACTTTGGTAAAATAAAAAACCTAATGTTGATTTTACTAAATAAAAAAACAGCACTGCCAGCAAAGTATAACCCAATTTATTAAGCTGATATCCCAAAAGCTGAAGATCCGCAATATATTTCGGTACTACAGGAACATACTGTGAAATTAATACAGACAGAGTAAGTGTAGTCACACAGGAGGTGATGATCCAGCTGGGAAGGTTGTTGCTTGCATCAAAATATTTCTGAAGCAGAAAATCTCTGAGACTGGCATCTCTTTCTATGACGTTCATCATAAAAACGTATAAAAATATACAGCCCACAAGGATAAAGATTACCCAATCATTATTTTCAGGTATTCTTACGTGATTGATGAAGTGTTGTGATGATGGCAAAATTTAATTTTTTTATTTATTATTTAACTTCAGATAACACAGCCCGGCACAGATTTTCCTGTCACAGGATCCATGAATCTGCAGTTAAAATATTTGCTCTCATCGATTTTACGTATTGTTCAGATCTGTTGAATAAAAGGATCTGTTTCATCCGCTTAATCCCCGAGAAATATTTTTGCAAAATTATAGATTATTTTGTATAAAATAAAAAGGTTAAATAAACTATCTTTGCAAACTGAAATGAAAAAACTCGTCATCATCCCAACCTATAACGAAAAGGAAAATATTGAAAATATTATTTCCGCGGTTTTTGCATTGGAGGATGACTTTCATATCTTAGTAGTAGATGATTCTTCTCCCGACGGAACAGCAGAAGTTGTAAAAGAATTGCAGAAGAAATATCCGCATTATCTCCACTTGTCAGTAAGACATGTGAAAGATGGACTGGGAAAGGCTTATATTCATGGATTTAAATGGGCCATCGAAAATAAATATGATTATATTTTTGAGATGGATGCCGATTTTTCACACAATCCTAACGATCTGCCGAAACTTTTTGAAGCCTGCAGAAATGCAGATATGGCCATCGGATCCCGTTATTCAAAGGGAGTAAATGTAGTGAACTGGCCCATGGGAAGAGTACTGCTTTCTTACTTCGCCTCAAAATATGTACGGTTTGTACTAGGCCTTCCTATTCATGATACCACAGCAGGATTTGTCTGCTTTTCAAGAAAAGTACTGGAAGAAATAGGATTGGATAATGTAAAACTGAAAGGATACGGATTCCAGATTGAAATGAAATTCAGAGCTTTTAAAAAAGGTTTCAGAATTGTAGAAGTTCCTATTATATTTACCAACAGGATTTTAGGAGAAAGTAAAATGAACGGCGGAATTATCCATGAAGCAGTTTTTGGAGTATTGAACTTAAAATGGAAATCAATCATCAACAGATTATGAAACTGATGAAAAAGTTAATCTTTATTTTCGTTTTGCTGGGCCTGTTTTCGTGCGGCGATTATATTGATAAGCCCAAAAATCTGGTCGATAAAGGTTTGATGGCAGAAATCATTGCCGATCTTGCGATCAACGATCAGGCTATCTTTATCTATCCTGACAAAAATATGGAAGCGGGGACAAGAGCTGTCTTGAAATCACATAAGGTCGCACCTGATGATTTTGTTAACAGTTTCAAATACTATGTAATTAAAGAAGAAATGGACGGGATCGCTAATGACGCACAGGAAATATTGCTGAAAAAAGATCCCAAAGCAGATAAATATGTAAAGGATAAGCTGAAACAGAATGGTGCTGTAATGCCTGTAGTAAGGTAAAATGGACACAGAAGTTTCTGCGATACAAAAAATCACTGGTAAAACAGTGTATAAACAAGTATAGAGATGAAATTTTTTAATATAGAAAAAACCTCTGAAGGAAAAGCAAGAGCAGGGGAAATTACCACAGATCACGGGAAGATTCAAACTCCTATTTTTATGCCTGTGGGAACTGTAGCAAGTGTGAAAACAGTTCATCAGAGAGAATTAAAAGAAGACATTAAAGCTCAGATTATTCTGGGAAATACTTATCACCTTTACCTTCGTCCGGGCATGGAAACGATGCAGGATGCAGGTGGTTTACACAAATTCATGAACTGGGATCTTCCTATCCTTACTGATTCTGGAGGTTTTCAGGTATTTTCATTGGCAAGCAACAGAAAGATGACAGAAGAAGGTGCGAGATTCAAATCTCACATCGACGGAAGTTACCACATGTTCTCTCCGGAAAGATCAATGGAAATTCAAAGACAGATCGGAGCCGATATTTTCATGGCTTTTGATGAATGTACACCTTACCCTTGTGATTACAACCAGGCAAAATCATCGATGGAGCTTACCCACCGCTGGCTGAAAAGATGTATTGATTGGACGAATGATAATCCTGAATTATACGGACATAAGCAAAGACTTTTCCCGATTGTTCAGGGATCTACCTATTCTGATCTTAGAAAAATCTCTGCAGAAGTGATTTCCGAAGCAGGGGCAGAAGGGAACGCGATCGGAGGACTTTCTGTTGGAGAGCCTGAAGAAGAAATGTACAGAATCACTGATGAAGTGACAGATATCCTTCCAAAAGAGAAACCAAGATACCTGATGGGAGTAGGAACTCCGTGGAATATCCTTGAATCGATCGGGCTGGGAATTGATATGATGGATTGCGTAATGCCTACAAGAAATGCAAGAAATGCAATGCTTTTCACATGGCAAGGGGTGATGAACCTTAAAAATGAAAAATGGAAACGCGATTTTTCGCCTTTGGATGAATTTGGAACCAGTTTTGTAGATCGTGAATATTCAAAAGCGTATCTTCGCCACCTGTTTGTATCTAAAGAATATCTGGCAAAACAGATTGCTTCGATTCATAACCTTGCATTCTATCTCGATTTGGTAAAAGTAGCCAGAGAACATATTATGGCAGGTGATTTCTACGAATGGAAAAACTCTGTAGTACCGGTTCTCAGACAAAGACTGTAAAAAAATATGCTTAAAATTGTAGACAGATATATCATTAAAAAATACCTTGGAACTTTCAGTTTCATGTTGGTATTATTGTCTATAGTCGTATTGGTAATCGATGTTCAGCAGAAGATTCCAAGGATAGAAAATGCCAAGGCCATTGATCCGAAACTGGATCTGACCTATTTTCTTATTCATTTTTACCCTTTCTGGATCATCAATCTTGTGGTGACTTTCCTTTCCATTCTGGTATTTATTTCGGTGATCTATTTTACCTCCAGGATGGCAAATAATACTGAAATTGTTGCTATTATCAGTAGTGGAGCCAGTTTTCACAGATTTTCCAAGCCTTATCTGGTTACTTCCATTTTTATTGGGTTGATTGCTCTTGTAGTCTATCATATGGTGCTGCCGTGGGCCAATATCAAGAAAAATGAATTGGAAGCGTATACGTATAATGCAGCCAATAAAGAAAAGATTTTAGGAACGGCACCTGCTTCTTCACAGCTGAGTAAGACGGAGTATATCTTCGTTGATTCCTGGAATAAAAGAGAAAAAAGAGGGTCGAGTTTTGTCTATCAGAAATATGATAAAGACAGAAAAATGACTTATGAGCTGAAGGCAAGTGAAGTGTATTGGGATAAAGCTAAAAAACAGTTTGTTCTAAATAACTATCTGGAAAAAACAATCAATAAAGACAATACCGAAAAACTCGGAAACGGAATAGAATTAAGGAAAAATTACGGGCATTCGCCGGAAGAACTTTTCCCTAACGAGCTCTTAGGACAAAATAAAACCACTCCGGAACTTTTGAAATTTATCGAAAGAGAAAAAGAAAGAGGAAACAGCAACCTGAACTCTTACCTGAATGAACTTCACCAGAGGACTTCCATGCCTGTTTCAATCATTATTCTGACATTTCTGGCGCTTTCCCTGTCATCACAGAAGAAAAGAGGAGGATTAGGAGTTAATCTTGCAATAGGGATCTCACTAGCCTTCATTTTCGTGTTTTCATTCGAAGCCTTAAAAGTGGTTTCGGAAAATAAAAGTTTGTCTCCGGCTGTAGCCATGTGGCTGCCTAATATGGTGTTTTTACCGCTTACCCTTTATTTGTATATCAAGAGAGCGAATCAGTAAAGTAATTTTACTTCTTTGTGATAAAAGGAATGCATTCCGTCTTCCAGTTCGATCCAGAGTTCACCCTTTTCGTCTGCACGCCGGATAATGCCATTTTGTCGCGCTTTTTCAATTTCAAAGACCGATATCTGATCTTTTCTGAAAAGGTTTTTATTAAATCCATCCAGGATTTCCTGATCTGAAGGTATGTTTTTAAGCTTTTCACACAAATATTCATGAAGGTTTAAGGCAAGTTCTTCCAGATCAAATTGGATTCCTGTCTGCGTCAGAAGTGATCCTGCATTGGATATTTCATCAAAATTTTCCTGCAGAATGTTGATTCCAGCTCCGATGATGAAATAATTATTTTGATTAATTTTTTTCTTTTCTATTAAAATTCCAACGATTTTTTTACCTTTAAGGATGATATCATTCGGCCATTTGATTTTTACCTCAGAGTCAGACAATATGGCAAGGAAATCCCGGATCACCATTGCGGTATAATAATTGAACATAAAGTCGGAGCACAGGATGTTCTGAGTATTCACTGCCAGCGTATAAGCCAGATTTTTTCCGGCAGTCTGAGTCCAGATATTTCCATACTGACCACGGCCTTTAGTTTGATTAAAAGTATGAAGTCCTATAAAATTTGAATCTCCGTAAAGTAAAAACTTTGATATTTCGTCATTAGTAGAAGAACATTCTTTCAGGTAAAAGAGTTGGCTCATTTAAGAAAACTTTAAGAGATTAAGAGGGTAAAAGTAAGGTTAAAGTAAAGAAAAAACAATAAATTTGCAGATTATAGTATTTTTTTAATGAATAAAACAGCAGAAAAACAAGCGTTAATAGATAAAATCGTTGAAGCTATCCAGGATGTAAAAGGGGAAGACATTATGATCTTCGATCTTTCAAACATCGAAAACTCCGTAGCAGAGACGTTCGTGATATGTAGCGGAAACTCAAATACACAGGTGGCTGCATTGGCAGGAAGTGTAGAGAAGAAAGTAAGAAACGAACTGCAGGACAGACCTTGGCACGTAGAAGGTACCGAAAATGCGATGTGGGTTTTGGTGGATTACGTTTCAGTGGTGGTTCATATATTCCAGAAACAGGTACGTGAGTACTACGACATAGAAGAACTTTGGGGTGACGCAGTCATTACCAGAATTGAAAATGAATAATAAAAATTTTAAAAAGTCTAAATGAATAATAAAGGATTCAACTGGTTCTTTCCTATTGCAATCGTAGCTCTTTTGCTATTCTTTGGCTCCAATTTCCTTGGAGGTGATGCAGCAAAATCTATTGATGAAGATGGTTTCTTTAGAGAAATGCAGGCGGGCAAAGTCCAGAATATAATTATATACAAAGACATAGAGAAAGCTGATGTTTTCCTAACAAAAGAAGCAAAATCGGCAATGGTTTCCAAAGCCGGAAAAGAAAACAACCCTCTTTCTGCCTTCGAAATGGCTCCTAAAGCAGATTTTTCTGTGAAATATGGAGACCTTCAACTTTTCCTTCAGAAATTTGAACAGGTCAAAGCCAGTAATCCGGTTATTAAAACAACTAAAGATTACGGTACAGGTAAGAGTGCATTAATGGACATCCTGGTTCCTGCATTGGTTTGGATTTCTATTCTTGGATTATTCTACTTCCTTCTTTTCAGAAAGATGGGTGGAGGCGGAGGTCCTGGTGGACAAATTTTCTCTATCGGAAAATCTAAGGCAAAGCTTTTTGACGAAAAAGAAAGAATTCAGGTAACATTCAAGGATGTTGCAGGATTGGAAGGTGCTAAAGAAGAAGTTCAGGAAGTAGTGGATTTCTTGAAAAACTCTGAAAAATATACAAAACTGGGAGGTAAAATTCCTAAAGGAGTTCTTTTAGTAGGACCTCCGGGAACTGGTAAAACCTTGTTGGCGAAAGCGGTTGCAGGGGAAGCTAAAGTTCCGTTTTTCTCACTTTCAGGTTCCGATTTCGTTGAAATGTTTGTTGGGGTAGGAGCTTCCAGAGTAAGAGATCTTTTTGCTCAGGCAAAAGCAAAATCTCCGGCCATTATCTTCATTGATGAGATTGATGCTATCGGACGTGCCAGAGGGAAAAATAATTTTTCCGGTGGAAACGACGAAAGAGAAAATACTTTGAACCAGCTTCTTACTGAAATGGATGGTTTCGGAACAGATACCAACGTTATCGTAATGGCAGCAACCAACAGAGCGGATATCCTTGATAAAGCTCTGATGAGAGCAGGACGTTTTGACAGATCTATTTATGTAGACCTTCCGGAACTTCACGAAAGAAGACAGATCTTTGATGTTCACCTGAAAAAGATCAAACTTGATGATAATGTAGACAGAGAGTTTCTTGCCAAACAGACTCCAGGATTCAGTGGAGCAGATATTGCCAACGTTTGTAATGAAGCAGCACTTATCGCAGCAAGAAACAACCATACTTCAGTAACAAAACAGGATTTCCTTGATGCTGTAGACAGAATCATCGGTGGTCTTGAAAAGAAAAATAAAGCAATCAAACCTTCTGAAAAAAGAAGAGTGGCTTACCACGAAGCCGGGCACGCTACGATCTCTTGGCTGGTAGAGCACGCATCTCCACTTTTAAAGGTGACGATCGTTCCCAGAGGACGTTCACTGGGAGCAGCGTGGTACCTTCCTGAAGAAAGACAGCTTACCACTACTGAACAGATGCTGGACGAAATGTGTGCAACATTGGGAGGTAGAGCAGCAGAGCAGGTGATCTTCAATAATATTTCTACAGGAGCACTTTCTGATCTGGAAACCGTAACAAAGAGAGCTCAGGCAATGGTTACAATCTACGGATTAAGCCCGAATATCGGTAATATTTCTTACTATGACAGCTCAGGCCAGTCTGAATACAATTTCGGAAAGCCTTATTCTGAAGAAACCGCCACAAAAATTGATGCAGAGATCAAATCAATCATCGAAAATCAATATGAGAGAGCGGTAAGAATTCTTGACGAGAATAAAGATAAGCTTGACGCTTTAGCAAGTAAATTGCTTGAAAAAGAAGTGATCTTCCGTGAAGACCTGGAAGAGATTTTCGGAAAAAGAGCATGGGATCCTGAATTGACAGAGAAACCTGTAACCAATACTATTCCTGAAAAAGATCAGCCAATTGTAGAGGAAACACCTCAGATCAAAGAGAAAGAAGAAGAAAGCGAAATACAGGCTCCCGAAAGCCCGACACAGCTTTAAGATTCTTAAAAAATAGAATTAATAAAAACCTGACAATCGCAAAATTGTCAGGTTTTTTCATATTTAAGGAGATATTTTGGACACTATTGTAATTTATTTTCTATTTTTGTATAAAGTTGACTAAAAATAGATTAAGTTGAATTTATTCAAGAGGATTGTAAGCAAACTTACCAACCAGCCTGAAGAAGAGGACAAACAGAGCCTGGAGAAACTTGGGGATTCGCTGAAAAATGCGGATCTTGACTATAAGTTTGCGCAATTATTTACGCATTCGGGAGGATTTTTTAATTATTGTGCAGATGAAGCGGAAGCTCTACAAACTTTAAATCAAATTATTAAAATAGAAGGTGTTCACAACCTTTTCTGCTGGGATAAAGAACTTCAGAACTTTTTGAACGTTGTGAAGTCTTCATATACGTCAGAACTACAACCGTCTAATGACGCCGCATTCATCACGTGTGAATATCTCATTGCCTATGACGGCAGAATCATGCTTTCGCATAACAATATCCTGCATTATCATTCCTCAAGGCTTCCTGATAAAATTATCATCATTGCCAATGTTTCTCAGATTGTAAACAACCTGAATGATGCCATGGGGAAAATAAAAAGAAACGGAAATATCAAGAACCTTACTTCCATCAGCGGAAGCCAATCGAAAATGGACAGTTCTTCCAATTCCAATACAAAACTGTTTTTATTGCTGCTTGAAGATTAAGCAACCACTTCTAAATTTTAAATTTTGGACAAAAATCTCATTCAAAGAACCGTATCAGGTATCGTTTATGTAGCCATCATTATTCTTTGTTCTACTCCGTTGGGAGCGCAGCTGCTGAACAGTATTGCACCTGGTCTTGCCAAACAGCAGTATCTGTATCACGGTTTAATGAGCCTTCTGCTGATTGTAGGAACCTGGGAATGTGTTAAAATTATGAAGTTTGGAAACGGCTATGAAAAATGGGTCGTATATCCATTGGTCATTTTTATTTTCTACATGTTTTCCAAAAGGTATTTTAATCACGATTTCTTTTTTGATTTCAGACTTAGTGAAATATTAGCACTCGCCTTGATCGGAATAGCTGTGGTAACCTTATTCAAATATCCCAACGAATTATACTTTGACAGCGGGAAACTAATTTTTACCGTTATTTATGTGGCTCTCCCGTTCAGTTTTGCTTTGGGACTGCCCAAGTTCTCCAGTTATAATGAAAACTTCTCTCTGGAAGTTCTTTTCCTGTTTATCCTGATCTGGAGTAGTGATACTTTTGCCTATCTGGTAGGAAAATTCTTTGGAAAACATAAAATGGCTCCTAAGATTTCGCCTAAAAAAACATGGGAAGGTTATGCCGGAGGTGTTGTCTTAACATTGGTGTTGTCTTATTTTATCGAACATTATCAGCCCGAGCTGAGAGGAAACTGGATGATCGTAGGATTTCTGGTGGCGGCCTTTGCTCCATTAGGAGATCTGGTAGAAAGTCAATTGAAGAGAAACTTCGGTGTAAAGGACAGTGGAAACATCATTCCGGGGCATGGAGGAGTTTTAGACAGGCTGGATAGTTTTATTATCTGCGTTCCTGTCGTATATTTGTACTTTATTTTAGAAAAATTTATTTAATCTCATGAAATTACATAGAGAATCAAAAGGAACGATTACCGTTGCGACCATACTTTTTATCATTCTGGGCGCTTTAGCAATTTATTTCCTTGAAATATGGTCCCTGCTGATCATTATGCCTTTGTTGGTTATTTACAGTTTAGTATTCTGGTTTTTCAGAGTTCCGGACCGTAATATTCTTGACCACAGAGAAAATGTGATCGCTCCGGTGGACGGAAAAGTGGTTATGATCAAAGAAGTAGAAGAGGATGAATTTATAAAAGGTAAAGCAATCCAGGTTTCTATTTTTATGTCTCCACTGAATGTTCACATCTGCAGATATCCGGTTTCAGGAGAAGTGATTTACAAAAAATACCACCCGGGAAAATATCTGGTAGCATGGCATGAAAAATCTTCTACAGAGAACGAAAGAACTACGGTAGCAGTTCAGACGATGACCAATCATAAAGTAGTCTTCAGACAGATTGCCGGATATGTAGCAAGAAGAATTGTATTCTACTGTAATGAAGGGGATAAAGCCAAAGCCGGGCATGAGTTCGGATTTATAAAATTCGGTTCAAGAATGGATGTATTCCTTCCTTTAGACACAGAGATTATCTGTAAGATCGGAGATATTACAAAAGGAGGTGAGGATGTTATCGCCAAACTGAAAGAAAACTAAGATTCTTATCATAGATAAAAAACCAAAAGAGAGCTTTTAAAGCTCTCTTTTTTATTTGTGGTATAAAGGTATATTTTGTTGTTTGAGTTTAATTACGCATGAGTATTATTGCGTATTGGAAGAGTTATATTTTTCCATTGGGATCAATAATTTTGCATGCTTAAAAACACAAGCTCATGCTTTTAAGTGATCGGAGGTAAATGATTGTTAATTTATTATCAAAAATGGTATTTCATTTGATAATTTTAACATCGAATTTTAGTAAATTGTAGCTAGAAAAACACCTTAATCATCTCCTTTTTAATGCTGAAAAAGACTGATACATTTCGTTTTGTAGATTTCTGTTTTGCATGAAAGGCTGTTAATATTGGAAAATTTATACTTTCAGGAGTACAAATGCCAACTTAAGCTTGTGAGAGCATAAAAAAACAACAAGATGATTTATAAGTTTTTCTTTAAGATGATTAACGACGAAACTGAGAAGATGGATGATGATTTTGAAAGTAGTTATCTTCATCTTATTAACCGGTATTTGCTTTTATTGTTTTTCATATTCCTGTTTTACTCCATTTTTATTATTACTTTTTTTGGGGATATGCTGATCTCCATATTTCTTACCATTATTACCTTCTTCTGGCTGCTGCTCATGGCCATCAAAGGAAAAACCAAACGGTTCAGAAAGGTTTTAAAACCTTCCATTATCGGGATATTTGTTTTACTCACATTTATAGTAAGTTTTTTTCATATTTATACTTATAAAAACGCTGGTGTAGAGTACTTTTACTTTTGTCTTCTGTTTGCTGTTCCGTTCTTTTTGAAATACAAACAGGACTCCCTTACGATCTTTTTTATTACATTCATCATCAGTATCAATTTCATTGCATGTCTGTATTTTGATTTTGATTTCCTGCCAAAGAGCAGATTCATAGAAAAAGAAGATTTTAAAACAATCAAACTGCTGAATATTTTATTCTCCGTTGCTTCCTTTTTAATGGATATCGTATTTATTACCCAGAAAGACGCATTGATTCATGGCTTAATTTCCGATAAAAAGGAAAAGGATTCCACCATCAAGGATCTGGTCAAAACGAATTCGGAATTGATGAAACACCAGATGCTGATTAACCATCTTTCAGAGGAAAATATTCAGGAAATACTGAATTTAGCGGAAAGCAATTCACCCATGTTTTTTGAAAAATTTCAGGTATTTTTTCCTCATTTTATTCCGGATATTTTACAAATAAATCCTAACCTGATCCATTCTGAGCTCTATTTCTGTGCACTGATGAAGCTGGATTTTGATACAAAAAAAATAGCACAGTGTACCAATAACAGTATCCGGGCTGTAGAAAGTAAAAAATATAGGATCCGGAAAAAACTGAATATTTCCTCAGAGATCAATATCAACAGCTTTTTGATTAAAATTTAAACAGAATTCCGATTTTTGTTACTCATGCGTAATCTTGAGTAGGTTCTGATGGTGTTTTTTGATTTTCTTGTCAATATTTTTACTTAAAAACATTGTGATGAATATTAAGAACATTCATATTGGAAGCCTGATCCAATCCAAAGTGGAAGAGTATCAGATTTCAATAGAAAGAATTTCCCGGTTTTTAAACAGTACGGAAGATGAAGTGGAGAGTATGTATCATGCAAAAAGTATGGATACTGATGTTCTTCTGAAATGGTGTAAACTTTTAAAATTCGATTTCTTCCGGTTTTATACCGGACATCTCATTTTATATGCTCCCCAGGCGAGAATTGATAATGTGTTCACTCAAAAGGAAAATACCCTGGTTTTCAGAAAAAGCATTTATACGCAGGAGGTTAAGGATTTTATTCTTGATAAAATAAAGACAGGGAAAATGACGGCCAATGATGTGGTTAAAAGGTATAA
Source organism: Chryseobacterium sp. CP-77 (assembly GCF_036362765.1). Taxonomy (NCBI): domain Bacteria; kingdom Pseudomonadati; phylum Bacteroidota; class Flavobacteriia; order Flavobacteriales; family Weeksellaceae; genus Chryseobacterium; species Chryseobacterium sp. CP-77. The sequence continues at coordinate 3,787,918 of NZ_CP143637.1, forward strand.
AATACCCAAGACCACTTTATATAAATGGATGAAAAAGATATAAGATGATGCCAGATTATAAGCAGATTTATACCGACATTCTTGAAGAAAAATTTCCCGAGAAATTATCAGATACCGCCATCAGGCTTAAGCTGGAAACATTGCATTCAGCTTTTGATATTCTGAAATTTAATCAACTGGTTTTTGGAGAAACAGAATATACAGTGGAACGTAAAAACCAGAGGCTGCGTTCTTATGATAAGGAATCAATTCTGAAAATTCTCAGTTATCAGAAAAGAAATGAGCTGACCAATCTTCAGGTGAGTGATCATTTTAAGATAAGCCGAAATACCATTGCAAAATGGAAAAGTATTTTTAAATGATGACTGATATTGCGTTTTTTAAACAAAATGATTTTATTTTTTATAATAAATAAGAAGTATTGGTGCTTTTAAGTTATTTTGATTTAGCTATTTGAATGTATGGTTGGGTTTTGTTAAAAAGCTCAACTTTTTATTTGAATTTTTACCGGGATAAATTATTGATATTTTGTGAGTTTTACTACGCGTGAGTAGTATTGCGTAGCAGGGAATTATTTTCTAACCGTCTGTGGTTGATAATTTTGTGGAAGTTAAATGTCCGGATTATTATTATCAAACAATTATAACTTATACAATGATGGAAACAAAATTTACAATGCCTCCAATCAAAGTCCTGCTCATAGCAATGCTCTTTGTTTTTGGAAAATCTTTTTCTCAAACCAATAATGGTGCAGTAGGGATTAATACTACAACGCCGAACTCTAATTCCGTTTTGGATGTTATTTCAGGAAATAACAACAAAGGAGTACTTATTCCAAGGTTAACAGAAGCGCAGCGAAACGCAATTGTAATCAATCAATCCAATGATGATGGCTTGACGATTTACAACACCACAGAAGGCTGTTTCAATTACTGGAGCTTTGCGGATAAAGAATGGAAAAGTGTGTGCGGACAGCTGGGTAAATCTGTTTTTACCATAGACTGTTCCACTTCCAAAGCAATGGGAAGCTATGTAAAAGGAAAAGAACTTACCAATTCCAATTACCTGAAGATTGCCGTGAATGTGACTAAACCCGGTAATTATACCATTTCCGGAACAACCACAAACGGATATAATTTTTATGGAACCGGAGTATTTCTAAACACCGGAACCCAAACAATACAGATTCCGGGACAGGGAACTCCTCAGAATATACAGACAGATAATGTTGCTCTTGAAGCCAACGGAACTGAAGTAACTTGTACCCCTGCGATTTCGATTGCTGTTCTGAGTCCTGCAGGTACCTATACCATGAGCTGTGGAACTGCAACGGTAAATGGAGTATACAAGGTGGGAACAGCTCTTACTGCTTCCAACACAATTACTTTACCTGTAAATGTTTCAACATTGGGAAGTTACACCGTTACCACCAATACGGTTGACGGAATTTCTTTCAGCGGATCAGGCACATTTACTTCTACGGGAAATCAGAATATTACATTAAGCGGAACAGGAACTCCAACTTCTACATCGGTGAAAACAATTACCATTACTTCAGACAGCCAGGGTGGGGTATCTACAACATGTTCTGTAAATGTAGTGGTTGTCATTCCTAAAAAAACGGTTCTCCATATCGGATTAGAAACAGCTTACGGGTATAGCGCCTATACCGGTCCGTCAAGAAGTCTGATGGATTCTCCAACAAACTTTGGTACCACCGCTTCCAGTATTGTTAAATATGAAGGCTTTACGCATACCTCTTTAGGGAACTCACCTTCATCAGCTGCTCTTCAGACGGCTCTTAATAATAAACCGGATATTGTTGTCATTGGCTACAACTATACACCTAATGCTACAGATGCCGGTTATATTGCTTCCTATCTTAATAAAAAAGGAGTTGTTATTGCGATGACAGATGATACGGGCACTGCACAGAATTTATTCAGAGGAATATTCTCAGATCCTACCATTTCAGCATCTTATGGAGGCGGTGCAGGTTCCGTGTATGCTCTTACCAATTCTGATGATCCCATCCTTAACGGACCTTTTGGAGATGTAAGAGGGAAAAACTGGGGTGAAGATGCATCTACCACAGTAAATATTTCAGGGTTGACAAGCGGATTTGTTCCTTACAGCTATGCGCAGCCTATCAACAGTACAACTACCAGAACAGGAATTTCAGGATTAAGAAATACCAGCCTGAACTTTATATGGTTTGGTGACGGTGGCTTTTTAAGTAATGAAAATGCCAATGGAAACCAGTATCCAAGTAATACCATTGAGCCTTTTGTAGCACCAAGTTCAGGAGGATATTTCCCGGTTCAGAAGTCTTCTTACGGATACGCAGGAAACGGATATACGACAGGAGGAATGCAGGTTCAGAATTCAATCCTCTTTGCCAATATGATTGCCTGGGCAATTAAGCAGGCAGAATTCAACGGAATAAACACACAATGATAAAAGGTTTTTAAAGATGACTCCGGCACGATTATTCGTGCCGGAGTTTTTTATTTTATATGTCTTTTAACTTCCTGTACAAGGTTCAATATCAATTCTACGGGAATATCCTCTTCGGTATCAATAAGAAGGATTTTAAACTTCTTTCTGCCGTCCCGGATCAGCTCAGGATAATCAAGTCTGTCACCATGATAAAAACTCAGATAATGCTTTTGATATTTTTTGCTGTAATAGAAGTAGCACAACATTTTCTTCTTGTATTTGATAAACGGAAGTCCGAAACTGAATGTTTCTGTAATATTTTCCGGATCTGAAGCTAATATCATGTCACGTAAAAATAAAAGAGTACTTCTTTCAGGTTCTTCGATTCTGTAGAAATACTCTTGTATAGGGTTCATTGTAAATCAATTAAAAGATTAGTCGAAATTTTGAAGTTCGACAAGTTTATGATACATTCCTCTTTTTGCAATCAGGTCGTGGTGGGTTCCCTGTTCCACGATATCACCTTTTTCCATTACTACAATCCAGTCTGCTTTCTGAATGGTCGAAAGGCGGTGGGCAATCACTAAAGAAGTTCTGTTTTCCATCATTTTCTCCAGCGCATCCTGTACGAATCTTTCAGATTCTGTATCCAGGGCAGAGGTTGCTTCATCAAGAATCATGATCGGTGGGTTCTTCAATACCGCTCTGGCGATAGAAACCCTTTGTTTCTGGCCCCCGGAAAGCTTGTTTCCATCATCACCGATATTGGTATCATATCCTTCGGAAAGATTGGAAATAAAAGAATCTGCATTGGCAATTTTAGCAGCTGCAATTACCTCTTCTTTGGTGGCATCAGGTTTACCCATCAGGATATTGTTATATACAGAATCGTTGAATAATACGGATTCCTGTGTTACCATTCCCAGCAGCTGGCGGTATTCCTGTAATTTTAAATGTTTAATGTTTGTCCCGTCAATCAGAATTTCTCCTTCCGAAACATCATAAAATCTTGCTAAAAGATTAGCAATCGTTGTTTTACCACTTCCACTTTGTCCGACAAGAGCAACCGTTTTTCCCTTAGGAATGGTTAAATTGAAGTTTTTAAGAATAAGATTCGCTTTGTCATAATAGAATCCAATGTCCTTGAATTCAATATTGTTCTGAAGCGTTGTAATAGAAACAGGTTCTGCAATTTCTTCAATTTTCACATCCGCTTCAAGGATTTCCAATACTCTTTTCAGGGAAGCTTCTCCTTTCTGTACATTGGAAATAGAAGTCGATAAACTTTTTGCAGGAGGAAGAATCTGGAAGAACATACCTAAAAATACAAGGAAGTCTGCCGGAGAAATGCTTTGCTCAACAATAATTTGTTTCCCGCCATACCAGGCAATAATCAGGAAAGTAATAGAACCTAAGAATTCGCTCATTGGAGATGCTAATTCTTTCTTCTTACCCAAATTAATAGAACTTGAGATCCATTTGTTCATAGAATGCATGAATCTGTTATTCATGATTTTCTCCCCATTGAATATTTTAATAACCTTTGAAGATTTCAATGTTTCATCCACAATAGAGAAGATGGTTCCCAGTTCGCTTTGTGCTTCGTGTGAGTCTTTTTTAAGGCTTTTTCCGATCAATGCAATCATTGTTCCCATCACAGGAAGAACCAATAGTGAGAAAAGAGTCATTTCCGGGCTCAGGAAAAATAAGGTAACCAATGTACTGATCAGCATAAAAGGCGCATTAATCAGTTCAATCAAGCTTCCTAAAATATTTCCTTCCACTTCTCCTACGTCATTGGACATACGGGACATCATATCTCCTTTTCTGCTCTCTGTAAAGAATGAAACAGGAAGGGAAAGTATTTTTCTGTACATCGCTCCACGCAGGTCTTTGGTTACTCCCACACGGTAATTGATCAGTAATAAAGAGCCGAAATAACGGAATGCGTTTCTTAAAAAGAACATAAATGCAGTAATGATACACAGCCAGGCAAGAACAGTAAGTGCCCCGTAATTGCTCACCAGTGTCTGTACATAATAATTGGAATATTCTTTTACATAAGAGAAAAAATCAACAATATCACCGGAATATACTGGTGCTTTCTCATATTTTTCAGGTTTTATAGTGCCAAAAAGCATTCCTAAAACCGGTAGAATAGTCCCCAGGGAAGCAATCTGAAATACAGAATACAGGATATTGAAAAATAAACTTCCGTAGATATATTTTTGATGCGGCCTCGCGAACTTTAAGATTTTTTTATATTCGTTCATTCAATTAAAAAATTGGATAGCAAAATTACGTAAAATTAAAAGATAAGACGTTCTTAATCCTGTTTTACTTTACCGGATAAGTTTCAAAAAATGTCTTTTTGTTACAACTTAGCATTCTTGAAAGGTATTTTTTAACAGATAAGCCTGAACGAGATTTGGAACAGTACATAAGAATGCTGTCTTGTTTAATGAAAAAAAACCGCTTAAACAGCGGTTTTATATGATTGTTTTCTTAGAACTTCACCTGGTCATTATATTTAGGCGCAAAATTTTTAGGACTCAGTTTATCCAGTGTTTTTCCCAAATTATTGATGATCTGCGTCATATTATCAAAATCTACAATATTGACATCATCATTTTCGTGGTGATAATGAGAGGCTTTCGTCATATCAACAGTAGAAAATGAATGGGCAATGATTTTCTTTTTGACAAAGCTTACATTATCTGAACGGTAAAACAGCTGCTGTTTTGCATAGGGATCAGCATTGATTTTTAATCCGTTTACTGCATTTTGATTGAAAAGTTCATCAAGGTCAGAGAATCCGTCTCCCGTCATATATAATGTATTTTTTCCCCATTGAGATTCCGTAGCAACCATTTCGAAATTAAAAAGAGCTGTCATTTTATTATAAATGTGATCCAGATTCTTATCAGTGGAAATTGCTCTTGAACCCAGCATTCCCTTCTCTTCTCCATTGAATGCCATGAACACCATAGAGAATTCCGGTTTTTTGTTTTTTAAATAATCGGCGATACCTACCAGAGTCGTAATTCCGCTGGCATCATCATCTGCTCCGTTATAAATATTGTCTCCGCTTTTATCACTGGTTCCGATATGGTCAAAATGTCCTGAGAAGCCCAGATACTGATCGGATTTTCCTTTTTTGATTCCGCAAACATTGTATACGGTCTTTCCGTTGTAGTCAAAAGGTACCAGATAAGATTTTCCGGTACAGTATTCCAGATTATTTTCTTTGAAAAGTGTAGCGATGTAATTGGCTGCATTTTCATTTTCCTGTGTTCCGATTTCACGGCCTTTCATTTCATCGGAAGCGAGAGTGGAAAGAACCGTCTTTACTCTTTCTTTGGAAATTTCCTGAGCGAAGGTGAATATGGAGAATAGTGATAAAGTAAGATACGTAAGCTTTTTCATTGTCTTTATTAAATTATATAATCTGTCGTTTTTTTAATCAAAAAGTTGCAATGAATTTACATAATTTAATTTAACAATGGATAACCAATAAAAAAAACAGCTCCTTAAAAGAAGCTGTTCTCACTCAAAAAATCGTTGTAAGGCTATCGAAGTCTGTCTACAGATTTTACGAGCCTCTCATCTTTACGGATGTAAATGTTTGCTATCAGCAGACAGATTACCGCAATCAATGGGAAAATCGGCTCAATACCCTTCTCAGGAATTTGAATTCCTCCGGATAAGTTTAGTAACCAGTACGCCAATACACCAATCAACAAAGCGTTTATAATGATGCTGATGGTATTCAGCAAAATTTGTCTTTTTCTGTTTTTGAAACTGAAAATACTTAATGCTCCGGTAATAACAAGTACGATACAGCCTATATTAAGTAAAGGAATACTGTCTGAAATGACAACATCCTGTCCTGTTATAAAAAGGAAAACTGCAGCTAAAACTGCTAATAAGGTCCATATGGTTTGTATTCTCTGTAGCATTGAATATTAAATTCTTGGCAAAAATAATATAAATTTTGCACAATTCAAAAATAAGTGTAGATTTGCATTATACAATGTACTTGAAAACAAAAGTCACCGGACTTACTTTTCTTACTCACAATTAATTACATTTTTACATTAAATATGTTTAACATAGAAACGTTAAGGTCAAAATCCGTAACGGAACTGACTAAAATCTTAAAAGATTTGGGCGTTAAAGTTGCAAGAAACAGCAATGAAAATGACAAGATCTTTGCTATTCTTGACTTTCAGGCTTCTAACCCTAAAGTCGCAAAAGATTATTTCAACGCCACCGAAACCGCCAGTATAAATACTGAAGAGGCTCCAGCAGAAAAACCTGCCAAAGCCCCGGCAAAAAAAGCTGCCCCTAAAAAAACAGCAGCCAAGCCAAAAGCAAATGCAAAAGCTCCGGTAGAACCTAAAACAGAGGAAATAGTAGAAGAAAAGGTAGCTGCTCCTGAAGAAATTAAACCGGAAGAACCCAAAGTGGAAACCGCAGCAGCCACGGTAACAGAAGAAACCGCAGCAAGCGCTCAGGCAAAAAAGAAAAGAAAAAGAGTTTCTACCAATGCAGCTAATGCAGAAGTATCTCAGGAAAGAGTTGAAACTCCAAAAAACACAGAATCCCAAGAGCCTGTTCAGGCTGAAGAAAAGCCTAACAATCCTCAACAACCACAGGCTAACAGACCTCAAAAAGGACACAACCATCCACAGAACGGTGGAAACCAACATAAAAACCAAAACCAGCAACATCAGCAGCACCAAAACCAAAATCAGAATCAAAACAGACATTCTGAAAAGGCAGAGGAGCAGAATGACCATAAAAAAGAATTTAATTTCGATGGATTGGTAAGCATTGAAGGGGTTTTGGAAATTTTACCGGATAACTACGGATTTTTACGTTCTTCAGATTTCAGCTATATCTCTTCTCCTGATGATGTGTATGTTTCTACCGCTCAGATCAGAAATTTTGGTTTAAAAACCGGAGATACGGTAAAAGGAATTGTAAGACTTCCGAAAGAAGGTGAGAAATACTTTTCATTATTAAGACCTACAGAAGTTAACGGACGTGATCTTGCATTTATCAAAGACCGTGTTGCTTTTGAATATCTTACCCCGCTTTTCCCTGAAGAAAAATTCAACCTTGCTGGAAGCGGTTCTACGGTATCCACAAGAATTGTAGATTTATTTGCACCTATCGGAAAGGGACAGAGAGCAATGATCGTTGCACAGCCTAAAACCGGTAAGACAATGTTGCTTAAAGATATTGCTAATTCTATTGCAGCCAACCACCCGGAAGTATACATGATGGTTCTTCTGATCGATGAACGTCCGGAGGAGGTTACTGACATGGAAAGAAGTGTGAATGCAGAAGTAATTGCTTCTACATTTGACGAAGCTGCTGAAAAACATGTAAAAGTAGCTAACCTTGTTCTTGCGAAGGCACAAAGAATGGTTGAATGCGGACATGATGTAGTCATCTTGCTGGATTCTATCACCAGATTGGCAAGAGCATATAACACGGTAACCCCTGCATCTGGAAAAGTACTTTCCGGTGGGGTAGATGCCAATGCACTTCACAAGCCGAAAAGATTCTTCGGAGCTGCAAGAAAAATTGAAGGAGGAGGATCTCTGACAATTATTGCAACAGCATTGATTGATACAGGATCCAAGATGGATGAAGTAATCTTTGAAGAATTCAAAGGTACAGGTAACATGGAACTTCAGCTGGACAGAAAAATTGCCAACAGAAGAATTTATCCTGCTATTGATCTTGTCGCATCAAGTACCCGTAGAGATGATCTTCTTCTTGATGAAGTAACTTCGCAGAGAATGTGGATCCTTAGAAAGTATCTTTCTGAGATGAACCCTGTAGAAGCGATGGAATTTGTAGATAAAAACATCAAAGGAACTCTTAATAATGAAGAATTCCTGATGTCTATGAATAAATAATAAGTTAAATTGTTAATAGGCCGGGCTTCTATACTTTGAAATAAGGATGTAATAAATCCTCAAATTTATAGAAGCCTGGTTTTTTATTGATCAGATGTTCGGCAGCAAATAAAGCTCCGTTACCAAAGGCATCTCTTGAAATAGACTCGTGAATAAGCCTTACCGTCTGGAATGGAAAACCGAAAATAACCTCATGTTTTCCTACAATTCCCCCGGCTCGGATCGTATTTATCTTTTCATCTTTCAAATCCAGAACATCTGCTATACGGATAGCTGTTCCTGAAATTCCCTGTTTATCTTTAAAATGCTCTTCCACTATTTCAATATCTACAGAAGGAGCAATCTTTTTTAAGAACTGAGCGGCATAAAGCAGATAATTAATACCCAAAGTAATATTAGGTGACCAGAATATAGTGGCTTTCTGAGCCAGTTTATTCAGGAAACGCACTTCCTTATCTGAATAATGTGAAATGGCGGATATGATTCTTACTTTCTTTTGTGCGGCAGATTCTCCGTAAGTATAAATTCCATCTTGTGATGAAAAGTCGATAATGGCATCTACGGGATGCTCTTCCAGTAATTCTTCCACACTCATTTTTTTCTCTGAATAAAAATGACCGGGATCATCACTTTCCACCCCAAGAAAATCTGCGGCATCTCTGGCAGATGATCTGCTTGATTTTCTGTAGATCCATTGCAGAGAATGATCTTTGTTTTGAAGAATAACTGAGGCTACAGCTTTTCCTGCTTTTCCGAATCCAAAAAGTCCAATTTTCATAATAATAAGTATATAAGGTTAAATATTCAGCGATAGAAGTGTTTTTGTATAAAAATTTACTTCGTATTGTGGAAGTTACGAAATTGAAAATAAACGATGCTTTGAATAGGATATAAGGCTTCACAATGAAGAGCTTTTTTTGATGAGATTAAAATTGATTACAATTTAATTCATTCTAAATCAATATATCAATGTTAAAGATTTATTAAAGTAATCCAGAATCCTTGATAATCCCTTAAATATTGGCTAATTTTGAATTATAACATTAAAAATAAAGATTATGTCATTTGAATTACCAAAACTAGGATATGCATACGATGCATTAGAGCCAACGATCGATGCAAGAACTATGGAGATCCACCATACAAAACACCACCAGGCATATATTGACAATTTAAATAAAGCAATTGAAGGAACTGATTTAGCAGGAAAAACTATTGAAGAAATCTGCCAGACAGGGACTGACAAGCCAGCTGTAAGAAATAATGGAGGAGGTCACTTCAACCACTCTTTATTCTGGGAAATTTTAACTCCCGGAGGAAGCAAAGAGCCTGTAGGAAATGTAAAAGCGGCTATTGAAAACTACGGAGGTTTTGATAAATTCAAAACTGATTTTTCTGACGCTGCTAAAACAAGATTCGGTTCAGGATGGGCTTGGTTGGTAAAAAATGCTGACGGTTCCGTATCTGTTTCTTCTACACCCAACCAGGACAACCCGTTAATGCCTGTAGCAGACGTTAAAGGAACTCCTGTTTTAGGATTAGACGTTTGGGAGCATGCTTATTATTTAAACTACCAAAACAGAAGACCTGACTATGTTTCTGCGTTCTTTGATGTAGTAAACTGGGATAAAGTAGAGGAATTATTCAATAAATAATTTTCAGCTATTATAAAAATTAAAAGGAGACTGTCTCAAAAGGTAGACCAACACTCTGAGAATTTCTTAAATGACAAAATTTGTCACACAAGAGTCTGAGAGAAAGGTGCTTTTAGACAGTCTCCTTTGTCTTTTAATCTATGAATAGATTGTCTTTTTTAAATTTTTCGTTAATAACCTTTGGGTCTGCTAATTGAACACTATTCCCCATATACATTTTAGCTTTTCCAGCAGGATCAGCGTAAAAATCGTTTCTTTCTTTAATGAAATTTGCTTTTGTTGTTTCAATAAAGTTTTTTGGTAAGGTTATATTCAAACTTTGTTTCTTAACACCAACCAAACTAAATGTAAAATAATGGTTTAGATCATACACTTCAACAATCAGTCCTGGGAGTCCTTTAAATCGAAATGGTCCGTCATGAGATGGTATGTCAGAAGTAAACCAAGCTGTAAACTTTCTGTTGTCGAGCATACAAGCTGCTTTCTGACAATTAAATTCACCTATTTTCTTTTTCTCATTTTCTATTGTCCAGTTTATTGTTTCGGCGGGATATCCGTAAAACTTATTGACAATTTTATCAAGTACTTTTATTTTTTTGTCTATACTGTAAAATACCTCATGATTTACCCTTGCTTGAGGCATGGAAGCAAAGTTTATAGTGTAATTTCCTTTGTCAAAGTTGCTTTGTACGATTGAATCTCTACGCATTTTTGAGAAGCTTTTATAGATAGATTCTTTACCATCTGAAAGTAGTACCATCGTCTCTTCAAATTTCCGGTCTTTATCTAAGGAATCACGCATGAACGTGTACTTATAATAAAATACGGTACTTGATTTCACTTCTTGTGCTTGAATGAAAGTTGTTATGCTAATAATAAATAGTAGTAATAATTTTTTCATTTTTTACATAATTATAGAACTCAGATAGTTTATTTACTATCTGAGTTATTTTTTTGATTACTGATGACAGTTAATTTGTTCAACGGCTTCTGCATCGCTCATTAAACACTCGGTTCCCCATTCGCTACACCATGTTGTGTATGAATTAAGTCCGCAAGATGTTTGAACAAAAACTTGTATACATCCAAATGCTTTTACTTTGTTTTCCTTTTCCTCTTCTTTGATTTCTGTAACCTTGGAATAAAGATTTGATGCTACTGTGCTTTTAGCATTTACTAATCCAGCAACTCCGAAAGCTGCTAATAAAATAATTTTTTTCATAATGAGTTTTTTTAAATTCATTACTAAAATATAAAATAAAATCAATTTTTCGTGAACTATTTTTTTATGTTAAGTCTCTGTTTTCTAGTTGTTTTTGCATCGTTAAATTAAAGGGTTGTATTTTTACTACGGAAATTCGAAATACTATTAAGAAAGACTTTCTATTGAGTATTTCAATGGAATTTAAACAGCATTTATATAAAAAAGGTTCAAAATTACTTTGAACCTTTTTATTGAGGATGTTTTAAATTTATCTTATTGCATCGCTTCCGGATAATCCATTCAATCTTAGCTTATACTTCCAGTTTACATAGACAAAAACCTGGTATAATTTGTATTCAAACTTGATTCCGTAATTTTCCTTAGGATCATAATCGATTCCGGATTCTATAATATTTCTGTATCTGCCGGAATTATAATAACTGTTCCATTCGTTGACCAAAAAAGTATTTTTTGTCTTGAGATAAGATTCTGAGTACTGGCTGATCGGTTTGGCAACAGCATTTAGAAAATAATCAAATTGGGTATCGATAACGGTAAGGTCCCATTCTCCGTCTTCATTTTTAGAAGGCTTCATTTCATGGTGCTCTTTATCTTTCTTCGGCGTTTCCTGAGAAAAGCAGCTGAAAGGGACCAATGCAATCATTACTAATAAAATAATATTTTTCATGACACAAATATTTATATAAAAAAAGCACTCCAATAAGAGTGGCTAAATTTTTTATGGTTCTTTCTGAAGAACTACAAATGCCGGGAAGTGATCACTGTAGCCTCCTGTGAACTGGTCTCCATTCCAGGATCTGAAAGGATATCCTTTATAATTTCCTTCTTTATTAACGAGATAAGCCGGGGCAAAGATTTCTGTTTTATACACAGAATATTCTTTAGTCACCTGATCTGAAATTACATTTTTAGAAACAATAATCTGGTCAAAAAGGTTAGGAGCGTCCTGATAAGCCAGAGAAGCAACTCCTTTCTTATATAAAGGATACATCAGATTAAGATAAGGTGTTTCCTCGCTCAGGTCTTTTGGATTTGCCTGAGCTTTCAGGTGGTTTTTTAAACTTGGGCTTACAGGGTCATCATTAAAGTCACCCATTGCGAAAAGCTTCGTCGTTGGGTCTGCAGCTCTTACACTGTCCATTTGTTGTTTTAATAAGGCTGCAGCTGCATTTCTTTTAGGTAGAGAAATGGCTTCACCACCTCTTCTTGAAGGCCAGTGGTTCATGAAAAATGCTACTTTTTCATTATCTAAAAATCCTGTTACCACAAGGATATCTCTTGTATATTCTCTTCTTCCGTTGTCACCGTAAATAACCAGTTCTTTTTTTAATGAATTGGTAGGCGTGAATCTTCTTTTCTGATAGATCAGTGCGACGTCGATTCCTCGGTAGTCATAAGAATTGTAGTGTATAATTCCGTAATCATATTTCTTTAGGGCAGGTTCGTTCACAAGATCCTGGATCACTTGCCTGTTTTCAACTTCAATTAAGCCTACTACTGCAGGAGCTGTTTTGGTATACTGAGCTCCCATTTCAGAAATTACCTTAGCTTCGTTAGCCAGTTTTGCCTTATAAATTTTACTTCCGTAATTCTTTGGGCTTTTTGGGGTAAATTCTTCAGAGCCCCCTTGCTCTCTGACTACTTTTTTACCAATTAAAGCCCCGTCACTCCATGGCCCGTCATATTTTTCAGCTTCAAGAAATTTAATAGAATCCATAGGAATACTTCTGTGGAATGCCGGATTCTTAATATCCTTGGTTCCGTCTATATAATCTGCTGAACGAATAGTATCCCAAAGGTTTTCTACATTTAAGAAACCTACGGTTGCTACTTTTCTCAGTTTTCCTTGTTGTTGGGAGAATGCCACGATCGAAATAAACAGGGCAAACAGACTCGAAAATCTCTTCATCTCTTTGGAGTTTTATTATTCTATTAATTACAAATTTACTTTTTTTTAACTCACTGCGTTTTAAATATTTGTAAATTTAAAAGCAGTAATTCGAATCTCTCTTTTATAATGATTCTTAAAAGATTGCAATGTTAAGAAAAAAATACGTTAAAAAAGTTCTGGATTGCAAAATTTGTTTAAATTTGTGCCCCCAACTTTTAAACTGTTGAAAATTAACAATAAAAGTATTAAAAAAATAAATATACTCATGATTAAAAAATTATCATTGATCTCTTTATTTACCTTGCTGCCTGCGTCCTATTATTATGCGCAGACAACAGTGTTTGCGTATCTTAAGGATGCGGAAGGCAAACCCGTTGAGCAGGCAAGTGTAGATTTAAAAGGAGCAGGAAATGATGCAAAGGCAGACAAAATCGGATATTTCCAATTTACGGATTTGATGCCCGGACATTATCAGATTATGGTTACAAAAGCCAATTTTGAAACTAAAATTTTTGAATTTGACGTAACCAGTGATGAGAAAAGAAAAGATCTTGGAGTAATTACCCTTTATTCTGCATTAAATGGTGCAGATCAGGGGTTGGCTATCATAGAAGATTCCGGGGAAAGTGACGGTGGCGGTGCACAGCAAACTGCAACCGTAGGGTTATTACAGTCATCTCAGGATGTTTTCAACAGAATGGCAAGTTTTGATTTAGGTCCCTACTGGTTTCGTCCAAGAGGAATTGACAGCAGAACAGGTGAGAATATGATCAATGGGGTTTCTATGGCCGCTGCAGATAATGGAGATGTAGATTTCAGCACCTGGGGAGGATTGAACGAAATTACCCGTTACCCGGAAATTGCAGCTAATCATGCCCCTTCAGAATATGCTTTCGGAGGAACTACCGGAGTATTTTATAAGAATACAAAAGCCAGTGAGTACAGAAAAGGAAGTCAGTTGACGTACTCTCTGACCAACAGAAATTACAGGAACAGATTATCTTACAGATTCTCTTCCGGAATGAACAAGAACGGATGGGCATTTACCGGAATGATTGCCAGAAGATGGGCACGGGAAGGGATCCAGGATGGTACTGCTTATGATGCATACAGTGGATATCTTGGTATTGAAAAAAAATTCAGTGATAGTCATACCATGACTTTAAATGCCATTGGGTCCAAATATGCAAGAAGTTCTTCAAGTCCAAGTACCCAGGAAGTATACGACTTCAGAGGTGTTCATTACAACTCGTATTGGGGATGGCAAAACGGAGATAAAAGAAATGAAAGAGTGAAAAGAGGTTTCCAGCCGATGATTCAATTGCAGGATTTCTGGAAAATCAATAAAAACTCTCAGCTATGGACGTCTGTTTCTTACCAATTTGGGAAAGAATATAGTTCAAGACTGGACTGGTACAGAGCCAATAACCCGTCTCCAACGTATTACCGTAATCTACCAAGTTATTGGTTAAACTATACAAATCCGTCTCCTGAGCAGGCTGCCAATATCGGAATTACAAGAGACTGGTGGACCAATGATGACCAGTCACACACACAGATCAACTGGGATAATCTTTATAATGCCAACCGAAATGTAGAATACAATGCATTATTGGGCGGAAGAAGAGCCGCTTACTATCTTGTGGATGATGTGAAAGACGATAAAGTATGGAATGTATCTACTCACTATACTTATAACTTCACCGATACTTCCCGTTTTATTTTAAATTTATCTTATCAGAATTACAGATCTGAGCAGTACAGAGAAGTAAATGACCTTCTGGGTGCTGATTTTGCCCTGAATATGGATCCATTTGCATCCAACACCACGGCAGGAAGTGTTTGGGGAAAATTCAATACAAGAGAAAGCGATACTGATGTTGCCAAAAGAGAGGGTGATAAAATCGGGTACAGCTATATCTTCAGAAGACAGGAATTCAAAATAAACCCCGCTTTCAAATTCTCCACAGGAAAATTTGATGTTTTCATCTCGGGATTATTCGGTTACACTACAAACAGCAGAGAAGGACTGTTCCAACACTATCTGTATGAGTCTTCTTATGGTAAAGGTGCAGATCAGAATTTCTGGAATGCAGGCGTTAAAGGTCAGGTTACCTATAAAATCAATGGAAGAAACTTCCTGGTGTATAACGGAGCTTACTTCTCGCAGTCTCCTTTCCTGAATGATATTTACTTTAATACAAGAGTAAGTGGTGTTACCACTCCTGGTATCAAAAATGTTGTTGTTGATGCCAACGACCTGAGCTATGTAATCTCTACTCCGATTGTTAAACTTAGATTGACCGGTTATCTTGTTAACACCCAGAACGAAACAAGTGTACAAAGATATTTCGCACAGGGAGTTAAACTGACAAACCTTACGGAGAGTGGTGATCAGGCTCCGGTTCAGGATGGTGCTTTCATTACGCAGGTACTGGCAGGAGCCAATAAGAGAAACATGGGGATTGAACTTGGTGCACAGGTAAAAGTGACGCCTACTTTAACGGCAAGTGGTTTATTAAGCTTAGGACAATACACGTATACTAATAATCCTACCGTTTATTTTGCATCTGATGCTGTTGGAACGTTCAGAGAGCTTGACGGGAACGGAAATATCGTATCAAGGTCTTATACCAATATGGGGGAAGCAACGCTTAAAAATTACAGACAGGGCGGAACTCCTCAGGAGGCATATACTTTAGGTCTTCGTTACAGCAGTCCTCAATACTGGTGGGTAGGAGCAACATGGAATTATTTCGGGCATTCATTCTTAGACCCATCTCCGGTAACCAGAACCGCAAGATTCTATACCAATCCTAACACACCTGGAGTTCCTTATGATCAGGTAACTGATGAAGAACTTGCAAGAGTTCTTACGCCTACAAAGCTTCCTTCGGCATTCTTCTTCAATGTTAATGCAGGGAAGTCATGGCTGATTGGTAAGTATTATGTGCTGGTGTCTGCATCTGTCAATAATATCCTTAATAACAGAAATTATATTACAGGAGGATTTGAGCAGACCAGAAACGTTAACTATATTGATTATGCGAATGATTACGACAGCGGAAATATGGTATTCGCTCCAAAGTATTGGTATAATCAGGGTAGATCTTATTTTGTTAATCTTCAATTCAGATTCTAAAAAACTAAAATTAAAAATCGAAAACAATGAAAAATATATATTTTAAAGCGGCGATTTTCAGTGCTATTTCAATGCTGTCCTTCTCATCTTGTGTAAAAACTGATGATTATGAGGTGCCGGAAATCAAATGTACCAACAAATTTGCAGCAGCTAATCACCCGTTAACAGATCTTGCTACTATTGCAAAAGCAAAACCAACTGAAGCTGATATCATTAAAGAAGATTATATTGTTGAAGCATATGTCTCTTCAAGTGATGAATCAGGAAATATCTATAAAATGATGTTCCTTCAGGATAAGCCTGAAAATCCGACGCAAGGGATTGAAATTGACATCGATGGCGGAAATCAGTATCTTGATTATCCTACCGGATCTTTAGTAAGAATCAACCTGAAAGGATTGATCGTTCAGGGAGTTAATGGCAACATTAAAGTAGGTTCTTTTGATCCTAATTATTCTATCGGTAGAATTAATCCTAATAAACTATCCAATTACATGGCAAGAGTTTGTGACGGACAAAAGGCTGTAGTAACCGCAATAAAGCCATTAGAATTTAATTCTATCGCTGATGCTTTGAAGAATGGTGCTCACATCAATCAGCTTGTGAAAATTAAAAATGTTCAGTTTGAAGAGCCTGAACTGACAAAAACTTTTGCGGATGAATCAGGGACAGGAGATCGTTATATTACTGATAAAAAAGCGGGTAGATTAGACCTTCGTTTCAGCAACTATGCAACTTTTGCGAAATCTCCCATCTCTCCTAAATATGAAAAAAGTGGTGATATCGTTCTTCTTCTGAGCCGTTTTACAAGTTCAAGTAACGCAACTATTTTCACAGATCAGGCTTATATCAGAACTCTTGATGATATTAATTTCTCTAATCCAAGATTCAATCCTGGTGAACCAGATGCTCCTTCTGCTTCTGCTGTAAACCTTTTCGCAGGTTCAGATTTTGAAAGCTGGACAACTTTCTTATCAAGTGTAAACAATTTCGGACTTAAGCCTTATGCTACACAAGGCCTAGGCCTGGGATACAATGGTACAAATTCACTTCAGATCAAAGGTACTCCTACAGCTAACGATTATGTATTTACATCTGTTGCTGCAACAGGAATACCAGCTGTACCAAAAAGAATTACAATGTATATCAAAGGTACTGCAACAGGGAAAAGTCTTTCTTTCAACGTATATAAAGCAGGTGGAGGCTTCTATGTATTCAACTTAGGAACATTCTCTACTGGTGCTACTTTAGGAGTAGAAAGTGCTAACTCTTACAACGGTTCTATCAATACAAATGGACAGTGGAGATTAGTTGAGCTTACCCTTACAGGAATTGCAGATATTAACACTACAGCCGGAAAAGATATGTTTGCTATCAAAACCGGGAATGGTGGAGTGTATGATCTTCAGATTGATAATATCAAAATTGAATAATACATTGGTATTTTTTATTAAAGACGACTGATTAGTCCTAAATAAAAAGGTTGTTTTCACAATTGAAAACAGCCTTTTTTATGTTTTGGAGATTGGTTTTATCAAAACTATAGTTTTATTCACTTCTCAGATGCATCTTTACTTCCTGATCAATGTCACTCTTATCCCATTTAAACGGTATTTCAGACAATGGCCATCCAACATTATAATGATCATAATTTTTATAGATGTGATATTTATTTAAAGAATCAGTAATATCAAACTTGTCTAATATCAGATATCCATTTCTGATGTTCATAGAGTCATAAACAACGAGATATTTTCGCCCATAAATAAATTCTCCGTCTTGATGAGCATTTCTAATAACTCCTTCCTCATAACTAAAAGTAAAATCATTTCCCTTTTTACGTGCTCTGTCTCCATAATAAACGGAAGTAATTTCTCCTACAGTATATTTGGCATTTTTAAGTATTATTGCGGTTGGCGGGCTTATAGCCTTATACTTTAAAAAATAGATGATCCAACCTATGCCACAGATTATTATTATTATTATTAAAACCTTATTCTCTCTCTTCATTTAATAAAAATTATTTTACTTCCTGATTAACAATATTTCCTGCGTCGTTTAGCAATAGTTTGTACAAACGTTTCATATAATATTTCCAGTATTAATAACAATATTTGCGATTGCTACGCTGTAGGAACTTTGCTTATAGTTGCTGTGAAGGTAATCATTTTAGGAGTTTCATTAACAAATACATTAAAATTATCGGTCATATATTTTGCCTCTTGAAATTTTTCCACATTAAGGTTGATTTTAATATTAGTGAACTATATCTTGCAATAATTTTATGGTCTACGGGATTTTGAGATATTAAAAAGCAAAAACCACCGCAGTTTATCTAGATGCAGTGGTCTTTTATTTTCTTTTATTTAACCGTAATCGTTGGATCCCAGTAAAAGTAACCGTACAGAATCTGTTTGTTACTGTCATTCGGATCTAAAATATAAAGTCCAAACTGTACATAGAAATTCTCTGTTCCTGTAGCTTTTACTTTAGAGTCGATACTCGCAAAAGTAATATCAGCGCTGGCGGCAGGAAGACCGTTTTGAGAATTTAAATTAGGTACCGCAGCCTGTCTTCTTTCAACAGAATTGTACATAAAGCTGTTAAAAACCTGATCACCGGACCAGTATTTAATATTGTAGATGATCACAGCATCATCAGAATTTTGATAGATTGATGTTCCTCTGAAAGAAACTATATCTCCGGCTCTCGCACTGAAGTTCAGATCAGCTGTGCCCTGTCCGGAAATAGCGTTGGCATTTGAAACGATCATATGCTGACTGTTATGATCAATTCCTGTAGGATTATTAGGATCCTTACTTGGATTTGGATAAGTAGATCTTACATAATCTGTGTCAATAACGATCAGGACATCAATTTCCTGACTGGATGATTTTAGTTCTATATCTTCCATGATATTTAGTTTTTGTCTGGTGTTTCTTACTCGTATGGCTTTTCAGATTCCGCCCCGTTATTTAAGTGAATCCGGCTTCACCTTCTTGGATGTAATTACAATACAAATGTATACTGCTGAAAATGAAAATAGTAGAGTGAAAATGCTGAAATTTATGATTAGGTATTTGTACTTAATTAATCTCTTTGTAGTGATTTTTTATCAGCCCAAAAAAATACCCTGAAAAATTTGACTTTCCAGGGTACCCATTTTATAATGGTTAAATCTAATTTTCGTTTAAAAAGAAACCTCGTTCACTTCTTTTCCTCTCTGAAAATTCATTGTTTTCTGGCTGCCTTTATAGGCAATGTTGACAATGTTGATCTGCTTAGGAAAAGCGCTTAAAAGGATCGTATTTTTAATCTTTAAGGTATTGATATCCGAAACACCTCCGGTTTCAAAATATACCCATACAGTTTCTCCGCTGACCTGACTTCCTGTGAAGGTAATCGTTTTAGGAGAGCCATTGACAAATACATCAAAATTATTGTTCACATATTTTTTTACCTCTGCTTCAAATCCTGCCGTATTAGGGTTGATTTTAATAGCGTCAGAGATATGGCTTGTATTCATTTTTGTGGTAAACTTCAATGTCTTGCTTCCATCAATATAGTCCACTTTGGTCATTGAAGAGAAAAAGTCTACATACATAAAACTCATTAACACAAAAAATGTTAAAATTCCTGATATATATAAAAGTTTTTTCATCTTAATTAATAGATTTACAATCATAGTTGTTCGTTATAAGTCACAAATAATATGCCAATTAAAAATTTACATTCACAGAATACTTGTCATAAAATGCTTTAATATGTGCTACAGCCTCATCAGCAGTATCTACCACACGATAAAGTTCAAGATCATCTTCGGCAATCATTCCTTCTTTTAACAGAGTTGCCTTAAACCAATCCAGTAATCCTCCCCAGAATTCGCTTCCTACTAAAACGATTGGAAATTTTCCAATTTTATTGGTCTGAATCAGAGTCATCGCTTCCGTGAGTTCATCCAGCGTTCCGAATCCTCCAGGCATTACTACGAATCCCTGAGAGTATTTTACAAACATTACTTTTCTCACGAAAAAGTAATCAAAATTCATGGAATAAGATTTATTGATATAAGGGTTGAAATGCTGTTCAAAAGGCAGATCAATATTAAGGCCTATGGATTTTCCTTTAGCATTAAAAGCCCCTTTATTCCCCGCTTCCATGATCCCCGGGCCGCCTCCGGTAATAATTCCGAAACCTAGCTTGGTAATCTTTTCAGCAATATCTACAGCCATTTCATAATATTTGTTCTCCGGCTTCAGTCGGGCAGAACCAAATATAGAAACACATGGACCGATTTTAGCCAGTTTTTCATAGCCGTCTACAAATTCAGCCATGACCTTAAAGACCATCCAGCTGTCCTTGGTGATTGTTTCATCCCAGGTTTTCTGTCTGAAACTGTTATGTAGTTTTGTTTCGTTAATATCAAGTTCCGGATTTATTAAGCTTTCATCTCTGGTTTCATCAATTTCCATTGCAAAATTTATTTAAAGTGTTTTTCGGCTTCTATTACGGATGATGGTCTTCCAACGTCAATAAGAATACTGTCATGTACAAAACCATGTATGTGCTCGGTTTGCATCAGATCCAGATATTCTTCCATAACAGAGAATTTGCCTGTTCTTTTTATTTTTTCAAAGATGACAGGATTAATACAATGAATTCCGCTGAAAGCAAGGGCCTTAAAACCTTTATTGAATTCAGCCAGTCTTTGCTCTCCGGTTTGCACATTGAGCCAGCCTCTCAAAACCATATCATCATTGAAAAGGAGTTTTCTCGAACTTTCTCTGTCCGAAACCGCTAAAGTAGCAAAATCTTTTATCTTTTTGTGGTATTCTACCAGTGCATTGATATTCAGGTCGGTGAGAATATCAGCATTCATGATTAAAAAATCTTCTCCGTGATCAAGAAATTTTCTTGCAAATATCAAGCCGCCACCTGTTTCCAGCAGTTCGCTGGTCTCATCAGAGATTTCAATCCTGCATCCGAAATTATTGTTTTTCTTCAGGAAATCAACAATCTGTTCTCCGAAATGATGAATGTTGATAACAAAATCCTTTATTCCGAAGCTTTTAAGGTAATTAATATTTCTTTCGAGAAGTGGAACTTCATTCACTTTTGCCAAAGCTTTCGGATGGTGATCTGTAAAAGGTTTCAATCTGGTACCTTTCCCTGCTGCGAAAATTAGAGCTTTCATTTTTTATAATTGATAAATGGTAATTGATGAATGATAATACTTTGTATCATCAATAAATGAAATTAAATCATTTATCAATGATCACTTATCGTTTATTTATTCAGTTGCGGTTGTTCATCGTGTTGAAGGGTGACCTCAGTACCTTCAGGATATTTTTCTTTGATAAATTCTGCAATTTTTATAGCACAATATACCGATCTGTGCTGTCCGCCTGTACATCCGAAATTAATCTGCAGATGTTCAAAGCCTCTTTCCAAATAATTATCAATATTGATGGAAACGAGAGATTTTACCAGTTCTAAAAACTTTGGCATTTCCGTTTTTGTTTCCAGATATTCCTGAACTCCTATGTCATTTCCGGTCTGGATTTTATATTCTTCAACTCTTCCCGGATTTAAAATTCCGCGGCAGTCGAAAGCGAACCCTCCGCCATTTCCTGAGTTGTCTTTAGGGATTCCTCCTTTTTTGTATGAAAAACTGTGTATCTCGATGTGTAGCATATTCTTTTTTATCTTTTTTAAACCATTAAGGTTTATTTAGTTATCTTAAAATTGCTTTGTATCTGCTCAGATATTTCGATCTGTCAGTCTGAGCGGAGCCGAAGACTTACTTATTTATTATTTCCTCAATTTTTTGCTTTGCCTTCTCTGAGGTCAGTTGCTGAATTACTTTCTGCAGTTCCGGGTAATTGTTCATCTGTTGCCATGAGTCTGCAAATTGAGTAATATTCTGAATTCCTTGCTCCAGACTGGCCATGAAATGCTGTTTCCTCTGTATCATCCCCCGGAATCCGTAGGCTCCCAAGACTTGCAGAAATCGCATCATTTGAATAGGCATCACTGCATTTCTTAACTGAACCTTTGTTTCAGTATCTTCAAACTGCTCAATATAATATTCCAGCATTTCCTGTTTGAAATCGTCCGGGAAATTAGCTTTAGCCTGAAAAAGAAAAGAGATGACATCATACATTAATGGTCCTTTCATTGCCGATTGGTAATCGATGAAAGAGACCTCATTTCTTTCATTCACCATGATATTTCTTGCCTGAAAATCGCGGATCATAATTCCTTTAGGGTCAAGATTTTCAATAAGTACAGCAATTTTTTTGAACTCTTTAAGGAGAGTCGACTTGTTGTATTCAAGCTCCAGAAAATCGGCGACAAAATTTTTAAAGTAATACAAATCATGAATCACAGGAAGCTCATCATAGCTTTCATATTCAAAGGTTCTGGAAAAGTCGATTTTACCCTGGGTCTGCATCTGCAGTTGGTAAAGCTTTTCTAAGGTCTGCTTAACCAAAGATTGTACAGTGGGAGACAAGTGATCTTTTGCAATTACCTCAGAAAGAGTTTGCTGCCCCAAAAATTCCTGGATATACATCTTTCTGTCCTCTGAAACAGCAAGGATGGAAGGAGTATTAAGGCTCAGATCTGAGAATATCTGGGAATAGTAAAGAAAACTTTCATTTTCCGGGATATTTTCATTGTACGTGATAATGTATTTCTCGGTACCGGCAGCGGCCAGAAAATTGACCCTCGCGGAGCCGCTTTGAGCTAATGTGCCGAATTCGGAAGATTTTTTACCTACATGGTTTTCAAAAAATCGTTTTGCGTTTTCAGAAGTCATAATATGGAACAAATATACTAAATTAACGTGAGTTGGAAATTATAGTGTAAAGAAGTGATTAAGAAGGTGGAAGAGCATGAGAATGGTGGTGTAGAATTTTGATTTTATTGAATGTTTTTATGAAAAATTTTAAGCCTTATAGGCCAGATCGGTTGTTTTTTACTTTTGGTTTTTAACTTTCTTTATTCAAATTCAGGATATTACAGGCTAATTTTTATCTTTGTAGTATGCTGAAAGACTTTAAACCTGTTTTAGGTATTTTATTGCGTTTTATTGTTATCTACCTGGTGTTGCTTTTTGCCTATCAGTTTTATCTGAATAGTGGGAAAGACTCCGGATTGGATTCTTTTTCAAGAATGATTGCCAGTCAGGTAACTTCTCTGCAGAACGCGATAGGTTATCCTACAGAACTTTATGACGATGTAAAGAACGAGCAGGTTTGGTTTTATGTTAAACAGAATTATGTGACAAGAATGGTGGAAGGGTGCAATGCCGTTTCTGTCATCATTTTATTTGTATCTTTTGTTTTTGCCTTTTATAAGGGAATGAAAACTTTTGTTTTTGTGGGAGCAGGACTAGTGTTATTATACATGATAAACCTTTTGAGAATAGTAGGGTTAAATATCGTGATGTCCGACCATAAGGAATATGGAAAGATGTTTCACGATTTTATTTTTCCTGCTATTATGTATGGAAGTGTAGTTGTCCTTTGGCTGATCTGGATTAAATTTTTTGCCTTAAAACATGAAAATTCTTAGCTGGTTTCTGGTGATCGCAGGCGTATGCGGATTGATAGGAGTAAGAGCTTTGGAAGGAACTCTTTTTTATGACCCTTTTTTAGACTACTTTCACGAAGCCAATAAACATATTGAATTCCCTGCCTTCGAATGGGGAAGACTGATTGCTGGTCATGTTTTCAGATTTATTTTAAATCTTTTTTTTTCCTGTCTGATTATTTACGGTTTATTCAGAAATAAAGACTGGACAATACAGGGAGCAGTGATGATGATTGTCGTCTTTGTCATTACATTACCGATTTATCTGTATTGCATTCATAGTAAATTTGAAATAGGATATCTTTTTTCCTTTTATATGAGGAGATTCGTGATTCAGCCA
The DNA here is from genome assembly GCF_036362765.1 of Chryseobacterium sp. CP-77. Lineage (NCBI taxonomy): Bacteria > Pseudomonadati > Bacteroidota > Flavobacteriia > Flavobacteriales > Weeksellaceae > Chryseobacterium > Chryseobacterium sp. CP-77. Next base: position 3,812,139 of record NZ_CP143637.1, read on the forward strand.
TTAATTATACTGCTGATTGTTCCGATGTTTTATTACAGAAAACAGATGATCAGTAAAGAAAGCAGGAAAAGCTAATCTGAATTTTATTCTTCCTCAATAATTGTGTGTTTATCCACACTCGTTACATTTTCCGGAGTCCATTCTACACGTTTGACGAAATCTTTTTCGCGGACAGGGCAGTCCTTGATCTGGCATACCGGGCATGAAATTGGTTTACAGTCATCCATATGAAAATTGAATTCAATCGTACGTTTAATGTTTTTGGCAAGGAGAATAATGACTTTTTCCATTTCATCATGAGCATCACGAAGGTCATAATACCATGGCAGGGTAATATGCGCATCAATATGTAAGGAGGAACCGAATTGCTGGATTTTCATATTGTGCACATCAATCCATTCTGTTTGTCTGTTTTCTTCAAGGATTTTAATCACCTGATTTAATATTTCAGGATCCTGCTCATCCATAATACCACTCAGAGATTTTCGAACGATTTTATAGCCTACAAATATGATGTAAAGCCCAAAACTTAATGCTACTGCGGAATCCAGCCAATAGATTCTGGTGAAGTACACAATAATTAAACTGGCAACTACTCCTAGAGTTGTAATGGTATCGGACTGAAGATGTTTACCGGATGAAATAAGAACCAGAGAATTTTCTCTTTCTCCTTTTTTTATGGAAATATATCCCAGAAGATAATTCACAACCGCGGTGGCAGCAATAATCCAGATCCCAAGATCAATTTTGCTCAGCGTTTTCCCTACAATAAGACTGTGAACACCTTCATAGATGATCATAACACCGGCTATGGCAATCAAAGCTCCTTCAATACCGGAAGTTACGAATTCTACTTTTCCATGGCCATACGGATGGTCATCATCTTTAGGTTTGGCTGCAAGATGGAGAGAATAGAGCCCCATGAATGCACTGATGACATTGACGATACTTTCCATAGCATCAGAAAACACAGCATCAGAATTGGTTAGCTTCCATGCAATAATTTTTCCGACAAAAAGGATGATTCCGAATGTGGCGATGAGCTTCTGAAATCCTATTTTCTCTTTATGGGCATTTTTCTGGGTGTTCATAATTGTGTTTGATAAAAAAAAGAATCTCAATTCTGAGACTCTTTTTAATTTTGTTAGTTTATACTAAGTTGTTTGCTACAAGGTATTCTGCGATTTGTACAGCGTTGGTTGCTGCTCCTTTCCTCAGATTGTCTGCAACGATCCAGAGGTTGAGCGTTTTAGGCTGAGACAAATCCCTTCTGATTCTTCCAACGAAAACTTCGTCTTTTCCTTCTGAATATAACGGCATCGGGTAGTGGTTGTTTTTCACATCATCCATTACAATGACACCAGGAGTTTCAGATAAGATTTTTCTTACTTCATCCAGTTCGAATTCATTTTCGAATTCAATGTTTACACTTTCAGAATGTCCTCCCTGAACCGGAACTCTTACAGCAGTTGCTGTTAAATTAAAGGTATCGTCTCCTAAAATCTTCTTAGGCTCCTTCATCAGTTTGATCTCTTCTTTTGTGTAATCATCATCAGCAAATACATCACAGTGTGGTAATGCATTTTTGAAGATCTGATAAGGATATACTTTTTCAGTAGATTCATCTCCGCTGATTTCACCGTTTAACTGGTCTACAGCAGCTTTACCTGTTCCTGTTACAGACTGGTAAGTAGAAACAATCACTCTTTTTAAATCATATTTTTTGTTCAATGGCCCAAGAACCATGACCAACTGAATGGTAGAACAATTCGGATTTGCAATGATTTTATCTTCTTTTGTTAAAACATCAGCATTGATTTCAGGAACGACTAATTTTTTGTCAGGATCCATTCTCCAGGCAGAAGAATTATCAATTACTGTTGTTCCTGCTTCTGCAAACAGAGGAGCGAATTCAAGCGAAGTAGATCCACCTGCAGAGAAGATAGCAATATCCGGTTTGGCAGCTATAGCGTCCTTCATGCTTACGATGGTAAATTCCTTCTGTTTATACTTCACCTTCTTGCCTACAGATCTTTCGGATGCTACCGGGATTAATTCTGTTACAGGGAAGTTTCTCTCCTCCAAAACTTTAAGCATAACTTGTCCAACCATTCCTGTTGAACCTACTACAGCTACTTTCATTGATTTAATTAAAAATTTAAGATTAAACTATTTATAAATTATAACGCATATAATTTTTTTGTCTTTTTAAGCCCCGAAAACTCTTGTCCAAGGGAATGCAAATGCAAATAAACCTACTGCAATCAGTCCCATAATTACTACTCCTAAAGAAATAGTATCATTGGATTTTACTTTTTTGTTGACGATTGTCATCAAAACTGCCGCAATAAGCATAGAGAATGGATGTTCAACATACTGGAATCTCAATGCCGCATTTTTCATTACTTCTCCCATATTTAATCCTTTGCTGAACGTGGTGATCAACATAATGATTCCCAATAAAAACTGAACGTGGAAGAAAATCATCGTGAAAAGTGTTGTTTTCTTCAAAAATTTGTTCACTTTTCCACTGAAACCGAACATGGTAGCCAAAAGTGCAATAACAAATAATGTTACCAAAAGAATTTCAAGATACCCGAAACCTTTATGGGCATTAAGTAAAATGTTGTAAAAATCCATAATCCTATTTTTTTGTACACAAAGATAACAAAAATCCCGGCTCAAAGCCGGGATTGATATTGAGAAAATCTAATATTGTGATATTATTAGAAGTTGAATGATAATGTTGCTGCCCAGGTAGTTCCGAAACCGAAATAAGCACGGTTACCAGTTGCTAGACCTTTGTACATCATACCAAGTTGTTCGTAAGTCTGATTTTGTGAATTAAGTGTTTTTCCATCAGCCAGATATTTTGGTTTATCATCAGCAAATACACTTGTAGCAGAATCAGAAATATATACAGTATCAAATAGGTTGTAAACGTTAGCTCCGATTGTGAAGTACTGAGCTTCGTTTTGTAATCTGATTTTGTAAGAGAAACCTACATCGAATAAGTTGAAGTCAGGTAATTTCAATACTCCTCTATCCTGTGCAGAAACGTTAGTAAATGTTCCTGCATCAATAGTAGAATAAAGTTTACCCACATATCTCCATGTTCCGAAGATATTAAGATCTTTTACCGGTTTTACAGTAAGTCCTAATGATGCAGTCATCTGAGGGATACTGTTATTGCTTGAACCTCCTACTTTTACTTTATCTAGGTATAGCTCGTTACCTGCTGAACCAGCTAAAGTAACAGGATTGTTGTTATCATCGAAAGAAGCTACACTAGCATTTCCTTTATAATAGTAATCTCCCCAAGAGAACATCCCCTGAACTTCCAAGAAACGGTTAGGTCTGTATACTCCATCAAATTCTACTCCCTGGTGAACTTCAGTAATTCCATTGATTTCAGAGTAACCTGTAGTAGTCGAACCGTCTGCTAAAGTGAAAGTCTGACCTGTTTTTCTCAACCATCTGTCTTTCCACTGTGTTCTGTATACGTTAACATTTGCAGTGAATTTTGCAGATCTGAATCCATATCCAACTTCAGCAGAAGAAATTTTCTCGTTAGTCAGATAAGGATTAATAAGTTGTTGGTTACTTGGATAAACTGTGTTAAGGAAAGGTTGCTTGCTGTAATATCCTAGGTTAGCAAAAACGTTATGTTGTTCATTAATATTATAGTTAGCTCCCCCTTTAATGTTATATCCGAAAAGGTTTTTAAATCCTGTTTTCGTGTTTACAGTCTGACCTTTTACTGTACTTCCGTCTACTATAAAGTTATCAATTCTCTGGTAACCTTGATTAGATACGGAACCTTGTAAGAATGCAGATAGATTGTCTTTAGTATATTCTACCTGTGCAAATCCACTATACCAAAGAACTTCTCCGTCATTGCTATATCCAATCTGGTCTTCAGATGGAGCTAGTTTACCTCCAAAAGGATTCCAGCTAAGTTTTTTATAATCATAAGTATTGCTTACGATTCTTGGAGCAAAATTTTGGTTTGCCTTGTCTTTATATCCTGCTGCTCCATAAAGATCACTAATAACCTGATAATGGTAACCATAATAATATCTGTCATCTGTTCCTATCGAGAAATTCCAGTTGTCATTGATTTTATGTTGGAAGTTTGCTAAGATACCATACCAGTTGTGAGAGTTGATACTTGATCTACGAATTAAAGTACTTCCAGCACCCGCAGTATTTAAGTTAACAGCTGCGTTAGCTGCGAAAATAGCATCGTAGTTAAAGTGACCAGCCGTATCGTAGAAATCAGTCATTCCTTTTCCTCCTACTTTACCTAAATCACCTGTTCCACCACCTCTACCGTTAGACATGTATAAAACAGTACTTAATTTAGACTTTTCACTCATTGTCCAGTCCCAGTTTAACATCATTACTGGTTTAGAGTAATAGTTAGATCTGTTTGCTAAAGCAACTTTGTTTCCTGAAGCATCAGTGTAGTAACCAAAGTCAGAGTTATATCTTCTGTAAGGACTTTTTCCATCATATTCAGGATTATAGTTGATATAATTTTGAATTGTTGGAGCAAAAGTTCGTTGATCGTGCCACTGAGGAGCAGATGTTATGGTAAACTGTAAGTTATGCTTTTTGTTGATTTCATAACCTAATGCAAAGAAATATGCATAAGATTCATAATCTGTATTTTCAATATAAGTACCTCCGGCTTGTCTGCTCATTAAGAATGATGCTGAAACACCATCTTTAGATTTTCCTGTATTGTAAGAAAATGAAGTTTTTAAATAGTCGTTGTTACCAACACCTAATCTGATTACCCCTCCTTTTTTCATATCAGCAGAACGGGTAAGGAAGTTTACTGTTCCTCCTACAGAAGCAATAGCTAATTTAGAAGACCCTAAACCTCTCTGAACCTGTAATGTACTTGTTACATCGGATAATCCGGTCCAGTTTGAGAAATAAACAGTACCACCCTCCATATCGTTAACTGGCATACCGTTTACCATTACAGCGATGTTTCTTGATTCGAAACCTCTGATTGTAAGACCTCCATCACCAAAACCACCTCCGGATTTTGTAGCGTAAACAGATGGAGTAGTGTTCAAAATCTCAGGTAATTCTTGGTTACCTAATCTTTCTGCAAGTTGTGCCGCTTTAATTGTAGATGCAGCAACAGGTGTTTTTCTATCTTTAGCGATATCCGTAACACCTCTTAAGATTACCTCCTCAATATCTTTGGACTTTTGTACTGTGTCCTGAACTTGTTGAGCGTAATAAACACTAGCTGTAGATAAAGTAATTACTGCAGTTAGTATCGATTTGTTGATTAATTTCATAATCGTTAGTAATAATTAGATTTAATTTTCTGCAAAATTCGCAAAATTAAATTTAACTATTATTAACTCAATGTTAATTTTTACTCAGTCTTAATAATGTTAAAGTGTTAAAAATCAGTATTGTGGCTAAAAATTGAATTTTTGTATGAAAAAAGTCATGTTATTGAATTTTTAACAAACTGGGGGTGTTTTTGTTAAAAATTCAACGCTATTTCACTGCTTTGAGACTCAAATCTATATTCTCAGCAGAGTGGGTAAGGGCTCCTACAGAGATATAGGTAACACCTGTAGAGGCAACTTCTTTCAGCATATCGCGGGTAATTCCTCCTGATGCTTCAGATTCACAAGAACCGTTGATCATTTTTACAGCCTCCTTCATCGTTTTTACATCCATATTGTCTAACATGATTCTGTCAACTTTAGCATTGATAGCTTCCTGTACCTCTTCAAGATTTCTTGTTTCAACCTCTATTTTTAACTTTTTCTTATTCTTTTTAACGTAATCCTTTGCCATTGCTACTGCATTGGTGATGCTTCCGTTGTAATCAATATGATTGTCTTTCAGCATGATCATGTCATAAAGACCATACCTGTGATTGGTTCCTCCGCCAATAGCCACTGCCCATTTTTCACACATTCTGAAATTGGGAGTCGTTTTTCTTGTATCTAAAAGTTTAGTTTTGGTTCCTACCAATCGAGAATCCCACTCATGGGTAAGGGTAGCGATACCGCTCATTCTCTGCATGCAGTTGAGCACAAATCTTTCAGTAGAAAGGATAGATCTTGCACTTCCCGTAACTATAAGCGCTACATCTCCGAATTTACATGGAGTTCCATCTTTAATGAAAACTTCAACCTTCAGGTTTTTGTCAAAAGTGTGGAAAATAATTTCTGCCAGCTCAACGCCTGCAAGAATACAGTCCTGTTTTACCAAAAGTTTAGCACTTTGTACAAGATCCTGTGGAATAGTAGATAGGGTAGAGTGATCCCCATCCTGAATATCTTCTTCAAGAGCGTTTTTTATAAATGTCTTTAATGCTTTATCTGTTACGTATGCTGGTCTTTTCATTGTGTGATTTCTGTTAGGCTAAGTCTTTATTGTAAAATGCTCCTTTATTCTCCGTCATTTCCATAGATTGGGTAATGATGAGATGGGCAACGGTTGTAAGGTTTCTTAATTCCGATAATTGGGGGGAAAGAATAGAATAGTGGTATATTTCATCTACAGCAGCGGCAATTTCCTGGTGCTTTTGTAGTGCCATATTCAGACGTCTGTTGCTTCTTACAATTCCTACCAGATCGCTCATCATTTCCTGAAGCTGCTTTCTGAGATAGCTTACGATGACCATTTCGTCCATGATTTTCATACCTTCTTCATTCCATTCCGGAACGGCTTTCAGGTCATCAAAGTTGAAACTGTTTTCATTCAGAAGCTCTACTGTTTTCATCGCGGCATTATGCCCGAAAACCAAACCTTCAAGAAGAGAGTTTGAAGCAAGCCTGTTGGCACCGTGTAGTCCTGAGTTGGTACATTCACCCACAGCAAAAAGATTTCTGATGGAGGATTGTCCGTCTCTGTCTACTTCGATACCTCCCATTAAATAGTGGCAGGCAGGTACAACAGGAATCAGCTGAGTGAAAGGATCAATTCCTTCATCTTTACATTTTTTATAAATATTCGGGAAATGTTCCAGGAATTTTTCATGGTTCATTTCCTTGCAGTCTAAGCCGACAAATTCGTCTCCGGTAATTTTCATTTCGGCATCAATGGCTCTTGCAACGATATCTCTTGAGGCTAATTCTTCACGTTCATCATATTTATGCATGAATTTTTCGCCCCTTTTGGTTCTTAATTTTGCTCCGTCTCCACGAACGGCTTCTGAAATCAAAAACAACATTCCATCCATTTTGCTGTACAGAGCTGTCGGGTGAAACTGGTAATACTGCATATTGGAAACCTTTCCTTTGGCACGGGCAACAAAAGCAATTCCGTCCCCTGTTGCAATCGTAGGATTGGTGGTGTTTTTGTAAACATGTCCTGCGCCTCCTGTGGCAGCAAGCGTTATTTTAGAAGTAATTTTTTTGATGGTTTTGGACTTCTCATCCAGAATGTAAGCACCGTAGCAGTGGATGTCTCCTTCGTTAAGTTCCTTTCCGGGAACATGGTGCTGTGTAATGATATCAATAACGTAATGATGATCCAGGATTTCGATATTCGGACTGTTATTGGCAGTTTCCAATAAAGCTCTTTCGATTTCAAAACCTGTAATATCTTTATGATGTACGATCCTGTTTTCAGTATGGCCTCCTTCTCTTCCTAAAGCAAATTTACCGTTCTTCATATCGAACTGTGCTCCCCATTCTACAATTTCGTTGAATCTCGCAGGAGCTTCTCTTACCACCATTTCTACGACGTCACGTTTGTTTTCACCGTCACCGGCACGCATGGTATCATCTATATGTTTCTGGAAATTGTCATTCTGAAAATCTGTAACGACGGCGAGACCGCCTTGTGCATACTTGGTATTGCTTTCGTCTTCATCAGACTTGGTTACAATAATGATTTTGGCATCAGGGTGCTGTTCAGAAACTTTAATGGCATAGGAAAGTCCGGAAATGCCGGAACCGATTACTAATACATCCGCTTTTATCATATGCTGGCTTTAGGTACAATCGTTTAAAATATTAAATAAATTTAAACAATTTTTCGTTTGGTTTTCTTACTTTTTTCATGTGCTGGAAATGATCTTCTTCGGAGCGGTAACCTAAAGCGAGGGTAACGGTTACTTTTTCTGTTTCAGGATTGATCTTCAGAATGTCTTCTATAAGATCCTGGCGGAAACCTTCCATAGGACAGGAGTCTATATTTTCAATAGCAGCGGCATACATAAGATTGGCCAATACTATATAAGACTGTTTTTCTGCCCAGTTGAAAATTTCATCATGTGTTTTCTGGTTAATATGCTGATTAATGCTGTTTCTGAAAGGATCAAGTTTTTCCATTGGAGTATCCCTTACTTCAGAAATATGATTAAAATAGCCCCGGATATAGTTCTCTTCTATAATTTTTTTTGAAATAATAACAATAAGATGAGAACAGGTGGAAATCTGAGATGGATTATAAAAGGCGGGAATTAATTTCTGTTTCATCTCCTCGCTTTCAACAATCACAATTTTATAAGGCTGAAGTCCCAGCGAACTGGCAGACAGCTTTCCTGACTCAAGAATGTTGTGAAGGGTTTCCTGAGGAATAATCTGATGATTGAATTTTTTTACAGAATATCTTCTGCTTAAAGCTTCCAAATAATTCATACGACAAATTTAAGCATTGAATATGAATAAAGAGTCTTTAAAATGAAATATCTCCTGCCTGTTCATACAAAAAAATCACCCCGGCCGGCGGGGTGATTCTTTTGATGTGTCGGAAAGTGTAATTATTCTCTGTTCTTTACAACAATCCAGCCTGAGAATTTTATCGGAGTACTGTTTTTATTATTTTCATTCCATGAAACAGAATACCAATAGTTTCCTGTAGGAACTTTTTTACTTCCATTGGTAGTTCCTGCCCATTTGTAACCATTGGTTTTATCGGCCTGGAACATTTTATAACCATACCTGTCGAAGATGGCTATTTCCAGGTTTTGTTTATTGGCCAAAGCTGAATAATCTATAAAATCATTCTTGCCGTCATCGTTAGGTGTAATAATATTGATAAGGTTAGGTACTGTAATATTGACTTCAACAGGAACGCAGTTATAACCGTCTCTTACATATACTTTTGCTTCTCCTCTGGCAATATTGGTAAACACATTGGAATCCTGCCAGTTGATATTATCCATAGAATACTGATAAGGAGGAGTTCCGCCATTGGCATATACTGTTACCGTACTTCCCGAAATATCAACCGTTGTAATAACCGGATTATCGGAAGGGTATACTGTTACTTTCTGGGTTGCAACACAATCTCCGGTTTTAAGTTTTACCCAGTAAGTTCCTACCCCTACATTTTTGATAGATTGAGTAGTAGCTCCTGTGCTCCATTCGTAGCTTTTGAAACCTGCGCCTGCATCTAAAGTAGTTGTATTTTCTATACAAATTGTCTTGTCTAGCAAAGTTCTTGAATAAACAGGAGGGATTACCGTTAATGTAACTTTAGCAATAGAATAACATCCGTTTGAGCTGAATACTTTAATATAAACTACACCGTTAGGAGCAATGTATGCTGCCGGAGTAGATATTGCATTGGTTCCACTGATGGCATCTGTCAGCGATGGATAGTATTCTTTTGTAAGTCCGCCCTGAGAAACGACAGCTCCTGTAAGATTAAAGGATGCCATAGACGGGTTGGTCTCAATAAAGCAGGATTTTATTTCAACATCATTCACAACCACAACAGGGTAAATATTCAATGTAATTTTAGAAGTACTCACACATCCCTGAGGAGTTGTTACTTTTACATATATTGTTGCTGCTGCAGACGCATAGGCAGAAGGATTTGTTATCTGGTTCGTACCGTTATTAAGGTCGTATAAAGTAGGATAGAATTCTTTGGTAACTCCGGCAACAGTTGTTACAGCAGCTGTGTTGAGGTCAAATGTTGCTGTCCCTGCATTATTGTTATTACATCCGGTCAGACTGGCATCTGTTGCTGCAAATGGTGTGGGGTTAAGCTGGATAACACCGTCGCCATTATCGCAAAGAGTAGACGTAGGATCCTTAACTACCACTTTGATCGTCGTATTTCCTGAATATTGAAAACTTGATGGATTGGCGATAGGCGTTGAGCTTCCCAATACATAATATGTGAAAATATAATTTCCGGGATTATTTACAAATTGGGAATTATAAGAAGTAAGGTCTACTGTACCATTTCCTGTAGCGGGATTTGTACAAACGAATGGGGTTATGGTATTGCTTAGGATAGGAACTTTATCTACAAATACCTTAACATTTTTAATAGAATGTCTTGCACTGGCACCTCCGGTTGCTGCAGAGAAACCAAAATATCCCTGCGACATTCCTACGGCACCTCCGGAAGGAGCAAAAGACTGATCTACAATAAGAGCACCGTTTATTCTCACTTTGATAATCCAGTTTGTCGGGTTGGTAAGATCTGTTTCTCCATTTACCTCAACATGTCTGTAAGTGTCTCCTACAAACGGATTGGTAGCAATAAGATCAGGGGAGTGAAAAGTGCTTCCCGGAGTCGTGTTGAACTCAATATTGTTCCCGGCTGTATTATTGGTACCATAAAGAATGTGAACTTTACTCATCTGGCCTTCAGTGGTATTGTTGAAGATATCAAAACCAACCATGAGCCCGGAAGCATTGGCCGGAATTCCCAGTCCTCCTCCTGATACAAATCCTGTTGGTGGATTAGCGAGATACCAGAAGGTGAAACCGTCTCCTTTTCCAAATTGTGTGGTTCCGTTTCCGTCTATTCTGAAATCGAATTCCACTTTCCACTTATCACAATAGCTCAGAGTGATAGGAGTGGATAATTTTACGGCCCCGTATCTGCTGGTCTGATCGGTTGTCAGTCTTACAAAGTCTCCGCTTACTACAGCATCAGAGACGAGGTCCCAGCCCGTTGTATTTACAGGGTTTCCGGTAAGTTGATAGGTTTGCGAAAGAAACCTTCCCGGCAGGCATAATAAGATAGCCAGTAAAAAAAAGAGTATATTTTTTTTCATAGTGGATGGATTATGATGTTATTGCTTCTTGATATAAAATTGTTTTTTAAGTTTAAATTATTAGTGAAAAATTAATATCTGATCCCAATCTCTGTTTGGGCAAATTCTGTTTTTTAACACCGAAACTACCCCAAATGAGGTAGTTTCTGATAGTAATTTTATTCCCTGTTTTTAACCAATACCCAGCCTGAGTATTTTGTTTCAGTATTGTCTTTATTGTTTTCGTTCCATGAAATGGTGTACCAGTAAGTTCCTGTAAGAACCTTTTTACCGGAAGCTGTGCCGTCCCAGGTGAAATTTCTCATTTTTCCGGCTTCATACAATTTATTGCCATATCGGTCGTAAACGATGAATACAAGATTCTTTTTGTAAGCCAGCGCTGAATAGTCAATAACATCATTTACATTGTCTCCGTTTGGAGTGATGGCGTTAATCAGGTAAGGAACGGTAATCTGAACTTCAACAGGGGTACAGTTGTAAAAATCTTTTACATACACTCTTACTTCGCCTCTTGCTAAACCTGTGAATATATTGCCAGGCTGCCAGTTCACTCCATCCAGAGAAAACTGATATGGAGGTGTTCCACCTGCTACATTTACTGTTATGGTGTTGTTGTCAATATCGATGCTGGAAATCACAGGATTTGCAGATGCTTTTACATTGACAGTCTGCGTAGTGATGCAGTTACCGGTTTTCAATTTTACCCAATAAGGACCTACTCCTACATCTTTAATCGATGAAGTTGTTGCTCCCGTGCTCCATTCATAGCCGTCAAATCCAGGTCCGGCATCCAGATCTGTTTTTTCTCCGATACAGATGGTTTTGTCTTTCAGGACAGAAGACGTTACAGGAGGTAATACAATAAGGTTTATTTTAGCAATATTAAAACAGCCGTTGGCATCCGTTACTTTAGCATACACGGCAGTAGTTGTAGATAAATACTGAAGAGGATTCATGATTTCATTGACTCCGTCCAGAGCATTCGCTATAGAGGTGTAATATTTTTTGGCAGCACCAGCACCTAAACTAGTAACATCTGCGGTAGTGAGATTAAAAATAGCACTGGTAATGTTATTTTCAATAAAACATGATCTTAGGGTAGCTTCCTGCACAGGAGTGTCCGGGTAAAAGGCCAGCGTGATTTTTGCTGTACCTGTACATCCCTGAGGGGTTGTTACTTTTACATATACTTCTCCGGGAGCAGAGAAGTAGTTGCCGGGATTTTGAATTTCATTCGTATCTGCATTAAGGTCTGCTAACGTTTTGTAGTATTTTTTAACAGCTCCGGGAACACCTGTAACATTTGCTGTATTCAGGTTGAAAGTGGCTGTTCCTGCTTTGTTATTGTTACATACCGTAATCGTTTTGTCTTCCGCTTTGAAAGGAGCAAGAACCAGCAAAATTTTACCGTCCGGATTATCACAAAGCAGCCCTGCATTATCTTTAATAACAACTGTTACTGTTGAGTTAGCGTTGAACTGATAATTGGTCGGATTAGCAATAGGTGTAGAACTTCCAAACGGATAATAGGTAAATGTATAATTGGAAGGGTTGCTGACAAATTGTGAGTTGAAAGTAGTCAGGTTTACAGATCCGTATCCGGTTGTAGGGTTGGGGCAGAATGACTGTGTTGCTGAATCCTGTAAAATAGGAACTTTATCCGTATAAATTTTTACATTTTTAATGGAATGTCTTGATCTTGCTCCTCCTGTAGATGCTGAAAAACCAAAATATCCTACTGTCATTGCAGCAGCAGTGCCTGAAGGCGCAAAAGACTGATTACAAATTACGTTACCGTCTATTGTTATCTTTATGATCCAGCTGGTAGGAGCTGCGGGATCTACCTGTGCTGTCACTTCCACATGTTTAAAAGTGGTTCCCTGAAACGGTTGTGTAGTATTCAGATCCGGTGAATGGAAAGAACTTCCGGGAACATTAAAGAACTCAACGTTATTGGTGTCTGTTGTATTTTGAACCTGCCCGTAAGCCACGTGAACTTTGCTCATGGTAGCAGTTGTGGTATTGTTATAAGTGTCAAGTCCTACCACAAGACCCACTGCATTTTGAGATACCCCAAGCCCGGATCCTAATACGCTGGCAACAGGAGGGTTGGCAAGATACCAGAAGGCAATTCCATCACCGTTGGAGGTTTGGTTGGAGTCCATTCTGAAGTCAAATTCCACTCTCCATTTGTCGCAATATTTTAAATTGATGGGGTCATTCAGCCTGATAGAACCGGACTGGTTGTTGGTATCCGGTGTAAGCTGAATAAAATCTGTGTTTACCTGGGTGGGAGAAACCATGGTCCAACCGGTAGTTGTTACCGGGTTTCCGATAAGCTGATAAGTCTGGGCAAAGGACTTCCCGGCTATACAGAGTAAAAAAACAGATAAATACAATAATAGATTTTTATTCATTTATAATGGGACTTAGATTAATATGTAAAGATATTAAATCCCAGTTAAATAATGTGTATTTAATGTTAATTTCGCTTAAATTTTAATAATATTTTAAAAAAATACTGCTAATTATGAGATAATGGTGAATATTATAGTATCTATTAAGTATTTACATTAATTAAATTAAAATAATGAATTGTTGTCCAGCCCTTCAAAATAAGTATCGATTTCAAGATCGGGAGAGCCCGCTGCAGCAACGGCCAATTTGTCGCAAAGCTCGTTTTCAAAGTGCCCGGCATGACCTTTTACCCAATGCATTTTTGGGGAGTGTTTGTTATACAGCTCTACAAATTTTTTCCATAGATCTGGATTTTTTACGTTTTTCCAGCCTCTTTTGATCCATCCGGCAATCCAGTTCTGGTTGATCGCATCAGATACATATTTGCTGTCTGTGTAAACGTGGATATCGTTTTCTGTAGATTTCAGTTTTTCCAATGCTGTAATGACCGCCAGAAGTTCCATTCTGTTGTTGGTCGTTTTCCGAAAGCCTTTGGAAAATGTTTTCTGGTAATTTTTTTCAGGAACACGCATGAGAATTCCATATCCGCCTTTTCCCGGATTTCCGCTGCAAGCCCCGTCGGTATAAATTTCGATTCTCAAACCTGTTTTTTAAAAATGGATGTATTGACTACAATTAAACTGATCTAAACTTGAGTCTTTCTTAAAACGGGAAATCATCATCGTCATCAAAATCATTCATTGAAGAACCGGAAAGTTTTGAGCTGTCCGGAAGATCAAATGCTGCTCCTGGCTGAATCGTTGTTTTAATCTTGTCAAAGCCGCTTGGTTCTCCAAAGTTGGAAGGATATCCTCCTCCGGCACCACCATCAAATGCTGCTTCAATATCACCGAATTTGGCAAAATGTTTTAAGAAAGATAATCTGACATCTGCTGTAGCACCATTTCTATGTTTTGCAATGATAAGTTCGGCCTGGTTTTCAGTAGAAGTTTCCTGTCCTTCTTCATCATTATCCCAAACGGTAATTTTATAATACTCCGGTCTGAAGATGAAAGATACGATATCCGCATCCTGCTCAATTGCTCCGGATTCCCTCAGATCTGAAAGCTGAGGTCTTTTTCCGGGACGGGCTTCCACACTTCTTGAAAGCTGGGAAAGAGCAATTACCGGTACGTTAAGTTCTTTTGCAATCGCTTTTAATGAACGTGAAATCATGGAGATCTCCTGTTCACGGTTTCCAACTCCTTTTCCACCGCCACCGGCTGTCATCAGCTGAAGGTAGTCGACCATGATAAGTCTCACTCCATGCTGCATCACTAATCTTCGGCATTTTGCACGGAAGTCGAATATGGAAAGGGAAGGTGTTTCATCAATATACAAAGGAGCGTTTTCCAGTTCAGATACATTGGAAAACAGTCTCTGCCATTCTTCATCATCCAGGGTTCCTTTTCTTAGTTTCTCTGAGGAAATCCTTGTTTCAGAAGCAATCATCCTGGTGATAAGCTGTACTGAGGCCATCTCGAGAGAGAACAGAGCCATAGGAATTTTGTGGCCTACTGCAATATTTCTTGCCATGGAAAGAAGAAAGGCTGTTTTACCCATCGCCGGACGGGCGGCAATAATGATGAGGTCAGAATTCTGCCATCCTCCGGTTTCCTTATCCACATCTCTGAATCCTGAAGGAACTCCGGAAAGTCCCTGCTTATCTTTTAACGATTTAATCGTATCAATAGCTTGTTTTACCAATGAGTTGGCAGTATCGAATCCTTTCTTGATAGTTCCATTGGTAATCTCGAAGAAAGACTGCTCTGCCTTGTCCAGAAGTTCAAAAACATCTGTAGATTCTTTATAGGAAGAATCAATTACGTTAGCAGAAACATTGATAAGGCTTCTTAAAATATACTTTTCAAGAATAACACGTACGTGATATTCGATATGGGCGGACGAGCTTACTCCCATGGTGAGGTCAATAATGTAATGATCACCACCTGCCTGGCTCAGCTTGTCTTCTTTTTTTAAATCCTGAATGATGGTCATTAAGTCTACCGGGTGGTTGCCTTCATACAATTTGAGAATAGTAGAAAAGATGACCTGATGTCTGGGATCATAAAATACCTCCGGGGTAAGAAGGTCAATGGAGTGGTCAAGACCTTTTTTGTCAATCAAAAAAGTTCCGATAACCAGTCTTTCAAAGTCCACTGCATTGGGAGGCATTTTTCCATCCGCAATAGACAATTCTTTTGCAAAGTTTCCGTGTGTCAGGGATGATAATGTTTCTTTCTGCGCCATGGTGCAAAGATAGTTTATTTAAAAAATAATCAAAAAATAGTATTCAACAAATTATTAGCAGTCTTTCGTAAAATGCTGTAAACAGGAGGTTGGTCTTGTTGATAAAAAAAATCACCCCGGTCTGAGGTGATTTTTCAAAAAAGATGAAGTATAACTTATTCTTTATTTTTTACCAATACCCATCCTGAATATTTAGTTTCGGTATTGTTTTTATTGTTTTCATTCCAGGAGATCGTATACCAGTACGTTCCTGTTGGAATTTTCTTACCAAAGGCAGTTCCGTCCCATGTAAAGTTATTGAATTTCTTCGCTTCATGAAGCTTGTTTCCATATCTGTCATATACAATGAAGATAAGGTTTTTCTTGTAAGCTAATGCTGAATAGTCGATAACATCATTTACATTATCTCCGTTCGGGGTAATGGCGTTAATAAGATTAGGAACTGTTATTGTTACCTGGATAGGTGTACAGTTATAAGTATCTTTTACGTATACCGTATTTTCTCCTCTTGGAAGTCCTGCGAATGTGTTGGAATCCTGCCAGTTAATACCATCTACGGAATATTGATAAGGAGGAACTCCTCCTGTAGCTGTTACAGTAATATTATTGTTGGTAATTTCGATTCCTGATACCACTGGCTGAAGGCTGGCATGTACACGTACTTCCTGAAGAGTGAAGCATTTCCCGGTCTGAAGCTTTACCCAATAAGCACCAACACCTACATTGCTGATAGATTGTGTAGTTTCACCAGTGCTCCATTCGTAGCTTACAAATCCAGGACCTGCATCCAGGGTAGTTTTGGCTTCAGCACAAATTGTTTTATCTTTTAATACCGCTGATTTTACAGGAGGTAATACTACCAGGTCTATTTTAGCAATTGAATAACACTGTTTGTCATTATCCACTCTTGCATATACTGTTTTGCTTTCTGAAAGATAGTTTAATGCTGCTATAATAGGATTTGTCTGTGCTTTCGCATCAGCTACTGTTGTGTAATACTTAATAATAGTTCCGGTAGGGGTTGGAACAGGTACACCAATATCTGCTTTGGAAAGATCAAATGTCGAACGCGTCACATCATTATCGATGTAACAGTTTTGGAGTACAGCATCTTTAAGCACAACCGTTGGGTAGAATAATAATCTGATGGTTGTGGTGGCAATACATCCGAAGGAAGAAACTACCTTTACATAGATGGTAGACTCAGCAGAAACATAGTTGGCAGGATCTGTAATTTCATTAATATCTGCATTCATATCTGCCGCCGTTTCATAATACTTGATCGTTGCTCCGGTTCCTCCAAATACATTGGCTGTTGTTAAGTCATATTTTGCAGTACCCGCTCCGTTGTTGTTACAGGAGTATAAAGTAGCCGAATTGGCAGAGATACCCACATTCACAAACTTGAATTTTCCGGTTATGAAACATCCGTTGATAGGATTGGTCGGATTGGTGGGATCCTGGTATACGATTCTGTAATAATATATTGTGGTTCCGTCTACGGTAGTTACTGTAAGAGGATTCTGTCCTGTAAGGGCGTCGTTGGTTGTTTTGTGATAAGTAACCTTGAAGTTCGTGCTGTTACCATTAATAATCGCTGCAGATAACGTTGTAAAATCAAACTGGGTAGGTAACGCACAAACCATCACCTGATTAGGATCGGTAGGAGTAGCTCCCGGAATACCCGGCGCAATAAATGGATTAGGAGAAAGAACCGGATCATTAAATGCTGAACTTAAGCTTGCAGTCCCTGTCCATTCTAAAGAAAAACCATTAACAGATCTACTGAAGTTGTCAATAACCAGATAATAAGTCTGGCCAACTAACACATCCATATAAGGACTCCATTTACCATTGTTCATGCTTGATGTAACACCTGGAGGATTGGTAGGAAATACCGCTGGTGGAGCAAGAGTCAGATCGAGACCTGTATCTCCTGAAGTACCGCTATAGTTACATCTTATGGGCTGTATGAAAACGTGATCCGCATTCTGTAACGAAGCACAGCCGTTAGCTGTTGGTCCGTAAACTGCAAAATCATAATCATCATCCTGATCGTTAGGTTTTATTGTAAATGCCAGTGTTCCTGGTGTGGATACTGTGAAAGTGTACCAAACTGTATATCTTTCATTGGTACTGAGGCATCCACCGTTCTGGTTAAGAATTTCTATTATATTCCCCGGGCCTGAAGGGGTGTATGAAATGTCAGAATTACCACAGATGGGAATTGCTGTGACACAATCTGACTGTGAAAAGGCCATTTGCGTTATCAATAAAATAAAAAGGAGTAATATTTTTTTCATTGTTAAAACTTTTTTTTGTTAAACAAACTTGAAATCAATAAATGTTTATCATTATTTGTAAAAGAAAAAGCCGCCAAAGCGGCTTTTTGTATTCTGAGGTGTTTTATTCTCTGTTTTTTACAACAATCCAACCAGAAAACTTGAAAGGAGTATTCTTCTTGTCATTCTCGTTCCATGTTACAGAATACCAGTAGGTGCCTGTTGGTATGTTTTTGCCGCCAATTCGGCCATCCCATTTGTAACCATTGGATTTGTCTCCCTGGTGGATTTTTGTTCCATATCTGTCAAAGATACTCAAAATAAGATTCTGTTTGTCTGCCATCGCAGAATAATCTACAACATCATTGATACCATCTCCGTTTGGAGTAATCATATTGATAAGATTAGGAACAAGTACCGTAACTTCAATAGGCTCGCAGTCATAAGCATCCTTTACATACACTTTGTAAGTTCCTCTTGCTACATTAGAGAATGTATTGGAAGCCTGCCATAAAATTTTATCCATAGAGTACTGGTAATCCGGAGTTCCTCCAATAACATTGATCGTTAATGTAGTGTTGGAAATGTCAACATTGGTAACAACCGGCTGCTCAGAAGGATATACCGTTACTTTTTGAGTGGCAACACATTCCCCTGTTTTTAATTTTACCCAGTAAACTCCTACGCCTACATCTTTGATGGACTGTGTTGTAGCGCCAGTACTCCATTCATAGCTTTTGAATCCAGGTCCCGCATCCAAAGTGGTAGTATCTTCCATACAGATGATTTTGTCTTTCAATACACTGGATGTTACCGGGGCAATTACAGTTAAACCAATCTTTACCACTACATAACAACCTCTGGTGTCAGACACTCTTACGTATACTAAACCACTTGGTGCAATATAATTAGCATTTAAAATCTCGTTGGTTCCGTCAATTGCATCGGTCAGTGAAGGGAAGTATTTTTTAGTGATACCTGCCTGGGGCGTAATAACAGCAGCATTATCAAGGTTGAATAAGGCTGTGGAAGGATTCGCTTCAATAAAACATGATCTTAATTCTGCATCTTTCGCAATGATTTGCGGATAGAACTTAAGCGTAATTTCAGCAATATCACTACATCCGAATACCGAAGTTACCTTTACATATATTTTACCCTCTGCGGAAACAAACTGATAGATGTTGGTAATCTCATTAATTGAGTTATTCAGATCGTATAAAGTATAATAATATTTCTTGGTTGCGGTGGGGTCAGGGAAAACATCTGCAGTCGTAAGGTCATAAGTTGCCGTACCTGCATTATTATTGTTACAGCTTGTTAACGTTACGTCTGTTGCCTTGATGGTACCATCTTTGAATTTAAATTTACCGGTCTGTCTGCATTTATTAATAGGGCTGTCAGGATTTGTCGGGTCAGTATAATTGATACTGTAGAAATAAACACCAACAGGAGTTACCGTTTGAGGACCCACAAGAGGGTTGTTGCCGGTTAAGGCATCATTTTGACTTGTATGATAGCTGATGCTGAAATTTGGATTGCCGTTAAGAATTCCTGCTGATAACGATGCAAAATCAAAAGTCGCCGGATTAGAACATATGATGACTTCTCTTGGGTCATTAGGGTTAGCCCCTGGGATTCCCGGAGGTACAAATGGGTGAGGCTGTATATTCGGATCGGTGAACGGAGAAGATAAAGTAGCCGTTCCGCCCCATGATAATTTGAATCCGTTAGCTGTTTCTCTGTGGTTATTCACAATGATATAGTAAGTCTGGCCAGGCAATACATCCATGTATTTTACCCATTTGTCTCCTGTAGCGGTTTCACTAAGATCTGTAGAGGTCATATTAAGACCTGTATTCCCACTTAGTCCGGAATAGGAACAACGTATCGGGGTACCAAGGTTTGAGCAGGATTTGTCAGGCCCGTAAACACCAAAGTCATAATCGTCACTCTGGTCGTTAGGGATGATTTCAAAGGTAAGGGTTCCGCCTGTAGCTATAGTAAAAGAATACCATACCGAGTACTTTTCGTCAGAAGTTAAACATCCGCCCAGATCTTCGGCAATGTCTCCGTGACCGCCTGGTGTATATGAAATGTCAGAGTTACCGCAGACCGCCATTGCAGTACCACAATCTGACTGGGCAAATAAAATATGTGAAAATATGATTAAGAAAACAAGTAATGTTTTTTTCATGAGAATTAATTTTTAAAAACAAATATTAAAACTGTTTAATTACTAAAAATTGCTGTTTTTTATCTGATATAAAAGAGTGTTTCACTATAATGAATTTCCAGATCTTTCATAATAAAAAAACTGATCGTCCCAATTAGCTCAGGAGATCATGCATTTTACTTATTGTTAGTTTGTTCCGATCAGTTGTTTTCCCCAGTTGGGTGAACTGGATGCAGTGCCTGATGTTTCAAATTCTTTGGCTGCTTTTTGATAAAACTTTATAGCTTCAGCCTTGTTTCCCTGCTTTTCAGCAATTTCAGCTTTCAGAAAGGAAAGTCTTGGATTGTTCTTTAAAGTTGTTTCTGCCTTATTCATGAAACTTGTCACAGTCTTTAATTCCTTTTGAGGATCTGCCGCTGTTTTTATTCTGATTTTCTGAAAATGAATAAGCGCAAGAAGAAGGTTTACTTCTCCATTGTTCTTTTCAGAAGCAAGGGATTGCATGGCCAGTTTTCTTGCAGTCTCATTAGGCTCTCCAAGAGGGCTGTTCGGACTGTTATTTAAAAGGAAATTCGTTTTAATATATAATGCTGCTGCTGCATAATAATTAGCCTGCCATTTATCTGAAGTTTTAGCTTCTGAAAACCTGGAAAATAGCATATCGTAATCGTTTTCTGTTTTAGCGTTATCGAATTGTAAAACAGCTTGTTGTAAGGTTTGATCTGAAAAAAATTGAGCATTCATCAGAGAACCTGTCACGAGAAAGCTCAAAATTAGTAAAAGTTTAGTCATAGGGGGATATTTTATGAAGCAAATATAAAAAATTATTAACGTTAAATTAAAGATTTTAGGATATATTTAATGAAAGTAATGTATTGGTTTTAAATGTGGTATTTTATTATTGGGATTCAATAATGCATAGATCGTAAATATATGAGCGGTTTTAATAAATATTTGAGATCGAATTCTTCAATAAATTTTAAAAAAACAAGTATAAAACAAAAATCAGAATAGAAAACGTTCTATTCTGATTTTAAGTATTTCGGATTTTGATTTTTCAAATATCCGATTTTAAATAGGCTGGTAAACAATAAGTTAATATTGCATCTTTCTCAATTTAGGATTGGTGCTTCCTACAAGCAGTGCAACTAAAACAGTCATACAGCCGCCAAATACAACAGAGCGCACTACTCCCAGTAATTTGGCCATAAGCCCGCTTTCGAACTGTCCCATTTCATTACTGGACATGATGAAAATGGAGTTCACACTCAGAACGCGTCCTCTGATATGATCAGGCGTTTTTAACTGAACAATGGTACCGCGGATAACAACAGAAATCCCATCCAGCATTCCGCTCATCACCAGAAACATAAAAGACAGCCAGTATAGTTTTGATAACCCGAATCCGATGATGCATAACCCGAATCCGGTAACAACCGCAAGAAGTATTTTCCCTTGATTTTTCCGAAGAGGAACAATAGACAAAATAGTAATAATACACATGGAGCCAATATCTGAAGCAGCGTTCAGTAAGCCGAAACCTTCAGCTCCCGACTGTAAAATATCAGTCGCAAATACAGGGATCATAGCTACCGCACCGCCGAAAAGTACGGCAAACATATCAAGGCACAGCGCTCCCAGAATCTCTTTGGTTTTAAAAATATACGAAATCCCTTCACGCATACTTTCCACTACATTTACTGTTTCCTTTTTATATTCAGAATGCTGTTTGTGTAGCTGCCAGAAGAATAACGACGCAACAAATATTAATGTTAAAATAGCAACCAGGGTCCATTTTACCCCGATAAACCCAATAAGAACACCGCCAATAGCGTGGCCGCAAACTGAAGATATCAGGAACGTTGCCTGGTTTAAGGTTACTGCATTCGGAAGGTTTTCTTTCTTTACGATTTTAGGAATCATGGAAGGAACAATAGGACCGATAAAGGCTCTTGCTATCCCTGTGAAAAAAATAACGCCATAAATATAATAGGTAATCTGATGACCTGTAAAGTGCATTTCCACATTAAAGAATGCGGGAATCAGCAGAAGCCCGATCAGAAAAATATAAGCATAATTACAAATAAGAAGCAGCCTCTTCTTTTCATTCATGTCAATAACATGTCCGGCATACAGCGCAAAGCTTACCGCAGGAATTACCTCAGAAAGTCCGATAAGGCCTATGGAAAAAGGATCTTTTGTTAATTGATATACCCACCATCCTAATAAAGTGGCAAGCATTCTGAAAGCTAAAACAATAAAAAATCTCCCGGTGAGAAGATTTCTGAACTCAACATTTTGTAATGTTTGTAACGGGGTAAAGGAAATCATGAACAAAAATAGCCCTAAAAATTTATTTAGGGCCATTTATATGTCAGTTTTTGAAAGATATATTAAATAAGTCTCAAAAGATAATATCTATTTTAGTCTGCTCTTGTAGAACTTAGTACGATAGCGGCAACACCAGCTGCGCCAATGATGGTAGCTCCTGCAGCAATTCTTGCCTTTCTTCTGTCTTTTACAGCAGCCACATTGGCTTTAGGAATAATTACTTCTGTACTGTCTTTTTTACCGGCTGTACCCACCAGATTTTCACCAACAACGTTTCTGAATAAGATGGTCTGCTTTGGTGAGCCATCTCTCATCGTTACTTTATATATTTTTCCGGCTTCAAGATTAGAGTAGTTGTTTTTTGAAATATCTTCGCTGTATTTTGTAGTAGCACAAGATGTAATAACAAATAAAGATGTTAGTAAAGATGATTTCAACAGTACAGATGCTTTCATTATTTTCTTTTAGTTTTTCAAATTTATAATTTTTTTTGAATATACGTTTTTGGAATTGAAAAAATATGATTAAAATTTGTAAATTCCCAATAAATCTGCAATCTTTCTGTCATTAGCCAATCTTGGTGTCTTATTCTGGCCCCCTAATTTTCCCTGGGATTTGGCATATTCATGAAATGCACCTTTTTTAAGTCTCGTAATCTGCAATTTCTGTAAAATATTCCCTGAAATCAAATCATCATAGTAAGTATTTCTTTTACGAAGCTGCAGATCAAGGTCATCCCTGAATGCTTCCAGGTTTTCAGGTTCTTTTTCAAATTCAATCAGCCATTCGTGACAGGGAAGTCCTTCATCCGGATTTACCTGCGGAGCCAGATGGAATTCTGTGATCTGTGCCGGATATTTTTCAAGGGCAGCTTTCATTGCTTCCTCTACTTCAAAAGCAATCACGTGCTCTCCAAATGCAGAAGTAAAATGTTTTGTTCTTCCGCTTACCAAAACCCTGTAGGGATCTTTGCTGATAAATCTTACAACATCTCCTATAGAATAGGCCCACAAACCGGAATTGGTCGTAAGAATTAATGCGTAATCTTTATGAAGCTCAACTTCTTTTAAAGTTAATCGCCTTGCTCCGGGCTTACCATATTCTTCCAAAGGAATGAATTCATAGAAAATCCCGTGATTGGTTAATAACAGTAATCCTTCTTGAGTATAATCATCCTGGAAAGCAAAAAAACCTTCAGAAGCTGGAAAGGTCTGAACAATATCTACTTTACCTCCCAATAGCTCCTCCATTTTATCACGGTAAGGTTCGTAATTAACACCTCCGGTTACAATAAGCTGAAGATTAGGGAAAAGCTGTTTGATTTTTTTACCGTGTTTCTCTGTCAGTTTCTCAAAATACATGATCAGCCATGGCGGAATTCCAGAAATCAGAGTCATATTTTCATGTTCCGTTTCTTCAATAATTTTATCTACTTTGGTTTCCCAGTCTTCCATAATATTGGTTTCCCAGCTTGGCAGACGGTTTTTCTGAAGATAATTAGGAATATGATGCGCTACAATACCTGATAGCCTTCCCGTTTTTATTCCGAATACTTCTTCCAGTTCCGGGCTGCCCTGAAGAAAAATCATTTTCCCATTCACGAAATCAGCATTGTTTTTTCTGCTGATATAATGAAATAAGGCGCTTTGAGCTCCGGCAATCTGAAACGGCATTCCTTCTTTGGAGATCGGAATGTACTTAGAACCGGAAGTGGTTCCTGAAGTTTTGGCAAAATACTCCGGAGTTTCTGTCCATAGAATATTAGCCTGTCCTTTTTTTACCCTTTCAATATAAGGTTTCAGATCTTCATAATCAGCTACAGGAACTCTGTCCTGAAATTCTTTTACAGAATGAATATTTTCAAAATCATGTTCCCGCCCGAAAAGTGTTTTTTGAGCAGTATTCACCAGAGAAAGGAGTAAATCTTCCTGGTTTTTCTCAGCATTTTTTTTGAAATCCTCTGCTTTTTGGACGTGTTTTTTTGCCCAGATCAGCGCTGCATTTTTCTTGAAGAAGTTTAACATGGGTCAAATTTATAAATAAGTAGAGAATCTGAAATGATTTTTGTGAAGGTTCACATAAAAAAACCGATGGAACAGGTTCCACCGGCTTTTCGAAATTTGATTATGAAAATAACAACTATATGTTAATGTTATGCTTATTTGTTTGCTTTGTACCTTTTATCAGGAGTGCCGTCTTTTTTCAGGTGTTTGTTTTCTTTATATCTCTTATCCGGAGTACCGTCCTTTTTCATTTTGGCAGCCGGTTGTGCAGGCTTAACTGCTTTTGCATCCATTGCCGGTTGGGCAGCTTTCACTTCAGCTGGTTTTGCAGCTGTAGTTGCTTTTACAGGCGGGTGTGCTGGAGCACTTTTAGCGGGAGCAGTCTGCTGAGCAGTAGCAAGTCCTAATCCCAGGATTAAAGACATTGCAGATAAGAATTTTTTCATAAGAATTATTGTTTGTTTTTGTTGAATAAAGATATACAAAAAGCAGGCAAAAAAACGGGGATTCTCAAACTTAACTAAAGTTTATTACAGCTTAAAAAAAAATTAAAACACTTCATTTACAATGAAAAAGCCTGTCTCCGGAAATGGAAACAGGCTTGCATAATATATAAATAGACATGGCTAGCGCGTACAGTTGGCTGTCCACGTTTTACCATCCTTTGCGTATAGGATTTTTAAAACATTGTTATCAATTCTTATGTAAGAAGTTGCTGTAGATCCAATCATAACAAGGGTATGATCTCCTTCCTGATTAAACTCTATTCCGTTAAGATCCGGAATGCTGTTGGAGAAAGCAAAATTATATTTGGTACCGCTGGCAATCTTTGTTACAAATACACTTCCGTCATCTGTGCTGATATTGGTGGATCCTCCGTCATTATAAGAAACTTTTCCTTTATAAGTTCCTGCGAAAAATTCATTGTTTACCGGATCATCATCTTTACTGCACGACGAAAAAGATAATGCTGTAAATACCAACAGCATCATAACTCCTAAGATTTTAATTGCTTTTTTCATAATATTATTCTTAAATGTTTGGTTATATCTTAAAAGCCAAACTCTATGCCACGGAGAAAATAGTTGATTTTTTTAACAGGTTATTAAATAAAATTGTAAAAAATTAAGAATTGTGGTGCTAAGTCCTTCATTTTAAACTATCAGTCTTTTCGTTTTTTAGAGGAAGATAAAAAATATGCGTACCTTTGTATATCATAAACGGTTTCGGAAAACTCCCGAAATCGCTTTGTCGTTTATACCATTACTTATTTATGCAGTTAAAATCCATCAATGAAAAGTTCCTTCCAGACCTTATGCAGAAAGAGTTTGGAAAAGAAATTTTTACCCACTTAGAAAACAATCAGCATATTGCTGTAAAAGGAAGTGCCGGATCCTCAGTTTCTATTTTTGTGGCGGAGCTATTTTTGGTTCAGAAGAAAAATATTCTTTATCTGGTAGATGATAAGGAGGATGCTTTGTATGCCAATACGGAGATGGAGGATCTTTTGGGTAAGGATAAAGTGTTATACTTTCCGGCAACCCACCTTGAACCTTACCAGGTAGAAAAGACTCAGAATGCGAATCTGGTTTTAAGAACGGAGGTCCTCAATAAAATAAATTCCGGAAGATCTCCGAAAGTGATTGTGGCTTATGCTGGAGCTTTATCTGAAAAGGTATTGAAAAAGGAAGATTTTAAAGCAATTTCTCATCATATAAAAGTTGGGGATCAGCTTGATTTTGATTTTGTGGATGAACTGCTTAATCATTATCACTTCCAGCAGGCTGATTTCGTTTCAGAACCGGGAGAGTTTTCTGTAAGAGGAGGAATTGTAGATGTCTTTTCCTATTCATATGAAAAGCCGTACAGAATTACTTTCTTCGGTAATGAAGTGGAAAGTATTAAAACCTTTGATATCGAAACCCAGCTTTCGGTAGATAAAGTAAAAGATTTTCAGCTGGTGTCCAATATGAACTTTTCTGTGACGGGAACCAGAGTTTCTTTGCTGCAGTTATTGCCTGCGGAAAGTTTTGTAATTTCCAGAAACGGAATGGTGGGAATGCAGAAGATAAGAGCGTTCTACGAAAAGTCTCTGGAAAAATATGATAGCTTAAGTAAAGATATTGCTCACAGGACTCCGCAGGAACTTTTTATTTCTGATCAGGAGTTTTTGTTCGATTATAAAAAATTCAAAACGGTTGATTTTGGAGAAATCATCATTGAAGGATTGAAAGAAGTAACTGAAGTAAAAATGGAGCAGCTTCCACAGCCTTCTTTTCATAAAAACTTTGAACTGCTGATCGAAGATATTGAAGAAAAGCAGAATGACGGATTTGATACCTGGATTTCCTTTTCAACAGAAAAACAGAAAGAAAGGCTGGAGTCTATTTTTGAAGAACTTGAGCATGAGCTCCCATTTAAAAGCTTTAAGTCTGAACTGCACGAAGGATTTGTTGATAATGGGCACAAACTGCTGGTTTATACGGATCATCAGATCTTTGACCGTTACCAGAGATATAAAGCGAAAAATACTTTTGCAAAATCTGAACAGCTTACCCTGAAAGACCTGATGTCTCTGAAAATCGGGGATTATATTGCCCATATCGATCATGGAATCGGGAAGTTTATGGGATTGGTGAAAGTGAACAATGACGGAAAGATTCAGGAATGTTTCAAACTGACCTATAAAAACGGGGACTTATTATATGTAAGTATTCACTCTTTACATAAGATCTCAAAATATAATGGGCCGGATGGAAAAGAAATCGTTCTGAGTAAACTGGGATCTCCGACCTGGAAATCTTTAAAACAGAAAACAAAAGCGAAGGTAAAGCAGATTGCATTTGACCTTATTCAGTTGTATGCTCAGAGAAAAACGGCAAAAGGGTTTGCGTATACTCCGGATTCCTACCTGCAGAATGAGCTGGAAGCCAGCTTTATTTATGAAGATACTCCGGATCAGGAAAAGGCTACCGTAGATGTGAAGAGAGATATGGAAGCTGATACGGTGATGGACAGGCTTGTGTGCGGAGATGTAGGTTTCGGTAAAACGGAAGTTGCAATCAGGGCCGCATTTAAAGCGGCTACGGATGGAAAACAGGTTGCAGTATTAGTGCCTACAACCATTCTTGCTTT
Source organism: Chryseobacterium sp. CP-77 (assembly GCF_036362765.1). NCBI lineage: Bacteria > Pseudomonadati > Bacteroidota > Flavobacteriia > Flavobacteriales > Weeksellaceae > Chryseobacterium > Chryseobacterium sp. CP-77. The sequence goes on from NZ_CP143637.1 coordinate 3,839,787, forward strand.
TCAGCATTACAGAAGTTTTAAAGAAAGGCTAAAAGATTTTCCGGTAAATGTTGCTTATGTCAACAGATTCAGGACAGCCAAGCAGAAGTCAGAGACTTTAGAGGCTTTAAAGAACGGAAAAGTAGATATCATCATCGGGACGCATCAGTTGGTAAGCAGTTCTGTGAAATTTAAAGATCTTGGTTTATTGATTATTGATGAAGAGCACAAATTCGGAGTTTCAGTAAAAGATAAATTGAAAACGCTGAAGAATAATGTTGATACCCTTACACTTACAGCCACTCCTATTCCGAGGACTTTACAGTTCTCATTGATGGCAGCGAGGGATTTATCCGTTATCAAAACACCGCCGCCGAACAGGCAGCCTGTAGATACACAGTTAATAGGATTCAATGAAGAAACGCTTCGTGATGCGGTTTCTTACGAGCTGCAGAGAGATGGCCAGGTATATTTTATCAATAACAGAATCGAAAACCTGAAAGATATTGCAGGGCTTATTCAAAGGCTGGTTCCGGATGCGAGAGTAATTACGGGACATGGGCAGATGGAAGGAAAACAGCTTGAAAAGAATGTTCTGGATTTTATGGAAGGTAAGTATGATGTTCTTGTATCCACTACCATTGTAGAAAGTGGGGTAGATGTGCCGAATGCCAATACTATCTTTATCAATGATGCACATCGGTTTGGGATGGCGGATCTGCATCAGATGAGAGGAAGGGTAGGACGAAGCAACAGAAAAGCATTCTGTTATCTGATCACTCCTCCTTATGATATGATGACCTCCGATGCCAGAAAACGTCTGGAAGCTATTGAACAGTTTTCAGATCTGGGAAGTGGTTTCCAGATTGCGATGAAAGATCTGGAAATCCGTGGTGCCGGTGATCTTCTGGGTGCCGAACAGAGCGGGTTCATCAATGAAATGGGGTTTGAAACTTATCAGAAGCTAATGCAGGAAGCTTTAGAAGAGCTGAAAGATGATGCTGATTTTGAAAGTCTTTTTGAAAATGAAGAAGACAGACAAAAGCTTTTCAAATCTGTGAAGGATGTCAATATTGATACTGATTTAGAGTTGATGCTGCCGGATTTCTATATTTCCAATACTGAAGAAAGGCTGCTGCTGTATCAGAAAATTGCTGAAATTACCAACGAAGCAGATCTTCATCAGTTTGAACTGGAGCTGATTGACCGTTTTGGAGCTTTGCCGAAAGAAGCTGTCAATCTCTTAAAAAGTGTTTCCCTGAAATGGCTTGCTGCTGATATTGGCTTTGAAAAGATTGTCATGAAAAACGGAGTATTTTTAGGCTATTTCCCGGGAAATCCTCAGGATAAATTCTATCAGACAGACAGATTCAGGCATATTATTAATTATCTGACCCGGAATCCGGCTGAGGCCCAGCTTAAAGAAAAGTCCGGAAAAGAAGGTAATCAGTTGATGATGAGAAAAGAAAGAGTTAAAAATGTAGATGAGGTTAATCTGTTGTTGAAAGCAATCATTGAACATGATTAAATTTTAATTCCTGTTTACTGGAAATAATATCATAAAAATTATTAGAAACGTGTAAAAAACTTAATTTTTGCACGTTTTTTTGTGATTCTTATCATGTTTTTATTTTGTAATATTCCTGTTGAGGAGAATTAAGGTAGTTTTTGAGCATTTAAAATCACTTTTCAATGATTAAAAGAATCCTGTAAGTCCCCGTACAGTAAGGGTTTGAGACGTTATATGATTTTTTTGAGATGTTGAAAGTAGAGTTATGTAGAAATAATTCTACTTTTATGTGTGATTAATTCTATTCTGTAATGTGTTTATTTCTATAGGTTTATAGATGTATAACTGGAATTTTTTGGACTTCGTTGTGTACCTTTGCAGTCCTTAATTATGAAAACAATAATACATTGCTGCGTGGCTGGACTTCTTTCAATCTATGCCAACGCACAGGTGGGAATCGGTACTTCAAAGCCTAAATCCGTTCTTGACGTGAACGGAAAAACCACCTTAAGAAAAGAACTTAGAGTAGGAGGTACTTCAACTCAGGCCGGAGAGGCCGGGTTAAACGGCCAGGTTTTGGTTTCTCAGGGCGAGGGTTTGCCTCCTGTGTGGAAATCTTTGAATGTTTCCTTTATGGAAGAGGGACAGTATAAGCTGATTAATTCTTATCTGTCGTCGGATCAAACGGGTATTATTTCACTTACGGACGGTGTTGCCGGTGATGGTATCTACACCAACAAAGTTGGGGATAACATTTCTGATATCACAAAAGGGAATTGGAAAAAAATAGACGGGCTTAGCAATACTTTTACCATCAAAAACGGGAGAAACAGGCTTACTTACCAGTTCCAGACCGGTATTGAAATGAAGGCTTCCACAGCTACTACAATACAAAGCGTCAGATTTACCTGCGGTGTTTTCAGAAACGGAGCACTGGTAGCCGTACGCCCGGATAGAATCGCTTCCAATAACAACAGCGGAAAAGCCGGACTTCAGGATTATATCTTTACCCTTAACTATACTGAGCAGAACGTTCCTGTAGGTGTTCATAATATTGACATTGCATGCAGAAAGATTGATACTTCAAGCGCTGCTTCGCAATTTGCGATCGGACGTAATGTGCAGTCTTCAAATGGAGCTTCCAGTGCATTTACTCTGGAATCTACCATGAAAATGGATGTTATCGAATACGTGAGCTATAAAAACAACTAATGATGAAAAAACTATTATCAACACTGCTTTTTAGCATAAGTCTTTTGGCAACAGCTCAGGTAGGAATAAAAACAGAGTCCCCAAAAGCAAAACTTGATGTAAACGGAGATGTGAATTTCAGAAATAAAATCGGGGTTTTTAATTCTGCTGATAATTCTGTTTTTCATGGAAATAATGACCAGATACTGGTTTCTCAGGGTGAAGGTTTTCCACCGATGTGGAAATCACTTCGGATTCCTGAATACGAACCTAATAAATTTTACCTGATTTATAACAACTCATTCTCGGATAATACAGGAATTACCTTTACCTCTTCCGAAAATTCTTCGGTAAGTATGACTTCGAGAGGAGGAACATTTACACAGGGAAAACAATATAGTACTCTTACCAACTTCAAGAAAATAGACGGGCTTTCACATGTAATCAGTGTATTCAGTACCCAAAGTAAAGCTTATTTTCAGTTCGAAACTGTTGTACAGGCAGATTTTGGGGCGGTAGGAAGTACAGACAACTCTATAGACTATGCTTGCGGAATTTTTGTGGATGACAAACTGGTCAACCTGAGACAACGAAATTTGAAAGCCATTACTACGTCATATCCTTTCCTTACTCATACTCAGATCGGGATTGTAGACAATCTTTCCAAAGGAGACCATACGGTAAGTGTGGCATGTACAAGACTAGGTTCCTATGGTGCTTCGGGTACAGGAAATAAACTTTCCATTGGAACTAATGTGTATAGCAATATCAACAGCTTTATTTCACAGTCTTCCCTTAAAATAGATGTGTATGAAGTTCCGGAAGTATTTAACACGATTATAAATTAAGAAGGATTATGAAAAAAATATTATTTGTTACATCTCTTTTGTTAGCAGCTGCAACAAATGCCCAGGTGGGTATTAATACTCCTAATCCGACTAATATGCTGGATGTGAACGGAGATCTTAACGTAGGAAAAGAATTAAGAACAGGAGGTACTGATTTACTGAAAGGTTCTGCCGGTACAGCTGGTGATATATTTCACAATAATGCGGATTTAGGTACAAATGACTGGAAAGCTATTAAAATTGCTGACGGGCAGGGAAGTATGTCTCTTTTTTCTATCAACACTGTTGCAGATAAAACAGGAATCAGCTTTTCTGGTGCCAGTGGTGCTACTAGCCCCTATGGTAATGGAGATCCTCTGACGGGAGGCTGGACTGTAATCCCAGGAACAGTAGATACATTTTCTGTTACCAACGGTACCAACAAAGCTACTTTTTCATTTCAGACCACTGTTCAGAAGACAGGTACAAATTCTGCAAGTTTTGCCTGTGGTGTTTTTATAAATGATGCCCTTAGAGCAGTGAGAACGGACGTATTATTGGGGGACAGCGGTGCTTATAAAATTTTTAACCTTAATGCTACGCTTACCGATCTTACTCCCCAAAATCAGTATTCCGTTAAAGTAGCCTGTATAAAAAGAGCCATTGCAGGAACAGTACTTGGAATAGGAACAGCGGTTGATACTGCTTTTCTCAACAGTGATATGTCGCAGTCTGTTTTGACGACATCCATATTGCAGCCTTATTAATTTTCATGATCATACAATAATAGGAAATCTAAAAACGTTATGTTTTTAGATTTTTTTTGTTTATTAACTCTATTTCTTGTGAATTTGTTCAGATAAAGTAAAGTGTATTATCAAAAATTGAATTATATTTGGACAAGCTAAAAAAATTCTATATGGTAAAAAACTATTTTTTTAAAATGTTTGCCGGTATTGCTTTTCTTGGGCTGCTGACAGCATGTACTACTACCTCTGATCCCACAGAATCCATCCCGAATCCGGATGACGGGCCACCTCCTAAAAAGATTTTATCGAAGGTTAGTTCGAATAATGTTACTCAGGAAGAGTATGCTACTACAGCGGTAACCGGAGATCTGCAGACAGCAGTATCCAAAGATGAGTCTTTTAGCGGAAGTGCTTATTATACAGCAACGGTAACATACACCAATAAAAATATCACTAAAGTTAAATATGTAAGCTCAGCAGCCTCCAGCCTCACTTATGAATTCAATATTGTTCCTGATGCTACAGGTAAAAAGATTTATAATGCTACTTCTACAGCCACCGGAGCAACGCCGTCAGTGTCTGTTGTAAGTGACTATGCGTTTACCTATAGTGCAACGACCAACAAGCTTACCAAAATTCTTGAGAAAAGAAAAGAAGGTGGAATCAGTGCCTATAACAGATTTATTGACTACAGTTTTGTGTACAATGGTGATAATGTTATTCAGGTTGTTTGTTCCAAAGGTCTGCTGGATATCAATGGAAACCCGAATATGAGTACGGCCGTAATAAGCAAGTATAGTTTCCAGAACTATGATAGTCAGAAAAGCCCATATTCTACCTTGCCATCAGTATATTTCATCACCCGAAGTCTGATCAATCCGGCACAATTCTATAAAATATCTCCGAACAATCCCACTTCTATGTTTATAGAATTACCATCACCGGCTGCGCCTGTTAATACGGCTCAAAGCTATTCTTATGATAATCAAGGGTATGTGGTTGTTGAGAAAAATCAGAATGTAACTTTTACCTATAAAAATTTATAGTAGAAATATAGTTATTAATCTTACCAGAATATAAATAATATTACAAGTTTTAGGCAAAAAAAAATTATATTTGTCAAAAAAATAATCAATTACAAGGAAATGAAGCAAATTTTCTATTTTATTTTACTGATCGCAGGTTTCTCCTCAGTACATTCCTGCAAGGATATGCTGGATGAGGATGGAAATCCTTTGCTGGATCTTAACGAAACAGGAGGATTAAGCGGTCCCAGAGCATTATACAGAGAAATTACAGATAAAGACACCATCGCAGAATATCGTTATAGCGGGCTTCTTGTGACTAAAGTAATCACAGACAGTGCTTCTATCACTGATATTATGTACAGTGGCGATAAAATCAGCCAGATTAATTTTAACGGTTTCCTTGATCTGGACGGAAACGGGAAACTGGATAAAGACAGTGTATCCTACACCCAATTATTCTCTTACGGAAACAACAGCAAACTTCAGACGATTTCTGAAAACCGTTCTATTTTCAGAAGAACTCCGCCTGTAATACCTGGAGATCCTCCGGGACCACAGACTTTGTTGAGAAAAGAGAAAACATCTTATCAGGTTAAGTATAGCACTGCCACAGGAAAACTGGATTCAATCATTATGAGAAACGGTCCGGATGTTCCAGGAGCCCCACTTAATTTCACCGATTATTCTAAGACAGCTTATACTTACGTAGGAGATAATGTTTCTAAAGTAGTAAGACACTACGGAACAATGACAGGAGGAGCATTTGGTGCCGTTACCGGAAAATACAGCTACGAATACTATGCATATGATGAGCAGGTAAGCCCATTCACATTGTTGCCGCATGTATATAAAATCTCAAGATTATTATCTACGATAATCAATGATAAAGAAAGTCTTATCTTGTCTCCGAACAACCCTAAGAGATGGTCGGTAACAGATCTTACACCGCCAATTCCAACACCGGTTGTAAAGAGTACCAATTACGTTTATGATCCTCAGACTTACATGACAAAAGGATATGGTGTTAATTACATCTATAAACCACAATAGAAGAATTTTTTTAACAATATTCAAACTCAATCTTTCCTAAGATTGAGTTTTTTATTTTTTATACCTTAATTTTGCAAAAAATTTCTGATGAAATATTTAATTGTCGGGCTTGGTAACAAAGGCTCTGAATATGAAAATACACGACATAATATAGGATTTAAAGTAGCTGAGAAAATAGCGGAAACCCTTGAAGTATCATTCAATACCTCCAATTTTGGCTGGCTGGCAGAAGGAAAGCACAAAGGCAGAAAAGTTTTTGTTCTGAAACCGGACACCTATATGAACCTTTCCGGAAATGCAGTGAAATACTGGATGCAGAAAGAAAATATTCCTTTGGAGAATGTTCTTATTATAACTGATGATCTTGCTTTGCCTTTCGGGACTTTAAGATTGAAAGGAAAAGGTTCAGATGCAGGGCATAACGGACTTAAAAATATCAATGAAGTATTGCAGACTCAAAATTATGCAAGACTTCGCTTTGGAATCTCTGCAGATTTTGCTGCCGGAAGACAGGTAGATTATGTATTAGGAACGTGGAATGAGGAAGAAGCTGAAAAGCTTACGGAAAGAATTGAGACCTTTTCGAAAGCTGCTCTTTCTTTCGTTTTTGCCGGATTGAATAATACGATGTCCACTTTTAACGGGAAATAATTTCAGAAGAGAAAAACTGCAATGACCATATAGTTTATAGAATAAATGACTGCCTTAAAAACAAGGCAGTCATTTATTTAAGGTATTGTTAAAATTTTTCTGCTGGTTTTATAATTAATTGATCGTCTTTCCTGATAAATAATATCCACATCCAAGGAATAAATGATAATAAAAAGGATAGAATAATATTCTGCATAAATATTTCATTTGCTACAGGGTTTGTTTGAAATTCCAATACTGCCTGGCTAATGGTGAACCCTTGTTTTATCAATAAAGCGATAACAGTGATTATATTTGCTGCAAATATGCTTATAACGCTTGTGAAGAAGATGATGTATCTTGTCAGTTTTCCACGAAATCCTTTGAAATAATCATAACCTAAAAAACCAAGAAGGGCGATAACAAATGCCATTCCTGAGGAAATACCTCCTAAATATACTGCAAGTAAAACCCAAAGTATAATGGCAGGAATTGAGAAAACAACGGACCCTAAAAATCCTGTCAGATAGTTTTTCTCTTTTGAAATTCTTTCTTTTTCAACTTTTTTGAACTTATTATCTGTCTGTTTAAAACAATTATCACAAAGGAGTATACCAGTATGGTTCAGATCGTAATAGGTAATTTTTTCATTTGTTTCACAACTATGACATCTGTTTTGCTCCGGTATGTTTAGTTTTTTTAATAAATCAACCACAAAATCAAAAAGAGCATAAACAGTCTTTATCTTAGTAGGCATTAAATTTTCAGTGAATTTAAAATAAATGGTATTTTCTCTGATTTCGAAGAGAGTGAATTTTAGCCGTTTTTTATTGATGGTTAGTTCTGTTTTGATTTGCTGCCTTTGCTCCTCCGTTAAATAGCCGGTTGTTACCGAAACATATTTGAATTGTGGAGTGTGTATGATACTTGCGTCTGAAACGTTGAAAAAATAACCTTTGTAAAGTCCGAACACCTTATGGTTTGTTTTATGCCATCCAAGGTCTCTGGCTATTTTTTTTGCTTTTGGAAAAATCATATTCTATTGAGTTTGTGGTCATGGTTTATTGAATATATTATTTCAATTGCTCCAATATATAATTATTTTCCGATAATGAAAACAAACTCTTTTTAAAATAAATATACTAACCGTTTACGCCAGTTTATTGACAAGATAGGTTTTATAATTATCTTATTTTATGATGATATACGATAAAAAATAAATGCCACCGGAATTCCGGTGGCATTTTGTGTAAATTATAATTGAATTTTAAAAGAATATTACTTATTACAACCAGGTTACAGCACCTGTTTCAACGTCATAATTGGCTCCCACGATTTTAATTTTACCCTCAGCTTCAAGATTTTTAAGTGTTGAACTTTGCTTACGGATATCTTCTATTGCACTTCTTACGTTTTGCTGATTAAGCCTTTCAAGAAGCGAGCTGTTTTTTGATGAACGTTCTTCGTTTTCTTCAATGATTTCATTGATGATCGGGTTGAAATGGTTGATAAGGTGGTTTAGGTTATCCATTCCCAGTCCTTCAATTTGTGCGGCATCAAGGCCTCCTTTCAACGCCCCGCACTTGGTGTGTCCTAATACTACAATAAGCTTGGAACCGGCAACATTGCACCCGAATTCCATAGATCCCAGAATGTCCTGATTTACAAAGTTACCGGCAATCCTGATACTAAAGATGTCTCCCAATCCCTGGTCGAAGATAAGCTCTGCAGACGTACGGCTGTCTATACAGCTTAAAACTACTGCAAATGGCCACTGTCCCTCACGTGTTGCATTCACTTGTTCAAGAAGGTCTCTGTTTGCTTTAAGGTTGTTTACAAATCTCTGGTTTCCTTCTTTTAAGAATTCCAATGCTTTTTCAGGAGTAATAGTAGACTGGGTTTCGTATGTATGTGCTTTCATATTTTTATTGTTTTCGAATTTAAAGTTAAAAAAATTAATTAATTATTGAGATTACATGGCTCTTTTGTGAGTTACCAGGATATGAGAATCCTCACTTCTTTCGTAATCTCTGTATGAAGTTTTAAAGCCTATCAGTTCTACATTGATGTCTTGTTCCTTTGCACGGATATTGGCGAAATCCTGGATCATTTCCAGTACATCGGTGGCAATATAGGACGTACTTCTTGCATCAATGATCACTGTAGAATTTGGTTTTATATTTTTAAGAGTTTTTTTGATGGCTGCCTTATTTAAAAATGATACTTCTTCAGCAAGCTTGATATTGATTCCATCAGCGTCATCCAGCCTTTCTCTGCTTAAATAATAAGCTCTTTTCATATTTCCCTGAAGAATATAGAAAACGGAGATGGTAAGACCAATTCCTACTCCTTTTAGCAGATCTGTTGCTACTACAGCTACAACGGTTGCTACAAACGGTATGAACTGGAATTTTCCCAAGTGCCAGAAATGTTTGAACGTAGCCGGCTTTGCCAGTTTATATCCTACTAAAATTAATACCGCAGCCAATGTAGCTAATGGAATTAAATTGAGAACAGCAGGAATAGAAAGAACACAGATCAATAAGAAGACTCCATGAATGATTGCCGAGATTTTTGAGGTGGCCCCAGCATTGGCATTCGCAGAACTTCTAACCACAACAGAAGTCATTGGAAGTCCTCCAATAAAAGAACTTACAAGGTTTCCGATTCCCTGGGCTTTAAGCTCAAGATTGGTATCTGTAATTCTTCTCTGTCTGTCTAACCGGTCTGAGGCTTCAATACAAAGTAACGTTTCAATAGATGCTACAATCGCAATTGTTGCTCCTACGATCCATACTTTTGGATTAGTAAAACCATTGAAGTCCGGAGTCGTGATCAGATTTTTAAAATCATCAAAAGACTGTGGAACCGGAAGGGAAACCAAATGCTGGGTTTCGATAGCCAGAGAGCTTCCGGACATCTTAAAGAGTTGATTCAAAAGAATACTTATAATTACGGCAACCAACGCTCCCGGAAGCATTTTCATTCTTTTCAGTACGTGGATTTTGTCCCATGCGATAAGGATCGCTACAGAAACCAGAGTAATAACAATGGCTCCCGGATGGATCGCTCCCAATAATTCTGTAAAATATCCGAAGTTCAGGCCGTTATCAAAAATAGATTCATGGCCTTCATAATCTTTATCGAATCCTAAAGCATGCGGAATCTGTTTTAAAATAATAATGATTCCTATGGCTGCCAGCATTCCTTCAATAACATTATTCGGGAAATAGTTGGAAATACTTCCGGCTCTTACAAACCCTAAAACCAATTGAATAAGTCCTGCAATAATCCCTGCACAAAGGAAGAGTTCAAATGCGCCAAGATCTGTAATTGCTGTTAAAACGATAGCTGTCAGACCTGCAGCAGGCCCGGAAACTGAAATATTTGAATTACTGATTGTTCCTACTACCAGGCCTCCTACGATACCGGCAATAATACCGGATAATGGTGGTGCACCTGATGCTAAAGCAATTCCTAAACACAACGGAAGTGCTACTAAAAATACCACGAGTCCTGAAGGAAAATTTTCCTTGATTCCTCCTATTAATGATGTCTTTTTCATAATGTGAAGCTGTAAGGTATAGCCGGCTTATTTGTTTTTAAATAAGTCAGTTATAAAAAGTTGAGAAAAAATAATTTTTTAATGTACATGAGTCTCCGATATCAAAAAATGATATGGAAATGGTATCAAAAAAATCTAACTATAGGAGTTACGCTTCCGGAGGGGGAGAAAATATAGTAAGTAAAGGTGAAAGATGAAAAGAATCATCAATCAGAATAAAAGACATACCCTGAACATCAGGTTCTGAAAACTTCAGATAATCAAATACATCTAAAGGTTTCGGAATGGTCTTTTCGTAAACAATGAATGAGGATGGGTGAGAATGAGGCTCTTCTTCATTGATTATTACATTCGTTCTTGCAATATCCCAGCCCGCAACCGCAGCAATGCCCGGCAGCGCTGTAAAATTCAGAAAAAACGTTAATACAATAATACTCCAGAATTTCATTTTACCTTCTTTTTGGAAAAACTATTTAGTCTTTCTGCTCATTACCCAATCTGAACCTGTAAGATTATAGATCTTTTGGATATCTTTTAAGATTTTCTCAAAATCAATCTCCAGATCAATGATTTTACCTGTTCTAAGGTCAAATACCCAGCCGTGAACAATAGGATACTCTTCTAAAATGTATCTTTCCTGTACACAGGCCATTTTGATTACGTTGATGCACTGCTCCTGAACATTCAGTTCTACAAGTCTGTCATAACGCTTGTTTTCGTCCTCAATAGAATCCAGCTCCGTCTGATGTAATCTGTACACATCACGAATGGTTCTCAGCCATGGATTCAATAATCCCAGATCCTGAGGTGTCATCGCTGCTTTTACACCGCCACAGTTGTAATGTCCGCAGACAATAATATGTTTTACTTTCAGATGTTCTACAGCGTATTGAATAACTGCTGTGGAACTCATATCTAAAGTATTAACAACATTGGCAATGTTTCTGTAAACAAAAACTTCTCCGGGTTTTGCTCCCATCAACTCTTCTGCAGTAGCCCTGCTATCCGAACATCCGATATACAGATAATCGGGATGCTGAGTTTTGGCAAGTTCATGGAAGAAATCTGGATCTTCAGCTACTTTGGACTCTACCCATTTTTTATTGTTTTCGAAAATAACCTCGTACGATTGTGACATAATTTTAAAATGTATAATTATTTATTTCGTTTAAATTATTTCCAAAATCAATAGACTAAATCAATAATTATGCAAAAATATAATTTTTGCTAAATAATAAATCACTTTTAACAAAGTTTAATATTAAAATATGCTTAAAATCATATTCACTATTCCAATATTATTTGTACTACAGCTATTGAGGAACTTCAAACGTTTAAAAAGCAGGATAAAATTACGAAGTATAAATTAAAATTTGTGATTTGTGAATTAAAATATTCTTAATTATTTAGGTGACCTCAATTGTTCTTTTGAAATAGTTAATAAAAATACTTTGTATTTGCCAAAAAATGAATAATTTACATCTCTTCCTAATCTCTCTATCTGATGTCTGATTTTGGTCTGCGATCTATTTTTTTACTAGCATTTGATAGTGGATGTAATTCTAAAAAATCATCTTAATGGAATTAAAAAAATATGGGAATCCCTCACCAGAAGAATTTCTAAAAAGCTAAAGCATAGAGATTGAGGGGTGATCATTGGCTGATTTGATTTGCTTCTTACGATGTGAAGAACTACAAATTTACTTTCTCTTCAAATGTATGTGATCTTACCGGAAAATGTATGAGGAATTTTTATAATCAATACTGGGTTTACTACACCTTACGGTTGATATAATCCTTTGTTGCATCTGCTGTAGGGATGATTTTTGCGGGATTCCCTATAACAACAGAACCGGAGGGAACATCAAAATTGACATAAGAATTGGGAACAATCAATACATCATTCCCGATGGTGATATTTCCTACAATGACAGCATTGGTGCCTATCCAGACTTCGTCGCCAATTACAGGATACCCTTCATTTTTTCCGCGGTTTTGCTGCCCTATGGTCACTCCATGAGCGATATTGCAGTTTTTCCCGATCACTGTTTTCGGGTTGATGACAAGGCTTCCAAAATGTCCTAAATAAAAGCCTTCACCAATCTGCGTTTCAGGATAAATCTGGAAACCATATTTGATCTGATAATGTCTTAATACAATTCTCCAGAAAATATTCAGAAGAGGGGTTTTCTGATACTTCTGTGCTTTTCTCAGAATATAAACAAAGTGAAGATTGGGATTGATGCATTTTTTCCAGATCTGAAACGTTGAAAGCCACTTTCCGCTTTCCCGGTAAAAGTCTTTTTGAATGATTGAATAATCGGCCATCGTCAATGTTTTTATACTTCGTCAATTATTTTCTGAAGATGTTCCACAGATTTTTCCAGAACAAACGGAAGCTCTGTTTCCGAAATTCGTTTTTTGTATTCTTCAGCAATATTTTTATCCGTAAGAAACTTTTTCATTCCTTCATAAATTCCTTCCTCGGAATTTGCTGTGATATTTCCAAGCTTTCCATCCTGCAGAAGATCTCTGATGCCGGAAATATCCGTAGCAGAAATAGGTTTGTTGAGGATAAGAGCTTCGGCAATGATTGTTGGGAATCCTTCATGTCTTGAGGACATAATATAGAAATCCGCCTTTTTCATATATGGGTAGGGATTACTGCTGAAACCAAGCATTTTTGCAGTATCCTGAAGACCAAGTGTATTGAGTTGATCCTGAATAGTATTAAAATCATACCCGTCGCCGATGATCAGAAGCTGATGTTTCAATCCCTCATCAATAAGTTTTTTGTGAACATTGAGTAATCTGTCGTATCCTTTCTGAGGATATACGGTTCCTACCGTTACAAAAGTGGGAAGATCACTGTTGAAAGGATAATCATTAACTTCAATATCCGCCTTTCTTAACGTATCGTTTTTGTCAATAGGGTTGAAAATCTTAATCACAGATGCTTTTTCAGCTTCACTTTTAGCCAGATTGTGCATCCCTTCCTGAAGTTTGTTGGAAATGACCAGAATTCTGTCGAACCTGAAAAACTGTCTGATGACTTCCGGAGTATATTCTTTTAAATTGAAAATATCATTCTGTACCCAGATAATCTTTTTCGAATCTTTTTGAGGACTGGAGAGAATTTCCTGATGCATCGCATGAATGGCAGCAATCTCTACATCGTATTTTTTATTCTTTAAAACAAATTTATAAAGAAGGGAAGGGAACCAAAGGAACATTTTCTGATAAAGAACCCTGTAGGCTTTCACAGGAATATCCTGCAGCCTGTTGGTGGTAATCATTTCTCCTTTTGTCAAATAGTACAGTGTCACCCATGATGGGACCTCTTTAATATATAATCCCGAATAGAGATTTAGCAGAAGGTCAACTTCATACTTATCAGCAGGCAGATTCTTCAAAAAGTTGATTAATACTTTCTCTGCACCACCATGACGTAATGAACCTATACGAATGAGGAGTTTTTTCTTTTTCAATTTGTTTTTTTCTATTTTATGATTTTACAAGATAAATTTATTTAATTTTTCTTGCTTTTTTATACTTGTGAGGAAGATTTTCTTTGATATAGGCATCCAGCTTTTTTCTGTCTTTTTCCAGTTCACGGGGATATTCAGGGTTGTTTTTAAGAACAATGTCACCATAATCTTCAATAGTGCACAAAAATTGAGCCGGGTTTCCAATAAAGACCGTATTGTCTGGCATAGACTGTGATAATACAGAGTTGGCACCCAAAATACAGTTGTTTCCAATTTGTACATCCTGCATAATAACAGCATTGAGACCAATGGTACAGTTATTTCCGATTTTTATTCTTCCCAGTATTCTTGCATCTTCATAGCCCGGAAGTTTTCTGAGCAGAGTAGTCGTTCCGCCATGGTTCACAAATCTTACATCTCCGGCAATGTTGACATTATCACCAATTTCGATAAGGTAAGGTTCAGTTCCGAAATACACTTTATCAGGCATATTAAAGTTTTTTCCTACTTTCATACCCCTGTATTTTGCCACTTCAAGGCTGGCTCTATTCAAAAAAGAATGATAGAGAGAGTCTATTTTTAATAAGATTCTGAATATAAAAATCATCACAAGTGTAAATTTGTTTTCGTTACTTTTGCAAAGAAAGAGAATTTATTAATATGATGAAAATTTCAAAAATAGAATATTATCTTCCTCAGCAGGTGTTAACTAACGAGGATCTTGAAAAGCAGTTCCCTGAATGGAGCTCCGAACGTATCCAGGAGAAAGTAGGTATTTCCCAGCGCCATATTTCTTCTGACAGCGAAACCGTACTGGATATGGCTGTGCAATCTTCAGAAAAAATTTTCGAAAACTATGACAGAAACAAGGTAGATTTTATTTTGTTCTGTACGCAGAGTCCAGAGTATTTCCTTCCTACAACGGCCTGTATTTTGCAGGACAGATTAGGGCTTAGAAAAAATATCGGAGCTATAGATTTTAACCTTGGCTGTTCAGGATTTGTTTATGGATTAGCGTTTGCAAAAGGACTGATTGCTGCTGGAATTGCAAAAAGTATTCTCTTGGTTACTTCAGAAACGTACACCAAACATATTCATCCTGATGATAAAGGAAACCGGAGTATATTCGGAGATGCCTCTGCCTCTGCTATTATTGAAAAGGCTGAAGGTAATGATTATCATTTCTGCCTGGGAACAGACGGAAGCGGTGCGGAAAATCTTATGGTGAAAAAAGGAGCTTTTAAAAAAGACTTCGAACTGAATCCGGAACACGAATTCGGCCCCGAAAATATTTATATGAACGGCCCTGAAATTTTTAATTTTACGATTGAAAATATTCCGGGACTGGTAAAGGAAACATTGGAAGTGAACGGAATGACCATGGATGATATCGATCATTTTGTTTTTCACCAGGCCAATTCTTTTATGCTGAATTATTTAAGAAAGAAAACAAAAATACCGGCAGAAAAGTTTTATATTGACATGGAAAAAACCGGGAATACTGTTTCTGCAACAATTCCTATTGCTCTTAAAAATATGATGGATAAAGGAATGCTGAAAGAAGGAGATAAGGTTTTAATGGCAGGATTTGGAGTTGGATACTCATGGGGTGCCACTATTATGGAAATTTAAAAGAACAAACATTTAAAATTATAAAATATGAAAACATCCGTTTTTTTAGAAAAACTACAGGAAGAATTGGAAGAAGATGAAACATTGACTACTGAAACGAACCTGAAATCTTTAGAAAGCTATGATTCTATCAGTTTACTTTCTGTTATTGCTTTTGTAGACGAAAATTTCAGCAAAAAAATTGATACCAAGCATTTTAAAGATATTGAAACCGTTTCTGATCTGATGAATGTTATAGGAAAAGAAAATTTTGAGGATTAATGGATGCTTTCTCATTAAAAAATAAAATTATTCTCATTACAGGCGCTTCTTCCGGAATCGGGAGAAGCTGTTCTGTAGAATGCAGCAAAAGCGGTGCTGATCTGATTCTTGTAGGAAGAAACCAGGAAGAACTGATGAAAACCGTTTCTATGCTTGATCCTGGAACAAAAGTTGAAACCATTACTGAAGATATTACCCAATCTGAAAACCTTGAAGCAATGATTGCAGATAAAGTATCAGTTTTAGGGAAAATATCAGGGTTTATTCACTGTGCCGGTATCGAAAAAACGTTACCATTAAAAAAACACAATCCTCAGCTGTATCAGGATATATTTGCTGTCAATGTCATTGCAGGACTTGAAATTGCTAAAATTTTATCTTTAAAAAAATACAAAGACGAAAACTCCAGTTTCGTATTTATTTCTTCTGTTGCAGGAATGGTGGGAGAGGCGGGAAAAGCGGCTTATTCTGCCAGTAAAGGAGCAATCATTTCCGGAGCACGTTCCTTGGCTATGGAACTTTCACGAAGTAATATTCGGGTCAACAGCATTAGTCCGGCAATGGTTAATACCCCGATTTTAGAGAAAATGTTTGAAAATATCGGAGAAGAAGCTTCATTAGAAATCATAAAAAAACATCCGCTGGGAATAGGTGAACCTAAAGATGTAGCGAATGCCTGCATTTTTCTGTTGTCTGATGCCTCAAGATGGGTTACGGGCAGCAACCTTGTGATTGACGGAGGCTATTCTGCACAGTAATTACTTTTTGTACAGTGTTTCTATAATGTTTTCTACGCTGTCGAATATTTTCTTGTTATCGAATTGATCTTCAATGGTTTTTAGATTGTTTCTGATATGAGCTATCAGTTCTTGGTCTGTCAGGAATGTTTTCATGGCTTCATACATTTCATCTACCTCATAATTGATGAGATATCCTGTTTCCCGGTCTTTGATCATAAGGCCTACATCACCTACTTCTGTTGCAATAATGGGCTTCTGCAGGATTAAGGCTTCAGCAATGACCAGCGGCCATGCTTCAGATTCTGAAGGAAGAATAAAATAATCTGCTTTTTTGATATAAGGATAGGGGTTCATTTGGTTTCCAGCCAGAATAAATGTTTTTTCAACATTATTTTTGGCTGCCTGTGCCTTGAGGTTGTTCATTTCATCACCGTCACCGATGACAATGATGCTGTGATGAAACCCCTCATCCATAAGCTTTTTATGTGCGTCGATAAGTTTATGATATCCCTTTCTGGAATGAAGTCTTCCAATAGATGCAAAAACAGGCCCTTCCGGAAATTTGCCAGCTTTTTCTTCTGCCTTACGTTTAATTTCCTCGATAGGAATAGGATTGATAATCACACTCTCCGCCGGATAATTAAGATTAGGGTAATGCTGGTGCATCATAT
This sequence comes from Chryseobacterium sp. CP-77, assembly GCF_036362765.1. Taxonomy (NCBI): domain Bacteria; kingdom Pseudomonadati; phylum Bacteroidota; class Flavobacteriia; order Flavobacteriales; family Weeksellaceae; genus Chryseobacterium; species Chryseobacterium sp. CP-77. The sequence goes on from NZ_CP143637.1 coordinate 3,857,108, forward strand.
CTTTTATCTTGTGGGAACAGTATACCATATGGTCAAATTGGGGAAAACTCTTTAAAATATCCGGAACCAGAGGCTGGAATTTAGGAACATTAATTTCAGAGTGAAACCATCCGATTTTTTTTGAATTCTTATTGGTTGAATTCAGAATGGCATCATAGTCTCTGTAATCCATCCCGATCTCAATGTCAAAAGTATCATTGATAACACGATCTGCAATGGCAGGGGTATTTTTCAGTTTTCTCAGTCTTATTCTTCTTTTAACGAGCTGAAGTTTCTGTAAAATAGAATTGCTGGAAAAATCTTCTTTTCCATCGGTAAGGTATATTTTTCTGATATGCTTCGGAAGTTCATCACGCAGTTTTCCCTGGTTAAGAGTGAGACATACGGTGATATCAAATTTATCAGGGTTAAGATTATTGAGAATACTTAACATCACTTTTTCTACGCCACCCATTTCCATTGAGCGGTGTCTGAAAAGAATTTTTATTTTCCTGTTTTCCGACATTATCTGAAAATTTTTTGTAAAGTAAAGAGTTTTTTATTTGTTTATAAAATTTCGTTTTTGATATTCAGGAAGCATACAATCTCTTTGATGCTTTTTCTTGTCCTGCAAAAGATCATCCGGAAAATCAGTTCCGTAATCCTGCCGGGCGGGTTTAAAAAAATAATTATAGTAATTCCTGTATAAAGCTTCAATGTTATAAGCATCTTTAAATCCTGGGAATTTCATCCGATTTAAAGAGAGTCGAAAACCAGATCCTGTTTGTTGATGACACGTGTGTTAGCAGGGATGTCTTTATAAATAGTGCATCCGGCACCAATAATACAATTATCACCTATTGTCACCCCTTTTAGTACAGTTACATTACTTCCAAGCCAGCAATTGTTTCCTATTTTTATGGGAGCTTTTGAAAATTCGGAAGGATGTATTTTTATTGCAGGGGACGTCTCATAGGCATGATTATGATCATAGAGTTTCACATTTTCACCGAATAAAGTATTGTTGCCTATTGATATATGTTCTAAACAGTTTATAGAACAGAAATTGTTCATAAAAAAGTGGTTTCCTATTTCCAGGACAGCATTTTTATTGATCAGGATGCAGGTGTAATTTCTGAAGTCTGCGGCTGAGCCAATGCTTAGCTTTTTTAAATTGTTATCCAAAATAAAGCGGTTACCAACACCTAATCTGAGGTTTTCAAAAAATACATTGGGATGTTTTTTCAGCAGAAACAGTTGTTTTTTCCTGTTTATTTTTTCAAAAAAATCATAGAACATATACTATCTTTTGATCATTTGGGTTATACAAATATACCTTTTTTTAATGTAAAACCATGTTTTTGTTTATAAACATCCGTTTGCAGAAGTCATCCGGATTAAAACAAATAGAGGGTAACGCATTATACTTCCCTATAAAAGTTATCTATTGTTCTGGTTATTTTTCTAAAAAACCTGGATATTAATGTATTTTGCTTTTTAAAAATAAAATCGGGAAGTCTCGAAATCTGTTGAATATCTGTGTTATAAAGAACTTTAATTCCTCTCCTTGTAAGGGTGTTATATAATACCTGATGCCAGTTTTTGTAAAGCTTTTCTTTTTTACCTTTATTTTGAGAAACCCCCTGTGAATGAATTCTATATAAATACAGGCTTTTGTTGATAAAGACAAATTCCCCCCTCTCATAAAGTTTCAGGTAAAGGTCCTGATCTACAGAAGAGGACAGGGTTTCATCAATCGTATTCCAATTGATAAATTGATCTCTTTTAAAAGTAAAAAAATGGGCAATTTCAAAATTGATATTAAAAAAGTTCTTGCTTCCGTTCTTTATCCTTCCCGAGTGGGGAAACAGCTTCTGGACAGTCAGATGCTCATCACATATATAAAATCTTGAATAAGTCCCTATAATATTCTGATTAGAATAGGCTTTTATACTTTTTTCGAGGGCATCATGGGTAAGTGCATCATCAGGGTCTACAAAGCCGCATACATCACCGGTTGCCAGTTCTATGCATTTGTTCTTGGTATATCCTACCCCCCGGTTCGTTTCATTTTCATATAAAAAAAAGCGCTTATCGTTGCGTATAAGTTCCCTTAAGGCATCTTTTTCCTCCTTCTCTGAGCAGTCATCTACAATAATAACTTCCCAATCGGTGTATGTCTGTTGAATAATACTTTCATAGCAATCTTTGAAATAGACTGCATTATTGAAGTGGGCAACTAATATTGAAAATTTCATCTTAGGTAATTTAAATTGAGCAGATTATTCTAATGGCAATGTTATATCATTAATAAAAATAACATATAGTAACTCATTTGAGTTGCTGAATTGGGAAACGTTAACGATTTTTATCAAAGAATAATTTACTCCCGGTAAGCTCAAAAGGATTTTCAGACATGTTTTAAATTTTTTTCGTTGTGTATGCTGTAAATATAGCAAAATTTTAGACTTTGAAATTAATATTAAGAAAGGTTTATCAGTCTGTCTGTACAAGGTATGCTGTCTAATTGTGACAACGTGGTAGGTTTTACAATGAAAATAAAAAAAAAACTTTATTTTTGCCTCAATAAAAACAACACAGTGATTGAAATAGGTAGAGTTCTCAAAACTTTTATAGGGTTTTTAAAACGACCCGGTCTTTATCCGGAATTAGGCCGGAAAATTATTAAAAATACAGTCAATCGAGGAAATGCCTTTAAAGGGAAGGATAAAACAAACTCATGGGCTGCAGGAAGATGCATTTCACAGGAAGAAGCGGTTTCCAAGCTTTTCGGACTTGAAATTAAGGCTTTCCGCAATGAATATCAGGAGGTTTTAGCCGAAGCTGCACAGAAAGAAAAAAATTGCCCTGTGAAAATGGGAGGGCCGGGAGCGCTGGAACTTATTTACTATGCCTGCGAATTTACCCATGCACAGAATGTGGTGGAGACAGGCGTTGCCTACGGATGGTCTTCATTGGCATCTCTCTTATCTCTTGCAAAGAGAGGCGGCACACTATATAGTTCAGATATGCCTTATCTGGCTCAGGATGGGGATCAGTATGTAGGATGTGTAGTTCCTGAAAACCTGAAAAGTAACTGGAAGCTCTTCCGTTTTGCTGATAGAGAATCGCTTCCTAAGATTTTTGCTGAAAATGGTGTATTTGATGTTCTTCACTATGATTCCGATAAAAGCTATAACGGGAGAATGTGGGCTTATGATGAACTTTATGCACATTTAAAAAAAGGCGGGGTTTTTATCAGTGATGATATCGGTGATAATTCTGCCTATCAGGATTTCTGTGACAAGAAGAATATAGAAACAACAGTAGTAGAATACGAGGGAAAATACATCGGAATTTTTATCAAGTAGACCAGGCGGGAAGTCTGTTGCTGGGGATCATTTAAATCTGGGCCATGGAAAGTTTAAATATACTTATAATACGTCTTTTTTGACCGTTCTTATGAAAATACCTCAGATTACGTTTACGCGGTTTATTGCGGCAATGGCTATTGTCATTTCCCATTTTAATAAAGATATGTTCCTCTACAATATAGATTACATTTCAAATGTTTTTCTAAAGGCAAATGTAGGAGTAAGTTATTTCTTTATACTTTCGGGATTTATCATGGTGGTAGCCTATCATAAGAAAGAAAGGATAGATTATTTCGATTATTACAAAAACAGGTTCGCAAGAATTTATCCGCTTTATGTATTGGGTCTTTTGCTTTATCTGGTAACAAGGTATTCCAATTTCAGCTTCTATAAAGTTTTTTTATATCTGTTTGGTCTTCAGAGCTGGATTCCTGGAGAAGCAATGATCCTGAATTTTCCAGGTTGGTCTATTTCTGTAGAATTTTTATTCTATTTGATTTTTCCTGTTCTTTATAATTATTTCTATGTCAAAGGGAATAAAAGTATTTGGGTGATTACCGTCATGCTCTGGATTATAACACAGATATTTTCGGGGCTGTATGTGGAATCATCTTATTATGAAGGCCCGCATACACAAAGTCATGAACTGCTTTACTATTTTCCTTTAATGCATATCAACGAATTTTTAGCAGGAAATCTGGCGGGAGTATTTTTTGTGAATCATCATCAGCGTAAGAATTATGATGTACCTGTGATGATCATTTTTATCCTTATCATATTGTCACTTATTTTTATTCCTCTTTTCTTTCACAATGGCTTAATGGCTATATTGTTTATCCCTTTTATTGTTCTTATATCTAAAAATAATGGGTTGATTACCAGGTTGTTTTCTTTAAAACAACTGGAATATCTGGGAGAAGCGAGTTATGCCGTTTATATTACCCATATTCCTGTATTATATATACTGAGGGAAGCCATACAATGGAGTGGCCATAACATAGGAATCGATAAAGTATTTGGGATCTATATTATTGTTTTAATATGTACTTCGGTTTTGTTTTATCAGTTTATTGAAAAACCTTTGAGAAATTCTCTGAAAAAGATACGAATAAGATAAAAATGTATTAATTTACATCAACATATCTGCACACAATTATGAAATCAAAATTTACCATTCCCTATATTTTCCGGACAAGCAGAAATAAGTGTATTTCTCTAAAAACTGTCAGGCAGCTATATGAAAAAGAAATGTATATTTATTTCCGGAAGAAATCCATTGTTTCAGGAGCCTGTATCTCATAACTTTTAAAAACACATTATGTTATTCAATTCAATAGGATTTCTTATTTTTTTACCTATAGTATTCTGTTTATACTGGTTTGTTTTTAATAAGAAATATCAGAATCAAAATAAGCTTTTGCTATTGGCAAGCTTTTATTTCTATGCGTGCTGGGATTGGAGATTTTTGTTTTTACTGATGTTTTCCATTGGTTTGGATTATTTTTCAGGTATTAAGATCGAAAATAGCAGGAATAAACGTGAAGCAAAATTTTGGCTTACTTTAAGTATTGTGATCAACCTGGGATTTCTGGGATTTTTTAAATACTATAATTTTTTTATTGAAAGTTTTGCAGATCTCCTCGGTGGTATGGGATTTAAGGTGAATATCTGGCTGCTGAATGTGATTCTGCCGGTGGGAATTTCATTTTACACTTTCCACGGGCTCTCTTATGTAATTGATGTTTATAAGAAGAGGATCCGTGCTGAACGCAGTTTTATTGACTATGCAGTTTTTGTAAGTTATTTTCCTTTACTGGTGGCAGGACCTATAGAAAGGGCAACCCATCTGTTACCCCAGATTCAGAAAAAAAGAACATTCAGCTACGAGCAGGCCGCAGACGGGATGCGTCAGATTCTTTGGGGTTTCTTCAAAAAGATGGTGATTGCTGATAATTGTGCACCATTAGTGAACGAGATTTTTACCCATTACCAAACAGAAAGCCCTGCCAATCTTTTAATCGGAGCTGTTTTGTTTGCTTTCCAGATTTATGGGGATTTTTCAGGGTATTCAGATATTGCATTAGGAGTTTCAAGACTGTTTGGAATAGAACTTCTCAAGAATTTTGCCTTCCCTTATTTCTCCAGAGATATTGCTGAGTTTTGGAGAAGATGGCATATTTCATTGTCTTCCTGGTTCAGAGATTATCTTTATATCCCATTAGGAGGTAGTAAAGGAGGACTGGGCATGAAAATAAGAAATACATTTATCATTTTTCTTGTCTCCGGATTCTGGCATGGTGCCAACTGGACATTTATAATCTGGGGTGGCCTTAATGCCTTATTCTTTATGCCACTGCTGATTATGGAGAAAAACAGAACCAATATAGAAGTTGCAGCGCAGGGAAAATGGTTTCCATCCTTTAAGGAAATCCTGCAGATACTGATTACCTTTTCAGCTACCTGTATCGCCTGGATATTTTTCAGGTCAGAATCTGTACTTCAGGCATTTGAGTATATCAAACGTATCTTCAGCCTGGAACTGTTCTCCTTTCCGGCGCAGATGCCGGTGAAAGTTTTTGCTTTGACTGCCTGTATGCTGATTATAGAATGGATTAACAGGGAACAATTCCACGGGCTGCAGATAAGAAGATTCAATCCGTGGGTACGCCGTATTCTTTACGGAATCATCATCTATATCATTCTCCGGTATGCCAATTTCGGGAATAATGAATTTATTTATTTTCAGTTTTAATATGAAAAAGTTTTTATTTAAAATATCATTTTATATCATCGGAATTCTGCTCATATTCGGAGTTTTGGGGTCGTTTGCGGATGGAAATACAGATGATAACTATATGCATTTCGCAGTAAAAAAACCACAGAATATTATTCTGGGAGATTCTAGAGGAGCTCAGGCAGTTCTTCCCCGGCTTTTAAATCAAAAATTGGGAAGAGACTTTGATAATTTTGCATTGAATGTTGTACAGTCTCCGTACGGACAAATTTATTATAAGGCATTACAAAGAAAACTGGACCCGGAAACCAAAAACGGATTATTTATTATCACTGTAGATCCATGGAATCTATCCTTGGATAAAAATGTGAAAAAAGAAGAAGACTTTCCGGAAAATCATTCTCCGTTGAAGAATATGTATTTTTATGATCTCTCTCCGAATTATGAATATCTGCTGAGAAATTACGTTCGAAGTTGGTTTAAGATTTACACGGAGAGAGAAGAAGCAGGGAGATCAAGCACCTATCTGCATAAAGATGGTTGGATGGAAGTAACGGTGAACATGCAAAAAGATTCTGTAGCGAAAAGAGAAATTGAGAAAGTAAACTTCTACAAACAATTAGCTCAGAAACAGAATATTTCCCAAGCCAGGATTAATGCCTTAGAAGACATTATCAAATTTCTTAAAAGTAAAGGAACTGTTTATCTGGTAAGAATTCCTGCTTCAGAAAAATTGGTAGCACTGGAACAGTCTTATTCACCCAATTTTAATGAAAAAATGGAAGATATCTCCAAAAAATATGGCGTTTATTTCTTTGATTTCTCTTCCAAAGCCAAGGAATATCAATACACAGATGGAAATCATATGTATAAAGAATCCGGAAAAGTATTTACCTCACAAATAGCAGATTCTATTCTGTCTAAAACAAAAAGATAAGTACAATGTCCTGATTGTAGCGCAGCAGAATCTCTCAGATCCAGATCAGAATAAGTATTTCCTGAAATTAATATTATACAAGCCGGAACGGATGCTCGGATAATCTGTGACAAGATACTTTAAAATCATATTCCACTTTTTGAGGAGGGGAGCATTGGCAATTTCAAAACTACGGTGCATTCTTTTAATATGAAGTTTCATATGAGCGGGAATCGTACTCTCGTTTTCAGACCAGTCTTTCACCTCTTTCCAAAGCAAAACTCTTGTTGTGGCAGGTTTTATTTTCTTGGAATCTACCTTTGTAATCCTGTTGTCTTCATGCACACCTCTTACTGCAACCGCTTTGTCTAAAATACCCGGATAAAGATCAAGATAATAGGATAAACGGAATAAAAATTCGGTATCCTGATGCAATCTTAAATTTGTTTTGAATAAAGGATTCATCTTCCGATGTAAAGATTGTTTCCTGATCGTTAAAGTATCAATACTAAATAAACCAAAGCTGCCCAACATATTCATTTGCCCCGGAAATACATCCTTCGGCTTATGAATTTTGTACACCGTAGTTAAGCGATCCTGAAAAATTCTATAATACTGTTCTTTTGCTTTTTCCGAGTAATAATGTACACCCAATGCACCATACACACCTTCTACTTCGGGATTTTTAAATAATTCCCTTTCAGCATCAAATCTGTTGGGAAGGTAATAGTCATCGGCATCCAGAAAGGCAATGAAATCACCGGTAGCCTTTTCTATCCCAAGATTTCTGGTAGGGCCAGCACCATGATTGCCTTTGTCGGGGTGCTGATAAAGCTGAACTCTGCTGTATTTTTCAGCGAGTTGCTGACAGACCAGCAAAGCGTTGTCAGGAGACTTGTCTTCCACTAGAATAACCTCATGAACTTCATCAAATTGAAGCGCAGATTCTACTGCTTGGGAGACATATTTTTCTGCATTATAAACGGGAATGATGACTGAGATTTTCATTTTTTCAATAGGAAATTATATTGTGTTTATGCGTTATCTTCTTACTGGAGAATTTAAGCTTTTAATTTTATTTTTAAGTAATGGATTATCTTTTTTCTGCAAAATGATATAGAAATGCGGACACTACAAGTATTTTAATTTTCTGAAAAATATTTCTTCAGGTTATTAAGCTTCATGAGTGCATGTACGTAAAGCGGTATTGCGTTTTCAGAATATCTGGATTTTTTAAAATGGCAGCCAATAGACTCATCATTTTAGAAATTCCTTTTTTCTCCGAAAGTTCAAATGCTTTTTTCCGTAAATAAAGTTGATTTGCGGCATCTGTATCCAGGGGGACAGATCTGGACCACTCGTATAAGGAATTCCAGAAAAGGAATTGTCTGCTGTTATACTGTGGCGAGTATCGGATAATCTTAGTAATTCTGTTATCATCATGTATTCCCCTTATCGCAACGGCTTGGTCTATAATACCTGATTTCAGATAGCAGTGATAAGCCAGTTTAATGATAAAATCAGAGTCCTGATGTACTCGGAGAATATTATTAAACCTTAGCTTATTCTGATCCAGGGCAGATTTTCTGACGGTTAGTCCATTCAAATGAAAGAATGTACCGAAAGTTTTCGGTGTAAGCCCGAGAAGCCCTCTGAATACTTCTTTTCCTTCTGCCGGATAGTTTACTGTTGTCAATGTATTGTCACTGAATTTAGACTGAAATTCCTTTTTCCCTTTTTCAGTGAGATATTCAACCCCTATGGCATTGAAGATCCCGTCTACCTGTTGTTCTTTAAAAAGATCTTTCTCCGCATCAAACCTATTGGGGAGATAATAATCATCAGCATCCAGGAATGTAATGAAACTTGAGGCGGCTTTTTCAATACCCAGATTTCTTGAAGCAGCAGCACCATGGTTTCCTTTGTCAGGGTGCTGGAGCAAATGAACTCTTTGATCTTCGCCAGCTAATTCTTTACAAATTTCCAATGAATGATCAGAAGATTTATCCTCAACTAAAATAACTTCCTTCACTTCTTCAAATTGCAGGGCTGACTGTACTGATTTTTTTAGAAAATCAGCAGCATTATATACAGGGATAATGACAGAAATATCAAGCATCAGAGAACATATTTATTATTATGAGCCCAAAGGGCAAGCTGCAATAAATTCCAGTGCTTATGATCCTTGTTCAGAAATTTTTGGGTAGTATCAAAATCAATATAGTTAAAAACCTTTTGAGACGAATCTCTTAGAAGATCGTCGGAGAGCTTTAGAAGGTTTTCTTCATTAAACCAGTTCTTAACGCTGTGTCCGAAACCTTGTTTGTGACGTTTTCTGATTGTGTCGGTCCAATAATTATTCATGGATTCACGAAGGATAATTTTATCATTTTCACTGGTGATTTTCAGCTGATCAGGAAGCTGAATACAGAATTCTGCAAAATCAATATCAAGAAAAGGAGTTCTTACTTCTAATGAATTAGCCATCGCCATTCTGTCTGATTTGACCATCATATTTCCAGGGACATAATTTTCCAGATCTACTCTCATAATGTCATTCAACGAATCAGGATTCGGAGTAAAGCTGTATCCCTGCTGATAATCCTGTGAACATCCCAAAAGGGCACGTTCCGATTTATTAAAAACATTTCTTACGGAATTCAGATGAAAATCCAGAATGGAGTCGTACTTTAAATTCTGTTGGGTTACGAACGAAACCGTCTTTGCTTTTTTGTAAAGGTTAAGGCCGAATCTGGCGATTAGATTTTTATAACTGAAATGATTTTTCATCATATTTTCTACTGTATAAAAATGATATCCGCCGAACAGCTCGTCTCCAACATCGCCTGAAAGGGCTACAGTCAGATTTTTTCTTGCATTTTTACAGATCTCATAATGCGGAAGGTAAGAGGTATCAGCAAAAGGTTCGTCAAAGAAAGGAGAAACATGCAGTAATGATTCAGCCAGATCTTTTTTTTGCTCATGAACTTCTATATGATTGGTGTTGTATTTATCTGCGATTTCTTTGGCATATTTGAGCTCGCTGTCTTTATGGTCATAACCAAAACTGATTGTCGTCTGATGGGGTAAGAACTCATCCACAAGAGCAACTATAGATGAAGAATCCAGGCCGCCGCTCAGAAAACTGCCAACCTGCACATCTGCAATAAGCTGTTTTTTAACAGCATTTTTCAAAAGGTACAGAAACTCCTCCTTAGCATCAGAGAGGCTGATCACCCTGTCTTTTGACGGCAGGCTGTAATACCGTGAAACAATCACCTTTCCCTCTTTCCAGATCAGCTGATGAGCGGGTGGTAAAGTATATATATTGCTGTAAATGCTCTGATAGGTGCTTACATATCCATATTGGAGATAGTTGGAAATGGCTTCAGGATTTACCTTGGGACGGATTAATCCTGATGCAAGAATCGCTTTGATCTCTGAAGCAAAAATAAATTCATTATTATTTCCGATGGCATAGTAAAATGGCTTTTCACCAAAACGGTCTCTTGCACAGAACAATTGCTGTTCACGGTCATCCCAGATGGCAAAAGCAAACATTCCCGGAAGATCATGGATGAGGTTCTGCTGCTTTCTCTGATACATCGCAAGAATGACTTCCGTGTCGGAACCTCCATGGTAAGGATATTCTGCATATTGTCTCTTAATATCCTGATATCCATAGATTTCACCGTTAAGAACAATACATTCATTTTTTGTATTGGAGAACATAGGCTGTTTCCCGTTTTCGGACAAGTCTATAATGGAAAGTCTGCGGTGGCCTAATATTGCATTATCATAGAATTCAAAGTCTGAAGAATCGGGTCCGCGATGAATCAGAGAGTCTGTCATTTTTTTGATTTCCTCCTGATAATTTGCTGCATTATTGCTTATAATTCCGGCTATTCCGCACATATGCTTTTATTTTTCATCATTAATTTTATCATTTTGTAAAGCTAAATTACAATAAATTAAGGAAATTTCGATCGGTTTAGATCAGCTGTTGCCTCAAACTATTTGAATCGGCTATGTTCTGAATCATCTGTGTACAAGGGTCTGATAACTATGATTTTATTTTTGACGGATATTCATCAATATCAGCCATTGTCGATATTGATTATCTGGTGAAAGTATATTTTATAATTTTTAGTAGCTGGCTTATCCCCGTTCCGATATTTTTGGAAATGGAAAAGCGTTCAAATATGGCTCCATAAAGCTTTCTATTCCATACAGGAGAAACAAACTCCTTTTCGTAATAATATTTATTGATAAGCTGATCCAGGGTTTTTACTATCTGCTGGTTTGCTCTCTGATCATTATTAATCCTCTTAATATTTTTAAAAATATCAATAGAAGTGCGGTATTGTTTTTCTGTTTCTAATGAGCTGTAAACACCGCCGCTATGAAGACGGTAAACGCCCACTACTTTATTAAAGCTTCTGCCTTTTCCAAATTCAAGGGCATGATAAAAATAATAAAGATCCCTGTAATTGGGATAAATGTCAATCCACTTCTCATCAATACAGTCTTTTCTGATCAGATAAGTAAAAGTTTGGGTAGGGCGCTGTACAAAAAAGCTGTCCTGGGTATAATCAATATATTTCTGTCCGTTGAACATGGAGTCTTTTCCATCTTCTGTCAGTTTATTTTCATCCTGATGGAACAGTAAATTTCTGGCGGTCACCATGACATATTCTGAATTGTTCTCAAGGAAATCATACTGAAACTGTAGCTTTTGCGGGTCAATCCAGTAATCATCTCCTTCACAGTAGGCTAAGTATTTTCCTTGAGCTTGTGCGAATGCAAATCTTTGGTTTTCCACAAAACCTATATTGGTCTTATGATTAAAATAACGTATGATATTTGGGTATTGCTTTGCAAATTCTGAAATAACCCTGTCAGAATCATCCGGTGAATTGTCATTACAAATAACCAACTCAAACGGAAAGTCTGTTTTTTGAGAAAGCACACCTTCAATAGCCTCCTTTAAATAAGGGGCGTGATTATAAGTGAGCATAATGACCGATATTTCTGGCTTCATTGATTTAGTAATGAAATCTGTTAAGGAGGGATGGAATAATATCTTTTGATTTTAAATTGATCAATTCTTGAGGATTCTTTTTGAGATCCTGAAACGTGTAGGAAATAAACTGCCTGAAAAATTCAGTATCCAGCTCAAAATTCATAGGAAGATTATGTTTTTTCTGAATAATTCCGAGACCATAATCTGTGTCAATAACAAAAACCTCAAGATCCTTCGGATATTTTTTTAGCAGATAAAGGATAGATTTCCAGGTATCACCGTTCCACTCACCAGTCCATTCCGGATGTTTTTCTTTCGTAAAAAATTCTTCTGAGTTGTACGCTGTTGAGGCTGGCTCACTCACAGGAAAACAGTCATGCATGACAATAATTGATTTTTCATCCATGAAAGGAAGGATATTCAGAACATCTTTAAGTGCCTGGTGGTACGTATGCATACCATCAACCAGAGATATTTCAACACTGCCGAAATTTTTAAGAAACTCTTTTTTTTGCTCAAAAAAATCATCACTGGTCATTTCAAAATAATGCGTTTTTCTATTATTTTTAATGTCAAAGACTTTTCTTTTGAGTTTTTCCATTTTGGGTATTATGAAGTTGGGGTCTATTGCAATTTTGTTTTTACAGCTTATGGCATATAAAGATGTGCCACTTCGGGTCCCAATTTCAAGATATTTTTTAAAATTAGCTTTCTGGATGATACTGTTGATAAGACGAATTCTATTCATTTTTAATGCTGGGTTTAGATTTATTCTGAATTATACATGTTTTAGATTAAGAAATGCAGCCCCTTTATTTTTAATGATGGTTCTTGCGTTCATGATTTCATTAAACCGGGTCTTCTGATATTGATATTCTTTCAAAGTATCGGAAGCAGCAGAAAACTGCAGCTGGAGAGCTTGCTTTATCATTTTAGGAATGAAATCTCTGTTAAGTACCTTGGAATCAAACGGGAGCGCCGGATTCAGATAGCGTTGTTCCCGCTGCACTCTCAGAGCATTGATATGGCTGGTTTTATGGAAATCCTGTTTGCCATCGTGTACAACTCTGCTTGGCGGGCATACGATGATTTTTTTCCTGAAAAAAGAAATACGTTGTACATATTCATAATCTTCAGAATAATGAAAAAAGTAAGGATTAAAGCCCCCGATTTCTTCAATGGTTGCTTTGGGAAGCAGCCAGTGAGCGGCATTCACAAAATCGATCTCATAATAATCTTTCAGACTATTGTTAAAGCTGTCTGAAAATATTCTGTTATCCGGAGTATTTCTTGCCAGATAACGTTCGAAAAAAATATCGAGCTTTTTCTCGCTTCCATCCATGTGTATCGGACTTAAAATCCCCAGTTGATTTTTGTCGGGGTATGCGTTGTAGACATCCAATAGCTTTTGAAAACTATCCGGATAAATCCACGCATCCTGATTCATCAGGTAGAAAAAATCTGCTCCTTCTTTATACGCTTTTTCTATCCCTGCATTATTCGCTTTCCCAAAACCTAAATTTTGTGGAGATTGAGTGAAGTCTACCTCAGGAAAATACTTTTTGATATATTCCTGAGTACCGTCTGTTGATCCGTTATCTATTACAATACATTTTACAGGAACTGAAGAGGTTCTTAAGCTTGAAAAACATCTTTCTGCCCACTTCATGGCATTATAAGTAACAATGATTACGTGAATAGCCACCATCTTAAATATACTTTCGGGTTAACGTTTCAAGATAACTTTCAGGACTGATACCTGAAAAGAAGTCGTGAATTTCTTTATCAAAATCTACTCTGTAGAAGTCTCCTTCGTTCACTTCTGAATAATAGGCCTTTCGATGGGTTTCTTTTTCAATAGCACCTATAATTTCTTTTAAATCAAAATTATAGGGGAAAGAAAAGTTAATAACTTTATTAGGAAGATGCAGGCAGTAGGACTCTAAAAATTTAGAAATATCTTCTATATCCAGCAATAGCCTTCTTGCCTTTGTATGAACTGTAAACTGGTTTGAATTTTTAATCTGATTTTTAAGAAAATTGAATAATGTATTTGGGTTTCCTCCGTTTCCTACAATATTTCCAATTCTGAGAATAAGGTAGTTTTTACACTTATTTTTGATATAATTTTCAATTTCCTTTTTATGTAAAACGTAAAGACTGTCTTGTTTTGACTGATCATGAATGCTTAGAGTAGAAAAATAAATTAATTTATGATTGCTGTTACTCTCAATACATTTATCCAACAGAGTAAATTCTCTTTCAAACTCTGAACTTGTCGTTTCCAGAGAATTCGAAACTCCAGAAGCGAAAAATAGATTTTCCTCTGAGTCTATATTTTTTAATGAATTGGCAATAAGTCCGTTTCCTATGATCATATTATATTAAACAGTTTTAGATAAATTTTAATTCTTAATGTTGTGTTTTTTATTGATACTTCCGGCGTATCTTATATAGCCGTAATACTTTTTGGCTATTTCCAAATGCTCATTAAAATTAAGTTTTTTGGGATAAAATTTTAATGTCAGAAATAGGTTTTTTTTATTAACAGGGTAGTATTTAAAAAAATTGTGTAAAAACCCTAGAAATATTTTCTTTTCAGCTTCGGTGTCAATTTCTTTTTGAAAATCAGATCCTATACTTTCCCTTACTTTGATATTGGCATCTAACCAAGTTTTATCCGGATTTCCACCAGAAAAATGTTGAATCAGGATATTGTTAACCACATAATTCTGTTTTTTTGTAGAAACTCTTAAACTAAAATCAAGATCATAGCCATGGAAACCTTTCAATAGATTTTCGCTGAATTTAAACTGATTAAATATTTCTTTTTTAATTCCCAGAAAAACCCCGTCAACAGCAAAGACTTTATTTCTGTTTTCCTTCGTTGTTTGAATGGGAAAATACAGGGTATTTTCTTTATTTCCCTGTAAAATATTTACGAAATTATATTTCTCAGTAACGGTCCAGCTTGATGGAGCAGAAGGAACGTAGGATGATCCTGCAAGCCCTATAATTCCTGTATTTTCCTGGTTTAAATGATTTATGAGTGTATTCCCCCAATCTTCATTTTTAAATAAGATGTCTTCATGGATGAAAAGCAAATAATCAAAACCAGCTTTTTCCGCGCCTTTGTTATAAGCTTCACAAATACCCATCAATCCAGGATTGTTTATTTTAATGATTTCATAAGACACCCCAATTGTTTCTGCAATATTTTTTTCAAGTGCAGAAAAATAGTCAGGAAGATATGATGAGATTATGATGGAGATCATCCTAAAGTAAGTTATCAATTATTGTAAAAATTTTACCTGCCAATTTCTTGTCAGAATATTCGTTTTCCAATCTCTGATAAATATTTTCGCCATAACTTTCTCTTAGATTGGCATCCTGCATAAGTTTAACGGTTTCTTCAGCCATGGCATCCATATCCAGATAAGGAACAAGTACTCCATGATTGTTTTCCAGAAATTCAACGGCACCACCGCTTTTTTCAAAAGCTACGATGGTTTTTTTTAGTTTTGCAGCAGTCAGCATAACTAATGGAAAAGGATCTTCACGGGACATTAAAAGAAAAACATCAAAAATATTTATATAATCATTTGGCGTTTTGTTATGATCGATAAAAATGATGTCCTTTTCTACCCCTAATTTTTCAGCATCCAATTTGGCACATCTTACAGCAGCACTTTTGGATGTCCCTCCAAGGTTGATAAATTTAAAGCTAAGGTCAGTTTTCTGTTTTATTTTCTGCACCAAAACAGGAACCATCTCTGTACCTTTCCTTAACTCTTGCGAACTGGCAATTCCAACGATCAATTCTTCGTTTTTAATATTCAATTCCTTTTTCAATAATTCTTTATCCTTCTGGAGGTTGAGAACATTGTCTACGAAAGAATGTATTGCTGTTACTTTCTGAGGGGCTGCATTGTACTTGTTGATAAGATTGTCGGCAACAGCTTGCGAACCTGCTATAATTTGGGTGATATTTGAAATGTTTTCTAAAACAAACTCTTTAGAGTAAGTACTTTCAATCCCAAAACTAAGCTCGTGAATAGCAACAATTGTAGGAATGTTTTTTTTATAAAAAGGAAGCGTCCAAATCAATGATTCCATTGTGTTTCCATATACCAGATCGTATCTGTTTTCAAGAAGAGAGGTGGTAATTTTATCAATTTTGTCTTGTTGAGTCTCTTTTTTTCTGAAAACAATTGATTGAACTCTTTTTAAATTTCTTTTTAAAAATGAAAAAGACTGTAAATGATAATGAGCAACAACAATATTGTTAGCTACTTTTGCAAATTCTTCATACAATTCTCCTCCTCTGATCAATAAAATATCGATCTGATAATTCTCTTTTTCTTTTTTTAATCTTTTTATTAAATCTAAAACAAGAATGGGAGCACCGGATAAAGAAGCTTCGTGAGAAATAAATAATATTTTTTTTGTACTCATTTTAGAGGGTTTGAGAAATTAAATTTTGACTATTTTTCATAATTGTGTTTTCAGGAACAGATTTGTGTATTACACAGCCGGCTCCAATAATAGAATTGTCTCCGATAGTAACCCCTTTTAATATTACAGTATTGCTTCCAATCCAGCAATTTTTGCCAATTTTAATAGGAGACGTCATATATTTTTCTTTTTCTACAAAAAGTTTTTTACCTTTTTCGATAAGATGATTATGATCGTATAGCCTTACACCTTCACCAAAAATGGTATCATTACCAATTTCAATTTTATCTAAACAATTAATAGAACAATAATTGTTGAAAAAAACGCCTTTTCCAATTCTAAGCTCAGCATTCGGAAAAACTAAAATATTGCAATATTCTCTCAGTAAAAAATTTTCGCTAATTGTAATATTTCCTGTTTGATTATTTTCTCCTTTAAAAATATCTGCATCTTTGGGCGAAAAACTTGGATGAATATTTATATTAGGTCTGGATATGAAAATATTCCATTTTTCCTGCTTTTTTCTTTTATCATTATTCTCGACAAGAGTAATGATTTTTTGTGCGATATTATTTTTAAGCTTTGTAAACATTTTAGAAAATTAATTTTTACAATTTTAATTTCTTCATAATTTTAGATTTCATGATTTTTAAAAGACTTCCCATATTGGTAATCGTTTCAATATATCGATAATCTTTTAGTTTTAAATCTAATGCTTTTTTCTCATCAAAAGGCCTTATTAAAGCATTTCTGAAATTATTATATTGTACAAGAAGATTCTCATGAACTTCTTTATTGCTTTTAAAATGAAGCAGTAAAAATCTTAAGCAATACATGGTATTTACCATTTGATCTACCTTGTTTTGTGTACTCCACATACCGCTTCCTACTCTGTAGGTTGCCATTTCCTGCGGAAAATATTTTATCAACCCGAAAGACGCATTCAGCATGTGCATGGGATAATCGCCGATGGGAGAATATTTCAGCCAGTCAGGGAGAATCTCCATATTTTTTCTGAAAACCACAGAAACGGTGATAATGAAGTTTTCTTTTGCAAGATCTTCAATTGTATAAGTTTCTTCGGTATCAGGATTAGGATAAGTGAATTTTTCGTCTCTTGTGGTAAGTTCGTTAATCTTATGAAATGTCAGACTGTAATCAGGATTTTCTTCCAAAAAATCAACCTGTTTCTGCAGTTTTAAAGGATCTTTCCAATAATCATCGCCTTCACAAATGGCAATATATTGACCTTTGGATTCACAAATGGTCCATACAAAATTGGGGATGGCACCTTTATTTTTCGTATGTTTTATGTATTTTATCCAATGTCCGTTCGGATGGGTGTTGATAATATTTTTTACAACCGCTTCGGTATTGTCCGGCGAGCAGTCGTCTGAAATAATCAGTTCTATTTCTCCATTGAAAGCCTGTGACAAGACCCCATTAATACTTTCTTCTATATATTTTTCATGACCATAG
Source organism: Chryseobacterium sp. CP-77 (assembly GCF_036362765.1). NCBI lineage: Bacteria > Pseudomonadati > Bacteroidota > Flavobacteriia > Flavobacteriales > Weeksellaceae > Chryseobacterium > Chryseobacterium sp. CP-77. The sequence goes on from NZ_CP143637.1 coordinate 3,875,068, forward strand.
GTGATCATCACAACGCTTACTTTAGGATTCATCATGTATTTGTTTTAATAATTTTTGCAGGAACTCCCACAGCTACGCAATTGTCCGGAATGTTTCTTGTGACAACGGCCCCGGCTCCTATAATGACATTGTTTCCAATCTTAATGCCCGGAAGAATGATAGAACCTGAACCTAATTGACAGAAACTGCCAATATATGCCCTTCCTAAAATTTTCACATCAGGTGAAATTTCTGTAAAATCACCAATTTCTACATCATGAGTGATAATAGAATTGTAATAAACAATAGCACCAGTTCCTATGGTAACATCGTTGGAAATTTTCACCCCGTCTAAAATATTTGCTCCTCTGCCGATGCTTATTCCGTATGAGCCGATGTCGGCTTTCGGGCTTATGGTAGAGGTTAATTTTCCACCGGCTTCTGTAAATTTGTCGGCTAATTTTTTTCTTAATCTAGGATTTCCAATTCCGACGGTGAACTTTTCATCAATGGTTTCAAAATACTTTTCTGCATCCTGAATATTTTTCAGAACAGGAAACTGATGATACAGATTACCAAAGACATCATCATTCACATCGTCATAAAAAGCAAGATCGGCCAGGTCATTATTCTGATGGCAGATCTCTAATACTTCTTTTGCAAATCCTTTGGCTCCGATGATTAACATGATTAATTATTTTGTATTCTCAGCATAAGCCGGGCAATAAGCTCAACTTCTTCAAAAGTCAGGTCATGATAAAGCGGAAGGCATAACGCTCTTTTCGCAATATCTTCAGTCACCGGAAGTTCCAGTTTCGGGAGATAAGGTAATGATGATGCCAGGCTCGGATAGAAATATCTTCGGGTAAAGATTTCTTGTTTATCCATTTCGGCTTTTAATTTTAACAATAATTCTTCACTTTCTAAAATAATAACATAATAAGGGAAATTTTCATTAGCATTTGAATGCCACAATGGTTTTACGGCTTTTAAATTTTTCAGCTTTTCATCATAAAGTCTAGATAAAGCTTTTCTTTTTTCATGAATTTCGTTGATGTATTTAAGATTAATCAACCCCATGGCAGCATGAAATTCAGAATTTTTTCCGTTAAGTCCTAATTCAGCAAATGAATCAAATCCTGAAATTCCAAAGTTCCTGATATATGCTAATTTTTTTAATAGATCCGGATCTTTGGTGATGACCAAACCTCCTTCAATGGTATGGTAAAGTTTTGTTGCATGAAGGGAACACGTAGAAATATCACCATATTCAAAAATTGATTTTCCGTTCACTTCCACTCCAAAGGCGTGGGCTGCGTCATAAATTACTTTTAAATTGTTTTTTTTTGCAATAATCTCTATAGCTTCCACATCACATGGATTTCCATAAACGTGTGTGGCAAGGATGGCGGTAGTTTTTTCTGTGATGGCTTCTTCAATTTTTTTAGCGTCAATGCACAGGCTTTTTGGATCTATATCAACAAAAACGGGCGTACAGTTTTCCCAGACGATAGAACTCGTTGTAGCAATGAAAGAAAATGGGGTAGTGATCACTTCACCTGTAATTTCAAGTGCCTTGATCGCCATTTGTATGGCTACGGTACCGTTGGTTACAAATAATAGATGCTGTACTTTGAGGTAGTCTTTAAGCTCCATTTCTAATTGACTCGCTAAAGGTCCCATATTGGTAAGCCAGTTTCTTTTCCAGATACCGTCTAAATATCTTTCATATTCTTCCTGTGGCGGAAGAAAGGGTTGGGTTACGGGAATCATAAATAAATTTTTAGTGTAAAGTTATGATATTTTCGCTATCAAGCTCAAAGGGTATCCATTGTTCTTTTTCTCCGCTTACCATAAACTCAATAATGTTGTTGATACGAAGAAAAGGTGATTCTGTCGAAGGCTCGTACAACCCGACATCCAGAATGTATTTTCCTAACGTGAAAAGCGGATTTTTAATGGTTGTTTGGTAAGTAATCTTTGTGCTTTGGCCTATATTTTCTCTAGATTCTCTTACAAAAATTCCGGCAATTGGCTTTTGCTCTTTATCCTTGAATTCAAGATATAAAACAGGCAGCTCATGTACAGGTTTATTGATTTTAAATTCAAAAGAAAGAATGAAATCCTTATGGCGGTGAATTTCGTTATTTAAAAGGTTTGTTTTTGCAGAAATTAATTCAAAAGTCTGATTATCATAGACTTTATTTTCGCCGTTATTCGAAAATTTATTGTAATAAAGCTGAATTCCTTTTCCGATTTCTTTTCCATGATATTCAACCTTACCATGATCCATTAAAATAATTTCATTACAAATCCTTGAAACCATCGGCATGCTGTGAGAAACAAAAATTACGGCTGTATGAGGAAGCAGTTCGTCAATTTTGCTGAAACATTTTAAGACAAAACCTAAATCGCCCACGGCTAAAACTTCATCAATAATCAAAATATCCGGTTCGAGATGGGCTGCAACCGCAAACCCTAACCGTACTTTCATCCCTGAGGAATAGTTTTGTACGGGGGTATCAATAAAATCTCTTATTTCAGAAAAATCAATGATAGATTCTATTTTTTCTTCAACATCTTTTTTAGTAAAACCTAAGATGGAAGCATTGTTATAGATATTTTCCCTTCCTGTAAGAATCGGATTAAAACCGGCGCCCAATTCTATCAAAGCTCCGATTTTTCCTCTCATGACGATTTGTCCTTTGTCAGGAGCGTATAATCCGTTCAAAACTTTTAGGAGGGTAGATTTTCCGGCACCGTTATGACCGATCAGTCCGATACATTCTCCTCTTCTCAGCTCAAAACTTACATCATGCACTGCCCAGAATTCTTTGGGACGCAATTCTTTATTGATCGATAAACCCAGTGTACTTCGGATAATGTCTGAAGCGCCGTATCTAAGCGAGCTTTTCAGGTTTTTACTGAATTTTTTAGATACGTTTTGTACCGATACTAATACTTCTTTATCTTTCATTACCCTGCAATTTTTTCAATAACAATCGGCATTGATTTTCTGAAAATAACCAAACCAATCAATAAAACAATAATGCTGACAGCCGTTAAGATAACGGTAAATACCAGTGACTGTGCTTCCATTCCTACCAATGTATTTCGGGTATCATTAATAAGATATGTTAAAGGATTTATTTTAAATAAAATTTTAAAAACCCCAACTCTTGGCGCGGCATACACTACAGGCGTGAGGTACATCAAAAAAGGAATACCAGTAGTAAGTACTTTGCTGATATCGGTGTAAATTAATCCTAATGGTGTAATAATTAGCCCTATAGCAAAAGCAAAAAGTGTTAAAGCCACAATATAAAATGGATACAAAAGAAGGCTCCATGAAGGTACTACCTGATACACAATTAAAATTGCAACGACAGGTATCATTTTTATAGCTAAATTGAAAAGAGTAGTATATAACCCTTTCATTAATAAGGCTTCTTTTGGGAAATTAATTTTTGAAATAATTGCTCTTCCTGCATTCACAGAATTGATAGGGCTCTGAACAGCTTCAGCAAAGATATTCCAAAGAGTGGTACCTACGATAACGAAAACCGGATAGGGAATTCCTCCCGGAATATTGACATTTACCACGCCTGAGCCATTTAGGAATAACCAGATCAATGAATTGATTATTACCGGAGCCAATATCCAGAAAAACCCCAATAAAGACTGCCTGTGCTGAGACTGAATGTCTCTTTTGGTCATTTGATAGGCTAAAAAATTAGAAGATTTTATATCCCGGTAAATCGCTTTGAGCTCTTGGAAAAAATGTGTTTTTTTATCAGATGTGTATACTACGGTTTTCAAAGTAGATTTTTTTTCAAATTTATAATAATTAATCTTATCCCGGATTTTATGTATTAGGAATATTATTTACATGCAACAGGAAAATTACAACTAATATATTAATAGTTGTATTATAATCAAAAGCTATTAACATTTTTATAGAATAGCTTTTGATTTTTGTAGATGAATTTATTATTTTATTACGAGCTGTTTCAGGTATTCACCGTATCCGCTTTTACCATATTTGGTAGCCGTTTCAAGCAGTTTCTCCTCATCAATGAATTTGTTTCTGAATGCAATTTCTTCAATACAGCCGATTTTAAATCCTTGTCTTTTTTCAATAACACTTACAAATTCTGAAGCGTCATGAAGAGAATCAAAAGTCCCTGTATCCAGCCATGCCGTTCCTCTGTTAAGAACAGCTACTTCAAGTTTTCCATTGCTTAAATAAACATTGTTGATATCTGTGATTTCCAGTTCACCTCTTGCAGAGGGCTTGATGTTTTTAGCGATTTCAACGACATTGTTATCATAAAAATACAGGCCGGGAACAGCGTAGTTTGACTTAGGATTTAAAGGCTTTTCTTCAATGGAAACAGCTTTCAGGTTTTTGTCGAATTCTACTACACCATATCTTTCAGGGTCTGCTACGTGGTAAGCAAAAACAACTCCTCCCTGCGGATTGGTTTTGTTTTTCAATAAAGTTCCCATTTCGGAACCATAGAAAATATTATCTCCCAATACCAGTGCGGCGGGGTCGTTGCCAATAAATTGCTCACCCAGAATAAAAGCTTGTGCTAAACCATCAGGGCTTGGCTGTACAACATATTCTATATTACAGCCGATTTGCGAGCCGTCGCCCAAAAGTTTGATGAAACCTTCCTGGTCATGTGGAGTAGTGATGATAAGAATATCCTTGATTCCTGCTAAAAGCAATGTGGAAAGCGGATAGTAGATCATAGGTTTGTCGTAAACAGGCATCAGCTGCTTGCTTACGGCAATAGTTAGAGGGTAAAGTCTTGTTCCGGAACCTCCGGCTAATATTATTCCTTTCATGTTTTGGTGCGTAAGACGCTTATTTCTTTTGTGTTGTGAGTTGAATTTCTGTGAAGATAAAGAGTTCTATTGCTCTGTTATCTCAAATAATATATTTAGCTGTATTGTTTGCTGTAATAATCCTGATAATTTCCAGAAGTTACATTTTCCAGCCATTCCTTATTTTCCAGATACCAGTCGATGGTTTTTGCTAATCCTTCTTCAAAGGTAACTGAAGGTTTCCAGCCTAAATCTTTATTCAGTTTTGTTGCATCAATAGCGTAACGTTTGTCGTGACCCGGTCTGTCTTTAACAAAAGTGATCAGTTTTTCTGAATAACCTTCCGGTCTTTCCAGTTTGGCATCCATTTGTTTGATCAGTTCTTTGACAAGATCAATATTCTGCCACTCGTTGAATCCTCCAATATTGTAAGTCTCACCGGTTTTTGCTTCTTTAAAGATCTGATGAATCGCCTTGGCATGGTCAATGACAAACAACCAGTCTCTGGTATATTTTCCATCACCGTAAATAGGAAGGGGTCTCTCGTTGATGATATTCGAAATACAAAGAGGGATAAGCTTTTCGGGGAAATGATTCGGGCCGTAGTTGTTGGAACAGTTCGATACGATGAAAGGCATTCCATAGGTATTTCCGTAAGCTCTTACCAAATGGTCAGAAGCTGCTTTTGAAGCTGAATAAGGAGATTGAGGGTCGTATGATGTGGTCTCCAGAAAGAAACCTGTTTCCCCTAAGCTTCCATATACTTCATCCGTGGAAATATGATAGAAAAGATTGTTTCTTTTTTCATCCGGGAATCTGCCGTGGGTATGATCGGGATTTAATGTCCAGAATTCTTTACAAAGGTTCAGAAGATTAGCGGTTCCGTTCACATTCGTGTTGATAAATGCCATTGGATCTGTAATACTTCTGTCTACGTGGCTTTCTGCTGCTAAATGTACAACTGCATCCGGATTATATTTTTCGAAAACTTTTCTAAGTTCTTCCGGTTTTGTGATATCTGCTTTTTCGAAAACATAATTCGGCTCATTTTCAATGTCCTTTAAGTTTTCCAGATTTCCGGCATAGGTAAGAGCATCAAGATTGACGATCGTAGTATCCGGATTGTTTTTTACAAACTCTCTTACAACATGGGAGCCGATGAATCCGGCACCTCCTGTAATGATAATATTTTTCATTGATTTATTTTGTGATGGTCTTTCTTCCTATACTTTTATAATGAAATCCATTCTGTTCAGGGATTTCCAGTGGGTACATATTTCTGCCGTCAAAAATGACTTTGTTTTTCATCTTTCTAGCCATAAGGTCAAAATTAGGATTTTTGAATTCCGGCCATTCTGTAGCAATAAACAGTGCGTCTACATCTTCGAGTGCATCATACATTCCTTTGGCGTATTGTATTTTATCACCTAAAAGCTTCTGAACATTATTTTCTGCAACAGCATCATATGCTACAATTTTTGCACCTTTTTCCAATAAAAGAGCAATATTATCTAAAGATGAAGCTTCTCTAATGTCATCTGTATTGGCTTTGAAGGCAAGCCCCCACATAGCAATTTTCTTTCCTTCAATACTTCCTCCGAAATATTTTTCAATTTCAGACACTAAGATCACCTTCTGGGCTGTATTTACATTTTCCGTAGCTTCAAGGATCTGAAAATTAAAATCTTCCTGCTTTCCGGATTTTATAAGTGCTTTTACATCTTTAGGGAAGCAGCTACCTCCATATCCGATCCCCGGGAATAAGAATCTGTGTCCGATTCTGTCATCACTACCCATCCCAAGTCTTACCTTATCTACATCTGCGCCCACTTTTTCACAATAGTTCGCGATCTCATTCATAAAGGTAATTTTTACTGCCAGAAATGAATTCGCAGCATATTTTGTAAGTTCTGAGGATTTCTCATCCATGAAAATGATAGGAATTCCGGTGTTGGTAAAAGGCTGGTATATTTTAGACATGATGTCTTTGGCTCTTTCCGAACTTGCACCAACCACTACTCTTGAGGGATTCATTGAATCTTCAACCGCAAATCCTTCTCTTAAAAATTCGGGATTTGAAACAACATCAAAAGGGATATTTGTTTTTGCTGAGATGGTTTCTCTTACTCTGTCTGCAGTTCCTACAGGAACCGTACTTTTATTGACAATGACTTTGTATCCGGTCATCATTTCGCCAATATTATCAGCTACCTGAAGTACATAAGACAGATCTGCAGATCCATCTTCTCCCGGAGGAGTAGGTAATGCCAGATAAATCACTTCGCTTTTGTCTAAAGCTTCCTTAAGGTTGGTAGTGAAAAATAATCTTTCAGACTGAATGTTTCTTAAAAACATTTCTTCAAGGTTCGGCTCATAGATGGGAACTATGCCGTTTTTCATACCTTCTACTTTTTTTTCATCAATATCAACACAGTATACTGAATTGCCAAGTTCTGCCAGAGTGGTTCCTGTAACCAAACCTACATAACCTGTTCCTACAATCGTTATATTCAAAATGTCTGTTTTTAAATTCTAAGACAAAAGTAATAAAAATCTTCTGACATATTCTTTTAATTTATTGTAAATGAATCTGGCGCTATTTACTTGATACTTAAGATTATTTTGCATTTTTAGAAAAAAAGCTTATATTTGCAATGGATTTACGGAAAAAATGGGAAGGCTTCGGAAGAAAGCCTTTTTTCGTACTGTAAATCAAGATAAAAATATATGGAGTTTAGAAAAAGAATTGAAGAATTATTAAATGAATTCCTTGAGACCAGAAAAGATCTGTTTCTTATTGATCTTAAAATTTCTGCAGGGGATGATATTACAGTGATTTTGGATGGTGATAACGGAGTTTCTTTGCAGGATTGTCTTGATGCAAGCCGTGCAATTGAATTCAATATGGATCGTGAAGAGCATGACTTCAGCCTTCAGGTGATGTCTGCAGGACTGAGCGAGCCATTATCCACACCAAGACAGTTCAGTAAAAACATTGGAAGAGAGATTGAGGTGATGCTGGAGGATTCTTCTAAAATTGAAGGAGAATTGTCAAAAGTAGACGATGAGAAGATCACACTTGTTCTGCGTTACCGGAAACCGAAAGATATCGGAAAAGGAAAAGTAGATGTGGAGGAGGAGAAAGAGATTTCTTATCCTGAGATCAAAAAAGCATTAGTAGTAATTAAATTTTAAAAAGAAAAAAGAATAGATGGATAATATAGCGTTGATTGAATCCTTTGGTGATTTTAAAGACGAAAAAGGGATCAGTAAGATTGATCTTATGGCAATTATTGAAGATTCACTGAAAACTCTTTTAAGAAAGAGATTCGATTCAGATGATCATTTTGATGTGATTGTAAACCCGGATAAAGGAGATTTTCAGATATTTTTAAATAAAACAATTGTAGAGGACGAAATGTCTGAAGATGATGATTTGGAAATTGAAATTTCTGAAGCGAAGAAGATTGATCCTACCTTCGAAGTAGGTGAAGACTTTACAATGGAAATTCCTGTTGCACAGTTGGGAAGAAGAAATATTCTTACCCTTAAGCAAATCCTTGCTACAAAACTTCAGGAACACAATAATGCAATGCTGTACGAACAGTTTAGAGATAAAATTGGTGAAATTGTTGTAGGGGAAATCCACCACATCCGTCATAAGCACGTGATTCTGCTGGATGATGAAGGAAATGAATTTATTTTACCAAAAGAAAACCAGATCCCATCCGATTTCTTTAAAAAGGGTGAGAATATCAGAGCTATTGTTGAGACAGTAGATTTTAAAGGTTCTAAACCACAGATTATTATTTCCAGAACTGCACCTAAATTCCTTGAGAAGTTATTAGAGCTGGAAATTCCTGAGATCCAGGACGGAACAATTATCCTGAAAAAGGTAGTGAGAATTCCTGGTGAAAAGGCGAAGATTGCAGTAGATGCTTATGATGACAGAATTGATCCTGTAGGAGCTTGTGTAGGAGTGAAAGGATCCAGAATTCATGGCGTTGTAAGAGAGTTGAGAAATGAAAACATCGATGTTATTCAGTGGTCTAAAAACCCTGAGATCTTGGTGAAGAGAGCATTAGGAAATGTTACTATTAACAAAATTGAAATCAATGAGGAGACGAACTACGCGTTGGTGTATACTCCTGTTGAAGAAATTTCTAAAGTGATCGGAAAACAAGGTCAGAATATCAGACTGGCTTCTTGGTTGACAGGATATGAGATTGATGTATACAGAGAGTCCAGCGAGGATGATGATGTTGAATTGAAAGAATTTAACGATGATATCGAGCAGTGGATTTTGGATGAGTTTAAGAAAGTAGGACTTACAACTGCAAAATCAGTATTGGATAAAGAAACTGAAAGTCTTTTAAATATGGTTGACCTTGAAGAAGAAACTATTGAAGAGGTGAAACGTATTCTGAGAGAAGAATTTGAAGATTAAGATTTTAAATAAATTTTAATAAACAGTAAAAAAGAAATACTTTAATTTTAAAAATTAAAAACAGTAAATAATATAAATGCCAAAAATTAGATTAAATAAAGCGGTTAAGGAATTCAACATTTCGATGTCCAGATTAGTAGAGTTTTTACAGTCAAGGGGTTTCGAGGTTGAAAGCAATCCTAACGCTCAATTGGAAGAAGCGGCATATTCTGCATTGGAGGCTGAGTTTGCTAAAGACGGCGAACAAAGAAAGGCTTCCCATGAGGTGGTGATCACTAAAGTTCCGGAAGAAAAGCTGGAAATTGAAGAAAAGAAAACCCCTGAAGTGATAAGAGCTAAAGCAAATAAACCAGAAACTAGAATTTTAGGTAAAATAGATTTGGAACCTAAGAAGCCTGAAGCTGAAGAGGCTCCTGCAGCTCCTGCAGTTCCTGTGGCTCCTGTTGCGACACCGGTTGAAGAAAAGAAAGAAGAAATCGTGAAAGAAGAACAACCGGAAGTTAAAGCAGCGCCTGAAAAGCAGGAATTTAAAGTTTTGGATAAAATTGATTTGTCTCAAATAGAATCTAGAAACAGACCTGTGAAAAAAGACAAACCAAAAATGGAGGAGAAAAAAGAAGAAGTTAAACCTGTGGAAACAGTAAAAGAAACTCCAAAACCAGTGGTTGCAGAGGAGAAAAAAGTGGAAACTCCAAAAACAGAGGCTGAACCTGAATCTCAGGAACCACAGAAAATTGAGACAGTATATCAGAAGCTTGACGGTCCTAAAATCGTTGGGGAAAAGATCGACTTGACTCAGTTTGCGCCGAAGCCGGGTGCCGGAGCAAAAAAGAAAAGAAAGAGAATTGAAAAACCTGGTCAGAATAACCAACAAGGTCAGGGGAATAATCAAAACTCAGGAAATAATAACCAAGGTGGTCAGGGCCAGGGAAATCGTCAGAATAATAACGGTGGACAAGGCGGAAACCGCCAGGGTCAGGGAGGACAAGGAAACCGTCCTCAAGGTCAGGGTGGCCAGGGTGGAAACCGTTTTGGAAATAACCAGGGTGGTGGAAACCGTCAGGGTCAAGGTGGTGGCTTCAAAAAAGGAGGTCAGAACAACAGACCAGGGCAGAGAGTTATGCCAGTTGAATTAACTGACGAACAGGTTAAAAACCAGATCAAAGAAACATTAGAAAAACTTACTAATAAAGGAGGAAAATCTAAATCTGCAAAACACAGAAAGGACAAAAGAACTTTCCGTAGAGAGCAGGATGAGCGCCAGCAGGAGCTTGAAGCACAAGACAGAACTCTTAAAGTAACAGAATTCATCACAGTAGGTGAATTGGCAAGTTTGATGAATGTTTCTCCAACTGAAGTAATCTCTGCTTGTTTCTCATTAGGGGTAATGGTTACCATGAACCAGAGACTTGAAGCAGATACTTTATTATTAGTAGCAGATGAATTTGGTTATAAAATCGAATTCTCAGATGCTGATCTTGAAGATACAGATGCTGAAGATGAAGTGGATACTGAAGAAAGCTTATTGCAGAGAGCTCCTGTAGTTACTGTAATGGGACACGTTGACCACGGTAAAACTTCATTATTGGATTACATCAGAAAAACCAACGTAATTGCTGGTGAATCAGGAGGTATTACTCAGCACATCGGTGCTTATAATGTGAAACTGGAAAACGGTCAGAGAATTACATTCTTAGATACACCAGGTCACGAAGCCTTTACAGCGATGAGAGCAAGAGGGGCACAGATCACGGATATTGCAATTATCGTAATTGCTGCCGATGATGATGTAATGCCACAAACAAAAGAAGCAATTGCTCACGCACAGGCTGCAGGAGTACCAATGATCATTGCTATCAACAAAGTAGATAAACCGAATGCAAACCCGGACAACATCCGTCAGCAGTTATCAGGATTAAATCCACCGGTTTTAGTAGAAGAATGGGGTGGGAATGTTCAGGCACAGGAGATCTCAGCTAAATTCGGTAATAACGTAGATGTATTGCTGGAAAAAGTTTTACTACAGGCTGAAATGCTTGAGTTGAAAGCAAATCCTGACCGTGCAGCAAACGGAGTTGTTATTGAAGCATCCTTAGATAAAGGTAGAGGTTATGTAGCAACAATGTTGGTGCAGACCGGAACTTTAAGAGTAGGTGATTATGTAGTAGCAGGTAAAAATCACGGTAAAGTAAAAGCTTTGCTTGATGAAAGAGGAAAAAATCTAAAAGAAGCAGGGCCATCAATTCCTGCAACAATCTTAGGTTTAGACGGAGCGCCTACTGCTGGTGATAAATTCCGAGTATATGCTGATGAAAGTGAAGGTAAAGCTATTGCCAATAAGAGAGAACAGCTGCAGAGAGAATTATCAATCAGAACCAAGAAGCATACAACCCTTGAAGAATTGGGTAGACGTATTGCTTTAGGAGAATTCAAAGAATTGAACATTATCCTTAAAGGAGACGTGGATGGTTCTGTAGAAGCTCTTTCTGATCAGTTACAAAGATTATCAACAGAAGAAATCAGTGTGAAGATTCTTCACTCCGGTGTAGGACAGATCACTGAATCTGATATCAACTTAGCAGCAGCATCAGATGCCATTATCATTGGATTCAATGTAAGAGCAGGTGCCAATGCAAAAGAACTTGCCGATCGTGAGGAAATTGAGATCAGAACTTACTCTGTAATCTATAAAGCAATCGATGAAGTAAAAGAAGCGATGGAGGGAATGCTTTCTCCGGAAATTCAGGAACAGGTGATTGGTAATGTTGAAATCCGTGAGGTATTCAAGATTTCTAAAGTAGGAACAATTGCAGGTTGTATGGTTCTTACCGGAAAAGTAACAAGACAGTCAAAAGTACGTTTGCTAAGAGACGGTATTGTTAAATTTGACGGTGAACTTGAAAGTTTGAAACGTTTCAAAGATGATGTGAAGGAAGTAACAAAAGGTTACGAATGTGGTCTGAACCTTAAAGGTTATAATGATATTGAAATCGGAGATATTCTTGAAGTTTACGAAGAAGTAGCGGTTAAGAAGAAACTGAAATAAATATATCCTAAATATGTGAAAACCACTTTTTTATAAAGTGGTTTTTTTATTTTTTGAATCCATTTAATTTATAATTATTCTAAATAATATTTTTTAAATTATTAATAATTTGTTAAAATGAATTTGGTCGGTAAGAAAAATATTTTTTATTGAATAAAATCTGTAAATTATTATTGAATCCTATTTTATTTGTGTAAATTTTAAATGAAACATTAAAAAAAAGAGTACTTTAAACACTGGTTTAATTTGTGGATGTTAATATTTATTAACATATTTGCTCATTAAATATATTAAAATTTGTTAATATGAATGTTAAACTATGTGTATTGAGTGCAGGGGTTATGTTCTTTTTAGGACAATCTGCTTTTGCACAAACAACTAAAAAGGATACAGCAAATACTAAAGTAATTGATGAAATTGTTGTAGTTGGGGTACAAAAAAAGAAAAAAGAAGAAGTTACCCAAGCTGTTTCTGTAGTATCTGGTGAAGAATTAACGAGAATGTCAGCTTCAAGTACAGGTATTACCAACATGCTTCAAGGTAAGATGTCAGGTTTGCAGGTTTCTACAAACTCTGGTAAACCAGGAGAACCGGGATCAATTAGAATCAGAGGTGCTATCAATGTGTCTTCTACTCTAGGAGCATCTGATCCACTATTCGTTGTTGATGGTATCTATATGACTCAACGTCAGTTTAACTCGATTCCTCCAACAGATATTGAAAGTGTTACCGAATTGAAAGATGCTGCTTCTACTGCTGTTTATGGAGCTAGAGCTGCAAACGGGGTTATTGTAGTTACTACTAAAAGAGGTAAATTAGGAAAACCAGCCATTACATACGATACAAGATTTGGTTTTGCTTATAAGCCAAAGGATATCAACTTCAAAATGATGAATACTGCACAAAAGATTCAATTTGAAGATGAAATGTCCACAATTGGAATTAATCCAAACCCGCTTTATACAGATCAAGAAAAAGCTGCATTATTAGCGCAGGATCATGATTGGTCAAAAGAAATTTTAAGAAACTCAAGCATCCAGTACCACAACTTATCTGTAAGAGGCGGAGGAGATAAAAATTCATATTATGCTTCTATCGGTTATGATTCTGACTCAGGGATCTTACAGGAATTAGAAGGATTTAAAAGATACAATGCTAGATTTAACTTCGATCAGAAGATTACTGATAAAATGAAGTTAGGTTTTGATTTTGGTGTAGTAAATGTTAAGACTCAAGATCAGCGATTCTCATATAACGCATTAAGTCCATTCTATTCAGTATACTCATTGAATCCATATGAGCCAATTTATAATCCAAATGGTTCATTCAATCCTACAACAAACTCTATTAACCCAATTGACCTTAGAAGAAATGAGGTGACAACTGACTGGAGAACAAGATTGTCAGGACAGGTATTTGGTACTTATGAGTTCTTTAAAGGATTATCATTTAAATCTACTTTCGGTACAATCTATGACCTTCGAAAAAACAAATATGTTGTAAGAAAAGGTTCAGATATTGCTAAAGTGTACGGATATCCGGATGGAAGTATTAGAGATACAAGATCAGATTTCTGGACATATGTATTTAATAATAGATTCGACTTCTCAAGATCTTTCGGACAACATAAAGTGTCTGCAGTTGCTGCATTCGAATATAGCCAGGAGCAATTCGGAAGTTTATCAGGAACAAAAAGAGTTATGCTAGGGCCAGACATTACTGATGTAGGTTCGGCAGCTACTCCATTTGCGGTTACAGGTAATACAACTACAACAAATTATGTGAGTTTATTAGGAGTTGTTGACTATAACTATGCTAACAGATATATCATATCTGGATCAATCAGAAGAGATGGAAACTCAAGACTAGGGGAAGGCAATAAATATGGTAACTTCTGGTCTGCTTCAGCAGCATGGAATTTAGCAAAAGAATCTTTTTTTGATGTTCCTTTCTTCAATGATATTAAATTCAGATATAGTATTGGTACAACAGGTAATATCTCTGCTCTTGCAGATTATCAAAACCTTATCTCTATTGTATCTGGTGACTATGGTTTAGATCCTACTTCAGGTCCTTCTAACAGTGTAGGAAACAAAAACCTTAAATGGGAGTCTAAAACATCTCAAAACTTAGGGGTTGACTTTGTAATGTGGAATAACAGAGTTAAACTAAGTGCGGAAGTATTTAAGGATGACAGAAAAGATTTCCTTTATGCAATTCCAAGTACTCAATATGAAGGAGGTGGATACTTATTCTCGAGTGTTACCAATGCTGGAAATATTGAAATTAAAGGTTTAGAATCTGAATTGAATATTGACATCATCAGAAGTAAAGATATTGACTGGTCTGTAAGAGGAAATATTTCAATGCTTAAATATAATGTAAAGAGCTTATACGGAACTAATACTCAGCTTAGCTTAGATGGTTACACATTCATGAGCATTGGAAACGAGCCAACAGTATTTAAAATGGTTAAAAGTGCAGGTGTAGATCCTACTACAGGAGATGCATTGTATTATAAACTTGATGGTTCTATAACTAATGTATATAGTTCAGGTGATGCTCAGTTCCTGCCAGGAAAATCTACATTGCCAAGTGCTTATGGAGGTTTTGGAACAACGTTCAGATATAAAGGATTTGACTTAAACGCAGATTTCTCTTTCCAAACAGGAGGATATAGCTATAATATCGTAGCACAAAACCTTGTTGACTTCTCTGCTTATAACCAAAACTTAAGTACAGATGCATTCAATTACTGGAAAAACCCAGGAGATACAGGTGTGTTACCAAAACCTAATGTAAACGGTCTTCAAACAACAGATCAATTCTTACAAAAAACAGATTTCGTAAGATTGAGATCAGTAGAAATCGGATATACATTTGATAAGAAATTCTTAGGTGAGAAACTTCCTGTAAACAGTATCAGAGTATATGGTTCTGGTCAGAACTTAGCTCTTTGGACTAATTTTACAGGAGATCCAGAAATTGCTGTAGCTTCTGAAACTCAAATTAACAATGGAGCATTTATTCCAGGAGCTTTAAGTTTATACAATTATCCAAATACAAGAACATTCCTAATGGGAGTGCAAGTTAACTTCTAATTCAATTTTATCATGAAAAAAAATATAGTAAGAATAGTATTATTTGCTTCAATGGCTTTCACTGTTGCATCTTGTACTGATGATTTAAGTGTAGAGCCAAATGATAGACTGATTGTAGATAACTATTATACAACTGAAGGAGACTTCAGAAGAGGGGTAGATTATGCATATGATGCGTTTAAAATTGGAGGGTACTATCAAGGAGATAATACTCAATTGATAATACCAGATATTCTTTCAGATAACCTAATTCAGAATCCTCAGGGAAGGAGATCTAATAACGATGGATACAATTTAAATTTTGCTGGAAACGTAGGAGAAATTACTTCTGTTTATGGAGGTGGTTATGCTGTAGCGGCTAGGGCTAATGCGGTTCTTGATAAGATTAATAATTTAGCGCCTGGGGCATTTAGAACTAATATCGAAGCTGAAGCAAGAGGAATCCGTGCAATTGCTCACTTTGATATCGTAAGAAGATATTGTAAAATACCTACTCAGTCTGCTGATGCTGGAGGTTCAATGGGTATTGCATATGTTGATAAATTTGATCCGTTTTTGGTAACTACAAGAAATCTGACCGTAAATCAGGTTTATGACAGAATTCTTGGTGATTTACTTTTTGCAGAACAAAACATTACGCAATCTGCAAATGTAGGTAAACTTACAAAGGCAGCTGTACAAGGAATGTTATCAAGAGTATACTTGTATAAAGGTGATTATGATAATGCTATTACTTGGGGGCAAAAAGCTCTTGCCTTAAAACCAAGTGTTGGAACAATCGGAACTTTTAAAAATATCTGGAATGATACTTCTGTTGATGGAGTTTTATTCAAAATATTGAACTCAAGTATTGAAAATATTAAAACAGGTTCTGCTTATAACCAGACTGTAGGAGGTCAGATTAAGTCAGAATATGTTGTAGACTATGATTTATATACTAAGTTCAAGGATATAGATATTAGAAAATCTTCTTATATCGTGACATCTCCTTTCAATGGTAAAAATTATAATAACGTAATTAAATACAAGCAAGCTACAGACAAACCAATTGAAGCCGTTGATGTGAAGTATTTAAGAACTTCAGAAGTACTTTTAAATGTTGCTGAAGCAATGTATAAAAAAGGAAACGAAGCTGGAGCTTTAGGTTTATTGAATACATTAAGAGCTCAAAGATATACTGGATTTGTTCCTGGAGCAGAAGCTGGTCAAGCTCTGTGGGATGCAATTATGTTAGAAAGAAGACTAGAATTAGCATTTGAAACAGACAGATTCTTTACTTTAAAGAGACTTGCTCTACCTATTCAAAGATCTAACTTTGGTCCTGAATCTAATGGAGCAGGAAACCCTGCGACTGTATTGTCGCTTCCTGTTGCAAGTCACAAGTGGCAATTACCAATTCCTCAAGGAGCAATTGATAACAACCCTCAGATTCAACAAAACCCTGGTTATTAATCATACAATAATCATTTGATATACAACCCCTGCTCAAAGCAGGGGTTTTTTATGTCCTTTTATTTCTTATTTTTGCTGTACAATAATGAATAATGAAGTACATCCTTTTCATACTCTTCTCTTTAGGTTTTATAGCCAAGGCTCAGGTCGTGAATAAAGCAGAGACAAAGCCTCAGTCCAAAAAAGAAGACACCCTTGTGATAGATTCCGGGAAAAAAGATTCCCTGAAAATTTTTAAGCCTACCATTAATGACTACCAGTATCAGACTCAGTTTTCTGAAAAGAAAGTTTTTGATACCGTAATGACTTTTGATAAAACCTATATCTTTTCACAGCAAAATAATAAAGATAATTTTGGAAAAGTTCAGCCTGCCAACATTGGTGCAGGATTCAATCCACTTGTATTTGAAGTAAATCCTGAAGAAAATCTTTCATTACTGCCTTCCAATAAATCCTACATGATCATTGGAGCCAATGATGTGAAATACTACGACGTAAAAACACCTACCGCATCATTTATTTATCATAATGCCATGCGAAACGGAGCTGCTCTGAAATCAACCTATACTCAGAACATCGGAAAAAGATTCAACTTCGCTCTTGAATATATGGGACTCCGTTCTCAGGGACTTTACAGAAACTCATTGTCAGCAAATAACAATACACTATTCTCTGGGCACTATGTTTCAAAAAGCGGAAATTATGAGCTTTTTGCCCATTATCTTCATCAGAATGTAAATAATCAGGAAAGTGGAGGTATTACAGAGGATAATCTGTTTCAAAGTGGTGACAGTAATTATAGCAACAGACAAAATGCGCAGGTAAATCTGGCCTCTTCAAGCTCACAGTTTTCTTACAGAAGATACTATCTGAGTCATCAGTTTACGCCATTCAATTCCGGGAAATTTCCTTTTAGTATAAGACATATTATTTCTCATCAGGGGAACAAATATTATTATAATCAAACTGCTTTGGAGCCATATTGGTATAATGACCCTGCTGAACTGGTAGATGGTTTCCCGCTGACAACCAAAAAATATTCTGAAAACTTCAGCAATACGGTAAGCTTGATTTTTAATAATGAAAAATTCAAGCTGGATGCAGGGGTGCGTTATCAGATGATCAAATTAGGTATAAGAGATGTTGTTGCACTGAACGGTGTTCCTTTCCCTGGCGAACTGAAAGAAAACAGAATTGGAGCTGTAGGAAATCTGCAGGTAAAACTTTGGAACAAAATTCAATTAAATTCATTCCTGGAATTTTCAAACGGAAGCCAGTTTAAAAGTTATCTGAAAACAACCAATAATCTGAAGTTTGAACCAATCAAAGATTATTTCGTTAATGCAAAAGTAAACTTCCAGAGTGCCTATCCTTCTTTCAATTATTTATTAAATACTTCCGTTTATAACAATTTCAATTATTATTTTGAAGATGCGAAGAACCAGTCTGTAATGGAAGTAGGAGGTAGCATCAATCTGAAATGGTTCAAAACAGAGCTTTTTGCCAATTACTTCAGAATTGATAACTATACGTATTTTGATAGTAACGGAAGTCCGAAGCAAAGTAACAATTCTGTGAATATTTCTCAGATCGGAGGAGATGCCACATTCAGCTTCAATAAATTCCATCTGAATACAAGAGTGCATTTCCAGAATACTTTAACCAATAAAGAATTGCTTCCTTTACCAGGTTTTATCGGGAGAGCCAACTTCTTCTACCAGACACAGGCCTTTAAAAAAGCAGCAGAAATTCAAGCAGGGGTTAAAGTATATTATTTCTCTAAATTCGCTTCAAGAGAATATTTCCCGGTTCTTAATGAATACATTCTGCCAAGAGCAGATTCATTTTCAATTGGAGGGCAGCCTATCGCCGATGTTTATATTAATATGAAGGTGAAGAAAATGTTCTTTTTCATAGAAGGGCAGCAGATAGGAACGGTGATCTCCAACAACAAAGCATATGCATTTCCACATTACCCGGTGTATGATTTCAGATTGAATATCGGAATTGTGTGGTATTTGTTCAACTAAAAACTGTACAGGTTGAAAACAATTAATAAAATATCATTTAACGATATAGAAAGCATTCCTCAGCTGGTAAAAGATTTTTTACATCAGAAAATTGAAGGTTTTGAAAATAACACATTTTCCTTAGAGCATTTCAGACAGCAGATGCACCTGAAGAAAGATTCTTTCGCATCAGAGAAAAGAAATATTTTAGCTGATGTATTTGAAAGTCAGCTTGTAAGTCTTACTCTTTCTTCAAAACAGAAAGAAAATCTTGATAGTATTAAACAGCCAAACACGTTCACTATTACAACAGGACATCAGCTGAACCTGTTTTCCGGACCTGTCTTCTTTATATATAAAATTCTTCAGACGATAAAGACATGTACCTATCTGAAAGAAAATTTTCCGGATTTTAATTTTGTTCCGGTATATTGGATGGCTTCGGAGGATCATGATTTTGCAGAGATCAATCATTTTAAAACTGAAAATAACTATTACGAAACCAACGGGAAATCCGGCGGCCCCGTAGGACGAATTGAAATCAGTGATACCTATTTTATTTCTGAATTTGAAAAGGAATTCAAAGATTCTGTTTTCGGGACAGAGCTGATTTTAATGATGAAGGAAGCTTATAAAGCAGGAAACACCTTAACGGAAGCCATTAAGATTCTTGTCAACCGTCTTTTTTCAGAATTCGGACTTTTGATTCTGGATGGAGATTCTGTAGAACTTAAGAATCAGATAAAAACGATTTTTAAAGATGAGCTTCTGAACTTCAGTTTACAGAAAACTTCCAAAGACAAAGTAGATTTTCTTACTGAGAAATATGGAAAGGTTCAGGTAAATCCTCGTGAAATTAACCTTTTCTATCTTTCTGACACCAGAGACAGAATTGAATTTAATGGTCAGAAGTATATCATTGTGGATAAAACCATCCAGTTTACAGAAGAAGAGATTCTGGCTGAACTGGAAAATCATCCTGAAAAATTCAGTCCGAATGCATTAATGCGTCCGGTTTATCAGGAAAACGTACTTCCCAATCTGGCTTATATTGGTGGAAATGCCGAAATCATGTACTGGCTGGAACTGAAAGATTATTTCTCAAAAATCAATATTCCTTTTCCTATCCTGATTCCAAGAAATTCTATGCTTTTCCTGAAAGAAAAAACCTTAGGGAAAATAAAAAAGCTTGATCTTAAAATAGAAGATTTTTTCCAAAATTTTACGGTACTTACCAATCAGAAGATTTTAAAAGATAATTCTGTTCTACGATTGCTCGAAGAAAAAGAAGAAGTATTGATCAGTAATTTTTCTGCACTGAAAGCATCTGCGGAAACTACGGAGAGATCTTTCGGTAATATGGTGAAGGCAGAAGAAGTACGACAGCTGAAATCATTTAAAAGAATGAAAAAACGACTGCTTCATGCAGAAAAAATAAAACAGAATGAATTGCTCGAAAGACTTGAAAATCTGTTTTTAGATGTTCATCCCGCAAAAACATGGCAGGAGAGGGTATATAACTTTAGTGTATTCTTTTCAGATTATGGCTATTCGTGGCTTGAAAATTGTTTGGAAGAAATGGTGGTTCAAGATTCAAAATTAATAATTGTTGCCATTTAATTTTAAAGAAGTATTTTTGTAAATTATAATTATCGAATATGATAAAGAGGTTTTTTATTCTATCCAGTTTATGTATGGTTTTGGGAGTTTCAGCCCAGAAATCACATACGGTTGTGCAAGGTGACAATCCTTACAACATTGCCAAAAAGTATGGAATGACTGTAGATGAATTGCTGAAGCTAAACCCAAAACATAAAGATGGCAAACTGGCGATCGGAGATGTTTTAACGATAAAATCAGAAAAAGCAGCCACTCCGGCTGTAACAAAAACAGCTCCTGCAGGAAAAGTAACTTCAAATACAAGTGCTTCTTCTCTGGGTAAAATTGTTTTACTGCCAAAGCAAACCATCTATGGTATTACAAAACAATACAGAATTTCCGAAACTGATTTAAGAAAACTGAATCCTGAACTGGATTCTCACATGAAAATCGGAGACGAAATCACATTACCTCTTGCCAGCATTAAAAAATATGGTGGCGAGCAACAGGCTGTAACAGTAGAAAAGCCCGTTGAAACTCCTGTAGAAAAAGTAACAGCAACTGCTGCTACATCTGCTACCACTGCTGCTGCAGAAGGAGAATCTTATGTGATTCAGGCAAAAGATAATTATTACAGAATTACAAAACAGTTTGGCATCAGCCAGCAGGATCTTTATGCTTTAAATCCGGGATTGGAAGAAAAAGGACTGAAACCTGGTGATACCATAACAATAAAAAGATCCAATAACAATAATACTGATACTGTTGCTGAAACTTCAAATCCAAAAGCAAAAATGGATTCAGGCAACGAAAAATCAACCGCTGCTTCCACTGTTGTTGCAGGTGATGATTATGTTACTTACACGGTTCAGCAGGGAGATACAGTGTTCTCTATTGTTAATAAATTCGGTGTTTCTATTGATGAGCTTATTGCTCTTAACCCGGATCTATCACATGGTTTGAAAACCGGAATGGTTTTAAAAATCAAAAAGCAGGATGCTGCATACATAAAGAAGAATGGTGATGCTTTAAGCGTTATTTTGATGCTTCCTTTCGGGTACAGCACCAATGAAACGCAGTACAGAGGAATGGCACTTGACTTTTTGACAGGAGCTAAACTCGCTATTGAAAGAAATGCAAGAGGAGGACAAAAACTGGATATTAAAGTAGTAGACTCAGGGAATGAAGCTTCGTTCAAAAACTCTTTGACGCAGATCAACCCTGATAATACAGATCTTATTATCGGACCTTTCTTCAAATCTAATGTAATTGATGTTCTTGATTTCACCAAAAATCAGAAAATCCCGATTGTAGCACCATTTGCCAACTCACCGGAACTCTATAACTACAGTAACCTTATTATTGTAGAAACCAATAATCAGACGTATGCTGATAAGATTGTGGAAGAAGTAAAAGCAGTGTATTCAGATCAGAAAATATATATAGTGGCAGATGCTAAAAAAGAAGATGCCAACTATATCAAAGCCGGACTTGAAAAAGCTGTAAAAAATCCTAATATTATTATTGTTAATTCGTCGGCAGATATTCAGCCGGATCAGAATATGATGACAGGACAGTCTGCACCGGTTATTGCCATTTTAGCAAATGATGATAATACTGCAGGAGATGCTTTTGCCAACAGAATGATTGCGATGTCTAAAGAAGTTCAGGGAATAAAAGCCTTCAGTATGTTCTATTCTCCTGTTTTTGAGAAGAAAGTGGATGAGCTGAGCCAGGCAAGTCTTGTATATCTGATGGATAGAAAGATCAATACAGACGGAAGCTTTGAGAAAGAAATTCTGGCTGCTTATAAAAGCAAATACTGCAAAACGCCACCGAAATATGCTATCGTAGGTTTTGATGTGGTAAATGACATGTTAACCAGAGAGAATAAAAAAGGAGAGATCTTTAAACAAATGAATAAAGTTCAGACTCAGCTT
This sequence comes from Chryseobacterium sp. CP-77, assembly GCF_036362765.1. NCBI lineage: Bacteria > Pseudomonadati > Bacteroidota > Flavobacteriia > Flavobacteriales > Weeksellaceae > Chryseobacterium > Chryseobacterium sp. CP-77. The sequence continues at coordinate 3,897,474 of NZ_CP143637.1, forward strand.
GCGACCAAATTTGAGTTTGTAAAATCTAAAGCTAACGGTGCTTATGTAAATACAGGTTACAGAGTAATCAGGTTAGTACCATAAATGATTTATAGCACTTAAAACGAATATTGTTAACATTATAGTTATATTTGCATAATATTTAATTCAATACATGAAAGCACTTGTATTTCCAGGGCAGGGTTCTCAGTTCGTAGGAATGGGAAAAGAATTGTATGATTCTAGAAAAGATATTAAAGATCTGATGGAATCTGCCAATGAAATTTTAGGTTTCGACATTCTTTCCATTATGTTTAACGGTACGGATGCGGATCTTAAGAAAACAGAGGTTACCCAGCCTTCAATATTTATACATTCAGTAGCAGCATTAAAAGCCGTAAATGGTCTTGGTGCTGAAATGGTAGCCGGACACTCTTTGGGAGAGTTTTCAGCTTTGGTTGCCAACGGAGTTTTATCCTTTGATGACGGTTTGAAATTAGTTTCTGAAAGAGCGAAAGCAATGCAGGAAGCTTGCGACGCCAATCCAAGTTCTATGGCTGCAATCTTAGGATTAGACGATGCAAAGGTTGAAGAAATCTGTGCGCAGATCAGCGGGATTGTTGTTCCTGCCAACTATAACTGTCCGGGACAATTGGTTATTTCAGGGGAAACTCCTGCAGTAGAAGAAGCTTGTATAAAGCTGAAAGAAGCAGGCGCTAAAAGAGCATTGCTGTTACCGGTAAACGGAGCTTTCCACTCACCATTGATGCAGCCTGCACAGGAGAGACTGGCAGCAGCTATCGAAAAGACAAAATTCAGAAAAGCAACTATTCCTGTATACCAGAATATTACGACTACAGCGGTAACCAACCCTGATGAGATCAAACAAAACCTGATCGCTCAGCTTACCGGTCCTGTAAAATGGACTCAATCTGTTCAGAATATGATTAAAGATGGTGCCTCTAACTTTGTAGAAGTAGGACCAGGAAAAACCCTTCAGGGATTGATCAAAAAAATTGACGGATCTGTAGAAGCAACTTCTGCAATCTAAATAAAAAAATATGAGCGCGATCTTTTCACCGGGCAAGCTTATGCTTACTTCAGAATATTTCGCAATCGATGGAGCTCTTGTCTTAGCGGTACCTACCAGGCTGGGACAAGAGTTTTTCTTTGAAGAAAAAGAAGATGGAAAATCTCTTATTCTTTGGGAAGCCTATCATCAGAATACATTATGGTTAAAAGCTGTCATTGATTATAAAAACTGGCAGATCTTAGAAACCAATATTCCGTCAAGCGCTGAATTTATTACCAAAACATTACAAAATGTTCAGCTGCTTTCTGACAGTAAATTCAAAACAGACCTTACTTATTATTTAAAAACAGACCTTCAGTTTCCTGCAGATTATGGGCTTGGGAGCAGTTCCACCCTGATGAATAACCTTGCGGAATGGGCTGAAATAGATCCTTTTCATCTTAACAGCATCAGTTTGGGAGGCAGTGGATACGATATCGCTGTAGCGAAAGAAAAATCTGCAGTTCTTTTCCAGAGTAAACCGGAGATCAGATATGAGAAAGTAGATTTTAATCCAGCTTTTAAAAATGAACTGATTTTTATCCATTTAAATCAGAAGCAGGATAGTAGGGAAGGAATCAATTTTTACAAATCAAAAAAGAAGTCCCCGGAACTGGTTGATGAATTTTCGGATATCACAAAGAAAATTATGTTATGCGATGAATTGGAAAATTTTTCTGAATTAATGATGATTCATGAGCGGAAAATTGCCGATTTTCTTGAAATTCTCACAGTTAAAGAAAAATTTTTCTCAGATTGCCCTTCATTTGTCAAAAGTTTAGGCGCATGGGGTGGAGATTTTGTGATGAGTGCGAAATTTGGGGACTATAAGAACTATTTTTGGGAGAAAGGTTTTACGACTGTTTTTGAATGGGATGATATAATTGGTTTATAATCAGTATATTACAATCCTGTTTTTTTATTTGCCATTCTGACTTATATCAGTATATTTAAACCACCTTTAACAAATAATTAATATTATTTTTGTTGAAAGCAATAAAGAAATAGAAAATATAAGTAAAATGAAAAACACTAAAATCATCCAGGATTTAGAGAAATTAGGGATTAAAGGAAACTATGAAGTAGTGTATAATCCTTCTTACGAAGAATTATATCAGGCTGAAGTTTCTCCTGAAAATCAGGGGTTTGAGAAAGCTGAGCTTACAGAATCAGGCGCAGTATCAGTAAAAACAGGAATTTTCACAGGTCGTTCACCTAAAGACAGATATATTGTTCAGGATGATGTTACAAGAGATACAATTTTCTGGGATGGTAAAGTAAACTTACCTACAACTGCAGAAATTTTCGGGTCTTGTAAAGAACTAGTGCTGAACCAGCTTGCCGGATCTAAAAAGATCTATGTAGTAGATACATTCTGCGGAACGAATGCGGATACGAGACTTAAAGTAAGATTCATCGTTGAAGTGGCTTGGCAGGCACATTTTGTTACTAATATGTTCATTCGTCCTTCTCACTATGAGCTTGAAAACTTTGGCGAGCCGGATTTCACAGTAATCAACGGATCAAAAACTACCAACCCGAACTGGGAAGCTCAGGGATTAAACTCTGAAAACTTCATCATGTTCAACCTTACTGAAAAACTACAGATCATCGGAGGTACATGGTATGGAGGTGAGATGAAGAAAGGGATGTTCGCTATGATGAACTACTATCTTCCATTAAAAGGGATGGCTTCAATGCACTGTTCTGCAAACGTAGGAGAAAAAGGGGATGTAGCTTTATTCTTTGGTCTTTCAGGAACTGGTAAAACAACTTTATCAGCCGATCCTAAGAGATACCTTATCGGTGACGACGAGCACGGATGGGATAATAACGGAGTATTCAACTATGAAGGCGGATGCTACGCTAAAGTTATCGACTTATCCGCAGAAAAAGAACCGGATATCTTCGCTGCCATCAAGAGAGATGCTCTTCTTGAAAACGTTGTTGTGAACAATGGAGTAGCAGATTATACCGACGGATCTATCACTGAGAACACCAGAGTTTCTTATCCAATCTATCATATCAACAAAATTGTATTGCCTTCTAAAGCAGGTCATGCCAAAAAGATTGTTTACCTTTCAGCAGATGCATTCGGAGTACTTCCTCCGGTTTCTATCCTGAATGAAGATCAGGCTCAATACCACTTCCTTTGCGGTTATACATCAAAATTAGCAGGAACTGAAAGAGGAATTACAGAACCTCAGCCATCTTTCTCTCCAGCATTTGGTGAAGCATTCCTTACCTTACACCCAACAATGTATTCTAAAACATTAATTGGTAAAATGAAGGAACACGGAGCTAAAGCTTATCTGGTTAACACAGGTTGGAATGGTACCGGAAAGAGAATTTCTCTAAAAGATACCAGAGCAATCATTGATGCCATCATTGACGGTTCTATTGATAATGCTCCTAAAACTCAGGTTCCGATCATGAACCTTGAAATTCCTACTGAATTGCCAAACGTTTCTACAGGTATTTTAGATCCTAGAGATACTTATGAAAGTGCTTCAGAATGGGAAGAAAAAGCAAAAGATCTTGCTTCAAGATATATCAAGAATTTTGAGCAGTACTGTGATACTGAAGAAGGTAAGAAGTTAGTTGCTTCAGGACCTCAATTGCAGGAACAAACTATTTAATACTTACCAATCAACATACAAAACGCCTCATCAATGATGAGGCGTTTTTTTATTCATATTTTTTACAGTTTTCAATCAACTCATTCTGTTCATCCAGTTTTAGAACTGTTAATTTGATTGATTCTTCAGTTAGAGATTTTATGATGATAAAGTGCTTTGAAGAAAAATAAGACTCTTCATCCAACATCTTATCTAAATACTTTGGAGTTGTGAAGGTCATCCAATATTTTGCTTTATCAGAAAATGTAATGGTTACTTCTATGACATCAGATTCAATATTTTCTATTGTATCATCTATGTTAATCGAAATTATTTCCGGTTCATTATTTAAACTAAAATAAAATTTCGAATACCATCTCAGCCTTCCTTCATTATTTTGAATCCTTACATTTGCATCATTTATTTCTTTAATAATATAGGATTCTCTTTTTGTTAATTGACTGGAATAGACCCCAACATCCTTACAGTAAATTTTATCATTTATTTTCATAAATTTATCCATAACTAGCTGCGGGAAATTACTAGAATTATTTTAAACTTAATAAAGCCAATCTATACCCATCCATCCCAAAACCAGATAAAACCGCATCCGTATTGGCTGCCGTCACAGATTTCTGTCGGAATTCTTCTCTTTTATAAATGTTACTGATATGTACTTCTACTTTTGGCTTTCGAATATTTTTCAAGCAATCAGCAATAGCGTAAGAATAATGAGTAAAAGCTCCCGGATTAATCACAACGGCATCAAAGTCATCTTCCTGAAGCTTGTTGATAAGCTCTCCTTCAATATTTGACTGATAATATTTTAATTCATGAGATTGAAACTCGGATTTTAAAATTTCCAAATAATTTTCCATAGAAACATTTCCATAGATTTCAGGTTCTCTTGTGCCCAACAGATTGAGGTTAGGGCCATTGATGATTAAAACTTTCATTCTATAAAATTAAAAAGTTTTTTTAATTAATTACATAAAAATTAAGTGATGCTGAATTTTTATTCCATTGAATTATTGATAATGATATTTGTCATGTGTGAAAAAATGATAACAGTCGCAACTCCTTATTGTTATGGCTTTTATTAAAATTTTATGTTAATTGTTAAAATATTATCATGAAAAAAATATAAGTCTACTTGTTTTGTAGACTAAAAGTTTTTAGCTTTGCAACCATATTTCGATCGGCTTATAAAGAAAGATGGAGGGAACTGACCCTGTGAAGTCTTGACAACCTACCCGTGGGCAAGGTGTTACATTCAGCCTTTTAAGGAAAAATAAGCATTTGGTTTATCGTATTTATCGATGCCCTTTGCTGACTTTTCTGCAAAGGGCAAAATTTTAATATATGGTAAATAAAATTGATTATGATTAGTAAAAAATTATTTAGTGCCCAAGTATGGATTCCTCCGGTTGCTGCTTTCTTTCTGGGAGTCACCAGTGTAAATGCACAGAATTCCAGACTGAAAAAAGATAGTCTTCATGAAAAGGAGCTTGATGAAGTAGTTGTGGTAGCTTACGGAAAAGCAAAAAGAAACAGCTATACCGGTTCTGTAGCCACCATTTCCAGTGATAAAATCAATAACAGACCTGTCACCAATATTACCAAAGCATTGGAAGGGCAGGTTGCAGGGATTCAGACTACCAGTGCCTCAGGGCAGCCGGGTGCGGTTTCTACTATCAGAATCAGAGGAATTGGTTCCATCAGTGCTTCCAGTGATCCTTTATATGTAGTGGATGGAATTCCTTTTGACGGAAATATTAACTCTATCAGCCCAAGTGATATTGAATCCATCAGTGTTTTGAAAGACGCTACAGCAAGTGCTTTGTATGGTTCAAGAGGGGCAAACGGAATTATCATCATCACTACAAAATCAGGAAAAAAAGGAGAAGCAAAAGTTAATTTTAATATCAGCCAGGGATTCTCAGGAAGAGCTGTCAAAGATTATGAACAGGTAAACACAGATCAGTACTTTCAATTATATTGGGAAGCGTTGAGAAACGGATATCAGTCCGGTAAAGTTTCTTCTCAGCAGGCTGCTCAGATGGCAACAGATAATCTTGTTTCTACTCTTGGAATTAATCCATATGGAACTGTTTATCCAAAACCTGTAGGAACAGATGGAAAACTATTGCCTGGTGCTTCACCACTCTGGAATGATGACTGGAGAGATATTTTACAGAGAGTGGCCTCAAGAAACCAGGTGGATCTTGATATCAGCGGAGGAAGTGAGAAAAGTAATTACTTCTTTTCCCTTGGTTATCTGGATGACAAAGGCATGGCCATTGAGTCTGGTTTTAAGAGATATAATACCAGGCTTAAAATTAATTCCGAAGTTAAAAAATGGCTGAATGTTGGAGTCAACTTAAGCTATACGAACAGTATTCAGCAGGCGCCTACTTCTTCGGATTCAAAAGTGAGCAATATCATCAATGCCGCAAGGTTTATTCCTTCATTCTATCCTTATTATGAAAGAAATGCTGACGGAACTTACGTTTTAGATGCCGACGGAAATCCAATTTATGATTTTGGAAAATACAGGCCAACGAATGCGCTTCAAAACCAAAATGCTGCAGCAACTTTGCCTTTAGATAAAAACGAAAATAAAGAAGATAACTTTTCAGGGAAAGGATTCATGGAATTCACCTTCTTGCCGGAGTTAAAATTCAAGACAAGCTTCTCTGTTGATCTGGTGAATTATAACGGACATTATTATTCAAATCCATTACTTGGGCAAGGTGCGGAAATTGGAGGTTCAGTGACGAAGACCAATACCAGAACACTTTCCTATACAACCAGCAATATTCTGACGTATGATAAAAAGTTTGGAAAGCATCATGTTAATGCATTAGCAGGACATGAATTCTACAAATACGATTATCAGACGATTTCAGGAACGAGAAGTCAGTTTTCACTGCCTTATTACTATGAGCCGGATGCTGCTTCTCTGCTGGGAAGTTTCAGTGGAAACAGTAATAAATTAAGCTTATTGAGTTTCCTTGGAAAAGTAGAGTATGACTACAATAATACTTACTTCTTATCTGCATCGGGAAGAGCAGACAGTTCTTCAAGATTTGCGAAAGATAACAGGTGGGGAAGATTCTGGTCAGTAGGAGGTTCATGGAAAATTTCGAACGAGGAATTTATTAAAAGCCTGAATGTTTTCAATCAGTTAACACTGCGTGCCAGTTACGGAGGTCAGGGGAATGATAAATTACTTAGACCCAACGGACAGCCGCTTTATTATGCGTATCAGGAGTTATACAGGTTTATCAGCCTTGGTGGAGAACCGGGAACAACATTGGAGAAAACGTCTACCAATAATGTAAAGTGGGAAACCAACCTTAATTTAAACGTAGGATTGGAATTCGCTATTTTGAATAACAGAGTTAAAGGAAATATTGAATACTTCAAAAGAAAAAGCCAGGATCTTCTGTTTAACATGCCAGTGGCACCATCATTGGGAATCAGTGATTATCCTGCTAATATCGGAACGATTCAGAATACAGGATTTGAATTTTCATTATTTACAACACCGGTTAAGAATGATAATTTCCAGTGGAATGTAGATGTGAACTTAAGTACTTTAAACAATAAAGTCACAAAATTACCTGGCGGTTCTCTTGTGGTAGGAACCAAGCTGTTAACGGTAGGTGGTTCTGTGTACGATTTCTTTATTCCTGAATGGGTTGGAGTAGATCCAAGCAATGGAAAGCCATTGTGGAAAACAGTTTCTACTGATGCCAGCGGAAACTCAGTGGAAGGAACAACCTCAGAATATTCAAAAGCAACAAAACTATTACAGGGTTCTGCATTGCCTAAACTGACAGGAGGAATCAGTACAAGCATTACCTATAAGAATTTTGACTTTTCAGGATTACTGACATTCAAAATCGGGGGTAAAATTTTAGATACAGATTATACTTCCATCATGCATAACGGAAGTGCGGGAGGACGTGCGTGGAGTACCGAAATGTTGAACAGATGGACACCGGATAATCCATATACAGATGTTCCCGCATTGAGCACAACAACGAATAACTGGACATCAACGTCTTCAAGATTCCTGTATTCCGGTACTTATGCAAGACTTAAAAATGTAAGCTTAGGATATACACTCCCTGAAGATTATTTTGAGAAAATAGGATTGAAAAAATTCAGAATTTATATCCAGGCAGAAAACCTTCTCACATTCTATAAACATAAAGGAATGGATCCTGAACAGGCTTTGGACGGAACCACGTATTATAGATATCCTGCCATGAGAACAATTACTTTTGGACTTCAGGCAACGCTTTAACCTTTTAAAATTGAAACAATGAAAAAATTAAAATATATATCGTTTGCTCTTATCGGATTTTTGTCGTTGGCAAGCTGCGAAAGCGAGCTGGATACAGCTCCTACTGATCAGGCCAGTAGTGTAGAAGTTTTCAAAACAGCCGAAAGTGCTGAGACGGTAGTGAACGGTACCTGGGCAAAATTTAATAATGATGGAACAACCTATGCCAATATCGGGTATTCCACTGTGTTGAGAGCCAGTGATGCCATGGGAAGTGATGTAGCAGTATTGACGAATAAATATGGTTTCGCTTCTACCTATGCCTTTACAGAAATGGTGAACAGTACAGCAAGCCGTCCGCTGTTTATCTGGACTATGTTGTATTCCACCATCAATAATATGAATAATGTGATTACAAGAATTGATGGAACGGAAGGCAGCCAGGAGAAAAAGGATCAGGTGAAAGGCCAGGCAAAGGCATTACGTGCTTTCTGTTACCTGAATCTGGCGAGTTTTTACCAGTTCAGCTATCTTAAAGACAAATCAGCGTTGACAGCCCCGATTTATACAGAACCTTCCACAACAAGCACAGTAGGGAAGAAGAGAGCAAGCCTTGAAGAAATTTATACTTTGATTAAAAGTGATCTTACCGACGCCGATAACCTGTTGAAAAATTATACAAGAAATAATAAGGATAAGATCAACCGTTCTGTGGTAAACGGACTTTTAGCAAGAACTTACCTGAATACAGGAGAATGGAGCAAAGCTTCAGCATCAGCAAAAATCGCAAGGGAAGGATTTTCTCTAATGGCTCCGGAGAAATATAAAGATGGCTTTAATGATATCAACAACGCAGAATGGATCTGGGGACATGCACAGACCCAGGAACAGTCTGATGAAAGTTATGCCTTCCATTATCTGGATGTATCTTCCTCAGGAAGTTATTATTACAGCTTTATGGCAGATCCTTATTTTAAAGACCTTTTTGATACTAATGATATCAGATATCAATTATTTTCATGGGACGGGCAGAAAGGAAGAGAAGGATTGCTGAGGTATGCCAAGTTTAAATTTAAACCTACCCTTATTGCAGATATTGTTTATATGAGAGCTGCGGAAATGTACCTGATCGAAGCGGAAGCGGAAGCAAGAAGCGGAAATGTTTCTCAGGCGGTAACCGTACTGAACCAGTTGAAATCTGCCAGAAATGCTAATATTTATTCTGGATCATTGTCACAGAATGCAGTAGTAGATGCAGTTCTGATTGAAAGAAGAAAAGAATTGTTTGGAGAAGGTTTCTCTCTTTCAGATATTATCAGAACACAGGGCACAGTAGTAAGAAAACCATTTGTAGATGCAGATGGAAAACCGATAAAAGTTCAGGTAACTACACCGGACGGAACTGTGAAAACCGTAGACGGTAAAGGACATTCTGTTCTTGATTTCCCGGATAAATCTGCTTTTGTACCGAATAGTAATTATTATTTATTCAGTATTCCACAAAGGGAATTTGAGAATAATCCGAATTTATAGGATATAGTCCATAATTAGATTGATTTTTTTAGCCACTGCTTTTGCGGTGGCTTTTATTAAAAGAGACTGCCCAAACTTGTTGGACAGCCTAAAAAAACAAAGTTAGTGTATAAGAAATTTTCTAAAAAACTTTATTTATCATTTCTACTCTAACATCCAAACTTTCATTCATTGTTGAATTAGGTTTATAATAATTTAGCATAAAGTTTTCGGTGTCCCAAACGATATAAATGTATTCATTTAATTTAGCTTTATCAAACTTAAAGTCTTTACTGGATATTATACCTGAGCTAAATGTACCTTCTTTATCATTATTGTTATGACTTGGAAATAGATCATCTTCAAAAGCAACTTTCGGATTTCCATACAACTCTAATAATTTATTTAAGATATCTGAATGCTTTTTAGCATCATCTATGGAAAAAATCATTGAATTTATTGTATCATTGTTAATACCAATGTTAGACACTTTTACTTCTTTTCCCAAAAAGGATAAAGGTAATTTATTTTCAGATGTTTGACCTTTACTATAAGTATTTAAAGACCCTAATTTTTTTCCCAAAATATCATGTGTTAATTCCATTATTGCAAATTTTTATCTTATATTAATATAAAAATTATGTCCTCCTATTCCTCTTACTAAAGGATAATTTGAAACAGTAATAATAATGGATTCATAATTCCATCTTATAACGTCTAAATTCATAATATATTCAATATCAGTATTGTTAATATTTGTAAAAGCTTTTTTTTCAATTTTTGACTCTGAAAAATTACTATTTTGTACTTTTTCTTCATGCCAAGTATTCTCTGTATTTTGTATTGGAGAGCCTAATCTATGTATTAAATCATTTATAAGACTGTATTTGTCAGAAATATTTAAAACCAAGTCAATACTTAAAAGAACTCTATCTAACTTGTTTAATGAAATATATATAACATTTTTTTTAAGAAAAGTATACTTTATTTCATTTTTTATTTCTTTTTCTTCAAGCAAAGAATGTACATTATCAAAAATATCCATACTTAATTTATTTTTAATTATTATTTTCTTTAAAACCAAGACCCTCTCCAATTAGAATGCATAAATTTTCTCATAGTATTGAAAGGAGCTTGGAAACTAGATGTTCCTTTTTCAAACCGTAAATTTAAATCTATTGTATTTTTTAACAATAAATCCATTTCTTGTTGAGTAAATATACCTTCTTGCAATTTAACTTTCAATGATAGAGCATCTAATCCAGCATCAATGGCTTTAGCAAAGATTCTTTGTGCATTAGTTGGTATTCCAGCGTGCTTAATTGTAACACTCATATAGAGGGTTCTAACTGTTCTAAAGCTCGCCTTACCCACTCCTGTATTATCTAAGAAATAAAACGTGTCATTGATATTATTTACTCCCGCAACATAATTTATTCCAACTTTATTAATCATTATAGATTCAGGATCAGTTCCAAAGATTCCTAAAGGACTATTCGCCTTCATTATCTTCATAATTGAAGAGTCTCCATCTCCATCCCCATCTGATTTAGAAGCCTTGAAAAGATTGTCGCCTCTGTGAGCCAGATGATTAAAAATAGCGACAATAGCACCAATCTTCACGCCTTCCCAGAAATTTCCTCCGGAAAGGGCAGACCCCACACCACCGGAAAGCATTCCCAAAGCAACCTGGCTTACACCGCTGTACGCAGCAGCTCCAACAGCTTGTCCATACCCAAACGATACAGCACTTGACAAAAATGCACTGGCAGCCGCAGTAAAGAAATTACCTCCCTGCATAAAGCTCAGCGTTCCCTGTACCCCCGCATGGACGAGACTTTTTAAAGCCTCATTTCCTATACTTGCTGTAGCAGTAGAAAAGACATCTCCTATAACAGTTGTTATCCCCGCACTTATCAAACTCATTACAATACTAGAATATAAGTTGAGAATATTAAACTTCGCACCAGTAATCAAAACAGTAGCAGTGTAAGAGACTACAGCAAAAAGTAACGCTTTAACAATAGGAATTGCAAAAATCTGCCAGAATTCACCACTCGGATCATTAAACATCAATGGATTATTCATTACATACCCATACTTATTGTAATTCTGGGTATTGTATGGATCCTGTATATTTTCATCAGCATTTAAGAATCTTCTTAATAGTGGATCATACAGCCTTCCGTTCATATGGATAATTCCTATCTCTGCAAAATGCTCATGACTAGTATACCCACGATCTATAATGAGATCCTTCGACAGGCTCAGGATGACATTTTTGTCTGTAATGATGGATCCGTTTCCGATTTTTAAATGGGTGAAATTACCCCATGCATCAAAATGTCTTTGTTCTAGTTTATTTCCAGCTTCATCAGTGATAGCTAAGATACTTCCTATATAATCTTTATGTAGGAATTTGTAAGTACCGCTACTCTCCGTAAAGTTCTTTAAATATACAATATTTGATTCATAAGGTGTACCCCCAATATAAATGATATGCTTTTCTTTTCCGGTCGTATTATCTTTTACGATTTCATAGCTTCCGTCTTCACTGTAAAATTTGGTAAACTTACCATCTCCATCATTACTAAAATCGCCACCATAGGTAACTCTTTGTCTCATATTCGTAAGTCCATACTGGAAGGCAACATCTCCTTTCATTCCATCAATAAAAACTGGATCATTGTTTTCGTTATAAGCAATGCTTTGGATTAAGTCATTGTTATAATTCTGAGTTCCTGCCGCATTCAACGTCATTCCGGTTGGCTGGTAAATCTTGGCAGAATTTTCATACTTCATCGCTCCTACCTGATCGTTCTCCATGATTCTACCCTTAATATCGTAAACATTTCGGTTGGAAGATGGTTTAACTCCTGTTACCGGATTTGTCCAATTTACCAAACGGTTATTATCATCGTAATCAAAAGATTCTACAATATTGAAATCTCCTCCCGTTGTTCTACTATTCAATTCATTTTTAATGGCATTGAATGAATAAGAAAGTTGAAGGATACTTGGTTTTACTGTTGAAGAATGGTTAACATTGGCTAAGAAACCATTACCATCGTATATATTATTAATATTAGCAGCACCTAATTTTGCTTTCAATACCTGACCTTTGGCATTGGCTTCTGTCAATTCCCAAAGGGTTTTGCCTGAATTTTTATCTTTTACCAGATACAATTCTCCATTCCATGCGCTATACATATTTTCAATCTGAACTTTAGTAAGAGCACCGGAAGAATAGAGCTGCTTTTCATAAGAAATTACCCTTCCTTTATCATCATAGGTAATTCCTTTCTGGATAAAGTATTTTCCGTTGCTGCTTTCTGAGGATGATAGTACTCTTCCCTGTTGATCATAAGACACATTTGAACTGTAAACTTTTCCTTTAGATGTTCCATCTTTTGAAACTAACCTTCCTTTATTATCATAAGTAAAAGAAATTGTTTTGTTGGTAGCCTGTCCTCCGTCTATACTTGAAATTTCCGTCTGAGCAACCAACTGTCCCAGATTATTATACGTATATTCCTTTGTTCCTTTCGGACTTATAATCTTCTTCGGCTGCCCGAATCCGTCATATTCATATTTATACAATCCGTTGGAAGGATCATTAAATTCTGATTTTCTTCCCCAGGAATCGTATTTTGTGGTGACAATATTTTCTGCATACTGTGCTTTGATTTGCTCTCCGGCTGCATTATAGGAGAAGATAATCGTTCCTCCTTTGTCCGTTGAAGAAACTACATTTCCTAAAGCATCAGTGGTTCTGGAAGTAGTTCTTCCATAACCGTTAAGTTCTTTTACAATTGTGGTCAAGCCTGAGACAGTAGTTTCCATCTGCTTACCATTGAATGCTGTAGCGGTTGCCTTGCTGATAGGGAAAACAGAATCATCATAAGTAATGATATTCCATCCAGAAGCACTTTGCCCTTCAAAATAAGGCTCGGATTCCCTAATTTTTCTTCCCAGTATATCATATTGGATTTCTTTACAAACAAATTGTCCCTGTCCAAATGCTTTAGCAGAGGTTTTATAATCCTGACCCAACCTATTGGTAAATTTTTTAGAGATATTTCCATCAGGATCGTATTGGGTAAGAATTATATTAGCGTTATTATCTCTTTCATACTTATAGGTAGTTGTTCCTCCTAAATTGGTTTTGGAAGTTAATAACTTCCCCCAGCTATCATACGTATTGATAAGTGTATTACCTAATGGATCGGTTTGCTTTTTGATCTGTCCCCAATCATTATATTCAATAATAGTTACTAATCCTAAATTATCAGTCTTTTTCTCTACAAACCTTCCTTTAGGCTCATACAGACTTGTTTCTGTCTGAGTTTGAGAATCTACGCTATTGCTGATTGTTTTTCCGGTGATATTACCAAAACCATCGTATTTGTAGGTTTCCAGTAAGTAGCCTGTAGTATCCCTGTTCCACTTTTTTAAGGTTTTAAGAAGATTATTTTCATAAATATATTCTTCTTTGGCAGATTTTGTATCACCATAAGCTTGTACTACATCGGTTTTAGATTGAGGACGACCTACAAAGTAATCTGGTCCAATTCCTGAGAAATTATGAATATATTCAAAATTAGAATTTGTTATCGCATATCCGTTATTAACATTCAATACACTTTGCTTTGGAAGATAATAATCCCCATAAGTGATAGAAGTGTTTGTTAATGTACCATTTAGAAAATCCTTTGTTTTAGTACTTGTGGGAATAGTAGCTGTTACAACTTTTGATTTATCAGTATCAGCAATTACTCCCGTTACAATTTGCCCGTTTAATAGCTTATCTGTTTGGTAAACAGTAGATTTAAAACTTAATAACTGGGTGTTGTTTTCAGAAATATCAGAAGGAAATATTTTAGATTCATCGTTGGTCGAGATATTCCATTCTTTTACCGGGAGCCCATCAAAAAGAGGATCCATTTCTACTCCTGACCAGATTTTAGTATTTTCAAAACCGTCTGCATACCATGACGAGCGGGCAGATTGATAATAGCCCATCATCCCTTTTCCATGCATATGCCCGGTCATCCCTCTGTATCGAAAATCCTGCTTTCTTCCTTCTTGTCTTAACAGAGATACAGCATAGGATTGGTCAACCCTGTTTAAAGAAAAATAAGGATAATATTCTTTTTTAACCTTTTGATAAAAATTAGGATTAACAGTATTATTCGGGATTATTTCTAAATAATCTGCTGATGTTGTAATCCCTCCCTGGGTAATGGTTTGCACTCGGGACAACTTTCCAACAGAAGAAGTGGATTTAAGCTTGTGCATCCTTTCTTTCCAGAATAAAAAAACATCATAATAATTATTGTTGACCTTTACCTGTGAAGTGATCGGAGAGAATAGAGTAAAGTTGCCTACATCATTGGTTACATAATTATATCCTCCATACGTATAGCTGGTAAAGAAATCAGGGCTGCCATTTGTTGTAGCCCCGTTAGCAGTATAAGCATCAATAGTATAGCCAAAGTATCGGTTAAGTATAAGTCCGCTTGAATTTACCTGCCCTGCCTTGTTAAAAGGGAGGATATGGACAATATCTGATTTCCCATCTTTATTGATGTCTGACACTGCATATACGTGCTGGTATATATTAAAAGTAGGGTAATTACTATTTTGATAGTCATTAGGTTTTCTGTATTTCAAGAAATCTGTTTTTAGAAAATTGGAAAATCCTTTTCCAGTTCCCATATAAAACCTCCAGTCATCTTTTTCTTTGTTATCTGTTGTTGGGATCGTAAAGTCAAGGTTTCCATCACCGTTAAAGTCTCCAAATAAAACAGGAAATTCAGGTGCTTTTGTTTCGACTAAATTGCCTGTGAATCTAATTTTCTTCAGATACTGATTAGGAGCTGTTTTTACAAACTCAAATACAGTATAGGCGGTATTGGAAACATCAATAATATCTACTTTTCTGTCTCCATCTACATCCAGATATTGTTGTTTATAATATGAATTTTCATTGATTGCGGAATCAACAGTATAGGTAACGACAGGATTATTTACATTCTTTAAGTCAATAATAAAATTTCCGACTGTATAAGTAGTACAATCAAGTATTGTACATGGGGGAGGACGGCTAACGGTACCATCAGCACTTTTATCGCTACAGTTAGGATCCGGGATCCAACGACAAAGTTCTTGCTTTAATGTTAAAAATATATCTGAAATACCATCTCCATTAAGATCACCTTCGTTAAATATAGGGGATAACATTCGACAGCCTGCAGGATAAGGATCAGTTGTACTTTGTGTACATTGTGATTCATCATATACGGCCTTTTCAAATATCTTTACAAAAGCATTATTTCTGAATATATAACCTACTACTTTACCACTTTCATATTGAACAATCCCATTTCCATTATAAATCTCCCCTTCTTCATCTAACAGCGTGCTGATAACTTTAGCTTCAGCATTAAAGGTTTTACCTGTTGAAATATCAGTATAGGTGTCATTTAATCCTCCAAGCTTTATTGTTCCGTTATTCATAACAAAATCCAGATAGGAATCACCATTAAAATCTCCTGACAATTTTACATTCTCAAAGCTATCTACATTATTGTTCGAAAACTCTAAAACAGGCTGGGTAGGAGCTGGATAAGTAAAAGCTACCGGATTAGCTGCACTGTTGTCTGTATTATACTCAGTTATCTTATCAACTGATTGATAATTTGTTCCATTTTTAATATAATTAATTCCATATTTTTTAAATTGGCTACCATTTGAAATTACCTTAATTTCGGACAAAAGTTTATTTTGATCATATCTTAATCCCTGTACATATGACTGTTCGGTCAAGTCCCTGTCTATATAAGTAAATTCAATGCTGTTATAATGAGGTTTATTTAATGTTTCATTTCCTCCCCATGTTATAGTGGATATTCTGGACACACCACCATTTATGCCCGCGGAACCAAGTGGTGTATATTCATAGCTGTATGTGATGAAGTTCCCTTGAGGATCTTTCCATTTTGTGATGTTATACTCCAATGCTGGGGTTGTATCTCCCATAAATCCTGATGAAAATGTTTTTTCATATTTAGCTTGAGATCCATTTTCAAAAGTCACTTCCCAATAGTTGGGTCCTGAAATGTTTAAACTATTTCCAACAGATTTAATTTTTACGTTAGAGTATTTTTCCGTCACATATTCAGCGCCATCCTTACCATATTCTCCTGATTTTAAAATTAATCTTTGACCATTAAAGCTATAATAATCGGAATAATCCAATTGTATTCCTTTTATTTCTCCATCCTTCTCAATATTTTTACCAACTCTGGAGATAGAGGTAACACCTGAAATGTTCCAGCCATATCCTGCTATTCCATTGGAAGAACCGCTGGTATACATCAAATTAATTTGTGGAGCTACGCTTTTCACCCCGGGAGGCAAAGCAATAGGTAAAGTAAATTGTAATTGCCCGGCTCCGTTAACCTCAATATTACCCTTGGTATCATGAAAACTCTTTCCATCCGGAGCTGTCGTTCCCGATGGATTAGTTGCCCCCGCATTTGAATCGGTAGGACCACCGCCCGGATTCTCCGTAGCAGGACCAATTTTAGCTATAAATGGATTTGATGAGCTGGAAGACGCTCGAAATCCTGGTGCCAGCACCACTGTTTGTGGATCCTGAACCGTTCTCGAAGTACTCTCTGCCTGATACAGTATGGTTTGTGAAAAGCCCATTACTGCCCATAATGACAGTATGAATGATGAAAATACTTGTATTTTCTTATCGTAAAGTTTCATGGTTATTTATCGTTTGGTGATGTTTTTACTGAAAATTCTGCCATCTTTTAGCGTAAAGCGCAAAACATATACTCCCCAGTCATAACCTGTCATATTGATTTTAACCTGACGGTTTAAGTCCGGGATATTCTGTTGCTGGAATTTCCAGTGAATTGTACTGTGCTGATACAATGAAACGGATTCTATAAGCCCATCCACTTCTTCTGTCCAGTCTATGGTAAGATAGTCATTAACAGGAACCGGGAACAGGCGTATTTGTTTCAGGAATGTTTTTTCATCAATAACAGGAGCTTGTCTGGTAACAGCTGCTACCTTTGATTCTTTTGAAACCATTCCTTCGGCTTGTTTACCAGCAGCGTCGATTCCCCTGTATCGCTGGTTTCCGGCCTCATCATATTTGAAATACACTTCGGTTTGGGAATAGCCGAAGAATCCTATCATCAGGGATGATAGTGAGAGTAATTTTCTTTTCATTGGTGGTTATTTTTGTGTTGATAAGAGTTGCTGAACCTGAGTTTTTAGTTCTTGAAGCTCTTCGGACTGTTTTTTTAACATCTTAATTTCCTCTGCTTGAAACTTTAATTGCTTATTTTGTTCAATAGAGTATAATGTCAATTCTTCAATCTTCTCAAGCAGCTTAGAATTCATCTCAGCAACGTTAATTCCGTTTTTCAGTACTTCCTGAGCAGTGGGAATGTTGGGCAAATGCCCTTTTTCAATAATATGTTTTTCAACATCCTCTAAAGATTTCAGCTGATATTCTTTTTTAAAAACATAATCTGCCCATACATTGGTTTTTACTTCAACTTCTTTAGCCTTAATCTTACCGTCAAATCTGGCAATAGCATTGTTGAAAAACTTGACCCATGTTCCGTTATAAGCATCCTGAATACCAAAATAAGTGGAACCGTCATTACCATCATTAGGTTGGGCGATAATGATATTGTGGCTTGTACCTTTATTTCTTAGAACTGTATCTCCGATTTGCCCACCCCAGCAGCCATTACATCCTGATTTTCCGATCTGGAATGATCCCAAAGAATTAGCAATCTCAAAAGCCGGATTGTCTTCCTTATAGATTCTGAAATACGCTTCATCACTTCCTCCCGGATCATTAATGCCTACTTTTACTACACCATTGGGAAGAATGTTCATCACTTTTGTATTGTTCGTTTTAAAAATCAGAGGTTGATTATCCGTAGTTCCAATAAAATTATTGGATGGGTTAGTTCCTGAATTTCCTGTTGTACTCCAACTTTGTGCAAATGTAAATGATGACACTAAGAATGCCATCGAAAATAATTGAGTTTTCATATCGTGTTTTTTATTATATGTTTAAATAAATATTTTTTCTATTGAATATCTAAAAATCAAAAAACAGAACCCCTGCCATTACTATTATTTTATAATACTATGAAAGATCGATCTTATAGGTCCTCATTCTATATCTATTTGTATCTCCATGTGAATGATTAAACAGTAAATACAAATCATATTGTAGATCATTTTTTTATTATCCACACATCTTGAGATATATTACTGTTAGCTAGATCATCAGAATAAACAATATGGTTCAGTATAGTAAAATCTTTAAATAAGTATTTTACAAATGTTTCCGGATGGAAAGCAGAATACATTCTATGTCCTTCTTTCGTATTGCCCCGTACTACAAGTTTTCCATTAGTAAATTCTTTTAACTCAGAGGACGTAAGCTTTGACTTAAAATTGTTTCCCTGCAGACTTACAATTAAGATCCCGTCTTTTTTTAAAACTCTTCTAAGTTCATTAATCCACTCAGTATGCATTTTTTCAGATAAATGAGTAAAAATTGAAATCCCATAAATTATATCAAAAAAATCATTTTCATAGTGTAATGGTGGAGATAGGTGATTTGTTTTAAAATCAATATGATCTATACTTTTTGAACACCAATCTATTGACTCTTCATTATAATCTGTTGCAAAAAATTGGTTAGTCTCTTCCAAAAGAGTGGGCATATGTCTAATTACTCTCCCCGGACCACATCCCCAATCTAAAATTTTTTTATGTTTAATCTCTTTGTGATTTCTAATTAAACCTATAATCCATTCTGCTGTTACTTTCCCTCCATTATAATAGCTGTCATAATCTAATAAGAAAGATTCATACATTAGATAATCTTTAGGGAGCTTAGTATTTGGATGAATTGACCTGAATTTCTTATTTTTTTTATACATTTTTAACCAGGTATAATAAAACCTGATTTGGTCAGCGAAACGGAGTAATTTTAGTTTTCTTAAATACTTGGATAACTTACTTTTTATTTTCATTTTGTGTTTTCTATGCCAAAACTATTTATATTTTATATGGATTCAAAGTACCTTTTCGTAATTACGAATATCTCTCTAAAAGTTTCTGAAACAGGCTGATGATGTACAAAAATATAAGCGTTTTGTAGTTTTTTTTAAACGAGATTAGTGTGTTTGCAATTTGTGTATCTGTCTGAATTACAATTTGAAATAAATCCTCTATCGTTTATACTTCTTTTTTAAGTATATAAGTTTTTTTTAAGCTAAAAATTCATTCGATCAAATAAACTGGATCTAAAACTATATTTTTATAATCCAGTTATATAAAGAAAAGCTTCACCTTTACAAAAAATTTCTACCTTTGTACCATGAACCTCTTAAGATGGATACTGGCAATTTATTTCATGGCGCTATCATTGATGCCATGTGCTGATGTGTCTCATCCACAGAATTCGGTAGAGAATAAGATCTCATTAAGCATTCATGGCGTTCATTCTACAGAGAAAGGAGATATCTGTTCTCCGCTGTGTGCATGCAGCTGTTGTCAGATAACAGTTTCAGCATTTAAAATGGATCCCTTATTGGAAATTCCCGAGCAGATTCCTGCTTACTTTTCAAAGAAGATCCTGTTCCACAAAAACGACTTTGCTTACCAGGTTTACGACCCTATCTGGCAGCCTCCTAAAATTTAATTTTTATTGACTTTTAGAAAGCTTTTGCTTTCTGATATTTACCTGTGCTTAAAACTTTGCAATACCATTGCAGAGGTTTTCAGGATATTTTTGCTGCAGTATTTTATACTGTGTGCATTCACTTTTCAATAAAAATTAAATACAAATCGTGTTAGATAAAATTATAAAATTCAGTATCAAAAACAAGGTGATCATTGGTTTGATGACGTTGGTGCTGATCATCTGGGGAACATGGAGCGCCACCAGATTACCTATAGATGCTGTGCCGGATATTACCAACAATCAGGTACAGATCATTACCGTATGTCCTACATTGGCCGGACAGGAAGTGGAAAAGTTGGTTACTTTTCCTATTGAACAGAGCATTGCCAATGTTCCTGATATTCAGGAGACAAGAAGTATTTCAAGATTCGGGCTTTCTGTGATTACAGTAGTGTTCAAAGAAAATGTAGATGTCTATTTTGCTAGACAGCTCATTAATGAACAGCTGAAAAATGCCGTGGAAGAAATTCCAAAAGGAGTAGGAACTCCCGAGCTGGCTCCTGTAAGTACAGGTCTTGGAGAAGTGTATCAGTATATTCTCCATCCTAAAAAAGGAAGTGAGAAGAAATACAATGCCAAAGAACTCCGTACCATGCAGGACTGGATCGTTCGCAGACAGCTGAACGGAACACCCGGAGTTGCGGAGATCAACAGTTTCGGAGGTGAATTAAAACAATATGAAGTAGCTATTGATCCCAATCGGTTAAAAGCAATGGGAACAAGCATTACCGAAATTTTTACAGCGCTTGAAAAAAACAATCAGAATACAGGAGGAGCTTATATTGATAAAAAGCCCAATGCCTATTTCATCCGTGGAATTGGTTTGGTTACCTCTTTGGAAGATATCAAAAATATCGCTGTTAAAAACGAAACAGGAAGCGTTCCGATCTTTATAAAGGATGTTGCTGATGTTCGTTTGGGAAGTGCTGTTCGTTATGGAGCGTTAACCTATGACGGGAAAGTAGATGCCGTAGGTGGAGTAGTGATGATGCTGAAAGGAGCCAACAGCAATGAAGTGGTAAGCAACATCAAAGCAAAAATTCCGACCATTCAGAAATCTCTTCCCGATGATGTGGTGATAGAACCTTTTCTGGACAGAACAGACCTTGTAGACAGAGCGATCAATACCGTTGAGAAAAACCTCATCGAAGGAGCGCTGATCGTTATTTTCGTTCTTGTGATTTTTCTTGGAAACCTGAGAGCGGGACTTATCGTGGCTTCGGCCATTCCGCTTTCCTTATTATTTGCATTGGGAATGATGAATGTTTTCGGAGTGAGTGCCAATCTGATGAGTCTTGGAGCCATAGACTTCGGATTGATTGTAGATGGTGCGGTAATCATTGTAGAAGCAACGTTACATCATTTGGGCGTAAGAAAATCTGCCCGCGCTTTGACGCAGTCCGAAATGGATGAAGAAGTTTTCCTTTCTGCATCAAAAATCAGAAGCAGTGCCGCCTTCGGAGAAATCATTATCCTTATTGTATACATTCCGATCCTTACCCTGGCAGGTGTAGAAGGAAAAATGTTTACCCCAATGGCCAAAACAGTAGGATTTGCCATTCTGGGAGCCTTGATTCTGTCACTGACCTACATTCCGATGATGAGCGCTTTGTTTTTATCTAAGAAAGTATCCCACAAAGAAACTTTCTCCGATAAAATGATGAACCGTCTTCAAAAGATCTATCAGCCCCTATTACAAAAAGCAATCAAAGTAAAGTATATCATTGTTTCTGCAACAGCTGTAGTGTTCCTTATCTCTGCTTTTATCTTTAAAAATATGGGTGGGGAATTTATCCCGCAGCTGCAGGAGGGAGATTTTGCCTTCCATTGTATTTTACCGCAGGGAAGTTCTTTGAGCCAGAGTATAGAAACCTCCATGCAGGCATCAAGAATTATCAAACAGTTTGATGAGGTCAAAATGGTCGTTGGGAAAACCGGTTCTGCTGAGGTTCCTACAGATCCTATGCCTCCTGAAGCAACCGATATGATCGTAGTATTAAAACCGCAAAGTGAATGGAAAACCAAGAAGTCCTACAACGAACTCGCGGATGAGATCAGTGAAAAACTGGAAACCATTCCAGGAGTATTTTTTGAGAAAAACCAGCCTATTCAGATGCGTTTCAATGAGTTGATGACCGGGATCAGACAGGATGTGGCGGTAAAAATCTTTGGAGAAAACCTGGATTCTTTAGCGATGTATGCGGATAAAGTCGGTAAAATCATTCAGACGGTAGATGGAGCTACGGCACCGCAGATTGAAAGGGTGAGCGGTCTTCCACAGATCAACGTTCAATATGACAGAACAAGAATCGCTAATTACGGATTAAATATCGAAGATGTCAACAATGCAGTAAGCACAGCCTTTGCTGGAAAAGCTGCCGGACAGGTTTTTGAAAATGAAAGACGTTTTGATCTGGTTGTCCGCCTGGACAGTCTTCACAGAACAGATATTTCAGATGTGAATAATCTGATGATAACATCCGCCAGCGGAGCTCAGATTCCATTGTCACAGGTGGCTAATATAAGTTATAAGCTGGGGCCGGCACAGATCAGCCGTGAACAGGGAAAACGGAGAATTGTGATCGGATTCAATGTGAAAGACAGGGATGTGGAAAGTGTGGTGAAAGATATTCAGGCAAAACTGGAGAAAGTGAAACTTCCTTCCGGGTACTACTTTACCTACGGAGGTCAGTTTGAAAATCTTCAGGAAGCCAGCAAGCGCTTGATGATCGCTGTTCCGGTATCATTGCTTCTGATTTTTATGCTTCTGTATTTTACTTTCCGTTCATTCAAACAGGCTGCATTGATCTTTACAGCCATTCCTATGAGTGCGATCGGTGGTGTATTTGCCCTTCTGGTAAGAGATATGCCTTTCAGTATCAGTGCCGGAATCGGGTTTATTGCCCTGTTTGGAGTAGCGGTATTGAACGGAATTGTTTTGATCGGAACATTCAATCAATTAGAAAAAGAAGGTGAAGCGGATATTCTGAAGAGAGTCTTTGAAGGAACAAAAACAAGATTAAGACCTGTACTGATGACGGCTACCGTAGCTTCACTAGGATTTTTGCCAATGGCTATTTCCACCGGAGCCGGAGCTGAAGTACAGAAACCTTTGGCGACAGTAGTAATTGGGGGGCTGGTAACGGCTACATTCCTTACATTATTCGTTTTACCGATGCTGTATATCATTTTTAACACAAAGATTTTGAAAAGAAAAAATAATAATACGGGAATGTTTACAGCAGTTCTTGTTGTAGGATTGATGATGCTGGGACAGACTTTTAACGCCCAATCCAGACCTATTTCTGTGGAACAGGCGGTAGAGCAGGCAGTGAATAATAACTTAACCCTGCAGTCAAAAGACTTAAGCATTAAATCCGCTGAAGCATTGAGGGCAACTGCAAAAGAACTTCCGAAATTGAGCTTTGAAGCACAGCTTGGGCAATACAACAGCCCAAAGTTTGACCAATCGTTTGCGATCTCACAGAGTATTCCTTTTCCTACACTTTTTAAAGCAAGAAAAGATTTAATCAATGAGAATATTAAAAGCAAGCAGATTGATAAGGAGATTACAGTCAATGAACTGATAAAACAGGTGCGGACTTACTATTATCAGATTGAATATCTTCAGTATAACAAGGCCCAGCTGACCAGCCTGGATCAATATTATGAGGAATTCATCAGAATTGCAACCGTAAGATTCAAAGCAGGTGATATCAAGAAAATTGAGATCAGTACTGCAGAAACCCAGAAAGGGGAAATTGATCTGCTACTCAGACAAAATGAAGTCTATCTGAATAATGCCTATAAGAATTTAAAAACTCTTATGAACACTTCGGAAGATATTGAAGTCCCGTTTAATAAAGACTATATTCCTTTGAAAGCAGAAAATGTACTCGATAGCACGGTAGTTGCCAGCAATCCTACGGTGAAAGCTTTTTACCAGGAAATGGAAATCGCCGAAAAAAACAAGAAAGTTGAAAAATCACTGGGGCTGCCAGATTTCAGTTTGGGATACACCAATCAGTCTTTGATAGGTATGCATACCATTAACGGACAGGAAAATTTTTATAATTCAGGAAAACGCTTTCAGTCGGCAACAGTAGGAGTAGCGATTCCATTGACATTTGGAGCGACGAAAGCAAGAATTCAGGCACTTGAATATGAAAAACAGGTTGCAGAAACCAATGCTAGAATGCAGCAGAAACAGCTTTCCGCTCAGTTGGAAAATGCTTTAAGCCAATATCAGCAGGATTTACAGCAATACGATTACTATACAGGCCAGGCACTTCCTAATGCTGAAAAAATTGTAAAAGCAGCTCAGCTGGGATATAAAACGGGGGAAATTTCCTATGTAGAATATCTTTTTGCCCTGCAGACTGCTACAAATATTCAATTAAAATACCTGGAATCTATCCAGCAGGTGAACCAATCTGTCGTTACTATTAATTCAATCATCAATAAATAACATGAAACTAAAACACAATATCATATATCTTACAGTCACGGCTCTTTCCATCATAAGCTGCGGAAAACAGGAAAAGGCAACGGAAAAGGCAGATATTAAAACCGAACAATCGGAAAAAGGACATGACGAGGAACCTCAAACCATAGCTTCTCTTACAGAAGATCAGATGAAATCTGTAGGAGTTGCTTTGGGAACTATAGAAATGAAAGAGCTGACATCCACGATAAAAGCTAACGGTTTACTGAGCGTTCCCAATAGTAATAAAGCAACCATCACTTCCCTGTATGGAGGAATCATCAAAACCATCAATATTCAGGTAGGAAGTATTGTGAAAAAGGGGCAGGTCATTGCCACCATTGCCAATCCGGAATATATCCAGCTTCAGGAAGATTATCTGACTACCAATAGCCGAATTACCTATGCAGAACAGGAATACAGAAGACAGAGAGAGCTTTTTGATAATGATGCAGGCGCAAAGAAAAATCTTCAGAGTGCTGATGCTGAGCTTAAAACCTTAAGAACAAAAAGAGCATCTCTTTTGAAACAGCTTCAGATGATGGGAATAAGCCCGGGAAAAGTAAGCAATGGAAACATGAAATCCGGTTTGGTGATCACAGCGCCCATCAGCGGAACAATCAGCAGTATTACAGCACAGATCGGAAGTTATGTAGATATTTCTTCTCCCGTTGCTACTGTGATTGATAACGGTTCTATCCATCTCGACCTTCAGGTGTTTGAAAAAGATCTTCCTAAAATGAGAGTAGGGCAGATTGTTCATTTTAAACTGACCAACAATCCGGAAACCGAATATGACGCAAGAATTTACAGCATAGGATCTTCTTTTGAAAACGAAAGTAAAACCATCTCTATGCATTGTGAAGTAATTGGAAACAAATCCGGTCTGATTGACGGAATGAATATCACCGGAATTGTCAGCCTTGATAAAAGCACAACCCCGGCAGTACCTACAGAAGCCATTGTAGAAGCAGATGGAAAATACTATGTGTTTATTCAGACCGATAAAAAAGTGGAAGAAGAACATGAAGAAAAAGGAAAACCACATCCGAAAACCTTAAACTTTGAGAAAATAGAAGTAGTGAAAGGAACGTCGGATATGGGCTATACCGCGATAACTCCGGTTGGAAATATTCCTGACAATGCAAAAATAGTAGTGAAAGGAGCATTTTTCGTGAATGCCAAACTGGTGAATTCAGGAGAACACGAACATTAATGAAGGCAGCCGGAACCAGTAGAATATCGTTTTTTATCCTTATATTAGAGCTGTTTACGGAATTTTTATTGAATAGAAACGGCAGAAAAAAAGCAAAGAGTATCTCACCGAATTTTTAATAAATGACCTGATTATGTTACTAAACAAAAAAATATCAGTCTGGTATTTCATCCGTGAAATAAAAACCCAAATTCTGTTCATCGGAATATTTGCCATCGCTATTGGTCTTCTGGACGAATTACCATGGTTTCGTAAGATCTCACTGCCTTTGAATATTCCCGCATTGCTGGGAACTGCGGTGTCATTACTGTTGGCATTCCGTACCTCCCAATCCTACGAAAGATGGTGGGAGGCAAGAACAGTTTGGGGAGCCATTGTCAATGATTCCAGAACTTTTGTGAGGCTTATCATTCAGTTTATGCCGGCAGGAGAAGACAAAGCAATAAAAGAGTTTGCTGAAAGACAGATCATCTGGACCTATGCCCTTGGAGAATCACTGAGAAAACTTCCATTTTCTGAAAAAGTTCAGCAGTATCTGGATCAACATCAGATCAAAGCTGTCAATATTCTCAATGCTATTCTGGATGAACATTCAAGACAGCTGAAAGAAATGGCAGTATCCAAAGGATTGACGGATTTCCAGCAAATGCAGCTGAATGACATCATCACAAGACTCTGCGACAGTATGGGAAAATGCGAAAGACTGAAGAATACCGTTTTCCCACGGTCTTACAGTGTTTTAGTTCATATTCTGATCTATGTTTTTGCGGCCATCCTTCCGTTTGGGCTTGATGATTCACAGCTGTTGGTAGAAATTGCCATTACTTTCCTGGTTCCGGTGACATTCATTGCTATTGAAAAAACATCTATCATCATGCAGGATCCGTTTGAAAATGGTCCTGTAGATACTCCAATGACTTCTCTGGCGCAGACCATAGAAATCAATATCAGACAGATGATTGGTGAGCAGAATGTTCCACCCAAAAAAGAGAATACATCTTATTATGAAATGTAATTAAACCATACCCAATATGGAAAGCACACCAACACAAACCGTTTCTGCAGGAAGCAGACATAAAAAGAATCTCCTGATTGTTCTCTGCCTTAGCGGAACCTATCTCATTGCTGAGGTAATAGGAGGAATCATTACCAATAGTCTTGCACTATTAGCGGATGCAGCCCATATGCTGACCGACGTGGTAGGATTATTGCTGGCATTTATTGCCATTAAAATAGGAGAAAGAAAAGCAGATCCATCCAGAACATACGGTTATTATAGAACAGAAATACTTGCAGCAGTAGTGAATGCTGTGGTTTTACTGGGAATTTCAATCTATGTTTTGTTTGAAGCCTATCAGCGTTTTCAGAACCCGCCGGAAGTACAAAGTAAATCCATGCTGATTGTAGCCGGAATCGGATTGATCGTTAATATTGTCGGAATGGTGATTTTAAGAAAAGATTCAGAAGGCAGTCTCAATATGAAAGGTGCGTACTTTGAAGTTCTTTCAGATATGCTTACTTCTGTAGGAGTTATGATCGCAGGAGTAATTATGCTGACCACAGGCTGGTATTATGCCGACCCGTTGATTTCAGCAGCAATCGGACTGCTGATCTTCCCAAGAACATGGAGACTTTTGAAAGAAGCTATTAATGTTTTGCTGGAAGGAACCCCTAAAGATGTGGATATTCATGCACTTCGTCAATCTTTGGAGAAAACTCCCGGAGTGAAGGGTATCCATGATCTGCATGTGTGGTCACTGACATCCAGTGTCAATGCGATGAGCGCACACGTTGTAAAAGAGAACGGGTATTCCCAGAATCAATTATTAAAAACATTGACAGATACAACGATGGCTGATTTTAAAATCAGTCATACCACTTTTCAGATCGAAGAAGAAGGCTATGAAGAAAATGAAGTCCATCTGTAACCATTTAAAAGCGTACAATGAAAAAAGATATAGAACACAAACTTATTGATAAAAACACCAAACCTACCAGCATGAGGATTTTGGTATATGATTTCTTAAGTTCTCAGGAAACGGCTTTATCCCTTTCTGAAATAGAAAATCATTTTGAAAATGCTGACCGAATCACGATCTACAGAACATTGAAAACCTTTGAAGAAAAAGGAATTGTTCACAGCATTCAGGAAAACACAACTACGAAATACAAACTGTGCGAAGATGATTGTGATGAAAAAACACACAAAGACTGGCATCTGCATTTCTACTGTAAAATATGCAAACAGACTACCTGCAAAGAAGATATTTCCTTCCCTGAAAATATCCAGACCAATTTCAGGATTGACGAAATAAGACTTTTTGCCAAAGGAATCTGCGAAAACTGTCTTGAAAGTTTGCAATAGCATTGCATCAGTCTCATCTTTACATTTGTATAAAAATATTCAGTTATGGAAAAATGCTGTAGTACAACCCCGGAAAAACCAGATACAAAAGGACACCAACATCATCACGCAGAAGGAGGCGGACATGACCACGATGGGCATGATCACTCTCACGACTCAGGAGATCAGACGGTTTTCCAGATGTTTCTTCCTGCCATAATATCCTTTATCATCTTATTATTGGGAATTGCTTTTGATAACTATATAAAACCTGCATGGTTTACAGGCTGGGTACGGTTAGTATGGTTCCTGGCAGCTTATATTCCTGTAGGATTTCCGGTATTGAAAGATGCTTATAAAAGTATCATTAAGGGAGATGTGTTTTCAGAATTCTTTCTGATGAGCATTGCAACCATTGGTGCTTTCGCTATCGGAGAATATCCTGAGGGTGTAGCAGTAATGCTGTTTTATGCCGTAGGAGAAGTATTCCAGTCTATGGCGGTAACAAGAGCTAAGGGAAATATAAAAGCATTATTGGATCAGCGTCCTGATGAGGTAACGATTATGGAAAATAATCAGCCCAAGACTATGAAGGCCAAAGAAGCTAAAATTGGAGATGTCATCCAGCTGAAACCCGGTGAAAAACTGGCGCTGGATGGGGAATTGCTTTCAGATTCCGCTTCATTCAATACCGCAGCTTTAACGGGAGAAAGTAAACCCGATACCAAAAATAAAGGCGAAGTGGTTCTTGCCGGAATGATCAATATGAACAGTATTGCTCTGGTAAAAGTAAATACAGCTTATGAAGACAGTAAACTGAGCAAAATCCTGGAGTTGGTTCAGAATGCCACAGCTCAAAAGGCCCCAACAGAATTATTCATCAGAAAATTTGCGAAAGTATACACGCCCATCGTTGTATTTCTTGCCATTGGAATCTGTTTACTGCCCTATTTCTTCGTGAACGATTACCAGTTCAGAGACTGGCTGTACAGAGCATTGATATTCCTTGTGATTTCCTGTCCTTGTGCTTTGGTAATTTCAATTCCGTTGGGATATTTCGGAGGAATCGGTGCCGCTAGCCGCAACGGAATCTTGTTCAAAGGAAGTAATTTCTTAGACAGTATTGCAGAGATTCAGAATGTAGTAATGGACAAAACCGGGACCATGACAGAAGGCGTATTCAAAGTTCAGGAAGTAAGCATAAGTCCTGAATTTAACAAAGAAGAAACCCTTCAGCTGGTCAATGTTCTCGAAAGTAAAAGTACCCATCCGGTGGCAACAGCAATTCACAATTATGTTGGAGAAATCAATCACAGCATTCCTTTGGAAAATGTAGAAGAAATTGCAGGTCATGGATTAAAAGCAACGGTTAACGGAAAAGAACTTCTGGTTGGGAACTTTAAGTTGATGGATAAGTTCAACATTCGTTATGATCTTAACCACTCCAATATTGTATATACGGTAATTGCGGTGGCCTATGATAAAAAGTTTGCAGGCTATATCACGATTGCAGACAGCATCAAAGAAGATGCTAAAGAAACCGTAGACAACCTGCATAAAATGAATGTAAAGGCTACGATGCTGAGTGGTGATAAAAGTACCGTTGTAAAATATGTAGCGGATCAATTGGGTATCGACAATGCATTCGGAGATCTGTTGCCTGAAGACAAAGTAAACAAGGTGAAAGAAATCAAAGCTAAAAACCAGACTGTAGCTTTCGTAGGAGACGGAGTGAATGATGCGCCTGTAGTGGCTTTAAGCGATGTAGGAATTGCGATGGGAGGCTTGGGAAGTGATGCCACCATTGAAACGGCAGATGTGGTGATTCAGGATGATAAACCCAGTAAAATCCCGATGGCCATCAATATCGGAAAACAAACTAAAAAGATCGTTTGGCAGAATATTGTTCTCGCTTTTGCTGTAAAAGCCGTTGTTCTTATCCTGGGAGCAGGAGGACTGGCAACGATGTGGGAAGCTGTATTTGCTGATGTAGGAGTTGCATTGCTGGCTATTTTGAATGCGGTGAGAATTCAGAGAATGAAATTTTAAAAAGCAAATAATAAACACAACTCAATTATATTGAATAAAGCTCTGCTGAATTTTCAGCAGGGCTTTTGTTTTTAAACTTTAATTTAAAAAAGGTAACAGATTTTTTGTTGGAGAAACGCAAAGGTGCAAAGAAGATAAAAATTGTAGTGTTTTTTAGGACGCAAGAAAATCAAAGATTTTCAGCAAAGTTACTTCTGAATGATCAGCTTTATTCAATCTTATTATTAGCCGTATTAAATTTTATCGGAGATAAAATCCTGGCGCCTTAAAAACAGTAAACATTGAAAAAACTTGCGTCTTTGCGTTTCCAACAAAAACAAGACATTAAAAAAATAAAAAACTCTGCCAAAAATATCAGCAGAGTTTTTATTAACAAGATTAAATTGTATATAAAGAACTAAATTGTATTCAAAGTTCGGGATAATATGATGGCAGCAACAGCCACAGTTTTGTAAATTTTAACGGTAACAGCTCAACTTTCCAATGACATTCATCATAAATGGAATATAAAACAGTTTTGAAGTAGTATATTTGTAACAGAAAAAAAAATCGTTGAGGTTATTTATTTCCATATTCGTCATTTTTACCATTGCATTACGCCCTGTTTTGCCATTGGTAAACTATGCCGTGAACTATGATTATATTGTAAAAAACCTTTGTGAGAAAAGGAATGTACCACAATCCACCTGTAAGGGAAAATGCTATGTGGAAAAAGAACTGGCAAAAACAGAAAAGCAGTCCAATAGTTCCCAAACTATAAAGATTGCGGGATTAGATGTTTTTATTTCTCATGATATTCTTTCATTTTCGTCACAGCTGAACTCAGAATTACTTATTAAAGTTCCGGACTCAAGCTACTTTAATTCTCATTCTTCAGAATACTTTTCAAGGATATTCCATCCTCCGTTAGTTTAGTTTTTATTTTAAACTATATTTTTAGTTTAATAAGTGGGGATTTTCAAAATCTTCATTAATAAGCCGTTAAAGAAACATTCTGCAGTTAAAATTAACTGTTGTAAGTATAAAGGATGCATCAGTTATTCTTAAGAAATGTTGTGCTTTTCCGACTTACATTGTACCATAACTTATTTAATAGTATTAATTCAATTTAACATTACAATGAAATCTCTCATTATTTCGGCTGCTGTGCTGTCGATATCATTGCTGTCGTGTGCGAAAGAAACGCCTAAGGTAAAGCATGCAAGCCACATGGATACCTCCGGAAAGAAAATAGAAAATATACAGGTAGTGAATAAAGAAGACCCTATCTGCCACATGAAAACTGCCGGATCTACTCAAGATACTGCGGTATATAAAAATAAAACGTACGGTTTTTGCAGTGTGTACTGCAAAGATGAATTCAAAAAAAATCCTGAGAAATATGCCCAAAAATAAAAAGACCGCAAATAAAAGTAAAGTGATCATACCCATTGCGGTATTTGCATTGCTTTTTCTGGGAATCGGGGTAGGAATGGGATATTTTAAAAAGAATCTTTATACTGTCATGAAAGTTCCGGATTTTGAACTTACAGATCAGAACAGTAAAAAAGTTACCAATAAAGATATGGTGGGAAAGGTATATCTCGTAGAATTTTTCTTCAGCAAATGTCCTACCATATGCCCGGTGATGAATACCAATATGAAGGCAATCCAAAACCAGATTAATGATCCCAACTTCGGCATTATCTCCATCAGTATTGATCCGGAAAATGACACGCCTGAAGCTTTGAAAGAACATGCCCAAAGAATTGGTGCAAAATCTCCCAACTGGCATTTCCTGACCGGAGATCGTGCCTATATTGGAAATCTCGCTGATCAGTTTAATATCTATGTGGGTGACAAAGAAGATGAAGGAGAAAGCCTGAACCACAGCGGAATGATTGCTTTGGTAGATCAGGAGGGAAATATCCGTTGCAGATACAACAAAGAGAACATGCCCATTCTCTATTATTCAGGACTAAATTATGAAGATCCGGAAGGAAAAACACCTATGCTGACAGGAAAATATCACCCGGACAGAGAAATTCTGATTGAGGATATTAAGAAATTATTGAAATAGGGAAGGAGGGAAGCCGGATGTCTGAAGCTGGAAGTTATTCCAGACGATGAAGCTCCAGCAGTTTTTTGAGATGGCTGTAAAAGGAAATAGAAGTTGAAAAAGTTAGGCTATAACATTAATTACTTCCAGCTTCCATCGCCCATCCTCTTGCTTAACAAGAAAACATTGTTCAACCATAAACAAAAAAGTTATGAAGATTATGAAAATAGCTGCTTTAAGTGCAGTTTTTGCGGCTCAGTTTGCACTGGCCCAGTTTAAGCAGACACCTTTGCCGTATGCTTATAATGCTTTGGAAGGGAATATTGATGCCCAAACAATGGAAATTCATTATTCAAAACACGGTGCAGCTTATGCCGCCAATTTGAATAAGGCCATTGCAGGAACTCCACAGGAAAAAGAAACTTTGTTTCAGATTCTTTCCAATGTTTCAAAACTGCCAGCTGCTGTGAGAAATAACGCAGGAGGACATTACAATCACGAATTGTTCTGGACGGTTCTTACTCCTCAGAAAAATACCCAGCCTTCAGCAAAATTAGCAAAGGCCATCACTGAAACTTTCGGAAGTATGGATGCTTTTAAGGAAAAAATGTCTAAGGCAGGAGCAGACCGTTTCGGTTCAGGATGGGCCTGGCTTTCTGTAGGGAAAGACGGGAAATTGTTTGTTTCCTCTACTCCTAACCAGGACAATCCTTTGATGGATGTTGTAGAAGAAAAAGGAACTCCGATCTTCGGAATTGATGTATGGGAGCATGCTTATTATTTAAAATATCAGAATAAAAGAGCAGATTATCTTACCGCCATCTGGAATGTGACCAACTGGAAAGAAATCAGCAGAAGATATGACGAAGCGATAAGCAAGAAATAATCTGATGAAAATATTGTACAGCATACTTTTTACCTTCTATATGGTGCTAAGACCTTTAGTGCCCGTGGTAGAGTATGCTGTAAATTATGATTATATTGTTAAAGTTCTCTGTATCAATAAAACCAGGCCGGAGGTTCACTGTAATGGAAAATGTTACCTGAGTAAAGAGCTCGCCAAAGCCAATGATTCAGAATCTTCACCTTTTCAGAAACTCAAAAACTCTGGGCAGAAAGTTCTGGATACCTATATTCTGCCGGAGACTGCAGAGATCAACACTACTGGAAAAATTTCGTTTTTCAATTTCAATTTTACCTACGAAACAGCCTATTCTTTTCTGTTTCTTACCCATATTTTCAAACCACCGGTTTTTTAAGTTAAACGATCACTAATTAACCACAAAAGTCACAAAAGCTTAGATAAATTAAAAGCTAAGTGCTCTTATTGTGCATAAAATTTACCACTTGATCAACTTAAGTGTAAGAACTTTTGTGCCTTTTGTGGTAAAAAAACAATGCTGTTACAGCCATTCAAATTAATTCAACTTAAAAAATCAACAATGAAAATTTCTCAATTTTTATCACTATTCTTTATTGCCCTTACTGTATTCTCTTTTACAGCCTGCGGAAGCAGCAGGGATGATGACAACCCACAGGATACTACGCCTGGAAAACTTCAGATCAAATTTGAAAACGGATTTAACAATGTGGGAGATATCGTTCTAAATCAGACGGTTCAGACTTCTGCTAACGGACAGAAACATAACTTTTCTGCTTTGAAATACGTCATCAGTAATGTCGCATTGATAGATGAAAACGGAAACGAATTTAAATACAACGAAAATAATCCTGACAAAGGAGCTTTTATCGTAGATCAGGCAGATGCTGTAGCCGGAATTGTTTATCTTAATCTGGATGGTATCCCGAAAAATAATTACAAAAAACTAAGATTCGGATTGGGTGTCAGCCAGAAAGCATATTTACTGGGACAGGACGGGCAGGCTGAATTCTGGACAAAAGCCAAGCAGAAGGGAATGTCCTGGTCATGGGCGGCCGGTTATGTATTTGTAAAACTGGAAGGGAAATACGGTACAGATTCTCCTTCTAAAGAATTCATGAATCACACAGGAAATATGGGAAATACTGCAGCCAACAATACACCGGATCTTTATCGCGAAATTACATTGAATCTTCCAACAACGGCCAGAGTAACAAGTCAAATCCGTCCTTCTGTTCACATTCTTGCAGACCTGAACCAATTTCTGAGCGGAGATAAGGCACTGACTCTTACCACATCCAATGATATGCTGATGGGGTCCAACCAGCACCTGGTAGACGTTACCAACAATCTTACAAAAATGTTTAAAGTAGACCATGTTCACAATGATTAATTTTTTTATTAAAACGATACTCGTTCTTCTTGTATTGGTCTTAAGCTTCATTTCATGTTCTGATGAGGTGATTCAGCCACTGGAAAAGGATGAAGCCTATAATCTCCAGTTTCCTTCTTATTTTCCGGAAATGACTTTTGATAAATCCATCAATCCGGTGACCAGAAATGGAGTGGAACTGGGACGGAAATTGTTTTATGAAGGAAGACTTTCAAGAAATAATACCATTTCATGCGGTTTTTGTCATATCCAGGAAAATGCTTTTACCCATCATGGTCATACGGTGAGCCATGGGGTAGACGACAGAATCGGAATCAGGAATGCACCCCCCATCCAGAATATGGCTTTTTTGAAAAGATATATGTGGGACGGAGTGATTCACAATCTGAATGAGCAGCCCATCAGCCCGATTACTGACGTAAATGAAATGGACAGTTCTATACCGGAAGCTATTTCGAAAATAAAAGATGATCAGAAATATAAAAAACTGTTCAGAGAAGCTTATGGAGACGAAACCATTACAGGAGAAAGAATTCTGAAAGCATTGTCGCAGTTTATGGCTTCTTTAATTTCTGCAGATTCAAAATATGACAGATTCAGACTGGGAAAAGAACAATTGACTTCAACAGAAGCTAAAGGGATGGCTTTATTCGGGCAGAAATGTGCTTCCTGTCATAGCGGAGAGCTGTTTACCGATGAGAGTTTCAGAAATACAGGACTCTATTACAATACGGAGTTCAAAGATGCCGGACGATACAGAGTTACTCTTAACCAGGTCGACTGGATGAAATTCCGTGTTCCCAGTTTAAGAAATGTGGAATATACCGCACCTTATATGCATGACGGAAGATTTTACACCTTAGAGGCGGTACTTAATTTCTATTCGGATCAGGTGGAAGATAATGCCAATCTTGATCCTCAGCTGAAACAGAACGGCCACATAGGAATTGCCATGAACAGCCAGGAAAAACAATACATCATTGCATTCCTGAAAACATTATCGGATAAAAGTTTCATATCCAATCCAAAATTTGCAGAATAATTTATAAAAAACATGAAGAAGATTATAGTGATAGTAAGTTTGATCCTGTTTAATCAGTATCAGGCGAAAACGATTAGAGACAGTGCGTATATTGCTCCCGAAACCTTTAGCAGATTCGATTTTGATGATGATTGTGATGCCTGTGGTTGTGCAGCAGGAAACGGATCTTCCGGTTTTGAATCTTTACTGAATCCGCAGTTTATCGGGATCAAATACTTTGCGCAGCATTATAAAGCGAAAGAGAACTTATTTGTAAAAGATCTTACCCAGGATCAGTATTTCAATACGCTGCAACTTTGGGGGAAAGTTCCACTGACTAAAAAACTGAGTGTTTATGCGAGCCTTCCATTCCATTTTCATGAAAAGAAAACCATGCAGGGAGATATCAGAATCAATGGAATAGGAGATTTAAACCTGATGGGAATTTACCAGCTGATGAGCTCTAAAGATAATTTCCATCATCTGAGCGGAGGTTTGGGTGTGAAAATTCCTCTCGGGAAGTTTGATGAAAAAGGGGCATCCGGTGTCAACCCAAGCTTTCAGCTGGGAACTGGCAGCTGGGATTATCAGGCGGCTTTGAATTATAAGTTTCAGAAAAATAAAGTAGCCGTACTGGTGAATACAGATTACACCATTAAAACAGAGAACAGGAAAAATTACCGTTTTGGAAACCAATGGAATTATGCAGCAACAGGTTTTTATCAGGTTGCAGGAAATGAAAAATCTATATTCTCTGTAAAAACTGGAGTTCAGGGAGAAGTTTATGCTCAGAATAAACAGTTTGATGAAGCATTGCCGAACACTGCAGGAAGTGCCTTGTATGGAAAATTAGGTTTTGAAGCCTCTTATAAAAAGCTGAGCCTGGGAAGTGAAGTCATGCTTCCCATGTACACGCGCCTGGCGGGAGGAGATATTGAAGCTCAATCAAGATTCAGTATTTTTCTGAATATTGGAATTTAAAAGGAAACCCTTGTTGAAATCATGTTAAAGCTCCTTCGGGAGCTTTAATTGTTTATAAATCATGATTTTAGTTGGGGATTAGGAATAATTATTTATCTTTGCCGGAATTTGGTGAGCCGTAAAAAGCTCTTAAAAGGGAATCCGGTGAAAATCCGGAACAGACCCGCTGCTGTAAGCTCCGCACCAAAGTTTTTGAAGAATATATCCACTGTTTTTTTAATGGGAAGGATTTCAAAAATGGAGTAAGTCAGAAGACCTGCCAGACAATAATCGTTTGACGCTTTCGTGGAATAAAGCTTAGGACATCAATGATTGTGTGCAGTGACAGCTGTGCTTTGTCGTTGTATTCTTATACCCATTAGCGTCTTCATTACCCTAAATGAGCTAATGGCGGCAAAACTAACTACTTCTGCAATTCAAAAAGCTGTTTTCACAATATTGGTGATCACATCTCAACTTTTGTTTTCCCAAACCAAGAAAAAAGATAGTCTTCAGGAAGAGACGATTAAAGGGATCAATCTTTACAAAAAGAATTTTAAAGAAATTATTCCTGCACAAATCCTGCAGGGTGAGCAGCTGGAGAGGCTTAACAGTCATTCTGTCGCAGATGCGTTGCGGTATTTTTCAGGAGTTCAGATTAAAGATTATGGAGGATTGGGTGGTTTGAAAACCATCAACATCCGAAGTATGGGAAGCCAGCATGTAGGTGTGTTTTATGATGGAATTCAATTAGGAAATGCCCAAAACGGGCTGGTGGATCTTGGACGATATTCTTTAGACGATCTGGAAGAAATATCATTGTACAACGGACAGAAAAGTGAGATTTTTCAACCTGCAAAAGACTTCGGTTCTTCAGGATCTATTTATTTACAGCCTAAAACACCCGTATTTAAAGGAAATAGAAAAACCAATTTGGTGATAAGGGCAAAAAGTGCATCTATTGATCTCTTTAATCCTTCATTCCGATTGGAACAGAAGATATCAGACAGAGTTTCTGCCAGCTTCAGCGGAGAATTTATGCAGAGTGACGGAATTTACAGGTTCCGGTACGCGAAGAAATATCCTGATGGGCAGCAGGCGTACGATACCATCGCTAAAAGACAGGACTCAGATATCAAAGCAAAACGGTTTGAAACTTCTCTCAACGGAACTTTAAATAACGGAAGCTGGAATATCAGAGGGTATGGTTATATTTCAGATCGTGGAATGCCGGCTCCCATTGTGAATGGCCGTTTTGGTGGAAGAGGAGCCAGACTTTCAGATGAAAATTATTTCGTACAGGCCAATCTGAGAAAAAAACTGTTCCCGAAATTTGAAACACAGCTGAAAGCAAAATTTGCCTACGATTATACCCATTTTATGGATACGGTTCGTTCGCAGTCTATTATTTATACTGATAATACTTATATCCAGCAGGAGCTTTATCTTTCCTCATCCAATATTTACTCAATCACTCCCAATTGGGATGTCAGTCTGAGTGGAGATTTTCAGTACAATAATCTGGATGCCAATCTGGATAATTTTTCTTATCCTACCCGTTACACTACCTTGGTAGCATTGGCAACGACCTATCAGTGGAACAGATTCAAAATTTTGGGAAGCCTTTTAGGAACTTTTACTTTTGAAGAAGTAAGAAAAAACAAAAGACCGGGAGATGCCAGAGAGTGGACGCCTGCTGTTTTTATGAGCTATCAGCCGGAAAAAATTCCAGAGCTTACTCTAAGGGCTTTCTATAAAAGAATTTTCAGACTTCCAACCTTTAATGATCTGTATTATACCAATATCGGAAATACTTACCTGAAACCTGAATTTACCCATCAGTATGATGTAGGATTTACCTATCAGAAGAATTATACCAACCGTCTCTTTAAGACCTTTTATGCTAAAGTAGATGGTTACTACAACAAAGTACAGGATAAAATTGTAGCGGCCCCTAACGGAAGCATGTTCCGCTGGCTGATGATGAACCTGGGAATGGTTGAAATCATTGGTGCAGATGTGAATGTGCAGACAGAACTTCAATTGGGAAAAGTTACTCTTAGACCGTTGCTGTCCTACACTTATCAAAGTGCAAGAGACATGAGTGATCCTGAAGATACTTTTTACCGCAATCAGATTCCTTATACACCATGGCACAGTGGATCTTTCAGTCTGATGGCGGATTATAAAGACTGGAGTTTCAATTACAGTGCGATGTATGTAGGAGAAAGATATGATGTGAATCAGGACAATATTCAATACAATTATGTACAGCCCTGGTATACTCACGATCTCTCTGTTCAGAAAAAATTCAACTGGGCGAATCATCAGTTTAAAGTAAGCCTTGAGATGAATAATATTTTCAATCAATACTATGATGTGGTCCTCAATTATCCGATGCCCGGAAGAAATTTTAAACTTATTCTAAACTTCACCCTATGAGAAAACTAAACTTTTATTTTTTATTTCTTGTCTTAGCTTTTCTTACGTCATGCCGTACGGATGATATTATTGTCCGTCAGGAAGTGGTGGAAGGACTTCCTTCAGAAAACACAGCAATAAAAGGCTTTTACATGCTGAATGAAGGAAACATGGGAAGTAATAAATGTACCCTTGATTTTTTTGATTACACCAAGGGAACCTATTACCGGAATATTTACGCAGAAATCAATCCCAATGTGGTAAAGGAGTTGGGAGATGTAGGAAATGATATCAAAGTGTACGGAAGCAAACTTTATATCGTAGTCAATGTTTCCAATAAAATTGAAGTTCTTGATGCCAAAACGGCCAAACGTATTACTTCTATTCCATTACAAAACTGCCGGTACCTTGCTTTCAAAAACGGAAAAGCTTATGCCAGCAGCTACGCCGGACCTGTTGCGATTAATCCGAAAGCACCGAAAGGGAAAGTCGTGGAAATTGATACCACTTCTCTTTCCATCCAGCGTGAAGTAGTGGTAGGATATCAGCCCGAAGAAATGGAAATTGTGGGAAATACCTTATTTGTAGCCAATTCCGGAGGATATAAGGCTCCAGATTATGATAATACAGTCTCCGTCATCGACCTGAATACTTTTACAGAACTTAAAAAAATAAATGTTGCCATCAATCTTCATCACATTAAAAAAGATAATTACGGAGATCTCTATGTAACCTCAAGAGGAGATTATTATAATGTTCCTTCCAGTTTGTATTTAATAGATGCAGCTACAGGAACGGTCAAGAAAGATTTCCATCTCTCCGTGAGTGAAATGACAATCGTGAATGATAAACTCTATTTCTATGGAAATGAATTCAATTACAATACCCACAGCTATAAAAAGACATTTGGAATCATTGATGTAAAAACAGAACAGATCATCGCCAACAGAATTTTTGACAAAGAATATGAAGATGCTATTAAAACCCCTTACGGCATTGCCGTAAACCCAATCACAGAAGATATCTACATGACAGATGCCAGAAATTATGTATCCATGGGATTTGTGTATTGCTTTGATAAAAACGGACACTTTAAATGGAAAACGGAAGGCGGAAATATCCCTGCCCACTTCGCTTTTTTATACAAATAACCAACCTTAAGACATGAACAGAAATACCTTTACTTATTTAAAAACCGGGCTTTTATCCTTTTTCCTTTTAGGAGCGATTGCCTGTAAACATGATGATGAAGACGAATTTACCTTTAACGGCCTTGATGATTCCTATACCATTGAGCGTTTAAAGGTTTTGAGTATTCCTACCAATGCATCAGGATCGGTTACTTGGAGTATCAACGATTCTATTATTTCCCAAAACTCAGAACTTGAATTTATCAGTGTGAATGCAGATGCTTATCCTCTGACTTTAAAGATCAGGAATAAAGGAAACGAGCAGGTTTTTCATTCTAAAATAATCGTTACCAAAGAAAAGACGCCATACAGTAAATATATTTCCAAAGTATTGGAGTTCCGCCCTGCCGTAGGACAGTTTATGAATGAAATCCCGGAATATTTACCAGGGAATACTGCCGCGAATATGCTTCAGAAAGCCAATGAATCTTTGGTGGGAGGTAATTCAACCATGATTAGTCTGGGAGGATATGGAGGATATGTAGTGTTCGGTTTTGATCATACCATTCCGAATTTAAATGGACGTGATTTTAAAATACTCGGAAATGCATTCTTTGGAAATGATGCCGCGGATCAACGTTCAGGATCCTGTGAACCGGGAATTATTATGGTGGCCTACGACAGAAATAAAAACGGAAAGCCGGATAATGATGAATGGTATGAAATTGCAGGCAGCGAGTATTTCAAAAATGCTACCGTAAAAGATTACAGCATAACTTATTTTAAGCCTGACGAAAATAAAACACCTGTAGCCGGAACTGAATTCTGGCAGACCGATGTGGAATATATCAAGTGGAGTGATAACCTCGGAAATCAGGGGTTTAAAACAAAAAATACATTTCACGTACAAAGCTATTATCCTTTATGGTATACTGAGAGTTCTTACGGATTTTCGGGAACAAGACTCGCCAATAATTTTTATGATCAGAACGGTGACGGATCCTATTGGGTAGGAAAATCATATGAGTTCGGATATGCAGATAATGCTCCGAATAATGATGAAGCTTCCAATATTGATATTTCATGGGCGGTAGACAGAAGTGGAAAATATGTAAAACTTCCGGGCGTAGACTTTATGAAAATATATACAGGAGTCAATCAGGAAGCCGGCTGGCTTGGTGAAGTTTCTACAGAAGTAGCAGGAGCTTACGATCTGCATTTCAAATAATAATACAATCTATTTAAATTAATAAAAAATGAAAAAGTTTTATCTTTTTATGATGCTTTTTCTGTTTGCATGCGTATCCAATGCACAGATAAAAGTACAGGGTGTGCCCAGAAATGATATTTCAGGGATCAGTAATCTTAAT
Source organism: Chryseobacterium sp. CP-77 (assembly GCF_036362765.1). NCBI lineage: Bacteria > Pseudomonadati > Bacteroidota > Flavobacteriia > Flavobacteriales > Weeksellaceae > Chryseobacterium > Chryseobacterium sp. CP-77. The sequence continues at coordinate 3,939,055 of NZ_CP143637.1, forward strand.
ACCACTGCCATCAGTTTTTCTGATATTCAGTATTGGGTAGGGTCGGGAACCAATCAGGCTGCTTTTGTAGTACAGTGGAACGACGGTAAAAATCCTGATGCGATGGTTTGGGGATTCAAATGGAACGGAAGTGCTACCGGAGAAGACATGCTGAAAGCTATTGCTAAAGCAGACCACAGATTATATACGTTGCTTTATCAGGGAACACAATTTGGATCAGCAGTCGGAGGGATTGGATTTGATCTGAACGGCCAGGGGACCAATGCCCTGATCAAAAGCGGAAATACCACTTATCCGTTATATCCGGTCAATGGTTTTGTCAATACGACAGCTTATGATTTCGACAGCTACACCATTATAGATGCTGCGAACGATCATTGGCAGTCAGGTTGGACCGTGAACGGATATTGGGCGTACTGGGTAAAGAATCCGACGGATGCAGATTTCGGATATTCCAGTGTTGGAGCTTCCTCACGGACATTACAAAATGGTTCCTGGGATGTATGGAATTTCAATGTAGGATTTAATGAAACACCTGTTTCTTCTACCATGACTCCGGTTTCTCCCTATGTAGCTTCTACAAACTATACCAACGGATATTTTATGGTGAACGAAGAATGGTTTGGTCATACCAACGGTTCTGTAAACTTCATTGATAATAACGGCCAGATCAATTACCGTGTGTACAGTAATGCCAATAATAATCAGGCTTTCGGGGCAACGACACAGTACGGAACAATCTATGGTGATAAATTTTACTTCGTATCAAAGCAGGCTGCTGATGGGGGAGATACTCAATATACTCCGGGAGGAAGATTGGTTGTAGCCAATGCACAGACTATGCAGAAAATTGCTGGTTTTAATAACATCGGAGGCGGTGACGGAAGATCATTTGTAGGTGTTAATGAACATAAAGGATATATTGGTACTTCCACCGGTATTGTTCTTTTCAATATTGATAATTTACAGGTTGGTAATTTAATTACCGGAACAGGTGGAAACGGGCAGATCGGAAATATGATCCGTACTTCACAATATGTTTTTGCCGTAAAACAGGGAGTAGGAATTTTAGTGATTAATCCTGATACCGATACGATAGTGAGTACTATTGCAGGAGGCTTCTACTCTGTGGTTCAGGCTAAAGACGGAAGTGTATGGGGAATTCAGGATCAGAAGCTGATCAGCATTAATCCTACCACTTTTGCAACACAGATCTACAATATCCCAACTACAAAGTATATCGGAGACTGGGGAGCATGGAATGCCGGAAGATTCACAGCAAGTAACAAAGAAAATGCTTTATACTGGATCAATTCAATAAGCAGCTGGAGCTCAGGAACACAGATTGTGAGATTTGATGTTACAACGAAAACATTTAACGAAAACTTTGCTGCAATTCCAGGACAAACAGGTCAGTTTAAACAAATTCCGTACGGAGCGGCTCTTCGTGTAAACCCTGTTACCGGAGAGTTGGTTCTGAATACCACAGAAAGCGGATATGGAGCACACTACCAGAAAAACTGGATTCATACCTATGATATGACCGGAGCCCTTATCAATACAAAAACTCTGAACGACTACTATTGGTTCCCTTCACTGACGGTATTTACCAATAACTCAGTTCCTGTTGTAAGTAATGTTTTCCCTTCACAGGTTACTGCAGGAAACACAACGACAATTGATCTGAAATCAATAGTTTCTGATGCAGACAATATGACGGTATCTGTTGTGAAATCTATCAAATCAAACAGCAACCCTGCCACGGTTTCTGCGGTGATTAACAATAATGATGAGCTGGTTCTGACACCACTTGTTTCAGGCACGTCTGATATTGTGATCAGCTTTAACTCAAACGGTAAATTAGTTGAAAAAACACTTACAGTAAACAGTACTGCATCAACATTAGCAACTGCTGAGGTGAAGAAACTGGAATTCAGCATTTATCCGAATCCGGTAACTGATATTCTTACGATTAAAACTCAGGAGAAAATTCAGAATGTTTCTCTTTACGATGCTTCAGGCAGAGTAATCAATGTACAGCTGAGCAATGGTCAGATTAATGTAAGTACACTTCCAAAGGGTATTTATATTGTAAAAGCTGTAACCGATAAAGCGGTATATCAGCAGAAATTAATCAAAAACTAATACTATATTGCAGATAGTAATCTTGTTATTTTAACCCCTGATCAATTTTGGTCAGGGGTTTTTATTGATCCATCAATAGGAGATGATATTAAAAACCCGGCAAGCTTTTAAAGCTTGCCGGGTTCATTCTGTTGTTATATCTTCTTTATTTGATAATCACTTTTTTAGAGTATGTTTTTCCTTCTTTTGTCTGAAGTTTCATAATATATACCCCTTGTGGCTGTTTGGTATCAAAAGTATTTGATGTCAGCTTGGAACGGAATACTTCTTTTCCTGAAGTATTGGTTAAAGTAACTTCGGAACCTTCTGCAGAAACATTTTTGTCAAGAGTGAACTGCCCGTCCTGGCTGTGAGCCATGAAATTGATGAAAGGATCTTTGTACTGGTAAGCATAGTATACTCTAAGCTCTCCACCGATGTTCAATAATCCGGAATTCACATTTATTTTAATACGGTCAAAAGGGATGTTCATCGTCATCTCTATTTCTCCTTTGCTTGGATCTCCGCTTCCAAGAGTGATCAGTTTTGTGGCAAGACTTGTGTAATCGTTATTGGAAACATCTCCATTAAATGTTTCAATAGATACCCCGCCCAATAACTGTGCAGATAGAGGAGTCCCGTTTGAACCTATCGCAAGAACAAGTTTATTGGTATTGTTCGCAATATTGGTAGTTGGGAAAATCAATGTCTGTTCTGTTCTTGCAAGAAGACCCACAGAAACCTGTAGTGTAGAGTAATCGTTTTCGTTGCTTCCTACAGCATTCTCAGGATTCAATACACCGCAGCCCAGGCATACGCCAAGCACCTGATTGGTTTGGCTGCTTGCATAGGTTTTTACAATCTGAGCAAAAGACATTGTGCTGGTTAAAAATAGGAATGATGCCAAAACTGCAGCTTTCATCGTGCGTTGGCTCAATAATAAATAAGTTTTCATATGTAGAAAATTTTGGATTTTAGTTTTTTTGTAAATTTATAAATAAAATAATTATGTTGCATATTTTATTTCATAATTATGTGATTTGTTAATAATTTATTGATATTTACAATTGATGATTTATTATTATTTAATGAAGTGGTTATTTGTACTTGACTGAAAATGAATGTGAAAAATACGGCAGGCTTGAAAAAATCTACCGCATTTAATCTATCATTTATTAAATTATTTGATTACAATTTTTTTGGAATAGGTTTTACCTTCTTTCGTTTGCACATTCATGATATAAACACCTTCCGGCTGTTTCGGCTCAAATATATTTGAGGTCAGCTTGGAACGGAATACTTCTTTTCCTGAATTGTTGAACAAAGTAATTTCGGAACCTTCCACAGGAACATTTCCACCAAGAGTAACCTGTCCGTTCTGACTGTGAACCATAATATTCATTAAGGGATCCTGGTAAGAATAATAAACTCTGAAACCACCGCCAAGGCTTAGAACACCACCTGTTAATCCGATTCTTATCCCATCATAAGGCTTTGTAGGTTTGAATTCTATTGTACCTCTGTTTGGGGTTGCGCCCAGTTTAAGAAGGCTTACATCAATTGTTCTCCGGTCATCATTGGATGTACCGCCATTCATTGTTTCAAGCGTTACTCCGCTTAACAACTGTACAGATAATGGTATGTTGTCTGTTCCGATTCCTACTACCAGCCTTGTGTCAGATCTTAGGTCAGGAAAAATCAGAGTTTGCTGAATTCCTCCCAACAGGACTGTTCCCAACACCATTGTTGAATAGTCATCCTCATTATCTCCTACAGCGTTAAGGGGATTATCAATATGACATCCCAGGCAGGCTACTCCGAATACTCCGGAGCTTTGTGCGTGTGCATAAATTCTGTTTTGTGCCAAGGACATTGTGCCGGCAGAAAATAAAAATAAAGCCATCAATCCGGCCTTTAAAGAGGATGGGCTTCCCGAAAATAAATTGAATTTCATGTTATATATTTTAAAAATGAATAGTTTTATCCAAATTTAAGGATTAATGGAAGAAGTAAAAAAAATATTTCCATTATTGGTGATATTTTTAATGAAATTTAATATGACGTTCCTGTTGGGGTGAAAATTGTACAAGAGGTCTGGTGGATAGACTATTGTATCTGAAGAAATTATCGCTTAGTTCCTTAGGGTAGGTATAATGGAGCTATAGAAAGCTTAAACCTTGGGAAGAATCCCCGAAATCTATATATAGAAACGAAAAAAGGACTTTCGAAAAAGTCCTTTTGTAGCCCGTAGGGGAATCGAACCCCTCTTACCAGAATGAAAATCTGAGGTCCTAACCGATAGACGAACGGGCCCTCTATCTTCCATTACCGAAGTAATGTGTTAGCTTTTGTTTTTATAAGTGTCAACTCTTATTGTAGCCCGTAGGGGAATCGAACCCCTCTTACCAGAATGAAAATCTGAGGTCCTAACCGATAGACGAACGGGCCGGTTAGATTTATTTAAATATAGCTTTTTCTACAGTGATCTTTATAAAACCACCGTTGTTACAGTGGTCTTATAAGATGTAAGTAGCCCGTAGGGGAATCGAACCCCTCTTACCAGAATGAAAATCTGAGGTCCTAACCGATAGACGAACGGGCCAGCTATATTGTTACGCTAATTTATTAACGTGCTTTGTTAATTTGCTTTTCAAGTTAGCTGCTTTGTTTTTGTGGATAATATTTTTCTTAGCTAATTTATCCAATAAAGCGATAACTTTTGGCAATTGTTCTGTAGCAGCAGCTTTGTTCTCTTCATTTCTTAAAGCTTTTAAAGCTGTTCTAGCAGTCTTGTGGTAATATCTGTTACGAAGTCTTCTAGTTTCGTTTTGTCTGATTCTCTTTAGTGCTGATTTATGATTTGCCATATCGTTTAAATGTGAGTGCAAAACTATAAACTTTTTTTTAAACTACCAAATTTATTTTTAAAAATTTTAATTTTCTTCTGATAGATACTTTCTGAGTTTATTTATTGCCTGTTCTATTTTTAAATTTTCTTGTTCTTTCTCTAATTTTTTGATCGTATTTCCCAGCATGATCAGTGCATTATTCCATTCTCCAGTGGTATTGGTGAAAGTAAGTTCATCAATTGTTACTTCAAAAGCAACCCTTTCTCCAGTCCTGTAAAGCCTGAAACTGATTTTATCATCTCTGCCTGTAATCCCGCCTTCATTGATTTGTAAATCGTAACTTTTTGGGTTAGAGTGGATTTTCTTAAAAAGCAATTTCGCTTCTTGTATTTTTAAATCCGGCATGATATAAAATTTGATGGTCTGCAGAAAACTGCAAACAATGATTTATCAATAATATTTTTCATCAGTGTTACCATATTGGTAGAACCAACTATGGATAAATTTTTTGCAAATATAATGCTTTTGTGACATATAACATATAGGGATTGCCTTTTTCAAATAAAAGTAATGGACTTTTCAATAGAATAACAGTAATTCTCATGCTGTCAGTATATTAAAATTCGGATATTACTTCATCTATTATACTATAATCACAAAATTTGAAACATTCTTCCATACTGCTAATGCTCAAAAAGCTTTTTTTAAATTAAAAAACAGAATGAAAAAGCTTATAAAAAAACCTTCAACTGATCAGTTAAAGGTTTGTATTTTTGTAGCCTATAGGGGAATCGAACCCCTGTTGCAAGAATGAAAATCTTGAGTCCTGACCACTAGACGAATAGGCCAAATTTTGAGGTTGCAAAAGTAGGAATTAACTTTTAAACTTCAAAATTATTTTTTTTGATTTATCTGTAGACCTTTTGTATCACCGTATTTTTGATACCTTTGGCTTCAAGTTCCTTCTGAAGTTTTACAGCATCTTCCAATGTGTATACTTTTCCATATGTGTAGTAGAATACACCGTTGTCCTTATTTCGTTCCACATCTTTTAAATTCTGGAGGATATAAGAATTCCCGTTCAGTTTATCGCCTGCATACACTTCAATCGTATAATATCCCATGCTGATTCTCTGATTAGGCATAAATCCTACGGCAAATGCATTTCTGAAACCTGCATCTTTCGCTGTTTTAAGGTTAATATCTTTTACCGAAGCCATATTGGTGACAGCATAGTAATACTTGTACTGTCCGTTTTCTTTAAGCGTAAGAATATAGTTCAGGCCTTTCAGGGCAGGATCATTTTCATTGTATTTCGTAGGTGAACTCATTAATAGAATTCTGAAATCATTTTTCAAAGGAACCTCTGCAGGTTTTTCCGGCTCTGGCTTTCTTGTTGCAATAGAACCACCGGATTTTCTGTCAATCGCCTTTTTATAATCAATTATGGCATTGTAGATACTTTCTGCAATTTCAGTCTGCCCTTTATCTGAAGCGATGTAGTGACTTTCTTCAGGGTGATTGATGAACCCGGTTTCTATCAGTACAGATGGCATGGCATTCATACGGAGAACGTGAAGGTTTTTCTGAAATACACCTCTTGAAGATCTTTTATCTTTATTCACAAAGTTATCTTCTACCAATCCTCCCAAAAGAAGACTTGATTCGAGATATTTACTTTGTTGAAGTTTCAGGGCAATTAATGATTCCGGGGAGTCCGGATTATAAGAACCAAAGATCTGCTTATCTTTTTCATCCAGGAAAATTACGTCATTTTCTCTTTTGGCTACTTCCAGGTTTTCATTATTCTGGTTGGGTCCCTGCACATACGTTTCTGTTCCATACGCTGTAGGTCTCTGGGAAGAGTTACAGTGAATGGATATAAAAAGGTCTGCTTTGCTTCTGTTGGCCAGATTGGTTCTGTCAGACAGAGACGGATACTCGTCTATTTTACGGGTATAGATTACCTTAAAATCTCTGTTTTTTTCTAACATGGCACCCACTTTTAACGTAATGGCAAGTGTAATGTCTTTTTCTGCGACTCTTCCGATGTCCGAATAAGTCCTGTTGGCTCCATGATCACTTCCTCCGTGTCCCGCATCCAGAACGATAGTAAACTTCTTCTGGGAGAAAATAAAGTTGCTGATAAGGATAAGGAGAAATGATAAAATTATTTTAAAATTTTGTTTGTGCATCTTACAGTTATAAAAATTATATTAATTTTGGGCCTTAATTATATAGTATAAAATTGGCCAAAACCGTCTTCAAAAATATATTACAAATTTTAATTATCCTAATTTTTAACAATTTTTTAGCACAGAAAACTCCTGAAAAATTGCCTAAAAATGCGGTTAATGATACTATTTCCAAAAAGGATACCATAGTTGTAAAAAAAGAAACCCTCAATGATGTTCTCCGTACAAAAGCGGATGATCAGAGAAGAGACGTTCCGAAAAAAATGACATTCCTGAACAAAAATGCTCAGGTAAAGTATCAGGATATGCAGATTGATGCAGATTATATCTCTATTGATGATAATAAAAATCTGATCTATGCAAGAGGAAAACAAGACTCTTTGGGCAAGATTGTGGAGCCTGTAATCACTACGCAGGCCGGAAAAAAATACGAAACTAACGAATTCAGCTATAATACAAAAACAAAACAGGCCATTGCCTTCAATGCAAGAACAGAAGAAAGTGAAGGGGTAATTATAGCGCAGAAAACTAAAAAATATAATGATTCCGTATTTGCAATGAGAAAAGCAGATTATACAACGGATGATTATTTTATCAAGAAAAAAGATACGGCAGCGGATTATTTTATGAGAGCTTATAATATTAAGCTGATTAAAACCAAAATAAAATCCCAGATCGTGACCGGTCCTATTCAGATGTTTATCGAACAGGTTCCTACACCGCTTTATCTTCCATTCGCTATTTTACCATTCTCAGATAAAAGAGCTGCAGGTATTCTGATTCCAAGTTTCGGGGAAAGAGAAGATGTAGGTTTCTTCCTGAACGGAATAGGATATTACCAACCCATTGGGGAACATTTTGACCTTAAGGTTTTAGCAGATATTTATACAAAAGGAAGCTGGAATTTACGTCCGCAGGTGAATTACCAGAAAAAATACCGTTACTCAGGAAACTTTACGGCAGATATCGGTACAATGGTGAGAGGAATCAAAGGTCTGGACGATTATACTAAAAACAGTACCTACCGAATCAACTGGACTCACTCGCAGGATTCCAAAGCCAATCCTTTCCTTACATTCAGTGCTTCTGTTGATATTGTAAGTACCAAGTTCTATAACAACCCGCTTAACAACAATTACATTTTCAACCAGAATGTATTGAATACTCAGCAGAACTCTACGGTAACCCTTACCAAAAGATTCCTGAAACTTCCGATGACGATTACGGGAACTGCTTCATATTCCCAGAACTTTGCGACAGGATTGGCAGACCTTCGTCTTCCGCAGATGAACGTGGCCATCAACCAGTTCTATTTATTTAAATCAAGAACAGGGATCAGACAGGGATTGCTTGAAAATATTACAGTGAATACCGGTTTCAACCTTACCAATTTCGTGAATACTCAGGAAAATGAGTTGTTTAAAAAAGAAATGTGGGATAAAATGCAGACCGGCCTTAAAAATAATATCGCATTGGCTACCAATACAACTTTGGCGAAATATTTTACTTTCAGTTTAAGTGCGAATATTGACAATGCCCTGACAACAAAAACACTGAACAGATATTATGATCCGGTAAAGAATGTAACTGTTGATGAAATCAATAAAAACTTTACAGGATATTCTACTTTCTCCACTTCCGCCAGTCTCCAGACGACACTTTTCGGAATGATGAAATTTAAAAAAGGATCTGCTGTGGAAGCCGTAAGACATATGATGACCCCGAGTGTAAGCTTTACTTATTCCCCGGATTTTTCAAGTCCTAATTTCGGATATTACAGAAACTATTATAATGCAAACGGAGCGTTGACGCCGTATTCTATTTTTGAAAAAGGAATTGTCGGAAGCCCGTCAAGCGGTATGCAGGGAGCTTTAGGTTTCAATATCGGTAACAATATCGAAATGAAAGTAAAGTCTAAGAGTGATTCTACAGGGATGAAGAAAATCAAAATTTTTGAATCTTTAAACCTTGCAGGAAGCTATAACTTTGCGGCTAAAGATCACCCTTGGTCTGTGTTCTCCATCAACGGGCAGTCTTCATTTTTCAATAATAAGTTAACGGTAAATACCAGTCTTGCACTGGAACCTTATAAAATCGAGTTCTTGCCGGGACAGGATACAGGAATAAGAACAGAGCAGTTCGGACATTTCAGTGTACAGGGATTCAATGTTCAGCTATCGTATCCTTTAAGCAGCGAAATTTTTGGAGAAAAAACAGATTATGCCAAAAAGTATTCCTCGAAAGGAGAAATCCGAAATGAAAATTATTATTTTGATGATGATCATTATGCTCATTTTGATCAGGCCTGGACTTTAAATGTCAGCGCCAATTACGCTTATTCTAAAGGATTAAGCAGGTTTGGTAATAAAATTGCATCTTTAGGTTTGGATGGAAGCATCAAACTGACTCCATACTGGAATATCAACGGAAGTACCCATTATGATATGGTGACCAAAGAATTGGCATATACAAGAATTGGTTTTTCAAGAGATCAGCGAAGCTTTACGATCAATTTCAACTGGGTTCCTTTCGGACAATATAAAGTGTATGACTTCTTTATAGGTATCAAAGCCAATATCTTAAGTGATGCCTTGAAGTACAAAGACAGAAGCTTTACCCAGCCTAATGCACCTTTCTAATATCAGATTGGCATTTGAGAATATAAATTTTATATTTGCAGGCAGAATAAATTCTAATGAAATCACTGTTGGCAGAATTCAAAGACCAACGAATATGGCAGATAGTGATTGCTTATGACCCTTAGAAAAAAATTAAATATCCGCATATGAAACAAATAATCAACACAGTTAATGCACCTGCAGCAATCGGACCTTATTCACAAGCTAATATGGCCAACGGAGTTTTGTATATCTCCGGGCAGATTCCTGTAGATCCTGCAACTGGTAAACTGGTAGAAGGAATTGAAAAGGAAACGCACCAGGTAATGAAAAACCTTGAAGCTATCCTTACTGAAGCTGGCATGACTTTCAAAAACGTTGTAAAAGCTACTATCTTTCTTAAAAGTATGGATGATTTTGCTGTAATGAATGATATCTATGCATCTTACCTGGATTCAGAAAGCTATCCTGCCCGTGAAACAGTACAGGTTTCATGTTTGCCTAAAAATGTGGATATCGAAATTTCTATGATTGCACATCAGGATTAATGAATTTTATAAGAAATACAATTGCGGTTCTGATAGGTCTTGGTATTGCAGGGCTTATTATTACTCTTGGTATAAGGGCGTTTCCGCAATGGGTAACTTTTGAGGCTTTTGCTCCGTTTGAGCATTGGCAAAGGTTTCTTTTCAGTATGAAAGATGATAAGGCGTTTTTCGGCTTCCTTTTATTTATTTCCGGATTAGGAACCACGATTGGAGGAGTGGCAACAGCAATTATCGTTAAATATGCTAAAGTAGCCTATGCTATTCTGATTGGCTTTATTATGCTTTTTATTGCCATGTTGGATGTTATTATTTTTCCTTATCATCCTACATTTTATAAGATCTCCATTTTTCTTACGTTCTTTCCGTTTTCCTGGATTGGAGGGAAGATTGTAGAAGTGATCTATGAAAGAAATAAAAAGAAAAGTATTGCTGACAAAATGAACAAGTCTAAATAAACAATAAAAAAACGCTGCAGATTTCTGCAGCGTTTTTTGTTGAAAAGAGTTAGTAGATTTCCGTATTAAACATATTTCAAAAAATAAAGTGGATAATCCAGCTCAAAGGTTTCATGGAAAATGGTAAATCCATTTTGTTGATAGAACGTTCTGTTTTCTAATGTTGTTGTTTCAACATATATGAGTTCGTTCTCATATTTACTCATAGATTCTTGTAAAAGTTTTGTTCCAATTCCTTTTCCCTGTTCACCAGGAACTACAGCCATTAACCATAAATGAACAAATTTTTCTTCCGGATGAAATTTTGCTAAGAGTTTTTCTCGTTGTAAAACTTTAAAGATATTTTCAATTCCAATACAATTGAACAGCAATTTTATTTCAAGCCAGATTTTTTTTAAACTGATCGGGAATTTGTCTAAGTATAAAATGCACGCTTTGTGATCGTCGCTGAGAAATATACTTCCATTTAGCATTGATAAATCAAATTGAAACTCCATTAATGCTTTCAATCTCTTATATCTGTTGCCAGAATTCTTTATGACAAAATTGATAGAATTGGGAATAAGAACATTTATGAAGGACTGGCATAAAATAGTAACGACTTTCTCTCTATCCTCATAGGTAGCTTTTTTCATGCATTTTTGTTTTTTCAAATATATAAAAAATAGAAGTGTGTTTATCAGTGTTTTATATGGCTTGTGTTAGTTTCTGCATTGAGTTTAGTTAACTTTTTTTCATAAAAAAACCATTCTTAAGCAAGAATGGTTAAATTTTTAATGTGAAATCAAAAAAATTCAATTAAGGCATTTTGAATCCTTTCGTATAAATTCTTCCGTAATCATCCACGAATTTCACCTGTACATTCCCCTGATATTTCTCAAGGATCTTTTCTACATCTTTCTGTGAATTGACAGGTTTGCCGTTTACCTCGATGATGATATAGTTATCTACAATTCCGATTTTAGCCATTTCACTGCCCTCAGAAACGTTTTTAGCTACTACACCACTGTTCAGTCCATATTCTGTTTTGAAACGCTCCGTAAGAGGGTCAAATTCAGATCCGATTTTTTCTGTTACGCTAAGATCGGCTTTCGTTCTGGTTGAAGTTCCTCCTTTCTGGTCTCTGAGCGTTACCGAAGTAGTTCCTTCTTTACCATTTCTTGAATAGGTTACCTGAACTTTGTCACCAGGACGCTTGCTTCCGATAGACATGGAAAGATCAGCAAAGTCTGTAATATCGTAGTTGTCTACTTTGGTGATAACGTCTCCTTTTTTCAATCCTGCATCTTCAGCACCACTGTTTTCACCAAATCCTGTAATATAGATTCCTGAACCTACTTTCAGATTGGTTTTAAACTGCTTGTTGTAAGATGCTACTAACTGATCATTTGAAAGATCTAAAGACTGAACTCCAAGGAATCCTCTCTGTACGATTCCGAATTTCTTGATATCCTCAACAATTTTTCTCGCCAGGTTAGAAGGAACGGCAAATCCGTATCCCTGGTAATATCCTGTGGTAGACTGAATCGCAGAGTTGATCCCGATAAGTTCTCCATTGGTATTTACCAACGCACCTCCTGAGTTACCCGGGTTAATAGCAGCATCCGTCTGGATGAAACTTTCGATAGGATTAGCAGCTTTTCCCTGGCTTCCCAGGATTCCGATACCTCTTCCTTTAGCAGAAACAATACCTGCTGTTACCGTAGAGTTTAATCCTAGTGGATTTCCTACCGCAAGAACCCATTGCCCTACGTCAATATTGTCAGAATTCGCAAAATTCAGATAAGGAAGCCCTTTTTCTTCAATCTTTAATAAAGAGATATCTGTATTGGGGTCTGTTCCAACCAATGTTGCAATATATGATTTTTTGTTGCTTAGTACGACTTCCAGCTTATTGGCACCTGCTACCACGTGGTTGTTGGAAATGATATAACCGTCCGGAGAGATGATTACCCCTGAACCCATTCCCGATGGCATATTATCAGGAACCTGCTGCTTTTGTCTCTGCTGGCCTCTTCCCCCGAAAGGATCTCCGAAGAAAAAGTCAAACAAATCCTGCTCTGAAGCTCTGCTTGATGTTCTGCTTTGATAATTTTTAATAGTTACTACAGCGGGAACGGTTGTTTTAGCCGCCTTTACAAAATCATCACCTACGGCTCCCGTATTCATTCCTGCGAATGAAGTATTGGGTGCTGCTGTTGTGAAATAAGATTGATCTCCATTGTTGGAGCCGTGTCCGAAATATTGTAAAGCTCCAACGGTAGTAGCTCCGGAAAGGACTCCAACTACTGCAAATGGTAATAGTTTTTTTAAAGTACTCTTCATTGTATATCTTTCTTGTTTATTAATTAATTTTCTTTTTATGTTTTTGAGTAAACAAATTTAATGTTAAATAAGTAAGCAATTAGTATGCTATGTTTCAATTTTAACTAAAATTTAACGGCTATTATATGATTTTGTGCCTTATGTCATAATTGTTAATGCCACAGTTAACAAAACTTAAAAAAAAATTAAAGAAAATATGGCAGACTTATCATACATAGTGATCTGATTTTCATTGCTGGCAGGTTACTGCTTATTGTTCGTAATTGGTGTCATAAATATACTTAATTCTAAAATTATTATCTTTGCAAAAATTTTTATTCTCACTTAAAACGTTTATAGCATGCAACTGTATAACACCTTAAGCGCAGAAGAAAGAGCTCAACTTATTGATGAAGCCGGTAAAGACCGCCTTACCTTGTCTTTCTATGCGTATGCCAAAATCGAAGACCCCAAAAAATTTCGCGACGAATTATTTATAGCCTGGAATGCCCTTGATGCTCTTGGCCGTATTTATGTTGCTACAGAAGGAATTAATGCTCAGATGAGTGTTCCTGCAGATCAGTTTGAGGCTTTTCGTGATACGCTGGAAGTTTATGACTTCATGAAAGGAATCCGTTTGAATGTAGCGGTAGACCAGGACAATTACTCATTTTTAAAATTAACCATAAAAGTCAGAAACAAAATTGTTGCTGACGGTTTGAATGACGAAACTTTTGATGTGACCAATAAAGGAATTCACTTAAAAGCTCAGGAATTCAATAATATGCTGGAAGACCCCAATACCATTGTTGTAGATTTCAGAAATCATTACGAAAGTGAAGTAGGGCATTTTGAAGGTGCCATTACTCCGGATGTGGAAAATTTCAGAGAAAGTTTACCCATCATCAATGAACAGTTACAGGATTTTAAAGAAGATAAAAACCTGCTGATGTATTGTACCGGTGGAATCCGTTGTGAAAAAGCAAGTGCTTACTTCAAACATCAGGGATTCAAAAATGTATATCAGCTGGAAGGCGGTATCATTGAATATACACGCCAGATCAAAGAAGAAGGAATAAAAAGTAAATTCATTGGTAAAAACTTTGTATTTGACCACCGCCTGGGGGAGAGAATTACAGATGATATTATTGCACAATGCCACCAGTGTGGAAAACCTTGTGATAATCATACCAATTGTGCCAATGATGCCTGTCATTTGTTGTTTATCCAATGTGACGACTGTAAAGCTGCGATGGAAAACTGCTGCTCTACAGAATGTCTGGATACCATTCATTTGCCGTGGGATGAACAGGTGAAACTGAGAAAGGGATTACAGGTTGGAAATAAAGTATTCAGAAAAGGAAAATCAGATGCCCTGAAATTTAAAAACTCAGGAGATTTAACTGATAAGCCTTTGGCAAAAGCTGAGACAAAAAATATCCGTCAGAAGATTGCTGTCAAAAAAGAATTGATTGGTAAAGCAGAGCATTACTATTCAAAATCAAAAATTGCACAGTTTTTAATTGAGAACAAAGATCTGTCAATAGGTGATAAAGTATTAATTTCCGGTCCAACAACAGGAGAACAGGAAGTTACCATTACTGAAATCTATGCTAACGGAGGGCCTTGTGAAACGGCAAACATTGGAGATCAGATTACATTTGCACTGCCATTCAGAGTTCGTTTATCTGATAAATTGTACAGAATTGTGCAAAATGCATAATTCATAGCTGTCAATACAATTATTTCTGTTTTAACAACTTAATAATTCCAGACTTACAATGACAACAAGCGGAAAAATAGAACTGATGTCTCCTGCAGGAGATTTCATATCACTTCAGGCAGCTATAGATAACGGTGCAGACTCTGTCTATTTTGGTGTTGAGCAGCTCAACATGCGTGCAAGAGCAACAATGAACTTCACGATTGATGATCTGCCGGAAATCGCCAAAAGATGTGCTGAAAAAGGAGTAAGAACGTATCTGACCCTTAACACCATCATCTATGATCATGATCTGTCTATCGTCAGAACACTTTTAGATAAAGCGAAAGAAGCAGGTCTCACAGCAGTAATTGCAATGGACCAGGCTGTAATCTCTTATGCAAGGCAAATTGGTATGGAGGTGCATATTTCCACCCAGATTAATATAACCAATATTGAAACCGTAAAATTCTATGCTCTTTTTGCTGATACCATGGTGATGAGCCGTGAATTAAGTATCAGCCAGATCAAAAAAATCTGTACTCAGATTGAAAAAGATCAGGTAAAAGGACCTTCCGGTAATCTTGTTGAAGTGGAGATTTTCGGACATGGTGCCTTATGCATGGCTGTATCCGGGAAATGTTATCTGAGCCTGCATTCCCATAATTCTTCAGCAAACAGAGGGGCCTGCAAACAGAACTGCCGGAAAAAATATACAGTGATTGATCAGGAGTCAGGTTTTGAAATTGAACTTGATAACGAATATATGATGTCTCCCAAAGACCTTTGTACGATTGGTTTCCTGAATCAGATTGTGGATGCCGGCGTGAAAGTCTTAAAGATAGAAGGAAGAGGGAGGGCTCCGGAATATGTAGCAACAGTTACAAAATGTTATAGAGAAGCAATTGACAGTATTGCGGAAGGAACGTTTTCTCAAGAAAAAGTGGGTGAATGGATGAAACTTCTGGAGACCGTATACAACAGAGGCTTCTGGAGTGGATATTATCTTGGTCAGGAGCTGGGTGACTGGTCTTCAAACTCCGGTTCCAGTGCAACACAAAAGAAAGTTTATATTGGAAAAGGACGGCATTTCTATCCGAAATCCAATATTGCAGAATTTGTGGTTGAAGCCTATGATATTTCTGTAGGAGACAGTGTCCTTATACAGGGACCTACTACAGGATCACAGGAAATGGTCATCGAAAGTATGATTGTTGATGCGAAGACAGGGGCAGACAAGGCAACAAAGTCTGATGTGATTACTTTTCCTACGAAGTTCCGTGTACGGCCAAGTGACAAATTATATAAAATTGTTAAAGCGTAATGGTCATTGCTACACTTCAGAGAGAAAAATGTATTGGTTGTAATTACTGTGTCGAATTTGCTCCGGAATATTTTAGAATGTCTAAAAAAGATGGTAAATCGGTATTGCTTAAGACTATTGATAAAAAAGACTTCTACACGTTAAAAACACCAGACCACGAAGCGTTTGAATATTTGGAGAGAGCTGCCAACGCCTGTCCTGTGAAAATTATTTCTGTAAGAATCACTTAATCATTATGCTGAAAGCTGAGCTTAGAAAAAAATATACCCAAAAAAGGAAAGCCTTGTCTGCCGATGAGGCTTTTCTGTTATCTGAGAAGATTTTTGAGAATTTCATTCAATATTTTAAGCCAAAAGAATCAGAAAAAGTACACGTTTTTATCCCGATTCCGGCAAGAAAAGAAATTGATACCCAAATCTTCATTCAATATTTTTTAGCACAGAATATCCGGGTGTATGTTCCTAAAATTGTAGCGGATAAACTGATTAATATTGAAATTTCCGAAGATACTGCTTTTGAAACCAACAGTTGGGGGATTTCAGAACCTGTTTCCAATGAAGATTCTGGCGAAAAATACTTTCATTATGTGATTACGCCTTTGTTGTATTGCGACAAAAAAGGGAACAGAGTAGGCTATGGTAAAGGATTTTATGACGGCTTGTTTCAAACTATTTCTCCCGAGGCAAAAAAAATCGGAGTCAATTATTTTGCCCCCGATGAATATGTGGATGATGTCTGGGAAAATGATATTCCTCTTGACTATTTGGTTACTCCTACCGAAGTGCTGTCTTTTTGAAGCGGTTTGGAATAAAAATCTAAAAAGTAGAATTTAAACTCTTTTTTAAGCTTTGATGTAGACAATAAGATGTATTGTGCATTCTTTTCAAAGCTTCCCAGAGACTTGTTCTTACTATCAAAATATTCCACATTAAACTTGGCGTAGTCTAGTGTATCTTTTTTATAAAAATCTTTATATACATTCAGATTGCTGACTTTCGCTGTCTTTACTTTCATGCTGTCCAGTTCTTTCAGTAATCTTTTAAATGTCAGTGAATCCGGTTTGTGAAAATAGCTTTCCATCTGGGAATAAATGACAGTATCTATTTCCGTATTTCTGTTTCCACTGAGATATAGAGTAGATAGATCAAGAAGTTCCTGAACTTTCTGTTTGGTGATGGAATTAATCGCCTGCATGCTATCCATCTGTACGGCAGGGTAGCTTTTTTCGTTGGTGCTGTTTCGTAGCTTATCGAGGTCGCTTACCTCTGAGGTTTTATTATTACAGGCAATAAATAACGTCAGAAGCACGGTGAAAATTAAAAAATTACTTATTCTTTTCATCTGTGGTAGCAATTTTAAATTTGATGGATACAATTTTACCTTTGGTATCCTTTTTCATTTCTATTACATTCAGGTTTTTCAGAGAGGTCGTTGGAGTAGTTACCAGCGTGATATATTTCTGCTTATTCAGGCTTTCTATACCATACGTATCATTGTCATATACCTGATAAATTACTGCATTGTTACTGATCAGGTTTTCAAGCTGATTTCTTTTTTGCTTGATAAGAGCAACCTGCTCATCCGGATTTCCTCCCTTGATGTCTTTGATAGAGAAATAATAAACCGCCATCTTGTAATCATCCGGCTTTAATTCGATCTTTTCTTCTTCAGGAGCATTTTCAAGGTTTCTGTTCACTTCCAGTGGCTCATAGAAAGGGGCGCTGATTCTCATTTTTAAATTTTTATCCTTGGTAGAATAATAAAAACATTCGCCCGGCTTTATTTTATACATCAACGGAGATTCATTTTCCTTCACTACCATTATTTCTAAAGTATTGATCACAGAAACTCCTCTGTCCTTATCAATGAAACAATATTTATAAGTTTTTGAAAAAAGAACATCTTTAAAACCTAAAAGACCGGTAATGGTAATCAAAACTGAAGTAACAAGTGCCCAGGCATTCTTTTTGAAGAAATTTTTCTTTGCCGGAACAGATGAAATTTCAGTTTCGTGGGTAATTGTCTTGTTTTGATTAACTAATTGATTTTCAGTATTCGATTTTTGTAAATCAGTATTTTCTGGGGTCCTGATTTCAACTTTTTTAGGTTGAAATTCAGTTTTTGGAAGTTCAGGAGCTTCAGAAACTGTTTTTTCAAGTTCTTCGAGATCTTCGTCTTCAAAATTTTCATTTTCCTGAAGTAATTCACCCGCAAAAAGATGCTGTTTCTTGAAATCGTACCATGAGTTGTAACCTGCATAAATACTCAATAAATTGAGCATATCTATTCTTGGTAATTTAGTAACCGGTGAAGTTTTAAAATAAGTGTAAAATGACTTTTCACTGATGTTTCCTTTCGCTTTTTTTCGAAGGTCTTCCTGAAAATATATAATATCTATACCCTTCCACTTGGATATGTCATCCTGCGAAGGGGTATATTCTTTTAAGTATTGACCCTGAACATCCTTTTTTAGCTGTTCAAAGTGTAATAGATCCAAATCTGTCAATTTTTCAAAAAATAATTAAATTGTTGATTATCAGCTATGTTTTTTTGTAAAACTATTTTACAAAGGTATTACAATTATTTTTCATAGACAAATTTTCTAACTGCTCTACCTTTGTCTTGTTCAAATAACAGAACAGAAGAAAATTTTATAAAACAATATTAACAAAATTAAATTTAATTTATTATGAAAAAGTCATTATTCGTAGCTGCTATCGCTGCAATCTCTCTAGTTGCTTGTAAAAAAACTGAAGCTACTGCTACTGAAGGTACAACTGATTCTGCTGCTGCTACTGTAGCTGATTCTGCTGCTGTAGTTTCTGATTCAGCTGCTAAAGTTGTTGATTCTGCTGCAACTACTGCTGTAGAAGCTACTAAAGATGCTGCTGCTGCTACTACTGCTGCTGGTGCTGAAGTTGCTAAAGATGCTGCTAAAGGTGCTGCTGACGCTGCTAAAGGTGCTGCTGATGCTGCTAAAGGAGCTGCTGATGCTGCTAAAGATGCTGCTAAGAAATAATTCTAGCATACGCTTAACAATAAAAGAACCGTTTCACCCAGTGAAACGGTTTTTTTATGCTTAGTCATTGCGGGACTTAGGCGAAGCAATCTATTTACTATCAGAATAAGACCAACAGTTTATCCTTTCTTTTGTTTCAGAGATTCATAGCACGTAATTGCTACTGCATTGCTCAGGTTCAAAGAATCAATACTTCCGGCCATGGGGATCAGTGTGTTTTTTCCTTTTCCGATCCAGAAGTCACTTAACCCGGAATGTTCCGTTCCGAATAATACGGCAGAACGCTGTCTGAAATCTCTTTGATAAAGGTCTTCAGCACTTTCGTCCATCAGCGTAGTGTAGATATTGAAACTGTTTTTCTGCAGGAATTCCAATGTTTCCGTATTTTCAGCCTGATAGACTTCCATTCCGAAAAGGCATCCTACACTGGATCTGATCACATTAGGGTTGTAGAAATCGGTTTTCCCGTCAGCAACAATCAGCGCATCAATACCAAATGCCTCACAGCTTCTTAAAATAGCGCCAAGATTTCCCGGTTTTTCCACGCCTTCTACAATGATTATCGTAGCATCTTCTTTAGGAACAAATGATGAAAGTGAATTTTCTTTGGTATGGTAAATGCCGATAATTCCTTCGGAACTTCCTCTGTAAGCTATTTTTTCATAGACTTTTACACTTACATAATGGATTTTTCCATCGGGAAGAGTTCCTTTAAAGATATTTTCACAGATAAAGAACTCCAGCGGTTCAAAATCATACTGAATGGCCCTTTCATTTTCCTGCTGGCCCTCTACCACAAAAACTTTTGATTTTTTACGAAACCTGTTGTCAGTAAGGAGCTTAGTGACGTTTTTTATTTTATCGTTTTGAAAACTTTCTATCAACATGCTGCAAAATTATGCAAAATTTATGATTGAACTTCTCTGGTTTTGATAAAAAGGCTTTTCCATGTAACCTCAAATGGAGTTTTGTTTTTCCTTTTAGAATAGATGACCGCTAAGATCAGGACGATAATGGAGAGAAGTTTATAGAGATTTCCATAGAAGTTTCCGGAAACATTTTCCGATACATTAAAGATTTCCCAGTACAAATTCATAAAAAAATGAAGGAAAATGGCGGTCCATAAGTTGTATTCCGATTCAAAATATGCCCAGGCGAAAAATATTGATCCTAAAAATGTAATGGTAAATATTTCGGTAAGTTCTATTAAGTTCTGACTTTGATACAAATGTACTTGTGCAAACAGCAATGACCCTAATAATGCAGAGGATAAAAATCCAAGCCGCGTAAATCTGTATAGTATTCCGATAAGAAATGCTCTGAAAATAATTTCTTCAAAAAATGCTGATGAAAGAGTATTGATAAACAAGGATTCAAAATTTATTTTAGAGATTGTTTTAAAATGAATCAGGTATCCAATGAGCATAGGAATAGTTCCGGTAAGTGCTAACACAAATCCTATGGTAATGGGTTTGTTTAATGAGAACAGATCAAGGATATTTCTTTGAGGTAACAGAATTTTTAATGTGACTATCAATGGGATTAATGTTACCGAATAAGCAATTATATGGGCTATTGCTTTACTGTGAAACAAATCTTTTGAGAGAGTCTGTATGGTTTTAAAAAAGAGGAAATCAAAGAAATAATAGGCTGTAAATCCTAGAATAAAGATGAAAAAGAAGCGGATGTTTTTACTCATAACTGTTAATTTTGAGCAAAAATGTAGCTTTAAATCAATGTTTTCAAGTTAATGTGATGAATGACAAAGAATAGTGACGAATGACAAAATTTATAGATTTTGCTGCTGTAACTGAGGAATAATTGAAGGAATAAAACTTCTTGAAACAGGAATTTCAAAATCAATTTCCGGAAGAATTAATTTATAACCCTGAGCATTTCCTTTGAGTTTCTTTACCCTTCCAAGGTTGACAATATAAGAACGGTGGCATTTTTTGACAGAGCCTGTTTCGATTTGTTGTAAAGCATTGGCTAAACTTATTCTTATAAATGCTTTTTGTAAGCTGTTGTTCTCTAAGAAGTAAAATGTACAATAGTTTTCCATGGACTGAACGAATAGAAAATCGTTCTCATTGATGATAAGTTCTATATTCTGTGCCGTTATTTTTAACAGATTTTGTCGTTGTTCAGAAGCCGAAACGGGAAGATGTTGAGAAATATCGCGGGCTTTCTTTTCATGAATATTCTTTAAATAGATGTACCGTGATAAAATATAGATGATTGAAATAGGAATTCCGACAGCCAAAGTATACAGGAACATATAAAAGTAATTGACTATATCCAGCTTTACATGGCTCAAGAATAATGAATTGTAAAAGTAGGATAGAACAGAACCCATACATAGAATGAAAGTTATTTTTAAGAGTTCCAAACCAATATTCCAGTTGCTGAAACGGGAAGTTATAAGATTAGCGATTAAAAATGCAGTTCCAAAAATAATACAATAGGGGAAAAGTAGTAAAAACTTGTAAGGATGTTGAAAGTTTTCCGTACCAAAAGGCTGTAAAATAATCAGAAACAAATACACAGCAACTCCTGCTCCCAATGAAGAAACAAAAATTTCTTTGAAAGATTCGGATTTGGGGTATGGATGTGCTGTAAATGAAAACATAAAATCCAGATTTAACTTTCTGATGTTTCAATAAAATTGCCGTTGTCAATAAGACTTTGAGGCAGCTCTTTTTTATTTTTAATGCCTAATGATTTCAATTTCTGAGTCTGGATTACCAGGTTGTCATTTCCGGTATGAAGCTGCTTGTAAGCATCATTGAATACATTTTTCGCCTGATCCAGATTTCGTCCTACTTTTTCCAGATTTTCTACAAAACCTACAAATTTGTCATAGAGTCTGGCTCCTCGATCAGCAATTTCAATAGAATTCCGGTTTTGATATTCGCGTTTCCAAAGATCGGCAATCAGCTTAAGAGAAGTGATCAGATTGCTTGGATTCAACAACAGGATTCTTCTTTCGTAAGCATAGTTCCAAAGATTCTGGTCTGCCTGCATTGCTGCAATATAAGCCGGTTCACTCGGAATAAACATCATCACGAAATCCAATGATTTTCCATAGTCATCGTATGCTTTCTGACTGAGTTGATTAATATGGTTTTTGATAGATCCAAGATGCTGGCTCAGTTTTATGGCATAAACATCAGCATCAGTTTCATCTACCAATTCTGTGAAAGCGGTCAGAGATACTTTAGAATCAATGATGACATTTCTTTCATCCGGGTATTTTACAACAGCATCAGGACGCATTTTCTTTCCGGAAAATTCGGAGAATAAAGCTTTGTTATCTTCATCACGCAATTCATGCTCCAGGAAATATTCTCTTCCTTTTACCAGTCCGGATTTTTCAAGAATACTTTCCAGAATCATTTCGCCCCAGTTCCCCTGGGTTTTGCTTTCTCCTTTCAGAGCACGGGTCAGTTTTTTGGCATCCTCAGAAATCTGCTGGTTCAGTTCTGCCAGTTCTTTCACTTTTTCAGCAAGGGAGAAGCGTTCTTTATTTTCCTTTTCGTAGGCTTCGTTGACTTTGTTTTTTAAATCCGCGATTTTCTCCTGAAAAGGTTCAAGGATGTTTTTTAAATTATTTTGATTTAAAGCCGTAAACTTTTCTGTTTTTTCTTCTAAAATTTTATTGGCAAGGTTTTCAAACTGAAGTTTAGAATCTTCCTGAATCTTGACAATTTCTTCTTTCTGGGTGTCAAGAGATTGTTGAAGACCTTCATTTTTAGCAGAAAGCTCAGAGTTTTTAGCAAAAAGGGTCTGCTTTTCAAGAATGTGGGTTTCTATCTGAGAAGTCTGTCTCTGATTGATTTGTTTTAACTCCTGAAACTGGATGTTCAAAGAAGAATATTCGGCGGAGATTTTAGAAAATTCGTTTTTCAGATCATCCAGAAGGTCCTGCTGCAGCATATTGGCTTCTTTCTCTTCACTGATGATTTGATTAAGCTCCTGAATTTTCTGGTTGGAATTTTCAAGATCAGATTGATTTTTAATAGATAAGGTGTTCAGTGCATCATAAGAACTTCTTGAAACCATTGATGATTTCAGCGCAAAATATAAAATAACCGCTCCCAGTATGCCACCGGCAACCAATCCAATAATTAAATATATCATCTCCATGTTTCAAAATTATGAAAAAAGGCTGGAAGCTGGAAGCGGGATGTTGGAAGTTCCTTTTGGACCGATAAGAACTGACTGTTTTTTTAAAGGTAAATAAAATGAAACAATTGCTTTATAAAATTCTATTACTTCTCTCTTCCGGCCTCCATCTTCCTTTCTGAATTAGAATACCTATATTTATGGGAAATTTCAGAGACTTATGAATATTTTGCTGGTAGAAGATGATCAAAGAATCAGTAATTTCCTGATAAAAGGCCTTTCCGAGGCTGGCTATAATACGACCCTGGCAGATTCCGGTGAAAAGGCGCTTGAGCTTCTTCATACCTATGATTTTGATATTATTTTAATGGATATCATGCTTCCCGGACTGGATGGCATGCAGTTGACACAAATCATCAGATTTAAAGGAAATTATACTCCGATTTTGGTTTTAAGTGCTTTGAACAGTCCTGATGATAAGATCAAAATGCTGGATATGGGTGCTGATGATTATTTATCAAAACCGTTTCATTTTGAAGAACTGATTTCAAGGATTAAGGCGTTAACCAGAAGAAATAAATTAAGTTATCAGAAAGAAGACCAATTGTTATCTTGTGGTACTATCACCATTGATACCGATCTTCATAAAGTAACCCAGAACGGTAGGGAAATAGAGTTTTCACCGACAGAATATAAACTTTTTACTTTCCTGATGGAGAATAAAAATAAAGTATTGAGCAGAACCCAGATTTTGCATAAGGTATGGGGAATTGATTTTGATAATACAACGAATGTAGTGGATGTTTATATTTCCTATGTTCGTAATAAGATTGATGAGACAGAACAGAAAATTATTCATACAGTAAAAGGAACCGGATATTTGATCAAAGACTGAAAATGACGCTCAGAAACAGATTTACCCTTATTTCAAGCCTTTCATTCGGCATCGTTTCTATCATCACATCTGCGGTGATATTTTTTGCCTATTATGACAGTACCAAAATTTTTTATTTTGAAAAGCTAAGAAATACAGCTCTGATCTCTGCTATTTATTATCTTGAAAAAGACGAACTCCCGAAAGACCGACATGCCCAGATCAAAAAAGAATACAATCATCTGATTCAGAATAACAGGGTTGCGGTTTATAATCAGAATAATGAAGTGACTTTTGGACACAATCTGAATGATAAGAATATAAAACTTTCCCACTTGCAGGCTGTCCGGAATAATAAGGGAATTCAGTTTATGTCTGATAATCAATTCTACTACGGAATTTTTTATCCTGATAACCAGGGTGACTTTGTGGTTTTTGTAAAGTCTTCCAACGATTCTTTCCAGTCGCAGATCCTGAGATTGGCTATTATCATGCTTTCGGTATTGGTCATCGGCCTGCTTGCGATTTATTTCCTGAGCAGATATCTTTCCAAGGTAGTTTATAAACCTATTTCCAATGTGGTGGAACGGATCAATAAAGTGGAATATGATAATATTTCTACGGCAATTATTACTTCCACCAATACCAATGATGAAATTGAAGATCTCATTAAATCTTATAATAAACTGCTGGGCAGAATTTCCGAAAATGTGCTTTTACAGCAGAACTTTATCAATTATGTTTCTCATGAATTTAAAACTCCCTTAGCAGCCATTTCAGGGAATCTTGAAGTATTTGCCCAAAAAGACCGTACACCGGAAGAATATAGGGAAGTGGCCAAAGAGTCATTGGAAAACGTATATGAGATTGAAAATATTCTCAACAATCTTTTGCTGATGTCCGGAATGACCAAACTGGAATCTTCTCACAAATTAATGAGAGTAGATGAGCTGATCTGGAAGATTTATGAAAAACTGGAGCCCAAGGCAAAAGAAAATCATTCATCTATCAAAATACAGCTTCAGGTAACGAAACCTGCTTTGCTGGAATTCCCGGGAAACGAGATGCTTCTCTACCTGGCGTTATATAATATTGTAGAAAATGCCATCAAATATTCCTATGACAAACCTATAGTGATCACATTATCTGAAATGAACAGTCAGTTGTACATCGAGGTCAGGGATGAAGGAAGAGGAATTCCGGCTGATGATCTTGTGAAAATATCAGAGACTTTCTACAGAGGAAAAAATGTAGATGCTGTAAAAGGCAGCGGAATTGGTTTATCGCTTTCAAAAAGTATTTTTGATCATCATCATATTGTGATGAAAATTGATTCTGCGGTTAATGTGGGAACCAATGTTCTTCTGGAATTTCCTGCCCATTCCTGATTTTTCTTCCACAGATTTCGCAGATCTCACCAATTGATGATTTTAGCTTCATTTTAAATCTTAAAAATCTGTGTCATCCGTGAAATCTGTGAGAGATTTAAATTCAATAGGAGTGGGTTTTAACCCGCTTACAAAATACAATCAAAATCCTTCGGCTTTAGCCAAAACATACCAATTCAAACACAATTCCCAGGAATAAAAAAAGTTCTAATCAAACTCTAATGTTGAACTAACCGAATTTTAATTCTCTTTACAATTCCCTCTAATATTAGACAAATAGCTTTGTGGTCTTAAATAAGAGACCCTTGAAGAAGCTATTTTTTACACTATTTTATATTCCCTGTTTCAGTTTCTTTTCTGCACAGATTTCAGACACTATGAAAATCAGCAGAAAGGAGGCTGAAACTATTTTTCTGGCTAAAAACCTTGACCTTATTGCACAGAAACTTGAAATTTCACAAGCCGAGGCAAGAGCTGTCCAGGCTAAATACTGGCCTAATCCTACATTGAGTATCAGTGAGGTGAATCTATGGAGAACCTATGACATCGAAGAGCAGCCTGCGCTGATCAGAAACTGGGGAAAAAGTACCCAGATTTCTGCCGAGATCGAACAGGTGATTCAGACGGCAGGGAAAAGAAGAAAAAATATTGAACTTCAGAAAATAGAAGTGGAAGGAGAGAAGTATGATCTGCAGGAAGTTTTGCGTGAACTTAAAAAGACACTCAGAAATACGATTACTGAAATTCTATATAATCAGGAACAGCAAAAGATCTATCAGGGACAGATTGCTTCCATTGAGAAATTAACAAAATCCTATAATAATCAATTAAACCTTGGTAATATCAGTAAAGCTGAATATGTCCGCTTAAAAGCCCAGGAAATTGAATTCAAAAAGAAACTGGTTTCATTGAAGCAGGAAATCGAAGACCAGCAGGTAGAACTGAAAGCTTTATTAATGCTGCCTTCTCAAACCTATCTGGAGATTTCAGATCCATTGGTCATGCCCGAAAAACAACTGTCAGAGCTGGAAATGAATCAATGGATGGAAAAGGCAAAAGAAAACCGTCCCGATATCATGATCTCCAAAAATAAAGAGAAACACGCTGCCAAAAATCTGGAAATTCAAAACGCTATGAAAACACCTGATGTTGCAGTTTCTATTGGATATGACCGCGGAGGAAATATCATGAAAGACTTTATAGGATTAGGAGTTTCTATGGATCTGCCCATTTTCGACCGTAACAAAGGAAATATTCAGGAAGCTAAGCTCGAAATTGAGAAAAGTAAACTGGAGACCCGCAAAAACATGCTGAAATCTGAGAACGAAATTGTATCTGTTTTCAGAAACTATATCAGAACACAACAGGTGTCGGAAGAAATTGATGACAATTACGAATCTACGCTGGACGGACTGTTGATAAGCCATGAGAAAAATTTCAGACTCAGAAATATCAGCATGCTTGAATATATGGATTTTCTGGATACCTATATCGGAAATAAAATGATCATCCTGGATACTAAAAAAGAATTGAATCAATACTACGAAAACCTGCAGTATGTTGTAGGACAAGATTTATAAGATATGAACAAGAATATGAACCCATACATTGCTGCGGCTTACCTGTCTGCCCTCGTCATTTTTACAGGCTGTGCCGGAAAAGCAGAAAATAAAGAAACCCAAAAAGCCTATTGCATCAGCAAAGAACTTAAACAAGAGATTAAACTGGCCAAAGCAGAAATGCTTCCCATAGAAGAAAGTATTACGCTTACCGGGGAAGTGGAAAGTAATTCTGATAAAACGGTTCCTTTTGTAAGTCTTGTAGACGGAGTGGTAATAGATACTTATTTCTCTCTTGGTGATTATGTGAAAAAAGGACAAACGCTGGCTAGTGTAAAAAGTACAGCCGTTAACGAAATGCAGGATGATACCCAGACTCTGCAGGCGCAGCTGGCTGTTGCGAAAAGAAAACTGTCTTCCGTAGAAGCCATGTATAAAGATGATATTGCCTCTCAAAAAGATTTGCAGGAAGCAAGATCTGAAGTAGCCATACTGCAATCCAATATTTCCAAGACACAGAAAAATATGCAGCTGTATTCCGCCGGAGGAAGCACGATTCAGATAAAAGCGCCTGCGGACGGATATGTGATTTCAAAGAATATTTCAAAAGGAATGCCTGTTACTGCCGGAGGAGATCAGCTCTTTACCATTTCCAATCTGGATAAGGTATGGGTAATGGCCAATGTGTATGCTACCAATATGAGACACGTTTATGTGGATCAGCCGGTAGTGGTGAAAACGCTTGCTTATCCTGATGACAGTTTTTCAGGGAAGATTAATACTATTTCCCAGGTTTTTAATGAAAATGAAAGAGTACTCAAAGCCAAAATCATTATGGATAATAACGGGATGAAGTTGAGACCGGGAATGTCTGCAGATGTAGTATTGCCAGTGAATTCACAAAATAAAAGCGCATTGGCTATTCCTGCGAAAGCCTTAATCTTTGACAATAACCAAAGCTATGTAGTGGTTTACAAAAAAGACTGTGAACTGGAGATCAGACCCGTAACGGAAATTGCTTCCAACAGCCAGTATATTTATGTAGAAGGCAATTTAAAACCAGGTGAAAATGTCATTGCTTCCAACGGGCTGCTGATTTATGAAAACCTGAAAAACCAATTAAATAATTCCACGAAGTAATGCGAAAATTTGTACAGAATATAGTTTCCTTCTCTTTAAAAAACTCACTGATTGTTCTTTTGGGAACTTTTCTATTGCTCGCCGGAGGAATCTATTCCTATCTGCATACACCTATTGAAGCATTTCCGGATGTTACCAATACCAGGGTGAGAGTGATTACCCAATGGCCTGGAAGAAGTGCTGAGGAAATTGAAAAATTTGTCACATTACCCATTTCAAAGGAAATGAATGCCATCCCGAATAAAACATCGGTGCGTTCCATTTCCTTATTCGGATTGTCTGTGGTGACGGTTATTTTTGATGATCATGTCAATGATTTTTATGCCCAGCAATATGCTTCCAATAAACTGGGAAACGTAGAACTTCCAGCCGGAGCAGAATACAGTATTGAGCCTCCTTCGGGAGCTACCGGTGAAATTTACAGATATATTATCAAGAGTAAACTCCCGATCAAAGAAGTAACCGCTATTCAGGATTGGGTGGTAGAAAGAGAATTGCTGGCCGTTCCCGGAGTGGCTGATGTCGTGAGCTTTGGAGGAGAAGAAAAAACATATGAAATAAAAATTAATCCTACGGAATTACACAATTACGACCTTTCCCCCCTGGATGTGTATGAAGCAGTTTCGAAGAGTAATATCAATGTAGGAGGAGATGTAGTGGCAAAAGGTGATCAGGCTTATGTAGTGCGGGGGATCGGTCTTTTGGAGAAAAAAGAAGATATAGAGAATATTCAGATCGAGGTCAAAGGTTCAACCCCTATTCTGGTGAAACACGTTGCGGAAGTAAAAGTTTCTGCGAAACCGAGATTGGGGCAGGTAGGATACAACAAAGAAAATGATGTTGTACAGGGAATTGTGATTATGCTTCGGGGCGAAAATCCAAGCGAAGTCATTGCAAGACTGAAAGACAGAATAGAAGAACTGAATGGAGGAGAACTTCCTGGTGACGTTCAGATTGTTCCGATCATCGACCGTACAGAACTGGTGAACACAACGGTTCATACCGTTTCCAAAAACCTTATTGAAGGAGTTATTCTGGTTTCCATCATTGTATTTATTTTCCTTTACAACTGGAGAACCACTTTTATTGTAGCGTCAGTGATTCCTCTGGCTTTCCTGTTTGCTATTATTATGCTTAAAATTCAGGGTCTGCCGGCCAATCTGATTTCCATGGGAGCACTGGATTTTGGGCTGCTTCTGGAAGGAACGCTGGTTATTGTGGAACATGTCTTTGTCGCCCTCGAACTTAAAGCAAAAAAGATAGGGCTGCGGAGATTCAATAAAATTTCAAAACTCGGTATCATCAAGAAAAGTGCAGGAAGCGTAGCGAGCTATATTTTCTTCGCCTTATTGATTCTTATTGTTGCTCTGATGCCGATTTTCTCTTTCCAGAAAGTAGAAGGTAAGATGTTCTCTCCATTAGCATTTACACTTGGGTATGCATTACTAGGATCATTGATCTTAAGTTTAACGTATGTTCCGGCAATGTGTAAGCTGCTATTGACAAAAAATATTGAAGAGAAAGAAAACTTTATTTCAAGATTCTTCAAAGTCAATATCTATAGAATCTACGAGTTCAGTGACCGTCACAAAAAGGGATTCATCATTGGTTTCGTTGCCTTGCTTGCTGTTTGCGGATGGAGATTCTCCAATTATGGATCTGAGTTTTTACCCAAACTGAACGAAGGCGCAATTTATGTAAGAGCAACCCTTCCCAACAGTGTCAATCTGGATGAATCTGTACGATTGACCAAAGAAATGAAGGAAATTCTCATGAAGTATGATGAAGTAAAATTTGTCATGACCCAAACAGGCCGTCCTAACGACGGAACCGATCCCACCGGGTTCTTTAATATCGAATTTAATATTCAGCTGAAGCCGGAAAATGAATGGAAGAAAAAAGTATCCAAAGAAGAACTCCTTGAAGAGATGAGAGTCTCTCTTGAGAAATTTCCGGGTATCAATTTTGGATTTAGTCAGCCTATACAAGATAACGTGGAAGAATATGTGGCAGGAGTAAAAGCTCCGCTGGTGATTAAAATTTTCGGGAATGATTTATTTGAGCTGGAAAATTACGCCAATAAAGTAGCTAATTCCATCAGAACCGTTCCGGGAATATCGGATGTGAATGTTTTCAAAAATATCGGACTTCCTGAGTTGAGAATACAGCTTCACGATTCCAAAATGGCAAAATATGGAGTCTCCACAGCAGATGCACAGGCTGTGATTGAAATGACAATCGGAGGGCAGGCCGCTACCAAGTTTTATGAACAGGAGAGAATGTTTGACGTAATGCTCAGGTTTGAAAAAGATTACAGAGATACGCCTGAAAAAATGGGAAATATTCTGATCCCGACTCAGGACAATAAAAAAGTTCCGCTGAAAGAAATTGCAACCATTGATTATCATACGGGGCCATCATTTATTTACCGTGAAGGAAACAGCAGATATATCGGAGTTGGATTTAATATTGAAGGACGTGATCTGGGAAGTACCATCAAAGAAGCCAAAGCGAAAGTAGATAAAGATGTGAAGCTTCCGAAAAAGCATAAAATGACGTGGGCCGGAGAGTTTGAAAGTAAAGAAAGAGCCGCAAAACAGCTGGCTATGGTGGTGCCGATTTCTTTAGTTCTTATTCTGATGCTGTTGTACTTCAATTTCGGAAATATAAAAGATACGCTGATTTCTTCCATTACATTGGCATTTGCATTCATCGGAGGGTTTTTATCCCTTTGGTTTACGGGAACGATCTTCGGAATTTCAGCAGGAATTGGTTTCATTATCCTTTTCGGAGTGGCCACCATTGATGGTATCGTTCTGATCGGAGTGATGAAAGAAAATCTGCAAAACAGGATGTCACTTAAAGAATCCATAGCTCAGGGAGTGAAAAGCAGAATCCGCCCGGTGGTGATGATTGCCCTGATGGGTTCTATGGGACTTCTTCCGGCAGCCATGTCGAATGGAATGGGATCGGAAATTCAGAAACCTTTAGCCATTATGATTGTAGGAGGATTAATTATCTGTATGCTGCTTTCATTTACGGTGTTACCAATTATTTTTCATTACGCCTATCGCAAAAAGCATAAGGAAGCCATATAGTTTCTTTTATTTTGTTCATTATGAGGCCGGGGTCCGTGAGGAAGATCCCGGCCTTTTTTACGAATTTTTTGTAGATTCTAAAACCTCAATATTTTTTATCACATCACTGCTTTCACATTTTTTAAGCTCCTTCAGAAGAGCAGGAGTGAGGATCTTCGGGTTCAGAATTTGGGTGGCAACTTTTGCAGCGGCATAATCTACAATACCAATCACAGATTCTCTTAAGAAGTTAGGAGTATTGGAGGCAATGACTGCTGTTGCCCAGGAAGTATCTCTTGCTTTGGAAATGGCAAAATCAAGGACAGCATTGTCCTGTCCGTTGGAGAGTTTGTCAACAAGATCTACCGGATAACAGATTTTGTTTAAAGAATCCTGTACGTTCTGATTAATTGATGCAATGACATTATTAATGTTTTCAAAATCTTTTTTTAAAGGATTTATTTTCCGGTAAGGCATAATAGAAGCGGCAGAAACACCAAGGTCCAGGTTGATGTGAGCATTCATACCAAGAAATATATGCTGTAATATTAAAAGATTCCTGTTTTTAGCAGCTTCAAAAGCGATGTACCATGAGTTGGTGCATCTTTCATGTTTACTGTAGCTGTCCCATGCCTGAAGATATCTTTGTGCAAACGCAATGTCAAGTGA
Source organism: Chryseobacterium sp. CP-77 (assembly GCF_036362765.1). Lineage (NCBI taxonomy): Bacteria > Pseudomonadati > Bacteroidota > Flavobacteriia > Flavobacteriales > Weeksellaceae > Chryseobacterium > Chryseobacterium sp. CP-77. The sequence continues at coordinate 3,971,025 of NZ_CP143637.1, forward strand.
AGTCATCCTCGGATTGTCTTCAAATTTTTTCTGCTGAATTCCTTTCAGAACCTGTGCGGTCATGATTCTGTAGGTACAGGCAAAATATCCTGCCGGACTCTTGTTTTCTTTACACCAGATGATTATTTCATCCAGTTTTTTCAGAACTTCGTCAATGGTTTTCATGATGGTTTTTGTTTACTTAAAGATACTAAAAAAGAGGCGTCTCAAAATTGTCATTCTGAACGAAATGTAATGTAGTGAAGAATCTCATGTAGTTGTTTATCAATAAGATTCTTCCTTCGTCAGAAATCGAAGATTCGACGTAGTCAATGACAAAAGCCAATTGTTTGACTTTTGAGACAGCCTCTTTATGTATTTTTCATTCTGATTATGGGGTGATGATAACCGGATCAGTGATGATAATCGGATCAGGAAAAGGTTCAAGGATCAGGGGTTTGCACATGGCGGCCGGTTGACAGGTTCCTCCCATGCATATAAAGTTCGTCATGGTAGTAGTACCGTCAGGACATCTGATCATGCCTTCACCATGGCATCCTCCGGGACATTCTGCCGGGTATAGTGTTCCGCCGAATACATCTTTCAGTTCTGTTCTCGAAAGTTTTGTAATGTTTAATTTTTTCATGAGTTTTTTAATTATGGTGTTGATTGATGGTTAACTTGTTGGTAATTAGTTTAATAATGTTAATTATCAATAAGCTAAAATAGTTAAATTAATTCATCAAAACAAAGTTGATTAATTAAAATTTTTAATTTATTTATATATAATTGTTTGAAATGTAATGAATTAAAAAATAAATTGTATATTTATTTCCAGGTAAAGAGAAATAATAAAGAGGAATCCGAAAATCTTCAAGAGTAGGAAATCAAATTAAACTAAATTAATCATGAAAAATTTAAAAAACTTAAACAGAAAAGAGTTAAAGACTGTTTTAGGAGGTGCAGCATTAGCCTGTGAAGCACCTGTAGATGGGGGATGTCCGGCAGGGTACACATTCTGCAGCAACCCTTATTGCTGCTATCCACCAAAAAAACCATTTATCTGTTTCGATTAAGAAAAAATCCCTCAACTGAGGGATTTCTTATTTATTAAGGATTTTCTTTTGCAATTTCATCATGATGTTTAAGATACAAAGGCAGCGCTGCAGAGCCATACCAAGGGAAAATTTCATAGCTGAAGACACCAGCCTGAACTGCTGGATCTGTTTTTACCCACTGCTCGGCTTCTTCCTTCGATTTGGTGTTGAAAATAAACATGCCACGGTAGTTTTCTTTATTCTTTTCAAGGAAAGGTCCGGCAACAACAATTTTGCCTTCATTGGCCAGTTTACCGATATTGGCCATGTGCCCTTTCATGAGTTCGCCCATTTTGGCTTTGTCTTCAATTTTAGTAGTGCCAGATGTCAGCATAACAATCGTATAAGGTTTCATCCCATATTTATCAGCACCTAAAGAAGTAGCCAGTTCCTGATTATATTTAGGTTTTTCTGCTTTCTTTTCCTGAGCAAAAGAAAATGCTGAAAGAAAGAGACCTGCAAGTAGTAATGTTCGTGATTTCATCTTGTTTTTATTTTGATAAATATAATAAATCCTTATAGATTTCTGAAAACTGAATTTTTAATGGTAATATGAAACAAAAAAACCTCGATGAGTTCGAGGTTTATATCTAATTATTCTGATGAGGTTACTAGTCTTTAATTCTTAAAAATTCTTTCGCCAGTTCGATCATCTTTGGATCTCCGGTATATTTGCCATGCTCATCGGAAAGTTTTACTGTAGGAATCCATTCTTTATTGGGAGCCTGTACGCCAATAAGTTTCATTACGATATTCATGGGCTTCAATCCTACATCATTGGTAAGGTTGGTGCCGATTCCGAATGAGATACCAATTTTTCCTCTGCAATAATTGGTAATTTCCTCCACTTTTTCAAGATTTAATGCATCTGAAAAAATAATATATTTAAACATCGGATTGATCCCATTTCGTTGATAGTGAGCAATGGTTTTATCTGCAAATTCCAGGGCATCTCCACTGTCATGACGAACGCCATCGAAAAGCTTTGCAAATTTTTTGTCGAACTGCTGGAAAAATACATCTGTGGTATAAGTATCAGACAAAGCTACTCCAAGATCACCTCTGTACACATCTACCCAATGTTCCAGCGCCAATTCATTGGCCATTTTGAATCCATATTCGGCGGCATGGAACATAAACCATTCATGAGCATGCGTTCCGATAGGTTTTACACCATATTTCATTGCAAAATGCACGTTTGAACTTCCGATAAAAGTAGACTCTTTTTTCTGGGTTAAAGCTTCCATGACCAGATTTTGTACCTTATAAGAATGTCTTCTTCTCGTTCCAAATTCTGCAAATGTTACTCCAAGTCTGCCCAATGAATCTGCTTTTTCTATCGTTTTGCTCATGACCACTTCGTTGGAATCTCTTTCCATGTGGTTCATTTCGTAATGCAGTTCACTGATCAATGCCAGCAGTGGAACTTCCCAAAGAATCGTTCTGTACCAAAGCCCTTCCACAATGACGGAAAGGTCTCCTCCTTCCTGGTGGATTTTTACTTCAGACGGATCATAATGATAACCTTCTAAAAAATCAAGATAGGGCAGATCTATATAAGGACATGTTCTCGCCATGAACTTTTTTTCATCTTTCGTAAGTTTAAGCTCGGCCATTTTATTCACAGCTTCTCTTAAAGCAGCGTCAAACCCTTCCGGAAAGTGGTGTTTTCCCCTGTTGATAAATTCATATTTTACAATAGAACTCGGGAATAGCTTTACCACAGCATTCTGCATGGTTATTTTATAGAAATCATTATCAAGGATAGAGTTTAATCTGACGTCGCTCATAATATGTGTAATTTTAACGCAAATATAAAAATAAAAAATAAAATCGCCTAAATGTAAGGCGATTTTTTTGAAATATTTCCATGCTTTTAATGGAGTTATTTTCCAAGATAAGAATTGTACATCCAAACTTCTTTCTCCTGCTCGGTGATATAGTCGCTCATCTGCGAATTCGTACCTTCGTCTCCCGCTTTATCTGTAATGTCTAAAAGTTCTCTCTGCAGATCAATTACCACTTTGAATGAACTTAGAATCTGTTCAACACTTTTGGTACCGTCCGTTACTTCTTTGCTTTCTTTAATGGTTGCTACTTTTAAGTAATCTGAATAATTATGTGCAGGAGTAGCTCCTAACGTAAGGATTCTTTCTGCAATCTCATCAATCTTTAAGACCAGGCTATTGTACAATTCCTCAAACTTCGGGTGAAGGGTGAAGAACTGATCACCTTTAATATTCCAGTGAGAACCTCTTGTGTTCTGGTAGAATACTGAATAGTTAGCTAATAGTACATTTAATTTTTCTGAGATGTTTTTACAGTCGGCTTCTTTAAGACCGATAATACTTGCGTTTTTCATATGTATATATTTATTTTTTAAATGTGATACAATCACCACTTCGGTTCAATAGAATATGAAGCTTTTTAATGATGACTGCTGTGTTTATCATTGTATATCCCAAATTTACGAAATATCGTGCCGAACTCGTTGGATTATTCATAGATCATAACTATAAGAAAGTTTTTAAATATAGTTTGGATATATCGGGTAAGGGATTATGATTGTACTATGAATGAAAATTTTATAGATGTGATTTAGAATTATAAATTCACAATTATTTAATACCCATTTTTTAAACTTGAAAAAAATATTCTTTTCTATCTCTTTTCCCCGTATATATTATAGTTCTTTGAATGTTATATCGAAACGTCTTCTATTTTCGATGTAAGTATTTGATTTTAATTTTTATATAAGTGTTTGTAGATTAAAAAAATATTACTATTTTTGCACCCTAAAATAAAAAGCAATTAAATGCCTACTATTCAACAATTAGTAAGAAAAGGAAGAGCCACGCTTGCCAAGAAGAGCAAATCGGCTGCCCTTGATTCTTGTCCACAAAGACGTGGTGTATGTACGAGAGTATATACAACTACACCGAAGAAACCTAACTCTGCACTTAGAAAAGTAGCAAGGGTAAGACTTTCTAACGGTAAAGAAGTTAATGCCTATATCCCGGGCGAAGGACACAATCTTCAAGAGCACTCGATAGTATTGGTTAGAGGCGGAAGGGTGAAAGACCTACCGGGAGTACGTTACCACATCGTAAGAGGTGCATTAGACACCGCTGGTGTAAATGGAAGAACTCAGAGAAGATCTAAGTACGGAGCTAAGAGACCTAAACCAGGACAAGCAGCTGCTGCTCCTGCAAAAGGAAAGAAAAAATAATCATTAAATAAGGTACAAAAGCAATGAGAAAGACAAAAGCGAAAAAAAGACCGTTGTTACCAGATCCGAAATTTAATGATCAATTGGTAACGAGATTCGTAAACAACTTAATGCTTGACGGTAAGAAGTCAATCGCATTCAAAATTTTCTATGATGCATTAGATATCGTAGAAACTAAAAAAGGAGATAACGAAAAAACTGCACTTGAAATCTGGAAAGATGCACTTACAAATGTAATGCCTCACGTAGAAGTACGTTCTAGAAGAGTAGGTGGAGCTAACTTCCAGATCCCTATGCCAATCAGAGCTGATAGAAAAATTTCTATGGCAATGAAATGGTTAATCAAGTATTCTAAAGCTAGAAATGATAAGTCTATGGCTTTGAAATTAGCTAACGAAGTTGTAGCTGCTTCAAGAGAAGAAGGTGCTGCTTTCAAAAAGAAATCTGATACTCACAAAATGGCGGAAGCTAACAAAGCTTTCTCACACTTCAAATTCTAATCTGAAATGGGAAGAGATCTTAAATTTACAAGAAATATTGGTATCGCTGCTCACATTGACGCAGGTAAGACTACCACTACAGAAAGGATTCTATTCTATACAGGGGTAAACCACAAAATTGGAGAGGTTCACGATGGTGCTTCTACAATGGACTGGATGGAGCAGGAAGCAGAAAGAGGTATTACTATTACTTCTGCAGCTACCACTTGTTCTTGGAACTTTCCAACAGATCAAGGAAAAGCTTTACCAGAAACTAAACCTTACCACTTCAACATCATCGATACACCGGGACACGTTGACTTCACAGTAGAGGTAAACAGATCTTTAAGAGTATTGGATGGATTGGTATTCTTATTCTCTGCAGTAGATGGAGTAGAGCCTCAGTCTGAAACAAACTGGAGACTTGCTGACAACTACAAAGTTGCAAGAATGGGATTCGTAAACAAAATGGACAGACAAGGTGCTGACTTCCTTAACGTGGTAAACCAGGTTAAAGAAATGTTAGGATCTAACGCAGTTCCAATCGTTTTACCAATCGGTGCTGAAGAAGATTTCAAAGGAGTTGTTGACTTAATTAAAAACAGAGCGATCATCTGGGATGAAGCAGGACAAGGAGCTACTTTCGAAGTAGTGCCAATTCCTGAAGATATGAAAGATGAAGTTCTTGAATATAGAGAAAAACTGGTAGAAGCTGTTTCTGAGTATGACGAAACTTTGATGGAGAAATTCTTCGAAGATCCGGATTCAATTACAGAAGAAGAAATCAATGCTGCATTGAGAGCTGCTACTATCGATTTATCTATTATCCCAATGACTTGTGGTTCTTCATTCAAGAATAAAGGAGTACAGTTTATGTTGGATGCAGTATGTAAATACTTGCCTTCTCCATTGGATAAAGATGATATCAAAGGTACTGATCCAAGAACAGACGCTGAAATCACAAGAAAACCATCTGTAGATGAGCCTTTCGCAGCTTTAGCATTTAAGATTGCTACTGACCCGTTCGTGGGAAGATTAGCATTCTTCAGAGCTTACTCTGGAAGACTGGATGCTGGTTCTTATATCTTGAACTCTCGTTCAGGAGATAAAGAAAGAATCTCAAGAATCTATCAGATGCACGCTAACAAGCAAAACCCGGTAGAATATATTGAAGCTGGTGATATTGGTGCAGCGGTAGGATTCAAGTCTATCAAAACTGGTGATACGATGTGTGATGAGAAAAACCCAATCGTTCTTGAATCGATGGTTTTCCCTGATCCGGTAATCGGTATCGCTGTTGAGCCTAAAACTAAAGCTGACCAGGATAAAATGGGTAACGCTCTAGCTAAATTGGCTGAAGAAGATCCAACGTTTACTGTTAGAACTGACGAAGCTTCTGGACAAACGATCATCTCTGGTATGGGTGAGCTTCACTTAGATATCATTGTAGACCGTATGAAAAGAGAGTTCAAGGTTGAAGTAAACCAGGGACAACCTCAGGTAGAGTACAAAGAAAACTTAACAAAAGTTGCCAGCCACAGAGAAGTTTACAAAAAGCAATCTGGAGGTAAAGGTAAATTTGCTGACATTGTATTTGAACTAGGACCTGCAGACGAAGGTAAAGTTGGTTTAGAATTCATCAATGAGATCAAGGGTGGTAACGTTCCTAGAGAATTCGTTCCTGCAATTGAAAAAGGATTTAAAGCTGCAATGAAGAACGGTCCATTGGCTGGTTTCGAAGTTGAAGGTATTAAAGTGGTTCTTAAAGATGGATCTTTCCACGCGGTGGATTCTGATGCTCTTTCATTTGAAATGGCTGCTAAATTAGGATTTAAAGAAGCGGGACGTGCTGCTAAGCCAGTAATTATGGAGCCTATTATGAAACTGGAAGTTGTAACTCCGGAAGAATATATGGGTAACATCATTGGTGACCTTAACAAGAGAAGAGGTACTATCAGTGGGCAGGAAGAGAAAAACGGAGCTGTTGTAATCAAAGGTTCTGTTCCACTTTCTGAAATGTTTGGATATGTAACTACTCTAAGAACACTTTCATCAGGAAGAGCTACTTCTTCTATGGAATTAGAGAAGTACCAGGCTACTCCACAAAACGTTGCTGAAGAAATCATAGCTAAAGCAAAAGGTTAATTTTTAAATTAAAGAAATGTCACAAAGAATCAGAATAAAACTAAAATCTTACGATTACAACTTGGTAGACAAGTCTGCTGAGAAAATCGTAAAAACGGTAAAGGCTACTGGTGCTGTTGTAAACGGTCCTATTCCATTACCAACGAATAAGAGAATCTTCACAGTGTTGAGATCTCCGCACGTAAACAAGAAAGCAAGAGAGCAGTTCCAACTTTCAGCTCACAAGAGACTAATGGATATCTACTCTTCTTCTTCTAAGACTGTTGATGCTCTAATGAAATTAGAACTTCCTTCAGGTGTAGACGTTGAAATTAAAGTGTGATAAATGCATACTTTGCAATGATTATACAATCCGTTCCTTTTCAGGGACGGATTTTTTTATGTACATGCTATTTTATATAACCGCATCAGTGGCAAAAAGCAGATTTGTAATACATCAAATCTGCTTTTTTTTGAATTATACTTTTTGTAATCATAAAAAAACTTTAAAAGATTTGTCTTAATAATGGATCAGATCTGTTTGATGATTGTAATGAGTCTCCAGATGAGATTAATGATCTGATATTATCAGGGCTTTTCGTGGTGACATATGTCACACTGGTTTATTTATTTAGAATTAATAAAAATAATAATTTTGCAAAAAATTATCAGATGAATAAAGTAGTATCCTTTTCTCTGCTTGTATTGGGTGGGGTTTTTGTAAATGCACAGAAAGTTAACGATTCTATTAAAAAGTCGAAAGAAATTGACGAAGTAGAACTATTCGGTGAAAGAAAAAAGCAACCGCAAGGTTTGGAAGCGATTACAAGATTGCCTTTAAAAACCAGAGACCAGATCCAAAGTATATCTGTAATCTCTCATAAAGTAATTGAAGATCTGGGAGGGTTGACCGTTACTGACGTAGCAAAGAATGTTCCGGGAGTTACTCAATTCGGTAGCTATGGAGGGACTAGAGAAAGTATGTCTATCAGAGGATACAGAGGTGTACCGGTCTTAAAGAATGGAGTACAAATGGACTCCGATTTCCGTACTGCAGGAATGCTTACCGATATGCAGGGAATAGAAAGTATTCAGATAATTAAAGGTTCTGCTGCTGTTACACAAGGAATAGGAGATGGTTTAGGTTCTGCTGGCGGAGTAATTAATGTGGTAACTAAGATACCTAAATTTATTAATCAAACCAATGTTGGTTTCAGATATGGAAGCTGGGATTTTTATAGACCAACAGTTGACTTCCAGAGAGTGTTAGATTCTCAGGGGAAAATTGCTGTCAGGTTAAATGCAGCTTACCAGAATAATAACAGCTTCAGAAGATTTATTAATACCGAACGTATTTATGTGAATCCATCTATTGCCATTCGTCCGGATGATAAAACCGAGATTGTAGTTGAAATGGATTATATGCATAACAATACAACACCGGATAGGGGAACTGTAAACCTTGCCAAAGGAGATACAGAAGCAATATACAGAATGCCGGGAAGAAAATTCCTTGGATTTTCTACAGATAAGGCAAAAACTGAAACATTCAACTTTTCAACAACTGTTACACGAAAACTGACTGAAAAATTGAAGGTAAGAGCTGCATATATGAGTTCATCTTATCAGACTGAAATTGTAGGTGCTGCCCTGGCACCGTTAAAAAGAGATAATCCAACAGAATTCCGTAATAGAACACTGACAAGATCTGATAGAGAAGATTTAAATAAAGTATTTCAATTTGACTTTATCGGAGCTGATGTAATGACAGGGTTTATGAAACATACTTTTCAGGTAGGTTTTGACTGGAAGGAATCTAATGTTACAACGACTTCGTATAAAGCTAAAGATGTAGATCAGATCAATGTTCTGAATGAAATCAACAATATCCTGCCTGCTGGAGTTAATATAGACTTGTCAACAGCTAATGCTATTAATACGGTAGCACCTACTATGGGATTAATGGCACAGGATGTTATTACGTTCAATAAATACATTAAAGCTCATTTAGGAGTTCGTTATAGCAGGTTAATTGGTTCAGACAAAGAAAAAGATTATGCCTGGAATCCCTCTTTGGGAATTATGATCTCTCCTATTGAAAATATGAACATATTTGGTTCTTACACAAGCACTACCTCGCTGAGAAGTTCCAATAATGTATTGTTTAGCGGAGGGACTGTAGGAGCATCAACTACAAAACAATGGGAGGCAGGAATTAAGTCTGACTGGCTGAATGAAAGATTAAGATTTAATGTAACCCTTTTTGACATCAATACAGATAATTTATCATATGAACTCCTTGATGATGGAAATCCTACAGGAAAATATGCACTTGCCGGAAACTTAAAAAGACAAGGTGTTGAAGTTGAATTGATTGGTAAAATTCTTCCAAATCTGCAAGTGATGACAGGATGGGCGTATGTGGATGCACAGTATAAAGACAGCCCTTCATTTGTGAATGGTTCAGCACCGATTAATACACCTAAACATTCTGCTAATGCATGGTTGAATTATAAATTCGACACAGGAATACTGACAGGTCTTGACGTAGGGGCCGGAATTTATTTTGTGGGAGAAAGACCAGTGGACGACTATAAGCAAAAATATACTAATACGGAAAATGGACATGTAAACGGAACCCAACCGGGGGAAAAACCTTTCTTTATGCCCCAATATACTACAGTAGATGCCCAGATAGGATATTCTTTCAAAAATGGATTGGGATTAAGAGGTTTCTTCAATAACATCTTTGATTCAGTAGGATACAATTCCTACTTCAGAGGAGGATATATCGATCAGATCCAGCCAAGAAACTTTGCTGTACAGGTAAACTATAAATTCTAACACAAAAAAAAATTATTATGAAAATTGCCAGAACATTATTTTTAGTATGTATTGCCATTGCCGGTTTAAGTTCATGTTCCGAAGAACATCTGTCTGAAGAGGAACTGAAAACAGCAAGAGAAAATATAGAAAGACATTACACAAATCCCAGAAGTATATATTCATGGGGTAATATTTCTCCCTGGAAAGATCATTGGAATAATACCTCTTATCCAAAAACTTTTTCACCTGGACAGGTCGGAAGGAGCATCATAGCAGAAGAAAAGCTAAATGTTGAAAACCGTTTTTCAGGAAAAGTCAAGTAACATACTCTCAATCATTCATATCAATTTTAATTCAAAGAACATTAAGGCAGAACTTCTGTTTTAATGTTTTTTTTGTCAGTAATTGTAGTCATGATTCCTGTTAATTTTATACATTTAATTAATCATTTAAAATGACAGTCATGGGAAAAAAGAGCCATAGCTTTTTTGAAAAATTTTCAAACAGGGCTGTAAAATTTACAGGAAGTCCATATGCTTTTATAGGAGCTTTTATTATCGTAGTGCTATGGGCGGTAACAGGACCTTTTTTTGATTATTCCGAAACCTGGCAGCTGGTGATCAATACCGGAACTACAATCATAACCTTTCTGATGGTATTTTTGATTCAGAAAGCGCAGAATAAAGACTCCAAAGCGATACAGATTAAACTGAATGAACTTATAGCTGCTCATGAAAAAGCAAGCAATCGTATTGTGGATATTGAAGACCTTACAGAAGAAGAACTTGATCAGCTACATGTTTATTATGAAAGACTAGGACATCTGGCCAAAAAGGAGGCGGATATTCATACTTCTCATTCTATTGATGCTGCGGAAAGAAACCATGACTATAAATATGAATTCTTCAAAAGAAAACATGAAGAATGGATACAGAAACAAAAAAAGGATTAATTAAAAATTTTCAGAATATGTGAAATAATGTGATATATTCTTAATTTTTCTATTCATATTATGGTGTTTTTAATGGTTATTTTTAATTTTCCGCCATGCTTTTAGTGTTTTTTTTGATAAATATCTACTTTTATTAAAAAAAACGTATGAAAATAAAATTATTTTGTTTCTCGGTATTTCTGTTCGCAATATCAGCAAATGCCCAGTGGAGCAGAGGGCTGCCTCAACAAAAAATAACAAAAAAGAGTGATCATTCTGTTTACTACCAACTTGATATTGATCAGATAAGGACACAGCTGCTAAGAGCTTCTAAAATAGGCGAAGGTTCTCCCATCACCATTACTATTCCTACTCTTAATGGAAAAATAGAGAAATTTTCAGTCAGCAGTTTTCCGGTAATGGATGAAACTCTGGCTAACAAATACCAGTTGGGTTCCTATGTTGGAATTGGCGTTGATGATCCTACTAAATATATCAGGTTCAGTGTTGCTCCCCATGATTTTCAGTCTATGATTATTGGTGCCGACGGCCAATATGAATTTATAGAACCGGCAACATCTGATAAGTCTTATTATTCCGTACATGGAAAGACTAATAAAAGCGGACATGCATTTGCCTGCTCTACCAAAGAAGATAAAGAAGCTGTGGCTAATCTTGAAAAGCTTAAGAATTCTGGAGCAGCAGCAAAATCAAATAATAAAATCTTCCATACCTTGAGATTAGCCATGTCTGTTACAGGTGAGTATACTGCCTATTTTGGTGGTGTTGCTGGCGCACTGACACAGATCAATGCTACTTTATCAAGAGTAAACGGTGTATTTGAAAAAGAATTTAATGTACACGTTAATGCAATTAATGCTCCGGGGCTGATCTTTACCGATATAGCTAATGATCCTTACAGTGATTCCAGTCAGATGTGTAAATGGAATTATGAACTGATGAATACATTGCATGGAGGAGTTTATGGGGTTACAGATGACGATTTTGATATAGGACACTTGTTCGGCGCTACAGGTGGTGGTGGAAATGCAGGCTGTATTGGCTGTATAGGAAATAATGATACATCTACCACTATTGATCCTGATTGTGATAACTCACCTTCTCCAAATAACTACAAAGGAAGCGGTTTTACTTCTCCTGCAGACGGTATACCACTGGGAGATAACTTCGATATAGATTATGTAGCGCATGAAATAGGGCATCAGTTGGGAGATAATCACACCTTCAGTTTTAATGAAGGAACAGGTGTCTGTGTGGAACCTGGTTCCGGATCTACCATTATGGGCTACGCCGGAATTACAGGAACCAATACAGATGTTCAGCAACATTCTGACGCCTATTTTCATAGTGTAAGTATTGACCAGGTACAGGCTAATCTTGCTGCAGTAACTGCTGATGTGGAAACTCCTATTGTTAATAATCCACCGGTTGTAACCGCAATGAATACAATCTATACCATTCCTAAATCTACAGCATTTGTACTGACAGCATCAGCAACAGATCCTGATGGAGATGCTTTAACTTATTGCTGGGAACAGGTGAATTCAAGTAGTTTGAGTAATGGAATTTCCAAAACGAACATCGGAAATACAACCTCCGGTGCAAGCTTCAGATCCTGGGCGCCTACCACCAATCCTACCAGATATTTCCCTAAGCTGGTAACCGTATTGGGAGGAGCTGTAAAAAATACAACTGACTTTGAAGCAGCAAGTACAATGGCAAGAACTACGAACTTCCGCGTGACGGTAAGAGATAACAAACCAGGAGGGCAGGCCCAGACAGCTTATGCCACACAAACTATTGTAGTAGGTTCTGCAGCCGCATTTACTGTAAATACAACATCATTGACACCCAATGCCAATTCTGCAATTGCATGGACTGTTTCCGGAACAACTGCTGCTCCATATAATGTAGCTAACGTAAAAATTGATTATACAGCAGATGGCGGAGCAACCTGGAATGACCTTGCTGCATCAGTTCCCAATAACGGATCAGCGAATGTTTTTATCCCGGCATCTTTAGCTGGAAAAACGATTCACCTGAGAGTTTCTGCTATTGGAAATGTTTTCTACGCTGTGAAGCAGGCTACGGTGTCCAGTCTATTGGCAGTTTCTGAAGCTGGAAACGTGAAGTCTGTTAAGATCTATCCAAACCCTGCAGAAGATGTATTGAACATTACAAATGTTTCTTCAAACGCTTCTTATGAAATTTTCAGTGCTCCGGGGCAGATCATTGCCAGGGGAACTATAGGCGACGGCAAAATTAATGTAAAAGCTCTTGTGAAAGGAATCTACTTTATCACGATTAACAATAAAGAAGAAAAGAGTACAATTAAGTTTGTTAAAAAATAATCAGGTTAACAATCAAAATAAAAAACCTCTGAGTCATCAGAGGTTTTTTTATGGTTTTTATTATCGCATAAAATAGTTGAAATAACTACAGCTTCCCATTAAGTTCTTCGTTGTTTCAGTATCAGAATACTGAGCTTTTAACTGAGCAAAATAGGTTCTGTATTTCTGGTTTTTAAGATTGTCCATTTCTTTTTGTCGGGCATCTTCTTTTTCAGACCATTTCGGATCAGAATAATCAAAATCCTTGGGTGCCTTGGCTTCATATTGATAATATTTGCCTTGTTCAGCACTTGCCATCTGGAATAGGATTCTTGCTTTTTCTTCTTTATTATTGGAAAGCTTAAGTGCTTTTTGATAATAATTGATGGAAAGGTCAAAATTATCAGGTTCAATATAAGAAGTATCAAGGAAGTTTTTATAATAATACTTATAAGGATTCTTTCTGTCTGTATTCCAGAAATCATATTTACCTCCGTTGCTGTTGTCGATATCCATAACAAACAATTCGCGGTAATATCCTAAAATAGAAGTATTATACAATAAGTTTCCGATCAGCTGATTGGCTTTTGCCGCTTTTTCACCTGTACCGTTTCCGATCTTTTTCAACTGAATCAAAGCGTCTGCCAGCTCAAGTTTATTCATACTTGTTTTGATGAATGGGAAATCAGCGTAATTTTCCGCTTTCATACTTTCGGTATCAGGGCTTCCGAAACTTTCCCATACATTATGTCCGAATACAAGATTTGAAATATTTTTAAATCCGTCGTATTCTGCAGGAGCGTATTGTTTTGGAGTGATGGTTTGCCCATTCTTTTCTGTCCATTCATAATTTTGTCTGGGGATACCCGCAAAGCTTTTTGCTTTTTCATAATAAGCTTTTGCTTTTTCAAAATCGGCAAGTCTCATGGCTCTGTCTCCATAAATGGTATTGAAGAAGGCATCAATATTACCCACGCTGTCCATGTTTTTGGCGATGATCTGCTGTTCAAACTGTGTTTTATTTGGTTTCCTGTAAAACTCTTCCACACTTTTTACCAGACTTGAGTTCGGGTTGTACTGCAAATCCGAAAGCTTATTATTCATCAGGAATGATTTTCCATCCTCTCCCTGAAGGAAGTAACGGTTGGCAATAACATCCTTCAGGAAATCAGCCGTTGAAGGTACTTCACCATAATAATCGAAATTATCTGTAGTGGCTGTATCTTTTTCTACCTTTTTTTCTACGAAGTATTCTGCATACTCTTTCATCAGATGGTCTTCATAGTCTGCATCAATTTTCGGCTGGGAAACAATATCGTTCAGAACTTTCATTCTTTTGATCTCTTCCAGATATTCCGGATTGGTCGTTTTGATGTCATTCAGAATTTCAGAACTTTCTTTATAGTCTTTCTTTAAAAACTTAAGATAAGCATCTGCAATCTGCCAGTACTCATCCTTAGACTTTTCCTTTGTTTTATCAGTGAATTTTTCAAGACTGTCAAGGAAATCCTGTGTTTTTTCATCGTAATAATAAGCCGTTCTGTTATAAAAAGGGATTCTATCCGGATTACTGAACAGCTCATCGTCACTTTGATCAGCTTTAACATTATTACCTGTTTTATCAGATTTGGAACCTCCGAAAAGATTTTTGAAGAACCTTACAATTTTCTGCCAGAAAGAAAGCTTTTGTTCTTTCACCTCACTTTTGGTTGAATCTGCAGATGTATCTTTTGAGGTGTTATCCGTTGAATTTTCCTTCGTCGTTGCTTTTTGAGCATCTGAAGTGTAATAATAGGTAGGCAGATAGCTTCTTTCAAGCTCGTTGATACTTCTGGCAGCCATTACCTTCAGAATCTCGGAATCTGGATCAATTTCATACATCTTTTCCATCATGGGAATTGGATTGTTGAAATCTTCATAACCCAAAAGAAAGTAAGCCATATTCTTTTCTTCATTCGTATTGGCTCTTTTCATGATATTGCTGAAAGAGGCAGTGTCTGAAAGTTTCATGGAAACAAAAGCAGACTCCTTACGGTCTTTACTGTTCATGAATACCTGAAAAAAGTTCCAGTTGGCATCACTGTTCATTTCCAGTCCTCTTTGAGCTCCTGCCAATTGGTCCAGAGACATGAAGTAGACTGTTCCTTTCAGTTTGATGGGAGCAACATATGTTTTGAAAGCCTGCAAAGCAGAATCGTAGTTTCTGGTATAATGATTAAGACGTACCAGCTGATATCCGTACCGCTGCTTGATTTCAGGATTTCTCGCTGCGTTGTACAAAGAGGTTAAAGCAGAGATGGTTTTATGGTAATCAAGAGCCGTAGCATTTTTTCTGTTGGCATCCCTGTCGTAATAGAATGAGTTTTCACTTTCTATATAATTGATGCTCATATAAGGCTCAAGATACTTGGCTTCAATCAAATAATCAATACCTTCCTTATATTTCTGGTAAAATCCGGTGCCTAGCTTTTGTAAAAGAGGGTTGGTTGGATTTCCGTTCTTTAAAGCATTCAGGTCGTTCATACTGATCTTATACACCAGATTATGGGTTTCAGAATAACTGAGCTGATTGTTAAAAAACTTTTTCCATGTTTCAACATTATCATCAGGAATCAATGCAGAATTATATCCTCCATAAAATCTGCTTGAATAATTATGCAGGAAGGGAAGATAAGCCTTGTCTTTGATGATGGTTTGCGTAAAAAGGTTGAAGTAATCATAATCAGGATCCGACCACGCACAGGCGTCAGATTGGGTATAGAAAAGTGATACAACCGCAAGTGAAAGAATATACTTTTTCATAGGGTGTGCAGTGTTTTTTTAGTTTTAATATTGTATGATGGTAGTGTTCTGGCAAGTGTGCCTCTATCTCCAGGAGATTAAAATTTCCGGTCTGACACAAATTTACTATCTAATTGATAATAAATGATATTAAAATGCGGGATTTTTTTCTGTAAAAACCCAATAACATCATTAAGCTGTTCTTCAGATATTTCCTCTGCCTTTATTTTGAAACCTTTATTCAAATAACTTCCAAAGTAGAATCCGTCTTTCATGACTTCAACTTCGTGATCTGAAATCTTTTTGAAACTGGAGTTTTCCAGATCTCTTTTCGATAAGGCATTAATAAGTCTGTGTTTTCCTAAATGATTGGTAACAATTCCCCATGAATATATGGGAAGTGCCACTTCAACATTTTTGATAGGGTAATCTTCCATTTTTGAAAGATAGCTTTTCAGAATATTTACATCCAGGATAGAATTCTTGTCAGAGTTTTCAAGAGGCGATGAAGTAGAGTAGCACATCAGATATACTTTTCCTACGGGAGGAATTCCGGTCTGCTTTTTATCTTTCACCTGATGAAGGCGAAGGGTACAGGTAATTTCTTTTCCGGAAATTCTTTTGAGTTCTTTCAGAAATTTAAAATAATCATTCCGTGTTCCCGCAGTCCAGTCACAGTCAATTTGAATTTCATTGCTGGTTTTCAGTTGATATTCTATTGCTTTCTTCTGAATTAAAAGATGAATGCTTTCTGCCAGAAATCTGATCTCTTCTGCAGAAATGCCCAGCAAGGTCTGATTGGTAATGAAAACCGTAGGAACAATCTGTTTGTCTGTCTGAAAACTTGGGTCTTTGGTGATTACTGCAACAGGTTGAAATTTCCCATTCACCTTATCTACATCAAAAAATCTGGTGTACAAATAAGGAATCGTAGCTTTATCCAATGCTTTCTTTTCTGCATTATCAAGCTTCAGTTTGGTTTTCCAGTAATAAAACGTGTAAGGATGATTCTCTTTCCTGCTGCATGATGCAATAAGGAAAAGAAGAAATAGAAATAAAATTTTTAAATGTTTCATTGGTGTAAATCACCCTTCAAAATTAAAGATATTTTGGCAGAATATAAACCGTAAAATCCCGGTGATTGAATAAATGAAAGCCAATGATATGAAGGTGAGGCGTTACAAATGTATAAAGTTTTTGCTCACGGAAAACTACAGTGTTACCTTTTTACAATTACGGGGTGGTTTCCCAACAACAAGAAAACCACCCCTGATGGAGTGGCTTTCTCTCTATATTATTGTACTACTTAAAAAATTCGCTTTCGCAGGTACAGGTTTCTTTTTTGATGCTGTCAGAAGATGAGCAGCAGCCTTCAAGGTTTTTAACATTTCCCTTTTCATCGGTAAGGTAGATTTTATCTTTATCAAATTTCAGGAAAAACGTTTCCTCATATTTTTTAAAGACCACTTTCATGACCTTATTAGGAGCATATTTCCCTGCATTGATTTCTTCCGTGGTTTCTTCTCCGCTAGCCTGATTGATCTGGACATACCCAAAATATACATCACCATTATTTTTCACATCCAGATAATAATGAGGAGTACCGGTGCCGCTATATCCTTTCAGGATGTCAAAAGCTCTGTATCCGATAAAAGGAAGCTCTGTCTGCTGTGCCCACGTAAAAATACTGATACACAGAATCATTACACTGAAAAACTTTTTCATAGATATTTTTTTCAAATGTAAAAATTTTTATGCAAAAACATTCACCGTAAAAACACGGTTGTTTAAATGATACGTTGTGTAAAATCTCTTTCACTGAAAGCAGTATGAATTTTGATTTGATAGGTAGCTTTTTATAACAATAAAACCACTCCTGAAAAGAAGTGGCTTTCTATAATTGAATTAAAATCAGATTAAAAAACTGTTGCCGCAAGCTGAATCCTTGCAAACTTATTCGATGGATTCCACATCGCCATCATGGTTACAGGAAGACTGTAATGATCAGTAATCTTTACTACCTTTCCGGCCTTTAGGCCTACATTTACGATGTCAAAGCTGTTTTGGCCATTGCCATATAAAAAGGTTTTGTCGTTGAGAGCGAATCCTGCTCCTACGAATGCATCGAGATTGACTTTCTGTCCTTTGATGACAGGATAGCTTGCCTGTACATAGGTAGAATATCTGTTCTTTTTATAACTTCCATCAGCTTCCAGAATTACTTCTCCTGCATTGGCTCCTCCATACAGCATGATATCAGCCTCAATATTGATCGGGAATGATGGCCCGAAAGTATAGTTGGTTCTTAAATCAATAATATGGGCAGTTCTTCTCTGTGAATAACTGAAAATATCGTCCGCAGCCACTGCAGTATTGATGTTTCGGGAATTGTAAAGATCCCATAGCCCAATATAAAAACGTCCGTCAGAATATTGAATATAATAATTGATCTCTTTATAATGGGTGTTGTCTTTATCATCCGCCAGTGCAGATGCTCCCCAGATTCCTACCTTCCATTTTTTCTCTGCATCCAGGGCATACGACAGGTTTCCCATTACAACAGGCTTATCAGTAATAATAAGGCCTCTCCATAAATGATTGTTCTGAATGTTGGCCGTAAAATCAAGTCTTCCTTCTTTCGATTCCGTGGTTTCAGCACTTTCCTGTGAAAATAGCTTTCCTGTCCCTAAAGCAAGAAAGAAGATCCCTTTTAAGATTTTTTTCATCATGTGTCTTATTTTAAAAATCCATATAATACTGCTGCGATAATCGCTCCGGTAACCGGACCTACTACAGGAATCCACGCATAGCCCCAGTCACTGCTTCCTTTTACAGGTAAGATGGCATGCATAATTCTTGGTGCAAGATCTCGTGCCGGGTTAATGGCATAGCCTGTAGTTCCTCCCAGAGATAAGCCTATTGCCCACACTACAAACGTAACAGGAATGGCTCCAATAGAACCCAATCCTACTTTGGCTGTTGGATCTGCCTGTAAAGAAATACTTGGATCTGCAAAGTAGAAGACACAGAATACCAGTACAAACGTCCCGATAATCTCACTGATAAGATTGGAAGATGTTTTTCTGATAGCCGGGCCTGTACTGAAACATGCCAGTTTTGCTCCTTCATCTTCCGTAATCGCAAAATGGTCTTTATGAAACAGCCATACCAGAAATGCACCCAGCATTCCTCCAATCATTTGCGCTGCAATATAAGAGGGAACCAGGTCCCATGAAAACTTTCCTGCAGTCGCAAGACCAATGGTTACAGCCGGATTCAGATGGGCCCCACTTATTGGCCCTGCAACGGTTACTCCAACAAATACGGCCAGTGCCCATGCGGTAGTAATAACAATCCATCCGGAATTATTTCCTTTCGTATCTTTTAAGACAACATTGGCTACAACACCGTTGCCTAACAATATAAGAAGCATCGTTCCGATAACTTCTGCAATAAATGGGGTCATATAAGTTTTTTTTGATGAGTGAGTTAATCTTCTATCCAGCTTTGAGCGCTTTTTACTGCTTTCTTCCAGAAGTGGGTCATTTTATCCACTTGTTCTCTGTTTAATTGAGGGTGGAAGTCTTTGTCTACAATCCATTGTTCCTGGATTTCGTCAATACTTTTCCAGTATCCTACTGCAAGCCCTGCAAGGTAGGCTGCACCAAGGGCGGTAGTTTCCAATGTTTTTGGTCTTGTTATTTTAAATCCGAATAAGTCAGACTGGATCTGCATCAGAAGATCACTTGCAGAAGCACCGCCGTCTACTCTTAATTCAAGACTCGCCCTTCCGGAATCGGCTTCCATTGCTTTTACAATATCATACACCTGAAAGGCTATTCCTTCCAATGTTGCTCTTGCGATGTGTGCATCAGTAGTTCCACGGGTAATTCCTACAATCGTTCCGCGGGCATACTGATCCCAGTAAGGAGCGCCAAGACCTGTCAGTGCAGGTACGAAGTAAACACCACCATTATCGGGTACAGAAGCTGCCAGTTTATTGATTTCATCAGAAGAATGAATAAGCTTAAGACCATCTCTTAGCCATTGAATAGCCGCACCTCCTACGAATACACTTCCTTCCAGAGCGTAGTTGACTTCTCCATTGATTTTCCAGGCTACTGTTGTAAGAAGGTTGTTCTTAGAAGAAACGGCTTCCGTTCCTGTGTTCATTAATAAGAAACATCCTGTTCCGTAAGTGTTTTTTACCATTCCCGGAGTGGTGCACATCTGTCCGAATAAAGCTGCCTGCTGATCGCCGGCAATACCCGCGATTGGAATTTTGGTAGAGAATAGAGTAGTAGCGGTCTCTCCGTATATCTCACTGCTTTGCTTTACTTCAGGAAGAATGTTTCTAGGAATGTCAAACAATTCTAATAAATCATTATCCCATTCTAAAGTATGAATATTCAGAAGCATTGTTCTGCTGGCATTGGAAACATCTGTGATAAACATTTTTCCGCGGGTAAGTTTCCATACAAGCCAGGTATCAACGGTTCCGAAGCATAATTTTCCTTCTTCGGCTTTCTGTCTTGCTCCTTCTACATGATCAAGAATCCATTTCAGCTTGGTCGCTGAAAAGTACGCATCCAGAACCAGTCCTGTTTTTTCTTTGATGGTTTCTGCATGTCCCTGTTCTTTCAGCTCGTCGCAGTATTTTGAAGTTCTCCTGTCTTGCCATACAATGGCATTGTAGATGGGTTCACCGGTTTCCTTATCCCAAACGATTGTAGTTTCACGTTGGTTGGTTATTCCGATGGCTGCAACTTCCAGTCCTGAGATTCCTGCCTTTGCAATAACTTCAGCTGCTACAGAGATCTGTGAAGACCAGATTTCGTTTGGATCGTGTTCTACCCAACCCGGAGTAGGAAATATTTGTCTGAAATCTTTTTGAGATACATATTCTATTTCTCCACTGTGATTGAAGAGAATCGCTCTGGAGGAAGTTGTTCCCTGGTCTAGAGCGAGAATTAGTTTTTCATTCATGTATATAATGCTAATTTAGGTTGATTATTTTAGGTGAATAAGGAGTCAGTAAATATCCTCTTGCCAGTTCAATGAATTCATTTTCCTGCTGCTGCGCCCATTCTTCAGAATATCCTTTTTCTTCAGCAATGATTCTTGCTACATTGTGTGCGCTGTCTATAGCAGCTCTGGCATCCAGGAATAATAAACGTACTCTTCTTGCCAGAATATCTTCAATGGTTTCTGCCATTTCTGCTCTTACAGCCCATACCACTTCTGCTACAGTGAAAGGGTGATCCGGGTGGATCTTCTGTGCGTAACGCGGATTGCTTTGTTGTAAGGCTTTGATAGCCGGAATATCAGATCCGTAAACATATAGGTGATTGGTTCTGTCTACCTGTTCCGGTTTTACATTTCCATGGATGGAAAGATGTTCTGTTTTAGATGGGCTGTTTCCCAATCTGTGAACTTTCATGGCTTCGTTTACGGTATCTTCTGCCATTTTACGGTAGGTAGTCCATTTCCCTCCGATAATAGAAACTAATCCGGTCTCTGAAGTAATGACTTTATGGCTTCTTGATACTTCTTTTGTACTTTTGCTTCCGTCTTTAGGAGCGGCAAGCGGACGAAGACCTGCGAAAACAGATTTTACATCTTCACGTGTCGGTTTTTTAGCTAAATATTGTCTCGCTGTATTCAATACAAAACTGATTTCCTCTTCCAGTGCACGAGGCTCAAAGCTTTCATCCTTCAGAAGGGTGTCTGTAGTTCCTACCAAAGCTCTGTCATGCCATGGAACAACAAATAACACTCTGCCGTCCGATGTTTTTGGAATCATGATGGCATCATCACTTTTCAGGAATGATTTATCCAGTACGAGGTGAATTCCCTGGCTTGGTACCACAAGTTTACCATGTTTAGGGTTGTTCATGTTCAGAATGTCATTTGTAAACACACCTGTTGCATTGATCACTACTTTACCATGGATCTGATATTGTTGTTTAGAAAACTGGTCTTCTGCAACTACACCGATTATTTTATCCGAATCATCTTTCAAAAGGTTGATTACTTTAACATAGTTGACAGCACTTCCGCCTTTTTCAATAATAGTCTGGGTAAGGTTGATCGCAAGTCTGGCATCGTCAAACTGTCCGTCCTGGTAAACAACTCCACTCATTAAGTGATTTTGTTCAATAGTGGGAAGCTTTTCGATGGTTTTTGATTTGCTGATGTATTTCGTTTTACCTAAGCTCAATTTTCCGGCAAGAAAATCATAAACAGATAGTCCTATCTTATAATAGATTCCTCCCCACCAGGTATAGTTAGGAATAATAAAAGACTGATTTTTTACAATATGTGCTGCGTTCTTTGCTAAGAGTCCTCTTTCTTTTAATGCTTCTTTTACCAATCCGACATCTCCCTGAGCGAGATATCTAACTCCGCCGTGTACCAATTTGGTACTTCTGCTGGATGTTGCTTTTGCGAAGTCATGAGATTCAAGCAATAAAGTTTTGAATCCCCTGCTTACCGCATCTAATGCTGAACCTAAACCACTGGCTCCTCCTCCTATGACAATAAAGTCCCATTCTTTTACATTGGTTAACTTACTGAGTTCTTCGTTTCGTTTCATAAATGTTTCGTTTATGTTTCGTTTTCAAATATATAAATTAAAAATGAAAGCAAAAAGAAAATAAATGAAATTTTAAAATATCGGAAAAAATCGGTAATTTTGATGAAACGAATAAAATGGAAAAGCTATTACCAAGGCAGGATGAAATACTTAAAGAGCTGGATGAGAAAGGGCATGTACTTGTTCAGGATCTGTGCGAAAAGCTCAATGTTTCTTCAGTTACGATCCGAAAGGATCTTAACTATCTCGAAAGCCTGGGGCTTCTTTTCAGGAATCATGGAGGAGCAAGTAAGCAGGTAAGATATGCTTACGAGAAAAACGTCGGGGAGAAAGAAAACATCAATGTGGAAGCGAAGCAGATTATTGCCAAAGCGGCATTATCACTGATTCAGGAAAATGACTGTATTATATTGGCGTCCGGAACAACGATGCATTATCTTGCCAGAATGCTTGTGAATTTCAATTCGCTTACTGTTTTAACGTCCTCATTGAGGGTGGCTATTGAGCTTTGTAACAATCCTAATATTAATGTGATCCAACTGGGAGGGGAGGTGAGGAAAAGTTCAACTTCAATTGTAGGATCCATTTCGGAAGGAATTCTCAAACAGTTTTCCTGTAATAAACTTTTTCTGGGGGTAGACGGTATTGATCTTGAATTTGGAATCAGTACCTCCAATGCCGCAGAGGCTCATCTTAATCAGGTTATGATTGAGTGTGCGGATAAGACAGTTGTTTTGGCAGATTCGTCCAAACTGAATAAGAAGGGGTTTGGTAAAATCGCCTCATTGGACGAAGTAGATTATCTGATCACAGATAATGGTATCGGTAAAGAAGACCGGTCCGCGTTGGAAGAGAGAGGGGTTACGGTTATTGTAAAATAGGCTGTATTCGGCTTAATCAAATAGTTAAAAATAGAGACCGTCTGACTTCAGGCAGTCTCTATTTTAAAATAGAAATCATTTGACTTATACTTTCCAGAAAAATCTCTTTTTGTTTTTTCTTTCCGCTCCAAGCACAGTGTAGAATTTAATGGCTCTTGTATTAAAATCCGGGGTTTGCCATTGAATTATGGAGCAGCCTTCTTCTTGTGAGTGGCTTTTTATTAATTCCATTATTTGTTTTCCTGTTCCGTTTCCCCTTACATTCTCTTTTAGGAATAAGCAGTCAACATACATATAGTAACCTGCGTCCCAGGTGGAGAACTGTTTGAAAAATGTTGCATATCCTGATATTTCAGTATCAGATTCTGCAACCAGACATTTTATGTGGGAATCCGGATCCAGGAGGTATTTAGCGAGCTGTACCTTTTTGTTTTCTTCGTTAAAAAAGTTTCTTTCGTAGTGCGCATGGTCTTTACACAATTCAATAATGGAACTTATGTCTTTTTCTTCGGCGAATCTTATCTTCATATCTTTTTGTTGATGGATTAGCAGGCGCATACAAAAGTGGAACCATTGGTAGGGTCTGTTCCTTCTGTGGCATAGCCATCAAATTTCCACCATTCAATTCCTCCTATTAATTCCATAACCTTAAATCCTAATTGGGTCATTTTTAAAGCCCCTTTTGTGGAAGCATTACAGCCTATCCCGTCGCAGTAGCAGACATATATTTTTGACTTGTCAAGGTGCCGGGTGCTTTCTTCTGTCATTTCGCGATGCGGCAGATTAATTGCAGATGGGATGTGCTCTTTGCTGTAGCCATCTGGTTTTCTTGTATCTACTGCTATATACTCTGTACTGTTTTGAAATACATCATATAAATCTGAAGGATCCATTTCATACATTAATTTTTTCTGGTAGAATTCAATTTGTTCTTGCATACTGTTAAATTGTTTGTAGTGCAAAGCTATGATTGGGTTTATTCTTTTCCTAAGATTGAAATTGAATGTTCTGCAGTGTTAAATGAAATATTTTCAGATAGTGTTTTTTGTTATATGATTAACTTTGCGCTATGGAAATCAAGTTTTTAAAACTTATTAAAACAATTGCGGAGGAAGGGAGTATTGCAGGTTCTTCTGAAAAACTTTTTTTGACACAGTCAGCATTAAGCCATCAGCTTAAAGATCTGGAAATCCAGCTCGGGTTTAAAGTGTTTTACAGGGCAAGGAACAAATGGGAGCTTACTGAGGAGGGAAGTGTGCTTTACAAAACTGCATGTACGGTAATAGATAGTATCGGGAATGGTCTGAATGAGATTCAGCAGATAAGAGCCGGAGCGGCGGGTACCATAAAAATCAGTACAGAATGCTACTCATTCTATCAGGGACTGCCGTTATTTATTCAGAAAATGAAAGTATTATATCCGGAGATTGAAGTGGATCTGGTATTGGAAGCGACTCATAAGCCTGTGGAAAAAATCATATCCAATGAAATTGATATTGCAGTGGTCACTTCAAAACCTGCCGGTAATAATGAATTGATCTGCATTGAGATTTTTGAGGATGAAGTTTTTGCAGTAATTCATCAGGAAAACCTTTTAAATGATACTGAATATCTTAGTGCTGAGGATTTTCGGGATGCTCATTTAATCATTCATTCTTTTCCTTTAGAAACCGTTTCTGTTTACGATCGGTTCCTTAATCCTAGCGGAATGATGCCTGTGAAGATTTCAGCAGTTCCGTTAACAGAAGTTACTTTGGAAATGGTGCAGGCCAATATGGGGATTACCTGTATGCCGAAATGGGCATTGCATTCATTCAGGCTGTCTGATGAGCTGAAATTTAAAAAAATCGGAAGTAAGGGTTTAAAAAGAAAACATTATCTGGTAATAAGAAAATCGGATGCCGGAAAAAAATATATTAATGACTTTCTTTTGAACTTCAAAGAATATTTTCAAAATTTTGGATAGTTTTTTTTCTGAAACTGCTAAATGATTAAAAATCAAAATATTTTAGTCGAAATATTTGTCAGTTACAAAATTATTCATAAATTTGCACACTCATTTTAGGGGCGTAGTATGCCTATATCAAAAGTAGAAATTACTTCAGACTTCCGAAAAATGGGGATAAATAAAGGATAAATTTTATTATAATATAAACAATGTCAGGTATTATTGGTAAAAAAATCGGTATGACATCTTTGTTTAACGAAGAAGGAAAAAACATTCCTTGTACAGTTATCCAAGCTGGTCCATGCTCGGTTTTACAGGTCAGAACCTTAGAAAAAGACGGTTATAAAGCTGTTCAGTTAGGTTTCGATGACAAGAGTGAGAAGAACGTTGGTAAAGCGTTAGCTGGTCATTTTAAAAAGGCTGGTTCTGCTCCTAAAGCTAAATTAGTTGAATTCTACAGAGAATTCGTTGATGAAGTAAAAGTAGGAGAAGAAGTAAAAGTTGATTTATTCGCTGAAGGTGAATATGTTGACGTAACAGGAACTTCAAAAGGTAAAGGCTTCCAGGGTGTTGTTAAGAGACACGGATTTGGAGGTGTAATGCAGGCAACTCATGGTCAGCACAACAGACTTAGAGCTCCAGGTTCTATCGGTGCTGGTTCAGACCCTTCAAGAGTATTCAAAGGGATGAGAATGGCTGGAAGAATGGGAGGTAAGCAGGTAACTGTTCAAAACCTTCAAGTGTTAAAAGTTGATCAAGAACAAAATCTTTTAGTAGTAAAAGGTGCTGTTCCGGGAGCTAAAAATTCTTATGTAATTATCAGAAAATGGAACTAGTAGTATTAAATACATCAGGAAAAGAGACCGGAAGAAAAGTAACTCTAGACGAAACAGTATTCGGAATTGAGCCAAATCAGCACGCGGTTTACTTAGAAGTTAAACAGTATCTTGCTGCTCAAAGACAAGGTACTCATAAAGCAAAAGAAAGAAGCGAAATTACTGCTTCTACTAAAAAGCTTAAGAAGCAAAAAGGATCAGGATCTGCTAGATACGGTGATATCAAATCTCCAGTATTCAGAGGTGGAGGTAGAGTATTCGGACCAAAACCAAGAGACTACAGATTCAAATTGAACAAAGCTCTTAAGAGATTGGCTAAGAAATCTGTTTTATCTCAAAAAATGAGAGACAACAGCATTAAAGTTTTAGAAGATGTGAGCTTTGACGCTCCTAAGACTAAAGATTTCATCAATGTATTAAATGCATTGGAACTTAACGGTAAAAAATCTTTATTCGTTCTTCCTGAAGCTAACAAGAATGTGTATTTATCTTCAAGAAACTTACCTAAAACTAAAGTAATGAACTTCAACGAGATCAGTTCTTACGATTTAGTAAACGCTGGTGAGATCATTTTCTTCGAAGGTGCAGTTGAAAAATTCCAGGAAAATTTAAAGAAATAAATCATGTCAGTTATTATTAAACCAGTTATTTCAGAAAAGGCTAATTACCTTACAGATTTAAGAGGTTCTTATTCTTTCTTAGTGAATCCTAAGGCGAATAAAATCGAGATCAAAAAAGCTGTTGAAGCAGCTTACGGTGTAAAAGTAGCAGACGTTAACACAATGATTTATGCTCCGAAGGTTTCTTCAAAATACACTAAAAAAGGTCTTCAAGTAGGAAAGACAAATAAATTGAAAAAAGCGGTAATCAAACTTGCTGAAGGTGAGGTTATCGATATTTTTGCTGTAAATTAATTATTAATTATAAATAATAGTAATGTCTGTTAGAAAATTAAAACCTATCACCCCGGGACAGAGATTCAGAATTGTAAACAATTTTGAGGAAATTACTACCAACAAACCAGAGAAATCTCTAACAGTTGGTATTAAAAAGTCAGGTGGACGTAACCAAACAGGTAAAATGACCATGCGTTACACCGGAGGTGGACACAAAAAGAAATACAGAATTATTGACTTCAAAAGAAACAAAGCAAACGTTGAAGCCACTGTAAAATCTGTAGAATACGATCCAAACAGAACTGCATTTATCGCTTTATTAGAGTACGCAGACGGAGAGAAGAGATATATCATCGCTCCAAACGGTATCAAAGTTGATCAGAAAGTAGTATCAGGAGAAAGCGTTGAACCAAATGTAGGTAACGCAATGAAATTGAAAAACATTCCATTGGGTACTGTAATCTCTTGTGTTGAAATGAAGCCTGGACAAGGTGCAATTTTAGCAAGAAGTGCTGGTTCTTCAGCTCAATTAACTTCAAGAGATGGTAAATATGCAATCATCAAGTTACCTTCAGGAGAATCAAGAATGATCCTTACTGAATGTATGGCAATGATTGGTTCTGTTTCCAACTCAGATCACCAATTAACTGTATCAGGTAAGGCTGGTAGAAGCAGATGGTTAGGTAGAAGACCAAGAACAAGAGCGGTTGTAATGAACCCAGTAGATCACCCAATGGGTGGTGGTGAAGGACGTTCTTCAGGAGGTCACCCAAGATCTAGAAACGGTAAACCGGCTAAAGGTTACAAAACTAGAAAGAAAAACAAAGTGTCTAACCGTTACATCGTATCTAAAAGAAAATAATTATGGCAAGATCACTTAAAAAAGGACCGTTCATTCATCATACTTTAGATAAGAAGGTTCAGGCAAATATAGAGTCTGGTAAGAAGACAGTTATCAAAACTTGGTCTAGAGCATCTATGATCTCTCCGGACTTCGTAGGACAAACTATTGCTGTACACAACGGGAAATCTTTTATCCCGGTTTACGTTACAGAAAACATGGTTGGTCACAAGTTAGGCGAATTTTCTCCAACAAGATCTTTCAGAGGTCATGGTGGTAACAAAAACAAAGGAAGCAGATAATCATGGGATCAAGAAAACAAGATAGTTCAATCGCAAGAAAAGAAGCTAACAAAGACGTTGTAAAAGCTTCATTAAATAATTGCCCGTCTTCTCCAAGAAAAATGAGATTAGTTGCTGATATCATTAGAGGAGAGCAGGTAGACAAAGCACTTTATATCCTAAAATATTCTAAGAAGGATGCTTCTAACAAGTTAGAGAAATTACTTCTTTCTGCTATGGCTAACTGGCAAGTGAAAAACGAAGGTGCTGACATCGAGGAAGCAAACCTTATCGTTAAAGAAATATTTGTGGATAGTGCAAGACAATTGAAGAGACTAAGACCAGCTCCACAAGGTAGAGGGTATAGAATCAGAAAAAGATCTAACCACGTTACATTAATCTTAGGTAACAAAGAAAATTAATCAAGGTATGGGACAGAAGACAAATCCAATTGGTAACAGATTAGGTATCATCAGAGGATGGGATTCTAACTGGTTTGGTGGAAACGATTATGGAGACAGAATCGCTGAAGACTACAAAATCAGAAGATACCTTGAAGCTAGATTATCTAAAGGTGGTATTTCAAAAATTTATATTGAAAGAACTTTAAAATTAGTTACAGTAACTATTACTACTGCTAGACCGGGACTTATCATCGGTAAAGGAGGTCAGGAAGTTGATAAATTGAAAGAAGAGTTGAAGAAATTGACTGGTAAGGATATTCAAATCAACATTTTCGAAATCAAAAGACCTGAATTAGATGCTGTACTAGTTGCTGATAGTATTTCTAAGCAAATTGAAAACAGAATTTCTTACAGAAGAGCTGTTAAAATGGCAATGGCAAGTACTATGAGAATGGGTGCTGAAGGTATCAAAGTTCAAATCTCTGGTAGATTAAACGGAGCTGAAATGGCAAGATCAGAATCTTTCAAAGAAGGAAGAATTCCATTGTCAACTTTCAGAGCTGATATCGATTACCACTGGGCAGAAGCTCACACTACTTACGGTAGACTAGGGGTAAAAGTTTGGATCATGAAAGGTGAAGTTTACGGTAAAAGAGAACTTTCTCCACTAGTGGGACAACAGAAAAAAGGAGGTCAGTCAGACAGAGGAAACAGAGGAGGAGACAGAGACAACAGAAGACCTAGAAAAAACAACAACAATAACAATAATAATTAAAATTTTAGATTAGAAATTTTGAATTTTAAATTACCGTTACTTTTTTAAAATTAAAAAAAATCTAAAATCTAAAATCTAAAATCTAAAATTTAGAAATTATGTTACAACCAAAAAGAACCAAATTCCGTAGAGTTCATAAGATGAAGATGAAGGGGAATGCCCAAAGAGGTAGTCAACTTGCTTACGGAACTTTTGGGATCAAAGCAACGGAAGGAGCTTGGATCACTGCAAGACAGATTGAAGCAGCTCGTATCGCTGCGACAAGATATATGAAGAGAGAAGGTCAACTATGGATCAAAATCTTCCCGGATAAGCCAATTACTAAAAAACCAGCGGAAGTACGTATGGGTAAAGGTAAAGGTGCTGTTGAATACTGGGTAGCTGTAGTAAAACCAGGTAAAATTATGTTCGAAGTTGGAGGAGTTCCTTACGAAATTGCGAAAGAAGCTCTTAGACTTGCTGCACAAAAATTACCAGTAGTTACTAAATTCATCGTTGCTAACGATTTTGTTAAACCTCTATAATCTTTGAATACAATGAAAAATGCTGATATTAAAAATTTAAGCGCGGGTGATATTCAAGCTCAATTAACTGAAGCAAAAGCTCAATATTCTAAATTGAAATTGGCTCATGCAATCAGCCCAATTGAAAACCCGATTCAAATCAGAGATTTGAGAAAAACAATCGCAAGACTAAACACTGAGTTAACTAACAAACAATAATTTCATTTTACAATGGATAGAAATTTAAGAAAAGAAAGAATCGGAGTGGTTTCCAGCAATAAAATGGAAAAAACTATTGTTGTTAGTGAAACTACAAGAGTAAAGCACCCGATGTACGGTAAATTCGTTTTGAAAACGAAAAAATATACTGCACACGACGAGAACAACGAATGCACAGAAGGTGATACAGTTTTGATCCAGGAAACTAGACCTTTGAGCAAGAGCAAGAGATGGAGATTAGTAAGAATCATTGAAAAAGCTAAGTAATAATGTTACAAACAGAATCAAGATTAAAAGTTGCTGATAACACAGGTGCTAAAGAAGTACTAGTGATCAGAGTTCTGGGAGGAACCAGAAGAAGATATGCTTCAGTTGGTGATAAAATCGTTGTTACGATCAAGGATTCTACGCCATCTGGAAACGCTAAAAAAGGTCAGGTATCTAAAGCTGTAGTAGTAAGAACTAAGAAAGCAGTAAGAAGAAAAGATGGTTCATACATCAAATTCGACGACAATGCTTGTGTATTACTAAACGCAGCGGGAGAAATGAGAGGAACGCGTGTTTTCGGACCAGTTGCTCGTGAGTTGAGAGACAAAGAATATATGAAAATCATTTCATTAGCTCCTGAAGTACTTTAATTTTAAAAATTTTTAAAAGAAATGTCAAAGTTAAAAATAAAAAGAGGAGATAACGTAATCATTACTACTGGTAAGAAAGATATCAAAGGTAAGACTGGTGAAGTTATTGAAGTGATCAAGAAAGAAGGTAGAGACCCAAGAGTAATCGTTGCAGGACTTAACATCGTTAAAAAACACGTTAAGCCTTCAGCTTCTAATCCTCAAGGAGGAATTACTGAGAAGGAAGCTTCTATTCATATCTCAAACGTAGCTTTAGTTGGTAAAGACGGAAAAGCTATCAAAATCGGTTACAAAATCGAAGGAGATAAGAAAGTAAGAATTAACAAAAAAACGGGTGAAACTTTATAATTTGAATTAACATGGAATATATAGCAAGACCCAAAAAAGCATATAAAGAGACAATTGTTCCTGCAATGATGGAAGAATTCGGGTATAAGTCAGTAATGCAAGTACCTAAATTAGAGAAAATCGTTGTATCACAAGGTTTAGGTGATGCTACTGCAGACAAAAAAATCATTGATTATGCTGTAGAAGAGCTTACAAATATCACAGGTCAAAAGGCTGTTGGTACAATCTCTAAGAAAGACGAAGCTGCTTTCAAATTGAGAAAAGGTATGCCTGTAGGTGCAAAAGTTACTTTAAGAGGAAACCAGATGTATGAATTCTTAGACAGACTTACTGCTTCTGCTTTACCACGTATCAGAGATTTCTCTGGTATCAAAGCTGATGGTTTCGATGGTAGAGGTAACTACAACTTAGGTATTACTGAGCAGATTATCTTCCCTGAAATCGTAATTGACAAAGTGAAAAAAATCCAAGGGATGGACATCACTTTCGTTACTACTGCGAAAACAGATAAAGAAGCTAAAGCATTATTAACTCACTTCGGTTTACCATTTAAAAAGAACTAAGAAATGGCTAAAGAATCAATGAAAGCGCGTGAGCGCAAAAGAGAAGCACTAGTTGCTAAATACGCTGCTAAAAGACAAGCTCTTAAAGAAGCTGGTGATTACGAAGGACTTCAAAAATTGCCTAAAAATGCTTCTCCTGTAAGATTACACAACAGATGTAAACTAACAGGTAGACCAAGAGGATACATGAGAACGTTCGGTATTTCCAGAGTAACTTTCAGAGAAATGGCAAACAACGGTCTTATCCCAGGTGTAAGAAAAGCTAGTTGGTAATTATTACTAATTAAAAATCGGGACAATTAAGTTGTTCAGATACTAAAGATAAAAATATCAGACCGAAGATTTCTGAAGTCTGATATTTTACTCTTCAAGTCTTTGCAAAACTGATTGTTCTTTAACCAATAATTTATAAAAGAAAAATGGTAACAGATCCAATTTCAGATTTCCTAACAAGAGTAAGGAACGCACAAAGCGCAGGCCACAAAGTGGTGGAAATTCCTGCATCGAAAATCAAAAAGGAGATTACTAAGATCTTATTTGATCAAGGGTATATCTTAAACTACAAGTTTGAAGATAACGCTGTTCAAGGAGTGATCAAAATCGCTTTAAAGTATGATAAGCAAACTAACAAACCGGCTATCAAGTCTATTCAAAGAGCTTCTAGACCAGGTTTGAGACAGTACAAAGGTTCAGCTGAGCTTCCAAGAGTACTAAACGGTTTGGGTATTTCTATCATCTCTACTTCTAAAGGAGTAATGACTGACAAGAAAGCTAGAGAAGAGAAAGTAGGCGGTGAAGTAATCTGCTATGTTTATTAATTTTTAATCAGAGGAAAATGTCAAGAATTGGTAAAGCAATTATAACAATTCCAGCAGGAGTTACAATCACTGAAAACAACGGTGTAGTAACTGTAAAAGGAGCTAAAGGAGAGCTTTCTCAGGAGCTTACTGCAGGAATTACTATAGAACAAAAAGATGGTGAACTTAACGTAAACAGACCATCTGATTCTAAACAACACAAAGCGCTTCACGGTTTATACAGAGCGTTAATCAACAACATGATTGTTGGTGTAAGTGCAGGTTTCGAAAAGAAACTTGAACTAGTAGGGGTAGGATATAGAGCTTCACACGCAGGTCAAAAACTTGAGTTGGCTTTAGGATTCTCTCACGGTATCGTATTAGAACTTCCAAGTGAAGTAAAAGTGGATACATTGACTGAAAAAGGTAAAAACCCAATTATTACTTTAACGTCTCACGACAACCAACTTCTAGGAATGGTAGCTGCAAAGATCCGTTCTTTCAGAAAGCCTGAGCCATACAAAGGAAAAGGTGTAAGATTCGTAGGAGAAATTGTTAGACGTAAAGCTGGTAAATCTGCTTAATAAATTATAAGTATTATGGCATTAAGTAAATTAGAAAAAAGAATAAGAATCAAAAGAAGAGTAAGAGGGAAAATCTCTGGATCTTCTGAATTGCCAAGATTATCTGTATACAAAAGTAATAAGGAAATTTACGCTCAGTTAATCGACGATAAAAATGGTAAAACTTTAGTTTCAGCTTCTTCAAGAGAGAAAGGTGTAGACGCTAAAGGGACTAAGACTGAAGTTTCTGCTGCTGTTGGTAAAGCTATCGCTGCTAAAGCTATCGCTGCAGGAATCGAAAGTATTGTATTTGACAGAAACGGATTCGTATACCACGGTAGAGTAAAAGCTCTTGCTGATGGTGCAAGAGAAGGAGGACTTAAATTCTAATCATTAAATTTCGGAAAATATGT
Organism: Chryseobacterium sp. CP-77; assembly: GCF_036362765.1. Classification (NCBI taxonomy): domain Bacteria; kingdom Pseudomonadati; phylum Bacteroidota; class Flavobacteriia; order Flavobacteriales; family Weeksellaceae; genus Chryseobacterium; species Chryseobacterium sp. CP-77. The sequence goes on from NZ_CP143637.1 coordinate 4,004,323, forward strand.
TAGGACTAGATAATATAGAAAGAGTAAAACCGGGAGGATTAGAATTAAAAGATCGTCTCGTAGCTGTTAACAGAGTAACAAAAGTAACAAAAGGAGGTAGAGCTTTCGGATTTTCTGCTATTGTTGTAGTAGGTAACGAAGAAGGTGTTATCGGTTTCGGTTTAGGAAAATCTAAAGAGGTTGCTTCTGCAATTGCTAAAGCAGTTGAAGACGCTAAGAAAAACCTTGTGAAAGTTCCTGTAATGAACCATACTATCCCTCACCAAACTACTGCTAGATACGGTGGTGCAGATATCTTCCTAAGACCTGCTTCTCACGGTACAGGATTGATCGCCGGAGGTGCGGTAAGAGCGGTATTGGAATCTGCTGGTATTCACGATATCCTTTCAAAATCTAAAGGATCTTCTAACCCTCACAACGTAGTGAAAGCTACTTTCAAAGCGTTATTAGACATCAGAAGACCTGAAGAGATCGCTAGAATGAGAGGAATTTCTCTAAGTAAAGTGTTTAACGGTTAATAATTAAAACAATGGCAACAATTAAAGTAAAGCAAGTAAGAAGCGCTATTGGTAGAACAAAAACCCAAAAGAGAACGCTTGAAGCATTAGGATTAAAAAAACTTCACCAAGTTGTAGAACACGAAGCTACTCCTTCTATCTTAGGAATGATCGCTGCAGTAAGCCACTTACTTGAAGTTCAAAAATAATTTTATAAAAGAGAAATTAAAATGAATTTAAATAACATAAAACCTGCTGCAGGATCTACTTTCAACTCAAAGAGAATTGGTAGAGGTCAAGGTAGTGGAAAAGGAGGTACTTCAACAAAAGGACACAAAGGTCAGAAAGCTAGAGCTGGTTATTCTCAAAAAATCGGTTTCGAAGGTGGACAGATGCCTTTACAAAGAAGATTACCTAAATTCGGATTCAAAAACGTAAACAGAAAAGAGTTTAGAGGAGTTAACCTTGATACTATCCAGACTTTAATCGAGAACAAATCCATCACCGGAGATATCACGAAAGAAGTTTTAGTAGCAAACGGGATAATTTCTAAAAACGAATTAGTGAAAATTATGGGTAGAGGAGAATTGAAATCTGCGGTTTCAATCTCTGCTGACAAATTCACTAAATCTGCTGAAGAGCTTATTGCTAAAGCAGGTGGAAAAGCAATTACCTTATAATACTTACTAATGAAAGAATTTATACAAACACTTAAAAATATTTGGAGTCTTAAAGAACTTAGAGATAAAATTCTCTTTACTTTAGGGATTATCCTTGTGTATAGATTCGCATCTTATATCTCGCTTCCTGCAATTAACCTTGCAGAGGTGGGAGATCTCTTAGAGCATTATAAAAATCAAGGCGGTAACAAGCAAGGAGCAGGTCTCCTTGGCTTGCTTTCGTCGTTTACGGGGGGAGCTTTCAGCCACGCTTCCGTAATGGCGTTGGGAATCATGCCTTATATTTCTGCTTCTATTATTGTTCAGTTGATGGGGATGGCTATTCCTTATCTTCAGAAGCTTCAGAAAGATGGAGAGTCAGGTAGAAATACATTGAACCAAATTACAAGATGGTTAACAATTGGAGTTTGTCTGGTACAGGCACCTTCTTACTTAACTTCTATTACTCAATTATTCTTACCATATGCTCAGTTCCAGTCTGCATACTATGTAGAGCCAAATTCAATCATGTTCTGGTTGCCAAGTATTGTTATTTTGGTTGCCGGTTCAGTATTCGCAATGTGGCTGGGTGAAAAGATTACCGATAAAGGAATCGGAAATGGTATCTCTATCCTTATTATGGTGGGGATCCTTTCAAGATTACCTGAGGCATTCGTACAGGAGATGGCCGTGCAGAACGGAAAAGGAGGAATGGGATCTATCATGATCCTTATTGAAGTATTATTCTGGATGTTGGTAGTTCTTTTAGCAGTAATCTTATCAGTAGCTGTTAGAAAAATTCCAATTCAGTATGTAAGCAGAGCTCAAGCAAGAGGAGGTGTAAACAGAAATCTTATGCAGGGAGCAAGACAATGGATTCCATTGAAAGTAAATGCTGCTGGTGTAATGCCGATTATCTTTGCCCAGGCATTGATGTTCGTACCAGGATTATTAACAAAATTCGATGAGTCTAACACTTTTCTTGCAGGTTTCAAGAATGTTTTTAGCTGGCAGTACAACGTATTGTTTGCGCTATTAATTATTATCTTCTCATTTTTCTATACTGCGATTACAATTCCGGTAAACCAGATGGCTGATGACTTGAAGAGAAATGGAGGTTTAGTACCGAAAGTAAGACCCGGTAAAGAGACCGCTGATTATTTAGATGATATTTTATCAAAAATTACCTTGCCAGGTGCAATTTTTTTATCTATCTTTGCAGTCCTTCCAGCAATTGTGCATGGAAGCTTTGTTCAGACAGATGCGTTTGCCCTATTTTTCGGGGGAACATCATTATTAATTATGGTGGGTGTAATTTTAGATACAGTTCAACAGATTAATACTTATCTGCTGAACCATCATTATGATGGCTTAATGCAGTCTAAATTATCAAGAACGACTGGATATTAATTTATGGCAAAACAAAAACATATTGAACAAGATGGCGTGATCGTGGAAGCACTTTCTAACGCCATGTTCCGTGTAGAGCTGGAAAATGGGCATATCCTTATTGCTCATATCTCCGGCAAAATGAGAATGCATTATATTAAACTTTTACCTGGAGATAAGGTAAAACTAGAAATGTCTCCCTATGATTTAACAAAAGGGAGGATCACATTTAGATATTAAAACAATTAGCCAAATGGAATACCCATTCCATTTGGCATTTGTAAAAAATAAATACTATCAAAATGAAAGTAAGAGCATCAATTAAAAAAAGAAGCGCTGATTGCAAAATCGTACGCAGAAAAGGTGTACTATTCGTAATCAACAAGAAGAACCCAAAATTTAAACAAAGACAAGGTTAACATTAAATTATGGCGAGAATTGCAGGTATTGATTTACCAAAAAACAAAAGAGGTGTTATCGGTTTAACTTACATCTATGGAGTAGGAAGAAGTACTTCTTCTGAAATCCTTAAAGCTGCCGGTATCAGCGAAGACAAGAAAGTCAACGAATGGAATGACGATGAATTGGCTGCAATCAGAACATATATCTCTGAAAACGTAAAAGTAGAAGGAGAATTGAGATCTGAAGTGCAATTGAACATCAAGAGATTGATGGACATAGGATGCCAACGAGGAATACGTCACAGACTTGGATTACCTTTAAGAGGCCAGAGAACGAAAAACAACTCTAGAACACGTAAAGGGAAGAGAAAAACTGTTGCTAACAAGAAAAAAGCTAGTAAATAATCGTTAGGAATTATGGCAAAACAAACTAAAGTAGTTAAGAAAAGAAAAGTAAAAGTTGAAGCTATTGGTGAAGCTCATATTCAGGCTTCTTTCAATAACATCATCATTTCTTTAACAAATAAAAACGGAGAGGTTATCTCTTGGGCTTCTGCCGGTAAAATGGGTTTCAGAGGTTCTAAAAAGAATACTCCATTTGCTGCTCAGATGGCAGCTGAAAATTGCTCTGCTGTAGCTCACGAAGCTGGTTTAAGAAGAGTAAAGGTGTTTGTGAAAGGTCCAGGTGCAGGTAGAGAATCTGCTATCAGATCTATCCACAATTCAGGAATTGAAGTTAGCGAAATCATTGATGTGACTCCTATGCCACACAATGGATGTAGACCACCAAAAAGAAGAAGAGTTTAATTTTTAGAATTTACCCATTATGGCAAGATATATTGGACCTAAAACTAAGATTGCTAGAAAGTTTGGTGCTGCAATCTACGGAGATGATAAAAACTTCGAAAAAAGAAAGAACCAACCGCCAGGACAACACGGTCCTAACAAAAGAAGAGGTGCTAAAAAATCAGAATATGCAATTCAGTTAGCTGAAAAACAAAAAGCTAAATATACTTACGGTATTTTAGAAAGACAGTTTGCTAACCTATTTGACAAAGCACACAGAAGTAAAGGTGTAACAGGGGAAGTTCTATTACAACTTTGTGAATCAAGATTGGATAACGTAGTATACAGATTAGGTTTTGCTAAAACAAGATCTGGAGCTAGACAATTGGTTTCTCACAGACACATCACTGTGAACGGGGAAATTCTTAATATCCCTTCTTACTTGGTAAAAGCTGGTGATGTAATCGCTGTAAGAGAAAAGTCTAAGTCTCTTGAAGTTGTTACCAATGCATTGGCTTCTAAGTCAAACTATGAGTGGTTACAATTCAACGATGAGAAGAAAGAAGGAACTTTCGTTTCTGCTCCTGAAAGAATCCAGATTCCGGAGGACATTAAGGAGAACCTTATCGTCGAACTTTACTCTAAATAATTTTTTAATCAAATTTTTGCTCAACCCAATAATATGGCAATTTTACAATTCATAAAACCCGATAAAGTAATTTTACTTAACTCTGATGAATTTAAAGGTCAATTTGAATTCAGACCTTTAGAACCAGGTTTCGGGCTTACAATCGGTAATGCTTTGAGAAGAGTGTTGCTTTCTTCTCTGGAAGGATACGCTATTTCATCTATCAAAATAGAAGGTGTAGAGCACGAATTTTCAACTATTCCAGGAGTAATCGAAGACGTTACCGAAATTATTCTTAACCTTAAGCAGGTAAGATTAAAAGCTGCAGCAGAAGGCCAGGCTAACGAGCAGGTTGTTGCTAAAGTTTCAGGTCAAACGGTTATTACTGCTGGTGATTTAGGAAAGTCTATCAATGGATTTGAGGTTCTGAACCCAGATCTAGTGATCTGCAACCTAAACAGTGATGTAACTTTCGAAATTACTTTCAATATTGAAAAAGGTAGAGGGTATGTTCCTTCTGAACAAAATAAATCAAACAATGCTCCTGTAGGAACTATTGCTATTGACTCTATTTTCACGCCGATCAAGAAAGTACAATACAGCATTGAAAATTATCGTGTAGAGCAAAAAACAGACTACGAAAAACTTGTATTAGATATAGAAACTGACGGGTCTATCAGCCCTCAGAATGCTTTAACTGAAGCTTCTAAGATATTAATTTATCACTTCATGCTATTCTCTGATGAGAGAATCACGCTTGAAACTGAAGCTGTAAAAGCATCTATCCAGTACGATGAAGAAACTCTTCACACAAGACAACTTCTTAAGTCTAAATTAGCAGATATGGATCTTTCTGTAAGAGCCCTTAACTGTCTGAAAGCGGCTGAAGTAGAAACTCTTGGAGAACTGGTTTCTTACAGTAAGTCTGATTTGATGAAATTCAGAAATTTTGGTAAAAAATCTTTGACAGAACTAGAAGAATTAGTGCATTCAAAAGGTCTTAACTTCGGTTTCGACGTTGCAAAATATAAGTTAGACGCTGATAAATAATTAATAATGAGACACGGTAAAAAATTCAATCACTTAGGAAGAACAGCTTCTCACAGAAGTGCTTTACTTTCTAATATGGCTTGTTCTCTAATTGAGCATAAAAGAATCAACACTACTGTAGCTAAAGCTAAAGCTTTAAGAGTATATGTTGAGCCTCTATTAACAAAAGCAAAAGAAGATACTACACACAACAGAAGAGTAGTATTCTCTTACCTTCAAAATAAATTTGCGGTTGCTGAATTATTCAGAACTGTAGCTCCTAAAATCGCTGAAAGAAACGGTGGTTATACAAGAATCATCAAGACAGGATTCAGACCAGGTGATGCTGCTGATACTGCTCTTATCGAATTAGTAGATTTCAACGAGCTTTACAATCCTAATGCTGAAGAGAAAAAAGCTACAAGAAGAAGCAGAAGATCAACAACTGCTAAAAAAGCTGAAGCAGTAGTTGCTGATGCTCCTGCAGTTGAAGAGAAAGTAGAAGAAGCTAAAGCTGATACTACTGAGGAAAAAACTGAAGAATAATATTCATTCAGATATATAAAAAAACCATCCGGAATCCGGATGGTTTTTTATTTAATACTTTTCAAATAAAATGTCCCTCAATATGGAAGGACAATTTTTTATTTTAAATCTTTGTTCTTTTCAGCTCAATAATATTGTTACCCTGTTCAAGGTGAAGGCTGTCTCCTTTTACCCTTGCAGTCATATCATCTTTTTTGTAAATCGTTTCATCTCCTTTGGTTTCCGATTTAGGCAAGGTAAACGTTTTCTTGTTGCTGGTAATAGCTACCGTACTTTCTTTCGGATCGTTTTTAAATACTACTTTCACCAGTGTTCCGTCAGTAGCTTTATACACAAAATCTGTTTTCTCAGTTTTCTGACCGTTGATATCTACTGTCGAAGAACTTTGTGTTACCGAATCTATCTTTCCGTTGTTGTCTGTAACTACAGTTTCTGAACTGTCTGTTTTGATAACGCTTTTGTTTCCGCTTTCACTTTTTTTACAGCTGACTACTGCCAGTGCTAATACAGCACCTAGTGCTAAAAGACTTTTTTTCATGATTATATTATTTGATATTCAATTGATTTTTATATTTTAAATTTTACAAAAATCATGCCTTACAATATGAGAAATTTTAACCGTTATTTATGCATAATTCTTTTATTTTTCTCCTTGAATACTGTGTTTTCGCAGAAAGGAAATTTTGAAATTAAAGATGGACATTTCTTCCTGAACGGAAAACCATTTACCGTGTATTCAGGAGAGATGCATTATCCCAGAGTTCCGTCGGAGTATTGGAAGCATCGTCTGGAGATGATGAAAGCAATGGGGTTGAATACTGTTACGACTTACGTTTTTTGGAATTATCATGAAGAAACTCCGGGAAAATGGAATTTTTCAGGTGAAAAAGATTTGCAGAAGTTTATCAAAACGGCACAGGAAGTTGGCTTATATGTTATCATTCGTCCGGGGCCTTATGTTTGTGCAGAGTGGGAATTCGGAGGATATCCATGGTGGCTGCAGAAAAATAAAGACCTTGAAATAAGAAGAGACAACAAAGCCTTCTTAGAGGAATGCCGTAAATATATCAGTCAACTGGCAAAGCAGATCGTACCTCTGCAGATTAATAATGGCGGCCCGGTTATTATGGTACAGGCAGAGAATGAATTTGGATCTTACGTCGCGCAAAGAAAAGATATTCCGTTGGAAGAACACAGAAAATACAGTCATAAGGTTAAAGATATGCTGTTGAAAAGCGGGATCTCTGTACCTTTATTTACTTCAGACGGCAGTTCACTGTTTAAAGGAGGATCTATAGAAGGTGCTTTACCTACCGCAAACGGAGAAAGCGATATTGCTGTTTTAAAGAAAAGCATCAATGAGTATAACGGTGGAAAAGGTCCTTATATGGTTGCAGAATATTATCCCGGATGGCTTGATCATTGGGCAGAGCCATTCGTTAAAGTTTCCACGGAAGAAGTGGTGAAACAAACAAAGCTTTATATAGAAAATGATATTTCTTTTAATTATTATATGATTCATGGCGGAACCAACTTTGGATTTACCAGCGGAGCCAATTACGATAAGGATCATGATATCCAGCCGGATCTTACAAGCTATGATTATGATGCTCCCATCAGTGAAGCAGGATGGGCAACCCCTAAATATAATGCGTTGAGAGAAATTTTTCAATCCATCAATAAAAGTAAGCTTCCGGATGTTCCAAAACCAGTAAAAGTCATCACCATTCCCCGGATAAAATTTTCAAAAGTAAATTCTCTGTTTGATCTTACCGATCATCAGAAACCTGTTATTAATGACCAGCCACTGACGTTTGAAGATTTGAATATCGGAAACGGATATGTTCTTTACAGAAGAAAGTTTGACAAAGACCACAAAGGGAGATTGGAAATAAAAGGACTCCGTGATTATGCGAATATTTACATCAATGGCCAATGGAAAGGCGAATTGAACAGAGTATATAAAAAGTATGATCTTGCTATTGAAATAAAATCCGGAGACCGGCCGGAAATTCTTGTTGAAAATATGGGACGAATCAATTACGGAGCAGAGATTGTTCATAATTTAAAAGGAATTATCAGCCCCGTAAAAATTAATGGCGCTGAAGTTTCCGGGAACTGGGAAATGCTTCCTCTTCCTTTTGATACTTTTCCAAAACATCATTTTAAAAATAAAGAAATTGCAGACCATTTACCTGTTATTCAGGAGGCAGAATTTGTGCTTGAAGAAACCGGGGATACTTTTCTTGATATGAGAAATTTTGGAAAAGGTATTGTTTTTATTAACGGGAAAAATGCAGGAAGATACTGGAGTACTGCAGGTCCTCAGCAAACACTTTACATTCCCGGAGTATGGCTGAAAAAAGGTAAAAACAGGATTCAGATCTTTGAGCAGATTAAATTTCAACATACAATAAGCAGCATTGACCATCCTATTCTTGATGAGATTGTGAATAATAATTGATTTTAAAAACGAATTTATATTTTTTTATTTTAATCTATTATGAAATATTTATAATAATATTGTTTTTAAAGTGAAAAATTGATTAAATTTAATACAACTAAAACACTAAGCCACAACTTCAAACTCAAATAGTAATATTACACAAAGGTGTAATTGATTTCAAATTGTTTTCTGTTGAAATTTGCTTCAAACAAACAAAGTCATGAGCATTTCCGTAGCCATAGTAGAAGACGAAAAAAACTACAACAATGCGTTGAAGAAGGTCATCAATTATCAGAAGGATATGAAAGTGGTTGCCCAGTTCTTTGACGGCAATGATGCCATAACGAACCTGCCATACATCTCTCCTGATGTTGTGATGATGGATATCCAGTTACAGGATATGCTCGGAATCGAGATCATAGAAAAGCTGCGTAAAGAAATTCCCGGTACCCAATTTATTATGTGTACCAGCTTTGATGATGATGAAAAGATCTTTAATTCTTTAAAGGCTGGCGCCATGGGATATCTTGTAAAAGGTGAAAGTATGGATAAGATTCTTGCTTCGATACGGGACGTATATCAGGGAGGTGCTCCTATGAGTTTTTCCATTGCAAGAAGAGTATTGAATCATTTCGAAAAAAAGCTTCCGGAAATAAAAGGCTTTGATGAACTTACAGAACGCGAAAAAGAAATTCTTGAACTTCTCTCACAGGGGCTTCTTTACAAAGAGATTGCAGATAAAAAATTCATCAGTATTGACACCGTCAAGAAGCACGTAGGAAATATTTACAGAAAACTCCACGTCAACAACAAAGTGGAGGCAGTCAATAAATTTAACCAATCAAAAAACTAAGAAATTATGGAAAATTCAAATGCAACAAGTCAGGTAGTCCTTGATGACAATTTAGCTTACAGAGAAGGCCCTATCGGTAATAAACTTGAACAGCTGGTTGAAGATGTGTCGGAAATGAGGCCCATTAGCCACATTCTGGCAGAAAGTTTTATTGACAGTGCTAAAAAGGGCATTTTGCCTTTTATGCAAAATCGGGAGGTGAATTTTAATCTTGGAGGTATTTATGCTGTAAAACATTCTCTCCTGAAAGATATTTGCGAGATTATGAAAGATATTAAGGCGACCTATTTAACATTTACTTTCGTACAGATAGATCCCCGGGATTCCAGATTACGACTCACACCTTATTCTGAAAACAAAATGATGTATATGGTGGCCTCTTTGCAAACAGAAGGGAAAAATACCATTGATGAGCATAATTATCTTATCATCAATGCCAATCAGGATCTTTCACTTAAGGATTTGAAAATCTCCGATGAGAATGTAAAAACACTTAATGATTTTTATCTTAAGAACGGACATCAGGTATTGACTAATTACTTAGGACGAAATAATACATTTTATATCAGTTATCATATCGTTGATCTTATAGATACCTTGTCAAAAGACGGTAGTGATACATTTACCATCAACCTTTGTGAGATCAGTGATGTGAAGAAAGTGGTTTTTGAAAATAATCTTGGCGATAAATTTCGCGAAGACCAATATAAAAGACATTTTGAAACCCACGAAAAACAAATGACACTGGTTTTTAGTACAGATGAGGGTTATTACGATATGGGTTCATTATATCCGTAAAATGATCATCCAGATAATATACCTCGCAGTACTCCTGGCGGCTACTGTAAAATCCATAGTTTTAGCTGGGAAGAAAGGTCTTTCCAGCCAAAACTATTTTGCAATATTTTTATTTCTGTCGCTTTGTCTGGAATTGTATGGGCATTATAAAATATGGAATAGAGAATTTGATTTTGCTTATCTGTTTAATTACTATAGCATTTTTTTAATTATATTTTTTAACATTTACTATGCTAAAATCTTCCCTCGGAAACTCAGGGTATTTTTCCGCTGCGTTCTGATTGCCATACTTGCCTATATTATTCTGTTTATAAAGTTTTATAGTGAAAACTATGAAAATACATTGGGAATATTAGTGTGCTTTTATTTCATCATCAATGTGCTGGTTTGGTTTTTTATAAGGCTGAAAAATTTTGACGAAATAAAAATTCTGGACGATCCGCATTTCTGGGTTTCCTGTGGTTTGCTTTTTTGGAGTATTTTCTTTATTTTCAGATCTATACCCATGTTTTTTCTTCGGGATAATGATCCGGGGCTTCTGCAAATTCTGAAAGTGATGCAGTATTGTGTGAATATCATTATGTATGGATTGTTCTATATTGCTTTAAGGAAATTTTAAAATAAAAACACAATATGAAGCAACTGCCGGATACCATACGATTGGCTTATATTATTGCGGTTATTTTATTAATAACTTTTGTCATCTTTATTGTTTTAATAGTTGTTCTGTATAACAAAAGGCAGCTTTTTTTTATTCAGCAGCAGCAGCTCAAAGAAGCAGAACACCAAAACCAGCTCCTTCAGAAAGAACTGGAAAAACAAAAGGTGCTGGAACAGGAGCGGGAACGTATCTCCCATGATATGCACGATGATCTTGGAGCCGGAATTTCTGCATTGAAGCTTCAGGCAGAATTTCTGAAACAGAAAGCGGAAGATGATGATCTGTTAAACGACATCGATGAGCTCCTGAAAACCTCCGAAGAAATGAATATTTCCATGAGAGAAATGCTGTGGAGCCTGAACTCAGGAAATGACACATTGGGGAGCTTTATCGATTATGCTGTCCTTTATACCGGAAACTTTTTGAAGAAAACAAAAATAATCGTGTATTCAGAATATGAAAATATCATAGCAGAAACACCGATTTCCACCGAAATGAGGCGTAATCTCTTTCTTTGTCTCAAAGAAGCCGTTAATAACATTTATAAACACAGCCGTGCCAACAGCCTGAAGCTTTCATTTTCGCAGGAAGAAAATAACTTTTCTATGAAAATCTCTGATAACGGAAAGGGAATTTCCGACGTCCATAAAGAAGGGAACGGTCTTAGAAATATGAAACGAAGAATGAGCGAATTATCCGGCGATTGTACAATCATTTCCGGAAATCCCGGAACCCGTCTGGTCTTCAAAACAAAATTATAAATTACCCTTTTGTGTAATTGACTGGTCCGTTTTTTAGAGGGAAATTTGATACATAAAATCAAAGGCCATGAAAACTCTTATTAACGACAGTATCGAAGATCTGGAAGCTGCTTTAAAAAACAGCAGTGATCTTCAGGAAAAGTTCAGAATAAATCCTGTAGAGGCTATAAAAAATGTAGAAATAAGAAATCCTAAGGATACAGACTACTGGATTTACAGGATTATTGTCCTGATGCTCGGGCTGGCAGTTATCGCAATTATTGCAGGGCTTATACTCATTGCTTACTGGAATGACGGCTCCTCCAAAGATAATCAGCTGGTTACTATATTTGCAACGATTTCATCAGGAGCAATAGGTGCCCTGGCCGGCCTTTTATCTCCCACGCCCAGAAAATAATAATAACTCCTATACCGTATCATAAAGCTCACTTTTCAAGGTGAGTTTTGTTATGATCTTCCATTTTTTAATTCCTGATCCATTCCCGCAAAAATGGGGAATTATCATAATATAAATTAACTAAAATTTAACTTGGATTTATTTCAAAAAAATGCTGTGAAATACCCTTGAAAGTTAAATTTTGATTAAATTTGTCTAAACTAAAAAAAATAAAAAATGAGTGCAATTTCTTACATAGAAGCAAGACAGATTTTAGATTCCAGAGGAAATCCTACCATTGAAGTAGATGTATTTACAGAAAGCGGGGCAATGGGCCGTGCAGCTGTACCTTCAGGAGCATCTACAGGAGAACACGAGGCGGTAGAATTACGTGACGGTGGTTCAGAATATCTGGGAAAAGGAGTTCTGAAAGCTGTTGAAAATGTAAAAGAAGTAATTGCAGAGAATTTAGTAGGACAGCCGGTTTTTGAACAAAACTATATCGATCAGATTATGATTGATCTTGATGGAACGCCTAACAAAGGAAATCTTGGTGCCAATGCTATTCTTGGTGTTTCTCTGGCCGTAGCAAGAGCTGCTGCTGCAGAATTGGGAATGCCTCTTTATAAATATGTAGGTGGAGTGAACGCCAACACACTTCCTGTTCCAATGATGAATGTAATCAACGGTGGATCTCACTCAGATGCTCCTATCGCATTCCAGGAATTCATGATTATGCCGGTAAAAGCTGATTCTTTCTCTCATGCATTGAGAAAAGGAACTGAAATTTTCCACAACCTAAAATCTATTCTTCATTCAAGAGGTTTATCTACTGCGGTAGGTGATGAAGGTGGTTTTGCACCAACTTTCAAAGGAACTGAAGATGCTTTGGATACTTTACTTCAAGCTATTGAAAAAGCAGGTTATAAGCCTGGTGACGATATTATGTTGGCACTTGACTGTGCGGCTTCGGAATTCTACAAAGATGGAATCTATGATTACAGAAAATTCCAGACTCCGGATGCAGCCCAGTTTTCAAGCAGCGAACAGGTTTCTTATTTAGCGGAACTGGCTGCAAAATATCCAATCATTTCTATTGAAGATGGTATGCAGGAAAACGACTGGGAAGGTTGGAAAATGTTAACAGATAAAATTGGTGACAGAGTACAGCTGGTAGGAGATGATTTATTTGTAACCAACGTAGAAAGATTATCCAGAGGAGTAAAAGAAAATATTGCGAACTCTATCCTTGTAAAAGTAAACCAGATCGGTTCTCTTTCTGAAACAATGGCTGCTGTACAAATGGCTCAGAATAACAAATTCACTTCAGTGATGTCTCACAGATCAGGAGAAACTGAAGACTCTACAATTGCTGATTTAGCAGTAGCAATGAACTGTGGACAGATCAAAACCGGTTCAGCTTCAAGATCAGACAGAATGGCAAAATACAACCAGTTATTAAGAATTGAAGAAGCTTTAGGCGAAACTGCGATTTTCCCGGGATTAGAAGCTTTTAAAATCAAAAGATAATTAATCGAATTTATAAATAACGGCAAGCGAAATTTTTAGTTTGCCGTATTTTATGGAAAGTGGTATATTTAAAAAAAATAAATAAATAATGTCAGACAACAAAGTAATATTGAATTACGACGGTAATTCATATGAATATCCAATCGTGGATAGTACTATCGGAGACAGAGGGATTGATATTTCAAAATTAAGAGACCAGACAGGTTTAATCACTCTGGATTTAGGTTACAAAAATACAGGAGCTACTATTAGCGACATCACTTACTTAGACGGAGATAAAGGAGAATTATTCTACAGAGGTTATCCAATCGAGCAGATTGCTGAAAAATCTAACTTCACTGAAGTAATGTATCTTTTATTACATGGAGAATTACCTACTCAGGATCAGTTTACTTCATTCGACAACAATATTAAAAAATATAACTTCATCGCAGACGAAATGAAAAAAATCATTGATGTTTTTCCTCGTTCTGCTCACCCTATGGGAGTTTTATCTTCTTTAACGTCTGCTTTAACAGCTTTCAACCCGAAAGCCGTTAACGTAAACTCTAAAGAAGAAATGGATCACGCTGCTGAGCTTATGATCGCTAAGTTCTCTCACCTTTGTGCATGGACTTACAGAAAAACTCAGGGCTTACCATTAAACCACGGTGATAACAACCTGAACTATGTAGAGAACTTCTACAAAATGGCATTCAGATTACCAAACGCTGATTTCGAAATCGATCCGGTAGTTGTAAATGCTTTAGATAAATTATTAATCCTTCACGCAGACCACGAACAAAACTGTTCTACTTCTACAGTAAGAATGGTAGGGTCTGCCCACACAGGTCTTTTCGCTTCTATCTCTGCCGGAGTATCTGCTCTTTGGGGGCCGCTTCACGGTGGTGCTAACCAGGCTGTAATCGAAATGCTTGAACTTATCGAGAAAGATGGTGGTGACGTATCTAAATATGTTGCTAAAGCTAAAGATAAGAATGATAACTTCCGTTTAATGGGATTCGGACACAGAGTGTACAAAAACTTCGACCCAAGAGCGAAAATCATCAAGAAAGCTGCTGACGATATCCTTAAAGCATTAGGTATCCAGGATAAAGCTCTTGACATTGCAATGCAGCTGGAAAGAGTAGCGCTGGAAGACGAATACTTCGTAGAAAGAAAACTATATCCAAACGTAGACTTCTACTCAGGTATCATCTACAGAGCTTTAGGAATTCCTACAGAAATGTTCACCGTAATGTTTGCATTAGGAAGACTTCCGGGATGGATTTCTCAGTGGAAAGAAATGAGACTGAAAGGAGACCCGATCGGAAGACCAAGACAGGTTTACCAAGGTGCTCAGCAAAGAAACTACATCGATATTGCAAGCAGATAATATTTGCTTATACTATAAAGAAATCCCAAAGCATGCTTTGGGATTTTTTATTTAATATCAATTAGCTCAAATAAGAAAGCCTGCTTTTTTTAAGCAGGCTTTCTTTGTTTTATTAAGGACATTGGCATCTGTCACATGTCCAGATATAGCAGTTTCCTGCATCATCCCATTCACAGCATCTTCTGCCTGTTGAGATTGGAGCGCCTCCCATTACGGATTTTTGTTGATCTCTTCCTAATTTTTGTGCGTTTTTCAGCACCGGATTGTTCTTGTTCATAACTTTGATTTTTGGTGTTAATAGTTCAATTTTACGGTTTATAATTTCACGAAAATTATATCACTAATATAGGAAATTAAATAATATGATTATCTATTTTTTTGTTCTTATGTAGATGGAAAATAGTAAGTTGTAGATGTTTTTGGAACTATTCACTACAGTTGGCTCTGCATACAAGCAAATTTTGCCGAAGGGTGTTGATTTTGGAAACCAAATTTAATACATAAAATAATCCAAAAGTTTTACAGGTAGAGACCTTTACTTATATTTGTAGTATTGCATAAATCTTTATGAGACTAAACATTAAAAACGAAACGGGCAGGCTGAAGTCAGTAGTTCTAGGCCAGCCTAATTCATTGGGGCCGGTTCCCACATTAGAGGAAAGTTATGACGCAAAGTCATATTACTCAATCGAACACAACATTTATCCTAAAGAAGAGGATATTATTAATGAAATGAACGCTTTTGAAGCGGTTTTAAAAAAGTATGGCGTTGAAGTACTGCGTCCCAGCATCATCAAAGATTACAATCAGGTTTTTTCAAGAGATGTAGCCTTTGTAATTGATGATAAAATGATCATTTCCAATGTGATTGCAGACAGAGCAGACGAGCAGGAAGCCTATAAAAGCGTTTTTGAAAAAGTAGCATGGAGAAAGATCATCAATCTTCCCGAAACTGCACATATCGAAGGAGGGGATGTGATCGTATGGAATGACTTCCTTTTCATCGGAACCTGCTTCAGCGAAGATTACAGAAACTATAAGACGGCAAGAACCAATGAATATGCCATTGAAATCTTAAAAGAATATTTTCCGAAGAAAAGAATCATTGACCTGGAACTGAAGAAAAATGACAAGGTTCCTTTTGAAGGCATTCTGCATTTGGATTGTACATTTAATCCGGTAGGTGAAGACAAATGTATTATTTATAAAAACGGATTTGTAGATGAAAGCGACTACCGTTTAATCATTGATATTTTCGGAGAAGAAAACTGTTTCCATATCAATGATGAAGAAATGTTTGAAATGTTCCCGAATATTTTCTCCATTTCTCCTGATGTTGTCGTTTCGGACAAAGCATTCACAAGAATGAATAACCACCTGAGAAACGAGTGGGGAATGACTGTTGAAGAAATTCCTTACAGAGAAATCTCTAAAATGGGAGGCTTGCTGAGATGCTCTACAATGCCGCTTGTGAGAGAATAATTGATAAACCGTTGCAAGACTCTCAAACTCTCATACACCAAAAACACCCTCAAACTTTAAAAAAATGCAAACAACAGATACAGTATTAATGATAGAACCGATCGCATTCGGTTACAACGCGGAAACGGCGAAAAACAATTACTTTCAGGTAGAACAGACAGGCTCTGATATCCAGTCAAAAGCATTGGCAGAATTCAATACCTTTGTCGGAAAGCTGAGAGAAAAAGGAATTAATGTGATCACTATAAAAGATACATTGGATCCCCACACTCCGGATTCAATTTTCCCGAATAACTGGGTAAGTTTCCATAAGGATGGAAAAGTGGTTTTATATCCGATGTTTGCTTCCAACCGAAGAGTAGAAAGACGAGAAGATATTATTCAAAGCATCAAAGATCAGGGATTTGAAGTTGCTGAAATTGATGACTGGTCTTTCTCTGAAACTCAGGGACACTTTCTGGAAGGAACAGGAAGTATGATTTTTGATCACGATAACAAAATTGCTTACGGTTCTGTTTCTTTGAGGCTGGATGAAAAACTGTTCAGAGAATTCTGTACAAAATACGGATTTACTCCTGTTGTTTTTCATTCTTTCCAGACTGTAGGAGCAGAAAGGCTTCCAATCTATCACACCAATGTAATGATGTGTGTGGCAGACAAGTTTGTCGTAATCTGCCTTGACTGTATTGATGATGAGCTGGAAAGAGAAAAAGTAGTGGAAACTATTAAAGGCTCAGGAAAAGAAATCATCGAAATTTCAGAAGAACAGATGCAGCAGTTTGCAGGAAACATGCTTCAGGTTCAGAATAAAGAAGGTAAAAAATTCCTGGTAATGAGCCAGACTGCTTACCAGTCTTTAACTCCGGAACAGGTAGCTGCTATTGAAAAATACTGCGAAATTATCTATTCAGACCTGAATACCATTGAAGTAAATGGTGGAGGAAGTGCAAGATGTATGCTTGCTGAGGTATTTCTTCCAAAAAAATAATATATTTACAAAAAAATTAATTGAAACCATTATCAAGTAAAGGTTTACATATTCTTCTGACTTTGGAAACAGAGTCAGAAGATTTGTTATTAGACAGCAAAGGTTTTCTGGCGTTTACAGAAGAAATTCTGAAAACCAAAGAGGTGGAAATTGTAGGCGTTACCAATCATATTTTTGAGAATGACAGCTTTACTTCCGCAGTGATCCTTAAAGAGTCTCACCTTTGTATCCACACGTGGCCGGAATTTAAACAGCTTACTTTCGATGTTTTCCTCTGTAATTATACGCAGGATAATACCACAAAAGTAGAGCAGATTGCAGATGAAGTGGTTCAGTATTTTAAAGCTAATACCATTCAAAAACACAAAATTTACAGATAAAAATGCACTATGTCTGCCCAGCATGCGAATCCGAAAATACATTAGATCTCACTTTTCCTGTTGAAGAATACGTTTGTATGACCTGCTCCCATCTCATTGATGTAGCCGGGAATAAAAAAATTAAACATCTGAAAGTCCCAACGGAAAATGTTGTATTGGATGTCGGACAAAAAGGAAAAATTGACGGTACAGAATATACGGTCGTTGCGATTACTGTTAGAAAATACGGAAACAGTATTTTCTGGCGGGAATATTCTTTAAAAGACAGCAAAGGAAATGATGCTTTCCTGAGTGAGAATGATGGGCATTGGGTATTCCTGATCTCTATGCATCCTGATGATTTTAAAGGCAAAGATTCGAAATTACCTACCTATGCCGGACGAACCTACCGCTGGTACGAAAATACTCCATGCACTATTGATGCTGCAGCCGGATTTTTTGATGAACATCTGGATTTCACGATTGCTACTTACAAAGAATATGTTAACGGAACCCGTATGATCTCTCAGGAGAAGACCAGCAGAAAAAGCCAGTATTTCTATGGGGTTCACATTTCAAAATATGAAGTTAAGAAAGCTTTTAAAATAGCTAATCTGCCCTATTATACGGGAATAGGGATTGTTCAGCCCTATTATTTCGATATCAGACAAGCCGTGAACATCTTTTGTGTGGCTGCATTAATGATTTGCCTGCTCCAGATGTATGTCTACACTTCAAGAACCAACGAAACCGTTTTTGCGGAGACCATCAATTTTGCAGATGTAAAAGACAAAGAGCTGGTCAGCAAAAGCTTTACCTTGTCAGGCGGTTCAGCTCCATTAAAGGTGAATGCATTTTCAGGTGTTGATAATTCCTGGGCGAATGTTCAGCTAAGTCTTGTGAACGAGAATACCAACGAAATTATCTATACCTCCAAAGATATCGAACAGTATCATGGGTACGAAGGCGGAGAGAGCTGGACAGAAGGAAGCCAATCCGAAGATTTTAACCTGTGTGGAGTGGGCTCCGGGAAATATCATTTCATTATTTCCGCCGAAAAAGAAGGAGGCTTACCTTCATTTTCAGGTCTTACATCTCCTGATTCGAAGGTCGTGATTTCACGGGATAAATCGGGAACAATTGAGGTTACTGACTTATTCAAGGTGCAGACCAAAACTTTTACAGACGGACAGACGCTGGAAAAAGATACATCAGAAGTAATCAGACTTGCCAAAGCATCGTTCGGAACTCAGAAACTGGACTCCCTGATTAATACTGAAGCCCTTAGACTTACTACAGACCTTATTTCAAACAATACCTATGTACAGCTCAAAGCAACATGGCTTCCTGTCTCATTCTGGAACTTCGGAATTATTTTATTTATAATGATTGCTCTGTTTGTGGCAATGTGGATAGGAAAACATTACTTTAATGTAAATAAATGGAAGAATAGTTCAAACTCACCTTATCCTGCCAATGATAACTAATATAACCAATTACATAAGACAAAACTGGATACTCTGCCTCATCGGAGGATTTTTCATGACCTGGTTTGTATACCTTACGTACCGGGGAAATCAGGTCTGCGACTGTGCCAAAACCGAAACATACCGCGACGGAACCACAAGAAGCCATTCCAGAGTAGGATTTTACAGATACTATCACAAATAAAAATATAAAACTATGGACAACATCAATTTCTTACCCATATTAAACTCGGTTCTTTATTCATTTTTAGGAATCGCCATTTTACTTGTATGTTATTTCATCATTGAAAAACTGACTCCTGAAAAAACATGGCATGAGATCGCTCAGAACAAAAATATAGCCATTGCTATTGTTTTCGGGGCATTTATTATCGGAATTTCAATGATCATAAGCGCAGCGATTCATGGATAAGAAGAGGATTCCTCTTGAGCTGCTTTTATTGTTTTCAGTATTCGTCATTGCTACATGTGGATTGATTTATGAGCTCGTGGCCGGAGCCCTGGCAAGCTATCTTTTAGGAGACTCTGTAAAGCAGTTTTCTTTCATTATCGGAGTATACCTGTTCTCAATGGGAGTAGGTTCCTATCTTGCAAAATTCATCAAAGGAAATCTTATTGATAAATTCATTGAGATCGAAATCCTTGTAGGAATCGTGGGGGGGATCAGTTCTGTTGTACTTTTTATTCTGTTTAATACACTGGCCCATTTTGAAAGCGTTCTCTATCTCTTTGTCTTCTTCACCGGATGTCTTGTAGGGGTGGAAATCCCACTTCTGATGAATATTTTAAAAGACAGGGTTCAGTTTAAAGATTTAGTTTCAAATGTCTTTGCATTCGATTATATCGGGGCTTTGCTGGCATCGATTCTTTTCCCGTTGGTTTTGATTCCAAAATTAGGGATTGTCAAAACCCCTTTATTTTTTGGATTAATCAATATTTCCATTGCGATATTCCTTTGCTATTATCTTACAAAGGAATTATCAAAACCTCTATCACTCAAAGTAAAATCTATTGCAGCGTTTGCATTTCTTCTGGGACTTTTCATTTTTTCAGATACTATTTTATCCTATTCTGAAGAAAAGTTATATGGTGAAAATGTAGTCTATACCAAAAGCTCACCCTATCAAAGAATCGTATTAACGAGGAATACACACGAGTTTCGTTTATATCTAAACAACAATCTGCAGTTTTCATCCACCGACGAATACCGTTATCATGAAGCGTTAGTACATCCGGCGATGTCTATGGCAAAAAACATTGATAATGTTCTGATTCTTGGCGGTGGTGATGGTTTTGCAGCAAGAGAAGTTTTGAAATACAAAGACGTTAAAAAAGTAACCCTTGTGGATCTTGATGGGGAAATGACCCAGTTTTTCAAAACCAATGAAACCATGCGCAGGCTCAATCAAAGCTCTTTCTCTAATCCTAAAGTGGAAGTGATCAATAAAGATGCTTACATTTGGGTAAAAGAGAACAAAAAGAAGTTTGATGTCATTATCATAGACTTTCCGGATCCATCCAATTACAGCCTGGGGAAACTCTATTCCCTGCAGTTTTATAAAGAATTGGAAAGACTTACAACTCTTGATACCAGGATTGTGGTACAAACCACTTCTCCTTATTTTGCTCCGAAATCTTTCTGGTGCATTGAGAAAACAATCAATCAGATTTTTCCTTTCACTGCAGCGTATCATACCTATGTTCCCTCTTTTGGAGAATGGGGATTCACTATGGCTTCATTTGAACCCATCAATAACAGAATCTACAGAAAGCTGCCTGGATTAAAATATTATGATTACAATTTTTCACAGATGTCTTATTTCAATAAAGATATGAAGGTGAAAGACGTAGAAGTTAACCGTCTGGACAACCAGATACTAGTCCGTTATTTCGATGAAGAGTGGGGGAAAGTACAGTAGAAAAGATTTTCTTACAACTATATTTTTAGGTAGCCTTATGCTTCCTTTTTTGCAGTATTGCGGAAAGAAAGTAAAAACTTTGCTGTTAAAGATCACAGGGACCAATCATGTTCTCGGCCATAGATTATGGGCAAAAGATTTTCCACAGTTTTCAGAAGTTATCCACACTAAGTATCTAATTGTCGGGGGAGGAATTTCCGGACTGTCAGCGTGTAGATTTTTCAGCAAGCATCATGAAAATGATTACCTTCTTCTCGAAATGGAAAATCATCTTGGCGGCAATTCTTCCAGCGGACAGAATTCATTTTCAAAATTTCCTTTAGGCGCTCATTATTTACCATTACCGAACAAAGAGAACACAGAAATCATCGACTTCCTGAAAGAATGTGAAATCTGCTTGGGAACTGAGGATGGCGGAGAACCCATCCTTGATGAATACCAAATGACTTTTCCACAACAGGAAAGACTATTTTATAAAAATGCCTGGCAGAACGATATTGTTCCGCAAAGAGGAATTTCCGCACAGATCCAGCAAGAGCTTGCCCGCTTTTTTAAGCTGATGGATGAATTTCGTACAAAGAAAGACACGGAGGGAAAATATTGGTTTGCCATTCCGGTACATGATTCCAGCAGAGAAGATGAGGTTGTAAAGCTTGAAAAAATCATTTTTAAAGACTGGCTCAAAGAAAATAACTTCCACTCGGAAGAACTTCTCTGGTTGCTGGATTATTCCTGCAGGGATGATTTCGGATTAGGAATAGACTACGTTTCAGCATGGGCAGGTATTCATTATTTTGCAGGAAGAAAAAATAACTGGAGCACAAAATATAAAGATCAGGTTTTCACCTGGCCGGAAGGAAATGCAAGACTGGCCAAACATTTTTCAAAATATACGGAGGGAAAACATATGCCCGAAAATCTGGTTTTTGATATTAAAATCAATGATAAAGTTGAGGTCTTAAGTTTTGATAATACCCAAAAGAAAACGAAGAAAATCATTGCGGATAAAGTACTGTTTGCAACCCCACAATTTGTGAATGAAAGAATTTTTAATCAAAAAAGAGCATCATCATTTCATTATGTTCCGTGGCTTTTAACAACGATTACGTTAAAGAATGAATTTGGAGGAGATGAAGAGCTCGCCTGGGATAATGTGATCTACGGTTCTTCGGGATTAGGCTATATCTATGACCAGCACCAGAATCTGAACCAGGTTATAGGTGAAAAAGTGATTACTCACTATAAGAGTTTTTCAACCGGAGACTGCAAGAAAGCAAGAAAAAAGCTCTACGCCATGAAAGATGCGGAACTGAAAGATTTAGTTTTAAACGATCTGAAGAAAGCACATCCGTTGATAGAAGATTTCATTCTGGAAATGCAGTTCCATAAAATAGGACATGCGATGATCGCTCCGGTTCCCAACCAGATTTTTGGAGAAGAAACCCAAAAAGCAAAAAAAACGATAGAAGATAAAATTTTCTTTGCCCATTCCGATCTTTCGGGAATATCTATTTTTGAAGAAGCTTTCTATCAGGGAATCCGGACTGCAGAACAAATGATGTAAAAATACTACAATGAAACAACCGTGGGTACATAACGCAAAAACAGACTGGTGGTTTATTTTATCACCACCTTTTGTTGTATTGTTGATTATATTTCTTTTTCAGAAACAAATTCAGGGGCTGGAAAATTACTATTCCTTTTATACCTGGCTTTTTCTGATTGTTTTTGTGGATGTAGCTCATGTATATTCCACGCTGTTCAAAACATACTTTGTAAAAGGAGAGGTACAGAAAAATAAGCTGCTTTATCTCGGAATTCCTGCAATAAGCTGGATTTTAGGGATTATCCTTTTTCAGTTCGGGAGCCTGACATTCTGGTCGGTGCTTGCATTGATTGCCGTTTTTCATTTTATACGGCAGCAATACGGTTTTATGAGAATCTATGCACGCTTTGAACCGGATAACTGGAGCAAAAGAATAGATGAGGTGGCTGTGTATTCCGCAACAATTTATCCAATGCTGTACTGGTTTAAAACGCCCCGTGCCTTCATCTGGTTTGTCAACAACGAGTTTGACTGGCTTCAGAATCTTCCGGATTATATTCCTTTAATTACCGTTATCTATTTTGCCATTCTGATTATTTGGATTATTAAAACTGTTGTTGAAGCCTTTAAAACAAGAAAAATTAACATTCCGAAAACAGCACTGATCACCGGAACTTTTCTTTCCTGGTATTTCGGGATTATCTACTTTAACAATGATCTCCTTTTTACGTTTCTGAATGTAGTTTCTCATGGGATTCCTTATATCGCATTGATCTATATCCGGGAAATAAAACAAAAAGAAAATCATCAGCTAAACCGGATGCAGATTTTTAAATCCTTTTCAGGAATATTCCTATTTGTCGGAGTCATTTTATCGTTTGCCTTTCTCGAAGAATTTTTGTGGGAAACGCTTGTCTGGAATGAGCATTTTTCCCTGAATATGGTTATCTCAGAAAATCTTTTTCAGTTTCTGGTTCCTTTATTGGTTGTTCCGCAGCTCACTCATTATCTTCTGGACGGCTTTATTTGGAGAAAACCAAAAAAAGTTAGTTAACTTTGTCCGGAACGTTTAAAATCTGAAAATGAGACAATATTTTTTATCATTAACAATTTTTATTGGAATTATTGTTGGAGCCCAGCAGAAAACTTTCTGTAATCCTATCAATATCGACTACGGATATACCCCTTTTGAAGCCTTTTCCAAGCAGGGAAAGCACCGCGCTACAGCAGATCCGGTAATTGTCAATTTTAAAAATAAACTTTTCCTTTTTTCTACCAATCAGGAAGGATACTGGTACAGTGATGATATGCTGGATTGGAAGTTTGTAAAAAGGAAATTCCTCAGAGATAACAAATACATCCATGATCTTAATGCCCCGGCAGTCTGGGCAATGAAAGATACTTTGTATGTGTATGGCTCTACCTGGGAACAGGATTTCCCGATCTGGAAAAGTACTAATCCTACCAAAGACGACTGGAAAATTGCAGTGGATACTTTAAAAGTAGGAGCGTGGGATCCTGCATTCCATTATGATGAGGATAAGAATAAATTATATCTGTACTGGGGTTCAAGCAATGAATGGCCATTGCTGGGAACAGAAGTGAAAGTAAAAAACCTTCAGTCCGAAGGTTTCGTAAAACCAATTATTAAGCTAAAACCTGAAGACCACGGTTGGGAAAGATTTGGGGAATATAATGATAATGTTTTTCTGCAGCCTTTTGTAGAAGGAGCGTGGATGACGAAGCATAACGGGAAGTATTATATGCAGTATGGTGCTCCGGCAACAGAATTCAGCGGCTATTCCGATGGAGTGTATGTAAGCAAAAATCCTCTGGAAGGCTTCGAATATCAGCAGCATAATCCGTTCTCTTATAAACCGGGCGGTTTTGCAAGAGGTGCAGGGCACGGAGCGACATTTGAAGACAATTACAAAAACTGGTGGCATGTTTCGACCATCTTTATTTCAACTAAAAATAATTTTGAAAGAAGACTGGGAATCTGGCCGGCAGGATTTGATAAAGATGATGTGATGTACTGTAACACGGCTTATGGCGATTATCCGACTTATCTTCCCCAATATGCACAAGGAAGAGATTTTACAAAAGGTCTTTTTGCCGGATGGATGCTGTTGAACTATAATAAACCGGTGCAGGTTTCATCTACTTTGGGTGGATATCAGCCCAACTATGCGGTAGATGAAGACATCAAAACGTATTGGAGTGCTAAAACAGGAAATTCCGGGGAATGGTTCCAGACGGATCTGGGTGAAGTTTCTACGATTAATGCCATTCAGATCAATTATGCGGATCAGGATGCAGAATTTATGGGAAAAACGTTGGGGAAAATGCATCAATATAAAATCTATGGCTCCAATGACGGGAAAAAATGGAATGTGATTGTGGATAAAAGCAAAAACATGAAAGATGTTCCGCACGACTATGTAGAACTTGAACAGCCTGCAAAAGCCCGTTTCCTTAAAATGGAAAACCTTAAAATGCCAACAGGAAAATTTGCATTAAGCGGCTTCAGAGTATTTGGAAAAGGAGCAGGAAAACAGCCAGCTAAAGTGGAAGGGTTTGTTCCTCTGAGAGCTGATCCAAAGAAGTATGGTGAAAGAAGAAGTATCTGGATGAAATGGCAGCAGAACCCTGATGCCGACGGCTATGTAATCTATTTTGGAAAGTCTCCCGATAAATTATACGGAAGCATCATGGTGTACGGAAAGAATGAGTATTTCTTTACCGGAGCAGACAGAACGGATGCTTACTATTTCCAGATTGAAGCTTTCAACGCGAATGGTGTTTCTGAAAGAACAGCCGTTGCAAAATCTGAATAAATCAATTTAAAAATAAAAAATAACACGTTTTGAGGATTCAGGACGTGTTATTTTTTTCAAAATTTATATAAAAAATCCGCTGAAAAGAATCAGCGGATACCGTAAGAATAATTAAATATGAAGAAAGATAATTCTCTATCTTGTTCTGCTTTTGATGGCATCTGATGCCCCTTCGATGTCTCTCACCTTTTTCACTTTCTGGTTTCCGAAATTGTAGGTAAGGCTTACGATTAAACTTCTGTTATAGCGGTTTTGGTGGATATAATTATAATTTCCGTTCTCCTGAAAGTCTTCAATTTTAACAATATTGGTATTCAGTACATCATTTACATTCACTGCAAAAGTCCAGTCGTTCCACATTTTTTTAAGACTGAGATCCAGACTCATTAAGTTTTTCAATGAACCAAGCTCAATCTGCTGTTTGTCAACAAAGAAATAATTAAGTCCGAAGAACCATGTTTTCTTTTTATCAAGACGGATGGTATTATTGGTCTGGATCAGAAGACTGGTAGAATTGGTTTTATTGGTGTAGGTAATAAAGTTTCCATTAGGCCCTTTTTGATCTTTGAAGCGGTCTCCGGTTGTAGGATCAGTAGCAAGACTTCCATTGTTAATATTATGCTGCACTCCGATATTGAAGTTGGTTGTCCAGTACTGTTTGAAAAACGACTTCTGGATACCTACCATGGCCGACATTTCCTGCTTATTTCCAAAGTTGGTTCTGATATATCGTAATGCAGGATTATCACCAATTTTACCATCAGGCGATACCGGATATCCCTGAAGCGGAACCTGTGTAATGACGTCCTGAATGTAAGAATGGTTTAAAATCAGGAAATACGAATTTCTGTACATATAGGTCAGTTC
The DNA here is from genome assembly GCF_036362765.1 of Chryseobacterium sp. CP-77. Classification (NCBI taxonomy): domain Bacteria; kingdom Pseudomonadati; phylum Bacteroidota; class Flavobacteriia; order Flavobacteriales; family Weeksellaceae; genus Chryseobacterium; species Chryseobacterium sp. CP-77. The sequence continues at coordinate 4,030,543 of NZ_CP143637.1, forward strand.
CTGATTGTAGTTGGAAGAGGCCTTTACAAACGGATCATTCTGAGTGTAATTATCATCGGTCAGAATATTTTTTACCGGATTAAGTTCCCAGAAACTTGGTCTTCTCATTCTGCTTGAGAAGGAATAGGAAATATTGTTTTTATCATTAATCGCATAATTCAGGCTGAGGTAGGGAAGAAGGTTTTTGTAATTTCTCTCAATTCTTCTAAGGGCTTCTGTGGGAGCGTTGTCAGACGTACCAAGACTGTTGGTGATCTCGTATCTGGCACCTACTTTTCCTGAAAGTTTGTCGGAAATTTTTTTCTCAACGGTAAGATACATTCCGTAGATGTTTTCATCATAGATAAAATGGTTGGGTCTTGAATCCGGAGCTGTTACGGGATTAAATGAATAAGTAATGTTTTTAGAATCATTATCTGTTTTAGTCTTGTTATAATTTCCACCGACGGAAACGGTAAGATCATTTTTAAACTTTTGATTATAATCCACCATTCCGGAGAAATTATTAATGATCTGAGGAAGGTCCTGAATAACTTGTTTTGTTCTTGCTCCTACATTTCGGTTGATATCTGAGGTAAAGGTTTGGTTATCCGTAAACTGGAACCTTCTGTAGTTCAGGTAGGCTGCATTTACATTCAGTTTGCTACCCAGAGAATCCGTTTTTAATTCATAGTTTAAATTTACAGAATTGTTATAAGATCGTGTATTCTCTCTGTTTTTAGACCACGTATATTCCGTATTCGTTTTTTTTATGGTATTGAATAAGTCTACCGTTGAATTATAACTTTTATTGGCCCATGTATTCCATGATAAGGCAAGGTTGCTTTTGTCGTTCAGCTGGTAATCAATATTCAGATAACCTCCTATGTTTTTATTCGGATCGTCAATATCTCCGGTAGATTCGTTGGAAGTTGTTGAGGTTCCGTTTCTCAGGGTATAGGTTTGTGCTTCGATATTTTCACCACCGCTAAGACTGGCACTTACTCCCAGTTTATCTTTTCTGTAATTGGCTGAGAAACTTGCCTGACTTCCGTTATACTTATTGGTTGTGTTAGACATTCTCATGTTTCCATTGAGACCGTCACTCATTTTTTTCTTTAAAACGATATTGATGATTCCATCAGAAGATTCTACCTGGTACTCGCTGCCGGGAACAGTAATCACTTCTATTTTCTGGATATTTTCAGCCGGAGTATTTTTCAGAAACTGAGCCAGTGATTCAGAATCCATATTGCTTTTTCTTCCGTTGATATAGACCAGTGCATTGTTTTTTCCTGCTATTTTTAATGTTTTATCATCTGTAGAAGATAACAAAGGAGTTTGTTTTAAAAGGTCAAAAGTGGTGTTTCCTTTGGCAACTGGTGATGCTGCCACATCGTATACAAAACGGTCACTTTGCTTTTTGAAAACCTGCTTTGTGATGGTAACACCTTCTATGTTTTTTGTTTTTGCCGTATCAGATTTCTTCTCTTGTGCAAATGCACAGGTACCGAATACAATAGCCATTGACAAAATTATACGTTTCATGTTGTTTTTATTTAAGAGTGGATTTAGTGAAATAAGTGATTATAGATTAGGTTCTTGATTTTACAGCATCATTAGCCGATTTCATTTCCCTTGCTTTTTTCAGTTTCTGATTTCCGAAATTATAAGTAACCCCGATGCTCATAAGCCTTGGATAATTGAAGTTGGTGATATTGTTAAATTTCCCATCGGGCTGTACCCCTCTAATGCTGTAGAAACTTTGATTAAATAAGTCACTCACTTCCGCTACAATAGTCCAGTCTCCTGCAATTTTTTTCAGACTGAAATCGAAGCTTTGTCTTGCCCGGATCATCCCTCCTTCCATGGCAGTCTGGCTGGCAAAGAAGTAATTCACTCCCAGGAACCAGTCTTTTTTAGAAGACAGTCTGATCACATTATTGATGGTTGCAGACATATTATAGTTTTTAACATCAATGATATAAGGATCCACTACTTCAGTTTCTCCCGGAACCGGCATGGAAGTAGGATCTTCAAATACTCCGCCTTTGTAGGTAACATATCCCAGATTGACAGAATAATTGGTTGTCCAGATGTCTTTGAACCAGGATTTGTTCATTCCAAGAGTAAGAGCAATCTCTCTGTTTTTACCATAATTGGTTCTGATGTATCTCAGGAATCTGGTAGTTTCCATAATTGGATTTCCTTTGATATCCTTGATGATTTTCCCCTCAGCATCTTTTTTAGGAGCTGTTACCGTTCCCTGCAATGGAATCAGGTCTGAAGCTGCTGCATCTTCCACCATATTAAAACTAAGATTGGCATAGAATGCATTTTTGTACATATAATTTAACTCCTGATTATAATATTTGGAAGCCAGTATAAATGGATTGTTCTGTGTATAATTGGTTGGAGTAAAATAAGTTCTTGAAGGATTCAGTTCCCAGAATCTCGGTCTTCTGATTCTGCTGGAGAAAGTATAGCTCAGATTATGATCGGAATTGATGGCGTAATTTAAATTCAGATAAGGCAGAAGGTTGTTGTAATTTCTTTCAAAACCTGTTTTATCCACAATATCTCCGGTACTTCTGGTCATTTCGTAGCGGGCACCAATCTTTCCGGAAATTTTTTCAGTAAGTTTTCTTTCATAGTTCAGGTAAATTCCAAGAATATTTTCTTTATAAATGAAGTGATTGGTTTGGTTGGGATCGATGATAAATTCTCCTTTTATTAGTTTATCCTGTTTGGTATCGTTATCTGTATTGGTGTGATTGTAGCTGATTCCCATTAACCATGTTGCACCCTTTGCTGTCTTTTTCAGATAATCAATATTGGCTGCATAGTTGTTGATAATTTGGGGTACCGCCTGATGCAATGCAGAATATTTATTGATTGTATCATTCGTTAAAGGAAAACTCTCATTGAAACTTACTTTATCTCTGTTGAACCACAGGTAAGAAACGTTTGATGTAAGTTTACTTCCAAGAGAATCTGTTTTCATCTCATAATTTAAATTGAAAGAATGATTTCTGGTCTGTGCATCCTCGTTATTTACTGTTCTGTTGTTTAAGACTCCGTTTTGCCAGTTGGTAATATCCAGTACAGAGTTGAAACTTTTATTGTATCTCATGTTGTAGGAGAATCCCAGACTGTGTTTTTTATTAATCTCATAATCAACATTGAAACCGCCTCCAAAATTTTTGTTAGGATCATCATTGAAGCCAAAGGATTCATTTTTGAAAGTAGGATCTCCGTTGGACAGCGTATATCTTTGTCTGTCTGTCCAGCTTCCCGTTCTGAAATTGGAATTACCAGACCATTTACCTTGTCTGAAATTAAAAGAAGCTCCTGCATTAGGATTATTGTAATAAGCCTGCTCGTTCTGCATTTTCAGCGTTCCGTTGTAGCCGTTGTTTTTGCTTTTTTTCATCACAATATTGATCACCCCTTCTTTGGATTCAACCTGGAATTCACTGCCGGGAACTGTAATCACTTCAATTTTCTGGATATCCTCTGAAGGAGTAGACTTCAGCATTTCAATCAACGCCTCGGAATCCATATTGGTTTTTTTGTTGTTGATGTAAATGATTGCATCATTTTTTCCCAAAATCTTCAGCGTCTTTCCGTCAATGCTGGAAATCATCGGTGTTTGTTTCAAAAGAGTAAAGGTGTTGGTTCCTTTAGCAATAGATGAAGAAGCTACATCGTATACCAAACGGTCACCTTGTTTTTTGAAAACCTGCTTCTTGAGAGTCACTGCATCAATAGCATTTACTTTCAAACTGTCTTTTTTCTGCTGGGCAGTGATAAGTCCACCGAAAAATAGTGCTGCAATAAGAATTTGAGTCTTCATGATTATTCTTTTTTAATTAATAGCTTGTATGGTTTGTTATTTAACATTACAAAGATATATAATAAATTTAGTATTATGCAATACAAAGTACTTAAAAATATTTTTAAATCATCGCAATTAATTGATTGTCAGTTGATAAAAATTTAGTTTAAAATATTGATTGCTTAACCTTTCTGTATAATAAGACAAATAAATGATGCTAAATGTTACATCGATGAAAGAAATTATGAAGGATTTTTAAAAAAAAATGGATAATTAATACCTGGAATTTATCCCCGTGGTCCAGGAATTATGCTTCACACAAAGGTATCTGTGAAGCGGGGCTGTAATATCCGTAAAATAAAAAAGGACCGAAAAGGTCCTTTTATAATATTGTTTATTCTCTGTCGAATCGGGCCAGCTTTTTATCTACCCAAACCGTTGCAAAGGGGAAGAATGCAGATAATAAGGCAAAAACAAAATCTTCATCATCCCAATTATAAATTTTTCTGGCAGGAAGGCAGAGTAAAAGGTAAAGGGTAAAAAATAAACCATGTAAACTACCAATAACACTGATGAAGATGATAGAATATAAATTTTCATCGTATCGTATCCAGATCATCGCAACACCATACAACAAAAGACATGAAATGGCCTCCGCAAGACAAATCTGCTTAAACCATCTGATGATTTTTTCCTGAGAATATTTTGAGAATATTTTTTCGATGAAGTCCATGAATAATTATTTATAATAGATAAAAAAGGATGTTTTGCTTTTTACGGGATACCCTCTGTATTTTACAGGCTCAAATTTAGTGTATTTTATAAACTTTTTGATCTCTTTTTCAAAATATGGAATGTATTTCAAATTGTGATCATTATAAATATCATGACTAAATTGATCCTTCAAAACCTTTCCATTTTGATCTAAAATGAGTGTAACCACCGTGCTTGAACGGTATTTTTGAAAAGACGGATTGTAATTTTCATAGCCTTCCGGATAAATAAAATTATTGAAGAAGTCTTTATTTAACTGATCATTGTCATCTGTATAGCTGAGATACTTACCTTTATAGGTCCACTCACAATGTTCATCGTTATCAAAGATTTTACCAGGATGTTTTTTTACATATAGGGCTACAGATTCTTTAACGAGACCATCCATAAAATCTTTACCAAATTTTTTTTCAGTCAATTCAGTCATTACCGAGTAATAACATTCATCATAATACCAACCTATATCACTGCCCATCCATTCTCCGCCCCAAATGATATTATGCTTTTTTAAAATTGTTTTGAGCTCTTCTCCGGGTAAAAACTTATCACCATCGGGAGCTGCTATATTGATGAAATATTTGTTTTGAATTTCCGAACTTTTTACAGCCCTGATTGAATCTTCGCTGCAATGCTTTTTATTATAGCTTTTTCTTTCAGCAATAGCAATTTTCTGTAATTCTTTAAGAGAGTCACTTTTTAAAGTTGTTGATTCCTGGGCATATAAACAACTTTGCAAAAAAACAGAGAATAAAAATAAATATAGCTTCATTGCTTATTGATAAAAACTACTACCATCCAAATACTCAAAAACTTCTGGTGGCAGCATAGGTCTTACATTTTTACCATCCTTTATCATATTACGGATTTCCGTAGCTGAAAGCTCTATTATGGGTGCTTTTACCAGAGAGATATTTTCATGCTGTAAATATTCCGTATCTTTTTTCTCGCCTTCAAATACTCTTGGGTAAACAATAATATGATGATTTTTGATCAGGATATCAGAGTTTTTCCATTTGTTAAGGCTTTTCAGATTATCCTCTCCCATGATCAGACTGAAAGAATAATCAGGGTATTTCTCATGCAGATATGTTAAGGTATCAATAGTATAACTTGGTTTCGGAAGAGAAAACTCCACATTGGAAGCTCTCATATTGGGGTAATTCTTTACTGCCAGTTGTACCATATCAAGCCTGTTATGATCATTCAGTAAAGACTTTTTGTCCTTAAACGGGTTTTGCGGGCTTACCACAAACCAAAGTTCATCCATATCAGAATTTTCCAGAATATAATTGGCCAGAATAAGATGCCCGATATGAATAGGATTAAATGATCCGAAAAATAAACCGATTTTTTTCATTGTTATAAGGAACTAGGTAGCAGGAATTAGGTTTTAGGGGTGTGAAGCTTTGTAATTATTGCATTCAGCATTTTTGATATTTCAGATGTTTTTTTAATTAAAATTTGAAACTCTTCAGGATTCAAATAATGTAAGTTTTTTGAAATAATCAATTGGGTTTCTAGTTCAGCACAACTACCTCTTGCAATTTTTAAAAACTGGAGGTAGTCATTGGTAGACCTTCTGGAATGGCCTTCAGCAATATTAGATGGAATTGAAATTGATGATCTTCGGATCTGGTTTGTAAGTCCGTAAAGTTCCTCTTTTGGGAAGGCTGTCGTCGCGGTATAGATTTCTGTAACGAGATCTACAGACTTTTGCCATACAATTAATTCCTTATAATTTCCCATATGATTCTCCTATTCCCTTATTGCTAAATCCTAATCCCTGAATTTTACATCCTTGATATTAAGATAATGAGTGACATTGCCTTTCCAGTGATTCTCTTCCAGGGTAAAAGCAAGATCAAAATTTTTATTTTTAAAATCTTCAGCAAACTGTCCGAGTTTGAATCCGACACATTCAATATTTCGTCCCGTAGATTCCTGCTTGATATAAAACTTCAGGTGATTATTATCTTTTCCCATGGTTTTTACATATCCGGAAAGCTTCTGATTGGTTAATGTAAAAATAGGCTTCATATTATGAGGCCCGAATGGCGCCAGTTTTCTGTGGAAATTGATGAACTCTCGGTTGATTTCGTCAATTCTTATTTCCGTATCAATCGTAATAGAAGGTTCCTTTTGGTGCTCCTGGATTTTTTCAGAAACAATTCTTTCAAATTTTTCCTTGAAGGCATCAAACTTATCTTTTTCCATCGAAAGTCCGGCGGCAGCATGATGGCCTCCGAATTTAAGGAAATACTCAGAACACATATCAAGAGCTTCATGTACATCGAAATCAGAAACAGACCTTGCGGAAGCTACCATTTCTCCGTTATTGCCATCGGTAAAAACAAGTGTGGGTTTATAATAGGTTTCAATAAGTCTTGAGGCTACAATACCAATCACTCCTTTATTCCATTCAGGATGATAAACGATAGTAGTATGCTTGGTTTCCTGCTGGGATTCTATAATCTGATTCAGAGCGGAAAGGGTGGAATTCATATCCAGTTCACGCCTTTCATCGTTGAGGTTCATGATATCATTCACAATCTGGTTGGCATGTTTCAGATTGTCAGAAACCATAAGCTCTACAGCTGCTTTACCATGAGAAATTCTTCCGGCAGCATTAATTTTGGGAGCTATTTCAAAAACGATATTGGAAATTTCGAAATGAGAAAGTTTATCCTCAGGAATCAATAACCTTAAACCAAGATTTCTGGTTTTCCTCAGGGTTTTTAATCCCATTTTAGCCAAGACCCTGTTTTCTCCCGTCATCGAAACAATATCTGCTGCAATGGAAATGGCGAGAAGATCTGTAAGTTCAAATAATTCTGCTTCCGGTAATTTATAAATCGTATTCAGTCCCTGGCAAAGCTTAAAGCCAACACCGCATCCGGAAAGTTCTTTGAAAGGATAACGGCAGTCACTTCTTTTAGGATCAAGAACAGCTGCAGCATTTGGAATCTCTTCACCCGGCAGGTGATGATCGCAGATAATAAAATCTATACCCAGATTGCTGGCATAGTTGATCATATCAAGTGCCTTGATTCCACAGTCCAGAGCAATGATTAATGAGAAACCATTTTCTTTGGCGAAATCAATTCCTTCCGTGGAAATTCCATATCCTTCAGAATTTCTGTCCGGGATATAATAATCTAAATATTTTTTCTCAACAATTTTGCTGAGATACAGGTACATTAAAGCAACCGCTGTGGTTCCGTCCACATCATAATCACCATATACCAATATTTTTTCACCGTTTTCAATGGCGGTGGCAATACGCTCTACAGCTTTTTGCATATCTGCCATTAAAAAAGGGTTGTGGATATCGTTAAGGTTCGGTTTGAAGAATTCTCTGGCCTTTTGATAATTGTCAATTCCCCTAAGAACGAGGATTTTAGATTCAAAAGTACCAAAACCAAGTGACGAACTTAGTCTGTCCACAACTTCCTCATCGGGTTCAGGCTTGTAAATCCATTTTTGACTCATTTCACAAAAATAAGGAAAAAAAATAGCATTCAGGGAAGAACTGAAACGAAGTTTTGACTTAATAATTGTTAAAAAAAGACTATCTTCGTGCTCCAAATTTTTAAATGACTATGAAAAAAATTACTCTATGCTTCCTGTTACTGGGAACAGCATGTTCGATCAACGCACAGAAAATTAATCTTGGCAAAGCAGCCGGAATGGTTTCAAATGGTGCAAAAGCCTTAACATTTACCAACGAAGATGCGATTAAATTATCCAAAGAATCAGTAGAGTGGATGGATAAAAATAATCCTGTAGCAGGACCGAAAGATCCTTACACTGTGAGACTGAACAGGCTGTTTGGAAAACACAAATCTCAGGATGGTCTGAACCTTAATTATAAAGTTTATAAAGTAAAAGATATCAACGCGTTTGCCTGTGCAGACGGAAGTGTACGTGTATTCTCTTCCTTAATGGATATTATGACTGATAATGAACTGCTTGCCGTAATCGGACATGAGATCGGGCACGTAAAGAATCAGGATACTAAAGATGCTATGAAATCGGCTTATCTGAAGGCGGCTGCATTAGACGCCGCTTCCTCAGCTTCGTCAGATGTAGCTGCGCTAAATGATAGTCAGGTAGGGAAGATGGCAAATGCATTTTTAGATGCTTCGCACAGCAAAAAGCAGGAATCTGAGGCAGATACTTATTCCTATGATTTCATGAAGGCCAATAAATATGATGTGGTAGGAGCGTATACTGCTTTTAAAAAGTTAGCCTTACTTTCACAGGGAAGCACACAGACTAACTTTGAAAAGATGTTCAATTCTCACCCCGATAGCAATAAAAGAGCGGAAGCGATTAAAAAAAGAGCTGAAAAAGACGGCTTGTGGAAAGATCCGGGAACCGTTTCTTTGCCTGCATCCAAATTAACAAAGTAGGTTTTAATTAACTATTTAAAATAATACAACTGTTTTAAAAGTCAAAATTTTCTGAGCTGTTGTTTGACCATTTCAAACATCACGGTAATCTTAGAATAGGCTTTTAAGGCAGTTTTATTTTTTCTTACCTTTTGATTGCAAAAATTGTAATTTTTATTACTGTCTTATAAGCATGCAATATGATCTAAGGTGGATCAGGATCTCCATTTTCCTTATTTTCTTTCAATAGTTCCAATATGAATGGGCCTTTCAACAAAGCGATTTTGAGCTTTCCAACAAAACGAAATCGTGATGGGCTATGTAATTTTGCTTTATCAGGAATACAGGATAAAGTAAAAATATTTTTTGAATAAACTCCGAGCAAAAAATTAAATAAATTAAAACTAGTTCAAAATGGATTTACAATTAAAAGGAAAAACGGCTCTCGTTACCGGCTCAAGCTCAGGTTTAGGTGAGGCTATTGCAAAATTACTGGCAGACGAAGGGGCTTCTGTGATTATTCATGGCAGAGACAAAGATCGCGCAGAAAAAGTTATGCATTCTATATTGGAGAAAGGAGGCACTGCTGAAATTGCTGTAGGTGACCTTTCAACGGATGATGGTGCAGATCAGGTTGCATCTGCGGCTTTGAATTCCGGGAAGATTGATATCCTCATTAATAATGCAGGCACTACTTCTCACAAATCATGGGGTGAAGCTAGTGCTGAGGATTGGCTGGACATTTACAATACTAATGTAGTTTCGTATGTCCGGATGATTCAACGCATTGTTCCTCAGATGAAAAAATTAGGATGGGGAAGGGTAATACATATTGGTGGAGGACTTGGTATACAGCCTATTAAAGAGCAGCCTCATTATAATGCTACTTTGGCGGCCCGACACAATTTGTCTGTTTCTCTTGCAAGATCAGTTAAAGATACGGGAATTACCTCTAATGTAGTTTCACCGGGAGCAATCATGAATCCAATGGTTGAAGAATGGCTAAAAAATGCTGCACCGAAGTTTAATTGGGGAACTGATCCGAAGGAAATTAAATACAAAGCTGTACAGGAGCTCATTCCTAATGATACGGGCAGATTTGGTGAACCTGAAGAAATTGCAGGAGCTGTGGCCTATCTTTGTAGTCCTTTTGCTGATTATATCAGTGGTTCTGTACTTAGGGTTGATGGCGGTACCATCCGTTGCTTGTAAAACAGATATGATTATAAAAAAGGCTGTCCTGAAAGACAGCCTTTGATTTTTATCTGATATTCTTGAAAGATTAAGAATACATTTTCTCTCTTAATTCTTTTACTTTTTTATCAGCAAGGTACTCGTCATAAGTCATTTCTCTGTCGATGATTCCGGTAGGAGTCAATTCGATGATTCTGTTACAGACTGTTGAAAGCATTTCGTGGTCATGAGATGCCAGTAAAAGGTTTCCTTTAAAGTTGGATAAAGAGTTGTTCAAAGTTGTGATACTCTCAAGATCCAGGTGATTGGTAGGTTCGTCCAATAAAAGAACGTTCGCTTTTTGAAGCATCATTCTACTGAACATACATCTCATTTTTTCACCTCCTGAAAGTACTTTACAGGATTTCAAAGCTTCATCTCCTGAGAATAGCATTCTTCCAAGGAATCCTCTTACGAATTCTTCATGGCGCTCTTCATCATTTTTTGTAAACTGTCTCAACCAGTCAACTAAGCTTAAGTCTTCCTGGAAGAAGTTGGTGTTGTCTAAAGGCATGTGAGACTGGTTTGTTGTTACTCCCCATGCGACTGTTCCTTTATCAGCTTCTACATTTCCAGCAAGAATCTCGAAGAATTCTGTGATGGCTAAAGAGTTTTTAGAAAGTACTGCTACTTTGTCCCCCTTTTTAAGATTTAAATCAATATTTGAGAATAATAATTCCCCGTCTTTGGTTTTTTCAAGACCTTTTACATCTAAAATCTGATCTCCGGCTTCTCTTTCCATTTCGAAAATAATAGCAGGATATCTTCTTGAAGAAGGCTTGATATCGTCAATATTTAATTTGTCGATCATTTTCTTTCTTGCAGTCGCTTGTTTGGCCTTAGCAACGTTAGAACTGAATCGAGCAATGAAGTCCTGAAGTTCTTTTTTCTTCTCTTCAGCTTTTTTGTTGGCCTGAGCTCTTTGTCTTGTTGCCAATTGAGACGCCTGGTACCAGAAAGAATAGTTACCTGTATAAAGGTTAAGTTTAGAATAATCAAGGTCACCGATGTGTGTACAAACCGTATCGAGGAAGTGACGGTCGTGAGATACAACAATTACCGTGTTTTCATAATCCGCAAGGAAGTCTTCCAACCATGAGATCGTGTCGATATCAAGGTCATTGGTAGGCTCATCCAGAATCAAAACATCAGGGTTTCCGAAAAGTGCCTGAGCCAAAAGAACTTTTACTTTGTCTTTGTTCTCAAGTTCGCTCATCAGCTGCCAGTGCATATCATCAGAAATACCTACGTTTGAAAGCATGGTCTGTGCATCAGATTCTGCAGTCCAGCCACCCATTTCGTCATAAATTACACCTAGTTCACCGGCTTTAATACCGTCTTCGTCAGAGAAATCTTCTTTTGCGTATAACGCATCCATTTCCTCTTTTATCTCAAATAATTTCTTATTACCTCTTAAAACAGCTTCAAGAACTGTAAACTGATCATAAGCAAAGTGATCCTGCTCCAAAACTGACATTCTTTTCCCTGGTTCCAGAGATACATGCCCTGTTGTAGGATCCTGCTTTCCTGTTAGTATTTTCAGGAATGTAGACTTTCCCGCACCGTTTGCTCCGATGATTCCGTAGCAGTTTCCTTTGGTAAACATAATATTTACCTCGTCAAAAAGAACTCTTTTCCCGAATTGTAAAGATAAGTTAGATACTGTTAACATATAGTTTTGTAAATTTGGCGCAAAAATACGAAAAGAATTTGGGTATTTTGTAATAATATAATAGTCAAGTTTTTAAATGTACGGTATTTTTTATATATTTCATTAACGAAATTTTAAAATGATGAAGATTGAGAAAACAGTTAACATATTAAACAAAAGAGCCCGTTTTGAATATGAAATTCTTGAAGAATATGAAGCCGGAATGGTTTTAACGGGTACCGAAATAAAATCTTTACGTTCATCCAAAGCATCTATCACAGAATCGTTCTGTCAGTTTATTGATGGGGAATTGTACATCATCAACATGATGATTGATGAGTACAAATTGGGAACTTTTTACAACCACAAAACAAAAAGGGAACGGAAATTGCTCTTGCACAAAAAAGAATTACAAAAACTTGAAAAAAAGTTAAAGGATGCCGGGAACACCATAATACCTTTAAAATTATATATCACCGACCGAGGGAAAGCAAAGGTGCTGATAGCGCTTGGTAGAGGGAAAAAACTTTTCGATAAAAGAGAGGCGATAAAAGATAGAGAAAATAAACGGAACCTCGACAGAATATTAAAGAAAAGTTAAAAATCATTTGAAAAACTTTGTATATAAAGAAAAATTATATTTATTTTGCATTATCAATTATTTAATCATTTAATTCTATGAAAAATCTAAAATTAGGAATTTCAGCATTGGCGCTTACTGTTGCCTCTACTGTTTTCGCACAGACTACCAACAATCCGTGGTTAATCGGAGTTGGTGCTCATGCTGAAAACCATGTAGCAGCAAGAAGTAACTTCAGTAATACGTTCTCTGCTAACAATTTGACAAAAAGTATGTTCAATGTGAACAACTTTTCTATTACACCTCCACTATCTAAGTTAACAGTTGCTAGAAACGTTGGTAAAGGTTTAGTAATTGACTGGCAAACTTCTGTTGGAAATGTTGAAAACAAAAGATTCAACATGGGGAAAGAATTTTTCCTAATGACAGGTCTTGGTTTCCAGGCTCACGCTGCAGGTCTTTTATGGAACGAAGAATCTTGGTTTGATCCATATTTAAGAGTTGGTGCTAACTACTTAAGACATGACTATACAGCTCTTACTTTCCCTAGAACATCTGTTGATGATAACGGTAACCCAATCGAGCCGGTTGTTAACGGTAAGGATGGTAACGAAAACGGTAAAGCAAATCACTTTACTGTAGCTACAGGTGCTGGTGCTAACTTCTGGGTAACTAAGAACTTCGGTCTTGGTATTCAGGGAGATTATGTATCAACTCCAGGTGACCACTCTACAGTGGCTAACTTCTGGCAAGCTTCTGCTTCCATCTTATTCAGATTCGGAAACAGAGACAGAGATAAGGATGGTATCCTAGATAAAGATGACCTTTGTCCAGATACTCCAGGTTTACCAGAATTCCAAGGATGTCCTGATACTGACGGTGACGGAGTTCCAGATAAAGACGATCAATGTCCAGAAGTGGCTGGTCCAGTTGAAAACAACGGATGCCCTTGGCCAGATACTGACGGTGATGGTGTAATCGACAAAGATGACGCTTGTCCTACAGTAGCAGGTCCTGCTGAAAACAACGGTTGTCCTTGGCCAGATACAGACGGTGATGGTATCTTAGATAAAGATGATGCTTGTCCTACTGTTCCAGGTCTTCCAGAATACAACGGATGTCCTAAACCAAAAGAAGTAACAGCTACTGACGTTGAGAAAAACCTTAAGAGCGTATACTTCGATTTCAACAAAGCTACTATCAAGCCTGAATCTAAAGGAGCTTTAGATACTGCTGCTGAAATCATTAAGAAAGACGGAGGTAGATTCCTATTAGTTGGTGAAACTGACAAAAAAGGAAGTGATGCTTACAACTTGAAGTTATCTAAAGAAAGAGCTGCTTCTGTAGTTGCTGCTTTAGATGCAAGAGGTGTAGATACCAACGCATTAAAATCAGTTGGTATTGGAGAGCAAAATGCTAAAGTTGCAGAATCTGCTTCTGACGCTGAAAGACAAGCTGATAGAAAAGTAACTGTTAGATACATTGGTGATGACAGTGAGTGGAACAAATATCAGAAATCTGATGTTGTAGCTCCAGCTAAAAAAGCTACTAAAGCTAAAAAAGCTACTAAAAAAGCTCCAGCTAAGAAAAAAGCTGCTGCTAAAAAGAAAAAATAATTAATTTTTCTAAATAATGAATACCTCCAATTTGATTGGAGGTATTTTTTTTTTGTGGACTTTTGAGTAATTTTGTTGGAAATTTAAAAATTAAAATGGGAAGAGCATTTGAATATAGAAAAGCTTCTAAAATGGCCAGATGGGACAAGATGGCCAAAACATTCTCTAAAATAGGAAAAGATATCGCACTGGCAGTAAAAGCTGGAGGAACAGATCCTGAATCTAATCCTGCCTTGAGAAGATGTATCCAAAACGCAAAAGGGGCTAACATGCCTAAGGATAATGTTGAAAGAGCAATTAAAAAGGCAAGCGGTGCGGATGCAGAAAACTATGAAGAAATCACTTATGAAGGTTACGGGCAAGGTGGTGTTGCTTTTTTTGTAGAATGTACTACAAACAATACTACAAGAACGGTAGCCAATGTAAGAGCTATCTTCAATAAGTTTGACGGTAACCTTGGTAAAAATGGTGAATTGGCATTTATCTTCGACAGAAAAGGTATTTTCACCATAGATTTGGCTCAGATCAAAATGGATTGGGATGATTTCGAAATGGAAATGATCGACGGAGGAGCAGAAGATGTAGAAAAAGATGAAGAAGAAGTAATGATTACTACTGCTTTTGAAGATTTCGGTTCTTTATCTCACAAATTGGATGCGCTTGGAATTGAAGCAAAAAGTGCAGAACTTCAGAGAATTCCTAACAATACAAAAGAAGTAAACGCAGAACAGTTCAAAGCGAATATGAAAATGCTTGAGCGTTTCGAAGAAGATGATGATGTGCAAAACGTTTACCACAACATGGAAATCACAGAAGAGCTGATGAACTCTCTATAAAAAATAATATAGCATTCATATACAGTTAATTTTCAATTAGTTTCTTTGTACAAAACTATGAAAAGAAACGTTGAATTAGTTGTTATATCGGATGTTCATTTGGGAACTTATGGATGTAAGGCTAAAGAATTGCTAAGATATCTCAATTCTATCCAGCCTAAAACTTTAGTTTTAAACGGTGATATTATCGATATCTGGCAGTTTAAAAAGTCTTACTTCCCTAAACCTCATTTGAAGGTAATCAGAAAGATTCTTTCACTGGCTACCAAAAACACAGATGTCTATTACATTACAGGCAATCATGATGAAATGTTCCGTAAGTTCACAGATTTTGAACTGGGAAAACTTAAAGTCTGTAACAAGATCTGTCTGAATATCGATCAGAAAAAAACCTGGATTTTTCACGGTGATGTTTTCGATGCATCCGTCCAGCATTCCAAATGGATCGCCAAACTCGGCGGAAAAGGTTATGATCTCCTTATTATTATCAATAATGTTGTAAATTGGTTCTTGGAAAAAATGGGTAAAGAGAAATACTCATTTTCCAAAAAGATCAAAAACAATGTGAAAAAGGCGGTAAAATATATCGGGGATTTTGAATTGACAGCTTCAGAGCTGGCCATTGATAATCAATATGATTATGTGGTATGCGGGCATATTCACCAGCCACAGATCCGCGAGGTTGTTAATAAAAAAGGATCCTGTACTTACCTGAATTCCGGTGACTGGATAGAAAATCTTTCTGCTTTGGAATATCATGATAAACAATGGAAGATTTTTTATTATGATGAACATAAACATTTACTGAAAGATGATGAAGCAGAAGAAATCCCGGAGATGGATAATTCTGCTCTTTTAAAAATTGTAACTAATTTTTCCTAAATGAAGATTCTGTATGCATTCCAGGGTACCGGAAACGGGCATATTGCCAGGGCACAGGAAATTATTCCTCTTCTCAAGAAGCATGCGTCTGTTGATACCTTGATCAGTGGTCATCAATCGCAATTGAAGGCTGATTTTGACATTAACTTTCAATACAGAGGTATTTCCCTTCTTTATAATAAAACAGGCGGTCTATCTTACCGAAAAACATTTACCGAAAATAAATTCTTTGAAGCAGCTAAAACAATCAGAGAGCTAGAGCTGTCACAGTATGATTTAATTATTAATGATTATGAACCTCTGACTGGCTGGGCTTCCAAACTTAAAAAGCTACCGTTGATAGAACTCAGCCATCAGGCTTCCATGAGTTTTCCTGAAACACCCAAACCAAAGGAAAAAGATTTTCTGGGAGAAATGATCCTAAAATATTACGTTCCCAGTAAAAGGAAAATCGGGTTTCATTTTGAAAATTATCATCCGCAGATCAAAAAGCCTGTCATCAGGAGAAAGATCAGAAACCTTAATCCTTACAAACATGGATATTATCTTGTTTACCTGCCTAGTTTTGCAGATGAAAATATCATCAAGGTTTTAAGAAAAATTCCTGTGGAGTGGAAAGTTTTTTCAAAATACAGCAAAGTACAGGTGAAAATAAAAAATGTAGAAGTATTTCCCATTGATGAAAACCAGTACCTGAAATATTTTGAAGGCTGTGACGGAATTTTATGCAATGCAGGTTTTGAAACCCCGGCAGAAGCACTATTTATGGATAAGAAACTATTTGTGATTCCTATCCACAATCAATATGAGCAGGAATGCAATGCATGTGCTCTGGATAAAATGGGAATTCCCAATTCCAAGGTGTTAAATCTTCAGGAAATAATGGAATGGGTAGCATCAGATCATCATCTCAGAGTAGATTATCCGGATGATATTGAAGATATCCTGGTAAACGAGGTTTTAATTCTTTAGAAAAATATCGTCCACATCACTCATTCTCATCATCACAGACCTTGCATAAGAACAATGCGGATATACTTTCCAGTTATTTTCTCTTGCAAATCTGATGGCTTCTTCCACTAAAAATTTTCCCATTCCTCTGCCTTCAAATTCGGGATGTACCAATACAAAAGAAATAATAAATTTATGATCTTCAGGGAAAATAGTGTAGGTAAGCCTTCCGACTTCTTTTATTTCGTTATTTAAAGTGAGAACTCCGCCGTTCCCGGATTTATTGTTTTCAAATTTCATTGCAGTAAAAATTTGTTATTATTGTTTTTCCAATATTTTTATACGCTTTGTAAGTTCCTGAATTTCTTTTTTTAGAAGGTTAATATATTCCTGCTGATTTTGAAAAAGAAATTCAGGAATGTTATAAAAGTAATTGTTACTAGCGGAATAATTACCAGAAATATTGTCGTAATTATTCACATGATGAATATTAGCTGGATCATCCTCTTTTATATTTTCTACACAAGTATTCAGAACTTTTGCCATACGCTCCCATTCTTCATCTGAAATCTTAATTTCACCCTTTTCTCTTCTATGGTATTGTGATTGCGTCATATGCAGTATTTTGGCCATACTTTCCTGTGTGTATTCTTTGTCCTTTCGGGCTTTGATAAGTTTGTTTTTGATCATCTTTGTGTTTTTATGTTGATACAAATATAGTATTTTACGGATTAGATAAATATAAAAACAGTCATACCTATATCTTTTTTAATAATTCATGAGGGGGTGGTTTTATTACAGGAAAAAATATTATTTAATAATTATAATTAGTATTTATGTGGTAAAATCACATAAAATTCACATAAAAATCATGGATTTATTTCATTCTTGTTTGATATATTTGGAATGGTAAAAACACACAAAACAATTTTAAAAAAATTATTATGAGAAAAATTAAATTACAAAAGGTGCATTTGCATGATGCAAAACCATTATCCAGAACAGAATTGAAAAACGTTTTTGGAGGTAATACTCCGACATCCCCTGGCGGCGGCGGTAATTATAAATGCTGTTCAAATAATAGTGATAGATGCAGTGAATGTGTATATATCGACAGTAATCCTGTTTGTAGTACTGGCTCATATGTTGTGAAATGTTAGATTATTGCCACCATTTATAATAGCTATAATGGTGGCTTTTTATGTAATCTTATAACTTAGTTTTTAATGATGAAAAAAAAGCAAATTTTATTTATTCTGATTATGTTTTATGTATGTTCATCTATAAAAGCACAATATATTCGTTTTATGTACGAATATAGATCAGTTCCTGATACTCTTCAGAAAGATAGTATCATTAAAGAAGTTATGTTTTTAGATGTGTTACCCAATAAAAAATCCATTTTCTATAATGGGAAAAGATTTATTTCAGATTCAACAATGAAAGCTGATGCTAAAAAAGGAGTGATTACAATGCCGGATAAAACTATCAGCACATACTATATAATCAAAAAAAATTATGCAGACTCAAAAACAACTATGGTTATTGATGATCTTTCGACGATCTTAAAATTTCTTGTTGATGAGAATGTCAAATTGGATTGGAAAATCCTTACAGATAAACAACTTATTAATGGATATGATTGTCAAAAAGCCACTGTGGCTTTTGGAGGAAGATTTTGGTATGCTTGGTTTACCAACTATTTTCCATTTAATGATGGACCTTATAAATTTCAGGGGTTACCTGGCCTAATCGTAAAAATAGAGGATGCTCAAAGGTACCATATTTTTCAATTAAAAGGGGTGAAAAAAATTAATCAAGATTCATTGTATGAAGACAATGTCCAAAGTAATAAAAATATAAAAAGACTAAGCAAAGACAAATTTATAGCTTTCTACAGGACGTACCGAAAAGATCCTGCGAGAGAATTTAGACAAAAAGCAATGAATGGAATGATTTATTATGAATCTGATGAAAAAAGACGTGAGCATATTATAATGGTTGAAAAGCTACGGGAAGAAAAAATTCTTCATGATAATAATATAATTGAAATCAATTGGATAAAATAAATGGTTGCAGATGAAATCACTAGTAACACAAAATTGTATGTAAAATCAGACAATGGTTAAATACTTTACGAGCATATGTTGAAGTAAGTCAATAGTAACATGGAAATATGATACAGGAAAAATGTAAATGACCTGATTTTCCTCCTTTCCTTTATACATTACAAATAATGAAAAATATTCTATTTTTTCTTCTTATCATAATAAATATTAATGCTCAAAAGAAGAGATTTATATATGACTATCAATATGTTTCCGATTCTACAAAACACTCAGAAGTAAAATCTGAAACCATGTATCTGGATATTGGGTCAAAAGGGTCTGTCTATTATAGCAGTAGTGCTTATGTGAATGATTCAACTATGATTGCTGATGCAAAACTGGGAAAAATGACTATGCCTGCTGAAGGAAAAATTAATGAGCGTGTATGCAAAAATTACCTGATTATAAAACTTTTCTTTGTACGAAATTCTATATAGAAAAATATAAGGTTTTAGACGAAAGGCAGCAAAATTGGAAAATACATAAAGAGAAGGATAAAATAAGCGGTTTTAATGTCCAAAAGGCCAGCCTGGAATTTGCGGGAAGAAAATGGATAGCTTGGTTTACCACAGAAATCCCAATCCAAGATGGACCGTATAAATTTCATGGATTACCTGGTTTAATATTGAAAATTGAAGATGAGACGAAAAGCCATTGTTTTTTATTGAAGGGCATGAGGTCATTATCTAACAATACAGTTTATCCTAATATTGATCAATCAAAAAAAGAAATAGAGATTAATCAAAGGAAATATGGGAAGTTATTTAGAGAATACAGACAAGATCCTGTAAAAGATTTAAAACAGTTATTTAATGAAGGAAAAATGGTGAGTTATACTGACAGATCCGGAAATATTGTTACTCCTTCACAAATAATTAAAAATTTAGAATCTGAGCGCAAGAGGATGATGTTAAAGGACAATAATATTATAGAGCTTGACTTATTACAATAATTTTCTTTCAGTTACAGATAAGATAATTCAATCAGATTTATTTTGAAGAAACAGTAACAGTTGGAACTTAATATAATCCGATTGGGTTAGACGGTCGTTAAATACACAAAAATGATATTTCTTTCGGCGCAACCAGATGACACATACTTTATATGGCAGCTGGAAATACAACTGAGAAACTTTCGTTCATTAGGAATTTTAAAAGAAAAAATTCATATTGTGATTGGTTACCATCCAATAGTAGGATTGAAGTCTGATTTTAAGGTGTTCATTCATAATAATATGGATTTTGCTCTTTTTTTTCTTTACCCCGATACAAGGAAAAGGAAGAAATACCTTTCTTCCATAAGACCTCATTTGTTGAAAAAGCATTGGAAACAATTTCCATTTCTGGAAAATCATTATATTTTTTATCATGACTCTGATATTTTGTTAAGCAGGATTCCAGTTGTTAATACTAATGCTATGAATTATGTTTCCGATACACGCTCTTACCTGAACTGTCAATATATTACCTCAAGAGCCGATACTGATCTTCTGTATAAAATGGCTGAGTTGGTAGGAATTACGGTAGAGACAGTCTTTAGAAATGATGATCATATGGGTGGAGCCCAATATCTTTTACATGATATTTCGTCTGAATTCTGGGATAAAGTAGAGGAAGATTCTGAAAATATTTTTAATTTACTTACTCAGTATAATACAAAAGAAAAGCAAAAAAAAATAAATCTTCCAGATTATCTGCCAAAAGAAATCAATGCATGGTATGCTGATATGTGGTCTGTACTCTGGAATCTATGGTTTTTTAATAAAGAAGTCCGGATACATGAAGAAATGAATTTTTCATGGCCTACATATCCCATTGAATATTGGAAGACTAACCCAATTCTTCATTATGCTGGAGACCATGATGATAAAAAACAATTTTTTTATAAGAGAGACTATGTACATTATGCCCCATGGTATGATGAAAATTTGCATTTTATTCCTGATACAAACTGTAGTTTCCCAATTATCGAACTTATAAAAAAAAGCAGAGAGGAACGTGATGCTCAAAGACTAGAATTAAGGAATATCACATTTTCTTTTATGGAAGACATCGGAAAGAAATATTTTGATAAATATTTTGTCACCAAAGAAAATCAGAATACCATTGAAATCTCCGGTTTTATAGTAATTCCTGAAAGTTTAGTAAATGAGATAGATATTCTTTTGAAAGAAGACAGCTATACAGAAATACAATTTACTAAAGTGTATATAGTAGATGAGCTCTTTACAGAAGCCTTTAAAAGAGTACTGGATATTATGATTTTAGAATTAAATAGGGGAAAGTTTTCCTTACATGATACAGATTGGATTATAAAAGTTAAAGAAAGTTATAATACAACCCCTCTTAGAATTACTAAAGAAATCTACCTCTTACAATGAATGTTGGCTTGCTCAATGGCTTATCAGGAGAAGCTCTCCGACTATTCTTAAGTGAGAATGAAGCTTGTCATAAAAAAGGTCTGGCTTTGCTGGATTTTATTGCTGAAAAAATATTTTCTTGTAAAGATTATAGTTTTGAAAATGGGATTACGGGATTCGGCTGGCTAATTGCTTTTTTGCATCAAAAAAAATACTTGAACATTAACAGCGATGAAATTTTAGAAGATGTGGATGATCAGATTTATAAAATAACACTTTCTTACATTGGGTATGAAGAACCATATATTGATCAGGTATTAGGGTTAGTTAACTATTTTTTGATTAGATATAGGAATAGCAACGTTGGGGAAAATCATTACAGGAAATTTGCTCATTCGGAATGTCTACATTTACTCTTCAATTATCTCATAAGCTACATTGAAAATTGTATTCGTGATACTCATATTACCTCTTATGAATTTAACTTTTGCTGTAAAATCTTACTAAAGCTGGGATATAGTACTGAGTATATAAGCTTTAAAAATGTCAATGATCAATTAATTGAATTTCATATTCATTTTATTCTTTTGTATGAGGCAAAAATCAAAATATCCAAAGACTTTGGAAACGAAATATGTACTGAAGGATTACTGTACCTTCTTTTGTCTGCGAAACAAAAAAAGTATGAAATTCTTGAGCAAAAACTTCTTTATATAGGCAAAAAAGCAGGGAAATTATTCCTGCAGCATTTTATGTACAAAATATATTCTAAGGGAGAATTTAATTATTCTTTATTAGAAGGTAAAAAATTATTGTTCGTACTCACCAATTATATAGACGAAGAAATATAATTATTTAAATATTAATATGGTAAACATTCATTGTTGAATACCTACCTAATTATCTTTCCCCGTATAATAATTATAATCTTTGATAATTACACCGATGAACTGTCTTTCCGTCATTTTAGTGGGATCTATTTCCAGTTTCAGAATACTTTTAATTTTATTGGATAGTTTACTGATGATCTGGCGGTCATCTGCTTTCAATGCTTTGGTATAATTGTCTTTGATAATTCTCATATCATTATCACTCAAAGCAATCACCTGAGGGAAAGAGGGAATGTAATTTTCATGGATATTCTCCAGAATGGTATGGGAGATATTAATATTGTTCTTTAAAGAAATAACAGCTGTTCCGGAAGCGATATCACCCAAACGCTGATTGTTTTTAGAAACAATCATAGAAATAAGTCCTACTACTCCGGCAAATGAAACATCTACAATTCTGAAAACCCACCGGATCATATAATCTGCGAAACTGGCCTGGTAACCGTCAATTTTCACCACTTTTATTTTCATGAGTCTTTTACCGGGAGTCTGGCCTTCCATCAAACTTTCCAATACAAGAGGATAAACGTAAACAGGAAAAGTAAGGACAAGATATACCGCACGTATCGACCAGCCGTCAAGACCATTCAGAAGATATCCCAAATCAAGAATATTGAAGAACAGATACAGGATAGCAACTACATAAGCAATCCTGATCAGAAGATCAATAATGAAGGCAAGCATCCTTTCTCCTACACCTGCAACAGTAAAATTAATATTTACATTTTGTGAGGTATTTATCGCAATTTGAGACATATTTTTTATTATTTTAGCCTTAATAATTATGAGAGAAGTTTATTTCATTAAACAAAATAAAGAAAAATGGTTGGGAATCGAACAGGTTATTCAAGGGAAAATTAAAAAAAATCCTGATGACCTGTCTTCATTGTATATAAACCTGATCAATGATCTTTCTTTTGCCCAGACTTATTATCCCAAAAGCAATACTACCGTTTATCTGAACCATTTATCTGCCCAGATTTTTCAGAAGATTTATAAAACAAAAAGAGTAGAGGAGAACAGGCTGGTTTATTTTTTCAAAACCGAAGTTCCGCTGCTGATGTACCAGTACCGGAGATATCTGATGTATGCCTTCCTCTTTTTCATTTTATTTACATCAATAGGAGTGCTTTCTGCCATTTATGATAAGAACTTTGTGAATATTATACTGGGCGAAGAGTATGTGAATGAAACGATCGAAAATATTAAAAATAATAATGCGGTAGGCGTTTATCAGAGCGGAAGCACCTGGGGAAGTACAATTGGGATCATTTTTAATAATATTCAGGTTGGAGCAAAGTTGTATATTTACGGTATTGCCGGAGGAGTGGGAACATTGTTTGCACTGCTCTCCAACAGTGTGATGCTGGGTGCTTTTCAATATTTTTTCTATGATTATGGAGCATTGAAAGACAGTGCAAGAGGAATATGGCTTCACGGAGTCTTTGAAATTTTTGCCATGGTTGTGGAAGCCATGTGCGGATTGATTCTGGGAGCTTCTATCTTATTTCCGAGAACGTTTTCAAGATTTAATTCATTTAAAAAAGGATTTAAAGATTCATTTAAAATATTTTTGAGTACGGTTCCTTTCACTATTTGTGCAGGGATTATAGAAGGATATGTCACCAGACACGCATTGAAGATGCCTTTAATTTTGAACCTTATCATCATTTTTGGCTCACTGGCAATTATTGGATACTACTATTTTGTATATCCGTCTGTTGTTTACAAAAAAACTAATAAACACATTAATGATACAATTTTATAAAAAAAGAGACTTCGGAACTTTTATCAGTGATAGTTTCAATTTTTTCAAATTATACGGGAAGAATTATTTTAAAAACTATATTCTGATCAACGGCTTGCTTTTGATCTTAATGGTTACAGTTGTTATTTTCGGCTATAAGGAACTGTTTTCACAGATATTCGGATCTAACCTTGGAGGAGAAACCTATTATTTTGAACAGTATTTTTCAGAAAATTCCGGAATGCTGATCACAGTAGGATTACTGACTTTCCTGCTTTTCATGGTCCTGATGATTGTCAATTATCTGTATCCTGTTTTTTATTTAAAAAGAATTGCACAGGGAGCAGAAAAAATAAAGACTGATGAAATTCTCGGCGACTTTAAAAACAATGCCGGAAGAATCGGAAAACTATGTCTGGGAATGATCTTTATCGTTACTCCGGCCATTTTATTTGTAGTAGGTTTTTCTTATATCCTGGTTCTTATCATTATCGGATTTTTCCTCATCCTGCTTCTTTATCCTACGATATTTAATTTTACTACATTTCTGATGTATGATTATTTTAATTCGGACCGAGGGTTCTGGGGAAGCTTGAGCTATGCTTTGCGTTCTCAGTTTTCTTATCCCAATGGAAGTGAAAAATCACCATTCTGGAAATATTGGGGAGCTGCATTTGTGATGTTTATTATCATGTATATTATAACGTCTATCTTTACGTTTATTCCGATGATGTTTTTTTACGGATCACTGCTTACCTCTACACCGGACGGAAATTTTGAACAGAATCCTTTTACCGGAACTGTCGGAATCATTTTTTTTGTATTCTATGGAGTTTCTATGTTACTTTCATTTTTTCTTTCCAACCTTATGTATGTGAATGCGGGATTAATGTATTATGACAGCAGAACAGATCTTCACCAGAAAGTTGAATTGGCAGAAATAGACACGATTGGAATCAATGAATAAAACTCTTTTTTTCATACTGCTTTTCTTTTCTCCCGGGCTGGTTCATGCTCAGGATAACCCTCCTGCTTCTGATGATCTGGTAGATTCATTGTACACAACCGGGCATTACAGAAATATGCTGCGTGCAGATTCTGTACTGATGAAATACCCGGTATCGGAGAATGAAGTGTACCCGAAAACATTTAAAGAGAATATTCCGTCAAGATACAAAGGAAATGAGTTTGATTATTCCGTTTCAAAGCCGAGAGAATCTTTCTTTCAAAAGCTGATGCGTAAGATCAATCAGATTATACAGGGAATCTTTGGAGATACGGCACTCACGAAGTCGGCAGAACTTACTACTGTTCTTATCAGACTGTTTGCTATTATTCTTGTTGGATTTCTGCTTTATTTCATCATCAGATACATCATGGGAAAAGACGGGAATTTTATTTTTGGTAAAAAGAATAAAAAACTGGATCTTAATGTGCAGGAACTTCATGAGAATATCCATGAAATTAATTTTCCTGAAAGTATCGCGAAATTTGAACTTGCAGGGGATTACCGTTCAGCAGTCCGTTATCAGTTCCTGTTTATTCTTAAAAAGCTGAGTGATAAAAAACTGATCAACTGGAATCCGGAAAAAACCAATAAAGATTATACTGCAGAGTTAAAAGCGGCCCACCTGAAAAATGACTTTTCTGATCTGTCTTATATTTTTGATTATGTCTGGTACGGAGAATTCAGTATTGATGAAGAAAACTACCGGAAATTTAAAAATCAATATCAGGCCTTTAAACCATAACAATAATAACCATGAATAAAACTTTCAAAACATATGCTGTAATTTTCGTCATTGTGATGATTATTCTGGCATTGCTTGAAGTTAACAAAAAAGAAACGACAGACTGGCGGAAGAATTTTGATATCAACGAAAAATCTCCGTTCGGGTTGTTTGTTTTCAATAAAGAAGCCAACAATCTTTTTAAAAATAAGCTGAAGAAGATTGAGCAGGTTCCTTACGAATATTACAGCCAGCATACAAAACAGGCTCACAATATTGTCGTCATTGAAAATAATCTTGACAGAGAGTCATGGCATAAAATTCTGACTCAGATATCTGAAGGCTCAGATGCATTTCTGATGGTAACCCGTATGCCTAAAGAAATTTCAGACAGTATCGGATACTATGATTCTGAAATCTCTTTTGAAGAAGAAAATGTTTTGAAACTTACCGACAAAAAATTTCAGAATGATTTTATTAAGCTGGATAAATTTCCGTCGGGCAGAGGATTCTCATTCATAAAACCGGGAGTGCAAGTACTGGGAAAAACTGTAGAGAAAAAGAATACAGATCAGGCTAATTTTATTAAGGTGAAGTTTGGTAAAGGATATATCTATGCTCATACCGAACCTCTTTTCCTGACGAATTATTATCTTCTGAAGCCCGGAAATGTGAAATATGCTCAGGACGTATTTTCATATCTTCCTGATAGGGAAACCCTTTGGTTTGTCTCAAACAAAAGCTATGAATCGCGTTTTTTTATGAGGTTTATATTGTCAAATCCGGCTCTAAAATATGCATGGTGGGTATTTTTAGGAGGGATGGTTCTTTTTATCTTTTTTAATGCAAAAAGGAAGCAGAGAATAGTCCCAGTAACAGAACCATTGAGAAATACTTCCCTGGATTTTGTGAAAAGCATTGGAAATCTGTATCTTCAGGAAGGCGATTTCCACGATATGATGGCCAAGAAAGCTCAATATTTCCTGAACAAGATAAGAATGGATCTATTGATAGACACCCAGAGTTTAGATGAAGAATTCGCGAAAAAATTACAGTTGAAAACCGGGAAAACTATGGAAATGATCAATGAAGCTATGGCACTTATCAAAAAAGCCCAGGATCCTTACGCCAGCGTAATGAAAGAAGACCTTACAAGGATCAATAAGCTCCTTGATGAAATACTTAAATAATATAACAATAGAAATAACCTAACAATGTAGATTTGCTCAATGCTATCACCAAAGGGATACACTGTTAGAATGATAAATAAAAATTTTATTATGGAAAACCTGGATAACCCCAACATAGAAAACCCAAACTCTATTAATCTTAATAAGCAGGAGGAGCAGTTTCAGTCGAGAATTGATATGATTGAACTTCGTGCAAGTTTGGAAAAAGTAAAATCTGAGATCGGAAAAGTGATCGTAGGGCAGGAGAAAATGATTGAACATCTTTTGGCAGCTTTGCTTTCAAACGGACATGTTTTGATTGAAGGTGTTCCGGGAGTGGCAAAAACAATCACTGCAAAACTATTAGCCAAAACCATTGATGTAGGTTTCAGCAGAATTCAGTTTACACCGGACCTTATGCCTTCCGATATTTTGGGAACATCCGTATTCAATGTGAAAAACTCAGAATTTGAATTTAAAAAAGGACCTATATTCTCCAATTTCATCCTGATTGATGAGATCAACAGATCGCCGGCAAAAACGCAGTCCGCATTATTTGAAGTCATGGAAGAGAGACAGATCACGATGGACGGCACACGGTATACCCTTGAGGAACCTTTCCTGGTGATCGCTACACAAAACCCTATTGAACATGAAGGAACGTACAGGCTTCCGGAAGCGCAGCTGGACCGTTTTTTATTCAAAATCAATGTAGGATATCCTGATCTTGAGCAGGAAATTGCGATCATTAAAAATCAGCACGAAAGCAAAAAAGAAGATAAAACAGAAGGAATCAACCGCGTTATCACAGCTGAACAATTGAAAAACTACCAGCATCTGGTAAAAGAAATCATTGTGGAAAGCCAGCTGATGGAATATATTGCTAAAATTATTATCAATACCAGAGAAAACCAATTCTTATATCTGGGAGCTTCACCACGAGCTTCATTGGCACTTCTTACGGCATCAAAGTCATTTGCCGCTTTAAGAGGCAGAGATTTTGTGACTCCTGAAGATATTAAAGAAGCAAGCTACGCCGTATTAAGACACAGAGTCATCGTATCTCCGGAAAGAGAAATGGAAGGTCTTACCGCAGATGAAATTATCCGTCAGATTTTAGAAGGAATAGAAATACCGAGATAGGTTAGTAGAAGAAGGGTTTGGATTATAATTCCTAAAACCTATCATCTGCAACCTGCCACCTAACCAATGAAAAACTTATACATCAATACACGTTTCTTTTTTGCACTCATCGGAGTGGGGATTCTGTATGTCCTTGCATTTTTCTTTCCGGTGCTGATGTGGGTAGCCCATATCACACTCCTGATTTGTTTTTTGGCAGCAATGGTAGATTTTCTGTTGATTTTTAATCAGAAGAATGCATTGCAGGTTCAAAGGATTCTGCCGGAAAAATTGTCTAATGGAGATGAGAATTTTGTGAAAATTGATATCAAAAATAATTACAACTTTACCATAGCCACTAAAATTATTGATGAAATCCCGTTCCAATTCCAGAAAAGAGATTTTCTGATCGAAAAGCAGATCGCTTCCGGAGGAAATACATTTTTTCAATATTCATTAGAACCTAAAGAAAGGGGAGAATATCATTTCGGAGGTTTGAATGTATATGCATCATCACCAATAGGACTGATTTCAAAAAGATTTATTTTCCAGAAAGATGCAATGCTTCCTTCCTATCCATCCTTTATTCATCTCAGAAAATATGAGCTGATGGCCATTCAGAGTGAATTTTTATTAGGCGGAATCAAGAAAGTCAGAAAGCTGGGACATACCATGGAATTTGAGCAGATCAAAGAATATGTACCCGGAGATGATATCAGAACGATCAACTGGAAAGCAACTTCGAAAACAAATCGTTTAATGGTCAATCAGTTTCAGGATGAAAAATCACAGCGTATTTTTATGCTGATTGATAAAGGACGAACCATGAAAATGCCTTTCAACGGATTGAGTTTACTTGATTATTCTATCAATGCAACCATGGCGCTGTCTCATATTATTTTGAGAAAAGGAGACAGAGCCGGAATGATGACCTTTTCCAAGAAAGCTGAAAATAAAATTGCTGCAGATAATAAATCCGGACAGTTGAAGAAAATTTCCGAGGCACTTTATAATATTAAAACAGATTTCTTCGAAAGTGATTTCAACAGATTGTATCAGGATGTAAAATATTCCATCAACCAAAGAAGTTTAATTCTGCTTTTTACCAATTTTGAAACGTTAGACGGACTAAACCGACAGCTGAAATATCTTCGCGGAATTGCAAAAAACCATTTGCTGGTCGTGGTATTCTTTAAAAATTCAGAACTGCAGACGCTGATCAACAAAAATCCTGAAAGTATGCAGGAAATTTATGACGAGATCATTGCTGAAAAATTTGAGTTTGAAAAGAAACTGATCATCCAGGAACTCCGCAAATATGGAATCTATACCGTTTATACCCTTCCGGAAAATTTGAATATCGATATTATCAATAAATATCTGGAGATAAAAGCGAGAGGAATTTTATAAAATATGTAAATACAAATCACAAAAAATAAATGGAACTAAAAGAAAAAGCAGGTGCTCTGTTGAAAATAGCAGCATTAAATGAAGGGGCAAAGGAATATATTCTTAACAATCCTGAGCTCTTTAAACTCCTGCTTAAAGCAGCTAAAAGATATATAGGAGGCGAAAAAATGGAGGAAGCTATTGCTACTGCTAAAAGAATTAATGCTAAAGGAATTCCCACTTCATTAGAGTTTATGGGAGAAAGTACCCGTTCAGTGAAAGAGTCAGAATCGGTAACTCAACATTTCCTTCGTTTGATTAATAATGTGAAAGAAGAGAATATTAATTCTATTGTTTCTTTGGATTTATCACATATCGGACTTGCAATTGATAAAGATATCACTTATAGTAATTTAGTATTGTTAGCGGAATCAGCTTATAAAAAAGATATTGAAATAGTGATTAGTGCAGAAGGAGTTGAAAGAACTGATGATATTATTAATACCTATTGTAAAATATCAAACGATTTTTCAAATGTGGGAATTACCCTTCAGGCTTATTTAAATCGTACTCCAAAAGACCTTGAACGGATATTGGCTGAAACACAAGGAAAAATAAGAATTGTAAAAGGAGCTTTTGCTGTTCCTCCGGGACATGCTGTAGAAAGAGGAAAACACTTAGACGATTTATATATTAAATATATTGAAACTCTTTTCACTAATAACAGAAAATGTTCAATAGCTACCCATCATAATATCATTCAAAATAGAGTTAAAGAACTTATTGAACAATATGATATTCCAAAATCTAAATATGAATTTGAAATGTTACTGGGAATACAGGAAGACCTGTTGAATGAAATCCATAAAGAAGGTTACCCGTGCAGGCAGTATATTGTGTATGGTGATGAATGGTATCTGTACATGTGTAACCGAATTGCAGAAAATCCCGATAATGTTTTTCAGGCTATGGTTGATATCATGTCTTAGCCTCAGGTTTAATCCACAAAGTTTTTTATATTTGAATAAGAATATAAAAAGAATTCTGAATTATAAATTCTTACAATGAAAATTACACTCAACAGAATAAACGACGATTTTTTATTTGAATGTACCAATGCTCAGGGAAATTCTATTCTTTTAGATAATACTTCCCAGCCGGGAGCAAAAGGAGTTTCTCCAATGGAAAGTGTACTGATGGCTGTAGCAGGCTGCAGCGGAATTGATGTAGTTTCTATTTTAAAGAAGCAGCGTCAGGAGATCAGAAGCTTTCAGGCAGAGGTAGAAGGAGAGAGAGTACAGGTAGAAGATGCGAAACCTTTTAAATCAATTAATGTTAAATTCCTTCTGGAAGGAGAAATTGATCCTAAAAAAGCATTAAAGGCCGCAGAGCTTTCTTTTGAAAAATACTGTTCCGTATCAAAAACATTAGAACCGAATGTGGAAATCGGATACGAAGTCTTTGTGAACGGAGAAAAAATTTAATCTCTTATATAAAAAAGGAAAAGCCGGATGTTTCATCCGGCTTTTATATTACTCACTACCAATTACTCATTGCTAATTAAAAGGTGAGCCTTGGTTTTATCAGTTTTGCTACAGTGGCTGTCCATCCTGTCTGGTGAGAAGCACCCACACCACGGCCGTTATCACCATGGAAATACTCAAAGAAGGTAATATAATCTCTGAAATGTTCATCATAATTGAACTTTGGATTCCCTCCGTTGAAAGCCCTTTGGCCATGTTCATCCTTTAAAAATATTGAGCAGAGTCTTTTGCTGATATTCTGGGCTACTTCATCAAGGTTTCTTTTATCGCCGCTGCCTGTCGGAAGTTCTACTTTCAGACTGTTTCCATAATAATAATGGAAGCGCTGCAGGCTTTCCACAATCAGGAAATTGATAGGAAACCAGATGGGGCCTCGCCAGTTGCTGTTTCCGCCAAACATCCGGCTGTCACTTTCGGCAGGTGTATAGTAGAC
The DNA here is from genome assembly GCF_036362765.1 of Chryseobacterium sp. CP-77. Classification (NCBI taxonomy): domain Bacteria; kingdom Pseudomonadati; phylum Bacteroidota; class Flavobacteriia; order Flavobacteriales; family Weeksellaceae; genus Chryseobacterium; species Chryseobacterium sp. CP-77. The sequence goes on from NZ_CP143637.1 coordinate 4,061,765, forward strand.
CATATTTTCCGTTCCGTGCACAGAAAAGACAAAGGGATTTTCTTCATATACCTTAGACATGGCGCGGATTCCGTAAGAACTCAGGAACTCGTTTTCATCAAGCATTCTGGTCAGAACTTTTGTCAGCCTGTTTTTACGAAGTATGCTCATCAGGTGTTTGCGTCCTTGTCCTTCCTCGTCCCAATGGGAAACGAGTTTGGTAAGCTCCGGTTTATTTTTTAAAATCCACTCCATTCGGGTTCTGAAATTCGGCATCTTTTCCAGTAAGCGGTGGTCTACAATTTCAACAGCAAACATGGGGATCAAACCAACAATACTTCTTAACCTCAAAGAAACACTGTCTCCGTTTCCAAGCTGCAATACATCATAGAAAAATCCATCTTCTTCATTCCAAAGCCCTTTTGTGCCTTCACCAAGATTTTCCATAGCCTCAGCGATGTAAAGATAATGTTCAAAAAACTTGATGGCCATATCTTCATACACCTGGTAATATTGGGCAAGTTCCATCGCAATACGCATCATATTCAATGCATACATGGCCATCCAGCTGGTTCCGTCTGCCTGTTCGAGGTGCTGGCCATCCTTTAAAACCATGTTACGGTCAAAAGCTCCGATATTATCGAGACCCAGGAAACCTCCTCCGAAAATATTTTTTCCGTTTTTATCCTTTCGGTTCACCCACCACGTGAAATTGAGCAGGAGTTTCTGGAATACTTTTTCTAAGAATAATAAATCCGGCTTTCCGTTATTTTTTTCATCAATTTTAAAAACACGGAAACAAGACCATGCGTGCACCGGCGGATTCACATCACTCATATTCCACTCATAGGCAGGAAGCTGTCCATTAGGGTGCATATACCATTCTTTCGTAAGCAGTAACAGCTGCCCCTTGGCAAACTCTGCATCGATGATGGAAAAAGGAACACAGTGAAACGCCAGGTCCCATGTTGCATACCATGGATATTCCCATTTATCAGGCATGGAAATAATATCCTTGTTGTGCAGATGATTCCACTCCGTATTTCTTACATATTCATTGAAATTTCTTGGCGCTTCAAAATTGGGATCACCTTTCAGCCATTTTCCGATATTATAATGATAAAACTGTTTGTTCCAGAGAAGCCCGGCAAAAGCCTGTCTCTGTACATTTCTCTCATCTTCGTTAACGGTATCACTCTGAATCTCCTGATAAAATTCTTCAGCTTCAGCCTGCCGGGTATTGAAAATTTCATCAAAGTTTTCAAAAGGCTCATCGGCTTCATCCGGGCACAATCTGAATTCAAAAACCTTTGATTCTCCGGCTCCGATAAGCTCATCAATCAGAAAAGAAGCCTTTGTTCCTCTTTTTTCGGGATTTACCGTATCCGTTTGATGGATAATATAATTATTAATTCCGTCTTTGAAATAAGTGTTTTCAACTGCAGGAGCTCCGTAAAGCTTAGAAGTATTGGTTTCATTATCACAAAATACACTTTGTGCATTTGAATTTCTGGAATACAGCTTCTTTATCGAAATACTGTCGTGGGCAATATTGATACTTCCGTCATGAGAAACATTAAGTTCTGCCTTATAGGTGTTGTATCCCCATTTCCAGTTATTTCTGAACCATGCTGTAGGTGCCACCACGATAGGTGCCTCATGCTGGCTTCGGTTACAGACTGTCACCCTGGCCAGAATATCATTGTGATCGGCTTTACAATATTCTATGAAAATATCAAAATATTCATCATTATCAAAAATCCCGGTGTCGAAAAGCTCATACTCAGGTTCCTTTTTGCTGCGTTTTCCATTTTCAGCAAGAATGTCATCATAAGGAAACTCATTGATCGGGTATTTATACACCATTTTCATATAGCTATGGGTAGGCGTATTATCCAGGTAATAAAAGATTTCTTTGATGTCTTCCCCATGGTTTCCCTGAGGATTGCTCAGGCCAAAGAACCGTTCTTTTACCATTTTATCTTTCTTGTTCCAGAATGAAAAAGCAAAACATAAAAGTTGCTTTACATCGGAAATTCCGGCAATGCCTTCTTCACCCCAGCGGTAGGCATAGCTTTCGGCATTATTATGATTGGTGAAATTCCAGGCATTCCCGTTCGGGCTATAATCTTCACGTACATTTCCCCACTGCCGGTTGCTTACATAAGGTCCCCAGTTTTTCCATTTGGTATCTTGTAATCTATCTTTTTCGGCGGTCATATGGCATCATTTTTCAATACGAAGTTAGTTTTTTTGAGAAGTAATTCCAATTTTTTTCATCTGAACAATTATTAATATGGTCTTGGAATACTTGTATTTAAGGGCTTTTTTAAATATTAAAATAATTTTTTTTTGAAATTAAAAGAAAAGAACTACCTTTGCACCATTCGTTCATTCAAATATTGAAAATGTTATCAAGAAAGGTTGAGGGATTAGACCCTATGAAACCTTAGCAACCCTTTGCGCAAGCAAAGAAGGTGCTACGTTCTACCAAATAATTTTGGACAGATAACTCACTGAAGTTCTTTTTCAGCCATTTCCTGTGGCATTTTCAATTGTATTAAAATTTAATAGAATTGAAAACAGAACTAAACTATATTAATCTTTCTTATCAAACTCATTCCCAAAAGGAATACCATATCCCGTTGAGCTATCAGCTCTTTGGGAAAGATCTGTTTACAGCCCCTGTTATCTTAATCAACCATGCTCTCACCGGAAACTCAAATGTATCCGGAGAAAAAGGCTGGTGGAAACAGCTGGTAGGGAAAAATCAGATTGTTGATACTGATCGATATACTGTTCTATGTTTTAATATACCCGGAAACGGATACGACGATTTTTTAATTGAAGATTATGAAGACTTTACTCCTTCAGATATCGCTGCGATATTTCTGAAAGGGCTTGAAGTTTTACAGATCAAAAATTTATATGCCATTATAGGAGGCTCTCTGGGAGGAGGGATTGCCTGGGAAATGCTTGCCCAGCAGCCTGATCTTGCTGAGATTTTTATTCCTATTGCCTGCGATTACAGAACGCACGACTGGCTTCATGCACAGTGTCTGGTTCAGAAATTTTTATTAAATGATAAGGAAGAACCATTACAGAAAGCAAGAATTCATGCCATGTTGTGCTACAGAACACCGCAGTCGCTCAATGACAGATTTCAAAACCAATATAACCAGGACAAACAACGCCTGGAATCAGAAGACTGGCTGGTTTATCATGGTAATGCACTAAACGAAAGATTTAGTTTGAAAGCGTACAAATTGATGAATCATCTCTTAATGAATATAAATGCTGCTGATACAGCACTGGAGAACATTCAGGCACGAATGCACATGATCTCCGTAGATACAGATTTATTTTTCCCGGCTTCTGAAATCCGAATGTGTTTTGAAAACTTAAAAGAGAAAAATAAAGATGTTTCTTATCACGAGATCCAATCTATACACGGGCATGATGCCTTCCTAATGGAATATCAACAATTAAATAATATCATTAAAAACATTTTATAGAAGTAATGAAAAATGCTAACGAAATAAAATTTTTGAAGAACAGATCAATCGTCAAATTTGAAGGAGAAGATTTCCTGGGAGAAATCGGGATTGACGGACGAATTTTTAAAGCGCTTACTTTGGCGCGTATCAGTGTAGGAGTAATCTCTCAGCAGGCCATAGAAAACGGAATTTCTATTCTGGTTCATGAAAATGATGCAGAAAAAGCAGTTGCCTGTCTTATTGATGAATTTGAGGCAGAAAGAAAATCAGGAAAAGTTTCTCAGATTTATAGTATCAATAATGTTTCTGTGATTGGTTTTGTAGCAGAAGATTTCAATAAAGTTTTTGCTGAGCTGGCAAGAAATAATGTTTTCCCGTTACTTTTAAATCAGGTGGCAGGAGAAAACAGAGTCAATATCGTAGTGACCTCTTCGCAGGATGAAAAAACAAGAAATATCATAGAATCTGAAATTTTCAAAAAGCCGAAGACCGTTCATCTGGCCATTATTGGTCACGGAAACGTAGGGAAAACCTTGATAGAACAGGTACTTGAATCTGCAGAAGAAATTAAAAAACGTAAAAAAATAGACCTTAAAGTAGTTGCAGTAGCCAACTCAAAGAAAATTGCCTTCAACAAAAAAGGGTTTGATGCCAATTGGGGAGATGAGGTTTTAACAGCAGAAAGACCGTCAAATGTTGAAGAACTGATTAATTTCTCCAACGAGAATCAACTGGAAAATCTGATCGTTGTGGATAACACAGCAAGCAAAGATTTTGTTAAAAACTATCATGCCCTGGCAGAAAACGGTTTCGATCTGGTTTCTTCCAACAAGATTTTCAATACCCTTCCGATAGAAGAATACAGAAAACTAAGATATACGTTGAATAAAAATAACAGACGTTACCTGTATGAAACCAATGTTGGGGCTGGATTACCTTTAATTGATACCATCAAATTACTGCACCTTTCAGGAGAAAATATCACAAGAATCAAAGGCGTATTCTCAGGAACATTGAGTTATGTGTTCAATAATTTTTCTTTGAGAGACGATAAATTTTCAACCATCATCAACGAAGCTTTGGAAAAAGGATACACAGAACCGGATCCGAGAGAAGATTTATCAGGAAATGACGTAGCAAGAAAATTATTGATCCTGGCGAGAGAATTAGACTTAATCAACGAGTTCGGAGATATCAATATCCAAAATCTTGTTCCTGAAAGTTTGCTTGAAGTTTCAAAATCAGAATTCCTTTCAAGACTGGAAGAACTTGATGAAGAATATCAGAAAATAAAAGAAAATCAGGAGCCCGGACATGTATTAAGATATGTGGGAGATCTACACGGAGATTTACAGAAAGATAAAGGTGAACTGGATGTAAAACTGGTTTCTGTTCCTGCAACTTCAGCATTGGGACAACTGAAAGGTTCAGACTCCATCTTTGAAATCTACACAGAAAGCTATGGCGAAAATCCAATCGTGATTATGGGGGCCGGAGCCGGAGCAAAGGTAACAGCAAGAGGAGTATTCGGGGATATTCTAAGAGTAAGTGAAACAAAATAATATTTAATGTAACAATCTAATAATGTACCAGTTTACCAATAATTGGTGTCGTTATTCTGAGCAAAGCGAAGATTTTAATTGGTACATTGTTAGACTGCTATATTGGTAAATTAATTAAAACTATATGGAAAATTTTGAAACATCAGCAATAAGAACCCAGACGGAAAGATCTCAGTTTGATGAGCACTCTACACCATTATATCTTACCTCCAGCTTTATATTTCAGGATGCAGAGGATATGAGAGCAAGCTTTGCAGAAGAAAAGTCTAAGAATTTATACAGCCGTTTCTCTAATCCAAACGTAACCGAGTTTACAGATAAGATTGCTAAAATGGAAGGTGCAGAAGCAGGATATGCCTTTGCAACAGGAATGGCAGCCATCTATTCTACATTTGCGGCGTTATTGAATGCTGGTGATCATATCGTAAGCTGCCAGTCGGTTTTCGGGTCGACACACACTTTGTTTACCAAATATTTCCCGAAATGGAATATTGAAACTTCTTATTTCAAGGCAGAAGATGCAGCAAATGTGGAGCAATACATCAAACCTAATACAAAGATCTTATACCTTGAAACTCCTACCAATCCCGCTATTGAAATTCTGGATCTGGAGTTTTTCGGACAAATTGCAAAAAAGCATAACCTTATTTTCATTGTAGATAACTGTTTTGCAACACCTTATCTTCAGCAGCCTATCAAATATGGTGCAGATATTGTTGTACATTCAGCAACGAAACTAATTGACGGGCAGGGAAGAGTTTTAGGAGGAATAGCAGTAGGAAAAGAAGATCTGATCAGAGAAATTTATCTTTTCGCAAGAAATACAGGACCTGCATTATCTCCTTTCAACGCGTGGGTATTATCAAAAAGTCTGGAAACATTGGCAATTCGTGTAGAAAAGCACTGTGAGAATGCCTTGAAGGTAGCGGAGTTTTTAGAAAGCCATCCTAATGTAGAATTGGTAAAATATCCATTCCTGAAATCCCATCCAAGCTATGAAGTAGCCAAAAAGCAGATGAAGCTCGGGGGAAATATCGTAGCCTTTGAAATAAAAGGAGGAATAGAAGGAGGAAGAAACTTTTTAGATAAGATACAAATGTGTTCATTGTCCGCCAACTTAGGTGATACAAGAACGATCGTTACCCATCCGGCTTCTACAACGCACTCCAAATTGTCAGACGAAGAAAGAAATGAAGTAGGAATTACTGCGGGGCTGGTACGTTGTTCAGTAGGATTGGAAAATGTGGATGATATCATTGCAGATTTAAAACAAGCCTTGGATTAATCCAAATAGCAACTGGTTTTAGCCAAAAAAGATTAAAATGAAAAATTCAGAACAATTATATAAAGCTTTATCCGAAAGAATTTTAATTCTTGACGGAGCGATGGGTACCATGCTTCAGAGATACAAATTCGAAGAAGAAGATTACCGTGGAGAGCGTTTCAAAGACTGGGAACATCCGGTAAAAGGAAATAATGACCTCCTTTCTCTGACACAGCCGCAGGCGATTGAAGAAGTTCACAAGAAATATCTGGAAGCCGGAGCAGACATCATTGAAACCAATACGTTCTCAGGAACTACGATTGCGATGGCAGATTATCATATGGAAGATCTTGTATATGATCTGAATTATGAATCTGCAAAGATTGCAAGAAAAGCCTGTGACGAGTACACCGCAAAAAATCCGGACAAACCGAGATTTGTAGCAGGATCTATCGGACCTACAAACAGAACAGCAAGTTTAAGCCCTGATGTGAATGATCCGGGATACAGAGCCATCACCTTTGAAGAATTGAGAGTAGCTTACAAACAGCAATGTGAAGCTTTGCTGGATGGAGGTTCAGATATTCTTCTGGTAGAAACCATCTTTGATACCTTGAATGCGAAAGCAGCTTTATTTGCGATTGATGAACTGCAGGATGAAAGAGGAATTAAGATCCCGATCATGGTTTCAGGAACTATTACAGATGCTTCAGGAAGAACATTGAGCGGACAGACCGCAGAAGCTTTTCTGATCTCAGTTTCCCACCTGAATTTACTAAGCGTAGGTTTCAACTGTGCATTGGGAGCAGATCAGCTGACTCCTTATCTTGAAACACTGGCTCATAATTCAGAATTCTATGTTTCAGCATACCCGAATGCCGGTTTACCAAATGCTTTCGGAAAATATGACGAAACTCCTGAGGACATGGCAAGACAGATTAAAGAATATGTAGAAAAAGGATTAATCAATATTATTGGAGGATGCTGCGGAACTACCCCTGAGCATATCAGGGCGATTGCAGATCTGGTGAAAGATTATCCGCCTAGAAAATTGAAAGAATTTGTCTGATTTGATAGATTTTTTTAATTAAAATCAAGAATGAAGGCTCGGTTATAAATATTATCTTTAAATAAACCACAAAATTTAATGTAATGGAAAAGCCGATTTACTTAAAAGATTCAGAAGATGTTAAGCTTTTTAATGAGTTGAGGAAGAAAGTAAACCAAAGGGTGGAAGGGATTTCTGAAAACAGGGACATCTATATTCAGATTAAAGCAGTTATTCTGCCGATGATCTATCTGGGATTATATGTTCTGGCTTTTTTGAATGCTGAAAAACACTGGATTTATATTCTGAGTTTTGTTTTAATGGGAATCTCTCTGGTTTTAATTTATTTAAACTTAATCCACGAAGCAGCCCATAATAACATTTATAAGAGTAAAAGACTCAATGGGCTAGTCCTTCACATTTTTGATTTTATAGGTGCCAACTCCTATATCTGGAAAAAAAGACATATCGCAAGCCATCACGCCTATCCTAATGTAGATGGATGGGACACGGATATCGAACAGAGCGGACTGCTTTTAATCGTACCGTGGATCAAAGCGAAAGGTATACAGAAGTATCAGGATAAGTTTTTCTTTTTAGTCTATCCGTTGTATTTGTTCAACTGGATGTTTATAAGAGACTTCAGAGACTTCTTTGATAAAGAAAGAGTGATTTTAAAAACCCAGGGAAAAATTCCCACCATTGAAAAAGTAAAAATGATAAGCTATAAGCTGTTCTATTTCTTTTATCAGATTGTGGTTCCTGTAATGTTCTTTAAAGTATCAATAGGGTTGGCTTTAGGAGCGTGGTTTTTACAGGTGATATCAGCAAGTATTTTTGCATTGTTTGTGTTACTGCCTTTGCATCCGCTTCCTGATAATGCCTTTCCAAAATTAAATAAAGAGAATGGTTTGCCGTTTAGCTGGCTTCGTCACCAGCTGGAAGTAACCAATGATCTCAAAGAAAATAACTGGTTTGTAAGAAATGTGTTGGGAAATTTCAATTTTCACGTTGCTCACCATCTGTTTCCCAATTACAGTTATATGTATTATAATGAAATTACAGAGGAGATTGAGGAGTTTGCTAAAGAACATGGTTTAGCATACAAAAGATTTCCGCTGATTACGGCTTTAAGTAAGCATAGGGATTTATTGAAGCAGAATGCCAATAATGCCTACTATATTTTAGAAGAATAAAATGAAGTATTTAAGATTATCAGGCCTCGAGCCTCTTATCATAACCCCGGAAAGTAATTTCATCAACGTTGGTGAAAGAACGAATGTTGCCGGTTCCAAAAAGTTTTTAAGACTTATCAAAGAGGAGAAATTCTCTGAAGCATTAGATATTGCCCGCCATCAGGTAGAAGGAGGTGCCCAGATTCTGGATGTTAACTTTGATGATGGTTTGATTGATGGGAAAGCTTCCATGATCAAATTTCTGAACTTAATTGCCTCAGAACCGGATATTGCAAGAATTCCGATCATGGTAGACTCTTCCAAATGGGAGATCCTTGAAGCAGGTCTTCAGGTGGCTCAGGGAAAATGTGTCGTGAATTCCATTAGCTTAAAAGAAGGCGAGGAAGAATTTATCAAACACGCCAAGGCCATCAAAAGGTATGGTGCAGCTGTCATTGTAATGGCATTTGATGAGGTAGGGCAGGCTGACAATCTTGAACGAAGAATTGAAATTTCAAAACGTTCCTATGATATTTTGGTGAACCAGATTGGTTTCCCCGCAGAAGATATCATTTTCGACTTAAATATCTTTCCGGTGGCAACTGGAATGGATGAGCACAGAAGAAATGCCATCGACTTTATTGAAGCCACACGCTGGGTAAGACAAAATCTTCCTTATGCATCCGTGAGTGGAGGAGTGAGTAATGTTTCATTCTCTTTCCGTGGAAATGATACGGTGAGAGAGGCCATGCACTCCGTATTCCTGTACCATGCGATTCAGGCAGGAATGAACATCGGTATTGTAAATCCGGCTATGTTGGAGGTTTATGATGAAATCAATAAAGAATTGCTGGAGCTGGTAGAAGATGTCATCCTGGATAAAAGAGAAGATGCTACAGAAAGACTTCTCGACTATTCCGAAAAGCATAAATCAGTTAAGAAAGAAAAGACTGAAGACTTAGAGTGGAGAAATAATCCTCTACAGGAAAGGATTACCCATGCTTTGGTAAAAGGAATCGACCGTTTTATTGAAGAAGATGTAGAAGAAGCAAGGCTAACAGCCGAAAGACCGCTTCATGTCATCGAAGTGAACCTGATGACAGGTATGGGAGTGGTAGGAGATTTATTCGGAAGTGGAAAAATGTTCCTTCCACAGGTAGTAAAATCCGCAAGGGTAATGAAAAAGGCAGTAGCTTATTTACAGCCTTTCATTGAAGCAGAAAAAGACGGAACAAAACCTGCCAACGGAAAAATATTAATGGCAACCGTAAAAGGAGATGTTCATGATATCGGCAAAAACATTGTGAGTGTCGTTCTGGGTTGTAACAACTATGAAATTGTTGACCTTGGAGTAATGGTTCCTGCCGAAAAGATTATTCAGACTGCCATTGAAGAAAAAGTAGATGTTATTGGGCTAAGCGGACTGATTACCCCTAGTTTGGATGAAATGGTGTACATCGCTTCAGAATTGGAAAGACAAAATTTAGATTTTCCATTATTAATCGGTGGTGCTACAACTTCAAAAGCACATACCGCAGTGAAAATCGATTTGAAATATAAAAATGCCGTCGTCCACGTAAATGATGCTTCAAGAGCAGTAAATGTTGTGAGTTCATTGTTAGGTGACAGAAATAAAGAATATGTTTCGGATTTAAAGAACGACTACTCTGATTTCAGAGAAAAATTTCTGAACAGACAGGTTGATAAAGATTATGTTTCAATCAAAGAAGCAAGGGAAAATCACTTTAAAATTGACTGGGAAAATGAAGAAATTTTCACACCGAATAATCTCGGAATAAAAGTAATTGAAAATCAGGATCTGAGAGAACTTCTTCCTTTCATCGACTGGTCCCCGTTTTTCAGAAGCTGGGATCTTCATGGAAAATACCCGAATATTCTGGAAGATGAGGTGGTAGGAGTTCAGGCGAAAGAACTATTCAAAGATGCTCAGGTCATTTTGAATAGAATTCTGGATGAGAAACTGTTAACAGCAAAAGCCATTTTCGGAATCTTTAAAGCCAATTCCAATGAATCTGATGATATTTTGATTTTTGACGAAAATAATAATGAGCAGGCAAAATTTTTAACCCTAAGACAACAGGCTCAAAGATCAAAAGGAAAAGACTATCTGGCGCTAAGTGATTTCATTGCTCCTCAAAGCTCTGGAAAAACCGATTATGTGGGAGCATTCTGCGTAACCACCGGATTTGGAACCGATGAGCTGTCTGCGGAATACGAAAAAGCCAATGATGATTACAATTCTATCATGGTCAAAGCTTTGGCAGACCGTTTTGCAGAAGCTTATGCCGAATTCTTACATAAAAAAGTCAGAACAGAATACTGGGGATACGCCAATCAGGAAAACTTAAGCAACGAAGAGCTTATTGCCGAAAAATATAAAGGAATCCGTCCGGCTCCGGGATATCCGGCATGCCCGGACCATCTGGAGAAGAAAACCATCTGGGATCTTTTAAAAGTAGAAGAGAATACTGGGGTTTTCCTTACAGAAAGCCTTGCCATGTTCCCAACAGCATCTGTTTCCGGATATTATTTCGGAAGCCCGCATGCCAAATATTTCGGATTAGGAAAAATTACAGCAGACCAGCTTGAAGATTATGCAGCAAGAAGAGGTTGTAGCATCCAGGAAGCGAAAAAATGGTTGTCACCCAATTTAGCAGATTAACATTAACATGAAGATAACAGAACACATTAAAAATGCAAATGGAAAAACTTTATTCTCCTTAGAAGTTGTTCCACCACAAAAGGGAATAGGTATTGAAGATCTTTATACAAACATAGATCCGTTGATGGAGTTCAAACCTCCTTTCATTGATGTTACCACATCCAGAGAAGAATATATCTATCTGGACAAAGGAAATGGCTTGATGGAGCGTCGTATTACAAGGATGCGCCCCGGAACCTTAGGAATTTGTGCAGCCATCCAGCATAAATATAATGTAGATACAGTGCCGCATCTTCTTTGTGGAGGTTTTACAAAAGAAGAAACAGAATATCTGCTGGTAGATTGTATGTACCTTGGAATAGATAATGTAATGGCCTTAAGAGGTGACGCCATGAAAGGGCATCAATATTTTGAACCTACTCAGGGAGGGCACGCCAGTGCGATGGATCTTGTTAACCAGATTAATGATCTGGGAAGAGGAAAATATCTTCATAACGAAGAACAGGTTTGTGATGAACTGAACAAATTCTGCATCGGTGTTGCTGGATATCCCGAAAAACATATGGAAGCGCCCTCCATGAATTATGATCTGAAGTGGCTGAAGCAAAAAGTAGATGCCGGAGCAGATTACATCGTTACCCAAATGTTTTTTGACAATAAAAAGTATATTGAATTCGTTCAGAAAGCAAGAGAAATGGGAATAACGGTTCCAATTATTCCGGGAATCAAACCTATTGCCACTAAGAAGCACTTGAAAATCCTGCCACAGGTATTCAAAATAGATCTTCCTGAAGAACTGATCAATGAGGTGGAAAATGCAAAAAATAATGAAGCGGTAAAACAGATCGGAATAGAATGGTCTATTGCTCAGTGTAAAGAACTTCTGGACTTTGGAGTTCCTGTTCTCCACTTTTACTCAATGGGGAAAAGTGATAATATTAAAAAAGTAGCCGGCGAGCTATTCTAATAAAAGTACCAAAATGAAGGAACCCTGCCATAAAAAGCAGGGTTTTTATTTTTAAAATCTGATACCGAATTAATTTTAAAGATAGAAGAAATGAAGAAAGCCGTAGGCTATACACCCGCTTAGAAAGAATCAACTTTGTTGATTCCATCTTTGCTCCCTATAAAATATAACATCAGCAAATAAGACTTTGCGTCAAATAAATTAAAGTATCCAAGAAAAATTAAACTTCTATCTTTCTTACTCTAAAGACCAGTATGTCTCTCAAATTCCTTATTTCTGTCAAACAAATACCGGTAAGTAGCAAGCTTTCGCGTTACTGTAGTGTCAAGAGTTTCTGCAATCTTGATCATTTTCGGATTAAAATCACCAATCCACTGTAGTTCAGTAATCGTAAAATCGGTATGTTTTCTCAAATGCTGAGTTCCTTCCCAGATCATATATCCGTCAATACCTTTCTTCTGCCATTCGGGGACAACACCAAAAACAAGCCCCACCATTTTTTCATTCTTTTTAAAACGTTTTAGAAACAAAAATTTAAGCTTTTGAAAAATCCCGAATTTCCCGTTCAGATATTTAAACCACTGGTTGAGATCAGGAATATTGATCCACATCGCAATCGGTTTTTCGTTTTCGTAGACAAACCAGGAGATATGTTCATTAATGATTGGTTTCATGGTGTTGAACATCTTCAGAACTTTTGCTTCTTCCAGATGCTTTCCTTCTCCATGAGATGCCCATGCTTTATTATAAATCTCTGTAAAATCCTTTGCAAACTTTGGCAGATTATTCTTTTTCATTGATTGTGCAGAAATCGCAGGATTTCTTCTGTTCTTTTCATGCGCAATAGTAAATATCCTCGACACTTCCGCAAAAACAGGTCTGGTAAAACATAGCTGCTCAAAATAAATCTGAAAACCATAATTTTCAAAAAGATCTTTGTAATAAGGGAAATTGTAGTTCATTCCAAATAAAGGCTCAATAAAACCTTCAATTAGAAGCCCCCAGAATTTATCCCGTTCCCCAAAATTGATAGGTCCGTCCATTGCTTCCATTCCTTTTCTTTGAAGCCAGTCTTTACAATGGTCAAAAATAAAATTGGCAGTTTCCTGATCATTAATACAGTCAAAAAAGCCAATTCCTCCCGTAGGCTGCTTTTGCTCATAACAGCCGTTCACAAAAACAGCTACTTTCCCAACGGTGTTGCTATTTTTTTTAAACAGAAACCTTTTACATTCTCCGTTTTTGAAGAATTTATTCTTGGCAGGATCAAAAATCTCCTCAATATGTTTATCTAAAGGACGGATATAATTTTTGTCGTGTTCATAAAGGCGGGCCGGGAATTTCAGAAATTCCCTTTTATGGAGTTGGTTTTGTACTTCTTCGACAATAATCATAGGCTTTCTAATCTGAGCTGGTTATAAAAGATAATGTTTTTCATCCCAATTGAATAGAGATGAACAGATATTATCCGTATTTTTGCTGCAAATTAAATAAAAATGGTTGATTTTACTGATAACGACGATGATATTTTCACTGGAAAAGAACATACGCCTATAAGGGAAGATGCTTTTGATAAATCGCCACAGGAAAAAATTGAAAAAATTACTGAGCTTTTTGGTGAGATTATGGAAACGTTGGGATTGGATATGACAGATGACTCTCTGAAGGATTCTCCAAGACGTGTTGCCAAAATGTATGTGAACGAGATTTTCGGAGGACTGCTTCCTGAAAACAAACCAGGAATCTCCACTTTCTCCAACAAATACAAATACCGCCAGATGCTGGTAGAAAAGGATATCACGGTATACTCTTTTTGCGAGCACCACTTTTTACCCATCATAGGGAGAGCCCATGTTGCTTATATTTCCAATGGCGAAGTAATCGGTCTTTCAAAAATTAACAGAATTGTTGATTATTATGCGAAAAGACCACAGGTTCAGGAAAGACTTACCATGCAGATTGTAGATGCTTTGAAAGAAGCTTTGGGAACGAAAGATGTGGCGTGTATCATTGATGCAAAACACCTTTGTGTCAACTGCAGAGGAATAAAAGATACAGCAAGCTCCACAATTACTGCGGAACTCAGTGGTATTTTCAGAACAAACCCTATCACAAGACAGGAATTCTTACATTACGTAGGAAGTCATGCAAAGCTTGATTAATAAACAATGAACTACCAGATCCTTAAAAATATTATTGATGCAGAGCTTCAGAGATTCCAAAATATTACTGAAGAAGAATGGACATATAAAAATTCCTCGGAAAAATGGTCTAAAAAAGAAATTATTGGCCATCTTTGTGACAGCGCTTTTACAAATATCCGTAGATTTGTTGTGACACAATATAAAGAGAACGAAAATATTGTATATGACCAGAACTTCTGGGTAAAAGCTCAGAACTATCAGAATGTTCCTACCTCAGATCTTATTAATCTGTGGAAATCCTTGAACTATCAGATTGTTCATATCGTAGAAAATATCCCGGACGAAGCATTACAGAGAACCTGTGATACGACCAAAACAGAACCACGGGTCTATACATTGGAGTTTATTATCGATGATTATGTAGATCATTTACAGCATCATTTAAAAGCGATTTAATTATGATAAAATTTAAAAAAGTTTCAGATAAGATTTTTATCACGACAATTATTTGTTGTGACAAAAATATTTTTTAACTCAATTTTGAATCTTTAAAATCATTAAATCTTTAACTTAAAATAAATGCAATTAAAATTATATAACTCCCTTACAGCGGAAAAAGAAATATTCAAACCTATTTTGGAAGGAAACGTCGGAATGTATGTCTGCGGACCTACCGTGTACAGCAATGTACATTTGGGAAATGTAAGAACTTTCCTTTCTTTCGACTTTATCTACCGTACCCTGATGCATTTGGGATACAAAGTAAGATATGTAAGAAATATTACCGACGCAGGACACCTTACCGATGATGGAAATGTAGATAACGACAGATTCGTAAAACAAACCAGACTTGAAAAGCTGGAACCTATGGAAATTGTACAGAAATATACTGTAGATTTCCACAAAGTACTGGATATGTTCAATCTGCTGCCACCCAATATCGAACCTACCGCTACAGGACATATTGTAGAACAGATCGAATTAACTCAAAAGCTGATTGAAAGAGGTTTTGCCTACGAAAGCAACGGTTCAGTATACTTTGATGTTTTGGAATACAATAAAAGAGGACTGAATTACGGTGAACTTTCAAAACGTAATATAGAAGAGCTTTTTGCCAATACCAGAGATCTCGACGGCCAGGGAGAAAAGAAAAACCCACAGGATTTTGCATTGTGGAAAAAAGCATCCCCAGCTCACATTATGAGATGGAATTCCCCTTGGGGAGAAGGTTTTCCGGGATGGCACCTTGAATGTACTGCAATGAGTACAAAATATCTTGGCGAAACATTCGATATCCATGGAGGAGGAATGGATCTTAAATTTCCCCACCACGAATGTGAAATCGCACAAGGGAAAGCCTGCAACGATGCTGCGCCGGTAAATTACTGGATGCACGCCAATATGCTGACGATGAATTCTCAGCGTATGAGCAAATCTACAGGAAACTATATCCTGCCCATGCAGCTGGTGACAGGAGATAACGACTTCTTTGAAAAACCGTTCCACCCTTCAATTGTACGTTTCTGCTTCCTGCAGGCGCACTACCGAAGCGTTCTGGATATTTCAAACGATGCCATGATAGCGAGCGAAAAAGGATTTATCAGATTAATGGAAGCTGTGAAAGTATTGGCTTCTATTACCCCTGATGATTCAAAACAATCCGGTTTCAGCCTGAAAGAATGGAAAAATAAAGCCTATGAAGCATTAACAGATGACTTTAATTCACCAATCCTGATTGCCCACTTGTTTGAAGCGGTGAAATATATCTTTGCGCTGAAAGATGGCAAAGAAACAATTGCAACAGAAGATCTTGAAGACTTAAAATCAACACTGAATGCTTTCATCTTCGACGTTCTGGGATTACAGACCGTAGAAGAAAATAACAATGAAAAACTTGATCAGACCTTAAAAGTTTTGATCGAATTGAGAAACCAGGCAAGAAAATCCAAAAACTTCGAACTTTCAGACCAGATCAGAGATAAACTGCTTGCAGAAGGGATCGAATTAAAAGACGGAAGAGACGGAACATCATACGTTCTGAACTAGAAATATAACTTCGTTTTATCCCCATTCCGTAGGAGTCCCACATATTTAGGATTCTTACGGAATGTTTTTTTATCCTTTCTAGAGAATATGTCCGTATTTCAGATTATGTCTCTTTGTCCTTCACTTTCCCACTCTCAAACTCTATTACCCTCCAACTCTCCAATTTTCTCAGGAGCTATTTCCTGCTATCCATTCATACTCCTCGCGCCCTCGCCCTCCAACGCTCTCACCCTGAGCGAAGCCGAAGGGCCCCCACCCCTAAAACCCGCCCTCCAACGCAAGCTGCGGGGTAACCATTACTATCAGGGCTAGGGTAGGAGTTGTTAATGATGAGAGGTTCGGGTTATTGAGTTTCGAGTTTCGGGTTTTTAGGTAGAAAAGGAACATTGTTGTTGAATTTTCATATTGTAGATTTCTATGGAAACATATTATTGAGTGCAAATCTCTATTCCCCTTGTATCATTCCGCAGGAATCCCAACTTCTTTATGAGAATCCTTAAAGGAAGTGAAATGACAGTATAATATCTAAGACTCTCTAGCGGTTAGTATTAGCAATGTCATGCTGAGCTGAGTCGAAGCATTTTAATTCATTACGGGGTAGTATGTAAATGCTATTACTCCGCTCTCTCTATATATATTATATAAATATACTCTTTAGCATTTCCATCCTTCCCATTCTATATATAATATAAATGTATACATAAAGCAGGCCCCTCTTATCTGTGTAAATCTGCGAGATCCGTGGGCAATGATCATCCCCATACATAAAAAACAACAATCTCCCTTCATTATATATAATCTTCCATCAATAGGAGCGGGCTATAATCCCGAGCTTAATCGAATGAAGCTTATTCTCTTATATAGGCTAGTCTCTCTCTTATATTATATATACCTTATTTTTTTTGATCTTCCTCACCCCAAACCCCGCATCCGGCACCCCGAATCATACCCCTCTCCCCTCAAACACTCAAACTCTCCCACGCTCCCACACTCTCACCCCGATTCTCCAAACAAATGTTTAAAATTTTTCCCCCTGCTACCCAGTTCTTTAGGAACAAATATCACCGTAATGTAAAATTTATGTTAAATAAACTTGTTTTGCGTTGTAGGAAGTTGCTATCTTTGCCCCACTGAAAACGAGAGTAGAACAGTAGCGCAGAAGCGCCTTTAGATAGGCATAAACGATATTACTTCAAAAAAGAAACAAGCGAAAAAAACTTCAAAACTTTTTGTAAAAAAAGTTGCCAGTTAAAAAAGAGTTTGTATCTTTGCAGTCCCAATTAGAGGGAGCGCAGGAGTATAGAGATTGAGGTTTTGAGAAGGGTTAAGGTTACTTAAAAAACTTTAAAATTTTCTTCAAAAACATTTGGTCATTAAAAAATAAAGTTTTACTTTTGCACTCGCAAATACGGAGCGACACTGACAGAGAGATTGCTTCGGAAAAAGCGGAAGATATAAAGATCATTGACATACAATATAACAACCAAGTAAGGAAAAACTAAAGCGTTAAAAACTTTGAGTGAGTCAGACAAACATACAATGGAGAGTTTGATCCTGGCTCAGGATGAACGCTAGCGGGAGGCCTAACACATGCAAGCCGAGCGGTAGAGATCTTTCGGGATCTTGAGAGCGGCGTACGGGTGCGGAACACGTGTGCAACCTGCCTTTATCTGGGGGATAGCCTTTCGAAAGGAAGATTAATACCCCATAATATACTGGATGGCATCATTCGGTATTGAAAACTCCGGTGGATAGAGATGGGCACGCGCAAGATTAGATAGTTGGTGAGGTAACGGCTCACCAAGTCTACGATCTTTAGGGGGCCTGAGAGGGTGATCCCCCACACTGGTACTGAGACACGGACCAGACTCCTACGGGAGGCAGCAGTGAGGAATATTGGACAATGGGTGAGAGCCTGATCCAGCCATCCCGCGTGAAGGACGACGGCCCTATGGGTTGTAAACTTCTTTTGTATAGGGATAAACCTACCCTCGTGAGGGTAGCTGAAGGTACTATACGAATAAGCACCGGCTAACTCCGTGCCAGCAGCCGCGGTAATACGGAGGGTGCAAGCGTTATCCGGATTTATTGGGTTTAAAGGGTCCGTAGGCGGATCTGTAAGTCAGTGGTGAAATCTCACAGCTTAACTGTGAAACTGCCATTGATACTGCAGGTCTTGAGTGTTGTTGAAGTAGCTGGAATAAGTAGTGTAGCGGTGAAATGCATAGATATTACTTAGAACACCAATTGCGAAGGCAGGTTACTAAGCAACAACTGACGCTGATGGACGAAAGCGTGGGGAGCGAACAGGATTAGATACCCTGGTAGTCCACGCCGTAAACGATGCTAACTCGTTTTTGGAGCGCAAGCTTCAGAGACTAAGCGAAAGTGATAAGTTAGCCACCTGGGGAGTACGAACGCAAGTTTGAAACTCAAAGGAATTGACGGGGGCCCGCACAAGCGGTGGATTATGTGGTTTAATTCGATGATACGCGAGGAACCTTACCAAGGCTTAAATGGGAAATGACAGGTTTAGAAATAGACTTTTCTTCGGACATTTTTCAAGGTGCTGCATGGTTGTCGTCAGCTCGTGCCGTGAGGTGTTAGGTTAAGTCCTGCAACGAGCGCAACCCCTGTCACTAGTTGCCATCATTAAGTTGGGGACTCTAGTGAGACTGCCTACGCAAGTAGAGAGGAAGGTGGGGATGACGTCAAATCATCACGGCCCTTACGCCTTGGGCCACACACGTAATACAATGGCCGGTACAGAGGGCAGCTACACTGCGAAGTGATGCAAATCTCGAAAGCCGGTCTCAGTTCGGATTGGAGTCTGCAACTCGACTCTATGAAGCTGGAATCGCTAGTAATCGCGCATCAGCCATGGCGCGGTGAATACGTTCCCGGGCCTTGTACACACCGCCCGTCAAGCCATGGAAGTCTGGGGTACCTGAAGTCGGTGACCGTAACAGGAGCTGCCTAGGGTAAAACAGGTAACTAGGGCTAAGTCGTAACAAGGTAGCCGTACCGGAAGGTGCGGCTGGAACATCTCATTTTAGAGCGTCTTTTGACGTTAAACAAAATCAGTACGCAAGTACATTATACTTACTTAAAGTATAGCTTTAGTTTTTTTGTTTGGTTGATATATAAAAATACAAAACCCACTAGAAATTAGTAAAGGGATTGAGAGAGGCAAAGAAGATAAAAGCAGAGAGAGAAAGACGAAGAAATTAGTCTATTATCAATCAGTCTATCATCTTTTACGTCTAAAAGACAGTCTCGTAGCTCAGCTGGTTAGAGCGCTACACTGATAATGTAGAGGTCGGCAGTTCGAGCCTGCCCGAGACTACTAATTAAAGCGGTAAGCATTAAGCTGGAAGCAGTAGGCAATACGCCTAAAGCTTATAGCGTAAAGCCTGCAGCACCTAGAGGGGAATTAGCTCAGCTGGCTAGAGCGCCTGCCTTGCACGCAGGAGGTCAAGGGTTCGACTCCCTTATTCTCCACAGTTTTGGAAGACTGATTTAAAAGTTACGAATGGAGCCAAAAACAACATTTGTTCATCAGTTGGAAAAGAAGAAATTAAGATCATTGACATTAACGGTAAAGACATCACAAAGAGAAAACCGAGCGTATAAAGCGCTTGAGTAACCAATAGGAAAGAAATCGTTAAGGGCGTATGGCGGATGCCTAGGCTTTCAGAGGCGACGAAGGACGTGGTAAGCTGCGAAAAGCTGCGGGGATTGGCACACACGAATTGATCCGCAGATATCCGAATGGGGCAACCCGGCATATTGAAGATATGTCACCTCGTAAGAGGAGCAAACCCGGAGAACTGAAACATCTAAGTACCCGGAGGAAAAGAAATCGAAGAGATTCCGTAAGTAGTGGCGAGCGAAAGCGGATTAGCCCAAAAGTCTTTTTATGTTTAGAGGAATGTTCTGGAAAGAACAATCGTAGAAGGTGATAATCCTGTACTCGAAAGGCATAATAAGATGATAAATGAGTAGGGCGGGACACGTGAAATCCTGTCTGAATATGGGGGGACCATCCTCCAAGGCTAAATACTCCTGAAAGACCGATAGTGAACAAGTACTGTGAAGGAAAGGTGAAAAGCACTTCGAATAGAAGGGTGAAATAGAACCTGAAACCGTACGCCTACAAGCGGTCGGAGCAGCGTAATGCTGTGACGGCGTGCCTTTTGCATAATGAGCCTACGAGTTAATTTTACTAGCGAGGTTAAGGTATTAAGTACCGGAGCCGGAGCGAAAGCGAGTCTGAATAGGGCGTATAGTTAGTAGGATTAGACGCGAAACCTTGTGATCTACCCATGGGCAGGTTGAAGCTCTGGTAACACAGAGTGGAGGACCGAACCGGTTGACGTTGAAAAGTCTTCGGATGACCTGTGGGTAGGGGTGAAAGGCCAATCAAACTGGGAGATAGCTCGTACTCTCCGAAATGCATTTAGGTGCAGCGTCGTATATAAGTTTATTAGAGGTAGAGCTACTGATTGGATGCGGGGGTTTCATCGCCTACCAATTCCTGACAAACTCCGAATGCTAATAAATGTTCTGCGGCAGTGAGGGCATGGGTGCTAAGGTCCATGTCCGAGAGGGAAAGAACCCAGACCAACAGCTAAGGTCCCCAAATATATGTTAAGTTGAAGCAACGCGGTTGGACTGCATTGACAGCTAGGATGTTGGCTTGGAAGCAGCCATTCATTTAAAGAGTGCGTAACAGCTCACTAGTCGAGCGGTCCGGCATGGATAATAATCGGGCATAAACATATTACCGAAGCTATGGATTTATATTTTAGATATATCTGGTAGGAGAGCATTCTATTTGCGCCGAAGCAGTACTGTGAGGTATTGTGGAGCGGATAGAAAAGAAAATGTAGGCATAAGTAACGATAAAGCAGGCGAGAAACCTGCTCACCGAAAGACCAAGGCTTCCTCAGCCATGCTAATCAGCTGAGGGTTAGTCGGGACCTAACGCGAACCCGAAAGGGGTAGTGGATGGACAATGGGTTAATATTCCCATACTTGCTCACAATAAAAGGGGACGGTTGGATGTAGCTGCTGGAGACTGACGGAATAGTCAAGGCCTAGCCTTCGGGCGAAGCTGCTGTAGTGTAATCTGATCCAAGAAAAGCCGAAGTGAAGCAACCCGTACCAAAACCGACACAGGTGGTCGAGGAGAGAATCCTAAGGTGCTCGAGTGAGTCGTGGCTAAGGAACTAGGCAAAATAGTCTCGTAACTTCGGAAGAAGAGACGCCATCAGCAATGGTGGCCGCAGTGAAGAGGCCCAGGCGACTGTTTATCAAAAACACAGGACTCTGCTAAATCGAAAGATGCTGTATAGGGTCTGACACCTGCCCGGTGCTGGAAGGTTAAGGAAGGTGCTTAGCGTAAGCGAAGGCATTAACTGAAGCCCCAGTAAACGGCGGCCGTAACTATAACGGTCCTAAGGTAGCGAAATTCCTTGTCGGGTAAGTTCCGACCTGCACGAATGGTGTAACGATCTGGGCACTGTCTCAGCCACGAGCTCGGTGAAATTGTAGTATCGGTGAAGATGCCGATTACCCGCAATGGGACGAAAAGACCCTGTGAACCTTTACTATAACTTCGTATTGACTTTGAGTAAGTAATGTGTAGGATAGGTGGGAGGCTTTGAAGCAGGCACGCT
The DNA here is from genome assembly GCF_036362765.1 of Chryseobacterium sp. CP-77. Classification (NCBI taxonomy): domain Bacteria; kingdom Pseudomonadati; phylum Bacteroidota; class Flavobacteriia; order Flavobacteriales; family Weeksellaceae; genus Chryseobacterium; species Chryseobacterium sp. CP-77. The sequence goes on from NZ_CP143637.1 coordinate 4,083,811, forward strand.
AGTGTTTGTGGAGCCGACGTTGAAATACCACCCTTTACTTACTTGGAGCCTAACTTCTTTCAGAAGGACATTGCGTGGTGGGTAGTTTGACTGGGGTGGTCGCCTCCAAAAGAGTAACGGAGGCTTTCAAAGGTACCCTCAGCACGCTTGGTAACCGTGCGTAGAGTGTAATGGCATAAGGGTGCTTGACTGTGAGACCAACAAGTCGATCAGGTGCGAAAGCAGGACATAGTGATCCGGTGGTTCCGTATGGAAGGGCCATCGCTCATAGGATAAAAGGTACTCCGGGGATAACAGGCTAGTCTCCCCCAAGAGCTCACATCGACGGGGAGGTTCGGCACCTCGATGTCGGCTCGTCACATCCTGGGGCTGGAGAAGGTCCCAAGGGTTGGGCTGTTCGCCCATTAAAGTGGCACGCGAGCTGGGTTCAGAACGTCGTGAGACAGTTCGGTCTCTATCTATTGCGGGCGTTAGATGTTTGAGAGGGCTTGATTCTAGTACGAGAGGACCGAATTGAACAAACCTCTGGTGTATCAGTTGTACCGCCAGGTGCACCGCTGAGTAGCTACGTTTGGAAGAGATAAGCACTGAAAGCATATAAGTGCGAAACTCGCCTCAAGATGAGACATCTTTTAAGGGTCGTTGTAGATGACGACGTTGATAGGCTATAGGTGTAAAGACAGTAATGTCATAGCCAAGTAGTACTAATTACCCGTAGATTTATAGCCTTTGGTTGCTATATCATATAATAAATGACAAGTTCTTTATGCGCAGCGAAGGTTTTGTCTTTGTGAAAGTTTTTATCGCTTAAAACGCAATAAGCTTAAGGCTTCAAGCCTGATGCTTAAAGCTATATACCTTCTTTAGGGTGGTTTTAGCGGTGGGGCTCACCTGTTCCCATTCCGAACACAGAAGTTAAGCCCACCAGCGCCGATGGTACTGCTAACGCGGGAGAGTAGGCCGCCGCCAGTTTTTATTTTATTTTTAAAAAATCCTTTATCATAACGATAAAGGATTTTTTTTGTTTGTCTCGTCCTGAAAAAGGTTGACTAAAAAACCATAAAATTAGTCATCCTTATGAATCTAAAAAAAACATCGTCCCCTGTCCAAGAATACAGTGAGGCATTCAAACGACAAGTTGTCTCTGAATATGAACGGGGATTATATACAAAATCCCAATTGCAAACTCGATACAATATTCGGGGTAATTCATGCATTTCTAGTTGGTTAATAAAATATGGTAACTTTACTTATGAAAAACAATTAAGTAAAGGCAGACCTATGAAAGATCCACAGAAACAAAAGATTAAAGAGCTTGAAGCTGCTTTATCCAAAAAGGAAGAAGAGCTCAAAGTGTTTAAGAAATTTATAGAAATCGCAGAGCGTGAGTTGAAGATTGAAATTGTAAAAAAGTCTGGTTCCAATCAATCCAGGAAATAAGGCCGTATACAAATCTTTCACTGGAAGATATCTGCCGATTGTTTGGATACAGTAAACAAGCTTATTATAAAAGGAAGAAACAGCCTGATTCTATCAATAATCAAAAAAGGATTATAGAACTGGTATTATCAATTCGTAAAAAGATGCCTAAAATAGGGACTCGAAAACTTTATGTATTACTTAAAAATGATTTTTCAAAAGAGGATCTTCATATAGGAAGAGATCGGCTGTTTCAACTTTTAAGATCGAATTATCTTTTAATTCCCAGAAGACACAGTTATTTTAAAACAACCAATTCCAGACATTGGATGAAGAAATACCCGAATATTATTAAAGAAAAGGAGTTGAAATGTTCAGAAAAAGTTTGGGTTGCAGATATTACCTATCTGAAGACCAAAGAGAAAAATTATTATCTTCATTTGATTACCGATGCCTATTCAAAGAAAATTGTAGGATATGAACTAAGTGATAATTTACAGACTGCCTCCACATTGAAAGCATTAAAACAAGCCCTAAAGAACAGGGTGTATAAACATTCTTTAATTCATCATTCAGACAGAGGATTGCAGTATTGTAGTAAAGAATATACTGAAACGTTAAGGAAAAATGATATTCTTATCAGTATGACCGAGAACTCGGATCCTTATGAGAATGCTGTAGCAGAGAGGGTAAACGGCATTCTGAAATATGAGTTTGGATTGATTGATACTTTTGAAAACTTTAAGAATCTCTCACAGCAGCTTGACCAATCAATTTATTATTATAATAATTTAAGACCTCATTTTTCCCTAAATTATAACATCCCCAGCCAAGTGCATATGAAAAATAACGTGAAATTAAAAACATACAAAAAACAAAATCAGAATAGGAAAATTCCTACTCTGATTTAAGTATATTTGAAATATTAAACTAGTCAACCTTTTTCAGGACTAGTCAGTTTTATACCCAGCTCAATGTATGAGTAATGAGTAATACATCGATTATTCATCATTCATCACTTATCATTCATCATCTATCATCCATCATTGATCACTTATCAATGATAACGGACAGTACACCCTCCAATGGTCACTCCGGTAGGAGTCTCAACAAAGTATCATCAAATAATTTACAGTATTAAATCGTCTGGATTAAAGGAATCATAAAGACTCTAATAAAGGAGGCTGGATTCCTGCGGAATGACACAGTGGAAAGAAGCGGTGTAAATGAAAAAGAGAGACGCCATTGGAAGCACTAGATCAATTGGAAGGAATGTTTAAGACACTGTTGAAAGATCATTATCCGGTTCAGCATAAAATTATTCATTCTTATGGCTGATATCTTGTTTGATTTCACTACTATCGTTTATTCCACCCATTGTCACTCCGATTTCTATGACAAAAACAAAGAATTATTATAGTTTTTTTCATAAAGTTTCCCTGTTCTGATTATTGCAAAAATTCTATGAATAATTTTGTTTCTCACAGCGTTTAAAACTGCCATTTTGTTTTTACCATCACTTATTTTTCTGTGATAATATATTTTTAAATCATTTTCTAGTCTCACAGCTCTCATTGCAGCCATATGAAGTACTGTTTTCAATGATTTATCCGCATAATAAGAAAGCTTAGGTTTACATTTTATTGATGTTCCAGATTGATAGCCAAAGGGGACCACACCTGCATAACAAGCTAATTTTCTGGGGTTATTAATCTTTGTCAACCCTTCTGTTTTAGCAATAATCATCCAGCTTAATACTTTTCCTACTCCTGGAATACTTTGTATACATTGCTTCTTGGAGTATAAATCTGAGTCATTATCAATGAGTTGTTCTATTTCATTTTCTAAAAAATCTATATGCTTTTCTAAAACTTCAATCTCCTTTTTATTCATTTTTAAAAATTTAGAATCATATCCTATACTTTCAAGTTGTGAATAAAGATGTCTTTGCTTTAATAAAGAAGCTCTTAGCTTTATCTTAGAATTTCGCTCAGAAAACAGCACTTTAATTTTCTTTATGTTATCAGAGCATGGTTTCCATTCTATAAGCTCTTTTTCATGTTTCTCTGTGAACTCACAGATCCTTTTAGCATCAATTTTATCATTTTTACCCCTTATTAAGCCTATACTTTTCTTTAAGTGTAAGGGGTTAAGTACAAAAACTTTAAAATTAAAATACTCCAGAACCTGATATAATTCCCAATTATATCTTCCTGTATTTTCCATGGAAACTATAATCTCAGATTTCGGCTCTTGAAAAATTTTGAAGAATACTTTGATTGCCTTAGCTTCATTGGCAATAACATTAAAAGAATAAGAACCACACTTTTTAATACAGATATCCAGTGTCTTGGCACTAATGTCAATACCTATTACAATTTTTTCCATACTTTTGGTTTAAGTTATAAATGTAAGAGCAATTCATCTGATTCTTAACACCTTGATAATGGGCTTTAAATCCCGAATTTCTATTTAAGTCTTTTGATGAAAAAGCATTTAGTTCTTTATCGGAGTATGAATCATATTCTAAGGAATCTATAGTGTAACTAAATGCTTGCTCTTTTCTAAATGTAATCATTTATTTCATAGAACTAATCTAAAGGCAGGAGTCTCAACAAAGTCTCATCAGTATTAAATCGTCTGAATTAAAGGAATCATAAAGACCCTAATAAAGGAGGTTGGATTCCTGCGGAATGACACAGTGGAAAGAAGCAGAGCAAATGAAAAAGAAAGACGTCATCGGAATCAATAGATCAATTGGAAGGGAATGTTTAAGACACTGTTGAAAGATCATTACCCCGGTTCAGCATAAAATTATTCATTCTTACAGCTGATATCTTGTTTGCTTTCATTACTATCGTTTATCTTAACCGATATTGTTACCCTGCAGAGAGTCAAAGATCTATTTACTACAAAATAGATTTGAAATTGTCAAATCACTTAAGTATTAAAATCTTTATACTTCATCCTATTCTTGATGATGCGTTTACATTCTTTATTTTTGTGATTATCAATAACTTATTTTTCTTAAATACTTAAATGGATTAATATTATTTTTGCTAGCTGTTTGTCTTTACTTTCATGTCTTTGTATGGTTTGCTGGTTAAGAATTAAATATATCTCAAATTACTACTAACTGCAGTAAATTGAATTTCATGGTTTATCCAAGTAATTAGGTTTATAAACAATAATGTGGATAAGTTAAATTTTTACATAAGTACTTGTTTAGTAATAATATATGAATGTAGTTTTCCACATTACATGTTTTTATGTTAAATAAACTTGTTTTGCGTTGTGGGAAGTTGCTATCTTTGCCCCACTGAAAACGAGAGTAGAACAGTAGCGCAGAAGCGCCTTTAGATAGGCATAAACGATATTACTTCAAAAAAGAAACAGACGAAAAAAAAAATCAAAACTTTTTGTAAAAAAAAGTTGCCAGTTAAAAAAGAGTTTGTATCTTTGCAGTCCCAATTAGAGGGAGCGCAGGAGTATAGAGATTGAGGTTTTGAGAAGAGTTAAGGTTACTTAAAAAACTTTAAAATTTTCTTCAAAAACATTTGGTCATTAAAAAATAAAGTTTTACTTTTGCACTCGCAAATACGGAGCAACACTGACAGAGAGATTGCTTCGTTACAAAGCGAAAGATATAAAGATCATTGACATACAATATAACAACCAAGTAAGGAAAAACTAAAGCGTTAAAAACTTTGAGTGAGTCAGACAAACATACAATGGAGAGTTTGATCCTGGCTCAGGATGAACGCTAGCGGGAGGCCTAACACATGCAAGCCGAGCGGTAGAGATCTTTCGGGATCTTGAGAGCGGCGTACGGGTGCGGAACACGTGTGCAACCTGCCTTTATCTGGGGGATAGCCTTTCGAAAGGAAGATTAATACCCCATAATATACTGAATGGCATCATTCGGTATTGAAAACTCCGGTGGATAGAGATGGGCACGCGCAAGATTAGATAGTTGGTGAGGTAACGGCTCACCAAGTCTACGATCTTTAGGGGGCCTGAGAGGGTGATCCCCCACACTGGTACTGAGACACGGACCAGACTCCTACGGGAGGCAGCAGTGAGGAATATTGGACAATGGGTGAGAGCCTGATCCAGCCATCCCGCGTGAAGGACGACGGCCCTATGGGTTGTAAACTTCTTTTGTATAGGGATAAACCTACCCTCGTGAGGGTAGCTGAAGGTACTATACGAATAAGCACCGGCTAACTCCGTGCCAGCAGCCGCGGTAATACGGAGGGTGCAAGCGTTATCCGGATTTATTGGGTTTAAAGGGTCCGTAGGCGGATCTGTAAGTCAGTGGTGAAATCTCACAGCTTAACTGTGAAACTGCCATTGATACTGCAGGTCTTGAGTGTTGTTGAAGTAGCTGGAATAAGTAGTGTAGCGGTGAAATGCATAGATATTACTTAGAACACCAATTGCGAAGGCAGGTTACTAAGCAACAACTGACGCTGATGGACGAAAGCGTGGGGAGCGAACAGGATTAGATACCCTGGTAGTCCACGCCGTAAACGATGCTAACTCGTTTTTGGAGCGCAAGCTTCAGAGACTAAGCGAAAGTGATAAGTTAGCCACCTGGGGAGTACGAACGCAAGTTTGAAACTCAAAGGAATTGACGGGGGCCCGCACAAGCGGTGGATTATGTGGTTTAATTCGATGATACGCGAGGAACCTTACCAAGGCTTAAATGGGAAATGACAGGTTTAGAAATAGACTTTTCTTCGGACATTTTTCAAGGTGCTGCATGGTT